>CAWJJD010000003.1:0-10157 GCA_963843075.1 uncultured Actinomycetota bacterium | reverse complement strand
GTCCTGCCCCTGTGCCGACGACGCGCGAATCTGCAAGGGAGCGATCCAAGGCCTCGTCACGCCCGCAGCCGATGAGCGGTCGAACAGACTGGACCCTCAGTCACCAGCGTCAGCGACGCGGATGCCCGAGTGGACCTCCTGTCGCAGGCGGTCTGACAGTGCTCGCTGAGTGGCTCGATGGCGAGCCAGCCACTGAGCGTCGCGCCGCGCGGTGAACGTCGCGGCGAAGTCGGCGTTCCAAGCCATCACATCGTCAAACAGCCGTCGGGAGATGCCAATCCACCGCCGCAGTTCCTCGTAGTCGTCGCTGAGGCGGCCCTCGTCGTCCCAGAACGGACCTGCGTGTTCGTCTGCGCGGAGGAGGACCAAGTGAATGACGGGGTCTTCGTCGTCACCCTGGATGGAGCCGCCGCTCACCGGGTCGAAGGCAAACCAACCAGTGCGCCCGTCCTCGGACAGGAAGCGGTCGGGGGGTCCCTTGGCCACGTCGCCATCATCGCTCAAGCCGCACGGTCATGCCGCTGTTCGCTCTCGCGGACGTATCAGGTGGTCATCGTGGTCTCTTTCAGTCGCTCAGGTCGCGCGAGGAGCGCTCGGCACCGTCGGGCCAGGAGGCGATGCAGACTCGGTTACCTGCGCGGTCGGAGAGAACCCACCACGCCGGTGCCTCAGAGGCTTCGACCACACGACCTCCGGCCGCGAGCGCAGCCTCGAGGCGTCGTACGGCGTGCTCGCGGGCGACCGACACGTCGACGTGCATCGCGTGCCGCAACGGTTTGGCCGGGTCGAGGTCCTGCATCCAGACCGTTGACCCGTGCCCGAGCGGGTCGACGCCGTTGTCGTCGGCCACGGTGTCATAGCCCAACACAGCGCGCCAGAAGCCGACATCCAGGTCGCCGGGCCGGGCAGCCACCGCCAGCTGGACCTCCTGCACGGCACCGCGATCGGCGACGGCCCCGTGTCGACGGGCGACCTCCGAAATCCTCCGCGCGAGGTCGACGTGGTGCGGTTCCAGGAGCTCGACGCCACGGGTCAGTCGCACGGTGAGGCGGCGATCGGCGAGCGTCAGCAGGGCACCCGAACCGGCCACCCCTGGTATGTCCGTGATTTCAGACGCCAGGACACTCGCCTCGGCGAGCGAACTCACGTCGTACGCCGCCACGGCCCCACCGTGCAGCACCACCCACTCCTCGACCCCGTCGGCCACGAGGAAGTCCCGCCATCCCTGCCTGCTCATGACGACACCACACCACAGAACCCGGACGCAGTGCGTCCGAGTAACGCACTCTCTATGCCGCATGGCGTGCGCGTCAGCGCGGGCGGATCTGCGCGTTGTGCGCGGTCCTGTCGAGATCCGGGCGATGGCAAACCCAAGTCCGCGGGCCGGCGTCTGTGGAACCATCGAGGATGACGAATACTCGTCCCTTCGAGGGTGTCGTGCTGTCCTTTGTCCGCGACCTGCGGGGCCAGGGATACTGCTGCCTGGCCGCCGCGATCCTCGAGGTCGTGCCGGAGACCGGCGCTGTGCGGAACGGCAAACTCCGGGTCCTGGCCGCAGAGCGGCTTCGTCGGGTCGCGGATGACGATGACGTTGTTCCGCAGCTTCGTGAGAAGGCTGCGTACCTGGCCGACGTGGCGGCCTCCGATGTCAAGGTTCGTGGCCGCACCGGGACCGTGTGGGTCGCCTGGCTGGAGCACGACGACATCGGAGACCCCACAGATGATGGCGACGACACCGAGTCTGGTTGGTATTGGGTGTCCTGGCAGTCAGATCACGGGGACGACGACTGGATCGAGGATGGGCCAGCCGTCGCCGATCTCGGCCAGGTGCTCAGCTGGTGTCGCGAGCGCACCGACGCGATCATCGTTCGCCCGGCCTGGGCCGAGGGCACCGAGTATTGGGCTGGCAAAGGGGACCCGCCGCGCAGCCTTCCGCCCTTGGATGAGTCGCGCGCGTGACCGCCGAGTCCTGCCGGCCAGGGTGAACTCAACGATCCGCCGATTTACCGGACCGGAGCCGCGATGAGCTCGCTCGTGTCGATCTGCGCGCCGTAGGGTTCGCTCGTCATGAGCATGCCCGATCTCGCGCTGTCGACCGCCTTGATCGTTGCCACTACCACGGCTCCGCCGCCCGAACTGCCGGGATGGATGCTCCCTGTCACCGCGGTCACCGCCTTGGTTTCCTGGTGGCTGCATCGGCGCTGGCGTGCCGGGCGGTACTTCATGAGCCGGTTCACCACTCACGAACGAGAAGCGGCCAAGTTCGCGCGCGCAGGCTACGTCTTCCTATCGGCTGCGATCGCCTGCACCGCCATCACCACGGCGTTCGCGCTTGGGAGCATTTTCGGTCTGGTCGCGAACGCGTGGTTCGGTTACGTGTTCCTGACTCTGGCAGCCACTTTCCTCCTCGCTGGATGCTGGACCGCGAAGGAGTTCTGGTGGCCCAGTAGGCGCAGGACCCCGGAGTGGGCACGGCGGCCCTGACCTGACGCCTCTCGTTGACCGGAGGGCTGCGGAACGCACTCATCAGCCGCGATCCGGGCGGCATGGCTGTCAGCGGGCTTGGGAGTCGTTCGCGCGGCAGTCGACCGCAACGATCGGCCGCCAGCTCTGATCGTCGACCGTGACTTCGTGAGCCGCAAACCGGACCGTGACGTCGCCCACAGGGCCGCCGCTCCCTGGAGCTACACGCAGGCAGGCTGGCCATCCCGACTCGTGCCACGAACCGTCACGGTCGATCCACGCCTCGACGGAGTCGCTCGCGCCGTAGACCCAGCCGTCGTAGTCGACCGAGGCCACGTTCACTCCGACGTGCGCAAACCCCGTGTGCCATCCCCCAAGGTCGTGGCGACGTTCGGTCACATCGGCACCAACGACGAACCCCGCTGCCGCCACGAGCCCCAAGGCCACCGCAGCGCCGACGAGTACCGCCCACCCGTTGAGCCGGGGCCGCCCTCGTGCGGTTTGGTGGCAACGGGGCCTGGCGAGAGATCGGCCCCCGCATTGGTCATCGAAGCAATCTAGTTGGCGCTCGGGCACTGTGGGTCGGGATCCACGAACTCGGTCGGCGGCCTCCGTCTCGACCAATCCCGGTCCGAGAGCGCACATCCTGTGTCGCTGTCCGCGCGTGGAACGGTTGCAGATTCGCCCGCGCTGGTGTTGCAGATCCATCCTCATCGAGCGTCTTCGGGACGCAATCTCAGTGGTCGTCGGCACCTGCTGTCGGCGCTCAGCCCGGGGCCACCTCCGCGCGGACCGAGCGGGGCAGCCCCGCGACGACGAGGTCGTAGGAGTCGGCGATCAGGCCGCGCACGACGTCGTCCTCGACCGAGCCGTCGAGGTCCACGGTGTTCCAGTGACGCTTGTCCTGGTGGTAGCCCGGTCGGATCCCGGAGTACGCCTCACGCAGCTCGAGCGCCCGCGCAGGGTCGCACTTGAGGTTGACCGACCCGGGCTCCCCGGAGAGCGGCACGAGGGCGAACATCTTGCCGCCGACCTTGATCACCGCTACCTCGTCGCCGAACGGGTAGGTCTCCTCCGCCGCCGGCAGACCGAGGCAGATCGCCAGGACGTCGTCGCGAGTCATGGCCCCAGTGTGCCCCGGCAATAACGGCCATGTGGCGCAGCGTGTGCTCGATCCCGCCGCGACCGGACGCGCACGAGGTGCATACGTGAGGGCTTCGTCCGCCGATCAGTTGATGATCTCGCCACGCTCGTCCGCGCGCAGCGCTGCCAGCCGGTCGCGCCATGCCTGGAGCGCCGCGGGGGTCTGGCGTGTCCAGTCGGCGACCTCGCCGACCACCCTGAGTGGCTCCCTGCTGCGGTACGACCGGGTGGGGTTGCCGGGGAACTTCTTGTCGGTCACGTTCGGATCGTCCTCGAAGGCTCCCGTCGGTTCGACGACGTACACGCGCGGAGCGCCCTCGCCCGCCGCGAGCTCCGCGGCGAGCCCGGCGCCATCAGGGAGCGCGGTGAAGTAGACGTGGTTCATCACGACTTCTGGCCGGTAGTTCGACCGAAAGCCCGCGGTGAGGAGCTCGCCCTCCCGCAGATCGGCTTTCGTGCCGTGGAAGAACGGCCCGTCGTCCAGCGCCTCACTCACCACGACAGCCTAGGTGGACTGGATGCTTGGACTGCGGTGATCCGCCCGGCCGGACGGACGCACCCGCTCGGGTGACTCCGAATGCCTTGACATGAGCCGTCGATCTGCTGCGCTGGTCTCATGCGGACGATAGGCAACATCTTGTGGCTGGTCCTGGCCGGATTCTGGCTCGCCCTGGGCTATGCCGTGGCCGGCCTGCTCGCGTTCCTGCTCATCGTGACGATCCCCTTCGGCATCGCTTCCTTCCGCCTGGCGAACTTCGTCCTCTGGCCGTTCGGCCGGACGACGACGTGGCGGCGAGACGCCGGCTTCTGGTCGGTGATCGGCAACGTCGTGTGGATCATCTTCTTCGGGTGGGAGCTGGCCGTGGTGCACCTGGTCACGGGGCTGCTGCTGATGGTCACCATCGTCGGAATCCCGTTCGGCGTCGCCTGCTGGAAGATGATCCCCCTGTCGCTTGTGCCCCTCGGGCGCGAGATCGTGCCGATCTCCAGCGTCAACGCCGATCCCTACGGCATCCCCAGGTGACGAGCAGACGCCCCGGCACCCCGCTGAGGGGCGCCGGCGTGCCCGGCCAGGAGCCGAGACCAACGGCCGCCCGGCCCGCGACACGGCGGTCCGGGCGACCGTTCAGATCTCAACGGCAGGCGGTGACGGTGATCTCGACCTGCATGCCGGGGATCGACAGCGCGGCCACCTCGGTCGCGATGCCGCCGGCGGGAACGACGCCGGCCTCGGCGAACCGCTTGACGACCTCGGCGTGGCCGCCGCCCATGAAGTAGTCGTGCAGGCCGACGGCGTAGATGTCGTAGCGGACGACATCGCCCAGGGTCATGCCCGCCGCCGCCAGGACGGTCTCGATGTTGTCCATCGTGTGCCGGGCCTGCGCGGCGACGTCGCCCTCGTGGACCAGGTTGCCGTCGGCGTCGACGGGCCCCTGCCCCGCGGCGTACAGCGTCTGCCGCGGCTCCTCGACGAGGACCCCCTGGCTGAAGCCGAGCTGGTCCTGCCAGGTCCACGGGTTGATGGTGGTGGTCCTCATGTCGTTTCTCCTCTGTTCTCGTGGCCGGTCGAGCCGTGGACGGGACGGTTGCTGCGGATGGTCTGCAGGGGGTCGGAGGACTGCTTGACCCTGACGAGTCGCTCGCGGGTCTCGCTGCTCCACCAGAGCGAGGGGTCCTGCCCGGACTCGAGGAAGTTGAGCAAGGTGCGCCCGCTGGCGGCGCCCGCGACCGCAGCGGTGAGCCGGTCGAACGACGCCGAGATCGCCTCGACCAGCTCGGGCACCACCGGGACACCGAGCGCGAACAGGTTGTACGGCTCGGTGACGGGCCCGTGGGACCCGGCGCCCACGGGCGTGCGGGTGAGGGCGCCGCCGAGGTGACGGATCTGGAAGATGGTGAGCGGCGAACCGCGCCCGGGGGCGACCACGTCGGTCAGCGCCGCGATCGTGGCGTCGTCGAGCTCCTCGAGCAGGCTGCTGTGCTGCATGCCGGGCATCGGGTCGGTCGGCTCGTTGGCGATCGCGCCCAACCGGCCCAGGGGGACGACGTCGACGGTGTCCAGTGAGACTTCCTCGATCGTCCGGAACGGCGCCAGCAGTCTCTCGGCGTCCGCGGGATCGCCCAGGTACGTCAGGGCGACGCCGGTGAACGACCGGCCACGGATCGCCTCGGGCAGCTCGGGCAGCGGCGGGAAGCTCCAGGCGTGGAACCAGACGGTCAGCTCCTCGGGGGCCGCCCGGGTGACGTCGCGGAAGGTGCGGAGGACCTCGTGCATCTTCTCCGCGGGCCACATCAGCTGGCCGCCGTACACGGTCGCCGCCGGGTGCAGAGCCAGCTCGACGCGGGTGATGATGCCGAAGTCGCCCCCGCCACCACGCAGCGCCCAGAACAGCTCCGGGTCCTCCGAGCCGCTCACCCGACGCAGCCGACCCAACCCGTCGACGATCTCGACGGTGACGATGCTGTCTGCGCCGAGTCCGTAGGCGCGGCCGAACCAGCTGAGGCCGCCGGTGATGGTCATGCCGACCACGGTCGGGTCCGGGTTGGAGCCGCACAGGAACGTCAGCCCGGTGCCGTCCAGCTCGGCGCAGAGCTCGCCGGCCTTGACCCCCGCTCCGACCCAGGCGGTACGCCGTTCGAGGTCGATCTCGATGCCTCCGAGCGCGCGGGTGCGCAGGATGACGGCGTCCTCGAGCGTGTCGTTGGCGCCGTGGCCGGTCGGCTGCGCCGTGACCTGCGTGCCGTGGTCGACGGCCCACCGGACCGCGGCGATCACGTCGTCGACGTCGCGGACCTCGAGCACCGCCCTCGGGTGCTGGGGGATGTTCACGATCCAGGCGGTCCGGGCCAGGTCCCAGCCGTCGTCGGCGGGGGTGGTCAGTCGGCCCGTGACACGACGGCGCAGGTCGTCGAGCGCCGTCGTCGGGGTGGTAGGCCGCAGGGTGCGGCTGGTCATGAAGGTCATGGGATTCCTCTCCTCGTCCCGGCTCCCGGGCCGGTGAGAAGAAGGCTGCTGCGCTCGACTTGCCGCGCTCTTGCGTGTGACTTACCCGTTGTTCGCCGGGTCAGCCACCGAGCGAGGCGAGCAGCTCCTCGGACCGTCGAAGCCACGGCAGGCAGGTCAGGCGGCGGTTCAGCTCGACCGCCGAGCGGGCGACCTCGAGCGCGCGCGGGTCGCCCAGCGCCGCGTACGCGGCGGCGACGAAGTGGTCCACGACCCCGAGGTGATCGATGGTGCCGTAGCTGACGGGCGCGCCGAGGTGACCCTCGAGCAGGCGGAGAGCCTCCCGGACCTCCTGCTGGGAACCGGTGCTGCAGAGCACGAGCAGGCGCAGGCACCGACCGGCGGTGGAGCTGTAGTCGACGACCTCGTCGGGGGCCGGGTCGCCCAGCAGCGCCCCTGCGCGCCGCTCGTCGCCGGACTCCAGCAGGGCGTGCGCCACCAGCGCCCGCACCGGCATGCCACCCTGCTCGGCCAGCCGGACGGTCTCCTCGGCGACAATGGCGCCGGGCCGACCCCGTCGTACGGCGGCCAGGCACTCCAGCTCCTGGCTGGCGACGTACCCGACCGAGCGGTGCAGGGCCAGCACCTCCTCCAGCAGCGCCTTCTGGCCCGGGGCGTCCAGGTCACGCGCCCGCGCGGCCCGCCACCATCCCAGCGGGATGTCCAGGCCGGTGTGCCGGACCAGGGCGGCAGCCTCGCCGCACCGCTCCATCGCCGCGTCGGCGCCGTCGGGGTCACCGCTGTCCCACCGGGTCTGGCCCAGGTAGAACAGCGCGGTCACCTCGAGCTCGCGCCGTGGCTGCAGCCCGAGCAGCTCCTCGGCCAGCGCCAGCCGCTCGGTCGCCTGCCAGCTCCCGGTCGAGGCGATCAGGCGCAGCATGAGCACGTCGCGGAGCAGGTCGAGGTCCCCGGACTCGCGCGCGAGGGCGACGGACCGGCGGCCGTAGTCGTCGACGATGTCGCTCTTCCAGCCGTAGAAGTGCTCCATCTGCAGGATCGCGAGCAGCCGTGCCCGGAGGTCGCGAGGCACGTGGGGCAGTGCCTCGGTGAGGACGCGGACGAAGGGTGCGTGCACGACGCCGTGCTCACGCCAGGACCATGGACCGGCGCTGCTGAGGACCGTGGTCGCCTCCGCGACCATGCTCCACTCGCCGTGCTCGCTGGCGATGCCGACGGCTGCGTCCAGCGCGGCGTGCGCCTCGGCCATCCGACCGAGCCGGATCAGGGCCGCCGCGCGCCCGCGCTGGGCGGTGGCTGCGGTCAGTGACGTCGACGTGGTGTTCGCCAGCACCTGCTCCCAGAGCCCGAGCGCCTCGGGGTGCGCCTGGCGGGTGACCGCGACCTCCGCGGCCCGCGTCAACCACTCACACGCCCGGGCGGCCTGCTCCGGACCCAGCGGGGCCGCGACGTGCGCGTGGTGCGCGATCTCGGCGGCCGCGTCGGCGTCGCCGCCGACCCGGGCCTCGACGATCCGGCCGGCCCGGTCGTGGAGCCTCATCCGCCGCGCGGCGCTGAGCTCGGTGTGCAGGCTCTCGCGGGCCAGGGCGTGCACGAAGGAGTACGCCGACCGCTCCTCCTCGAGCAGCCCACTGGCCAGGGCCAGGTCCAGCTGGTCGAGGCACACCTCCAGGGGGACCCCGGTGAGCTCTGCCAGCACCTCCGGCTCGACGTACCGACCGAGCACGGAGGCGGACACGAGCAGCCGCGCCGCTTCCTGCGGGAGCCGGGCCACGCGCTGCCGGAGCACGTCACGGACCCCGTCGGGGACCGGCAGCCCGGCCGGGTCGACCTCGGCGAGGTCCGGCGTGCTGGCGAGGAGCCGGGCGTACTGCAGGACGAAGAACGGGTTCCCGCCCGACATCTCGGCCACGAGCGCATCGAGGCGGGGGTCGTGGGCGCCCACGGCGCGGTCGAGCAGGGTCCGCACCGAGTCCTCGTCGATGCCGTCGAGGCGGACCCGCTCGGCTCCCGCACGGGCGAGGGCCGCCATCGTGTCGACGAGGCTCTCGTCCGTGCGCGCCTCCGTCGTACGCCGGGTGCACACCATGGTGACCGGGCCCGCCGGAGGCGAAGCGGCCAGGTGCCGGAGCAGGAGGAGCGACGACGCGTCGGCCCAGTGCAGGTCCTCCAGCACCACCAGCACCGGGGCGTTCGTGGCCGCTGCAGCGAGCAGGTCGCCCACGGCGTCCAGCAGCCGCAGGGTCGCCCCGGGACCCGCGTGGCCCGCCGCGTGGTCGTCCGGGTTGCCGCGGAGCAGCGGCTCGAGAGCTGGATCGACCCGGTGCTCGGCGGCCAGGGACCGCACCACAGCGAGCCACGGCCACCACGCAGGTGCGTAGTCGCCCTCGAGGCAGCGGCCGACGAGCGTGGTCGAGCCGCGGGAGGAGGCCGCGACCCCGAGGTCACGGACCAGGCGTGACTTCCCGATGCCGGGCTCCCCGGCCACGAGCGCGAACGTCGCGTGCCCCTGGTCGTGAGCGGCCCGGTGCGCACCGAGCAGCCGAGCCAGCACGGCGTCCCGGCCGACCGACCCGGTCTGCGCCTCCTCGCCGGTGCGTCCCCGGGAATCACGCCCTCGTCCCGTCCCCGGCGGCCGGTCGGGCGCCCGGGCCGGCTGAATCGCGGCCGGGGCGAGCTCCTGCCGCAGCACCCCTTCCTCGAGGTCGCGGATGCCTTGCGAGGGGTCGACGCCGAGCTCGTCCGCGAGCCGTTCCCGCAGCGTGCGCAGGGTTGCCAGCGCATCCGCCTGCCGGGACGACTGGTACTGCGCGAGTGCGAGCAGCCCCCACATCTGCTCCCGGAACGGGTGCCGCGGAGCCAGCTCGGCCAGGGACCGCTGCGCCTCCTCGGGGCGGCCGAGGTCGAGCAGCGTCCGTGCCCGGTGCTCGTGCAGGGTGAGATTGAGCTCCTCGAGACGGCCGATCTCGGCCCGCACCATCGGGGCGTCGTCGTCGGCGTACGGAGCGGCCGACCAGGACGCCAGGGCCTGGTCGCTCAGCGACAGCCGGTCCTCGGAGGACCGTGCGACCAGGGCTGCCTCGGCTGCTGCCTCGAACCTCCAGGTGTCGACGACGTCGACGTCGGCCCTCAGGGCGTATCCGGCGGCGGTGCTCACCAGCCGGGTGGCCGTGCGCGCCTCGCGTCCGGGCTCGAGCAGGGTGCGCAGCCGCGACACCGCGACCTGCAGCGAGCCGAGCGTCTGCGGCGGCGCCTCCGTCCCCCACACCTCCGCCACCAGCCGCTCCGCGGCGACCGGGGCCCCGTGCGCCGCCATCAGCACCGCGAGCACCCCCCGCTCGCGACGACGGGTGAGGGGGTGACGGACCCCGTCGACGGTGACGGCCATCTCACCGAAGGCGAAGTAGCGGACGCTCACGGGCGACATGCTGGCACGTGGCGCGTGCCTGAGCGCGCCATCGGCGAAACCGGTCGCCCGAGGAGCTCGAGGTGCCCCGAGGCAGACCCGAGGCAGACCCGGAGCACGGCCCGGGTCGGCCTGACGTGCCGGCTGGGTCAGGCGGACGGCACCCGGGGCGAGGTCGTCGTC
>CAWJJD010000002.1:0-2003465 GCA_963843075.1 uncultured Actinomycetota bacterium | reverse complement strand
ACGTCACGAACGGTGCCGGTGGGCACGTGATGGACTACAACGCCCGCAAGCAGCCGGTGATCCGCGCGATCTACGACCGGGCGTTCCGCGCTGCCGGGCTGCTCTGAACCGAGACCGCCCGCAGCACCCCACCCACCCGCTTGCGAGAATGTCCGGGTGACCAGCACCTCCACCCCCCTGCGCACCGACGTGCTCGTCGTCGGGGCTGGTCCGGCGGGTTCTGCGGCCGCCGCCTGGGCGGCCCGCGCAGGGCTGGACGTGGTCCTGGCGGACGCAGCGGTGTTCCCGCGCGACAAGACCTGCGGCGACGGCCTGACGCCCCGCGCGATCGGGGAGCTGGAGCGCCTCGGCCTCGGCGACTGGGTGCGGGCCCACACCGTCAACCACGGCCTGCGGGCACACGGCTTCGGCCAGACGCTGCTGCTGCCCTGGCCCGGCGGGTCCCTGCCCGCCTACGGCTCGGCAGTCGCGCGCACCGAGCTCGACGACCACCTCCGGACCACGGCGATCAAGGCAGGTGCGCAGGGGATGGACGGCGCCCGGGCGGTCGACGTACGCCGGGAGAGCGGGCGGGTCACCGCCGTCGTCTTCGAGCGCGACGGCGAACGCGTCGAGGTGGCCTGCGAGCGCCTCGTGGTCGCCGACGGTGTCCGGTCGCCCCTGGGCAAGAAGCTCGGCCGGGAGTGGCACCGCGACACGGTCTACGGCGTGGCCGCGCGCTCCTACGTCGACTCCGGAAAGCACGACGACCCGTGGATCAGCAGCCACCTCGAGCTGCGCGGTGAAGACGGGGAGATCCTCTCCGGCTACGGCTGGATCTTCCCGCTCGGCGACGGCCAGGTGAACATCGGCGTCGGCACCCTGGCCACCGAGAAGCGGCCCGCCAACGTCGCGCTGCGTCCGCTGATGAAGTTCTACGCCGACGAGCGCCGCGAGGAGTTCCAGCTGACCGGCGACCTGCGTGCGCCGACGTCGGCGCTGCTGCCGATGGGCGGTGCGGTCTCCAACGTCGCCGGCCCCAACTGGGTGCTGATCGGAGATGCCGCCGCGTGCGTGAACCCGCTCAACGGCGAAGGCATCGACTACGGCCTCGAGGGGGGACGCCTCGTCGTCGACCTGATGGCCGAGCAGACCGACCTCTCCGCGGCGTGGCCGCAGCTGCTGCGCGAGCACTACGGGGAGTCCTTCTCGATCGCCCGCCGGCTCGCCGGGCTGGTGACCGTGCCCCGGCTGCTGCCGACCCTCGGGCCCGCGGGCATGCGGAGCGACTGGCTGATGACCCTGGCGCTGCGCTGGATGGGGAACCTCGTCACCGACGAGGACCGCGACCGGGCAGCCCGCGTGTGGCGCTGGGCGGGGCGGCGCTCGGTGCGGTTCGACGACCGACCGCCGTTCGGCTGAGGTGGGTGTGGACCCGGTCTACCGGTTCGTGAACGGGCTCGGTCGGGTCGCGCTGCGCGGTCTGCGGCTCGACGTCCGTTGGTCCGGGGCCGAGCACGTCCCCCGCACCGGCCCGGTCATCCTCGCAGCGACCCACGTCTCCTACCCCGACTTCGTGTTCCTCGAGCGGGCGGCGGTGACGCGCGGACGCTACGTGCGGTT
The DNA here is from genome assembly GCA_963843075.1 of uncultured Actinomycetota bacterium. GTDB lineage: Bacteria > Actinomycetota > Actinomycetes > Propionibacteriales > Nocardioidaceae > Marmoricola. The sequence goes on along the minus strand of CAWJJD010000002.1, from coordinate 2,001,863 downwards.
CCTGACCCGCCACGACGTGTGGGAGGTTCCCGTCGTGCCGTGGTTCATGGACCGGATGCGGCACGTCCCGGTGAACCGGCTGACGCCGGCGTACACCTATCTCCGCGCGCGCCGCGAGCTCGAGCGTGGCGAGGCCGTGGGCTCGTTCCCGGAGGCGGGGATCAGCTACTCCTACACGGTCCGACCGCTGATGCGCGGTGTGGCGTCCCTGGCTCGCGAGACCGGGGCACCCCTGGTCCCGGTGGCGGTGTGGGGCACCCAGCGGCTCTTCTCGGTGGGGGACCCGGAGCCGCCGATCGACTGGACCCGGGGCAGGCGGGTCGACCTGGCCTTCGGCACCCCGATGTACGTCGCCCCGGGGGATGACCTCACCGACCGGACGCACCAGCTCGGGCACGCCCTGACCGGTCTGCTCGAAGGACTCCAGCAGCTGCCCCACCATCGGCCCAGACCCGGCGAGGTGGCGACGTGGTATCCCCACCACCTCGGCGGCCACGCGCCCACCCGACAGCGCGCCAGGGGGCTCGACGTGGTGCCGTTCAACGCGGTCACCCCGAGCTGGGGCCCTGATCTGGACGCCTACTCCTCCGACGCCGGGTGAACGCCCCGATCGGGTCCACGGCAACGTTGAGCCGGCTCGAGACCGGTTGCCAGGCGAGGAACAGGGCCAGGGCGATCGCGCTGACGGTGGTCAGCACCAGCGATATCGGCCAGTGGGTCTCGGCCCAGTCCATGTAGCCGGCGAACTCCGCGCCGAGCACGAAGAAGCCGTGGAACAGATAGACCACCAGGGTCGCTCCGCCGAGGGCGGAGAACCAGGTCTTCGTCCGCGGCACCACCGCGAAGAACGCGAAGGACCCCACCAGGCCGGCGAGCAGCAGACACATCCTGATCACCATGGCGCGCAGGTTGTCGGGGTCGAGCGCGTCGTAACGCGATCGGTAGTAGAGCCACTCGGACTCGATCCAGTCCCCGGAGAACCGGGCGACCACGAACAGGATCACCAGCGCCGCCGCGCCGTACCACCGCGCGCGCCGGGTGCGCAGCAGGTTCCAGTGGCCCTCGTGCATCTTCAGGCCGAGCACGAAGAAGGGCAGCAGGCCGAAGATCCGGGCGTTGTCGAAGATGTCGCTGGCATAGAGGCCGGCCAGCAGGCTGATCGCCACGGCGATCACGACCTTGCCCGGCAGCCGCTTGAAGATCGGCGTCATCAGCCGCCAGAAGAACATCGCGGCGAGATACCACATCGGCCAGTGGGGGTTGGCCCAGAGCCGTTCGAAGTCCACACCGCCGACCACGTGGCGGTAGAGCGCGTAGAGGCCCTCGAAGAGCACGTAGGGGACGGCGACCGTGGTGAACAGCGACCACATCCGCTTGCGGGAGTACTCGAAGGACTTCGAGAGATAGCCGGTCACGATCACGAAGGCCGGGATGTGCCAGGAGTAGAGGAAGTTGTAGAGCCAGGTGTCGAACTGCGTGGAGGTCTCACTGCCGCCGTCGGTCAGGTTGAGCGGGAGCAGCGTCCAGGAGTGTCCGATGACCACCAGCATGACCAGCGCCATCTTGGCGTTGTCGAACCACGGGTCGCGCTGCCTGGCCGGGGCAGGGCTGGGTGCAAGGGGAGCGTCGACGTCGGGCACGGGCACAAAATACCGGCTCGCCCTCCCTAGACTCCCCACCATGTCCCTCGATCCGGGTGCGCTCGAGCGTCGCCAGCGGGTTGCGGCGTACGCCGTGATCGTGCGTGACGGTGACGTGCTGCTCTCCCGGCTGGCGCCCTCGATCTCGGAGACGGAGCTCTGGACGCTGCCGGGGGGCGGCATCGACTTCGGCGAGCATCCCGACGACGCCGTGGTCCGTGAGGTCCACGAGGAGACCGGGCTCGACTGCCAGGTCGGACGCCCGCTGTGGATCGGGTCCGCGCACCGCGTCATGGATCGTGCAGGTGTGCCGACGGACATGCACTCCGTGCGGATCGTCTACGACGCCTGGGTCGCCGCCGATGCTCCCCAACCCAGGGTCGTCGAGGTCGACGGGTCGACCGTCGACGCCGGTTGGTGGTCCCTGGCCGACGTCGAGGCCGGTGCCGTCGCGACGGTCCCGATGGTCCGCGAGGCGCTGGCGCACCACCGACCAGCCGTCATGCAGCGGCTCGCGGCGTACGCCCTGATCCGTCGCGACGACGCGATCCTGCTGACCCGCAACTCGGTGCGCGGGCCGCGGCCCGGCCAGTGGACCCTTCCTGGCGGAGGCGTCGACCACGGCGAGCCGCCCGCCGCCGCGATGGCGCGCGAGGTGGCCGAGGAGACCGGGCTGACGGCCACCGTCGGACCCCTGCTCGGCGTGCACGACGAGCACTTCACCGGCACCGCTCCGCACGGTCGCGAGGAGGACTTCCACGGTGTGCACCTGGTCTTCGCCGCCGCGGTGGGGCCCGGTGAGCCTCGGGTCCAGGAGTCGGGCGGCACCACCGAGGAGGTGGCCTGGATGAGCCTGACCGACGTGGTCTCGGGGGTGGTCCCGGTGTCCACGCTGGTCGCCGCCGCGCTGGACATGTGAGCCGGTCGATAGGTTCGGCCCATGAATGAGTCCGTCTTCACCTACGGGGCGCCGGGCCTGAAGTTCGGCGAGGGCGCCTCCGACGAGATCGGCTACGACCTCTCGCAGCACGACGTCCGCCGGGTCCTCGTGATCACCGACCCCGGCGTCGCGGCGACCGGGCACCCCCAGCGGGTGGCCGACCAGATGGCTCAGTTCGGCATCGAGGCGGCGGTCTACGACGGGGCTCACGTCGAGCCCACCGACGCCAGCTTCGAGGCGGCGATCGCCCATGCGCGGGACACCGGTCCGTGGGACGCCTATGTCGCCGTGGGCGGGGGATCGGCGATCGACACGGCCAAGGCGGTCAACCTGCTCACCACCAACGAGGGCGAGCTGATGGACTACGTCAACGCCCCCGTCGGCCGGGGGCGCGATCCCGAGAAGCCGCTCAAGCCGCTGGTCGCCGTTCCGACCACGACCGGCACGGGAGCGGAGTCCACGACGATCTGCGTGCTCGACGTGCTGGCCCAGAAGGTCAAGACCGGGATCAGCCACCCTCGCCTGAGGCCGACCCTCGCCGTGGTCGACCCGGCGCTGACACTGACGCAGCCGGCGGGAGTGACCTCGGCCGCCGGGATGGACATCTTGTGCCACGCGCTGGAGAGCTACACCGCGCGGCCGTTCACGTCGTACGAGAAGAAGCAGCCGGAGCAGCGGGTTCCCTACTGCGGTGCCAACCCGATCTCGGACATGTGGTCGGAGCAGGCGATGTCGCTGCTGGCGGTGTCCTTTCGCCGGGCCGTGCGCCACGGGGACGACACCGATGCGCGCCATCAGATGGCTCTCGCCGCCACCTTCGCCGGTCTCGGCTTCGGCAACGCCGGCGTGCACATCCCGCACGCCAACGCCTACCCGATCGCGGGACGGGTCAAGGACTTCCACCCCGACGGCTACCCGGCGGACGAGCCGATGGTGCCGCACGGGATGGCGGTGTCCCTGACCGCGCCCGAGGCGTTCCGGTGGACCTTCGAGGCGTCCCCGGAGCGCCACCTCAGGGCCGCGGAGCTCCTCGCCCCCGGCCATGACCACGACGCGGGTCCAGACGCCCTCCCGAGGGTGCTGACCGACCTGATGCAGGACATCACCATCCCCAACGGGCTCGGCGCGGTCGGCTACGACGAGGGCGACATCGACGACCTCGTCGAGGGCACCCTCAAGCAGCAGCGTCTGCTCGCCACGGCCCCACGCGAGGTGACCGAGGAGGACGCGGCGGAGATCCTCACCCGGTCGCTCGAGCTGTGGTGACCGGCCCACGCGCCACCGGTCTCGTCGACGCTCTGAAGGCACACGGCGTCACCGACGTCGACGACTCGGCGCTCGCGAGGTCGCTGCATGCCAGCGACGCCAGCCTCTACCGGATCCCACCGCTCGTCGTGGTCCGGCCCCGGCACACCGACGAGATCGCCGCGACGCTGGCGGTCGCCCGTGGGACCGGCACCCCGATCACGATGCGCGGGGCCGGCACCTCGATCGCGGGCAACGCGATCGGCGCGGGCATCGTCATCGACACCAGCCGGCACCTCAACCGGGTCCTAGAGCTCGACCACGAGGCGCGGACGGCGCGGGTCCAGCCCGGCGTCGTGCACGCGACGTTGCAGAGGCAGGCCGTGCCGCAGGGGCTGCGGTTCGGTCCCGACCCGTCGACCCACACCCGTTGCACCATCGGCGGGATGATCGGCAACAACGCCTGCGGGTCACGTGCCCTCGGCTACGGGCGCACGGTCGACAACGTCGAGGCGCTGACCGTGCTGCTGGCCGACGGCTCGGTCGTCGCGGCGTCATCCGGTGGTCTCGAGTCGCCGGCCGCAGCCAAGCTGCACGCGCTGGTCGACGAGCACCTCGGCACCGTGCGCACCGAGTTCGGGCGCTTCGGGCGCCAGGTCTCGGGATACTCCTTCGAGCACCTGTTGCCGGAGCGGGACCGTCGCTTCGACCGGTTCCTGGTCGGCACGGAGGGCACGCTCGGGCTGGTGCTGGACGCGACGGTCCGTCTCGTCGAGGACGCTCCGGCGCGGGCGCTGGCGGTGCTGGGCTACGCCACGATGGCCGACGCCGCGGACGCCGTACCCGCCCTGCTGGAGCATCCCCTGGTCGCCTGCGAGGGGCTCGACCAGAGGATCGCCGGCATGGTCGACGGCCACCCCGAGCTGCCCCCTGGGGCCGGTTGGCTGTTCGCCGAGGTGACCGGCGTCGACGAGGCCGAGGCCGAGGCGCGGGCCCGGGCCGTGGCCGCCGCGGCAGGGGTGCCGCACCGGATCGTCACCGACACCCTCGAGCAGCTCGCGCTGTGGCGGATCCGCGAGGACGGCGCCGGTCTCGCCGCCCGCTCCCTGAGTCGCCCGGCCCAGGCGGGGTGGGAGGACGCCGCCGTGCCGCCTGCACAGCTCGGCGCCTACCTCCGCGACTTCGACGCGCTGCTGAAGGATCGCGGCCTGGACGGCGTGCCCTACGGCCACTTCGGCGACGGCTGCGTCCACGTGCGGATCGACTTCGAGCTCGAGGACGCCGGCGGGCGCGGGCGGTTCCGGCGGTTCATCGAGGACGCGGCCGACCTGGTGGCGTCCTACGGCGGCTCGATGTCGGGTGAGCACGGCGACGGGCGGGCGCGCTCGCAATTGCTCCCGCGGATGTACTCGCCCCAGGCGATCGCCCTGATGGAGCAGGCCAAACGCATCCTGGATCCCGACAACCTGCTCAACCCCGGCGTCCTCGTCGACCCCGCGCCGTTCGACTCCGACCTGCGCCTGGCCGCCCCCATGCGTCCCGTGCGTACGACGCTGAAGCTGACCCATGACTCCGGCTCGTTCAAGGACGCCGTCCACCGGTGCACGGGAGTCGGCAAGTGCATCGCCGACAACACCGCCAGCGGTGGGGTGATGTGTCCGTCGTTCCTCGCCACCCGCGAGGAGAAGGACTCGACCCGCGGCCGCGCGCACGTGCTCCAGGACGTCGTCAACGGGACCCTCGGCTTCGACGACCCGGCCGTCGACGAGGCGCTCGACCTGTGCCTGTCCTGCAAGGGCTGTGCCCGTGACTGCCCGACCGGCATCGACATGGCGACCTACAAGTCCGAGGCCCTCTCGCAGAAGTACCGTCGCAAGCTGCGGCCGCGCTCCCACTACGCCTTGGGTCAGCTGCCGCGCTGGGCCCGGATGACCCCACCGAGGCTGGCCAACGCGATGCTCCGGAGCAAGACGGTCGGCCGGGTCGCCAAGCTGGCCGCCGGCGTCGACCAGCGCCGGAGCCTGCCGAGGTTCTCCGAGCGACCGCTGCGCGGGGGGAACACCCCGCTCGCAGCCAATGTCGACGTCTGGATCTGGGCCGACTCGTTCACCGACCGGTTCGCCGCCGACACCGGTCGGGCTGCGATCGAGCTGCTCGCTGCGACGGGCCTGCGGGCGGCGGTCATCCCCGAGAAGGCCTGCTGCGGCCTGACCTGGATCACGACCGGCCAGCTCGACGCGGCCCGGAAGATCGTGGGGCAGGCGATCGAGACGCTGCACGGCTACGTCGCCTCCGGCACCCCGGTCATCGGGCTGGAGCCGAGCTGCCTGGCCGCCCTGCGCGAGGACGCCGGCCAGCTCGTCGACGACCCTCGCGTGGCCGAGGTGAGCAGGGGGGTGCGCTCACTGGCCGAGTTCCTCGCCGACCGCGTCAGCCGGGGTGAGTGGACGCCTCCGGACCTCACCGGGGTGGAGGTGGTGGCCCAACCACACTGCCACCACCACGCCGTCATCGGCTGGGAGACCGATGCTGCCCTCCTGGCGCAGACGGGTGCCTCGATCAAGCGGGTCGGCGGCTGCTGCGGCCTCGCGGGCAACTTCGGGGTCGAGCAGGGCCACTACGAGGTGTCGGTCCAGGTGGCCGAGCACGACCTGCTGCCCGCCGTACGCAGTGCCGGCCCGGACGCCGTGGTCCTGGCCGACGGGTTCTCGTGCCGGACCCAGCTCGACGATCTCGCGGGCCGCCAGGCGCTGCACCTCGCCGAGCTGTTGCTCCGGGGCGTACGCCGCTAGCTCCCGCCGTGTCGAGCCTTCGCCGGGCCAGGCTCGAGACGTGGGTTTCGAGACGTCTGGCTCAGCCCCTCGCAGGCTCGGTCCCGAGTCGCCTCCTCAACCTCCCGCCTCTACCGAGCCTTCGCGGGCTCAGGCTCGAGGCGTGGGTTTCGAGACGTCTGGCTCAGCCCCTCGCAGGCTCGGTCCCGAGTCGCCTCCTCAACCTCCCGCCTCTACCGAGCCTTCGCGGGCTCAGGCTCGAGGCGTGACATGACGTGGTAGATCACGATCGCCGCGATGGTGCCCAGGGCGATCCCGTTGAAGGTGAGGTCGCCGCTCGTGAACGTGAAGTCCGCGACGCCGACGACGAGCGCCGCAGCGGCGGTGAACTGGTTGGTCGGGCGGGAGAAGTCGACGTGGTTGTCGATCCAGATCTTCACACCGATGATCGCGATCAGGCCGTAGAGCGCCGTGGTGACGCCGCCGAGCACGCCCGGCGGGATGGTGTTGACCAGGGCGCCCACCTTGGGCAGGAAGCCGAGCAGCACCGCGAACCCGCCGGCGACCCAGTACGCCGCCGTCGAGTAGACCTTGGTCGCCGCCATCACCCCGATGTTCTCGCCATACGTCGTGGTGCCCGACCCGCCACCCAGTCCTGCGACCGTCGTGGCCAGCCCGTCGGCGAGCAGCGCGCGACCGGTGAGCGCTGTTCAGCGTCGGGTCGGCCAGGTGGGCGACGCTGCGCACGTGGCCGACGTTCTCGGCGACGAGCACGAGCACCACCGGCACGAACGCCGGGAGGACCGACCAGGCACCGAAGTCGGGGGAGGCGAAGTCCGGGAGCCCGATCCACGCGGCCTTCTGGACGGGGTCGAAGTCGACCTGGCCCGCCAGCACCGCAGCGACGTACCCGATCACCACGCCGAAGAAGATCGACAACCGGGCGAGCAGCCCGCGCAGCGCGACGGTCCAGAGGATCACCGCGACGAGCGTGATCAGGGCCACCCAGGGTGCCTTCTCGAAGTTCGACCGGGCCACGGGTGCGAGGTTGAGGCCGATCAGGGCGACGATCGCGCCCGACACGACGGGCGGCATCAGCGCGTCGATCCACCCGGTGCCGGTGACCACGACGATCGCCCCGACGACTGCCAGCAGGACCCCGACGACGACGAGGCCGAGCAGTGCGCCGCCCGGGCCGTGCGACGCCGTCGCCGCGGTGATCGGGGCGATGAACGCGAACGACGACCCGAGATAGCTCGGCAGCCGGTTGCGGGTGACGACCAGGAAGAGCAGGGTGCCGACGCCGGAGAAGAACAGGGTCGTGGTGGGCGGGAAGCCGGTCAGGAGCGGCACCAGGAAGGTGGCGCCGAACATCGCCACCACGTGCTGCATACCGAGGCCGATGGTGGCCGGCCAGGCCAGCCGCTCGTCGGGGCGGACGATCTCGCCCTCGGTGATGGTGGTCCCGTCCCCGTGTACCTTCCAGCCCAGCGCCATGTGCGCAGCCTCTGACACCGGTGCGGTGCGGGCAAACCCGGCGCGCGGCAGGGCCCACATTCGTCACCTGGAGAGGCACTTCGACGGCGTTTTGCCTTGGCTCGTGCCCGCCGGTAGGCTTGCTCCTTGTGTCTGGGCGATCCAGGCCTGTTTGCGTGCCCTCTGACGGCCGCACTCCTCGCACCACAGCAACAAGCGTCACGATCGTGCCCGGCAAGGCGTCGGGTACTGAGAGCAGAACAGAAAGGGAACCAACCAGGTGCCCACAATCAACCAGCTGGTCCGCAAGGGCCGCCAGGACAAGGTGTCGAAGAACAAGACGCCTGCCCTGAAGGGTTCGCCCCAGCGACGCGGTGTCTGCACCCGCGTCTACACCACGACCCCGAAGAAGCCGAACTCTGCCCTCCGCAAGGTCGCCCGCGTGCGCCTGTCGAGCGGCATCGAGGTCACCGCCTACATCCCGGGCGTGGGTCACAACCTCCAGGAGCACTCGATCGTGCTCGTCCGCGGCGGCCGGGTGAAGGACCTCCCCGGTGTCCGCTACAAGATCATCCGCGGCTCGCTCGACACCCAGGGTGTCAAGAACCGCAAGCAGGCCCGCAGCCGTTACGGCGCGAAGAAGGAGAAGAGCTAATGCCCCGCAAGGGTCCCGCAACCAAGCGGCCAGTCGACATGGACCCCGTCTACGGGTCCCAGCTCGTCTCCCAGCTCGTCTCCAAGGTGCTGCAGGACGGCAAGAAGCAGGTCGCACAGCGCATCGTCTACGGCGCCCTCGAGGGCACCCGCGAGAAGACCGGCACCGACCCGGTCGTCACGCTGAAGCGCGCGCTCGACAACGTCAAGCCGGCCATCGAGGTCAAGTCCCGCCGTGTCGGTGGCGCGACCTACCAGGTGCCGATCGAGGTCAAGGCGGGTCGCAGCACCACGCTGGCGCTGCGCTGGCTCGTCGGCTACGCCGCCGACCGTCGCGAGAAGACGATGTCCGAGCGACTGATGAACGAGATCCTCGACGCCTCCAACGGCCTCGGTGCCGCTGTGAAGAAGCGCGAGGACACCCACAAGATGGCCGAGTCCAACAAGGCCTTCGCCCACTACCGCTGGTGACCATCGGGAGGGGAACACGGCGCCTCGCACCGACGTTCTCCTCCCGTATCCCAGACTTCTACCTCTAAGGAACAGGCTTTCAGTGGCTGTCGACATCACCACGGACCTCAACAAGGTCCGCAACATCGGCATCATGGCGCACATCGATGCCGGCAAGACCACCACCACCGAGCGCATCCTCTTCTACACCGGCATCACCTACAAGATCGGTGAGGTCCACGAGGGCGCGGCGACGATGGACTGGATGGAGCAGGAGCAGGAGCGCGGCATCACGATCACGTCCGCCGCGACGACCTGCTGGTGGAAGGACCACCAGATCAACATCATCGACACGCCCGGGCACGTCGACTTCACCGCCGAGGTCGAGCGCTCGCTGCGCGTCCTCGACGGCGCCGTCGCGGTCTTCGACGGGGTCGCCGGCGTGGAGCCGCAGACCATGACGGTCTGGCGACAGGCCAACAAGTACTCCGTCCCGCGGATGTGCTTCGTCAACAAGCTCGACCGCACCGGTGCCGACTTCTGGCGCTGCGTCGACATGATGGTGGAGCGCCTCAACTCGACCCCGCTGGTGCTGCAGCTGCCCATCGGTGCCGAGGGTGACTTCATCGGCGTCGTCGACCTGGTCGGCATGCGCGCCCTGACCTGGCGTGGCGAGACCACGATGGGTGAGGACTACGAGGTCGAGGAGATCCCCGCGGAGCTGGCCGAGCAGGCCGCTGAATACCGCGAGAAGCTGCTCGAGGTCCTCTCCGACGCGGACGACGAGATCATGGAGAAGTTCCTCGACGAGGGTGAGTTCACCGTCGCCGAGCTCGACGCCGCGATCCGTCGCGCCACGCTGGCCGACAAGATCAACCCCGTGCTGTGCGGCACCGCGTTCAAGAACAAGGGCGTCCAGCCCCTGCTCGACGCCGTGGTCAAGTACCTCCCCTCGCCGCTCGACATCGACGGCATCCAGGGCCACTCGGTCAAGGACGAGGACGAGGTCATCGTCCGCCAGCCGAGCGACGACGAGCCGTTCGCCGGCCTCGCCTACAAGATCGCCACCGACCCGCACCTCGGCAAGCTGATCTACGTGCGTGTCTACTCCGGCAAGCTCGAGGCGGGCACCTCGGTGCTCAACTCGGTCAACGGCCGCAAGGAGCGGATCGGCAAGGTCTACCAGATGCACGCCAACAAGCGTGAGGAGATCGCGTCGGTCGGCGCCGGCCAGATCGTGGCCGTCATGGGCCTGAAGGAGACCAAGACCGGGCACACGCTCTGCGACGCCCAGAACCCGGTGATCCTCGAGTCGATGACCTTCCCGGCTCCCGTGATCGAGGTGGCCATCGAGCCCAAGACCAAGGGCGACCAGGAGAAGCTCGGCACCGCGATCCAGCGGCTCTCCGACGAGGACCCCACGTTCACCGTCAAGGCGGACGAGGAGACCGGCCAGACCATCATCGCCGGCATGGGCGAGCTCCACCTCGAGATCCTGGTCGACCGGATGAAGCGCGAGTTCCGCGTCGAGGCCACCGTCGGCAAGCCGCAGGTCGCCTACCGCGAGACGATCCGTCGCAAGGTCGAGAAGCACGGCTACACCCACAAGAAGCAGACGGGTGGTTCGGGCCAGTTCGCGAAGGTGCAGATCTCCCTGGAGCCCAACATCGACCCGGAGACCGGCCACGGCGCTGGCTACGAGTTCGTGAACAACGTGTCCGGTGGCCGCGTGCCGAAGGAGTACATCCCCTCGGTCGACCAGGGTGGCCAGGAGGCCATGGAGTTCGGCGTGCTCGCCGGCTACCCGATGGTGGACGTGAAGTTCACCCTCGAGGACGGCGCCTACCACGACGTCGACTCCTCGGAGCTGGCGTTCAAGATCGCCGGGAACCAGGCGTTCAAGGAGGCTGCCCGGATGGCCAAGCCGGTCCTGCTGGAGCCGATGTTCGCCGTCGAGGTCGTCACCCCCGAGACCTTCATGGGTGATGTCATCGGTGACATCAACTCGCGCCGCGGTCAGGTGCGGGCGATGTCCGAGCGCTCGGGGGACCGCGTCGTCGACGCCCTCGTGCCGCTCTCCGAGATGTTCGGGTACGTTGGTGACTTGCGGTCGAAGACCTCCGGTCAGGCGTCGTACTCGATGGAGTTCGACTCGTACGCCGAGGTTCCCCAGAACGTCGCCGACGAGATCATCAAGAAGGTCCGCGGCGAGTAGGGTTCGCACGACCTCGGCAGCACTGCAGTTCACATACCAGCACCAACACTATTTTTCGCAGTAACAACAACAGGAGGAGCCCCAGTGGCTAAGGCGAAGTTCGAGCGGACCAAGCCGCACGTCAACATCGGAACCATTGGTCACATCGACCACGGCAAGACGACGTTGACCGCAGCAATCACCAAGGTGCTGCACGACAAGTATCCCAACCTGAACGCAGCCTCGGCCTTCGACGAGATCGACAAGGCACCTGAGGAGCGTCAGCGCGGCATCACGATCTCGATCGCACACGTCGAGTACCAGACCGAGAAGCGCCACTACGCGCACGTCGACTGCCCCGGTCACGCGGACTACATCAAGAACATGATCACCGGTGCCGCCCAGATGGACGGCGCGATCCTGGTCGTGGCCGCCACCGACGGTCCGATGCCGCAGACCCGTGAGCACGTGCTGCTCGCCCGCCAGGTCGGCGTGCCGGCCCTGGTCGTCGCCCTGAACAAGTGCGACATGGTGGACGACGAGGAGCTCATCGAGCTCGTCGAGATGGAGGTGCGCGAGCTCCTCAGCGAGTACGAGTTCCCCGGCGACGACGTTCCCGTCATCAAGGTTGCCGCCTTCCCGGCGCTTCAGGGCGACGAGAAGTGGGGCGAGTCGATCCTCGAGCTGATGGACGCGGTCGACGACTTCATCCCGCAGCCCGAGCGCGACACCGAGAAGCCCTTCCTGATGCCCGTCGAGGACGTCTTCACGATCACCGGTCGTGGCACCGTCATCACCGGTCGCATCGAGCGCGGCATCGTCAAGGTGAACGAGGAGGTCGAGATCATCGGCATCCGCCCGGGCTCGCAGAAGAGCACGGTCACCGGTGTCGAGATGTTCCGCAAGCTCCTCGACGAGGGCCAGGCCGGCGAGAACGTCGGGCTGCTGCTTCGCGGCACCAAGCGCGAGGACGTCGAGCGCGGCATGGTCGTGATCAAGCCGGGGACCACCACCCCGCACACGAACTTCGAGGCCTCGGTCTACATCCTCTCCAAGGAGGAGGGCGGCCGTCACACGCCGTTCTTCAACAACTACCGCCCGCAGTTCTACTTCCGTACGACGGACGTGACCGGTGTGGTGACCCTTCCCGAGGGCCGCGAGATGGTCATGCCCGGTGACAACACCGACATGATCGTCGAGCTGATCCAGCCGATCGCCATGGAGGACGGCCTCCGCTTCGCCATCCGCGAGGGCGGCCGCACCGTCGGCGCCGGCCGCGTCACCAAGATCACCAAGTGATCTAGCGCTTCACGAGGACGGCCCCGGACCTGCTGGTCCGGGGCCGTCCTGCGTCTCCGGCGCGGGGGGCGGGGCGCCCGGCCGGTTTCCCAGGTGATGAACCCAAACTGCCACTTCACACACGTTGCCCCGTGTGTGAAGTCCCGGTTTCCCTTCATAACCTGGGAAACCGGCGGCCCCCAGCAACCGGCGGCCCCCAGCAACCGGCAGCCCGAGCTCAACTCTCAACCGACCAGCGCTGCCACGGCCTCCCCGAACACCTCCGTGTGCCGGTCGACGTCGGCCTCGGTGTGGTGCGGACTGAACAGCGCCATGTTGTGGAACGGGGTCAGCAGCACCCCGCGGTTGAGCGCCCACAGGTGCATGAACCCCTCGAGCTCGTCGTCGACGGCCGCGGCTGCCGCGGCGCCGTCACGTGGGGGCGGGCAGAACCAGTACTCCGCGCGGCAGCCGAGCCGCTGGACGTGCCAGGGCAGGTCGTGGCGGGCGATGACCTCGGCGACTCCAGCGGTGAAACGCTCGGCGAGCGGGATCGCGACCGCGAAGTCCTCATCGCGCAGGCAGGTGGAGAGAGTGGCCCTGATCGCCGCGAGGGCCAGGGCGTTGGCGGTGAGGGTGCCCCCGACCCCGGCCACGTCGATCTCGTGGCCGAGCATCGGTCCGGAGAGCTGGTCGGCGATCTCCGTGGTCATGCCGTACGCCGCTGAGGGCACCCCGCCGCCGATCGGCTTGCCGACCACCACGAGGTCGGGCTCGAGACCCCAGGCGCGGGTGCATCCACCCGGACCGGCGCACAGCGTGTGCGTCTCGTCGATCACCAGCAGCACCCCGTGGCGGCGGGTGATCTCGCGGACCCCGCTGAGGTAGCCGTCGTCAGGAAGCACGATGCCGATGTTGGTGAGGGCCGGCTCCATCAGCAGGCAGGCGACGTCACCCGCGGCCAGCCGGTGGTCCAGGGCGTCGAGGTCGTTGAACGGGACCACGGCCGTCGTCTCGGCCACGTCGACCTGGGGGCCCAGCGCACCGGGCCGCGGCACCACCCGGTCGCCGTCCAGGATGGCCAGGGTCTCGTCGACCGTGCCGTGGTAGCACCAGTCCATCACCGCGATCCGCGGACGCCCGGTCAGGTGACGCGCGAACCGCAGCACGAACCGGTTGGCGTCGGTGGCCGACATCGCCAGCTGCCAGGTCGGCAGCCCGAAGCGTCGAGCCAGCTCCTCGCCGACCCAGACGGCGTCCTGGGAGGGCAGCATCGTGGTGATCCCGGCGGCCGCCTGGCGTGCGACCGCCTCTGCGACCTGGGGGAGGGCGTGGCCGGTCATCGCCCCGGTGTCGCCGAGGCACAGGTCGACGTACTCGATCCCGTCGACGTCGACGAGCCGGGCGCCGGAGGCGGACGCGGCGAAGACCGGGAAGGCTCCGGGCCAGCGGGTCATCCACGGCATCGGGACCCCGGCCAGGAGGGGTCCTCGGGCCCGCACAGCCAGTTCGGCCGAAGCGGGGTGCAGGTCGGTGAACCGCGCCTCCTCGGCCGCACGCAGGTCGGCCAGGCGCTCGCGATCGATCATGACGGCAAATCTAGGGCAGGTCCCGGCCCCGGAGACCCGCGCGAGACAATCGCAGCGTGGACAACGCTCTTCCCCCCGCCCGCCCGCGCCAGAAGTTCACCGAGGACGGGCTCCGGATGCGCGAGGTGCTCAGCTACTCCCGGCGCGGCGGTCGCTTCACCCCGTCCCAGCAGGAGTCGTGGGACGCCCATCACCGCGACTGGGTGATTCCCGACCACGCGGTCGACGACCCCGCGTTCAGCTGGACCGACGCCTTCGGGCGCGAGGCGCCGATCATCGTCGAGATCGGCTCGGGAGTCGGAGAGGCCACCGCTGTGCTCGCCGCGAGCCGCCCGGCCTACGACGTCGTGGCGCTGGAGGTGTGGCGGCCCGGCGTCGCACACACCCTCGGCCTGCTCGCCGAGTCGGGGGCCGAGAACGTGCGGCTGCTGTCCGTCGACGCGGTGTGGTGCCTCGAGCACCTGTTCGCGCCGGGCGAGGTCGCCGAGCTGTGGACGTTCTTCCCGGACCCCTGGCCCAAGAAGCGGCACCACAAGCGACGTCTGGTCACGCCCGAGTTCGCCGCGCTCGTCGCCTCCCGGCTGTCCGAGGGTGGGGTCTGGCGGCTCGCGACCGACTGGGGCGACTACGCGAAGAAGATGGAGGCCGTCCTCGACGCCGAGCCCGGCCTCGAGGGTGGGCCGGTGCCGCGCTGGCAGGAGCGCCCGGTGACCAAGTTCGAGAGGAAGGGCGTCGCGGCGGGAAGGGCGATCACCGACCTCGCCTACCGCTGCTCGTAGCCGTCAGGCGGTGGGGTCCTGCGGCCAGTCCAGCCGCACCTCCCAGGCCAGGCCGGCGGCCGTGAGCGCGCGCTCGACGCGGCGGCGCTCGACCTCCCGCTCGAATCCCTCCGGGGTCTCGGCCAGCGCGGTCGGGACGTCGAGAGCCTGTGCGGTTGCCACCAGGGCGCCGTCGTAGGCGGCGAGGCTCCTGCGCTGCCGGGACATCGAGACGTCGGGACGTGGGGCCCGTGCCTCCGGACGCAGGCGGCGCAGGTCTGCGGCGAGCTTCTCCAGCGGGGGGCCCGTGGGATGCGCCGGAGGGGTGTGGAACAGGTAGCTGCGTCGCCCGAGCCTCAGGAAGGCTTCGTAGACCAGGTTCATCCGCACGAGCGCGGACACGACCAGGACCGGAGCCAGGGAGAGGGCGATCACTTCCAGGAGTCCGACGACGATGTTGCCGTCCATGCACCGACGCTAGGCCGGGATCCCCGGCCCGACAAGCCCCGACGGGAGTGGTCTCGTCGGGTTGGCAGGATCCCGACGCTGAGCGGCAGCCGCGGACGGCGTGCGAGGAGTGGGTCGTCCCTAGACTCGACCGGTGACCAGGACCGCTGATCCGCAGGCGCGGACCAGCCTTCGTCCCTGGTGGGTCGCCGCGGCGACGATGGCCGCGCTGGTGGCGGCGGCCGGCTTCCGGTCCTCGACCGGTGCACTGCTCGAGCCCCTGGAGAACGAGTTCGGGTGGAGCCGGGCGACCACGTCCGGGGCGGTCAGCCTCAACCTGGTGATCTACGGGCTCACGGCCCCGTTCGCGGCGGCGCTGATGGAGCGGTTCGGCGTACGACGGGTGGTGGCCCTCGCACTGACCCTCGTGTCCGCCGGCGCCGGGCTGACCCTGGTGATGGACTCGGCCTGGCAGCTCTGGTTCCTCTGGGGCGTGCCGATCGGTGTCGGCACCGGGGCGATGGCCCTCGTCTTCGGCGCGATCGTGGCCAACCGGTGGTTCGTGCGCCATCGCGGCCTGGTCACCGGGGTGTTCTCGGCAGCGAGCTCGACCGGCCAGCTGATCTTCCTGCCGGCGATCGCCCAGCTGGCGCACGGTCCCGGGTGGCGCTGGGCCGCCGGTCTGGTGGCGGCGTTCGCGCTGCTGCTGGTGCCTGTCGTCCTGCTGCTGATGCGCGACCGGCCCTCGGACGTCGGCGAGGTGCCCTACGGCGCGCCCGCGTCCTACGTCGAGCCGCCCGTCGTGCACGGTGGGCCGGGGCCGGCGAGGGTGGCTCTCTCGACCCTGCGCGAGGTCAGCCGTCGGTGGACCTTCTGGGCGCTGTTCCTCACCTTCTGGATCTGCGGCTGGTCGACCAACGGGCTGATCGGCACCCACTTCATCCCCGCTGCGCACGACCACGGCATGCCCGAGACCACCTCGGCCGGGCTGCTGGCGCTGATCGGCATCTTCGACATCGTCGGCACGGTGGCGTCGGGCTGGCTCACCGACCGGGTCGACTCGCGCTACCTGCTGTTCGGCTACTACTTCCTGCGCGGTCTGAGCCTGCTCGTCGTGCCGGTGCTGCTCGGGCCGCACGTGCACCCGAGCCTGTTCCTGTTCATCGTCTTCTACGGCCTCGACTGGGTGGCGACGGTGCCGCCCACGGTGGCGCTGTGCCGGATCCACTTCGGTCTCGAGAAGTCGGGCGTCGTGTTCGGCTGGGTGTTCGCCTCGCACATGGTCGGTGCCGGAGTGGCGGCGTCCTACGCCGGCTGGATCCGTCAGGGACTCGGCGACTACTTCGTCGCCTGGATGACCGCGGGCGGCCTGTGCCTGCTCGCCGCGCTGATGTGCCTCTCGATCCCGAGGGCGCGCGTCTCGGAGGAGTCGTCGCTGGAGCAGGTGGGCCAGGAGTCGGCCCAGATCTGAGCCAGATCCGAGGGTTTCAGAGCTGCCGGCGCGTGAGGCGCCAGCGCAGGTCGGCCTCGCGCCAGAGCCGGTGCTCGTCCCGTGCCCGGCGCTCCGCCGCCACGGCCGCGAGGAAGTCGATCGGGTGGGTGCCGCGCGGAGGCGGTGGTGAGACGTGCCGCGAGACCTGCCCGACGAGCTGCGTGACGAGCAGGTCGCGTGCCTGGGGGCTCAGCGTGCCGGTGCGAGCGAGGAGCTGGCGCACGGCCACCGCGAGCGAGTCGGGCAGCGGTGCGATGTCGGCCGTGCGGGCCCAGGCGGCGAGATGGGGCGGCATCTGCACCGGCCACGGGAGCTGGAGCCTGAACCGCTCGCGGACGACGTAGGTGCCGGCAGCGTAGTCGCCGAGGCGCTTGCCCCGGGAGCTGACCAGGGCGCTCACCAGGGCGGGCACGCCGCTGAGCACCCAGATCTCCACGACCCCGACCAGGTGTCGGACGAACGCGTGGTGGAACGAGATCGGCCCGGCGTCTTCGCGCACGGTCCGGGTGCCCATCACGAGCTTGCCCACCGTCCGACCCATCGTGAGCGTCTCCAGCACCGCTGGTCCGACCACGAGCGTGAACGCGACCAGCACGATGCCGGCGACCGCGCCGAGTGCGTCGTCGGGCGAGAGCATCGCGGCCACGATCGTCCCCAGGATCAGCACGACGACCTGGAGAGCGACGTCGATCAGTCCTGATGCGAGTCGGATGCCGACCGAGGCCGGGGGCAGCTCCAGGGCGACGGCCTCGCCCGTGACGAGCTGGTCGACGTCGGCGGGAAAGCGGTCGGTGGTCATGGCCCTCTCAGGGTAGGGCGATCCACCTGGCAGGACGGGTGGTTCGCCGTACTGTGACCGCATGGACCTCGACGCCTACGTGCGCACGCACCAGCCGTCGTGGCAGCGTCTCGAGGCCCTGAGCAAGCGTCGTCCCAGGAGCGGTGCCGAGGCCGACGAGCTCGTCGACCTCTACCAGGAGGTGGCCACCCACCTGAGCGTGATCCGGTCGAGTGCGCCCGACCCCGGCGTGGTCGCCTACCTGAGCGGTCTGCTGACGCACGCCCGCACCCGCGCAGCCGGCACGCGCGCCTCGGGGTGGGGCGGGGTCGCGGACTTCTTCGTACGCCGCTTCCCGGCAGCGCTCTATCGCACCCGGCACTGGTGGTGGGCGACCATGCTGGGCAGCTACGCCGTCGCGGCGGTGATGATCTGGTGGCTCCTGCAGCACCCGCAGGTCGAGCAGTCGATGCTCTCCGCGGACAAGGTCGACCAGCTGGTCAACAACGACTTCGAGAACTACTACTCGGAGTCGGCCGCCTCCCACTTCGCCGCGCAGGTGTGGACCAACAACGTCTGGGTGGCGGCGGTCTGCATCGCCTTCGGGGTGCTGGCCGTCCCGGTCGTGCTGATGCTGTGGGCCAACCTGGTCAACCTGGCGGTGATCGGCTCGATCATGATCCGCCACGACCGGGGCGGACTCTTCTTCGGCCTGATCCTGCCGCACGGCCTGCTCGAGCTGACCGCCGTCTTCGTGGCCGCCGGCGTCGGCCTACGGGTGTTCTGGTCCTGGGCGGCCCCGGGCGATCGCTCCCGCGCCCAGT
Organism: uncultured Actinomycetota bacterium; assembly: GCA_963843075.1. Lineage (GTDB taxonomy): Bacteria > Actinomycetota > Actinomycetes > Propionibacteriales > Nocardioidaceae > Marmoricola. Next base: position 1,983,327 of record CAWJJD010000002.1, on the reverse strand, counting down.
CCCTGGCCGCCGAGGGACGCTCGGCCGGAGGCGTCGCCATCGGTCTCGGCGTGGTGCTCCTGGTCTCGGGGATCATCGAGGCCTTCGTCACGCCGTCGGGACTGCCGACGTGGGCACGCATCACCATCGGCGTGGTCGCGGAGCTCCTCTTCCTGGCCTATGTCTACGGTCCGGGCCGGCGCGCCTTCCGGGCCGGCTTCACCGGGGACGTCGACGCCGCGCTGCTGGAGGACCGGGTCGCCACCGCCTCCTAGCTCAGAGCAGGCCGCGGGCCTTCAGGGCGAGGTAGTGGTCGGCCAGTCGCACGGCGAGGTCGTCGGCGTCCGCGTCGATGACGTCCACGCCCAGCGCACTGAGCAGTCGGGCGGTCCGGTCGCGCCGTGCGGCAGCCTGCTCGGCAGCGGCGGCTGCGTAGGTCGCGCGCGCGTCCCCGCGTCGCCGTGCGAGCCGATCGATCTCCGGGTCGCGCACCGAGGCGAGCAGCACCTTGTGCCGGCGGGTCAGTGGCCCCACGAGCGGCAGCAGGCCGCTCTCGACCGCGGAGGGCTCCAGCGCGGTGAGCAGCACCACGAGGGCACGCTGGCGACCGAAGGACTCGACCGCCCCGACCAGGCGCTGCCAGTTGGTCTCGCCCAGCACCGGCTGGAGGTTCGCCATCGCGTCCTGGAGCTCGCCGACCGGGTCGCGCCGGTGGGTGCCCTTGAGCCGACTGCGGATGCCGAGATCGCCGGCGACGAACGAGACCCGGTCACCGGCGCGCGCCGCGATCGCCGCGAGCAGCATGGCTGCGTCCATGGCGGAGTCGAGCCGGGGGGCGTCGTCCACCCTCCCGGCAGAGGTGCGCCCGGTGTCGAGGACCAGCACGACGCGGCGGTCCCGCTCGGGCTGCCAGGTGCGTACGACGGTGGAGCGGGTGCGTGCGCTGGCCCGCCAGTCGACGCTGCGCACGTCGTCGCCGAGCACGTACTCGCGCAGGGAGTCGAACTCGGTCCCCTGCCCGCGGACGCGCACGGCCGCGCGGCCGTCGAGCTCCTGCAGGCGTGCGAGCCGGCTCGGCAGGTGCCGGATCGACGGGAACGCCGGCAGCACGCGCAGGGAGCCGGGCGCGTCGATGGCCCCCTGCCTCCCGGCCAGCCCGAGCGGGCCGATCGTGCGGACGGTCACGCGGTCGGTGGCCAGGTCTCCGCGTCGGGTCGGTCGCAGGTGGCTGGTGAACGAGGCGTGCCCTCCGGTAGCGAGATCGAGACGATGACGGTTCTCCGCCGCCCCGGCGGACGGCTGCCAGGCATCCCGGAGCAGTCCGTGCACCTTCCGTGGTCCGGCCGTCACCTCGAGGGTCGTGGTCGTGGGATCCCCCTGGCGGACCCGACCCAGCGTCCGTCGTACGACGGAGAGGGTGGTGCGCGACGGAGCGAGCAGCACGTCGAGCGCCACGAGCACCACGACCAGCAGCAGCCACAGCCAGACCGTGCCGGCCCCGGGACGCAGCACGACCGGCACGATGCCGAGGAGCACCAGGGCGGGAACGCGCCACGTGATCGCCATGGTCAGCGGGGGACCGGCACTGCGCCGATCGCCGAGGCGAGGACCTGGCCGATGTCGACGCCCTCGAGCTCGGCCTCGGGGCGCAGGCGCAGTCGGTGCGCCAGCGTCGCGTGGGCGAGCGCCTTGACGTCATCGGGCGTCACGAAGTCACGACCGTTCAGCCAGGCCCAGCCACGCGCCGAGCGGAGCAGTGCGGTGGCGCCACGCGGGCTGACGCCCAGGCTGAGGGACGGTGCCTGCCGGGTGGCCCGCCCGACGTCGACGATGTAGGCCACCAGGTCCGCGGAGACGCGGACGTCGCGCACCGAGGCGATCGCAGCCTCGATGTGAGCGGGGCTGGCCACACGGGCGACTCCGGCGGCAGCGATGTCGTGGGGATCGAAGCCGTCCGCGTGCCGCTGCACGATGGCCAGCTCGTCCTCACGGGCCGGGAGCGGCAAGGTGACCTTGAGCAGGAAGCGGTCCAGCTGCGCCTCGGGCAGCGGGTAGGTGCCTTCGTACTCGACCGGGTTCTGGGTGGCGGCGACCACGAACGGTGTCGGCAGCCGTCGGGTGCGGCCGTCGGTCGAGACCTGGCCCTCCTCCATCGCCTCGAGCAGGGCCGACTGCGTCTTGGGCGGGGTCCGGTTGATCTCGTCGGCCAGCAGCAGGTTGGTGAACACCGGCCCCTCGCGGAAGGTGAGCTCGTGACCACCGCCCTCGATGACCATCGAGCCGGTGATGTCTCCCGGCATCAGGTCGGGGGTGAACTGGACCCGTTTGGTGTCCACGTCGAGCGCCGTCGCCAGCGTGCGCACCAGCAGGGTCTTGGCGACCCCGGGCACGCCCTCGAGCAGGACGTGTCCGCGGGTCAGCAACGCGATCAGCAGTCCGGACAGCGCGGCGTCCTGCCCGACGACGGCCTTGGCCACCTCGGCCCGGACGGCGGTGAAGGCCTCGAGGGCCTCTCCTGCCGGGACGTGGGTCCGGGAGTCGGGTGTGGTCATGGGGCACGCACCTCGTTCTCGAGCTGGGTCAGACGCTGGCCGAGCTCGACCAGCTGGGAGTCCTTGCCTACCAGCGCAACCGCCAGCAGCTCGTGCACCGCACGGGGATCGCGCCCGGTCCGCGCGGCCACCGCCAGCACCAGCCCCTCCAGGGAGGTGCCGCGCGGCAACCTCAGCACCTCGGTGAGTCGGCGTCGTGAGGCCTCGACCAGGACGGCTGCGGCGTGCTGCCGGTCCCGCGTGCGGTGGTAGATCTGCCCCCGGCTGCGCGTCGACTCGGCGGCACGCACGACGACGGGCAGTGGCTCGGTGACGAGTGGACCCAGGCGACGGCCGCGCCAGAGCACGAGCGCCACCACGCTGAGGCCCACCAGCCACAGTGCGGGGACCAGGTAGGACGGCAGCAGCGCGGACAGCGCGACACCGTCCGAGGCGGGCGTGTCGGCGGCGTCGGCGACGTACCAGACCAGGCGCGGCTCCTGCCCGAGCAGCCGCAGCGCCAGGGCTCCGTTGTCACCCTCGAGGACGTGCTGGTTGGTGATGGCCCGGGGAGAGGTCATCAGCCACACGTCCTCGCGGTGCACGAGCACCTCGGACCCGGCGGAGCCGAAGCACCCTTCTGCGTCGAGCCCCGGCCCGCCATAGCTGCGTACGACGAGCCCATCGGCGATCTCGAGACCGCAGTCGGCGGGGCGTGGTCCCGACAGGTCCGCCCCGGTCTCCATGTCGAAGAGGGAGCCGAGCACCTCGCCCTCGCCGACGACCACCAACGCGCCGGCCGACCGGGCGTGCTCCCGCAGCCGGTCGAGGGTGCTGGCGCCGAGCTCGGATGGGTTGGTGACCACCACGGCGGTGTCGGAGTCGATCTCCTGCCCGAGCAGCGCGGCCTGCCCGCGCGCGATGTGGACGTCCACGCCGTGCTGGTCGAGGACCTTGGCCACGGCCTGGGCCCCGGGAGCGGTCGGGTTGCGAGGGTCGAACGGGCTGTTCACGTCGGCGTCGTCCTGGGTCAGCACCGAGACGGCGATCAGCACGACCAGCATGGCCAGACCGATCAGGAGGGACCGCCGCCATCTCGTCGAACCTTCCCGCCCGGCCACCTGCTGCGTGGTCATCGCGGCACCGCCGAGACAGGCCCGCGGGTCCCCGTGCTGTCGGGAGGTCGCTGGCTCGTCTCCAGCTCCAGGGCCACTGCCTCGCGAGCTTGGCTCTCGACCGCAGGACGGTCGCCGTACCTGGTCTCGTCGAAGGTGGCGCCGGTGCCCCGGAGACGGGCGGCCAGATCCGGGTAGAGCGCTGCTGTGCTCTCCACCAGCTCGTGCACAGTGAGGTCCGCCTGCTCGGGAAGCAGGCCGCGCTCGACCAGCCCGGAGGCGAGGGCCCGCACCGCCTCGACGACCGCCTCACCCCAGCGGCCCTGGTGCAGTGCCTGCTCGGCAGCCCGTCGGTGCTGCCCGGCGCTCTGCTGTGCCTCGACGAGCACCGATCCCTGCCGGCCGGTCACCGTCACGGTGCGGCGCAACCGCGAGAGGGCGAAGGCGATCAGGCCGGCGAAGGCCACCAGCAACACGGTGGCCAGCACCGGGTTCATCAGGCCGACCTTGCCGCTCGCCTCCCCGATCGAGTCGATCAGGTCGTTGAACCAGCGGTTGAAGCGCTCGAGCAGCGATTCCTGGTAGTCCGGGCGCGAGAGCTCGTCGCCGAGCCAGCGTCGGGCCTGGTCCGGGTCAGGGAACAGTGCCCAGGGGATGTTCACCGCGATGCCGGCCCGGAGGTCTGGTTGAGCAGCTCGATGTCGAGGCCCTCCTTGCGGAAGCGTTGGTCGATGTACTGCAGGGCCAGCACGCCGGCGGTGAACGGGCCGAGGAGACCCCCCGTCAGGATCGTGGAGAGGTGGGAGGTGAGCATCATCCCGGCGAAGCCCCAGCTTTCCGGGAGCGCGAGCAGGCCGAGGATGCCGAGGATCGCGAACGGGATGGCGATCACCTGCCCGATCAGGGTGGTGGCGAGGTTGGCGAGCAGGTAGATGCCGAGCAGTCGCCAGAAGTCACGCCGGGAGAGCTGGCCCGCCCGAGCCAGCGACGCGAACACCCCGCGTTGCTCCAGCACGAGCACCGGCGCGGCCAGGAGCACGTAGCGGGTGTAGAGGAAGATCGCCGCCACCAGGCCGAGCAGCCCGCCGAGGATGGCCAGCACGATGCCGAGGGCCTGGTTGACGGTGAGCGCCAGGAGCACCCCGATCCCGATCGGCACCGCGACGACCAGGCTCAGGCCGAGGCCGACGAGCAGCATCAGCCCGAGCAGGGGGAGCAACCGGCCCTTGCTGCGCTGCCAGGCCTCGCCGGTGGTGATCGGGCGTCCGATGACCGCCTGCTCGACCGTCCGCACGATCAGCCCGGTCACCACGATCCCTGCGAGCAGGGAGAACACCCCGCTGACCAGGCTGGAGGCCGCCGGTCCGATGTCGGCCGCGGTGCTCGAGGAGCCTGCGGTGTCGAACGGGTCCATCGCCGGGAGCACGTCGGCTGCTCCCAGCGCGATCGTGGCGGCGATCGGGACGAGCATGAACCCGAACGTCACGAGCATGGCCATGCCCACGGTGGCCTTCGGGTTGTGCCGGATGGTCTTCAGGGCACCACCGAACATGTCGCCCAGGGTCAGGGGGCGCAGCGGCACCACTCCCGGCTGGTGCACCGGCGGTCGCCATCCGGGGAACTGCTGGGGACCGGGGCCGGCGTAGGCCGCCCCCGCGGTGCCGACCGGGACTCCTGGTGGCCCGTAAGGACCCGAGAAACCCGCCGGTGGGGGACCGGGTGGAGCAGGTGGTGGTCCGGGTGGCGGGAACGCAGCGGCCGCGGGCGGAGGTCCCGCGTAGGGCGGTTCGTCCGCTCCACCTGAGGGTGGAAGATGGCTCATCGGGTCCCCCGAAATCTGGCTGGCAGTGTGGCCCGCAGCTGGCCCACGGCCATCTTGCCAGCCCTCCTCGGATGTGTTCGCCGAACCGATTTGGCGCATCCCGGGGGTCTCTGACAAGATAGTCCGGTTGCTCCGGCGGGATTGCCGGGGCGCGGACATTGACCACTGAACAGGTTCTCCTGAGCTGCTGACAAGGCGGCGAATGTGGTTGCGCGTCCGCGCCGCACCTGGAGATCCCGTTCTGCCCGGCCCCCCGGGCGCCACTCCAGAGAACGACCAGCACGAGATCGAGTGCGTCGCGCGCATTGTGAGAAGCGCGACACGCCCGACCGCGTGGGTCGGAGGCTGAATCGAGTGGGAGCAGGGCGGACCACCTCACCGAGGGGGTCCGAGACCAGTCGTTGGGACTACTGAGTAAGGACGTTGTTTGATGGCGGGACAGAAGATCCGCATCAGGCTCAAGGCCTATGACCACGAGGTGATCGACACCTCGGCGCGGAAGATCGTGGACACCGTGACCCGGACGGGTGCGAAGGTGGCTGGCCCGGTGCCGCTGCCGACGGAGAAGAACGTCTACTGCGTCATCCGCTCGCCCCACAAGTACAAGGACTCCCGCGAGCACTTCGAGATGCGCACCCACAAGCGTCTCATCGACATCATTGACCCCACGCCGAAGACGGTCGACTCGCTGATGCGACTCGACCTGCCTGCCGGCGTCGACATCGAGATCAAGCTCTGAGGTCGTCACCATGAGCACTTTCGAACGCAACCTCAAGGGACTGCTGGGCACCAAGCTCGGCATGACCCAGACCTGGGACGAGAACAACCAGATCGTCCCCGTCACCGTGATCGCGGCCGGCACCAACGTCGTGACGCAGGTCCGCACGCCTGAGAAGGACGGCTACAACGCCATCCAGATCGGCTTCGGCGAGATCGACGGCTCCAAGGTCACCAAGCCCAAGGCGGGTCACTTCGGCAAGGCCGGGGTCACCCCGCGCCGCCACGTGGCCGAGATCCGCACGACCGACGCCTCGTCCTACGAGGTCGGCCAGGAGCTCGGTCCGGACACCTTCGCCGCCGGCCAGGAGATCGACGTGACCGGCACCAGCAAGGGCAAGGGCTACGCCGGGGTCATGAAGCTGCACGGCTTCCACGGTGTCGGCGCCTCCCACGGTGCCCACAAGAACCACCGCAAGCCGGGCTCCATCGGTGCCTGCGCCACGCCTGGTCGTGTCTTCAAGGGCACGCGGATGGCGGGCCGCATGGGCACGGACACCGTGACCACGCAGAACGTCACCGTGCACGCCGTGGACGTCGACCGGGGCCTCATCCTGCTCAAGGGCGCCGTCCCCGGCCCCAAGGGTGGGCTCGTCGTCCTCCGCTCGGCTGCGAAGAAGACCGTCAACGCAACCGGGGAGGCCGGCGCATGACCGCCAAGACCGTGAAGGTTGATCTCCCCGCCGAGATCTTCGGCGTCGAGACCAACATCCCGCTGATCCACCAGGTCGTGGTGGCCCAGCAGGCCGCTGCTCGACAGGGCACGCACGCCACCAAGACCCGCGGCGAGGTTCGCGGCGGTGGCCGCAAGCCCTACAAGCAGAAGGGCACCGGCCGCGCCCGTCAGGGCTCGACCCGCGCACCGCAGTTCGCCGGCGGTGGCGTCGTCCACGGCCCGCAGCCGCGTGACTACGACCAGCGCACCCCCAAGAAGATGAAGGCTGCCGCCCTGCGTGGCGCCCTCTCCGACCGGGCCCGCGCCGGACGCATCCACGTGGTCGAGTCCCTCAGCGGCGGTGACAAGCCCTCCACCAAGGGTGCCGTCGCGCTGCTCAACGGCCTGACCCAGAACCGTCGCCAGCTCGTCGTGCTCGAGCGTGACGACGCGCTGACCTGGCTCTCGCTGCGCAACGTGGCCTCGGTGCACCTGCTCGCGGTCGACCAGCTCAACACCTACGACGTGCTGCTCTCCGACGACGTCGTGTTCACCCAGGGTGCCTACGACGCGTTCGTCAACGGCACCGCGGCGGCCACGGCCCGCAAGGCGACCATCGTCGAGGCTCCCGCCAACGACGCCGTCGTCGAGGACACGGTGACCGAGGACGCAGGCGTCCAGGACACCGCGGCCGGCGGGTTCGCCGAATCGGCCGCACCGCTGGAGAGCGGTGAGGCTCCCGAGGGCTACGAGATCAAGGGCAACCAGGACTCGATGAAGTACCACGCCCCCGGTGGCCAGTGGTACGACGCGACCGTGGCCGAGGTGTGGTTCAAGACCGCCGCCGACGCCGAGGCCGCCGGGTTCGTCGAGGCCGGTTCGCAAGAGTCGGTCGAGCAGACCCACGCCGAGGAGGACGACCAGTGAGCACCCTGCACAAGGACCACCGCGACGTGCTGATCGCGCCGGTCGTGAGCGAGAAGAGCTATGGGCTCCTCGACGCGAACAAGTACACCTTCCTCGTCCGCCCGGACGCGAACAAGACCGAGATCAAGGTCGCGGTCGAGAAGGTCTTCGACGTCAAGGTCACCTCCGTGAACACCCTCAACCGCCCCGGCAAGACCCGCCGCACCCGCACCGGGACTGGCAAGCGCAAGGACACCAAGCGCGCGATCGTCAGCCTGGCCGAGGGTCACCGCATCGACATCTTCGGAGGTCCGGTCTCTTGACCGGCCTCGAGGAGCTGAGGAACTGACATGGCAATCCGCAAGTACAAGCCGACCACCCCGGGCCGTCGTGGCTCGTCGGTCGCTGACTTCGTCGAGATCACCCGGACCACGCCGGAGAAGTCCCTGGTCAAGCCGCTGCCCAAGAAGGGCGGCCGCAACAACCAGGGTCGGATCACCACCCGTCACCAGGGTGGTGGCCACAAGCGTGCCTACCGCGTCATCGACTTCCGTCGCTACGACAAGGACGGCGTTCCCGCGAAGGTGGCGCACATCGAGTACGACCCCAACCGCACCGCCCGCATCGCGCTGCTCCACTACGCCGACGGCGAGAAGCGCTACATCATCGCGCCGCTCGGCGTGAGCCAGGGCACCGCGATCGAGGCCGGCGCGACCGCCGACATCAAGCCGGGCAACAACCTGCCGCTGCGCAACATCCCCGTCGGTACGACGATCCACTGCATCGAGCTCCGGCCCGGTGGCGGTGCCAAGATCGCTCGTTCCGCCGGCATCAGCGCCCAGCTCGTCGCCAAGGAGGGCTCCCGCGCACAGCTGCGGATGCCGTCCGGCGAGATGCGCTACGTCGACGTGCGCTGCCGTGCCACGGTGGGCGAGGTCGGCAACGCCGAGCAGTCCAACATCAACTGGGGCAAGGCCGGCCGCATGCGCTGGAAGGGCAAGCGCCCGACCGTCCGTGGTGTCGTCATGAACCCCGTCGACCACCCGCACGGTGGTGGCGAGGGCAAGACCTCCGGTGGTCGCCACCCGGTGTCCCCCTGGGGCCAGCCCGAGGGCCGCACGCGCAAGCGCAAGGCCAGTGATGCCCTGATCGTCCGTCGCCGCAAGACCGGCAAGAACAAGCGCTGAGTAGGGAAGAACAGAGATGCCTCGCAGCCTGAAGAAGGGTCCGTTCGTGGACGACCACCTGATCAAGAAGGTGGACGCCCAGAACGAGGCCGGCACGCACAACGTGATCAAGACGTGGTCGCGTCGCTCGATGATCGTGCCGGCCATGATCGGCCACACGCTCGCCGTGCACGACGGCCACAAGCACGTCCCGGTGTTCGTGACCGACTCGATGGTCGGCCACAAGCTGGGCGAGTTCGCCCCCACCCGCACCTACCGGGGCCACGTCAAGGACGACCGGAAGAGCCGCCGCCGCTGACCGCGGCAGCTACAGGAGAGAACAGACATGAGTGTTACTGAGCGTCGGCGCACCAGCGCCCGCCGTGACTCGCTGCTCGGCGACCAGCCGGGTGCGTTCGCCAGCGCGCGCTTCGTCCGGATCACCCCGATGAAGGCTCGCCGCGTCGTGGACATGGTCCGCGGACTGCCGGTGGACGACGCCCTGGCCCTGCTGCAGTTCGCGCCGCAGGCCGCCAGCGAGACCGTCTACAAGGTGCTCGAGAGCGCCGTGGCCAATGCCGAGACCACCGAGGACCTCGACCGGGGAACCCTCGTGGTCAGCAAGGCGATGGTCGACGAGGGCCCCACGATGAAGCGTTGGCGTCCGCGTGCGCAGGGCCGGGCCACCCGGATCAACAAGCGCACCAGCCACATCACCCTCGTGGTGGCTCCCGCCGACGAGGCAACGAGCACCACGAAGACGAAGGGACGGAAGGCCTGATGGGTCAGAAGATCAACCCGAACGGGTTCCGCCTCGGCATCTCCACCGACCACAAGAGCCGGTGGTACGCCGACAAGCTGTACAAGGCCTACGTCGGCGAGGACGTCGCCATCCGCCGCCTGCTGTCCAAGGGCATGGAGCGCGCCGGCATCTCCAAGGTCGAGATCGAGCGCACCCGTGACCGCGTGCGGGTGGACATCCACACCGCCCGCCCGGGCATCGTCATCGGTCGCCGTGGCGCCGAGGCCGACCGCCTGCGGGGCGAGCTGGAGAAGCTCACCGGCAAGCAGGTGCAGCTGAACATCCTCGAGGTCAAGCAGCCCGAGATCGACGCGCAGCTGGTCGCCCAGGGCGTCGCCGAGCAGCTCGCCGGCCGCGTGCAGTTCCGTCGCGCCATGAAGAAGGCCATGCAGACCTCGATGCGCTCGGGTGCCAAGGGCATCCGGATCCAGTGCTCGGGTCGTCTCAACGGCGCCGAGATGTCGCGCTCGGAGTTCTACCGCGAGGGCCGCGTGCCCCTGCACACGCTGCGTGCCGACATCGACTACGGCTTCTACGAGGCCAAGACCACCTTCGGCCGCATCGGCGTGAAGGTCTGGATCTACAAGGGTGAGGTCGCCGGGACCCGCGCCGAGCGCGAGGCCCAGGCTGCTGCCCGTGCCGGTGCTCCCGGCCGTGGCCGTGGCGCTCGCACCGACCGTCCCACCCGCGGCACGCGCGGTGGCGCCGAGCGTCCGACCCGTTCGGACCGCGCCGACGCACCTGCCGCCCAGGCCTCCGCCGCCCAAGAAACTGCCGCTGCCGCAGCCCCGGCTGCCGAGGCGGCGCCGACCACGACCAACGGGGAGGGCTGAGCATCATGTTGATGCCCCGAAGGGTGAAGCACCGCAAGCAGCACCACCCGAAGCGGACGGGTGCTGCCAAGGGTGGCACCAAGCTCGCGTTCGGCGACTACGGCATCCAGGCGGTCGAGGCGTCCTACGTGACCAACCGCCAGATCGAGTCCGCGCGTATCGCGATGACCCGTCACATCAAGCGCGGCGGAAAGGTGTGGATCAACATCTACCCCGACCGCCCGCTGACCAAGAAGCCTGCCGAGACCCGGATGGGTTCCGGCAAGGGTTCCCCCGAGTGGTGGGTCGCCAACGTCAAGCCCGGCCGCGTCATGTTCGAACTTTCCGGTGTCACCGAGGAGGTTGCTCGCGAGGCCATGCGCCGCGCGATCCACAAGCTCCCGATGAAGTGCCGGTTCATCAGCCGTGAAACAGGTGAATTCTGATGCCGACTGCACACGAGCTCGACGACCTGAACAACGTTGACCTCGAGGTCAAGCTGCGTGAGGCCAAGGAGGAGCTCTTCAACCTCCGCTTCCAGGCCGCTACCGGCCAGCTCGAGAGCCACGGCCGCCTGCGGGCGGTCAAGAAGGACATCGCCCGGATCTACACCGTGGTGCGCGAGCGCGAGCTCGGCATCCGCACGGCGCCGGGTACTAAGGAGAACGCATGAGTGAGAACCCCGTAGTTGAGGGCTCCGTCGACGAGCGCTCGGCGCGCAAGGTCCGCGAGGGCCTGGTCGTCAGCGACAAGATGGACAAGACCGTCGTGGTCTCTGTCGAGGACCGCGTGAAGCACGCGCTCTACGGCAAGGTCCTGCGTCGTTCGACGCGGCTCAAGGCCCATGACGAGGCCAACGAGTGTGGCGTCGGTGATCGCGTGCTCCTCATGGAGACCCGCCCGCTCAGCGCGACCAAGCGCTGGCGCGTGGTGGAGATCATCGAGAAGGCGAAGTAGGAGAACAGGACAGATGATCCAGCAGGAGTCGCGACTCAAGGTCGCCGACAACACGGGTGCCAAGCAGATTCTGTGCATCCGCGTGCTCGGCGGCTCCGGTCGGCGCTACGCCGGCATCGGCGACGTCATCGTCGCCACCGTCAAGGACGCGATCCCGGGCGGCAACGTCAAGAAGGGCGACGTCGTCAAGGCCGTGATCGTGCGCACCGTCAAGGAGCGCCGTCGTCCCGACGGTTCCTACATCCGCTTCGACGAGAACGCAGCAGTGATCCTCAGGGCCGACGGGGAACCCCGTGGCACGCGCATCTTCGGCCCCGTGGGCCGCGAGCTGCGCGACAAGCGCTTCATGAAGATCATTTCGCTCGCGCCGGAGGTGCTCTGAGATGAGCGTCAAGATCAAGAAGGGCGACACCGTCAAGGTGATCGCAGGCAAGGACAAGGGTGCCGAGGGCAAGGTCATCCAGGTGCTCCGTGAGGAGCAGCGGGTGATCGTCGAGGGCGTCAACCGGGTCAAGAAGCACACCAAGGTCGTCAACCAGGGCGGTCGGGCCGGCAACACCGGCGGCATCGTGACCGCCGAGGCGCCGATCCACCTCTCCAACGTGATGGTCGTCGAGGGCAAGGGCATCACCCGCCTCGGCTCCAAGCGGGTCGAGGCCACCAAGCGCCGCACCGACGGCTCGACGTACCAGACCACCCGGAGCGTGCGCGTCTCCCGGAAGTCCGGAGAAGAGATCTGATGAGTGAGTCAATGACGGACATCAACACCGACACGTCGGCCGAGCAGGCTGCGGGTCCGCGCATGCGCGCGCGCTACCGCGAGGAGATCATCCCCGCGATGCGCGAGCAGTTCGGCTACGCCAACGTCATGCAGGTCCCCGGCCTGACCAAGATCGTGGTCAACATGGGTGTCGGCGAGGCAGCTCGCGACTCCAAGCTGATCGAGGGCGCCGTCCGCGACCTCACCGCGATCACCGGCCAGAAGCCCCAGGTGACCAAGGCCCGCAAGTCGATCGCGCAGTTCAAGCTGCGTGAGGGCATGCCGATCGGCGCCCACGTCACCCTGCGTGGCGACCGCATGTGGGAGTTCCTCGACCGGCTGCTGGCGCTGGCACTGCCGCGCATCCGCGACTTCCGTGGTCTCTCCGACCGCCAGTTCGACGGTCGCGGCAACTACACCTTCGGTCTGACCGAGCAGGTCATGTTCCACGAGATCGACCAGGACAAGATCGACCGCTCGCGCGGCATGGACATCACCGTGGTGACCACGGCGACCAACGACGACGAGGGTCGGGCGCTGTTGAAGAAGCTCGGTTTCCCGTTCAAGGAAGGCAGCAACTGACATGGCGAAGACTGGACTGAAGGTCAAGGCCGCTCGCAAGCCCAAGTTCGCAGTGCGCGGCTACACCCGCTGCCAGCGCTGCGGGCGTCCCAAGGCCGTCTACCGCAAGTTCGGCCTGTGCCGGATCTGCCTGCGCGAGATGGCCCACGCGGGCGAGCTGCCCGGCGTGACCAAGAGCTCCTGGTAACAACCACACACCAATGATCGCTACAGGTCGTCCTGAGATGCAGGGCGAAACCGGAGTGGAGAAAGGGCCGATGAGGCCATGACCATGACTGACCCGATCGCAGACATGCTGACGCGTCTGCGCAACGCCAACCAGGCGTACCACGACTCGGTGACGATGCCCTACAGCAAGCTGAAGCAGGGGCTTGCCGAGATCCTCAAGCAGGAGGGTTACATCACCTCCTTCGAGGTCACCGACCTCGAAGGTGTGGTCGGCAAGACGCTGGAGATCCAGCTCAAGTACGGCCGCAACCGTGAGCGCTCCATCGCCGGCGTACGCCGGATCAGCAAGCCCGGCCTGCGGGTGTACGCCAAGCACACCGGCCTGCCCAAGGTGCTCGGTGGCCTCGGCGTCGCCATCATCTCGACCAGCCAGGGCCTGCTCACCGACCGTCAGGCCAACAAGAAGGGCGTGGGTGGGGAAGTCCTCGCCTACGTCTGGTGACCAGGAAGCTGAGGTAGAAGCAATGTCACGCATCGGCAAGCTGCCCGTCCCGGTCCCGGCCGGAGTCGACGTGCAGGTCCAGGCGAGCACCGTCACGGTGAAGGGCCCCAAGGGGACCCTGAGCCACACGGTCGCCGCGCCCATCACCGTGGAGAACGGTGAGGGAACCCTGGAGGTCAAGCGTCCCAACGACGAGCGGGAGAGCCGTGCCCTGCACGGGCTGACCCGGTCGCTGATCAACAACATGGTCGTGGGTGTCACCGAGGGCTACGAGAAGAAGCTCGAGATCGTCGGCGTGGGTTACCGCGTGCTCTCCAAGGGCCCGACGCAGCTCGAGTTCCAGCTCGGCTACTCACACTCGATCACGTTCAACGCTCCCGACGGCATCACGTTCACCGTCGAGGGCCCCACCAGGCTCGGTGTCCAGGGCATAGACAAGCAGCTCGTCGGCGAAGTGGCCGCGAACATCCGCAAGCTGCGCAAGCCGGAGCCCTACAAGGGCAAGGGCGTGCGCTACGCGGGCGAGCACATTCGCCGCAAGGTCGGAAAGGCTGGTAAGTGACGATGGCTATCGCACTCAAGGCTGGCAAGCACACCGCGGCACGCGCCGCGTCTCGCGCGCGTCGCCAGATCCGCGGTCGCAAGAAGGTCAGCGGCACCTCGGAGCGTCCTCGCCTCGTGGTGACGCGCTCCTCGAAGCACATCAGCGTGCAGGTCGTCGACGACCTGGTCGGCAAGACGCTTGCGTCCGCCTCGACCATGGAGCCCGACGTCCGCACGATCGAGGGCGACAAGACCGCCAAGGCCCGCAAGGTCGGCGAGCTCGTTGCCGAGCGCGCGAAGACCGCTGGTGTCGAGGGCGTGGTCTTCGACCGCGCCGGCAACAAGTACCACGGTCGCGTCGCGGCCCTTGCGGACGGCGCCCGCGAGGGCGGCCTGACCTTCTGATCGCCCCAGAGACTCACAGAGCTTTTTAGAAACGGAAGAGGTAGAACTCATGAGCGGACCCCAGCGCGGAGGACGCGCCGGCGGCGGTGAGCGTCGTGGAGGCCGCGACAACCGCGGTCGAGACGGTGCCGACAAGAGCACCTACATCGAGCGCGTCGTCGCCATCAACCGTGTCGCCAAGGTCGTCAAGGGTGGTCGTCGCTTCAGCTTCACCGCCCTCGTGATCGTCGGTGACGGCGATGGCATGGTCGGCGTCGGCTACGGCAAGGCCAAGGAAGTGCCGGCCGCGATCGCCAAGGGTGTCGAGGAGGCGAAGAAGAGCTTCTTCCGCGTCCCGCGCATCCAGGGCACCATCCCGCACCCCGTCCAGGGCGAGAAGGCCGCAGGCGTCGTACTCCTGCGTCCGGCCGCTCCCGGTACCGGTGTGATCGCCGGTGGCCCGGTGCGCGCGGTGCTCGAGTGCGCCGGCATCCACGACGTGCTCAGCAAGTCGCTCGGCTCCTCGAACCAGATCAACATCGTGCACGCGACGGTGGCAGCCCTGCGCTCCCTCGAGGAGCCCGCTGCGGTCGCCGCTCGCCGTGGCCTGCGTGTCGAGGACGTGGCTCCGGCCGCGCTCCTGCGCGCCCAGGCCGAGGTGCCGGAGGGCGTGAGCCAGGAGGTGGCCTCCTGATGGCGCGCCTGAAGGTCGAGCAGAAGAAGTCCACCATCGGCTGCAAGAAGAACCAGCGCGACACGTTGCGCTCGCTGGGTCTCAAGCGGATCGGTGACGTGGTCGTCAAGGAGGACCGCCCGGAGTTCCGGGGCATGGTCCACACCGTCCGTCACCTCGTGACGGTCACGGAAGTAGACGGAGAGGTTGACTCCAAATGAGCCTCAAGCTGCACCACCTGCGTCCGGCCCCCGGCGCCAAGACCGCGAAGACCCGTGTGGGTCGCGGTGAGGCCTCGAAGGGCAAGACCGCCGGTCGCGGTACCAAGGGGACCAAGGCTCGCTACCAGGTCCCGGCTGCCTTCGAGGGTGGCCAGATGCCGATCCACATGCGTCTGCCCAAGCTCAAGGGCTTCAAGAACCCGTTCAAGGTCGAGTTCCAGGTCGTCAACCTGGACCGGATCAACGAGCTCTTCCCCGAGGGCGGCGACGTGACCGTCGACGACCTGGTCGCCAGGGGGGCGGTCCGCAAGGGCCAGCCCGTCAAGGTGCTGGGCCAGGGGGACATCTCGGTGGCCGTCCAGGTGACCGCGGACAGGTTCTCCGGCTCCGCCAAGGAGAAGATCGCGGCTGCCGGTGGCAGCGCGACCGAACGCTGATCCGCGCCAGTCGTTGCCACAGGGCAGGATGATCTCCCCGGTTAGCCGGGAGAACGATCGTCCTGCCCTGTTAGGCTTCCACGGATTTGGTCCCCGCCCCTGCGGGCCAGTCGACACCCGAAAGAGGAGCACGTGCTAGGCGCATTCGCCAACGCTTTCCGGACACCGGACCTGCGCAAGAAGCTGCTGTTCGTGCTGCTCATCGTGGCCATCTTCCGGCTCGGGTCCCAGATCCCGACCCCGGGCGTGAACGTGCCCAACGTGCAGGACTGTTTCGAGGCGACGAAGAACTCCGGCGTCTACGGCCTGATCAACCTCTTCTCGGGCGGCGCGCTGCTCCAGCTGACGGTGTTCGCGCTCGGGATCATGCCCTACATCACCGCGAGCATCATCTTGCAGCTGCTCGTCGTGGTGATCCCGCGCCTGGAGGCCCTCAAGAAGGAGGGCCAGGCGGGCCAGACCAAGATCACCCAGTACACCCGCTACCTGACCCTGGCCCTGGCGATCCTCCAGGCGACCGGCATCGTGGCGCTCGCCCGCAGCGGCAACCTGCTCCAGGGCTGCAACAAGCCACTGCTCTACAAGGACTCCACCTGGGTCGCCCTGCTGATGGTCATCACGATGACCGCCGGCACTGCGGTCATCATGTGGCTCGGTGAGCAGATCACCGAGCGCGGCATCGGCAACGGCATGTCGATCCTGATCTTCACCCAGGTCGTGGCGACCTTCCCGGCGGCCCTGTGGGGCGTCCAGAAGGCCAAGGGCCCGTGGATCTTCGCGGTGGTGATCGTCATCGGACTCGTCGTGATGGCGGCCGTGGTCTTCATCGAACAGGCGCAGCGGCGCATACCGGTGCAGTACGCCCGCAGGATGGTCGGCCGCAAGATGTTCGGCGGCTCCTCGACCTACATCCCGCTCAAGGTCAACCAGGCCGGCATCATCCCGGTCATCTTCGCCTCGAGCCTGCTCTACCTGCCGGCCATGGCGGTGCAGTTCAACCAGAACTCCGACTCGGGCTGGGTGCGCTGGGTCGCGGCCTACTTCGTGCGCGGCGACCACCCGCTCTACATGGCGGCCTACTTCCTCCTGATCATCTTCTTCACCTACTTCTACGTCGCGATCACCTTCAACCCGCAAGAGGTCGCCGACAACATGAAGCAGTACGGCGGTTTCATCCCCGGGATCCGGGCGGGAAAGCCGACCGAGGAATACCTCAGCTACGTCCTCTCCCGCATCACGCTGCCGGGTGCCCTCTATCTGGGTCTGCTCTCGCTGATCCCGTTGATCGCACTCGTCTGGGTCCAGGCCAACCAGAACTTCCCGTTCGGTGGCACCTCGCTGCTCATCATGGTCGGCGTCGCGCTCGACACCGTGAAGCAGATCGAGTCCCAGCTCCAGCAGCGCAACTACGAAGGATTCCTCCGCTGACATGAGACTCATCCTGATGGGCCCTCCGGGTGCCGGCAAAGGCACCCAGGCCAAGGTGGTCGCGGACCATTTCGGCGTTCCCGCAATCTCGACCGGTGACATCTTCCGCCACAACGTCTCCGAAGGCACCGAGCTCGGCGTCAAGGCCAAGGAGTTCATGGACGCCGGCGAGTACGTCCCCGACGAGATCACCAACCTGATGGTGCGCAACCGCATCGACGAGCCTGATGCCGAGCCCGGGTTCCTGCTCGACGGCTACCCGCGCACGCTCGCGCAGGTCGAGGAGCTCGACGGGATGATCAAGCACACCGGTCACCAGCTCGATGCCGTCGTCGTACTCACGGTGGACGGCGAGGAGCTGGTGCAGCGGCTGCTCCAGCGCGCCGAAACCGACGGTCGCTCCGACGACACCGAGGACGTGATCCGTCGTCGGCAGGAGGTCTACGCCGAGCAGACCGAGCCGTTGATCGGCGTCTACCGCGACCGCGACCTCTTGATCGAGGTCGATGGCATGGGCGAGGTCGGACGAGGTCACCAAGCGGATCTTCGCCGCGCTCGACGACGTCCGCCAGAGCTGACGCTCCTAACGCCATGGGTTTCCGTGACCGGGGCGTCGAGATCAAGACGCCCGAGCAGATCGCCAAGATGCGACGCGGCCGGCCTGCTCGTCGGGGAGACTCTCGAGCTGCTGCGCACCTCTGTGCGCGCCGGCATCAGCACGGGCGAGCTCGACCGCATCGCGGCCGAGAACATCCGCGCGGGCGGGGGAGTCCCGTCCTTCCTGGGCTATGGCCACCCACCCTTCCCGGCCACGATCTGCGCCTCGGTCAACGACCAGGTCGTGCACGGCATCCCCGGTGACCGGGTCCTCGAGGACGGCGACGTCATCTCCATCGACTGCGGCGCGATCATCGAGGGCTGGCACGGTGACGCCGCGATCACGGTCGCGGTCGGCGACGTGCGTCCCGACGTGCTCGAGCTGATGCGGGTGACCCAGGGGTCGATGTGGGCCGGCATCGCCGCCGCCCGGCTCGGCGGCCGGGTCACCGACATCTCCCACGCCGTGGAGACCTACGTGCGCTCCCAGAGCCACCCGACCGGGGGCAGCTACGGCATCCTCGAGGACTTCACCGGGCACGGTATCGGCACGGCCATGCACCAGCCGCCGAACGTGCCCAACTACGGCCGCCCTGGGCGTGGGCCCAAGCTCGAGCGTGGGCTGGCGCTCGCCGTCGAGCCGATGATCACGCTGGGCAGCAAGCACACCGAGCTCGACGATGACGAGTGGACGGTGGTCACCGACGACGGCAGCTGGGCGGCCCACTTCGAGCACACCTTCACGCTCACGCCTGACGGCGCCTGGGTGCTGACGGCGATCGACGGTGGACGCGAGATGCTCGCCGAGCTCGGCGTCCCCTACGGCGGGGACTAGTGGCACCGCGGCAGGTCGAGACCAAGCCCTTCCTGCTGCTCTCGATCCGGGGCGAGCAGGCGGCCGCCGACAACGAGTACGACTCGTTCCTGCGGTTCACCGGGCTGCCCGAGGCCCAGCTGCCCCGGGTCAACCTGGCCCGCGAGACGCTGCCGCCGGTCGACCTCGACGCGTGGTCGGGCATCCTGCTCGGCGGCGGGCCCTGGAACGCCAGCGACCCCCAGGAGACGAAGTCGCCGGCGCAGGTGAACGCCGAGGCAGCGATCAGCCGGCTGCTCGACGTCGTCGTCGCCCGTGACTTCCCGTTCCTCGGCGCCTGCTACGGCATCGGCACTGTCGGGCTGCACCAGGGGGCCGTGGTGGACCGCAGGTGGCCGGAGCCGGTGGGGCCGCTCTCGGTGACCCTCACCGAGGACGGCAAGGCCGATCCGCTCTTCGAGGGCGTTCCGGGCGACTTCGCGGCGTACGGCGGACACAAGGAGGGCATGGTGACCCTCCCGCCGTCGGCGGTGCAGCTGGCCACCTCCGCTGCCTGCCCGGTGCAGGCGTTCCGCGTGGGGAACAACGTCTATGCCACGCAGTTCCACCCCGAGCTCGACCTCGAGGGCGTGTGCACCCGGATCGAGGTCTACAAGAACGCGGGCTACTTCCCGCCCGGGGAGGCCGAGACGCTCAAGGAGCGTTCACGGGCCGTCGAGGTCCTGCACCCGATGACTCTGCTGGCCAACTTCGTCGGCCGTCACCAGCGCTCGCGCTGGTGCGCCGATTAACGCTTGGCGCCAGTTTCTGCGTAAACTTGATCCTCGGCCCAACGTGGGTTCGTTTTGTGGTGCCTCGCGGCTGCCCGGACAAGCGCTGACTCGCCTCTCGGTGAGGTGTGCTGTGCGCTCGGGGAAATGAGGATCACCGAACGGCCGCACGAGGTCCACCCGGAATCACTGAGGCTCCCTCAGCGAAGCCGGGAGGTTCCCGGGTCAACGGTAGACAAACCACGGACTACAGATTGCGGAGGACATGCCGAAGAAGGAAGGCGTGATCGAGATGGAGGGCTCCGTCGTGGAGGCCCTTCCCAATGCCATGTTCCGGGTCGAGCTGACCAACGGACACAAGGTTCTCGCCCACATCAGCGGCAAGATGCGCCAGCACTACATCCGGATCCTCCCTGAGGACCGCGTGGTGGTGGAGCTGTCCCCCTACGACCTGACCCGTGGTCGCATCGTCTACCGGTACAAGTAGCCAACAGCCGAACAGAAAGGGTCGACAGTGAAGGTCAACCCGAGCGTCAAGCCGATCTGTGACAAGTGCAAGGTGATTCGTCGCCACGGCCGCGTCATGGTGATCTGCGAGAACCCGCGTCACAAGCAGCGCCAGGGCTGAAAGCCCTCGCTGCGCTCCACAACTGAACACATCCACCACGTGATCGCTCAGCCGTCGTACGACGGTCAACAACCTCCGGAACGGATGGCCGGAGCTCCCGCTGCGAGGCAGGAGACGCGACACGAACAGACCACCGTGATTTGTGAAAGGAACGCCATTCATGGCACGCCTCGTCGGTGTTGATCTCCCGCGTGACAAGCGCATCGAGATCGCACTCACCTACATCTACGGCATCGGCCGTACCAGCTCCCAGAAGATCCTCGCCGAGACCGGGATCGACCCCAACGCCCGCGTGCACACGCTGGGTGACGAGGAGCTCGTCAAGCTCCGCGACGCGATCGAAGCCGACTACAAGTTCGAGGGTGACCTCCGACGTGAGGTCCAGGCAGACATCCGCCGCAAGATCGAGATCGGTAGCTACCAGGGCCGCCGGCACCGCCAGGGCCTGCCCGTTCGCGGACAGCGCACCAAGACCAACGCGCGCACCCGCAAGGGTCCCAAGCGCACCGTCGCCGGCAAGAAGAAGGCGAAGTGACCGCGGGCCTCGAGCCTGGTCACCGCCACCACCCCAGCTACCGAACCGACATCAGGAGTAACTGAATGCCTCCCAAGAGCCGCAGCGCGGCCGGCACCAAGAAGGTGCGCCGCAAGGAGAAGAAGAACATCGCTCAGGGCGAAGCCCACATCAAGAGCACGTTCAACAACACCATCGTCACGATCACCGACCCCACCGGTGCGGTGATCTCGTGGGCCTCTGCCGGCACCGTCGGCTTCAAGGGCTCGCGCAAGTCCACGCCGTTCGCCGCGCAGATGGCCGCCGAGGCTGCCGGGCGTCGCGCGATGGACCACGGCATGAAGAAGATCGACGTCTTCGTCAAGGGTCCGGGTTCGGGCCGCGAGACCGCGATCCGTTCGCTGGGTGCCATCGGCCTCGAGGTCGGCACCATCCAGGACGTCACGCCCACGCCCCACAACGGTTGCCGCCCGCCCAAGCGCCGGCGCGTCTGACCCCGAGACAGGAACAGGAGACTTAGAACATGGCCCGTTACACCGGTCCGATGACCAAGAAGTCGCGCCGTCTCGGTGTCGACCTCGTCGGTGACGACAAGGCGTTCGAGAAGCGCCCCTACGCTCCCGGCCAGCACGGCCGCACGCGTATCAAGGAGAGCGAGTACCGCAACCAGCTCCAGGAGAAGCAGAAGGCCCGCTTCACCTACGGAGTGATGGAGAAGCAGTTCCACAACTACTACGACGAGGCCAGCCGCCGTCCCGGCAAGACCGGTGACAACCTGCTGCAGCTCCTCGAGTGCCGCCTCGACAACGTGGTCTACCGCGCCGGCTTCGCCCGGACCCGCCGCCACGCCCGTCAGCTGGTCACGCACGGCCACTTCCGCGTCAACGGCAAGAAGGTGGACATCCCGTCCTACCAGGTCGACGCCCACGACATCGTGGACGTGCGCGAGAAGAGCCTGGAGATGACGCCGTTCATCGTGGCTCGTGAGACCCACGGCGAGCGACTCGTCCCGGCCTGGCTCGAGGCGATCCCCTCGCGGATGCGCGTGCTCGTGCACTCGCGTCCGGTTCGGGCCCAGATCGAGCTCCCGATCCAGGAGCAGCTCATCGTCGAGTACTACTCCAAGAAGTAACCGCACGGGGGCTCCGCCCCCGTGTACCCCCGAAGAAACCTGTGAGTTCGAGTCCGTCAAATAGCGGATGGGCTCGGAAAGGAAAACAACTGTGCTCATCGCTCAGCGCCCGACCCTGTCGGAAGATGTCGTCGACGAGTTCCGCTCGCGGTTCGTGATCGAACCGCTGGAACCCGGCTTCGGCTACACGCTCGGCAACTCGCTGCGTCGCACCCTGCTGTCCTCGATCCCGGGGGCATCAGTGACCAGCATCAAGGTGGATACGGCTCTTCACGAGTTCTCCACCATCGAGGGCGTCAAGGAAGACGTCACCGAGATCATCCTCAACCTCAAGGGCCTCGTCGTCTCCAGCGAGCACGACGAGCCGGTGGCGATGGTGCTGCGCAAGTCGGGTGCCGGGGTCGTCACGGCCGCCGACATCGAGGCCTCCGCCGGCGTCGAGGTGCACAACCCCGACCTGAAGATCGCCACCCTGAACGACAAGGGCAAGATCGAGATGGAGCTCATCGTCGAGCGTGGCCGCGGCTACGTCAGCTCGGTGCAGAACAAGGGCGCGGACAACGAGATCGGCCGGCTCCCGGTCGACTCGATCTACAGCCCCGTGCTCAAGGTGACCTACAAGGTCGAGGCCACCCGTGTCGAGCAGCGCACCGACTTCGACAAGCTGGTCATCGACGTCGAGACCAAGCCGTCGATCACCCCGCGTGACGCCATCGCCTCGGCGGGCAAGACGCTGGTCGAGCTGTTCGGTCTGGCCCGTGAGCTCAACGTCGAGGCCGAGGGCATCGACATCGGCCCGTCGCCCGTCGACGAGCAGCTGGCCCAGGACCTCGCCCTCCCGGTCGAGGACCTGAACCTGACGGTTCGGTCCTACAACTGCCTCAAGCGCGAGGGCATCCACACCGTGGGTGAGCTCATCTCCCGCTCGGAGCAGGACCTGCTCGACATCCGCAACTTCGGCGCGAAGTCGATCGACGAGGTCAAGGCCAAGCTGGTCGAGATGGGCCTGTCCCTCAAGGACAGCGCGCCCGGCTTCGACCCGGCGACCGCCCTGGCGGCGTACGACGACGACGACGACTCCTTCGTGGAAGACGAGCAGTACTAAGCCACCCCATCTACTCCGGTACCTGACACGGCCGGGGAGAATCGAGAGACGCAATGCCCACTCCCAAGAAGGGTGCCCGCCTCGGCGGCAGCCCGTCCCACCAGCGCCTGATCGTCTCGAACCTCGCCACGGCGTTGTTCGAGCACGGTCGGATCACCACCACCGAGGCCAAGGCGCGCGTGCTGCGCCCGGTCGCGGAGAAGCTGATCACCAAGGCCAAGAAGGGCGACCTGCACAACCGTCGTGAGGTCCTCAAGACCATCCGCGACAAGTCGGTCGTGCACACGCTGTTCACCGACATCGCGGAGACCTTCGCGGAGCGGCCGGGCGGCTACACCCGGATCACCAAGATCGGTCCCCGGAAGGGCGACAACGCCCCGATGGCCGTGATCGAGCTCGTGACCGAGTCCTACACGCCGTCTGCTCCGAAGACCAAGACGACCAAGCAGGCCGCTGCGGACACCCCCGCTCCGGCCGTCGAGGTCGAGAAGGCCGGCGAGGACGCCCCCGCAGAGGTCGAGGCCACCAACGAGGCCGGCGAGTCCGAGGTCGTGGAGACCGAGGCTGCCGACGTCGAGACCGCCGAGGCCCAGAGCGAGGCCGTCGAGGAGCCCGAGGCAGCAGCCGAGGAGCCCCAGGACGACAGCAAGGCCTGAGCACGTCGTCGATGGGCCCGTCACCTCCGTGGTGACGGGCCCTTCGCATGTCCGGGGTCAGCGAGTGACGGCGGTGGCGTCGGCGATGAACGCGTGCACGAGGGGTACGACGCTCGCACCCTCGCCGGACGCCGCGGCGACCCGCTTCATCGAGCCGGCACGGATGTCTCCGGCGGCGAACAGCCCGGGCACGGGCGTCGAGAGGTTGGCGGGCGGCAGGCCGTCCTGCCACAGCTCCTTGGGCACGTCGCGACCGGTCAGGACGAACCCGTGCTCGTCACGACAGGCCTCCTCGGGAAGCCAGTCGCACTGCGGCGAGGCGCCCAGCAGCAGGAAGAGTCCGCCCGCCTCGTGCCGGGTCACCTCGCCCGTGGTGAGGTCACGGATCCCGATCCACTCCAGCCGACCGTCTCCGCCGCCCTCGGCGACCTCGGCGCACTCCCGGACCCGGATCTGAGGCACGTACTTCATCTCGCGGATCAGGTAGTCCGACATGGTTGCCGAGACGTCGGGTCGGCGTACGAGCAGCGTGACCGAGCGGGCGAACCGAGCCAGGTGCAGAGCCGCCTGGCCGGCGGAGTTGCCCCCACCCACCACGAACACGTCGCGGCCCTCCATCTCGTGCGAGGCGCTGACCGCGGCGCCGTAGTGGACGCCGAGCCCGACCAGCTCCTCGATCGCGTCGACCCCGAGCCGGCGGTAGGCGACACCGGTCGCGACCACCACAGCGCGGGCATGGACCTCACCGCCGTCGGTGACGACGCGGTGCGGGTCACCGTTGCTGCCCGGCTGCAGGGACTCGACCGGCCAGCCGGTGTAGAAGCGGGTGCCGAAGCGGATGGCCTGGTTGCGGGCACGTTGCGCCAGCCGCATGCCGGAGATGCCGCGGGGGAAGCCGAGGTAGTTGCGGATCATCGAGCTGGTGCCGGCCTGCCCGCCGACGGCGTCGGACTCCAGCACCACGGTCGTCAGTCCCTCCGAGGAGGCGTAGACGGCCGCGGCGAGGCCGGCCGGCCCGGCACCCACGACGACCACGTCGACGACCTTGTCGACGTCGATCTCGGCGGGTGCGCCGTAGATGGTGGCGGCCAGCTCGCGCACCGAGCTCGGCTGGGTGGTGAGGTCACCCAGGGCGGAGACCACCGGGAACCGGCTGTCGTCGCCGTGCCGGGTGAGCACCGCGCGGCCCTTCTCCGAGTCGGGAGCGACCACCTCGGCGGGCATCCCCATCTGGTAGGCGAAGTCGCGCAGCGCGACCGTGAGCGGGTCGAGGGTGGGGGAGACGATCTGCAGGGTGGCCACGACCGGGGCGGCCGACCCCCAGTCGGAGAGGAGCTCGGTCACCGCTGTGTGGAACTCCTCGTCGCGCACTCCCCGGGGCATCAGCAGGTAGGCGTCGTACTTGCCGGTGGTCAGTCCGTGGCGAAGCTCCTCGGCCCTGGCCCGGAAGTGGTCCCAGTGCGCCGCGATGATCCGCTTGGCCGTCGGGACCGCAGCGCGCCAGTCGTGGATCGCGTGCAGCAGGTGGTCGTCGGGAAGCTCGGTCTCCGAGACGAGCAACGCCACCTGGTCCTCGTGAGGGAGCGAGGTGAGCAGCTGGAGGGTCTCCGCAGCGCTGGAGGTGGTGCGCAGGTCGTAGTCGAAGGAGTAGCGGGCGAACTGTCCCTCGAGGATGTCGGCGTGCTCCGGGGCCACGAGCACGATCAGGGGCTTGCGGGGGATGCCGGCTTCGGCGGTCATGGGTCCATCTTCTGGTGGACGTCAAGCCCGAGCAGGCGGCTGGCCAGGTCGATGGCCGGACCGAGGAGGAGGATCACCGCGACGGTGCCCGGTCCGAGGGTGGCGCCGAGCAGCCAGCCCACGACAGCGCCGAGCAGCTGGACGGCGCTGTAGCTCCACCTGAAGGGAAGCGGCGGGTCCCACGCGAGCCCCGCGGCCTCGATGGGCCCGGCCCCGAGGTGCGCGCCCAGGTAGCCCGCGATGGCGACCGACAGCACGGGGAAGGCCACCGCCAGCAGCAGGGACTGGCCGAGGACGGTGTCGGGTGTCTCCAGGAGACCCAGCACCCGGTCGGCGACGAAGCCCACGACGAGGATCTGGATCACGGTGCCGATGCCCGGCCGCACCCGTCGCGCCGCGGCGATCGCCAGGAACACGGCACTGACGGCGAGGTTGGCCACGAAGAACGGCAGGTCGGTGCCGATGGCGACGCCGTTGACCAGGGTCGAGAAGCCGTCCGAGCCCAGATCGGCGGTCAGGAGCATGGCCACTCCGACACCGAGCACCACGCAGCTGCCGACCAGCTGGGCCAGCCGGCCGAAGGGGGGTCGCTGCACGCCCGCAGCATCGCAGACAGCTGCGGGTGCCCCGGGCGGTAGGTTGTCGCGGTGCGGCTGCGAATCGACCTCGCCTACGACGGGTCCGCCTTCCACGGCTGGGCGCGGCAGCACGGCCTGCGCACTGTCCAGGAAGAGGTGGAGCAGGCGTTGGACACGGTCCTGCGCGCCAGCGGTACGGCGCTCACGGTCGCCGGCCGCACCGACGCCGGGGTGCACGCCCGTGGGCAGGTGACCCACGTCGACCTCGACCCGGAGTCGGTGGAGGCCGCCGCCGGACGCAGCACCGAGCCCGCGGCGGACACGCTGGTGCGCCGGGTCAACGGCGTGCTCGGCCCCGACGTGCGCATCCGGCGAGTGGCAGAGGCTCCGACCGGCTTCGACGCGCGCTTCTCGGCGATCTGGCGGCGCTACGCCTACCGCGTGGCGGACCGCGCCGAGGTGGTGGACCCACTCACCCGGGGACAGGTGCTCACCTGGTCGAAGGCGCTGGATCTCGACGCCATGAACGCGGCGAGCAAGACCCTCCTGGGTGAACAGGACTTCGCCGCCTTCTGCAGGAAGCGGGAGGGTGCGACCACGATCCGCTCGCTGCTGGACCTGCACTGGGACCGCGAGGCATCGGGGGTCGTCGTGGCCACCGTGCGGGCCGACGCCTTCTGCCACAACATGGTCAGGTCCCTGGTGGGATGCCTGCTCGCGGTCGGCGACGGGCGTCGCGAGGCGGGCTGGGCCGCTGAGGTGCTGGCCGGTCGGCAGCGGGACCCGGCCGTCACCGTGGCGCGGGCGCACGGGCTCACCCTGGAGGAGGTCGGCTATCCACCGGACGCCGAGCTCGCGGCACGGGCTCGAGAGTCGCGCGCCGTGCGCACGCTCAGCTGACGCACTGACGACCCGGCGCGTCAGAGCCGGCTGGCCCGAGCCAGCCGGCTGGCCTCGACCTCGTAGCGGCTCGCGCGACCCGTGCCGGTCGCGAAGAAGCGCCTCCGGAGCGCTCCCTCCACCCGCACCCAGTCGTCCGGGCCGAGCGAGGTGGCAGTGCGCTGCGTGCGCTTGGACCAGCAGGCCACGTCGATCACGTCGACGACCCGCTTGGTGCTGCCGCGCTCGGGTGGGCGGTCGACCACCACACGCAGGGTCACCAGGCGGTCACCGCTGGGCAGGTCACGGGCGTCGGGCGCGGCGCTGACCCGCCCGACGAGCCTCACGCTGTTCACGAAGCCGGCGTCGGTGCCGGCGTCGGTGCTGGATCTGGGGCTGGAGCCGGGGCTGGAGCCGGGGCTGGAGCCGGGGCTGGATCTGGTGCTGGAGCTGAGCTGTTCGGTCATGACCGAAGCACAGTCCACCGGTCGGCCCCGGTCCAGAAGGCCCGGCGCGCCTGTGGATAGGTTGGCGACGACGTGCGGCTGTGGACGTCGAACGGCACGGAGGAGGCCTCGTGGAGGAGCACTACTTCACCGCGGACCCGTCCACGCCGTTCAAGCGGGTCCCGGTGCGGGCCAACGTCTGGGGGCACTGGCTCGAGCTCACCTCCGGGTCGGGCGTCTTCGCCCAGGGCCGGCTCGACACCGGCACCGGCGTGCTCCTGCGCGAGGCGGCCCCACCGGAGGCGGCGCGAGACGTCCTGGACCTCGGCTGCGGGTACGGCGTGATCGGCCTGGCGATCGCCGTCGCGGTGCCCGAGGCCCGAGTGACCGCGGTGGACGTCAACGAGCGCGCCCTGCTGCTGGCCCGCGAGAACGCCGAACGGATGGGGGTGGCCGACCGCTTCGAGGCGCTGCTGCCGGACGAGGTCGACCCCGGCGCGACGTACGACGAGATCTGGTCCAACCCGCCGATCCGCGTCGGCAAGGACGCGCTCCACGAGCTCCTGCTGCGGTGGTTGCCCCGGCTCCGTCCCGAGGGTCGGGCACTGATGGTGGTCGGCAAGAACCTCGGCTCGGACTCGCTGACCGCCTGGCTGGGGGAGCAGGGCTACCCCACCGAGAAGCTCGCCAGCGCCAAGGGGTTCCGCGTCCTGGAGTCGCGCCAGGGGTAGCCCCCGCAGTCACTTCACGAGTCGCAGGGCCTGCAGCGGGCACGCGTTCACGGCGCGGCGTGCGTGCTTCGCCAGCGCCGCGGGCACGTCGGGGTCCCGCTGGTCGCCGCGCACCAGGGGAAAGCCCCAGTCGTCGGTGTCGAACAGCTCGGGGAGCAGCTCGGCGCACGACCCGTGGCCGTCGCACCGGGTCCAGTCAACGTGAATGCGCATGGCAGGTCCCGTTCAGGTGGTCGTCGACGTGGTCGGCGAAGACCCGCATCGTGCTGGCGACGAAGCGGGCGGTCCCGTCGGGGTGGGCGCAGGCGCCGCGCCCGTTCACGAGCCTGCGCAGGCGCTCGATCTCGGGCACCAGCGTCGCCGGAGCGCCCGGCGAGGCAAGGCGCTGCAGGGTCGAGGCCATCCGGGGGAGTCCGTTGACGCAGGGGCCGCACTGCCGGGCGCTCTCGCCTGCCAGGTAGCCCGCGACCGTCGCGGCCAGGCGCAGCGGGCAGGTGTCGCGGTCGAGCACGTGCAGCACTCCTGCTCCGGGGGTTGCCCCGAACTCGGCGAGGGCCGAGCGCGACAGGGGCACGTCCAGCGCGGCCGCCGGGACCCAGGCGCCGTGGTAGCCGCCGACCAGGGTCGCGGCGACGCGGTCGAGGTCGGTGTCGGCGGCCTGGAGGACCTCTCGCAACGGGGTGCCGCGCGGAACCTCGAGGACCCCCGGGTGAGCCATCAGCGTGGGGCTCGACGCGCTGAGCGTGGCCAGGAAGGTCCCGGGATCATCCTGCAGCCCGAGCGACCTGAACCAGTGCGGCCCGTGTCGTGCCACCAGCGCCAGCTGGGCGAGCGTCTCCGCGTTGAGCACCAGGGTGGGGCGCTCGTCGACGCCTCGCCGGAAGACCGGCACGAGCGGGTCACCCGGGATCGCGCCCCGTCCGTTGATCTGGCTGACGAGGGCGGACTCCTGTCCGGCCACGAAGCCGCCCTCGAGCGTCATCACCTTGACGCGGGACCCGTGTGCGGCCCGCTGCACCGGGGCGGCAGGAATCTCCGGTCCGACGGCCAGCACCAGGCGCCTGGCCCCCAGCGCATCTCCGAGCAGGGTCAGGGCGTCGATGACCAGACCCGGGGACCGGGTGAGCAGGACGGCATCCTTCGAGCTGAGCGGCTCGCCCTCCATCGCGTTGCCGACGACGACCGGTCCGTGACCGGCGACGGAGGTGAGCTTGCGGGCTGTCGGGAACCCCGCCCCACCACGTCCCGTGAGCCCCGCAGCCTCGACGAGCTGGATCAGCGCCCCGGCGTCGATCCGGGGGAGCGGAGCGGAGCCCACGGGACCGAGGAGCCTGTCCGGGCGGGTGGAGGAGTCCGCGAGCAGCTCGGTCATCGGGCCACCACCCTGGCTGTGCGGGCACGCCCGCGTTCGGCGTACGACGGGAGCAGGCGCCAGGTGATCGCCGCGGCGACGGCACCCACGCAGACGGCGGCGACCGCGTCCATCCAGACTGAGCCGGCGTCCGTCCCGGTGCCCAGACCGTGGAGCAGCGCGACCGGCCACAAGACGTAGGTGAGCCAGTGCACGGCCCTGAAGACACGTGGCCCGACCTGGTTGCGGAGCAGGCTGACGGCGGTGATCACCACCAGCAGGTCGACCGCGACGGTGCCGAGGCCGAGCCACAGCGGTCGGTAGCTGCCCGCGAACGGCAGCACCATGTCGACCAGCCGGAGCTGCGCGTAGGGATCGAAGAACAAGGAGAACAGGTGGACCGCGATGAGGCCCACACCGGTCAGGGCGGCGGTGCGGTGGACCTCGGCGACCCCGAACCGGCCCAGGCCTCCGACGGACCGGCCCGAGCGGGCCACGATCCCGAGCACGACGGTGACGGTGAACATCACCAGGGCGACCACGCCGGTTCCCCGGCCGAGAGCCCACAGTGCCTCGGTCATGCCGCCACCTCCCGCGGCCAGCCGCCCAGGGTGACCAGGCCACCCTGCTCGGAGACGAGTCGGGCCGGGAGGCCGGTGGTGCGGAGCCAGGCGAGCGCTGCGTCCCCCTTGACCATGGCGGCGGTGCTGGCCGTGTTGGCCCTCAGGCACGTGGTGGCCACGACGGAGACGCTGCGCCACGGTCCTTCGGCAGGGAGCCGGGTCGCCGGATCGACGAGGTGGTGCCGGCGTACGCCGCCCTGGTTCCAGGCACGCTTCGCGCTGCTCGAGGTCGCGACGGCCGCCCCCGGGGTCAGGGTGATCTGCTGGGGTACGTCGCTGGGGAGGTCCTGCACTACCACCTGCCAGCCGCCGTCCGGCGCGGAGCCGGAGGTGGCGATGTCGCCCCCCAGGCTGACCAGGACGCCGGTGCCGCACCGGTCGTGCACGAGGCGTGCGCAGCGGTCGGCAGCGACGGCCTTGGCGGAGGCGCCCAGGTCGAGCTGCGTGCCGGGCGGCATCAGCAGCCTCCGGCCCGACAGCGCCAGCGATCGCCAACCGGGACGCCGGGGCAGCACGGTGACCGACGCCTTGGTCGGTGTCGTGGACGACTCCGAGTCCCCGCGCCGGACCTCGTCGATGTCGCGGTCGTAGCCGAGACCGACCAGGACCGAACCCAGGGTCGGGTCGACGGCACCGTCGCTCTCCCGGGCCGCCGTCAGGGCGGCCTCCATCAGCTCGGCGAGCAGCGGGCTCAGCTCGGCAGCTCCGTCGGCGTCGCGCACGAGGGTCATCAGCTCGCTGTCCGGCCGGAACCGGCTGGCGGCCCTCTCGATGGCCAGGAGCTCCTCCTGGACCAGGATCAGGGCCTGGGGCAGCGTGGCGGGATCGGTGACCACCAGTCGCGCGGTCGTGCTCCAGAGATCCCAGTCGTGGGTCGCGGTTGCGGACGGGTCCATCACGAGCCTCCGGAGCTGGCGTGGGTGGTGCTCCCGCTCCCCGAGGTGGCCAGCGACGAGTGTCCGGAGGTGCTGCTCGACGTGCCGCTGCTGCTCGTGCCGGTGGACGTCGCCGAGTCAGCCGCCGCGCCGCTGCCCGAGACGGCGACGATGGCGCCGGTGCCGACCAGCGAGGTGACCACGGCTCCGCCGACCAGCAGTGCCCGCGCGCGGCCGACCCGTCGGGTGCTGCGACTCCGTGCCCGGCGCGGATCTGCTGCCGGTGGGGCGATCGGTCGCCGTGGCGAGCCGGGGGTGTTCTGGGAGTTCATGTCGGTCTCGTTCCTGGTGGTGGGAGGGTCGGAGTCGGGGATCTCAGGAGCCACTGGACTGCCCCTGGGGCGGCCCCCCGTTGCCGGGGACGGCGAGCTGCCCACTGCCCTGGGGTGGCTGCGGGTTCGGGACCTGCTGTTGCTGCTGCTGGCCGTCGTCGGAGCCCTCGTCGTCGTCGCGCTCGTGCACCGCCGGCTGGTGTGCCTGCTGGGTCTCCTGCTGGGTCTCCTGCTGGGGGACCGTGCTCTGGTCCTCGGCGCCGCCACGGTTCGACGCGATCGTCTGAGTGACCCCGATGGTCAGTGCTGCGCCGAGCGCTCCGACTGTTCCGGCGGCCACCAGACCCCGGCGCACCGTGGCCGTGCGGCGTTCCTGGTTCTCCCGCTCCTGGCCCTTCCTCGGATCGTTCATGGACTCAATGTGCGCCGGAAGCCTGTGTGGATCCTGTGGCGCGGGACTGGTGGGTCTGTGTGGGTCGTCGGTCGCCGTTCCAGGCGGCGACCGGTGAACCTCGGCCTCACGCCGAGGCGAAGGCCGACCAGACCAACCGGTCGGGGATGGTGGAGATTGTCAGGCGGCCAGGATCGCCTTGCGCGCCTCGTTGAAGGCGAGTGCGATGAACGCCAGCGCGCACAGTGCCATCGCCAGGTTGGACCAGATCTTGTTGCGCCACTCCTCGGGGGTGCGGTGGGTGTTGAGCAGGAGAAGGAGTGTCACGGCCAGGAACGGCATGAAGAACGCGCCGAGGACGCCGTACGCCAGGATCAGCCAGACCGGCTTGCCCAGGAACAGCATCAGCATCGGCGGGAACGTCAGCCACAGGATGTAGGCGCGGTACCAGCGCCCACCAGACCGGGAGTCGGGGTGGTCGTTGGCCAGGCCGGTCACGTTGCCGACGAAGTCCGCGAACATCAGGCTGACGCCGTTCCAGACCCCCACGAGTGACGACATCGCCGCTGCCCAGAAGCCGACGAGGAAGAGCTTGCCCATCCAGCTGCCGTAGCGGTCCGCCAGCACCGTGGACAGGTCGAGCATCCCCTTGTCGCCCGTCGAGACAGCGATGTTGGCGGAGTAGAGCAGCTCCGCGCCGACGATCAGGGTGGCGATCACGAAGATCCCCGTGACGACGTAGGCAACGCTGTTGTCGATGCGCATCACCCGCATGAACGGTGGCGTGCTCCACCCCTTCTCGCGCAGCCAGTAGCCGTAGGCCGCGAGGGTGATCGTCCCGCCGACACCGCCGGCGAGCGCGAGCACGTTGACCAGGCCGCCGTCAGGGATGCGTGGGACCAGACCGTTGAGCAGCTCTGGGAGGTTCGGCAAGGTGACCGCCGCGGCGCCGACCATGGTGACGAACATCAGGCCCACCAGGGCGGCCAGGCACTTCTCGAACAGGCCGTAGCGTCCGCTCCACACCAGGGCGAGGCCGATCAGGCCGGACACGATGCCCCACCACGTGACGCTCAGTCCCTCGAAGAGCGCATAGAGGGCGAGGCCGGTGCCGGCCATCGCCGCGGCGCCGTAGACGAAGCCCCAGACCACGATGTACGGCGCGAAGTACCACGTCGTCCACGCCCCCAGCGAGCGCCAGCCCTCGAAGATGGTGCGACCGGTCGCCAGGCTGTAGCGGCCCGCACCTTCGACGAGGACGATCTTCATCACGCAACCGACGACGGCGCACCAGAGCAGCAGGTAGCCGAACTTGCTGCCCGCGATCAGCGTGGCCACGAGGTCCGCGGCTCCCACGCCGGTGGCGGCCACGACGAGTCCTGGCCCGACCAGCCGCCAGCGCGGCACGGATGTCTGTTCAGCCCGAGTCTGCTGTGACATGTTCCTCACCTTATGCATGACCGTGCCCGAGATGCACGGGCGCAAATGAATGGCGGTCAGCGCGTCGGAGCCGGAGAATGTCGCCCTATGGGTCACGTCGAGGTCGCCGGTGTGCGCTACGAGCTTCCCGACGGACGGGTGCTCCTCGACGACGTCTCCTTCCGGGTGGGGGAGGGCGCGAAGGTCGCGCTGGTCGGGGCCAACGGTGCCGGGAAGACCACGCTGCTGCGCATCATCACCGGTGACCTGGTGCCGCACTCCGGTGCGGTGACCCGGTCCGGTGGCCTCGGCGTGATGCGGCAGATGGTGGCCCGTGGCTCGACGTCGGTGGCCGAGCTGCTCCTCTCGGTGGCACCTCCACGCGTCCGCGCCGCCGCGGCCGAGGTCGACCGGCTCGAGCTGAAGCTGATGGAGCGCGACGACGAAGCGACCCAGATGGCCTACGCGACCGCGCTGTCGGAGTTCGCCGACGCCGGCGGCTACGAGATCGAGGTGGTGTGGGACACCTGCTGCACCGCGGCGCTCGGTGTCGGCTTCGAGAAGGCGAAGTACCGCGACCTCGACACTCTCAGCGGCGGCGAGCAGAAGCGGCTCGTGCTGGAATACCTCCTCGCGGGACCTGACCAGGTGCTGCTGCTCGACGAGCCCGACAACTTCCTCGACGTGCCCGGCAAGGTCTGGCTGGAGGGACGGATCCGCGACTCGACGAAGACGATCCTGTTCATCAGTCACGACCGAGAGCTGCTCGACAACACCGCCACGCGGGTGGTGACGGTCGAGCTCGCCAGCGGTGGGCAGAGTGCCGGCAACACGGTGTGGACCCATCCGGGCGGGTTCGCGTCCTACCACGAGGCGCGTCGGGACCGGTTCGCACGCTTCGAGGAGATGCGTCGGCGGTGGGACGAGGAGCACGCGAAGCTGAAGGCGCTCGTGCTGCGCTACAAGATCAAGGCGGAGTACAACGACGGGCTGGCCTCGCAGTACCGCGCCGCGCAGACGCGGTTGCGCAAGTTCGAGGAGGCCGGTCCGCCGACCGCGCAGCCCCGCGAGCAGCAGGTGAGCATGCGCCTCAAGGGGGGCCGCACCGGCAAACGCGCCGTCGTGTGTGAGGGCCTCGAGCTGACCGGACTGATGCGTCCCTTCGACCTGGAGGTCTGGTACGGCGAGCGTGTGGCCGTGCTCGGCTCCAACGGCTCCGGCAAGTCGCACTTCCTGCGGCTCCTCGCGGCCGGTGGCAGTGACCCGGATGTCGAGCACCGGCCGGTGGGTGACGTGCCGGTCCAGGCGGTGCGGCACACGGGCCGGGCCAGGCTGGGAGCGCGGGTGCGTCCCGGCTGGTTCGTCCAGACCCACGCGCACCCTGAGCTGATGGGGCGCACGCTGCTCGAGATCCTGCACCGCGGTGACGAGCACCGGGACGGGATGCCGCGTGAGCCTGCCTCCCGGGCTCTGGACCGCTACGAGCTGGCCCACGCGGCGGAGCAGAAGTTCGAGTCCCTGTCGGGCGGTCAGCAGGCGCGGTTCCAGATCCTGCTGCTGGAGCTGTCGGGGGCGACGCTGCTCCTGCTCGACGAGCCGACCGACAACCTGGACGTCGAGTCGGCCGAGGCACTCGAAGAGGGGCTCGAGCGCTTCGAGGGCACCGTGCTCGCCGTGACCCACGACCGTTGGTTCGCCCGGGGCTTCGACCGGTTCCTCGTCTACGGCGCCGACGGGTCGGTCTATGAGTCGGACGGTCCGGTCTGGGACGAGGGCCGGGTCCGCCGCGCCCGTTGATCCGCCCTAGCCTGACAACCGTGTCTCGAGGGTCCGACGTCGTCCCGGCTCCGCTGCTGGTCTTCGGCGGGGTCCTCTCCGTGCAGTTCGGCGGAGCGCTGGCGGCGACCCTCGTGCCGGAGATCGGTGCCGGCGGCTCGGTGCTGCTGCGGATCGCGATCTCGGCGCTGATCATCCTTCCCCTCGCCCGACCCCGGCTCCGAGGACACTCGCGCAAGGCGTGGCTCACCGTGGTCGCCTTCGGGGTCGCGCTCGGGCTGATGAACTGGAGCTTCTACGGTTCGCTGGCCCACCTGCCGCTCGGTGTGGCGGTGACCGTCGAGTTCCTCGGACCTCTCGTGCTGACCACGGTGCTCTCCCGGAGGCCCCTGGACTTCCTGGCGGTGCTGGCCGCCGGCGCGGGGGTGCTGCTGATCTCCGAGGCGCTCACGGTGCCGCTCGACGAGCTCAGCTGGGTCGGGCTGTTGCTGGCAGCCACGGCGGGTGTCCTGTGGGCGGCGTACATCTTGCTGAGCGGCCGCACCGGCGCGGAGTTCGATGGCCTCGACGGCCTCGCGATCGCGCTTGCCGTCTCGACGCTCGTGATCCTCCCCGCAGGCCTCGGGAGCAGCGACCTCTGGACCAGCGAGCACCTGCTCAAGGGACTCGGGCTCGCGGTGCTGTCCTCGCTGCTGCCCTACTCCCTGGAGCTGCTCGCGCTGCGACGGCTGGCGGCCAACGTGTTCGGCATCCTGCTCTCCCTGGAGCCGGCGGTCGCGGCACTCGCCGGACTGGTCGTGCTGGGTCAGACGCTCGACCTGCTCCAGGTCGTCGGCCTGGCCCTCGTCGTGATGGCCAGCGCGATCGTGATGGGGGTCAGACGCCCCGAGGAGCCCGGCCGGATCGAGGCGACCTGAGGAACCCTGGTCCGTTGCCGAGCGTTGTGGCCTGTGTCACGCTGCCCATTCACCCTTGGCCCGAGGAGAACCGCTGATGACCGCTCTCGCCGACCCGACCTTCCTCGACGACCGGCTCACGCACTGGGCCGAGACGAACCCCGACGGCGAGGCGTTCACCTACCTCGGCCGGACGTGGACGTGGGCGCAGTGGAACGACCGCGTGCGCCGTCTCGCAGGCGCCCTCAAGGCCCATGGGATCGGCCGCGGTGACGTGGTGTCCTTCCTCGACAAGAACCACCCGGCCTGTGTCGAGCTGACCCTGGCGGCCGCGAGCATCGGCGCGGCCAACGCCATCATCAACTTCCGCCTCGCCGGCGACGAGGTCGACTACGCGGTCAACGACTCCGGGGCCAGGCTGCTGCTCGTCGGCTCGGAGCTGATGCCGTTGATCGACAAGATCCGTGACCGGCTGACGACGGTCGAGCAGATCATCGAGGTGACCCCCGAGGGCGGTGACGGAGACGCCTACGAGGCGCTGCTGGCCGCTGCCGCGCCGATCGACCGCGATCCCGAGGTCGAGCCCACGGACACCTGCCTGGTGATGTACTCCTCCGGCACGACCGGTCACCCCAAGGGCGTCACCCTCTCGCAGTCCAACATGGTCGCCCACACGTTGAATGCCCATGAGGGGTGGGCGTTCGACGAGGGCGACAAGAACATGGTCTCCATGCCGCTGTTCCACGTCGGCGGATCGTCCTACGTCCTCTTCGGGATCCACGACGGCGTGCCGAGCGTGATGACGCGCGACCCCGACGGTGCCTCCCTGGCGGGCGCGATCATGCAGGGCGCCAACCGCACCTTCCTCGTGCCCGCCGTGCTGGCCCAGGTGCTGCAGTCGGGTGACGACGCGATCAAGCTGTTCGGACAGCTGAAGACCTACTGCTACGGCGCGGCGCCGATGCCGCTCCCGCTGCTGCGGGCGGCGATCAAGGCGTGGCCCGACACCGACTTCATCCAGGTCTACGGCCTGACCGAGGTCTGCGGAGTGATCACCCACCTGATGCCGGACGCCCACCACGACGACGCCCATCCCGAGCGCCTGGTCAGCGCCGGGCAGTGCATCCCGGGCGCCGAGGTGAAGGTGGTCGACCCCGAGTCCCTGGCGGAGGTGCCGACCGGTGAGCACGGCGAGCTCTGGTTCCGTACGCCGCAGCTCATGCAGGGCTATCTGAACAAGCCCGAGGCCACTGCCGAGGTGATCACCGAGGACGGCTGGTTCCGCACCGGCGACATGGGCAAGGTCGACGCCGACGGGTTCGTGTTCGTCGAGGACCGCCTCAAGGACATGATCATCTCGGGCGGGGAGAACATCTACTCACCCGAGATCGAGCGTGTCCTCGCCGAGCACCCGTCGATCGCAGAGGTCGCGATCATCGGCGTACCCGACGACCGCTGGGGCGAGACCGTCAAGGCCGTCGTGTCGCTCAAGCCGGACGTCGAGGCGACCGAGGAAGAGCTGATCGCCTACTGCCGTGAGCACCTCGCGCACTACAAGTGCCCCAAGTCGGTGGACGTCCTCGACGCACTGCCGCGCAACCCCACGGGCAAGATCCTCAAACGCGACCTGCGCGAGCCCTACTGGGAGGGCCGCGACCGTTCCACTGTCTAGACTCGGCGTCCCAGCACCGGACCGGGGGGACCGATGGCCAGACGTTTCTCGCTGCTGTTCGTGGTGCTCCTGGTCCTGACGGCCTGCGGCAACCAGAGCTCCACGGAGCTGCCTCCTCCAGGAGAGCGGGTGCCGATCACCTCGCGGGCGATCGCCTCGGTGATGCTGGACCACCTCTCGGCGAAGACGTCGCGACGGGAGGCCACCTACGTCGACGAACAGTCCCCTCCCGGCTACGTCGGCGCCGACTTCCGCTACCACGGCGGTGGGGAGTCAGACGGTGACCTCGTGCGGGTCACGTTGCAACGAGGCGGAGCAGTGCCCGCCTGTCGTGACGGTGTCCGCTGCGCCGCCCTCGGCAGGGGCGTCACGCTCTACTGGGAGCGGCAAGTGCCGGAGGAGGATCCGGGCTACTACGCGGTGACCCTGAAGCGCGAGGGAACGCTCACGGTGGCCCTGGTGTCCGGGCCGAGGATCAGCGCGGATCCGCGCAAGGCGCACCCGGACCCGTCCGTGGAGGCCCTGGCC
The DNA here is from genome assembly GCA_963843075.1 of uncultured Actinomycetota bacterium. Classification (GTDB taxonomy): domain Bacteria; phylum Actinomycetota; class Actinomycetes; order Propionibacteriales; family Nocardioidaceae; genus Marmoricola. The sequence goes on along the minus strand of CAWJJD010000002.1, from coordinate 1,945,654 downwards.
GACCTGGTCCGAGACGAGCGGCTGCGCCTGCGCACCAGTCCCCAGGCCGTGGCGGCCGGGGAGCAGGTCTCGCACTGGGAGGGCGGCGAACGCGCTGCAGGCGAGCTCGACGAGGTCCCCAACGACGACCAGACGGTGGTCACGGGGTTCGTCTTCGGATGGGACCACCAGTGGCGCTACGTCGGCCCCTCGCCGGTGAAGGATCTCTTCGGGGAGGGCGCGATCGGCGGCCGGGCACAGGTCTCCGCCGAGCTCGAGCCCGTGGGACCCGGCACCATCGACGCGCTGGCGGCACCGCAACCCCCACGCTGGTTGACGCGATGCCTGGACGGCTACACCTGCTGGTCGCGTGGTGCGGTGCACTTCGCCTGGCGACCGGCACACGGCTCCGACCCGGGTGACGCCTTCCTGGTGCACGTCTCTGCGTCAGGTGAGACCGCGGCCCTGCACACCGTTGGTCGGCGCCTGCCCGCGGCGCGGAAGGCCGCCATGGGTCTCTCGGGCTACTTCATGTGGGGAACCGACTTCACCGCGGACGACAACGTGCTGCGCGTCGGGCTCACCACGACGCGCGAGCGATTCGAGCAGGCGAAGCGGACGGCGCACGGCTGAGGCTCGTCAGGCTGCGAACAGGCCCCTCCAGACCGAGGCTGCGGCACGCGGGAGGCAGTCAGGCGCGACCCATGGTGCGCACGGTCCAGCCCTGCGCCCGCCAGCCGTCCGCATCGAGCGCGTTGCGCCCGTCGATGAGCTTCGGGGTGCGCACGAGGCCGAGGACGCGCGCCGGGTCGAGCTCGCGGTACTCCGCCCACTCGGTCAGGTGCAGCACCATGTCGGCGCCGCGCAGGGTCGCCTCGACGTCCTCGTCGTAGTCGAGCTGCGGGAACCGGAGCCGCGCGTTCGAGATCGCCTGGGGGTCGTGCACGACCACCTCGTGCCCGGACTCGGACAGCCTGGCTGCGATCCACAGGGCGGGGGACTCACGCACGTCGTCGCTCTGCGGCTTGAACGCCGCCCCGAGCACGGCGATCCGGGCCGGGTGCCCGGCGTCCAGCATCTCCTCCACCAGCTCGACGACCCGCGCGCGCCGGCGCTGGTTGATCGCGTCGATGTCGCGCAGGAACGCCGTCGCGTCATCGACACCCAGCTCGGCCGCCCGGTGCTGGAAGGCCAGGATGTCCTTGGGCAGGCAGCCGCCACCGAAGCCGATGCCGGCGTTGAGGAACCTGCGCCCGATGCGCTTGTCGTGCCCGATCGCGTCCGCGAGCTGGACCACGTCTCCGCCCACGACCTCACAGATCTCCGCCATCGCGTTGATGAAGGAGATCTTGGTGGCCAGGAAGGCGTTGGCGGCGACCTTCACCAGCTCGGCGGTGGCCAGGTCGGTGACGACCTCGGGGGTTCCGGCAGCGAGAGCCTGCGCATAGACCTCGCGCAGGATCGGGAACGGCGCGTCGGTGGCAGCGCCGAAGACGAGCCGGTCCGGCCTCAGGGTGTCCTCGACCGCGAACCCCTCGCGGAGGAACTCCGGGTTCCAGGCCAGCTGTGCCCCACTCCCGACGGGCGCCAGCTCCGCGAGCCGAGCGGCCAGGCGGGCAGCGGTCCCCACCGGGACCGTGGACTTCCCCACGACCAGGCAGGGGCGGGTGAGCAGCGGCGCGAGGTCCTCGATCGCCTGGTCGACGTAGGTCAGGTCCGCGCCGATGCTGTCTGGCCGCTGGGGGGTGCCGACGCAGAGGAAGTGCACGTCGGCCGTCGCCGCGGCCTCGTGCAGGTCGGAGGTGAACCGCAACCTCCCCCCGGCGACGTGCTTGCCCAGCAGCTCTGGGAGATCGGGCTCGAAGAACGGGACGTCACCGTGCTCGAGCCGGGCGAGCTTCGACTCGTCCACCTCGACGCCGATCACGTCGTGTCCCAGCTCCGCCATGCCTGCCGCATGGGTCGCCCCGAGATAGCCACATCCGATCACACTGATCTGCACCCGGCGGATTCTAGGGTGAGGCGGTACTACGATCGCTCCCGGCCACCGTTCGGCCACCCAGACGAAGGGAAACCTGGATGAGACTGTCGCGGTCACGCCGCGGCAGGTGGACCCTCGATCGCCTCAGCTATGTGCTCCTGGCGGCGTTCGTCCTCCTCACCCTCGGCCCGGCGCTGATCGGTCGCGGCACGCTGCTCGACGCCGACGGGCTCTCGGGACTGCTGCCGTTCGCGGCCCGTCACGGAGCGGACGTGAACGACGCCGTCGGCTGCCGCTGGGACACGCTGAACTACTACCTCCCGGGGATCGCCCGCATCAAGGACGGGTTCCTGTCGGGCAACTTCCCCACCTGGACGCCCTACAAGGTGGGGGGTTCGCCGCTGGCGTCGCTGCCCAACCAGGCCGCGCTCAGCCCGCTGTCGCTGCCCTACTACTTCCTGCCGCTCTGGCTGGCACCGGCCTTCGTCAAGCTCGGCGAGTTCGTGGTGGCCATCGGCGGCATGGTGCTCTTCCTCCGCCGGCTCGGCGTGAGCCGCGGGGCCGGTGTGCTGGCGGGCATCGTCTTCGCTGCCTCGGGCTTCATGCTGATGTGGACCAACTGGCCGCACACCCGGGTCGCGGCCTTCATCCCCCTCCTGTTCTGGGGCTTGGAGCGGACCGTGCAGCAGCGGCGACCGCGCGACGTGGCGATCGTCGCGCTGGTCGTCGCGAGCATGCTGCTGGGCGGGTTCCCTGCGGTCACGCTGTTCGCGCTCACGCTCGCAGCCGCCTACGTGCTCGTACGGGCGCTCACCCTCTTCGGCAGAAGGGCCCCTCAAGTCCTCGACGTGCTGGTGCGTTCCGCTGCCGGCGTACTCCTCGGGGTCGGTCTCTCGGCCATCCAGATCCTGCCCTTCGTGCGCAACCTCGACGCTCTGGGCCTGAGCGAACGCGACTCCGCCGGAGTGCACCTCCCGCTGGGTCTGTTCCTCACCACGGTGGTGCCCGACAGCGTGGGGACGTGCGTGGCCTACCAGGCCTACGGTCCGACGAACGCCATCGAGGCCGTCGGCTTCCTCGGGGCGGCAGCGATGGTGCTCGTGCTCTGCGCCGTGCTGGTCCCCCTGCCGGGATCGACCACCCCCGACAGGACACCGCGGGTGTTCTTCGCCGTCGCGTTGGTGGTCGTCGTGGTCCTCGTCTGGCTCGGTGGTCCGCTGCTCGCCGCGTTCCAGAAGCTGCCGTTCTACTCGACCAACTCGATCACCCGCGCGCAGTCGGTCTTCGGCTTCGTGGGGGCCGTCCTGGCCGGCATCGGCATCGACCGGCTGGTCCGTGGGCTCGCGGCGCGCCGCAGGGAGCCGGACGGGGCCGCGCGGGCACGACCTCGAGGGAGCCGCGTCGTCCCGGGCGCGCTCGTGCTGGCGGTCGTCCTCGGGTTCGCTGCCCTGGTCGTCACCCGCGCCCGCCAGGACGCGCAACGCGACGGCTACCTCGCTCACTGGACCAGCACCCTGCTCGTCCCGTCGCTCTTCCTGGCTGTCGCGGTGGCCGCCGTCCTGATCACCAGGTTCGGGCCGGGTCGCCTGCGCGTGGTCGGACCGGTCGTGCTCGCCGTCCTGGCCGTGGCGCAGAGCGCGATGTTCGCGCACACGCTGCTGCCCCTGAGCGACCGGGACAACCTCTATCCGGTGACTCCGACCCACGAGTTCCTGAGCCGACACATCGGCGAGGACCGGTGGGCGGGCACGGGCACCACGCTCTATGCCGCCAGCGCCGAGTACTACAAGCTGCGTACGCCGGTCGGTCACGAGTTCGTGAACCGCCGTTGGTGGGACCTCCTCTTCGCCGTCGACCCGGGCGTCGAGATCTCGCGGACCTACAGCGGCTTCCCGCTGACGTTCACCGCGGAGGACTCGGCGAGCTCGCACGTCCTGGACCAGCTCTCGGTGCGCTACTGGGTGGCGCCACCCAGCGACGTGCCGGGGGAGCGGGACCCGATCGCCGCACCCGGGCGCACCGTCACGTTGCGCGGAGACCAGGTCGGCAGCTGCTCGGTGGACGGCGGTTCGCTGCGCGGGGTGGCGGTGGCGGTCGCGCGGGCCAGGCGGGCTCCGGTGAAGCGCCCCGCCGTGCTGCACGTCGCCGTGCACACGCCTGACGGGGTGCGCGAGGGGAGCCGCCTGCTCCGCTACACGCTGCCGCGCGGAGTGGTCCGGGTGGCCACTCCCGGCGGTGACCTCCCTGCCGGGGGCAGCTACCCGGTGGACGTGTGGCTCACCGGGATGCGCGGCACGACCGTGCTCCGGGGAGCCGGCGACGGACTCGCGTGCGCCGGGGTGCGTCCGGCGGACGACGGCCTGCGGCTGGTCTTCGCCGAAGCAGGTGACGTGGTCTTCGAGCGGTTGCACGCCCTGCCCAGGATCCGGTGGGCGTCCCGGAGCCGGGTGGTGCCCGACGCGGACGAGCGCGTCGCCGACCTCGCCGCTGGCATCCCCGACGACGAGGTGCTGCTCGACGACGACTCCACACCCTCGGCGGAGGGGGAGCCAGCCACGCTCCGGGTGCTGTCGGACCAGCCGGAACGCATCTCGGCCGAGGTCGACGCGTCCGGTCGCGGCTACGTCGTGGTGGCCGACGCGATCGTCCGGGACGGATGGACGGCGACCGTGGACGGACGCCCCACGCCCCTCGTGCACGGCAACCACGCCTTCGCTGCCGTGCCCGTGCCGAGCGGGACCCACGAGGTCGTGCTCAGCTATGCCGCGCCGGGGCTCAGAGCCGGAGTCATGGTCTCGGCCGCGTCGGGGGTGGTGGCCCTGGCCCTCCTCGTCTGGCCCTGGTGGTGGCCACGCTGGTCGCGACGACGCACGGGTGCCCGTCCCTGAGCGACCCAGCGGTTACCCTGAGGCTCCCGACGGGCGGGAACGGTCCGCCCCTTCGAGCGAGCGCTGTGAGGTTGTCTTGAGGGTCGTTGTCCAGGTCCCGTGCCTGAACGAGGAGGAGACTCTCCCTCTCGTCCTCGAGTCGATCCCGAAGGAGATCCCCGGAGTCGACGAGATCATCGTCCTGGTCGTCGACGACGGCTCCACGGACCGCACGGTCGAGGTGGCCAGGGCCCACGGGGTGCGGGAGTTCGTGCACCACACCCGCAACCAGGGGCTCGGCCGGTCCTTCCACGACGGCGTGATCCGGGCACTCGAGCTGGGTGCCGACATCCTGGTCAACACCGACGGTGACAACCAGTACCCCCAGGAGCGCATCGCCGACCTGGTGCAGCCGATCATCGCCGGGGACGCCGACATCGTCATCGCCGACCGGCAGGTCCACCTCGTCGAGCACTTCTCGGGACCGAAGAAGCTGCTGCAGCGGTTCGGCAGCCACATCGTCAACCTGGCGGCCAGCACCGACCTGCCCGACGCGGCGAGCGGGTTTCGGGCCTACTCGCGCGACAGCCTGATGGTGCTGAACACGATCACGCGGTTCAGCTACTGCATGGAGACGATCATCCAGGCGGGCAACAAGCAGCTGAAGATCGCGAGCGTCAAGGTCACGACCAACGCGAAGACCCGTGAGTCGCGGCTGTTCCGGACGACGCGGGAGCACGTCTTCAAGTCGGCCCTGGCGATCATCCGGGCCTTCATCATGTACAAGCCCTACGTCGTGTTCGCGTGGTTGACCGTCTTCTTCGGCGTACTCGGTCTGGTGCCGTTCGTGCGCTACGCCGTGCTCTGGTCCCAGGACGCCGAGGGCGGACACCTGCAGTCGCTCCTCGTGGGGGCGGTCCTGCTCGTGATGTCGTTCCTGAGCCTCATGCTGGCGGTGATCTCGGACCTGATCCGGACCAACCGCATCCTGATCGAGGACACCCTCGAGCACACCCGTCAGCTGCGCTTCGGGCGGGCGGCCGACCGGGCCGCGCCGCAACCCGGCGTCGGTCCCGACCCGGGGGAGCGGTTGTTCTCGGTCGAGGCCGGGCCCCGCTGACCGCCGAGCCCGCGCAGCCCGCATCGCGTCGAGGGCGCAGCCTCACCTCGCTGCTGGTGGGCATCGCCGTGCTGGCCGGTGGGGTCTGGCTGGTCGCCCGCAACGCCGACGACCTCGAGGCTGCGATCAGCGACCTCGGCGCCACCGCGGTGGTGGCCTCGATGGTCTTCGGGGTGCTCGGGACGATGGCGATCGGTCAGCTCTGGCTCGCGCTGGTGAGGGGCCTCGGCATCCCCGCGCCGCAGGTCGAGGCCGGCGGGGTCTTCTTCGTCAGCCAGCTCGGCAAATACCTGCCCGGCTCGGTGTGGCCGGTCCTGGCCCAGATGGAGTTCGGACGCCGGTGGGGGGCTCCGCGGCGCACGATGTTCGCCGCCAACATCCTCCTGCTGGCGGTGGTCACAGCCACCGGTCTCGTCACAGGCGCTGCCCTGCTGCCGTGGTCCAGCAGCGGGGGCTTCGCGAAGTACTGGTGGACCCTGCTGATCCTGGTCCCGCTGGTGGTGGCGCTGCACCCTCGGACGATCCCCGCCGTGATCGACCGCGTGCTCGGCGTCTTCGGGCGCGAGCCGCTGGGCGTGCGGGCGACCGGTCACTCGATGCGGCTCGCGACGCTGTGGGGACTCGTGGTGTGGGTGCTGATGGGAGCCCATCTCCTGGTCCTCACCCACGCCTTCGGCGCCCACGGCGTCAAGGCCGTGGCTGCCGCCGTCGGCGGAATGGCGCTGGCGTGGGCGGTGGGGCTGATCTTCATCCCCGCCCCGGCCGGAGCCGGTGTCCGAGAGGCCGTGCTGGTCGCCACGTTCGCGCCCCAGATCGGAGGGCCGGAGGCCCTGGCGGTCGCCCTGGCCTCACGGGTGCTGCTGCTGCTCGCCGACGTGGTGCTCGCCGGCATCGGCGCAGCCGTGCGCTCAGGCCGGTCCGCTCCCGCCTGAGCGGCGCAGGATCGAGGTCTGATCGGGATAGGGGAGCGTGGGTGTCAGCCCACGGAAGCGCTCCTCGACCACGGGGGCCGCCTCGATCGCGCGCCGGTAGCGACGCCGCCGGCTGTTGTCGAAGACGATGATGCCGCCGGGGGCGAGCCGGCCGATCGACGCCGCGAGGCACGCCTCACGGGCGCGCCCGTCGACGACGACCACGTCGAAGTCGCCTGGCACGCCCTCGATCGAGGAGACGTAGTCGGCGAAGTCGAGACCGCCGTGGCCCTCCTTGGCCGACGGGACCACCGGGTGGTCCGAGGCCACCGGTTCCACGATGCGCAGGCTCACCTGTGACAGTGGCGCGAGCTCACGGGCCATCATCTCCCCGAAGCCGCGGTGGTGCTCGACGCTGTGCACCTCGCTCGCCCGGTCGGCCAGCCAGAACGTGCTGGCGCCGGAGCCGTACTCGAAGACCCGCACCGGTCGGCCACGGTGGGCCTCCAGCCACGCGCCGACCTCGGCGATCGCCCCGTAGGTCCACCAGGGGACGTCGAGCTTCGCGATGGCCAGCGAGTCGTGCACCTTGGTCAGGCTGTAGGCCCAGTGCCGTACGCGGCGTTCGACCGGGGGCGGGTCGTCGGCCAGGACCCCGAGGCGGGTGAGCCCCGTCCCGGCAGCCTGGGCCGTGCTCGCGTAGAGCTCCTTGGCCGTGCGGAGGGGGGACTTCGAGCTCACGCTGCTCCCGAGGCTGGAGTGTGGGTGGGAGCCCCCATGGTGGCAGACCGGTCGGCTGCGGCCGAGCTCCAGTAGCGGTAGAGGCAGTAGGCACTGACGGCGCAGAGCAGGTGCCAGGCCGCGTGCCCCTGCAGCAGCGATCCCGGGTGGCAGAGCGGTCCGGCGTTCTTCGACAGGTTCCACACGACGAACGCGACGACCAGCGACGCGACCGCGCCACCGATCCACCGCACGTCTCCGGCACCACCGTCGCGCCGACGCAGCCGGACCTCCAGCACGATGGTGAGCACCAGCAAGGCACCGAAGACCAGGTTGCCCGCGTGCATCACCACCGGGACCTGACCGGGGATGCGTTCGACCAGCTCGCAGCCGACCAGGGCGGTCACGAACACCCAGCCGAAGTACGCCGACCCGCGGTGCCGCCAGCGCATCAGGGAGTACGCCGCCGCGAAGCTGGCCACCAGGAACATGCTGGTCATGTCGAGATGGCCACCCAGCGTCGTCTCGGTGGCGTGCATGGCCATGCTCCCCGGGCCGAGCAGCACGACCACGACCGCGAGCGCCGAGGCCAGTCCCGGGCGGGAGAGCCGACCCTCGGGCAGACCCGCACGCCAGCCGATGGCGAGGCCGGCGACCACGAAGCCCAGGTTGCTCAGGGCGTTGGCCGGCTGCTTGAGCCAGCCGTCCCGCACCGCCTCGCAGAACTCCGCACCGCGATCGACGTCGGCACCCAGCCAGCCGCCCCGCGCGGCGAGATACATCAGCGCCAGCGTCGCGACGGCAGTGCCGAGGGCCAGTGGGAACGCGTGGCGGTCCCCCGGCGGTGGCGCGGCCGACCCGGGTGAGCCCGACCCTGGCGAGCTCAGTCGGTCAGCTCCAGCGCTCGGAGGCCGGGGTGAAGTCCAGGGTGCGCGCGCCGGTGTAGATCTGCTTGGGCCGGGCGATCTTCTGCTCCTTGTCCTGAGCCAGCTCCAGCCACTGCGCCAGCCATCCCGGCGTACGCCCGATGGCGAACAGGACCGTGAACATCTCCGGCGGGAACTGGAAGGCCTCGTAGATCAGACCCGAGTAGAAGTCGACGTTGGGGTAGAGCTTGCGCTTGATGAAGTAGTCGTCCTCGAGCGCGATCTTCTCCAGCTCCTGCGCGATCTCGAGGAGCGGGTTGACGCCGGTCACCTCGAAGACGTCGTCGCAGGCCTTCTTGATGATCTTGGCGCGCGGGTCGTAGTTCTTGTAGACCCGGTGGCCGAAGCCCATCAGCTTCTCGTTGCCGTCCTTCACGCCCTTGATGAAGTCGGGGATGTTCTCCTTGCTGCCGATGCGTCGCAGCATCCGCAGCACCGCCTCGTTGGCGCCGCCGTGCAGCGGACCGTAGAGCGCGCCGACACCCGCCGCCACCGACGAGTAGGGGTCGACCTGCGAGGAGCCGACCGAACGCACCGCGTTGGTCGAACAGTTCTGCTCGTGGTCGGCGTGCAGGATGAAGAGCACGTCGAGGGCCTTCACGAGGCGCTCGTCGGCGTCGAACTTCTGCTCGCTCATCTTGAAGAGCATCGAGAGGAAGTTGGCGGTGTAGCTCAGCTCGTTGTCCGGGTAGACGTAGGGCTTGCCCTGCGCGTGCCGGAAGGCCCAGGCCCCCAGCGTCGGCATCTTGGCGATCATCCGCACGATCTGCATGTGCCGGTTGTCGGGGTCGGAGATGTTGCCCGACTCGGGATAGAACGTCGACAGCGCTCCGACCGAGGCCATCAGCATGCCCATCGGGTGGGCGTCGTAGCGGAAGCCCTGCATGAAGGTCTTGACGTTCTCGTGCAGGAAGGTGTGGTGGGTGATCTCGTGCACCCACCCGTCGTACTGGTCCTTGGTGGGCAGATCGCCGTGGATCAGCAGGTAGGCGACCTCGAGGAAGTTGGACTTCTCGGCCAGCTGCTCGATCGGGTAGCCGCGGTACTCGAGGATGCCCTTCTCGCCGTCGATGAACGTCACGGCGCTCTTGCACGAGGCGGTGTTGACGAACCCGGGGTCGTAGGTCGCGAGGCCGGGGGTGTCCTCGTCGAGGCGGATCTGGCTGAGGTCGCCGGCCTTGATGGTGCCGTCGGCGATCTCGATCTGGTATTCCTTGCCGGTCCTGTTGTCCCGGACAGTGAGGCTGTTGTCACCGGTGTCGGTCACGTCGGCTCCTTGCGATGGCAGGTGCGGGTCGAAGTGGCGGTGCGGGGGGTTCGGGCGTGGGCTGGTGCGGTGGCACCATGCCCAGTCCTCCCCTGTTTCAACCTATGCCAGTGCCGGTAGGGGGGACCAGTGGGTCTCGTTTTGACCTGCGAGGCGACGTCCCGGTAATCTTGACGGTCGCGCCTCCTGCCGCTTCTGGACTTCGTCGTTGTGGTCCATTGGCAGTCCCGCCGCCGGTCGAGCCAGACCGTGTCGTGGGCAGTGTTCGTCAGAAGTCGCAGCACCACCTCCGCCCCGGGAATCAGCCCGGGACGGACACGAACAAGTGAGTTAGGTCAACAACGTTGCGTACCTACAGCCCCAAGCCGGGTGACATCCAGCGCGAGTGGCACGTCATCGACGCCACCGACGTCCGCCTGGGTCGCCTCGCCGTCCAGGTAGCGAACCTGCTGCGCGGCAAGCACAAGCCCATGTTCGCCCCCCACGTCGACGCGGGCGACTTCGTGATCGTCATCAACGCCGCCAAGGTCTCGCTGTCCGGGGACAAGGCGACCAAGAAGATGTCCTACCACCACTCGGGCTACCCGGGCGGTCTCTCGGCCACCCCCATCGGTGAGCTGATCGAGAAGGACTCCCGCAAGGCCGTCGAGAAGGCCGTCTGGGGCATGCTCCCCAAGAACCGCCTCGGGCGTCAGGTGCTCAAGAAGCTCAAGGTCTACGCCGGCCCCGAGCACCCGCACACCGCCCAGAAGGCCAAGCCGTTCGAGATCAAGCAGATCTCCCAGTGACTACCTCTCCCGAGAACACGCAAAGGAACACCGTGGCAGACGCAGACATCGAGACCGGCGCCCAGGACGGCGAGGAGACCTTCCAGGCCGACGAGCAGGGTGTGGCCTACTCCTCCGAGAGCGCGCCCAGCGCCGACGCTCCCGCCCGTCCCGCGACGATCGCCCCGGCAGCGGCGACCGGCCGACGCAAGCAGGCCGTCGCCCGCGTGCGCATCGTCCCCGGCACCGGCAAGTGGACCGTCAACGGTCGCGAGCTGGACAGCTACTTCCCCAACAAGCTCCACCAGCAGGTCGTCAACGAGCCGTTCGCGACGACCCAGCTCGAGGGCCGCTTCGACGTGATCGCCCGCATCCACGGCGGCGGCATCACCGGCCAGGCCGGCGCGCTGCGCCTCGGCGTGGCCCGGTGCCTGAACTTCATCGACCTCGAGGCCAACCGCCCGGGTCTGAAGAAGGCCGGGCTGCTGACCCGCGACGCGCGCGTCATCGAGCGCAAGAAGGCCGGTCTGAAGAAGGCCCGCAAGGCACCTCAGTTCAGCAAGCGCTGATCTTGGCTCGCCTTTTCGGCACGGACGGGGTCCGGGGTCTGGCCAACGGTGATCTCACCGCTGAGCTGGCCCTGGACCTTTCCGTTTCCGCCGCCCACATCCTCGCCGAGCGCGGCACCTTCGAGGGGCACCGCCCGGTGGCCGTGGTCGGCCGCGACACCCGCATCTCCGGGCAGTTCCTCGAGGCCGCGGTCGTGGCCGGACTCGCGTCGGCCGGTGTCGACGTGCTCCTGCTCGGTGAGCTGCCGACTCCGGGCGTCGCCTGGCTGACCGGTGAGCTCGGCGCCGACCTCGGCGTGATGCTCTCGGCCTCGCACAACGCCATGCCCGACAACGGGATCAAGTTCCTGGCCCGCGGGGGCGTGAAGCTCGACGACGCCATCGAGGTGGCGATCGAGAAGCGCCTGCGCGAGCCCTGGGACCGACCGGTCGGCGGCGACGTCGGCCGGGTGACCCAGCTGGACACGGCGGTGGAGAAGTACGCCGCTCACCTGGTCTCCACGATCGGGCACTCCCTGGAGGGCCTCAAGGTGGTCCTCGACTGCGCCCACGGCGCGGCCTTCGAGGTCGGTCCGCGCGCCCTGCGCGATGCCGGCGCCGAGGTGGTGGCCATCTGTGCCGAGCCCGACGGGCTGAACATCAACAACGGCTGTGGCTCGACGCACCTCGAGGTCCTGCAGAAGGCCGTGGTCGAGCACGGCGCGGACATCGGCTTCGCCCTCGACGGCGACGCGGACCGCTGTCTCGCCGTGGATGCCGAGGGCGAGATCGTCGACGGCGACCAGATCCTGGCCATCCTCGCGCTGGCGATGCGGGAGTCCGGTGAGCTCCACCTCGACACCGTCGTGGCCACCGTGATGAGCAACCTCGGCTTCGTCCAGGCGATGAAGGCCGCCGGGGTCGGCGTACGACAGACGAAGGTGGGTGACCGCTACGTCCTCGAGGCGATGAAGCTCTCCGGCTTCACCCTCGGTGGGGAGCAGTCCGGCCACGTGATCATGAGCCGCTACGCGACCACCGGCGACGGCATCCTCACCGCGCTGCACGTGCTCGAGCGGATGGCGGCCACGGGCAAGCCGCTCGGTGAGCTCGCGTCGGTCATGCGGCGCCTGCCGCAGGTGCTGGTCAACGTGCCCGACGTCGACAAGGCACGCACCGACGAGGACTTCGTCCTCGCCGCCGCGGTCGCCGAGGCGGAGGCCGAGCTCGGCGAGAGCGGCCGCGTGCTGCTCCGCCCCTCCGGCACCGAACCCCTCGTCCGCGTCATGGTCGAGGCCGCCGGTGCCGACCAGGCCCAGCAGATCGCCGACCGCCTCGCCGCTGTCGTCCGCGACCAGCTGGCGCTCTAGCAATCCGCCGACCGGGCGGTTTCGGTTGGCTGTACGACGCCGAGAGGGCAGCTTCGGTTGGCTGTACGACGCTGAGAGGGCGGCTTCGGCCAACCAGGACTGCCCTCTCGGCGTACTCCGGGCAACCAGGACTGCCCTCTCGGCGTACTCCGGGCAACCAGGACTGCCCTCTCGGCGTACTCCGGGCAACCAGGACTGCCCTCTCGGCGGGAACTAGCCCCAGACCTCCTGGGCCACCTCGACGACGAGGCGGAGCTTGTCGATCTCCTCGGCCTCGGTGAGGTTGTTGCCCTCGACGGTGGAGGAGAAACCGCACTGGGGGGAGAGGCAGAGCTGGTCGAGGGGGACGTATTTGGCGGCCTCGTCGATGCGGCGCTTGAGGTCGTCCTTGCTCTCCAGCTGCGGGCGCTTGGTGGTGACGAGGCCGAGCACGACCTGCTTGCCCTCGGGCACGAAGCGGAGGGGTTCGAAGCCGCCGGAGCGTTCGTCGTCGTACTCCAGGAAGAAGCCGTCGACGTCGAGCTCGCTGAACAGCGCCTCGGCGACGAAGTCATAGCTGCCCGAGGCCGCCCACGAGGAGCGGTAGTTGCCGCGGCACATGTGCGTGGTGACCGAGAGTCCCTCGGGACGGTCCTTGATCGCGGCGTTGATCTGCCGGATGTAGCGCTCGTGCTGGTGCTCGGCGTCGCGCCCCTGCGAGGCGACGTTGGCCCGCTGCTCGGGGTCGTTGAGGTAGGCGAGGCTGGTGTCGTCGAGCTGGAGGTAGCGACAGCCGCGCTCGGCGATCAGCTTCACCTGGTGGGCGTACGCCGCGGACAGGTCGTCCCAGAACTGGTCCTCGTCGGGATAGACGTTGGGGTCGATCGCTGCCGTCCCGCCGCGGTAGTGGACCATGCTCGGCGAGGGGATGGTCAGCTTCGGGGTCATCGCGTCCGGCGCGACCGACGACAGGTAGTCGAAGGCCCCGGCGAAGATCGGCTCCTCGATCCGGACGGGCGCGTCGACGACCAGGCCGGCCGAGGTGAAGTCGAGGTCGCCGTCGGCGTTGTGGAAGTGCACCTCGAGCTGCTCGTCGGTCCGGCGGATGCCCTGGATCTGGTAGATGAAGTCCATGTGCCACGACGTACGCCGGAACTCGCCGTCCGTGACCGTCTGGAGCCCAGCCTCCTGTTGAAGTCGTACGACGTCCGCGATCGCCGCGTCCTCGGTGTCCTGGAGCTGCTCGTCGGTCAGCTCACCCCGTGCGTGCGCCGCTCGGGCCTCGAGCAGCGGCTTGGGTCGGAGCAGGCTGCCGACGTGGTCGGCTCGGAAGGGCGGGGTGGTGCGCAGAGTCACGAGGTTCTCCTTCGCTCGACGAATGTCTCATCGCAGTCAACACCGCCGAGCGCGGAAACCCCACCCGGTCAACTGCTCCAGACCGGTGCGACGTCCTTGCGGTAGCTCCGTCCGAACAGCGCGACCATGACCTTCAGCACGGGCCCGGGGATGTTGTCGGTGATGGCCGACCTCTCCAGAGGACCGATCCCGTCGAGCAACCAGGCGAAGAACACGCCTCCCTTGGCCGGGCTGACCTTGGCGAACTGCTTGCCCATCGCCTTCATCTCGGGACCGTCGGCATGCTCGAGGTAGACCGGCTCGAGCTCACGCTCCTCGTGGTCGAGGTGCGTGACCGTCACGTCTCGCAGCCGCTCGAGCGCCGACAGCGCGGTCGCGGCCTCACCCTGCCCCGGCGAGGACGCCAGGGCACTCATGGCCGTCCGCGCGTCGGCCAGCGCGGCCGCCATGACGTCGTGCTCGGCGTCCATCTCCGCGACCATCGCCTCGCTGACGCCGATGGACTGGAGCGCGGGCCAGGCGATCTCGTGCTCGCCCTCGTGGTGGTCGGTCAGCTGGCGGTCGAAGTTGTCCCACGCCTTGCCCAGCTGCTGCGCACGGGACGCGTCCCCGGGCCTGAACGTGGTGAGCGCGCCGACGAACCGGTCGAGGTCGCGTCGGAACGCGCCGTGGATCACTTTGTTCATGCTCATCTCAGCCATGGCGGGATGCTAGGCCCGGAGGGTGACAACGCGAGTGCCACGACGCCGACTGGTCCAGACCCGTGCGTCAGGGATCCACGGCCCCCTGGGCGACGCGGTGACCTTCGCGCACCCGCCACTCGACGGGCCGGAACGGGTCGGGCTCGTAGCGGCAGGTGGCACCCGTACGGATGCTCGAGCGCAGCTCGTGGGCGACCTCGCCGTCGTGCAGCTCCAGACGCGCCAGCGCGGCCGTGATGGCCTGGCGCACCAGCACCCGGGCCCGCTCGGACCGGGTGGCGCTGCGCTGGGCACCCTCGAGCCCGCTCGACCGGGTCCGGGTCATCAGCGCCTCGCGCTCGTCGCTCAGTCGCACGCGCAGGTCGTCGTCGCCCTCGGCTCGCTCGATCGCCTCGTCGAGCTCGCGGAGGCGGCGCCGGTAGGCCGTCAGCGTCTCCTGGCCGACCAGGATCGCCTCGTCGATGATCTCGGGAGTTCCTTCGGCGGCCTCCGACAGCTCGAGCACCGGCACGTCGACCGCGGGGCGCTCGAGCAGCACCCGGAGGTACGCCAGCCCGTGCATCGGCGGCACCATCCGCAGGGCGCCCTCGCGGCCCACGCACCACAGCCGGGTGGGGCCCCCGTCCTCGGCGGGGTGGAGGTGCAGCACCCTCGGCCCGGCGGGGGTGGGGGTGCGGTCGGTGGGTCGACCGAGCGGTCCGCGCCGTGCCCACCAGTCGGCACCGATGCCGGCGTAGGCGGCGCGCGCTCGCTCGGCCTGTGCGACGTCACCGGTCGCGAGGGCGAGGTAGTCGTCGATGACACCCTGGAAGGCGACGGCCCCGGGCTTGAGGACCACCGCGCCGGAGTAGGGCCCCAACAGCTCGACGCACAACGCCGCCACGTCGGGCCTGGCGCTCCCCGCGGCGGCCTCGCAGACCTTGCTCACCACGAGCAGCCAGTCGCGATCGCGGGGGAGATCGTCCAGCCCGGGGGTGAGTACGTCGACGATGCGGCCCGCGCGTTGGGGTCGGCCCCCTTCGAGCCACAGCACCGCTGCCTCCGCGAGCAGCGACGGGGCTTCGTCGGCAGCGCCGCGATCCTCGAGCGCGGTGGCTGCCCTGGTGAGGGCGGTCCGGTCGGCTCGCTGTCGGGCGATCTCGGCGTGCAGTGCCTGCTGCACCGTGTCGGTCTCGGGCAGGCTCGCGGCGACGCCCGCCTCGGTGGCCTCCGCGGCGAGCCGGCCGGCGCCGACCACGTCGCCCTCGGTGAGCGCGAACATGGCACGGCGCGAGCTGGCGTGGAACCGGGTCCGGGCGTCCTGCGTCTCGTCGGCCAGCAGGTCGAGCCCGGCGAGCTGGCGGCGGACGGTCGAGAGGTCGAGCTGCTCGAGGCCCGTCAGCAGCCGCCACAGGTGGGCCTCGAGCCGCAGGTCGGGATCGGGGTCCTGCCGCACCAGCGCCAGCAACCGCAGGCTGGTGGTGAGCCGGGAGCCGGCGTCGTCGGGGCCGGAGCGCGTGGCCAGTCGCGCGACGAGCGCCTGCGCCAGGAGCCGGGTGTCATCGAGGTCCTCGGCCAGCCGGACCGCCTCATCGGCGAGGGCCGGTCCTCGGTCGAGCTCACGGGAGTGTCGCCGCGCGAGCGTCAGGGCTTCGTGCACACGAGCCTCGAGATCGCCCTCCATCGTCCGATCCTAGGAGCGGAGAGCCCGGACGTCACTGCTCGACGTCCAGCGACCTGGGGCGGTCAAGCGCGGCGGAGCACGGCCAGCACGTAGTCGTCGTTCGGCGGTGTCAGGTCCCAGGACCCGAAGCGGTGCTGCACCTGGAGTCCGGCCTCCTCGACGTGGTCCGCGAAGTCCTCGTAGGGGTAGTCGCGGCTGTGAGGTGGCCCCTTGACCGCGTTGTAGCCGACCAGGATCCGGCCGTCCGGGCCGAGCAGGTCGCGCAATGTCGCCAGGGCACGGGTCTCGGTGTCCTCGGCCAGGTAGATCATCACGTTGCCGGCGACCACGACCACGTCGTACGCCGCCGGCCGACCCTGCTTCGCCAGCAGCTCGGGTGACAGCGCGAGGATGTCGGCCTCGACGACGGCCAGGTCGGGATAGAGCCGCCGTGACTGGGCGACGAGCTTGAGGTCCTTCTCGACGGCGGTGACGTCGTGGCCACGGCGCACCAGGCTGGCGCCCACCCGTCCCATGCCCGATCCGGCATCCAGGATCCTGGCCCGGCGGGGGGCGAGCACGTCGGTCAGCCGAGCCTCGCCGTCGATGTCCTCACCGCGCGCGATCAGGTCCTCGAACACCTCGCCGTAACGCGACTCGGCGGCCACCTTCTCCCAGCGGTTGGGCGGGATCTGCCCGCTCACAGCTTGCGCAGCCTGACCCACCGCACCGAGTGGTCGTGGTCCTTGCGGAGCACCAGCGTCGCCCGCGAGCGCGTCGGCTGGACGTTCTGCTTGAGGTTGGGCCCGTTGATCTCGTCCCAGATGCGGTTGGCCTCGGCGACCGCCTCGTCGTGGGAGATCGAGGCGTAGCGGGCGAAGTAGGACGCCGGGTCGCGGAAGGCGGTCTCGCGGAGCCGGAGGAAGCGGTCGGTGTACCAGCGGCGGATGTCGCTGGTGGCCGCGTCGACGTAGACCGAGAAGTCGAAGAAGTCGCTCACCGCCAGGCCGACGCGGCCGTCCTGCCGCACCCCTGCCGACTGGAGCACGTTGAGGCCCTCCACGATGACGATGTCGGGGCTGGACACGACGACCTTCTCGTCGGGCACGACGTCATAGACCAGGTGGGAATAGGTCGGTGCCTCCACCTCGTCCTTGCCCGACTTGATGTCGATCACGAACTTCAGCAGCGCCTTGCGGTCGTAGGACTCGGGAAAGCCCTTGCGGTGCAGCAGCCCGCGGCGGTGCAGCTCCGCGTTGGGCAGCAGGAACCCGTCGGTGGTCACCAGGGCCACCGTTGGGTGCTCCGGCCAGTGCGCGAGCATCTGCTGCAGCACGCGGGCCGTCGTGGACTTGCCGACGGCCACGGACCCGGCCAAGCCGATCACGAACGGGGTCCGAGGAGGCTGGCTCTGGTGCAGGAACTCCTCGGTCGCGCGATGCAGCTTGCCGGCCGCCTCGACATAGAGGCTCAGCAGCCGCGACAGCGGGAGATAGACCTGCTGCACCTCGTCGAGGTCCAGCTCGTCGCCGAGGCCCTTGACCCGGTCGATCTCGGTCGGGGTGAGCGGTTGCTCGGTCGCCCGGCCCAGCGCGGCCCAGGCGTCACGGTCGAGCTCGACGTACGGCGAGCTCTCGCTCGTGTGCGTCCCGTTCGGCATGCGCGTCACGATAGTGGTGAAGCGCAGACCTAGACTGACCCGCATGTGCGGGATCGTGGGATACGTCGGCGACAAGCAGGCACGCGACGTCGTCATCGAGGGGCTGCGGCGCCTGGAGTACCGCGGCTACGACTCCGCCGGCATCGCCGTCGTGGACGGTGGCACCATCGTCTCCGACAAGCGCGCCGGCAAGCTGGCCAACCTCGAGAAGGCCATCGAGGAGGAGCCGCTCCCACCGTCGACGACCGGGATCGGGCACACCCGCTGGGCCACCCACGGTGCCCCCAACGACGTCAACGCCCACCCCCACCTCGGCCAGAAGGGCCGCGTGGCGGTGGTGCACAACGGCATCATCGAGAACTTCGCCCAGCTCAGGGACGCCCTCGAGCGCGAGGGGCACGACCTCCTCTCCGAGACCGACACCGAGATCGCGGCACACCTGCTGGAGAAGGCCGTCGAGGAGACCGGAGACCTCACCACCGCGATGCAGGTGGTCTGCCGGCAGCTGCAGGGTGCCTTCACGCTGGTCGCCGTGGACGCGCAGGACCCGTCCCGCGTGGTCGCCGCACGGCGCAACTCGCCGCTGGTCGTGGGCCTCGGCGAGGGGGAGAACTTCCTCGGCTCGGACGTGGCCGCCTTCATCGAGCACACCCGCGAGGCGCTCGAGCTCGGTCAGGACCAGGTCGTGACGATCACCCGCGAGGACGTCCGCGTCACCGACTTCCACGGCGAGCCGGCGCAAGGCCGTCGCTATCACGTGGACTGGGACCTCTCGGCCGCCGAGAAGGACGGCTACGACTGGTTCATGCGCAAGGAGATCTTCGAGCAGCCGCGGGCCGTGGCCGATGCGCTGCTGGGCCGTCACGACGGCCGGGGCGAGCTCCAGCTCGACGAGGTGCGCATCACCGAGGACGAGCTGCGCGAGATCGACCGGATCGTGGTGATCGGCTGCGGCACGGCCAACTACGCCGGCCTGGTCGCGAAGTACGCCATCGAGCACTGGACCCGGATCCCGTGCGAGGTCGAGCTCGCCCACGAGTTCCGCTACCGCGACCCGATCCTGACCCGGAACACCCTCGTGATCGCGATCAGCCAGTCCGGGGAGACGGCCGACACCTTGATGGCGATCCGCTACGCGCGGCGCCAGCGCGCGAAGGTGCTCGCCATCTGCAACACCAACGGCTCCACCATCCCGCGCGAGTCCGACGCGGTGATCTACACCCACGCCGGCCCGGAGATCGGCGTCGCGTCGACCAAGGGCTTCCTGACCCAGCTGATGGCCTGCTACATCCTGGGCCTCTACCTCGCGCAGGTGCGTGGCACGAAGTTCGGTGACGAGATCGCCTCCGTCATCCGCGAGCTGGAGAAGATGCCCGCCCACGTGCAGTCGATCCTCGACCAGGCCGAGTCGGTCTATGCGCTCGCCCGGGAGAACGCCGGCGCTCGTTCGGTGCTCTTCCTCGGCCGGCACGCCGGCTTCCCGGTGGCCCTCGAGGGAGCGCTGAAGCTCAAGGAGCTGGCCTACATCCACGCGGAGGGATTCGCCGCGGGCGAGCTCAAGCACGGTCCGATCGCCCTGATCGAGGAGGGCCTGCCGGTCTTCTGCATCGTGCCGCCCCGCGGTCGCGACCAGCTGCACGACAAGATGATCAGCGCGATCCAGGAGATCCGCGCCCGTGGCGCACACACCATCGTGCTCGCCGAGGAGGGCGACACCGACGTGGCGCCGTACGCCGACGTGACGATCAGCCTGCCGGTCGTGCCCACCCTGCTCCAGCCGATCGTGGCCACCGTGCCGCTCCAGCTGTTCGCGTGCGAGCTGGCCACCGCGATGGGCCACGACGTCGACCAGCCGCGCAACCTCGCGAAGTCCGTGACGGTCGAGTAGCTCGCGATCATCGGGTCATGATCATCGGGGTGGGCACGGACGTGGTCGACCTCGCCCGCCTCGAGCGTTCCCTGGAACGTACGCCGACCCTCCGCGACCGCCTGTTCACGCCGGGCGAGGCCGGTCTCCCGCTGGAGTCGCTGGCTGCGCGCTTCGCCGCCAAGGAGGCGCTCGCCAAGGCGCTCGGCGCTCCTGGCGACCTGTCCTGGCACGACGCCGAGGTGGTCACCGATGTGAGTGGGTGGCCGTCCTTCGAGCTGCGTGGAAGCGTCGCCGCGCGGGCCGAGCAGCTCGGGGTCGAGCGGGTGCACGTCTCGCTCTCGCACGACGCAGGCGTGGCGGTCGCGTTCGTGGTGCTGGAGTCCTGACGTGCCGCTGGCCACGGAA
Source organism: uncultured Actinomycetota bacterium (assembly GCA_963843075.1). Classification (GTDB taxonomy): domain Bacteria; phylum Actinomycetota; class Actinomycetes; order Propionibacteriales; family Nocardioidaceae; genus Marmoricola. The sequence goes on along the minus strand of CAWJJD010000002.1, from coordinate 1,925,585 downwards.
CGCTTCGAGGCCTTCGGCGGCCAGCACTACCTGTTGCTCGGGTTGTTCGTCGTCGGCGCGGTCGGCATCGTCCTGCTCGGACGCCGTCAGCGCGGGACCGACGCGGCCGTGCGCTTCAGTCGGGTCCTGGCGGTGGCGATCACGTGCTTCACGGTCCCCAGCCAGGTGTTCCAGCTGACCCCGGACGACTTCGACCTCGGCTCGTCGCTGCCGCTCCAGCTGTGCGACTTCGCGTGGGTCACCGCGGTCTGGGGACTCTGGACGCACAAGCCGCTGCCGGTGGCCCTGACCTACTACTGGGGCCTGACACTGACCGCGCAGGGGATCCTCACACCGTCGCTGGGCCAGGAGTTCCCGCACCCGCGGTTCTTCGCGTTCTGGTGCCTGCACCTCCTGATCGTGTGGACGGCGCTCTACCTCACCCTCGGTCTCGGCATCGCCCCGTCCTGGCGCAGCTATCGCATCACCGTGGCGATCACGGCGGTCTGGGCCGTGGTCGTCTACGTCTTCGACGTGGTGGCCGACGTGAACTACGGCTACCTCGTCGACAAGCCCGGCTCCACCTCGCTGCTCGACCTGTTGGGCCCGTGGCCGGTCTACGTCGTCGCCTCCCTCGGCATCCTGCTGGCCGGCTGGGCGCTGATGACCTGGCCGTGGGTGGTGCGCGCGAGTGGTGGGCGGCGGCGGCGTACGGGGGCCGGTTTCCCAGGTTAGGAACCCAGACCGGCACTTCACACACCGCGCAACCTGTGAGAAGAGGCAGTTCGGGTTCATCACCTGGGAAACCGGACCTCGCTAGCGTGGCCACATGAGAAGCGCACACACGGTCGAGCAGGTGAGGGCGGCCGAGGGCGAGCTGATGGCACGGCTGCCCGAAGGGACGCTGATGCAGCGCGCGGCCACCGGGCTGGCGGTGGCGATCGCCGACCTGCTGGGCGGTGTCTACGCCTCGCGGGTGCTGCTGCTGGTCGGTGGGGGCGACAACGGCGGAGACGCGCTCTGGGCGGGGGCCATGCTCGCGCGACGCGGTGCGGCGGTCGAGGCAGTGCTGCTCTCCTCGAAGGCGCACGTCGAGGGGCTCGAGGCGCTGCGGTCAGCCGGTGGTCGGACCGTGCTCGCCGCCGAGGCGCACCGGCCGGACGTCGTGGTCGACGGGATCGTCGGCATCGGTGGACAACCGGGGCTGCGCCTCGAGGCGGAGCAGGCGCTCGCTGCCTTCGAGGGGGTGCCGGTCGTCGCCGTCGACGTGCCCTCGGGGGTGGAGGTGGACACCGGCCGACTCGACGGCACCCACGTCAGCGCCGCCCTCACCGTCACGTTCGGGACCCACAAGATCGCCCATCTCGTCGACCCGGCGGCCCGGGCCTGCGGGGTCGTGCACCTCATCGACATCGGGCTCGACCTGCCCGTGGCCCCGGTCGAGACGGTGCAGGCCGTCGACGTGGCCGGGCTGCTGCCGGTCCCCGGGCCCTTCGACCACAAGTACACCCGCGGGGTCGTCGGCGTACGCGCCGGGTCGCAGACCTATCCCGGTGCCGCCGTGCTCTGCACCTCCGGGGCGGCCTCCGGCATCGCCGGCATGGTGCGCTACCTGGGGTCGGCTGCCGACGCCGTGCGTGCCCGGCACCCCGAGATCGTGGCCTCCGAAGGGCGGGTCCAGGCCTGGGTCGTCGGGTCCGGCGGCGACACGGACGCCGAGCAGGCCCTGGCCGACGCACTGGCCGACGCGGTGCCGACCGTCGTCGACGCGGACGCCCTGAGGCACGTCCAACGCGGCCCGAAGGACCTTGTCCTGACTCCCCATGCGGGCGAGCTGGCCCGCATGCTCGGCGTCGAGCGTGAGCAGGTCGAGGCCGAGCAGCTGCACTTCGCGCGCCGCGCCGCCGAGGAGTACGACGCCGTGGTGCTCCTCAAGGGCCGGCACACCCTGATCGCCGATCCCGGTGGACGGGTCCGGATCACGACCAGTGGGGTCCCCTGGCTGGCGGTCGCAGGTGCCGGTGACGTCCTCGCGGGAGTGATCGGGTCGCTGCTGGCAGCCGGTCTGGGCCCCTGGGACGCGGCATCGGTCGGCTCGTGGCTGCACGGCGCCGCGGCGGCCCAGGCGAGCGGCGGGGGACCCCTGAGCGCGACCCGGGTGGCAGACGCCATCCCGGAGGTGGTGCGCTCCCTGGGTCCGTGAATGGGAGAATGCGTGGCCATGCCCAATTCGCCCGCCAGCACGCACGCCGAGGTCGTCGTCGACCTCGGTGCGGTGCGTCACAACGTGGCGCGGCTGCGTGAGCTGGTCACCGACGAAGAGACCGCTCCCCAGCTGATGGTCGTGGTGAAGGCCGACGCCTACGGCCACGGCATGGCCCAGGTGGCACGTGCCGCGAGGACGGCCGGGGCTGACTGGCTCGGCGTCGCGACCGGTGCCGAGGCGCTGGCCCTGCGGGAGGGCGGCGACACCGGCCGGGTGCTGTGCTGGCTGGCAGCGCCGGGAGCCGACTTCGCCCCGCTCATCGACGCCGACGTGGACGTGTCCGCCTACTCGGTCGCCCAGCTCGACGAGATCCTGCGTGGGGCCCGGGGGATCGGCCGCACGGCGCGTGTCCAGCTCAAGGTCGACACGGGGCTCTCGCGCGGAGGCGCGCCGCGCTCCGACTGGCTGGCCCTGGTCACGGCCGCGCGGGCGGCCGAGGAGGAGGGCCTCGTGCGGGTGACCGGCCTGTGGTCCCACCTCGCCTGCGCCGACGAGCCTGCGCACCCCGCCAACGCCGCGCAGCAGGATGCCTTCGCCGAGGCGCTCGCGCTGGCCGACGACACCGGGCTCGAACCGGAGGTGCGCCACCTGGCCAACTCTGCCGGTGCGCTGCTGCTGCCCCCGGCGCGACATGACCTGGTGCGCCTGGGCATCGCCGTCTACGGGTTCAGCCCGGCGCCGGAGGTGGTCACCTCCGCGCAGCTGGGGCTGGTCCCGGCGATGACGGTCCGCGGGTCCGTCGTACTCACCAAGGAGCTGGCTCCCGGCGCCGGCGTCTCCTACGGCCACACGTTCGTCGCCGAGGAGCCGATGCGGGTCGCGCTGGTGCCGATGGGGTACGGCGACGGGATCCCGCGCCACGCCTCGAACACCGCCGAGGTGCTCGTCCACGGGGTGCGCGGTCGCGTGCTCGGCCGGATCTGCATGGACCAGTTCGTCGTCGACGCCCCGGGTGCGCACGCCGGTGACGAGGTCGTGCTGTTCGGGCCGGGGTCTCACGGGGAGCCGACGGCGACCGACTGGGCGCGATGGTGCGGGACGATCGACTACGAGATCGTCACCCGCATGGGTGGCCGGCAGACCCGGGTGTGGGTCGGGGACGAGGACGCGTGAGCACCAGGCGCTCCCTTGCCTACGCGGCCGGCGGACTCGGCGCGGCGGCGCTGGCTGCCGTCGCCACCGGCGTGGTGGTCGAACGACGCGTCGTCCAGGCCCGCAAGGCCGGGGCGGCACAGGCCGACCGGCTCGGTACCCTGCACTCGGAGCCGATCGAGGTGACCTGCGACGACGGAGTGGTGCTGCACGCCGAGGTCGACGAGGTGGTGCCCTACGCCGACTCGCGCACCGCTCGCCGCCGGCGCCCCCAGGACGACGTGACGCTGGTGTTCGTGCACGGCTACGCGCTCAACCTCGACTGCTGGCACTTCCAGCGCGAGGCGTTCCGCGGCAAGCACCGGATGGCGTTCTTCGACCAGCGTTCACACGGGCGCTCGCAGCGGTCGGACCGCGAGCACGCCAACATCGACCAGCTCGGCGACGACCTCGCCCGCGTGCTCGAGACGGTCGCGCCCCAGGGCAAGGTCGTCCTGGTCGGCCACTCCATGGGCGGCATGGCGGTCATCGCCTTCGCCGACCGGCACCCTGAGCTCTTTGCCGAGCGTGTGGCCGGCGTGGCCCTGATCGCCACGACGGCCGGCGGCCTCCGGGTGCACCGGACCGTCAGCCGCTGGATCCCCGACGGCGTGGGGGAGCTGGTGGCGCCACGGCTGATCGCGGCGCTGGCCCGGGCTCCCGAGCTCGTCGACTCGGCGCGGAGGCCGGGGTCCAACATCGGCTTCCTGGTGGCGGACATGTTCGCGTTCGGGCGCAAGGACGTCCCTGCCGCGGAGGTGGAGTTCCTCGACGAGATGCTCGCCGGGACGAAGTTCGACGTGCTCGCCGAGTTCTTCCCGAACTTCTCCGCGTTCGACAAGTTCGAGTCCCTGACCACCTTCGCGGGGGTGCCGACGACGATCGTCTGCGGCACCAAGGACAAGCTCACCTCGATCGGCCACAGCCGCAAGATGGCCCAGCAGCTGCCCAACGCCCACCTGGTCGAGTGCGAAGGCGCCGGGCACATGGTGATCTTCGAGTCGCGAGACCAGGTCAACGCTGCCCTCGGGGAGCTGATGGAGACGGTCTCCGCATGACCGAGATCCTGACCGTCGACGCCTCCCGCGCTGCCGACGTGCTCGCGGTCGTGCACGAGGCGTTCGCCGACCGGCCGCCGCTCGACCCGCCGGCACCGGCCCTGGACGAGACGGTCCAGTCGATCGGCCGGTCGCTGGACGCGCACGGTGGCCTGCTGGTCGAGCACGAGGGCAGGCCCGTCGGAGCGTTGCTGCTCGAGCCACGTGGGCGGCTGCTCGGCTTGCGCCGGGTCGGCGTACTCAACTCGGTGAGGGGCCTCGGCGTCGCCGCGAAGATGGCCCACCGCGCCGAGGAGATCGCCGCGGCCCGCAAGTTCGGCGGGCTCGAGATCGAGGCACGGGTCGAGCTGCCCAAGACGGTGGAGTTCTGGCGGCGGCTCGGCTACGTCGAGTCCGGACGCAACGGCACCCGCCTGAACATGCTCAAGCTGCTCCCGATCACGCGCATCCTGCACACTGCCGAGGACACCCGCGCGTTCGGCGAGTGGCTGGCCACGCTGCTGCGCCACGGCGACCTGGTGATCCTCACCGGCGACCTCGGCGCCGGCAAGACCACCCTGACGCAGGGCATCGGCCAGGGGCTCGGCATCCGGGGCGACGTCACCTCGCCGACCTTCGTGATCTCGCGGGTGCACCCGTCCCTGGACGAAGGGCCACCACTGATCCACGTGGACGCCTATCGGCTCGGCGGCTCCGCCGAGCTCGACGACCTCGACCTCGACACCGACGTGATCGACGCGGTCACCGTCGTGGAGTGGGGGGAGGGGCTCGCCGAGGCGCTCGCGATCGACCGGCTCGAGCTGTCGCTGACGCGGGCCGACAACGACGTCCGCACGCTGACGCTGACGCCGGTCGGGCCGCGGTGGCGCGAGCTGCTGATCTGAGGGCTCGGCGCGCTCGCGGATGTCATCCGAAGTGGCTGTCGGGGCGACCGTCCCGGATGACGTCCCGCGGGACGTCATCCGAATTGGCTGCGTTGGCGACCAGGGCGGATGACGTCCACGCGGCTCGCCTAGGCTCGGCCCCGTGCTGCTCGCCTTCGACACCGCCACCCCGCACGTGACCGTCGCGCTCCACGACGGGACCTCGGTGGTGGCGCGGTTCGAGTCGGAGGAGTCGATGCGGCACGGCGAGATGCTCGCTCCGGGGATCGAGCGCGTGCTCGCTGACGCGGGGGTCCCGGTGAGCTCCCTCACCGGCATCGCGGTCGGGGTCGGACCGGGTCCGTTCACCGGCCTGCGGGTCGGGCTCGTCACCGCGCGCACGCTGGCGATGACCCTGGAGATCCCGGTGCACGGCGTCTGCTCGCTCGACGTCCTGGCCGCCGCGGCGATGGATGACGGGCTCGAGGAGTTCGTGGTGGCGACCGATGCCCGGCGCAAGGAGGTCTACCGGGCGGCGTACGCCGGGGGCCGACGCGTGCACGGCCCCGAGGTCGTCAAGCCGCAGGACGCGGCGACGGAGGCGACTGTCGTCGGGCGTGGCGGGATGCTCTACCCCGAGCACTTCCCGAACACGACCGGTCCCGAGCACCCCGAGGCCGGCGTGCTCTGCGACGTCGTTCTCCGACGGCGCTTCGAGATCCTCGACCCCGAGCCGCTCTACCTGCGCCGACCTGACGCCGCCGAGCCGGGTCGGCCCAAGCGGGTCAGCTGAACCACTCCGCCGAGCGCGCGAACGGCCCGACGTACATCAGCACCAGGTTGACCCCGACCACGACGGCGACGAGCACGGCCCACGTCAGCGGCAGCACCACGAACCCGGCGACGACCCCGCCGCCGAGCACGAGCACCTTCGTGGCCAGGCGCAGTCGCGCGGACGTGCCCCGCGCCCGAGGGGCCGCGAACAGTCCCCAGAGGACGGCGGCCACCACGGGCAGGCCCAGCCCGAGCAGCCAACCGGTCGCCCCCGGGGCGGTGAAGCCCGCCCAGGCCAGCAGGGCAAGCACGAGCAGCTCGACCAGGAACGCCACCACGTCGTTGGCGTTGACGTCCATCTCTGGCGGCTCGCTCACCGGACCAGTCTGCCCGGAGGCGTCACCGGGTGCCCGGAACGGGGCGGCAATGCGCTCATCTGCCGGGTTCCGGGCGTTGGGTGACGGGAGTCATACGCCCTGGTCGTCCCACCCGCCACCTCGCATGACGACCCGAGCAACGTCGTACGACATGGTCGCCTGGACGACCAATCGGTATGACGTCCCACGAGCCGAAGGGCCGCGGCGACGGTATCTGCCGGGATGGGGGCGGAGATGCCGAGATCAGGACACGTGGGCCATGGCTCGGGGGTCAGGCGTCACGGCAATGGGGTTCCACCAGCGTTTCCTCGGAGGCCGGCCATCCTTGTCACAGCAGGGTTGTCGCCAGGGACCCATGACAGCGCTGGTGTGACAACAACCGCGTGAGTGGGGCCCGCGGTGTGCGATCGCGGGGTCTTACGGCGAACACGCAAACCCCTAGGCGGGTCATGCCCATCGTTTCGAACGTGTCGAGGCTGGCCATCGACTCAGGCTGCACAAGGGACGATCAGCTCGACCTCCTCCGCACAGCGGTCCGCGTACGGCTCCCCTCGTGGCGCGAACTGATCGTCCCTGTGCAGCTGCGCCCCGGGACCACATCCGGAACTGGCGCGATCCGCACGGAGCATCGAGCCCTCGATGAGGCGACCAGGCACAGCACCATGAGGAGGTGTCCTGGCCGGGCAGCAAGCACGTGCGCTGACATCCACTCGAGGGGTTTTCCCAGATGCCGTCACCAGACAGAGCTGGGGTCTACGCCATGGTCATCGTGTGGCCCGGAGCTGGTTCCATCCTGGGGGGAGCCGCACTTCTCTTCTCTGGCGATCGGGCCGTGGGACTCGTCGTGCTGGGCATTGGCCTTGTCTTGACAGGTGTCGCCTACTACCGGCTCCGCCGGTCGTAACACCGCGCTCATCAGCGACCAGGGCGACGAGTGGGATCACCCGCCAGGCGCGTCTCAGGCGCGCTTGGGAGGCAACGGGAAGAACATCGAGGTGCGCTCGGCGTACTCCGGGTAGCCCTCGCGCTTCATCATCTCGCGCTCGAGCAGCTTCGCGCCGGTCGCGAAGACCAGGAAGTAGGTCATCACGACGGGTGACAGCACCGTCACGAGCGCCCACGGGGTGCCGGCGACCGCGACCAGGAAGATGCCCCACCACACGCACGCGTCGCCGAAGTAGTTCGGGTGCCGGGTGTAGCGCCACAGCCCGCGGTCCATCACCGGTCCGCGCTGCGGGTCCTTCTTGTACGCCGCCAGCTGGGCGTCGCCCACCGACTCGAAGACCAGTCCCACGACCCACACCACGAGACCCAGCACCAGCAGGACGTCCTCGGTCTGCCCGTCGGAGTCCGCGGCCACCTGGACCGGCAGCGACACGAACCACAAGGCGATGCCCTGGGTCAGGAACACCCGTTTGACGGCAAAGCTGAACGGCTTCCCCTCGAGCATCTTGGCGTAGCGGGGATCTTCCTCGGAGGTGGCGAACACCCTCCGGCCGACGTGCCAGGCCAGGCGCAACCCCCACACCCCGACCATGCCGAGCAGCACCCAACGGACCGGGGCGTCGCCGATGAGCGCGCACAGCAGCGCCACCAGGACGAATCCGAGCCCCCACACCAGGTCGACCACGACCACGCGACCGATGCGGCGCGCGACGAGAGCGGTGGCGGTCAGCACGACCGCGACGAGGACCAGGCAGGACAGGGGGACGGTCAGCACGTCACCACGGTCGCACGTCCGGCAGCGTGTGCGTGCCGCCGGGCCGGACCATCAGGATCTGGTCCACGCCCATCCGCCCGTCGCGGAAGGCCATCGCCCCGCCGACGAGGTAGAGCCGCCACACCCGCACGACCTCCTCGCCGACGAGCTCGGTCAGCCGGCCGAGGTTGGCCTCGAAGTTCTCCAGCCAGTCGGCGACCGTGCGCACGTAGTGCTCCCGGAGGGCGTGCACGTCGCGGACCTCGAGACCCCCGCGCTCGAGGTAGGCGACGGTCTCGCCGACCGGGCGCATGTGCATGTCGGGTGCGATGAACGACTCGATGAACGGCCCGCCGCCGGGGTGTCCCGATCGGCCACCCGAGCGCGACATCTGCTGGATCAGCACCCGTCCGCCGGGAACGACGGCGTCGTGCAGGACCTGCGCGTAGGTCGCGTAGTTCTGCTCGCCGACGTGCTCGCCCATCTCGATCGAGGCGACGGCGTCGAACCGGCGACCGATGGCGAGCTCCGGGATCTCCCGGTAGTCCTGCAGCCGGATCTCGACGAGGTCCTGCAGGCCGCGCTCCCGCACGCGTGCGTCGATGAACTTCTTCTGCTCCGCGGCGATGGTCACGCCCGTGACCTTCGCGCCGTAGTGCTGGGCCGCGTGCAGCGAGAGCGAGCCCCAGCCGCAGCCGATGTCGAGGAAGCGCATGCCCGGTCCGAGCCCGATCTTCTGGCACACGAGGTCGAGCTTGTCCCGCTGCGCGTCGGCGACGCCGTACGCCGGGTCCGTGGAGCGGTAGTAGCCGGAGGAGTAGGCCATCGACGGGTCGAGGATCAGCGAGTAGAACTCGTTGGACAGGTCGTAGTGGTGGCTGATCGCACGGCGGTCGCGGAGCTTGCTGTGCAACCGGCCACGCACACGGGCCTGAGACTCGGGCAGCCGTGGTGCCTTGCCGAGGGCGCCGACGTCGACGGCTGCCCGCAGGGCGCGCACGAACGCGCCGGGAGAGGGGCGTACGCCGGCCAGGCCGCGCTCGGCCGCGACGGACCAGACATGGCTCAGCGCCTCGTCGAGGTCGTGGTGGACCTCGATCTCACCGGTCACGTAGGCCTGCGCGGCACCGAGCTCGCCCGGGTGCCAGAGCAGCCGCCGAATGGCGTCCGGGGTGCGCAGCTCCACCGGGGGAGCGTCGACCGGACCGGCGACCGAGCCGTCCCACGCGCGAAGACGGACCGGCAGGTCACCACGGACGAACGGGCGCAGCGCCGACTCGAGTCGCTGGGCGACACCGACCGGCGAGACGGAGCCGGTGGCGGTCGCGCTGACGGGTCGCTGTTCGGTCGTCGTCATCGGTCCTCCCGGGCGAAGGTCAGCTGCTGCACGTCGATGTAGCCCGAGGCGAAGCCGGCGCGGGAGTACTCCAGGTAGAAGTGCCACATCCGCTGGAAGGTCTTGTCGAAGCCCAGCGCACGCACCTCGTCACCGGCGGCTCGGAAGGCCCGGTCCCAGCGCTCGAGGGTCTCGGCGTAGTGCTGGCCGAAGGAGAGTCGCTCGCTGATCCGCAGGCTGGTGTCGGCCCTCGTGATCTCGTCGATCGCCGTGACCGAGGGCAGGAAGCCGCCGGGGAAGATGTACTTGTTGATCCACGTGAACGTCCGCCGGGTGGCGAGCATCCGGTCGTGCGGCATCGTGATCGCCTGGATCCCGACACGCCCACCCGGAGCCAGCAGCCGGTCGATGGTCTGGAAGTACGTCGACCAGAACTCGTGCCCGACCGCCTCGATCATCTCCACGGAGACGATGGCGTCATAGCTGCCCTGCACGTCTCGGTAGTCGCTGAGCGCGACGGTGACCTGTTCGGCGTACCCGGCCTCCGCGATGCGCTCGACCGCGAGGTCGAGCTGCTCCTTGGAGAGGGTGACCGAGTGGACGGTGGCGCCCCGGCGGGCCGCACGGATGGCGAGCTCGCCCCACCCGGTGCCGATCTCCAGCACGCGGCTGCCCGGGCCCACCCCGGTCTGGTCGAGCAGGCGCTCGATCTTGCGGACCTGCGCGTCGGCCAGCGACTCGCTGTCGTGGCCCTCCGGAGGCGCCGCCTGGAGGTGGTCGCCACGGTCGGCCAACGAGGTGTCGTAGAGCGCCGAGGAATAGCTCAGGGTCTCGTCCAGGAAGGTCGTGAACAGGTCGTTGGACAGGTCGTAGTGGTGGGAGATGTTGTCCTGCGTGTTGTCCTGGGTGTTCTTGTGTGCGCGAGGCGGACGGCGCACGTAGGCGGCGCGCAGGGTCTGCAGCGGTGCCGGGATCAGCGTCGGGAGCTTGGCGGCCAGGACCGTCAGGAAGCCACCGAGGTCCTCGGCGTCCCAGGCCCCGGTCAGGTAGGACTCGCCGAAGCCGATCAGCCCGTCGCGGCCGAGCCTGGCGTAGAACTCCGCAGGTCGCTGGATCCGCATCTCCGGTCCACCGGTGCCCCACGTCTTCGTCGCGGCACTGCCCTCACGGACGGTCACCGGGAGCCGCTTGACCGCGGCCCGGAAGAGCTGGCGTGCGATCCGTGCGGAGATGTCGGCCTTGAGGCCGGTGGGGATGTTGTCGAGCTCTGCCCAGGGACTGGTCGGGCGGGTGGGAGTCGTCGTCATGTCAGACGCCTTCCTGTCGTTGGTGTCCGGGCCGTTGTTTGACCCCAAGTCGTCGCGCCCACAGCCAGATGCCGTGGGCACGGATGAGAAGTGCTCCGCGCAGCGCAGCGGGCGCGCTGCGCAGGGGAGAGGTGGTGGTGGGCTCGCCGTCGAGCGAGGCGGTGAACACGGCCCCGTCGTCGCTGTGCAGCGTCACGGTGACGTGCAGCTTGCGGTCCGGACGCGGCACGGCGATCTCGTAGTAGCCGTCGGTGCCGTGGAACGGGGAGACATACATCTGCTTGTCGGTGCGGGCGCGGCCCTGTGCGTCGGGGTGGATCAGGTAGGCGTGCCGGTCGCCGTAGGTGTTGTGCACCTCGACCACCACGCCGGCGAGCTCGCCGTCGCGGCGGTGGCACCAGAAGACGCTGATCGGGTTGAAGCAGTAGCCCAGAGCACGTGCGTTGGCCGCCATCACGATGCGGCCGCCGTCGGTCTCGACACCGTTGAGGGTGAGGAAGTGCTCGACGTTGCCCTTGATGGTCCTGCCGGCGTCCCCGAGGTGGTCCCGGGCCTCGAACCGGCCCAGCACCCCGTGGTCGGGCAGGTGGTCGAGGTCGACGAGCCACGTCCGGGAGGCGTGCGTGAAGGTGCGCTTGAACGGCTGGCGGCGGGTGTGCCGGATCGTCGTGGCGTACGTCGTCGCCTCGAACGGCAGCGGGTCGGGACCGGTGCCCCACTCGACGCCGAGCTTCGCGGCCGCCTCGACACCGGAGCGGGCACCGTCCTCGTGGAAGCCCCAGCCGTGCCACGCGCCGGCGAACACGATCCGGTCGGTGTCGCAGTCCGGCAGGCGTCGTTGCGCAGCCACGGAGGCGGGGGTGTAGATGGGGTGCTCGTACTCCATCGTGTCGATGACCTGTGACTGGTCGACGATGTCCTCGCCACCGAGGGTGACGATGAAGCGGCGCCCGTCGGCGCGGGCGGGCAGCCGCATCAGGCGCGTCATGTCATAGCTGACGGTGACGGTGCGGCCCGCTGCGGCAGGGCGGCGCAGGTAGTTCCAGGACGCACGGGCGCGGGTGTTGCGCGGCAGCACGCTGGTGTCTGTGTGCAGCTGCGCGGTGTTCGGCGAGTAGGGCATCGAGGCCAGCACCTCGCGCTGGGTCGCGGTGGGCTCGGCGAGGATCGCCAGCGCCTGGCCCGGATGGGTCGCCACGACCACGGCGTCGTAGGTGTCGACCTGGCCGTTGCCGTCGGTGATCTCCACACCCGTGGGTGTCTCGAGCACGGAGGTGACCTTCGTGCCGGTGCGGATGTCGGGCAGGCGGGCGGCGACCTTCTCGACGTACGCCCTCGAGCCGCCGGTGACCGTGCGCCACTGCGGAGATCCGAAGATCTGGAGCATCCCGTGGTGCTGCAGGAAGCTGAACAGGTAGCGGGCCGGGTAGTCCAGGGCGACCGCCGGGTCGCACGACCAGACGCACGCCACCAGGGACTCCATGAAGTGGGTCCGGAACAGCGGCGAGAACCCACCGCGGTCCAGGAACGAGCCGAGGGTCTCGTCCACATCTGCGGTGGCTTCGCCGCCGAGCAGCTGCCTGGCCATCCGGTGGAAGCGGGGGATCTCGGTCAGCATCCGCAGGTAGGACGGGCGCAGCGCGTTGCGCCACGTCGGGAACAGGCCCGCGAGGCCGAGGGCGCCGGCCCACTCCAGCCGGTGGTCGTCGGAGCGGACCGACATCGACATGTCGGACTCCTGCGTCGGCACGCCGAGCTCGTCGAAGAGACGCAGGAGGTTGGGGTAGGTGCGCTCGTTGTGCACGATGAAGCCGGTGTCGACGGCGACGCCGTCCACGACGTGGGTGTCGGCGTGACCACCCAGTCGGGAGTCGGCCTCGTAGAGGGTCACCCGGGACTCACGACCCAGCACGTGCGCAGCCAGCAGCCCCGCCACTCCGCTGCCTACGACTGCGACGCGTCCGGGGGCGACCCGGGTCATGCCTCGGCCTTGCCGAGGTCGAACATCGCGATCGGCTCGGAGCTGGGGGTCTTGGACCCGCCCTCGGGCTCGATCGTGATCCCGACGCCCGTGGCCCGGGCGGCGTCGCCCTTGAGCAGCACGGTGTTGTTCGCCTTCTTGGGCATCAGCCCGGCCGGGACCAGGTGGCCCGCCTTGTTCTGCAGCCACAGCTCGTAGACCTTGCCCTCCGGCGGAGCAGCCATGCCGTCGGTCAGGATGACGGCCTTGCCCTTGCTCTTGGAGCGGTAGACCGAGGCGTTGGAGCCGTCCGGGAAGTCGATCGAGACCTTCTGGGCGTCACTGGCGGCCAGCACCTGGTCGGCGGCCGAGACGGTGCTCGAGGAGTTGTCCTCCCAGGGCTGCCATGCGACCCCTACCGCGACCGAGGCCGCGACGGCGGCCGCTGCGGCCATCGTCGCCAGGCGAAATCGGCTCCGACGCATCGGGACCACCTTGGCCAGCGTGGGCTCGGGAGACGTGGTCCTCTCGACCTCGGGGGGCAGCGGGCGGATCGTCTTGATGCCGGCCAGCACCGAGGAGCGCAGCGAGTCGGGCGGTGTCATCACGGCGTCGTCGGCCATCAGGGCCGTGGCCTCGCGGAGACTGGCCACCTCGGCCTGGCAGTCCAGGCACCGAGGCAGGTGTGCCTCGAACGTGGCGCGCTCGTCGTCGTCGAGGGCGTCGACGACATAGGCACCGGACAGTGCGTGCAGTGACTCCTTCACTGTCCCACCCCCATCGTGTCGCGGAGACGGATGAGCCCGTCCCGAATTCGTGTCTTGGCCGTTCCCACCGGGAGGTCGAGCATGGTCGCGACCTCCGTGTGGGTGTAGCCCTTGAAATAGGCCAGCTCCAGCGCTTCTCGCTGGACCGGTGTCAGTGAGCCCATCGCCTGCCGGACCCTTCTCGCCTCCATCGAGGCCTGGGCGGCCTCGGCGGTGGAGTCGTGCTCCACCACGGCGCTGCCCTGGTGGTAATTCGTGTCCCGTCGAGTGCTCGCCTCGGCCGACCTGACCCGGTCCACCGACTTGCGGTGCACGAGGGTCAAGATCCACGACACCGCGCTGCCCTTGGCCGGGTCGAACCTGCTCGCCGTCCGCCAGATCTCGAGGAAGGCCTCCTGGGAGACCTCCTCGGCCTGGGCCGGGTCGCGGACCACCCGCACGGCCAGCCCGAAGGCTCGGGCGGCGGTGGCGTCGTAGAGCTGGGCGAAGGCCGCCTCGTCGCCCCGCCCGGAGAGCTTCAGCAGCTCGGCCAGGTCGGGCGCCGACAGCGCTCCGGACACCCCCGGCTCCCCGTGCGGGGAACCGGATGGATCTGAGCTCATCCGGGTCACGTGAGAAACCTTCGCAGATCGTTGGTGGAAACATCATCGAGTCGGTCAGGTAGTAGTTCGAAGCATCTGGCGAAGCGGATTGGGCGGCAGGTGAAGGTTTTTTCGGGGAAGGGGTACCCGATTTCATCCCGATTTCGCCGCGGGGCACAGCGCTGGGGCTGGTGGGGCAGGATGGGCGGGTGGCCAGCTACACCGTGAACCCCGACGCCGTCGCCCGGGCCGAGCGCCTGATCCGCAGTCGGCACTACGTCCTCGACAGTGACTGGGGCGAGGTCCAGCCGGGTGCCGAGGAGCAGAACGCGTTCCTGGAGAAGCACTCGTGGGAGGAGTACGCCGCCTGGCACCTCGGCCTGACCGAGGGGGCCAACGACGAGACCAAGGCACGCCATGCCTTCGTCTACGGCGACTTCCGACGGGTGCACCGCACGGCGCTGATCGCGTGCGTCTACCGCGCCTCGGAGTGGCGCCACAAGGAGATCGAGCTCGCGGCGCACGACCTGCTCCAGCTGCTCGACCAGACCAGCGGATGATCCGATGACCGTGATCCGGGCGGCCGGCCCCCGGGACGTCGAGGACGTCGCCCGGCTCGAGACCGAGTGCCTCGGGGTGGACGCCTGGAGCGAGGGTCTCGTCCGCGAGGGCATCTTGGGCGCCCTGCCGACGGTCACCTACCTCGTGGCCGAGGTCGACGGTGAGATCGTCGGTCACGCGGTGACCTCCAGCGCCGGTGACATCGCCGAGCTCCAACGCATCGCGGTCGCCGAGTCCCATCGGCGTCGGGGGATCGCCGCTCGGCTGCTGGCCGGGGTGGTCGACGCGGCCCGGCGTACGCCCGCGGACCGGTTGCTGCTCGAGGTGCGCGAGGACAACCGGGCAGCGATCGCCTTCTATGCCGGACAGGGCTTCGTCGAGATCGACCGGCGCCCGCGCTACTACGCCGACGGCGCGACCGCCCTGGTCCTGCGCCGGCCGCTGATCCGTGGGTGCGGCGGGTCGGAGCTGTGACCGGCTGCCGGTTTCCCAGGTGATGAACCCAAACTGCCTCTTCACACACGTTGCGCGGTGTGTGAAGAGGCAACCTGGGTTCTTAACCTGGGAAACCGGACGAGCGGCCAGGGCCTAACCCGCCAACAGCTCCAGCCGGCGCACCGCGAGCTCGGCATAGACCGCGGCAGCGTCGGGGAGGACGCCCGGGTCGAAGTCGGCGCGTGGGCTGTGGTTGGTGGGTGAGGTCTCGTGGTCGAGGCCGGGGAGCACCGCGCCGATGGCGATGAAGGCACCCGGGACGGCGTCGATCACCCGCGAGAAGTCCTCTGACCCGGCGATCGGGAACGGCATCTCCTCGTAGCGGTCCTCGCCGAGCACGTCGCGCACCACGCCCGCACCGAAGTCCACCTCGGCCGCGGTGTTCACGGTGAGCGGGTACTCGTCCTTGTAGTCGATCTCGACCTCGACTCCATGGGCCTGGGCCACCCCGCGGAGGGTGTCCTGGATCCCTTCACGAAGCCGCGTCGCACTCGCCTCGGAGAAGCGACGCACCGTCGCCTCGAACCGCGCGGTGTCGGGGATGATGTTGCGCCGGGTGCCGCCCTCGATGATCCCGACGGTCAGGACCACGGGGTCGAAGATGTCGAACCGGCGAGTGACCATCGTCTGCAGCGAGGTGATCATCTCCGCGGTCGCGGCGATCGGGTCCTTCGCGCGGTGCGGCGAGGAACCGTGCCCGCCCTGACCGCGTACGACGACCGAGAGGTGGTGCGAGGCCGACATCATCGTGCCCGCGCGGCTGGTGAACTGGGCGTGGGGATACATCGAGGAGAAGACGTGCATGCCGTACGCCGCGTCGGCGCGCCGTCCGGCCGCGTCGAGCACGCCCTCCTTGATCATCACTCCAGCGCCGTCCCAGCCCTCCTCGCCGGGCTGGAACATCAGCACCACGTCGCCGCGCAGCCGGTCGCGGTGCTGGGCCAGCAGGCGGGCGCCGCCGACCAGGCCGGCGGTGTGCAGGTCGTGGCCGCAGGCGTGCATCGCGCCGTTGGTCGAGGCGAAGTCGAGACCGGTCTCCTCCGCCACGGGCAGCGCGTCCATGTCGGCCCGGAGCAGCACGGTCTTCGGGTCGTCCTCGTCCCGGGCCCCGCCGCGCAGGACGGCGGTCACCGACGTGGTCTCCGTGCCTGTCGAGATCTCCAGGCCGAGGCCGTCGAGCTCCTCGAGCACCTTCTCCTGGGTGCGGGGCAGGTCGAGGCCGACCTCCGGCTCCCGGTGCAGCCGCTTGCGCAGCTCCGCCAGGTCACCGGCCATGCTCAGGGCGTCGTCGTGCAGGTCCATGGGTGCTCCCGTCAGGGCAGGTAGTAGGTCGGGTTGGGCAGCTTGACCTGCCGGTCGCCGTACCCACCGATGAGGTCGCTGAACTGGTCACCGAGGTTGGCCACGATGCGGTGGCCCTGCTGGGCCACGTGCCTGCGGGTCAGCGACTTGTAGTCGATCGTGGTGCAGACGCCGTCGGCACACGGGGTGCCGTCGAGCCACGGCCGGTCGCTCGGCACCGTCCCGCTGACCCACTTGGTGTAGTAGTTCTCGTTGGTGAACCCGCTGTAGCCGACCTTGGCCAGGTTGGCGAGGGTGGCCGCCTTCTGGCTGTCGTTGCGGCCGGTCAGGCCGACCAGGGTGCAGCCGGCCCTGTCCACGGCCTTGGTCAGGGCGATCATCGAGGGGGTCGCCGGGAAGCGCTCCTTCTGCACCCACTCGTCGTTCTGGAGCTTGGGGTCGAAGACGAAGTGCATCGCCGCGTCCTCCATGTCGTAGGTCCACAGCGTGGTGTCGTCGGCGTCGAGCACGACCACCGGGTCCTGGCCCCTCCGGTCGGCCGTGCGGCAGGCGTCGACCAGGCGCGGCCGGAGCCTCCTGGTGACCTTCGCCAGCTCGCGGATGTAGGGCGAGGCATTCTTGTCGGCGATGCCGGTGGCGTCGGCCGCGTAGTAGGTGCGGATCGTCGACTTCACGATGTCGATGTTGGGGATCCCCTCGCCGCCCTCGGTCAGCCCGCTGGACCCGTCGGCCGTCATCTGGAAGTGGGAGCGCGGCGAGAAGCGCCGGTCGGCCGGCGTGCCGTCGAGGTCGGGGCTCGGCAGGTTGTAGGTCGGGTTGGGCAGCTTGAGCACCCGGTCGGCGTAGCCACCCTGCAGGTCGGACCACTGGTCACCGACGTTGAGCACGATGTCGTAGCCGAGCTTCTCGATGTGCCGGCGGGTGCCGGCCTTGTACTCGACCGTCGTGCACTTCTCCGTCGCGCACTTGATGTACTTCGGCTGCGGGTTGGTCCCGGACCACTTCGTGTAGAAGTTGCGCGAGTTGAACGGCGTGTAGCCGACCTTCTCCAGGTTGTTCAGCGTGGCCTGCTCCTGGGTGTCGCTGCGGCCGGTGAGCCCGAAGATCGCGAAGCCCATCCGCTGGGCCCGGTTGACGAAGCCGACCATCGAGGGCGTCGCCGGGAAGCGCTCCTTCTGCACCCACTCGTCGTTCTGGAGCTTGGGGTCGAAGACGAAGTGCATCGCCCCGTCCTCCATGTCGTAGGTCCACAACGTCGTGTCGTCGGCGTCGAACACGATCGCCGGCCGCACGTGCTTGCGTGCGGCCGCCTTCTTCGCCCGCGCCAGGTAGCGCCACTGCGAGTTGGCGACCCGCCTCATCTCGCGGATGTAGGGCGACTTCTCCTTGTCGGCGATGCCGGTGGCGTCGGCGGCGTAGTAGGCGCGGATCGTCGACTTCACCGAGTCGATGTTGGGGATCCCGGCACCACCTTCGGTCCTCCCGCTGGAGCCGTCCGGTCTCATCGTGAAGTGGGTGCGCGGCTCGAGCCTCGGGTGGTGGTCACGATGCCTCGGTGCGGCGTACGCCGGGGAGGTGAGCGTGCTGGCGAGCAACGCGGTCGCGCAGAGTGCGGCGGCCGTGGCGATGCTGGTGCGGGGACGGCGGATCGGCATGAGTCAGGCTCCCGAGGGTGGTGGAACGGCAACCTGGGCACGCTACCTCCGCCCCGCGGCCGTGGGAAGGTCACGGTCGGCGTGCACAATGACGCCGTGACCGCATCGTTGCCCTCCTCGGCAGGACCGCTCGTCCTCGGCATCGAGACCTCGTGCGACGAGACCGGTGTCGGCCTGGTGCGGGGCCACACCCTGCTGGCCGACGCCGTCGCCTCCTCCGTGGAGGAGCACGCGAGGTTCGGTGGCGTCGTGCCCGAGGTGGCGTCGCGGGCGCACCTCGAGGCGATGGTGCCCACCATCGAGCGCGCGTGCGAGACCGCCGGGGTCGCCCTGCGCGACGTCGACGCGATCGCGGTGACCGCCGGCCCCGGGCTCGCGGGCGCGCTGCTGGTCGGTGTGGCTGCGGCCAAGGCGCTCGCGCTCGGGCTCGACAAGCCGCTGTACGGCGTCAACCACCTGGCCTCCCACGTGGCCGTGGACCAGCTCGAGCACGGCGCCCTGCCCGACCCCTGCCTGGCGCTGCTCGTGTCGGGCGGTCACTCTTCACTGCTGCGTGTCGAGGACGTGACCAGCTCGGTCGTGCCGATGGGCTCCACCATCGACGACGCCGCGGGGGAGGCGTTCGACAAGGTGGCCCGGCTGCTCGGGCTGCCGTTCCCCGGCGGTCCCTACATCGACCGCGCGGCGGCCTCGGGCTCCTCGGTGGCCATCGACTTTCCGCGGGGGCTGTCCTCGCGCCGCGACCTCGAGCGGCACCGCTTCGACTTCAGCTTCTCCGGCCTCAAGACCGCCGTGGCGCGGTGGGTGCAGGCGCGGGAGGCGACCGGCGAGCCCGTTCCCGTCGCCGACGTGGCTGCCTCCTTCCAGGAGGCGGTGTGCGACGTCCTCACCCGCAAGGCCGTGGATGCCGCGACCGCCGAGGGGATCGAGGACATCCTCATCGGTGGGGGCGTAGCCGCGAACTCGCGCCTGCGCGTCCTGGCCGAGGAGCGGGCTGCCGCCCACGGGATCCGTGTGCGGGTGCCTCGCCCGGGACTGTGCACCGACAACGGCGCGATGGTCGCGGCCCTGGGCTCTGAGATGGTCGCCCGCGGACGCACGCCGTCACACCTCGACCTCCCGGCCGACTCCTCGATGCCGGTGGAGGTCGTGCTCGTCTAGTTCGGGACTAACCGGCCCGGGTGCTCGACCTCGCGATGCTCAGTCCCAGCGGGACGAACGGCAGGCTCCAGAGGATCAGGGCAGTCGTCCGGAAGGTCAGGTCCCCCGTGATGTTCGCCGGGGTGACGAGCAGGAGCATCAGCACACCCGTAGCCAGCACCATCCAGGCGCCGAGGCCGGTCCAGTGCCCAGCGCGGACGATGACCGTCCCGGCCACCACCCCGCCGAGGGCCGTCATCAGGGAGGCGATAGCGAACAGCGTCCCGACCCAGGCGGCAGCGCTCGAGTCGAGGCCCTCCCCGCCGATCGCTCCGCTGCCCAGCTCCGCGACGGCGAGCAGCAGGAAGCCGACCACCGCGATCCGCAACGTCAAGGTGGCGGCCCGGCTGCTGCCGTGCGGTCGCGCGAGGAGGACGCCGGCGAAGCCGAGCGCGGACAGGACGTGGATCACGGCGAGCGCGACGCTCACCATCCACTGCACCGAGGTGGAGAAGGGGTAGCTCCACTGGTCGCTGGGCACAGCCGGGTCGTAGAGCAGGGTCAGGACCCCGGCGAGGACGCCCAGGATCCCGGAGGCGGCGCAGGCGGCGCCGGATGACCGGAGCCGCGAGTCGGGTCGCGTCGTGGAGCGGGCGGAGAGGTTCTGGGCCATGGCGCGTCCTGTCAGACTGCCCGAGACTGATAAGGCAAACTGAAGATCAGTTAAACTTAAGGATGTTATGCCGGAAGGTCAAGGGGCCGACCCTCGTCGGTCCAACACGATCGCGATGCTCGGGCAGGCCTACAGCCTGCTCGGGTTCCGCATCGTCGACGGGGTGGTGGGGTCGGGCCACCCGATCAAGCCCTCCCACTCAGCGGTGTTCGCCCAGATCGAGCCCGGCGGCTCCCGACTGACCAAGCTCGCCGCCGGGGCCAACATCACTCCCCAGTCGATGGGGGTGATCGTCGACGAGCTCGAGGAGCTCGGCTACGTGGCGCGCGAGCCGGATCCCTCCGACAGGCGGGCCAAGCTGATCACCCTCACCCCGCGCGGGGTGGAGGTCGTGCAGGCCGGTGAGGCCACCGTCTCCGGCCTCGAGGAGGACCTGGTCGACATCCTCGGCGAGCGTGGTGCCCGTCAGCTGCGGACCCTTCTGGCGAAGATCCTGGCCAGCCAGAGCGAGGGTTGAGGCGGCCCCACTAGGTTGGGCCCACCGATCCGAGAAGGAGTTCCACATGCAGCAGGTGCAGGGCGTCGTCGCACGGAGCAAGGGTGCTCCGGTCACGATCGAGACCATCAACGTCCCCGACCCGGGGCCGGGGGAGGCCCTCGTGAAGGTGCAGACCTGCGGGGTCTGCCACACCGACCTGCACTACCGGGAGGGTGGGATCAACGACGAGTTCCCGTTCCTGCTCGGCCACGAGGCTGCCGGTGTGGTCGAGGCGGTGGGTGACGACGTGACCGAGGTGGCGCCGGGCGACTTCGTCGTACTCAACTGGCGTGCGGTGTGCGGCGACTGTCGCGCCTGCAACCGGGGCGAGCCGTGGTACTGCTTCAGCACCTTCAACGCCACCCAGAAGATGACCCTGGAGGACGGCACCGAGCTCAGCCCGGCGCTGGGCATCGGCTCGTTCGCGGAGAAGACGCTGGTCGCCGCCGGTCAGTGCACCAAGGTCGACCCGGAGGCCCGCGCTGCCGCCGTCGGCCTGCTCGGCTGCGGCGTGATGGCCGGCATCGGCGCGGCCATCAACACCGGCAACGTGACCCGCGGCAGGTCCGTCGCGGTGATCGGCTGCGGTGGCGTCGGGGCGGCCGCGATCGCCGGATCGGCATTGGCCGGCGCGGGCAGGATCATCGCCGTCGACCTCGACGACCGCAAGCTCGAGATCGCCAAGGGCCTCGGGGCCACGCACACCGTGAACAGCAAGGACACCGACCCGGTCGAGGCCATCCAGGCGCTCACCGACGGCAACGGCGCCGACGTGGTGATCGACGCGGTCGGACGTCCGGAGACCTGGAAGCAGGCCTTCTACGCCCGCGATCTCGCCGGCACCGTCGTGCTCGTCGGCGTCCCGACCCCCGACATGTTGATCCCCGAGATCCCGCTGATCGACGTGTTCGGCCGCGGTGGGGCACTGAAGTCGAGCTGGTACGGCGACTGCCTGCCGTCTCGGGACTTCCCGATGCTCGTGGACCTCTACCGCCAGGGACGGCTCGACCTGGACGCGTTCGTGACCGAGGAGATCGGCCTCGGCGACATCGAGGCAGCGTTCGAGAAGATGCACGCGGGCGACGTCCTCCGCTCGGTCGTGGTGATCGAACCGTCGAGCCAGGGCTAGCGGGCCACGAACAGCGGCACCCCGGTGACCAGGAGGGCGACGGCGATCTCCGAGCCGGACGGGCTAGTGTGACGCCGGTCACATTCTCGGTGGTCAGGAGACCTCATGGTGCGTCGGCTCGGACTCGCGGTGTCACTGCTCGCAGCGTCGGCAGCCATGCTCGGTCTGCCGGCCGCGCATGCCGCCTTGCCGACGTACGTCGCCCTCGGTGACTCCTACTCCAGCGGCACCGGGACCCGCACCTACCTCAACGACGGCAGCAGCTGTCAGCGGTCCGTCTACGCCTACCCGAGCCTGATCGCGGCGGCCCGCGGCTACTCGCTCAACTTCCGTGCGTGCTCGGGCGCCAAGGTGACCGATGTGCGCAACGCCCAGCTCAGCGCGCTCACCGCCGGCACGGCCTACGTCACCATCTCGGTCGGCGGCAACGACGCCGGCTTCGCGGGCGTCCTCACCGAGTGCGCCCTGCCGGGCTGGGCCAGCAACTGCAACGGCGCGATCGGCGGCGCCCAGCGCTACATCGCGAACACGCTGCCGGCCTCACTCGCCTCGCTCTACTCCTCCATCCGCGCCAGGGCACCGCGCGCCAAGGTCGTGGTCGTCGGCTACCCGCGGATCTTCAACGGCGAGGACTGCAACGCCCTCACCTGGTTCTCGCCGAGCGAGGAGTCCAGGCTCAACCAGACCGCCGACCAGCTCAACGCCCGGCTGAGCACGGCCGCCGGGGCCGCGGGCTTCGGCTACGCCAACCCGACCTCCGCCTTCATCGGCCACGCCGTGTGCGGATCCCCGGAGTGGCTCAACGGCCTCTCCTACCCGGTCAGCGAGTCCTACCACCCCAACCGCACCGGACACGCGAGCGGTTACACGCCGCTGGTCAGTCCCAAGCTCACCGGTGTCGCGGTCACGGCCACCGCGGCGACGACGAGCGCCGCCCGTGCATCCGCGGGCGCGCTCGCGGCGAAGCAGCGCTCGTTTGCCGCCCGCGACGCCTCCATCGAGCCGGAGCGCATCGCTGTGCCCGACCTGCACAGCGCCCGGGTGCGCCGGCTCGCAGAGCGGGCCGGCGTCGACGTCAACAGCAGCGCCAGCGTGAACTCCGCGGACCGCCGCTACTCGCGGCAGCAGGCGAGGGCGTGGGCCGCCCGGCACTGACTGAGTGGGTTCGGAGGCAGGTCGCGCGATCGGCACCGGGGCATGAGGGCGGGCCGGGGAACGCCTCATCACCTACCCGATCAGCGTTGACAGGCCGTGCGCCGGTGACGCCTGACCCCCGAGCCATGGCCCACGTGTCCTGATCTCGGCATCTCCGCGCCCCATCCCGCCAGATACGGTCGCCGGCGGCCCTTGGGCTCGTGGGACGTCATACCGATTGGTCGTCCGGGCGACCATGTCGTACGACGTTGCGCGGGACGTCATGCGAGGTGGCGGGTGGGACGACCAGGGCGTATGACGTCCCGTCACCCAACGCCCGGAACTCGGCACGTGCGCGGCCAGCACACCAGTTGTTGTTCCACGAGGGCTGCGCGAACGCCTTGGCGACGACCCTGGTGTGACAAGGATGGCCAGCTCCACCGACGGCACCGAGACCCGGCGCTGAGTCCGGGCTCGCAGCGCCCGTAGGCTCGGCCGCATGAGCGTCCGCATCGACCATGCCGTGAGCAGCGGGACCTTCTCCCTGGACGGCGAGACCTTCGACGTCGACAACAACATCTGGGTGATCGGTGACGACGAGGAGTGCATCGTCATCGACGCCCCGCACGACGTCGACGACATCCTCGCGGTCGTGGCCGGCCGCCAGGTCAAGGCGATCATCTGCACCCACGCCCACGACGACCACGTGCGGGTGGCGCCGCAGCTGCGTGAGCGGGTCACCGCGCCGATCCTGCTGCATCCGGCGGACAAGCCGGTCTGGGAGCTGACCCACACCGACCACCTGTGGGACGTCGACCTCGAGGACGGCCAGACCGTGAAGGTCGGCGGCGCCGCGGTCAAGGTGATCCACACGCCCGGCCACGCGCCGGGAGCGGTGTGCCTCTATGTGCACGACCTCGGCTGCGTGTTCACGGGCGACACCCTGTTCGAGGGTGGGCCGGGCGCCACCGGTCGTTCGTTCAGCGACGAGGACCTGATCAAGGAGTCGATCCGGTCGCGGTTGTTCGAGCTGCCAGACGAGACCGTCGTACACACAGGACACGGGGCGGACACCACGATCGGCGCCGAACGCGCCAACCTGGCGTGAGACCGCAGCTCGCCCGGATCGTCTTCGCCCTGCTCCTGGGGATCAGCCTGGCGATGTTCCTGACACCGGGCGACGACGTGCCGCAGAACGGCCCGGACGACAAGCTCGTGCACCTGTCGATCTTCGTGGCGCTCGCCGTCGCCGGTCGGTGGGCCGGCGTGCCGTGGCTGGCCCTCGGCCTCGGGCTGGCGGCGTACGCCGGGGTCACGGAGATCCTCCAGGCCGTGCTGCCCATCGACCGGGACGGCGATGTCCGTGACCTGCTCGCCGACGTGACCGGCGTGGCTCTGGGCCTGTTCCTCAGCTGGACGGCCCTTCGGGTCGGTCGGGCGCGCGGCTCCGCCTGACTCCGGCCCTGTCCTCGGAACGACGCTCGCGGACGATCTCCCACACGCCCACCGCGGTGGCCGCGAGGACGAAGCACAGCGCGACGCCCACGGCCGTGCCCAGGGCGTCGCCGTAGGACGCGGCCCCGGGTCCGGCCACCGCGGAGAAGAACACCGCACCGATGACCGCCTGCCCGATCGCCAGCCCCACGCGCTGCGCGGTCTGGAGCACACCTCCGGCCGTGCCGCCGGCCACGGGGTCGACGTCCGCGAGCGTCAGCGCCTGGTTGGGCGTGACGACCGCGCCGCTGCCGAGGCCCATCACGAACAGCGGTCCGGCCAGGGCGAGGACGGCGTGCTGGTCGGGCGCCGTCCGTGCGACGAGTGCCATCGCGATCGCCCCGGCACCGAAAGTCGACGTGCCGGCCACGATCAGCGGACGTCCGATCCTGGTCACGAAGCGGCCGGACAACTGTGCGGACACTGCACTCCCGACGGCGAACGCCGTGACACCGAGGGCGGAGTGGAGCGCGCTGAACCCCAACCCGCGCTGGAAGTAGAGCGCGAGGACGAGCGGCAGCCCGGCCATCGCGGGGAAGTAGAGCAGTGCGAGCACGATGCCGGAGGTGTAGGACTGGCGGCGGAACAGCCGCAGGTCGACGAGCGGGTCAAGGTCCTGGCGGGTGAGCCGGCGCTCCCGCCGGAAGAACAGCAGCAGGAGCAGCAGCGCCGGCAGGGCGAGCAGCAGGACCGACGTGCCGACCTGGTCGAACTGAACCGCTCCGAACAGGACGCAGAACGTGGCCGCCCCCAGGGTGAGGGACCCGAGGATGTCGAGGCGGTGCGAGCCGGTGGCAGGGGTCCGGGGCAGGAACCGGCGCGCGAGGACGAGGACGGCGACCCCGACCGGGACGTTGATGAAGAACACCAGGCGCCAGCCGAGGTCGGGCCCGCCGAGGGCGATCAGCGCGCCGCCCGCCAGCGGACCGAGTGCCGTGCCGAGCCCGACGGTGGTGCCGAGCGCCCCGAAGGCGCGGCCCCGCTCCTCGCCGCGGAACATCTGCTGGATCAGGCCCGAGACCTGCGGGTTGATCAGCCCGCCGGAGATGCCCTGGAACACCCGGGCCGCGATCAACAGCTCGGCGGTCGGCGCCAGGCCGGACAGCGCGCTCGTGAGGGCGAAACCGGCGACCCCCACCTGGAACATCAGCCGGCGGCCGTGGTCGTCGCCGAGCCGCCCCGCGAGCACCGGCACCAGCCCGAAGGTCAGCGTGTAGCCGCTCACGATCCACTGGAGCTGCGACGGCCCGGCCCCCGTCGAGTCACTGATCGAGGGCAGGGCGACGTTGGTGATGCTCACGTCGAGCAGCGTCATGAACAGAGCGCTGCAGCAGACGAGGAGTGCGATCCACCGTCGGCGGTGGGACTCTGCCTCGGGATCGGCGTTGCTCTCGTGCGCGGTCGAGCCGTGGTGGGGGAACTCGCTCACAGGTGGTCCATCAGAACGGCTCGACCAGGAGTGCGGTGCCCTTGCCGGCCACGCGGGTGAGGACGAGCGTCGACTCCTCGTCGCCGCGCAGGGCCAGTCGCTTCCGCAGCTCGTCGGGCACGACGGACACCCCGCGCTTCTTGATGGTCAGGCGTCCGATGCCGCGCTCACGCAGGGCGGCGCGCAGCGGCTTCTCGCGGTACGGCACCTCCTCGCGGACCCGGTAGCCGCGGGCGAACGGGGTCTGGAACGAGCCCGGGGAGGTGACGTAGGCGATGTGCTCGTCGAGCAGGTGCCCGCCCACCCCGGCAGCGACGGCGGTGACCAGGCCCGCGCGGATCACGGCACCGTCGGGCTCGTAGAGGAACTCAGCCACCGGACCGCTCGGCGCACCCGGGTCGTCCTCGTCGGTGAGCGTCGCCAGTCCACCGGCCCCGATCACGGTGGCGCGCCTGCGGGTCGTGGCGAGCCGCCCCGACCAGAGCACGGCCTCCTTGACCTCGTGGTGGTCGCTGACCCATTCCGCCTCGACCCCGTCGGGGACCAGCTCGTGCGGGATGCCCGGGGCCAGCTTCACGCACGAGTCCCGGGTGAGCAGTGACTCCACGAAGGACCACGGCGGCTTCCAGTCGTCGACGTCGAAGCTCCGCCCCCGGGCGGACCGGCGGGCCGGGTCGGCGTACGCCACGTCGAAGGGGGCCGTGTCCACCCCGGTGGCGTCGGCGACCGAGACCGCGCCCCCCAGCCCGAGGGCCTCGAGGTTGGCCCGGGCGACCTCGACGCGGAGCGGGTCGAGGTCGACACCGGCGCAGGTGATGCCGGCCCGCGCGAACGCGACCAGGTCGCCACCGATGCCGCAGCCGAGGTCGACCAGCGACGCTGCCGAGGACGCACGCACGCGGGCCGCCCGGTGGGTCGAGACCGGGAGCCTGGTGGACTGCTCGAGACCCTCGGGCGTGAAGTACATCCGCGACGCCAGCTCCCCGAACTTCTCGATCGCGCGGCGCCGCAGCTCGACCTGGGTCGTCGCCGCAGCGACGTGGTCCCCGCCGGCTTCCCGGCGCAACGTGGCCTGGGCCCGCAGCGGGTCAACGGACGTGGCGGCGACCTCGGCGGCGCGTGCCAGCAGGCGTTGACCGGGGTCGGTCAGGAGCCAGTGGAAGGCGTCGAGGTCCACGCAGCGGAGTCTGTCACCCCGGCGTGGGGTCGACCCACCGGGAGGAAACGGGTCCACTCCGACACCGGTCTGGCACTCGTCAGGTCCGAGTGCTAGTTTTCGTATTGGCACTCTCCCCGTGAGTGTGCCAGCGCTTGTGCCGACGTACGACCCCCGCGACGGCGTACTTCTCACAGGCCGCAAACTTCGAAAACCCAACCAACTGTGAAAGTGGAGGTTGATCAGAAGTGTCGGTCAACATCAAGCCTCTCGAGGACCGGATCGTCGTTCAGCCCCTGGACGCCGAGCAGACCACGGCTTCCGGCCTGGTCATCCCGGACACCGCGAAGGAGAAGCCCCAGGAGGGCGAGGTCCTGGCCATCGGCCCGGGCCGCATCGACGACAACGGCAACCGGGTCCCGCTGGACGTGAACATCGGCGACAAGGTGATCTACAGCAAGTACGGCGGCACCGAGGTGAAGTACGCCGGCGAGGAGTACCTCATCCTCTCCGCGCGCGACGTGCTGGCCATCGTTTCCTGAACGACTCTGATAGTCCGAGACGAGACGCAGGTCGATCCGCCGTGATCCGCTGCGAATCGTCTCGGACTATCGCCATTTTCTGACGAAAGGAGCATCCGAGGATGCCCAAGATTCTGGAGTTCGACGAGGACGCCCGCCGCTCGCTCGAGCGCGGCGTGGACAAGCTCGCCAACGCCGTCAAGGTGACGCTCGGCCCGCGCGGCCGCTACGTCGTGCTGGACAAGAAGTGGGGCGCACCCACGATCACCAACGACGGCGTCACCGTCGCGCGTGAGATCGAGCTGGACGACCCCTTCGAGAACCTCGGGGCCCAGCTGACCAAGGAGGTCGCCACCAAGACCAACGACGTCGCGGGTGACGGCACCACCACCGCGACCGTGCTGGCGCAGGCGATGGTCCACGAAGGCATCAAGGCCGTGGCCGCGGGTGTGAACCCGATGGCCCTCAAGCGCGGCATGGACAAGGCCACCGAGGCCGTCAACGCGGCGCTCGACGAGGCCGCCCGCGACGTGGACGACCGCAACGACATGGCCGCCGTCGCGACCGTGTCCAGCCGGGACGCCGTCATCGGTGACCTGCTGGCGCAGGCCTTCGACAAGGTCGGCAAGGACGGTGTCATCACCGTCGAGGAGTCCAACACCATGGGCACCGACCTCGAGTTCACCGAGGGCATGCAGTTCGACAAGGGCTACCTGTCGCCGTACTTCGTGACCGACCAGGAGTCCATGGAGGCCGTCCTCGACGACCCGTTCATCCTCCTGCACCAGGGCAAGATCTCGGCGATCTCCGAGCTGCTGCCGCTGCTGGAGAAGGTCATCGCCGCCGGCAAGCCGCTGTTCATCCTCGCCGAGGACGTCGAGGGCGAGGCGCTCTCGACCCTGGTGGTCAACAAGATCCGCGGCACCTTCAACGCCGTCGCCGTGAAGGCTCCTGCCTTCGGTGACCGTCGCAAGGCGATGATGCAGGACATCGCCACCCTCACCGGTGGCCAGGTCATCGCGCCCGAGGTCGGGCTCAAGCTCGACCAGGTCGGTCTCGATGTGCTCGGCACCGCCCGTCGCATCGTGGTCACCAAGGACAACACCACGATCGTCGAGGGTGGCGGCAAGCCCGACGAGGTCGGCGGTCGCGTCAACCAGATCAAGGCCGAGATCGAGTCCACCGACTCCGACTGGGACCGCGAGAAGCTGCAGGAGCGTCTCGCGAAGCTCGCCGGTGGCGTGTGCGTCGTCAAGGTCGGCGCTGCCACCGAGGTGGAGCTGAAGGAGAAGAAGCACCGCATCGAGGACGCCGTCTCCGCGACGCGTGCCGCGATCGAGGAGGGCATCGTCGCCGGTGGCGGCTCCGCCCTCGTGCACGCGGTCGCCGCTCTCGATGGTGACCTCGGGCTCACCGGTGACGAGGCGGTCGGCGTGCGCGTCGTCCGCAAGGCCGCCGACGAGCCGCTGCGCTGGATCGCCGAGAACGGTGGAGTCCAGGGCTACGTCGTGATCTCCAAGGTCCGCGAGCTCGGTGTCGGCAACGGCTACAACGCCGCGACCGACGAGTACGGCGACCTGGTCGCCCAGGGCGTGCTCGACCCGGTCAAGGTCACCAAGTCCGCGCTGGTCAACGCCACCTCCATCGCCGGCATGCTGCTCACCACGGAGACGCTGATCGTGGAGAAGCCGACCGAGGAAGAGGAAGAGGCCGCCCACGGCCACGGTCACGGCCACGGGCACTAGTTCGCAGGGGATCGGCTCGGCCGGTTTCCCAGGTTAAGAACCCCAACTGCCTCTTCACACACCGCGCATCGTGTGTGAAGAGGCAGTTTCGGTTCATCACCTGGGAAACCGGCCTCTGTCGTCGAGCTCTTCGCGCATGGCGGCAGCGGCCTCCTCGATGAGCTCGCGCATGGCCCGCTCTGCTTCCTTCGCGTCACCGGTGCGTACGGCGCGCGCGACCGTGTCGTGCAGCCCGATCGCCTCGGGGTTCGGCCGGTCCGGCATCAGCCCGTGGTGGGTCCGCCCGGCCAGCACCTCCGCGACCACGTCGCCGAGGGCACGGAACATCTCGTTGCCGCTCGCCTCCAGCAGGGTGCGATGGAAGCTCACGTCGGCCACCAGATAGGCGTCCAGATCGCCCGAGTGCCCGTGCACGACCATGTCGCTCACCGCCGCGGCCAGCAGTCCGCAGTGCGCCGAGGTCGCATGGGCCGCAGCCAGGGACGCCGCGGCCGGCTCGAATCCTCGCCGCAGCTCGCTGAGCGACTGCAGCTGGGCGCCCCGGCCGGGGCCGGCCAGACGCCAGCGGATCAGCCGAGGGTCGAAGACGTTCCACGCCGAGCGGTCGAGCACGGTCACCCCGACGCGTCGTCGTGCGCGCACCATCCCCATCGACTCGAGCACCCGCACCACCTCGCGCGCGACGGACACCGAGACGGCGTACTCGCGGGCCAGCGCCTCCAGGGTGAGTACGGCGCCGGGGGCCAGCTCACCTCCGACGATGCGACCACCAACGGCGTCGAGCGTGCCGCCGTGAAGCTGACCCGATGTTCGGGTACCGGGAGGGGTGGCCACCTCCGCATCCTCGCAGAACTCGAAGGAAAGGTCAGGTTTTTGCGCCGAACTATTGCAAAGATCAGATCATTGGCCCAGACTGTGACGGCCGACACAGGCGCCGATTCGTGGGTCCCGACCCGCGCCACCACCTCAGGAGCTCACATGCCGGACCGATCACCGCTGGTCGTCGTCATGGGCGTCTCCGGCTCCGGCAAGTCGACGGTGGGGGCCGCCCTGGCCCAGCGCCTGCGGGTGCCGTTCGCCGACGCCGACGACTTCCACCCCCCGGCCAACATCGCCAAGATGACGGCGGGTGAGGCACTCGACGACAGCGACCGGCGCCCCTGGCTCGAGGCGATCGGGGAGTGGCTGGTCGCCCACGCCGAGAGCGGTGGGGTGATGAGCTGCTCGGCGCTGAAGCGCAAGTACCGCGACCAGCTGCGCCACCACGCCACCACCACCGAGTTCCTCCACCTGCACGGCAGCCGGGAGGTGATCGCGCAGCGCCAGGCCAGCCGGCCGGGCCACTTCATGCCGGCCTCCCTGCTCGACTCGCAGTTCGCCACCCTCGAGCCGCTTTCCCCCGACGAGCGCGGTCTGGTCGTCGACGTCGACCAGAGCATCGACGGGATCGTCCAGGACTACGTCGACCAGCACCCCCCGCTCTCGCACCACCAGGAGAAGAAGTCATGACCGGATCCGCCATGTCCCTCTCACCCCTCGACGCCTCACCGCTGGTCGACCCGGTCGCCTCCGGATGGCAGCTGGTGCTGGCGGCGCTGCTCGCGATCGCGCTGATCGTCGTGCTGATCACCCTGGCGAAGGTCCACCCGTTCCTCGCGCTGATCCTCGGCGGTCTGACCGTCGGCGTGCTCGCCGGCCAGAACGTCAACGACGTGATCGCCAGCTTCTCGGCCGGCTTCGGCTCGACCGCGGCGGGCGTCGGAGCGCTGATCGCGCTCGGTGCGATGTTCGCGAAGCTGCTGGCTGACTCGGGCGGCGCCGACCAGATCGTCGACACGATCGTGAGCCGGTCCTCGCGGCGGATGCTGCCGTGGTCGATGGCCGGGGTCGGTGCGCTGATCGGGCTGCCGATGTTCTTCGAGATCGGCCTGGTCCTGCTGATGCCGGTGATCTACCTGGTCGCACGCAGGGCGCAGCTGTCCGTGATCACGATCGGCATCCCCACCCTGGCGGGACTCTCGGCCATGCACGGCCTGGTGCCCCCGCACCCCGGACCGCTGCTCGCGATCGACACCCTGGGCGCGGATCTCGGTACGACGCTGATGCTCGGCGTGCTCGTCGCCATCCCCACCGTGATCGTCGCCGGGCCGCTGTTCGGCCGACTCGCCGGCCAGTGGGTCGACGTGCCGGCCCCGCACATGTTCGAGGGCCGTGAGGACAGGGCAGCAGACACCCGACCCTCCTTCGGGAGCACGCTGGTCACGGTGCTGCTGCCGGTGACGCTGATGATGGCCAAGGCGATCGTCGACATCATCATCGACGACCCCGACAACCGCTTCCAGCAGGTCTTCGACGTCATCGGCAACCCCTTCGTCGCCCTGCTCGTCGCGGTCTTCGTCGCGATGTTCACCTTCGGCCGGGCCTCCGGGATGGACAAGGACGGCATCACGAAGTCCGTCGGCGAGGCGCTCCCGCCGATCGCCGGCATCCTGCTCATCGTGGCCGCAGGTGGCGGCTTCAAGCAGGTGCTCGTCGACACGGGCGTCGGCACCCTGCTCGCCGACTGGGCCCAGGGCGCCAACTTCTCGGTACTGCTCCTCGCCTGGGTGATCGCCGTGCTGATCCGCCTCGCGACCGGGTCGGCCACCGTGGCCACGATCACCGCCTCGGCACTGATGGTCAGCCTGGTCGACGGCCTCGGCCAGGGCGAGACCTCGCTCGTGGTGCTCGCCGTCGGCTCCGGCTCGCTGTTCTTCTCCCACGTCAACGACGCCGGCTTCTGGCTGGTCAAGGAGTACTTCGGCCTCTCGGTCGGCCAGACGATCAAGTCCTGGTCGCTGATGGAGACCGTGCTGTCGGTGAGCGGACTGATCTTCGTGCTGCTTCTCGGGATCGTGATCTGACAGGGGCTCTCAGAGCAGCGGCACGAAGCGGTAGCTGCCGTGCATCGAGGTCTGCAGCTCCGTGCCGCTCCGGATGCCGAGGGTCATGGTGCCGCTGACTGGCAGCACGATCCGGCCGCCGTCCCGGAGCTGGTCGACGAGCTCACCGGGCAGCGTCCGGGCCTCGGCGGAGACCAGGATCCGGTCGTACGGCGCCTCCTCCGGGACGCCGAGCACCCCCGGAGCGGCCTGGTGGATCGCGGCCCAGTCGTACGCCGTGCGCGCCAGGTTCTCGGCCCCCCACACGGCCAGCTCCGGGACCAGCTCCACGCCGACCACCGACCCGGTCGGCCCGGTCAGGTGTGCCAGCAGTGCCGTCGTCCATCCCGATCCTGCTCCCACGTCGAGGACGTGGTGTCCCGCCTCCACCTCGAGCAGGCGCAGCATCGCCTCGACCGTGCGGGGCTGGGAGCTCGTCTGGCCGTGACCGATCTGGATCGGCCCGTCGTGGCCGGCGCGCCAGCGGGCGTTGCCGGGCAGGAACTCCGCCCGGCGTACGGCACCAAGGGCGTCGCCGACGACATCCACGGCTCCACTCAACCACCGGTCGGGCGTTCGTGGTGTCCGTCGTAGCCTGAGCCGCATGAGCGCGGGCACGGCACGAACAGCGCGACCCGTGGTGCTCCGCCAGGCCAGCGCGGTGGTCGTGCCGATCGCTGTCTGGGCCTTCTGCGGTCTCGCGGTGGTCGATGCGGTGGTCGAGGGCACGCCCGGCTACCTGGCGAGGGTCGCGGTCGTGATGGCGGCGATCGCGTTCGCCACCTGGGTGGTGCTCGCCAGCCCGTGCCTGGTGGTCGAGGCCGAGGGCGTGCGCATCGTCAACCCGTTGCGGGTGCACTGGGTGCCCTTCGGTGCCCTGGACACCGTGAGCGTGCGTGGCCTGACCACCGTGACGCCCCTCCCCGGAGCAGCGCGCGCTCGTCCCATCACGTCGTGGAACGCGCCGGGCGTGCCGCGCCGCTACACGGCCGAGACGGCCCCGGTCGCGACGGCCGTCGAGCGCGCCAGGCGAGCCTGGGAGCAGCGGCAGCGCGGCGAGGCGCAGACGGCGCTCGTGAGCACGACCTGGCGATGGCGACCGGCCCTGGTCCTGCTGCTCCTGGTCGCGGTGAACATTGCGATTTGGTTGCGCTAGCGGCGCGTCCATTCTCATCACGCCATCTCGAAGCCACCCTTGCTAGCGTGAATTCACCACTTCCGCTGCTCGGGCGTCGTCGTGGTCACCAGGAGACAGAGGCTCGATACGTGACTACCGCTGCGCGGAACCAGGTGCCGGAGTGATCCTCTATGCCCTCCGTCGCTTCATCAACTACCTGATCCTCACCGTGCTGGCGACCGTGATGGGTTACATGCTCGCCAGCCTGGTGCTCAACCCCGCGGCGCGTTACTACGGGCGCAACCCGCGCCCGAGCGATGCCAACATCGAGGCCTCCCTGCGGCGCCTCGGCGTCGACCCCAACGTGCCCCTGCTCCAGCGCACCTGGGACTGGCTCTCGGGCGTCTTCGTGCACGGCACCTTCGGCCTGGAGAACAACCTCGACCCGGTCGGCCACGACATGCTGGTCCGCTCCGCGGTCAGTCTGCAGCTGCTGCTGATCGGCTCCCTCCTCGGTGCGGTCCTCGGCGTCACGCTGGGAGTCTGGGGTGCCGTCCGGCAGTACCGGATGAGCGACCAGGTCGTGACCTACGCGTCCTACCTCGTGCTGGCCACTCCGGTCTTCGTGCTCGGTGTGTTCCTGATGATCGCGGCGACCAACTTCAACAACTGGGCCGGTTCGCAGATCATCAACTTCACCGGGCAGTACACCCCCGGCACCGAGGGCAGCTGGAACAGCTTCGTCGACCGGCTCAGCCACCTGCTGCTCCCGACGATCGCGTTGACGGCGCTCGGTGCCGCGGAGTACTCCCGCTACCAGCGCAACGCGATGCTGGACGTCCTCAGCGCCGACTACATCCGGACTGCCCGGTCCAAGGGCCGCACCCGCAACTCGGCGATGGTCCGTCACGGCGTGCGGGTCGCGCTGATCCCGATGTCGACGTACTTCGCCTACAGCTTCGGCACCCTGGTGGCCGGATCGACGTTCCTGGAGATCATCTTCAGCTGGCACGGGATGGGTGAGCTGGCCCTGACCGCGATCACGGAGAACGACATCAACGCCGCCGCGGGATCGACCTTCTACTTCTCGATCCTGGTCCTGATCTCGTCGACCCTGGCCGAGATCCTGTACGCCGCCCTCGACCCGCGAGTGAGGATCTGATGGCCACGACCGACCCCATCGGTCCCCTCGAGGTCGACGTCACGGCCGAGCTGGTCGATCAGCAGAAGTCTCCTCGCAAGTCGAGCCGGGCGAGGCTGATCTGGCTCCGCCTGCGCTCCACCCGCCGCTTCTGGCTCGGAGCGGTCGTGGTCGTCGGCATGATCGTCTGGGCGATCGCGGGACTCTGGATCACGCAGTGGTCGCCCACCGACCAGGACCTGATCAACGCGAGCACCGGACCGAGCTCGCTGCACTGGTTCGGCACCGACGACATCGGCCAGGACATCTATGCCGAGACGGTCTCGGGCCTGCGCAAGTCCCTCGTGATCGGGCTGATCGCAGGACCGGCGGGCACCCTGATCGCGGCGTTCGTCGGAGCGTTCGCGGGCTACCTGGGTGGCAAGGCCGACGCGGCGATCAGCTGGATGATCAACTTCTTGCTGGTGCTCCCGGCGTTCTTCATCCTGGTGATGCTCAGCCCGATCTTCAAGAAGTACTCCTTCCTGGTGCTGACCGCGTTCATCGCCCTGTTCAGCTGGATGGTGATGGCCCAGGTCATCCGGGCCCAGACCAAGTCGCTGCGAGACCGCGAGTTCGTGAAGGCGGCCCGCTTCATGGGGGTCGGGACCGGGACGATCCTCCGGCGACACATCATCCCCAACGTGGCCTCTCTGCTGATCATCGACGCCACGCTCGGGGTGGTGGCCGCCATCGACAGCGAGACGGCGTTGTCCTACTTCGGGTTCGGGGTCACGCGGCCCGAGGTCTCGCTGGGACTGCTGCTGGCCGACGGGACGCCGTCGGCCACGACGAGGCCGTGGATGTTCCTGTTCCCGGCGATCGTGCTGATCCTGCTGCTGTTCGCCGTCAGCCTCGTGGGCGATGCCCTGCGCGACGCGGTCGACCCGACCTCCGGGAACGCCCATGACTGAGGCTCCTCTGCTGGAGGTCCGGGACCTGTCGGTGAGCTTCCCGCAGTCCTCCGGGGCGGTCCGCGCGGTGCGTGGGATCTCCTACACGGTCCGCGAGGGCGAGTTCCTCGGGATCGTGGGGGAGTCGGGCTCGGGCAAGTCCGTCTCGTCGATGGCCATCATGGGGCTACTCCCGCGCAATGCCGAGATCGCCGGCGACATCCTGCTGCGCGGTGAGTCGTTGCTCAACAAGGACGACCGCGAGCTCTCCCGCATCCGGGGCAAGGAGATCGCGATGATCTTCCAGGACCCGCTGTCGGCCCTGACCCCGGTCTACACCGTCGGCGACCAGATCGCCGAGGGCCTGATGCTCCACGACAAGGCGCTCAGCGACAAGGCGGCCGCGGTGCGCGCGGCCGAGCTCTTGCGGGTGGTGGGCATCCCGGCTCCCGAGCGACGGCTGAAGTCCTTCCCGCACGAGTTCTCCGGCGGCATGCGCCAGCGGGTGATGATCGCCATCGCGATCGCCAACGATCCCAGCCTGATCATCGCCGACGAGCCGACCACGGCTCTCGACGTGACCATCCAGGCCCAGATCCTCGAGGTGCTCCAGAAGGCCAAGGAGATCACCGGCGCGGCCGTCGTACTGATCACCCACGACCTCGGCGTCGTCGCGGGCAACGCCGACCGCATCGCAGTGATGTACGCCGGCAGGCTGGTGGAGACCGGCACCGTCGACGACGTGTTCAGCCGGCCCGAGATGCCCTACACGATCGGCCTGCTGCGCTCCGTGCCCAACCTGATCACGGCCGGCCGCACCCGGCTCGTCCCCCTGGACGGGCGCCCTCCGGTGCTCTCGAACCTGCCGCCCGGGTGCCCGTTCGAGCCCCGCTGCCCGATCTCGGTGTCTGCGTGCACGACCGCCGAACCACCGTTGATCGAGCTCCACGGAGGTCACTCCGCGGCCTGCATCCGGGCCGGAGAGATCGAGGCGGGGACGCTCCAGGCCTCCGACGTCTTCCCGAGGCCCGAGCCGGTGCTCGCCGACACGCAGCAGGCGTCCGACCGTGAGGCGATCCTGACCGTCAAGGGTCTCGTCCGGCACTTCCCCCTCACCACGGGACTGGTCTTCAAGAAGCAGGTCGGCACGGTCAAGGCGGTCGACGGCATCGACCTCGAGATCCGCAGCGGCGAGGTGCTGGGACTGGTCGGTGAGTCCGGCTGTGGCAAGTCGACGACGATCCTCGAGGTGCTGGAGATGAAGGGGCCGCAGGCCGGCTCGATCACGCTCGCCGGGCGCGACGTCGCGGGTCTGTCCAAGTCCGAGCGGCTGGGCATGCGCAAGGACGTCCAGATCGTGTTCCAGGACCCGATGGCCGCCCTCGACCCGCGGCTGACCATCGAGGACATCATCGGCGAGCCGCTGACGGTGCACGACGCGTCGAGGGCCGAGCGACGCCAGCGCGTGGCCGAGCTCCTCGACCTCGTCGGGCTCGACTCCTCGATGGCGGCCCGCTATCCCCACGAGTTCTCCGGAGGGCAGCGCCAGCGCGTCGGCATCGCTCGTGCGCTCGCCACGAACCCCAAGCTGCTCGTGCTCGACGAGCCGGTCTCGGCGCTCGACGTGTCGATCCAGGCCGGGGTGATGAACCTGCTCGAGGACCTCAAGGTCCGCCTCGGCCTCTCCTACCTCTTCGTCGCCCACGACCTCGCCGTCGTCCGGCAGATCGCGGACAAGGTCGCGGTGATGTACCTCGGCCGCATCGTGGAGACCGGAGACGTCGGTGAGGTGTTCGCGCGGCCCCACCACCCCTACACCCAGGCCCTGATGTCAGCGGTGCCCATCCCCGACCCGGCAGCCGAGCGCTCCCGGGTCCGGATCCTGCTCGACGGTGACCTGCCCAGCCCGGTCGACGAGATCACCGGGTGCAACTTCCACGGCAGGTGCCCGCTCTACAAGATTCTCGACCCGGCACGCCAGGAACGCTGCCTGACCGAGGACCCGCAGCTGCGGGTGATCGACACGACGTCGGCGGCGTGCCATCACGTCGAGCAGAACACGCTCCGGCTCTAGCCGGGGCAACATCCACAGGAGGAATGATGAACCGTAAGAAATCCCTAGGGCTCGTGGCCGGGGTCGCCACGGCTGCTCTGGTCCTCGCAGCCTGCGGCGGCGGTTCCACGAGCAAGTCCGACAGCGACTCGGACAGCAACGGTGCCGTGCTGCCCAACACGGCGTGGGCCAAGGCGTCCTACGACGACGTCAAGCAGGGCGGAACGCTCGTGCAGTCCGTCAGCCAGCTGCCGATCAACTGGAACAGCAACCAGACCAACGGGCCGCTGGGGGACAACCTCACCATCCAGACCCCGGTGCTCTCGAGCGGGGTGATCTTCAAGCCCACCGGTGAGTGGGAGGTCGACCCCAACACGGTCGAGTCCGCCAAGGTCGTCAGCAAGGACCCGCTGAAGATCGAGGTCAAGCTCAACCCCAAGGCAGTCTGGAGCGACGGCAAGCCGATCATCTGGACCGACTTCGTCAACACCTGGAAGGCGCTCAAGGGCGACAACCCGAAGTTCGAGATCGCGGCCGACAACGGCTTCAAGGACATCACCGGGGTCGAGAAGGGTGACACCGAGTACGACTACACGATCACCTGGGGCAAGGTGAACGCCGACTGGCCCAACTACATGTATCCCGTCGGCCCGTCGTCGATGACCGCAGACCCGGCCGCGTTCAACACCGGCTTCGCGAAGAAGATGTTCCCGAGCAACGGCCCCTACGTGGTCAGCAGCATCGACAACAACGCCGGCGTGGTCACCGAGATCCCCAACCCGAAGTGGTGGGGCCGCAAGCCCAAGCTCGACAAGCTGATCTTCCGCGTGGTCAACCAGGACTCGCTCGGCCAGGCGTTCGCCAACAAGGAGATCAACGTCCTCGACACGCAGG
The DNA here is from genome assembly GCA_963843075.1 of uncultured Actinomycetota bacterium. Classification (GTDB taxonomy): domain Bacteria; phylum Actinomycetota; class Actinomycetes; order Propionibacteriales; family Nocardioidaceae; genus Marmoricola. The sequence continues at coordinate 1,887,457 of CAWJJD010000002.1, read as the reverse complement.
CCAACCCCGACGTGCTGGCGCAGGCCAAGCAGCGCACGGACGCCGAGATCCAGAAGTCCGGCGGTCTCACCTGGTCGCACCTGACCCTGAACGCGTCGAAGGCACCGCTGGACGACGTGCACGTCCGGCGCGCGATCGGCCACGCGATCGACCGCAAGACGATGACCGCTGTCATCCAGAAGCAGCTCGACGTGAAGCCGTCGGTCCAGGGCAGCGTCATCTACGTCCCGGGCCAGGCCGGCTACAAGGACGTCGCCGACGAGGAGATCCCCTACGACCTGAAGAAGTCGGCCTCCGAGCTCGAGGAAGCGGGCTACAAGAAGGGCTCCGACGGGATGTACGCGAAGGACGGCAAGCCGCTGTCCCTCTCGATCACGGTCCCCTCGGACACCCCGACCAACGCCCAGCGGGCGCAGCTGGTCCAGGGCTTCCTGAAGAAGGCCGGCATCGCGGTCAAGCTCGACACGGTCCCCACCGCGAAGTACTTCGACGACTACGTCGCGGTCGGCAAGCTGAACTTCGAGATGACGTCGTTCAGCTGGCAGGGCACGCCCTTCCCGGTCTCGACCACGCAGTCGCTCTTCGACCCCGCAGACGCCGGTCAGAACTACACCGGCATCGCCGACCCGAGGCTCTCGGACCTGTGGGACAAGGCCAACGCCGAGCTCGACCCGGCCAAGCAGCAGACGATCGCCAACGAGATCGACAAGGTGATCTTCGAGACGGTGCCGATCATCACCATCGCCACGACCCCGACCATCTGGGCCGTGGAGAAGGGCATCGTCAACATCGGGGCCGCTCAGTTCGAGGTCCCCGACTACACGCAGGTCGGCTTCAAGAAGTAGGCACCGCAACGGGACCGCCTCGCACCTCCGGGTGCGGGGCGGTTTCGCGTGTCCGGTGCGGTGGGGATCGTCGGGGTTTGTTGACATGCCGGAAACAGGGCTGCAGCGATCCCGCAACACGGTGGGGCGAAAGTTGCCGCATGTTCTTCCGAGTGCGCGCGTCGCTGACCGAACGCCCGGGAGCTCTGGCCCTGCTCGCCACACGGTGCGGAGACGCCGGCCTGAACATCCTGGGCCTGCAGATCTTCCCCGACCTCGGTCGGGTCACCGACGAGATGGTGATCAGTGCGCCCCAGGATTGGACCGCGGGGGCGGTCGCCGAGCTCGTGAGTGGTGCAGGCGGGGACGAGGTGAGCGTCGAACCCTGCACCACTCACGACCTGATCGACCAGCCGACGCGCTGGCTCACCGCGGCTCACGACGTCGTGGCTGACCCTGCACTGCTCCCGACGCTGCTGGAGAAGCTGCTCGGGCCGCACCCCGAGAAGTGGAGCGCGACCGAGCACTCGCGGGCGGGTGCCCTCAGTGCGCTGGCCGAGCGGCTCGACCAGCAGCCCGCCCGACCAGGGCCCACTCCGGTGGACTACGACGAGACCTCCAGCGGTGTGGTCGCCCGGATCGGCGGCCACGTGGTCGGGGTCGCGGCGTTCGCGCTCACCGACGGCCGCGAGCTGACCATCGAGGTCGCGCCGGCGTGGCGCCGGCTCGGGATCGGCTCCCAGCTCCTCACCCGCGCGGCGTCGCAGGCCGCGACCTCCGGCGAGGACGAGATCGTGCTGCTGGCCCCGGCAGACGACGAGGGCTTCGTGTCGATGGTGAGCAGCGCGGGGCTCCGGGCCAGGATCAAGGTGAGCAACGGCCTGCTGACGGCGAGGATCACCGTCACCGGCGTACGCCGCTCCGATCCCGCAACGCCCAAGCCAGGGGAAGATCCCGTCACCTACGGCCGTTAGCATTGGGGACCAGACACCCACCGGAAGGTCCCCGGATCCCATGTCGTCAGAAGTCCCCGACAAGTTCGCCGCTCTCGGCCTGACCTACGACGACGTCCTGCTCCTCCCGGGCGAGACCGACGTCATCCCCAGCGAGGTCGACACCAGCACGCGTCTGACCCGGGGCATCACCCTGCGCACGCCGCTGATCTCCAGCGCCATGGACACGGTGACCGAGTCCCGGATGGCGATCGCGATGGCCCGCCAGGGCGGCATCGGCATCCTGCACCGCAACCTGTCGATCGAGGACCAGGCCTACCAGGTCGACCTCGTCAAGCGCACCCAGACCGGCATGATCTCCAACCCGGTCACGATCGGTCCCGACGCGACCCTCGAGGAGCTCGACCAGATCTGCGGCGAATACCGCGTCTCCGGCCTCCCCGTCGTCGACCTCGACAACCGTCTGCTCGGCATCATCACCAACCGCGACCTGCGGTTCACGCCGGTCGCGGAGTGGGCCAGCACCAAGGTCGACGAGGTGATGACGCCGATGCCGCTGATCACCGCACCCGTGGGCATCAGCCGCGAGGACGCCACCACCCTGCTCCGCAAGCACAAGCGTGAGCGGCTCCCGATCGTCGACGAGGGCGGCCGGCTCGCCGGGCTGATCACGGTGAAGGACTTCGTGAAGTCCGAGCAGTTCCCCCACGCCTCCAACGACGACGACGGCCGGCTGCTGGTCGGCGCGGCCGTCGGCTACTTCGGCGAGGCGTGGCAGCGTGCGACCACCCTGGTCGAGGCGGGGGTCGACGTGCTCGTGGTCGACACGGCCCACGGCCACGCGCGCCTGCTGCTCGACATGATCCGCCGGCTCAAGGCCGACCCGGCCACCCGCCACGTGCAGGTCGTCGGCGGCAACGTCGCCACGCGCGACGGCGCCCAGGCGCTGGTCGACGCCGGGGTCGACGCGGTGAAGGTCGGCGTCGGGCCGGGCTCGATCTGCACGACCCGGGTGGTCGCCGGTGTCGGCGTCCCCCAGGTCACCGCCGTCTACGAGGCCGCGCAGGCCTGCGGACCGGCCGACGTCCCGCTGATCGCGGACGGGGGGCTCCAATACTCCGGCGACATCGCCAAGGCACTGGTGGCCGGCGCGGAGTCGGTGATGTTCGGCTCCCTGCTCGCCGGCTGCGAGGAGAGTCCCGGCGAGCTGGTGTTCGTCAACGGCAAGCAATACAAGTCCTACCGCGGCATGGGCTCGCTCGCCGCCATGTCCAGCCGCGGCAAGAAGTCCTACTCCAAGGACCGCTACTTCCAGGCCGACGTCACCAGCGACGACAAGATCGTGCCGGAGGGCATCGAAGGTCAGGTGGCCTACCGCGGCCCGCTCGCCGCGGTCGCCCACCAGCTGATCGGCGGCCTGCACCAGTCGATGTTCTATGTGGGTGCGCGCAACATCCCCGAGCTGCGTGAGAAGGGCCGCTTCGTGCGGATCACCTCGGCGGGTCTGAAGGAGAGCCACCCGCACGACGTGCAGATCACCACCGAGGCGCCCAACTACTCCTGGCGATGACGGGCGGCTCGGTCGCCGCGATCCGGCGCTACCCGGTCAAGGCGATGGCCGGCGAGTCCCTCGAGTCGGTGCTGGTCGACGCCCGTGGGCTCGTGGGTGACCGCTGGTTCGCCGTCGTCGACGACGAGGGCCGCTTGGCCACCGGCAAGAACGGCCGCAGGTTCCGGCGGCGCGACGAGATCTTCGACTTCGGCGCGAGCACGACCGAAGGCGGCGTACGCGTGGAGGGGCGGGGTGGCCGTTGGCTGGCCGGCGACCCGGCGCTCGACGAGGCGCTCGCCGACCACATGGGCGCTCCGGTGCGGGTGACTCCCGAGGCTGAGGAGTCCCACCAGGACGCTGCCCCCGTGTCCCTCGTCGGCACCGCGTCGCTCGACTGGTGCCGGGAGCACCTGCAGGTCGACGCCGACGTACGCCGCCTCCGGACCAACCTGGTCATCGCGACGAGCGAGCCGTTCGTGGAGGAGACCTGGGCCGGCTCGGTGATCCGGGTCGGCGAGGCAGAGCTCGAGGTGGTCGAGCGCACCGAACGCTGCCGGATGATCGACATCGCCCAGGACGGCCTGGCCGAGCAGCCCGGCTGGCTGAAGTCCCTCGGGCGCGAGCGCGACCTCTGCCTCGGCGTCTACGCGGCCGTCCGCGACGGTGGCCGGATCGGTCTCGGAGATGCAGTGAGCGTCGTGAAAGACTCCGCCAGTGACTGAGATCGACATCGGGCGCGCGAAGCGCGGACGCCGGGCCTACTCCTTCGACGACATCGCGATCGTGCCGAGCCGTCGCACGCGCGACCCCGAGGAGGTGTCGACCGCCTGGCAGATCGATGCCTACCGGTTCGACCTGCCCATCCTCGCCGCGCCGATGGACTCGGTGGTCTCGCCGTCGACCGCGATCGCGTTCGGACAGCTCGGTGGCCTCGGGGTGCTCAACCTCGAGGGTCTCTGGACCCGCTACGACGACCCGACCGACCTGCTCCAGGAGGTCTCCGAGCTCGAGGGTCCCGACGCCGTCCGGCGGCTGCAGGAGATCTACACCGAGCCGATCAGGGCCGAGCTGATCACCGAGCGGATCAAGCAGGTCCGCGAGGCCGGGGTCACCGTGGCCGGCAGCCTCAGCCCGCAGCGCACCAAGGAGTTCGCGAAGACCGTCGTCGACGCGGGCGTCGACATGTTCGTCATCCGGGGCACCACGGTCAGCGCCGAGCACGTGAGTGCGCAGGCCGAGCCGCTGAACCTCAAGGAGTTCATCTACGAGCTCGACGTGCCCGTCATCGTGGGGGGCTGCGCGACCTACCAGGCGGCGCTCCACCTGATGCGGACAGGCGCGGCGGGGGTCCTGGTCGGCTTCGGCGGAGGAGCGGCGCACACCACCCGCACGGTCCTCGGGGTCGCCGTACCCATGGCCAGTGCGGTCGCGGACGTCGCCGCCGCCCGACGCGACTACATGGACGAGTCCGGTGGTCGCTACGTGCACGTGATCGCCGACGGTTCCATCGGTCGCAGCGGTGACATCGCGAAGGCCGTGGCGTGCGGGGCCGACGCCGTGATGGTCGGCTCGCCGCTCGCGCGCGCCACCGACGCGCCCGGTCGCGGCTTCCACTGGGGTGCCGAGGCTCACCACGCCGAGCTCCCTCGCGGCGAGCGCGTGCAGTTCGGCACCGTCGGGACGCTGCAGGAGATCCTGTTCGGCCCCTCGCGGGTGGCCGACGGCACCATGAACCTGATGGGGGCGTTGAAGCGCGCCATGGCGACCACGGGCTACACCGAGCTCAAGGAGTTCCAGCGCATCGAGGTCGTCGTCCAGTAGGGCGTGGCGGAGCGCTCACTGTTGTGTAGTTGACCACTATTCTTTCTCGGAGAACCTCCAGCCCGAGGGAGAGCCGGTGAGCCAGAGCTACGGCGTGGTGCGGCGCCTCGCGGGGCCGCGGGGTCGTCAGCTCTACCGGGCGGTCATCGGGCGCCAGGTCGCTGCCCGTCGGCAGAGCCCCGACCACCTGCGTCGCCTGGTGGCGGACTACGAGGTGGGCGACCTGATCGAGGTCGACGGCCGGGTCCCGGTGCGCTGGTGGCAGAAGGCGGACAACTTCGGTGACCTGCTGTCCCCGTGGCTGGTCGCGCAGATGACCGGACGCGAGGTCGTCGCGGCGGAGCGCAGGCAGCCGCACTACGTCGTCATCGGCTCGGTCCTCTACATGACCAGTGCCAGCTCGGTGGTCTGGGGGAGCGGTTCGTTCGGGACGGAGAACGCCGCGCGCTTCGCGACCGGAGCGACCTACGCCGCGGTCCGGGGTCCGCTGTCGCGCGCACGGCTCCGCAAGCAGGGCATCAGCTGTCCGGGGGTGTACGGCGACCCGGCCCTCCTGGTCCCGGCGTACTTCGCGCCGCAGGTCGAGAAGACCCACAAGTACGGCATCGTGGCCCGCTGGTCCGAACGCCGTTGGCGCGACGCGGAGCTCGGGCCCGACGTCAAGCTCATCGACCTCGGGAGGGGCGACGTCGAGGGCGTGATCCGCGACATCCTCTCGTGCCGGCTCATCGTGACCGGCTCGTTGCACGGCCTGATCATGGCCGACGCCTACGGCATTCCGAGTGCCTGGACCTTCACGGGCACGGCGGACGGCGGGTCCTACAAGTTCTTCGACTACTTCGCGACGGTGAACAAGTTCCGCAATCCCCAGATCGTCGACGCCACGCTCCCGGTGACCGCGGCGAGGCTGCGAGACGAGCTCGACTTCGACGGTCGGCCGATCATGTTCGACCATCGTCTGCTGCTCGACGCCTGCCCCTTCCTCGATCGCGTGGGGCAGGACGGGGCCGGTGCTCAGGGACGTCTGAGTACGACGACGGATGCCAGCCTGTGGGTGAATCGCGAGGATTGTCGCTATGAACCGGACCGCCCTCACCACCACTGACGTCGCCACTGACCAGCGTCCCGCGATGGGGACCTGGGGCTGGCTCGCCATCGCCTTCGGCACCTTGGCGGTCTCGGTCCCGACCGACCTGCTGATCTCGCTGCTGTTCACCACGTCGTGCGGCCAGCCGGCCGACCCCGACACCGTCCTCCACGGCCGGGTGGGGTTGCTGGTCGTGCTGGTGGTCGTGGCCCTCCCGTGGATGATCGCGGTGCCGTTGTCCCGCAACGGCTCACGCGGAGCCGTGATCGGACTGTTCGCGCTGCTCCCTGCGCTCGGGTTCCTGGTCTGGTCGTTCACCGCGGGCGCCTGGACCACCTCCTTGTGCCTCGGCGGCTGAAACGGGACGGTCACACTGCCCTGAGAGACTGCGGGCATGAGCCTGACTGCGGACCTCGGACCAGGTTCGCGCGCGAAAGCCCTCGAGGCGATGGCGGCGGCAGGTTCGTTCGCCGGTGAGGACCTCGACGTCCTCGTGGTCGGCGCGGGCGTGGTCGGCGCCGGCACAGCCCTGGACGCCGTCTCCCGCGGGTTGTCCACCGCCCTCGTCGAGCAGCGCGACTTCGCCAGTGGCACGTCCTCACGGTCCTCGAAGCTGGTGCACGGCGGTTTGCGCTACCTGGAGATGCTCGACTTCGGGCTGGTCAAGGAGGCCCTCGAGGAGCGCGGTCTCCTGCTGACCCGGCTCGCGCCCCACCTGGTCAGACCGGTGCCGTTCCTCTATCCGTTGCACCACACCTGGGAGCGTCCCTACGTCGGCGCCGGCCTCGTGCTCTACGACGGCATGGCGATGGCCGGCAAGTACGACATGGGGGTGCCCCGCCACCAGCACGTGTTCCGCAAGCAGCTGGCCAGGATCGCCCCCGACCTGCGGACCGACGAGCTGACCGGCGCGATCCGCTACTACGACTGCCAGGTCGACGACGCCCGGCTGGTGGTCACCATCGCGCGCACGGCTGCGGCCTACGGTGCCCATGTCGCCTCCCGGGCGAAGGTGATCGGCTTCCTGCGTGAGGGCGACCGGGTGGTCGGCGTACGCCTGATGGACCTCGAGAACGACCGTGAGATCGAGGTGCGCGCCAAGGTGGTGGTCAACGCCGGTGGCGTCTGGACCAACGAGATCCAGGAGATGCTCGGCGGTCGTGGCGCGCTCGACGTCGAGGCCAGCAAGGGCATCCATCTCGTGGTCCCGCGCGACCGGATCCGCAGCGAGTGCGGCTTCATCACCAAGACCGAGAAGTCGGTGCTCTTCGTGATCCCGTGGGGTCGGCACTGGATCATCGGCACGACCGACACTCCCTGGGACCTCGACCTCGCGCACCCGGCCGCCTCGCGCGCGGACATCGACTACGTCCTCGGCCACGTCAACAAGCTGTTGCGCACGCCGCTCGACCACGACGACGTCGAGGGGGTGTACGCCGGGCTGCGGCCCCTGCTCAAGGGCGCCACCGAACCCACCTCGAAGATCTCCCGGGAGCACACGGTGGCCACTCCGCTCCCCGGGCTGGTGATGATCGCCGGTGGCAAGCTCACCACCTATCGCGTGATGGCCAGGGACGCCGTCGACGCCGCGGCACGGTCGCTGGACGGCGGTGCCCGCGAGAGCATCACCGACCAGGTGCCGTTGCTCGGGGCCAGCGGCTACGGCGCCCGCACCAACCAGCGGGTCGCCCTGGCGCGCTCGAGCGGCCTCGGCGTCGCGAGGATCGACCACCTGCTCGGCCGGTTCGGCGGACTGATCGACGAGGTGCTCGAGCTGATCGCCGAGCGCCCCGGGCTGGCGGAGCTGCTTCCCGGCTCCGAGGACTACCTGCTCGCGGAGGTCGTCTACGCGGTCACGCACGAGGGCGCCCGGCACCTCGACGACGTCTTGACCCGGCGCACGCGGATCTCGATCGAGAGCTTCGACCGCGGCACCTCCTCGGCCAGGATCGCCGCCGAGCTGATGGGGGCCGAGCTCGGCTGGGACGAAGCGCGCCTCGAGGACGAGGTCGACCACTACCTGCGCCGCGTCGAGGCCGAGAGGCAGAGCCAGGAGATGCCGACCGACCAGGAGGCCGACGAGGCCAGGGTCCAGGCGCCCGAGGGGCCCTGGGCGGTCTAGGTGTCGGTCGGCTTCTCGGGACGCCAGCCGTCGTCGGGGAGCCCGATGGTCAGGTATTTCTCCAGCACGGGCCAGAAGTCCTCCAGGTCCCCGTCCGAGGGTGCCGCCTGCCAGGTGCCGGCCACCGTCCGGTCGAGGTGCTCCAGGCACATCTCCCAGCCGGCGGCGTTGCGGGAGGCAGCACCCCTCGCGGCGAGGATGTTCACCAGCTCGAGCCGCGTCGAGTCCCCGACCTCGCTCAGGGTGAAGTGCAGCTCGTCGTCACCCCACTCGAAGGAGAAGCGGTGCGGCGGCTCCCACACCAGCACGCGCGTGGTCGTGGCGTCGGGGGCGTAGGGGTCGCCGGACAGCGTGATCGTCCCGCCCGCACGCCCCTCGTGCTCCACGTCGGGGGAGGGGAACCACTGGCTCATCTGCGCCGGGTCGCTGATCGCCTCCCACACCCGTGTGACCGGGTGGTCGTAGACGCGCTCGAAGCGCACCGCCGGACGGTCCTCGATCTCGAGATAGGTGCCGGTGTCGGTCGTCTGCATCACTTCTCCTTGGTGGGTGCGGTGGTGTCCAGGTGGGCGCCGAGGCGGTCGAGGCTCGCGTTCCACAGCCGGCGGTAGGGCGCGAGCCACTGGTCGAGCTCGGCCATCGGTGCCGGGTCGACCGCGTAGATGCGGCGCTGCGCCCGCCGCTCCACGCGGACCAGCCCCGCCTCGCGCAGCACGCGCAGGTGCTTGGAGGTCTGGGGCTGGGTCAGGCCCAGCCGTTCGACCAGGTCGCCCACCGAGAGCTCGCCCTGGGCCAGCAGGTCCAGGACGGCGCGGCGGTGCGGGTCGACCAGCGCGGTCCAGAGGATGTTCTCCATGGACGGAGAATATGCCTCATCGAGAATATGCGCGTCAAGGCATGTTCGGGACTCGCGGTGGCAGGTCCCTCATCGGGCGGGCAGGGTGGGCCCCATGACGTCGTACATCTCGCACACCTCGATCGACTGCCGCAACGCCTACGAGCTCTCCGAGTGGTGGAAGCAGGTGCTGGAGTACGTCGACAAGCCGGGCGACCCCAACGAGCCGGGCCACGAGGAGTGCTGGATCGAGCGCCCGGACGGCGGCCATCCGCTGCTGTTCATCGAGGTGCCGGAGGACAAGTCGACCAAGAACCGGATCCACCTCGACCTGCGCCCGAGCGCGGGCAGCCGCGAGGAGGAGCTCGCCCGCCTCCTGGAGCTCGGTGCGACCGAGGTCGACGACCAGCGCAACGACGACGGCACCGGCTGGGTCGTGCTCGCCGACCCGGAGGGCAACGAGTTCTGCATCCTGCGCAGCATGGACGAGGTCGTCGCCGGTCCGCTCACCTGACGCCCGGGTGGGGGACAGCGTCATACACCTTGGTCGCCCTGGCAGCCAACTCGGATGACGTCCGGCGAGACGTCATCCGCCCTGGTCGTCGGGGCGACCAATTCGTATGACGTTGGTCCCGGGTCCACCCGCAGCCCGGTCGAAACCGTCACCCCCACCTCGTAGACTGAGTCCACCCCCCTCCCACGACGGTTCGGGGGTCGTTGTGCGTGCCTGCACCACCTAGGAAGTGACAACTTTGTCCCTCGCCGGCCTGGCCGATCTCGTCCTGCGTGAACCCGTCCTCGCCGCCTCGATGCAAGACGCCAAGGCGGGACTCACCACCCTCGACCTCACCGGTCCGGCGTCCTTGCGGCCGTTCGCGGTGCGCGGGCTGGTCGACGCCGGGCGCACGGTGCTGGTGGTCGCCGCGACGGTGCGCGAGGCCGAGGACCTCACCGAGGAGCTCGAGGACCTGCTCGAGCCGGGGTCGGTGGCGTTCTACCCCGCCTGGGAGACGCTCCCGCACGAGCGGCTGAGCCCGCGCAGCGACACCGTCGGACGACGCCTCGCGGTGCTGCGCCGGATCAAGCACCCCGGCGCCGAGGCAAACAACGGGCCGCTGAAGGTCATCGTGGCCCCGGTCCGGTCGGTGCTGCAGCCCCAGGTGAAGGGCCTCGCCGACCTCGAGCCCGTCGAGCTGGTGCAGGGCCAGGAGATCGAGCTCGAGGACGTCGTACGCCGACTGGTGGGTGCTGCCTACTCCCGTGTCGACCTGGTCGAGAAGCGCGGCGAGTTCGCCGTCCGCGGTGGCATCGTCGACGTCTTCCCGCCCACCGAGGAGCACCCCCTGCGGGTGGAGTTCTTCGGCGACGAGATCGACGAGATCCGCGCGTTCGCGGTGGCGGACCAGCGCACCCTCGAGGCCGTCGACCGCGTCTGGGCGCCGCCGTGCCGTGAGCTGCTGCTCACCGACGACGTACGCCGCCGCGCTGCCGAGCTCGGCAAGGAGCACCCCCAGCTCGCCGAGATCACCGACAAGCTCGCCGAGGGCATGGCCGTCGAGGGGATGGAGTCGCTCTCTCCGGCCCTCGTCGAGGAGATGGAGATGCTCGTCGAGCTCCTCCCTGCCGACAGCACCGTGCTCGTGCTCGACCCCGAACGCGTCCGGACCCGCGCGCACGACCTGGTGGCGACCAGCGAGGAGTTCCTCGGTGCGAGCTGGGCCGCGGCCGCGTCAGGGGGCGTGGCACCGATCGACCTGGGCGCTGCGTCGTTGCGTGGCATCGGCGAGGTGCGCAGCCAGGTGCTCGAGGCCGGCCAGGCGTGGTGGGGGGTCAGCCCGTTCGGGCTGGACCTGGAGGGGGACGCCGACGCGAGCTCCCGCGAGGTGGCCGTGCAGCCGGCGCCGGCCTATCGCGGCGACGTCGAGCAGGTCGTCACCGACATCCGTGGCCACCTCGGTGCCGGGCGTCAGGTCGTCACCGTCCACCAGGGTCACGGACCGGCCCAGCGCATGGTCGAGGTGCTCTCCGAGCACGACATCGCCGCGCGGCTGGTCGACGACGACGAGCTCGGGGCGGTCGACGACAAGGTCGTCCTGGTCACCCAGGGGTGCCTCGACCACGGCCTGGTGATGGACGCCCCGGGGCTCGTTGTCCTCACCGGCGAGGACATCGCCGGCCAGAAGGCCACCACCCGCGACATGCGCAAGATGCCCGCGCGCCGCAAGAAGCAGATCGACCCGCTCGAGCTCAAGGCCGGCGACTTCGTGGTCCACGAGCAGCACGGCGTGGGCCGGTTCGTGGAGATGAAGCAGCGCGAGGTGCACGGCGCGGTCCGCGAATACCTCGTCCTGGAGTACGGCGCCTCCAAGCGCGGCCACCCGCCCGACCGCCTCTACGTGCCGGCCGACTCCCTCGACCAGGTGACCCGCTACGTCGGAGGCGAGCAGCCGAGCCTCGACCGGCTCGGGGGGTCCGACTGGGCCAAGCGCAAGGGCCGTGCCCGCAAGGCGGTCCGCCAGATCGCCGCCGAGCTGATCAAGCTCTACGCCGCCCGCCAGGCCACCAAGGGCCACGCCTTCGGGCCGGACACCCCGTGGCAGACCGAGCTCGAGGACGCCTTCCCGTTCCACGAGACCCCCGACCAGCTGAGCACGGTCGAGGAGGTCAAGGCCGACATGCGCCGCGTGGTGCCGATGGACCGGCTGGTCTGCGGCGACGTCGGCTACGGCAAGACCGAGATCGCCGTCCGCGCGGCGTTCAAGGCGGTGCAGGAGGGCAAGCAGGTCGCGGTGCTCGTGCCGACGACGCTGCTGGTCACCCAGCACTTCGCCACCTTCGCCGAACGGATGAGCGGCTTCCCGGTCACGCTGAAGCCACTGAGCCGGTTCCAGAGCGACAAGGAGGCCCGCGAGGTCATCGCCGGTCTCTCCGATGGCTCCATCGACATCGTCATCGGCACCCACCGGCTGCTCAACCCCGACATCCGGTTCAAGGACCTCGGACTGATCATCGTCGACGAGGAGCAGCGTTTCGGCGTCGAGCACAAGGAGCAGATGAAGCAGCTGCGCACCAGCGTCGACGTGCTCTCGATGTCGGCGACCCCGATCCCGCGCACCCTGGAGATGGCGATCACCGGCATCCGCGAGATGTCGACGATCGCCACCCCGCCCGAGGAGCGGCACCCGGTGCTGACCTACGTCGGCGGCTACGAGGACCGCCAGGTGGCCGCCGCCGTACGCCGTGAGCTGCTCCGCGACGGTCAGGTCTTCTACATCCACAACCGGGTGAACTCGATCGAGAAGGCGGCCGCGAAGATCAAGCAGCTGGTGCCCGAGGCGCGGGTCGCCACCGCGCACGGGCAGATGGGGGAGCACCAGCTCGAGCAGGTGATGCTCGACTTCTGGGAGAAGCGCTTCGACGTCCTGGTGTGCACCACGATCGTGGAGTCCGGCCTCGACGTCTCCAACGCCAACACGATGATCATCGAGCGCTCCGACACCCTCGGCCTCTCCCAGCTGCACCAGCTGCGTGGTCGGGTGGGCCGTTCCCGCGAGCGGGCCTACGCCTACTTCCTCTACCCGCAGGACAAGCCGCTCACCGAGACCGCCCACGAGCGCCTGGCCACCCTGGCCCAGCACTCCGACCTCGGCGGCGGCATGGCGATCGCGATGAAGGACCTCGAGATCCGCGGCGCCGGCAACCTGCTCGGCGGCGAGCAGTCCGGCCACATCGCCGACGTCGGCTTCGACCTCTACGTGCGCCTGGTCGGTGAGGCGGTGCACGAGTTCCGCCAGGACGGCACCAGCGTCGAGCAGCCCGTTGAGATCAAGATCGAGCTCCCGATCGACGCGCACCTGCCGCACGACTACATCCAGAGCGAGCGGCTGCGGCTCGAGATGTACAAGCGGCTGGCCGAGGTGCGTTCCGACGACGACGTCACCGCGCTCCACGAGGAGCTGCTCGACCGCTACGGCAACCCGCCGGAGCCGGTCACCCGTCTGCTCGCGGTGGCCAGCTTCCGGGCACGGGCGCGGGAGGCGGGGCTCTCCGAGGTCACCCTGCAGGGCAAGTACGTCCGCTTCCATCCCGTCGAGCTGCCCGACTCGCGCGTCGTACGCCTGAACCGGCTGCACCCGAAGAGCCTCTACAAGGCTCCCGTGCGTACCATGCTGGTGCCGCGACCACTGCCGTCCGGCTTCGGTGCGCAGCCTCCTCGCGACGACGAGCTGCTCGCCTGGGCCAGGCAGGTGATCGACGGTGTGATCCCGCCCGAGACCAAGGGTGGGGACGGGCAGGACGGTGTCGGCGCGAAGGCCGGCAGTGAGGAGACCGGATCGTGAAGCGTGCGCCACTCGTCACCCTGGCGGCCGTGGGTGCCATGGTGCTCGGAGGGTGCGGATCCCTGCCCCCGGGCGCGGCCGCGGTCGTCGACGGCACCACGATCACCCGCAGCGACGTCACCGAGCTCGCCGAGGCGCAGTGTGCCGGCATCGAGCAGGCCGCCAAGACCGGGCAGGCGCAGAGCCAGGCGGCTCCGCGCAAGCAGATCCTCCAGCAGGCGCTCGCGCTGATGATGGACATCGAGCTGACCCTGAAGTACGGCGAGACGCAGGACGTCACTCCCCGGAAGACCCAGGCCGCTGCGACCTATGCCCAGGTCGACCCGCTGATCCAGTCGCTGCCCGAGAAGTACCACGACTTCATGTCCGACCTCTTCCACCGCTGGGCCGAGAGCCGCGACGTCCTGACCCAGCTCGGTCAGAAGTCGACGGGCCAGGAGGACACGCCCGCCAACGCCGAGGCGCTGCTCAACGCGGGCTACGCCCAGCGGGACCCGTGGCTGAAGAAGGTCGACATCGACACCGACCCCCGCTACGGACCGGCGGGCATCGGCTGGCCGGGCGGTGCCGACCCGTCGGTGTCCAAGGCGGTGTCGGGCTTCGCCAAGGGTGCCGAGAAGTCCCAGCCCAGCCAGGCCTTCGTGAGCGCGCTGCCGGCCAACCAGAAGTGCGGCTGAGGCCATGACCGGCGGCGTTCCCCAGCCGCCGCAGGCCGACGCCTCCGCGTTGGTCGAGCTCGTCGAGATCATGGCCAGGCTGCGGGCCGAGTGTGGCTGGAAGGCCGCGCAGACCCACCGCACCCTGGCCAAGCACCTCCTCGAGGAGACCTACGAGACCATCGACGCCATCGAGGCGCTCGAGCTCGGCGGCAGTCCCGACGACCTCCGCGAGGAGCTCGGCGACGTCCTGCTGCAGGTCTACCTGCACGCGGCGATCGCCGCGGAGACCGGTGCCTTCGACATCGAGGACGTCGCCACCGGGCTCAGGGACAAGATGCTCCGTCGCAACCCGCACGTCTTCGGCGACGTGGTCGAGACCGACCCGGCCCGGATCAACGAGACCTGGGAGGCGGTCAAGGCGGCGGAGAAGGACCGGCCAGGTCTCTTCGACGGCATCCCGAAGACCCTGCCCGCGCTCACCCGTGCGGCCAAGGTGCTCGACCGGCTCGAGCGCGCCGGCACCCCCCTCCCGGCCAGCGACCCCGACGACCTCGACGACCTGGGCGACCGCCTGCTGGCACTCGTGGCCGAGGCGCGCGCCGCGGGGGAGGACCCTGAGCAGGCACTGCGCGACGCCGTACGACGGGCCGGGGCGTGACCCGCCGCTGGGCCGCGATCCTCGCTGCCTCGGTGGTCCTGCTGGCCACCGGCTGCCAGACCAGCACCGACGACGAGATGGCGCCCCGCCCCACCAGGACGATCACCGCCACGCCCAGCCAGTCGGTGGCACCGGCGCCGGCCACCGTCCCGGTCGGCCGGGGTGACGTCTCGCCGTCCGACGTGGTCTGGGCACAGGGTGGGGTGCTGCACGTCGGCGGCGACCAGGTCGACCTGGCGCCGGTCGACATCGAGGCGTTCGTGGTCGTGCGCGGCGGCGTCTTCCTGCTCTCCGAGGGTGAGCTGTGGTTCACCGATCTCTCCCGGCTGCGGGGCACGGGCCAGACCGAGGTGACCGGAGTCCGGGTCAGCAAGGACGCCGGGCTGCTCGAGGTCGTCGACACCCGGGGCGGTGATCCGCTCACCCAGGGCTACGACACCCGCACCGGCAAGGCGGTCCGTGGGGACGTGGACACCCTGAGCCCCGAGGACCAGCGCACGGGACCGGGGCGCTTCGTGGTGACGCTGAGTCCCTCAGGCGTGCCCTCCGTCGTCGAGGCGGCCACCGGCGACCCCGTGCCGCTGGAGGGGGCGCCCGCCGGCTTCCGGCCCGGGGGATGGGCCGGGGACGCGGTCTTCTACGGGGTGGGCCGCGCCGGGTCCGGGCCGCGCTCGGTGTTCAGCTGCGACGCTGTCGCCGGGAAGTGCCGCCGCCTCGATCAGGTCGGTCCCGGGCCGGTCGTCTTCGGCACGGGACGGTAGGGGATCGCCGCGCGTCGCTTCGACGCTCCCTGTCGGGCCCCGGTCGCAACCCGTGTCGGCGGCGACCCAGAGGGGCCACGGCCCTCCGCAGGCGCTCCCCTGCGGGTGCTACGCGGGATCGCCACCCGGCCCGGTTAGGGTGAAAGTGCTCAGTCCCCCCGACCCAGGAGCGCCCGTCTTGGCTTCCATCGACACCGTCATCGCCCGCGAGATCCTGGACTCGCGGGGCAACCCCACCATCGAGGTCGAGGTGTTGCTCGACGACGACTCGACCGGGCGGGCCGCCGTCCCCTCCGGCGCCTCCACCGGGGCCTTCGAGGCCATGGAGCTCCGCGACGGCGGCAGCCGCTACGGCGGCAAGGGCACCGAGATGGCCGTCAGCGCCGTCCAGGACCAGATCGAGCCCGAGATCATCGGCCTCGACGCCAGTGAACAGCGCCTCGTCGACCAGGCGATGATCGACCTCGACGGCACCCCCAACAAGAGCAATCTCGGCGCCAACGCGATCCTCGGTGTCTCGCTCGCCGTGGCCCGGGCGTCCTCGGTCAGTGCCGGGCTGCCGCTGTTCCGCTACGTCGGCGGTCCCAACGCCCACCTGCTGCCCGTGCCGATGATGAACATCCTCAACGGCGGTTCGCACGCCGACTCCAACGTGGACATCCAGGAGTTCATGATCGCGCCGATCGGGGCGGCCAGCTTCCGCGAGGCGCTCCAGCAGGGTGCCGAGGTCTACCACGCACTCAAGGCCGTGCTGAAGAAGAAGGGCCTCGCGACCGGTCTGGGCGACGAGGGCGGGTTCGCGCCCTCCCTCGCCAGCAACCGGGCGGCGCTCGACCTGATCGCCGAGGCGGTGAAGTCGGCGGGCTTCAAGCTCGGCACCGACTTCGCGCTGGCCCTCGACGTCGCAGCCTCGGAGTTCTGCGAGAAGAAGAAGTACGCCTTCGAGGGCAAGAAGAAGTCGTCTGCGCAGATGGTCGACTACTACGCCGACCTGGTGTCGTCCTACCCCATCGTCTCCATCGAGGACCCCCTCGACGAGGAGGACTGGGACGGCTGGCGGGCGATGACCGAGCGGCTGGGCGACCAGATCCAGATCGTCGGCGACGACCTCTTCGTCACCAACGTCGAGCGGCTGCAGCGTGGCATCACCGGCGGCCAGGCCAACGCCCTGCTGGTCAAGGTCAACCAGATCGGCTCGCTCACCGAGACCCTCGACTCCGTCGACCTGGCCCACCGCAACGGCTACCGGTGCATGATGAGCCACCGCTCCGGCGAGACCGAGGACACCACGATCGCCGACCTCGCCGTCGCCACCAACTGCGGCCAGATCAAGACCGGCGCGCCGGCCCGCTCCGAGCGCGTCGCGAAGTACAACCAGCTGCTGCGCATCGAGGAGGAGCTCGACGACGCCGCTCGCTACGCCGGCCGCGGTGCCTTCCCGAGGTACCAGGGCTGAGCGATGGGAAGTCGTACGCCGCAGGGTGGGCCGCGTCGGGGATCCCGTCGCGACCAGGTCCCCCGCAACATCCGACCCGGTGCCCGTGGCACCGAGCGGGCACGCGCGACGGCGCTCGACGCACCACGCCCCAGGTTCACCAACCGGATGGCGATCCTGGTGCTCGTCGTCGCGGTGCTGGTGGTCTCCTACGCCTCCTCGATGCGGGCCTACCTGCAGCAGCGCTCGCACATCAGTGACCTGCGCGCGCGGATCGTCAGCTCCGAGCGCGACATCACGGCCCTCGAGCGGGAGAAGCGGCGCTGGGCCGACGACAGCTACATCAGGAGCCAGGCCACCGAGCGGTTCGGGTGGGTGATGCCCGGCGAGACCAGCTATCAGGTGATCGACCGCGACGGGAAGCCGCTGGAGCGTGCCGACGAGCTCACCGACCCCGACTCGGTCGCGCGCACCGTGCCGGACCCCTGGTGGGAGAAGGTTCGCGGCACCCTCGAGGTGGCCGACCACCCCAAGAAGGCGCCCAGTCCGGCGACGCGCATCACGCCGTCACCGACTCCCACACCCTCGCCTGACCAGTGAGCCCCTCCGACTCGGGCGCTGGGCACGGGGGCATCGACGGGCGTGACGTGGCTGTCGTTGCCGCGCAGCTGGGGCGTCCACCGAGGTCGATCCACACCGTCGCCCACCGCTGTCCCTGCGGCAATCCCGACGTGGTCGCGACCGAGCCCCGCCTCGACGACGGGACGCCCTTCCCGACCACGTTCTACCTGACCTGCCCGCGGGCCTCCTCCCGGATCGGGACACTCGAGGCGTCCGGGATGATGCGCGAGATGACCGACCGGCTGGGCGCGGACGAGGACCTGGCTGCGGCGTACGGCCGTGCGCACGAGACCTATCTCGCGGCGCGGGCCGAGATCGGCGAGGTACCCGAGATCGCCGGCGTCTCGGCCGGTGGCATGCCCGACCGCGTCAAGTGCCTGCACGTGCTCGCCGCCCAGTCGCTGGCCCAGGGTCGCGGCGTGAACCCTCTCGGCGACGAGGTGCTCGACGAGCTGGGCGACTGGTGGCGCAGCGGGCCGTGCGTGAACCCCTCGGGGGAGGAGACCTCATGACCCGCGTTGCTGCCTTCGACTGCGGCACCAACTCCCTGCGGCTGCTCGTGGCCGACCTCGACGTCGAGGCGGGCACCGGCACCGACCTGGTGCGTGAGCTCCGCGTCGTGCGGCTCGGCCAGGGCGTCGACCGCACCGGCCGGATCGCCGATGCCTCGCTGCAGCGGGTGTTCGCAGCGGTCGAGGAATACATGGAGATCGTGGGAGAGCACGACGTCAGCGAGATCCGGTTCTGTGCGACGTCGGCCGCGCGCGACGCCGAGAACGCCGAGGAGTTCGTCACCGGTGTGCGCGAGCGCGTCGGCATCGAGCCCGAGGTGCTCGACGGGCTCGAGGAGGCGCGGGTCGGCTTCACGGGTGCCACCCGGGACCTGCCGCCGCTGCCGGAGCCGCTGCTGGTCTGCGACATCGGCGGCGGCTCGACCGAGCTGATCCTCGGCAACGCCGACGGCACCATCGTCGACCGGGACTCGCTCGACATCGGGTCGGTCCGCCTCAACGAACGCCACCTGCACAGCGATCCACCGACCCAGGACGAGATCCGCGCCGCCGTCGCGGACATCGACGCGGCCCTCGACGCGTCCTCGGTCGACCTCGCCTCCGCGGGTGCGGTGATCGGGGTCGCCGGCACGGTGACCACGCTGGCCGCCGGCGTACTCGATCTCGCGGTCTACGACAGCACCCTGATCCACCACACCGTGCTGCGGGCCGATGCCGTGCAGGGCCTGGTCACACGACTGCTCGCCATGTTGGTGGAGCAGCGCAAGGCGCTGCCCTACATGCATCCCGGCCGCGCCGACGTGATCGGCGCCGGCGGCCTGATCCTCGACCGCGTGCTGAGGCGCACGTCGGTCGGCTCCATGTTGGTCTCAGAGCACGACATCCTCGACGGGATCGCCTGGTCGATCGTCTCGGCACCGTCGGAGGGGAAGGACTCCTAGATGTTCGGCAGGAAGAAGAAGCAGCGGGACGAGCAGGAGGTCGAGGCGCCGGAGGCGACCGGCCCCGAGCGTTCCGAGCCCGACCCGTTCCGCGATCCCCGGGCCGACGCCGGTCCAGAGGACTACCCCGATCCGCCGAAGCGCAAGGCGCTCTTCGTGCTCAAGCGCACCGTCCGGGAGTTCGGCGACGACGGCGGCACCGACCTGGCGGCGGCGCTCACCTACTACTCCGTGCTGGCGATCTTCCCCGCCCTGCTCGCACTGCTGTCGCTCGTCGGCATCTTCGGCCAGGCGCAGGAGTCGGTGGACAAGATCATCGAGATCCTCAGGCCGCTGATCACCAATCCCGACACGCTCGACACGATCAGCGAACGGCTCACGGACCTCTCCGACGCCGGCGGATCGGGGGTCACGCTCGTGGTCGGCATCCTCGGTGCGCTGTGGTCGGCCTCCGGCTACGTCGGTGCCTTCAGCCGCGCGATGAACCGGATCTACGAGGTGGAGGAGGGCCGTCCGTTCTGGCGGATGCGGCCGATGCAGGTGATCGTCACCGTGGTGACCGTCGTGCTCTGCGCCGTCGCCCTGGTGATCCTGATCGTCTCCGGGCCGGTGGCCGAGTCCGTCGGCAAGGCGATCGGGGTCGGCGACAACCTCGTCACCGTCTGGAACATCGCCAAGTGGCCGGCCCTCGCCCTGGTCGTGATGGTCGTCGTGGCGTTGCTCTACTGGGCCACCCCCAACGTGAAGTTCACCCGGTTCAGGATCATCTCGGTCGGGTCGTTCGTCGCGATCCTGGCCTGGCTGGTCGCGTCGGTCGGCTTCGCCTACTACGTCGCGAACTTCTCCTCCTACAACAAGACCTACGGTGCGATCGCGGGGGTCGTGGTCGGCCTGCTGTGGCTCTGGATCACCAACGTGGCGTTGCTGTTCGGGGGCGAGCTCGACGCCGAGCTCGAGCGAGGACGACAGCTGGCGATCGGGATCGCGTCCGAGGAGACGCTGCAGCTGCCGGTCAGGGACACCCGCGGCATCCAGAAGGCGACGACCCGGCGCGCCGAGGACATCGACCGGCAGCGGGAGATCCGGCTCGCTGCCGCCGGTCCCGGTGACCCGGCCGACCGGCCGTTCGGCCGCCGTTGACCACTCCGGTCGCGCGGTCTGCTGCCGGGGTCGCCCGGCTCGCCGCCCGGGCGTCCCTGGAGGAGGTCGACGCCCGGGTGTCGGTCTGCCGCGCCTGTCCGCGGCTGGTGGAGTGGCGCGAGCAGGTGGCCCGCGAGAAGCGGGCGTCGTACGCGGGGGAGACCTATTGGGGCCGACCCCTCCCAGGCTGGGGCTCGACCGATCCGACCGTGCTGATCGTGGGTCTCGCGCCGGCAGCGCACGGCGGCAACCGGACCGGCAGGGTCTTCACCGGCGACAGATCGGGCGACTGGCTGTTCGCTTCGCTGCACCGCGTCGGGCTGGCCAACCAGTCCACCTCGACCCACCTCGATGACGGTCTCGAGCTGTTCCACACCCGGATCGTCGCCGCGGTGAGGTGCGCACCGCCGCTGAACAAGCCGACCCCGGAGGAGCGCGACACCTGCGCTCCCTGGATCGAGCGCGAGCTGCACCTCCTGCTCCCGGGGCTGCGCGCTGTCGTTGCTCTCGGAGGCTTCGGCTGGGACGCCACCCTCCGCTCGCTCGCCGCTGCTGGCGTCGAGATCCCTCGGCCCCGTCCCCGCTTCGGCCACGGCGTCGAGGTCCCGCTCGGAGACCTGACCCTGCTCGGCTGCTTCCACCCCTCGCAGCAGAACACCTTCACCGGCCGCCTGACCGAGCCGATGCTCGACGCCGTCCTCGGACGGGCCGCCGAGCTCGGCGGTTCGGGTGGTTGAGGAGTTCGCGCAGCGACCGTCCCGACACCACCTCTGCGAGACTCGTCCGCGCAAGCCCCGGTATCCCAACCGGCAGAGGAAGCGGTCTTAAAAACCGTTCAGTGTGGGTTCGACCCCCACCCGGGGCACCCAGGCTCCACCAGATCGACTGGCAGCTCGGCCCCGACGTCGAGCTCTTCCGGCTCAGCCGAGGCGAGCACAGCCCGAACTGCCAGTCCGTCTGACGGGTAACCGACGAGACGAGAACTCGTTCTGCTTCCCGGGAAGAGGTTGACCGGCGCAACGGGTCTCGTGCACGACTGGATTGCGTGCCAGTGGAAGTTGCCGATCGTGGTGGATCCTGGGCACCATCGAGGTGCGATCAACCACACTGCGGCCAGGTGACAGAACGGGAACACCGGCCCCGGGATGATCGTTCATCCAGTGTCACCTCGGTAGGATCCGGGGGACACGCGGGCGCCCAGAGCGGGTGGTCCGCTCCGGCATCCAAGGAGGACGCCATGCAGAGCAACAATCCGATCTTCGCCCGATCCGAGGGCTTCAACGGCCGCAGCACCCAGACCTACCCCGGCAACGGGCAGCAGCAGGGCGGCTACGGCGACCCCTCGCAGTGGTCGACCGGCACCCCCGGAGCCCCGATCACCCACGTCGACCAGGGACGCATGACGATCGACACCGTCGTGCAGAAGACCGGCATCACCCTGGGCGTGGTGGTCATCGTCGCCGTGGCGACGTGGGTCCTCACCGGTGACCTCGACACCATGACCCAGTCCCAGCTCAACGGCCTCTACGGCATCTCCGTCATCGGCGCGCTGGGCGGCTTCGCCCTCGCGATGGTCAACACCTTCAAGAAGGTCGTCAGCCCTCCGCTGATCCTGCTCTACGCAGCCCTTCAGGGTGTCTTCGTCGGCGGATTGAGCAAGGCGCTGGAGGCCCAGTTCGCGACTGCCGACTCGACCACCGGTGGGCTGGTCATCGGCGCTGTCGTGGGCACGATGGCTGCGGTCGCCGGCACCCTGGCTGCCTACAAGTTCTTCAACATCCAGGTCGGCAGCAAGTTCTACAAGTGGGTCATCGCCGCCGGCATGGGCTTCCTCGCGGTGACGATGCTCGACCTCGTGCTCGGTTTCTTCAACAGCGCGATCGGCTTCAACGGGTTCGGCCCGCTGGGCCTGCTGATGAGCGTCATCGGGCTCGGCCTCGGTGTGCTGTTCCTGATCCTCGACTTCGACCAGGTCGAGCGCGGCATCGCCGCCGGCCTGCCGGAGAGCGAGTCGTGGCGCGCGGCCTTCGGCCTGACCGCGACGATCGTGTTCATCTACATCGAGATCCTGCGGATCCTCGCGATCCTGCGGGGCGACTGACCAGCAGACAGCGTTACGCGGACGCCTCGGCCGAACCTTCGGCCGGGGCGTTCCTGTCTTCTGCGCCTGTGTCCGGACCTGTTTCTGGGCCTGTCTCTGGGCCCGTCTCTGGGCCCGTCTCTGGGTCGGTCTCGGCCGAGACCGAGTCAGGAGACTCGGCATCCCCGGTCGGGAGCAGGCGGCGACGCATCAGCGTGACCCAGCGTCCGCCCACACCGCGCTTGGCACCTCCGACCTCGGTGCCGTCGATCTCGGTGCCGGGGTTCTGGCTGGCCTTGACGGCTGCATAGCCGATCGGCAGCACCGCCTCGCCGCGACCGACGCGGGGGATCTCCTCCTCGGCCTCTCCCTTGCCGAGGGCAGAGAGCACCGACGGCACCAGCAGTCGGGCGAGCGCCTCGTAGCCCGCGGCGGAGGGGTGGAACTGGTCCGGCCCGAACAGCAGCGCCGGCGCGGCCGCGAACTCCGGCCCGAGGATCGAGCCCAGCGACACGGTGCGGCCGCCGGCCTCGACGACGGCGATGGTCTGGGCGGCGGCGAGCCGTCGCGACCACAGCCGCGCGACCTGCCGCAGCGGGATCGGGATCGGCGAGATCGTGCCGAGGTCGGGACAGGTGCCGACCACGACGCTGACCTCGGCCTCGCGCAGGCGGCGTACGGCCTCGGAGAGGTGCCGGACGGAGGCGGCCGGCAGCACCGAGTGGGTGACGTCGTTGGCGCCGATCAGGATGACCGCGACGTCGGGGTCGAGGTGGAGCGCAGCCTCGACCTGGTCGCGCAGGTCGCTCGACTGCGCACCGACCACGGCGTACTCGCGCAGGTGCACGCGGCGGTCCGTGCGCTCGGCGACCCCGGAGCCCAGCCAGGCGCCCGGGGTCTCCTCCACCGTGGCGACGCCGTAGCCGGCAGCGCTCGAGTCGCCCAGCAGCGCGACCTTGATCGCGGGTCCGGGCCGGCCGCGGCCATACCACCCGGTGGAGTTGGGCACCCGACCCTCGGCGTTGCCGATCGCCTTGCGCGCCAGCTTCGCCTCGGTCCGGAGCACCCCGTAGAGGGAGGCGCCCACCAGCGAGAGACCCCCGCCGCCATAGGCGGCAGCGGCTGCCAGCTTGCGTGCTGCCGCTGCCCTACCCATGGCGCGAGTTTACTGACCGGTATCCACTAGTCCTGCAGGTGTGCCCTGGCCTGGACGATCGGGTGGTCGCTGATCCGCGCACTCTGCGTGTAGGTGTCGCGCACGAAGTTCGAGAACCGCACCTGTCCGGCGGCGAAGATCCAGTCGATCGACGACTGCCTGGGGTAGGCGCACGCCATCGCCGGGATGCTGTTCGGCGAGATCGTGAGCTTGTTCTGGGTCAGCGGGCAGAACGCCTTCTGCCGGTCGTTGAAGTCACCGGTGAAGAGCACCGGCCGCCCGGTCGCGCGCAGGCTGATGATCTTCTGCTTCTCGATGTTGATGGCGCGAGCGCGGTAGCCGGCGGCGTTGCCCTTGGTGTTGGCCGGGTTGTGCACGTTCATGAAGTACGCCGTGCGCCCGGTCGCCTTCTCCCGGAGCAGCACCGCCGGGACGTGGCGGATGTTGCCGTTGAAGTAGGGGATGTCGAAGGTCGTGCCGGAGACGAACTCCATCGTCGACTTGCGCCAGATGATGGCGTTCTCGGTGTCGCGCTTCTTGCCGGCCGGATCCCAGTAGTAGGCACCCCAGGTGTTCAGGTTGCCCTTGGAGACCCAGTAGTCGAACTGTGTCTCCTGGAACTCCTGGGTGCCGACGACGTCGATCTTGCGGGTGTTCAGCATCGACGTGGCCCGGACGATGCGGGCGTTGCCGGTGGCGTACTTGCTGCTCCGGGCCGTGTGGCTGGCGCCGAGGACGTTGAACGAGGCGACCAGGAAGCCGGGGCTGTCGAAGAGGCGGGGCACCGGCGCGGCCTTGCCGACGTAGTGGTCGAGCCACCAGGTCGGGTTCTGGCGCTTGCCGTTGCGGGCGGTCGAGAAGTAGAGCCGGCAGTCGGAGCGGGGCTTCTGGCCGACGAAGCCCAGGGCCTGCCCGGACTGGATGATCTGGCCGGTGGAGACCAGGGTCCGGCTGAGGTAGCCGTAGCCGGTGACGAGCCCGCCCTTGTTGCTGGTGACGCTGACGTAGTTGCCCAGGGACTTGCTGCTCACGACCTGGGCGGTGCCCGGGTGGGTGGCATAGACCCCGGCGTTGCACCTGGCCTTGATGTCGGTCCCGGCGTGCCTGCCCCGGCTGGTCCGGAGGTCCTTGACCGTGGCCGCGCCCTTGACCGGGTAGAAGACGTTGGGGGCGGTGACCGCCCGGTTCTTGGGGTCCTGGGTGGCGGCGCCACCGGCGGTGGGGAGCAGCGCCGGCGTCACGACGACGCCGAGGCTCAGGAGGCCGACCAGGGCTCGTGTCAGGGTCTTCGGTCGGTTGGCAGTCATCTCGGCGTGTCTCCCTCGAATTTGGGACGTCGTCAGGTAAAGAGATCTCGGGCAGTATGCACCAATTTCTGGGTCACGTGGGGCCGATGTGAAAAATGGTGCGACATTAAGGGCGTGTCGGTCCTTGCCAATCGGCGATCCGTGACCCCCGTCTGGCCGCCGCCGCAGGCCGGTAGGTTGGCCGCATGAAGTACGCCAACTCGCTCCTCGACCTGATCGGCAACACCCCGCTGGTCAAGCTCAACCACACGGTCGGTGACACCGCCTCGCTCGTGCTCGCCAAGGTCGAGTACCTCAGCCCCGGAGGGTCGGTGAAGGACCGGATCGCGGTCCGGATGATCGACGCCGCGGAAGCCTCCGGGGAGCTCGAGCCGGGCGGCACCATCGTGGAGCCCACGTCGGGCAACACCGGCGTGGGCCTCGCCCTGGTCGCCCAGCAGCGCGGCTACCACTGCATCTTCGTAGTGCCGGACAAGGTGAGCGAGGACAAGCGCAACGTGCTCAAGGCCTACGGCGCCGACGTCGTCGTGTGCCCGACCGCGGTGGCGCCCGAGCACCCCGACAGCTACTACAGCGTCTCTGACCGGCTGGTCCGCGAGACGCCGGGAGCCTGGAAGCCAGACCAGTACTCCAACCCCAACAACCCGCTGTCCCACTACGAGCAGACCGGCCCCGAGATCTGGGAGCAGACCGAGGGCAGGATCACCCACTTCGTCACGGGCATGGGCACCGGCGGGACGATCAGCGGGGTCGGGCGCTACCTGAAGGAACGCTCTGCAGAACGAGGAGGGCCCGACGTGGTGGTGGTCGGCGCGGACCCGGCCGGCTCGGTCTACTCGGGCGGCAGCGGCCGCCCCTACCTCGTCGAGGGCGTCGGGGAGGACTTCTGGCCCGACACCTACGACCGCACCATCGCCGACCGGATCATCGAGGTCTCCGACGCCGACTCCTTCACGATGACGCGCCGGCTGGCGCGCGAGGAGGGGCTGCTGGTCGGCGGCTCCTCGGGCATGGCGGCCTTCGCGGCGGTCCAGCTGGCCCGGGAGCTCGACGACCCCGACGCGGTGATCGTGGTGCTGCTGCCCGACAGCGGCCGCGGCTACCTGACCAAGGTCTTCAACGACGAGTGGCTGGCCCGCTACGGCTTCCTGACCGGTTCGACGACCGGCCTGACGGTGGGGGAGGTGCTGCGCGCCAAGAAGGGCGACATCCCCGCGCTGGTGCACACCCACCCCAGCGAGACGATCGCCGAGGCGGTCCAGATCCTGCAGGAGTACGCCGTCTCGCAGATCCCGGTCGTCCGCGCGGAGCCACCCATCATGGCCGCCGAGGTGGCCGGATCGGTCTCCGAGAGGCGACTGCTGGACGCGCTCTACACGGGCAGGGCCCGGCTCGCCGACCCGGTCGAGCTGCACATGGACGAGCCCCTGCCGACGATGGGTGCCGGGGCCGACATCGAGGAGGCGGTGGCCGCCCTGCGGGACGCCGATGCACTGCTCGTCCAGGAGGACGGACGGCCGGTCGGCGTACTCACCCGGCAGGACTTGCTGGGGTACGTGGGGCGTGAGTGAAACGCCCGAAATATCCCTTTCGAATTTGTCCGGTATCCCTCGCCTGACGGCCCCCGCGCGCCTAGTCTGAGGCGTGCACGTCGCTCGGTGGTTTCCGCCTCCGGGTGATGTCGCCGTCCGAGGCCATGGAATGCCCGCTCGCGGGTCCCTCCACTTCCATCCGCGGATGTCGAGTGGTGGGGCGTCCTCCCAAGGCAGCCCCACCACTCACCTCGGACCGCCCGTTCAGGCCAGCCTCGTGGCCGCCTCCGTCGGCTCGCCGACGAGCAGCCGCGCCAGTGACTCGATCCCGTCGACCAGGCGGGGCCCGGGGCGGGCGAAGGAGGCGTTGGCGTCGACCGCCCACACCGGGAGGCCGGGCGGCAGCACGCCGGAGCCGACCAGCTCCCGCCCCAGCGCGGTGGAGCCCTCGAGGTCGTAGCCACAGGGTGCACACACCACCACGTCCGGCCGGACAGCGAGGGCCTGTTCCCAGGTCACCCGGACCGACTTCTGGCCGGCTTCGCCGATCGTGGGTACGCCGCCTGCGGCAGTGATCATCTCCGGGACCCAGTGACCCGGCGCGAAGGGCGGGTCGGTCCACTCCAGCAGGAGCACGCGGGGTGCGTCGCAGGGCGGTCGGGCGGCCACCTGCTCTGCCACGCGGTCCAGCCGCCGCTCCAGGGAGCAGACCAGCTCCTCCGCCTCGGCCCGGTGACCCGTGGCCCGGCCCAGGACGACGACCGACGCGAGCACCTCGGCGAGGGTGTGGGGGTCGATCGTGAGCACCTCGGCGGTGCAGCCGAGGTGGGCGAGCGCGTCGTCGACCACCGAGACGTCGACCGCGCAGACGGCGCACAGGTCCTGGGTGACGACGAGATCTGCGTCGAGACCCGACAGTGCCCCCTCGTCGAGGTGGTAGAGGTCCTCACCCGCATGCATCGCTGCGGTGACGAACGCGTCGATGCCCGCAGCGTCGAGTCCTTCGGGCAACGCGCTCGTCGAGACGATCGTGCGCTCGCGCGCCTCGGCCGGGTGGTCGCACTCGAAGGTCACGCCGACCACGTCGTCGCCGGCGCCGATGTCGAAGAGGATCTCGGTGGTCGAGGGGAGGAGGGAGACGATCCGCATGAACCGATCGTGTCAGGCGACCCCTGCCGGTACCTTCGAGGAGTGGCCGTCTCGTCGTACTTCACACCGGCGCGCGACGGGATGGCCGAGATCGTGGTCGAGAAGTCGCGCTTCCTGTGCACCATCGCGCGGGTGCCCGACGAGGTCGGCGCGCGGGGCGTGATCGACCAGGTCCGCAAGCAGCACTGGAACGCCCGGCACCACTGCAACGCCTTCATCGTCGGGCCCGACCGGGCGATCGAGCAGTCCAGCGACGACGGCGAACCTCCGGGCACCGGTGGGCCGCCGATCCTCTCCGTCCTCCGGGGCCGCGAGCTCACCGACGTGGTCGCGGTCGTGAGCCGCTGGTTCGGGGGCGTGATGCTCGGGACCGGTGGCCTGACGCGCGCCTACTCGGATGCCGCCCGCGCCGCCCTGGAGGAGGTCGGCATCGTCGAGCGCGTCCTGCAGGAGCTGTGCGAGGTCTCGGTCGACATCGCGGCGGTGGGGCGGCTCGAGCACGACCTCCGCTCGCGCGGTGCGCGGGTGCTGGGCGTCGAGTACACCGGCGAGGCCTCGCTGCGGTTCGCGGTGCCGCCGCGCGCTCGGGCGGTGGCCGAGGAGATCATCGCCGAGCTGACCTCGGGCACGGCACAGCTGCGTGTCATCGGCGAACGCTGGGTCGACACCCCGGTCGAGAGCTGAGGTCAGGCGTCGAGGTGCACCAGGCGCGACCACTGCTGCGACCAGGGGCGCCGTGGTCCCTCGCAGACCCACACCGCGCCACCGCCCTCCTCGTTGTCGGCCCCGTCGACGACGGGGACGGTCGCGGCGCGCCGACAGCCGGTGAAGTCGATCGCAGGGGACCGGTAGCCCACGACGACGACCGGGCCGGCGTCGTCCGGGGGCGGCCCCCAGTCGCCCCAGCCGTTGTGGCCGCTGAAGACCGGCGCGCCCACGTCGTACCACTCCAGCGCGCCGGCCTCGCCGTAGTTGCCGGTGAACACGACCGCACCGTCGGGCAGTGGCGCGACCACCGTGCGCACGGTGGCGGCGAGCTCGGGCCAGCCGATCGTCTCGAGCTGGTCCTGGTCGATCGCGGGATAGAAGGACGCGGCATAGGTGCGGGCCGGCAGGACGGGGACCATCGCCGGCCAGGCGACCACGGCCGAGAGCACGAGCACGACGCCGACCGCCATGGTCCGACGGAAGCGCTCGACGACGATCACGCAGCCGGCGGCCAGGAGCGGCAGCACCGCCCCGGAGAGGTAGTAGGCCTTGCCTGCGGTGAGCAGGAAGAACACGAACGTGGCCACGAAGGTCCACCCGATCGGACGCAGCAGCCGCCACTCCTCGCGGCGGAACAGGCCGTGCAGCCCGGCGAGCCACACCACGGTCATCAGCGGGCTGAAGATGACCAGGCTGAGGGCGAGGTACTCGAGGGTGCCCCCGAGACCGCCGTACTCGTCGGCGATGTCGGCGGAGAGCTCGAAGACCGGCCAGCCGTGGGCGGCCTGCCACAGCAGGTTGGGGGTCCACAGGGCCAGCGCGAGAAGACCGCCCAGCCACAGCCACGGTGAGCGCAGGTGCGCCCACGCGGCCCGGGTCAGGGCGATGCCGAGGAGGAGGCCGCCGAGCGCGATGGCCACGTCGTGCTTGGCGTTCAGGCCGATCCCGGCCACGACTCCCGCCAGCAACCAGAGCCGTGGACGTCGGTCGCGCAGGGCGTGCCCGGCGACCAGGGCCAGCGTCCCCCAGGCCAGGAGGTCGAAGGTCTGGGTCGAGAGCCGGTGACCCACGGTGACCACCACGACGGAGGTGCCGGTGGTGACCGCTGCCAGCACCTGCGCGTTGCGCCCGCCGCCGAACAGACGAGCGGTCAGCGCGGCGACCACGACCAGCAGGCAGGTGCTCAGCAGGCTCGGCAGCCGCAGCAGCACCAGGTTGTGCGGGTCGACCTCGGCGGCCAGCCTGGCGAGCAGGGCCACGAGCGAGGGTTGGTCCGGGTAGCCCCAGGCGAGCCGCTGCCCGGCCGAGGCGAAGTAGAGCTCGTCGCGGTGTGGCCCGTAGAACGGCGCCATCACGAGCAGCGCGGTTCCGAGAGCGAGCGCGACCAGCGCCACCGGTCCGCGGGCGAAGGAGGTGCGGGGGGTCACGGATGCAGTGTCGCAGTCACCCGGCGGATGACGTCAGGGTCGATCTTGAGGATTTCGCGGTCCCACGTCAGCAGCCCGTTGAGCTCGTCCTCGACGTCGCTGAGCTGGGTGTAGACCGTCGCCGAGAGCCCGTGGCGTACGGCGTCCGCGAGCGGCTGGTGGAGCTCGACGAACCCGCGCCCGAGCGACTCGGCGTCGTCGAAGTGGCGGTAGCCGAACTCGCGCGGGCTCCAGTCGTGCCCCTCGACCCGCATGCTGAAGCCGCCGTACTCGCTCAGGGCGACCACCCGCCGGTCGCGCCGCCAGGGACGCACCCAGCGCCGGGGTGAGGGCAGCTCGAAGGGCCGCAGGTAGGCGTGGAAGCTGCGCAGGTCGCCGCCGCCCTGGTCCACCCAGCCGCTGGTGTGGTTGACCTGCCGCGTGGGGTCGGTGGCGGCGACCCAGCGCGCGACTCGGTTGGCGTCGAACTGGCCCCAGCCCTCGTTGAAGGGCGTCCACACGGCGAGCGAGACGACGTTGTGCAGCAGCTCGACGGTCTCGCGGACCTCGCGCCGGAACTCCTCCCGCCCGGTCGCGTCACCGCGGCCGTAGAGCCGGTGCAGGCGGTCGGGGATCCAGACGGGGTGCCGCGCAGGACGGGTCGTGGTCAGGCCGCGGTAGCGGCCGCCACCGTTGACCACGTCCTGCCAGACCAGCATCCCGATGCGGTCGCAGTGGGCATACCACCGCAGCGGTTCGACCTTGGCGTGCTTGCGCAGCACGCTGAAGCCGAGCGACCTCATCGTCTCGATGTCGTGGACCATCGCCTCGTCGCTGGGCGGGGTGAGCAGTCCGTCGGGCCAGTAGCCCTGGTCGAGCACGCCGACGTGCGCGGCGGGCTCGCCGTTGAGGAGCAGCCGGGGATGGCCGCGGTCGTCCGTGCCCACGCCGAAGGACCGCATCGCGGCGTAGGACGTGACCCGGTCCTCGCCCAAGCTCACCTCGAGGTCGTAGAGGTGGGGG
This sequence comes from uncultured Actinomycetota bacterium, assembly GCA_963843075.1. GTDB lineage: Bacteria > Actinomycetota > Actinomycetes > Propionibacteriales > Nocardioidaceae > Marmoricola. Next base: position 1,856,835 of record CAWJJD010000002.1, on the reverse strand, counting down.
TCGGCCGGTGACCAGGGATGCACGTCGCTCAGCCGGATCCGGGCTGCGACACCGACCGGAGGGGCGGCCTCACCGACGAGCCGTCCGTCGCTGAGCACCCTGATGCCCACGCTGGTCGAGGAGCCGGCAGGGGATCCGACCACAGTCACCTCGAGCTCGCCCCGCTCGAGGTGCGGCGTCAGGACCAGCCGCTCGACGTACGCCGCAGGCACCGCCTCCAGCCAGACGGTCTGCCAGATGCCCGACTGGGCGGTGTACCAGATCTTGCCGCGGTCGAGCCGCTGCTTGCCCCGCGCGTGGAACCCGGTCTCGGAGAGGTCGCGCACGCGCACCTCGAGCAGGTCCTCCCCGTCGTTGCCGAGCAGGTCGGTCACGTCGAGGGTGAAGGGCAGGTAGCCGCCGGTGTGCGAGCCCGCCTCGCGGGCGTTGACCCAGACCGTGCAGGTCTGGTCGACCGCCCCGAAGTGCAGCAGCACCCGACCCCCGGGTGGGGGATCGGGTGCTGTGAAGGTGCGGCGATACCAGAGCCACTCGTCGGGCTGGAGCTGTCGGCCGACCCCGGAGAGCTCGGCCTCGGGTGAGAACGGCACCACGATGGGGCCGTCCCAGGACGAGGGGCGGTCGGGTGAGTCGGTGAAGGCGTGCCGCCAGACGCCGTTGAGGTTGGTCCACGCCTCGCGGACGAGCTGGGGACGCGGGTGCTCGGGGAGCGGTCGCTCGCGGTCGAGGGCACGACCCCATCGGGTGAGCACCCCGCACCGACCTTCGGGGGACTAGTCGGTGGTCTCCACGTCCTTGCGCAGGTCGCGCATGATCGTGGCGAGCTTGTCGGCCTCCCAGCCCGGGACGGTCGGGATCAGCTCACCCATGGAGTCCTTGGTGGCCCAGGCACAGATGGCGACCTTCTGCCCGGTGGCCTGCGAGGCGCACACGGCCTTGCCGCCACCGTCGCCGGCGGAGATCTTGTCGATCTTGAAGCCGTTGCTGCCGGCCTGCTTGCCGAACGCGTCGACGAACTTGGTGGGGCTCTGGACGCCCTTCAGCTTCGCGCCGAGGAAGACGAGCGCGCCTTCGGGCCCCTTGTCCTTGTCGGCCTGGTTGTAGACGCCGGACTTCACGTAGGACACGTTCTTGGCCTGGGTCTTGAACTGCTGTTCGGCCGCGGTCAGCTGCTGCTTGAGCTCGGCCTCCTTGGCGGAGTCGCGCTTCATGCCGCCGGCGGTCTTGGTGATCGCGATGGAGTGCGTGTCCTCGCCCTTGAAGACGGTGAGGGCGGCGACGACACCGGCGGCGACCAGCACCAGGACCAGCAGCACGGCGACGCCGATGATCCAGGGCGCCTTGGACTTGTTGGCAGGCGGGGGCGGGGGCGGCGGCGCCTGGTCGAAGGTGGTGGTCTCACCCGGCGGAGGCGGAGGTGGTGCCTGGTCGCCGGTCGGACCGGCGCCCTCTGCGGGGGGAGGGGGAGCGGATCCCTCGTCTGCGGTCGGTCCGACACCCTCGGCGGGCTGGGTGGGCTCTGCGGGCTCACCGGGCGGAGGGGTGGGCTGGCCTGAAGGCGGGTTCTGCTCACTCATGCGCCCCAGTGTGCCCCACTTGTCCTCGCCGACCGGACAGAGCCCCTCAGCCGGACGGACGCCCCAACGTCACGTTGTCGATGGAGAATCGTTGGAGACTCGCAACTTCTTCTCGCGGCTGGTGCGAGGAGCTGGTGTCTATCGAGGGGCTGGCGACCCGTCAGCTGCCGCCAGCGAGAGCGGCAGCTCCACCACGAAGCGGGCACCACCTCGGGAACCCTCCTCGACCCAGACACGTCCGTCGCTGGTGCGGACGTGCTCCGCGACGAGGGACAGTCCGAGGCCCACGCCCGTGGATCTGGCGGTGGTGCTCCCCCGGGCGAATCGCTCGAAGATCCGCTCGCGAGCCTCGTCGGCGACGCCGGGCCCGTGGTCCTCCACGACGAGGCGGACCACACCGTCCCTGTTCTCCAGCCACACGCCGGTCACACCATGGCCGTGGGTCTCGGCGTTGCGGACCAGGTTCTCCACGATGCGCTCGAGACGACGCGGGTCCATGGTCAGCACGGGGTCGTCGCCCACGACACGCGTGACCGGACGACCAGCCAGCCGGTCGGCGATCGAGGCGACGAGCCCGGCGACCGGGACCTCCTGCTCCACCGACGGGATGGACGCGGTGTCGAGGAGCGCGAGCTCGAGGAGGTCCTTGACCATCTCTGCGAACCGGTGCACATCGTCTGAGAGGAGGAGCAGGATCTCCTGCGTCTCGGGCTCCATCTCCTTCAGCCGGTCGAGCAGAAGGTCGACCGCGTTGACCATGGTCGTCAGTGGTGAGCGCAGCTCGTGGGAGACGTCCGCAGCGAACCGGGCGTCCCGCTCGACCCGAGCCTTCAGCTTGGTCGCGGTGTCGTCGAAGGCCACGGCGAGCGCGTTGAGATCCGGGTCTCTCTGCGGGCCGATGCGCGCGCCGAGGTCACCGGCGGCGATCGCCGCCGCCGCGCCGGTCACGGTTGCGAGCGGACGGAGGGCGCGGCGACTGGCCCACCGGCCGAGGAGCACCCCCAGGAGCGTCGCCAGCGTCGTCGTCCCGGCGAAGGTGATCGCCAGCGTGCCGAGGGTGCGGTTCAGCTCGTCGAGCGGGAAGACCTCGACGTAGCTGCCTCCTCCGTCGAGGGGGATGGCGACCGCCACGACCTCCCCGGTCGGGAGCTGGATCCGTTCGTGGACCGACCTGCCCGACTCGGCGGCCGTGAGGAAGGTCTTGGGGAGCACCTCGATGCCCGGCCGGAAGCGGTCGGTGTACCAGTGGTCGTGCCAGCGGATCATGGGGCTGGACGTCTGCCCGACCGAGTCGACCTGGTCGAGCAGGTCGACCATCGAGGGCTGCTCGGTGGCCAGGGCTGCCTCCACCGACCGGGCGCTGAAGGACGCTTGGCGAAGAGTGGTGCTCTCACGCTGGGTCCACAGGTAGTTGGCGGCAACGGTGTAGGTCGTCACGGCGACGAACACGGCGACCATGAAGGCCCCGAGGCCGAACGCGACGGAGACCCGTTGACGCAGCCCCAGTCGTGCGGCCAACGTCGTCATGGTTCGAGCTTGTAGCCCAGGCCACGCACCGTCACCACGTGTCGCGGGGAAGCCGGGTCGGCCTCGATCTTCCTGCGAAGGCGACTCACGTGCACGTCGACCAGGCGAGTGTCCCCGAGGTATTCATAGCCCCACACGTCCTGGAGGAGCTGTTGCCGACTCGCCACCTCGCCGATCCGCTCGGCCAGCATCTCCAGCAGGCGGAACTCGGTGACCGTGAGCTGGAGGGGGAGCCCGTCGCGAAGCACGGCGGCTTCCTGGGGTCGGATCTCGAGCGAGCCACTCGTGGTGACCGCTGCGTGTGGAGGGTCGGGCCGGCTGCGGCGCAGCAGTGCCCTGATCCTGGCCGAGATCTCCTTGGCGACCACCGGCTTGACGACATAGTCGTCCGCACCCGCCTCGAGCCCTGCGACGATGTCGTGGCTGTCACCCTTGGCCGAGACCACGATGACGGGGACGTCCGAGCTGCGGCGGATGCGCCGGCACACCTCGAAGCCGTCGATGTCGGGCAGCATCAGGTCCAGCAGGACGACGTCGAAGACCTCGACCTGGAGCCGGCTCAACGCCGTGCTCCCGTCCGGTGCTTCCTGGACGAGGTAGCCCTCCTCGCGCAAGGCGATCTGCAGCACGCGGCGGATCCGAGCGTCGTCCTCGACGAGGAGCACACGCGTCCCGTTCGCCGCCATACTCTGCCCTCCCCATCGGTTGGGCCGAGACTACTCGCGCCGTCCGTGCAGATCCGCCGTTCGCCCGCGCGAAGAGGCCCGCAACAGGTCGTGACAATGTAACCGGAATCGATAGGCGGCGGACCGGGGTCCTGAGCCGGACCCGACCTAGTGTCGATCAGATGACGAACAGCACTCTTCTGTCAGTCGCCGCCGGATCGGTTCTCTTGCTGGGACTGTCCGCCTGCGGTTCATCCACCACCACCACCGAGAGCGGTGCGAACCTCGTCAAGGAGGGCAAGCTGTCGGTGTGCACGCAGCTCCCCTACCAGCCCTTCGAGTTCCGCCAGGGCAGCAAGGTCGTGGGCTTCGACATCTCGATGATGGAGCTCGTGGCGAAGGACCAGAACCTCACGGTCGACATCGTGCAGACCCCCTTCGAGGGGATCCAGTCCGGGCAGGCCCTGAACACGGGACAGTGCGACATCGCTGCTGCCGGCATGACGATCACCGACGCCCGCGCGAAGGTGATCGACTTCTCCGACCCCTACTTCGAGGCCACCCAGGCGCTCCTCGTCAAGAAGGGCGCGGGATACGACTCGCTCGAGTCGCTCGCCGGCAAGCGCATCGCCGTGCAGCAGGGCACCACTGGTGAGATCTACACCAAGGAGAACGCGCCCAAGAACGCCAAGGTCCAGGTCTTCGAGGACCTGGGTCTGCTGACCACCGCGGTCAAGACCGGGCAGGTCGATGCCGCGGTCCAGGACAACGGACCGCTGCTGGACTTCGTCAAGAAGAACCCGGACACCGAGGTGACCGCCGAGTTCGACACCGGCGAGGAATACGGCTTCGGGGTCAAGAAGGGCGACAACGACGAGCTCCTCAAGGCGACCAACGACGTCATCAGCAAGGCCAAGGAAGACGGGACCTATGACGACGTCTACAAGAAGTGGTTCGGCTCCGAGCCCAAGTCCTGAGGTCGAGGGCACCTGCCCGACGTCCTGAACCGCCCTCCAGGCAAGGAAGCAGAGCCATGGCGATGAGCCCCCGCAAGCGCGCCCAGATCAGTCGCTACATCCAGTACGCGATCCTGGTCGTGCTGCTGGCCGTCCTGGCGCTCATCGCCGACTGGGGTCTGCTGCGCGAGCAGTTCCTCAACCCCGACATCGTCCCGAAGCTCTTCCCGAAGATCATCACCATCGCGCTGAAGAACACCATCCTCTACACCCTCGGCGCCTTCACCTTCGGTCTCGTCCTGGGGCTGGTCCTGGCGCTGATGCGACTGTCCTCGGTGGGCCCCTACCGGTGGATCGCCACCATCGTGATCGAGTTCTTCCGCGGGGTCCCCGCACTGATCGTCTTCATCGCCTTCCAGTACGGCCTGCCGATCGCCTTCGGGGTGCTCCTCCCTGGCGGCACCCTGGGCACCGTCACGATCGCCCTCGGCCTGGTCGGTGCGGCCTACATGGCGGAGACGATCAGGGCCGGCATCCAGGCGGTGCCGAAGGGCCAGATGGAGGCAGCTCGGTCGCTGGGCATGAGCAGCGGGCGGGCGATGGTCTCGATCGTCATTCCCCAGGCGCTTCGGATCGTGCTGCCGCCGCTGACCAACGAGCTGATCCTGCTGACCAAGGACTCGTCGCTGGTCTATGTTCTCGGGCTCTCCGGGGCCACCCTCGAGCTCACCGCGTTCGGACGCGAGGGGCTGAACCAGTACGTCAACCTGACGCCGTTGTTCGCGGCGGCGCTGGCCTACCTGCTGATCACCATCCCGCTGTCCATCGTCGTGAGGCGCATGGAGGCTCATGCCGAAAGGGCACGCTGATGGACTCCTCCACCGCTCCGACCGACGTCCCGGCGATCGACGTCCGGGACCTGCACAAGTACTTCGGTGACAACCAGGTCCTGACCGGCATCGACTTCAACGTCATGAACGGAGAGGTCGTGTGCGTGATCGGCCCCTCGGGGTCGGGGAAGTCCACGCTGCTGCGGTGCGTCAACCTGCTGGAGCAACCCACCTCCGGGCGGATCTTCGTGGAGGGTGACGAGATCACCGACCCGGACGTGGACGTGGACGCGATCCGGAGCCGCATCGGGATGGTGTTCCAGCAGTTCAACCTGTTCCCGCACCTCACCGTGCTGCGCAACCTGACGATCTCGCAGCAACGGGTCAAGGGTCGCGGCAAGGACGAGTCGGTCGAGGTGGCGAGAAAGAACCTCGAGAAGGTCGGCCTGGCCGATCGCGAGGATGCCTACCCCGCTCACCTGTCGGGAGGACAGCAGCAGCGGATCGCGATCGCTCGCGCCCTGTCGATGGACCCGGACATGATGCTCTTCGACGAGCCCACCAGCGCCTTGGATCCCGAGCTCGTCGGAGACGTGCTCGGCGTGATGAAGGACCTGGCCAGCGACGGCATGACCATGATGGTGGTCACCCACGAGATGGGCTTCGCCCGCGAGGTCGGCGACAGCCTGGTGTTCATGGACGGTGGAGTGATCGTCGAGAGGGGCGTGCCTCGCGAGGTGCTGGAGAACCCGCAGCACGACCGCACGCAGTTGTTCTTGTCGAAGGTCCTCTGAGGACCTCGCGGCTCCCCGGGTCGCACGTCGGGGCACACGTTCCGGGCCACGCGTTCCGGGCCGAGTCCCGGTCAGCTCCGGCTGGCGCGTGGTCCGCGGACGGCGGCCAGGATCTGCGCGTAGCCGCCCGGATCGACCCGCACGTCGACCAGCGCCGGACCCTGCCCCCTGAGGGCGGAGGAGAGAGCCGCGTCGAGCTCGTCGGCGGTCGCTGCCCGGTGGCTCGGCATGCCGTAGCCGGCCGCCACCGTCGCGAAGTCGACGTCGCGGTAGCTCGTCGCCCCTTCGCCGCCGTGGCCCGACGGCCGGGCCTTGATCGCGATCAGGCTGAGGCGAGAGTCGTTGAAGACCACAATCGTGATCGGCAGGTCCAGCCGGACGATCGTCTCGAGCTCGCCGAGGCTCATCGCCAGTCCGCCGTCGCCGGTGAAGCAGACGACCCGGTGTCCGGGACGGGCGAGGGAGGCACCGATCGCCGCGGGGACGGCGTACCCCATCGTCGCGAGCCCGCTCGAGATCAGCGCCTCGTCGATGTCCTCCACCGGCCACAGCGACATGGCCGGCAGCATGTGCGCACCGGCGTCGACCGTCGCGATCGAGCCCGGCGGTGCCGCCGCACGGGCCCGCTCGACGACGACCTGGGGTGCCAGCCCGTCGGTCACGTCCGGACCGACGGCGACCAGGCGGGCCAGCTCGCTGTCCCGGTGACGGTTGCCCGCGTCGGCGTGCCAGTCGGTCTGGGGCCAGTGCTCGGCGAGGTGACCGACGAGTGCCTCCAGGTCACCGACGACCTCGACGGTCGGAGTGAGGTAGCTGCTCGTCTCCGGCCACGAGGCGACGCTGAGGACCGGCGCGGCATACGCCCACGCGCCGGGGATCAGCTCGACGGCGTCGACGCCGACGAGCACGATCAGGTCGGCGGCCTCGAGGAGCGGCGCCTCGGTCGTCGCGCCGGTGAGCAGTCCGGCGGCACTCGGCCACGAGTCGGGGACGATGCCCTTGGCGCGGTAGGTCGTCAGGGCCGGGGCGCTGGTCGTCCGGAGCAGTGCCCGCACGGGCTCCACGACCTGGCGGGCGCCGACGCCGAGGAGCACCACCGGTCTCCGGGCGCCGACGAGCAGGGTGGTCAAGCCGGACACGGATTCCTGGGGCACCGACGAGGGCGCCGCGGCCGGAGGTGGCGGTGTCGAGTCGGCCGTGGGGTCGAAGTCGAGGTGCACCGGCCCGCGGGGGTGCGCCATGGCCGTCGTCAGTGCGTGCTCCATCGTCGCCGCGGCGGCTCCCGTGCCGACGGTGGCGCTCCACTTGGTCACCGGGCGGAAGAGCGCATGCTGGTCGAGCCGCTGGTGCGGGATCCGGTCGTGGTCGGCGGCGCTGACCACGTCGGTGACCATGACGAGCTGCTGACGGTCGAGCATCGCGTTGGCGACGCCGTTGACCGCGCTGGCGGCGCCCGGGCCCCGGGTGACCAGGCAGCCGGCCGGGTTGCCGGTGAGGTCGGCATAGACGGCCGCCATCATCGCCGCCGGAGTCTCCGCGTGCGCCAGCACGAAGCGCAGCCCTGCCGACTCGAGCGCACCGATGAGGTCGAGGTTGTTGCCGCCGCCGGGGATGCCGAAGACGGTGTCGGCGCCAGCCTGAGCCATGGCTGCGGCGATGACGGCGGAGAGCTCGACGGAGCTGATGGCTTCCCCCGTCACAGCGACCGCTCCTGGGCGCGCTGGCGGATCGCGGCGAGCATCGGCTCGGCGAGCGGGAGGTGCTTCACGTTGTGCGCCGTGACGGCGTAGAGGATCCGCGTCGGTTCCCCGGTGATCCGGAAGTGGCGTACGCCGGCGAGCGAGAGCCGCGCGGTCGCCGGCACGATCGCGACCGCCACCCCGGCGGAGACCAGCGCCTGCGCGACCTCGAAGGACTCGGTCTCGAAAGTGACGCGGGGCTCGAAGCCGAACCCTGCGGCGAGCACGTCGAGCTGCACCCGGTGGCGTCGCCCTGGAGCGCCGCTCACCCAGGCGTCGTTCTCCAGCTCGCGCAGGTCGACCGTGGTCTGCTCGGCGAGGGACAGCGGGTGGTCGTCGGGCACGACGAGCAGCAGCTCGTCGACCGACACCTCACTGATCGCCAGCCCCTCCTGGAAGGGGGCAGAGCCGTAGCCCGCGACCAGGGCCAGGTCGAGGCTGCCCTCGGCGACGAGGGTGACGCCGGTGTCCGAGCCGACCTCGACGACGGAGAGCTCGCTGTCGGGGTAGCGGAGCCGGATGCTCGCCAGCGCGTCGGCCAGGATCGGCTGCACCGTCGAGGACACGGCACCCACCCGGAGGCGGCGACGGTGCGCGCCGAGGAGCTGACCGGAGGTCTCGGCCGCCGCCTCGACCTCCTCGCTGATGGCCTGGCCGTGCACGGCGAGGGCCGCACCCAGCCGGGTGAGCGTGGCTCCGCGTGACCCGCGGCTGACCACCGCCGCGCCGAGCTCCGCCTCCACCCGGGCGACCTGCTGGGAGATCGCCGGGGGGCTGACCCCCAACGCGCGCGCGGCGCCGGCGAAGCTGCCCGCCCGCTGGACCTCGCCGAGGAGCTGGAGGTGGGACGCACTCAGAGGCATGAAGCGCACCTTATCGCTCCCCACGCCAACGTTGCTGTTCCCTAACTGTCCGACGAAAGGAATCCTTGGAGTCACCGAGCGACGAGGAGTGTGGCATGAGCGCCGACACGGCAGCGCCGGCCTGGCAGGACTCGGTCTTCCGGGTCCTGAAGAAGGCCGGGATCAGGCAGGTCGCCTACGTGCCGGACGCCGGTCACGCGCACACCATCCGGCAGGCCCAGGACGACCCGGAGATCCACGACGTCGTGCTCACCTCCGAGGAGGAGGGGGTGGCGCTGACCTGCGGTGCGTGGCTCGGCGGCGATCGTGCCGTCCTGCTGATGCAGAGCAGCGGGGTCGGCAACTGCGTCAACATGTTCTCGCTGCTGGAGAGCTGCCGGTTCCCCTTCCTGACGGTCGTGACCATGCGCGGCGAGTACGCCGAGTTCAACCCGTGGCAGGGACCGATGGGGCGGGCCACCCAGTCGGCGATGGAGCTGATGGGGATCACCGTCCTGCGCGTCGAGGACCCCGACGAGGTCGAGGAGACGCTCGGTGCAGCCGTCGACTCGGTGTTCCTCGCAGGCGAGCGGGTCGCCGTACTGCTGGGGCAGCGGATGATCGGGCGCAAGAAGTGGGAGCAGGACTGATGGAGCAGACAGTCACCTCGACCACGGAGTCCGCGCTCGACCGTCGCACCGCCGTCGCGCGACTGCTCGGCCACCTGCCGGACGCCCTCGTGGTCTCCGGGCTCGGGTCGCCCACCTACGACGTCTTCGCAGCCGGGCCGCGGGCGACCAACTTCTATCTGTGGGGCGCCATGGGAGGTGCCGTGCCGATGGCCCTCGGCCTCGCGCTCGCACAGCCGGAGCGGTCGGTGCTGGTCGTCACGGGAGATGGCGAGCAGCTGATGGGTGTCGGGTCCCTGGCCACGGTCGCCGCCGCCGCGCCGCTCAACCTGACCGTGGTCGTGCTCGACAACGGTCACTTCGGCGAGACCGGCATGCAGGCCAGCCACACCAGCCTGGGCACCGACCTGGCTGCCGTCGCACGCGGGTTCGGTCTGCGGCGTACGCACACGGTGAGCACGACCGAGCAGCTCGACGCCCTCGCGGCCGAGGCCGACGAGCGCTCCGGCGCGGTCTTCGCCCGCGTGCTGGTCGACGTGCAGCAGGTGGCCAGGGCGATGCCGCCGCGCGACGGGGTCGCCAACAAGAACAGCTTCCGGTCCGCCCTGGACCTGCAGACCTTCTAGGGAGATGTCGCCCATGAACAGATTCGCGATGCACGTCGACGGAGCCAGCCGCGAGCCCAGCGGCGGGGAGTGGTTCGAGACCGAGGACCCGTTCCGCGGCGAGGTGTGGGCGGAGGTGGCGCGGGGCAACGCCGATGACGTCGACGCCGCGGTCACGGCGGCCCATGCCGCCTTCACCAGCGGCCCCTGGCACGAGATGACCGCCACCCAGCGCGGCGCTCTCCTGCACCGGCTGGGTGACGCGGTCGCCGCGCACGCGAGCGAGCTCGCCGAGACCGAGGTGCGTGACAACGGCAAGCTCTGGGTCGAGATGTTCGGGCAGCTGAACTACCTCCCGCAGTGGTTCCACTACTACGGCGGGCTCGCCGACAAGCTCGAGGGATCGGTGCTGCCCCTCGACAAGCCGGGGTTCTTCGCCTACACCCGCAAGGAGCCGGTAGGCGTCGTGGGCATCATCACGCCGTGGAACTCGCCGCTCCTGCTGCTGGCCTGGAAGCTGGCACCCGCGCTCGCGGCCGGCTGCACGGTGGTGATCAAGCCCTCGGAGTTCACCTCGGCCAGCACGCTGGAGCTGGTCAGGGTGCTGGAGGAGGCCGGGCTGCCGCCCGGGGTCGTCAACGTGGTCACCGGGTTGGGCGCCGAGGTGGGCAGTCCCCTCGTGCAGCACCCGCTCGTCCGCAAGATCAGCTTCACCGGCTCCGACACCACGGGGAGGTCCGTCAACGAGCAGGCGGCTCCGCTGCTCAAGCACGTGAGCCTCGAGCTGGGCGGCAAGTCGCCCAACATCGTCTTCGCCGACGCCGACCTCGACGCCGCGGTCAACGGTGTCGTCTCCGGGATCTTCGCCGCCACGGGACAGACCTGCATGGCCGGCTCGCGGCTGCTGGTCCAGGAGTCTGTGCACGACGAGCTCGTACGCCGCGTGGTCGACCTCGCGGGCACGGCCAGGATGGGTGACCCGCGCGAGGAGACCACCCAGGTCGGCCCGATCTCCACCCGGCCACAGCTCGACAAGGTCCTCGACTACATCGACATCGCCCAGCGCGAGGGTGCCCACGCCGTCCTCGGTGGCGGACGAGCCGCGCGTCCTGAGTGCGAGAACGGCTGGTTCGTCGAGCCGACGATCTTCACCGGCGTGGAGAACTCCATGCGCATCGCCCAGGAGGAGGTCTTCGGCCCGGTGCTGGCCGTGATCGCGTTCACCGACGAGGACGACGCGGTCCGCATCGCCAACGACTCGAGGTTCGGTCTCGGTGCGGGCGTCTGGACCAGCGACATCGGCCGCGCCTTCCGGATGTCCGAGCGGCTGCAGTCCGGGACCGTCTGGGTCAACGCCTACCGGGCGGTGAGCTTCATGGCCCCGTTCGGCGGGGTCAAGGACTCCGGCCTGGGCCGCGAGAACGGTGCCGAGGCGATCGAGGCCTACCTGGAGACCAAGACCGTCTGGGTCAACACGGGTGCGCCCTCGGGCAACCCGTTCGTGCTGCGCTGAGAGCGCGCACTGGGGAGGTCCCAGTGCTACAGCGACGGCCCTGGCTGCCGGACGCACTCTCCAGTGCCGAGTTGTTGTCACATCAGGGTTGTCGCCAAGGCGTTCTGCCAACACTGGTGCGACAACGGCAAGAGAGGGGGCAAGGCAGCCATCCCGGCCAGGGCCGGACGCGAACTAAGACAGATTTGGGGAATGGAGCCGGGCTCGGCGAGTGGCAAGCACGCGCGCCGGCGGGCAACGGGGATCACGGTCTGGGCGTGGGAGTCCAACTTGGTCTGGTGGTTCTCTCGCTGGTCATCGGAGCCGCCATCGCCGTGGTGTCGCTGGCGCATTGACTCCTGACGGCATTCGACCGCTGTGCCGCCCTCCGCTCGTCATGCCGACGAGAGCGCCGACGTGCTCATCATGAGCAACCGAGCCTGTCGGGGCGATCCGGTTGTTGGAACGTGTGATCAAACTGCGTTTTGTTGACACGTGTGATCAACCGGCAGGAGGGCCCGAGGTCACCCGCTCACGCCGTCCGATCCGTTCGGTCACGTCGGCGACGGCCTCCCAGAAGTGGCCGCCTGGTTCGTGTTACGGAAGGGTGCCAACCGCATGGACACACCCAGTCAGATCACCATCTCGAGACCGCGGCCGCCGGCGTCGTCGGCGAACCGCGCCGAGGACAGCGGGCTCACGTCGAGGCTGGTGATCGCACCCTCGGTGACCTGCTCGGCGACCAGTCGGCCCACCTCGGGCGCCTGCATCACGCCGTGCCCGGAGAAGCCGCAGGCGTGGATCCAGCCCGGTGCCGATGGCTCCGGCCCGATCAGGGGCTTGGCGTCGGGGGTGTTCTCGTAGGTGCCGGCCCAGCAGGCCTTCGTGTCCAGGGGCAGGTCGGCGAGCCAGGGGAAGCGGGCGCTGGCGATGCCGAGCAGGTCCTCGAGCCAGCCCCAGTCGACCTCGGTGTCGTAGCCGTCGGGCTGACCAGGACGCGACATCCCGAACAGCAGGCGGTCGCCCTCGGAGCGCATGTAGACGCCCGTGGCCATGTCGCAGGTCATCGGGATCACGCGGTCCACAGTCCCCGGGGCGCCGGCGTAGACGTTGCGCTTGCTGTGCACGACCGGCGCGCTGATGCCCGCGAGGGCGGCCGTCTCCGAGCTCCAGCCGCCCGCGGCGTTCACGATGTGACGGCAACGCAGGGTGCGGGTCGCCGTGTGCACCACCCAGGTCCCGTCCGGCCCGGCCTCGATGGCGGTGACGGGGGAGCGGAAACCCACGTGGGCGCCGTGGGCTCGGGCCAGGTCGAGGTAGGCGCCCGTGGCGATGTGCGGGTCGATCCGCCCGTCCTCGGGACCGTACGTCGCTCCCGCGATGCCGTCGGTCTCGAAGGGCGTCAGCCGCTGTGCCTCGACCGGGTCGAGCACCTCGACGGGCACACCGTGCTCACGCTGGAGAGCGACGGCCTCGAGCTGGTGGGCCCACGCTGCCTCGCCGTGGAGCAGGAGATAACCGGTCGGGCGGTAGCCGACGTCGACGCCGTGCTCCTCCTCGAAGCGTTGATAGGTCCGGATGCTGTTCCAGGAAAGGTCGATCGACAGGTCGTCGGCCCACTGGGACCGGACCGAGGCGAAGGATCGACCGCTGCTGCCCTCGGCGTACCCGACGCGGGCCTCGAGCACCTCGACGGCGTGGCCGGCCGCGCTGAGCTGATAGGCGCTGCTGGCGCCGATGATGCCGGCGCCGATGACGACGACGTCGGTGTGGGTGACGGAGTCCATGGAACGGGCGACCTTTGCTGCAGAAGGTGGGGAAACCGTGACACGTGGACGACGTGGCGCCAAGCACACCTGCCGCCGGGCAGGCGCAGCGCTAAGCCAGACTTCACACAGACCACGACCGCGACCCCGGCGCCGACGGCACGGGCCACGTCTCGTGCGTACGGTTGGGGTGGGCAGGGCACCGTGAAGGAGGCGTAGATGACGACCATCGACCTCAGTGCTGATGTGGGCGAGAGCTTCGGCTCCCACCGGATGGGCGACGACGAGCGACTGCTGGGCGCCCTGAGCTCGGCCAACGTCGCCTGCGGTTTCCACTCCGGGGATCCCCTGACGATGGAGCGCACCGTGCGACTCTGCCTCGACAACGACGTCGCCATCGGCGCCCACCCCGGTTTTCCGGACCTCGTCGGGTTCGGCCGCCGCACCATCGAGATGAGCCGCGAGGAGGTGCGCGCCGACGTGCTCTACCAGCTCGGCGCCCTGCACGCCTTCGTCACGGCTGCGGGAGGCCGGCTGGCGCACGTGTCACCCCACGGCCGGCTCGGCAACCTGACCACCACCGAGGCGGCGTACGCCGAGGGTGTCCTCGACGCGATCGAGTCCTTCGACCCCTCGCTCGTGGTGGTCGGCCAGGCCGGGCTGATCCACGACCTGGCGGAGGAGCGCGGCCTGCGCACAGGACGTCTCGGCTTCCCCGACCGGGCCTACCAGGCCGACGGCGCCCTGGTCTCGCGCCGTGAGCCCGGCGCGGTCCTCCACGACATCGACGTGATCACCGAGCGGGCGATCACCATGGCGGTCAAGGGAGTGGTGGCGACCGTCGACGGTGACGAGATTGCCGTTCCGTGCGACTCGATCCTGCTGCACGGCGACAACGCCGCGTCCGTCGACGCGGCCCTCCAGGTCCGGCAGGCGCTCGAGGACGCCGGACTCGAGATCGCGGCTCGGCTCTAGACCAGCCCGCTGGCCCGCAGGGCGGTGGTGGCACGAGCGGCGACGTCGGCGACCTCGCGACGTCCGGCAAGGAGCTGCTCGACCGCCGTCGGCACGTCGGTCTCCCGAAGCACCAGCTGGTCGCCCGGCCGCACCTGGCCGAGGGTGTCGAGCGAGACCGTGGTGGCCACGTAGGGCACGGGATAGCCGGCGGTGAGCAGCCGACCGTAGAGCAGGACCAGCAGCCCGCCGCTCGGTGGCACCTCGACCGCGCCGACCGGGACCCCGCGCGAACGGATCTCGCTGACGTCGCTGCGCGCCGGAGTGGGCCCGTGCGCCCGAAGCCCCACGTGGTCGGAGTCCTGGCTCACCTCCCACGGACCACGCAGTGCCTCGCTGTCGAACTCCCCGAGCTCGGGCCCGGGAGTGACCTCGACGACCGCCGTCGACGGCCAGCTCGGCCGCCGGGCGCCGAGACGGAAGACCGGGTGGACGAGGTGGGGGTGGGAGAACCCGCAGGCACACGTGGTCAGCTCGAGCCGGTCGCCGCGGCCGAGGCGCCGCCCCACGCCTAGCATCGCGTCCGGGGCGACGCTGCCCAGGAGGCGGTCGCCGGGCAGACCACCGGCGACGGCGAGGTAGGTGCGCCAGCCACGTGCCGGGGTCGGCAGGACCAGGGTGGCGCCGGCCTCGACGACGAACGGGTCCCAGGTGGGTGCTGGCCGGCCGGCGACCAGCGGCTGCGTGGTCGCTCCGGTGACGGCCACGAGGGTGTCGGCCTCGAAGCGCAGCTCGGTCGTCGAGCCGGTGGTCTCGAGCAGGGGAGCGTCCGCGGCATTGCCGACGAGCACGTTCGCCAGCTGGGCGGAGCGGTGGTCGCTGGCGCCGTTGGTGGAGATGCCCTTGTCCGCGTGGCCGGGGCGGCCGAGGTCGGTCACCATCGCCAGCCCGGCCGACTCGATCGTGATCGAGGGGGCACCGTGCCGGTGGCCGGCGGGGTCGGGGTGTGCTCCTCGGCGGGTCACGAGTCCGCGACCAGCCGCTCGTCGGCTCGGTCGAGCTCGTCGAAGCGGTCCTGGTCGACCGGCACGTAGACGAGCTGGTCACCGGCTCGGTAGGGCACCAGCTCGGCGGTGTCGGCGGTGTCGGCGGTGTCGACCAGGCGCAGCGGCGTACGACCGACCAGGCGCCAGCCTCCCGGCGAGCGCACGGGATAGATGATGCTGTGGCTCCCGCTGAGTGCGATCGAGCCCGGTGGCACGGCCACGCGCGGCTCCTTCATCCGCGGCACGCTGGGGTCCCAGTCGGTACGGTCGGTGAAGGGGGTGCCCACGGGGGAGGCCACGAACCGCACCCGCCACGGATCGGCCGTCAGCCGGTCCACCAGCGCGTCCGGCGACAGGGCGAGCTCCTCGGCCACCGCCTCGAGGTCCGGGCCGGCGTCGCCACCGAACAGCACCGGCACGCGGAAGGTGCGGCCGCCCGACTCGAGCCGGTCGACCGCCGTCTCGTCGAGCGCATCCCGCAGCTGCTGCAGCAGGGCTCCCGCCTGGCTGTGGTCGCACGCACCCGGGTCGAAGGTGACGAAGAGGTGGTCGTAGGTCGCGACCAGGTCGACCATCCACTCCGGCTCGGCGTCGCGGAGGGCGCTCGCGAGGGCCTGGGTGGTGGCCCACTGGGTCTCGTAGTCGTCCCCGGGCACGCCCGCCAGCAGGCCGGCGTCGCCGTACGCCTGGAGCTCGAGGTCGGCGGTCATGGTGGGCTCAGACGTTGTCGAGCGAGGGGTAGTCCTCCGGTCGGAGGGTGTCGACCTGGGGACTGCGCTGCTGCGCCAGGACGCCACCGTCCACGAGGATCTTGGCTCCGGTCACGTAGGCCGCGTCGTCGGAGACGAGGAACAGCGCAGGACCGGCGAGGTCCTCGGCCAGGCCACCGCGACCCATCGGCACCGTCGCGTCACGTCGCTCCAGCGACCACTGCGGCTCGTCGGGGCTGGTGGCGATCAGGCCGGGCACGAGGGTGTTCACCCGGATGCCGTAGGGCGCGAGCTCGAGGGCGGTCGTGCGCGTGAAGGCCTCGATGCCGCCCTTGGACGCGTCGTAGGCGGCCATCCCCCGGTGGGCCCGGGTGGCGCCCCCGCTCGAGACGTTGACGATGGCTCCGCCACCGTGGTGGGCCATGATCCTCGCGGCGCGGTCGGTGCAGAGGTACTGGCTCTTCAGGTTGACCCGCAGGAAGCGGTCCCACCACTCCTCGTTGCCCTCGAAGAAGTGGCGCTGGTCGGAGACGAGGCCGGCGTTGTTGACCAGGATGTCCACCGGGCCGAGCTCACGGGTGGTCCGCTCGAACAGTGCGTCGACGTCCTCGGCGAGACCGGCGTCGCCGGTGTACGCGATCGCCTCGCCGCCGCCGTCCACGATCGACCGAGCGGCCGCCTCGACGCTCTCGCCGTTGATGTCCGCGAGGACGACGCGTGCGCCCTCATCGGCGAACCGTTGCGCGATGGCGAGTCCGATGCCTCGTCCCGCACCGGTGATCACGGCGATCCTGCCGTCCAGCCTGCCTGCCATCGTGCTCGTCCTCCGGGTCGTCTCTGGTCGTCGGTGCGTCAGACGATGCCACGAACCGGGTGCCCCGAGGGCAGGAGGCATAGGTGTCGTTAAGGCACTGTGCAGGGACGACGACTTCCTCTGGGTGCGGGGACAGGGTTCGCTGGTCCCATGCTGGACCTCAAGGAGCTCGAGCTCGACGCGGAGGAGACCGCGATCGTGCGCGTCGTCCGGGAGTTCGTCGACCGGGACGTCCGGCCGGTGGCCCGCGAGCTCGACCACGACAACACCTATCCCGACCAGCTGATCGACCAGATGAAGGCGCTGGGCATCTTCGGTCTCGCGATCCCCGAGCCGTGGGGCGAGGCCAGCGTCTCGGCTCCCTGCTATGCCGCCGTGACCGAGGAGCTGGCTCGCGGGTGGATGAGCCTGGCCGGCGCGATGGGCGGTCACACGGTGGTCGCGAAGCTGCTCGTCGACCACGGCAGCCAGGAGCAGCAGGACCACTACCTGCCCCGGATGGCGACCGGCGAGCTCCGCGCGACGATGGCGCTGACCGAGCCCTCCGGTGGCTCGGACCTCCAGGCGCTGAGGACCACGGCCCGGCGTGAGGGCGAGGACTACGTCGTCAACGGCTCCAAGACCTGGATCACCAACGCGCGCAGGTCTGGGCTGGTGGCGCTGCTGTGCCGCACCGACCCGCAGGCCGATCCGGCCCACCGCGGCATCAGCATCCTGCTGGTGGAGAAGGGGCCGGGCTTCGAGGTCTCGCGCGACCTGCCCAAGCTCGGCTACAAGGGCGTGGAGAGCTGCGAGCTGTCCTTCGAAGGTTTCCGTACGCCGGTCAGCAGCCTGCTCGGCGACGAGGAGGGCCACGGCTTCGCCCAGATGATGCGCGGGCTCGAGATCGGCCGCATCCAGGTCGCGAGCAGGGCGCTCGGCGTCGGTCGCGCGGCGCTGGAGGACTCCCTCGCCTACGCCCAGGAGCGGGAGAGCTTCGGCAAGCCGATCTGGGAGCACCAGTCCGTGGGCAACTACCTTGCGGACATGGCCACCTCGCTCACCGCTGCTCGTCAGCTCGTGATGTATGCCGCCCGCCGCTACGAATCCGGCCAGCGGGCCGACCTCGAGGCCGGGATGGCCAAGCTGTTCGCCTCGGAGACGGCGATGAAGATCGCGCTCGACGCCGTCCGGATCCACGGTGGCTACGGCTACTCCACCGAGTTCGACGTCGAGCGCTACTTCCGCGATGCTCCGTTGATGATCGTGGGCGAGGGCACCAACGAGATCCAGCGCAACGTGATCGCCCGCCAGCTGGTCAAGCGCCATCCCCTCCGCTCATGACGAGCTCCACTCCGGGCGCCGACTCGGTGACGTGGCTGTTCGTGCCGGGCGACCGGAGCGACCGCTTCGAGCGGGCCGCCGGTGCCGGCGCGGACGAGGTGATCCTCGACCTCGAGGACGCCGTCGGCCCGGACGCGAAGTCCACCGCCCGCGCAGCCGTCGGGCGCTGGCCCGGCGACTCGGGCGCCTGCTGGGTGCGGGTGAACGGGGCCGGGACGCCGTGGCACGAGGACGATCTTGCGGCCGTCGGTGAGGCTGCGGGTCTGCGCGGGGTCGTCGTCCCCAGGGCCGAGGACGGCGACGTGCTGATGGCGATCCGCGACCGGCTGCCGAGAGGGACCGGCGTCGTCGCCCTGGTCGAGACAGCGCAGGGCATCGACGGCGCGGCTGCCCTCGCCCGGGGAGGCGCCGTCGACCGGCTCGCCTTCGGCTCCATCGACTTCGCGCTGGACGTCGGCGCCGAGGAGACCGACGAGGCTCTGCTCCTCGCCCGGAGCGCGCTGGTGATCGCCTCCCGGCTCGGTGGGCTGCCGCCGCCGATCGACGGGGTGACGGTCGCGACTGGCGACGAGTCCGCCGCCCGCGACGCCGCCGTGCGCGCCCGCAGCCTCGGGTTCGGCGGCAAGCTCTGCATCCATCCGCGTCAGGTCGGTCCCGTGGCCGAGGGCTTCCGGCCGACCGCGGCCCAGGTCGAGTGGGCCACGCGGGTCGTGGAGGTCGCCGGTCGGGATGGCGAGCCGGGCACCACGTCGCTCGATGGCCAGATGATCGACCGTCCGGTGGTCCTGCGCGCCAGGGCGATCCTCGGCCGGGCCGGCGTACGCCCATGAACGGGGCTCCGCTTCCACTGGACGGCATCACGGTGGTCGCGCTCGAGCACGCTGTCGCGGCGCCCTTCACCACCCGCCACCTGGCCGACCTCGGCGCCCGGGTCATCAAGGTCGAGCGCCCGGTCGTGGGCGACTTCGCCCGGCAGTACGACCGCAGCGTGCAGGGCGAGGCGAGCTATTTCGTCTGGCTCAACCGTGGCAAGGAGAGCATCGAGCTCGACCTCAAGTCGGCCGACGACCTGGAGCTCCTGCGCGCGATGGTGGACCGGGCCGACGTGCTCGTCCAGAACCTGCTCCCGGGGGCGGTCGACCGCCTGGGACTCGATGCGGCCACCCTGCGCGAGCGGCGTCCCGAGCTGATCCACTGCTCGATCTCGGGGTACGGCGCCGAGGGGCCATACTCCGACAAGAAGGCCTACGACCTGCTCGTGCAGTGCGAGTCCGGACTGCTCAGCACGACAGGGAGCCCCGAGGAGCCGGCCAAGGTGGGCGTCTCGGTCGTCGACATCGCCACGGGCATCTACGCCTACTCCGGCATCCTCGCCGCCCTCTACGAGCGTGAGCGCACGGGCGTCGGGGCCACCCTCAGCGTCGCCATGCTCGACGCGATGGGGGAGTGGATGATGCAGCCGACCTACCTCAGCGTCTATGGCCAGAAGCCGTTCCGCCGCACGGGAGCCCGGCACGCGTCGATCGCTCCGTATGGTCCCTACCGCTGCGCCGACGGCACCGTCTTCGTCGGAGTGCAGAGCGACCGGGAGTGGGGGCTGCTGTGTCGCCAGATCCTCGACCGTCCCGATCTCGTGGACGACCCACGCTGTGCCCGCAACACCGAGCGGGTCGCCAACAACGACATGATCACTGGCGTGATCGAGACGGTGCTGGTGCACCAGACCGCCGACGAGGTGGTGGCCGCACTCGAACGCGCCGGCCTCGCCTGTGCGCGGATGCGCACGCCGGAGGAGTTCTATGCCCACCCGCAGCTGGCTGCGCGTGACCGCTGGCGCGAGGTCGACTCGCCCGGTGGGCGGATCCGCGCCCTGCTGCCGCCGGTGGTGATCGAGGGCAGGGAGATGGCGATGGGCGACGTCCCCACCTTCGGCGAGCACTCGGAGGCGCTGCGCCGCGAGTTCGGGACGACTTCGTGAACGAGGTGCTCGAGCGCACCGAGCTGATCACCCCCGAACCCGCGCTCGCCCTCGCCGGTCTCCTCGACGTCCCACTGCCCGACCTGGAGGGCGCAGGCCTGCCGCTCGGCTGGCACTGGCTCCATCTCCTCGAGCGACCGCTCCAGCGTGACCTCGGACCGGACGGCCACCCGACGCGCCACGCGCTGCCGGTGCCGCCGGGGCCGGGGCGTCGCCGGATGTGGGCCGGCGGCAGCATCCGCTCCCTCGGGCCGCTGCGGGTCGGTGCACCCGCGACGAGGCGCAGCGAGGTGCTCGACACCGCCGAGAAGCAGGGCCGCAGCGGCAAGCTCACGTTCGTGACGGTCGGTCACACGATCGTGCAGCGGGGCGAGGTCGTCGTCGAGGAGCGGCAGGAGATCCTCTACCGCTCGGCCGCCTCGCTGCCAGCCGTCGTTGCCGAGACGGGTGACCCGTTGCGGGTTGGTCCCGACGAGTGGTCGATCCCCGTCGACCCCACCCTGCTGTTCCGCTTCTCGGCGTTGACCTACAACGCGCACCGCATCCACTACGACCGGGACTGGGCCCGCGACGAGGGCTACCCCGGACTCGTGGTCCACGGGCCGCTGCAGGCACTGGTGATGGCCGAGGCGGCCCGGGCCGGCGGGCTCGACGCCAGCCTCGACGCCAGCCCCGACGTCGTCTTCGACTATCGGCTGGTCGCGCCGCTGTTCGAGGGGCAGGGGTTGGTGGTCAGTGCCTCGGCGGAGCATGACGGGGTGCGTACGGCGGTGCGGGACCACTGGGGTCGTCGTACGGCTGAGGGGGCCGTGCGCCGCTAGCCCTGGTCGGTCGACCCTGTGTCGTCCTGCGTGGTCAGGCTCCCGTGCGGGTCGAGGAGCGTGGCAGATCAGGTGTTGTCGGCAGGCACGGGTGTCTGCTGGTAGAGCGCGAGCCGCCATTCGGCGTTTCGCCGGACGTAGACGCTGGACATGAGGCCGATGAACGCCGGCTCGTCGGCATCGCGGTAGGCGCTCCCGCGATACACCAGCGCGGCGCTGTCTGGTCCGGTTTGGACGAGTCGGGGGTCGCTGATGTCGTAGGTGCGCCACGGCGGAGCCTGGCCAAGAGCGGCCACGACAGTGTCGCGATCCATGACCTCGCCATTGGCCAGGACCATCACAGCGTCTTCGGTCATCGCTTGCCCGTAGAACTCGTCTCCGGTGCTGTCGCAGAGCGAGTCCCACCCCTGTCGCTCCAGGTCGAGCAGCGTTGCTTGCAGGTGTTGATCGGCCATGGAGTCACTCTAGGCCGACCACCCGGTGACTTGTCGCGGACGATCGCCGGGTGGGGACACGGCACCGGTCCCCGCCCGACCGGGGCCGATCAGGGGGCCTCGCCGAGCTCCTCGTCCTCGACGGCGGCTTCCTTCCTGGACTGCTCGATGTGCTCCTCCACGACCTCGGTGCTCAGGGACACCTGGTTGGCGATGACGTAGACGACGACCGACAGGGCCGCCAGGATCAGCGCAGACCACTCGAAGTTGAGCAGACCCAGGTTGCCGGCCCCTGCGGACTCCTCCGGGAAGTTGCCCAGGTAGGAGATCAGCGCCAGTCCACCCAGCCAGGGGAACAACCAGGCGAGGCCCTGCCAGAAGTGGAACGCACCCTGTCGGACGCCGCCGAAGACCTTGAAGACCGCCAGCAGGACGAATCCCAGCAGCACCGCGATGTAGAGCTTCCACCCGGTCAGCCACCCGGACCAGTACACGATCAGGTTCGAGGCCCAGAAGGCCAGCACCGGGATCACGTGGCCGCCCGGGAGCCGGAACGGCCTTGGGTAGTCGGGGACCCGCTTGCGGAGTGCGGAGAGCACCAGTGGACCGGACGCGAAGGAGAGCACCGTGGCCGAGGTGATGAAGCCGACCAGCTGTTGCCAGCTCGGGAAGGGCAGAAACACGATCAGGCCCACCACGAAGGTCACGATGAGGCTGAACAGGGGGACTCCCCGGTCGGTCGTCTTCGCCAGTCGCTGCGGGGCGTTGCCGTTGCGGGCCATCGCGTAGGACAGGCGCGAGGTCAAGGTGGTGTAGATCAGGCCGGTGTCCCCGGGCGAGACGATCGCGTCGATGTAGAGCAGCACCGCCAACCAGCCCAGCCCCAGAGCGGTGGCCACCGCCGCCAGCGGGCCGAAGCTGTTCTTGAAGTCCAGGTCGCCCCAGGCATTGGATCCGTTCAGCAAGCTGGGATCCAGGGCGCCGATGAAGGCGACCTGCAGGGCGATGTAGATGATCGCTGTGATCAGCACCGAGCCGATCACGGCGATAGGCACGTTCCTCCGGGGGTTGTCGGTCTCTCCGGCCAGCTCGACGCCCTGGCGGAAACCGAGGTAGGAGAACACGATGCCCGAGGTCGCGATCGCGCTGAAGACACCGTGCCACCCCTGTGGCCTGAAGCCGTGGTCGGTGAAGTTCGAGCCGTGGAAGGTGGCGATGAAGAACGCCACGATGACGAGCACGATGATGAACAGCTTCCACCACACCAGCACGTTGTTGATGCGCGCGAACCAGCGGATGCCGAAGTAGTTGACCACCACGAACAGTGCCATCAGGACCACGGCGGTGCCGTAGCCCAGGGCTGTCAGGGTGTGCACCGTCTGGCCGCCGGTCTCCTTCTCGACCGTGAACGGGGCGTACTTGGTGGCGTACTGCAGTGACGCCAGCACCTCGATCGGGGCAGTCGTGCTGGCACCCACCCAGGTGATCCAGCCCGCCGTGAAGCTCGCAAAGGAGCCGAACGCGAGGTGCGGGTAGCGGATCACGCCTCCCGACAGCGGGAACATCACCCCCAGCTCGGCGTACACCAGCGCAATGGCCAGGACCATCACGGCTCCGAGCGCCCACGAGATCACAGCAGCGGGACCAGCCTCCTTGGAGGCATTCAGAGCTCCGAACAACCAGCCGGACCCGATGATCGAGCCGATGCTCGCGAACAGCAAGCCAACGATTCCGATGTGCCGTTTGAGCTGGGGCTCCTCGACCGTGGTGGTGGGAGTGGTGCCGGCCATGACGGATCCCTTTCGCCGATGGGCCGAGCCTCCGGATGGTTGGCAGACTCAGCGGGAAGACCCTTACAACTACCCCTACACCGGAAATCGAGCAAGGGTTGACATTCACGACTAAGTGACGATCGGATCCGCATGGTCCTGGCTGCGCCCGGCACGCTCGAAAAACGGCGGCCGTGCAGCGACAGTTGCCAGGAGACCCCTGTACGCGACCCGCCACTGTGGGCAAGGATCGAGGTAGTCGAGACATGGAGGTGAAGGATGCCCGAAGAGATCATCACGGTCGGCGTGGACGGCTCGAAAGCGTCGGCGTCAGCGGTGCAGTTCGCGTTCGAAGAGGCCAAGCTGCGTGGTGCCACGGTCCGCGCCGTGACAGCCTGGGAGGCAGAGACCGCCTACGCGGCCCGCGGCTTCCCGTTGCTGGACGAGGAGCGTGCCGCCCATGTGAAGTCCGCGACCACAGTCCAGGACAAGACGATGCAACTCGCCCTGCGGGCGGTGGAGGACGCACCCACGATCGAACGCAAGGTCGTCCGTGGACGACCCGGTCAGGCGTTGGTGGAGCTGTCTGCTGACGCGAGCCTGCTGGTCGTCGGCACCGAGCACAAGGGGGCTCTCAAACGCGTCGTGGTGGGATCGACCAGCGCCCATTGCGCCAAGTACTCGCGCGTCCCCGTCGTGGTGGTTCCCTTCGTCGACCCGGACCTCTACGAGGGCGAGGACTGAGGCCCGCGAAGCGCGGTCGAGCGGGTCCGGGCACCGGCCATCGAGCAAGAGCCCGTGCGTGAGGTGGTCGAGTTCGGTTGGGGCGCCCAGGGCAAGAAGTGGAAGTGCAAGAACGGCTCGTCCACGCCCAGCTGGAAGAACCCTGACCCAGGGACCCACTTCCCGTTGGCTCCTCGCCCTCGGTAGCGGACATCTGGAATCCACCACTCTGACTCGCGTGTGCATGTGCACACCCGCGTCACCACCGCCTGTCGGCGCGTCGAAGCAAGGATCACCGCTGACCCCGACAGCCAACAGCACCGACAGGGAATCGGTCGATCACCTGAGCGAGCAGGCTGAGCGTCAATAGGGGCCGTGGCCGTAGTCCGGACCGGGTCCGTCTACTTCTTCGAGTTCCGGGATGCTCAGGTCCGAGAGCGCACTCAACTCGATCTGCGGGACGCCTCGTGGAGGGACACCTCGATCTTCTCCCCGCTCACCGGATCACCCCGCTCCCGATGCCGGGCTCACCCTCGGACGACTCGCCCTCAGCATCCTCTGGCGTGGGAGCGTCGCGGACCGTGCGTGGCTCGGCGGCGAGCCAACCCATGGCGAGGGCGGTGAGGCTCCAGGCCACCAGGTCGACCCAGGCGAGGCCGAGGAAGACAGTCGTGGCGAAGTGGAGCGGCTGGGAGATGGTGAGTGCCCAGCCGACGGCGGGCGGCAGCGCGCGACTGCGCAGGCACAGCACGCCGAGGAGCACGGTGCCCAAGACGTGGCCTGCGACGAAGAGTCCCAGCCCGACGCCGTAGGCCGGGTGCAGCCCGTCGAGCAACTGTCCGGTGGTGGCCGGTTCGAGGCCCTGCTTCGTTCCGGCCCACAGCACCATGTCGCCGTTGAGCAGGATCGGGAGACTGAGGTACCCGACGAGGGTGAGGCTGAACGCCCACGCCCGCAACCGGCCGGCCGGAAGGGCACCGCGGACGGCGTACAGGCCCGGGACGAGAGTGAGCGTGGCCACGAGGCCCAGCCACAGCACCGCGCTCTGCTGACCGGGATGAGCGGCGACTGCACGAGCGGACGCAGTGCTGTCCGTGGCGGTGTAGTAGGGCAGCAGGAAGCGCAAGCCCGCGACAGACATCGGCCCGATCACCGCCAGCAGGATCGTCAGCGGGCGCTTCACAGTGCGACCTTTGCGTGGGCAGCAGGCCGTGCCAGGAGCACGATGCCGACGGCGGTGAGCGTCACGATCGCGGCGGCGAGGACCAGCGCGGGCGCGGGCACACCGCCGACCACGAAGGCAGGCACCGCGCTCAGCGCCGAGATCGAGCGCAGTACGACGAGCGGAGCGAGCGCCCAGCGGCGGCCGCGCCAGGTGAGCGCGACCAGAACGAGTGAGGCGGAGCCGAGGACGGCCCCGGCGATCGCGATGGAGTAGGGCGGGTGCTCGCCGTCGGTCACTGCGAGGTCGCCGATGTCGACCAGGGAAAGTACGGCGAGGATCACCAGGCCGGTGGTTCTTCTCATGTCTGCCTCCTGAGGATGATCGGGCGTTCTCAGCCTCCGGCGCGGTGTTGCCCGACCGCGAGGCCGCACCGCCTCCGTCCACCGGGCAACTGCCCGGGCCGCCCGGGAAGATCGCCCGAGACAGGGCGAGCCTGTTGGGCAAGACTCAGTGCATGGGCACCAGGGCCGGCGTCATCGCGCTCACGGGCGCCTGCCTGCTGCTCGCGGCGATGTCGGCGGTCGCCTGGGCCCTGGTCGGGTGGTCCTTCCACGAGGCAGTCGACGCCTTCGTCGTGAGCAATCTGGTCATCGGGCTCAGTTTCGGCCTGTGTGGCGCGGTCGTCGCGTGGCACCGCCCGGCCCATCCGGTGGGGTGGCTCTTTCTGGTCGGCGGGCTGTGCCAGACCCTGAGCGCTGCCTGCGCACCGTTGGCCCAGCTCAGCGTCGACCACGGGGACGCGCTCTGGGTCACGCGCCTGCTCGTCACGGTCTTCGCCGTGGCGTGGCCGGTGCACATCGGTATCTGTCTGCCGTTGTCGCTCTACCTGCTACCCGATGGAAAGCTGCCGTCTACGCGCTGGCGGCCGTGGTTCGTGCTGGTTGCGGTGACCTCGCCATTGTTCGTCCTGGAGAACGGCAACGCCCACTCGGACGGCACCTTCCCGGACGGCTTCCTGCTGCTGCCGGTCGACGGGGCATGGTCTGTGTTGTGGTCGGTCAGTGAGGTCCGCTGGGTGCTGTCGATGGTGGTCGGGCTCGGCGCCCTGGCCACCCGCTACGTCAAGGGTGACGAGGTGGTTCGCCGGCAGTTGCTGTGGGTGGTGCTGGCCGCGGGCTTCGTGCTGGCGGCTGTCGCGCCCTGGGCCCTGGTCGCGGGGACTCCGCTCATCGTGCTGTTCGCGATCCCACTCCTGCCCGCCGGCATCACGGTGGCGATCCTGCGTCACGGCCTGCTCGACATCCGGCTTGTGCTGGCTCGTGGCGTTGCCTACCTGTTGCTGTCCGGCTTGCTGCTTGCCGGGTACGCCGTACTCGTGCTGGTGCTCTCCGGCGTCGCGTCGGCACTGCTGGTCGCGATGCTGGCACTGCCGCTGCGGGCGCGCTTGCAGACCGCCGTCGAGCGTGTGCTGTACGGCGACCGAGGTGACCCGGCCCGCGTCGCGGCCGAGGTCGGCGGTGCGTTGCCGGACCTGTCCGCCGGGCTCGATGCCGTGCGCACCAGCATGCGGATGCCCTACGTCGCGATCCGTGACGACGGGCACCAGATCCTCGGCTCGTCGGGCAACCCGGGCAAGGAGCTCGTCGAGCTGCCGCTCGGTGATCGAGCCACGCTCGAGCTGGGGCTTCGCCCCGGAGAGCGGAGTCTGTCCTCCCCGGATGCCCGGGTGATCGCCATGCTGTCCGGCCCCCTTGCCGTCGCGGTGTCGGCCACCACCGCAGCCCGCGACGTGCAGCTCGCACGCGAACGGCTGGTCACTGCCCGTGAAGAGGAACGGCGCCGACTGCGTCGCGAGCTGCACGACGGGCTGGGCACCCTGCTGACGGGAGTGGTCCTCGCCGCGGATGCGACCGCCAACACCTCCGCGTCCCAGCCCGACGAGTCGGCGGCCCTGCTCGCCACCGTGCGTAGCGACCTACGCACCGCTGTCCAGGAGGTGCGACGGCTCGTGGACGACCTCCGCCCCGTCGCCGTGGACGAGCTCGGACTGGTGCCCGCGCTGGAGATCCGGGCCGCACAGACCGTACGCCGAGCCGACGGTGCGCCTCTGCACGTCACCGTGGAGACCGACCTCCACCAGCCACTGCCGGCGGCCCTGGAGGTCGCGGCCTATCGCATCACCACGGAGGCCCTCACCAACGTCGTGCGCCACGCCGACGCGTCGCAGGCCAGGATCCGGCTGAGCGTGCGTGACGGAGCCCTCGAGGTCGAGGTGCACGACAATGGCCGAGCCGAGCCCTGGGGCAGCGGCGTCGGCACCGCCACCATGCGCGAGCGAGCCGAAGAGCTCGGCGGCACCTGCGAGCGCGGCCCGGGTCCCCACGGTGGCCTCGTGCACGCCCGCATCCCGATCGGTGCGCCGTGATCCGCGTCCTTGTCGTCGACGACCACCCGGTGATGCGCAACGGCCTGGCTGCGCTGCTCGGCTCCCTCGACGGGATCGAGGTGGTCGCCCGCGCCGGCGACGGCAGCGAGGCGCTCCGGGAGGCCGTGGTCCACCGACCGGACGTCGTGCTGCTCGACCTGCAGATGCCCGGCACCGATGGCTTCCAGGCGCTGCGCCAACTGGGTCGGTCCGTGCCCACCGCAGCGGTGTGCGTGCTCACCATGTTCAGCGACGACGACTCGCTGTTCGCCGCCATGCGCGCCGGAGCCCGCGGCTACCTCCTCAAGGGAGCCGAGCAGGAGGACATCGAGCGCGCCGTACGCGGCGTCGCGGCGGGCGAAGCCGTCTTCGGCCCCGGCGTCGCCCAACGCGTCCTCGCCCAGCTCACCGCCCCACCGCGCCACGCAGACCCGTTTCCCCAGCTGACCCCGAGGGAGAAGGAGGTCCTCGACCTCCTCGCGGCCGGCCGGTCCCCGCGGGAGGTGGCGAGCCGTCTCGGACTCGCACCCAAGACCGTCGGCAACGTCGTCTCGAACATCCTGCTCAAGCTCCAGCTCACCGACCGCGGACAGGCGGCGATCGTGGCGCGAGAGGCCGGTATGGGCGAGTCCGGCAGACCGCCGACTGCCTGATTCCGAAATCCACCGGCGTGTACGAGGCGGTCCGCGTTCCCCGGTTCGGCCCGTTGCTACGGCCCAGCGCAACCCGTGGCCCGGGCACGACCAAGATCTGGCTATCCGGCGTGCCGATGTTCTCGCCTTTGGGTCGAAGAGCGAAGAGGCCGTTTCGGTCCGCCACTGGAAGTGGGCGGATCGGTGGTGGCACCTTGAGAGTGTGACGGGCCACCACGGTCGATTCGTCTTGGAGCAGGAGCGGGTGTTCGATGCGCCGGCCCAGCAGGTCTTTGGCATGTTGACCGAAGCCGAAGCGCTGGCCCAATGGTGGGGACCCCATGGGTTTACGACACCTGAGATTCAAATCGACGCGCGAGTGGGTGGCAGCTTTCGCTTCACCATGCGGCCACCAGATGGCGAAGCATTCCATCTCTCCGGCCAATTCGTTGAGATCCAGCGTCCCTCCAGGCTCAGGTTCACCTTTCGCTGGGACGAGCCGGTTGCCGACGACCGTGAGACGGTCGTCGAGCTCTCACTGGACTTCCTCGACGGGAGGACGACGGTGACCTTGACTCAAGGTGAGTTCGCCACCGAGGAGAGGCTGGAGCTGCATCGCAGCGGCTGGGCCGACAGTTTCGAGAAACTCGACGCGGTCCTCAAGGCTCGAGGAACCTAGACGTCGGGCTACGGTTCTGTCCTCCAGCGTGAAGCACGGCACGGACACCGCATCGCGCGGGTGCCCACCCCCCAGCATTCCGCCGCGAGCGACTTCGGGTGCGTTCCTAGGGCTCTATGTGGGTGCCGTCGTCGACGCCAGAATGCGTCGTGCCCGACGACCAAGGTCGCTGAGGTCCACCCGGCCAGCCTTGGCGGCAGCAGCGAGGGCCCATCCCCGCGCTCCTCGCCCGTGATCCGCTCGAGCGCGAAGATGCGGTCCGCGCGAACTTGCCGAAGCCCAAAACCACCATGCGGGAGTCCGACGCCACGCAGCCATTTTGGCATCACTCACCGACTCGAGTCTCGTGCTGCCGCCTCCGTTCGCGCTGTGGGTCAACGGTCACTCCGGCGCCAAAGAGTGAGTGTCAGACGAGCTCATCGGCGCCTCGGAGAAGGCTGCGAAGCGCGTAGGTCAGACAGTCCTGCTGCCGCTTAGCCTCCTCGCCCAGTCGACCAGGATCGAGGCGACCTGTTCGGGGTGGCCGAGCCATGGGGCGTGGCCGCCGTCCAGCACGTTCAGCTCGGCGTGCGGGATCAGCTGCTGGATGCGCCGAGCGACGTCTGCGCCGCCGACGGGGTCGTGGTCGCCCCCCACGAGCAGCGTAGGAACGACGAGTCCGCGAAGGTCTTCATCGGTGATGCGTGCCCGGCGACGGAAGCCGGTTCGACTGAGTAGTGCCACTGGGGAGATCAGGGCGTGTACCTCCTGGTGAAGCGCGCGGACGCTCACCGGATCGTTGCCGGCAGCAACCAGAAGATCCACCATGTCGGGATGAGCGCCGATGGTGCCGCCCTCGCCCACCATCTTGGCGAACTGGCGGACTGACTTGGGCGTCTCGCGTTGTCGCGAGATCAGTGCGCCGACTCCAGGTGTCCCCATCAGTCGGAACGGCAGCGGCGCCTGCGTTCCAGGCAGTGCCGGGGCGCCGAGAAGTCCGAGTCCAGTCACACGCTCGGGTCGGGCCAGGGCGAACCGCAACGACCAAAGCCCACCCATGGAGTGGCCGACAAGAATCGCGGCCGGCAGTTCCAGGGCATCAAGCAGCCGCTCGATCCAGGTTGCTGCCGTCTCGGTCGGGGTAGCGGCCGGAGCAATTGGGTCGCTGAGACCGAAGCCAGGGCGGTCGACCGCGACCGCGCGTACGGTCTCCAGTTCCTTCAAGACAGGCAGCCAGAACAATCCAGGACTGCCCGAGCCGTGGATGAACACAACATTTGGGCCGGTCCCGGTGGCAACGGCGCGCACGGCGGCGCCGTCAGCGGTGCGCAAGCTCCAACTCTTGAGACTGGCTCCCGACGTGATGTGCGCGTGGATCTGGTGTACCTCATCTGGATGGGCTGGCCGATCCGTTGACTGTTGCCGCATCTCGACCTCGATCGGAGTTGGTGGATCTCTCTTGAGTCTGCGCGGGTGAACTGTGCGTAGATAGTCCAAAATTCGTACTGGTCAGGGTGGTTCCGCCGTGGGAACACTTGGATATGCACTCCTACCGGCAGTACTGCCCGATCGCTCGAGCGTCCCAGGTCCTTGCCGAACGCTGGACGCCCATCGTGCTACGCAACCTGCTCTGCGGCGCGGAGACGTTCACGGAGTTGGCCCGGGGCGCGCCAGGCATGTCTCGGAGCCTGCTCACGTCCAGACTGCGTCAGCTGGAGCGTGTGGGGGTGGTCGTGATCGACCCGCATCCCTCGGGTCGTGGTCAGCGCTACCGCCCGAGCGAGGCCGGACTGGCGCTGCGACCAGTGCTGGTGGCCATGGGCACGTGGGCGGAGGATTGGTTCGAGCTGAACCCCGCAGACAGCGACCCCGGCTTTCTGCTCCGCAGCTGGTGCAACACCTGCCTCGTTGTGGAACTACTCCCCGAACGCCGAGTCGTTATTCGCTTTGACTTCACCGACCAGCCACCCCGCCAACGCCGACTGTGGATGCTCCTCGACAAGGGAGCGGCCGAGGTTTGCCTGACAGACCCGAAGATGGAAGAGGACCTGGTGGTCACCGCCGAATCCACAGCGCTCGCTCAGTGGCACACCGGGCAACTCGAGTGGTCAAAGGCATTGCGTGCGAAGCGGATCCGTGTGACCGGCCACCCCGACCTAGCCCGCGCGTTGCCCACCTGGAACAAGCGCAGCGTGTGGGCTGGGTGATCGCCACCGCGGTCAAAACGGCGCTGACCGCGACCTGTCTTGTTGATAGCACAGGGGATCGCTTCGACCGCGGCACCTCCAGCTGCCCGGGTGACGAGTCGTAGGAGCCAGATTCTTGAACACCGGGCCACGGTCTTCCCGCCCCGACTGCGGTGGTGTCCGCCGCGCAGGCTTGCGAAAGGTTCTTCGTCCCCGCCGCGTTCGGGCAGTGGCCGGATCAGGTTCTGCGGATCGCGGATGTGACGCGGGGGATGAGCGTGCTCGCCTGCGTGGATCTGGCCTCCTAGACTCGAGCGATGCTCGGCAGGCGGAAGTCCCCGCCCGGTGACCGCGGTGCCGGGGCTGCGGCCGACGCGTCCTGGAGCCGGGTGGCGCTGATCTCCGGGTGGGTCGCCGGTGTGGGTCTGGCCGCCCAGACCGGGCTCTTCCTCCTCGATTCGGCCCAGGTGCTGGCCGACGATCCCGAACTCCGCCGCACCGGGGCGGGCGCGGAAGCGGATCGCGCGAACTACTACGCCGACTTCTTCAACCGCCAGCACTCGGCCCTGTGGGACATCGTGATCCGCGACACCGTCGGTCCGGTTGCCTTTCTCGCTCTGGCGCTCTGGGCACTCGCCGTGGTCTACAGGCTCCGCCCCGGGGGACCGATCGGACCGATCGGACCGATCGGACCGATGACGGTCTTCTTCTTCACCATCGGATCGGTCCTGCACATCGTCCAGGACCTGATCTATCTCAGTCTGGAGCGCTTCTGGCGGTTCGACGGTTGGTCCGCAGATCCACCGGGGCCGATGAACGCCTTCGGCGCTGCCGTGGACGCGGTCGACCTGTCCACGACCTACCTCGAGGCGTCGTCCTACCTCGTCCTCGCCGCAGGCACCTGGTGCTTGGCGCGACTGGTGCTCGGCGACGATCGGATCCCGAGGTGGCTCGGCGTGGCCGCGGGCATTGAGGCCGCCTCGCTGGTGATCCTGGGCCTCGGCATCGCGCTGCAGCAGGACCTGCTGTTCCAGATCGGTGGCGGTTTCGCCGGCATCTTGCTCGGCCCGCTCGTGGCCATAGGACTCGGGCACGCCCTCATCCGTGCGGACATCCGAACTGCCTGACGCAGCACCCCTGGTCACGGCACCCGGCGCGTGCCACGGTGCGTCACTCCACCGCCTGTCGGGCTAGCTTTGCGGGCAGAACTTGTGTCCATGATGCCGGCGTGCCGGCTACCACCGACTGCTTGTCTTCTTGGCCGGCGCGCGCAAGTGCGGGTGCAGGTCAGTGCCACGGCAGATTTGCTGCCACCCTTGATACCCCAGCCGACGTACCCCCTCTGGCCCGGCCATGACGTGGCCGCGCTG
The DNA here is from genome assembly GCA_963843075.1 of uncultured Actinomycetota bacterium. Taxonomy (GTDB): domain Bacteria; phylum Actinomycetota; class Actinomycetes; order Propionibacteriales; family Nocardioidaceae; genus Marmoricola. The sequence goes on along the minus strand of CAWJJD010000002.1, from coordinate 1,824,405 downwards.
ATGCGGGTGCCATTGGGGTCCTTGAGTCCGGCGTACTTGGCCGCAGTGATGTCGTCGTCTCCCGTTGCCGCGACGGTCCTTTGCAACCACCGGGAGGCTGCCCAAGCTGAGCGCCAGAGCGGCGGCATCCCCTAGTTCGCTTGGGAATTGGTCACATCGGTATGGACCAGCACCATTTGGCTTGGACGAATCAGGCCGCTTGCCCTTCGGGTGCAAGAGACTTTGCGGACCGTCTACTTTCGGAGGGCGTTCGCCGTGGCTGAACTGTCGAAGCGTCGAAGAGCGAGTCTCGCGCGCTGGGCGCTGTTCTCCGTCAGTCTGCCGCTCTTGCCTGTGTTCGCGACTCTGATCGTTCACTGGTTCACCAACGATGCGTCGGAGATTACGTTCACCACGGTATTCGGCGACGGCGAGTTGCTTGTACTGGCGACTGTGGTGGCTGCAGCAGGAATAGGGGACGTCTTCTTCGGCGACGACACCGAAGGACCACACCCAAGTCGGAACTCAGCGCTGGCGTTCTCGCTACTGGTGGTTGTGGCCTCCGTGTTTTTGTTCGGCCTCGTGACGGTAACTAACCGGGCGAGCAGAGATGACATCGCCAGAATCAAGGCCGAGACCGAGGTCAGGGCCGCGACGATCGAGAGCAATGCAGACCAGATCGAGAGCCTGTCTCAGCAGCAGAATGATCTCAATGGATTGCTCGCCTACGCTCAGACCAACCAGATTCCGCAATCCGCGTTCGCCCAGTCGCTGTCAACGCAGAACCAGGCCTTGCTCAACGAACTCAAAGCGACCAACTCCCATCTAACGCGCGTCCAGGCAAACGATAAGAAGGGCAACTACGTCACCGAAGCTGAGAACAGGACATTCCAAGCGGCCCTCTCGTCTGTCTTTTCTCTTCTGCGTGAGCCTCTTGGCCGGCGCCCTCTGTGTGATCGTGGCGACTTCGCAGTTGACAGGGTCGGACGCGAGAGACTTGCTCGCGGGCGAGCAAGAAGACAACGAGTAGCCATCCACAGCGGCCTCGGGACAACAGAATCCACATCAGTTGATGGCCAAGTAGGGGTCGCGATCTGCTCGGAAACGGCGCGTCTTACCGCTTGTGGGCGAGACAGATTTGCATGGCCAGCCCATGAGCGGTCGGACCCAAGAACTGACGTTCGAGTGCGGAATCGCCTCGCTGAACGAGCTCAAGCTCGGTCGACGATCGCGAAGACCCTCGCCGGGAACCCGGAGCCGTCCTGGGGTTTTGGCCAGGTCGCCACGATGAGAGCACCTGTGGGGGGCACCTGGTCGAGACCGGCCAGCACCTCGATCTGCCACTTGTCGGCACCGAGTATGTAGGTCTCGGCGGGCGCGGAGCCGGCGCCGACGACGACACCTGGGTCAGTGTCGGTCGTGTCGTGGCCAATGGCGGTCACGTCCCGCTGCTCGACGAGGAAGGTCAGCGCCTCCACACCCCACCCGGGGTAGTGCGCGAGACCCTCGAGGTCCCGGTTGGCCATCGCCTCACCGTCTGGCCAGCGGTCGGCCCACCCGGTGAGCAAAGCGACGAACGCGCCGGCTGGGATCTTGCCGTGCTCGGCCTCGTGCGCCTCGAGGTCGGCGACCGTGAGGGCGTGGTCGGTGTCGGCCGCGACCTGGCTGCGTGCGTCGATGACCACCAACGGCAAGATCATGTCGGTCACCGGGAGCTCGTCGAGGAAGCGGCCGCCTCGCGCAAAATGGGCGGGCGGATCGACGTGGGTACCCCACTGCCCGATGTGAGTGAAACGGTGCGCCAGAAAGCCGGTCCCAGCTGAACCAACCCCCTCATCGAAGTGGAAGAGCGTCTCGCGCACCTCGTCGGGGAAGGCGAAGTAGTGGGGGATGCCGGGCCCGAACGCGTGAGTCAGGTCGATCCACTCGCACGAGCGGAGACGAGCGAGAACATCGGTAAGTGGAGTGGGGTTGGCCATCTCACCAACGTAGGACGAGAGACGCCGGGGCGGTGACCACGACGCGAAGCGAGGCGCGTCTGTCCGCCGAGTCTGGCTGTCAAGCGCCGTGAGCCCGAAGCTCTGGTCCATTCGATCCCGCAAGCGGATCGTCGATCGAAATGTTGTTGCTCAGCGCCGGAACGTCCGGCAACCCGCGAGCACGTGGCAGACGTTCTCTGCTCACGCTTCTCACCCAGGTGCGCCGGAGCTCGGCCTGCGCTGATCTCAGATTGCTCGCAGCCCCGCGGTGACGAGGACTGCCACGACGACGCAAAGCACGAGTGAGTGGCCTCGCCAGAGCATCAGCCCTGCCACGGCAACGCCGACGGTGTGGGCACCCACCGACCATGAGCGCCCGCTGGCGAAGACCGAGGTCACCACCAGGGCGCTCAGAAGAGTCGGAGCCGTCAGCACGATGACGCGGGTGAACCATGGCGGCAGCTGACGGCCGCCGAGGAGGACCGGGCCGAACGCCTTGATCAGCGCGGTCAGCGCGGCGCAGCCGAGGATGAGGACCCAGACCTGGGTGTAGGTAAGCGTCACCTCGACCTCCGCACCAGACCGATGAGCGCCACGGTGCTCGCGGCCAGGATGGGGATGCCCGGGGGACTGATCGGCACCAGTGCGAGGGCGAGGAGCCCCCCGCCGGCCGCCGCCCAGCGGGACGTCGGATCCCGGAGCTCCGTGATCAGGAGCGAGAGGAAGAACACTGGGTAGATCGCGTCGAGACCGAGACGGTGCGTGTCGCCGAGGGCGTTCCCGAAGATCGCGCCCGCGACCGAGCCCAGCGTCCAGGTGAGGTACTGCGGAACGGTCGTGCCGAACAGCAGCCACCGGTCGAAGGTGCCGTCGCCGCGATTGGCGAGCGCCCACGAGGAGTCGACCACGGTCTGTCCCTGCGCAGCCCGCTTCAACGGGCCACCCGGCAACGATGGAGCCAGTGCGACCCCCATGGCCAGGAACCGCGAGTTCATCAAGCTCGCCGCGGTCAGTGCGGCGGAAACGCCGCCTCCGACAGTGATCACCGACAGCATCGCGAACTGTGCCGACCCGGCGAAGACGATCACCGAGGTGACGATGGCCTGTGCAACGCTGAATCCCGCCTGACGGGCCAGAACACTGAAGGAGAGGCTGAGGAGAAAGCCGACCACCGCGAAGGGGACACCCAACCTCAGGCCGCGACGAAACGCTCCACGCGCTCCCTCGTCCCCCGCCGCTGCCACTGGTGCAGTCTAGGAAGCCACATCCAACGCTCCGGCACGCCCTCAGCGCCGCGTCCTTCCGCCGCCGGTCGGACGCTGTCGATCCGCTCGACCGAAGGGCGCGCGGTGCCGCCGATGGAAAATGGGCTGCAGGAGCCCGGGCCACGCCACTACCGTTCCTGTCATGACCTCGGACGCGTTCGTGCCGGTCGACTTCGATCCGCCGACCTCACTCGCGACCCACCAGTTCCACCTCGAACCGCTGGGGCCTCAGCACAACCAGGCCGACCACGCCGCCTGGATGTCGAGCATCGAGCACATCCGCTCCACTCCGGGCTATCCCGACGGCAACTGGCCACCCCCGAGAGGCATGACGCTCGAGGAGAACCTCTCCGACCTGCGCCGCCACGCCGACGACTTCACGCGGGGCGCCGGTTACACCTTCACCGTCCTCGACCCAGGCGACCACGACGTCATCGGCTGCGTCTACCTGTACCCCTCTGCCTCCGACGACTGGGAGGTGACGGTGCAGTCCTGGGTGCGGGCCGACAGATCGAGCCTCGACGCACCACTCGCCGAGGCCATCGCACATTGGCTCGCCACCGACTGGCCCTGGGAGCGTGTGGACCGCTGCGGTCGCTGAGTCGCAACGCCACGCTGTGCCCCGTGTCGAGCCGCTCGGACCGCAGCATTCCACCGCCAGACGGGCCGATCCGAAGAATGATCGGCCCGACGCGGCCCGGTGCCCCTCGTGCGATTCAGGAGTGGTGCACGACGTACCCACTGAACCGCGCGTGAGAGCGCTTGGCTTGCTCAAATGGGCTTGATCCGATCGGCAGCACATCTGGATAATGGTCGGGTGCTGTTCCATCGGTACGTCGCCATCGGAGATTCCCAGACCGAGGGGATGAACGATCTGGATGCGCACGGGGGCATCCGTGGCTGGGCCGACCGGTTCGCGCTCTACCTGGCCGAGCGCAACCCGGACCTCCTCTATGCGAACCTCGCGATCCGGGGCCGTCGGACGAAGCGGATCCGGGCCGACCAGCTGGAGCCGGCGCTCGTGCTCAACCCCGACCTGGTCAGCGTGATGGCCGGGGCGAACGACGTGTTGGGTGCGTTCGACCTGGACGAGACGATGACCGACCTGGAGGAGATGTACGTCGCTCTGCGCGGCATCGGGGCCACCGTCATCGGTTGCACCTTCCCGGACCCGGGTGCCAGCTTCAGCATCGCGCGGCGACTGACGCCGCGGGTTCGCGAGCTCAACGCCGCCATCCGGGACGCCGCCGCTCGTCACGACGTGGTGCTCGTCGACTTCGAGGCCTACCCTGCGGTCAACGACCCTCGCTGGTGGAGCCACGACCGTCTGCATCTCAACACGGCCGGGCATTCCCGGATGGCCGCCGCGTTCGCCGACGTGCTCGGCGTACGCCCCGACACCTCCTGGCAGGAGTCGTTGCCGCCGTTGTCGCCGCGCGCCTGGTGGCACAGCCGCGTCGAGGACGCCGAGTGGCTGGCCCGGTTCTGGGTGCCCTGGTTCGTGCGTCACGTCCGAGGTCGCTCGACCGGTGACAACCGCCTGCCCAAGCGCCCTGCCCTCGAACCCGTGACCGAGATCGTCGAGGTGTCGTCGCAGTAGGGGAGGGCCGATAACGTCGAGTGCATGCGTGCGATCGAGTACTCCGTGACCGGCGGCCCTGAAGTCCTGACGTTGGTGGACAGCCCTTTGCCTGAGCCTGGACCCGGGGAGGTGCGGGTCCGCATCCACCGCTCGGGGGTGAACCCGACCGACTGGAAGTCCAGACGTGGCGAGGAGGCAGGGAACGCCGTCGACCCAGCGCAGGTTCCCAACCAGGACGGGGCCGGGGTGGTCGACGCCGTCGGCCAGGGTGTCGAGACGGCGCTGCTGGGGCTCCGGGTGTGGATCTGGGAGGCGGCCCACCTACGTCCCACCGGCGGCACGGCACAGGAGTACGCCGTGGTGCCGGCCCGTCACGTCGTCTTCCTTCCCGACGTCGCGTCGTTCGACCTGGGCGCCAGCCTCGGGATCCCCTTCCTCACCGCCCACCGGTGCCTGACCGTGAACGAGGACGGTCCTGTGCGCCTCGGGCCGGGCACGCTGGAGGGTCGCACCGTCCTGGTGGCGGGAGGTGCAGGGGCTGTCGGCAATGCCGCCATCCAGCTCGCCCGATGGTCCGACGCCACGGTCATCACCACGGTGAGCAGCCCGGAGAAGGGGCACCTCGCGGCGCGGGCCGGCGCCGACCACGTCATCGACTACCAGCAGCAGGACGTCGTTGCCGAGGTGCGCGCGATCGCGCCCCACGGTGTGAACTCGATCGTCGAGGTCGCTCCGGCAGTGAACGCCGCCCTCGACGCGGAGGTACTCGCCAGGCACGGCGCTGTGGCGGTCTACGCCAACAACGGTGGCAGCACCATCGAGCTCCCCGTGCGGCCCTCGATGGTGCCGAACGCCCGCTGGCAGTTCGTCCTCGTCTACAACGCGCCGGAGGCGTGGCGCGCTCGGGCACTGGACGACGTCGCCGCGGCCGTGCTCGATCGGGCCGTTCGGGTCGGGGAGGAGGCCGGGCTGCCGCTGCACCACTACCCCCTCGAGCAGGCCGCCGAGGCGCACGCGGCCGTCGAGGACGGAGCCGTCGGCAAGGTGCTCATCGACGTCTCCCCCTGATGTGGCGGAGAGGGCGAGCTCAGCCGGCGCGCTCGACCGCGGTGACCGTCCATCCTCGCGACGAGTCGTCGTCCAGGCGCATCGTGAACACGAACGGCACCGTCCTGTTGGTGCGTGGGTCTCCCGCGACGACCTCCTCGGTCCGGCGGTCGACCTCGTAGTAGATCCCGTGCGCCTCGACGGCGACCCGGAAGGCGATCGGCTCGCGGGACGCGAGGTCGCGCACCTCGATGTCGCGGACCGTTGCGGTGCGCAGCACGGTGCGGTTCGGCGTACGGACGGCGGTGAAGTCGAGACTGCCGTCGTTCATCGCCCACTCCTCGAGGAAGGTGGTGATGGCCACCTCGAGCACCGACTTGTCGAAGCGGGCGTCGACCAGGCTCAGGTCGCCCGCAGCCTCATCGGCAGCGTCGGTCCACGAGATGTTCGTCAACGACAAGACATCGGTCGCGAGCGGCACGGAGCTGCGTTCGGCGACCTCGAGCATCGCCTCGCGGGCCACCGCCTTCTGGTTCCACGCGTCCGTCTCGATCGCGTCGGTGAGGTGGTGGATGCCGTCCTCGGCCTGCTCGATCCCGGCCACGATCCACTCGCCGACTGCGTTCTTGCGCAGCGTCCAGTACTCGATCGGTCGCCTCGAGCGGTCCTTGCGGGTCAGCTGCTCACCGGTCCGACGGTTGAGGACGTAGTCGTTCAGCGTCGCGGTGATCCGGAAGGTGACCGTGTCGTCGGTCTCGCCGGGGCGGTTGGCGACGTTGACCATGCGCACATCCGGTCCGTCGAGGATCTCGACGACGTTGACCTGACCGCGAGCGACGTACTCGTCGAGCTGCTCGGTCCACTTGCCGTAGACGACCGGCGACAGGATCCTGTCGAGCGTCGCCTCGTCGCCAGCGGTCCATGCCCGCTGGGCGGTGACGTAGAGGCTGGCAGCGCGCTCCTTGAGTGCGTCGAGGTCAAACGTCGCGTCGGTGTCGGCCAGGGCGTCGACCTGCGCCTCGACGGCGGTGGCGCGCGCGTGCGCCTGCTGGTCCGTACGCCGAGCCACGCGGTCACTGGTCGTGTTCATGTTGCGCTTGGCCCGGCGCTGCTGGGACCAGGTCTTGAACAAGAAGTACGCCACGACCAGCAAGATGATGATGAGCAGACCACCGCCGTTGCCGCCGGTGCCCAGGAAGAAGATCCCGCCCCCGCCTCGGGTGCCCCTGAAGCCGCCACCACCGCCACCGCCGAAGCCGTGGCCGCCGCCGCCGCCACGGGCGTAGGCAGCAACCGGCGCCGCGAGCATCGACACGGCGACGATCGCGACGCCCCAGGCGAGGGATGCGACGAGTCGACGCGCACGAGCGCGGGGGACACGTGGTGAGTTCATGACGCCTTCCTGGGCCGGGCGGTTGGGTGGTTTCGAGACACTCGCTGACGCTCGCTCCTCAACCACCGAGAACGCGTGTTCAGGCCGTGCCTCCATCCTCGCTCGACGGACCAAGGACGGAGGTGCCGCCCAGTGGGCCAGTTCTCCCGCGCGCGGACTCGTGGATCCCAGCGGAGCTGCCGATCTCCGGATGCCGAGCTATGCGAAGGTGAGCTGTCAGCTCTCAAGGCATCAGACGGTGAGCGCGAAAAGGATGACGAAGACGAGTAGCAGTCCGATGCCCATCAAGCCGAAGACCCCTGGCAAGGTCCAAGGATGGCCGGCAGCCTTTGCTCGTCTCGCTCGCGGAATGAGAATCGCGAACAGGGCGATGATCAACAGAAATGGAAGAAGGGTCAGAACCACCGACGTCACGGCCGAAACCTTCAGACCTTGGTCGTCAGCGACGATCTGCAGCAACCGAGTGCCCGCGCCCTCGTGATCACTCATAGCGTCATTCTGGGTCATCGGAACTGCATGATCTCTTAGCCGCACCCACCCAGCTAGCGATGCGGGCCATCCGCGTGCGCCGTAGACGGGTGCACCGCAGCCTTTGATCTGCTCGGTTCTCCCGTGGAGCGGTGACATCGGGTCGTACTCTCCGCACATGTGGGGACGGGTCCGTGAACGGCTGTTGAGCGCAGGTGGAGTCGTCCTGTCCTTGGCATGGTTCCTTGGTGCTGTCGCGCTAGCCACAGGTCCACTCGGCGTGGAACCCCGACGGAGCAACCTCTGGGTTGTTGTTCTGATCTTCTTCACGCCCTTCGCGGTCGTGGTGGTCTGCGTTGAGCTGGTTCACCGCGTCAGGAATGGGCCACAAGCGCCAGGGCGGCACTCACGCAACGTCCGACGGCAGGTGCGTACGACGCAACGGCCTCGTCGGCCATGAGTCCAGCTTCCAGAGAGCGCAACTTCGTGCAGGGCGTAGCGCAGTTGACCGTCCTTGTGGCACTGGTCCTGGCGCTGTTCTGGCTTGCCGGCCACGTCCGTGCTGATGGGTGGGGCCACGTCGTCCTCACCGGTGCGCAGGTTCTCGGCATCGGCGGCGCGCTTCTTCTCGCTCGGCGCTGCTTTGGATCGGTTCGGCGCCCGCCTGATGGTTGAACTGTGCCGGCTCGGGGAACGGTTGTATCCGCAGAGGACCCTCGGACCAGAATGCGGTGGAGGACGGCGTGAACGAGACCGTGTCCGGCAGGGCCGAGCACGACACACCAGGTGAAAGCTCAGCAGTGAACGACGTCGGGACCGAGCAACTGCGGCCCGCAGGCACGTGGAGAGTCGAACACCCCAAGCTGAGCCTGGCGGCATCGATCGTGGCGTTCGTCATCGGCCCGGTGTTCTTGCTTCGAGGACTCTTCGCACTCGGGTCCGGCACCAACATGTCCTCCAGGCTGGCGGTCTACCTCCTCTTCTGGCTTCTGGTGACCACCGTGAACGCGATCGGGCTGCTGCGTGCGATCCGAGTCGTCAAAGACCCGGAGGCCGAGCGTGCTCGCATCGAGCAGCGCTTCGCTCGCGTCATGGGGCAACCCCGGAAGACACTGCTGCGGAAGGCGGCAATCACTCTGGGAGGCCTCACGAGCGTGCTGGTCGTGACGGGAGTGCTGCTGCTCGCGGCGACGGACAAGACCGTCAGCCACATCTTCGGTGTTGTCCTGATCGCGCTCGGAGTCGTGCTTGCAGCCCTGGGCTCGTGGCGTCTGCGACACCCGCGCATCTGATCTGTCATGTGCGCTGCTCGGTCCGTCGTCCTGCGCAGGGCTCACGTGCTGCTCGACACCGACCGCCGGGTCCGACCTCCTGCTGCGGCCAGCACCTCTCGCCCGCTTTGTTGCGATGGTGCACAGTCCTGCTGGGGGTCGCGGTTCGGTGCCTCTGGGTTGGTCGACGCCGGTGACACGGGCAACGTGGTGGTCATGGCGTTCGCCGGAGCTGCATTCACCGCCGCCGGGCTCACTCTCGCCACGGCCAGGACACACGTGACCGTCGCCGGAGTGCGCTACCGAAACGGCTTGCAACACCGATGGATACCGGCCGACCACGTCACCGGCGTGACGGTCGGCCCAGGATCAGGTGCGCCACCGCCACGGCTCGCGTACCTCGTCCATCGGACGGGCGGTCGACCGATCCGTCTGATCGGCGTACAGCGATGGCAGTCCGACTCGACCGCGGAGGAGATGACGGCCATTGCGAGGGCCGCCGAGGTCATTCTGGGACTTGCGTCCGCCTAGGCCGTCGAGCATGCCGGCGTATTCGGCTCAGGTCGAGAATCACCGAGGCCGCCCACCTGTTCCCTCGCCTGGGATCGGCGAGTGCAGACAAGCTGAGCGGCCTCGGACTAGTTGCTGGGCGAAGAGCCGATCAGTCGCGCGGGAGCTTGATCCCCGTCGCGGAGTGGCAGCGGTAGCCGAAGGGGTTCTTCAGCAGGTACTGCTGGTGGGGGTCCTCCGCGTAGTAGTACGGCGTCTCGCTCGCCGGCTTGATCTCCGTGGTGATCTCGCCATAGCCGCGCTTGGTCAGCTCCGGCTGGAACTTCTCGGTGACCCGCTGGGCGACCATCTCCTGCTCGGGGGTCGAGTAGTAGATCGCGGAGCGGTACTGAGTGCCCATGTCGTTGCCCTGGCGCATGCCCTGCGTGGGGTCATGCACCTCGTAGAAGGTGGCGACGAGGTCTGCGTAGTCGACCTTCGAGGGGTCGTAGACGACGCGGACGGCCTCGGTGTGGCCGGTGCGGCCGCTGCAGACCTCTTCGTACGACGGGTTGGGCGTGGTGCCGCCTGCGTAGCCGACCGAGGTCGACCAGACACCCGGCACCTGCCAGAAGATCTCCTCGGCTCCCCAGAAGCAGCCGAGCCCGAAGACGGCGACCTCGAAGCCCTCGGGGACCTCGTCGGTCACGAGCGGGGCGTCGAGCGCCTTGTGCTTCTCGGCCAGGGGGAACCACCGCTCGGCGCGGCCGGGCAGGGCCTCGGCAGGGGTGGGGATGGAGGACTTGGTGCGCTGGAACATCGATGACCTTTCTGTGGGTGCACCCATCTCAACAACGCGGGTGCCGGTCTCGTTCCCGAGTCTGACTACACCAGTGTCTCGGCGCAGTAGGCGTCGCATCCATCTGTTCTGAGCAGCTCTGTGGTATCACGGTGATACCATCGCGGTATGGCCATGACGCTGCGCACCGACGACGAGCTCGAGCAGGCGCTCACCGAGCTCGCCGAGGCCGAGGGAGTCTCCAAGCAGGAGGCGGTCCGGCGAGCCGTGATCGAGAAACGGGACCGGACTGCCCGGCGCGCGCGGATCGACATGATCGCCCGCGATGTGATGGTCGAGTACGCCGAGGCCCTGGACCGTCTCGGAAAGGCATGACCGACGACGAGGACGTCGTCTACCTCGACCTGGAAGACCTTCTTCTCTTCACCGACCTTCTCGGAGCCGGCCCGGTCCGAGACCCCGGACTCCTGGACTCGGCGTGCGCCCGTGCGCGGTCCAGCGCCTTCGGGATGGATGCCTATCCGACCGTCGAGCTGAAGGCGGCCGCACTGCTGCACACCGTCGGCGGCAACCACGCCCTGTCGACGGCAACAAGCGGCTCGGGCTCGTGGCGGCTGTGACGTTCCTGCGAGCAAACGGCCGTCGCTACTCGTTGACCATCGCGGAGTCATTCCAGCTCGTGGGTGCCGTGCCTGGTGGAGAGGGCTGCGCGGCCACGGTCCCGCTGACGAGTAGCCTCGCGGGGTGACTCAGGAACACCGACAGAAGGCTGGTTTCGAGACCCGCGCCATCCACGCCGGCTACGAGCCCGACGAGATGACCGGGGCGGTGATCCCGCCGATCTACGCGACCTCGACCTACAAGCAGGACGGCGTCGGCGGGCTGCGCGGGGGCTACGAGTACAGCCGCTCCGCCAACCCGACCCGCACCGCCCTCGAGGGCAACATCGCGGCGCTGGAGGAGGGGGAGCGCGGGTTCGCGTTCGCCTCCGGACTCGCCGCCGAGGACACCCTGCTGCACACGGTCTGCGTGCCGGGTGACCACGTGGTGATCCCCGACGACGCGTACGGCGGGACGCACCGCCTCTTCGACAAGGTGCTGCTGCGCTGGGGGCTCGAGAACAGCACCGCCCCGGTGAGCGACCTCGACGCGACCCGGGCGGCGATCGTGCCCGGCCGCACCAAGGTCGTCTGGGTCGAGACGCCGACCAACCCGCTGCTCAACATCGGCGACATCGAGGCGCTGGCCGCGGTCGCGCACGATGCGGGTGCCCTGCTGGTGGTCGACAACACCTTTGCCTCGCCGTACCTCCAGCAGCCGTTGACCCTCGGCGCCGACGTGGTCGTGCACTCGACCACGAAGTACTGCGGCGGCCACTCCGACGTCGTCGGCGGTGCCCTCGTGGTCCGTGACCTCGAGCTCGCCGAGCGGATCGAATATCACCAGAACGCGATCGGCGCCATCGCCGGACCGTTCGACGCCTGGCTGACGCTGCGCGGGCTGAAGACGCTCGGCGTGCGGATGGACCGCCACTGCGACAACGCCGAGAAGGTCGTCGAGTTCCTCAGCGGCGCACCCGGCCGTCGGGCAGATCTTCTACCCCGGGCTCGAGGACCACCCGGGGCACGAGGTGGCCAGCCGCCAGATGAAGAGGTACGGCGGCATCGTCTCCTTCCGGGTCACCGGCGGGGAGCAGCACGCCCTCGACGTGTGCGCGAAGGCGGAGGTCTTCACGCTGGGCGAGTCCCTCGGCGGCGTGGAGTCGCTGATCGAGCACCCCGGGCGGATGACCCACGCGAGCGTCGCCGGCACCGACCTCGAGGTGCCCGACGACCTGATCCGGCTCAGCGTCGGCATCGAGACGGCCGACGACCTGCTCACGGATCTGGACCGGGCCCTTGGCTGAGCACCACCCCGACATCCGCTTCTCGCTCGCCAACGAGCGCACGCTGCTGGCCTACCAGAGGACGTCCATCGGCCTGATGGCCGCGGCCATCGCGGTCGTGCACTTCTTCGGCGACGGCCTGCTCGTGTTCCTGCTCGCCGCGATGCTGATCGTCACGGGGGCGATCGCGGCGGTCGGGGGCTACGTGCACTTCCGCAGGGTCGACCGCGCCATCCGGGACGACCGGCCCGATCACCAGCGGTCCGGCCGCGCACGCCCTGAGCATCGCGATGCTGCTGTGCCTGCTGGTCGCCGCGGCCTACGTGATCACCCGCGGGCCTGATGCTGCTCGTCTGCGTCGACGTCGGCTCCACCTTCACCAAGGCGGCGCTCGTCGACGGCGAGACCGGTGCGCTGCTCGCCACCGCCGAGCACCGCACGACGATCCCCGACCCGACGGCAAGACGTCCTCGACGGGATCGACGCCTGCCGGGCCGACCTCGCCCGGCAGCACCCGGCGGCGCCGCGACGCCGAGGTCCTGGCCTGCTCGTCGGCCGGTGGCGGGCTGCGGATCGCGGTGGTCGGCAACGAGGAGCTGGTCACCGCAGAGGCCGGTCGCCGGGTGGCGCTGTCCAGCGGCGGCAAGGTCGTGGCCGTGCTCGCCGGAGGGCTGGACCGGGCCAAGCTCGAGGCGCTGCGAGCGGCCGTGCCCGACGTGCTGCTGCTGGTGGGTGGGACCGACGGTGGCAACTCGGAGGGCCTCGTCGCAGACGCGGACTTCCTCTCCCGGGTGCCGTGGGAGGGTCCGGTGGTCGTCGCCGGTGACGTCGAGGCACAGGCCGCTGTGGCCGGCCGGCTGGAGAGCTCGCGGACGCCGTACGTCCTGGCCGACAACGTCGTCCCCAAGATCGGCGTGCTCGCACCGGGCTCGGCGCGGAGCGCGATCCGCGAGATGTTCCTCGAGCACGTCATCGGCGGCAAGGGGCTGAGCACCCGCGGCGACTTCACGGCGATGGTGCGCGGGGCCACCCCCGACCTCGTGCTCAGCGGCGTCGAGGTGCTCGCGGCGCAGACAGGTGACGACGTCGTCGTCGTCGACATCGGCGGCGCCACCACCGACGTGCACTCCGTCGTGCGGCTCGACCCCGAGGACGCCGGCCTGTCGCGGGAGGTGGTCGCCACGACTCCCGTGACCCGCACCGTCGAGGGTGACCTCGGCATGCGGTGGAGCGCGGCGAGCACCTGGGAGGCCGGGTCGGAGGCGGGGCTGCTCGGCGAGGACCTCCGTGCCGCCGCCGTACGCCGGTCCGCGGAGCCGTCCTTCCTGCCGACCACCGAGACCGCGCGCCGCGAGGACGAGCTGATCGCTTCCGCCGCGGCCACGCTGGCGCTGCGTCGCCATGCCGGGCGCTCGCGGGTCGTGGTCGGACCGGACGGCCGAGTGGTCGAGCGCACCGGCAAGGACCTCCGCGAGGTCGCCCTGCTCGTCGGGTCGGGCGGGGTCCTGCGCCACTCTGACCCCGCCAGCCGCCTCCCGGGTCCTCGCCGGCCTGACCGGAGTCTCGCCCGAGGGGTGGCAGCTGCCCGAGCACCCGCGCGTCGTCGTCGACCACGACTACGTGCTCGCAGCCGTCGGCCTGCTCTCGGAGCGCCGTCCCGCTGCCGCGGCGGCACTGGCACGTAGCCTGTCGAAGTGCCAAGAGGACCCCGTCGACTGATCGACGACTACCGCGACCGATCCCGCTCGCGCGCCGAGGCGTCGGACGAGCAGCTCCGCGCCCGGATAGCGCAGCAGTGGGCGGAGGTGCGAGCCGCTCGCCGGGCGATGGAGCTGCAGCCGGAGATCGCCGGCGGCCCCTCCAACCTCAAGCCTGCGCAGGTGCCCTACGGCGTCGACCTCGCGGCCGCGTGGGGCTGGCGGTTCCTGATCATCAGCGCGGCCGGTGCCCTGATCCTGTGGCTGCTCAACTTCTTCCTGGTCGTCGTCCTGCCGATCGTGATCGCGCTGCTCATCGCCGCGCTCGCGACACCGGTGATCGGCTGGGCGCAGCGCATCGGCATCCCGCGCAAGCTGGCCGCCCTGCTGATCGTGCTGTTCGGCCTCGGTTTCATCGCGTTGCTGGTCACCTTCGTCGGCAACCAGGTCTCGCAGGGAGTGGGAGACCTCTCCAAGCAGGTCGACAGCGGCATCGAGCAGATCCGCGACTGGTTGCGCTCCGGGCCGCTGCACGTCACCGACTCCCAGATCAGCGGCGCCCTCGACAAGGCGCAGGAGCAGATCTCCAGCTACAGCCAGGACGCGGTCGGCAAGGTCACCGAGGTCGGCACCGCCGTGGGCCACGTCGTGGCCGGCATCTTCATCGTGCTGTTCTCGACCTACTTCTTCCTCGCCGACGGCCCCCTCATCTGGGCCTGGCTGGTGCGGCTCTTCCCGCGCGCGGGCCGGGTGCGCGCCGACTCCTCGGGCCGGGTGGCCTGGAAGTCGCTGACCCAGTTCGTCCGGGCGACCGTGCTGGTGGCCGGCACCGATGCGCTGGGCATCATGATCGGCGCCTGGATCCTCGGGGTGCCGTTCGTCAGCGCCATCGGCGTGCTGGTGTTCCTCGGCGCGTTCGTGCCGATGATCGGTGCGTTCGTCTCCGGCACGGTGGCCGTCCTGGTGGCGCTGGTCGCCGTCGGGCCGCTGAAGGCGCTGTTCATGTTCGGGGTCGTCGTCCTGGTGCAGCAGCTCGAGGCGCACGTGCTCCAGCCGTTCCTGATGGGCCGCTTCGTCTCGGTGCACCCGCTCGGCGTGATCGTCGCCATCGCCCTCGGCGTGATCGTGGCCGGCATCCCCGGCGCGCTGATCGCCGTACCCCTCGCGGCGTCGCTGAACGCGGTCGTCCAGCACCTCGCCGACTACACCGAGGTCGGTGATGACGCCGAGGACGCGGCGGAGGACGAACCAGCGCCCAAGGACGACGCCGACGGCGAGGAAGTCGCGGACATGCACGACGGGGGCGCGCCGGCTCCCGGGCACTAGGTCGCTCAGCGGCAATCACGACCAGCGAAGGGCACGATTTGTTCCGCGAGGTCCCGGTGCTTCCGGTGGTGGTGCCCGTTGCCGCAGCCATCTTCGTGACCCTGCTGTGGCACCTGCGCCGCCATGACCGGCTCTCGGCACCGCGCGCCGCCGTCGCTCTCGCACTCTGTGTGTACGCCGCCGGAGTCGTCGCGAACACGGTGTTCCCGATCTTCCTCGACAAGCCCGCCCGCGACGCACCGTGGTCGGCATCGCTGAATCTCGTGCCGATCGCGGGCTATGAGGTCGCCGACGCGGTGATGAACATCGTGGTCTTCGTGCCTCTGGGGATGCTCGTGCCGCTGCTCGTCGCCAGGTCTTCCTCGTGGCGCGTGCTGGCCGTAGCAGCCGCGTTCAGCCTGACGATCGAGGTGAGCCAGCTCGTCACCGCACGCTTCCTGGGCGGCGGCCACGTCGCTGACGTGAACGACCTGATCTTCAACGTCGCTGGCGCCGCGGTCGGCTTCGGCCTGCTCTCCGCGCTGTCGCGGGTGCCGGGCGTTGCCGGACTTCTCGATCGGTTCCGCTGGCGCTGAGCACGGATGCGGCCAGATCCGCGCGCTCACGTGCACACCATGCGGCATGGTCGGATGGCCGCAGCGCGCGCTGTCTGCGGCAGAGTCGGGCGTAGTCCCGGGAGCAGCCGCCCAGGGACGATCAGTTCGCGCCATGAGGGGAGCCGTACGCGGGACCGTTGCGGGAGGACGTCGAGCTGATCGTCCTTGTGCAGCCTGAGTCGATGGCCAGCCTCGACATGTTCGAATGATCGGCATGACCCGCTGAGCGGGTTTCCGTGTTCGCCTTGAGACCCCGCGATCCCACGCCGCGGGCCCACTCACGCGGTTGTTGTCACACCAGCGCTGGCATGGGTCCTTGGCGACAACTCTGCTGTCCGTTGTTATGGCGGACACTTCTGTCTCGGGTTCGTCCGGATAATCGAGCGGCTGTGAGCGCATGGTCGTTCTTGGCAGACAGTGTGGTTCCGGTGGCGTTCGTGCCGTCGTGGTGGCCTGGCCTCAGGATGCTCCGCGGGGGGCGGTGACGAGGTTCTGCCGTGAGGTGGGTATCTCTAGGTCGCGCTTCTATGAGATCCAGGCGCTGGCGCGGTGGGCCGGTGCTGAGGAGGCGATGGTTCAACGTCAGCGTCCCGTGGCTCGCTCGCCGTTGGCGATTCCCGTCGAGGTCTAAGAGCTCGCGGTCCGTGTGCGCAAGGAACTGGCGGACGCGGGTTGGGACCACGTGCCGATCAGCGTGCGGTATCGGCTCGAGCAGATGGGTATCGCCGCGCCCGCGGCCTCGACGCTGGCGCGGGTCTTCGCTCGCCGGGGGATGGTGGTTCCTCAGCCGCAGAAGCGGCCCCGGTCCAGTTACCGAAGGTTCGAGGCCCCGCTGGTGCATGCGTGCTGGCAGCTGGACAGCTTCCAGTGGCCGCTGGCCGATGCCGCCGGGTCGATCGCCAACGTCTACCAGCTCCTCGACGACAAGTCGCGGTTCATCATCGCCAGCCACGTCGAGATCGGCGAGACCACTCGTGGTGCGCTCCTCGTGGTGGGCAAAGCATCGCAGCGTTCCAGGTGCCACACCGGCTGCTCAGCGACAACGGCACCGCGTTCAACCAGACCCGGATGGGTCGGCGCTCCCAGTTGGTCGAATATCTGCAGGCACTGGGATGCAGAGCGATCACCCGCAAGCCCGGACACCCCCAGACCCAGGGCAAGGACGAACGAGTCCATGCCACCACCCAACGCTCGCTGCGAGCCCAGCCGCGGGCGCAAAGCGTCAGCGAGCTGCACGGCCAGATCGACTACTTCGACCATGCCTACAACCACGAACGGCCCCATCAGGCGCTCGCGATGCGCACCCCCGCCCAGGCACTTACCCAGGGCCCTCAGGCCATGGCACCGATCCCACCAATTTCGCCCGCGACACCCAGATCGATGCCGCTCAGCGCGAAGAGCTACAAGACCGACTTCGCCGGCCGCGTCCACTTCCACCGCATCTCAGTCAATCTCAGCCGCAAGTACGCCCGTACCGAGGTCACTGTTGTTCGAAACGGTGAGACCGTCAGCGTCTTCGACCCCCACGGCAACCTGATCCGAAGCCAACACCTCACCCCTGGAAAGCACTACTACGGAGTCCTGCGGTACAAAGCCCCTGGACCCAACCCGAGCGAAGTGTCCACACTGACCTGAGACATCAACACTGTCCGGTCAAACCCGAGACATCACAGTCCTTGGCGACAACGCTGATGTGACAAGGATGGTCAGCTTCCCGAGGATCGGCTCCGTGGACCACGGACAACGGACCACGACCGACGGGGTGCCGGCGCAATCCAGGTCGTCCCGACACGAAGCGACGGCAACTCGGGATCACCGCGCACCATCAGCGGCAGATGCGGACGTTACGACCTGCGGAGCCGGTAGTAGGCGACACCTGTCAAGACAGTGCCGATGCCCAGCAGGACGAGCCCCACCACGGGATCGCCAAATAAGAGAAAAAGGGCACCGACCAGCAGTGAACTAGCTCCAGGCCACACGATGACCATCGCATAGACCCCAGCTCTGTCTGGTGACGGCATGTGCGGAGTCCCCTTGAGTGGATGTCGAGACCCGGCCAGGCGGGGTCAGATACTCGTGGTGTCATTTCCCGGTCGTGGGTCCTTCAAACCACTGCGTATCGGGACGCCGGATGGACGCAACGCGGCAGATCCGTGCACTCCCAAGCCGAACATTGCGTACCCTCCTCGCGTGAGTCAGAGCACCGACGTGGATCGAACCCGTGAGACCGCAGGTAAGCGCTCAGTGAAGCAGCTCGTGCTGCTGTCAGGGGTCTTCCTCGTGTTGCAGGTTGCGAGCACCGACTACGGGGGCGGGCCTGAGGAGCCGACGGCGGCCATCGTTTGGCTCGCGCTTGGTGCTGTCCTGCTATGGCTTGTCTACCGTCGGCGCAGCCGCGTTGCCCGAGCGATCATCATCGTCACTTCGTTTCTAGGTGCTGTGATCTACGCACTGGCGTCGATTGACGAGGCTCACGCGGGTCTATTGGCTGTGTTCTATGTCGGCCAGGCACTACCGCTGCTAGCCACGCCAATTCGGCGGCACGTTCAGGTTGCACACCGACAGGGCTAGCAGTAACTGCGGCGTGGCCGATGGCCGCAACGCACGCTATCTGCGGCATGGTCGGATGCTTCGCACCGACAGCGGCAGAGTCGGGCGTTCGAAGCAGGCGTGTTCGAGCAGAACCAGTGGCGGTACGTCATGATCGGCGGGTGGACATCGAGGAGGTTCCTGAGGGCGAGGACTTCGCCAGCGACACCCAGATCGTGCGGTGGGCAAGCGACCCCACCGGGCGGTCGTACCAGATCAGTGCGGAAATTCCGGGCCCCGCCGAGTTCCCAATGTTCACGCCCGACGCTGACGACAGCCTCTTGGCCCGGTTCATGTTGCGACATGCGGACCGCCTGCTTGAAAAGGGATCTAAGCGCGGGCATCGACGGCGCACGGGCCCCCCAACTTGGTACCTCTCAGTGTGGCGTCGCAGCGAGACCGGCGAATCGCTTGTGATGGAGGAGCAACTGAGCGACTCGGATGAGGCTCACCGGCGCGTCGATGATCTCGTTGAACGGGTAGCTGCTGGCGCCCTGAATCAAAGCGACTAGTGGACCGTCCGCACACAGCATCCGCGGACCATCAGCGGCATGTGCGGACACCACACGGTGGGGCGTAACCTCACGTTGAGGACTGACTGTGCCGTTGCTGAGGGGACGCTCGATGACGCGGCGGTTCGCCCGTCGGGATGGGGACGCTCCCCGGCGGTGCCTCCCTCGCACTGGTGGATCACCACCGCATGTCGGCACGACCGAGCGGATCGAGGCAGTTCCGTGCGCTTGGGTGCGATCTCTGGGAACTACCTAGATGGGCCACATGGCCCATCTACGTAGCGTTGGGGAGCCGCGTTCGCCGTACGTTCCTGAAATCGCACACCGCAGGCCCCTCTCACGCCGTTGCTGTCACACCAGAGTTGGCAGAACGCCTTGTGATGTCTCGGGTTTGACCGGACAGTGTTGATGTCTCAGGTCAGTGTGGACACTTCGCTCGGGTTGGGTCCAGGGGCTTTGTCCCGCAGGACTCCGTAGTAGTGCTTTCCAGGGGTGAGGTGTTGGCTTCGGATCAGGTTGCCGTGGGGGTCGAAGACGCTGACGGTCTCACCGTTTCGAACAACAGTGACCTCGGTCCGGGCGTACTTGCGGCTGAGATTGACTGAGATGCGGTGGAAGTGGACGCGGCCGGCGAAGTCGGTCTTGTAGCTCTTCGCGCTGAGCGGCATCGATCTGGGTGTCGCGGGCGAAATTGGTGGGATCGGTGCCATGGCCTGAGGGCCCTGGGTAAGTGCCTGGGCGGGGGTGCGCATCGCGAGCGCCTGATGGGGCCGTTCGTGGTTGTAGGCATGGTCGAAGTAGTCGATCTGGCCGTGCAGCTCGCTGACGCTTTGCGCCCGCGGCTGGGCTCGCAGCCAGCGTTGGGTGGTGGCATGGACTCGTTCGTCCTTGCCCTGGGTCTGGGGGTGTCCGGGCTTGCCGGTGATCGCTCTGCATCCCAGTGCCTGCAGATATTCGACCAACTGGGAGCGCCGACCCATCCGGGTCTGGTTGAACGCGGTGCCGTTGTCGCTGAGCAGCCGGTGTGGCACCTGGAACGCTGCGATGCCTTTGCCCACCACGAGGAGCGCACCACGAGTGGTCTCGCCGATCTCGACGTGGCTGGCGATGATGAACCGCGACTTGTCGTCGAGGAGCTGGTAGACGTTGGCGATCGACCCGGCGGCATCGGCCAGCGGCCACTGGAAGCTGTCCAGCTGCCAGCACGCATGCACCAGCGGGGCCTCGAACCTTCGGTAACTGGACCGGGGCCGCTTCTGCGGCTGAGGAACCACCATCCCCCGGCGAGCGAAGACCCGCGCCAGCGTCGAGGCCGCGGGCGCGGCGATACCCATCTGCTGGAGCCGATACCGCACGCTGATCGGCCCGTGGTCCCAACCCGCGTCCGCCAGTTCCTTGCGCACACGGACCGCGAGCTCTTCGACCTCGACGGGAATCGCCAACGGCGAGCGAGCCACGGGACGCTGACGTTGAACCATCGCCTCCTCAGCCCCGGCCCACCGCGCCAGCGCCTGGATCTCATAGAAGCGCGACCTAGAGATACCCACCTCACGGCAGAACCTCGTCACCGCCCCCCGCGGAGCATCCTGAGGCCAGGCCACCACGACGGCACGAACGTCCACCGGAACCACCCTGTCTGCCATGAACGCACCATGCGCTCACAGCCGCTCGAGTGTCCGGACGAACCCGAGACAGAAGTGTCCGCCATAACAACGGACAGCAGAGTTGTCGCCAAGGACGCCTTGGCGACAACCCTGATGTGACAAGGATGGCCAAGTTCTCGAGGATCGGCTCCCTGGACCGCCGCCGACGCGGCCGGCGCGATCCAGGTCGTCCCGTCACGAAGCGACCGGAACTCGCCATGTGAGTGTGCCGAGCGTGGACCCGGAGCCCTACGTAGACGAGCACACGTGTGCTCGTCTACGTAGCGCAGGCAATCGCCTGCGACCGGCGACGCGGACGTGACACCAGAGCCGGGGGCGAGCGCCGCTATTCCGTGCTGGAGAGCGCACCCACCGCTGGCCAGGGTGGACCGGCTCGGAGCAGGCCCAGGATCTCGACGGCGTGCCGACGTCCGTTCGGGAACTCGTCCCGCCTGTCCCAGCGCCAGGCCGCGACCATCGCGAGGATGAGCCGGCGACACTGCTGGAGCAGAGCCTGGTCGAGGCTCGGATAGTGCTCGCAGACCTCGTCCGACGCGTGCGCCACGTCGAACTCGACGGGGCCACGGCAGCAGGTCTCGAAGTCGATGAAGAGCGGGCCCTGGGGGGTGCCCAGGAGGTTCCCGGCATGCGGCTCCCCGTGCAACAGCTGGTCCTCTCGCACGTGCCTGCGGACTGCTTGACCGGCGGAGTGGAGCGTGTCGAGGAGCAGCATGGCGGTCACCATCAGCGAGCGCGGGAGATTCGTGTCGGTGCTCCAGGAGGTGCTGAGCCGCCGCGATGCGTTCCGTGAAGTGCGGCGCCTCGATCTCGACGCGACGCATCGCTGCGTGCAGGCGATGCAAGGCGTCTGCATATTCGCCCGAGCCGACGTCGGTCATCGGGGGGTGGTAGGACCAGAACGTGACGGCAAAACCATCGCGCTCATAGACCTGCGGTTCCACCCGAGGATCGAGCGTGGCGACAGGGGCCGAGACGGCGGCCAGGCTTGTCGCAAGCTGGATCTCGAAGGCAGCGACTTCTTGGCCAACCCGTGCAGTCCGGGCGAACGTGTCACACGGCAGGAGGCGAAGGGCGAGAGTGTTCGAGTTCTGGATGACCACCGCTTCGGTGACGCGCAGGCCGACGGCCTCCGCGAGTGTCGACGCGGCGATGGTCGCCCGTGCGACGAGCCGGTCCTCCACGAAGTGCATCCTCACAACCGAGCCCTAGGGTGGCTCCATGACCGTCTCACTGGCTGACATCGAGGGCGTCGTCGACCTGGTCGACGAGGTCGCGATCTACACCCCGATGGAGGAGTCGCGGTGGCTCCAGACGATCGTCGGCGGCCCGGTCCTGCTGAAGTGCGAGAACCTCCAGCGCACGGGGTCCTTCAAGATCCGCGGCGCCTACGTGCGGCTCTCGCGGCTCACCCCGGAGGAGCGGGCGCGCGGGGTCGTTGCGGCCTCCGCCGGCAACCACGCGCAGGGCGTCGCCCTGGCCGCGCAGCTCCTCGGGATCAAGGCCACGGTGTTCATGCCGATGGGCGCTCCGATCCCGAAGATCAACGCCACCCGCGGCTACGGCGCCGACGTGCGCTTCTTCGGCGAATACCTCACCCAGGCCCTCGTCGCCGCCAAGGAGTTCTCCGAGGAGACCGGGGCGGTCTTCATCCACCCCTTCGACCACACCGACATCGTGGCCGGCCAGGGGACGGCCGGGCTGGAGATCCTCGCCCAGGCTCCGGACGCCGCCACCGTGCTGGTCCCGACCGGCGGGGGCGGGCTGCTGGCCGGGGTCGCGCTGGCGATCAAGGCGGTGCGGCCCGACGTACGCGTGGTCGGCGTGCAGGCCGAGGAGGCCGCTGCCTACCCGGAGTCGCTGCGCACCGGGGCGCCGGTCGCGCTCGAGCGGATGACCACGATGGCCGACGGCATCGCGGTGGCCTGCCCCGGGGACGTGCCGTTCGCAGCGATCCAGGAGCACGTCGACGAGGTGGTCACCGTCTCGGAGGACTCGATGTCGCGCGCGCTGGTGCTGCTCCTCGAGCGCGCCAAGATGGTCGTCGAGCCGTCAGGCGCGGCAGCGGTGGCGGCCGTGATGGACCGCCCCCAGGAGTTCCGTACGCCGATCGTGGCCGTGCTCTCCGGCGGCAACGTCGACCCGCTCCTGCTCGGCAACCTGATCCGGCACGGCATGGCCTCGGCCGGGCGCTACCTCAACCTGCGCTGCGTGATCCCGGACCGTCCCGGTGGCCTCGCCCACCTGCTCGCCGATCTCGCCGACTCGGGAGCGAACGTCCTCGAGGTGTCGCACGAGCGCACCTCGACAGCACTGCACATCGGCGAGGTGGAGGTCAGGCTGCAGCTCGAGACCAAGGGTCCCGACCACGCCGACGAGGTGCTCGCGCGGCTGCGCGACCACGGCTACCAGGTGTCGAGCGAGTGAGGCCCCGAGTGAGGCCCTGAGGCCGAGTGAGGCCCGAGTGACGGCTCAGCCCTCGTAGGGCACCGCGTCGAGGATCTCGGCCTTCTGGTCCTTGCCGTTGGGGAGGGTGTAGGTGACGGTCTCGCCGCGCTTGGCGCCGTCGATCGCCTGGCCGAGCGGGGACTGGGGCGAGTAGACCTTGATGTCGTCGCCACCCATCTCACGCGCACCGAGCAGGAACGTCTCGGTGAAGTCGAGGCCGACGAGCTTGACGGTGACCTTCATGCCGGGCTCGACGACGCCGTCGTCGGCCGGGGTCTCGCCGACCTTGGCCCGCTCGAGCATGTCGACGAGCTGCTGGATGCGTCCGTCCATCTTGCCGAGCTCGTCGCGAGCGGCGTGGTAGCCGGCGTTCTCCTTGAGGTCACCCTCGTCGCGGGCGTCGCTGACGCGCTTGACGAGCTCGGAGCGGGTGGGACCGCGCAGCTGCTCGAGTTCGGCCTTGAGCTCGTCGAACTTGGTCTGGGTCAGCCAGATGACGGAGCTCTGGGTCGGCTCGCTCATGGGGAAACTCCTGTGAATCAGATAGACAAGCACCGCTTGCAGGGCAAGTAGGCGATGCTACCAACGCTCGTCCTGCAGGCAGAATCGTCTCAATAGGTGCGTGCTCAGCGCGGGCGAGCCTGGTCCTTGGTGGTGCAGCCGACGACCTCGACCGAGGTCGCCTCACGCTCGGTGCGGAAGGTCACGTCATGGGGTCGGGTCCCGGTCTCGCCGGTCACCTTGAAGTTCAGCTCGCCCACGATGGAGTGGTCGCGGCCGTAGGCGCGGACCTTGCAGCTGGCCACGACGCCCTCGTCGCTGAGATGCACCCCCACGGAGGTCTTCACCGTGTGCTCGTCGACCACGCTGAACGTGCGCAGTGAGGACTGGACGTCGGGCGTGGTCTCGAACCACGTCGCCCAGGCCACCCAGGCCAGCGCGACCAGACCCACCAGTCCCGACACGAGGATGACCAGTCGCCGGCGCGCCGGGCTGGCGGCGCCGTAGCGGTCGGACATCAGGTCACTCACCTGATGGATTCTCGCACTGGCCCCTGTTCATAGGATGGTCGGCATGCTCCGGCTGATGCACGTGCACGCCCACCCCGACGACGAGTCGAGCAAGGGCGCTGCCTCCACGGTGAAGTACGTCAAGGAAGGCGTCGACGTCCACGTCGTCACCTGCACAGGTGGGGAGCGAGGCTCGATCCTCAACCCCAAGATGGATCGCCCCGAGGTGCTGGAGAACATCTCCGAGATCCGTCGGCAGGAGATGGACGCGGCGCGCGAGATCCTCGGCGTACGCCAGGACTGGCTGGGCTTCGTCGACTCCGGTTGGCCCGAGGGCGACCCCAAGCCACCGCTGCCGGAGGGCTGCTTCGGCCTGGTCGACCCGCAGGTGGCGGCCGAGCCCTTGGTGCGCCTGATCCGCAGCTTCCGGCCGCACGTGCTCACGACGTACGACGAGAACGGCGGCTACCCGCACCCTGACCACATCATGTGCCACAACGTCTCGATGGCAGCCCTCGAGGCAGCGGCCGACCCGGAGCGCTTCCCGGACGCCGGGGAGCCGTGGGAGGTGCTGAAGGTCTACTACCAGCACGGCTTCAATCGGCCGCGGATGATGGCGCTGCACGAGGCGATGCTGGCCGAGGGGATCGAGTCGCCGTTCACCGAGCGGATCAAGGAGTGGAAGCCCGACCCCGCCCACGATGCCCGGATCACCACGCGGGTGCCGTGCGCCGACTACTTCGAGGTGCGCGACCGCGCGCTGATCGCGCACGCCACCCAGATCGATCCGGACGGCTTCTTCTTCCGGGCACCGCTGGAGCTGCAGAAGCGGGTCTGGCCCACCGAGGAGTTCGAGCTGGTGTCCTCCAAGGTGGACACCACCCTCCCCGAGGACGACCTGTTCGCCGGGATCCGCGGTCATGCCGATCTGGAAGCCTGAGAGGATGAACCCATGAACGCCCTGATGTCCCTCTCCTCGCTCGTCGTGGTCCTGGTCGACAAGGTCCCGGCCCCCAACGACGTCAAGGCGGGCTGGGTGGCGTTCGGGGTGTTCATCGCCCTCGCCATCGCGGTCGCGCTGCTCGGCGTCAGCCTCACCCGGCACCTGCGCAAGGCGCGGTTCAACGCCGACAACGGGGCCTTCGACCGCAGCGACGAGCCTCGCCCGCACACGTCCTGACCTGATCGCTCCGCCTCGGCGCCGCTCCTGCACCGCCGGGGTTCGGGACCAGCGTGCTCGTCGTGCTGCTGCTCGCCCGGTCCGTGCTGAGGAGGGTGCCTGCCCTGGGCGACTTCTTCGACACCGCGCGACCCTGGGCCGGCTCTTCCGACCGACCTAAGCGTTCGCTTAGGTGCCGTTGACGGGGCCTGCACCACGGACCGATAGTCGGGTGACCCAGCTCACACGGAGGTTCCAGTGCAGGTACCCGCCCCCTTCGACTACGAGCGTGCCACCAGCGTCGACCACGCGATCAGCCTCCTCGAACGCCTCGGCGACGAGGCGCGACTGGTCGCCGGCGGCCACAGCCTGATCCCGATGATGAAGCTGCGGCTGACCGACCTGGAGTACCTCATCGACATCAACGGCCTGCACGACGAGCTCGGCTACGTGCGCGTCGGGGTCGACGAGGTCCGGATCGGGGCGATGACCCGCCACCGGGAGCTGCTCGAGTCGCCCGAGCTCGCGGCCGTCTTCCCGATCTTCGCCGACGCCGAGCAGGTGATCGCCGACCCCATCGTGCGCAACCGGGGCACCATCGGCGGCTCGCTGTGCCAGGCCGACCCGTCCGAGGACCTGACGGCGGTGTGCACCGCGCTCGACGCGAGCTGCGTGATCCGCGGGTCGTCGGGGGAGCGGGTGGTCTCCATGGAGGAGTTCCACCGCGGCCCCTACGAGACCGCGGTCGGGCAGGCCGAGATCCTCACCGAGGTGCGCCTGCCCGTGCGGCCGGGCGGCTCGAGTGCCTATGCCAAGGTCGAGCGCCGCGCCGGCGACTGGGCGGTGACCTCGGCCGGAGCGGCGGTGTGGATGGAGGGCGGGGTGATCACCGACGCCCGCGTCGGTCTGGCCGCCGTCGGCCCCAACACCGCAGGCATCCCCTCCATCTCCGACGCGATGCGCGGCCAGCCACCGAGCGAGGAGCTCTTCGAGCATGCGGGGGAGCTGGCTGCGGCGGCGTGCTCCCCGTCCGACGACAACCGCGGAACGGTCGACTACAAGCGCCACCTCGCCGACGAGCTGACGCGCCGCACGCTGCGCACCGCCGTACGCCGGATCGAGGCCGGTCTTGCCGGCGACCAGCCCCGCGACGATGGGCCCAACCACGACGGAGGAAACCGCTGATGCAGGTCACGATGACGGTCAACGGGGAGAGCGTGACCCGCGAGGTCGAGGGACGCATGCTCCTGGTGCACTTCCTGCGCGACGAGCTCGGCCTCACCGGCACCCACTGGGGCTGCGACACCAGCAACTGCGGCACCTGCGTCGCGTGGATGGACGGGGAGCCGGTCAAGACCTGCACCGTCCTGACCGCGATGGCCGGTGGCCGCGAGGTGCGCACGGTCGAGGGGCTCGAGCAGGACGGTGTCCTCGACCCCGTGCAGGAGGGGTTCATGCGCTGCCACGGACTGCAGTGCGGGTTCTGCACCCCCGGGATGCTGATGACCGCCAGGGCCCTGCTCGACCGCGAGCCGCACCCCGACGAGCAACGCATCCGCGAGGCGATCTCGGGCCAGATCTGCCGGTGCACCGGCTACACCACGATCGTCCGGTCGATCCAGTGGGCCGCCGACCACCCCCATGGCCTCGAGGCATCCGAGGTCGCCGAGGAAACCGCCGGGAGCGCGTCATGACCACCATCGACCACGAGGCCGACAGCGGCGTCGCCGCCACCCAGGAAGACCTCGAGCACGCCGACAACGACCAGCACCCCGTGGGCCACGGCCGGATGCTGCGCAAGGAGGACCCGCGGTTCATCCGCGGCATGGGGCACTACGTCGACGACATCCAGCTCAAGGGGATGCTGCACCTCGCGATCCTGCGCTCGCCGGTCGCCCACGCCAACATCCTCAGCATCGACGTGAGCGCCGCCCAGGCCCACCCCAAGGTGAAGGCCGTCATCACCGGCGCCGACCTGGCCGCCCAGGGGCTGGCGTGGATGCCGACCCTGTCCAACGACGTCCAGGCCGTCCTGGCCACCGACCGGGTCCGGTTCCAGGGCCAGGAGGTGGCCTTCGTGGTGGCCGAGGACCGCTACTCGGCACGCGACGCGCTCGAGCTGATCGACGTGGAGTACGAGCAGCTCGACCCGGTGATCGACGTACGCAAGGCCCTGGCCCCCGACGCCACGGTGATCCGCAGCGACCTCGAGGGCAAGACCGACAACCACTGCTTCGACTGGGAGACCGGCGACGCAGCGGAGACCGAGGCCGCCTTCGCGCGGGCCGACGTGGTGGTCAAGGAGGACATCATCTATCCGCGCGTCCACCCCGCGCCGATGGAGACCTGCGGCTGCGTCGCCGACTACGAGCGCGTCAGCGGCCAGCTGACCCTGTGGACAACGAGCCAGGCACCGCACGCCCACCGCACCGTCTATGCGATGGTCTCCGGCCTGCCCGAGCACAAGATCCGCGTGATCGCACCCGACATCGGCGGTGGCTTCGGCAACAAGGTGCCGATCTATCCGGGCTACGTCTGCGCGATCGTCGCCTCGCTGGTGATCGGCAAGCCGGTGAAGTGGATGGAGGACCGCACCGAGAACCTGGTCAGCACCGGCTTCGCCCGCGACTACGTGATGCAGGGCGAGATCGCGGCGACCAAGGAGGGCAAGATCCTGGCGATCCGCACTCACGTGCTCGCCGACCACGGCGCGTTCAACGGCACCGCGGCGCCGATCAAGTACCCCGCCGGCTTCTTCGGGGTGTTCACCGGCAGCTACGACCTCGAAGCGGCGTACTGCTCGATGACGGCCGTCTACACCAACAAGGCCCCCGGAGGCGTCGCCTATGCGTGCTCCTTCCGGATCACCGAGGCGGTCTATCTCGTGGAGCGAATGGTGGACTGCCTGGCCTACGAGATGGAGATGGATCCGGTCGAGCTGCGGCGCAAGAACCTGATCCAGCCCGACCAGTTCCCCTACACGAGCAAGACCGGGTGGGTCTATGACTCCGGAGAGTACGAGCGCGCCCTCGACCTCGCGCTCGAGATGGCGGGGTACGACGAGCTGCGGCGCGAGCAGGAGGAGAAGCGTGGCCGTGGCGAGCTGATGGGGATCGGGGTCGCCTTCTTCACCGAGGCCGTCGGTGCCGGTCCGCGCAAGGACATGGACATCCTCGGCCTGGGCATGGCCGACGGCAGCGAGCTGCGGATCCACCCGACCGGCAAGGCGGTCCTCCGGGTCTCCTGCATGAGCCAGGGTCAGGGCCACGAGACCACGTTCGCGCAGATCGTGGCCGAGGAGATCGGCATCCCGCCCGACGACATCCAGGTGATCAACGGCGACACCGACCAGACGCCGTTCGGGCTCGGCACCTACGGCAGCCGTTCGACCCCGGTCTCGGGCGCAGCGGCCGCACTGGTCGCCCGCAAGGTCCGCGACAAGGCTCAGATCATCGCCTCCGGGATGCTCGAGGTCTCGGTCGCCGACCTCGAGTGGCAGAAGGGTGCCTTCCAGGTGAAGGGCGACCCCGGCCGGTCGGTGACCATCCAGGAGATCGCGATGAAGGCGCACGGTGCCGGTGACCTGCCCGAGGGCATCGAGGGTGGCCTGGAGGCGCAGATCTGCTACAACCCCTCCAACCTGACCTATCCGTTCGGCGCCTACATCTGTGTCGTCGACATCGACCCGGGCACGGCCGAGGTGAAGGTCCGGCGCTTCGTGGCCGTCGACGACTGCGGCACCCGGATCAACCCGATGATCATCGAGGGCCAGGTGCACGGCGGCCTCACCGACGGCGTCGGGATGGCGCTGATGGAGATGATCTCCTTCGACGAGGACGGCAACTGCCTGTCCGGCTCGCTGATGGACTACCTGATCCCGACGGCGCTCGAGGTGCCGCACTGGGAGACCGGGCACACCGTCACGCCGTCGCCGCACCACCCGATCGGCGCCAAGGGCGTGGGTGAGTCGGCCACGGTCGGATCGCCCCCGGCGGTCGTCAACGCCGTGATCGATGCGCTCAAGCCCTACGGGATCCGGCACGCAGACATGCCGCTGACCCCGTCGCGGGTGTGGGCCGCGATGCAGGGCCGCCCGACCCCACCGATCTAGGAGCCACCGTGACGACCCAGCTCTCCGAGCGGATCGACCAGCTGACCCGGTCGCGGGTGCCGTTCGTCCAGGCGACGGTCGTGCGCGCCCAGGAGCCCAGCTCTGCCCACGCGGGCGACCGGGCGATCGTGCTGGCCGACGGCTCCATCGAGGGTTTCGTCGGCGGCCAGTGCGCGGCCGGCTCGGTGCGCACGGCCGCGCTCGACGCGCTGCAGTCCGGGGTCGGCGTGCTCCTGCGCGTCCTGCCCGACAGCGACGACTCGTTCCCGCAGACCCCGGGGGCGAGCATCGTGGTGAACCCCTGCCTGTCCGGAGGAGCGTTGGAGATCTACCTCGAGCCGCTGCTCCCGTCACCGGCGCTGTTCCTCGCCGGCGCGTCCCCGATCGCCGAGGCGGTGGCGCTGCTCGCGCCGACGCTGGGCTTCGTGGTCAACCAGGCAGCCGAGGGGTCGCAGCCCGAGGGTGCCGTGGCCGCGGTGGTCTCCAGCCACGGCGGAGACGAGCCCAGCGCGATCCGGGCGGCACTCGACGCCGGGGTCGGGTTCGTCGGGGTGGTGTGCAGCCACACCCGCGGCGAGGCGGTGCTGGCCGAGCTCGACCTGACCGAGGCGGAGCGCGAGCGGGTGCACATCCACGTCGGCCTCGACATCGGCGCCCGCACGGCGCCCGAGATCGCGCTCTCCATCCTCGCGGCGATCGTCAAGGGCATCCGGCTCGAGGGGCTCACGGCGACCCTGTCCGGTGCGCCGGCCCCGCGACCCCGTCAGGCCGTGGACCCGGTCTGCGGCATGACGGTGACGATCGGCCCCGACAGCATCCACGCGGTCGTCGAGGGCACCGACCACTGGTTCTGCAACCCCGGGTGCCGGGACCAGTTCGTCGCGGAACACGCTTCGTGAGCGTCGCGGCCGTCATCCTGGCGGCGGGCGCCTCGCGGCGGCTCGGCCAGCCCAAGCAGGTGCTCGAGCTCGACGGCGCCACCGTCCTCGACGCCACCCTGGCGGTGGCCCGCGAGTCGGGTTGTGCGCCCGTGGTCGTCGTCCTCGGAGGTGCCGCCGACCGGGTCCGCGAGGAGGTGGACCTGAGCGGCGTGCGCGTGGTCGAGAACCACGACTTCGGCGAGGGGTGTGCCACCTCGATCCGGACCGCGCTGGGCGCGCTGCCCGCCTGGACCGACGGCATCGTGCTGCTGCTGGGCGACCAGCCCCGGG
This sequence comes from uncultured Actinomycetota bacterium, assembly GCA_963843075.1. GTDB lineage: Bacteria > Actinomycetota > Actinomycetes > Propionibacteriales > Nocardioidaceae > Marmoricola. Next base: position 1,793,928 of record CAWJJD010000002.1, on the reverse strand, counting down.
TGCGCGTCGAGACGATCCAGGAGCTGGAGGCGACGGCACGCGGCCACGCGGTGGGCGTCTGCGACTACGACGACGGTCTTGGCCACCCGTTGTGGTTCGATCGGGAGATGTTCGACGCCCTCGATGCGATGCACGGCGACAAGGCGGTCTGGAAGCTCGTCGATGCGGGTCCCGACGGCGACGTCGTCCGGGTCCCGATCGCGGGTCCGGTGCCGCGCGACATCGACACCTGGGCCGACTACGAGGCGATGCTCGCGGAGCCGTCGTGAACGCACCGGCCCCGTCGCTGGCCTCCGCCGCCGACGTGCGCACTCGTTTCGACGAGGAGAACTACCTCGCCGACGAGGGCATGTCGACCGCGGTGTTCCTCGCGCTGCGGTTGGGGATGCCGCTGCTGCTCGAGGGCGAGCCCGGTGTCGGCAAGACGGCGGCCGCACACGTGCTGGCCCGCTGTCTCGGCGTACCCCTCGTGCGGTTGCAGTGCTATGAAGGCCTCAGCGCGGCCGAGGCACTCTACGACTGGAACTACCAGCGCCAGCTGCTCGCGATCCGGCTGGCGGAGTCGCGCGGGGAGAGGCTCACCGAGGCCGATCTCTTCAGCGAGGAATACCTCATCGAGCGGCCCGTCCTGCGCTGCGTGAGGTACGACGGCCCGCGGCCGCCCGTCCTCCTCGTCGACGAGATCGACCGTGCCGACGACGAGTTCGAGGCGCTCCTGCTCGAGGTGCTCGGCGAGGGCTCGGTGACCGTGCCGGAGATCGGCACCTTCACCGCAGCGCGCCCGCCGATCGTGGTGCTCACCTCCAACCGCAGCCGCGACCTGCACGACGCGCTGCGGCGGCGCTGCCTCTACCACTGGCTGGAGTACCCCGCGCCCGAGCGGGTCTGCGCGATCCTGCGCCGCACGGTGCCGGAGGCCAACGAGGCCCTGATCACCTCGGCCGCCCACTTCGTCGGGCGCGTGCGCAACCTGGAGGTCGACAAGCCGCCGGGGATGGCGGAGGCGATCAACTGGGTGGCTGCGCTGTCCGCGCTCGGCGCGACCGAGCTGGTCAGGGACACCGTGGTCGCCACCCTGGGCGCCGTCGTGAAGACCGTCGACGACCGCGACGCCGTGCTCGCCGGGCTGGGGACCATCCTCGATGAGTGAGTCCGCGGCGACGCTGCTGCGGGGAGTCGACCGGGCCGCGCTCGCCGCGGCGTTCGGCGACCGGCTGCGCCAGGCCGGGGCGAGCGTCCCGACCACGGCGCTGTCCGATCTCTGCGCGGCGCTGGCTGCCGCGCCGCCGATGGAGGTCGACGAGCTCTACTGGTCGATGCGGGTCACGCTCGTCCGGCGCCAGCCCGACCTGGAGACCTTCGACCGGGTCTTCACCGCGGCGTTCCGGGACGCCGAGCTCGGCATCGACCCGCACTCCCGTCGCACCGGCTCGTCGGCCCGCGCGGAGCAGGCACCCGGCCCGCTCGTCTCGGTGCCGGGACCGCGAAGCACGCCGCAGGAGTCCGACGAGGGTGGACTGCCCTGGCACACGCTGCCGCGGACCACGCCCGAGGAGAGCACGCCCGAGGACCAGGTGTTCCTCCCCGAGCTGCTGCCCAGCGCGCTCACCGGTCTCGCCGAGACGCCCTTCGACGAGTTCGACGCTCACCAGCTCGCGATCCTCGGTCGCTGGCTCGAGCGGGCTGCTCCACGGTGGCCGGTCCGGCGCAGCCGACGCCTGCGCGCCGGCCGGCGTGGTGGGCCGATCGCGCTGCGGGCCAGCATCGCCGCGTCGGGCCGGGCGGGGTTCGAGCCGCTGCTCGACCTGCGCCGTCAGCGACGAGTCGACCGGCCGCGTCCCCTGACCCTGGTCACCGACGTGAGCGCGTCGATGCAGTCCTACTCCGCGGCGTACCTCCACCTGATGCGGGCGTTCGCCCGCACCGGCCGCGCCGAGACGTTCGCGTTCTCCACCTCGCTCACCCGGCTCACGCCCGCCCTGGTGCACCACTCCGCCGAGACCGCGCTGGAGCTGGCCGAGGAGCGCGTGGTCGACAGGTACGGCGGCACCCACCTGGCCGGCGCGCTGCGGGAGCTGATCACCTCCCGGCACGGGTCGACCCTGCGCGGCGGCGTGCTGGTGATCGCCTCGGACGGCTGGGACACCGACTCGCCTGACGAGCTGGCCGCGGTGATGGCCAGGCTGAGGCGGCGGGTCCGCCGGGTGGTGTGGCTCAACCCGCGAGCCGGGGCAGCCGGGTTCCGCCCGCTGGTCGGGTCGATGTCGGCGGCGCTCCCGTTCTGCGACGCGTTCCTGCCCGCCCACTCCGTCGCGGCCCTGCCCGACGTCTTCGCGGCGGTCAGCTCCAGAGGGTGACGTGCACGGCTGGACGGAAACGGCCCTTCCCGGCGCCCTCGCCGCGCAGCATGGCCTGGGTCGCCCGCGGGGTCGCGACGAACCTGACCAGCTCCGCCCCGGCCGAGGTCTGCTGGTCGCCGGCCAACGTCGAGGTGGCCCAGGAGCCACGGCTGGTCAGCTGCGGAGCGTCCACCCGGACCAGACGTCCGTGGCGGAGGTCGTCGCGGATGGTGAACCCCACCACGGTCGCCAGCCCCATCCCGCGACGGGTCTCGCCGAGGGCGGCCGCGTCGCTCTGGTAGATGCGTTGCCGGTTCTCCGGGATCTCGAGTCGACCCAGCACGGCCGAGGTCTCGCCGGCCGGCTCGGTCGCACCCGGGCCGAGGTGCCAGACCTGCTCGTGCAGCTGCTCCAGCCCGATCGTGCCTGCGGCGACCGGGTGCTCCGGGGAGGCGACGACGATGACCTCGTAGTCGAGGAACACCTGCTGGGTGAATCCCGCGCCAGCGTGGGCGACCGCGGGGCCGAGCGCGACGTCCACGCTGCGCGAGCTCAGCAGGCGCGCGAAGTCCGAGACCGGGTGCACGCTGAGCTCGACGTCGAGGTCACGGGCGCGGCTGGTGAACAGCCCGATCAGCCCGGGCGCCGCGTGCTCGGCGAACGTGCCCGAGGAGGCGACCCGCAGCATCCGCCGACCCGCGCCGGCCTCGCTGACCTCGAGCACGGTGCGGCTCTGCAGGTCGAGGATCTCCATCGCCCGGCTGGCCAGCCGCAGGCCACCGGGCGTGAAGGCCAGGCCCGACGGGGTGCGGCTGAACAGCGGGTCGTCGAGCTCGGTGCGCAGCTGCTTGACGTTCATCGACACCGCCGACTCGGTGGTGCCGAGCTCCTCGGCCGCAGCCTTCACCGACCCGAGCCGCACCACGCACGCGAACGCGCGCAGCTGGGTCGGCGTCACCTGCGGATCACGTGGACGAGTGCGTCCCAGGCAGTCCCGGCGTCGACGGTGCGCGGCACCCGCTCGGCACGCACCACGTCGAGCTGCGCGTCGGCGAGGTCGTCCAGGACGTCCTCGGCGGTGTAGAGCACGCTCGGGTCCTGAGGTCCGCCCGTGCCCTCGGCGATGTTGGTCGAGTCGTGCGCGATCACGAAGAGCACGCCGCCGGTGGTGAGGGCGTCGAAGGATCGCTGGATCGCCGTACGCCGATGGTCGGCCCGCACCTGGAAGTAGGCCAGCACGACCAGGTCGAGCCGGTTGGGCAGGGGAGTGGTCAGTGCGTCGCCGACCTGCCAGTCGACGTCCTCGCTGACCTGTCGGCCCTTGTCGACGGCGACGGCGGACCAGTCGATCGCGGTGACCTGCCAGCCCCGCTCGGCGAGCCAGCGCGCGTTGCGCCCCTCCCCGCAGGCCAGGTCGAGCGCGCGGCCCGGGGGCAGGTCGGCGAGCTCCGCCTCGACGAACTGGTTGGGACCCGCCGACCACACGAGCTCCGTGGCGGCGTACCTCTCGTCCCAGCCGGCGGCGTCCATGCGGCTAGTCGCTCACGCGGTCGCCGGCGGGTTGCTCGGCGGCGATCTGGCGGCGTACGTCGTCCATGTCGAGGTCGCGCACCGCCTTGATCAGCTGGTCGAGCGCGGCGGGGGGAAGCGCACCGGGCTGGGAGAAGACCAGGATCCCGTCGCGGAACGCCATCAGCGTCGGGATCGAGGTGACCTGCGCCGCGCTGGAGAGCTGGTGCTGCTCCTCGGTGTCGACCGAGCCGAAGGTCAGGTCGGGGTTGGCCTCGGAGGCGGCCTCGTAGGTCGGCGCGAACTGGCGGCACGGTCCGCACCAGCTCGCCCAGAAGTCGACGAACAGGATCTCGTTGTCCTGGACGCTCTCCTCGAAGTTCTCCGCGGTCAGCTCGATCGTGGGCATCCTCCAACGCTATGCGGCTGCCGGTTGGTAGTCGAGCGTGGTCGCCCCTAGACCTTCAATCGACTGATGTTGCGGGTGATGTCGGTGCCGTCCTTCTCGAGGAACACGATCTCGCCGAACTCCAGCGTCGACCAGTCCTCGGTGCCTTCGGTCAGGGGCTCGGAGGCGAAGATGACGGACGTCGCCTCCTCGGCGCTGCACGCTTCGAAGTCGTAGGAGGACTTGGCATCCCCAGAGATGCGACCCGTGAACACATACATCGGCTCCAGGAGCATGGAGAGCGCGAAGTCGTCCGTGCCCGGGCCCGACTTCCGCAGCTCGCGCCAATCCCCGGCCGGACCGGTCTCGCCTTGATGTCCTGTGCCGAAGTTGACCCCGATGATGCGGTTCGGAGAGACCAGGGCCATCTTCAGCTTGGTCAGCCCGACGAGGTCGAGCTCCTTCATCGCCTCGACGATGAGCCGCAGCATCTCCTCGAAGGCCCGTTTGACGTCCTCGTCGCTGTCGCTCTCCAGCAGGGAGAGGAGAAGCACGTAGAGGAACTCGGTGTCGGTGTTGCCCCGCATCTGCTTGAGGTAGTCGTCCTCGCAGTGGCGCAGCAGCTCCCGCTGCAGGAGCTGCCAGCTGGGCAGGTCGCCGTTCTGGGCGACGATCCACGGCGTCCCTCGGTAGGAGAAGGGGTGGCAGTTCTCGTCGGCCAGGACGCAGTCGGCGTTGTAGTCGGCCGCTCTCACGTGAGCCAGCAGCGTGCTGGCCTGGAGGCTCGGAATGATGCCCTCGACGTTGTCGTCATAGAAGGCAGCCGTGGGGCGGTGGTAGAGCAGGGGTGCGTCCGGCTCCAGCAGATGTTCGCTCCAGGCTCCGAATCCCCACCCTGCCAGCTGCAGCTGCGGATGACGCTCGGGGTCGAGGGTCTGGTTGATGAGACTGTTCTCCGGCTTGAGCAGCAGGTTCGCTACAGGGATCTCCGGCCCGATGTAGGCGAGCACTCGGCACATGTGGTTCCTTCGCTGACGGGTCGTCGAGGTCCTGCAGCCTATGGCCCAGCCGTCACCAGACGCGACGTCGGCGCTGGTCATTCACCGCCGAGCCCGGCCTGGCGAGCCTTCACGATGGCGGCCGAACGGTCGGAGACCTGGAGCTTGGTGAAGACGTTCGAGACGTGGTTGCGCACGGTCTTGAGGCTGATCATCAGCTCGTGGGCGATCGTGGCGTTGCCCTTGCCGGCCGCGATCATCTCGAGCACACCGCGCTCCCGTTCGGTGAGCGATGGGAAGGCCGCGGTCGCGGAGCCCGCGCCTTGCGCGAAGTGGTGGATGACGCGTGCGGCGATCTCGGGACCGAAGATCGCCTCACCCGCGGCGGCTGCGCGGATGGCGCGGACGATCTCGTCCTGGTCGGCGCCCTTGAGCAGGTATCCGTGGGCGCCGGCGCGCATGGCGGCGAAGACGGAGTCGTCGTCCTCGAACATCGTGAGCACGACGATGGCGGGGGCCGCCTCGCTGCTGGTGAGCTGGCGGGTCGCCTCGATGCCGTCCAGGTCAGGCATGCGCAGATCCATCAAGACGACGTCAGGCGACAGCGAGCGTGCCAGCTCCACCGCTCTTGCCCCGGTCTCCGCGGTGCCCACGACCAGCAGGTCGTCGAGATCGACCAGCATCAGCTCCAGCCCTCGACGGAAGGCCGGGTGGTCGTCTGCCACGACGACGCGGATCATCGGAGCACCTCGAGCGCCACGTCCTCGCGCAACGGCAGCACGGCACGGACAACCAGACCGCCCCCGGGGCGGTGCGAGATCGTGCACGATCCGCCGAGCTCGGCTGCTCGCTCGGTCATGGAGTGCCAGCCGACGCCGCTACCGCTGGGACACGTGCCGCCATGGCCGTTGTCGGAGACGGTGAGGTCAAGTGTCTGGTCGCACACGAGACCCACGCTGCAGCGGCTGGCGCCGGAGTGTTTGACGACATTGGTCATGGCCTCCGAGGCGATGCGGAATGCCGCGACCTCGACGGCGGCAGGTATCGGCGGAAGCGTGGTGGGGCTGTCGACCTGGAAGACGAGCAGGTCGGTCGACAGGGATGTTGCCCGTTGGCGGATGGCACCCGGGAGACCGACCTCGTCGATGGCTGGTGGGCGCAGCTCGTCGACGGCGCGACGTACCTCGGTGATCGCCGCCTTGGTCTCGTCGCGGATCTCCGCGAGCAAGGCGTTGCGGTCGGTGACGTCCTGCCGGGACCGTGCGACATCGAGCTTGAGCAGGATGGCGGCCAGGGACGGCCCGACGCCGTCGTGGAGCTCTCGGCGCAGCCGCTTTCGCTCCTCCTCCCGAGCGGTCACGATCCGTGACCGGGATACCTGGAGCTCACCGGCGAGCTGTGCCGCTCGGACGGTGACCGAGGCATAGCGGGCGAGGTCGCGCAGGAGTGCCGTGTCCGCGGGCGAGAGACGGCGACCCAGTGGCACCTCGACCACCAGATCACCAAGATGGTCGTCTCTGTCGACCAGAGGAACACACACGATGTCCGGGTCTCCCGACACCGCGTCGTCGGGTGCTGTCACCCAGACCCGCTGGACCTTGAGCGCATCGGCGACGGATGCGGCGATGGTGTCCACCACCCGCAGCGGATCCGTCGACTCGAGGCTCGCGCCGAGCCTCCGCAGGGCTGCGGCTGGGTCGGCGCGGTAGCCGTAGACCCAACGCTCGATGCGTCGGCGCAGGGCCGAATACACCGGCTGCACCGCAACCGCGACGAGTGAGACGGCGAGCACACCGCCTGCCGCGCTGCTGCCCAGGAGCCGCTCGGAGCCGACGAGGAGAAGGGCGTAGAGCGAGACGACGGCCGCAACCAGCACGCCGTACGTCAGGGTCCGGCTCAGCACCAGCTCGATGTCGAAGAGCTGATACCTCAGGATCGCCATCCCGATCGAGACGGGCAGGGCGATCCCGGCCGTGGCGAGGGCCACCGCGATGACCAGCGGGTCGTCGTCAAGGGCGAAGTGCCCGACCCACGCGAGCACGAGCGCCATCGGCAGGCTGGTCGCTCCCCAGACCAGCCACAACAGCTGAAGCCGCTCGTCGCCGGAGGACCGGCGCAGCCTGGAACGCACCGCGAAGATCACGCCGAAGAACAGCAAGACGGTCAGCACCAGACCCGCCGCGCCGAGGATCGTGAAGACCGGAGCCGGCACCAGGGACAGCGGCGGATCGGTGCCGCCGTGGGTCCTCCGGAAGCCGTCAGCGTCACCGGCAGCCCCCAGCAAGAACGCAGCGACACCGACCAGCCCGGTCACCATCCAACGGCGCCAGCCCGGTGAGAGGGCGTGCCCGTCGGGGAGCAGATAGGCGACGAGCACCAGCCACAGGAAGATGAACACCCACGTCCCCGCGGCGATCTGGTCGACAACCATCCCGGGCCCGCTCGTGCTGGCGCCGGACGTGCTGAACAAGGCGCCGAAACACACGCCGTGAGCGACCAGCAGCCACCCGATGCGGCGTTGCCCGGAGCGAAGCACCAAGAGTCCGACGAGCACGGAGACGGCGGCGACACCGAGCGTGACCACGGGATTCATGAATTGAGTCTGAAGCCTCGCGGGCCTGCCGGGTAGGTGCCCGGGAACTGTTCCCGAACAAGTCGGGACATCCAGCTCGTGCGCTCGGGTCGGTGCACAGGTGAACGTCGTTGCGAGGGGCGCCCGGTCCCTCCCGACGAAGGAGTGCAGCATGCCGGTGACCACGTTCGAGAAGTTCCTGCCCTGGAGCGGCGCCATCGCGGGCCTGTGCTGGATCGGGCAGGACCTGTTTCAGGACATGTACACCCATGACAGACCCGGCGCAGCGACGACGGGGGTCATCCAGGACCATCTGGGCACCAACTTCGCATCGCAAGGGTGTCTCGTGCTGATGGGGATCGCCCTCCTGTTCTTCGCGACTGCGGTGCGCCACCTGCTCCGCTCGGGCGAGGCCCGAGAAGCGACCTACTCGAGCGTGGCGTACGGCGGATGGGTGGTCGCTGTTGCAGGCATCTCCCAGATGGTGATGTGGAACTGGGGGCTGATCAACGGCGCTGCCGACGCCGGCGACGATGCTGCTCTGCACACCCTGAGCTACGTGGGGTACTTCGGTTGGGCCGGAATGGGCATCGGCCTGGCGGCGGCCTTCATCGCGACGGGGCTGGGCGGAATCAGCAGCGCGGCTCTGCCGAGGTGGTTCGCGATCCTCACCGTGGTGCTGGGCGTCCTGGGTGCGCTGGGCGATGCAGGCATCCCGCCCGGCGGGCTCGTCAACTACCTGCTGCTTCCGTTCTGGCTGATCGGTGCTTCGGTCGTCGTCGCCAGGAGCCAGCGACGCGCCACCACACCAGTCCGGCCTGCCCTGGCCACGTCCTAGTCAGCTCCGCCCGACACCAAGGAGATTCATCATGTCCAGCAGCCATGCCATCGAACGTCGAGAGCCCCGGGCCATCTCGTCGCCGACCTCGTCGCGTCGACTCATCCTCAGTGTCATGACGTCAGCTCTCCTGGCGATCGGACTGTCCGTCACGGTGCCGAGTCCGAGCAGCGCCACCGAACCACCCTCCCGCGATGGCGGGGAACACCTGCCGCTCACCTGGGTCCGCTACGACCCCACGACAGGATCGGCCGCGCTGGTCGCCGGCCGCGTGGACGGCAGCCACCAACGCCGGCTGACTCATCCAGCACCAAGGGTCAGGGACAGCGAACCGATCCGCTCGCCCGATGGCCACCGGGTCATCTTCAACCGGGAGTACCCCGACGGAACGGTCGGGATCGGCATCGTGGATGTCGGCAGCGGCCGGGTGCGCTTCGTCGAGACCGGCTGCCAGGACCCGTGCTTCAGCGATCAGGGGCCGGACTGGACCCCGGACGGGAAGCGCCTCACCTTCACCCGCGTGATCGGCCCGTTCGACCCGGTCACCGGCGATGCGGTGTCCGCACTGCAGTACAGCGAGCGACTCGACGGCAGTGACCTGAGGCTGTTGTCCGTCCCCGGCAACTACGAGGACAACACCGTGCGCTTTTCCCCCGACGGCCGCTATGTGGTCTTCACCCGCGACCAGACCGTCGAGGGTGAACTGCACTTCGCGATCTTCCGGATGCGATCCGACTCGACCCACGTCCGCCAGTTGACTCCGTGGGACCTCAACGCGGACAGGCCGGCCGTGTCGCCGGCGCGATCCGGCCCCACAGCCGGGCTGGTCTCCTTCGAGACCCACGGCGGCGGTTCCCCGACCCAGGGCGATGTCGCGCTGCTGCCCTCCACGTGCCCGACCATCGCCGCCTGCAGCCGCGTGACCCGTCTGGTCACCCACAACACCGGGACCGTCAAGACGAGCTATGCGGCGTCGTGGTCTCCGGGCGGTCATCGCCTGGCGTTCGCCGAAGAGATCGGCAGCAACGTCGACATCTTCACCATCCGGCCCGACGGGGGCGGGCGGCGCCAGGTGACGCACCTGTCGGTTCCCGAGTACTCGCCCGCCTGGAGCTACTGACGACGACCCGGGCGCCGGTGACCGGTCCCTACTCCCGGACCCGGCCGGTCTCGTAACCCCACATCGCCACTTCCACCCGGTTACGGGCGCCGAGCTTGGCCATCAGGCTGGCGATGTGGGTCTTCACCGTGCTGAGGCTGATGTGCAGCTCGGCGGCGATCTCTGCGTTGGTGCGACCCCGCGCGACGGTGAGCAGCACCTGCTCCTCGCGTTCGGTGAGCGGGTCGAGAGGCTGGGCGGGGGGAGCTGCTCGACCGGTGCCTGCGAACGTCGACAGCAGCCGACGGGTGATGCTCGGCGAGATGAGCGAGTCACCTCGGGTGGCCGCCCGGACCGCCTCGCCGAGCAGCTCGGGCCCGGCGTCCTTCAGCAGGAAGCCGGTGGCGCCGGCCGACAGCGCACCGTGGACGTACTCGTCGAGGTCGAAGGTGGTGATCACCACGACCGCGACCGGGTCCTCGACGCCCGGTCCGGCCAGCAGTCGGGTCGCCTCGACGCCGTCGAGGACGGGCATCCGGATGTCCATCAGGCACACGTCGGGGCGGAGCTCGCGGGCCAGCCGCACCGCCTCGTGCCCGTCGCGCGCCTCGCCCACCACCTCGATGCCGTCCAGGGTGCCGAGGATCAGGCGCAGTCCGGTCCGCACGAGATCCTGGTCGTCGGCGACCAGCACGCGGATGCTCACGCCGACACCTGCCGCGGCAGCGTCGCGCTGACGGCCCATCCGCGACCGGGGCAGGGACCTGCCCGGCACGCGCCACCCAGGAGCAGCGCGCGTTCCACCATCCCGGTGAGGCCGTACCCCGCTTCGAGGGCCGAGTCAGCCGCCCCCGGATCACCGTCGTCGCGGACGACGAGGGTGACCGTCGACTGGTCGACGGCGACGCGCACGTCGATCAGGGTGGCGTTGCGAGCATGCCGCAGGGCATTGGTGACCGCCTCCTGAGCGATCCGGAACACAGCGGCGTCGATCGCCGCCGGGAGGGCGGCAACGTCACCCGAGACCCTGACCTCCACCCGCGGCCCGGCAGGGGAGGCCCCAGCCAGCCGCTCGAGGTCGGCGACACCGGGCTGCGGGGCGTAGTCCACGGGTGCCTCGTTGCGCAACAGGCGGACCATCGCCCGCATCTCCGCGAGCGTGCGCGATGCCTCCACCTCGATCACCTCCAGTGCCTCGAGCGGTGACGACGGGCTGGTCGCCGCAAGGGCACGCCCCGCCTGGGCCTGGACGGCGATGGCAGAGACGTGGTGGGCCACGGTGTCGTGCAGCTCGCGCGCCAACAGGACCCGCTCCTCCGACTTCACCTGCTCCAGCCGTCGCTCCCGGGCGCCGTTCTGGGATCGCGCGGCCCAGCCGAGGGCAAAGGCGGACATCAGCACAGCGACCCCGCCGATTGCGTCGGCGACCCCGGTCCAGCTGACCAGGAACGCCATGGTGGCCGAGAGCAGGATGATCGCCAGACCAGCCATCGCCTCTCGCCCGGAACCCCACCGGAAGAGTGAGTAGGGCAGCAGCATGAGATAGAGCATCGTGTACATGTCGAGCGCTGGTGCCTCGGATGCGATCAGTCCGATGTCCACGACCGCGACCACCCCGAAGGCGGTCGCGACCACGGCGAGCGGGTGGGTACGTCGCCACATCAGCAGGGGCGCCAGCCCGACCGTCACCAGCACCGACAGCACCGGCAACGACACGTCCTCACGCAGGACACCCTCCAGCACCCCGGAGACCGTCACACCCGCCAGCAGCGCCCAGTCCCGCCACACCCGAGCCGGCGGGGCCGAGGGCCGGGGTTCCCCCAGCAGGGACCGCAGTGGATTGCTCACCCCCTCAGCGTAGGGATGGAGCGCCGCCGGCGGACCGGCCGAAAGTCTGACCGGCCCCCCGGCCGAAGGCATGACCGGCTCGGAGCCTCACGGCCGATGCCTGGCGACCACGAGCGCCGTCACGGTGGAGCCTGGTCCTGCGCACCCGGTGCGGGCCGGCACAGGAGGCCATCATGTCCAGCGCACTCGAACACGAGGTTTGAGCCCATGATCACAGTCGAGTCCCTGACCCGGAGGTACGCCGGCTTCACCGCCGTCGACAACGTCACCTTCACCGCCCGGCGCGGCCGTGTGACCGGATTCCTCGGTCCGAACGGCGCCGGCAAGTCCACCACGATGCGCGCGATGGTCGGTCTGACCGTCCCGACGTCCGGCTCCGCGACCATCAACGGCGAACGGTTCGCCGACCTTCCCAACCCCGGCCTCGAGGTGGGCGTCCTGCTGGACGCCTCCGCCCAGCACGCCGGTCGCACCGGCCGCGAGACCCTCGCGGTCGCCGCCGCCACCATGGGCCTTCCCGGCTCCCGCGTCGAGGAGATCCTCGACCTGGTGAGCCTGACACCCGCCGAGGCCAAGCGCCGGGTGCGCAACTACTCGCTCGGCATGCGCCAGCGGCTCGGGATCGCCACGGCACTCCTCGGAGACCCCCGGGTGCTGATCCTCGACGAGCCTGCCAACGGACTCGACCCCGCCGGGATCCGATGGATGCGCGACCTACTGACGGGCTTCGCCCGCCAGGGCGGCACGGTCCTGCTGTCCTCACACCTGCTCCACGAGATCGAGGTCATCGCCGATGACCTGGTCGTCATCGGCAACGGCAGGATCGTCGCGTCCGGCACCAAGGAGGAGCTCCTCGCCTCGGCCGGGACGCTCGCCCGCTCGACGTCTCCGCGCGACCTCGCTCACGCACTCGAGCAGGCCGGGATCCCCAGCACGCTCGCCGGGGACGGCTCGGTCCGCACCGACGCCGACCCAGCTCGGGTCGGAGCCTTGGCCCTGGCCGCCGGCATCGCCCTCACCGAGCTCCGGTCCGCCGAGGGCGCCGGCCTCGAAGACATGTTCCTGTCGCTCACTGCCGACACCCAACGAGAAGGAGTTGCGGCATGACCGCCACGACCGCCCCGCAGGACACCATCACCGAGGCGGCACCGGTCCGCCGGACTGCCCGTCGCATCCCGACCACTCGCCTGGTCGAGGTCGAGCTGCGCAAGATGTTCAACACCCGCTCGGGTTTCTGGATGCTCATCAGCATCGGCGTGCTGTCGGTCATCGCGACCGGGGCGGTCATCATCTTCGCTCCTGACGACGCCGTCACCTACGAGAGCTTCGCGACGGCGATCGGCTTCCCCATGTCGGTGATCTTGCCGATGATCGCGATCCTGGCCGTCACGAGTGAGTGGAGCCAGCGCAGCGGACTCACCACGTTCACCCTGGTGCCGAGCCGCGGACGCGTGATCGGCGCCAAGGCGATCGCAACCGTCCTGGTGGGCCTCGGGTCGATGGCCGTCGCCTTCGCGGTGGGCGCCGTCGGCAACCTGGCCGGCTCCGCGCTCGCCGGCGTCGACATCGCCTGGGACGTGTCCCTGTCCACCGCACCCCAGATCGTGCTCGGCAACCTGGTCGGCATGGCCATCGGCTTCACCCTCGGGGTCGTGCTGCGCAACTCGGCGGCCGCGATCGTGGGCTACTTCGTCGTCTCACTGGTCATGCCGGGCATCCTCGTCCTCCTGGCCCAGGTGCGCCCGTGGTTCGAGGACCTGCAGCCGTGGATCGACTGGAACGCGACGCAGGTGGTGCTATTCGACGGCGCCACGAACACTGGTGAGGAGTGGGCGATGCTCGGGTCGACCACGATGATCTGGATCGTCGTACCCCTGGTCCTCGGGCTGCTCTCCCTGCGCCGCTCCGAGGTCAAGTAGTCGCACACGCGGCGGCGGGATCCGGAACTCGGCCGAGGCGAACCGAACTGATGGTGGGCGGAGCTGTCGTGCACTGGCGTGCAGCTGTGCCTACAGGATTCCCTCGATGGCTGCGGTGCGGATGCTCGGCACCGTTGGCCGGAAGCCGAGCTCTCGCGCCAGTGACCCGTCCATCCGGCCCGACCACGGGTTCTCGAGTGGCGCAGCAGACGCCTCTACCGGGTCGCCCGCGAGCTCGGTCATCTCCCAGAGACCGCGGGCGGCAGCGAGGTGGGGTCGTCGAGGTCGCCCAGCACCGCAGTGACGCCGTCAGGCAGCGCGACGTCGCGGCGTACCAGGGCCCGGCACTCGAGACCGGAGTCCACCAGTCGTGGGAGCAGCCGCGAGCCCACCAGCCCCGTGGCGCCGGTCAGAAGGAGGGTCGTCATTGATCGTCCTTTGTCAGGATTGTCGAGGGTGACGCTGTTCGGGAAGCCCCACATCCGGAATCGCGCCCAGCCTCTCCGTCATGGCTACTCACTCCACCCTTGGACCTGCCATCGGATGGCTCCGAACTCGTTGCGCTCGGCGCCACCGTTGTCCGCGAGGACCACTACGGCGCCGGCCTCGGGCACGTCGTCATGCTGGACCCTGAAGGGAACGAGTTCTGCGTGGCATGACGGGTCCCAGACCTGCACTCTCATCACGCAGCGTCGATCGCAGCGGGCAGGGTGACCTCGAAGCGTGTGCCGGTGCCGAGCGTGGAGGTCACTTCGATGCGACCGTCGTGCCGGTCGACCACGCGCTTGACGATGGCCATGCCCAGCCCCGTCCCGGGAATCGCCAGCGCCTGGGGGTCGGTGGAACGGTGGAACGGCTCGAACAGGCGAGGCAGATCAGCCTCCGCGATGCCCAGCCCATGGTCTCGGCACACCAGCACCAGTGCGTCTCCTGACCTGTTCAGTCTCAGCTGTACATGGCCGCCTGGACGGGAGTACTTCACTGCGTTGCTCAGCAGGTTGTCGACGAGCTTCTCGAGCTCACTGCGATCACCCCAGGCGAAGTGGTCCGGAGCATCGCCGTCGACGGTGATGGTCACCTGTTGTCCGTGTGCAGCGATCGACACCATGTCCAGGCACTCTGCGATGAGGGGCCTCATCGCGACGATGCCGGGGATGAAGGGGTGGTCGGCGTCTTGCAGCTTGCTGAGGGTCAGCAGCGAATCTGCGGTCTCGAGGATGCGGCCGGCTCCTCGCTGGATCACCCGGACCGACTCGCCCAGCTGCTCGGGATCGGCCCCCGGGTTCGAAACGAAGTCCGCGAGGAGCTCGGCATGTCCGGTGACCGAGGTCAGCGGATTCTTCAATTGGTGTGCAACGGTGGCCAGGAACTGGCTCTTGTAGCGGTCGAGCTCCTGAAGCTCCCCCACCAGTCGTCGTTGGTCATGAAACAGACGCGCGTGGACCACCGCCATGCCGAGCTCGCGACCAATCGCGAGCACCGCCGCCTCGTCCGCATCGTCGAAGGGCTCATCAAGGGTCGTGCGCGTCAAGGAGATGTAGCCCTGGCACTCACCCCCGCCCCCCAGCGGCGCCATCAGCAGGCCGCGAGCACCGATGAAATCCATCAGCTCGAACATGAAGTCACGTTCCGCGGTGTTGGTCAGCGGTTCGATGTCGCGATCGTTGCTGTGCAGCGAGCTGACCGTCTGTCGCTCCCAACACACACGCGCTGCACGGGCGCTGATGTCAAGGATCTCGCCGCTCATCAGTTCCTCTGCCTCGGGCGGAAAGGCAGCCGAGTAGTGGCGCAGTGACGCAGGGTCGCGGGAGGCAAAGGCGCGGATCATCACACCTTGGCATCGAATGCCCGCACGAAGCGCATCGATGGCGGCGTGCAGGACGGCGTCGAGGTCGAGGTGCTGGGCCGATGCCCGCACGACTGACCACACCGCCTCCTGGCGGGCTCGGTCCAGGTCACCGGCGCGACGATCGGCCTCGTCGGAGAGGAAGGTGGACATCTGGACCACGAACAGATCCAGCACCCCACGATCACCTTCCCCGACCTCCCCCACCAGCGTGAGCGCGCCAAGGCTGGCCCCATGGGCATCGGTGAGGGGAATCGTCGTTTCCGTCGGATCGGACTCGGACGGCGCCTCGCCGACCCGGGCCAGCTCCGCTCCGGTGGCCGCTCCGGTGACGACCACTCGGTGAGCTCGGCACCCGACCAGGACTGCCTGCGCCAGCGTCGTGAGGGAGGAGGTGATCGGCGCCCGGGCTGTGTGCTGGGAAACAGCGTCTCTGAGCATGGCAAGTGCTTGCTCATGCTCGACCTGACCCATGACTTCCCTTCATCGCCATCTCGGCGGTCTTGCCATGATATGGACCACGCCTCCGCTGATGTCGGTTTTGTAACACTTGGCGATGGCGCGGTCCTCTCGATGCCGACCCTGCGCCTCAAGGCCCATCAACGACCGGGACGTGAATGCCGTGATCTCGAGCCGTCACTCCCGTCTGTGGAAGCGGAGCTTGCCGTTGGGTAGTCGGGTGGTCTGGTAGGTGGGGTCGTGGGTGCGTCGGTGGTGGTGGGGGCACAGCAGCCGTCCGGTGGTGACGTTGGTGGGGCCGCCTCGGCTCCACGGCTGGTCGTGGTGGGCGTGGCAGAGGCCCGGTGGGGTCTCGCAGTGCTCGGCGGTGCAGCCGCCGTCACGCACGCCCATGGCCAGGCGCATCGCCTCGGTGTGGAGGCGGCGTCGGCGACCGACGTCGAGGACCTGGCCCTTCCCGCCGAGGACCATCGGGATGATCCCGGCGCGGCAGGCCAGGCGACGGGCCTCGGTAGCGGTGATGAGACCGCCGGTGTCCAGGCTGCACACCCCGGCGGCATCGAGGTCGGCGAGGAGCTGGTCGAGGGTCATGGTGACCACGATGGTGGCGCCGCACCCGCCGGTGGTGGGCAGTGCGTCGGCGGGGATCGCCTCGATCAGCTGGGTCAGCGCGATGCCGTGTCGGGTCGGGGTGGGCAGGTCGGGGTCGATCCCGCTGAGGTGACGGGCGCCGCGGGCCGGTGAGGTCAGGGCCAGGATCATCTTGGTCAGCATCTGGCCGTGCGCGGTGGGGATCTTGAAGCGGCCGTGGGTGGTGCCTTCGTCGTCCTCCCACATCACAAAGCTGGTGCGTTGCAGCGCGCGGGCCTCCTCGGCCTCGAGGGCACGTCCTTCGAAGGCCTCGGCCAGGTCGGGGGCGACCACCTCGAGGACCCGACGTCCGAGGATCACGGAGGTCCTTGGCGTCGTGGTGGGCGGCGAGTGCGACCAGGTGCGCCTCGGCCTGACGGCGTTGCTCGGTGCTGATCGCGAACTCACCGGTGCGCGGCAGCCGCTCCAGCGACGCGACGATCGCACGGGCTTGGGCGACGTTCACTTCTCCCGCAGCCATGCCGGCGGACACCAGGTCGTGGCACTCGAGGCGCTGGGCGAGCTTGAGGTCGGAGCGGGCGTCGCGACGCGTCTGCCTGGTCTCGATCGCCACCCAGTCCGCTGCGGTGGCGGCGCCGGAGGTGACGGTGGCCTCGGACCGCTCGGCCTCGGCCAACAGCCGCAACTTGAGACTGGCCAGCTGAGCCTCACCCTGGGCCAGGGTGCGCAGCGCCTCGCACGTGTCCTCGGGCCGCATCGACGACAGAGGCGCTTCAGCCAGCGCATCGAGCCGCGCAACCAACCGCTGACCGAACTCCACCACCGGGTGAAGACGGTCGATCGGCTGGCTGCTCATGAGTGAATTCAAGCATCGAGCGCCGACAAGAAACCGCCTCTGACCTGCGCTTATGAGGAAATCAAAGACGACTCTCAGGGCCCCACGTCGGGAAGGTCGAGGGCCTGCTGCGCCGCACCGATGACGCGAGTCAGAGCCTCGTGCAGCGCTAGGAGGTCGGCGTACTCCATGTCGAGCTTCTCGACCACTGCCGGCGGTATCTTCTCCGCCTCCTTCCGCAGCTCGCGCCCCTTCTCGGTGAGGGTGACCGCGAGGGAGCGTTCATCGCTCCTGTCGCGGTCTCGCACGAGCAACCCCGAAGCCTCCAGTCGTTTGAGCAGGGGGGAGAGGGTGCCCGGGTCCAGCCGCAGCAGGCGGCTGAGCTCACGCACCGAGACGGGCTCGTGCTGCCACAGCGCCAGCATCACCAGGTACTGCGGATGCGTCAGCCCCATCGGCTCCAGCAGCGGCCGGTACACCGCGACGACGCTGCGCGCAGCGACCGACAGGGCGAAACACACCTGCTGCTCGAGGGCCAGGGGGTCTTCCAGATCGGGCGGGATGGCGGTGTCGGGTCTCACATTGGTGAGCCTACCAATGGTTGGTATCCTAATCATTTGTACACCAACGCAAGGATCGTGAGTTGTGAGCAGAGAGAAGGCGCTGACCGACGACGTACGCCGCCGGCCCCGCCACCTGTTGGACCCGGAAGACCTGCACGCCAGCCACCGGCGCTCGCAGGGCACCGTCGAGTCCCTGAGCCGCGTCCAGATGTGGGTCATGTCGGTGCTCGTGGTGACGACGCTGGGACACCTCGCCGCGGGAGTGGCCGTGGCGGCCGTGTTCACGGACGCGCACCGCCTCGACGCGCGCATCGGGCTGAACGTCATCGCCGCCGTCATCGGGTGCCTCGCGGTCGCCGCCGGCCTGATGATCCACAAGCGGAGCCCCGTGAGCTGGCGGCTCCTGCTGGGTCTCCTGCCCGGACTCATCGGTGCGTGGTTCACCTTTGTCTAGGACGCACTCACCTTCCAACCCTGAGAACCCCGACGGTTCCGTCCCGTGGGTCGACCCGGCCGCTCTCCAGACGCTGATGTGTCGCGCCGGGCTCGCGGTCGCGGTCCTGGACGGCGCGGGACAGCTGTCGATGCTCAGCCCGGGCTCCGAGCTGTTGCTGCAACGCCCCTTCGTGGCCGTGCCTGCCGAGTCGTTGGCGGAGGAGTTCCACCTCTACAGCGAGGGCGGTGCCCGCGCTCTCCGACCCGATGAGGTGCCGATCGTGCGGGCCTCGCGCGGAGAGGTGGTCGAAGACGCCATCGTCACGGTGAAGACTCCCGGACAGCCGGTGCGACACCTGCGCGTCAACGCCACGCCGATCGTGGGCATCGACGGCGAGCGTCAGGGGGCGTGGGCCGTGATGACCGACGTCACCGGCCTGGTGGCTGCCGCCCGCGGCGAGCTGAACCGGTCCCTGGCCGAGACGGTCAACCACAACCTCCGGACCCCGCTGACCACGATCCTGGGCCACACCGAGCTGCTGATGGACCAGCAGGACGACCTGCCCCCGCAAGTCATCGGATCGGTCGAGGCGCTGTCGCGGGCGGGCCAGCGTCTCGAGGAGGTGGTCACCTGGATCTCGGAGTGGATCGACCTCGCCTACACGCCGGAGGGTGAGGGCAGGGGTGCCGACCTCGCCGACTACCTCGATCGGGACGACCACGGCTCCTGAGGGTCGAGGACCCGGAAGTCGGTCAGGACGAATCTCCCTGCAGCCGCAGCGCGTGCAGGCGCAGCCCCACCTGCAGCTGCAGCGCCCGGTCCGGCTCACGCCAGTCCTCGCCCAGGATCGCGCCGACGCGCTCGAGCCGCTTGAGGATCGTGTTGAGGTGGACGTGCAGCGCGGCGGCCGTGCGGGTCAGGTTGCCGGCGTGCTGGAAGTAGGCCACGAGCGTCTCCACGAGCTGCGTCGAACGCTTCCGGTCGTAGGTGACCAGCGGCTCGACCGTGTCGGCGAGCAGCCGGTTGAGGTCCTGGCTGCGCGCGGTGTCGAAGAGCAGCGCGAACATGGCGTACTCGTCGGCCGTCGCGCCCCGGTCGCTGACCCCCAGCGTCTTCATCAGCGCGCTGCACCGACTGGCCAGGTCGAAGGCGCGACCCCAGCGCTCGCCGGTGACGCGTTCGGCGACCACCCGGACCGGTCCGCCGAGGTCTCGGCGCAGACGCGCGTGCACGGTCTGGGCAGTCCCAGCCGGGTCGGTCGCGTCGAGCAGCAGCGTCGCGCGGCCCAGGTGCTCGCCGGCGAGCCCGGCGCCCTCGTTGGTCAGGACCCGGAGCCGGCGCGCCACCTCTGCCGCCGACTTCGTGGCGGAGTCGGCGACGACGAGGACGGTGAGCGACTCGATGTCGATGCCGCGGGCCTGGGCGCGAGCCCGCTGCGTGGGGCCCACGGGTGGCACGGACACCAGGAGCTCGGTGAGCAGCTCACCGCTGACCCGCTCCTCGGCCTCGGCGACCGCGGTCTCCTTGAGGATCAGCAGCCCCATGATCTGCGCCGTCCGCTCCAGGGTGCGCATGTCCAGCGGCGTCGGCTCGTGGGCCCGTGTGAGCAGCAGGGCACCGAGGTGGGTGTCGCCCGCCTGGATCGTGGCGGCGCTGTGCCACAGGCCGCTGCTGTCGGTGGTCGTCGCCCACCGTCCTGACTGTCGCGCCTGCTCGACGGCGTCGGGGGAGGGGCGCTGCGCTGGCGGTTGTACGTCGTGGCTGCCCGTCGCGACCACGGCGCCGGTCCGGTCGAACACGGTGACCGCGCCCTTCAGGTGCTTCACCAGCAGCTGCGCGACCTCCTCGGCGCCACCGCCCTTGAGCACGACGCGGGTGAGCGACTCGTGCACCGACTGGGCGCGCTCCATCATCGCGACCTGCTGCTCGATCGTCTGGTAGGCCGACTGCAGCTCCTTGAGGGCCGAGCGGCTCTCGTCGTACAACCGCGCGTTGTTGAGCGCCACCGCCGCGTGGTCGGCGAAGGCGCTCAGCAGCGCCACCTCGTCGTGCTCGAAGGGCCGCTCCGTGCGGTCGGCGGCGAAGAGCACGCCGATGACCTCCTCGCCGACCAGCAGCGGGACCCCGAGGAGCGCCACCATGCCCTCGGGCAGCACGAGGTCGTCGAAGGCCTCGTCGTGGGGCACGTCGCGGGTCTCGAGGTAGTTGCTCACCCAGGCCGGCGCTCCCGTGGAGACGACGCGGCCGCCCACACCGGTGCCGGAGGGGACCCGGGCGGCGCTGAAGGTCGAGGAGATCAGGCCCTCCGAGGCCTTCAGCATCAGCTCGCCGTCCGAGACCAAGGAGAGGTAGGTGAAGTCGGTGCCGATCAGCTCGTGGGCGGCGCGCACGATCGAGTCGAGCACGGCGTCGATCTCCCCGAGCGCCGTCAGCGAGCGGGCCGTGGCGTAGAGCGAGCTGAGCTCGCGCTCGCGCCGGACCCGGTAGGACGCGAGATCGGGGCTGGTGGTCCGGTGCGATGTTTCGGTCATTTCGATCCTCGATGAGCGCAGTAGTGGAAGAAGTCTCCACCAGATCGGCGAAACGGTGTGTGGATCATCTCTCTTCGCGAGCTTCTCAGGCACCTAAGTTCTGACCACAAGTGAAGTGTGTGGCGTTCGCCACATGCCGTCCTTCAGCTCAGGAGTCTCCATGCCCACTCGCCCGATCACCCACTTCTTCCGAGCTCCCATCGCCCTGCTGGCGAGCCTGGTCCTGATCGCCGCCGCCGGCTGCGGCAGCTCCTCCGACAGCGGTTCCGGCGGGGCCTCCGGCAGCGGCGGCCTGAAGGGCAAGACGATCGACTTCGTCGGGTACGGCAGCGACAACCCGTGGGGTGCGTACTACAACAAGATCTTCACCGAGAAGCTCGAGGCCAAGGGCGCGAAGGTCGTCGACCTGACCACGATGGACCCCGGCACGGCGGTGACCAACTTCAACCAGGCCATCTCCAACAAGCCCGACATGATCGTTGCCGCCCTGCTCGACACCGCCTCGATGGTCGTGCCGATCAAGAAGGCCAAGCAGGCCAAGATCCCCGTCCTGGTGTACGACGGCCGCCCCGACCCGTCCGTCGACGACGACGTGATGCAGGTGCTCTCCGACAGCGAGGCGCTCGGTGTCGCGGCGGCCCAGAACCTCGTCGAGGGACTCAAGGCGCAGGGCAAGGACTCGGGCAACATCATCGTGATCACCGGCACCAAGTCCGGCTATGCGGCCCAGGACCGGATGAAGGGCTTCGACGCCGAGATGGCCAAGAACCCGTCCTACAAGGTGATCGAGACGCAGGACGGCAACTGGGACCCGGCCCTGACGGGCAAGATCGCCACGCAGCTGCTCGCCAAGCACGGGTGCTCGGGCGTCCAGGGCGCCTACGGCATGGCGGACTACCAGGCCGTCGCGATCATCGCCTCGGCCAAGCAGGCGGGCTGCCCCATCGGCGGCAAGAACGGCCTCGTGATCACGGGCAGCAACTGCTTCAAGGCCGGCATGGACGCCATCAAGGCAGGCACGCTCTACGGCACCGCGACCGAGGACCCGGGCACGATCGCCGAGCAGACCGCTGACTACATCGACCGCTACTTCAGCGGGGACAAGCCCCCGAAGCAGGAGCTCGTCGAGGAGGAGCGCGTCACCGCCGACAACATCGCCCAGTTCGAGGCGCAGTGCAGCAACGCGTGACCGAGGCGCCCACGTCCACGCGGACCAGCCCTGCGCTGGTCCGCGTGGACGGACTGGTCAAGACCTACGGGAGCACCCGTGCCGTGCGTGGCGCCTCGTTCAGCATCCGCGCGGGTGAGATCCATGCCCTGTGCGGACACAACGGCGCCGGCAAGAGCACCGTCGTGAAGATGCTGTCGGGACAGGAGACTCCCGACGAGGGCGCGATCCGTCTCGGCGAGGAGGCGATCGAGCTCCGGAGCAGGCAGGTCGCCCAGGCACACGGGGTCGCGCTGGTCGACCAGGAGCTCAGCGTCGTACCCGCCCTGAGCGTCGCGGAGAACCTGATGCTCGGCGACGTGCGGACCCGCTGGGTCAACCGCGAGCGCGGCTCCCGCGAGCGGTTCCGCACGCTGCTCGACAGCGTCGGCCTGGAGCACGTCAGGCTCGACCAACCACTGTCCGACCTCGGCATCGGCGAGCGCCAGCTGATCGAGATCGCGCGCGCCCTCGGTCAGGACTCCCGCCTGGTCATCCTCGACGAGCCGACGGCCACGCTCAGTGACGTCGAGAGCAGATATGTCTATGCGTCGGTCCGCAAGGTCGCCGCGGCCGGGTGCGCGATCCTCTTCGTCTCCCACCGGCTGGGTGAGGTCCTCGACCTGTGCGACCAGGTGACGGTGATGCGCGACGGCGAGGTCGTGGCGACCTCGGCCGCCAGCGACCTGACCATCGACACGCTGATCCACCAGATGCTGGGCGAGGCACCGCAGCGACTGGCCAGCCGGACCGGCCGCGAGGAGGTCGGCGAGGTCGTGCTCTCCGTGGAGGGACTGTCGGTGCCGGACCGGGTGCACGACTTCAGCCTCTCGCTGCGCGCTGGTCGGGTCTATGCCCTCGCCGGACAGCTCGGCTCCGGGGCGTCCGACGTCCTCCGGGCCGTCGCCGGTCTCGTCCCCCCGGCAACCTCGCACGTCACCGTCGACGGTGTCGTCGTCCCCGCCGGTCGTCCGCTGGCGGCCGTCGGCGCGGGGATCGCCTTCGTCTCCAACGACCGCAAGGGCGAGGGGCTCTTCCTGGACAAGCCGATCAGCTGGAACCTCCTGGCGACCCGCCTGCCCGACGTCACCCGCTTCGGTGTGGTGAGGGGCAGGAGCTGGAGGGACTCGCTGGACCGGCTCATCGGGCTCTGCGGCCTCGACCGCAAGCGGGCCGGTCACGCCGTCAGCTCGCTGAGCGGCGGCAACCAGCAGAAGGTCTTCGTGGGGCGCTGCCTGGGACGCGAGGACGTCCGGGTGCTGCTGCTCGACGAGCCCACCCGCGGCGTCGACGTGGGTGGTCGGGCGGCGATCCATGCCCTGCTCCGCAACGCGGCCGATGCGGGCATGGCGGTGCTGTTCAGCTCCACCGAGCTCGAGGAGCTCCAGGACCTCGCCGACGTCGTCGTGACCATGCACAAGGGCCTCGTGGTCCAGCGCCACGACGGCGACACCGCGAGCGCGGTGCTGCTGCGGGAGATGACCCACGGTGGCACCGGCGACGGGCCGGCGCTGTCGGATGCGGTCCAGGAGCCGGTGCGATGAGCGCGCCAGCTGCTTCGATGGACGCCGCGCCGCGGTCGCCGGGCCGCACTCGCTCGCGTGCCGAGCTGGTCAGCGACGTGGTCGTCGTGGTGGTCGTGGTCGCCGTACTCATCATCGGCCTGTCGACGGACCGCTTCGTGAGCGTCGCGAACGCCAAGGCGATCATCACCTCGGCCAGCCTGGTCGGCATCGCAGCGCTCGGGCTCACCCTGATCACCATCGGAGGTGCGGCGGTCTCGCTCGCAGTCTCGCAGACGGTGGCCGCGGTCGGGATGGTCTTCCTGAGCACGCAGTCGCTCGGCCTCCTCCCCGCGCTCGTCATCGCGATCGCCGCCGGCGCGCTGATCACGGGACTGCAGGGAGCCGTCGTCGGCTATGCCGCCGCCAACCCCGTGGTCCTCACGATCGCGGCGAGCTTCGCCATCGCCGGGATCTCGACCGGTCTCAGCGGGGGAGAGTCCGTGCACCCGTCGGGCACCGGCTACGACCGGTTGAACGCGACACCCGGAGGCGTCGCGCTCAGTGTCTACGTCCTGATCCTGCTGACGGTCGCCGTCGAGTGGACCCTGCGGCGTACGGCGTGGGGCCGGTTGCTCTACCTCGTCGGCGAGAACCGGCCTGCGGCCCAGGCCGCCGGACTGCGCGTCGGCCGGACCACCGCCATCGCCTGGGTCGGCGCCGGTGCGCTCTTCGCCGTGACCGCCGTCTTCACCGCAGCCTTCAACACCGCGGCCAACGTCAACCTCGGCGGCACGCTCACCTTCGACGCGATCGCTGCAGTCCTCGCCGGGGGGACGCCCATCTCGGGAGGCCGCGGCTCGGCCGTGCGGACGCTCGCCGGTGCGGTCCTGATCGCCACGGTGTCCGACATCCTGCTGCTGCGCGGCTACTCCACCGGGGTCCAGATCATGGTGAAGGGACTCATCGTGCTGTTCGTGGTCGTGCTCGTCCATCTCCGCTCCCGGAGCAGGCAGCCATGAGCCGGATGCGAGCACGTCCCGAGGTGCTGCTGCCGCTGACCGCGGTCGGCGTCACGCTGATCGCCTTCGCCCTGGTGCCCACCTACACGGACTCGTCGCTGACGTCCTACGACGTCTACAGCACGCTCCAGATCTTCGCGCGGCTCGGGCTGATCGCGCTCGCCCTGGGGCTGACCATGATCGCCGGCGAGTTCGACCTCTCCGTGGTCGGCACCTACGCGCTCGGCGGGATGCTGACCGTGCAGCTCGGCCAGGAGCACGTGGCCTACGGCGTGCTGGCCGCAGTCGGCGCCGGGGCCGCGATCGGCCTGGCCCAGGGAGGGATCATCGCCGGCCTGAAGCTGCCGTCGATGCCGGTCACCTTGGCGACGTACATCGCCCTGCTGGGCCTCACCAACGCCCTCTCGGGCGGGCTCACCAAGAGCTACACCAACGTCGACGTCACCTTGTGGGTCGACCAGACGGTGCTGACCTTCTTCTCCCCGCGCAGCCTGATCACCCTGGGGCTCTTCCTGCTGGCGGCCGTCGTGCTGGGCGGCACCCGGTGGGGCCGTGAGCTGCGTGCGATCGGCGGAGACCGGCGCGCCAGTCGCGTGGCCGGGGTCGGCGTCGACCGGCTCATCGTCGGCACCTTCGTCGCCTCGGGTGCGCTGTCCGCGCTCGGTGGCTCCCTGCTCAGCCTCAGCCTGGGCTCGGCCAACCCGGACCCCGGTGTGCAGCCGCTGATCCTCGCGGCAGCCGCCGCGCTGCTCGGTGGCGTCTCCCTGGCCGGCGGTCGCGGCAGCGCGCTCGGGCTCCTCGGCGGGATCGCGGCCGTCGCGCTGCTCGCCGAGGTCGCGACGGTGGCCGCCCTGCCGGGCTACGTGACGCAGCTGTTCTATGCCGCCCTGCTCGGCGTGATCGTGATCGTCGACGCGCCCGACCTGCACAACGCCGTCCTCCGCTTTCGCACCAAGCTCCGGTCGGACAGCGTCCGTCCCCCCGCGACCGACCCGACGAAGGAAGACGCCCGTGTCTGAACCGTCCCTGATCTTCTCCGACCTGCGATTTCCCGAAGGCGCGCGCTGGCACCACGACCAGCTGTGGTTCTCCGACATGCACACCGGTCAGGTGTTCCGGTCGACGCCGTCGTCGCGGACCCTCGAGGAGGTCGTGGTCGTCGACGACCAGCCCTCCGGTCTCGGCTGGCTGCCCGACGGGTCGCTGCTGATCAGCTGCATGCTCAAGCGCAAGGTCCAGCGGGTGAGTGCAGAGGGGGAGGTGACGGAGTTCGCCGATCTCACGCACCTGACCGACGCACCGGTCAACGACCTCGTCACCACGCAGGGCGGACACACCTTCCTCGGTGGGTTCGGCTACGACCTCTACGCCGACGCGCCTCTCCGGCCGGGACCGATCTTCGGCATCACCACGGACGGCACCCCGCGGGTGGTCGAGGACGACATGACGTTCCCCAACGGGTCCGTCATCCTGCCGGGCTCCTCCACCCTGGTGGTGGCGGAGACATGGGCGGCTCGTTTGACCGCCTTCGAGATCGACGCCCGGGGTGGGCTCTTCGACAAACGGGTCTGGGCCGAGCTGCCCGAGGGGTCGACCCCGGACGGCATCTGTGTCGATGCGGCCGGTGGGGTCTGGGTCTCCTCGATCGCCACCTCGCAGTTCCTCCGCGTCGAGAAGGGCGGCCGCATCACCCGCGTGATCGACGTCGCGGGGCGGTGCGCCACCGACTGCGTGCTCGGCGGACCGGAGGGCACCACCCTCTTCCTGCTGACCGCCAACAGCTGGCAGCCGGACGAGACCAGGACGAGGGAAGGCCGGATCGAGGCGGTGGAGGTCGAGGTCCCCGGTCCGGCGGTTCCATGATGCGCGGCCTGATGCAGGACCGGCCGCTCACCATCCCCACGTTGCTCTCACGGGTGGAGACCAGCTTCGGTCACAAGCAGATCATCACGGGCGGAGCGAAGGGCGGCAGCGCCACCTGGGCCGAGGTCGCTCCCCGGGTGCGCAAGGTGGCCCATGTGCTGGATGCGCTCGGCGTACCCCCGGGTGCCTGCGTCGGCACCTTCGCCTGGAACAGCCAGCGCCACGTCGAGCTCTACCTGGCCATCCCCAGCGCAGGTCGCGTGCTGCACACCATCAACCACCGGTTGTACGCCGAGCAGATCACCTTCATCGTCAACGACGCCGCCGATGACGTGCTGTTCGTGGACCGGAGCATCCTGCCGGTGGTCTGGCCGTTGATGGACTCCTTCGAGACGGTCCGCCACGTCGTCGTGATGGACGACGGCGGGGAGATGCCGCTGCCCGACGACCCCCGCATCCTCGACTACGAGGAGCTGGTCGCCCACCAGGACGATCGCCCTCTGGCGACCCCGATCGAGGACGAGCACGCCGCGGCGTCGCTCTGCTACACGTCGGGAACGACCGGTCATCCCAAGGGAGTGCTCTACAGCCATCGCTCGGTGGTGCTGCACAGCCTGCTGCTGCTCGGGGTCGACGTGTTCGCGCTGGGAGAGAAGGACGTCGTGGCGCCGGTGGTCCCGATGTTCCACGTCAACGCATGGGGGCTGCCCTATGCCGCCATGCAGTGCGGCGCCGACCTGGTGCTCCCGGGTCCGTCCCCGACACCGGAGGCGCTGGCTGAGCTGCTCTCGCGTCATCGGGTGACGTTCACCGCCGCCGTGGCGACCGTCTGGCGCGACATGATCCCGTCGCTGCACCACCACGACTTCAGCAGCCTGCGCCACATCGCGTGTGGCGGCGGAGCTGTCGACGATGCCCTCTCCAGTGCCTACGAGCAGGCCATCGGCCTGCCGCTGACCAACGCGTGGGGGATGACCGAGACCAGCCCGGTCGTGACCACCTCACGGCTGGCCACCATCCACGACGAGCTCGACAGCAACGCCCGTCGGCTGCTGCTGGGCACCCCGGGACCGGCGGTGCCGCTGACCGAGATCCGCATCATGTCCGAGGACGGCGTCGAGCAACCCCGCGACGGCAGCACGCCCGGGGAGCTCCAGGTTGCCGGCGCCACCATCGCGGGCTCCTACTTCGGCGCCGACCCGGGGGCGGACTCGTTCACCACCGACGGGTGGCTGCGCACCGGGGACGTCGGCACGATCGACGAGTGGGGCTACCTGCGCATCGTCGACCGCACCAAGGACCTCGTGAAGTCCGGGGGCGAGTGGATCTCCTCGGTCGAGCTCGAGAACGCGATCATGTCCGACCCGCGGGTCAAGGAGGCTGCCGTGATCGGCGTCGTCGAGCCACGGTGGGGGGAGCGCCCGGTCGCGTGCGTCGTACCCGCCAACGGGGTG
Organism: uncultured Actinomycetota bacterium; assembly: GCA_963843075.1. GTDB lineage: Bacteria > Actinomycetota > Actinomycetes > Propionibacteriales > Nocardioidaceae > Marmoricola. The sequence continues at coordinate 1,766,109 of CAWJJD010000002.1, read as the reverse complement.
GGGCTGACCGCCGACGACGTGCGCGAGCACCTGCGCGGTCGGGTCGCGTCGTGGTGGATCCCCGAGCGCGTCGAGATGATGACCGAGATCCCGAAGACCGCGACCGGGAAGTGGTCCAAACAGACCCTGCGTCAGCAGTTCGTCGGCGACCGAGCCGAGGCCGAAGCACAACCAGCACAGGAGGAGCGATGACCGCAGAACCCCGCTTGATCGTCACCGGTCACACCCCGGAGGGCGAGGCCGTCTTCCTGGAGGACCGTCATCCCGAGCCGGTGAGCGTCGCCGCGCTGCCGGGCGCCGACTTCTACCTGATGTGGGGGACGCCTGACGGAGGCGCGACCGTCGGCGAGGTGGAGGCCACCCCCGTCGTGCGTCCCTACTTCCCGGGGCTGGGCGCGAGCCGGGTCATCTTCCTGCGCTGGGCCCCGCACTCCGACGCGCCGGAGCCCGAGCACGACCCGGCCAGCGTGGCGAGCGAGGTCGACGAGAAGCTGCCGGGCCTCCTCGACGTCTTCGAGGAGGGCGGCGACGGCATGCACACCACCGACACGATCGACTACGCCATCTGCCTGGAGGGCGAGCTCTCGCTGCGCCTCGACAACGACGCCGAGGTGACGCTGACCCCCGGCACCTGCGTGGTGCAGCGCGGCACCCGGCACGCGTGGAAGAACCGCAGCTCCGAGCCCGCGCTGATGTGCTACGTCCAGATCGGGGCGACGCGCGTCGGGTAGGACGGACGCACGGCGCGTCGGGGCAGGGCGTCTAGCATCGCGAGTGTGCGCGTAGCCCTCCAGGTCACCTGCCTCAACGACGCCCTGTTCCCCGACACGGGCAAGGCCGTCGTGACCCTGCTGCGCCGTCTCGGTGTCGACGTCGAGTTCCCCGAGAAGCAGACCTGTTGTGGTCAGCCGATGGTCAACACCGGCTACGTCGACGAGGCGTTGCCGGCGGTGCGCAGCTTCGTCGATGCGTTCGAGGCGTACGACGCGGTCGTCACCCCGTCCGGGTCGTGCGCCGGGTCGGCGCGTCACCAGCAGCGGATCGTCGCGAAGCGGTCGGGGGACACCCGATTGCAGGGGCGGGTCGCGCGGCTCGAGCCACGGGTCTTCGAGCTCTCCGAGTTCCTGGTCGACGTGCTGGGGGTGACCGACGTGGGGGCGTCCTTCCCGCACACGGTCACCTATCACCCGACCTGCCACTCGCTGCGTGCCCTCGACGTGGGTGACCGGCCGCGGCGGCTGCTCGAGGCGGTGCACGGGCTGACCCTCGTCGACCTTCCGGGTGCCGACCAGTGCTGCGGGTTCGGCGGCACGTTCGCGGTGAAGAACGCCGACACCTCGATCGCGATGGGCTCCGACAAGGTCAGGCACGTGCGCGAGACCGGCGCGGAGGTGCTGGTCGCGGGGGACAACTCGTGCCTGATGCACCTGGGCGGGTTGCTCACCCGCCAGCGGGGCGGCGTACGCACCATGCACCTGGCCGAAGTGCTGGCCTCCGCATGACGATCTCCTCCTCAGCCACCTTCGTCGGGATGCCAGCCTTCCCCGAGGCAGCGCGCGCCGCGCTCGCCGACACCCAGCTCCGGCACAACCTCGCGCACGCGACCACCACGATCCGCGACAAGCGCGCACGCGTGGTCGCCGAGGTCCCTGACTGGGAGGACCTGCGCCTCGCCGGCGCCGCGATCAAGGACGCGACCCTCGCCGACCTCGACCGCCACCTGCTGGACCTCGAGGCTGCGTTGACCGCGGCCGGCGCGACCGTGCACTGGGCCAACGACGCCGCCGAGGCCAACCGGATCGTGGCCGAGGTGGCCAAGTCCCACGGCGTCGACGAGGTCGTGAAGGTCAAGTCGATGGCCACCCAGGAGATCGGGCTCAACGAGGCGTTGGCCGCGGAGGGCATCGCTGCCTGGGAGACCGACCTGGCCGAGCTGATCGTCCAGCTCGGCGATGACCTGCCCAGCCACATCCTGGTGCCCGCGATCCACCGCAACCGTGCGGAGATCCGGCAGATCTTCCTCGACCACATGGCGGCGGCAGGCAAGCCCGCTCCCGACGACCTCACCGACAACCCGGCCGAGCTCGCGGGCGCTGCCCGGCTGCACCTGCGCGAGAAGTTCCTGCGCGCCAAGGTCGCCGTGTCCGGCGCCAACTTCGCCGTCGCGGAGACCGGCACGCTCGTGGTCGTGGAGTCCGAGGGCAACGGCCGGATGTGCCTGACCCTGCCGGAGGTGCTGATCTCCGTGGTCGGCATCGAGAAGGTCGTCCCGACCTGGCAGGACCTCGACGTGTTCCTGCGGCTGCTGCCGCGGTCGTCGACCGGTGAACGGATGAACCCCTACACCTCGACCTGGACCGGTGTCACGCCCGGCGACGGGCCGCAGGAGATCCACGTCGTGCTCCTCGACAACGGCCGCACCCGGGTCCTCGCCGACGAGGTCGGGCGCCAGGCGCTGCGCTGCATCCGCTGCTCGGCCTGCCTCAACGTGTGTCCGGTCTACGAACGCGTGGGCGGCCATGCCTACGGCTCGGTCTACCCGGGCCCGATCGGCGCGATCCTCAATCCGCTGCTCAAGGGGGTCGGCATGGATCCCCAGACCGACTCGCTGCCCTACGCCTCCTCGCTGTGCGGCGCCTGCTTCGAGGTCTGCCCGGTGCGCATCGACATCCCGGAAGTGCTGGTCGACCTGCGCGCGCAGGTCGTCGACGCCCACCGCAAGGACCGACGACCGAAGGCAGAGTCGCTGGCGATGAAGGCCACGGGAGCTGCGTTCGGATCGGCACGTCGTCTGGCACTCGGCGAGAAGGTGGCCGGGCTCGCTGGCCGGGTGCTCCGCCGCGGTAGCCGGCCTCCTGGTGGGTCGGCGTGGACCAGCGCGCGCGACCTCCCTGTCCCCGCCCGGGAGTCGTTCCGGGCCTGGTGGAAGCGCACCGACGGGGGCAGCTCATGAGCGCGCGCGAGGACATCCTGGCTCGGGTCCGTGAGGCCACCGCCGGTGTGGTGGCGCCCCCGCGGCCGACGTTGGGGGAGTCCGGCCCGGTCTCCGTCGACCTCTTCGTCGAGCGGGTCGCGGACTACCGCGCCGTCGTGGAGAGGTGTACGCCGGACGAGCTCGCCTCGCGAGTGGCCGAGGCCGTCGAGGGGCGCGTCGTGGTCCCGCCGGGCCTCGACGTCGAGGTCCCCGACGCCGTGCTCGACGAGGGGTTCAGCGCCACCGAGCTCGACGGGATCGACACCGTCGTGACCGGGGCGACCGTCGCCATCGCCGAGACCGGGACGATCGTGCTCGACCACGGCCCCGGCCAGGGTCGACGGGCCCTCACGCTCGTCCCCGACCGACACGTCTGCATCGTCCGCGCCGACCAGGTCGTCGCGGACGTCCAGGACGCCGTCGCCGCGCTCGATCCCCGCCGGCCGCACACCTGGATCAGCGGCCCCTCGGCGACCAGCGACATCGAGCTCGACCGCGTCGAAGGCGTCCACGGCCCCCGCAACCTGCACGTGCTGGTGGTCGAGGGCTGACTGGGTGCGTTCCTGTTGCCTCGGGGTCGCACTCACATGCCTCGATGTCCGGGCGTTGGGTGACGGGACGAGTCATACGCCCTGGTCGTCCCACCCGCCACCTCGCATGACGTCCCGAGCAACGTCGTACGACATGGTCGCCGGGACGACCAATCGGTATGACGTCCCACGAGCCGAAGGGCCGCGGGCGACGGTATCTGCCGGGATGGGGCGCGGAGATGCCGAGTTCAGGACACGTGGGCCACGGTTCGGGGGTCAGGCGTCACGGCAATGGGGTTTCCACCAGCGTTTCCTCGGAGGCCGGCCATCCTTGGCACATCAGGGTTGTCGCCAGGGACCCGTGACAGCGCTGGTGTGACAACAACCGCGTGAGTGGGACCCGCGGCGTGCGATCGCGGGGTCCTACGGCGAACACGCAAACCCCTCGGCGGGTGATGCCCATCATCGTTTCGAACGTGTCGAGGCTGGCCATCGCCACAGGTTGCACAAGGACGATCAGCTCGACGCCCTCCGCACAGCGCTGCCGCGTACGGCTCCCCTCATGGCGCGAACCGATCGTCCCTGTACAGCTGCCCCCGCGGGACTACATCCGGAACTGCCGCGATCCGCTCGGCATGCCTAGCGTGCGGACCGGGCCCGGTCTCGCGGCATCACGAGCGACCTTGTTGCCTCGCGAGGACCCGGTTGATCGAACGGTTGATCAACCAGCGTCTTGATCGAACGTTCGTTCAACCGGCATTCCGGCCGGAGATCATCTCCCAAGGCCGCATGGTGTGCGCGTCAGCACGCCGATGCCCCCCAAGATGATGACCTGGACCCACGTCCCGGGTGGCTGGCGTGGTTGCACGGGCACATCTTGGCGCAGCCAGCTTTGGGTCTGTGGAGCAACGCGCCCCGGCATCTGCGCCCGCCGCGATCCGCTCGGTCAGGCGACGTGCGGAACTGATCCACACAGTCTCAGGAGGCACCGCCGAGGAGCGTCCCCATCCCGGCGGGGTCGCCCAATGGTGGTGCTCTCGAGCGGTTGCTTGTCGTCCACTCAGTCAGAGGTGATCGTCCTGAGCTCGGCCAGGGACTCGTCGATGATCTCGGCCAGCGCGCGCTTCTCGCCGGGCGCCACCCAGCGCTCGAAGGCGACACGGAACACCGCGACGCCCGCCTCGGCGGTGAGGCTGGCAGCCGGCTCCTCGACCCCGCGCTCGCGCAGTGCCTCGGCCAGAGCAGTGGCGAGGCGAGCCATCTTGATCAGCTCGCGCTCGGTCAGGGCCGGGTGGGAGCTGATCACGGCCTGCCGTGCGCGGGCGAAGTCCTGGCGGTCGACGAACCATCCGGCCACCTGCCCGAGGGTCGCCGAGACGGCCTGCATCGGGCTGGCCGACGCTGGTGCCGACGCGACCGTGTCGACGAAGAGGTCCTGCAGCTGAGGGGAGCCGGCGAAGAGCACCTCGCGCTTGTCGGCGAAGTGGCGGAAGAAGGTGCGCTCGGTCAGGCCGGCCCGCTCGGCGATGCGGGCCACGGTGGTCTCCTCGTAGCCCGTCTCGGCGAAGAGCTCCATCGCGGCCTGCGCCAGTCGAGCAGGTGCGTTCGGCTCCCAGCGGCTCATGGCGTGATCCTAGTTGATGACAGTCACTGACATCGGGTGCTACTGTTCATGACAGTGACTGACATCAGTCGCATCGTCCCTTCCAGGAGGTCCTGCCATGCGTCTCTTCGTCACCGGTGCGTCCGGCTTCGTCGGTTCTGCCGTCGTGCCCGAGCTGCAGCGAGCCGGCCACACGGTGCTCGGCCTCGCCCGCTCCGAGGCCTCCGCCGAGGCCCTGTCAGCCGCCGGCGCGGAAGTGCATCGCGGGGACCTCGACGACCTCGACAGCCTGCGCGCAGGTGCCGAGAAGGCCGACGGGGTCATCCACCTCGCCTACGTCCACGACTTCAGCCAGATGGAGGCTGCCGCGCAGACCGACCTGGCCGCCATCGAGGCCATGGGCGCCGCCCTGGAGGGCACCGGCAAGCCGCTGGCAATCGCCTCCGGCACCCTCGGTCTGGCCCCGGGTCGGGTCGGCACCGAGCAAGACGAGGCCACGGCGGTGCACCCGCGGGTGGCCAACGCGCTGGCCACGCTGGCACTCGCCGACCGAGGCGTGCGTCCGCTGGTGGTGCGGCTGTCCCCGACGGTCCACGGCCAGGGCGACCACGGCTTCATCGCCGTGCTGGTCCAGATCGCCCGTGACCAGGGCGTGTCCGGCTACGTCGACGACGGGCAGAACCGCTGGAACGCCGTACACCGGGACGACGCGGCTGCGGTCTTCCGGCTAGCGGTGGAGCAGGCCCCCGCGGGGTCGGTGCTGCACGCGGTGGGCGAGGAGGGCATCTCCGTGCGCGACATCGCCGCGGTGATCGGCCAGCACCTCGACCTGCCCGTCCGTTCGGTGCCCGCCGAGGAGGCCGCTGAGCACTTCGGCTGGCTCGGCGCCTTCCTCGCCGTCGACGCCCCGGCTTCCAGCACGATCACCCAGGAGCTCCTCGGGTGGAAGCCGACCGGCCCGGGACTGCTCGAGGACGTGGCGCGGCACTACGTCTGAGGAGCGGGCCCGGCCGCTCGTGGTGTGGTCGGGCACGCAACCACTACCGTGACCGTGGGGAGACACGGGAGGTGTGGGATGGACGCGCAGAGCGACGACGCCCGGACGGGTGAGGGACTACGGATCCTGTTCGCAGACACGCTGCCGCAGACGGCCATCTCGGCCCTCGAGGCCCGCGGCCACGAGTGCGTCGTCGAGGCAGCCCTGGGCAAGTCGGACCTCGACGACCGGATCGCGGGCTTCGACGTCCTCGTCGTCCGCAGCACCAAGGTCACCGAGGGTGTCTTCGAGGTCGCGGACCGGCTAGCGCTCGTCATCCGGGCCGGCGCCGGGACCAACACCATCGCCACGGAGGCCGCCGCCGCCCGCGGCGTGCTGGTCGCCAACGTCCCCGGGCGCAACTCCGCCGCCGTCGCCGAGCTGACCATGGGTCTGCTGCTGGCCATCGACCGCCGGATCCCGGACAACGTCGCGGACCTGCGCGCAGGGCGGTGGGACAAGAAGTCCTACAGCAAGGCCGCCGGACTGCTCGGCTCGACCATGGGCATCGTGGGCCTCGGTGCGATCGGCCTGTGCGTGGCAGAGCGCGCCTCGGCATTCGGCATCAAGGTGCAGGCCGTCGAGAAGCGACGCGACCCGTACGTCGAGGCGCGGGCGCTGGAGCTCGGCATCTCCATGTGTGCCTCGCTGCCCGAGCTGCTCTCGTCCTCCGACATCGTCTCCCTGCACGTGCCCTCCAGCCAGGGCACCCGGCACCTCGTCGACCGGGCCTTCCTGAGTCGGATGGGCGAGGGCTCGATCCTGCTGAACACCTCGCGCGGCGACGTCATCGACGAGGCCGCCCTGCTCGCGGCGCTGGACGCGGGCTCGATCCGTGCCGGTCTGGACGTCTTCGAGGACGAGCCCGGGAGCGGCACGGCCGAGTGGAAGTCGGCGGTGGCCCAGCACCCGAGGGTCGTGGGCACTCACCACATCGGCGCCTCCACCACCCAGGCCCAGCTGGCCACCGCTGCCGGTGTCGTCGAGATCGTCGACGCGTTCGCCGAGGGCGAGGCGCGCAACTGCGTGAACCTCGCGCCCAGCCGGCTCGGGTCCGTGACCCTGACCGTGCGTCACCTCGACCGGCCCGGCGTGCTCGCTCGCGTGCTGGACCTGCTGAGCGAGAGCCGGCTCAACGTCGAGCACATGGAGAACCGCGTCTTCCGTGGAGGGGAGGCCGCGATGGCCTCGATCGACGTCGCGGGGTCCCTGCCCGACGGGTTGCTCGACCAGGTCGGCGCGGTCGCCAACGTGCTCGGGGTCTCGGCGACGCCGTTCTCGTCGGCCCGGGGCGACGGAGCAGCGTGACGCGCGCCGTACGTCCCGTGCGTGCCTGGATCGTGCGCCAGGAGCGGGCCGCCGAGAACGTCTCCCAGATGCTCGACGCCAGGCCCGCAGCCGAACGCCACGTCGACTCCCCGCCACCGGTCCAGCCCCAGCGGGTCGTCGACTCGGAGGCCTACGACGGCCCCGCCTCCGCGATGTTCGTCTATCGACTCCGCCGCGGCGACGCCGAGCACGTCGGTGTCGTGGGAGACGTGAGTGCCGAGGCGTTCGTCGACGGGCGGGTGCGCGGGCACGAGGCGGTGCAACCCGACCGGGTCGAGGGCCTCGTGCAGCACTTCGCCTCGGCCGTCGTGCGCTCGGAGCTGGTGGCGTTGCTGCACCACACCGGGCCGGCCGTCGAGGCCGCCATCGCCGAGATCGTCGGCGGCCGCCCGGAGATCCAGTTCACCGGTCCGGACGACTGGGAGCAGACCGTGTGGCGGGTGCCGGACTCCGCGATCGAGGTGCTGTCCGGGGAGCTGAGCGACGGCGTGCACTACATCGCCGACGGGCACCACCGGGTGGCCGCCAGCCTCGACGTATGGCGCGACGACGGAGAGCCGTCCGAGGCTGCCTTGATGTGCGTGATCTATCCGCTCGACGGCCTCCGGTTGCTGTCCTTCCACCGCCGGGTCACGGGTCCGGTCGACCTCGACGAGCTGCGCGGGCTGGTGGCCGGGTCCTTCGACGTCAGCGAGGTGGCTGACCCTGACGAGGCGACCGGTTGCTTCCACTTCTATGCCGACGGGTGCTGGTGGGACGCGGCCTACCCCGGCAGCCGACCCCCCGGCGCAGCGGGCCTGGACATCGCGATCCTCAACGACCGGGTCATCGACCCGCTGCTCACCCTCGAGCCGGCCACCTCGCGGCTGGAGTTCGCCTCGTCGCTGTCCCCGCTCGAGGAGCTGACGAAGGCCTGCGACGAGGACGGCGGCGTGCTCTTCGCGCTGCGACCGGCTTCCCTCGAGCAGCTCTTCGAGGTCGCCGATCGTGGCGAGGTGATGCCGCCGAAGTCGACGTACTTCGACCCGAAGCCCTACGCCGGCATCTTCCTGCGCTGAGGGTGCCTCAGTCGGGCATTCCCTTGAGCCGGCGGTTGACGGCCTGCTCAGCCTCCCGCGCCGCCTGCCGTTCGGCCAGTGCCTGGCGCTTGTCCCAGGTCTTCTTGCCGCGTGCCAGCGCGATCTCGACCTTGGCCCGACCGTCCTTGAAGTAGAGCGACAGCGGCACGATCGTCAGCCCGCTCTCGTTGACCCGGCGCTCGATCTTGTCGATCTGGGCGCGATGGAGCAGCAGCTTGCGCTTGCGCCGGGACGCGTGGTTGGTCCACGTCGCCTGCGCGTACTGCGGGATGTGGACGCCGTGCAGCCAGACCTCGCCGTCCTCGACGTCGGCGAACCCGTCGACCAGTGAGGCCCGTCCCGCGCGCAGCGCCTTCACCTCGCTGCCCTGCAGGACGATCCCGGCCTCCCACGAGTCCTCGAGGTGGTAGTCGTGCGCCGCCTTGCGGTTGCGCGCGACCACCGGGTCGGACTGGGGCTTCTTCACGAGTCCATTGTGATGGTTTCTGGGTACTGGTCTCGTGCGTGTCCGTCGGGTCTTGCCTTCGGGTGAGACACGCTCACACCCGTGGGTGCGAGCGCGGCGGGCACGCCCCACTCTTCGCGGTGTCCCGCGGTTCCTTGTCCCGGCGGTTGGGGAGAGGGCGCTCGCTCCTCAACCACCGAGGGCGGGGGTCGGGTCGTCGTACGGGTTGCGGTCGCTTGCCCCTGAACCACCGAGGGCGGGGGTGGGGGGCGTCGTACGCCGGCGGTGTGGTCTCCAGCACCCGGGGGCTGGCAGGGTGGGCGCATGCCGAACCGCCCCGAGCTGCCCGCCCACCGACGGGAGCTGTTCCAGGCGCGTCTGGAACGTTGGCGGCCCGATCTCGAGGCGGCCCTCGCGCCGTTGTTCGACGACCATGTCGCCGTGGCCGACCGGCTGGCGGGGATCGCGGAGGACGCCTTCGGCACCCGGCCCGACGAGCTGCACGCGCTCGACCTGAAACGCTCGCTGGCGCCCGACTGGTTCCAGCGCGAGGACATGGTCGGCTACGCGGCGTACGCCGACCGGTTCGCCGGCGACCTTCACGGCGTGGCGGAGCGGACGCCCTATCTCGCCGACCTCGGCGTCACCTACCTGCACCTGATGCCGTTGCTCACCCCGCGCCAGGCGCCCAACGACGGCGGCTACGCGGTGCAGGACTACAACAGCGTGCGCGCCGACCTCGGCACCATGGATGACCTGCGCCGGCTGACGCAGGTGCTGCGCGAGCACGGCATCAGCCTCTGCCTCGACCTCGTGCTCAACCACGTAGCGCGCGAGCACGAGTGGGCCGCGAAGGCGCGGCAGGGAGACCAGCGCTACCGCGACTACTTCTACGTGTACGCCGACCGCACCACTCCGGACGACTACGAGCGCACCCTGCCCGAGGTCTTCCCCGACTTCGCGCCCGGCAACTTCACCTGGGACGACGAGCTCGACGCCTGGGTCTGGACGACGTTCAACGACTACCAGTGGGACGTCAACTGGTCGAACCCCGACGTGCTCTGTGAGTACGCCGAGATCATCCTCAACCTGGCCAACCACGGGGTGGAGGTGCTCCGCCTCGACGCCATCGCGTTCATCTGGAAGCAGATGGGCACCGCCTGCCAGAACCAGCCCGAGGTGCACGCGATCACCCAGGCACTCCGCACCGTCACCCGGATCGCCGCGCCCGCGACGCTGTTCAAGGCCGAGGCGATCGTCGGCCCGCAGGACCTGCTGGCCTACCTGGGACAGGGCGAGCACTACGGCAAGGTGAGTGATCTCGCCTACCACAACAGCCTGATGGTGCAGGTCTGGTCGATGCTGGCCAGCCGTGACGCCGGCCTGGCGGCGTACTCCCTCCAGCAGCTGGCGACGCCACCCAGCACCACCGCCTGGATCACCTACGCCCGCTGCCACGACGACATCGGGTGGGCCATCGACGACGACTCGGCCGGCGCGGTCGGGGTCAGCGGCTACGGCCACCGCTCGTTCCTCTCGGACTTCTACTCCGGTGAGTTCCCCGGCTCGTGGGCGCGTGGCCTGGTCTTCCAGGAGAACCCGCTGACCCACGACCGGCGCATCTCCGGGAGCCTCGCCTCGCTGGCCGGGCTCGAGGCCGGCGATCCGCTCGCACCGGACCGGATCGCGCTCATCAACGCCATCGTGCTCGGCTTCGGCGGACTGCCCGTGATCTGGATGGGCGACGAGCTCGCGCTGCTCAACGACCCCCACTGGGACGAGGTCCCTGAGCACGCGGGGGACAACCGATGGGCCCACCGCCCGCCGATGCCCTGGCCCGTCCCCGAGGACACCCTGGGTGTCCAGCACACCCTTCGTGCACTGATCGCCGCACGCAAGGCGCTGCCGCACCTGCACGCCTCGGTCGCGGCCGACGTGCTCGACCCGCAGGACCCCGGCGTGCTCCTGGTCGCCCGGCGGCACCCGCTCGGCGCGATGCTCGGCACCTACAACGTCACGGACACAGATCGGGTGCTGCCCTACCAGGTGCTGCGAGACCTGGGTCTCGACCCGGACAACGTCGTCGACCGGATCACGGGCAAGCGTCCGGACGGCTACCTCGACGCGTTCCACCTGCCGCCCTACCAAGCCTTCTGGCTCACCGCGCCCTGAACCCGGGGCACTCCGGAGACGTGTCTCCTGTAGGGCCTCGATCGTCGAGGTCCGTGGGAGGACGGAGAACCCCATGTCTGGGCACCTCAACTACGTCAGGATCGTGGGTGCGCTCGCGGTCGTGGTCTCGGCGCTCGTGCACCTCAAGCTCTACTTCGACTGGGCGAAGGACAACGGACTCGTGGGACCGGCCTTCCTCCTCAACGCCGTCGGCGGTGTGGTGATCGCCGTGCTGCTCGTGACCTGGCACCACTGGGTCTCGGCGCTCCTGACCTTCGGGTTCGGCGTCTCCACCCTCGGCGCGTTCATCATCTCCACCACACCGTCCGGCCTGAACGGCGTGCACGAGCGGTGGGTCGGCGGCTACGTCTGGGCCGCCGCGGTCTCGGAGGCGATCGCGATCATCGTCGGCGCCCTGCTCCTGCTCGCCGACCACCCGCTGCGGTCACGACGACAGCTTGAGCACGGGTCGACCGTCGGCGGTGCGCACCTCCACTGAGGCGATGTCGTCCCGGCGCGCGGCGGTCGCCGCCTGCAGCCGCATGGTGCGGCCGTCGAGCGCCTGCCAGGTGCCGACCTGCTCGACGTCTCCTTGGCGGTCGACCACGAACAGGCCGTAGGTGACGGCTCGCGGCAGGTCGTACTCGCCCGGTCGCGGCCGATAGCTGCACGTCAGGTCGAGCCTGGTGCCCCAGGTCACCGACGTGAACGCCACCTGGGCCGTCACGGGAGCATCGCCCACCGGGAGCATCGAGAGCCCCGCCGGGACAGCGGTGGCGCTGGGGCCGGGTGCGGGCGGCGCGGCGACCGGGGGCTCTTCGCTCGCGATCCCCTGCACGAGCAGGGCACCGACCGCGAGCGCGGCGGCGGCGGCGAGACCGGCGGTGGCGTAGACGCGGCGCCTGCGGGAGCGGCGTACGTCGCGGACGAGGGCGGGCAGCAGCGACTCGGGCACCGGCTCCATGGCGGGCGGTGGCTCGAGGACGACCGGGTCGACCCGCGAGAGCAGCCCGGGGAGGCCGGCGAGCTCGCGCACGGAGCGGGAGCAGTCCTCGCAGGTCGCGAGGTGCTTCTCGAACTCTTGGCGCTCGCCGGGCGAGAGCGCACCGAGGACGTAGGAGCCGTCCAGCTCCGCGTAGTCGCACACGCTCATCGGGGCCCCCGCGGGAAGCGGAGCGAAGCGAGCATTCTCGTGGGGTGAATCATGCGCCGACCCCCATCTCTTCGAGGGCGAGGCGCAGGGCGCGCAGCGCGTAGTGGGTGCGTGACTTCACGGTGCCTTCGGGGATGCCGAGGAGCCTGGCCGCCTCCGAGACGGGGCGGCCCCTGTAGTAGCACTCCAGCAGCACGGCACGGTGTTCCTCCGAGAGTCGGGTGATCGCTTCGGCCACCACCCACGAGAGCAGGAGCTGGTCGGTGCTGTCGTCCTGCGTGGCGGCCTCGGGGACGTCAGCCATGGTCGTCTCGCTGCGCGCCCGCTTGCTGCGCCACTCGTCGATGACGATGTTGCGGGCCACGGTGAACAGCCAGCCGCGCACGGCGGGTGGCGGGTTGTCGAGCATCTTCCGGTTGCGCCACGCGCGCAGCAGGGTCTCCTGCACGACGTCCTCGGCCCGCGCGCGGTCGTGGCCGGTCAGGCGAAGGGAGTAGCCCCACAGCGCGGCGGCGTGCTCGGCGTGCAGCTGCTGCATCAGTGCGACCTCGTCCTCCGCCATCTCACCTCCCACCACTGACACGGAGCCGGGCTCCCTGCGGTTCAGTGTGCCGTCTCACGGACCGAACGCCCGGAGGAATCGGTCGCGGAAGGAGTCCATCGGCCAGACCGGCGCGTCGGGTGCCGGACGCAGCCCGGCGTCCCACCGCCAGCTGGAGATCCGGCCCGTCACCGCGGGGTCCTTCGCGACGATCGTGATCGGCACGTCGTGGTCCGCGCCCTCCCCGGAGACGATGGTGGCGGGCTGGTGGTCGCCGAGGAAGACCATCACCGTGTCGTCGTCGGCGTAGTGCTCGAGGAAGGAGACCACCGAGCCGAGCGAGTACTCGATCGACTGCCCGTACGCCGCCCGCACCCGATCGGGTGACCGCCAGATCACCTTCTTCGACGGCGATCGCTCCGGCATCCCCTCGAACACCGACCCGTCACCCACAGCTGCCTGGTCGATGAGGTGCGGCGTCCTCGACCACGGGGCGTGGCTCGAGATCAGGTCGATCTCGGCCATCACCGGCTGCCGGTCGCGCTGGGCCAGCTCCAGTCGCTGGAAGGCGTCGAGGGTGTACTGGTCGGGCATCGTCGGGTAGCCGAATCGTGGTCCCCGATAGCCCACGTTGCGGGAGTCGTAGAGCTGGTCGTAGCCGTAGAACTCGCCTTGCGGCCAGTCGCGGGTGTTGGCCGGGATGTCCGAGACGGTGCGCCAACCGGCCCGCTCGAACAGCTTGCTGAGGGTGAGCCGCTGACTGGTCAGCAGCACGTCGTAGCGCTGCTGGCTGTCGACCCAGAGCCCGGACTGGAAGGTGGAGTGTGCCAGCCAGCTGATCGCGCCGAAGGTGGGCGAGGTGAGGAAGGCGCTGCGGGCGTGGAAGCCCCTGGCGGCCAGTCGTCGACGTCGCCGTCGTCGAGCAGTCGCGTTGACGCCGGCGGAGAACGACGAGCCCTGCACGGCAGACCGTCCATAGCTCTCGACGAAGACGAAGACCACGTCCTTGCCGCGCAGGCGGGTCAGCAGCCGGTCCGCCGGGACTCCGCGCACCGGGTCGTCTGCCGCTGACCGCTCGAACTGGCGCTGGTCTCGCAGCTCGGCCGGGATCCGGCTCACCTCCTTGAAGGCGTAGGCGGCGGTGTTGGTCGAGGCGAAGGGCGCGTACGTCGCCGGGTCGGTCGAGACGGCCGGGGTGAGCTGCTCGAGGTGGATGCCGAACGTGGCCGCCAGCACCCACACGACGGCCAGGGCGGTGGCTGCCCTCAAGGAGGCCGGTCGGTGATGCGCCACGATCGTCCCGAGCCGGCGCAGCGCGAGCGGGGTCAGGACGAGCAGCGAGAGCAGCAGCGCGACGGCCAGCGTGAGCAGCACGATCGCGGCCGGGGTGCCGAGCGAGTCGCTGAGCAGCCCGACCAGCGAACCGGCGTACCTCCAGTCGATCAGCGGGTCGAAGGGACGGTTCAGCGCGAAGAAGAAGCCCATGTCGAGGGCCTTGGCGATCGTGACCAGGGCCAGCAGCACCCCGACGAACGCCGCCGCGACGTTGCGAGCCCGGGTCGGCAGCAGTGCTGCCACCCCGACCAGCACCAGGATCTCGAGCGGAAGCCGGACGAAGGTCAGCGGGCCGAGGTCCTCGACCCGGGTGGGCAGGGTCAGGCCGGCCCAGACCAGCAGGAGGGCGAGCACGGTGAGCGGCGCGGTGAAGCGGGTCTCGGCGACGGCGCCGTGGCGGGTGCGCCACAGCCACCAGACCTGGCGGCCGAACGACTCGGCGAGCAGTGCCACGATCACCACGAGGGCGAGATCGGTGAGCACCCGAGGGAGCACGTCGGCGGCCGCGACGGTGAGCACGATGCCGGTGCTCGCCGCGACGACCTTGCCCCAGTAGCGCGGCGGTGTCGGCCGCCGCAGCCACGGCAGCGTGCGCTGGGCTGCGAGGAGGAGGTAGCGGGCGAGGCCGATCGCGAGCACCCAGGCACCGGCCGACCGGGCGACGTAGACGCTCAGCACGAGGATCAGGAACGCGTCGACCTCCATGTCGAAGCGCGCGCCGAACGTCGACTCGGTGTGCGTACGACGGGCCACCTGACCGTCGACCCAGTCCAGGGCGAGCGCGACGGTGGCCAGGACGACGAGGGCGGTGACCTGGATCGGCCCGAGGAACGAGGCGACCACCAGAACGGCCACGGCACAGGACAGGACAGCGCGGACGAACGTGACGATATTGGCGGGCCCGAACCGGGTCACCGGCCAACTCGTGCCGATTCGTTGAACCGCAGACACGCTCGCTCCGTTCAGGGGGTTACAGAGTTGGTACGGCGAGTGCGGCGCTGGGGTTCAACCGGGCGCCGAGTTGGGTGGGTCGATGGCGAACGAGGCCTTCGCGTTCTGGGTGTGCGAGCCCGGCGTCGGTGAGATCCGCCCGATGGACCTGCCGTCCCCGGCGCCGGGCGAGGTGCTCGTCCGGACGCTCGCGTCCGGAGTCAGCCGCGGCACCGAGACGCTGGTCTTCGACGGCCGCGTCCCGCAGAGCCAGCACGAGGCGATGCGGACCCCCTTCCAGGGCGGCGACTTCCCGGGTCCGGTGAAACCCGGCTACCTCAACGTGGGGGTCGTGGAGCAGGGACCGGCCGATCTGCGGGGGCGCACCGTCTTCTGCCTGCACCCGCACCAGACGTCCTACGTGGCGCCGGCCGAGGCCGTGCACCTCGTGCCCGAGGGTGTCCCGGCGAGCCGTGCTGTCCTCGCCGGGACGGTGGAGACAGCGGTGAACGCGCTCTGGGACGCCGAGCCGCTCGTCGGTGACCGGGTGGCCGTCGTCGGGGCGGGCATGGTCGGCTGCTGCGTCGCGCGCCTGCTGACGCAGATCCCCGGAGTGCGAGTGACGCTCGTCGACATCGACCCCTCGCGGTCGGCCGTCGCCGCGGCGCTCGACGTCGACTTCGCGCTCCCGGACGAGGCGCCGGACGGCCTCGACCTGGTGGTGCACACCAGCGCGACCTCGGCCGGGCTGCAGCGGTCCCTCGACCTGCTGGCGTTCGAGGGCACGGTGCTCGAGCTCAGCTGGTACGCCGACACGGAGGTCCGGCTCTCCCTCGGCGAGGGGTTCCACTCGCAACGGCTCGCGATCCGGTCCAGCCAGGTCGGCACGGTGGCCACATCCCGTCGCGGCCGTCGTACGACGGGGGAGCGGATGGGTCTCGCTCTCGACCTGCTGCGCGACCCGGCCTTCGACGCGTTGCTCACCGGGTCCTCGCGGTTCGAGGAGCTGCCCGACGTGATGCCCCAGCTCGCGTCCGGGAAGCTCGCGGCGCTGTGTCACACGATCACCTACGAGGGGGGCGCCTGAGGTGTTCAGCGTGACCGTCCGCGACCACATGATGGTGGCCCACAGCCTGTCCGGCGAGGTGTTCGGGCCGGCGCAGCGGCTGCACGGAGCGACGTACGTCGTGGACGCGACCTTCCGGCGTGCCGAGCTCGACGACGACGGCATCGTGGTCGACATCGGCCTGGCCACCCAGCAGCTCGGCGCCGTCCTCGCCGACCTGACCTACCGCAACCTCGACGACGACCCCACGCTGGCGGGCAGGAACACGACCACCGAGGTCCTGGCCCAGGTCGTCGCCGACCGGGTCTGCGAGCGGATCGCCGCGGGGGCCATGGGTGAGAACGCCAAGACCCTGGCCGCCGTGATGGTCACCCTGCACGAGTCCCACATCGCGTGGGTCAGCCATGAGCGTGCGCCGTGACGGCGCCCGTGACCTGCTCGGTGAACGTGGTCGTCCCCGAGGGGATCGACGACCCGACCCGACCGAGCGGTGGCAACGTCTATGACCGGCGGCTGTGCCAGGAGCTGGCCCGGTCAGGGTGGTCGGTGGGGGAGCTGGTCGGCACCGCCCCCCTCGCAGGGCTGCCCGACGGAGCGGTGGTGCTCGTCGACGGGCTGGTCGCGATCGGCGCGCCGCACGAGGTGCTCGACCAGGCCGACCGGCTGCGGATCGTCGTGCTCCTGCACATGCCGTTCGGCGAGCGTGACGTCGAGTCGCGTCTGGTCGAGTGCCGGGTGCTGACGGACGTGTCGGCCGTGGTGGCGACCAGCGAGTGGAGCCGGCGCTGGGTCGTCGAGCACTACGCGTTGTCGCCCGAGCGGGTCCACGTGGCCGAGCCCGGGGTCGACCCCGCCGAGCTCGCGGCCGGCAGCGGGTCGGGCGAGGACCTGCTCTGCGTCGCGGCGGTCACCGCCGACAAGGGCCACGCCGTCCTGCTCGCCGCGCTCGCTGCACTCGATGACCTGCCCTGGCGGCTGACGTGCGTGGGTTCGCTGGACCGTGACCGCGCGTTGGCCGAGAGGCTGCAGCGGCAGGCGTCGGAGCTGGGCGTCGCCGGCCGGGTCACCTGGACGGGCCCCCTGGTCGGCGCACGCCTCGAGAAGGCCTACGCCGCCGCGGACGTGCTGGTGCTGGCCACCCGGGCGGAGAGCTGGGGGATGGTGGTCGGCGAGGCGCTGGCTCGAGGTCTCCCGGTGATCGCGACCGAGGTGGGTGGGTTGCCGGAGGCGCTCGGGACCTCTCCCGACGGGTTGTGTCCCGGCCTGCTCGTGCCGGCCGACGATGCCTGCGCGCTCGCAGGCGCGCTGCGGGCCTGGCTCTCGGACGACCGGCTCCGCGGTGAGCTCGCTACGGCCGCCCGCGCCCGTCGTACGACGCTGGGGGGCTGGCCGGAGACCGCCTCGAAGGTCGCTCACGTGCTTGCGGAGGTGGCGTGGTGAGCCGCCGCGCCTGGGCCTGGGTGCGCCTCGTCGGTGGTGCGGCGATCCTCGTCGTGCTGCTGTGGCGGGTGGGGAGCGGGCCGTTCCTCGACGGGCTCCGGACCGTGGACGCCCGGGCGCTGGTCGCGGCCACCCTGATCGCCGTGGGCACGACGACGTGCTGCGCCTGGCGCTGGAGCGTGGTCGTCCGCGGTGTGGGTGGGGGTGTTGGGGCCGGGCCGGGTTCGAGGCTGTCGATGCGCGAGGCGTTCGCGGCCTACTACCGCTCGCAGTTCCTCAACTCGACCCTGCCGGGGGGCGTGCTGGGCGACGTCGACCGCGCGGTGCGCCACGGTCGCGACAGCGGGGACCTGCCGCGTGGTGCGCGGGCCGTGGTGTGGGACCGGCTGTCCGGCCAGGCGATCCAGGTCGTCGTGGCCGTGGTGGTCCTGCTCGCGCTGCCGTCACCCGTGCGCTCGTCGGTCCCCGTGGTCGCGGTGCTGATCGTGGTGGGCGTTCTCGCCCTCGTGCTCGCGGCGCGCGCCCTCGCGAAGGGCACCACGCGGTGGGCGCGGGTGGCCCGCACCGTCGCGAGCGACCTGCGCACGGGGGTGCTCGCGCGGCGCGCGTGGCCGGCCGTCGTGGTCGCCTCCGTGCTGGCGGTCGTCGGGCACGTGCTGACCTTCCTGGTGGCTGCCCGGACTGCCGGGTCCACCACTTCGGTCGTCGAGCTGGTGCCGCTCGCGTTGCTGGTGCTCGTCGCGATGGGCATCCCGGCCAACGTGGCCGGCTGGGGCCCCCGCGAAGGGGTGGCCGCCTGGGTGTTCGGCGCGGCCGGGCTCGGTGCCGCCGAGGGGGTGGCGACCGCTGTGGTCTACGGCGTGATGGTGCTGGTGGCCAGCCTGCCCGGTGCGGTCGTGCTGCTCGTCGGGGTCAGGAGGACCTCGCATGCCTGAACGTCCCTACACGCTGCTGAGCTGTGGCATCTCGATCGACGGCTACCTCGACCGGGGCACCGGCGACCGGCTGGTGCTCTCCAACGAGGCCGACCTCGACCGGGTCGACGACGTGCGCGCGGGCTGCGACGCGATCCTGGTCGGCGCCGAGACCATCCGGCAGGACAACCCGCGTCTGCTGGTGCGCCAACCAGACCGGGTCGAGCGGCGAGCCGCTCGCGGCCTGCGTCGTACGCCGACCAAGGTGACCGTCACCTGTGGCGCCGACCTCGACCCGTGCGCCGACTTCTTCGCGACCGGCGACAGCGAGAAGCTCGTCTACTGCGCGAGCCGGTCCGTCGCGAAGGCGCGCGGTCGCCTCGGCGACGTCGCCACCGTGGTCGACGGCGGACAGCCCGTGGACCTGCGTCGGATGAGCGAGGACCTCCGCGACCGCGGCGTGCGGCGGCTGATGGTCGAGGGTGGCGGCATCGTGCACACGCAGTTCCTCACCGGCGACCTTGTCGATGAGCTGCAGCTGGTGGTGGCGCCGTTCTTCGTCGGCGACTCTCGCGCCAGCCGCTTCGTCGGGGACGGCCAGTTCCCGTTCCATCCCGGACGACGGGCACGGCTTGCCGAGGTGCGGCCGATCGGGGACGTCGTACTCCTCCGCTATGCGCTCTCGTCCCGCTTCGCCCTTGACCTGACCGAGGAGAGCGCATGAGCAGCAACCCGCCCACTGCGACGATCCGCACCCAGCTGGTGGTTCCGCTCGAGCTCGCCGACGGCTACACCGCCGATGCCCGGGTGTTCACCTTCCACGGGCTCGTCGACGGCCGTGAGCACCTGGCGCTCGGCCTCGGCGACCGGTCGAGTCCCTGCGTCTCCCGGGCTGCGGAGGCACCGTTGGTGCGGCTGCACAGCGAGTGCCTCACCGGCGACGTCTTCGGCAGCCAGCGTTGTGACTGCGGGCCCCAGCTGCGCGAGGCCGTCGAGCGGATCTCCGAGGTCGGCGGCTACCTGCTCTACCTGCGGCAGGAGGGGCGCGGGATCGGGCTCTACCGCAAGCTCGACGCCTACCTGCTGCAGGACGAGGGGCTCGACACCTACGAGGCCAACCTCGCTCTCGGGTGCGCCGCCGACGCGCGGGACTACACCGTGGCCGCACAGATGCTGCGTGCGCTGGGGGAGTCGCGCATCGACCTGCTCAGCAACAACCCCGACAAGGCCGCGCAGCTCGAGCACCTCGGTGTCGCCGTCGCCGAGCGGGTGCCGACGAGGGTGCACCTGTCACCGTCGAACGGTCGCTACCTCGCGGCCAAGGCCGGTCGCGGCGAGCACTCGCTGGACGGGGTGCTCTGATCGGCGGGATGAAATCCCGGCCACGGCGCACTCGTCGGCCACCAGGACGAGCCACGACGGTCTTCCGCGTTGAACAACCGTTTGATCAAACCGCACGTTGATCAACCGGTTGATCAACGCGGCCGAGTGCCCGGGGCTCGATCGGGTGGTCGCCGGGCAGGCTCGGAAGCTACCTCGCCACCGCCATGCCCCGCTCGTCGTGGTCGGCCTCCGGCCAGGGCTCGCGGGCCCAGGCGAGTCCCTCGTCGAGCGCTCTCCCGATCTCGTCGGCGGTCGCAGCGATTTCCGCGAGGTCGTCGTCGAACTCCGTGGCGTCGTGACCCCTCCGGCCGAGGTAGTCACGCAGCCCGCTGCGCAGGAAGGAGGACAACCAGTCGCGTGGGTCGGCCGGCATGGCGGCATCGAAGGTGCGGTCACCCGGCTCGCCGTCGGCCATGTCGGGGTGCCAGTGCATCCGGTCGGCCTTGCCCGGTCCCGACTCCAGGAAGTCGCACCGGCACAGCGCCTGGTCGAGCGTCGTGACGTCAGAGGCGTAGACGGACCCTCGAGCCTCCGCACGCGCAGGCTTGATCTCGACGCGTACGCCGCGCTCCCGCACGTCGGGCTGCCCCACCAGGGCGGGGTCGAGGAAGTCGACCCGCCGCATGACCACGGCCAGTCGGTCGAAGGTCCACACACGCTCCATGCCCATCGCTCCCGTCCGTCGAAGCCGGTCGGCCCACAGTAGTTGAGCCTGCTGGCGCCCGGCGTCCCTCACGAGTGCGGCAGGACGTCCTTGACCGCGTCGACCACCTTGGCCATGACTGGTCGGTCGTCACCACCGCTGGCCCAGGCCGGATCCTGCGGGAGCGGCCCCATGGGATCCGCGCCCTCAGGCTTCGTCGCCGGCCGAGCGAGGGAGCGACGGAAGGCTTCGTCCAACCCCACCAGACGGTGTCCTTCGGGGAGCAACATCTCGCGAAAGTCGTCGTCGGCCGTGACCATGTCGTGGCGCAGGCTCTCGACCAGTGCCTCGACCGTCGCCCGGGGCACGTCGGTGAGGCTGCCGACCAGCGTCCCCACGAGGCCGCTCGGCAACAACGGCACCTCGACCTGCGGGCGCTCCAGCCCGGCGTGCGAGGTGTAGGCGTCGAGCAGCGCGCCGTAGCGCGGACGGTCGGGACCCCCCACGTCGAAATGGCGTGAGGGTCCGGCGTACTCCAGCGCACCGACCAGTGCTTCGAGCACGTCGACGACGGCAATCGGCTGGACGAAGGAGTCCATCCAGGTCGGGATGGTGTGCACCGGCATCCGCTCGCTGACCTGGCGGATGATCTCGAAGGACGTGGACCCGCTGCCGAGGAGCACCGCTGCGCGCAGGACGATCACGTTCGCCGCCCCGACGCTCAGGATCCGCTCGACCTCTCGGCGGGACTTGATGTGCTCGGAGAGGTCGTCGTCAGCGACGTCCGGAATGAGTCCGGAGAGGTACACGATCCGCTCGACGTCGTGGAGTCGTGCGCCTTCCGCGAGGTTGGTGGCTGCCTCCCGGTCGGTCTGCGCGAAGTCGTCCCCACCCATCCCGTGGATCAGGTAGTACGCCGCGTCCACGCCCTCGCAGGCAGCCGCGACCTGGTCGGCGTCCAAGGCGTCCATCACGACGGTCTCCACCCGATCCGCCCACCACGGCTGCTCGCGGTCAGGGTCGGTCGTCGTCGTGCGCACGTCGTGTCCACGCTCGAGCAGCCGGGGCACCAGCCGGCCGCCGACGTAGCCCGTCGCACCCGTCACCAAGATCTTCAACGTTCCTCAACTCTCAACGGGTCGTCGAGCCCGGACCGGGCTCGCCTCGGTGACGGTAGCGCCCGGGGCGGCACGAGCGGGGCCGGGACCGTCGGGAATGACTTGTAGCGTCAATCAAGCGGTTAGGGTCTGGCCATGACGACCCGATGGCTCGACGACGAGCAGCAGGCGGCCTGGGTCCGGCTGATCGCGGTCGTGGAGCTGCTGCCCGGCGTGCTCGACTCGCAGCTGCGTCGCGACGCGGACCTGAGCCACTTCGAGTACTTCCTCCTCGCGATGCTTTCCGAGGCGCCCGATCGCACGCTGCGGATGACGGCACTCGCGCTGCGCACCAACGCGACCCTTCCCCGCCTCTCCCACGTCGTACGCCGCCTCGAGGGTCGCGGGCTGGTCCAACGCTTCCCCTGCCCCGAGGACGGGCGCGCCACGAACACCCGGCTCACCGAGGAGGGATGGGCCAAGGTCGTCGAGACGGCGCCGGGTCATGTCGAGACCGTGCGCGAGTTCGTGATGGACGCGTTGACGCCCGGGCAGACGCGCGCACTGGCCGAGATCGCCGGTGCCGTCCTGGACCGGGTCGACCCCGACCGGACGATGTCTCCGCGATGACCACGGTTCCCTGGGCGATGCAGATCGTGGTGCACGTCGAGAAGAACCCGTCGCCTGCGCACACCGACGTGCTCCGCGCGACGGGTTCGGCCGTGGCTGTGGCCCTCGCTGCGTTCACCGGACCCGATGCGGACCCCGACGTCCGCGACCGCACCGAGCACTGGCGCGCAGGTCCGATCCGCAAGGTCGTACGCCGCGCGCGCGGTGCGGGCTGGACCCGTCAGCTGGCGGTGCCCGATGTCTTCGAGCACCACGCACACGGCGTGGAGGTCGCCGTCCACGTGCCGGGCCCGGTCGACGAGGTGGACCCGGAGATCTCGCGGCTCCAGGTGGGTGGCCTCACCCTGGAGGACCCTGACGACCTGGCCCCCGCGGCCGACGACAGCGCGATGCTCTGGCTCAATCCGCACGTGAGGCTGTCCACCGGCAAGGCGGCCGCCCAGGTCGGTCACGCCGCGCAGCTCGTGCTGCAGGACCTCTCCGACGTGGCTGCGACGGCCTGGGTGGCGGCGGGTGCGCCCGTCGACGTCGCCACGGCGGACAAGGAGGCGTGGGACCAGCTGGTCGCCATCCTCCCGGTCGTGGTCACCGACGGCGGGTTCACCGAGGTGCCGCCGGGGACGATCACGGTGGTGGCTGCTCGCCCCTGAGGTCCTCGCGGTTGGCCTGGTGGGGGGACAGCAGTCCGGTGACCACGGCGGTTGCTGGTGACTCCGGCGCTGCCCGCGTGCGGGGAGGGGTCTCGTTGAGGAGCGCGGTCTGCCGGCTTCCCGACCTGACGAGCACGAAGCCGATGGCGGCGTACAACGGGTGGAAGAAGCTGAGCTCGCGGATGAACGTCAGCTCGACCACGATCCAGCCGACGAGCAGCACGCCCACGACGACCGCGACCGAGCCCGTACGCCGGTCGGCGCGCACCGTCAGCAGCGCCAGCACGGCGTTCGGGACCGCCACGGTCAGGACCAGGGCGATCCCGCCGAGGACGGGACTGCCCCAGGGCAGTCGGGGAGTGACCTCGTCGCCGAGACTCAGGACCCCGATCGCGAGACACACTCCTCCCCCCAGTGCGGTCAACGCGTTGAACGCCGCGAGCACGACGATCGTCATGCGGCCGGATCGCCCCTGCGGCGGGGTGGTTCGAGGCATCTCGCCCTCCTTGCCCTCCACCGCCACGCTGCCGCGGGCCGATGCGCAGGGGGCAGGGCACGAGGTCCCGATCGACAGGGGACTCCGTCAGCAGCGAGGACGTGAGCTCGTGCTCCCGGCGAGAGTCGTCGTGGCCGCCCGTGATTTGCACCCTGTGGATGAAAGTGCAAAGATGCACTCCATGGAGGAAAGTGCAAACGTGCGCCCGGACCGGCGGCAGGTGATGGCGCAACGCATCACCACGACCGCGCAGCTCCTGGTGCTCGAGCACGGCCTCGACGGCTTCACCATGGACCAGCTGGCCGAGCAGGTGGGGGTCTCGCGCCGCACGCTGTTCAACTACTTCCCCGGCAAGGACGACGCCATCCTCGGTGGCCCGCCGGTCATCGACGAGGACGCACTCGAGACGTTCACCGCCGGTGGACCCACCGGTGGCCTGGTCGACGACCTCGCCGCCCTCGTGCTCGCCGTGCTCCACCAGCACCCCGGCAACCGCGAGGACGTCGCCCGCGGCCGACAGGTGATGCGGTCGGACCCGCGGCTGATCGCCTCCGCCCACGAGCGCCTCGAGGAGTGCGTCGAGTCCTCCATGGTCTTCGTCGAGAAGCGCGAGGGCTCGGCGTTCGACCGCGCCCGCGTCGACGTCGCGATCGCCCTGGTGCTCGTGTGTGTCCACCTCGCGATGGACCGCTACCTCGACGACGACGTCGAGTCCGAGCTGTCCACCCTGTTCACCGAGTCGCTCGGGACTGCCCGAGACCTGCTGACCTGACCCACCCCGTCTCAGCGTCACGCCGCCCGGCGTGGCGCTGGCGCCCCACGCCTTCACCCAGGAGAACCCATGGCCACCCTGCTCTACCGCCTCGGCAAGACCGCCTACCGCCGCTGGCCCGCGTTCATCGCGGCCTGGCTGGTCGCCCTGATCGGGGTGGCTGCGCTCGCGGGGGCGGTGTCCAAGCCGATGGTCGACACGTTCTCCATCCCCGGCATCCCGTCGCTGAAGGCGCAGGACCTCCAGAAGGAGCTCTTCGCCGACACCAAGAACGCCGAGGACCAGGCCGGCGTCACGGTCGTCGTGGCCGCACCCGAGGGTCACACCCTGCGGGAGAAGGCCTACACCGCCAAGGTCGACGCGCTGATCGGGGAGCTCCAGACCCTCCCGCAGATGCCGGAGACGAAGCTCGCCAACCCGGTCACGGTGTCCGGTCCGAAGTCCCTGCTCCCGTTGAGCGCGGACGGCCGCGTCGGCACGATCAGCTGGACCTACGACGTGGCCTCCGTGGCCGACGTCGCCCCGGCGACGCAGGAGAAGCTGCTCGACGTGCTCGACACGGCGCGGGCCGACGGCCTGACCGCCGAGGCCAACGGCTCTGGCATGCAGGCCATGGTCGAGGCCGGCGGGAAGAGCGAGCTGGTGGGCATCGCGATCGCCCTCGTCGTCCTGCTGATCACCTTCGGCTCGCTGGTGGCGGCCGGACTGCCGATCCTCTCGGCGCTGGTGGGGGTGGGACTCGGCGTGCTCGGCATCAGCATCGCGACCGCGTTCACGACCGTCGGCACCACCACGCCGATCCTCGCGACGATGATCGGGCTCGCGGTCGGCATCGACTACACGCTGTTCATCCTGTCGCGCTACCGCACCGAGCTCCACCACACCGACGACCGCGAGGAGGCACTCGGTCGCGCCGTCGGCACGGCCGGATCGGCCGTGGTCTTCGCCGGCCTGACGGTGCTGATCGCGCTGGGTGCGCTGTCGTTGGTCGGCATCCCGTTCCTGACCAGCATGGGTCTCGCCGCGGCAGGCACGGTGTTCATGGCCGTGCTCGTGGCACTCACCCTGCTTCCTGCCATCCTCGGCGTGCTCAAGTCGAAGGCCTTCGGGGGTGCGGTGCGCGCCGAACGGGTCACCCGCGACGCGGACGGCCAGCTCCTCAACAACGGTGTCCGGTGGGCGCGACTGCTCGGCCGGAAGCCCGTGGCCGTGGCCCTGCTCGTGGTCGTGGCCCTCGGTGCCCTGGCCCTCCCGATCCGTGGGCTGCATCTCGCGCTGCCCAGCGACTCGACGGCTGCGGTGGACACGACCCAGCGCAAGGCCTCCGACCTGATCAGCGCCGCATTCGGGCCCGGCCGGGAGGCGCCGCTGGTCGTCGTCGTCGACGGTCGCGACGCCGCGAAGACCGACCGCGGTGCGGCGTACGACGAGGTCGTGGCGTGGGCCGCCGCGAAGAGCGACGTCGCCGACGCGCAGGTCGTCGGGGTCAACAAGGCCGGGACCGGCGCGCAGATCCTGATCACTCCGAAGAGTGGTCCGGACGCCCAGGCGACCGTGGACCTGCTCCAGGACCTCCGCGACGGCCAGTCGTCGATCGAGCAGCGCACGTCCACGACCGTCGGGGTCACCGGGGTCACCGCGATCCAGACCGACGTCTCGGACCGGCTGACGAGCGCGTTGCCGACCTACCTCGCGGTCGTGATCGGCCTTGCGTTCCTGCTGCTGATGCTGGTGTTCCGCTCGATCCTGGTGCCGCTGACCGCCACCCTGGGCTTCCTGCTGTCGGTGCTCGCGACCCTCGGTGCCACCGTGCTCGTCTTCCAGGAGGGTCTCTTCGGCCTGGTCGAGGGCCAGCCGCTGGTCAGCTTCATGCCGATCATCGTGATCGGGATCGTGTTCGGCCTGGCGATGGACTACCAGGTGTTCCTGGTGACCCGGATGCGCGAGGCCTTCGTGCACGGCGCCTCCGCGCGGGAGGCGGTGGTCGACGGCTTCCGGCACGGCGCCCGCGTGGTCACCGCGGCCGCGACCATCATGATCTCGGTCTTCGCGGCCTTCATGCTGCAGGACAACGTGCTGATCCAGTCCATCGGCTTCGCCCTCGCAGCGGCGGTCTTCTTCGACGCCTTCATCGTCCGGATGGTGCTGATCCCCTCGGTGATGTATCTCCTCGGCGACGCCGCCTGGTGGTTGCCGAGGTGGCTGGACCGGCTGCTCCCCAACGTCGACGTGGAGGGCGAAGCCCTCACGGCGATGCGGGTCCCGGACGACGCGCGCGAGGTCGAGGACGAACGGCAGCCTGTCGCCTGAGCGAGTTCTCGACGAACCGGGGCGGCGAGCGCACAGTTCCCGGCCCGCGCGGGGTCACCATGGTGACAGCGCTTCGCCTCCCGGCAGCGCCGAGAGGACGTGTGGTGGCCAGCGACGACCTGATCACACGAGCGCGTGGCGGCGACGGCGAGGCCTTTCGCGCCCTGACCGAACCGCACCAGCGAGAGCTGCACGCCCACTGCTACCGCATGCTCGGCTCCGTCCAGGACGCCGAGGACGCGCTCCAGGACACGCTGGTCTCGGCCTGGCAGGGACTCGCCGGGTTCGACGGACGGGCCTCCCTCCGCACCTGGCTCTACCGGATCGCGACCAACAAGTGCCTCAACGCCATCCGGACCACGCAGCGGCGCCCCGCGAAGGCCTGGGACATCCCCGGTGTCGTGCCCCCGGAACCCACCGGGCGGGGCGAGGTGCCCTGGCTGGGTCCCTGGCCGGACTCCTTGTCCTCGGCGGCGCTGGAGGTCCCGGTCGGACCCGAGGCGCGCTACGAGCAGACGGAGTCGATCTCGCTGGCGTTCGTCGCGGCCCTGCAGACCCTCGCTCCGCGCCAGCTGGCGGTCCTCGTCCTGCGCGACGTGATGGGCTTCCGGGCCGCGGAGGTGGCCACCATGTTGGACTCGACGGTCTCCTCGGTGAACAGCTCCCTGAACCGGGCGCGGACCAACCTGGAGGTCCACCGGACGCGGTGGCGATCAGCCGAAGCGCCCCCCGCACCCGGTTCGCACGAGGAGGAGGCGATCACCGCGAGGTTCGTGCGGGCCTACGAGTCCGCGGACGTGCGCGCCCTCGTGGAGCTGCTCACCGACGACGTGTTCGTGTCGATGCCTCCGCTTCCGCACGAATACGAGGGCCGTCGTGCCGCCGAGCAGTTCTTCGAGCTCCTCCTCGGGTCGGGGCGCGACTACACCCTGGTGCCCACGCACGCCAACGGCGCGCCTGCGTTCGGCTCCTACGTGCTGGGGCCGGACGGCGAGCGGCACGCGAGCGGGCTCTTCGTGGTCCAGCTCGCCGGTGCTCACATCAGTGCGATGACCCGCTTCGAGAACCCCGAGCTGTCGTGGTTCGGGCTGCCGATGTCGCTGCCACGCGACTAGCACCGGCCTCGCCGTGTCGGCGCACAGTTTCGGCCCGGTCGCGGTGTCAGTAAGGAGAAAGTCTCACTGACACGAGGAGAAACGACGATGGGCAAGATCGTGATCACCACCAACATGTCGCTGGACGGCGTGGTCCAGGACCCCGACGGCCACGAAGGCTCCGCACGTGGAGGCTGGTTCGAGAGGTTCGGGGGACCGGACCTCGGGCCCTGGGCCGAGCACGAGACAGCGGAGACGATGCAGGCCTCGGCACTGCTGCTGGGCCGCAACAGCGACGAGTGGTTCGCCTCCCGGTGGACCACCCGGAGCGGAGAGTGGGCCGACAAGCTGAACAGCCTCCCGAAGTACGTCGTTTCAACGAGCATCGACGAGCCCCGCTGGACGAACGCCACCGTCCTGCGCGGCGACCTCGCCCACGAGGTCGGGCAGCTGAAGAAGGCTCACGACGGGGAGATCCTCGTCTACGCCAGCTATCAGCTGGTCCGGTCGCTGATCGACGAGGGACTGGCCGACGAGCTCCGCCTCGTCGTGTTCCCCGTCGTGCTGGGCGGGGGAGATCGCCTCTTCGGGAGCACCGTCGATCCCCAGCGCCTGCAGCTGGTCGACGCACGCAGGCTGGGCGAGAACCTCTCGTTCCTGTCCTATGCGGTGGTGGGGTAGCCAGGTTCCGGCTCGGGTCCGGTGAGAGACACTCGATGACGGGAACAGGACCAGCACCCTCTCGCAGGGGTGGTGCCCGTCGAGCCGCAACCACAGGAGTGCTTCGTGCCCAACCGTCTGGCGAACGCGACCTCGCCCTACCTCCTCCAGCACAAGGACAACCCCGTCGACTGGTGGGAGTGGAGCGACGAGGCCTTCGAGACGGCGCGGGACCGCAACCTGCCGATCCTGCTGAGCGTGGGGTACGCCGCGTGCCACTGGTGCCACGTGATGGCGCACGAGTCCTTCGAGGACGAGGGCACGGCGGCCTACATGAACGAGCACTACGTGAACATCAAGGTCGACCGCGAGGAGCGGCCCGACGTCGACGCGGTCTACATGCAGGCGACCGTCGCGATGACCGGGCAGGGCGGCTGGCCGATGACCTGCGTGCTCGACCACGAGGGCAGCCCGTTCTTCGCGGGCACCTACTTCCCTGACCAGCCGCGCCACGGGCAGCCCAGCTTCCGGCAGCTGCTCGAGGCGATCGACGACGCCTGGACCAACCGGTTCGAGGAGGTGTCGGCCGCCTCGGCCCGGATCCGCGAGGCGCTGTCGAAGGCGGTCGCCCTGTCGGGAGGGGCGGCCTTCGACCGGGTCTCCCTCGACGCGGCGGTGCAGGCGCTCGAGCGGGACTTCGACGCCGAGTGGGGTGGGTTCGGCAACGCGCCCAAGTTCCCGCCCTCGATGGTGCTCGACTTCCTGCTGAGGCACGGCGGAGACTCTTCGACCCGGATGACCGGCAAGACCCTGGCCGCGATGGCCGCCGGTGGGATCCACGACCAGCTCGGTGGAGGGTTCGCTCGCTACGGCGTCGACCGCGCGTGGGTGGTGCCGCACTTCGAGAAGATGCTCTACGACAACGGCCAGCTGCTCTCGGTCTACGCGCGCTGGGCCGGAAGGTACGACGACCCGCAGGCCGGCCAGGTGGCGCGGGACGTCGCGCACTTCCTGCTCCGGGAGCTGATCACCGACGAGGGGGCCTTCGCCTCGGCGCTCGACGCCGACTCCGAGGGCGAGGAGGGCACGTTCTACGTCTGGACCCCGAAGCAGCTGGTCGATGTGCTCGGCCAGCAGGACGGCGCCTGGGCGGCCGAGCTGCTGTCGGTCACGGACAGGGGCACCTTCGAGAAGGGCAGCTCGACCCTCCAGCTCCAGGCGCAGCCCGACGACCCCGAGCGCTGGGAGTCGGTGCGCGCTCGGCTGCTCGAAGCCCGGGCCGGGCGGGTGCGTCCTGCTCGCGACGACAAGGTGGTGGCCGCCTGGAACGGGCTGGCGATCAGCGGTCTCGTCGAGGCGGGCACCCTGCTCGACTCGCCCGACCTGGTGAGGGCTGCCGTGCGGTGTGGCGAGTTCCTGGCCGCCATCCACCTGCAGCAGAGCCACCTGCAGGGTGGGCGACTGCTGCGCGTCTCCCGCGACGGCATCGCCGGCTCGCACGCCGGAGTCCTGGAGGACTACGGGTGTGTGGCGACCGCGTTCCTCGCGCTCGCCTGCGCGACGGGCGACGGGGTCTGGGTGCAGCGTGCCGGCCGACTGCTCGACACCGTGCTCGACCACTTCGCGGCCGACGACGGCGGCTTCCACGACACCGCCGACGACGCCGAGACGCTGATGGTGCGACCTCGCGACCCGTCGGACAACGCCAGCCCGAGTGGCCATTCCGCGGTCGTCCACGCCCTGCTGTCGTACGCCGCCCTCACCGGATCGGGCCACCACCGGGACGCCGCCGAACGAGCACTCCTGGTCTCGCGGCGCATCGCCGACTCCTCGCCCCGGTTCGCCGGCTGGTCCCTCGCAGCGGCAGTGACGGCCCTGGACGGACCGGTCGAGGTGGCGATCGTGGGTCCGCCAGGGGTGGAGCGTGCCCTGCTCGAGCGCACGGCCCGGCAGCACGCGCCGATCGGGTCCGTGGTCGTGGCGGCGGAGCCGGGTGCGAGCACGATCCCGTTGCTGGCCGACCGCGACCTCGTCGACGGCCGGCCTGCGGCGTACGTCTGTCGCAACCTGGTCTGCCAGCGACCCGTCACCTCGGTGGAGGACCTGGTCGCCCAGCTCGCGGCTGGCCCCACCGGCGAGGCTGGATGAAGATCCCCTCCGCGTCCACGGTGTGCCCGTCGTCGTCGGCGACGAAGCCGACCACGAACGACTTGCGACCCTCGGTGCGGTCGACCCAGGCCTCGGCCCGCAGCGGGGTGCCGAGACTAGTGGCCCGGGAGTAGACGAGCGTCAGGGTGCCGGTCATGTGCGGGGTGCCGTCGGCACCGGCCGCCGCGCCGAAGACGTGGTCGAGCACGAGCGAGAGGACGCCGCCGTGCACCATCGTCGGTGGCCCCTCGTAGGCCGCCCCCAGCTCGAAGTCGACCCAGGACCGGCTCACGCCGTCGTTCTCGATCGCCAGGGGCGGTGCGATCGCGTTGCGCAGGCCCATGATCGCGTTGCCCCAGTTGCGGCCGAAGCCGTCGCCGATGCGGACGCCGTAGGAGCCCTCCGACTTCTGGGCGTCGAGCAGCTCGATCGCCGCGTCGAGGTGGGCCTGGGCCGCCTCGACGGTGCCGAGGTCGACCTCGCTGCGGATGCCGAGGTCCACCAGCCGGCGCAGCCGGTCGGTGAACGGCTCGTAGATCGCGCGCTGCCGCTCGACCTCCTCGGCGCTCGTGTCGTCGAGCACCCAGCCCGCCGGCAGCTCCGCGGTCACGTGGTCGCCCCCGCAGCCTGGTCCGGGCCGCGCAGCGCCGGCATCACCTGCTCGCTGATCAGCCGCACGCTCTCCCACGAGGGCTCCTCGGGGAGGCCTCCGCACAGTGGATGTGCGGAGACGGCACGCAGCTCGCGCTCGCGGCACTGTCGGATCATCTCGCCGGGGTCGAGCACCGCGAAGCGGCCGCCGGCGCGCAGCTCCTCGACCGTGGAGGAGTCGTCGGTGATCAGGGTGTTGTTCGTGTCCGACCAGGCACGGTAGGCCATCGCGTCGGCCAGCAGGTGCTCGCCGTGCTCAGCCCAGAAGCGCTCGGGATCCTCGGCGCAGAACACCGTCGCGGGGCCGGGTGGCGGCAGCAGCACGAAGCCGGGCTCGCGGCCATGGCGTCGGCACTCGTCCTGGTAGAGCTGGCGCAGGTCGCGGTCGGCCACGTTGGGCTGGAAGTTGAGCCCCAGACGCGCGGCACGCCTCGCCGCAGCGGGTGAGCCACCGCCGTAGAAGAGGAACGGGTGCGGGTCGCTGAACGGCAGCGGGGTCACGCGCACGGACCGCCCCTCGTGCTCGACCTCCTCACCCCGCCACAGCGCCAGAAGCTTCGTGATCGACTCCTCGATGTCCGCGCCGCGCGTCTCCCACGGCCGCCCGAACAGGGAGTACTCCTCGCGCCGGTAGCCCAGGCCCAGGGTGTAGCTGACCCGGCCCGCGCTCAGCAGGTCGAGGACGGCGACGTCCTCGGCGAGCTTGACCGGGTCATACATGTTCACCAGCAGTGCCGAGACGGTGATCGGGACGGTCCTGGTGCGGGCAGCCATCGCGGACGCGACCACCAGCGGGCTGGGCAGGTAGCCGTCCTCCGACGCGTGGTGCTCGGAGACCATCAGGGCGTCGTGACCGTGCTCGTCGAGGTACGCCGCCTGGTCGAGGGCCCGGGTGTAGAGCTCCTGGCGGTGCTTGCGGTCCGCGCCCGGCGCACGGAAGTCGAAGCGGCTGACGAACGAGGTCATGGAGGCCCTCCGACGGGGACAGCAGAAACCGGCAACTAGAACCGGTTGCAGTTCTATCACCCCTCTCGTACTTTGACACGTGTCAAGAACTGGGAGGCGTTCGTGGCGGAGACCGTGCAGCAGCTGTTGAGGGAGAGGGCGTCCGACGAGACCCCGGGAGTGAGGTTCGGGGGCCGCACCTGGACGTGGCGCGAGCACATCGCGGAGGCCACGGCGGAGGCGGCGGCCCTGATCGGGCTCGCTGACCCCGAGCGCCCGCTGCACGTCGGTGTGCTGCTGGGCAACACCCCGGACATGCTGCGGTCGATGGCCGCGGCCGGTCTCGGTGGCTACGTGCTCTGCGGCATCAACACCACCCGGCGGGGCGAGGGTCTGGCTGCCGACGTACGCCGGGCCGAGTGCCAGCTCCTCGTGACCGACGCAGAGCACCGCCACCTGCTCGACGGGCTCGACCTGTCCGGCACACGCGTGCTCGACACCTCGACCCAGGAGTGGGCCCACCTGCTGGAGACCGCCGGGGAGCTGGTGCCCCATCGCGAGGTCGAGGCGATGGACACCTTCATGATGATCTTCACCTCGGGGACCAGCGGGGACCCCAAGGCCGTGCAGGTCGCCCACCTGATGGTGCTGTTCTCGGGGCTCAACCTGGTCGGCCGCTTCGGCATCACGCCCGAGGATGTCTGCTATCTCTCGATGCCGCTGTTCCACTCCAACGCCGTGGTCGCCGGCTGGGCGGTGGCGCTGGCCGGCGGCGCCGCGATGGCGCCGGCGAAGTTCTCGGCCTCCCGGTTCCTCGAGGACGTGCGCGCCTACGGGGCGACCTACATGAACTACGTCGGGCGTCCGCTCGCCTACGTGCTGGCCACGCCCGAGCAGCCCGACGACGCCGACAACCCGCTGCGGGTGGCGTTCGGCAACGAGGCCAGCGACCGCGACATCGACGAGTTCAGCCGTCGGTTCGACTGCACCGTGATGGACGGGTTCGGGTCGACCGAGCTCGCCGTGATCATCACCCGCGAGGAGGGCACGCCGACGGGGTCGATCGGCAAGGGCTTCGAGGGCGTCGCCATCTATGACTCGGAGGCGGTGACCGAGTGTGCGGTGGCGGAGTTCGACGAGCACGGTGCCCTGACCAACGCCGACGCGGCGGTGGGGGAGCTGGTCAACACCCAGGGTGCCGGCTACTTCCAGGGCTACTACAACGACGAGCAGGCCAACAGCGACCGGATGCGCCACGGCATGTACTGGTCCGGCGACCTCGCCTACCGCGACGCCGACGGATGGATCTATCTCGCCGGCCGCACGGCGGACTGGATGCGGGTCGACGGCGAGAACATCGCGGCGGCCCCGGTCGAGCG
The DNA here is from genome assembly GCA_963843075.1 of uncultured Actinomycetota bacterium. GTDB lineage: Bacteria > Actinomycetota > Actinomycetes > Propionibacteriales > Nocardioidaceae > Marmoricola. The sequence continues at coordinate 1,732,704 of CAWJJD010000002.1, read as the reverse complement.
GATCCTCACCCGGCTGGAGACGATCAACCGGGTCGCGGTCTACGCCGTGCCCGACCCGCACGTCGGCGACCAGGTGATGGCGGCGATCGTGCTCCAGGACGACGCGACACTGACGCCCGGCGAGCTCGAGGACTTCCTCGCGGCGCAGCCGGACCTCTCGCCCAAGGCATGGCCGCGCTTCGTCCGGGTCGCGGCCGACCTGCCGAGCACGGCGACCAACAAGGTGCTCAAGCGCGAGCTGGTCGCCCAGGGCGCGAGCGCGGCCGACGGTGAGCGGCTGTGGGTGCGCGAGGAGCGCGGCACGGCGTACGCCGAGGAGGTCAGCCCGCTGGGGTGAGCTTGCGGGTCAGGAACGCCACCTGATGGGCCACCGCCGAGTCGAACCACGGCTTGCCGGGCCAGACGTCGAAGTGGTCGCACGGATAGTGCCGCACCTCGGCCCGGGCGTCGAAGGCCGCCTTCGCCGCGGCCTGGGGCGGAGCGCTCCGGTCGAAGTCGGCGATCTGCACGAGCACCGGGCAGGTCAGCTCCTTGGCGAACCGGCCGGGTCGGTGGTTGCCCAGCTCGAGGCCGACCGCGGCGTCGAGCTCGTTGACCCAGGTCGGTCCGGCCAGGGCGAGGTAGTCCTCATAGCAGCCCTCGAGGGTCAGAGCCGCCAGCTCCCCGGGACGCCCGACGACCGGCATCGTCACCGCCGGCCGCCCGACGGCCGTCGTCGCGCGGGAGCGGAAGCCGGCCACGGTGGAGCGGAGGATCTCGGAGGGCCGGTGGCTGGCGAGCGCGTGCCTGCCTGCGGCGAGCCCGTCGACCAGGGGGGTCAGGGACACCACCGCGGCCACGTCGGCCCGCTGCGCCGCGGCCATGAAGACGTGGCCGCCCGCCAGCGAGACGCCCCAGAGGACGAGCCGCCCAGGGTCCACACCGGGCAGCCGGGCCGCCGCCGACATCGCTGCGCGGTAGTCCGCGAGCTGGTCGGCCATCTTGACCGTCTGCCGGGGAGTCCCGGCGCTGGCACCGAAACCGCGGTAGTCGAAGGCGAGGACGTCCACACCGGCTCCGGCGAGGGCCTCGGCGAACGGCGCCAGGCCGGAGTCCTTGGTGCCACCGAGCCCGTGCGCCATCACGGCCACGGGTCGACCGGCGGCGCTCGCCAGCGCCTCGCCGTGACCGGTGAAGTGCCAGGCGGAGCACTCGACCCCCTCGGAGGTGAAGGTCAGCTCGTCGTACTTCGTCGGCCCGCTCATGCCACGGTCCCGTAGATGGTGCGCAGCCAGATCGTCGTGACCGCCTCCACGTGCTCGTCGATGCTGATCGTGCTGCCGCGCACGATGCTCTCGAGTGCCCGGTCGTTGAGCTCGAGCAGCACCGTGGCGAGCGCGACCGGATCGGGGCCGTCCGGCGCCCGACCGCCGTCCCGCTCGCTGCGGATCATCTCCGCCAGCGGCTCCACGAACGACTGCCGGTCGGCGTCCCACATCTCGCGCACGGTCTCGCTGGTCGCGCGCGCCTCGAGCATCGCGGCGAACAGGTGCTCGTGGCGACGCATCGCCTCGAACAGGCCCGTGATCATGGTCGCGATCCTGGTCTCGGGAGTGCCCTCGGTCGAGGTGAGCAGGCGCGAGATGGTGAACACCTCGTCGTAGAGCTCCTCCATCAGCGCGGCGACCGCGGCCGCCTTGTTCTCGAAGTAGAAGTAGAAGGCCGAGCGGGTGACGCCGGCCCTCCGGGAGATGTCGGCGATGTTGACGGAGTCGAAGCTGGTCTCCTGCAGGTGCTGGTCCAGCGACTGCAGCAGGGCGCTGCGGCGCTGGTCGCCCTTCTGCGGGGGCCGGCGGGTGCCGGTCGTCGCGCGGTTCACGCCGGGACCTGCCGTCCGGTCCGTTGGGAGCGGCGACGCCCGGCGGGCAGCTCCTTGGTGCGGATGTCGTGCTCGTAGACGAAGTAGTCGAGCTGGTGGGTGTGCCGGGGCCGGTCGAGCATGTGGCCCATGTAGCGCTCGTCGTCGGCCTTGATCACCTCGAGCATCTCGGCCACCGGCGGTGGGGCGTACTCACCCACGGCGTACGCCGCGATCAGCCGCGCCTGGCACTCGACGAACGGGAACAGCGTCGGGGTGGCCTGGGCGAAGCCGGCGAACAGCAGGTCGTCCATGCCCGGCTTGAAGATCCGCTTGTAGAGGTCGATCCGGTTCTCCGGGGCGCTGACGAGCTCGGGGTCGAAGAACGGGAAGGTGAGGTTGTAGCCCGTGGCGTAGATGATCGCGTCGAAGTCGGACGAGGTCCCGTCCTCGAAGTGCACCGTGCTGCCGTCGAGGCGAGCGATGTTGCCCTTGGGGGTGACGTCGCCGGACTTCAGCCGCAGCGGCAGCTCGCCCGACTGGGTCGGGTGGGCCTCGAAGAACTTGTGGTTGGGGGCGGGCAGCCCGTAGAGCGTCGGGTCGGACGCGGTGAACCGCTGCCCCCACTGGGCGACCTTGCGCTGCCAGCTCAGCGGCAGGTGTGGGTTGGTGCGGTAGTTCATGTCGGCGGCCTTGCCGTAGAGCAGCTTGGGCACCACCCACGCGCTGCTCCGCGTCGACAACGTGACCTTGTTGCGCAGTGACCGCTGCGACAGCTCGACGGTGATGTCGGCGGCGCTGTTGCCCAGCCCCACGACCAGGATGCGCTTGTCCATCAGGTGCAGCGGCGTCCACGGGTCGACGTAGTGGTGGGAGTGGATGCGTCTCACCGGTGAACTCGCCCGGGAAGGTGGCCGTCCGGGGGTCCCAGTGGTGGCCGTTGGCGACCACCAGCAGGTCGAAGTGGCGGGTGGCGCCGGTCTGGTCCTCGATCTCCCAGCCGCCGCTCTCGCAGCCGCACCGCCGAGACCGACCCGGTTCTCGAACTCGATCTGCTCGCGCAGCCCGAACGCGTCGGCGTAGGAGTCGAGGTAGTCCTTGATCTCGGTGTGGTGCGGGAAGTCGGGGTAGTGCTCGGGCATCGGGAAGTCCTTGAAGGACAGCTGGTGCTTGGAGGTGTCGATGTGCAGCGACTGGTAGGCGCTGCTGTGCCCGTTGGGGTTGCCGAACGCCCAGTTGCCGCCGACCCGGTCCGAGGCCTCGAAGCAGGTGTAGGGGACGGCGTAGTCGTTGAGCATCTTGCCGACCGTGAGCCCGCTGATGCCGGCTCCGATCACGGCGGTCGTGGGGGCTGTTCTCGGGCCGGACATGCCGCGACCCTAGTGACGGCCCCGACGCCGGTCAACGAACAACTTTGACGAATGTCGATTTTTTTCAACACCTGTCAAATATCGGTTGGAGTGTCTACGGTGAGCCCCATGTCGAGTGGATCCGTCGGGGTCGTGTTCGGTGGGGCCTCGGGCATCGGCGCCGCCACCGCCAGTGCGTTGAGCGATGCCGGGTGGTCCGTCCACGTGGCCGACCTGACCGGCTCGTCGCCGGTGGACGTCACCGACGAGGCAGCCGTGAGTGCCTTCCTCGACGGGGTCGTGGAGCAGGAGGGCGCGCTCCACCTCGTGGTCAACAGCGCCGGCTCGAGCACCCTGGGTCTGGTCACCGAGCTCGCCGTGGAGGAGTTCCGCCGGGTGCTCGACGTCTGCCTGACGGGGGCGTTCATCGTCCTCAAGCACGCCGGACGGCTTGTGGCAGAGGGCGGCTCGGTGATCTCGATCGCCTCGCTCAACGCCCGGCAGCCGGGCACCGGGATGGCGGCGTACTGCTCGGCCAAGGCCGGCCTGGCGATGCTCACCGAGGTGGCCGCGCTCGAGCTGGCGGGTCATGGCGTCCGGGTCAACGCCGTCTCTCCGGGACTGGTGCCCACCCCGCTGACGGCCCCGGCCCTGGAGATTCCCGGCATCGAGGACGACTACCTCGAGAACACTCCGCTCGGCCGTGCTGGCACGCCCGCGGAGATCGCGGACGCGGTGCTGTTCCTCGCCGGCGCCTCCTGGATCACCGGGGAGGTCCTCGACGTCAACGGCGGAGCCCACCTGCGTCGCTACCCCGACATCCACGGGCACGTGATGCAGGCCTTCGGGTGACCCCGACGTTCCCGGAGCTGGGTTGCTACGGCCTGGCCGGGCACAGCGCCAGCCCGGCCGACCTGCTCCTCGAGGTGCGCCAGGCCGAGGCGCTGGGGCTCGGCTCGGTGTTCCTCTCCGAGCGGTTCACGGTCAAGGACGCAGCCGTGCTGGCCGGCGCTGCCGTCGCTGCCTCGTCGAGGATCGGCATCGGCACCGCCGCGACCAACCACAACACCCGGCACCCACTGGTCACCGCCACGATGGCGACGACCCTGCACCGGATGAGCGGGGGGCGCTACGCACTGGGGCTGGGTCGCGGGTTCGACCTGCTCTTCGACGTGATGGGCCTGCCGCGCGTGACCGGTGCTCAGCTCGAGGACGCGGTGTCGATCTATCGCACGCTCTGGTCCGGTGGCTCGGTCGTGGGGCACGACGGGCCCGCCGGCTCGTTCCCCTACCTGAGCCAGGACAGCTCCTTCGACGAGGCGATCCCGGTCCTGATGATGGCCATCGGCGACCGCACGCTCGAGCTCGCGGGCCGGATCGCCGACGGCGTCGTGCTGCACACCTTCCTCACCGACGAGGCCCTCGCCCGTGCGGTCGGCAGGGTGCGCCGGTCCGCGTCCGAGGCAGGTCGCGACCCCTACTCGGTCCGGATCTGGGCGGTGCTCGCCACCGTGGAGGAGTCGGTGCCGCCCGAGCACGTGCTGCGCAAGACCGTCGGCCGGCTGGCGACGTACCTCCAGGGCTACGGGCAGGTGCTCGTGGACGCCAACGGCTGGTCGCGCGACGACCTCGAACGGTTCCGCACGGACTCGCTGGTGACCGGCTACCCCGGCTCGTTCGACGCGATCGGGACCACCGAGCAGCTGACCTACCTGCGCGACGAGGTGATCCCCGCCGAGTGGCTGGCGGCCGCGGCCATCGGCTCCGCCGAGCAGTGTGCGGCCAGGATCGAGGACCAGTTCGCGGCCGGTGCCGACAGCGTGGTGCTGCACGGCGCGACGCCCGGCGAGCTGGCCCCGGTGCTCGGCGCGTGGCGCGAGGTGCGGGACCCGGAACGGTTCGACGGACTGCCGGCCAACCCGGGGTGGATGCACCGGTGAGCGTCGCGCTGGTGCCGGAGGAGCTGACCTCGGCCTGGTTCGGTGAGGTGCTGGGCGGCGACGTCACCGTGCTCGACGTGCGCCCGGTCGGCACCGGGCAGATCGGCGCCTGCTACCAGGTGACCCTCGAGACCGACGGTTCGCGGAAGAGCCTGCTCGCCAAGCTCCCGGCCGCCGACCCCGCAACCCGGGAGATGCTCGCGGGCGCCTACCGCGGCGAGGTCACCTTCTACGCCGACCTCGCCAAGACCCTGGCCGTGCGGGTGCCGAAGTGCCACCACGTCGCGATGCGGGAAGGGACCGGGGAGTTCACGCTGCTCCTCGAGGACCTGGCCCCTGCCAGGCAGGGTGACCAGCTCGCGGGATGCACGGTGTCGCAGGCACGGGCGGCGGCGGTCAACCTGGCCGGGCTGCACGGTCCGCGCTGGTGCGACCCGAGCCTGACCACGATCCCCGGCCTGAGCATCAACGGTCCCGATGACGCCGCGATCCTGGCCGAGCTCTACGGGCCGGCCACCGAGGCGTTCATCGGGGGACTCGCCGACCTGCTCGCCGCCGGCGACGCGGACACGCTGCGTGCCTGCGTGGAGGTCGCGGCGCCGTGGGCGCTGGGGCGGGCGGAGCGGTTCGCGCTCGTCCACGGCGACTACCGGCTCGACAACCTGATGTTCGCGACCGACGACTCGGTGTGGGCGGTGGACTGGCAGACGCTGTCCCTGGCCCTTCCGGCGAGGGACCTGGCCTATCTCGTCGGCACCAGCCTCGAGGTGGACGACCGTCGCGGCAGCGAGCGCGACCTCGTCGCGGCGTACCACCAGGCGCTGGTCGGTCACGGCGTGGCGGCGTACGACGAGGAGACGTGCTGGGACGACTACCGCTACGCGATGGTCCAGGGTCCGCTGGTCGCGGTCTTCGGTTTCGCCTACGGGACCCGCACCGAGCGGGGCGACCGGATGTTCGCCGCGATGGCCAGGCGTGCGTGCGCTGCCATCCGCGACCTCGACACGCTCTCGCTGGCCGCGTCGGGCTGAGTCCTAGCGCAGCTGGTAGGTCGCGATCGACGCCGCGACGTAGTGGCACACGAAGGCGGCGATGGTGAGGGTGTGGAAGACCTCGTGGAACCCGAACCAGGTCGGGAAGGGGTCCGGCTTCTTGAAGCCGTAGACGATGCCGCCGAGCGTGTAGAGACCACCACCGACGGCGATCAGCGTGATCACGGCAGTGCCACCCGCGGAGAAGTCGTCGGCGTAGAAGATCGCCACCCAGCCGAGGGCCACGTAGATCGGGGTGTAGACCCACCGCGGTGCGTCGGACCAGAAGATCCGGAAGGCGACCCCGAGGAAGGCGCCGCTCCAGACGATCGCCAGCAGCACGTCCTGGGTCCTGCCCTCGAGCAGGATCAGCGTGAAGGGCGTGTAGGAGCCCGCGATCAGCAAGAAGATGTTGGAGTGGTCGAGCCGGCGCAGGATCGCGTGCGCCCGGGGTGACCAGGTGCCGGCGTTGTAGATCGCGGACACGGCGAAGAGCAGTAGGGCCGACCCCGCGAAGATGGCCGAGCCGACCCGGGTGGTCAGTGTGGGCGACAGCACGATGAGCACGATCCCGGCCGCGAGGGCCAGCGGTGCCGTCGCCGCGTGCAGCCAGCCGCGCAGCCTGGGCTTGACCTCCTCCTTGACCTCGCGCACCTTGTCGATGACGTGCTCTGCGGCCTCGTGCGCGTTCTCGGAGACGCGATGGGTCTTCTCGGAGACACGTTTCTGAAGGGGTTGGTCGGGGGCCACGTCTGCCAAGGTACCCAGCATTGTGAACTCGCATGGCCGAACGAGTTGCTGATCACAGGCCCCGGCGGCGCGGGTACAGTCGCGAACGTGGCGGACTGGAAGCGCGGACTGCGCCGGGTGCTCTATCCGGCCTACGAGGCCAGACTCACCCGCCGCCTCCCCAGCGAGCGCATCCCCAAGCACGTCGGGGTGATGCTGGACGGCAACCGCCGGTGGGCCAAGGCCGTGGGTGCCGACACCGCGCAGGGCCACCGGGCCGGGGCCGCCAACATCGAGCCGCTCCTGGGCTGGTGCGAGGAGATCGGCGTCGAGGTGGTCACCCTCTGGCTGCTCTCCACCGACAACCTGAACCGTCCCACCGCGGAGCTCGAGCCGCTGCTCGCGATCATCGGCGACGCGGTCGAGACCCTGGCGGAGCAGCAGCACTGGCGGCTCCACCCCGTCGGGGCGCTCGACCTGCTCCCTGCGGCGGTCGCCGAGCGGTTGAAGAACGCGGCCGAGTCCACCCGCGAGGTGGACGGGCTGCTGGTCAACATCGCCGTCGGGTACGGCGGGCGCCGGGAGATCGCGGACGCCGTGCGCTCGCTGCTGCACGAGCACGCCGGGAAGGGCACCACCCTCGAGGAGCTGGCCGGGGTGCTCGACGTCGACCACATCGCCGAGCACCTCTACACCAAGGGGCAGCCCGACCCGGACCTCGTGATCCGCACCAGCGGCGAGCAGAGACTCGGCGGCTTCCTGCTCTGGCAGAGCGCGCAGAGCGAGTTCTACTTCTGCGAGGCCTACTGGCCCGACTTCCGCCGGGTCGACTTCCTGCGAGCCGTCCGGGCCTACGCCGAGCGAGAGAGGCGCTTCGGGGCGTAGCCCCGAACTGAGCTTCCGCCTCCGCTTCCGCGAATCCGCCGTCCTCGTTCGGCTTACGGACCCTTGTAGTCGTGACAAGCGGGCTTCCTTGTCGCTTGCGCGCCCCAGTGGACGCCGACCGGGCAGAACGGGTTTCCCCCGCTGCGCTCCTCCAACCAGTTCTGCCCGGTCGGCTCAAGTCCGCCTTCGGCGGACGTTCACCCTGCGTACGGGCGTGTCGTCCCGAATGCGCCCGGAGCGAGGCTTACGTTTCTGGTGTCTCACTGCGGCACGGCAGGGAGATACCAGGGAGGGCGCCGAGTGGTTCCACACCACTGCAGCACCACCGGAGGTCAGCAGTCAGACTTCCGGGCCCAGACCCGGTCCGAGCAGAACTAGCGGACCGGGGCGCAGGGTGCGCGCGCCGGTCACAAGGGGATCCAGTGGCACCAGCGAAGCGCTCCGAGCCCACATCGTCCGCTCCGGCTCGACGGACCTACGTCCTCGACACCTCGGTCCTGCTGGCCGACCCCGGCGCGATGAAACGGTTCGCCGAGCACGAGGTCGTCCTGCCGGTCGTGGTGATCACCGAGCTGGAGGGCAAGCGCCACCACCCCGAGCTCGGCTACTTCGCCCGCTCCGCCTTGCGCATGCTCGACGAGCTGCGCGTGGTGCACGGTCGACTCGACGAACCGGTCCCGGTGGGCGAGGAGGGCGGCACCGTCCGGGTCGAGCTGAACCACACCGACCCCGACTCGCTGCCGTCGGGCTTCCGCCTCGGTGACAACGACACCCGCATCCTCGCGGTGGCGCGCAACCTGGCCAACGAGGGCCACGACGTCATCCTCATCTCCAAGGACCTGCCGCTGCGCATCAAGGCCTCCGTGGTCGGTCTCGACGCTGCCGAGTACCGCGGCGAGCAGATCCACGAGTCCGATGCCGGCTGGACCGGCATGCAGGAGCTAGAGGTGACCGGCAGCGACCTCGACGAGCTCTACGACGACCAGGTGATCGACCTCGACGACGCGCGCGACCTGCCCTGCCACACCGGGCTGGTGCTGATGTCCGACCGGGGGAGCGCGCTGGGCCGGGTCAAGGCCGACAAGCGCGTCCACCTCGTGCGAGGAGACCGCGAGGCCTTCGGCATCCACGGCCGCTCGGCCGAGCAGCGGATCGCGCTGGACCTGCTGCTCGACCCCGAGGTCGGCATCGTCTCCCTCGGCGGCCGGGCCGGCACCGGCAAGTCGGCCCTCGCCCTGTGCGCCGGGCTGGAGACCGTGCTCGAGCGCCGCCAGCACAAGAAGGTCGTGGTCTTCCGTCCGCTGTTCGCCGTCGGTGGCCAGGAGCTCGGCTACCTGCCCGGCAGCGAGTCGGAGAAGATGTCGCCCTGGGGCCAGGCCGTCTTCGACACCCTCGGTGCGATCACCACCAGCGACGTCGTCGACGAGGTGCTCGACCGGGGCATGCTCGAGGTGCTGCCGCTGACCCACATCCGCGGGCGCTCGCTGCACGACGCGTTCGTGATCGTCGACGAGGCCCAGTCGCTGGAGCGCAACGTGCTGCTGACGGTCCTGTCGCGGATGGGGGCCAACTCCAAGGTCGTCCTCACCCACGACGTGGCCCAGCGCGACAACCTGCGCGTGGGTCGCCACGACGGCGTGGTCGCTGTGGTCGACCGGCTCAAGGGGCACCCCCTGTTCGCCCACGTGACCCTGACCCGGTCGGAGCGCTCGCCCATCGCCGCGCTCGTGACGGAGATGCTCGAGCACGTCACCATGTGACCGCGTGTGACCTCTGGTCACGTCTGGTGAGCGTGGTGAGCGTGTGAACCACGCCGTGGCGAGGCTCACGCCGACACGGTGTGGTTCAACTTGCAACTGTCACATTGATGGGGGATGGTGATGTTTCTTCCCCGGCGCGCTCCGGCACTTCCCCCGCCCCCCAGGTGCCTGTAGAGCGCGGCTGACGTCCATGTCGTCAACCGTAGGGTTCACCTTGTCTGAAAAGCACGCCGCCAAGCACCGCAGCGCGCCCGCAGCACCTCTGCGTTCCCGCCTGCGCGCCCGCCTGCGACACGTCGCCCTCCTCTCCGGCCTCGCCGTCGGGGCCACCGGCCTGGCCGTCTCGACCGGGGTCTTCTCCCAGCCCCTTCAGCTCGACGGAGCCGCTGCCGCCCTGAGCACGAGCACCTCGCCGGCCAAGAGCCTGACCCAGGACGAGCTCGCCGACCGCGAGGAGCGGGCCTCCCGCTCCTCCGACGACCGCCGTCCCGAGGCCGACCGCACCAAGGCTCGTGCGCTGTCCAACGCATCCGGCAAGGCGGTGACCAGGACCGAGGACCTCAGCACCGCCGACCCGCGTTCCCTGGCGAAGGCGCTGATGCCGCAGTTCGGCATGTCGTCCTCCGAGTTCGGCTGCCTGGACAACATCTGGTCGCAGGAGTCCGGCTGGAACGTGCACGCGGACAACCCGAGCTCCTCGGCCTACGGCATCCCGCAGGCCCTGCCGGGTTCGAAGATGGCCTCCGCCGGTCCCAACTGGGCGGACAACGCCGAGACCCAGATCCGCTGGGGACTGGGCTACATCAAGGGCCGCTACGGCTCGGCCTGTGCCGCCTGGTCCTACAAGCAGGGCGCCGGCTGGTACTGAGCCGGCCAAGGGAAACGCTGGCATGAGCGAGTCGATGGTCCGGGTGGGCGACGCGGAGCTCTGCGTCGACACCGTCGGCCGCCCGGGAGACCCGGCCGTGCTGCTCATGGGCGGCGCCACCTCGTCGATGGACTGGTGGCAACCGGAGTTCTGCGAGCGGATCGCCGCGGCCGGGAGGTTCGTGATCCGTTTCGACAACCGCGACACCGGCCGGTCCACGGCGAGCCCGGTCGGCGAACCGGCGTACACCGGGTCCGACCTGTCGGCCGACCCGCTGCGGATCCTCGACGCCCTCGAGCTCCGCCAGGCGCACCTGGTCGGCGTCTCCATGGGCGGCGGGATCGCGCAGGACCTCGCTGTGGAGCACCCCGACCGGGTGCTCAGCCTGACCCTGATCGCCACGACCGCGGCCTTCGACCGCGCCCACCCCACGCCCCTGCCCCCTCCGGAGCCCCGCCTCGCCGCCGCCTTCGAGCAGGACGACGACGCTGACTGGGACGACGAGGAGGCCGTCGTCGAGAAGATGGTCGAGGTCAACAGGCTCTTCGCCGGCTCGCTGTTCGACGAGAACATCACCCGGGAGATCTGCCGCCAGGTGGTGCGGCGCACCCGCGACGTGGAGGCGAGCGTCACCAACCACTGGCTGGTCGTCGGTGGCGGCGACGCTCCGAGTCACACGATGGCCGACATCGACGCACCCACCCTCGTGCTGCACGGCACCGAGGACCCCATGTTCCCGCTTCCCCACGGCGAGGCGCTCGCGGCGGAGATTCGCGGCGCCACACTGCTGCCGCTCGAGGGCATGGGTCACGAGTTCCCGCCCCGACCGCTGTGGGACGTCGTCGTCCCCGCGATCGCCGAGCACACCGCGGGGCTCTAGCTGGGCCGGGGCTCGGGGCTCAGGTCATGGAGCGCACGTCGAGGGCGGCGTCCAGCTCCTCCTCGGTGAGGTCGCCGCGCTCGACGTACCCCATCTCGATGACCTGCTCGCGGATCGTCCTGCCCTCCTTGAGCGCGGCCTTGGCGACCTTGGCCGCCTCTTCGTAGCCGATGTGCTTGTTGAGCGGGGTGACCACCGAGGGGGAGGACTCGGCATAGGCCAGCATCCGCTCCTCGTTGGGCTCGATGCCGTCGATGCATCGGTCGGCCAGCAGCGGGGCCACGTTGGCGAGCAGCCGGATCGACTCCAGCAGGTTGCGAGCCATCACGGGCATCATCACGTTGAGCTCGAAGCTGCCGCTGGCGCCGGCGTGCGCGACCGTGGCGTCGTTGCCGATGACCTGCGCGCAGACCATCAAGGTGGCCTCGGGGAGCACCGGGTTCACCTTGCCGGGCATGATGCTCGACCCGGGCTGGAGATCGGGCAGGTGGATCTCGGCGAGGCCCGTCGTGGGGCCGGAGGACATCCAGCGCAGGTCGTTGCAGATCTTGGAGAGGCCGACCGCGATCGTGCGCAGCTGGCCGGAGAGCTCCACCAGTGCGTCCTGTCCGCCCTGGGCCTCGAAGTGGTTGCGGGCCTCGGTGAAGGGCAGGCCGGTCTCCTCGGCCAGGTCGGCGATCACCTGCTCGGCGAACCCGTCGGGGGTGTTGATGCCCGTGCCGACGGCCGTTCCGCCGAGGGGGAGCTCGGCGACGCGGGGGAGCGAGGACTCGAGCCGCTCGATGCCGAGCCGCACGATCGCGGCGTACCCGCCGAACTCCTGGCCGAGCATGACCGGCGTCGCGTCCATCAGGTGCGTCCGCCCGGACTTCACCACGTCCTTGAACGCCTCGGCCTTCGCCTCCAGCGACTTCGCGAGGTGGTCGAGGGACGGAACCAGGTCGTGCGTGGTCGCCTCCACCGCAGCCACATGGATCGAGGTGGGGAAGGTGTCGTTGCTCGACTGGCTCGCGTTGACGTGGTCGTTGGGGTGGGACTCGACGCCGGCGCGCGTGGCCAGGGAGGCGAGCACCTCGTTCATGTTCATGTTGGAGCTGGTGCCCGAACCGGTCTGGAAGACGTCGATCGGGAACTCGTCGTGGTGCTCGCCGGCGATGATCTCATCAGCCCCGTCACCGATGGCGGCAGCCCGCTCCTTGCTGATGATGCCGAGGTCGGCGTTGATCCGCGCCGCGGACTTCTTCACGCGGGCCATCGCCACGATGTGGGAGGGCTCGAGGGTCGCGCCGCTGATCGGGAAGTTCTCCACCGCGCGCTGGGTCTGGGCCCGCCACAGGGCGTCCCTGGGCACCTCGATGTCGCCCATGCTGTCGTGCTCGATGCGAGTCTCGCCGTCGTGGTTGCTCATGTCCCCGACCGTACCGGGGCGGCTCCCTCAGCGACGCGAGAGGTAGAGGAGGTATTCCTCGGGACGCTCCTGCAGCAGCACGTCGTAGCGGTGCTCGGTGCAGTTGCCGAAGACCTCCTCCATCACCGCGGCGAGCTCCGGTGCCGGGCTCGCCGACCAGATCACCAGGGCGCCGCCGGTGGCGATGATCTCCTGGGTGGCCTGCAGGAAGTCACGTCCGTAGACCGCCGCGTTGGACTCGTGGACCAGGTAGGCGGGTCCGTTGTCGACGTCGAGGAGCACGAGGTCATAGGTCGACATGGCCTCGGCGACGGCGTGGGTGATGTCGATGTCGACCAGGTGCAGCCGCTTGTCCGCGAGCAGGGCCGGCCCGTGGGGGATGGTGCCGTCGCGCATCCAGGCGATCAGGGCCGGCTCGATCTCGACCACCTTGACCAGCTCGACGCGAGGGTCGGCGAGCACCCGCTGGGTGGTGAAGCCGAGCCCGAGCCCACCGACCACGACCCGCCGGGGGTGCTCGACCAGGTCGAGGGCAGCGGCGGCCAGCTCCATCTCGGAGGTGGTCTCCTGGGTGTCCATCACGAACACCCCGTTGACGCGCAGCTCCAGTGCGTCGGCAGCCCGTTCCTCGATCCGGCGCCGCAGCACGATCTCGCCGCGCTCGGACTCGGCCCGGGCCACCTCGTCGTACTCGGTCATGCCGCGAAGCCTCTCAGGTCGGGCATAGGACCCGGATCATCGGCGTTGTCGACACTGTGAATGTCCTCGACTCGGTGGTGATCGGTGCTGGCCAGGCGGGCCTCTCGGCGTCGTACCACCTCAAGCGGCGCGGGCTCGAGCACGTCGTGCTCGACGCCAACGCGCACCCCGGAGGAGCGTGGCAGCACCGGTGGGACTCACTCACGATGGAGGACGTGCACGGGGTGGCCGCCCTGCCTGACTCCGAGGCGCCGCTGTCGAGCGAGGACCGGGCCAAGGTGGCGCTGGCGAGGTATTTCGCCGACTACGAGCGCGACCACGACCTGCCCGTGGTCCGCCCCGTCACCGTCGACCGCGTGACCAGCTCTGGTGAGGAGCTCGTCGTGCATGCGGGCTCGCGGTCCTGGACGGCTCCTACGATCATCAACGCGACCGGCACGTGGACGCGTCCGTTCGTGCCGCGCTACCCGGGGGTCGAGACGTTCGCGGGGGAGCAGCTGCACACCGTCGACTACCCCGGGCCCGAGCACTTCGCCGGACGCCGGGTGCTCGTCGTCGGTGGCGGCGCCTCCGCCGTGCAGTTCCTCGGAGAGCTGGCGCCGGTGACCGACACCGTGTGGGTCACCCGGCGTCCGCCGGTCTGGCGCGAGGGCTTCGACCGGGAGGCCGGGCACCAGGCGGTCGCTCTGGTGGAGGAGCGCGTACGCCGTGGCCTGCCGCCGGCGAGCGTGGTGAGCGTGACCGGACTGGCCCTGCGTCCCCAGGAGCGGCTGGCCGAGTCGCTCGGTGCCTACCGGCGACGGCCGATGTTCGCGCGCATCGAACCCCACGGCGTCCGGTGGGAGGACGGCACCTTCGGACGGGTCGACGCGATCCTGTGGGCCACGGGCTTCCGGCCCGCGGTCAACCACCTCGCACCGCTGCACCTGCGCAGCTCGCTCGGCGGCATCCAGCTGGCCGGCACCACCGCCGTCGCCGACCCGAGGGTCCAGCTCGTCGGCTACGGCCCCTCCGCCAGCACCATCGGAGCCAACCGTGCCGGCCGTGCTGCCGCCATCGCGGTCGCCCGGCGGTTGGCTGCGCTGGCTGCCTGAGGGGGGTCGGGTCGGGGGGCTGCGTCGGGGGGCTGCGTCGGGGGGCTGCGTCGGGGGGCTGCGTCGGGGGGCTGCGTCATACGAGGTGGTTGCTCTGACGACGACAACGGATGACCTTGCGCGGGACGTCATGCGCCCTGGTCGCCCGGACAACCGGTTCCGATGACGTCCTGAGGCCTGCCGCCCGATGACGTCTGTTGTCCACAGGGCCACCTGGGCCGAGAGTTGTCCACAGCGGTTCGCCACCGTCTCCCGCCGGGCCGATCGCGTTGTCACGCTCTCGCGATGGACACCACCTCCGACCCCGAGCCCGAGCCGCGCGAAGCGATCGAGCTGGTGGGGCAGACGCAGGGAAACGTCGTCTCCCGCACGCAGCTCTATGCGCACGGCCTCACCAGAGGTCAGGTGCGTGCGCAGATCCGCGCCCGACGATGGCAGCGGCTCGGGGCCCACTGCGTCGTGCTGCACACCGGTCCGCTCACCGTGGATGCCAGGCTGTGGTCCGCTGTCCTCGAGGGTGGTCCGCGTGCACTGCTCGACGGCGCCTCCGCCCTGGTCGCAGCGGGCCTCGAACACTTCGAGCCAGAACGAATCCGCGTCTCGGTCCCACGCGGTGCCCGGATCAGGCACCGGGGCACCTCGGTCGACATCCGGCAGACCCGCAGATGGGTGCCCGACGACAGGGAGCCGGGCGGCCTGCCCCGGACGCGTGTCGCGGTGGCTGCGGTCCGGGCCGCACTCTGGGCTCGGTCCGACAAGCAGGCGACCTTGCTCCTCGTCATGACCGTCCAGCAAGGGCTGACCACGCCGGAGGACCTCGGCCGCGAGCTGCTGAGGATCCACAGGGACAAGCGTCGAAAGCTGCTGCACGCGGTCGTGCTCGACCTGCTCGGCGGAGTCCGGTCGCTCGGCGAGCTCGACGTCCTCCGCGGGTGTCGGGAGCGGGGCATCCCCGAGCCGGACCTGCACGTGCTGCGTCGTACGCCGTCGGGGACCTACTACCTCGACTGCCGGTGGGATCGCTACAAGGTCGCTCTCGAGATCGATGGCATCCAGCACTCGTGGGTCGAGAACCTCGTGGCCGACGCCCTTCGGCAGAACACCGTCGCGATGGGCGGTGACACTGTCCTGCGCCTTCCGGTCCTGGGGCTGAGGGTGTGCCCGGACGAGTTCTTCGAGCAGATCGCCGAGGCGCTCAGGAGAGCCGGCTGCCCGCTGCCGACCGACGACGCCGCCTGATCCTCCCCGGACGTCATCGGACGTGGCTGCTCGAGCCACCTGTTCGGATGACGTCTTGCACAACGTCGTACGACGTGGCTGCTCGACCGACCAGGACGTATGACGCAAACACCGACCAGAACGTATGACGCGACGCGCCCCCCGGACCAGAACGCATGACGCAACCCCCGACCCCCGAACCCCCTCGCACTAACCTGTGCGCATGGCGGGCGAGGTCGAGGGATGGGCGGATCACTGGCACGAGCAGTCGCGGCTGCGCATCTCCGACGCCGACCGGCACCGCGTCTCTGAGTTCCTGCGCGAGGCAGCCGGCGAGGGTCGACTGGACCTGGAGGAGCTCGACCAGCGCCTCGAGGCGGCGTACGCCGCGAAGACCTACGGCGAGCTCGTCCCGCTGACGGCTGACCTTCCCGCCGGGCGGGCCACGCACCCTCCGCTGGCCCCCGTTGCGCCGTCGGGCAGCGCCACCCGCTACGACACCTCGATCGCGATCATGAACGCCGTCAACCGCACCGGGGCCTGGGAAGTGGGCCCGACACACTCGGCCTACGCACTCATGGGCTCGGTCAGGCTCGACCTGCGGAGCGCGCGGTTCACCTCGCGCGAGACCGTGATCCACGCCTTCGGGTTCTGGGCCGGCATCGACATCTACGTCAACGCGCAGACCCGCGTCGTGGTGGACGGGATCGGGGTGATGGGCAGCTTCGACCAGGCTCGCGACAAGGTCGAGCCCGAGGTCGGGCCGGATTCCCCGCTGGTGCGCGTGAACGGCCTGTCCCTGATGGCCGGCATCACCGTGCAGCGCCGTCCGATGCCCGGTGAGCGCAAGCGTCGGCTGCTCGGTCACTGACCGGAGCGGTCAGGTGCGGACGACCCGCACCAGGGTGACGGTCTCCGGCTTGCGGCGGGGGATCCAGAAGCCCCCGCGCGCCAGCGCGCGTCCGGTCACGGGAGTCCCGTCGGTCGGACCCGCCGGCGGCAGCGATGAGGACATGCTGACCAGCCGGTGCTCGACCGGGCCCTCCCAGGTCACGTCGTAGGTCGCCTCCGGATCCAGGCCGGGGACGCGCACGAACACACCCCGGTTGTGCGGCGGCTCGTCGAGCTGCACGTGGGCGACCAGCGCCTCCGAGCGGTCCGAGGCAACGACGCCGTGGAGCAGCACCGTCGGGTCGGGGGTCTCCGGGCGGACCACCCGGCCCGAGTGGAGCAGTGGCCGGAACCGCTTGAAGCGCTCCACCCAGGCGGCGAGCTGGTCGAGGTCGTCGTCGGTTGCGTCGGTGAGGTCCCACTCGATGCCGAAGGAGCCGAACAGCGCGGTCGCCGCACGGAAGTCCAGCGTGAGGGCCCGTCCGGTGGTGTGGGAGGTGGGGGAGGAGACGTGGGCACCGACGTACTCCGGTGCGACCAGCTGCGTCGTCCACCGCTGGATCTGCTGGCGAGCGACCGCGTCGGTCATGTCGGAGGTCCAGACTCGCTGCACCCGCTCGAGGACCGCGAGGTCGATGCGTCCGCCCCCGGACGCACACGACTCCCAGTCGACGGTGGGGTGGGCCGCGCGCAGGTCGTCGAGCAGCGTGTAGAAGCCGACCGTCTGCCGGTGCACCGCCGGCGCCCCGTCGAGCAGTCCGCTGCCCGCCTCGAGCAGGTCGCGGTTGTGGTCCCACTTCACCGCGTCGACGGCGTACGCCGACAGCACCTCGCTGATCTGGCCGAACACGTGCTCGCGCACCTCTGGCCGCGAGAGGTCGAGCACGAGCTGGTGGCGATGCAGGAGCGGAGTGCGGTCGCCCGAGGACAGGATCCAGTCGGGGTGCTCGCGGTAGAGGTCGGAGTCGGGGTTGACCATCTCCGGCTCGATCCACAGCCCGAACTGCATGCCCAGCCCGCGCACGTGGTCGACCAGGGGAGTCAGTCCCTCGGGCCACACCGCGGGGTCGACCCGCCAGTCGCCCAGTCCGACGGTGTCGTCGCGTCGCTCCAAGAACCAGCCGTCGTCGAGGACGAACCGCTCCACCCCGATCCGGGCGGCCCGATCCGCGATCGCCACCAGCCGGGGGAGGTCGTGGTCGAAGTAGACCGCCTCCCACACGTTGAGCACGACCGGCTGGTGCTGCGGGTGGCTCGGCAGGCTGCGTTGATGGGCGTGCCACACCGCGGCCAGCCCGTCCAGCCCGTCCGTGGCGGCGGCCACGTAGACCCAGGGGGAGGTGTAGCTCTGGCCCGGTCCCAGCCGACCCTCGCCCGGCAGCAGCAGCTCGCCGCCGCCGATCGTCGTCCCCGTGGCCGGGTCGCGCTCGATGCGCAGCACCGAGTTGCCACTCCAGGCGACGTGGACGCCGAGCACCTCGCCGTGGGTCGTGGAGAAGCCCCGGGTGCCGAGCACCGCCATCGTCGCCGAGCCGAGGCCCGGTCGGCCGGTGCGTCCCTCACGCAACCAGAGTCCGTCGGTGACCTCGTGGCGCTGCGGGTTGCGCTCGCGCTCGTGGCGCCCGGTGAAGTCGAGCAGCTCGACGAGGTGGTCCGAGGCGGGCACGACGACCTCGAGACCGTCCAGCTCGTAGTCGTCCGCGCCCCGGTTGGTCACCGTGTGGCGCAGGCGCAGGGCGCCACCGGGGACCGACTCGACCTCGGTCAGGAGTGCGAGACCGGCCGCCGGGTCGACGAGGCGCAGGCGCAGGCCGTCGCCGTCGAGCTCCACGGAGTCGCACGCGAACTTCGTCGACCAGTCGCGGCCGCCGGAGCGTCGGCCGCGCAGGTGCGGCCGGGTGTAGCGGCCACGGGCGTGCTCGCCGAGGAGCGGCATGCCGGGACCGTTCGCGAGGAGCGGCACGCCGGACTCGTCGGCACCGAGGAGCCCGGTCGCGAGCACGACGGGAAAACCGTCGTGCCCGCGAACCAGCTCGATACCCGTCGTCGCGGCGTGCGGCTCAGGGGGAAAGAGCATCGATCCTTCGGATCAGCCCTTGACCGCACCGGCGGTCAGGCCGCGGACGAAGAAGCGCTGCAGGACGAGGAACACGATGATGGGCACGACCATCGACAAGAAGCCGCCTGCCGAGATCAGGTTCCACCCAGCACCCTGCTGCCCCAGCAGGTTGTTCTTCACCGCCACCGTGATCGGCGCGTTGCTTCCCGGTCCGATGAACACCAGCGCCACCAACAAGTCGTTCCAGACCCACAGGAACTGGAAGATCGCGAACGACGCCAGCGCCGGGACCGACATCGGCAGCACCAGCTTGTAGAAGGTCTGGAAGTGACTGGCACCGTCGATCTTCGCCGACTCGATCACCGTCTTGGGCAGCGTCGCCATGTAGTTGCGCAGGATGTAGATCGCCAGCGACATGCCGAACCCGATGTGGGCCAGCCACACCGTGGGGAAGCCCTTGAGCCCGACGTCGCCGTAGATCCGGAGGATCGGCACGAAGGCGACGTAGTTCGGCACGACGAGCAGGCTGACCACCAGCAGGAACAGGAAGTCCCGCAAGGGGAAGTCCATGAAGGTGAAGGCGTACGCCGCGAACGCGGCCACCAGCACCGGGATGAACGTCGCCGGCAGCGCGATCGCGATGCTGTTGATGAACGCCTCGCCGAGCTGCGCCTGGTTGATCGCCTGCGTGTAGTTGTCGAACGTCATTCTCCCGATCGACGACGGGTTGCTGAACAACGTCCACCAACCGGTGTTGTTCGCGTCGTCCAGCGGTCGGAACGAGGTGAGGAACAGGCCGAGGGTGGGCACGACCCACAGGAAGCAGACGACCGTGAGGGTGATCCTGGCGAACCAGCCGGCGTTGCCGGGACCTCGCTCACCTCGACCGCCCTTGGGGGCCTTCAGGGCCGGCTCTGCACCGACGGCAGGTGTGGTGGCGGTGCTCATGCGTCAGCCTCCTCGGCCCGGAAGTTCCTGATCTGGTAGACCATGATCGGGATGATCGCGATCATCAGCATCACGACGATCGCCGCCGCTGCACCGTTGTTGAAGTTGGTGAACAGCTGGTTGAAGAACTCGTTGCCGAGCACGTTGGTGTTGAAGTTCCCGTTCGTCATCACGTAGACGATGTCGAAGATCTTCATGGTGGCGATCAGCGTGGTCACGAAGACGGTGATGATCGTGCCGCGGATCTGGGGGACGACCACGCGGAAGAAGATGTTGACCTCGTTGGCGCCGTCGATCCTGGCCGCCTCGAGCGTGTCGCCCGGGACGCCTTTGATGGCCGCCGAGAGCAGCACCATCGAGAACCCGACCTGCGCCCAGAGCAGCATCACCATCAGGAACAGGCTGTTGATGTGGAACTGGCTCTGCTCCAGCCAGGCAACGGGGTTGCCCCCGAGCGAGGTGACGATCGCGTTCTGCAGGCCGATCTGCCCACGACCTTCGGGGCGGTAGGCGTAGAGGAGACGCCACACGGTGCCCGCACCGACCAGGCTGATCGCCATCGGCATGAACACCAGCGTCTTGGCCAGCTTCTCCCCGCGCGGGTTGAGCCGGTCGGCGAGGACGGCGACACCGAGGCCGAGGATCACGGTCGCGACCGGGACGATGATCATCCAGAGCAGGGTGTTGAACAGGGTCTGCTGGAAGCTCTTCGTCGTCAGCAGGTCCGTGAAGTTGGCGAGGCCGACCCACGAGGTGCTGCTCGAGTCCTTGAAGCTGAACACGATCGTCTGGATGGCTGGGTAGACGAGGTAGAACACGATGGCGGCGTACGCCGGCAGGATGTAGAGGAACGGCTTGAGGCGGTGCTCCCAACGGTCGGGGAGCAGCTCCGCGAGCTTGTTCAGGACCCAGTAGAGGGCCACAGCAGCACCGACACCGATGAGCACGGTGACGAGGGTGGAGACGACCTTGAGGAACATGGTCTAGGCCTTTCGCGTCAGCGAACGTTTGAGCAAGCCCGTGCGGCGCGAGAACAGCGGGGGTGACCCCGACCTGTCCTCGCGCCGCCGAGACTCAGCTGGAGGGCCAGCTTGAATCGATGTTCTTCAACGCGGTGTCGAGATCCTCGTCACCGGTGATCCACGCGGTCATGTCCTTCCAGAACGTGCCCGCTCCCACGGCGCCGGGCATCGAGTCCGACCCGTCGTAGAGGAACTCCGTGGACTTGTAGGCGACGTCCGCGATCTGCCGGGTGAGGTCACTCGGGTAGAGCGTCGCGTCGAAGCCCGTGTGGGGCGAGAGGAAGGAGCTGGTGGGCGCGGCGTCCTTGCCGATGTCCTTGCCCGCCAGGATCTTCATGACCTTCTTGGCGCTGGCCGAGTCGCTCAGCAGGGTGGCCATGTCGCCACCACCCAGCGTCGGGTTGTCGCCGCCGGCAGTGGCGGGCGGGAACCCGAACACGCCGATGTTCTGGTCGACGTTGGCCACGACGTCAGAGGGCAGGAAGTCCTTGGACACGATGAAGTTGCCCTGCTTGAGCAGCATGCAGCCCGGCTTCGGGTCCCACATCGGGTTGTCGGCGTCACCGAACGCGGTGCTGGCGACCGACTTGCGTCCACCCGCGACGTTGCCGTCGGCGAGCACCAGGTCCTCGAACGTGGTGGCGGCCTTCTTGACCTCGGGGGAGTCGAACTTGACCTTGTGGGTGACCCAGTCCTTGTAGACGTCAGGACCGCTCTGCTGCATGATCATGTCTTCGATCCAGTCGGTGGCGGGCCAGCCAGTCGCGGCGTCCGAACCGATGGCGAAGCACCACGGGGGCGTTCCGTCCTTCTTGATCTGGTCGCCCAGGGCGGACAGGGCGTCGAGCGAGTCGGGCGCCTTGTAGCCGGCCTTGTCGAAGGCCTTCTTCGGGTAGAACACGAGGCTCTTCACGTTCATGCTGACGAGCACGCCGTAGAGCTTGCCGTCCACCGTGCCGGCGTCGAGCGTGCCCGGCACCATCTCGGACTTGAGGGCGTCCACGTCGACGACGTCGTCGAGGGGCTTGGCGGCGTTGCGCTTGACCATGTCGGCCACGACGCCGGGCTGAGGGATCAGCGCGATGTCAGGCGTGTCGTTGGCCTGGATCTTGGTCATGATCAGCTGGTTGATGTTGTCGACCTTCTGGACGTCGGCAGTGATGCCTTCGGCCTTGGCCTCCGCGACGATCTGCTTCTTCAGACCGTCGAAGACCAAGGGGTCAACGCTCATCCACACGCTGACCTTCTTGTCGTCGGAGCCGCCGCCACCGCTACCACAGGCGGCGAGCGTTGACGTGACCGCGAGCACTACAGCGACCACGAGCGAGGAACGTCCCCGCTTTGAGATTCGCATCATCTTCTCCTCGGAGAGTTGAGCTTGGACACCTGGCTGACTCGGGCCGTAGTGTGATCGACACCACATGCTGAATCGAATCAGCAGCCTATGGGTTCCCCGCGCAGTGCTGTCAAGCACGATCACGTTACGACTTCACGACGATGATGGAGGTGTCTGCAATGCGGCGTTTCAAGAAGGCGACCCTCACCGATGTCGCCCAGAGAGCCGGGGTCTCGGTCACCACCGCCTCCTACATCCTCAACGGCCGCTCGTCCCAGATGCGCATCTCCGCCGCGACCGAGCTGCGGGTCCAGGCCGCCATGAACGATCTCGACTACCGGCCCAACTGGAGCGCTCGGACCCTGCGCGGCTCAAGCACCCAGACCATCGGCGTGATCTCCGACTTCGTGGCGAGTGGTGAGTTCTCGACCAGGTTGCTCAGCGGCGCCAACGCCACTGCCCGGCGCTTCGACCACGTGATCGTCATCGGCGAGACCCTGGGCAACCCGGAGGTGGAGGGACTGCTGGTCGAGGAGATGCTCGACCGCCAGGTCGACGGCATCCTCTACGCCACGGTCTCGGCCACCAGAGTGGTCCTCCCCGAGAGCCTCAGGCGCGGACGCACCGTGCTGCTCAACTGCGTGGACGACAGCGTCGACCTCCCGGTCGTGCTGCCAGACGACGTGGTCGGTGGCCGGATGGCCGCCGAGCACCTGCTGGCCGCCAAGGTGGCGGACGCCGTCTTCGTCGTCGGCGAGGACCCCACACCGGAGGCGACCGCGGGACGCGATCGGCTCGACGGCATCGCCCGGGCCCTGGTAGGCGCAGGGGCGTCCCTTGCCGGCGTGGTGCCCTGTGCCTGGGACGTCGAGCCCGCCTTCGAGGCGGTCACGGCCTGGCTGGACACGAGCCCTCATCCGAGTGCGTTGATCTGCCTGAACGACCGCGTGGCCATGGGCGCCTACCAGGCCCTCGCGGAGCACCAGCTGCGCGTGCCCGAGGATGTCTCGGTGATCTCCTTCGACGGCTCCGACCTCGCGACGTGGCTGCGTCCGCGGCTCACCTCCCTGGCCCTTCCCTTCGCCGAGATGGGCACGCGTGCGGTGGAGATCCTGATGGATCCCGCCTGGCGCACGATCGGGACCACCCGGATGCCACCAGTGCTCCACCCCGGTGGCTCGGTGTGAGCTTCGAGCTCGACACGGACTACGTCTGGGACTTCTGGACCGCGTACGACGACCACACCGGCCGGCACCACCTGTTCTTCCTGCATGCCCCGAGCTCGCTGGGCGACCCTGACCTCCGGCACCGTGCCGCCCGGGTCGGGCACGCCGTCTCGCAGGACCTCGTGGAGTGGGAGCGGCTGGCGGATCCACTACCTGACCCCGCGGCCTTCGACGATCTCGCCCAGTGGACGGGCTGCACCGTGCGCGGCCCTGAGGCCTGGTGGCTGTTCACGACCGGGCTGGCGAGCGCCGACGCGGGGCTCGCGCAACGGGTCGGTGCGGCCACGTCGACCGACCTCGCGTCCTGGACTCGTCACGAGGTGGTGGTCAGTGCGGACCCGGCGCACTACCAGACCCTGGGCGCGGGCTGGCCGGAGGAGCACTGGCGCGACCCGTGGGTGGTGCGTGGCGAGGACGGTCGCTGGCACATGTACGTCACCGCCAAGGACAACCGCGGCGGTCAGGGCAGCGGTGTCGTCGGCCACGCGACCTCGCACGACCTCGAGCACTGGGAGGTGCTGCCCCCGCTGAGCGCCCCGAGCGGCATCTTCGAGTGGCTCGAGGTGATCCAGGTCGTGCAGGTGGAGGGGCGCTGGGTGCTGCTGTTCTCCTGCCTGTCGCCGGAGATGCCCGGTGCACCGGCCGGCGCGGGCGGCGTGTGGTCGGTGCCGGTCGAGGGTCCGGGAACCCCGGTCGACGTCGGGGCTGCCGTGCGCCTCGCCGACGAGCGTTTCTACGTCGGCAAGGTGGTCCATCACCGGGGAGCGGCGTACTTCATGGCCTTCCGCAACAGCGATGTCCACGGTGACTTCGTCGGGGGTCTGATCGACCCGGTTCCCGTCACCTGGCGCGCGGACGGCCGAGGCCTCGCTCTGGTGCCGGACGAGCCCAGACCCTAGTGTGAGACGGGTCACTTACAACGGATCGTCCGGCACGTTCCTGCCGGTAAGGAGATAAATCATGGCAACAGTCAGCTTCAAGAAAGCGCAACGCTGGTATCCCGGGATGGACAAGCCAGCGGTCCCGGGCATCGACCTGGAGATCAAGGACGGCGAGTTCATGGTCCTGGTCGGGCCCTCGGGATGTGGCAAGTCCACGACCCTGCGGATGCTCGCGGGCCTCGAGGAGGTCAACGACGGGGAGATCTTCATCGGGGACAAGGACGTCACCAAGCTGCCGCCCAAGGACCGTGACATCGCCATGGTCTTCCAGAACTACGCGCTCTACCCGCACATGACGGTCGCGGACAACATGGCCTTCTCGCTGAAGATGGCGAAGATGAAGGAGCCCGAGCGCAAGGAGCGGGTCGCGGAGGCAGCGCGGATCCTGAACCTCACCGAATACCTCGACCGCAAGCCGAAGGCGCTCTCCGGTGGTCAGCGCCAGCGCGTCGCGATGGGCCGCGCGATCGTCCGCAAGCCGCAGGTGTTCTGCATGGACGAGCCGCTGTCCAACCTCGACGCCAAGATGCGCGTGCAGACCCGCACGGACATCGCCAAGCTCCAGCAGGACCTCGGCGTCACCACCGTCTACGTGACCCACGACCAGGTCGAGGCCATGACCATGGGCGACCGGGTCGCGGTGATGAAGGACGGCTACCTCCAGCAGGTCGACACCCCGCTGAACCTCTACGACAAGCCGGTCAACCTGTTCGTGGCCGGCTTCATCGGCTCCCCGCAGATGAACCTGCTCTCGGCGACCGCGGTCGACGGGCAGGCCAAGATCGGCGACTACCTCGTGCCCGTCGACGAGACCGCTGCCAAGAGGATGAAGGGCGAGGTCGTGGTCGGCGTACGCCCCGAGGCCTGGCGCATCGTGCCCGAGGGTGAAAGTGGTCTCCCGGTCGAGGTCACCGTGGTCGAGGAGCTGGGCTCCGACGCGTTCGTCTACGGCACCAGCGGCGTGGCAGGCACACCGGCCAACATCATCGTCCGCGTCTCGGGACGTGACAGCGTGCACAAGGGTGACGTGCTCCACGTGAGCACCGACCCCGCCAGCGTCCACGTCTTCGACGCAGCCTCGGGCGAACGTCTCAGCGACTGACCTGACCTTCAAGTCCGCGTGCCGGACCCCTCCTCGCGAGGCGCCCGGCACGCGGACCACTT
Organism: uncultured Actinomycetota bacterium; assembly: GCA_963843075.1. Classification (GTDB taxonomy): domain Bacteria; phylum Actinomycetota; class Actinomycetes; order Propionibacteriales; family Nocardioidaceae; genus Marmoricola. The sequence continues at coordinate 1,707,419 of CAWJJD010000002.1, read as the reverse complement.
TCAGGATCTGATCAGGTCCGGGCGTCATGCTGGCCGGATGCGACGGCGCAAGATCCTCGGGCTGACCCTGGGGTTGCTCTTCGTGGCCGGGCTGGGCGGGGCGGTCCACCTCGCCACTGCGCCGGCCGGTCGGGCAACCTCTGGATCGCCCGCTGTGCCACGGGTCGGTCCCCGGCGGCCCTCCCTGGTGATGGTGCTGATGGACGACGCCTCCTACGAGCTGCTAGCGACGATGCCGCAGGCACAGAGGATGCAGGCGCGCGGGGCGACCTACGAGAACGCCCACGTCGTCGACTCGTTGTGCTGCCCTTCCCGTGCCGCGATCTTCACCGGCCGCCCGCCCCACCAGACCGGGGTCCTGACCAACACCGCTGATGACCCGAGCGACCCGATCGGTGGCTATCCGGCCTACCTGGCGCACGGCAACTCGGCGATGGCGTTCAACCTGGCCCTGCAGCGAAGCGGCTACACGACGGGCTTCGTGGGCAAGTACCTCAACGGCTACGAGGCCCGCACGGTGCAGGGCGTACGCCGGGCACCGCCGTCGGTGCCGGGGTGGGACCACTTCGACGCGATCCTCGGCGGTGGCTACCCCGAGTGGGGGTTCTGGAGCGCCCACCGCGACGATGGCGGGCCGATGCGCCTCGAGCACGAGACCAAGCCGCCGCGGGACTCGCCGGTCGAGGTGCTCGACCGGCACTACGCCACCAACGTGGAGTCCGACGACGCGGTGAGGTTCATCAAGCGGCACCGCGGCGACCCCGCGCCGTACTTCCTCGAGGTGGCGACCTATGCCCCGCACGCGCAGATGGACCGGGCCTACCGCGACAACCCGCCGTTCCCGTCGGCCTTCGCCGACCGCGCCACGAAGGGCGATCCCACCGGCGGCAACTGCGGCGTGCGGGCCTGTGCCCGGCTGACGCTGCGCGACCTGCCGGGGTACGACGACCCGCGACGCGACAACACCCCGACCTATCTGCACCGGGACGGGACCACGTCTCGGGCACCGGCATGGAACGTCAGCCCGGTCACGCTCACCTCACGCCGTGCGCTGCGGGAGTACCGCGACCGTGCCCGGATGGTGCAGGCGGTGGACCGGATGGTCGGTCGGATCCGGGCGAGCGTCGGACCGGACACCTACGTCGTCCTCACCAGCGACAACGGCTATCACCTCGGCCAGCTCCGGCTCAACGGCGGCAAGGGCACCCCCTATGACTTCGACACGCACGTGCCCCTGGTGGTGACCGGACCGGGAGTGCGCCCCGGACCGCGGCGACAGTTCGTCAGCGAGATCGACCTCGCGCCCACGTTCGAGGGGCTGGCCGGGGTCACGCCTCCCGGCTACGTCTCGGGGGTCTCGTTCTCGCGGAGCCTGCACCACCCGCGAGCGCGGGGGAGTCGCTACGTCTTCTACGAGCACACCTTCGGGCTCTCCCAGCCCGGCGAGGTCGACAACGACACCGCCCTGGGCGGCGACCTCTCCCAGATCCCGTCCTACATCGGTGTCCGAGGCCGGAGAGGACTGCTCGTGCGGCTCGACCTCGACGACTCGTGGAAGGGCCACCGCTATGCCTGGGAGCTCTACCGCTACCGCGCGCCCTTCGAGCAGACCAACGTGTTCGCGCGCGACCACGACAAGCCGTGGGCCCGTGCACTCATGCGACGGCTGCGCGCCTGGGACGACTGCGCTCCGGCTGCGTGCCGTGCGGCGCGCCGGTGAGGCCGGTCAGGCAGACCGCGGCGTCGAGGCATTGCGCCCGGCCCGGTCCGCCGTGCGACGGATGATGTCGCTCAGCGTCCCGAACAGCTCCGAGGGCATGTCGTGGCCCATGCCCTCGATCACGAACAGCTCGGCGCCCGGGATCGCCCGGGCCGTCGCTCGCCCGCCGGAGACGTGCACCATCTTGTCCGAGGTGCCGTGCACCACGGCGGCCGGGATCCGCAGCGCGGCGAGGGCGCGCGAGCGGTTGGGCTGGTTGAGGACGGCCAGCATCTGACGCATCACCCCCGCGGCCGAGACGCCGCGGTCCCAGGTCTCCTCGGCCCGCTCACGGATCTGGTCCTCGTGCTTGGGATAGCCGGGGGACCCGATGACCTCCCACATCTTCGCCGAGCTGACCACGTAGGCCTCCTTGCCGGCCTTGCGTGGGGCGATCAGCATCGGGAGCAGGCTGGGGTGCTGCCAGCCCACCGTGCGCTTGCCGAGCGTCGACATGATCGAGGTGAGCGAGCGGACCCGACGGGGCTGCTCGATCGCCATGGTCTGCGCGATCATGCCGCCCATCGACACGCCGGCGACGTGGGCCGACTCCCAACCGAGGTGGTCCATCAGCGCGAACGCGTCGCCCGCCATGTCGCTCAGCGTGTAGGGCGGTCGTCCGCCGCTGCCGAGGAAGGACCGCACCAGCTGCCGGCGAGTGACCCGACCCTTGAGGCGGGTGGACCGGCCGGTGTCGCGGTTGTCGTAGCGGACCACGTGGAAGCCCGCCTCGGCGAGCATCTTGCACAGGTCGGCGTCCCACCAGTTCATCGGTCCGCCCAGACCCATGACCAGCACCAGCGGCTCGCCGTCGGGGCTGCCGAACGTCTGGTAGCACAGCTCCAGGCCGGGAGTGATGGGAGCGAAGAGCTCCTCGGAGACCGGGACCGGCATCTGGACCGCCTTTTCACGAAATGTTTCGGATGTGTCGAAATCCCACGTGCAACTAGTTGATAACGCTACCTTCTTGAGGTGAACTCACCGCTCGGTTCGTTCCTCCTGCCCGCCGGGTTCGACGGCCCCTCGGGGTTCCGCGCGCTGGCTCGGGAGACGAGCACGGTCCTCGAGGCGGGTCGCCTGCTCCGTCGTACGACGGCAGACCGGAGGGCTCGCGGCTCCTTGCCGTACGCCGGGAGCCACCGCGTCACCGCGCAGGACCCCGTGCTCCTCGTGCCTGGATTCATGGCCGGTGACGCCACCCTCAAGGCGATGACGCTGTTCCTGCGTCACAACGGCTTTCGCACCTACCGCTCGCAGATCCACGCCAACGTCGGGTGCACCCGTGAGGCAGCCGACCGGCTCGAGCGCCGGATCGAGACGATCGCCATCCGGCGCAACCGCAAGGTCACCGTCGTCGGGCACAGCCTCGGCGGGATGCTGGCACGTGGCCTGGCCTCGAGACGGCCCGACCTGATCGAGGGGATCATCAGCATGGGCAGCCCGGTGCTGGCCCCGGGTGCGATCCACAAGGTGCTCGCCTGGGACGCACAGCTGCTCGCCCGGCTCACGCGGGTCGGCTTCCGCGGGATGATGAGCGCCGACTGCTTCGGCGGGGAGTGTGCCCGGCTGAGCTGGGAGGAGAGCCACCTCCCGATCGACCCGGAGCTCGGCTTCACCGCGATCTACAGCAAGCGCGACGGCATCGTCGACTGGCGGGCCTGCCTCGACCCGGACGCGCGGCACGTGGAGGTGCGCACCAGCCACGTCGGGATGGCCGTCGACCCGATCGTGATGGACCACGTGCTCACCGCGTTGCGCGAGCAGCAGCTCAGGCGGGCCACCCGACAGGAAGATCCTGCCGACGAGGTGGGTTCGCTCCGCGCCGCTCGCACGTGACGGCGGCGACCTCGATCGACCCGCGCACCAGTCGTCCCAGGCTCGCCTCGTCCAGCGGGAGGCCCGGGCCCGGCTGACCGAACGCGTCGAGGTCGGCGAGCTGGGCCAGTGTCGCCGCCATGAAGGCGTCGCCGGCTCCGACGGTGTCCACGACCTCGACCGGCCGCGGCTCACCCCGGACCTCGGCGCCCTCCACGAACGCCGTGGCGCCCTCGGAGCCTCGCGTCAGCACCACCAGGCGGGTCCTCTCGCCCTGCAGCAGCGTGCGGGCGACGTCGTCGGGGTCCGAGTCGGGGTCGAGCAGCTCGGCGTCCTCGTCGCTGAGCTTCACCAGCGTGCAGCGGGCTCCCAGCGAGCGCACGTCGCGCCAGGTGCGCTCCCGGTCGTCCATGAAGGTCTCGCGGAGGTTCGCGTCATAGCTGACGAAGACGTCGCGCGCACAGGCCTGCTCGACGAGGTCGAGCACGCTCTCGCGACCAGGTTCGAGCAGGGTGCCCAGGGAACCGATGTGCAGCGCACGACACACCGGGAGCTCCTGGCGGGGCAGGCTCCACTCGAGGTCGAAGTCATAGCTGGCGGCGCCGGTCTGGTCGAGGTTCGCGGTCGCCACCGAGGTGCGGCCCGTCGAGGTGGGCACGGCGATGATCTCGGCGCCGCTGCCGGTCACGTGCTGGACCACCAGTCCGCCACGCTCGTCGTGGCCGACCTGGCTGATCAGCGTCGCCTCGATGTCGAGCCGACCCAGCCCGACGGCCACGTTGAGCGGGGACCCGCCCGGGGTCTCGGAGGAGTCGCCGTCGGAGTCGACGACGACGTCGATGAGCGCCTCACCGGCGACGACGATCACGGTCGGCTCAGCGCTCGAAGTCGACGTCGGCGTAGGCCCGGAGCTTCGAGAGCTTGTGCTCGGAGTGGATCGATCGGATCGTGCCGCTGCGGGATCGCATCACCAACGAGTGGGTCGAGGCGCCGCCGGCCTTGTAGCGCACGCCCTGCATCAGCTCGCCGTCGGTGATGCCCGTGGCGACGAAGAAGCAGTCGTCACCGGAGACCAGGTCTGCGGTGGTCAGCACGCGGTCGAGGTCGTGGCCGGCGTCGATGGCGCGCTGCCGCTCCTCGTCGCTGGTCGGCCAGAGCCGCCCCTGGATGGTGCCGTCGAGGCACTTCATGGCGCAGGCCGCGATGATGCCCTCGGGTGTGCCCCCGATGCCGAGGAGCAGGTCGATCCCGGTGCCCTCTCGGGCCGCCATGATCGCGCCCGCCACGTCGCCGTCGGTGATGAACTTGATCCGCGCGCCGGTGCCGCGGATCGCCTCCACCAGCTCCTGGTGCCGGGGCCGGTCGAGCACCACGACGGTGACGTCCTCGGGACGGCTGCCCTTGGCCTTTGCGACCTGGTGGATGTTCTCCGCGACGGGGTAGCGGATGTCGACGACGTCGGCCGCCGCCGGACCGGTGACCAGCTTCTCCATGTAGAAGACTGCCGACGGGTCATACATCGAGCCCCGCGGCGACACCGCGAGCACCGAGATGGCGTTGGTCATGCCCTTCGCGGCCAGGGTGGTGCCGTCGATCGGGTCGACCGCGACGTCGCAGGCGGGACCTTCCCCGTCACCGACCTCCTCGCCGTTGAACAGCATCGGGGCGTTGTCCTTCTCGCCCTCGCCGATCACGACCGTTCCCTGCATCCCGACCGTCGAGATCAGCACCCGCATCGCGTTCACGGCGACCCCGTCGGCGCCGTTCTTGTCACCACGACCGACCCACCGTCCGGCGGCCATCGCGGCGGCCTCCGTGACCCGCACCAGCTCGAGGGCCAGGTTGCGGTCGGGGTAGGAGGGGGCGACGGACAGGGAGTCAGGGATGTGGCTCTCGGACATGTCAGTGATCGTAGCCTCCACCGGGGTTGGCAGGATGGGGCGCATGAGCGAGACGCGCAGTCCGGGTGCCGGTCGCTACCAACGCTCCTCCGGCGGTCTTGTGGGCGCGATGGTGGTCACCGTCCTCGCTGTGATCGCCTTCGTCGCCATCCGCTCGGTGACCACCGACAACGAGCCCACGCCGGTCCGGTCGGTCGACTGGACCGCGATGCTCCGGGCGGGCCGCGCGGACCACAAGCTGCTGGTGATGGCCCCCACCACCTTGCCCCGCGGCTGGAAGGCCACCAGCGCCGACTACCAGACCGGCATGTCGCCGACGTGGCACCTCGGCCTGCTCACCGACGGCCGCAAGTACGTCGGGGTCGAGGAGGCGCGCGGCGGCGTGCAGGACCTCGTCGACGAGCACGTGGACCCCGACGCCACGCAGGGCAAGGACGTCACCATCGACGGGCAGACCTGGCAGACCTGGCGCGACGCCGGTGGCGACTACGCCGTGTCGCGATCGCTGGAGATCTCCGGGGAGGTCTACGAGTCGTGGCTGGTGGTCGGCACGGCCCCCGAGGGCACGATCCGCGACTTCGCCGGGAGCCTGGAAGGCGTCCCGCTCACCGTCACGCAGTGACTTCTGGCCCTCGGGGCCGTTGTACCTCCCGAACGTCCTACTGGGAGGCACACCGTGAGCAAGCCAGTCCTGACCATCTTCTTGCTGGTCGCTGCCGTCGGCATGGCGCTCAGCGTGCTGGTGCCCACGGCGCGAGGAGCCAGCCCGGAGGGCTATCAGGAGTACGTCGCCCTCGGGGACTCCTGGTCGGCCGACGTCGTGATCGCGGACACCGACGGGCTGCCCGACTCGACGTACGCCCCGACCGGCTGTGCCCAGTCCCACCGCAACTACCCCAAGCTCCTGGCCGCGGCGCTGAAGGTGCCGACCTTCCGTGACGCCACCTGCGGGTCGGCGACCACCGACGACTTCTACGCACCCCAGACCGGCCTGCCCACGGGCGAGACCAACCCGGCACAGTTCGACCGGCTCACGTCGACGACCGACCTGGTCACGGTCGGCATCGGTGGCAACGACGCCGGGTTCGCCGGCGCGGCGATGGACTGCCTCAGCCCTGACCCGAGGGGTGCGCACTGCAAGGAGAAGTACACCGCGGGCGGCGTGGACCAGCTCGAGCAGCAGATCAACGCCTCGGAGCCGAAGCTGGTCGCTGCGCTGGAGGAGATCCACCGCCGGTCGCCGAACGCCCGGATCCTGATGCTCGACTACCTCGCCGGCATCCCGCAGAAGGGTTGTTACCCGTTGGTGCCGGTCAGCGACTCCGACATGGCCTACCTCCACGCGACCTTCGACAAGCTCAACGCGATGGTGAAGCGCGCTGCGGCCGCCGGCGGCGCGGACTTCGTGGACACCTACACCCCGTCCCTCGGGCACCACGTCTGCGCGCTCCCGACCCGGCGCTACGTCGAGGGACTCGGTGGAGTCTCCGTCAACGGTCCGGCCGTGGCGGTCCCGGCACACCCCAACTCGGCCGGCGCCGCCTCGCAGTTCCGTACGACGCTCGCGGCGGTCGAGGGTCGCTAGTCTGGGTCAGTCCTCGCCCGGTGAGTCGTCCGCGAGGGCCTTGTCGAGCCGGGCCCGCGCACCCTCGAGGGCGCGCTGGCAGACCTTGGCCAGCTCCTCGCCCTGCTCCCAGAGGGCCAGTGACTCCGCGAGGCTGGTGCCGCCCTGCTCCAGGGTGCGCACCACCTCGATCAGGCGGTCGCGGGCCTCCTCGTAGCTGAGGTCTGCCAGGGTCTCGTCAGTCATCGTCGTCCTCGTCGTCGTTGTCGGGCATCAGGTCGATCCGGTCGACCCTGGTGGTGGTGGCCGCGATGCGTCCGTCGGCGACCCGGATGTGCAGGTCCTGACCCGGCTCCAGGGTGGCCACGCTCGAGAGCGCCTGGCCCTCGGCGTCGGAGAGCACTGCGTAGCCGCGGCGCAGCGTCGCGAGCGGCGACAGCGCCCGGATCCGGGCGACCTGGTGGACCAGGTCGTCCTCACCCCGGTCGATGCGGTGCAGGAACGTGCGCCGGGCGCGGTCGCGGTAGCCCTCGATCTCGACCATCCGCTCGTCGAGGCCCGTGCGGGGGTCGGCCAGCGCCGGTCGGGACAGGAGCGACTCGACCTGGCGCAGCTCGCGGTCGACCAGCCCACGGATGGCGCGCCGGCCACGCTCGCGCGCCTGCAGCACCCGCTGTGCCTCCTCGGCGACGTCGGGCACGACCCGCTTGGCGGCGTCGGTCGGTGTGGAGGCGCGGACGTCGGCGACGAGGTCGAGGATGGGGGAGTCGGGTTCGTGGCCGATCGCCGAGATCAGGGGGGTGCGGATCGCGTGGACGGCGCGGACGAGCCCCTCGTCGGAGAACGGCAGCAGGTCCTCGACCGAGCCACCGCCCCGCGCCACGATGATCACGTCGACGCCCGGGTCGCGGTCGAGGGTCTGGATCGCCTCGATCACCTCGCGGGCGGCGTGCATGCCCTGCATCGCGGCGTACTTGACGGTGAAGTGGACACCCGGCCAGCGCCGGCGGCCGTTGTCCAGCACGTCGCGCTCGGCGGCTGAGCTCTGGGCGGTGACGAGCCCGACGTTGCGCGGCAGGAACGGCAACCGACGCTTGAGCTCCTCGGCGAACAATCCCTCCGCGGCGAGCAGCTGGCGTCGTCGTTCGAGCCTGGCCAGCAGCTCGCCCTCCCCGACCAGCCGGATCTCGCGCACCGCGAGGGAGAGCGTGCCGCGGTTGGCGTAGAAGGAGGGCTTGGCGTGGCAGACGACCTGCGCCCCCTCGACGAGCGGGGTGGGCAGCGAGTCGATCACGCCGCGGTTGCAGGTGACCGGGACGGAGATGTCCGCGAGCTTGTCGCGCAGGGTGAGGAAGACGGTGTTCATCCCTCCCCGGCGACTGATCTGGGTGACCTGCCCCTCGACCCAGACCGCCCCCAGTCGTTCGACCCACTGACCGATCGCCTGGGTGATCTGGCGCACCGGCGCCGGATGCTCAGGGGAGGTCTCCAAGGCCATGGCTCGCACCCTAAGGGTCGCCACCTACGATTGACCTCATGACTTCACCCCACGAAGGCGCTCGCTGCGCTCCCGCCTCCGCAGGGACCCCGCATGACTGACCTGGGTACGCCGAGCGTCCTCTCGCCCGACGAGGCCGAGCGCGCCGTGCGCCTGGCCGCGCCCCGCGGCTACTGCGCCGGCGTCGACCGGGCGGTGATCACGGTCGAGAAGGCCCTGGACCTCTACGGCTCGCCGGTCTACGTGCGCAAGCAGATCGTGCACAACAAGCACGTGGTGGCCGACCTGGAGTCGCGCGGAGCGATCTTCGTCGAGGAGCTCGACGAGGTCCCCGAGGGCAGGACCGTGGTCTTCTCGGCCCATGGAGTCTCGCCGGTGGTCCACGACCAGGCGGCCGCGCGAAACCTGAAGACGATCGACGCGACCTGCCCGCTGGTGACCAAGGTCCACCACGAGGCCAAGCGGTTCGCCTCCGACGACTACGACATCTTGCTGATCGGGCACGAGGGGCACGAAGAGGTCGAGGGCACCGCGGGAGAGGCTCCCGAGCACATCCAGCTGGTGCAGAGTCCCGACGACGTCGACGCGATCGTCGTACGCGACCCGGAGAAGGTGGCCTGGCTCTCCCAGACCACGCTGTCGGTCGACGAGACGATGGCCACCGTCGACGCGATCCGCCAGCGCTTCCCGAAGCTGCTCGACCCCCCGAGCGACGACATCTGCTACGCCACCCAGAACCGTCAGCTGGCGATCAAGGAGATCAGCCTCGGCGCCGACCTGGTGATCGTGGTCGGCTCGGCGAACTCCTCGAACTCGGTCCGACTTGCCGAGGTGGCCCTGGAGGCCGGAGCCAAGGCGGCCTACCGGGTCGACGACGCCAGCGAGATCGACGAGGCGTGGCTCGAGGGGGTCGGCTCGGTCAGCGTGACCTCGGGTGCGTCCGTGCCCGAGGACCTCGTCGACGGTGTGCTCAGCTTCCTCACCGAGCGCGGCTACCCCGATGCCCAGGCGGTGCACACGGCCGAGGAGTCGCTGATCTTCGCGCTCCCGCCCGAGCTGCGCCGCGACATCCGCAAGGCAGCGCAGCAGGTCTGAGTGGCCCGCTACTTCGACGTCCACCCGGTCGACCCGCAGCCGCGGGCGATCCACCAGGTCGTCGAGCTGCTGCGTGAGGACGGCCTGATCGCCTACCCCACGGACTCCGGCTATGCGCTCGGCATCCAGCTCGGCAACCGCGACGGCCTCGAGCGGATCAAGAAGCTGCGCGACCTCGACGACAAGCACCACTTCACGCTGGTGTGCCACGACTTCGCCCAGCTCGGGCAGCTGGTGCACCTGAACAACACGGCGTTCCGGGCGATCAAGGCGGCGACTCCGGGCCCCTACACCTTCATCCTGCCGGCGACGAGCGAGGTCCCGAAGCGGCTGATGCACCCCAAGAAGCGCACGGTCGGTGTGCGGATCCCCGACCACCCGGTGGTCAAGGCACTACTGGAGGGGCTGGGCGAGCCGCTGCTGTCGAGCACCCTGCTGATGCCGGGCGAGAGCGAGCCGATGACCGACGGGTGGCAGGTCAAGGACGAGCTGGATCACTGGTTGGATGCGGTGATCGACTCGGGCGAGTGTGGCTCGGAGCCCACCACCGTGGTCGACTTCTCCGAGGGGCTGCCCGTCGTGGTCAGGGTCGGTGCCGGGGACCCCACCCGCTTCGAGTAGGCCGCGCGGCGCTGGTGCCGCACCCGGACGCGCTGCCGGATCGCCAGCACCGCCAGGGCCAGGAGGTAGGCCGCCAGCAACCCGGTCGCCCGGTGCGCGAGGCCCGAGACCACCGCCTGGACGAATCCGTCACCGGCCTCGGCGACCCACCCGGTGTGCACGACGGCGACCAGCGAGATGAGGCCGAGCAGCAGCAGCGGCGGCAGCACCCCGACGTGGAAGAAGTCTCGCGGGTGCACCGCGAGCGCCGCCCCGAGGCACACGAGCACGAAGCCGACGTCGAAGACGACGGTGAGCTGCCGGCTGATCGCCAGGTTGAGCGCCAGCACCGCGAGCGCGGCCACCACCGCCAGCCGCGTGACGCGGCTGCCGGCCATTCGGCCCTCTTCCCACAGGGTGGGTGCGCTCACAGGCACAAGGTAGGCCGGTTCAGGCGCTGGATCGGCGCGACTCGCCGGGACCCCCCTCGGGGAGCTCGGGCAGGTCAGGACGCTGTTCGGCGACCGCGTCCAGCAGCTCGGCTGCGGTCAGCGGGCGGGGGACCTGCTCCACGGGCTGCACGGGCGCGAGCGACTCACGCGTCACCCCGATGTCCTCGAACTGCCTCGCGGTGACCAGCACCCGGCTCTCGATGGATCCGACCGCGCTGTTGAAGGCCTCGACCGATGCCTTGAGCGACCGGCCGACCTTGTCGAGGTGACCCCCCATCACGCCGACCCGGGTGTGCAGCTCGCGGCCGAGCTCGTGGATCTCACGGGTCCGCTCGGCCAGCGCCTCGGTGGTCCAGCCGTGCGCGATGGTCCGCAGCAGGGCGATCAGGGTGGTGGGGGTGGCGATCACGACGTCCTTGGTGGCGGCGTACGTCAGCAGCGAGGGGTCGGTGTCGAGCGCCACGGCCAGGAACGACTCGGCCGGGACGAACATCACCACGAACTCGGGCGCGGTCTGCAGCGAGCGCCAGTAGGCCTTGCCCGACAGCGTGTCCACGTGGGTGCGGACCTGACGCACGTGGCGGCGCAGGTGGGCGGCCACCTCCTCGGGGTCGTCGGTGGCCAAAGCGTCGAGCTGCGCCTCGAGCGGCACCTTGGCGTCGACCACGACCGAACGACCACCCGCGAGCCGGACCACGAGGTCGGGGCGGTGCTGCCCGTCCTGGTGGACCAGGTGCACCTGCTCCTCGAAGTCGCAGTGCTCGACCATCCCGGCCAGCTCGACGGCGCGACGCAGGTGGAGCTCACCCCACTGGCCGCGGACGTGCGGCTTGCGCAGCGCCGTCGACAGGGCGCCGGTCTCGCGTCGCAGCAGGTCGGTGCTGTGGCGCATGTCGTCCACCTGCTGGCGCAGCTGTCCCTGCCACGAGGCGCGCTGCTGCTCGACGTCCATCAGCCGCTCGTGGAGCCGGTCGAGCCCGTCGCGCAGGATCGCCTGGTCCTCGCCGCGCGCGGTCAGCGCCCGGATCACCTCCGGGTCACCGCCCCGCCGTGACCAGGCCAGCACGGCCACCGCACCGAGCAGCACGCCGATCACGAGCGTCAGCAGGGGAAGCACGATGTCCATGCCCGTGAGCGTGGCAGGGGGGACCGACACAATCGGGGAGGGACGCGGGTTTCACCGGGCGCCCGGTGAAACTGAGGGCGCGGAGCGGTGCTGCCGGTTTCCCAGGTGATGAAGGGAAACCGGGTCTTCACACACCGCGCATCGTGTGTGAAGAGGCAGTTCGGGTTCTTAACCTGGGAAACCGGCAGAGCTGGGCCCACGTCAGTCCAGGTCAACCACGACCGGGGCGTGGTCGCTGGCGCCCTTGCCGGCTCGCTCCTCGCGGTCGATGAAGGCGCCGGTCACCCGGGAGGCGAGCGAGGGGCTGCCGAGGACGAAGTCGATGCGCATGCCGCGGTTGCGCTCGTAGCGCTGCCGGTAGTAGTCCCAGTAGGTGTAGACCTCCGGCCCCGGCGCGTGGGGACGCACGACGTCGACGTAGCCGTCCTCGAGGAAGCCGTTGAACGCCGCCCGCTCGGGCGCCGTGACGTGGGTGCTCTTCACGAAGGCCTGCATGTCGAAGACGTCCTCGTCCTGCGGCGCGATGTTCCAGTCGCCGACGAGCGCGACGTCGCCGGTCATCGCGCGCGCCGCCTCGCGAAGGTGTGCCAGCCAGTCGAGCTTGTAGACGTAGTGCGGGTCGTCGACCTTGCGGCCGTTCGGCACATACAGCGACCACAGGCGTACGCCGCCACAGGTGGCCCCGATCGCCCGAGCCTCCGCCGCAGTCGGCTCGCCCCAGGTCGGCATGCCCGGGAAGCCGACCTCGACGTCCTCGATCCCGATGCGACTGATGATCGCGACGCCGTTCCACTGGTCGTAGCCGGCCGCCGCGACGTCGTAGCCGAGCACCGTCAGACCCATCAGCGGAAGCTGGTCCTCGCGCGCCTTGGTCTCCTGCACGGCGAGGACGTCGACGTCGTGGCGCTGCAGGAAGGCCTCGACCCGGTCGATCCGGCTGCGGAGGGAATTCACGTTCCAGGTCGCGAGGCGCATTCGGCGAGCCTATGTGTCCACGGAGTGGGACGGGAGCCCTATGCTTTCCGCGTGAAGCCGCTGGGCCAGCACCCACTCCCTCGCCATGTCGTCGCTCATGTCAGCGACCCGCACCTGCTGGCGGAGCGCCGGCTCTACGACTCGATCGACACCCACGACAACCTGGCCCGGGCGCTGGCCAGGCTGGGCCGTCTCGAGATGCCACCACACGCGATCGTGTTCACCGGCGACCTCGCCGACCGCGCCGAGCCGAAGGCCTATGTGCGACTGCGCGAGATCGTCGAACCGGCGGCCGCCGAGCTCGGCGCCGAGGTGGTCTGGGTGATGGGCAACCACGACGAGCGCGCGCCGTACGCCCGCGAGCTGTTCGGTGAGGAGCTCGTCGACGACGCCACCCAGGACCGGGTCCACGACGTCGACGGGCTGCGCATCGTCGCGCTCGACACGAGTGTCCCGGGCTACCACCACGGCGAGCTCTCCGCGGAGCAGCTGGCCTGGCTCGGCGACGTGCTGGCCGAGCCGGCCGAGCACGGCACCCTGGTCGCGCTGCACCATCCGCCGATCCCGGTGCCGATGACCCGGGCGGCCGAGCTGATCGAGCTGCACGACCAGCACCTGCTGGCCGAGGTCATCACCGGCACGGACGTCCGCGGCGTGATCGGTGGCCACTTCCACTTCTCGTCGTACTCCCTGTTCGCCGGCGTGCCCGTCTCCGTGGCCTCGGCGACCTGCTACCTGGCAGACCCAGCACCCGTCGGCCGGCTGCTCTCCGCGGTCGACGGTCATCAGTCGATCACGATGATGCACCTCTACGACGACCGCGTCGTCCACTCCGTCGTTCCCGTCCCGGACGCGGGTGAGGTGGCCGGCTACCCGCTCGAGCTCGTCACCCAGATCGAGGAGATGGATCCCACCGAGCGCCACGAGCTGCTCTCCGCGAAGGACTCACCGGTGTGGGTCCACGAGAACCCGCTGGACTGACCCGGCGTCGCTCGATCAGGCAGAGTTGCTGAGGCGGTCGAGGTAGTCCTCCACGAGCCGGTCGACCGCCTTGTGCGCGTCGTCCGGGGCGTGGTGGGCGTCGAAGAGGATGACGCGGGAGACGACCCGGTAGCGGCCCCAGGACACCACCGCGATCGAGAGTAGCGTGACCCGCGGTGGTTGTCAGTGCCGAGGTTGGGCTCGTGGTCGGTGCTGAGCACGACCTTGGCGTACGTCGTGTCGTCGGCCTGCTCGCACAGATCGGACGCCTTGCCGAAGCGACACCTGCTCTCGATCCGCCGCGCGCCGTCGATGTCGCCCACCGAGGGAAGAGCGGCGTCCAGCTCCGCGAGGGTGAACCTGCGCCCGGTGTCGACGGGGAGCTTCGAGGGCGACGCCGACCGCTCGGTGCGGCCGTCGGCCGGCGGTCGGAGCTCTGGCCGCCGCACGCCGAGAGGCCGATGGAGAGTCCGATGGCGAGGAACGGGAGTGTGAGATGGAGCAGGCGCGGATGGCGCATGGGGAAGGCCCTTCGTCCTTGGGCGTGATCGTTCCACTCCCACGACGCGCGCAAACGTGTCATCGCACGCCTGATGGCCTAACTTCGGGGGATGAGCGACGACGGCCAGCACTACCCGCCGAACCAGCCCCCGAACCAGCCCCCGCACCAGCCTGCCTACCAACCGGCGATGCCTCAGCCGGGCTACCCGCCGATCCCACCGGTCGCCCCCAACTCCAGCAAGGCCACCACGAGCCTGGTGCTCGGCATCATCTCGATCGTCGCCTGCGGCCTGTTCCTCGGCATCCCGGCCATGGTCCTCGGCCGCCAGGCCAAGCGGGAGATCGAGCAGTCGCAGGGCCGTCTCGGCGGAGAGGGGCTGGCCACCGCCGGTTTCGTCACCGGCCTGATCGGCACGATCTGGTCGGTGCTCGCCGCGATCCTGGTCGTCGTCGTGATCGCTGCCGGGGGCCTGTTCGCCAACGAGATCGCGAAGAGCTGCCACACGGTGACCGACAGCGACGGCAACTCCACCCTCGTCTGCTCAGACAACTGACCGATGACGTCCTGTGAGACGACCATGAGACGCCCATGAGACGGCCATGAGACGGACCGTGCAGGCCATGCTCGTCGTGGCCATCGTCCTCGACGTCGCCTACTGGACGATCTGGCTCACCCACCGTGACTGGATCGCGAGCGAGCAGCGCGAGGCCTACTACGAGTTCGAGAGCGCCTTTCCGCTCGCCGACCTGTGGCTGCTCGTCGCGTGCGTCCTGGCGCTCGTCACGTTGCGTCGACGTCGTGAGTCCGCGTTGTTCTGGCTGCTCTGCGCGGGGAGCGCCGGGCTCTACCTGTTCGCGATGGACCTGCTCTACGACCTGGAGAACGGGATCTTCACCCAGGGTGCGGGAGGTGCCGTCGAGGCCGTGATCGTGGTGCTGACCCTCGTGTTCTCGGTGACGGTGCTGACCTGGTCGTGGCGCCACCGGGGCGAGCTGCTGTCCGGGAAGGAGGCGATGTGAGCCCCGAGGAGGCCCGCGAGGCCCTGACCGCCAAGCTCGCCGAGATGGACGCCGAGATGGCCGAGATGGAGAAGCCGCCGGTCGACCAGGGCGCGATCTCGTTCGGCAAGCGGATCGGAGAGGGCACCACCGCGGCGATCGACCGGATGGCACAGGTGGCCGTGCACGATCGGATGCAGCGGACGCGCGCCGACGTCGTCCGCGCCCTGGAGAAGCTCGCCGAGGGCACCTATGGGGCGTGCGACGTCTGTGGCCGGCCGATCGCGGAAGGTCGGCTCGAGGCGTTGCCGTGGGCCGTCCTCTGCGTCGAGGACGCCGGGAAGCGCTGATGTCGCTGTCCGACAGCCTCGCCGAGACGTCGGGGGTCACCGATCCCGACGCGCTCTTCGACTCCTTCGAGGCCTGGGTGACCGAGCAGGGCCTGACCCTCTACCCGGCGCAGGAGGAGGCGCTGATCGAGATCGTCAGCGGCAACAACGTGATCCTCTCGACCCCCACCGGCACGGGCAAGAGCCTGGTCGCGACGGGTGCGCACTTCGCCGCACTCGCCCGCGGGCAGCGGACGTTCTACACCGCCCCGATCAAGGCACTGGTGTCGGAGAAGTTCTTCGCGTTGATCTCCGCCTTCGGTGCGGAGAACGTCGGGATGCTGACCGGGGACGCCGCGGTCAACTCACAGGCGCCGATCGTGTGCTGCACCGCCGAGGTGCTGGCCAACATCGCCCTGCGCGAGGGTGCGGCGGCCGACGTCGGCCAGGTGGTGATGGACGAGTTCCACTTCTACTCCGAGCCGGACCGCGGCTGGGCGTGGCAGGTGCCCCTGCTCGAGCTGCCGAACGCCCAGTTCCTGCTGATGTCCGCGACGCTCGGTGACGTCACCCGGTTCGTCGAGGACCTGGAGCGGCGTACGGGCAGGGACACGGCGGTCGTCACCAGCCTCACGCGACCGGTGCCGCTGAGCTATGAGTGGGCGGTGACGCCGCTGCACGAGACCCTCGAGGAGCTCCTGACCACCCATCAGGCGCCGATCTACGTCGTCCACTTCACCCAGGCCGCGGCACTCGAACGGGCGCAGGCGCTGACCAGCATCAACGTCTGCACCCGAGAGGAGAAGGACCGGATCGCCGAGCTGATCGGTGGCTTCCGCTTCAGCCCCGGCTTCGGGAAGACCCTGTCCAGGCTGGTGAAGCACGGGGTGGGCGTCCACCACGCCGGGATGCTGCCGAAGTACCGCCGTCTGGTCGAGCAGCTCGCGCAGGCCGGGCTGCTCAAGGTCATCTGCGGCACCGACACCCTCGGTGTCGGCATCAACGTGCCGATCCGCACCGTGGTGTTCACCGGCCTCTCGAAGTACGACGGGCGCCGGCAGCGGTTGCTCAAGGCGCGCGAGTTCCACCAGATCGCCGGTCGGGCAGGGCGGGCCGGCTACGACACGGCCGGCACCGTCGTCGTGCAGGCCCCCGACCACGTCGTCGAGAACCACCGTCTGGTGAAGAAGGCCGGTGACGATCCGAAGAAGCTCAAGCGGGTGCAGCGCAAGAAGCCGCCCGAGGGGCAGGTGAACTGGACCGAGGAGACCTTCGACCGGCTCGTCGCCGCCCAGCCGGAGCCGTTGGTCTCGCGGATGCGGGTCAGCCACGCGATGCTGCTCAACGTGATCGCGCGCCCGGGCAACCCGGCCGAGGCGATGCGGCGTCTGCTGCGCGACAACCACGAGGAGCCGCACGCGCAGCTGCGGCTGATGCGGCTCGCTGCGGCACAGCACCGGTCCCTGCTCGCTGCCGGCGTCGTCGAGCTGGTCGACCCTCCCGAGCCGGACGGCCGCCGGGTCCGCCTGGTCGAGGGCCTGCAGCTGAACTTCGCCCTCAACCAGGCGCTGTCGGCCTACGCCCTGGCCGTGTTCGACACCCTCGACCCCGAGGCGCCGACCTATGCCCTCGACGTCGTCTCGGTGATCGAGGCGACCCTGGAGGACCCCCGGCCCGTGCTGGGTGCGCAGGAGCATCTCGCGCGGGGCGAGGCGATCGGGGAGATGAAGGCCGAGGGGATCGAGTACGACGAGCGGATGGAGCTCCTCGACGAGGTCACCTGGCCCAAGCCCCTCGAGGAGCTGCTCGAGCACACCTACTCCCTCTATCGACAGCGGCACCCGTGGGTGGGGGAGGACGCACTCTCGCCGAAGTCGGTGGTGCGCGACCTCTACGAGCGTGCGATGACCTTTGCGGAGTACGTCGCGTTCTACGGCCTCACGCGATCGGAGGGGCTGGTGCTGCGCTATCTCGGCGACGCCTTCCGGGCGCTGCGCCAGACCGTGCCGGAGCGGGTGCGCACCGACGAGCTCGAGGACATCATCGAGTGGCTCGGCGCCGTCGTGAGGCAGACCGACTCGAGCCTGCTCGACGAGTGGGAGCAGCTCAACGACCCCGACCGGCTCGCCGCCGAGGCCGCACCCGACATCCTGCCGCCGACCCCGGAGCGCATCACCGCCAACGAGCGGGCCTTCACCGTGCTGGTGCGCAACGCGATGTTCCGCCGGGTGGAGCTGGCCGCCCTGAACCGGTGGGGACCCCTGGGCGACCTCGAGGCCGAGGCCGGCTCGACGATGGGCGCCGAGGACTGGCGTGACGCGCTGGAGGACTACTTCGCCGACCACGACAGCATCGACACCGGGCCGGATGCTCGTGGCCCGCAGATGCTGATCATCGAGAAGGGCGAGCGGAGCTGGCAGGTCCAGCAGATCCTCGGCGACCCCGACGGCGACCACGACTGGCGGATCACCGCGGTGGTCGACCTGGCTGCGTCCGACGACGAGGGTGAGCTGGTCCTCGACGTCACCGGGATGGTGCGGCTCTGACGGCGTCGAGGACGTGTGGCAACAGCTCCGCGGCGATGACGGCATAGCCGGCGCTCGAGGGGTGGAACCGGTCGGCGGAGAACAGGCTCTGGTCGGCACCGAACGCGCCCGCGGTGCTCGCCACGTGGTCGGCGACCAGGGCTCCCTCGGCGACGGCCGCACGGACCTGGTGATCGCGGAGGCGCGCCGAAGCCGCTCGCACCAGCGGGCGCAGGGCCGGTGGCACGTGCGGGACCGAGCTCAGATCGGGGGCCGGCGCCACCACCACCTGGGCACCGCGGCTCCGCAGCCGGCGCACCGCCTCCACCAGCGCCGCGGCCGCCTTCTCCGGTGGAGTCCGATGGGTCACGTCGTTGGCGCCGATCACGATGACAGCGACGGTGGGCTCCCACTCGAGCGCTCGGTCGACCTGCCCGGGCAGGGCCGAGCTGCGGGCTCCGGGAACGGCGAACACGGTGGCAGTGGAGTCGAGGCCGGCCTCCGCGAGTCCCCGCACGAGCCGCGAGGCAATGGTGTCCTCGCGACGGGACGCGCCCTGGCCGGCGCCGATGGAGTCGCCGAGCACAGCCAGCCTGATGGTCACCCCTCCACGATGACTGGTTCCTCCAAGGGTGCACTCCTCCTGCCGGCCACGATGCGTCGAGTCGCGACGCGCGGGTACAGGCAGTCCATGGCAGACAGCGGTCCTGGATTCATCGCCCTCGTCGACGCTCCCACCCCGGAGTCCGGGGACGGCAGCGCCCGGCTGGTGGTCGAGGTCGACGAACGTCATCTCAACCCTGCAGGAGCCGTGCACGGCGGCATGCTGGCCACCCTCGTCGACACGACCATGGGCGCGGCGGTGCGGAGCACCGTCGAGGAGGAGGCGCCCGCCACCAGCCAGCTCACCGTCACCTACCTGCGTCCCGGCAAGCCGGGCCGGCTGGTCGTGACCGCCAAGGTCAGCAAGCGCGGGGACAGCCTCACCGTGTGCGAGGCCGACGTGGAGCAGGGCGGCAAGCCGTTGGTCCACGCCCTCGCGACCTTCGCCCTCGTCGGCAGCTGAGGCGCCGGAGACGTCAGCGGGCCAGCCGCACCCGGATCGGTCCCTTCGCCGTCTCCGGGTCCACGACCTCACCACCCTGGGTGATGACCACGGCACCGGCCTCGACCAGACGACGGGCGGCTCGGCGAGCGGGTTCCATCAGGTCGCGCCACCTCTCGTCCGTGCTGTCCGGGTGGACAGCACGCGCGGCCTCGGAGACGCAGATCGTCTTGCCGGTCCCGCGCTGCGCGAGCAGGTCGAGGATGTGGGTCTCGAGGACGCGACCCAGAGTCTCGTCGTGGTCCTGGTCAGCCATGGCTCCATGGTTCCCCGGACAGCCACTCCCATCCGCTCCGCTGGCAGGGTTCTAGGGTCTGGGCCATGAGTGTCACCCCCGACGACGTCGCGCGCGCGGCCACCGTCGTACCCCGGATCGCGGTGCCGACCGCCCTCGAGCGGTCCTCGCGGCTCTCGCAGCGACACTCCGCCGAGGTCCTGCTCAAGCGCGAGGACCAGCAGGTCGGTCGGTCCTACAAGGTCCGCGGCGCCTTCAACCTGATGGCCTCGCTGACCGCCGACGAGCTCGCCCTGGGCGTGGTCTGTGCCAGTGCCGGCAACCACGCGCAGGGGGTTGCGCTGAGCTGCTCGCGGCTGGAGGCGGACGGGCACATCTTCTTGCCGAGCAACACCCCGCGGCAGAAGCGCGACCGGATCCGCGAGCTCGGGGGAGCGCGGGTGACGATGACGATGCAGGGGCGGACGTACGACGACGCATCGGCTGCCGCCCTGCTCTATGCCGGCCGGCACGGGAGCACCTACGTGCACCCCTTCGACGACGAGCGCACCATCGCCGGTCAGGGGACGGTGGCCGTGGGGATGACCCGGGACGCCGCCCACCCGCTGGACGTCGTCGTGGTCCCGGTCGGGGGTGGCGGACTGCTGGCCGGGATGGCGACGTGGTTGCGCGAGACCTGGCCCGGGACCCGCATCGTCGGCGTCGAGCCCGAGGGCGCGGCGAGCATGACGGCGGCGCTCGCAGCCAGAGGCCCCGTGCCCGTGCCCGACCTGGACACGTTCGTCGACGGTGCCTCCGTGGGCACGGTCGGGCGGCTCACCTTCCCGATCGTGCGCGACCTGGTCGACGAGATCGTCACGGTCGCGCCCGGGGCGATCTGCACCGAGATGCTGGCGCTCTACCAGAGCGACGGCATCATCGCCGAGCCGGCCGGAGCGATGGCGTCCGCCGCGCTCGACCGGATCGAGCTCGAACGGGGGTCGCGGGTGGGCTGCCTGGTCTCGGGCGGCAACAACGACATCAGCCGCTATGCCGACATCATCGAGCGGTCGATGGTGCACGAGGGGATCCGGCACTACTTCCTGGTCGGCTTTCCCCAGGAGCCCGGCGCCCTGCGCGGGTTCCTCGACCATGTGCTGGCCGAGGGCGACGACATCGTGGTCTTCGAGTACGTCAAGAAGTCCAACCGGGAGACCGGCCCGGCCCTGATCGGCATCGACCTCGAGTCAGCCGCCGGCCTGCCGTCGCTGCTGGAGCGGATGGCGGTGAGCAACCTGACCATCGAGAAGGTCGCGTCGGGTTCCCCGCTCTTCGAGTTCGTCACCTAGTCCGGTGCGGCGGCGCTGCTACCGGCCGGCCTGTGGGCCGACCGGATGGACCGGCGACGTCTGATGCGCTCGGCCAGCGCGACGGGCGTGGGGCTCTACGCCTCGCTGGTGGTGGCCGCCGTCCTCGGGGCGCTCACCGTGCCGCACCTGCTGGCGGTGGCCCTGCTCAGCGGCTCGGTGGCCGGCGTCTTCGGGCCGGCCGAGATGTCGGCGGTGCGCACCGTCGTACGCACCGACGACCTGCCCACCGCGTTGGCGCAGAACCAGGCGCGCCAGCACGTCGCCTCCCTGGTGGGCGGACCCCTAGGTGGAGCGTTGTACGCCGTGACGCGATGGCTCCCGTTCGCCGTCGACGTGGTGACCTACCTGGTCTCCTGGGTCATGCTCGGCCGGATCCGGAGCGACCTGTCGGCACCTGCGCAGGTCGGTCCGCGGCCCTCGGCGCGCCGGCAGCTCAGGGAAGGTCTCTCGTTCATCTGGGACAGCTCGTTCCTGCGCGTGCTGCCCTCCAGCCGGCTGGCCCGCACGATGTCGGTGGCGCTGACTCCACGCTGAGCCCCGCGGTGCGCACCGTGCCGAAGCCGTCGATGTGGCGAGCGGCCGCGCACGCCGGGTGAGACTCAGCGGTCGGGCAGCTCGAGGTCGACCGCGACAGGGAGATGGTCGGAGAGCTCCGTCTCGATCGCCTGCGCTCCGCGAGCCGTGACCCCGGGTGAGGCGAGGAGATGGTCGATCTCCTCCTCGGGGTCGTCGGCCGGCGCCGTGAGCAGGGGCCGCGCGCCGGCCAGCGTGTCGGTGAACCCGGTGCCGAGAAGCGCCTTCCAGGCACTGCTCGCGGGCGTGGTGTTCAGGTCGCCGCCGGCCACGACGACCCCACCTTCGTCCGCCGCGGCCGTCATCAGGTCGGCGAGCTCCGTGGCCTGGGTGACGGTGTCGTCGGTGCCGTCCGACCCGGGCTGGAGGTGGGTCGAGATCACCGTCACCCGGTGACCCCGCCAGGTGAGGCGGGCAGACAGGGCCTGGGCACCGGTCACGGCGCCGTCGCGCTCCAGGGCGTGGCTGCTGACCTCACGCAACGGCTGCCTGCTGAGGATCGCGTCGCCCCAGACCTGGTCCGCGGCCGGCCCGAAGGCGGCCTCCATGTCGAGCAGCCGGGCGAGGACCCGCAGCTGGTCCTGGCCGCCGTTGAGCAGCCACCCGCGGTCGACCTCGCTGAGCAGGATCACGTCGGCGTGCTGGCGGCCCAGCAGCTCCGCGACCCCGCGCTGGTCGAACCGCCCGTCGATGCCGTAGCCCATGCGCAGGTTGTAGGCGACCACCCTGAGCGGTTCTCCCGGCTCGGCCCGCTCGCCCACCGGGCGGAGCGTGACCAGGGGGCCGAGCGCGGCCAGCAGCAGGGCGAGGGCTCCGACCCCGGCCAGCAGACGCGGCGGGAAGACGTACGCCGCCACGGCGGTCGGCCCGGTCGGCCCGGTCGGCCCGCTCGCCCGCGGAGCAGTGATCGTGACCAACGACATCCACGACCGCCAGGGCGACGAGCACCACGTCGGCGCGGTAGCCGAGGTCGTAGCCCGCGTAGTAGACGAACAGGAGGACCACCCAGAGAACGCCCCCGCCGGCGACCGCGAGCGGACCACCTCGCCCGGCCGGCGAGGGCGACACGGCGTGACCCAGCACGACCAGCGCGGCCGGGCTGCCGAGCAGGAAGACGATCGCCTCGAGCCAGGCCACGGTCGGGGCGAGGCCGTCGTAGGTGACCGGGAGCAGCGTGCCGAGTGCCGTGACGGCCACGAGGACAGCCCCTGCCAGGGCGGCCCGGCCGCGAGTCCCCGAGCGGGCGGAGAGCGCCACGGCCAGGACCGCGCCGGCGACCACAGCGACCAGCCCCGATGGTCCTGCCAGGGCCCACGCGCGACCGGCGTTCGCGAACACCACCCCGCAGAGCAGCAGCACGGGCAGCACCAACCACGCGGCCCGGCGACCGGGCGCCTCCTCGCCGCTCTCGCCGGCCCGCCCCAGTGCCACCACGACCAGGGCGACCACGAGGACGAGCTCGAGCACCCCGAACAGGTCGCGGCGCCAGACCGCGCCGTAGGTGCCGAGCGCCGCGTGCGCTGCGGTGGAGAGCAGCAGCCCCCAGGCGAGGCCGGGGACGAGCGCACGGGCGTGGCGACCGCAGGCCAGGGCGAGCCACCAGAGACCGGCTGCGGTGCCCAGCGATGCCACCACCAGCTGCGGCCGACCGCCGTCGGTGACCGCCAGGGCCACTCGGGCGAGCACCAGCAGCACGAGCGCGGTCCGGGCCAGGCGACCGGTGCGCGGCAGGGCGAGCAGGAGCAGCAGCGGAGCCGCGCCGCAGGCGAGCGCGAACGCACCGATCAGCTCAGGCGGGGTCTCGGCCGCACGGCCGAAGACGGTGATCAGCGACGGCGTCCAGACCCGGAGGACGTCGACGAGCAGCCAGAGACCTCCGGCGATCGTCGCGACGGTCCATCGGTCCCTGGTGGTCACCGGAGCATCGTGCCCGAAACCAGGGCGCGCCGCCGGAGTCTCCGGTCAGACGAACGCGGCCTCGCCGGTGATCGCGCGCCCGACGATGAGGGTGTTCACCTCGCGGGTGCCCTCGTAGGAGTAGATCGCCTCGGCATCGGCGACGAAGCGTCCGACGTGGTGCTCGAGCAGGATGCCGTTGCCGCCGAGGACCTCGCGCGCCCACCCGACGGCCTCGCGCATCCGGACGGTTGCATGGGCCTTGCACAACGAGGCGTGCTCGTCCTTGAGCAGGCCGGCGTCCTGGAGCTGCGAGGCCCGGGCGTTCATCGCCGTCGAGGCGGTGACGTTGGCCAGCATCTTCACGAGCAGGTCCTGGACCAGCTGGAAGGACGCGATCGACCGCCCGAACTGCTGGCGGGCCTTGGTGTAGCGCAGTGCGTGCTCGAAGGCTCCGCGCGCGCATCCGGCCGCCTGCCAGGCCACGCTCATCCGGGTCACGCGGAGGACGTCGGCGGTGGAGCGGAAGCTCTCGGCCTTCTGGAGACGGTTGGTCTCGGGCACGCGGACGCCCTCGAGGTGGATCTCCGCGTTCTGCACGACGCGCAGGGCGATCTTGTCCTCCTGCTTGTCGAAGGTCATCCCCTCGGTGCCCTTCTCGACGACGAAGCCCTTGACCTGCTCGTCCTCCTCGTCACGCGCCCAGATGATCACCAGGTCGGCGAACGCGGCGTTGCCGATCCACTTCTTCTCGCCGTTCAGGATCCAGTCGTCGCCGTCTCGTCGGGCCGTGGTGGCCAGGCCGTTGGAGATGTCGGAGCCGTGCTCGGGCTCGGTGAGGCCGAACGCGCCGATCAGCTCCATCCGCGCCATCGCGGGCAGCCAGCGCTCGCGCTGCTCGTCGGAGCCGCAGAGGTTGATCGAGCCCATCGCCAGGCCGCCGTGGACGCCCATGAAGGTGGCGATCGACGGGTCGACGCGGCCGAGCTCCATGGCGACGAGGCCGTCGACGAGTGCCCCCCGGGCGGGGCAGCCGGGGCCGTCGTACGCCAGGCCGGCGATGCCGAGCTCGGCGATGCCGGGGACGAGGTCGTGGGGGAACTCGGCGCGCGTCCAGTAGTCGTTGATGACCGGCTCCACCTCGCGCGTCATGAAGGCGCGTACGCCGCTGAGCAGCTCGCGGTCCTGCTCCTCGAGCAGCAGCTCGAAGCCGAGGAAGTCGGAGAACGGGGAGTCCTCCAGGCCGAGGTCCTCGAGATCAGGCATGGGCAGTCTCCTCCGATAGGAACGTCTCGATGACCGGGGCGAGCTCGTCGGCCTCGGTCAGGATGGCCAGGTGGCCGCCGTGGTAGACGTGCAGCCGGGAGTCGGGGATCAGGTGGGCCTGCATCCGCGGGTTGGCCACCGGGATGATCGGGTCGTCGTCGCCGCCCATCACCAGCGTGGGTTGCCGGACCAGACCGAGGAACGGCAGGCTGCTCCAGCCCGTCATCGCCGCGAGCTGGTAGTAGTAGCCGCGCTTCGGACCGGCCCGGGTCGCGGCGTGCAGCAGGTCGGCGCCGATCTCCGGGTTGGTGCGCATGCTGCCGCCGTAGATGTCGGGAGCGATGCGGGCGGCGTACTCCGGATCGCGGTGGCGCCGCGGCGTGAGCATCCGCGCCAGGACCCGCGGGTGCGCCGGCACCATCAGGGCGCCGGTGCCGGTGGCGCAGAGCACCACGCGGCGTACGCGACGACGGGACTGTACGGCGAGCTGCTGGGCCAGCCCGCCACCCCAGGAGAGCCCGAACACGTCGAACTGCTGGTGTCCGAGCTTCGTCATCAGGGCGCTCACCCACGAGGACAGCGCCGCGATCGGGTAGGGGAGAGGCGGAGCGGCACTGCCGCCGACACCGGGAACGTCGAACCGCACCACGCCCCGGTCGGGGTCGAGCGCGTCCACCAGCGGTTGCAGCGCCTCGAGGCTGGCCCCGATCCCGTTGCAGAGCAGCAGGGGCGGCTCGTCCAGCAGCCGGCCGCTCGCAGGACGGACCGAGACCCGCGCCTGCAGGCCACGCACCGCGACGGTGCGCAGCCGGTCGCGGCTAGCGGTCGAGGACATAGGTGCCCGGGGCGTCGCAGATCGGTTCGTAGGCGGCCGAGCCGACCCGGGTCGGCTTGTTGCGCTCCGGGCCGGTGCGTTCGGCCAGCCAGTCGACGTAGTCGTTCCACCAGCTGCCCTTGACCTTGCTCGCCGAGCTCAGCCACTCCGAGGCGTCGGCGGGGTTGCTCGACGCGGTCTGGAAGCTGGCCTTCTCGTTGCCCGGCGGGTTGACCATCGCGGCGATGTGTCCGCTGGTGGAGAGCACGAACTTGGAGTCGCCGCCGAACAGCTGCGTGGTCTGGTAGCAGGACTGCCACTTGCACAGGTGGTCGGCGATCCCGGCGACGACGTAGCTGTCGGTGTCGATCTTGCCGAGGTCGACCTCGGTGCCGAGGATCGTCGCGGCGCCGGGCTGGGTCAGGCTGTTGTTGATCGCCAGGTCCATGAAGTCGCGGTGCATCGCCGCCGTCATTCGCACCGGGTCGGCATTCCAGTAGAGGATGTCGAACGCCTTCGGCGCGTGGCCGAGCAGGTAGTTGTTGACCCAGTAGTTCCAGATCAGGTCGTTGGGCCGCAGCCAGGCGAACACCTCGGCCAGCACCTTGCCGTCGAGGTAGCCCTTCTCCGCGGAGGCCCGGGTCGATGCGGCGGCCGCCTTGTGGGAGAGCAGGGCGCTCGGCAGCCCGGCCTGCTCCTGGTCGAGGACGGTCACCGCCAGGCTGAACGCGGCCACCCGGTCGAGGTCGCCCGTAGCAGCGAGGTGGGCGAGCACCATCGAGGCGATCATGCCGCCGGAGCAGATGCCGAGCAGGGCGACCCGGTCCTGACGCGAGATCTTCTCGGTGGCCGTCATCGCCTCGATGATCGCCTGGCCGTAGGTGTCCAGACCCCAGTCGGCGTGCCGGGCGTCGGGGTTGCGCCACGAGATGCAGTAGACCTGCTGGCCACTGGCCACGAGGTGCTCCACCAGGCTGCGCTGCTCGGCGAGGTCGATCACGTAGTACTTGTTGATCGTCGGAGGCACGATCAACAAGGGGACCGAGCGGACCTTCGGGGTCTGCGGGGTGTACTGGATCAGCTCGAAGACGTCGGTGCGCAGCACCACCGAGCCCGGTGTCACGGCGATGTCAGTGCCGACCTCGAACGCGTCCGGCTCGACCATCGAGGGCACCCGCGGGGCACTGGCGAAGTCGCGCACGAACCGCCGGCCACCCTCGACCAGGTTGCCGCCGCCGGTGTCGATGACCCGCTTGAGCACCTTCGGGTTGAGGAAG
This sequence comes from uncultured Actinomycetota bacterium, assembly GCA_963843075.1. Taxonomy (GTDB): domain Bacteria; phylum Actinomycetota; class Actinomycetes; order Propionibacteriales; family Nocardioidaceae; genus Marmoricola. Next base: position 1,680,784 of record CAWJJD010000002.1, on the reverse strand, counting down.
GGGTTGTTGCTCGGGGCGGAGGCCTCGACCAGGTTGTCGATGATGAAGCCCATCCGCTGGCCGTCGCCCCAGCCGAGCTCGGCGTCCTCCACCAGTCCGCGTGCGGCCTCGCCCAGGGCGAGGTAGCTCTGCAGGGTGCGCCTGAGGGCGGGGTTCTTGGCCCAGCCCTCCTCGGAGAAGCGGCGGTCCTTCTCGTGCGGCTCGAGCTCGGAGCGGCCGACCGCGATCCTGGCGAGCTCGGCCGTCAGACCCGCGGCACGTCCGGCGACCCGCTTCGGACGCCTGGCCAGCCCCGCGGTGAACCGGACCCCGGACATGCCGGGGAGGAACCGTCGCAGCGGGCTGCTGGTGGCGTCGGCCAGGAGCAGGTCCAGCGGGGCGGCGGCGTCGTGGTGGTCCTCGTCGGTCTCGTCGACCTCGTGGATGCGGGCCTCGGCCCGGGTGGCCGCGCTCACGAGGAGGCCTCCTCCGGGGCGGAGACCTCGCGACGGAGGATCTTGCCGGTCGGACCCTTGGGCAGCTCGTCGACGATCCAGACGGCGCGGGGATACTTGTACGCCGCCAGCCGGTCCTTCGCGAAGGCCTGCAGCTCCTCCTCGTCGATGTCGAAGCCGTCCTTGAGCGCGACGGCGGCGCCGACCTCTTCGCCGAGGTCGTCGTCCTTGATGCCGATGACCGCCACCTCGGCGACAGCCTCGTGCTCGTAGAGCGCCTCCTCGACCTCGCGCGGGTAGACGTTGTAGCCGCCGCGGATGATCAGGTCCTTCTTGCGGTCGACGATGAAGAAGTAGCCGTCCTCGTCCACCTTGGCCATGTCGCCGGAGAGGAACCAGCCGTCGGAGAAGGTGTCCTCGGTCTCCTCCTTCTTCCCCCAGTAGCCCTTCATCACGTTCTCGCCCTTGATGGCGATCTCGCCGACCTCGCCCTGCTCGACGTCCTTGCCGTCGTCGTCGAGGAGCTTCATCTCGACCCCGCGCACCGGCACGCCGATCGAACCGGGCTTGCGCTCGATGTCGGGCTGGTTGAACGACGCGACCGGTGAGGTCTCGGAGAGGCCGTAGCCCTCGAGCACGATGCAGTCGAAGGTCTTCTCGAAGTTCTTCATCACCTCGACCGGCATCGCCGACCCGCCGGAGATGCAGGTGCGCAGGCTCGACATGTCGTAGGAGTCGGAGTCCTCGACGTGCAGCATCCCGGCGTACATGGTCGGGACGCCTTCGAAGACAGTCACCTTGTCGCGGCCGACGACCTCGAGCGCCTTGGCGGCGTCGAAGCGGGGGATCAGCGTGAGGCAGGCGCCGGTGAGGACCGAGGCGTTGAGACCGCAGGTCAGGCCGAAGCAGTGGAAGAGCGGCAGGCACCCCATCACGACGTCTTCCTCGCTGAGCTCGACGAGGGTCTCGGCGCTGACGGCAGCGTTGCTGATCATGTTGGCGTGGGTGAGCTCGGCGCCCTTGGGCTGCCCCGTGGTGCCGGAGGTGTAGAGGAGCACGACGGTGTCGTCGTCGTCGCGGTCGGCGACGTCCTCGGTGGGCTCGTGCTGCGCGAGCAGGTCGACGAAGTCCTCCGGGTCGACGTTGACGCACTCGATGCCGACGGCCTCGGCGCCCTTGCCGGCCTCCTCGGCCATGTCCTTCCAGGCGAAGACGATGGAGGCGCCGGAGTCCTCGAGGTAGTACTTCACCTCGCGGCCCTTGAGCAGCGGGTTCATCGGTACGACGACCGCACCGACGGCCAGCGCGCCGTAGAAGAGGACCGGGAACGGCGGCACGTTGGGCAGCACCAGACCGACCCGGTCACCCGGCCCGACGCCCTTGTCCTTGAGCAGGGTCGCCACGCGGCGCGCGCCGTCCTGCAGCTCGGCGTAGGTGAGCACGAAGTCGTCGAGCCGCACCGCCGGTCGGTCCGGGTGCTTCTCGGCGGTCTTCGTCAGGTTCTTGGCCAGGTTGGTCACGAGCGCCTCCTGAGGCGTGCGTCATCGTGCAGTGGCGTGCCGAAGCAGGGAGTTGCCCGCGGGGCGACACGGTGATCTCGTCGGGATCTCTGAACGTCCACCATCTCCTACCCAATGTGGCCTCCGCCACACCCCCGGGCGCCGAAGGCTCAGGTGCTTCTTCGATTCGTTGCTGGGGTCCACCCGCCCGTAAACTCGCCGCCCGTGGCCCTCACCATCGGAATCGTCGGACTTCCCAACGCCGGCAAGTCGACCCTGTTCAACGCGCTGACCAAGAACAACGTGCTCGCGGCGAACTACCCGTTCGCCACGATCGAGCCCAATGTGGGCGTGGTCGCCGTCCCGGACGAGCGTCTCGGCAAGCTCGCGGAGATCTTCGCCTCGGCCAAGCAGCTGCCGGCCACGGTCGAGTTCGTCGACATCGCCGGGATCGTCAAGGGCGCCTCCGAGGGGGAGGGGCTGGGCAACAAGTTCCTGTCCCACATCCGCGAGGCCGCCGCCATCTGCCAGGTCACCCGCGTCTTCCGCGACGAGGACGTGACCCACGTCGACGGCGAGGTGAACCCCGAGTCCGACATCTCCACGATCCAGACCGAGATGATCCTGGCCGACCTGCAGACCGTGGAGAGGGCGATCCCGCGGCTGGAGAAGGAGGCGCGCGGCGACAAGTCGCGCGCCGCGAACCTGGCCGCCACCCAGGAGGCCAAGGAGGCCCTCGAGGCCGGCACCCCGATCCTGGCCACCAGGATCGACCGCGACCTGGTCCGCGAGCTCTCGCTGCTCACCTCGAAGCCCTACATCTACGTGTTCAACTGCGACGCCGACGAGCTCGGCGACGAGGTGCTCAAGGACAAGATGCGCTCGCTGGTGGCCCCGGCCGAGGCGATCTTCCTCGACGCGAAGTTCGAGGCGGAGCTGGTCGAGCTCGGCGACGACGACGAGGCCCGCGAGATGCTCTCGGAGATGGGCGTCGACGAGCCCGGTCTCGACGTGCTCGCCCGCGTCGGCTTCGACACCCTCGGCCTGCAGACCTACCTCACCGCCGGTCCCAAGGAAGCCCGCGCCTGGACCATCAGGAAGGGCGCGACCGCGCCCGAGGCCGCCGGAGTCATCCACACCGACTTCCAGAAGGGCTTCATCAAGGCCGAGATCGTCTCCTACGACGACCTCGTCGCCGCCGGCTCGATGAGCGCCGCCAAGGCTGCCGGCAAGGTGCGCATGGAGGGCAAGGACTACGTGATGGTCGACGGTGACGTGGTGGAGTTCCGCTTCAACGTCTGAATTGTTGCAAAAGCGCAGGTCAGAGGGGGTGTGACCCCCTCCAGTCCGCACACAGTCCGCAAGAATTTAAGCGGCAGCGGGTTGGTCGGCCTACGGGGGCCTGGGTCTACGGTCTCGGCGCGCTCAATGACGGCATCGTTGCCGTGACCCTCTGAAGTGCGACGCAAGGTCATCGCTCGGGGGCCGCCGTTCCAGCGTTGCGCAGACATTCGAGCGTGGCACTATTGCCAAATGCACAACACAACATTATTGTTGTGTTCATGCTCCCCGTTCACGACTCCTCGGGCCTCCTACCTCCCGGCGTCCACGCCGCGGCCTGGGAGGAGCTTGACCGACGGCTCGCAACGACGGCTTGGCGCAGACAACTGCTCGATGGCTTCCGCCGCGCGTGTATGGCGCTCGCCGCTGCTGGTTGTGGGCAGGTCTGGCTCGACGGGTCATTCGTGACCACCAAGGACGTCCCCGGCGACTTCGACGCTTGCTGGGATGCATTCGGCGTGGATTCGGCGATGTTGGATCCGGTCCTTCTGACGTTCACGAATAAGCGCGCTGCCCAGAAGGCGAAGTACCTCGGCGAACTGTTTCCTGCCGCTGTGCCGGCAGTCTCGGGCGGGCCCTTGTTTGTTGACTTCTTCCAGATTGATAAGGCAAGCGGTGACCCGAAAGGGATCATCTTGGTCGACCCCAGGAGTGCCTGATGATTCACACTGACCGACAACTGGCCAAGACCCGCGACCAAGTTGACCTGCTGCGCGCATCCGTTGCAGAGAGCGTTGAGGCTCTGATGCCAGGTATCGACCCGGTGATCGCCGAGGCGAGCCGCGCAGCGGTTGTCGAACAGGCTCGCGAGCTGGACGAGGAGATTCTGGAGTACGAGCTCCTCAAACAGGGTGCCGTTGCTATCCCGGATCTCAGGGAAGTGCAGTACCTCCACACAAACCTCATTCGCGCGCGCATCGCGCTCGGGCTCACCCAGCGAGACCTCGCCGAGCGCCTCGACATGGCGGAGCAACAGATTCAGCGGTACGAAGCAAACGAGTACGCGGGGGCAAGCTTGTCGAGGCTGCGCGAGGTTGCGGCAGCCTTGGTACAAGACGATGGCCAGTCGCCAGCAGTCACTGAGATTGCCGGTCTGCGTTTCAAGCTCAAGGCTGCACGGCTACCCTCGACCGTCATTGATCGCCTCGTGCCTTCACGGTCTGGTGCTCCCGGAGGATTTGGCGAGCTGGCAGCGCGCGCGGCCCGTGCCCTTGGGGTCACTATTCAAGACCTACTTGATGCTGCGCCTCTTGACCTTACGGCTGGGGCGCCTGCCTACAAGTTGCCTGCGTCAGCAAATGCGGAATCGGTACTTGCCTACTCGACATACGCACATCACGTCGCTGAGTCGATCGTAAGTGGCGCGCTCACCGGAACCCGCGAACTCCCGAAGAGCCCGGACGAGGTTCGAGAGATCTGCAGGACCGAGTACGGCGGGCTGACCCTTCGCGCCTTGCTCGAACTCGCGTGGGACTGCGGGGTCGTCGTCGTTCCGCTCGGCGACCCCGGAGAGTTTCACGCGGCGTTCTGGATGATCGATGGTCGACCGGTGATCGTGCTCAAACAGCGCGTGAAGAGTGAGGATCGTTGGGTTTTCGACCTTGCGCACGAGCTCTGCCACGTCGCGGACCACTTGGCAGGTCGTGACAACCGGGCCGAAGGTCTGGTCGATGTGGACACCCTCGAAGGTTGGGCGGACGACCCGAACGAGCAGCGAGCAAATCGCTACGCCGGCCGAGTCTCCCTCGGGCCAAACGCAGACGCCCTGGCGTCACGATGCGCCGAAATGGCCAAAGGGCGAGCAGAAAGGATGAGGCGCTCCGTCGAGACAATTGCGCGTCAGAACGGCTTGAGCCCTGGGGCCCTTGCGAACTATGTCGCGTTCCGACTCGCTTCCGAGGGGATCAACTGGTGGGCTTCTGCCTCCAAGCTCCAGGCCACAGATTCTGATCCGTGGTCGACCGCCCGGGATGTCATGCTTAGCCGGATCGACCTCGCAAGACTGGACGACGTTTCGCGGGCGCTTCTGATTCAAGCGATGGCGGAGTGAATGAAATGACTATTGACGAAGATTGGGACACGACTAGCGCTGAGCCGCCCAAGCTCAATGTCCGTTGCACGGACAGCGACTGCGACAACGACCTCCATTGCTTCAAGCGAACTCAAAAGATGATCGCCGACGAGGCGCCGCGTGGAGAATGTCGCGAGTGCCACATGCAACTCGTTGAACTTGACCGGACCCGAGAGCGTCGCCGGGATGACGGGAAGTACCTCCGCTATGCACTTGAGAAGGAACTCATTCGTCACCACTTCTGGCATCTGCCGGTCGACGACAAGGCGATCGCCCACGCAACACGCAAGGGAAGAAATGCCTTGTACGAGGCAGTGCCCCGCCGTCTGCGCTCATCCGTCGGAAAGGCCACCCCCTTTCGCGACGGGACGCAGACGCCGATGTCCGGGAACTCGATCTACTACGCCCAGCACGCAACGGCCGCTTGCTGCCGCACGTGCATTGAGTACTGGCACGGCATTGAGAAGGGGCGGGAGCTGAACGATGAAGAAGTCGATTACCTAACCGAGCTCGTCGTGGGTTTCCTTGATGAGCGTCTCCCCGATCTCGAAGACGAAGGCAGACGAGTGCCTCGAGTCTCGAACCCAGACTCATGATCCAAACGGAAGCAGAAAGCGAACGGCTCCGCGGCATCTCGATCGATTTGGACGCGGGCAAGATTCTGATCTCACGACTTGAAGGAAGCGATCAGGAGCCTGACATCTCTGAGCCGGTCAATTGCGCCGGACTCGGCCGGCTGCGTCATTTCGGTCGAGCAACTAGCGCCGGGTGGCCCGCCAATCCACTGCCGCTCGGACCGGCGGTCGCTTCGCTGCCTCATCAAGCGGAATCGCCAACGGTGGCCCAGGTCTTCCAGAATGCTTCCTGCAACTGGCGCTGCTGGTACTGCTATGTGCCGTTCAACCTTCTGGCTGCGCACCCATCTCGCAGTGAATGGAAGACGGCTGGGGAACTCGTCGATCTTTGGCAATCTGAGCCCAACCCGTCTCTCATTCTCGATCTCTCGGGCGGGCAACCGGATCTGGTGCCTGAGTGGATCGTCTGGACGATGAAGGCTCTCCGCGAGCGACGGCTGGAACGGTCCACATACCTGTGGTCCGACGACAACCTAAGCACCGATTTCTTGTGGAGATTCCTGTCCGATGCCGACCTTGAACTCCTCGGGACATACCCAAGCTACGGTCGGGCAATCTGCTTCAAGGGGATCGACTCCGAGTCATTCGCGTTGAACACTGCCGCGGATCCACTCCTATTTGATCATCAGTTTGACTATGCCGCCCGGCTGATCGACATCGGCATCGACGTGTTTGCGTACGCAACGATCACGAATGACTCCCAAGACGCCGATATTCAGTCGCAGGTGAACTCGTTCGCCGATCGACTTCAAGTAGTGCACGAGCTCATGCCACTCAGAACCATCCCCCTCGAAATTTCAGTCTTCGGTCCAGTCGTACCGCGAATGCGCGAAGAGCACCAAAGGGCGCTCGCCAAACAGGAACTCGCTATTGAGGCTTGGATGTCCATGCTTGAAGAGCGATTCACGAGCGAGCAACGTGCCACTGTTGTTTCTGAGATTTCACTGGCGACAGCGTGATGGCTGAATGTCGAAGACGCTCAGTGACTTCAACGAAGTCCGAATCGCTGACGTGGGCCTCGTCCTGCGTCGGAACCCCAACGCCGACCTGACCAATCTGCTGCACGCGCTGCCTGGATACTGGCCGGGCGACGTGGTTCGAGATCTTCGCCAGATCGAACGTTCAGCGTCAGAGGAAGCCGCAGCAGCTCGGCGAGCTTTGACACAACTCGAACATCCGGCCCGCGATCCTGACATCGGAGACGAGGTCAGGCGCCTCCTGCCAGTCCCACACCCGCTGGATGCTGACTGGCGCTTTACAGTCCGCACGAGGGAACTGTTGCTCGACATTGCGGATTCCCACTCTGCGCGGCAGGAAACGCTTCTTCTCGGAACGCCATCCATTTTCGCCCACATGTGTGCCCAGCTGGATCTGCGAGCCGCCGTCCTCGTCGACGCCAACCGCGCCACCGTCGAAGCTGCCAACCGGCTGGCTGAAGGACACGCACTTCTCGGGGCGCAGGAGGCCAACCTGCTCGCGGGTGCTGACATCGGCCTGGCGCCAATCTTCGACACCGTCATTGCTGACCCGCCGTGGTATTTCGCAGAGCACCGGTCCTTCCTCGATGCGGCATCAGCTCTGCTCGTTCCCGAAGGGATCATTCTTATGGCCGCTGCACCCAATGGGACGCGTCCGGGCGCTGAGGCTGACCGCGAAGAACTGTTGGCCCACGCCGTGGCCGCCGGGTTTGACCTGGTCGACACGATGCCGGGTGTGCTGGAGTACACGAGTTCGCCATTCGAGCGCGCGGCGCTCCGAGAGTGTGGCCTGGCCTCCGTACCGACCAATTGGCGACGAGCTGATCTGCTGGTTTCTAGGAAGTCCAACCGAACCCCGGCCGGCGCGGTCGTCGGTTCCTTGCGTCCCTCTGATTGGCTCGACAGATTCAGCGGTCGTACCCGACTCAAGCTTCACCAAGGCAACATGCCTACCTCGCCTGAAGTGGATCACTTCTCCGGCTCCGTGAGCGCTTCGGTCAGTCGGCTTGCCTCTGAGCGAGGAACCGCGAATCTTTGGACTAGCGGAAACGGCGCGTTCAACGTGAATCGCAGCCTGATCGACTCCATCCTGGTGGGGGACCCGGGCTGGCAAGACAGCGCAAGTGGCAGGGCGTTGCTCGACGCGCTCGCACGGGAAGCCGCCGATCTTCGAGAGTGGGGTTGGATGTGACAGGGATCGTTGCTCTCAGCGCCGCGCAGGGAACAGGCAAGACCGAGCTTGCCACCGCGCTGGGCACCCGCTTGGACGGCCCTCATGCGTCGGTCAGCGCATACATCACGTCCCTCCTTCAGCTCGAAGGTCACGACCCTTCACCGCATCTGCTGCGGGAACGCGGCGAGCAACTGGCCCGCGATCCCATCGATCTGGTTGGCCGAGTACTCCGCAGCTGCAACTGGACGAGCGGCAGCGGACTCGTCTTCGACTCCGTTCGTCACCAAGAAGTGCTCGCGGCTCTCGCGGCGCGGGTCGCGCCCCAACCGGTTCTTCACGTCGCCCTGGTCGTGCCGGAGGAGGAACGAGTAACTCGCCTGAGAGCAAGGAATCGGGAGCCCTACGATCCGGGCCTCGCGAACCACAGCACGGAGGTTCAGGTGCCGGAGCTTGTCTCGGCTGCTGATCTTGTGCTCGACGGGACCGGCCCGACCAATCAGATGGTGTCCACTGTGCTGGAGACGCTCGCCGAACTTCGGCGGTGACCGTGAAGAACAAGAGTCGGCAACGGGCAGAGGTAGAAATGCTGCCCGTCCGACTTCTGATCCCAATAGAGGCCGACCCAAAGGTCACGGCGTTCGAAAATGAATCGCCACGACCATTCAGTGTCGCGTGAACCGGGCTTCACTGTCCGCAACGCCCTCACAACAGCAGCGCCCCGATGGATGCAGACGTCGGGCGTCTCAAAGTCTGAATCGATGGCGGCACAGCCCGACCGTAGACCTGAGGCCCTGTGGAGCGCGCTGAGGAGAACCTCCCAATCATGTGGATAACTGCCCCGTCGCGGCAACCTTCGCTGTGGATAGGGGCGGTTCGTAAGCCAGCGCCGAGCGAGGATCGCGAGTTGTCCACAGACGGCTCCCTGTGGACACAGATTCTGAAGAAGTCGGCATAGAGCCAGGTCGTCTGGGTGGAGGTCGTAGGTCCTCCCGACACGTCGTTCTGGCCGCTTTTAGGCACTCCTGGAGTCATGGGGCGACGCCCGGCGACGTGCGGTCGCGATGAGAGCGCGCGGCTCGCTCACCCGGATTCGCCGGCAACTCGACGATTGTTGGTAGAAGCTTGCCGAGCGACGCGGACATGATCGACTCCGCGGCCTTCCGGGTGCGGTCCTCGGCGGTGGGCCAGAGATGGGCGTAGGTGTTGAGGGTCGTGGTCGCCTTCGCATGCCCGAGGGAGCGCTGGACGGTCACGACGTCGCACCCGGCGGCGATGAGGCCGGAGGCGTAGAAGTGCCGCAGGTCGTGGAGCTTGATGCCGGACAGGCCGGCGTCGCGCAGCGTCTTGCGCCACCAGTAGCCGACGGTGTTCTGGTGCGGCGGGTCGTCGCCCTCCCCGGCGAAGAGCCACTGCTCCTGGCCGGTGGTGCCGTGGGTGGCGACGTGCTCGGCCAGCAGGTTGACGAGACTGTCGGCGAGGTAGACGACGCGCTCTGAGCCGTACTTCGGCGCTCGAACGTCGATCGCGCCGCCGTTGACTCGTTGGACCTGGCGGGAGACCTTGAGCGACTTGCGGAGGAAGTCGATGTCGCCGAGCTGGACCCCAGCGGCCTCGCCCAGCCGGAGGCCGGCGAACGCGCACAGGGCGATGAACGGCCGGAACCGATCGTCGGCCACGGCCATGAGCTGCCCGACCTCCTCGGGGGTGGGGATCGACATGGCGGCGTCCGCGCGACGACCGCGGGGGAGGCGTACGCCGTCGGTCGGGTCAGAGCCGATCACCTTGTCCTTCACGGCGGCGCGGAACACCGACCTGACGTTGACGTACCGGGTCTTGATCGTGCCGGGGGCGAGCCCGGCGGCGTGCATCCCCTTGATCCAGGTCTCGACGTCCGATCGGCGGACCTGCTTCATCGGCTTGCCGCGAACGGCACGGACCTCGCGGCGAGCGACATGGCGAGCACGGTGCCCGGTGCCCAGACCTGGCGGGCCGACCACTCGCCGAAGAACGCAGCGAAGGTGATCCGGCCAGCCTGCGGATCGGCGTACGTGCCGGTGACCACCGCCGCGGTGACCTGTCCAGCCACCGTTGGGCGTCGATCTTGCGGTCGAAGTGCCGCGAGCGCTCCTTGCCGGCCTCGTCGCGGTAGCGCGCACGCCACTTGCCGTTGGGGCGCTTCGCGATGTTGCCTGCCATGTCGGCTCCTTCCCGGTCGCGCTCATCGTCGCTCTGGGATGCCGACAGTCGCGCAGGCTCAGTGGGGGCCTGTGGACGACGGGACTGTGCTCGAGCCACTGGAGGACGTCGCTGCGCCAGTAGCGGACGGTGCGGCCGATCCGGAAGCTCTGTGGTCCGGAGCCGAGGTGGCGCCAGTAGCGCAGGGTGGCGACGGGGACGCGGACGAGGTCGGCGACTTCGGCGATGGTGAGGAGTTCGTCGTTCGGCGTGCGGGGTCTCGGGTGTGGTGGGTCGGTGCGGGGTGGTGGTCATGTTCTTCTCCTCGGTGTGGGTGCCGGGCTCATCGGGTCCGACGGTTTCCGTTGTGTAGTCACAGGTCCCAGCGGGGCCTCCGAGCGATCAACTGTCCTGCGGTGACCTCGTCCACGTGGCTCACCACATGGCCACGGCCGTTGCCGTGGGGTAGATCTGTGCTGAGGTCATCGGCTGATGCCTCTGCCTCGGTCAGGTGTGCTCGGGTAGCCGGTACGGCTCTCGGCCGCGGGTCGGCCGGGAACGTGTGAGGTGCTCCCACGTGGCCTGGACCTCGATGCTGCTCGGCTCGATGTTCCTGGAGCCAGTTGTCGTGTTCCTGCTCGAGGCGACCCGGTGGCAGGGACCGGATGGCGGGTTCGTGGAGGCGGGCGTGCACCGCTGGGTGGCGGCGGTGAGCTGGTCACGAAGCTCCTCGACCTCGGCGTGACGTCGGCGTGCGTAGCCGTCGGGGTCCGCCGAGTTCGGCCATGAGGCGGTGGCGGCTCTCGCAGCGGGCCAGGCGGCTTGCAGGTCGTGTTCCGTGGTCCAGGCGGCACGCAGGTCGGCCAGGGCGGCCTCGAGGGGGCGGTGTGGGGCGTAGCTCTCGAGGTCCTCGGCTGCGGCCGGGCGGCGTGACCGGGGCCGAGGTCGGCTCGGTCGCGGCTGAAGGTCTCGACCCACTGGTGCCGGGCCTCGTCGAGGTCTCGGCGACGAGGTGGGCGATGTTGTCGTGGCGGCCGCGGGTCATCGCGACGTACGCCGAGGCGGCGCAGGTGTGCTCGCCGAGGAGGAGGTGGCCGGTGTGGGTGGTCTCGCCCTGGGCGCCGTAGACGGTGGTGGCGTAGGCGAGCTCCACGTGCTCGCGGACGTAGGCCGCGGGTAGCGACCGGGATCCGGCGCGGGCGTCGCTGTTGTAGACGGTCAGGGTGCCGTCGTGGTCGATGGCGGTGATGGTCCAGGTGTCGCGGTTGGCGACAGCGAGGTCGCGGTCGTTGCGTCGGGTCGCGACCCGGTCCCCGACGCCGAGGCGCTCGCCGGCCCGGTGACGACTCCACGACGGTCATCGACGTGCCCGGCGGCGACGAGCCGGTCGCGGATCGCGCCGTTGAGCGCGGCGACCTGTTCGCGGGTGTCGGCCATACCAGCGCGCCGGTCTCGCCGGCTCAGCTGCTGTTGGCGGCGAGGTCGGCGAGTGCCTGGGTGCGTTCGGCCTCGGTGGGGTGGAGGCGATCTGGTCCGCGCTCGACCAGGGCGTCGAACACCTCTCCGGCCCGTACCCCGGTCGCATCGCCAGGCTGAGCTCGGCGTAGGCGGGGTCGGCGAACCGGTGCACCACGTCGAGGGACACGAGGTCTCGGGTCGGGCCCACCGGGCGGCGAGGTCGAGGACGCCGCCGCGGCCGACGGCGGGGAGCTGGTGGCGGTCGCCCATGAACGCGACCCGGGCCTGGTCTCGTCGGCGATGGTGAGGAGGGCGCGGGCGGTGTCCTGGTCGAGCATCCCGGCCTCGTCGATGAGCAGCAGGTCACCTCGGTTGCAGCACTGCGTCGGCGGCTGGGTTCGCGGGCTCGCGGGTCCAGCGGCCGTCGTCGTCCCAGCGCCACCCGTGCTGGTGGGCCAACCACGCGGCCGAGAACGCCTCGGTGCCGGTCTCTCGGCCGGCGACCTTGGCTGCCTTCAGGGTCGGTGTCACCACCACCATCCGGTGGCCGCGCTCGCGCGAGCAGCTCCTGGGTCGCGGCGAGGGTGGTCGTCTTGCCCGCCCCGGCGGCCCCCTCGACCACCAGGAGCTGGGCCTGCCGGCGAGGCAGGCGACGCCGCTTGCTGCGCGACATCCAAGCCTTCGGGCCCGCGTCGGGTCGGGGTCGCCGTCAGGGTCGGCGAACGCGGCGACGTGGGCGGGCTGCTCGGCGCGGCCGATGAGCCGGGTGACGAGGTCGGCCTCGACCGCCAGCACCTCGCGTGAGGTCAAGGCGCGGATGTGTTCGGGCACGTCGGCGCGGGCGAGGAGCGGCGCGCAGGCGGACAGGGCCCGGGCGGTGAGGTCCTCGGCCAGCTCGATCCGCACCGCGGCCTCGGCGACGAGCCCGGTGCCGGCGATCCACTGCTCGACCTCGCCACGGATGTCGGCGGCGTTCCACGCCGACCGCCGCGCCCCCAGCCGGGACAGCACGACCTCGACCGCCTGGTCGCGGTCGATCGCGCCCACCCGCGGGGTGCCGGTCACGATGGGTAGCCCGACCTGCTGCGGGTCGCGGTAGCCGAGGTCGTGCAGCTCCTCGTTCCACCTGCCGACCAGCGCGGCCCCGTCGGTGGGGACCACTTTGTCGGGTCGCGCCTGCGCCCAGGCCCGCGATCCCATGCCTGCCGCAGCCCGGGTCCGGGTTCGTCGCCGGGGTTGGCGGTCGCGCCACTCGGCTTCGTAGCGGTCGAGGTTGCGGCCGATCTGTGCGGTGCGGGCGCTGAACCGGCCGACGTAGGGCGCCAGTTCGGCGATCTCGCCGGTGGCCGGGTCGAGGGTGAACCCGTGCGCGGCGAGCGCTGCGCGGAACTCGGGGTCGGTGGCGACCGCGGCGTGGCCGATGCCGTTGATCGCGGCGAGGCTGTCGCGCATCCCGACCGAGTGCAGTCCCCGCCAGGCGCCTTCGGCGAAGACGCGGGCGTTGATCTGGAGGTGCAGGTGGCGGTGCGGGTCACCGGCACGTGAGGTGTAGTGCCGCACCACGGCTGCCTCGATCTCGCTCGACCGGCACCTGGACCTGCCGGCCCTTGGGTCCGACCCGGGTGGTCGCGTGCTCGGCGACCCAGCCGATGATCTGCTCGGCCGCCCGGTTCTGCGCCGCATCCAACGCGTCGGCGATCTCGGGATGCAGCGCGGCCGCGAGCGACCAGGTCTTCGGCCCGTTCACCACGACCTCGACGAACCGCAACGCCTTCGCATCGGTGCGCAGCCGCCCCTTCGCGGCCCGGTCTCGACGTCGTACCCGGCGACCCACTGCTCGTAGGCCTCGCCGGTCAGGCTCCCGGCCGGGGTCACACCGGTCAGTGGTGAGGCGACGTAGCGGGTGGCGACGCCGCTGCCCTCGGCCAGGTAGTAGTCATCGGCCCGGGAGCGGTCCTGCTCGACATAGGTACGCGCAGCGCCGGGTGATCCGCGGTAGAACTTCATCCCACCGTGCACGAATCTCACCGCCAACGACGTTCAACAACTGCCCGATAAATGACTCATCGGGCCGCCCGAAGGCGGCCCGACTCACCTACTTTCGTAGCATGCGTGCCGACGATTTGGCATCGGCTGTGAGGCAAGTAGCAGGGTTTCTGGGCGAGATTCCTGGTGCCGTCGACTGTCAACGTCAGTCATTCCGCGGAATTTGGGGAGTTCTTGAGGGAGTCGTTGATGGCGTTACATCCGGGTAGCTGGCGGCGAGTGGTCTCGGGCCCATTTTTCCGGGAGCGGTACGGCCCGGTACGCCTCCCGGCCTGCTCTTGCCGGCGAGCACGCACACGCGAACTGTGTCGTGCGGCAGCAGCCCCAACCGCACTCACATGCCGGTGGCCTCTATGGAATGGCGCAACACTTCCTTGATTCGAGGAAGTTGTGATGGCGCGTGGTTATCGGAGGTTGTCTCTCGCGGATGAGGATGAGATCTGGTCGCGGCTTCGAGCTGGCCATGCGGGCAAACCGCCAGCTCGTGCCTTGGGCTCTCGACGGGAACGGTGCGGGCCTATCTGGTGCGGTGTGGCGGGATCAGGCCTGATCCGCGGCGACGCTCACCGAGTCGGTTGAGCTTCGCTGAACGCGAGGAGATCGTCGGCGGCCGGGGCTAGTGTGACGGTCCCGAGCCAGGAGCTTGGGCCCTCCAGGAGCTGCTGGTGGGTCGTGAACGCGCGACGGTCAAGCCACGAGTGCCGGAGGCGACGAGGTGGGCACCATCCCACCGATGAGCGAGTACGCGTACGGAGGAGTGACGGTGGCGCACGCAGCGGAGGGCACCGGCCAGGTCGACGACCCGGTCGCGCCGGTCGGGGGCGGTGAGCCGGCGGCCCTGCTGGGGCTTGCCGACGAGAGCATCGGCGAGGGTGAGGGCACAGATGTCGCGAAGTCTGCCGACATGGCGTGGAGTCGCTGACGCCGAAGTTCGACGAGGAGCATCACGGGACATACCTGCGGCGGCTCAACGAGGCCGTCAAGGACCCGAGAACCTCAACATCGCGCTGACGGGCCGCTACGGCGCCGGCAAGTCCAGCGTCCTGGACGAGTTCGCGGACGAAGGACCGCAAGGCGTGCTGCGTCTCGCCATCTCGACCCTGGCCCCGGCGAGGAAGGCGAGAGCACGACGAACCGCATCCAGAAGGAGATCGTCAAGCAGCTGCTGTACGGCGCCTCGAAGAAGGTCGGGAAGATCTCGCGGTTCAACAAGATTGCTGTCCTGGGCTGGCCGAAGGCCTTGGCAGTCGGCGCGGTCGTCGTCCCGGTGGGCGCTCTGCGTACCTGTTCGGATGCTCCCGACCTGGAGTGGCCGCAGCAGGAGCCGGTGGGGCTGCGGCTGGTCGTGTGGGCGCTGGCCGCTGCCCGGTGACCGGCTGGTCAGCGTCGTGCGGATGTTGACCCACGGCCGGGTCAACGTGTCCGACGTGTCGGCTCGGCGGCGCAGCGCTACGCTGACGGAGAACCGAGACGTTCTTCGACAAGTACCTCGACGAGATCGTGCACTACTTCGCCCAAGAGTCGAAGGACCTCGTCATCTTCGAGGACCTCGACCGGTTCGAGGACCCGAACATCTTCGAGGCACTGCGTGAGCTGAACGTGCTGCTGAACAACACCCCGGAGCGTCGGCGGAAGAGAGAGGGACGACCGGGCGAAAGTCGCCCGTTTATCGCTGCTCTGCAGGAGGTCTGGCCCCACAGGCTCGCTAGGTAGCTGTCGTACCGGTGGGCCACCCGACTCCTCGGTCTCGGAGTGCCGCTTGCGGTTCATCTACGCGGTCCGCGACAGCGTCTTCAGCAAGATCGACGCCGACCACGGCAGCCCGCCGCGGACGGCGGTCCGCGAGTCGCGCAGGCCGGTTCGCGGCGTCACGCTCGGCGGCTGTGCCGGACGAGCTCGACGAGGCGGCGGCGGAGACCCTGCGAGCGAACCGGACGAAGTTCTTCGACGTTGTCATCCCGCTGGTGCCGTTCATCTCCCACCGCAACGCCCGCGACCTGCTCGCCGGGCTCCTGAGGAGCGCGGCATCCCGGCATCGAGGCGCGGCTGGTGAACACAGTCGCGCGGCACTGCACCGACATGCGGCTGATGCGCAACATGTGCAACGAGTACCTCGTGTTCGCTGAGCGTCTCCTGGAGCCGGTGGCGCCGACGAAGACGGCGCCGGGCTGAACGCGAGCGACCTGTTCGCGCTGGTCGCCTACAAGAACTTCCACCTCGAGGACTTCGAGAACGTCACCCGCCGCGACAGCGACCTCGACCGGCTCTACGACTTCTCTCAACGCCTGGTGCGGGAGAACATCGCCGCACAGGACGAGCGCAAGCGCGTCCTGATCGCGAGCCGAGCGGGTTCGCACGCGCGCGGAGATCGCGCAGCAGCTGGGCCGCGTCTGACCCGCTCGCCGAGCCGTTGCCGGCGACCTCAGGGTGGAAGTCGCTGCGGTTCGGGGTCGGCCGAAGACGTTCGGCTCGACGACGTCACGGCTACGAGTTCTGGGCGCGGCCGCGAAGGCTCGCAAGCTCACCATCGCTGTCGCGCCCAACTCGACCACCGACCAGAAACATGACTTGCCACGCTCGACGCGGCAGCGCTCGAGGTACTCGCACCCGAGGGGCTTGACGCGGACCGTTGGGCCGAATACGACGAGGATGAGGCCACCAGTCGAGCTCG
Organism: uncultured Actinomycetota bacterium; assembly: GCA_963843075.1. Classification (GTDB taxonomy): domain Bacteria; phylum Actinomycetota; class Actinomycetes; order Propionibacteriales; family Nocardioidaceae; genus Marmoricola. The sequence goes on along the minus strand of CAWJJD010000002.1, from coordinate 1,664,303 downwards.
CGGATCGAGGCCGACATCGAGCTGCTGCGGGCCGGCTTCGCCGACCTGATGAAGATGCCGCATTCACGCTGTCCTGACCGACGACGACACGGCTTGCAGGACTGGCCCGCGCCCCCGGAGCAGGGTCAGCCGCAGACTTCGCTCAGCTGCTGACGCGACGCTGCAGTCCGAGCTCGCCCGCGACCTCGTCCGTCGCGGCTACATCGACCGGAACTTCTCCCTGTACGCCGCCCAGTTCTACGGCAACTTCACCGGTGTCGACGTCGCGAACTTCATGGTCCAGCACGTCCAGCCGAACGCATGAACATCGACTACGACCTGAGCCGCCCCAGCAGGGTGACAGGAGGGCGCCGTCGCGAACCTCCTGATCGAGGCCGACGACGCCGGCGAGGAGCTCCTGGACACGGTCGCCGCGTACAACATCGACATCGTCAACCACCTCCTGGGCACCGAGCACCCAGGTTCTGACGTCGCCGGCAGCTCATCGCCGGGTGGCCGGGCGAGGACGCGCGCGACTTCCTGGCGGCGTACTTCACCTCCGAGCACGCCCGGCGAGAGCTCGCCGCCCTCCTTGTCCGGACGGCTTGGCGCGAGGTGTTCACCTACCTGGTCGGCGACGACGATGTCCCGACGACCGCGCGCACCAGCTGGTCAATGCCGCCCTCGGCGCGTTCGACCCCCAGGCGACCTACACTTCGACGACGACGTCCGCGAGTTCATCACCGGCAACTACCACCACATGGCGGTCCTCACACACGTCAAGCCCACCGCCACGGTCGAGAACACCGACTCGAGCAACACGACGGGATGCCCAGGACGCTCCGGCGGACAGGCCGCTATGCCCTAGTCAGGTCGCTTGGACGAGGCCGGCCGAGCGCCTCGAGGAGGTACTGGCCCGCGCCGACTCGTCATCCCCGAGCTCGCGCCGCTCATTGCCGATGTTCGCGCCGCGTCGTCGAACCGACCGCTACCAGCTCACCGCCGACAACCTGCGCACTGCCCTGGGCCTGCCCACGACGACGCCTCACCCTGGAAGCGGTCAGCGAGAACGAGACCGTCTACGAGTACTGCCTCGCAAACCTGACCGTCTACCTCGCCGCCGTCGACGGCGACACCCGCACCCAGTCGCCGTCACCACGCCCGAGACGCTCGTCCGGTGCTCGACGACCTCGTGGCTGACTTCGAGGACGAGCAGTCCGCGGACCCGAGCTTCGGCGAGGTCGCCGACTGCTCAGGCGCACCTCGACGAGCGCGAGGGTGCGTAACCTCCGCGCTGCGCCGGTCCACGTGGACTGCGCTCGCGGCAGCCAACCTGTTCCGGCATCGCTGGCGAACCTCGAGGCCTACCGCGCCGCGCACGTTGACGCCGTCGATGAGCACCTCGCGGGCTGCTGGAGAACGCCGGAAGCGTCCACATCGACGAGGACGGGGACACCACCGACTCGACGGTGACGAGTACGACCGTCAGGCCGCGGCCCTCGCCATCCTCAACGCGAGCACGCTTCCGACGCAGGTGCGCGTCGACCTGTAACTCCCTGGAGCCGGGCGCCCTGCCGGTCGGTGACATCGGCTGGGAGGCCAGCGACCTGTTCGCTCTGCTGCTCGGAGCCGACCTCGTCGCCGATGACGAGGTGACGTTCGCGCACCTACGCGCCGGCGGATGGGCCGCGCTCGGCCCGCCATCAAGGTCTCCGGCGGGTCAAGTCGTTCTTGAGTCCGCCCTCCTCGACAGCATGGTCGGCGACGCGCTCAGCGACACCGAGACGGCGACGAAGGTGGCAGGCAAGGTCCTCGCGGACGTAAACGGATACGTGTCCGAGGACGATTGGGCGGCGCTGAGGGCCGTCGCTATTACGCCGACAGCACTCAGTCGCTCTCGACCCCGCCGTGGTCGTCCGCATCGCCCGGGTCGGTGACGGCCGCAGCGACGTGACGTGGCGCTGATGCTGCGTCTTCTGGACGCGGCCTCACCAGCGGCTGTCGCGGACCATCGTCGAGACGTTCATGCACCTGGGCGAGCCGTACAACCTCGTCACCACCTGCGAGACAATTCGACCTCGACTCGACGACGTCCACGACCGGCTGCTGAAGGTCCTCCAGTCGGAGAACCGCATGAGCCGTGGCTACCCGCGCATCCCCAGGCGTCGGTACACGTCACCGGCGAACTGACATCCCCACGAAGGCGAGGCCACGGTCGGACGCGTCCTGTCAGTGCGGGCGGCGACGATGTCAGGGTGCAGAGCACGATACGGCACGACGACCTCGTCGCCGCTCCGGCACCAAGTGCTTCGGGCGGAGCGGAGGTGGAGCCGCACGTGCCCCTCGAGCGCCTAGGACGGCACGTGGGTGCATGCGCCGTTCGGGTCGATGCTCCCAGTCCACCCGTGGAGCACGGACACACCAGCAGTGGTGCCGTCGTCTACAAGGGCCTGCCGGCGACGAGAACGCCCTATCGGTCATCATCTACGTCTCCGACGGAGACCACGCGTGGAACTACGAGCTCGTCGGCGCCCCTGACCGCGATCAGTACCTGTGTGCCGCCGGTGACCCCGACCCGCTGAATGGACGCTTGGTCGTCGTTGGGCTCCCGGGAGGCCCCGATCCGGGCGGCGTAGCGTCGGGTGCTCTGCGTGCATCCAGGTCGCAGTGCGGCTGACGCTCCACTTCCCGACGAGCTCGAGCATGTTGTCCAGCCGAGGGACCGAGGTCATAGCCCTTTGCGTGTGGCACCAGCAGGCTCTTACTAGTACTCGGCGCCCCGGCGCCGCACTCCCAACCGAGGCCCGGGTGACCACCGAGGAGCTCGGAAACATAGCCTCGAGGCGCGCGCCCACGCCGAGACCTGGTGTGGCCCACCGTATGTCTAGTGGCCGGCACTTGGGGGATACCGCCATGGGGCTCCTCGCAGGGGCGACACCAAGTTCCGCATTCGCCGCACTGTTGCCTAATAGTGTGATAAATCCTGTGATGTCTCCTCCAGGAATCGCTTGGTGTGGGCGCTCTCGGAGGTCTTGATGCTGCACCGTGTTCTCAGGTCGGTTTCCTTGCGGCCGTTGGTCTGTGTGGTGGTTGTTGCGATCGGTTTGGGCCTGGTCCCGGTCGGCGCGTTTGCTGCGACGGCGGTGGCGACTCCGCTAGCGGCGCCCAACGCGGACCCGGACTCCAGCGAGCAGCTTGATTCGGTCGCGGCGTTGGTGGCCGCCAAGGCGGCAGGCCACCGGGTCGAGGATCTCTCGCAGCGGTCGGAGACCGCGCAGGTCTTCGCGAACCCGGATGGGACCTGGACCTCTGAGGAGGCCACCGGACCGGTGCGCGTTCAAGACGATGCCGGCACATGGTCGGACATCGACACGGAGTTGGTGCCGGTCGAGGGCGGGTTCGCACCCAGGAATGCCTTGGGTGGGTTGGTGCTCTCGGACGGTGGCGACAAGAGCTTCGCGCAGATGGAAGTCAAGGGACGCGAGCTGACCTGGCAGTGGGACCAGGACCTGCCAACGCCAGTGGTGGAGGGCGACACAGCGACCTACGAAGGCGCCGTGGATGGTGGAGATCTCGTGGTCACGGCCACTCCGGCGGGGTTTTCCCACGACATCGTGCTGCGCGAGGCACCCGCCGAGCCGACGTCCTTCGAGATCCCGGTGCTGACTGATGGGCCAGCTCTCACCGAAGGGTCCGCAGGTGATCTGGCCGTCACGACCAGGGCCGGAGACGAGCTGGTGACGGCGCCGAAACCGATGATGTATGGCGCTTCGGTCGATGAGGGCGGCAACCCCGAGAGTGTTGCGCCCGTCGATGTGACGGTCACCGGGCCGAAGGCCGGGACCGGTGAAAGCCTGATGACGCTGTCTCCTGACCAGGCATTCCTGACCGACCCGTCGACGACCTATCCGGTGACGATCGACCCGGCCTTTACCTCCTATCCCGCCGGTGACACCTATGTGATGAACACGTTGTCCAGCTCCCAGGCAGCAGCGGACAACCTGCGTGTCTGGCTCCTACGACAACGGCACCCACATCGCTCGCGCCTACCTGAAGTTCGACGACGCTCGCTGGGAGAACGCCGACATCAGTCACGCCGAGCTGCGGATGTCGAACTACTTCTCCTCGGCCTGCAGCGGTGGCACCATCCGCGCTTCTCGCGTCACGTCCACGTGGAACGAGTCGAGCATCGTGTACGGCAGCGAACCGTCCTTTGCCGGAACTGGTTACACCGACTGGACCGGCGCATATGGCACGAACTGTGCGACGTCTGAGGGACAGGCGGTGTGGACGATCACCGGCATCATTCAGAACTGGGTCGACAACCCGGATCAGAACTTCGGGATCCGGCTGCACGCCACCTCGAACGTGGTCACTACCAGCTACCGCGTCTTCCGATCACGCGAGTACGGCACTACCTACGGAACGCAGACGCCCAGGCTCACGGTGACCTACACCGCGCCGCCACCGCAGCCCACGAACATCTCTGTTTCGCCTTGTGATGGCTCGTGTGGATCGACGCCGGTCGTTAAGGGAACTCAGCCGACCTTCACTGCGCAGGACACGGTGACGGGATGGAAGATGCTGCTCCAGGTCCGTGCCCCCGGCGCCGCGACGAACCTCTACAACTCTCCGGCCACGGCGACCTCCGGTGGCGTCGGCACCGTGCAGGTGCCTGCCGGCAAACTGACGTCTGGTAGCGATTATGAGTATCGCGTCGGTGCCTCTGACACCGTTCGGACCACGTATTCGCCGTGGAAGACCTTCTCCACCGACGGCCCACCCTCGGTCCCCCAAGACATCGACATCAGCCCGTGCTCACCGTGCAGTACGCCACCCACGGCCACGAGTCTGCGTCCCCGGTTCAGCGGCACCTCCACCGACCCCGGCGACAAGACGCTTCGTTACAGCGTGGAGGTACGCCAGCAGGGGCAGAGCACTGTCGTGTCGGCGGCCACCGGACCTGCGGCCTCCTCAGGCGGCGAGGGCGGAGTGCGTCTTGAGACCGCGCTGAGTCCTGGAACGGCCTATGAGTACCGGTTCGGCGCGGCAGATGCCGACCACACCACCGCGTGGACCCCGACGTGGACTGGCTTCTCGACGAGCGCGCAGTCCTCGACCAGCACAGCGGTCCCACCCGCCGCGATCATCAGCAGTGACACCACCTGGACGCGCGCCAACTCCCCTTATGTGATTGACAACATCACGGTTGCCGCGGGTGCCACTTTGAGCATCGAACCCGGTGTGGTGGTCAAGGTCGCCGGATCCTATGGCATTGATGTGCAGGGAAGCTTGAACGCCTCTGGCACCAAGGCTGAACCGATCGTGATCACCTCGGACAACGATGACAGCGAGTCCGGTGACTCCGATGGCCCGTCTGCGGCGCCGGCTTCTGGCGACTATGCCAGCGCGATCCGCTTCGTCAACCCGCCCACGGACTCCCTAGCGCTGGCCCGCGCCACGTCGGTGCTACGCAACGTGTCCATCCGGTACGGAGGCTCGAGCCTGGGCGGCGCCCATTGCGGTATCGCTGACAGGCAGGCAGCGGTCCTCTACGACACCAGGACCCGATTGCTCGTCGAGCACTCGGAGTTCCTGAACTCCTACTGGAACAACCTCAGTGGACCTGACGGCCTCGACAGCACCTACGGATCCGTCAACGTGCGGCTCACCCGGTTCGCGCCCTCCACGGCTGGATGCGATCTGGCGTCCCCGGATGCGGGTGAGTTCTTCGGCAACGTCTTCGAAGGTGCCGCCAGCATCGGGGGGTACTACGCGTCCCACGCCGGTGTCCACGCCAGCTTTGACTCCAACTGGTTCCTCGGCTGCATCTGCCTCTCGTTGGATGGGCCGCAGCCGCCTCGCTCGGAGTGGAACTTCGAGGGGAACGCCTTTCTCGGCCCGTGGAATGTCTCACTCAATGCCAGCCCCAAGGACCTCTCTGGGAACTATTGGCAAACAGCACGGCCGGCCGACTCCACTACGGCACCCGAGATGGCCAACCCCCCGAAGTGGCTCAACCCGGGCTTGGAGTCCGACCCGGCCGCTGCACCCACTCTGCTCGAGGCCCAGACCTACGGGTCCGGGAGCGGCGAGTTCGGCCAGGTTCCCTACGGCTACCAGGCCGACCCGGTCAACTCCGTGAACGGCTCCTATCACGACACCCTCACCGACGCCTCCGTGCCGGCGACGGGGATCGACCTGGACCTCACGCGCAGCTACAACTCAGCAGACACCTCGACCGGCTCCCTCGGGAAGGGCTGGACGTTCGCCTACGACGCGGCCCTGTCGTTCCCGAACAGCCAGACGGTGCGCTTCCGCGCCCCCGACGGACAGCAGATGGAGTTTATCCGCTCCGGATCAGCCTTTGTGGCGCCGGCGGGGGTGACGGCGACGCTGAGCCAGGACGCGACCGGATACAGCCTGACCACCCGCGGCGAGGACGCCTACCGGTTCGACCTGCCAGGGCACCTGACCAAGCAGACGGACAACCACGGCAACGCCGTGAACTTCAGCTACGACAGCAGCGGGCACCTGGCCACCGCCACCAACGGGCCCCGCAGCCTGGGCTTCACCTACACCGGCTCCCATCTGACGGCTGTCACCTTGCCGGATACCCGCACGATCAGCTACGGCTACACCGGCGACCTACTGACCTCGGTGACCGACCAGGCCGCCAAGACCACCACGTATGAGTACACCGCTGGCGGCAAGCTGGCATCCGAGACCGACCCGTTGAACCACGAGGTGATGCGGCTGGCCTACGACACTGGCACCGGGCGGGTCTCGGACCAGTGGGACGCGCTGGACCACCACACCTCCTTCGCGTGGAACCCCACCACCAGCACCTCGACGATGACCGACCCGCGCGGCAACGCCTGGGTCGACAAGTACCAAGGCTCGGCACTGGTCGAGCGCACCGACCCCGAGGGTCGCACCTGGCACTACACCCGCGACGACAAGCTCCAGCTGATCCGCACCACCAACCCCGCCGGCACGATCAGCAGCTACGACTACAACGACAACGACGACATGGTCCGCTACGAAGGACCCAACGGCCCAGTCAGCACCCGCTACGACGCCGACCACCACCCGGTGCGCACCGTGAACGCGCGCGGCAACGTCACCGAGATGAGCTACTCCCCACAGGGCGACCTGCTGGAGATCAGCCGTCCACCCAGCGCCGGAAGCACCGACCGCACGGTCGAATCGTTCACCTACTTCGCCTCCGGGCTGCTCAAGACCAGCAAGAACGCCGATCTGAAGACCACCAGCTACGACTACAACACCGCTGGTGACCCGACGACCGTTACGTCGCCCAGTGGCAGCGTCACCACCACGACCTACGTGGGAGGGGTCAGCGGCATGGGCCGGGTCGCGACCCAGCAGGCCCCGGGGAAGCCGACCGCAACGAGCTTCACCTACGACGCGCTCGGCCGCATCAAGACCGTGACCGACCCCCTGGGCCGGGTCGTGGTCGAGAACACCTACGACGATGCCGGCCAGCTGGTGTCCGCGAAGGACGCCAAACTCCGCACCACCAGCTACGGCTACGACGACGCCGGACAACTACTGACGGGTTCTACTACTGGTACCAGCGCCCAGCCGCTGGCCTACACCTACGACGAGAACGGCAACCGCAAGACCGCCTCGGATGCCGCCGGGAAGACCCTGACCTCCACCTACAACAAGGCCAACGAAGCCCACCGCAGTCGACGGCCCCCAAGGCCACTGGGAGGTCGCCCGGACCCAGCTCGGCGCCATCGACACTCTCACCGCCCCCGACCAGACCGAGACCAAGTTCGGATACACCCCGGCCGGACAGGTCAGCACCATCGACTACCCCGGTGGCACCGCCAAGGACGTCAGCTACCCCTACGACCCCAACGGCAACCGAGCCGCCATGACCTACGCCCCAGCAGCAGGGACCTCGGAGACCACGACCTACCTCTACGACCAACTCGACCAGCTCACCAACGTCACCCGCGGCAGTGCCGTCGTCTCCTACGACTACACCAAGTCCGGGCTGCTCCAGCAGCCGACCTACCCGAGCCCGACACCCACCCAGGTGGGCTACACCTACGACGACGACGGGCAGCTGAAGACCGTCAAGAAGGGCGCCACGCTCGAGGCCGCCTATGCCTACAACCCCTCAGGCATGCTCAAGACCGCCGCCATCGGTGCCGGGACCGGTGCCTTCCAGCGCACCTACACCTACGACGACGCCGACCGGCTCAGCCGGCTGCAAGACGTCAAGGCCAACAGCAACGTCATCCTCGATGACACCTACGCCTACGACGCCACCGACAACCCCACCCAGATCACCCACGCCAACGGCACCAAGGACGCCTACACCTACGACGTCTCCGACCAACTCACCGCCGCCTGCTACAACACCACCACCTGCACCGGCGCGACCGACTACGTGAAGTGGACCTACGACACCGTCGGGAACCGCACCAGCGAGATCCGGCCCAGCGGGACCGCCACCTACAGCTACAACGCCACCACCGGACGACTCAGCTCCATCACTGGCAACGGCATCAACCGCAACTTCACCTACAACACACTCGGCCAGGTCACCAACGACGGCCAAGCCACCTACACCTACGACGGCGCCGGCCACACCGCCACCGAAACCAAGGCCGGAGCCACCACCACCTACACCTACGACGGCGACGGACAGCGACGAAAGCCTCCTCCCCGACCACGACCACCCAGCTGAACCTGGGACCCCCTCGACCCGAACTGCTGGCCGAGCTCACCGGAACCGGGGCACTGACCGCCCAGTACCTCTACGGCATGGGCCAACTCACCCGAACCACCGGAACCGGCACCACGTCCTATTACCACGCCGACGCCCAAGGCTCCATCCGGGCCCTGACAAGCCCCGCTGGAGTCACCACCGAGAGCGCCGAGTACGAACCCTTCGGCGTCCTGCGCTCCAGCAGCCCGACCATACCCACACAGCCCGAAGGCTTCGCCGGCCAATACACCGACCCCAGCGGACTCCAGCACCTCCGGGCCCGGCAGTACGACCCCACCACCGGTCGGTTCACCGCGCCCGACCCCCTCGGGCGGGCACCAGGCGCCGACCCCAACTACACCTACGCCCACAACAACCCCATGGTTTATGCACAATCCCCATGGTTTATGGGTCTTCCCAGCCTGGGCAGCATCGGCCACGCCATCGTCCAAGCCGCCCCGGTGGTCGCCACGGTGGCCTCCGCAGCGGCGATGTTCCCACCCTTCACACCCATCGCCGGACCCATCGCCCTCGTCGCTGGAGCCATCACCGCCGTCGACGCCATGGTCAACGCCGCCGGCGAATGCCTCGGCGGCAAAGGCTCATGCGGAAGGGCTCTGCTCATCGGCGCGGGAAGCGCAGCTCTCAGCTTCGGCATCGGCAAGGCCGCAGGCCTCGGATACAAGCTCTTCAAGACCTCGAAGAAGCCGCCGCAAACACCGCAGCCCGAGCCTGCTCCTTTGCCGGCGCCACGACCGTCCTGATGGCCGACGGATCCGGAAGCCGATCGAGGACGTCAAGGTCGGCGACAAGGTCATCGCCACCGACCCCGAGACCGGCGAACAGGTCGCCAAGACCGTCGAGCACGTCTTCGTCCACGACGACACCGTCATCGACCTGGTCGTAGACGGCGAAGTCATCACCACCACCGAGACCACCCGTTCTGGTCCGTCACCGACCAGCACTTCGAGCGCGCCGACGAGCTCAGCCGTGGCGAGAAGGTGCTGAGCGCGGACGGCCGAGTGATTACCGTGTCGGCCTGGACTCCGGACTGCCCGCGAAGCGCTGGCGTATAACCTGACCGTGGAAGGGATCCACACCTACCACGTTGGTGACGGCGAGATCCTTGTCCACAATGCGTGCCCGATCCCGTCGAAGAGCAACTACCGGAAGTTGTTTACGGATGCGCATCCGAACATGCCGGACAACTATCAGGTCCATCACGCGCTGCCGCAGAAGTACGAGGGGACCATGGAGCGCGCTGGGGTCAATATCCATGATCCCTCGATGCTTCGCGGCGTGGATCCCGGAATCCACTCGAGGATCACGACCGCGTGGGGTCGCTGGGAACGTGGCCTTGGTCGGACGCCCACAGCTCACGACATCACGCAGCTCCCTACCGGATCGACGAGATGTACGGCTCGTCGTTCGTGTGGTGATCCCGATGAACCAGCAACTCTTGACCGCCTTCCTCGAGGACCTCGCCCGCGCGATGGACTACTGGGTCGACAACGTCGCCCAGACTGTTGAAGATCCCCCGGCCAGCAGCCCGTGGATGGAAGAGCGCGAACCGTTCGAGAGACTTAACGCAGCGCTCGAAGGCCGTGTGGAAGACCTCCGGCCGGTTGCGGAAGGAATGCGAGGACTCCTCAACAGCGTGCTCACGACCATCGACGGTGGCACGGCCAGCGCCGAAGTCGGACGTGTCGACTCACGGACGCCGATGGTCGAGTCTTGGCGGAGGGGCTACACGAGTTGTTCGTAGACCACCTCTCGACACGGGACGACTGGAGTAGTCAGCTGGTCTGCGCGAACTTGCGGGCTTGGTGGCGCAGGAGTGCGCCCTCGATGAGGGCGAGGATGGCGGTGCGTTCGTCGGGGTCGAGCTGGTCGAGTGCTTCGAGGTGGAGGCGCAGGGTCGTCGGGGGGGCCGCGTTCATCTTCGTTGAAGACGAGAGCGTCGGTGCTGACCGAGAGGGCGATGGCGAGGGCGCGGAGGACGTCGAGGGTGGGTTGGCTGGTGCCGGCTTCGTAGCGGCGGATCTGGGTGACGTGGATGCCGACGGTGTCGGCGAGGGTCTGCTGGGTCAGGCCGCGTTGCTTGCGGACGGCGGTGAGGCGGTGGGCGAAGTCCATGTCTCCGAGCCGCTCGAGCAGGTTGGTGTCGGTGGGGTGTCCATTGTCGTGCGCCCTTCCGCATGGCGTGAATCGAAAACAGTGTATTCGACAGGGCAGATTTCGCTTCTTGACGGGTTTTCGAGATCGGGAGGTTCGGGTGGCGCGCATCCCTGAGGCGGAGCTGGCTCGGCTCAAGGCCGAGGTCAGCGTGCCGCGGCTGGTGGAGGGCTGCGGGGTCGAGCTGCGCCGGCAGGGCAAGGACCTGGTGGGCCGGTGCCCGTTCCACGAGGACGACTCCCCGTCGCTGGTCGTCTCGCCGGGGAAGAACTTGTGGCACTGCCTGGGCGCGTGTCGGGCGGTGGGCCGTCGACTGGGTGATGACCGCCCAGGGGGTCTGTTCCGGCACGCGGTGGAGCTGTTGCGGGAGTCGTCGCCGTCGCTGGGGGTGCTCGCGGAGCCGAAGAGCGGGGGCGGGTCCGGTGGGCAGGTCGACGGCGGCGAAGCTGCCGGCGTGGTGCCCCCGGACGCGGCGGACCGGGTGCTGGTGGGCCAGGTGGTCGGCCACTACGCCCAGGCTTTGGCGGGCCACGAGGCGCGCAGGCGTTCCTGGCCCGCCGCCGGATCGACCTCCCGGAGGCGGTCGAGGCGTTCAAGGTCGGGTTGGCGGACCGGACGTTGGGTTACCGGGTGCCCGCTGCGCCACGCGCCGGACGCATGTCCGGGGCCGGTTGCGGGACCTGGGGGTGGTCAAGGCCAGTCGGGCATGAGCATTTCCGGGGCTGCCTGACCTTCCCGGTCCTCGACGCGGGGGACGTGGGGAGGTCTACGGGCGCCGCCTGGACCCGCCCGGCGGCGCCCCCGCGGCATCTCTACCTGCCGGGCCCGCACCGCGGGGTCTGGAACCTGGGCGCGCTGGCGTCGACCGATGAGCTGGTCGTGACCGAGTCGATCATCGACGCGTTGACGTTGTGGTGCGCGGGGTTCCGGCACGTGACCGCCGCCTACGGCACCGGTGGGTGGACGACCGAGCACCAGCAGGCCGTCGTCGAGCACGGGGTCCCGCGGGTGCTGATCGCGTTCGACGCCGACGACGCCGGGGACGCCGGCGCCAAGACCCTCGCGGCTGAGTTGGCGTCGGTCGGGGTCGAGTCCTTCCGGGTCGAGCTGCCCCGCGGGACCGACGTCAACGAGGTCGCGGTCGCGGCGAAGAACCCGACCGGGCGCTCGGGCGGGTGCTGCGCAAGGCCGCGTGGATGGGTCCGGCGCCGCCGGCGCCGCAGCCGTCCGCCCGGCCCCGGCAGCCGGTTGTCCCTAGCCGCTTCCTTGCCGCCTGGCCCGAGCCAGAGCCGTCCGCCTCGAGCCGGTCCACGCTCGCAGCCCGAGTCGCCGTGGCCGGCGGCGGTGGTGGCGCCGGGGTTGGACTCCCCGGCCCACGAGGTCGACCCCGTCGACCCGAGCCGGTCGTCCCGCCGGAGACGAGCGAGCCGGCTGGTGTGGGGCGGTGGTGGGTCGGGAGCTGGTGGTCGAGCTGGGCACGCGCCGTTGGCGGGTCAGGGGTCTGGAGAAGGTGACCGGGTTCGACGTGCTGCGGGTGAACCTGCTGGTCGCGCGCACCGACCACCCGCGGCGCCGGCGCGCCGGCCGGGTTCCATGTCGACACGTTGGACCTGTATTCGGCGCGGGCCCGGGCGGTGTTCGTCGCCGCCGCCGCCGGGGAGCTGCGGCTGGAGCCGGAGGTCGTCAAGGCCGACCTGGGCCGGGTCCTGCTGGCGTGTGAGGCGAGGGCCGAGGAGGTGATCGCCGCCGCCCAGGCCCCGCCAAGCCGGAGGTCCGTGTCCGGGGCGCAGCGCGCGGCGGCGCTGGAGCTGTTGCGCGACCCGGACCTGGTCGAGCGGATCGAGGCCGACTTCGCCGGGTGGGGATGGTCGGCGAGGCCACCAACTGTCTGGTCGGCTACCTCGCCGCCGTCAGCAGGCTGCTGCCGCCCCCGTTGGCGGTGATCGTGCAGTCCACCTCGGCGGCCGGGAAGTCGGCGTTGATGGAGGCGGTGCTGGGGTTCGTGCCCGGCGAGGACCGGGTCTCGTTCTCGGCGATGACCGGGCAGTCGCTCTTCTACCTGGGCGAGGCCGACCTGGCCCACAAGGTCCTGTCGATCGCGGAGGAGGAAGGCGCGAGCGGGCGGCCTACGCGCTGAAGCTGCTGCAGTCCGAGGGCGAGCTGTCGATCGCCGTCGACGGGCAAGGACACCGCGTCGGGGCGCCTGGTCACCCACACCTACAGGGTCGCCGGGCCCGACGGCGATCGTGTTGACGACCACGGCGATCGACGTCGACGAGGAGCTGCTGAACCGGTGCCTGGTGCTGACGGTCGATGAGGACCGGGCCCAGACCCGGGCGATCCACGACGCGCAACGCCGCGCCCAGACCCTGGAGGGCCTGGCGGCGCGGACCGAGCGGGAGCAGGTCATCGGCGCTGCACCAGGACGCCCAGCGGCTGCTGGAGCCGCTGGCGGTGGTGAACCCGTTCGCCGACCGGCTCGACGTTCGCCGACACCCGCACCCGCACCCGCCGTGATCACGGCAAGTATCTGGGGCTGATCGCCGCGGTCGACGTTGCTGCACCAGCACCAGCGGACCGCGAAGACGGCCACGGTCGACGGCCAGACGGTGGCCTACGTCGAGGCCACGATCGGCGACATCGAGGTCGCCAACCGCCTCGCCCACGCCGTCCTGGGCCAGTCCCTGGACGAGCTGGCCCCGCAGACCCGCCGGCTGCTCGACCGCCGTCCACAGCTACGTCGACGGGCGAGGCGAAGCGGCTGGCGGTCCCGGGACCTGGTGCGGTTCACCCGCCGCCAGCTGCGCGAGCACCTGGCAGGCGGGCGGGTGGGGTGACACCCAGCTGAAGGTCCACCTGGCCCGCCTGGTCGACCTCGAGCTCCTGGTCGTCCACCGCGCTGACGCCGGGGCGTTCGGCTACGAGCTGACCTGGACCGCGCGCCCACGGCACGACGCCGGCGGCCGGTTCCTGGCCGGCCTGACCGACCCCGCCACCCTGCTCGACGACGCCGCCGAGCCACGGCTACGACCGCAGGCCCGGTCGGTCGGCCGAGGCCGTCGTCCGCCTACGACAGCCGAACCGGTCGGGGCCCAGGGTCGGCGCCCGGTCGGGCGCCGGTCGGCCCCCGGTCGGGGCCCGGTCGGTCGGCCCGCCGGTCGAGCAGCCGCGAGCGCCCGACGCGCCTGGCGACGACCGACGTCCGGACGACGGGTCGCCGGACCTGCTGCGTCGGCGCGGCGGGGGTGGCCGCTGATGGGCCGGCGCGGCGTCCACGTCCCGCAGACGCATCCCGGGCGACCCGGCGACCCGCACGGGTTCCCGGCGCTGGTGGTCGAGTTCTGACCGACCTGGCCGCCCGGGGCTACTCGCCGGCGACGATCCGGGCCCGCCGGCAGGCCCTGGCCACACCTCGCGGCCTGGCTGGCCGACCGGGGGGTCACCCGGCCGGTGGAGGTGACCCGGCCGATGCTGGTCCGCTACCAGCGCCACCTGTTCCACTACCGCAAGGCCAACGGCGAACCGCTTGTCGTTCCGGTCGCAGAACGCCCGGCTGCTGCCGGTCCGGGCGTTCTTCAAGTGGGCCGTGCGGAACGACCACCTGGCCGTCCAACCCCGCCTCCGAGCTGGAGCTACCCAAGGTCGAGCAGCCGCCTGCCCAAACCCGCGCTGACGATCGGGGAGGCCGAGCAGGTCCTGGCCGTCCCGGACGTGGCCGACGGCGGCCGGGTTGCGGGACCGGGCGATCTCGAGTGTTCTACGGCACCGGGATCCGCCGCGCCGAGCTCGCCCACCTGAACCTGCGCGACCTCGACGCCGACCGCCGCACCCTGATCGTCCGCCAGGGCAAGGGCCGCAAGGACCGGATGATCCCGATCGGCGCCCGGGCCCTTGCCTGGATCGACCGCTACCTGGCCGAGGCCCGCCCCCGGCTGGCCGGCGAACCCGACGACGGGACGCTGTTCCTGACCGTGGACGGCACCCCGTTCTCGCTCGACCGGCTGACCCAGCTGGTCCGCGACTACGTCAAGGCCTCCGGGGTCGGCAAGCAGGGGGCCTGTCACCTGTTCCGCCACACCATGGCCACGTTGATGCTCGAAGGCGGCGCCGACATCCGCTACATCCAGGCGATGCTCGGCCACGCCGAGCTGTCCACCACCCAGATCTACACCCAGGTCTCCATCAGAGCCCTGCAAGCCGTGCACACCGCGACCTTCCCCGGAGCGTCGAACAGCCCGAAGCGACAGGGTGGTGCGACGCTGACGCCCGTCGAGTCGGAGCCCGTTCACAAGGTGTCGCCGCAACAGTTGCTTGCTGCTATCGACTCCGAAATCGAAGAAGAGAACCGCGGGCCTGCCGGATCGACCGGAGCCGTGTCGTGACCACCCCACAGGCGGCACAGCAGGTGGCCGAGAGAGCCGCCGAAGCGATCCGGTCCCTGAACCACCTGACCCGTCCCGGTGCCGTCGAGCTGGACGTCACCGACGTCTACGACGTGCTCGCCGAACTCGCGCTCCTCGCCGGCCGGCTGCCGCAGGCGCTGCGCCAACTCGAGGACCTCCTCGACCAGCTCGTCGAGCACGACCAGGTGATCGTCGTCGACGGCGACCACCGCGGTGATCCGGTCGCGGCGATCGCCGGGCACTGGCTCGCGGCCGCCGCCGGCACCGCCAACGAACTCGCACACCGCGTCGACCAAGCGCAGCAGACGCTCACCTGGGCAGCCCGCGCCGACCACTGAGAGCGCTCCTCCCAGCAGCTTGTTACACCTCGTTACACATCACCCACGCGCGCCCACCCCGGACGCCGCCCCCGGCCCCCTGAGCCCGACGGCCGGACCGTCACCTTCACGCGCAGCGTCCCCCCACGATCACGGCGAACCTCGAAGTGCTACACACCTCCTGCATTCCTGGTCCGCTGAATAGTCGGTAACGACTCGTAGAGTGCCGTCATGAGCACCGATCCGACCCCGGAACCGACCGGGGACAAGACGCGGAAACCGGCTGCGACCTGCGCGAACTGCGGTGGTCCGATGCCGCCGGCCAAGCCCTACGGGCGGCTGCCGATCTACTGCACGGGTGCCTGCCGCAAGGCCGCCTACGACGCCAGGAGGGCGCGGAAACCGGCCGCGTTCGAGGTCAAGGTCGTCGAGCACCAGACCACGATCGAGCACGACCTGAGCGAGTGCGTGAACCGCGTCGTCGGGTCGCCGGCGGCCTGCCGGAAGGTGCTCTACGAGCTGGCCCGGATGGCGGAGAACCACCAGTTGCGGGACCCGAAGTGGGACTCCACCCTGACCGCCGCGCACCGGCTGATGGACTCGATCTACGTCCCGCACCGTGTCCAACAGCACCACCGGTGAGGCCGCTGCGATGATCGAACCCATGACCAGCCACACCCAGCAGACGAGCTCACGCCGCTGGGTGCTTCCTTTCCTAGCCGCCCTCGTTGCGGTCCTGGCCACGATCCTCAGCAGCGCTACAGCGTCGGCCGCAACCACCGCCACGGCTGAAACTCGCATCCGGGCTTCCAGCGCTGTGGTCGAGGTTCCCGTTGGGCCACCGGAACGCATCGCTGCAGGTCAGCGGCTAGGGAAACAGCCCGCGGACGTCGTACTCGTGGTGGCTACCGGTGTTGCCGCAAAGACCGAGGCAGGGCTTGGCCGAGCCGCGGCCAACGCATGCGGGCTGAGGAGCTTCTCCGGCGACACCCTCGTCCTCATGGCAGACGGGTCGAAGAAACCCATCGACGAGGTCGAGGTCGGCGACTGGGTCGTCGCGACCGACCCCGAGACGGGCGAGCAGGCTTGCGAAGTCGCGTCGTCCACGTGTGGGTCCACGACGACACCCTCGCCGACCTAAGGCTCGGTAGACGGGGACGGTCCTGACCACCACGGAGGACCACCCGTTCTGGTCCGTGGACCGACAAGGAGGTTCGAGCGGACCGACCAGCTCGCTGCCGGCGAACGAGTGCTCGGCGCCGATGGCAGCCTCGCTCGCGGTCGACGGGCCTCGACCCCGCCACCGCCCGCCATTGGCCTGGCCTACAACCTCACCGTCGACGGCCTCCACACCTACCACGTCGGCGACGACGCGATCCTCGTACACAATGTCGGGTGCGCTGGGCCCGCCGAGTCTCCGATCTGGGGTGGTCTGAACCCCTTCAAGGGCAAGGTTCGATCGAACGGCCTGAACGGCAAGAGCCGGGAGTACTCCACCTGGGACTACACGCACAATGACATTGAGGTGTTCAACTCGCGGGGCGTTCATTTGGGGTCACGCGACCCGATCTCGGGTGAGATGTACAAGCCGGCCGTGAAGGGGCGGACCCTTGAGCGATAACGATTCGGGCGTCGTGAACGAGCCGCCGCACAGTTGCGAAGTCATGAGTGCCTGTTGGTCGGCCCCGTCCTGCCCCGTTGTCTACCGTCCGAACTTTCGGGAGTTCATCATCTGGCTGGAGCGCCCTACCGGCGACGACTTCGGTAAAGCCCAGGCGCTCTTCTATTGCCCCTGGTGTGGGGCACGGTTTCCTGCCTCATTAAGAGACCAGCTCTTCGATGAACTGGACGAACTTGCGGACACGGAGGTCGAGGACTACTTCTTGGCCCTCTCGCAGGCTCCCGAGCGGTTCCGCTCGGCAGCTTGGTGGCGGGGGAGATATGACTTTGACGGAAACCGGATCCCGGGAAGTAGGAAATGACCTGGGCTCGTCGGGTTTCCGTGGTCGCGGGCAGCGTGCTTTCAGCCGCTTGGTCGCGACCTGGGCTGGCTCGCCTCAGCGTCATCGCCACCCTGGCGGTGATCCTGTTCGGCACAACATCACCCGCGTCGGCGGCTTCCACGGCTGAAACTCGCGTCGGGACCATCAGCCACAGCGTCGAGGTTCTCGTCGAGCCTCCGCAGGGCGAAAGTCCAGGTCAGCGGCTAGGAGAAGCGGCTCCGCAGGCTGTTTTCGTGGTGGCTACCGGTGTTGCCGCAAACACGCCAGCACGATTCGCGGTGAATTCGGCGGGTGAAGCCACCATGTCGCTCCGAGCTGGGTCAGCCTCGCTCGAAGTCACCGAGCATGCTGCGAAACGTCTAACGGGGCGTGGAATCTCCATCGATGCAGCGGAGGCAACGTTGGCTCGCAGCCCGTTCCCCTACTTCCACGAGGTTGTCTGGAAGACCGGGTTCTATGACCCAACGAGCCGAATCTTTCTTGGGACCGTAGGCGGCCGGGTCACGACCGTGATCGACAGAGTGAAACCTGGCTACATCAGCAACCTTCAGAAGGTGACCCCGTGATCGTCGAATACGACCCCGACGCCAACGCGGCCTACATCAGGCTCGCCGACGAGATCGTGGCGGGAGGAGTTGACTTCACCTACCCCTGCCCTCCGTCCGAGATTCGCGGCGCCATGATCAATCTGGACTTTGACCACGACGGGAAGTTGGTCGGGATTGAGGTTCTGGATGCGCGAGGCGTCCTCCCAGTGGAGCTGCTGGACCAGGGCGGAGGGTGAGCGAAATGCGATCAGCCGCGGTGTCCATTCGTCGCGTGTTCACGACGCTGGTCGCAAGCGCCCAGGGGGCGAACTCACGTCGCTGGGGGCTGGTTTTCCTAGCCGCACTCGTAGCGGTCCTAGCCACAATCCTCAGCAGCGCTACCGCGTCGGCCACAACCACCGGCGGTGCTGAAACTCGCGTCGGGGCTCACAACGTGACGGCCGACGTACTCTTCGAGCCCCCGCAGTCTGAAACCGCAGGTCAGCAGCTAGGAGAAGCGGTCCCGTGGCGTCAGATCGTGGTGGCTACCGGTGTTGCCGCAAAGGGCGTGGACGACGGCGTAGACCTCTATCGCCACGTCAGTCCCGGCGAACTCGCCGACATTGGGCAGCACGGCTTCCGCCCAGGTCCGAACTCGCTCGGCGGTAAGTGGTTCGCCGAATCCGGAGAGCATGCATCGGAATGGGGACGAGTCCTGAACAACGGCGAAGGGTCAGTCCTCAAGGTTCGAGTCCCCGGCTCGTTCGCCGACCAACTCATGCGACTCGAGAAGCTCGACGGAATCGGACCAGCGCGCTACGTCGAGCAGCACCAACTCGACATGCTCAACCGATTCGGGTGGGGGCTGCAATGACCGCTTGGACGGGCCTCGTTCGATTTCGCTCCGCTGCCGAAGGCGGGCGTCAATCGGGCCCTCCGCCTGGCCCGACCTACATGGCTACGGCAGTCCCAGACCTCGGCGGTGAGGCCGAGGTGCTTCCGGGCTGGCCGGCGACTGGCCCGCAGTTCAGCGTGGTGCTGGAGTTGCTCGGAAGCTCGAACGAAGACGGATGGGCGGCGGCGTCTATCAGGGCGCTCGTCGAAGGTGCCCCAGGGCTCGGAGGCGCTTTGCTCTGGCGCCGAACTTGTCGTGCTCGAAGGGCCGCAGGAGGTTGCCCGCATGTTGATAGACTCTGATGAGGCGAGCGGCGAGTGATTCGTCGGCTCGCCATTTGCCTCGGCGCAATCGTCGTGGGGCTACTGACTGGGCTCGTCAGCCAAGCTGCGGCCGAGGCGCACGCTCCCGGCGATCAACCGGTCGCCACGTACACCTACGACTGGCCTGGCGTTCCCGCGGTCGACGTTGTGGCCACCTCTGAGCGTGGGCCTCCCATGTCCCAGCTTGACGTTCGACTTCACCAAGCCGACGCCCGAGGAGCGTTCGGCCCTTCGGCGCGTCGTGCGCACGCGACCACCTACGACTACGACGCCTACCTCGAGCCCGCCCTGACCCACAGCGCCAGGATCTACGACCGCAAGATGCGCGTGAGTGGGGCAGGCGCCGGCGAGGCCGCTGATTCGTCGCTTCAGCCGAGTCGTGTTGCCGCAAACGGCGGTAGCCGCGTGTTCTGGTCTGGCGGTGACGTCGCCAAGAACGCGGCGGCGGACTACGCGAAGGCTAAGGGCGGCAAGACCCTTGAGATGACACTGACGGGCCGTGCGCTTCAGCGGCTTCCCCAAGGCGTCGTTCCGCGGAAGGCCTGGGATCTTGCCTCTGCCCGCTTCGCACGTGGGGCCAGGGGAATGCCCACGCCTTCTTCGGACCTGGCGCCCCATGGCCCTCATCGACGTTCTCTCGTGTGAGGCGCCCATCCCCTACCAACGTGGTAATCCGATCATGCAGCACTTCCTGGAGGGCCCATGACCGAGAACTTCAAAAGGCAGCGTATCCGCGGCTGGATCACCTCGTCTGACGGCTTCTCAATCCGCGTCGGAAGCCGAACCGGGATCGACTACCGCGACGACTCGGGATCCCTGCGAATCGACTCGGAGGCAATGTCAGGTACGAAGGATCTGGAGGTTGTGGTCTACTCCGGTTCCATCCCAGACACCCCTGAGCGTTCCCGATTTGAGGTTCTGGACCGCCTTCACCGCGCATTCCAGTCCCAAGGTTGGAAGCTCACCGAGGAGGACGCGTGGTTCGACTAACTCGGGCGATCCTTCTGGCCCTGACAGCCATCCTTCTGCCCCTTGTCGCCCGTGCCGCGGCAACTGATCCGAGCCCCGCTATCCAGGCGTAGGTCCACACCGACAGCTCGGTCATTGGCGATGCGTCCAAATGCAGCGCGCTTGAACGAGGCGCGTCGCCTGCCGACGTCGTTGCGGGAGCATCTCCAGGTCAGCGAGCCCCGCTCATCGGCCCCACAGCTCGGTAGCGAGCCCGGCCAGCACGAGGCGAAGCCGGTGTGGTAGCGCGCCGACCGAGAAGGCCGAGCAGGTCGCCCGGACACTGTTCGATGCCGCCCTCGCCAGAAGGATTTCGCCATGACTCAACAGTCCGCAAACAGTCCGCAAGAAGTCACGTCGAGGTCGACGACCGCCGACGACGCCCAACGATCTCGTGAACACGTTTCCGCAAGGTCAGGCTGTGTTTCCCGGCATTAGTCGGCGATGACCAACAGGTGCCGTTGGGATTTGCTTGTAGGCGTTGAGGATCGCTGGTTTTGGGGTTGAATTGGTCCGCAGACAGTCCGCACGCCCGTCGACGCTCCCGGCCCTTCGGTCAGGCGCCGCCCCGTCCACTCAGTGACACGCTGGTGTGATGGCACTTCCCGAGACTGATCTGCACCGCATCCACCTCTGGGCGCGGGAGCGCGTGCCCGAGCGACTGTGGGACGAGCTGAAGGTCGAGGCCGACGTTGTCGACCACCACGTCGACATCGTCGAGGTGCGCCCACCCTGGGACGGCGTCGGCGAGCACACGAGGTTCCCGATCGCCCGGCTGCGCTACACCAAGACCACCGGCCAGTGGGCGATCTACTGGCGTGACCGGCACCTGAAGTTCCACGAGTACAAGCGCAAGCGCCCGACAAAGAACGTCCAGGCGCTGCTCGACTACATCGACACCAGTGGCGACCCGATCTTCTGGGGCTGAGGATCGGGACTCTCGCCCCAACGGTCGGAACGGCTGCGGATCCGTCGGACGGTCGTCAGCCCCTGTTCGAGGGCGGCTCCTACGGCGGCGGTGACCTGCTCCTGCGTGGTGTCGCCCGCGCGAGATCGAGGAGCGTGCGCAGGGGAGTGGTCACTCGCCAGGCCCATTTGACCAGGAGGCCATTCAAAATGTTTCTCATTATTGACATGAACGACAGAATGACTAAAATGAGAAACATGCCAGCCTCTAGCCCCTACACGAGCCCCGAGCAACAGGCGGACCTCGAACGCCTGGGCGCCCGGCTGCGCGAACGCCGAAAGGCCCTCGGTGTCACGGTAGTCGCCTGTGCCGAAGCTGCTGGCGTTTCCCGTGTCACCCTGCACAGGATCGAGGCAGGCAACCCCTCGGTCACGATCGGCGCCTACATCAACGTTGCAGCCGCACTCGGACTCCACCTCGTCGTCCCGATCCTCGACGCGCCAGCAGCAGAGCTCGCGACGATCACGGTCGGCGACTACCCCGGCCTGCGCACGCTGGCCTGGCAGACCGACGCCGGCACCACCATCACCGAGACGGAGGCACTCAACCTCTACGAACGCGGCTGGCGACACCTCAACCAGGAGACGCTGACTGAGCACGAGAAGGCGTTCATCCAGCACCTGGCGGACACCTACAGCAACGGGAGGCTCCTTGTTTAGGCGGCTGCACCACCAACAGGTGGCCGAGGTGCTGTCGATCCTTGACGCACCGCTCCTGGCAGAGCACAACTGCTGGTTCGGAGGCGGGACCGCGATCGTCCTTGCCAACGGTGAGTTCCGCGAATCGGTCGACATCGACTTCCTGGTCTCCGACCCGCAGTCCTACCGCGCGCTGCGCCAGACGGTCAGGGACCACGGGCTCGACGCTCTGGCTACACGCGAACTAGACCTGGGTCGAACACCCTCTGTTGACGGTTACGGGATCAGGACCTCGGTGCTCGTTGCGGGGGTTGCGATCAAGTTCGAGATCATCCACGAAGGCCGCATTGACCTCGACACTCCCGCCCCGGGCGATGAGATCTGTGGGTTACGCATCCTGACGCGAACGGACCAGGTCGCAACCAAGCTGCTCGCCAATGACGACCGCTGGGCAGACACGTCGACGTTCAGCCGCGATCTCATCGACCTGGCCATGATGAGACCCGACACCGCCGCACTGAAGGCCGGCGCGCGCAAGGCGGTCGATGCATACGGCAAGACGGTTGGCGAGAGCCTCAACAAGGCAGTCACCTACCTCCAAGATCGCCCGCAACGTCTCGACGAATACATCCGAGCACTCAAAATCGACGCGCCCCGAGCAGCTGTCTGGCAGAGCATCCGCGACTTGTCCGCAAGATCCGCGAAGATCGAAGGTCTAGGTTCGGGGCTCGGACTAGCCTGACGTCATGTCGCTGAGTCCGCGACGATGACCTCAGGGTCTCCGACCGTCCAGCGGTCCGCAAACAGTCCGCAAGAAGTCACGCGGAGCCCGGTTCTGACCAACGGCCGCCAACGACTCGCGGACGGCGTTTGCCCAGGTCAGAGGCCCTTTTCCGGCTGTTTTCAACGATGATCGAAGGTAGCCGAGACACCCAGTTTTCGTTCCGCTTCAACGTCTGAACCAGCGCATATGCGCAGGTCAGAGCCTTCTGCATGCCCCAGTCCGCACAGAGTCGGCAAGGATTTCAGCAGGGTGGCTTTCAGGGTCTCCTTCGGCGGCCAGAAGATACTGGCGCCCTGGTCGTCCCACCCGCCACCTCGCATGACGTCCCGAGCAACGTCGTACGACATGGCCGCCCGGACGACCAGTCGGTATGACGTCCCACGAGCTGATGGGGCGCGGCGACGGTTTCTGCCGGGATGGGGGCGGAGATGCCGAGATCAGGACACGTGGGCCATGGCTCGGGGGTCAGGCGTCACGGCAATGGGGTTCCACCAGCGTTTCCTCGGAGGCCGGCCATCCTTGGCACATCAGGGTTGTCGTCAAGGACCCATGACAGCGCTGGTGTGACAACAACCGCGTGAGTGGAACCCGCGGCGTGCGATCGCGTGGTCCTACGGCGAACACGCAACCCCCTCAGCGGGTCATGCCCATCGTTTCGAACATGTCGAGGCTGGCCATCGACTCAGGCTGCACAAGGACGATCAGCTCGACATCCTTCGCGCAGCGGTCCCGCGGACGGCTCCCCCCTCGTGGCGCGAACTGATCGGCCTTCATGCCGAGTCCCGATGCTGGGTTGGGCGAGATCGGCCCGGGAGGAGACAGTTCGCATGGACAACCCGTCGGGCACGCGGGGACGTCGCACGAATGAAGTGAACTGCCTCCTCCGACGCGCCGAGAGCTTTCGGCAGGGACCCCGCACTTGCCCGGTACGACGAAACCGAAGCTCCTTGCGAGTGCTGCGTGGACGAGCACACGTGTGACCCTCTACGTAGCACTCACACAACACGTCGGGGAGGCGCACTCTTCTGCCGCTGTGAGGACTGACGCCATTCAGTAGCCTCGCTGCCGCGACCGCCTGTGGCTCCACGGCGATGGCGCGGGCCATGCAGAGCCAGATGGTCAGGTCGCGCGCGGACCGTGACCGAGACCGGCTTCGCGGGCCTTGATGATCGCGCCGGCCCGGTGGGCGACCTGGAGCTTGTCGAGGATGAGCGAGATGTTGTTGGCGACGGTCTTGGGCGAGAGGAAGAGCTGCGCCCCGATCTCGGAGTTGGTCAGTCCCGCCGCGACGCCGTCCAGGATCTCGCGCTCCCGCTCGGTGAGCTCGGGGAACGCGTCGACGTCGGGTCGTCCTCGGAGGAACCACGACCGCATGCGCTGGGCGAGCACCGCGCCGAACACGGCCTGACCCATCGCAGCGGCCCGGATCGCAGCCACGATGTCGGCTCCGTCGGACCCCTTGAGGAGATAGCCGGACGCACCCGATGCGACGGCCTCGAAGACGACCGCGTCGTCGTCGTACATCGTGAGCACCAGCACCGCTGTCCCTGGGCACTTCGCGAGCACGCGCTTCGTCGCCTCGATCCCGTGAACGGTCGGCATCTGGAGATCCATCAGCACGACGTCGGGTCGGTGCGCGACGCAGACGTCGACGGCCACGTCGCCGTCGGACGCCTCGCCCACCACCTCCAGGTCGGGGTGGGCGTCGATGACTGCCCGCATGCCCTGACGCACGAGCGGGTGGTCGTCGACCAGCACGACGGTCGTCATGCGTGGTTCCTCGGGTACGTCGCCCTGACGTGGAACCCGTCGGGACCGGAGCTGGCCAGGAACGTCCCACCCAGCTCGACGGCGCGCTCCCGCATGGCGGTGAGGCCGAGACCGGGCTGCCAGGTGTCGGAGATCTGCCCGTCGTCATCGATCTGCAGCACCACGTCGCCGTGCGTCCTCGCCGTCGACACTCGACAACGCCGCGCCCGGCCGTGGCGCACCACGTTGGTGACCGCCTCGGTCGCCGTCCGATAGACCGCCACCTCGACGGCGGCCGGAAGGGAGGAATCGTCCACGACCTCGAGAGTGAGGTCGAGGTCGGCCCCGTGAGTGATCGCGGCGAGCTGGGTACGCAGGGCGCCGCCCAGGCCCAGCTCGTCGAGTGCGGGAGGGCGCAAGCCGTAGACGAGCCCCCGGAGGTCGGAGATCACCTCGGCGGACGTCCGGCGTGCCGTGGACAGGTGCTCGCGTGCTTTCTCGGGATCCGTCTGGAGCTGCGCCTGAGCGGCATCGAGGTTGAGGCGGAGGCCGGTGAGCAGGGGGCCGAGTCCGTCGTGGAGGTCGCGACGCAGCCGGCGCCGTTCCTCCTCGTGCACCTCGATCAACGTGCGCCGGGACACGATCAGACCGATCTTGCGCCGATGGGGCAGCGGGGCACCGGACCACAGCTGGTAGCGGAGCACCGGGATGACCAACGTCGCGACGAACACCAGGGGTGTCAGCACCACGACCGCGGGCGGCGTCACCCCGGCGAACGTCGGCGCGAAGAGCACCAAGGAGAGGGCTGCGCTGAACGCGAGCCACTGGAGCTGTTTGCGCTCGATCCCGGAGGCCCTGAAGCAGCGCACGATCACTCCGATCCCGGCGAGGGCGCTGAGCAGGATCAGCAGCGGGACCAGGACGATCGTGGCATTGCCGAGGGTCGTCACCCACGTGTCGTCGACGAAGCGACGGGCGTGCGTCCGGTCCAGGATCTCCCCGGCGTCGCGGACGACGGAGTCGCCGAGAAAGGTGCCGACCACGGCGAGGGGGATGCCGTACCGCAGTCCCCGGTCCAGCCAGAGCCCGAGAGTGCTTGACGGTCGACCGGTCGGGAAGCGCACATTGATGAGGCCCACCATGGCGGTCGGCACCCACTGCAGGACGCCGAGCCCGAGTCCCCAGGTGGCGAGCTCCCCGCCCCGCCCTGCGTGCGCGAGGCCGAGCGAAGGTACGCCGATGCCGACCACGAGGACGTCGGCGAGCGCACCGATGCCGAGCAACCAGCCGAACGGGAGGTCCGGGCGACGCGCCACCAGGACCGCGCCGACCGTCCCGAAGCACACGAGCTCGGCCGTGGTGGTCATCGGGTCGTTCAGGAGCTCCACCCCGACCGAGTTCGCGCGGTCCATCCACGTCGCAGCGATCGCGGCGGCAACGGACACCACGAGCAGCGCCGCCGCGATCACGACCGCGTGACGGCGGGCGAAGGAGGGCACCGTCGTTTCGATGCGTCCAGCATGCCCAACGCGGACGCCCTTGGACATGGCTTCCCGCGGACGCGGGAACAGTTCCCGGCTCGTCGTGATCGGCCGCTCTGGCAGCGGGCACGCCGATGCGGCGAACGTGGTGGCTCCGCAACGTCGACGAAGCCAAGGAGCCGTGCCATGCCGATCATCAAGTGGTCCACCGTCGGAGTCACCCTGCTGATGGGGCTGGCCAACGCTGGTCAGGTCGGCCAGGAGGTGGATGTCGCCTGGAAGGTCCTGGGCGTCGTGCTCGGCCTGGCCGCGCTGGGCGCCATTTTCGGAGTGCTCGCCCGAGCGAGCTGGGGAGCCACGGCACTCGTGGCGGTCGCCGCGGTCAACGTCCTCGGTGCGGTCATCGGGGCGGTCGCCGGCCAGGAGGGATGGCCCATCGGACTGGTGCTCTCGGTCCTGGGTGTGGTGCTCGGCGGGGTCTACGTGTCGACTGCTCGGGTGGCGGTCGCCGCATGAGCGCCTCCCTCGCGACATCGCCGAGGACGACGGCGGTGCACGACGCCCGCAGGTTCTGGCGAGTGCTTCTCGCGCTCGTCGTACCCCTGCCCTGGCTGGCGAAGGGTGTGCAGTACATCGTGCTCGAACCCGGGTTCGACCACAGCGCCGACCAGATCAGGGCGTGGACCACCGACAGGACCTACTTGTGGGTGCAGTGGCTCGATGCGGCGTTCGTCGTCCTGGTCGTCCCGTCCATCCTGGCCATGGCGCTCGTCTCGCGGCGTGGGGCGCCGCGAGTCACGACGTGGGCGACGATCGTGATGGGCGGTGGGTTCCTCACGGTGCTGCCACTCAACGTGGGCGGAGACTCGCTGGCCTGGGTGGCTGCCCGGCACGGCTACGACCCGGCGTCGACGGGCAGGT
Source organism: uncultured Actinomycetota bacterium (assembly GCA_963843075.1). GTDB lineage: Bacteria > Actinomycetota > Actinomycetes > Propionibacteriales > Nocardioidaceae > Marmoricola. Next base: position 1,637,387 of record CAWJJD010000002.1, on the reverse strand, counting down.
TCATCGACGCCCTCGAGTCCGATCCCCGCATCGGGCTCAGTGGGCTGGCCTTCATGGCGGCGATCCTGATCGGGTCCGTCCTCATCGGCGTCGCGCTCTGGAGGAGTGGAGCCGTCCCGGGCTGGGCAGCCGTGCTCGTCGCGCTCGGAGGATGCACGCACCCGTTCCTGTCGTTCGAGCACCACGTCCATGGCGGCGGGCTCGTCGTGCTCGCGATCGGGTGCGTGGCCGTCAGCGCGGCCCTGCTGAGGATGAGCGACGACGAGTTCGACCTTCCGCCACGAGCTGCTGACGAGCTCGAGGCCTGACGAGGATCGGACAGGACACCTGAGGCGACAGCGGTCCGCGGAGGCACTCACCCGTCTGGTGGCGGCCTCGGCTCCCGACGACTCGCTGGGGGTGACTCGAAGCCGAACACTCCGGGGCTCGGCTGCCGGACCTGCCACGGTCCGGCATGGACGAGCCGGTGGTGATGTCCGCACAACAGGACCAGGTTGGCCAGGCTCGTCGGACCGCCGTCGGCCCAGTCGGAGGACCTGACTGTCTCCTGCAAGGACGGCGGGGATCACCTCGGCGTCGCAGCAGATCCGGCGAACGGCGGAGGCGGACAGCTCCTCGCCGGTCTCAGTGGCGGCGAAGCCGACCTGACGGCGAAGGTCGTCGAGATCCATCGTCACCGTCAGCCGAGGGCTCGCGCCGTGTGACTCCGGCAGCACGTCGGTCGTCTGGAGCAGCCGACACGCGTGGGTCAACGCATCCAGCATGCGTACGCCGTGGTCCCGCGGGTCGCGACCGTCGTGCCGACAGCCCGGGACCCGGCAGGTGTCCGGATCGCACGCGGAGCCGTCGCTCGGCTGCGGCGCAGAGAGGGGGATGAGGGTGGACTTGATCAGCGCCGCGTCCTCCACGCTGCACCGTCCCCTGATCCAGGCGCCGCCGGCCTGGTCGTCGGTGATGGTGAGGTGTCGTCCCAGGTGTGCGGCGCGCTCCTCGCGGTCCAGTGCCTGCTCGTCACGCCGTTCGTCTCCATCCGGATCGACGACGGCGAGCAACCGGCGAGCCACCTTCCGGAGCTCGGTCGCGTCGAGGGTCCTGGCCTCGGCCAGCAGGGCTTGCACGCCGCGGCCGCGCAGCTCAGGGTCGCCCGGGAGTGCGTCGATGGCCCGCTCGATGACGTGGGCCTTCTGGGTGGACATCCACCCGTCGGCCAGGGCGTCTCCGACAGGTGCCAACACGTTCTCGTCGATCGCGACGGCGAGCCGCACGACGGCGGGGCCGGCGCCCTTGTGCCCCCCGGCGGTGGCGGTGAGGAAGTCCTGCGTGGAGGCCCAGCCCACCTGCTTCACCGCACCCGTCGCCTCGAGCTCGCGGACCACCTGCAGCTCGAGCGCATCGAGACTCGCCTTGAGCGACTCGACCTCGGCGACGGTGTCCATCAGCTCCGCCCCGTCGCGCGCGGCCCAGAGGGTCTCCATCAGCGCCTGCGCGGTGGAGCGCATGCCGGCCACGACCCCGGGCACGCCACCCGCGCTCGAGGTGCGCGGCGGGCTCTCGGGGCGGTCGGTCATGGGTCAATTCAAGCGGGGACCGCCGACAGTTTTGATCGAGAATCCCCTGTGTGCACAGGGGATTCTCGAAGATTCGAAAGAATGCTTCGGGGGCGACATCATCACGGTCCCGTGATCTCGTGCCTGCCACCGACGCGGTGCGCGAATTCACGTCTGCCTGCCAGCACCTCCTAGACTGGGGAGTCGCCCGCGCCACCGCCGGGCCTTCCCGATCGACGCAGGATCTTGTGAACTCCACGCCCGCCGACACCGAGCAGGTGTCGACCTCGAGCACTGCCCACGAACGCGACGTGCGACGTGAGGCAGCGCGGCGGCGTACCTTCGCGGTGATCAGCCACCCGGACGCCGGAAAGTCCACACTCACCGAGGCGTTGGCCCTGCACGCGCAGGTGATCACCGAGGCCGGCGCGGTGCACGGCAAGGCCGGTCGGCGATCGACGGTGTCGGACTGGATGGAGATGGAGAAGGCGCGCGGCATCTCGATCACTTCCGCCGCCCTGCAGTTCGCCTACGACGACCACGTGATCAACCTCGTCGACACCCCCGGCCACTCCGACTTCTCCGAGGACACCTACCGGGTCCTGTCCGCCGTGGACGCAGCCGTGATGCTGGTCGACGCGGCGAAGGGGCTCGAGCCGCAGACGCTCAAGCTCTTCCGCGTCTGCAAGGCTCGGGGCATCCCCGTCATCACCGTCATCAACAAGTGGGACCGTCCCGGGCTGGACGCACTCAAGCTGATGGAGGAGATCCAGGAGCAGATCAAGCTCGTCCCCACGCCGCTGACGTGGCCGGTGGGCATCGCGGGCGACTTCCGTGGCGTGCTCGACCGACGCACGGGGGAGTACGTCGCCTACACCCGCACCGCCGGCGGGGCCACTCGGGCGCCGGAGCAGCGGCTCTCTCCCGAGGTCGCGGCCGACCGGGCCGGTGCGGCATGGACCGACGCCGTCGAGGAGTCCGAGCTGCTCAGCTCCGACGGTGCCGACCACGACCAGGAGCTGTTCCTCAGCGGCTTCACGACGCCGGTCCTCTTCGCCTCGGCGATCCTCAACTTCGGCGTGGCCACGTTGCTCGACACGCTGGCGGAGCTCGCGCCTCCGGCGGCCGCCTTCCGGTTCGGGGACGAGGACGAGAGCGGGAGGCGACTCCAGGTCCGCGACGTCACTGCGCCGTTCAGCGCGTTCGTGTTCAAGGTGCAGGCCGGGATGGACACCAACCACCGGGACCGCGTCGCGTTCGCCCGCGTCTGCTCCGGGGTCTTCGAGCGCGGGATGGTCGCCACGCACGCGCAGAGCGGTCGGCCGTTCGCGACCAAGTACGCCCAGGCGATCTTCGGGCGCGAGCGCGCCGTCATCGACACGGCCTACCCCGGCGACATCATCGGGCTCGTCAACGCCAACGCACTGATGATCGGGGACACCATCTATCTCGACGAGCCGGTGGAGTTCCCGCCGATCGCCACGTTCGCCCCCGAGCACTTCGCGGTCGCCACGGCCAAGGACAGCGGCCGGTTCAAGCAGTTCCGTCGCGGCATCGACCAGCTCGACGGCGAGGGCGTCGTACAGGTGCTGCGGTCTGACCTGCGCGGCAACCAGTCCCCGGTGCTCGCGGCGGTCGGACCGATGCAGTTCGAGGTGGCCGTCGCGCGGATGGAGACCGAGTTCGGTGCGCCGATCCGGCTCGAGCGGCTCGGCTACACCCAGGCCCGCCGCACCGACGCGGCCTCGGCGACCGAGCTCGGCTCGATCCGGGGGCTCGAGGTGATGGCCCGCAACGACGGCACCCTCCTGGTGCTCGCCCCCGACAAGTGGCGGATCAGTGTCGTCGAGCGCGACCATCCCGAGCTGACGCTCGAACCCCTGCTGGCAGGCGAACGCTGATCGGCTGGGGCCGTGCCAAACGTCCCCCCGCGTGGTGACCTCCGCACCTGTGCCGGGCGCGGCCCCGAACCGATGCTGGGGAAAAGGTGGTGGGGACATGCTGACCGAGAACGGCTGGGATCCGAACAACATGATGAACGGGGACCACGGCGGCGGGATCTGGATGATGCTCGTCCTGGGCCTGCTCCTGGTGGCAGTGCTCGGCACGGCGACTTTCCTCGTGCTCAGGGCGATGGTGCCCGGGGACACCCGGCCGATCGCCCACCCCCAGGGCCCGTCGCCCCGGGAAGTGCTCGACCAGCGGCTCGCCCGCGGTGAGATCAGCCCGGAGGACTACACCCACACCCGCAGCCTGCTGGGCTCCTGACGACCCCACCCAATCCGCCCACGCGGTTGACTCCGGACAGCTAGTGTCAAAACGGACATGTCGGGAAGTCAGTGGAGGGTGCCATGAGTCAGGACGTGCCGTGGCGCGCCCGCAGCTGATCCGTGGTGGTCGCGCCGACGAGGCGACCGACGCGCGGGTGGCCGCCGTGATGGAGGTCCTCGCGGGCGGCGACGTGCCGGAGGTCGCCCTGCGTTGGGGGGTCGAACCCGTCCTGCTGCACCGCTGGGTGCGCGGTTTCGTGGAGGCGGGTTCCGCGCTGGTGACCAACACCCCCACTGCCGACGCCGCCAGCCAGCGCGACCGGTTCCTCACCGCCTTCGCCCACGAGCTGCGTACGCCGCTCGCCGTGGCCCAGGGGTGGGTCGCGATGCTGGACGACGGCGACGTGCCGGCCTCGATGCTCGCCGACACGGTCCGTCGTCTGGACGACTCGCTGGACCGCCTCGCCGAACGTGTCCTCGACGTCGAGCTGCTCGCCTCGGCCTCGTTGGGCCGGGTCCGGCTGAGTCCGCGGACGCTGACCGTCGGCGAGCTGACCCACGGGTTGCCCGATCTCCTCGGGGTGGAGGGCGAAGGGCCCGAGGTCGAGGTGACCGTGGATCCCGACCTGTTCCGGCGGGTCCTGCGCGACCTGTGGGAGGCCGGCTCCCTGCGACCGACGCCGCGAGTCCTGCGGTTCGAGGTGCGGACGGTGGACCTCTGGGTCGACCTGCGCATCGTGCGCGACGCCGATCCCATCGACCCCGCCGTGCTGCAGGCACTTTTTGAACCTTTTGACACAAATGAGGACGATACGGGCGTTACGATCGGGCTCTACCTCGCTCGGGCACTCACCGTCGCACACGGCGGCACCGTCGGGGTCGACCAGGATGAGCACGGAGCCGCCCTCTGGGTGCGGATTCCGCGCCGCCGGGTCCCAGATGATCGGGCATCAGCACCCGACGACGAGGAGGAAGCATGACGTTCAAGCTCGCCTGTGGCGACGTGATGCCGGGCTGCGCCGCCCGGTTCGAGACCACGGACCGCGACCAGCTGCTCTCGCAGGTGGCCTCGCACGCGTCCGAGGCGCACGGCATCACGACCATCACGCCATCGGTCCTCGAGGCGGTCGAGAGCAGGATCGTCGTCGCGGCCTGACCGGCCTCGCGAGCTCCGCAGCACGCCTTTTCCGCGAACCGGGACATAAGGTAGATAGCGGATCTGGATCTCACTGGTCTAGTTATTGACGTGACAGCCGGTTTTGTCGGCAACAGTGTGATTAGGTCAGTCCAATCGCACCACGCCTCTAGCCCCAGACCCCTGGCCCGGGCGCCATGATCCATGATCCAGAGGACCCGTTGTGCTGCTCTCCCTGAAGCTTCCTGTCGCCCTGCGCACCCCCGTCCGGTTGACGTCCGCCGCGGCCCTCGGTGCCCTCTTCCTGGCCGGGCCGCTCGCCGCGAGTGCCCAGGCTGACGCCGCAGTGCCCCCGCTGGGCACGACCACCGCCTTCTCCGTCCTCGCCGGCAGCACGATCACCAACACCGGCGCCACCACCATCGACCGCAGCATCGGCGTGCACCCGGGCACGGCCATCACCGGGGAGAGCCTGATCACCCTCGGCGGCACCGCCCACAAGGGCGACGGCGTGGCCCTGCAGGCGAAGACCGACCTGACCGCGGCCTACGTCAACCTGGCCGGCCAGGGTCCGCCGACCGCCGAGCCCCAGGAGATCGGCAACCAGGTGCTGACGGCGGGTGTCTACCGGACGTCCTCCTCGATGCAGCTCACCGGGGTGCTCACCCTGAACGGTGGCGCGGACGACGTCTTCGTCTTCCAGGCCCCCAGCAGCACGCTGACCACCGCCTCGGGTGCCTCGGTGGTGCTCACCGGCGGGGCCAGTGCCTGCAACGTCTTCTGGCAGGTCGGCACCTCGGCCACGCTGGGTACGACGACCCACTTCGTCGGCACGATCATGGCCAACGCGTCCATCACCATGAACAACGGCGCAACCATCATCGGACGCACCCTGGCTCGCAGCGGCGCGGTCACCCTGAACAACAACGTCTACACCTCGCCGGACTGTGCCGGCGACGTGACCGTGCCCGACGCGGTCGCCACCCCCACCCCCAGCCCCACCCCGACGACGGGCGGCACCGGCGGTGGGACCAACGGCGGCACCGGTAACACCGGCGGCAACGGCAACGGCAACGGCAACGGCACGGTGGCTCGGGCAACGGCAACGGTGGCTCGCAGATCTCCACGGTGCCGAGCGGCTCGGTCGACACCGGCTACGCCGGCTCGACCGCCGACTCGGGTGCTGCCAACCGGATCCTCACCGGGGGAGCACTCACGATCGCCTTCGGGGCGCTCGCCCTGGTCGCTGTTCGTCGACGTCGGGTGATGTGACCCAGCACGATCCGATTCCCCACCGCCACGGCCGCAGGCAGACGTGGCTCGTGGTCGCTGTCGTCGCGGTGGTGGGGATGCTCGTCTCCGCCGCGTTCGCGACCGGGCTCGTCGGAGGATCCGATGACGAGCCCGGGCGGCGTACGTCATCCACGCCGGCCGGGTCGGACCCGGCTCCGGCAACGGTGGACCCGACACCGGTGGTGGCACAGCTGCCGAGGTCGGTCCCGGTGCGGCTCCGCATCCCTGCCATCGGGGTGGACTCGAAGCTGATGGATCTCGGGCTCCAGCCCGACGGAACCCTGGAGACCCCTCCGGGGGCCTTTCCCGCTGGCTGGTTCACGGGGGCTCCCACGCCGGGTGAGCTCGGTCCGGCGATCATCGTCGGCCACGTGCGCTACGTGACGCCGGGTGTGTTCGCGCGACTCACCGAGCTGAAGGCCGACGACGCGATCCTGGTCAGACGCAGGGACGGGAGCACGGCGCGCTTCCGGGTCACCCGCCTCTCGCACTTCGCGAAGGCCGCCTTCCCGACCAAGAAGGTCTACGGCAACATCGACCACGCCGGCCTGCGACTGATCACCTGCGGTGGGCTCGACGCGACCACGAACAAGTTCGACGAGAACGTCGTCGTCTTCGCCGACCTCGAGCAACCCTGAGCAGCCGGCACCCGGTGAGGGCCGCGGTCCGGGTGCGCTCACCGGCCTAGTCGACCCCCGCCACATTCCTAGACCAGTCGCCCGATTTGGGTAGACCGATCGCCGGAATTTCGCCACCGAGTGGGACAAGTCGCCGTCAAGAGGTGCAGACTCCTTGGTTGTCCGCGTCGACCTGGGGAGGGAGCGCCGGATGCCCAAGCAGAGGGTTGTTCGTCATGCGCGCGCGGTGGCGGCGATGGTGGGAGCCATCGTGTCGCCACTGCTGGTGGCCGGTGTGGGGGTGAGCCCGGCGCAGGCGGATCCCCCGTACGTCGCCTGGTCGGCCTACCTGCCGGGATGGACCGACGACTACGTCCCGAGCAGTGACAACGACTGCGTGGCGGGCCGGTCGAGCTGCCTGAACCAGACCCGCAAGGAGTTCGGTCGGATCCTCAAGGAGACGGCGCAGAGCTGCTCGCACAACGCGGTCTTCGCGATGACCTACACCCGGATCACGCAGACCTATGCCTGGAGTCGCGACCTGCCGGGCTACTACCAGGACGTGCGCTACATGAACCACATGGATGCCGTCTTCGCGCGCTACTACACCGACGCCTACTACAGCTACCGGGCCGGCAGCCGCAGCGAAGTCCCGGCTGCCTGGCTCACCGCGTTCGACGCCGCACGCGACAGGCGGATGACCGGCACCGGTGACCTGCTGCTGGGCATCAACGCCCACGTCAACCGCGACCTCCCGTTCGTCCTCGCGGCGACGGGCCTGGTCCGCCCCGACGGGCAGTCCGGCAAGCCCGACTTCGACAAGGCCGACGAGTTCCTGAACGCGGCCTCCGAGGCGATGATGTCCGAGCTGGCCGCGCGCTTCGACCCGACCATCGACGACTCGAACGACCCGCTGGGGGCGGCGTACGGGACCGTGATGCAGATGCTCACGACCTGGCGGGAGATCGCGTGGCGCAATGCCGAGGCGCTGGTCAACGCTCCCACCCCGGCCGCGCGGGCCGTGGTGGCAGCGGGCATCGAGTCCGCCGCCAGTCACGCGGCGAACACCATCGTCCTGACCCAGTCCTACACGCCGCCGCTGACCACGACCACGTCGCGGGACGCCTACTGCTCGGCGCACCGGGGCGATGCCGCGCCGGTCGCCTACCCCTTCGGGACGCCGACGCCCTACGGCGGCTGAGCGTCCGTCCGGCAGTCCGGTCCGGAACGCACGAACGGCCTCCCCGGATCACTCCCCGGGGAGGCCGTCGTGTCCCTCCACTCCCTACGGAACGGTGACCGTGACGTCCCTCGTGGTCTGGGCCGACCTGCCCCAGCCGTCGGTGGCCGTCAGGGTCACCGTGTAGGTGCCCGGGCCTGAGAAGACGTGCGAGGTCGCCGACCCGCCCGCCGCGTTGTTGGCGGTGTCGCCGAAGCTCCACGCATAGGTGATGGCGTCACCGGGGTTGTCGGTCGTGCCGACCGCCGAGAAGTTGCAGGTCAGGTTGTTGCACGCCGGGAGCTGGATCACCGGGACCGGCGCGGTGTTGCCTCCGGGCTCGACGATCGTGACCTGGCGCGTGACCGGGTCCGAGGAGACACCCCACTCGTCCTTCGCCGTGAGCGTCACCGTGTAGGTGCCGGCAGCCGTGTAGGTCTTCTTGGGGTTCGGACCCGTGCCGGTGCCTGCACCGGTGCCGAAGCTCCAGGTGTAGGTCAACGTCGGGGCGTTCTCGTCGGTGGAGCTCTTCGCGTCGAACTGGCAGACGTTCTCGGTGCAGGTCGGCGCAGGGAGGACCGCCACCGGCTTGGTGTTGCCGGCCGGGATGGTGACCGTGACGTGCCGGACGGAAGGGCTCGCCGTCACGAGACCGTGCTGGTCGACGGCACGCACCTTGACCGTGTAGCTGCCCTCCGGCAGGACCGGCGTCGTGTAGGAGAAGTTCGACCCCGGCGTGCCAGGACTGGTCAGGAACGCGGCCCGCCAGCTCTCCGCCACGGCGAACGTGCCGGTCGAGGTGAGGTACTTCCCGTTGCCGTCGATGATCGCCACCTCCACCTTGCTGGTGGCTGCCGGCTGGTTGGGCCCGTTGGTGTCCTCGGCGCGGCCGCTGACGAAGACCTTGCCCTCGGTGAAGGACGCGTTCTCCGTCGGTGCGAGCAGGTTGTCGGTCAGCGTCGGTGCGGAGTCACCCGGATAGATCGGGTAGCGGGCGGTGGCGTTGGTCGTCGCCAGGTCGCGTTGACCGACGGTGTCCACGGCGTACGCCGTCACGCTCCAGCTGCCCTGCTGGGGCAACGTCACCGTGCGCGACCACGAGGTGCTGGTGCCGTTGCTGTCCACGCTCGCCGGGATGGAGGCGTACGACGAGGTCATGGACCCGTCCTGGTGGTAGTAGCGGCTGGTGTCGAGGTCCTTGAGGACCAGGCGCACCTCCGCCACACCCTGGTCGTCCGTGGCCTGGCCGGTGAGGTCCAGAGTCAGGTTCTCCGACGGAGCCTGGACGCCCTGGGTGGTCAGTGTCGCCTTCGGCGTCGAGTCCCCGGGCACCACCGCGTTCAGGGTCATGATCGCCCAGCTCGCCTGCGGAGTGGTGATGCCCTCGTTGTCGGAGGCCAGCACCGCGAAGGTGTAGTTGCCCGGCGTGAGGTCCTGCGGCGTGGTCCACGACCAGTTGTAGCTCTGCGAGTCCGGCGTGACCGGGAGCTTGTAGAGGTTCAGGCCGTTGTCGATGCCCCAGGTGCCGTCGACGGTGAGGCTCTCGCCGGTCGAGTTGTTCAGCAGGGCGACGAAGACGTTGTGCACGGCGCCGTCGTCGGTGGCGGTCCCGGAGAAGGTCATCGTGTGACCCGGCTCGACGGTGACGGGCTGCGGCGCGGTCGGCGGGACCACCGAGCCCGGCGCGCTGATCGACACCGCCGGCGCCTGGCCGTTGGCAGAGACGTTCCAGGTGCGGTCGAGCGTGTCGAGCGAGGAGTTGCCCGCGGTGTCACGTGCCCGGGCCTGCGCCTGCCAGGTGCCCTCGGTGGGGACGGTGATCTCCTTGGACCACGTGGTGCTGGTGGCGTTCGCGACGTCGGGTGCGATGCCCAGGGAGTTGTAGGTCGCATCGACGGTGCCGTCGTCCTGCAGGTAGCGACCGGCCTGGTCCTTGAGCGTCATCGAGATCCCGGTGACGCCGAAGTCGTCGGCAGCGGTGCCCGAGACGGTGAACGTCTTGCTGTTCACCACGCCCGCGGCCGGAGCGGCGTACGTCATGGTCGGCGGGGCGTCGTCGAGGCTGAAGGTCTCGAACTTCTTGATCGCCTTCTCGGGGTCCTCGGGTCGGTTGCCCGACGGGCCGTTGCCCTGGGCGCGTGCCCGGGCGAGCAGCTTGGTGTTGGAGGGCACGTTGATCGTCACCGACCAGGTCGCGTCGGTGGCGCTGCTCGGGGTGACGGTCGCCTCGAAGTTGGCGGCCCCGCCCCAGGTCGACTTGTCGGCCTGCAGCCACTGACCGGTGGCGCGGTTCTGGAGCTCGATGAAGACCTTGCGCACGCCGGTCGGGGCCGTCGCCGTGCCCTCGATCGTGAAGTCGTGTGCGGCGGGCAGCACCCGGCCCGAGATCGGGGTGGTGATCGTGGTCTCCACGCCGTTCGGGGCCACGGTGTCGCCGAGGCCGTAGAACGCGACCGATCCGACGTTCTGCGCACCCTGCGTGACTGCGTCACCACCGGTGAGCAGTCCGTGCGGGGTCAGTTCCATCGAGGTGTTGCCGACGTTGGAGTTCGAGCCGGGGTTCCACTCCAGCGCCTTGCCGTCCTCCGGGTTCAGCGCACCGATGTGCTCGCGGTTGACCACGGAATCGCCGAGACCGTAGCCGGACAGGCCCTGGCCGGTGCCGTAGCCGACGTCGGCCGCACCCGGGAACGGGTCCGGAGCCGAGGGCGACTCGTTCCAGGCGAAGTGCCCGCCGATGTAGACGGCCTTCTCGGAGATGGCCGTGCTGTAGACGCTGTCGAAGCAGCGCGAGATCCACTTGGGCTGGACGTCGCTGCCACCGGTGATCGGGTAGGCGACGACGGTGTCGTTGATCGGCGGTCGGTCCCCACCCGAACCGCTCGACACGACGAACCAGTCGTCGTCGGGTGCGATCGAGCCGCTGATGATCCGCTGCACGCCTCCGACGAACTGCAGGTTGTCGTCCCACAGATGTGTGCGCCAGGGGAGGAGCTGCTTGGTGGCGGTATCGATGATCCCGATGCCGTAGCGGTCCTGGCCGTTGATCTGGCGACCGGTGTGGATCACGACCAGCTTCGCGCCGTCGTGGGTGACCAGCAGCTTCTGGACGGTCAGGCCGCCGTTCACACCGATGCCGCCGGAGAGGTTGTTCACGAATCCCGGGTCGACGGCGCCGGTGAGGGCGTTGACAGCGGCCAGGGAGGCACGGGGGACGCCGTTGACCTTCGTGAAGCGACCGCCGATGTAGACGGTCGAGCCGGTCACGGCGAGCTCGGTGGAGCGGGCATCGGTGTCGGCGGTGAAGCCGGGCACGGTGTCCCCGGTGTCCGGGTCGAGCTCGGCGACTGCCTTCTTGGTCACGCCGTTGACGCTGTTGAAGCCGCCGGCGACGTAGATGCGAGTGCCGTCGGGGGAGGCCTCGAGCGAGTTGACCTCGAAGCTGCCGTTGCCGGCGAAGCTGGGCCTGAAGGCGGGGTCGACCAGGCCCGTGCTCAGGTCGTAGGCCGCCACGCGCGCCTGGGGGTATGACGTGGTGTTGGCAGGAGTGGCGCCGTTGGCACGGACGTCGTTGACGACGGTGGCGAAGGTGCCGACCACGTAGACACGGTCACCCACGACCTCGATGTCGTTGATCTCGGCCGGGCTGCCGCTCGCCTCGAGGAACTTCGGCAGGCCGACGCGCGGGGTCTCCGTGACCAGGCCGGTGTGGCCGGGCAGCGGCTCGGCGTACGTCGCGGCGACAGGCTTGGTGATCGAGGTGGTGGTCCTGCCGTCGCCGACCGTGAGCGTGACGCTGCGGGTCCCGGACCGGGCGTAGGTGTGCGAAGGCGTGGCTCCAGCGCCGCTCGCGCCATCGCCGTAGGCCCAGGCATAGGTCAGCGGGTTGCCGTCGGCGTCCGCGGAGGCGGTGGCGTCGAAGGTGCAGGCAAGGGAGTTGCACGACGACGTGAACGCAGCGACCGGGGCTCGGTTGGCCGGCGCAAGCCCGGGGCTGACGACGACGGAGAACAGCTGGCTGCTGGTGACCGACTTGTTCGTGCGGGCCAGGCGGGCGCCCAGGGCCCCCTTGGCCACTGCGCCCCTGGAGTCGGAGAGCAGCGCCGAGACGAGGTTCACTCCGGTGCCGTTGGCGCCCGTACGCCGGGGGGCGTTGGTCGGGGCGGTCCACGTCGGAGCGGAGGCGGCCTTGCCGGCCCAGTAGCTCACCAGCCAGGAACCGTCCTGGGTGGCCGACGTGGCGGGGGTGCGGTGTGCGGTGGCGCCTGCAGCGACGCTTGCGCCCGCGGAGGCGGTGACGGCCGAGGTGCCCGCCGAGCTCCGGTAGGCAGCCACGCTGAGCTCGGACTTCACGCGGACGCTCGTCCTCGCGGTGACCAGGGCGTTGGGGTCGGCCGACGACGCCTTCCTGGTCCACACCCGGCCTCGGCTGGTGGAACCCTCCCTGGACTGCAGCAACTTCCAGCCCGCGGGGCCGGTCAGCGTGCCGCTGCGCGAGTTGCTGGTCATGAACAGCACCAGGGTGTCCCCGGCCCTGACCGCGGCCGGGAGGCGCACGGAGTGGCCGGTGCTGGTGGGGGCGGCGCTGGCCGAGCCCACGTAGGTCAGCGTGGGTGCGGCGGCACTGGCCTGCGGCGCCGGTCCAACGGCGGTGAGCGTGAGGGCCGCCACGACCGTGGAGGTGAGCAGGGCGGCGGCCCGCCGGTGGGCGCGTGCGGGCGCGAATCGCTGAGACATTGGACGTGGATCCCCCGTGTGTGGGTCGCCCGAGCGGCGACCCGCGTGTATCTTCCGTCACCATCTGTCCGGTTCGCACCTATGGCCCTGATTTGGTCTAGTCCGGGAGAGCAGGAGTGCCGGATCCGGACACGGGAACGGCTCCTCCGGGGTATCGGAGGAGCCGTTCGGCGTGAGACCTGGGTCAGCTCGACGTTCTCAGGGAGCCACCGTGACCGTCGTGGTGACCGACTTGGAGTCGAGCCACCCGTCGGTGGTCGTCAGCTTCACGGTGTAGGTGCCGGCCGCCGCGAACGTCTTCGACGGTGAGGTCGAGGCGCTCGTGGTGAGGTCGGAGAACTCCCAGAGATAGGTGAAGGTGTCACCGGTGTTGGGGTCTGCCGAGCCCACACCCGAGAAGTTGCACACCAGCCCGTTGCACGACGGCGGGTTGATCACCGGGTTGGGCGCGAGGTTGGTGCTGGGCTTCGCGATCGTCACCGTCTGGCTGACCGGTGCGCTGGAGATGCCCCACTCGTCGGTCACCGTCAGCGTCACCGTGTAGGTGTTCGCCGAGGTGTACGTCCGCGTCGGTAGCGGACCGCTTCCGGTGCCGTTGCCGAAGTTCCAGGCGTAGCTGAGCGTGGGCGCGTTCTCGTCGGTAGACGTGCGACCGTCGAACTGGCAGATGTTGGTCGACGTCGCAGCCTGTCCGGGCGCCGGGCAGGTGACCGTGAACTTGGCCACCGGCGCGGTGTTGCCTGCCGGGTGCGTCACTGTGACGTGTCGCACGCCTGGAACGGCGGTCACCTGGTCATGGTTGTCCACTCCGCGGATCGTGACCGTGTAGGCCCCTGGCGGCACCACGGGCGTGGTGTAGGAGAAGTTGGACCCGGGGGTGCCCGGGCTGGTCAGGAACGCCGTCCGCCAGCTCACGTTGGTGCTGGTGAACGTCCCGGTCGAGCTCATGTACTGGTTCGAGCTGTTCATGATCGAGACTTCGACGCGCTGCATCGACTGGTCGTCCTCGGCGCGGCCGCTGACGAAGATCCGTCCGTCGGAGAAGGTGGCTCCCTCGGTCGGCGCCAACAGGTTCTCGGTCAACGTCGGCGCCACGTCACCGGGATAGATCCGGTAGCGAGCAGTCGCTCCCGAGGTGGACGTGTCCTGCTGGTCGACCGTGTCGTAGCCGAAGGCCGTGACGTTCCAGTCGCCGGCCGTGGGCAGGTCGATCGGGAGCGTCCAGGTGGTCGAGGTCGCGTTCGGCTGTGCCAGGACGGCGCTGCGCGTGGCGAAGCCGCCGCCCATGCTGCCGTTGGCCTGGAGGTAGCGACTGGTGTCACCGTCGTAGAAGGAGACCCGCACCTCCTTGACGCCCTTGTCGTCGGTCGCCGTGCCGGTGAGGTCCAGGTGCCGCGTCTGGAGTCCCGTGACCGTGCCGGTGACGTCCAGCTTGGCGTCCGGCGGGGCGTCGTTCGGCACCTGAGCGTTGATGGTCAGCCTGCCCTGGTTGGTCGACGAGGTGGTCAGGCCGAGGTTGTCGGTGGCCCTCACCGAGAACGAGTAGCTGCCGGCCTTGAGGTTGAAGGGCGTCGTGTAGGTCCAGTTGTGGTTCGCAGCGCTCAGGTTGATCGGCGAGATGCGGTACCAGCCCTGGATCGCGTCGACGCCCCAGGTGCCGTCGGAAGCGAGGTTCTCCCTGGTCGTGCTGTTGCGCAGCGAGATCTCCACGCTGTTCAGGGAGTCGTCGTCGTTGGCGGACCCGGCGAACGTGAGCGGACTGCCGGGCGCCACCACCAGGGGTGCAGCCGAGGTCGGCGGCACCATCACGGTCGGAGTGCTGATCGACACCGTGGGGGCCACACCGTCCTCGCTCACGATCCACGAGCGGTCACCGGTGTCGAGGTCGGACTGGTTCGCCGAGTCGACTGCGCGCGCCTGGGCCTTCCAGGTGCCCTCTGCGGGCACGGTGATCTCCTTCGACCAGGTGGTGCTCTTGGCGCCAACGACGTCGGGGTCGATCCGGAAGGTGTAGCTGGAGGAGGACACGGTCCAGTCGGGCTGCAGGTAGCGGTTGTTGCCGTCGCGGATCGTCATGCCGATGGACTTGACGCCGACATCGTCGGTGGCGGTGCCGGTGACCGTGAACGTGAACGTCTTCACCAGCGAGGACGACGGACCGTTGATGTTCGTGCCCGGTGGTTGGTCGCTCAGTCCGAACGTCTCGGTCTTCTTCGTCGCCGGGGTGTTGTCCCCGGTGCCGGCGGACGAGAACGTCTGGGCCCGCAGGGCGAGCTTTCGGTTGCCGGTGATGGTCAGCGGGAGCGTCCAGTTCGCCGTGCGCGCGCCGGTGCTCTGCAGCGTCGTGTTGATCGTGTTCGACGCGGTCTGCCAGGTGGTCAGGTTGTCGGCGAGATAGCGCTTGGCCTGGCGGTCGTAGACCTGGAGCTCGACCCGGTTGATCGTGCCGGAGGTGACCGATGCGGTGCCCTTGACGTCGAAGGCCTCCGCCACGGGGTTGACGTGACCCTCGATGGGTTCGGTGATCGCGGTCTCGACGCCGTTGCTCGCGGGGACCGAGTTGAAGTCGTAGAACGCGATGCGGCCGATGTTGACACCTGCCTGCGTCGTGGCGTCCCCGCCGGTGAAGAGACCCCGCGGGGTCAGCTCCATGGCCTTGTTGCCCTCGTAGGAGTTCGAGCCGGGGTTCCACTCGAGCGCGTGTCCGTCGACCGGGTTCAGGGCTCCGACGTGCTCGCGGTTGACGACGGCGTCACCGAGGCCGTAGCCCGAGAGGCCCTGGCCCGTGCCGTAGCCGACGTCGTCGAGGCCGGGCCACGGGTCGGGCGCGGTCGGTGACTCGTTCCACGCGAAGTGGCCACCGATGTAGACGGCCTTCTCCGAGATCGCGACGGAGTAGATGCTGTCGAAGCAGCGGGTGATCCACTTCGTCTGGACGTCGTCCTCGGAGCCGGCCGGCGGGTTGACCGGGAAGGCCATGGCGGTGTCGTTGATGGGCGGACGGTCTCCACCGGAGCCGCTGGTGACCACGAAGTAGGAGTCATCAGGAGAGATGGCACCGCCGACGGCGCGCTGGATGCCGCCGACGAACTGCAGGTTGTCCTCCCACAGGTGGGTGCGCCAGGGCAGCAGCTGCTTGGTGGCGGTGCTGATCATCGCCACGCCGTAGCGATCCTGTCCTGCGACCTGACGCGCGGTGTGGACGAGGATCAGCTTGCTCATGTCGTGGGTGAGGATCAGGCGCTGGACGGTGAGGGCACCATCGACACCGAGCCCACCGTTGAGGTTGTTCACGAACCCGGTGTCGAGCGCACCGGTGGTGGTGCTCACGGCTGCCAGGCCGACCCGCGCGACGTTGTTGACCTTGGTGAAGCGACCGCCGATGTAGAGGGTGGAGTTGGTGGCGACCACCTCGGAGCCGCGGGCACTGAGGATGGTCGTGAACGTGCTCAGCGGGGCACCCGTCGTCGGGTTGATGGAGGCGATGCCCTTGCGGCTCGAACCGTTGACCGAGCTGAAGCTGCCGGTGATGAACAGCTTGGTGTTGTCGGGGGTGAACGCCATGCCGGCGGGCGTGCCACCGGCCAGCACCGGGTTGAACCCGGTGTCGACGAGGCCGGTGGTCAGGCTGTAGGAGGCCAGACCGGTCCGGGTGTAGGTCGTGGTGTTGTTGGACCGCTGGTTCTGGATTCGCGTGAACGAGCCGGCGATGAAGACCCTGCTGCCGACGACCTTGATGGCCGTGATCTCGCCGTTGCTGATCTTGGGCAGGTCGGTGTGCGCGGTCTGTGGAACGACCGCGGAGTGACCGGGGACGGGCAGAGTCGGCCCGGTCGGAGGCGTGGTCGTGGTGACCTGACGGGTCGTCGTGCCCGTCAGGGCGCCGTCGCTCACGACGAGCGTCACCGTCCGGGTGGCCGCCGTGGCGTAGGTGCGCGAGGTGGTGACACCCGTGCCCGTGGTGGTGTCTCCGAAGCTCCAGGCGTAGGTCAGGGGGTCGTTGTCAGCGTCGCTCGAAGCACCCGCGTCGAAGGTGCACGTCAGGTCGGTGCACGACGACGTGAACGAGGCCACCGGCGCGACGTTGGTCGGCGGGGTGACGGCGCCGGTGCCGGGGCTGACCACCACGGAGAACAGCTGGGTGCCACCGCCGGCAGCGCTGGTGGTGGCGGTGCGGCTGGCGGCGGTCCCGGTGGCCACAGCGCCGCCGGAGTCGGCGAGCAGGGAGCTGACCTTGCCGCCGCCGGTGCCGGCGGGGTTGGCGCGGGTTGTGCTGGACGCGGGCTTGGTCCAGGTCTGGGTGGTGGAGGACTTCTCGCTCCAGGAGTTGACCAGCCAGGAGCCGGTCTGGGCGACTGCCACCGCGGGGGAGGCGTGGCTGGTCGCCGATGCGGTTCCAGAGGTCTGGGCCGAGGCGGTGACCGACGACGTCCCGGCACTGCTGCGGTAGACCGCGACGCTCATCGCGTCCTTGATCGTGGTGGTTCCGGTGACGGTGACGTTGGCGTTGGCGTCGGCAGCGGTGGCCTGCTTGGTCCAGGCGCGTCCGCGGGTCGCGGTGCCGTCCTTGCCCTGGAGCAGCGTCCAGCCGGCCGGGCTGCCGAGGGTGCCGCTGAGCGAGTTGGTGGTCAGGAACAGCACCATGGTGTCGCCGGCCTGGACGGTGGCGGGAAGCCTGACGACATGGCCGGTCCGGTTGCCGGAGCTGCTCGACGCAGCGACGAACGAGAGCACGGGGTCCGCGGCGTTGGCCGCCGGGACGGGGCCGAGCCCGAGGACCGCGAGCGCCGCGACAAGAGTCGCCGTGAGGACTGTGGTGAGCCGCTTGCGAGCGCGTGCGGACGCGTGGAGTGCAGACATGCGTGGGACCCCCGTTTTAGTGGGCACCGGTAGCGGACGCCCGTGACGTATCTTCAGCCCAGCGCGGCCGTTTCGCCCACAAGCATCCTGAATGGGTCTAGTCCAGCCTCGCGATGGTGCCGGCCCTCGCGGCCCTACGGCGCTGTGACCGTGACGTCCCTGGTGATCGAGGCGGTCTTGCCCCAGCCGTCGGTGACCGTCAGGAGCACGGTGTAGGTGCCCGGCGCGCTGAACACGTGCGAGTTCGCCGCTCCGGTGCGGTTGTTGTTCAGACCGGTGGTCGGGTCCCCGAAGTCCCACAGGTAGGCGATGGAGTCACCGGTGTTCGGGTCGATCGTCCCGACCGCGGAGAAGTTGCAGGTCAGGCCTGCGCACGACGGTTCGTTGAGCACCGGTGTCGGCGCCACGTTGGCCGGGGGTTCGGTGATCGTCACGGTCTTGGTGACCGGGTCGGAGAGGAGACCCCACTGGTCCCTGGCCGTCAGGCTCACGGTGTAGGTCCCCGGCGCCGTGAAGGTCTTCTTGGGGTTCGGGCCCGCCGCGCTGCCCGCGCTCACGCCGCCTGGGCTGCTGACGCCGTAGGACCACGTGTAGGAGAGTGTCGCCGGCGTCTCGTCGGTGGAGCTCCTCGCGTCGAACTGGCACACGTTCTGGGTGCAGACGGGCTCCAGCTGCACCGCGACCGGCTTGTTGTTCGGCGGCTGCGTGACCGTCACTGTGCGCAGGGGCGGGTTGGTGGTCACCAGGTCGTGCTGGTCGGTGCCGCGCAACCGGATGGCGTAGGTGCCTGCGGGCACGATCGGCGAGGTGTAGGAGAAGTTCGACCCCGGTGTTCCCGGGCTGGTCAGGAACGTCGAGATCCAGGTCTGAGCGGATGCGAAGGAGCCGGACGAGGTGAGGTACTGGTTGGTGCTCGTGTTCTGGATCGCCACCTCGACCTTGGCCATGGCTGCGGCTGCTGGGGCGGTGTTGGTGTCCTCGGCGCGACCGCTGACGAAGATCTTTCCGTCGCTGAAGACAGTCCCGTCACTCGGCGCCAGCAGACCCATGTTGAAGTCTGGCGGGGAGTCCCCGGGGTAGGCCAGGTAGCGGGCGGTGGCCCCTGTGCTCGCGAAGTCGTATTGACCGGCCGTGTCGAGCGCCAGCGCCGTGACCGTCCAGTCGCCCTGCATCGGCAGGGTGATCGTCGTGGACCAGGAGGTGCTCGTGGCTCCGGGGGAGTCCACCGGAACGACGAACTCGGTGTAGCTCGCCTGGGTGCCGCCGCCCTGTTTCGCGTAGAGCGCGGTGTCCGCGTCACGCAGCGTGAGGCGGATCTCCTGGACGCCTCCGCCGGCGGCGTCGGTGGCCGTGCCGGACAGAGGGAGACTCAGCGATCCGGTCGGCGGTTGCAGACCCGTGGCGGACAGCAGTGCCTTCGGAGGTGCGTCACCCGCCACCTGGACCGTGAAGGTCGCGACGGCCCACATGGTCTGGGGCGTCGTGATGCCGTCGTCGTCCGAGGCGAAGACCGCGAACTGGTAGCTGCCCGGCGTCAGGTTGGGCGTCGTGTAGGTCCAGTTGTAGGACTTCTGAGCGAGCCCGGACTTGAGGCGATAGGAGTTGAGCCCGTTGTTGTGCCCGAAGCTGCCGTCGGTGGTGAGGTACTCCTGGGTCGAGTTGTTGACCATGGCCACATTGATCGTGCGCAGCTCCTTGTCGTCGGTCGCCGACCCCGTGAAGGTGATCGGCGACCCCGGAGCGACCGTGAAGGACTGAGGCGTCGTCGGCGGGGTCACGGCACTGGGCGAGGTGATCGACACGACCGGCGCCTGCGCGGTCGCGGACACGTTCCAGTTGCGGTCCGTGGTGTCCAGGGAGCTCTGCCCGCCGATGTCGCTGGCTCGGACCTGCGCCTTCCACAGACCCTCGTCGGGGACCGTGACCTCCTTCTGCCACGTGGTGCTGAGCGCACCCGGGACGTCGGGCGCGATCTGGAAGGAGTTGTAGCGGCTGGCCACCGTGCCGTCGTCCTGCAGGTAGCGGTTGTTCTCGTTGCGCATGGTCAGCGTCAGCGAGGCCACACCCTTGTCGTCAGCGATGTTGCCGGTGATGAGGAACGTCTTGGTGGCCACAGGACCTGCAGCCGGGGCGGTGAACGAGGCCGTCGGCGGGGCGTCGTCGAGGTTGAAGGTCTCGAACTTCTTGGTCGCCGGCGAGTTGTCGCCGTTGCCTCCGCTGGAGACGGTGCGCGCCGTGGCGACCATCTTCACGTTGCCGGGCACCGTGAGGGGCAGGGTCCAGGTGGTCGAGGTCGCGCCGGGATTGGCCAGCGGGGCGTCGATGGTGTTCGCGCTGCTGTTCCAGGTGGTGAGGTCGTCCTGCAGGTAGGCGCCGCCCTCGCGCTTGATGGAGACCTCCACGCGGTTCACCGTCCCGGTGGTGACGGAGGCGGTGCCCTTCACGTCGAAGGCCTCTCCGGAGTTCTCCACCCGGCCCATGATCGGCTCGGTGATCTCGGTCTCCACCCCGTTGCTCGCCGGCACGGAGCTGAAGTCGTACTGCGCGATGCGGCCCACGTTCTGGCCGCCCTGCGTGGTCGCGTCCCCGCCGGTGATCAAGCCGCGTGGGGTGACCACCATGGCCTTGTTGCCCTCGTAGGAGTTGGTGCCCGGGCTCCACTCGACTGCCTTGCCCGTGGCCGGGTCGACGGCGCCGATGTGGTCCCGGTTGACCACCTGGTCACCGAGCGCGTAGGCCGAGAGCCCCTGACCCGTGCCGTAGCCGATGTCGGCCTGCCCGGGCCACGGGTCGTTGGCGGTCGGCGACTCGTTCCAGCCGAAGTGTCCGCCGAGGTAGACGGCCTTCTCGGAGATGGCGACCGAGTAGACACTGTCGAAGCAACGGGAGATCCACAGCGGCTGCACGTCGTCGCCCCCGGTCAGGCTGAACGCGATCGCAGTGTCGTTGATCGGAGGACGGTCTCCACCCGAGCCGCTGGTCACGACGAAGTAGGAGTCGTCCGGCGCGATGTCCGCACCGTAGGCGCGCTGGATGCCGCCCACGAACTCGAGGTTGTCCTCCCAGAGATGGCTGTGCCACGGAAGCAGCTGCTTGGTGGTCGTGTCGATGATCGCGACGCCGGCGCGGTCCTGACCGTTCACCTGCAGACCTGTGTGCACCACGACGAGCTTCTTCATGTCGTGGGTGAGGACCAGGCGCGCGACCCCGATGGCGCCGCTGACGCCGACGCCCTGCGTGATGTTGTTGACGAAGCCGCCGTCGACCTGCCCGGTCGTGGCGTCCACGGCGGCGAGGGAGCTGCGCGCCACACCGTTGACCTTGGTGAAGCGGCCACCCATGTAGACGGTCGTGTTGGACGCGACCACCTCGGTGGTCCGGGCGTCGCCGTCGGCGACGAAGCCCGCCAGCGGTGCTCCGGTCGTGAGGTTGAGCGAGGCGATCCCGTGACGGGTCACGCCGTCGACCTGGTTGAAGGTGCCGGCGGCGAACAGCTTGGTGCCGTCCGGGGTGACGGCCACGGAGCGCACTTCCTCGCCGTTGAAGTCCGGCGTGAAGCCGGCATCCACCAGCCCGGTGTCCATGTTGTACGACGCGAGACCCGCCTGCTGGTAGGTCGTGGTGTTGCCCGGGCGCTGGTTCTGGATCGAGGTGAACGTGCCGGCGATGAAGACCCGGTTGCCGGAGACCGCCAGGTCGAAGATCTCGCCGTTGACGATCTTGGGCATGTCGGTGCGCGGGGTCTGCGGCACCAGGGTCGTGTGGCCGGGCGCAGGAGTCGTGCCCGGGTCGGCCGGCGGGGTGACTCCGCCGGTGCCGGGGCTCACGACGACCGAGAACAGCTGACTGCCGCCTGCGGTCGCGCTGGTGGTGGCGGTGCGGCCCGTGGCTGTCCCCGTGGGGACAGCGCTGCCGGAGTCGGCCAGCAGCGAGCTGACCTTGCCGCCGCCGGTGCCGGCCGGGTTGGCGCGGGTGGTGCTGGTCGCGGGCTTGGTCCAGGTCTGGGTGGTGGAGGACTTCTCGCTCCAGGAGTTGACCAGCCAGGAGTTCGCCTGTGCCACGGCCACCGAGGGCGACACGAAGCTGGTGCCGGAGGTGGTGCCTGCCGTCGACGACGACGCGGTGACAGACGCGCTGCCGCCGGTGCTCCTGTACGCCGCGACGCTCATCGCGTCCTTGATGGTGGAGCTCGACGTCACGGTCACGTTGGCGTTCGCGTCGGCAGCCGTGGCCACCTTCGTCCAGGCGCGTCCGCGGGTGGAAGAGCCGTCCTTGCTCTGCAGCAGGGTCCAGCCGGCCGGGCTGCCGAGGGTGCCGCTGAGCGAGTTGGTGGTCAAGAACAGCACCATCGTGTCGCCGGCCTGCACCGCCGGAAGCTTGACGACGTGGCCGGTCCGGTTGCCGGAGCTGCTCGAGGCGGCCACGAAGGAGAGCGTGGCGGCCGACGCGCTGCTCGGGGTCGCCGTCCGCGTGGTCTGGGGAGAGCTGGTGCCGTCACTGACGGTCAGCGTGACGGTCTTGTCGCCCGCGGTGGCGTAGGTGTGCGAGCTGGTGACACCCGTGCCGGTGGTCGTGTCGCCGAAGTTCCAGGCGTAGGTCAGCGGGTTGTTCTCGGGGTCGGTGGTGGCGCCGGCGTTGAAGGCGCACGTCATGCCGCTGCAGTCGACGGTGAACGAGGGGACGGGGGGCTGGTTGGCCGGCGGGGTGACTCCGCCGGTCCC
Organism: uncultured Actinomycetota bacterium; assembly: GCA_963843075.1. Taxonomy (GTDB): domain Bacteria; phylum Actinomycetota; class Actinomycetes; order Propionibacteriales; family Nocardioidaceae; genus Marmoricola. The sequence continues at coordinate 1,614,988 of CAWJJD010000002.1, read as the reverse complement.
GGGGCTGATCACGACGGAGAACAGCTGGGTGCCTCCGCCGGCAGCGCTGGTGGTGGCGGTGCGGCCGGCGGCGGTCCCGGTGGCCACAGCGCCGCCGGAGTCGGCCAGCAACGAGCTGACCTTGCCGCCGCCGGTGCCGACCGGGTTGGCGCGGGTGGTGCTGGTCGCGGGTTTGGTCCAGGTCAAGGTGGCGGAGGACTTCTCGCTCCAGGAGTTGACCAGCCAGGAGTTTGCCTCTGCGACGCCCACGGAGGGGGCGACGTGGGTGGTGGTCGACGAGGTGCCCGTCGTCGAGGCGGATGCGGTGACCGTCGAGGTCCCGGCATCGCTGCGGTAGACGCCGACACTCATGGTGTCCTTGATCGTCCCGCTCGAGGTCACCGTGACGTTGGCGTTCGCGTCGGAGGCGGTGGCCTTCTTGGTCCAGGCGCGGCCGCGGGTCGCCGTGCCGTCCTTGCTCTGCAGCAGGGTCCAGCCGGCTGGGCTCCCGAGGCTGCCGTTGATCGAGTTGACCGTCAGGAACAGCACCATCGTGTCACCGGTCTGCACGGTGGCAGGGAGCCTGACGACGTGACTGGTCCGGTTGCCCGAGCTGCTGGCCGCGGCGACGAAGGAGAGCGTCGGGTCGGCTGCGTTGGCAGCGGGAAGGGGGCCGAGCCCGAGGGCAGCGAGCACCGTCGCGAGGACGGCCACGATGGCCGCAGGCATACGACGCCGCGCAGGCGCGGACGCACGGAGTTGGGACATGCTTGAAGAACCCCCCGAAGACGTGGTGCCGGGCAGCCGGACAGGGTCACCCGCTCCGTATCCTCAGCCCAACCGGGGAATTCGCCCACCTGAGGCCAGAAATGGGTCTAGTCCGCGCGTGCCCGACGCGCCGCGCCCACGGCCCGTGGTCCCGGAGACGGAGGAGGTGCGCCAGTAGCGTTTGACAATGCTGCGCGCTCTGCAGGTCCTCCTGGTCGTGCTCGTGCTGGGTCTGGGTGGTGCCGTGGTCGTCACCGAGGCCGCCCCGGCGAGCTCGGTCACGATGGTCGCGAAGCGCCCGCGCATGCAGTGTGCAGGTCTCGGCCGTTCGGACGTCCGCGGCGACGAGCCGACGTACACCCGCAAGCGACTGGCCGCCTTCCCCAACCACCAGCGGGTGTGCCGGGGCATCTGGCTCCCTGAGCCACGTCGCTACCTGGTGCCGCAGGGGCTGGCAGTTCTCGGCAGGACGGCCTGGGTGAGCGGGTTCCGCTACCGCAAGGGCTACGGGCAGCGCCCCTGCCAGCTGGTGCGGGTCAGCCTGGTCACCGGGAAGCGTGTCCAGTTCCACGCGGCCATCTACGGCCGGGTGGGAAACCGGCCGCGGACCTACTGCCGACACGGTGGTGGCATCCTCCAGCGCGGCTCCTACCTGTGGATCGTGGAGAAGAACAAGCTCTGGCAGGTCGACCCGTCGAAGAAGAAGCGGGTCCTCACCGCTCGACGCGTCTGGCGCATCGCCTCGCCCGTGCGCGGCTCGGCGATCGTGGCCACCCGCAGGCGGATCGGGCTGGTGCCCTTCCAGACGAAGGGCCGTGCCTACATCCACTGGTTCACGATCAAGCAGCTCAAGAAGCCAGGCGTGCTCGACCTCGGGGCGAGGCGCAAGGGCCCCTCGCAGCTCGGCGCCGTCGCCCGGACCCGCGTGCCGACCTACGTCCAGGGGGCGACCATCGACTCGCGAGGGCGGCTCTACCTGGCGAGGTCCACGCTCGCCTGCGGCGAGCTCGTGACGCCGGGCGGTCGACGGCTCGGCTTCGTTCCGGGTGCCGAGGGCATCCAGTTCAGTCCCCTCGGGAAGCGGCTCTACGCCGTGAGCGAGTCGGGCGCGCGTCCCTATGTGAAGTCACGCAAGCCGCTCACACCGGCCGTGAGTGCGTTCGAGTGGCCGGGCCTGGTCCACGGCAGGAAGCCGAGCTGCGGGTTCCCGGCCCACTGATCAGCCGACCCGCTCGTCGAGGTCGTCGGGGATCTCGAACCAGATCTCCGCCCCGCCGGTGCGACTCGACTCGGCGCCCGCTCGACCCCCGTGGGAGGCGATGATCCGCGCCACCGTGGCCAGTCCGATGCCGTGGCCCTCGACATCGGACTCGACCCGGCTGAACAGTGAGAAGACGTCCACCCGCCGGTCCTCGGGGATGCCGATGCCGTTGTCGCGGACCGAGATCCGCCACGCTCCGGGCACCTGCTGCGCGAAGACGTGCACCTCGACCGGGACACCCGGCCGCGCGAACTTCACCGAGTTGGTGAGCAGGTTCTGGAGGACGGAGTACATGCCGTCCGGATCAGCGCGTACGACGGGCAGCTCGCCCACCTCGACGGAGGCTCCCGACGCGTCGAGGAGCGTCCCTGAGCTGAGCACCAGCTGATGGGCGACCTGGGCGAGGTCGACGTCGACGAACGCGGACTCCTCGATTTCGGTGCCGTGCATCGACTTCTGGAGCATCCGCTCCATCCGCCCGGCCGCGCGCGCGGTCCGGTTCAGGAGCGCCTCGACGTGGGTGGACTGCTCGCCGAGCTCGTCCTCCAGCAGCTCGATGCTGGCGATGATCGAGCTCAGCGGGACGCGGAGGTCGTGGCTGAGCTCCGCCGCCAGCTGGGAGATCACGGTGGCGGCCGTCTGGCCGGATTCCGGAGACGTGAACGCCGGTCGCGCCGTGCGCAGCATCCGCAGCTCGATCAGCTGGGTCACGTTCATCGCCAACGTCTCCAGCGAGCGCTGCTGCAGGGTCGTGAGCGGCCTGGCCTCCGGGTCGATGACGCACAGGCGGCCGACCATCTCGCCCGTGGGCGCGTAGATCGGTGCCGACGCATAGAACCGGGCCTGCGCGACGGTGCCGTTCACCCACCCGATCTCGGCGAACCGCGGATCGGACCGCGCGTCCTCGACCGAGAAGACACCCTCGGTGCTCATCGTGTGCTGGCAGAAGGTGTCGCTGGACGGCGAGACGAAGGGATCGATGCCGTAGGTGACGGGGACGTGGTAGCTCGCGCCGCGCAGGATCGTGAGGCCGGCGGCCTCGGCGTCGCAGATCTTGGCGACGAGCTCGACCACGTCGGCGAGGTCGTCGTCGTCCGGCCGCGACAAGATGTCCAGGACGACATCGATGTCAGACCCGGAGTCCCCGGCTCCCGGTAGCACTGTGATTCCCCCAAACCTCCCAGTCGACATACTCGGCTGGAGAGAAGATCAACGTTAAGTCATCCGGAGTTGAACGTGAAGATCGCGATTCTTGTCGGTAGTACCCGTCCTGGCCGGAAAGGCTCCGCCGTGGGGCGCTGGGTCCACGAGACCGCTCGTCGCCGCGACGACGCCGAGTTCGAGCTCCTCGAGCTCGCGGACTTCCAGCTCCCGCTGCTCGACGAGCCGGTCGACGCCGGCGCGGCCGACCGCGGCTACGAGAGGGAGCCGACCCGCGCGTGGAGCCGGGTGATCGACGGGTTCGACGGCTTCGTGTGGGTGACTCCGGAGTACAACCACGGTGTGCCCGCAGCCATGAAGAACGCGGTGGACCTGCTCTACCCCGAGTGGAACAACAAGACGGTGTGCTTCGTGGGCTACGGCTACGACGGCGCCACCCGCGCGGTCGAGCAGTGGCGCAGCATCCTGTCCGCGGTGGTCATGTTCACGACCCGCTCGCAGGTGGCGCTGCACCACCACGCTGACTGGACGGAGGGTGAGTTCACCCCGGGCGAGCGTCGCGAGCGTGCGCTCGAGCGGGTGCTGGACCAGCTGGTGGCGGCGACCGCCGCCGTGCGATCCCTGCGTGACTGAGCTCTCGGGGCCTTTGCCGTGTAGCCTGCCGAAGTGGAACACGTTCTAGAAACCGACGTGCCGGAGGTCTTCTCCCCGGGTCGGATCGGACCGCTGACGCTGCGCAACCGGGTGATCAAGGCGGCGACCTACGAAGGCCTCGCCCACCGCTCCCGGGTCACCACCGACCTGGTCGACTTCCACCGCGCGTACGCCGCCGGCGGGGTCGGCATGACGACGGTGGCCTACTGTGCCGTCGCTCCCGACGGTCGGACCGCGCCGGACCAGATCCAGTGGACCGACGAGGCGATGCCCGGCCTGCGGGTGCTCACCGACGCCGTGCACGCCGAGGGGGCTGCCGTCTCCGCGCAGATCGGCCATGCCGGTCCCGTGGCGGACTCCCGGGGCAATCGCCGGCCCGCGCTCTCGCCGAGCACCCGCTTCCCGAACATGTCCTTCGGGGTCTCGCGCAAGGCGAAGGTCGCCGACCTCGAGCGGATCACCGCCGCGCACGCCGCTGCCGCGACCCGGGCGATCGAGGCGGGGTTCGACGCGGTGGAGGTCCACCTCGGCCACAGCTATCTCCCCAGCGCGTTCCTCAGCCCCAAGATCAACCACCGCACGGACGAGTTCGGCGGCTCGCTGGAGAACCGCGCCCGCTTCGCCCGGGGCATCCTCCGCGCGGTGCGCGACGCCGTGGGCGACCGGGTCGCGATCCTCACCAAGCTGAACATGTCAGACGGCGTCCGCGGCGGGATCACCGTCGAGGAGGCCATCCAGACGGTTCGGTGGATCGAGCAGGACGGCACGGTCGACGCCTTCGAGATGACCGGTGGCAGCTCGCTGCTGAACCCGATGTTCCTCTTCCGTGGTGGAGCGCCGGTCAAGGAGTTCGTCGAGGTGATGCCACAACCGATCAGGACCGTGATGCGGTTCGCGGGGAAGGGGTTCATCCGCGAGTACCCCTACCAGGACGCCTACCTCCTCGACGACGCCCGCAAGGTGCGCGCGCAGACCGGCCTGCCGATGGTGCTGCTGGGCGGCATCACCGACCGGGCTTCGATGGACCTCGCCATGGAGGAGGGGTTCGAGTTCGTGGCGATGGGTCGGGCCCTGCTGCGCGAGCCCGACCTGGTCAACCGGATCGCCGCCGACGCCCGCACCCCGTCGCTGTGCATCCACTGCAACCTCTGCATGCCGACGAACTTCGTCGGCACCCACTGCCCGGTGGTCCACCAGGGAAGCTCTCGATCGGCTTCGTGGGGTACTCCGGCCGGCTACGCCTGACCGGCAACGCCACCTCTAGGGTGCGGACATGGACTTCGAGCTCGACCGGGGCATCGCCGTCGACAGCTCCGGACCGGGGGAGTACGCCGCCCGGCTCGACCCGGGCTGGGTCGTGGGTGGCGGCCTCAACGGCGGCTACCTGCTGGCCGTCATCGGCAACGCCATCCGCGTCGGAGCTCGCCGGGCTCGGCCAGCCGGACCCGATCAGTGTCAGCGCCTACTACCTGACCCCGACAGTGCCCGGCCCCGCCTCGGTGCGTGTCCGGCGCGTCCGGGTGGGCGGTCAGCGCTCGACGGTGGCAGCGAGCCTGGTGCAGGAGCAGGACGGCGTCGAGGTCGAGCGGATCACCGTGCTGGCCGTCTTCGGCTCCCTGGACGCCCTCGGTGGCGAGGTCCAGCGCGAGATCGCCCCGCCCGACCTGCCCCCGGTGGAGGACTGCGTCGAGGCGAGGCTCGCGCCGGAGGAGGTCCGCAAGGTCGCTCCGCTGCTGGAGCGGTTCGGCACCCGCCTCGATCCGGCGTACGTCGGCTGGGCGGTGGGTCGACCGAGCCGCAGCGGCGTCATCCAGGGCTGGTTCAAGCTGGCCGACGACCGCCCGCTGGACCCGATCGCGCTGCTCCTCGTCGTCGACGCGCTGCCCCCGGTCACCTTCGACCTCGGTCTGCCCGGATGGGCTCCGACCCTCGAGCTGACCGCACACGTCCGGGCCGATCCGGCGCCCGGGTGGGCCATCGTCCGGCACGCCACCAGCAACATCTCCGGTGGCCAGTTCGAGGAGGACTGCGAGGTCTGGGACTCGACCGGTCGGTTGGTGGCGCAGTCCCGACAGCTCGCTCTGTTACCACGCGCCCCCGGCTGATCCGGACATTCCGACTGCTCAGGTCTAGACGGCTCCCAGCGGTTCTGTGGCAGTTGTGGTGTCCGGCTGGCTTTCGGAACCCCCGGCGGCTGAGACTGGGCCGACGGGGGCGGATGGACGTGTCCTCGCCAGTTTTCGGGCCATGTTCTGGCCAGAGGGGGAGTCTCGGACTATGCGGGTCAACATCGGCCTCGCGGCGCTGCTGCTGAGTGTCGCGATCTGGGCGCCGGGCGTGCAGGTGCCCGCCCAGCACGACGGCGACGGCTCGCGCCTGCAGGCTCTCGACGCCACCCCGCCCGTGCCCGCGAGCGTCACCGTCCCGGAGGCTGAGTCGCCGGTGGTGGTCGCCAACGCGGCCGCCGCGAACAGTCGCGGGTGGTACGCCTCCCAGGTCGCTCCGGCGCCCGAGGACCTGACCGACGACGTGCTCGCGGCCTACACGCTGGCGGTCGCGGTCTCGCCGACGAGCTGCCGCATCACCACTCCGATCCTCGCCGCGATCGGCCAGGTGGAGTCGGGCAACCTGGCCGGCAAGACGCTCGACGAGAACCACCGGGTGGTGCCCGCGATCCTCGGACCGGTCCTCGACGGGAAGCACTACCGCGCCGTGGCCGACACCGATGCCGGTGCCTGGGACGGGAACAAGCAGTGGGACCGCGCGCTCGGCCCGATGCAGATCATCCCGGCCAGCTGGCGGGTGGTCGGGCTGGACCTGGACGGCGACGGTGTCCGCGACCCGCAGAACGTCTACGACTCGGCGGGTGCCGCGATGGTCTACCTGTGCTCCGGTGGCCGCGACCTCTCCACGGCCGACGGGTTGCGCCAGGCGGTGCTGTCCTACAACAAGTCCCCGGCCTACCTCGACGCCGTCCTCGCCTGGAAGGCGGTCTTCGACAAGGCCGACCTGACCGGGTCCGTGCCGTTCGTGGCGTCCCTGGCGGTGCCGATGACCTCCACACCGCTGCAGTCGGCCGCACCCGCCAAGGCGGCGCCCACGACCACCGCGGCCGACCGGCCGGTCGCCTCGAAGGTCAAGGCGCTCACGCCGGCCGGCTCGGTGGCTCCGTCGGCCACGCCGGGCCACGCGAGCGTCCCGACGACCACGCCGGGGGCCAGCACCCCCGTGACCCCGACGCCCGCGACGAGCGCTCCGGACCCCACGACGGCCCCGACGCCGACCCAGACCTCTGGCCCCGACCCGACCCCACCCGCGACCGAGGAGTCCACGCCGACTCCGACCAAGCCTGACCCGACGCCCCTGCCGGAGTGCCCGGTCCCGACACCGGACGACGCGACGCGGGTTCCCGCTGACGCGACCCCGACCGGCCCGGTCGTCTCGCCCGAGACCTGCACGCCGCCCGAGGGCTACGTGTTCGACCCCGACACCCTCGAGCTCGTCCTGGTCCCGGCGGAGACGGTCGCTCCCTGAGCGAGTTCGTTGCCTTCAACCGGGAGCTGGCTGACATTTTCCTGACGGGACGGTCACTTTCGGCAGCCACGGCCTCGAGCAGGAGACCCTCGCAAGATGAGGAGCCCGACCAGGACCGGTGCCCTGCTGCTGAGCATCCTGCTGGCGGTGTCCGGAGGCACCGCAGCCAGTAGCCACCCTCACGTGCTGGCGTTGGCCACCCCGCCGGTCGCGCCGGCGAGCGTGACAGTGCCCGACTCGCTGCCCGACCCCCTCGGTGTTCCGGCCGGCGCCGAGGGCAACGGAGCCAGCTGGTTCCACAGCACGGGACAGCCGACGGCCACTGACATGGTCCTCTCGCCGGTGGTCGCAGCGGCCTACTCGCTCGCAGTGGCCGCGGCGCCGAAGGAGTGCCACCTGACGGTGCCGGTGCTCGCGGCCATCGGGCAGGTGGAGTCGGGGAACCTGGAGGGCCGTCGACTCGACGCCGGACACCGGGTCGTGCCGCCGATGCTCGGACCGGTTCTCGACGGCACTCGTGATGACGCCGTCGCCGACACCGACGGCGGGCAGTGGGACCGGAACCGCACCTGGGACCGAGCGGTGGGTCCCATGCAGCTGATCCCGTCGAGCTGGCGGATCGCCGGCGTCGACCTGGACGGGGACGGGATCCGCGACCCGCAGGACATCGAGGACGCAGCGGGCGCGGCCATGGTCTACCTGTGCGCCGGCGGGAGGAACCTGCTCGTCGGCGGCCAGCTCGAAGCGGCGATCCTGTCCTACAACCACTCATCTGCCTACCTGCGCGCCGTGCTCGCCTGGAAGGTGGTCTTCGACGAGACCGACCTCGGCCTCGGTACGGCGGCGGCGGCCTTCGGGGCGTGGGCCGCACCGATGGCTGCCATGGCAGTGCCGGAGCCGCACCGGTCCCGTGCGGCGGCGTCGGCGCTGGGGACCACGACCCGGTCCTCGCCCTCCTCCACGCCCGTGTCTTCCGGGGCGGAGCCGACGGCGGCACCTCCACCGAGCGGATCCGTGACCTCCCCGGCGAGCACCCCCGGCTCGACCCCCGAGAACTCCCGACCCGCGCCGAGCCCCGCACCCGACCCCCAGCCCGACCCCCAGCCCGACCCCCAGCCCGACCCTGCACCCACACCCCGTCCCGACCCAGCACCCGAGCCCAGTGCTCCACCTGCCCCCGGTCCGGAACCGCCCCCCAGTCCGGCGCCTGAGTCGACACCCGACCCCGTCCCCACACCCACCACCCCGGACCCGTCCTGCCCACTTCCGACGACGACTGCGGCAGACGAGGGTGGCACTGCGACCAGCCCCGTGGCACCGCCCGCACCGGTGGCGGTCGTCTCCGGGACGCCAGGCGAGCTGCCTGTGTCGGACCCGTGCGCCACGGAGACTCCACCGGCCGTCGAGGGGGCGATGGGGCCCGTGCCCGGTCAGTAGACCGTCGGTTCGCTGTCACTGTGTCGTCATCCAGGAGGGCGGTTCGACCAGTTATCGCCTGGATGCAGTGCGTCGAGGTCTAGTCCTTCGCGCCTGCCCGGACGCTTGTCCTGTGGTGCGGCGTGGGTGTGGCCGTATGTTCATCGGGACGTTCGCTCCACACCCTGGTGGCTTCAAACTGTGTGGCCTTTCCTGGGGTCTCCCGTCTCAGCAGTGAGGCGGGATGGAGAACAAACGGGGGAAGCCATGAGCAATGTTCTGGTGGTTGACGACGAGGCACACGTGGTCCGGTTCCTGACCCGTTTCCTGGTCGCCGAGGGGCACTCGGTGCTGAGTGCGCACGACGGCCGCGAGGCGATCGAGACCCTGAGCGCCGATCCGGTCGACCTGGTCCTCCTCGACCTGGTGATGCCGCGCTGCAGCGGGCTCGAGGTGCTGAGCACGATGGCCCGGCTCGAGCTCACGCAACCTGTCATCGTGCTGTCGGCCGTGAACGAGGTGGGGGCGCGCGTGCAGGCGCTCGATCGCGGTGCCGTCGACTTCGTGAGCAAGCCGTTCCATGCCGCTGAGCTGCTCGCGCGCGTGCGACGTCACCTGGTTCGCGTCCCCCAGCAGCGGCGCCACGACCACGAGCGCTACCTCACCGCGGGAGGGATCCAGCTGGACCTCGACCGACGCCGTGCCCGCAAGGGCGCCCTCGACGTCGTGCTCACCGAGCGTGAGTTCGGCCTGCTCGCACACCTGATGCGCAGACAGGGCGACGTCTGTCGCAAGGACGAGCTGCTGCACGACATCTGGGGGCTGGAGTTCGACCCGGGGAGCAACGTCATCGAGGTCTGCATGCGGCGACTGCGCACCAAGCTCGACGACCCGCCGATCGAGACCGTCCGCGGCATCGGCTACTGCTACTACGCGGAGTGACGATGAACCGTGGCGAGCGTCTGTTCGTGCCCTGGCTGGTGCTGGCCGGGGTGTGCTCCTTCCTGATGTGGGTCTTCCCCGGTGCCGAGACGGTGCCCTACCACGTGGCGTGGATCGGAGTCGCACTCGCCTACGGGCTCGAGGCCTGGCCCTGGTGGCGGACCCTCGTCTCGATCGTGGTCTACACCCTGACCACCGGCGGGATCCTCGTGGTGCGCGCGTCGACCGGTGTGATCGCGTGGGAGGAGCTGGCGGAGATCCCGCTCATGTCAGTGCTCGTGGTGCTGGTCGTGTGGAACGTGCACAAGCGTCACGTCGCCTACGCCACGCTGACCCGGATCGCCGAGCGTGACCGCGGACGGTCCGCTCAACGGGAGCGACTGAGCCAGATCACCTCGCACGAGATGCGAACGCCGGCCACGATCGCCACGGGCTACGTCGAGATGCTGATCGCGCAGGAGCCGGACGAGAGTCGCCGTGCCGACCTGATGGTGATCCGCGACGAGCTGGGGCGTCTGGTGCTGACCAGTGAACGGTTGATCCGGACCATCCAGGTGCACGACCAGGACCTGCTCCAGGAGGTCGAGCTCGACGCCTTCCTGCACGAGACCGCCGCGCGCTGGAACGTGCTCGCCGACCGTGACTGGGTGGTGACGGCCGACGCCGTCAAGCACCTGTGCTCCCCCCAGAGGCTGCGCGCCTGCCTGGACACCCTGCTGGAGAATGCCGTTCGCTACACCGAGCCCGGCGACACGGTGCGCATCATCGGTGCCGTGCATGGCGACAGCGTCGTCATCGGCGTCGCGGACTCCGGCCCGGGGATGGACCCGATGCTCGCCGAGGCGCTGTGCCGCGGGGAGTACGGCCCGTGGGGAACGACGAAGCGATACACCGCACGGGACCCGAAGGCGCAGACCGGCCTCGGCCTCGCCCTGGTCTGGGAGGCAGCGGCCGCCCGGGGTGGCTGGCTCTCGGCAGGGCAGTCCGCAGAAGGCGGGGCGCTCGTCGTGATCGTGGTCCCGCGCCACCTCACCCTGGCTCGTGGGGAGGCCCGCATCGTGACGAGACCGCGGGACGTGGTCGCCTGGCCGGTCAACGGTCGAACTGCGACCGCTCCATCGCGAACACGAACCGTCGTCCGGGGTACTCGGTGAGCGACCAGAGCAGGTCCGTCGAAGGCCAGTAGCAGATGTCCTCGGGGCCGACGGGGAGCGCGCGCGGGAAGCTGCGGAACTCGCCGGGCTGACCGACGTAGACCTTCCCGAGCCGGTAGCGCCCGCGACTCGAGGTGACGTAGTAGGTCTCGCCCACGAGGGCCGCGCCCTGCATGTGGCCGAGCCCGCGCTCGTCGAGCCAGACGGGACGCGACGTGCCGTCCTCGTGCGCAGCCAGGTGGAAGGTCTCCGGGTCCAGCGGATAGCGGACGAGCCGGCGGGTCATCTCCTCGCGGGCGTACTCGCCCGCGACGAGCTGCGGAGGGGACGAGCCACGGTCGAGGGAGAGGAAGGAGTACCTCATCTTCTCCACGCCCTCGCTCGCCGCGGCGTCGTAGGCGAACCGGACCGGCAGCACGAACCGGTAACCGAACGCGTCGTCGGTCGACGTCACCCGGATGATGTCGTCGACCAGGCAGCTGAACAGGCCGCGACGGGTGCCGGCCACGTGCAGGTAGGGCCCGCACCACACCAGCCCACCCGCGTGGACGAGGAGCGGCTTGAGCTCGAGGTCGCCCTGTGCAGACCGCTCCGGCACCACCAGCAGGACGTGGCGGTAGTCCAGGCTGTCGATGTCCACGACGGTGACGCGGCTGCCGAGGTTGGCGCCCCGCACGTGCTTGGAGTACCAGCTGGTGACGAGCAGGCGACGCCCGTCGATGTCCTCGGTGTCGCTGGCATCCGCCGAGGTGGTGATGCCCTGCGGCCACCACCGTTCGGTGGTCTCGTCGGCGTCGTTCCAGCGGAAGCCCCACTCGACCGCGGTGCCGGGCACGCGCGCCCGCTCGGCCTTGCGGTTCAGGTGGGCCAGGACCCCGGCGATGCCGACGCGGCGTCCGAAGCGCTCGACGGCAGCCTCGATGTCGGCCGTGTTCTCGTCAGTACGCCGCAGGTGGATGCTCGTCCCCGGGTCCGCGCTCACCGGTCCACGGTAGGCCGTGGCTCCCCTCTACATTGGGCCGCATGCGTGAGGTGGCCAGGGAAGTGGTTGGCGTCGCGGTCCTCGAGCAGGGTCGCGTGCTCGCCGCACGGCGGGCTCACCCGCCCGCACTCGCCGGGCTCTGGGAGCTGCCGGGCGGCAAGGTCGAGCCGGGGGAGTCACCCCAGGCTGCGGCCGTCCGTGAGATCGAGGAGGAGCTGGCGTGCGGGGTCGAGGTGACCGGTGAGCTCGACGGCACCTCCCCGATCGGTGACGACCTGGTCCTGCGCGTGGTCCTGGCGCGTCTCACCGCGGGCGACCCGGTCCCGCAGGAGCACGACGCCGTGCGCTGGCTGCGGGCCGGCGAGCTCGACGAGGTCAGGTGGGCGTCGGCCGACGTGCCGTTCCTCGACCCGCTGCGCGACCTGCTGGGGAGCCACTGATGCGCGGAGTCTTCTTCGACGAGGACGACGCACGAAGGGTCGTGGCCCGGCTGCTGGGGGACGGCTTCGACGCGACCTGCGCGCGCGAGCCGTTCGCCGGCGAGGACGACGACGAGGACCACCCGTGGGTGGTGGCGAGCGATGCGCCGGTGGTGATGCTCGAGCTGCTCGTGGAGGAGTACGACGGGTGGCTCGAGCCCGACGAGCCACCGCCTCCGTCCACCCCGCTGGTCCTCCCGACCGCTCCCCGACGCGCGAAGAGGGAACTGTGAGTGCCTGCACCTAGGATCACCGGCATGAACAAGCACCTGCTGCTCGTGCACGCGCACCCCGACGACGAGAGCATCGGTCAGGGAGCCACCATGGCCCGCTACGTCGCCGAAGGGGTCGGAGTCACGCTGGTCACCTGCACCGGCGGCGAGATGGGCGAGATCCTGGTCCCGGAGCTCGAGCACATGGCCGCCGACAAGGACGACACCCTGGCCGACCAGCGCAAGGTCGAGCTCGACAACGCGATGAAGGCTCTCGGGGTCACCGACCACCGCTACCTGGGCGGGTTCAAGCGCTACCGCGACTCCGGCATGCAGTGGCACCCGGAGGGTCACGCCGTGGCTGCGGACGACGTGCACGAGAACGCCTTCTGGACTGCCGACCTGCTCGAGGCGGCGAGCCACCTCGTCGAGGTCATCCGGGAGGTGAAGCCGCAGGTGCTGGTGACCTACGACGACTTCGGCGGCTACGGACACCCCGACCACATCCAGGCCCACCGGGTCGCGACCTACGCCGCGTCGCTGGCGGCCGTCCCCTCCTTCCGTCGTGACCTCGGCGAGGCCCACGACATCGCCAAGATCTACTGGGGCGCGATGTCGGCCAGCCGTGTGCGTCAGGGCCTGCGCGACCTCCGCGAGGCCGGGGACACCACCACGTTCGAGGGCATGGATCCCGACGGTGACCTGCCGAAGTTCATGGTCGGCGACGAGGACCTCACCGCGCTGGTCGAGGCCGACGACTACGTCGGCGCGAAGATGGACGCGATGCGGGCGCACCGCACCCAGATCGCCGTGGACGGTCCGTTCTTCGCGCTGGCCAACAACAAGGGCAACGAGATCTGGGGCACGGAGTTCTTCCGCATCGCCAAGGGCACCCCCGCGCCCACCGAGCCAGGAGCGCTGGAGACGGACCTGTTCGCCGGGCTCGAGTGACGCACGTGTCGGAGCAGCTGGGCGCGAAGGTCGCAGGTTTCACGGTCCTCGGGTTGGTGCTCCTCGTCGGTGCCCTGTGGGTCGGCGTCTTCCTCTACGCGGGCGACAAGGCGCCACGCAACGCCCAGGTCGAGGGCGTCAGCATCGCCGGCCTGTCGCCGGCAGCGGCGGAGCAGAAGCTCCGCGCCGAGCTCGAGCCGCGGGCCGACGAGCCGATCGACGTCACCTACGGCGACGGACGCTCGGCCAGCGTCGACCCGGTCGAGGCGGGCCTGACCATCGACTACGCGGCGTCCATCGAGGAAGCGGGCGGTGGGTCTGGCTTCGGCTTCGCGCGGATGTGGGACGTGGTGACCGGTGGGGGCGACCATCACGCCGAGGTGGCCGTCGACCAGTCGCAGATGCAGGCCACCCTCGATGAGCTGGGCAGCGGCATCGACCAGCGGCCGGTGGAGGGGACCATCGTGTTCCGCGAGGGCCGGGCAGTCCCCGGCTTCGGCTCACCTGGCCTCGTCGTCGCCCGGGGCGAGACCCAGGCGATCCTCCAACGGAGGTTCCTGCACGGTGGGTCCGAGAAGCTGCCGACCGAGGAGAAGGACCCCGAGGTCTCCGACGCGGCAGTGCGGGAGGCCCTCGCGGAGTTCGGGACGCCGGCCATGTCCGGACCCGTGACTCTCGTGCTCGCCGGCCAGCGGGTGGTGGCGCCCCCACGCCTCTTCGCCGAGGGGCTCTCGATGGTCGCCGAGGACGGGAAGCTGGAGCCGCGGGTGGACGGCGAGCTGATGCTGGAGGCGCTCGACCCGGTGATGGGCACGGTCGGCCGGGAGCCCCAGGACGCCCGGTTCGTGATCCGCAAGGGCAAGCCGAGGATCGTCCCGGCGAGAGTGGCGGTCGAGCTCGACCCGCAGGAGGTCGAGGACGAGTTCGTCGCGGTCGCCACCCGGCAGGGCGCGCAGCGCCGGCTGGTGCTCGAGGGCAAGGTCACCGAGCAGCCGGCCTTCACCACCGCCGACGCGGAGGCGCTCGGGGTGACCGAGCGGGTGAGCACCTTCACGACCAACTTCCCCTATGCCGAATATCGCAACGTCAACCTTCCGCGCGCCGCCGAGCTGATCGACGGCACTGTCCTGCGCCCCGGCGAGACGTTCAGCCTCAACGGCCTCGTGGGGGAGCGCACCAAGGCCAACGGGTTCACCGAGGGCTACGTCGTCTCCGACGGTCTCTTCAAGAAGGACCTCGGCGGTGGGGTCTCGCAGATCGCAACGACGACGTTCAACGCGATGTACTTCGCTGGTCTCGAGGACGTCGAGCACAAGCCCCACTCCGTCTTCATCGACCGCTACCCCGAGGGTCGTGAGGCGACCGTCGCGTGGCCCTCGCTCGACCTCAAGTTCAAGAACACCACGCCCTACGGGGTCCTGATCGAGGCCAAGGTGCGCAAGGCGACACCGTCCACCGAGGGTGCGGCGACGGTCTCGATGTACTCCACCAAGCACTGGAAGATCACCAGCCGCAACGGTCCCCGCACCGACTACCGGTCACCGCAGGTGCGCTACCTCCAGGAGGCCGGCTGCGAGGAGGCCTCGGGCAGCTCGGGCTTCAGCGTCAACGTCTTCCGCACCTTCCGGGAGCTCGGATCTGGCAAGGTGCTCCGCACACAGAAGTTCCACACCGACTACATCGCGGCCGACACCGTCCGCTGCGGTGCGCCGCCGAAGCCGAAGCCGGAGAAGAAGCCGAAGCCGAAGCCGCGAAACGGCTGAACAGAGGAGAGACCATGGGCACTCGGGCAGCTCTCGGCACCCGCACCGGCATCGTCGTCGCACTGCTCACGCTGGTGCTCGGGGCGAGCGCCCTGGCCGCACCGGCGGAGGCGAGGCAGGCCCCACCGAGGACCCTCGCCGTCGCCGGCGCCAACGACTGGTCGTGCACACCGACCAAGGCGCACCCCTCCCCGGTCGTGATCGTGCACGGCACCTTCGGGGACAGCCAGAACCTGCTCCAGCGACTCACCTGGTCGATCCACTCGGCCGGCTACTGCGTGTTCGCCCTCGACTACGGCAACCGGGCGACCAGACCGATCGAGGACTCCGCGGCCGAGCTGCGCACCTTCGTGAACAAGGTGCGCAGCGCGACCGGTGCCGCGAGGGTGTCGATGGTCGGGCACTCCCAGGGCGGGATGATGCCGCGCTACTACATCAAGTTCCTGGGCGGCGCGAGCAAGGTCGACGACCTCGTCGGGCTCGCCCCCTCCAACCACGGCACGTCCAACCCGCTGCTGCTCACCCCCGGACTCGGCTACCTGTGCCCGTCGTGCCTGCAGCAGAAGACCGGGTCGGCGTTCCTGACCCACCTCAACGCCGGCGACGAGACTCCGGGAGCGGTCAGCTACACCAACATCGTCACCCGCTACGACGAGGTGGTGCTCCCGCACACCTCGGGCTTCCTGGCCGGCCCGAACACCACGAACATCCGGCTGCAGGACAAGTGCCGCTTCGACCTCTCCGGCCACCTGCTGATCCCGTCGTCCGGCCCGGCGATCCGGTTGACCCTGAACGCGCTGGGTCGCGTCGGCCCGGCGAGTCCGTCGTACCAACCCTCCTGCCTGCCCTGAGGCCCGGACCTACGAGCCGAGGTCCGCGACCAGGTAGTCGTAGCGGTGGTGCGCCTCGTAGCCGCGGGCCTCGTAGAGCTCCTGGGCGGCCACGTTCGACACGACCACCTGGAGGTAGGTCGTCGTCGCGCCCCGCTCGGCGCCCCACTCCAGCAGTGAACCCAGCACCGCCCCACCCAGGCCGGTGCGACGCACGTCCTCGCGCGTCCACAGCGAGGAGACGCCGATCCAGTCCGCGTGGAAGGCTCCCCGGCCCCGGGCGACGACGGTGCCGGTCTCGTCGCGCAGCGTCGCGAACGTGACCTCGCCGGCCTCGAGCACCTGCCGCGCGGGAGCGCCGTGGCGCGCCGCACGTTCGTCGGTGGCCAGCCAGCCCTCGTCGACCGCCACTGCGTGCTGCACGTCCGCACGCGGCGCGCGACCGAGTCGGCGCAGCACCCGCGAGACCGAGGCGAGCATCAGGAGGGTGGACTCATAGGTCGTCCAGCCCGCTGCCTCGAAGGCGGCCGCCTCGACGCTCGTGGGGTGGACGTGTGCCCGGGGTGCCAGCGACCGGGCCTGATACCAGGCAGCCACCTGCTGCACCGCCTCCGGCAGAGGCGTCCCGGGATCGCCGAGCGCCAGCACCGAGTTGCCCCGCGACGAGAAGCCCCCGGAGGCGCGCAGCACCCAGTCGCCGAGCGGTTCGCTCTCGACCGGTCGCCATCCCGGCAGGGCGAGCCGGTCGGCCTCCACCTCGCCGAGTCGCCGGTGGGGCGAGGGCCGCGGCGGCACCGGCTTGCCCGAGACGATGTCGGCGGCCGCGATCTCGACCAGGTCGCCCTGCTCCCGGCGTACGACGACGACGCCGTCCCCCCAGGACTCGCAGACTCCCAGCACGTCGGTCATCGCCGGGCCTCCGGTCGGGCCGGTCTCGCCGCGCACCAGTCGGCGTACGACGACCCGTTCGCCCGACCACGTGGGGGCCCAGCAGGGGGGCCTCACCGTGTCGATCGGCGGGCAACTCATCAGCGGGCACGTGGGGATACTAGGCTTGGCGCAGTCCGCACCGGACCGAACCTGTAGGAGGATCCAGGTGACCTACGTCATCGCCCAGCCTTGCGTCGACCTCAAGGACCGCGCGTGCGTCGACGAGTGCCCCGTCGACTGCATCTACGAAGGCAAGCGGATGCTCTACATCCACCCCGACGAGTGTGTGGACTGCGGCGCCTGCGAGCCGGTGTGCCCCGTGGAGGCCATCTACTACGAGGACGACACTCCCGAGGAGTGGAAGGCCTACTACGACGCCAACGTCCACTTCTTCGACGACCTCGGCTCGCCCGGTGGCGCGGCCAAGATGGGCGAGATCGACAAGGACCACCCGCTGATCGAGGCACTCCCGCCGCAGCCCCAGGACTGACCCCACCAGTTGCTCGAGCGCGTCTCCTCCCGCCTCCCGGACTTCCCCTGGGACCAGCTCACGCCGTACGCCGAGAAGGCGCGCGCCCACCCGGGCGGCATCGTCGACCTCTCGATCGGCACCCCCGTCGACCCGACCCCCGAGGTCGTCCAGCAGGCGCTGCGCGAGGCCGCCGACGCACCCGGATACCCGGTGACGATCGGCCTGCCGGAGACGCGTCAGGCCTGCATCGACTGGCTCGACCGCAGGTTCGGTGTCATCGGGCTCGGCCTCGACGGCGTGCTGCCGACGATCGGCTCCAAGGAGCTGATCGCGGGGCTGCCCACCCAGCTCGGTCTCGGCCCTGGTGATCTCGTCCTCCACCCGGAGCTGGCCTACCCGACCTACGAGGTCGGGGCGGCGCTCGTCGGAGCCGAGACGATCGCCACGGACTCGCTGACCGCGATCGGTCCGCGCAGCCCCGCCCTGGTGTGGGTCAACTCGCCCTCCAACCCGACCGGACGGGTGCTGCCGCCCGACCACCTCCGCAAGATGGTCGTCCTGGTGCCGGGAGCGCGGGGCGCTGCTCGTCTCCGACGAGTGCTACCTGGAGTGCGCCTGGGAGACCGAACCCGTCTCGGTGCTGCACCCGGAGATCAACGGCGGCTCGCTCGAGGGCATCCTCGCGGTGCACTCGCTCTCGAAGCGGTCCAACCTCGCGGGCTACCGGTGCGCGTTCGTCGCTGGCGACGCGGCCGTGGTCGCCGAGCTGCTGGCCGTGCGCAAGAACCTCGGCCTGATGATGCCCGGCCCCCAGCAACGCGCGATGGTCGCCGCCCTCGACGACGACGCGCACGTGGCCGAGCAGCATGCGCGCTACGCCGCCCGGCGAACGACGCTGCGGTCGGTGCTCGAGTCGGCCGGCTTCCGGATCGACCACTCCGAGGCATCGCTCTATCTCTGGGCCACCCGCGACGAGCCCTGCTGGGACACGGTGGCCTGGCTCGCCGAGCGGGGAGTCCTGGTGGCGCCGGGCTCCTTCTACGGCCGCGCCGGCGACCGGCACGTGCGGGTCGCCTTCACCGCGACCGACGAGCGCGTCGGCGCCGCGGCCGAGCGGCTCGCCTGAGGGTCACCCCATCGAGATGCGGACGGTGGTGCCGTTCGCGCCGCCGCCGGGCTGCCAGCCGTCCTCGGAGTCCCGGCCCGCCCGCCACTGCTTGCCCGCGTAGGCGATCCCGTGCGGGTGCAGCCGGACGCCGTGGGCGAGGACGTACTGCGAGACCGACCAGCCCAGCCGGCGCCCGGCCTCGTTGTCGGGCACGGTGAGGGCGACGTCCTGCCGTGAGCCCGTGCGCTTGATGTCGAGGTCGCCGAAGGCCTTGTTGACCTGCCGGATCACCCGGTCGCCGCTGCCGCGCTCGGACGGCTGGTGCACCACGCAGGTGAACAGGCCACCCTGGCTGTAGCCGGTCAGCACCGAGGCCAGCGCACGGGCGTCGATCGCGTGGTCCTCGTAGGCTTCCGGGAACCCGGAGCGCTGCACCTTCTGGGCGGCCTCGGTGATCCTCATCGACTGGTAGTCCGGGACCTTCTCCAGCGCGTCGTAGAACGCGTTGATCGCGTAGGCGGGGTCCTGCACCTGTCTCGGCGTACCCCATCCCATCGAGGGCCGCTGCTGGAAGATGCCCAGCGAGTCGCGGTCGCCGTGGTCGAGGTTGCGGATCTTGCTCTCCTGGTAGGCCGTGGCCAGGGCGATCGAGACCGCCCGCGCGGGCAGCCCGCGATCCACGCCGATCGCGGCGATGAGGGTCGCGTTCTCCGACTGCTCGGTGGTGAGGTCGACGCGGTGACCGTCCAGGGTGACGGTGCAGCCTTCGGGGTCGGGCAGCGGCCCGGAGCCACGCCAGAAGGCCACGCCCGCTCCGACCACCACGGCGAGCACGACGACGAAGATCAGGGTGCGAAACTTCATGCGCCAGGCTGCTAGTTGCTGTGCAGGGCAGCGTTCAGGCTGATGCCCTCGCGGTCCCAGGGCTGTGCCTCGATGGCGCCGCTGACGGAGTTGCGTCGGAACAGCACGTTGTCGGCCCCGGAGAGCTCGACGGCCTTGACCACCTTGGGCTTGGAGTCGATGTCCTTGATGGTGACCTTGGTGCCCGCGGTGACGTAGCAGCCGGCCTCGACCACGCAGTCGTTGCCGAGCGAGATGCCGATGCCGGAGTTGGCACCGAGCAGGCAGCGCTCGCCGATCGAGACGACCTCGGTGCCGCCGCCGGAGAGGGTCCCCATGATCGAGGCACCACCGCCGATGTCCGAGCCGTCGCCGACGACGACGCCGGCGCTGATCCGCCCCTCGACCATGGAGGCGCCGAGCGTGCCGGCGTTGTAGTTGACGAAGCCCTCGTGCATCACCGTCGTGCCCTCGGCCAGGTGGGCACCGAGGCGCACCCGGTCGGCGTCGGCGATGCGTACGCCGCCGGGCAGCACGTAGTCGGTCATCCGGGGGAACTTGTCCACCCCGAACACCTGCACCGGACCCCGGGACCGCAGCGCGAGCCGGACCTCCTCGAAGTCGGTCACGGCACACGGGCCGACGGATGGTCCAGACGACGTTGGCGAGCTTGCCGAAGATGCCCTCGAGGTTCACCTCGCGGGGCCGGACGAGCCGGTGGCTGAGCAGGTGGAGGCGCAGATAGGCGTCGCTCGCGTCCGCCGGGGGCTCGGTCAGGTCGATCGAGACGGTGACGACGTCGGTGTGCACCCGGCGGTCGGGGGCCTTGCCGGCCAGGGCCGACAGCGCCTCCGGCGCCGGGTCGGCGGTGGCCTCGCCGAGCCGGGGTGCCGGGAACCAGGTGTCCAGGACGCTGCCGTCCTCGGCGATCGTCGCGAGGCCGTGTCCCCAGGCCGTGCGGGTTCGGGCAGGGGAGAATCAGAGGTCTGGTGGGACATGGGTGTCAGGCTACCGGGGCACGGATGGCCCGCAGGGAAGGGAGCAACGTCACGATGGTCACGTTCAAGGAGCTGTGCATCGACACGGCAGCGGGAGGCACGGACCTTGGCCGGTTCTGGGCCGCAGCCACCGGTTGTACCTACGTCGAACCGCGCTCGGAGGAGGATCCGGGCGACGTGATCGGCGACGTCGAGGGGATGGGCATCGCCATCTGCCCGGTGCCGGAGCCGAAGACGGTCAAGCACCGGGTCCACCTCGACCTGCACACCGACTCGGTGGAGACCCTGCTCGCGCTCGGCGCCACGCGGGCGCCCGGCTACGACGCGCCCGACCACTGGACGGTGCTGCTCGACCCGGAGGGGGGTGAGCTCTGCGCGTTCGTGCGGGAGGAGGTGCCGGCGTACAAGCTCTCCGAGCTGATCATCGACGCCGTCGACCCGCGCGCGATCGCCTCCTGGTGGGCCGGGATCTTCGGGGTCGAGACGCGCAACGAGGGCGAGCCCTGGTGGTGGCTCGAGGACGTGCCCGGGATGCCCTTCGGCGCGATGCTCTTCCAGCCGGTCCCCGAGCCCAAGACGGTCAAGAACCGGATCCACTGGGACGTCTACGGCGACGCCGCCGAGCTGGTCTCGCGCGGCGCGACCCACCTGTGGGACCAGCCCCGCTGGACCGTCCTCGCCGACCCGGAGGGCAACGAGTTCTGCGTCTTCCCGGCGTAGGTGAAGTCCTGGTCTGCTGGTTTCGAGACGCTCCCTTCGAGGGGGTCGCCAAGGGCCAACCTTTGTCCAACCGGGCAGCCATAGCGTGAGGCGCATCACACGCTCGTTCCCCGGCACCTTCAAGGAGTGCGCCCATGGCCAGGATCGAACTCACCGTCGACGGATCGACCGTCTCCGACGACGTCGAACCGCGGATGCTGCTCGTGCAGTACCTCCGCGAGAAGCTCGGCAAGACCGGCACCGTGATCGGGTGCGACACGAGCAACTGCGGTGCCTGCACCGTGCACCTCGACGGACGCAGCGTGAAGTCGTGCAACGTGCTCGCGGTCCAGGCCAACGGTCACGAGGTGACCACCATCGAGGGGCTCGCCGAGCACGGCTCCCTGCACAAGGTGCAGGCGGCCTTCCACGAGTGCCACGCCCTCCAGTGCGGCTTCTGCACGCCGGGCATGATCATGCAGTCCGTCGACCTGCTCAACGACAACCCGAACCCCTCCGAGGAGGAGATCCGGCTCGGGCTCGAGGGCAACCTGTGTCGCTGCACCGGCTACCACAACATCGTCCGCGCCGTGCAGACCGCGGCCGCCGGCCAGGTCTCCGACGGCCATGCGGAGGGCTCACCGGCCGAGCAGGCCGACGCCGAGAAGGTCGAGGTCTGACATGACTGCCACCCAGGACGCCCCCGCTGCCCTCGAGATCGGCCGGGACCGCCGGCGCAAGGAGGACCAGCGGCTGATCACCGGTCGCACCCGCTGGACCGACAACATCCAGCTGCCCGGGATGCTGCACCTGGCCATGGTGCGCAGCCCCTTCGCGCACGCCAGGATCACCAACGTCGACCTCGAGCAGGCCAAGGCTGCGCCCAACGTGGTCACCGTGATCTCCGGCCAGGACGTGGCCGAGGAGCAGGGCGCCCTGCCCAACGCCTGGCCGATCACCCCCGACCAGGTCACCCCGGCCCACCCGCCGGTGGCCGTCGACCGCGTGACCTTCGCCGGCGAGATCGTCGCCGTCGTCGTCGCCCGGACCGCGGCGGAGGCGCGAGACGCCGCCGAGCTGGTCGATGTCGACTACGAGGAGCTGCCCGCTGCCCTCGACCTCAAGGAGTCCGCCGAGGACAAGGTCCTGGCCCACCCCGACCTCGGCACCAACAAGAGCGCGCTGTGGATCTTCGACTCCGCCCAGGCCGGCACCGGCGGCAACGTCGACGAGGCCATCGAGAAGGCCCGCGGCGACGGGATCGTCATCGAGCGCGAGTATCGCCAGCAGCGCCTGATCCCCGCCTTCATGGAGCCGCGCTCGGTCGTGGTCGACCCGACCGGCGAGCAGATCACGATGTGGTCGGCGACGCAGATCCCGCACATCCTGCGGTTCCTGCTCGCGGCCGTGCTCGGCATCCCCGAGGCCAAGATCCGCGTGATCGCCCCCGACGTCGGCGGCGGCTTCGGCGGCAA
Organism: uncultured Actinomycetota bacterium; assembly: GCA_963843075.1. Lineage (GTDB taxonomy): Bacteria > Actinomycetota > Actinomycetes > Propionibacteriales > Nocardioidaceae > Marmoricola. Next base: position 1,592,377 of record CAWJJD010000002.1, on the reverse strand, counting down.
GCTCGCAGACCACGCCGGAGGAGTTCATCACCATGGTGCTGGCTCGCCGGATCGGCAAGCCGCTGAAGTACACCGAGACCCGCTCGGAGTCCCTGATGGCGGGCCACCACGGCCGCGACCAGTGGCAGAAGCTGACCCTGGCCGCCGAGAAGGACGGCACGGTCACCGGCCTCAAGGTCGAGCTGCTCGCCGACCTCGGCTCCTACGTGAGCCTCGTCGGAGGCGGGGTCCCGGTGCTCGGCGCGTTCATGTTCAACGCGATCTACAAGTTCCCGGCCTACCAGTTCAACGTCCAGACGGTCCTGACCAACAAGACGTGGACCGACGCCTACCGCGGCGCCGGCCGACCGGAGGCGACGTACGCCATCGAGCGGCTGATGGACGAGCTCGCCGTCGAGATGGGCGTCGACCCGCTCGAGATCCGCGAGAAGAACTGGATCAAGCACGAGGAGTTCCCGTTCACGACGGTGGCCGGACTCGAGTACGACTCCGGCAACTACGAGGCCGCGACCGCCAAGGCCAAGGACCACTTCGGCTACGACGAGCTCCGGGCCGAGCAGAAGCAGCGCCGGGAGTCCGGTGACTCGGTCCAGCTCGGCATCGGCGTCTCGACCTTCACCGAGATGTGCGGCCTGGCGCCGAGCCGGGTGCTGGGCAGTCTCGACTACGGCGCCGGTGGGTGGGAGCACGCCGAGCGTCCGGATGCTGCCGACCGGCAAGGTCGAGGTCCTCACCGGGGCGAGCGCCCACGGGCAGGGCCACGAGACGGCGTTCAGCCAGATCGTGGCCGACCGGCTCGGCGTGCCCTTCGAGGACGTCGAGGTCCTCCACGGCGACACCCAGATCGCGCACAAGGGACTGGACACCTACGGCTCGCGGTCGCTGGTGGTCGGTGGCGAGGCGCTGGTCCGCGCGGCCGACAAGGTGATCGAGAAGGCCAAGCCGATCGCCGCGCACATGCTCGAGGCCAACGTCGACGACATCGAGTTCAAGGAGGGACGCCTCGGCGTCCGCGGCACCGACCAGGGCGTCGGCATCGGTGAGGTGGCGCTGGCCACCTTCGCCGCCCACGACCTCCCCGACGGTGTCGAGGCCTCGCTCGACTCCGACGCGACCTATGACCCGGTGAACTTCAACTACCCCCACGGCACCCACCTGTGCGCGGTGGAGGTGGACACCGAGACCGGTCAGATCAAGATGCGCAAGTACACCTGCGTCGACGACATCGGCAACATCGTCAACCCGCTGATCGTCGGCGGGCCAGGTGCACGGCGGGCTGGTGCAGGGCATCGCCCAGGCGCTGTGGGAGGAGGCCGTGCACGACGAGTCCGGGCACGCTCGTCTCCGCGTCGTTCGTCGACTACCTCGTGCCGACCGCCGCCGACACGATCAGCTTCGACGTCGACCACACCACGACGCCGTCGCTGACCAACACGCTCGGCACCAAGGGCGTCGGCGAGGCGGGCACGATCGCCTCGACACCGGCCGTCGTCAACGCGGTGGTCGACGCCGTGCGCCAGTTCGGGGTCAACGACATCCAGATGCCGTGCACCCCCGAGCGGGTCTGGAGAGCGATCCATGCCGGCGACGCAGGCGGTGCCGACCCGACCACGGGCGGCGCGGCTCCGCACTTCGACGAGTCCACCGGCCACGAGGGCCAGACCGACCGCACGGCCGGAAACACGGATGGAGCAGGCCAGTGATCCCCGCCAAGTTCGACTACCTCGCCCCGACCTCCGTCGAGGAGGCCCTGTCGGCCCTCTCGCAGAGCGACGACGCCAAGGTCATCGCCGGTGGGCAGTCCCTGCTGCCGGTGCTGCGGATGCGCCTCAACGCACCCGACCTGATCGTCGACATCGGCGGGATCGACACCCTCAAGGAGATCCGCGACGACGGCGACGCGATCGTGATCGGCGCGATGGCGCCCTACTACGAGATCCTCGCCAACGACGTCGGTGAAGAACAGCCTGGGTCTGCTGCACAAGGCGATCTCCGAGGTCGCCGACCCGCAGATCCGGCACCGCGGCACGCTCGGCGGGGCGCTGGTGCACGCAGACCCCGCCGGGGACTGCGGGGCGCCGATCCTGGCGCTCGACGCCGAGCTGGTCATCGCCGGGCAGGGCGGCGAGCGCACGGTGGCCGCGGCCGACTTCTTCGAGGACCTGTTCTCCACCGCGGTCGGCGAGGACGAGCTGCTCACCCACATCCGCGTCCCGAAGTACGACGGTTGGGGGTCGAACTACGAGAAGTTCGTGCGGGTCGCCCACCAGTGGCCGATCGTCGCGGTCGGAGCCGCGGTGAAGACCGACGGCGGCACGATCAGCGAGGCCCGGATCGGCCTGGTCAACATGGGCAGCACCGCCCTGCGGGCCAGTGCCACCGAGCAGGCCCTGGTCGGTAGGGAGGCCACCGCCGACGGCGTACGTGAGGCGTGCGACCTGGCCGCCGAGGGCACCAACCCGCCCTCGGACCTCAACGGCGACGCCGACTACCGCCGGCACCTCGCCACGGTACTGACCCGACGCGCGGTCCTCGCGGCCGCAGGAGGCTGACCCCTTGGAGCTCAAGCACGAGTTCACCGTCCCCGCGACCCTCGACGAGACCTGGGCTGCCTTCAACGACATCGAGTCCGTGGCCGCCTGCTTCCCGGGCGCCTCGGTCACCTCCGTGGAAGGTGACACCTTCCAGGGCTCGTGCAAGGTCAAGCTGGGTCCGATCGCGCTCGTCTACAACGGCTCCGGCACGTTCGTGGAGAAGGACGAGTCCGCGCACCGGATGGTGATCGACGCCAAGGGCAAGGACAAGCGTGGCAACGGCACCGCCGGCGCGCACGTCACGGCCACGATGACCGATGCCGGCAGTGGCAGTACCCGGGTGGAGGTGCTCACCGACCTCGCCATCACGGGCAAGCCCGCGCAGTTCGGGCGTGGCGTGATGCAGGACGTCAGCGACAAGCTGCTCGGCCAGTTCACCGACTGCCTGGAGCAGAAGGTGGGCGACTCCTCGGCGGCCTCGCGGGCCGCGACGGAGGCTGCCGCCCAGCCCGCTCCGGAGGCGACCACGGCCACGGGAACGGTTGCGCCGGCGGCAGCGGACACCTCACCCGCGGCGCCCTCAGGGCCAGCGGAGGAGACGACCGCGACCGACAAGCAGGCTCCCGCCTCGGTGCACGACCTGCCGCGGGCCGCGCCGTCGAACCCGCCGCCGCAGCAGGACGACGCCCTCGACCTCGGCGCGACGGTGCTGCCGGTCCTGGCCAAGCTCTACTGGCGCCAGGCCCTCGGTGTGCTCGTCGTGCTGCTCGTGCTGCGGAGGCTGCTGCGCCGCTCGTGACACGGGCGCTAGCCCAGCGCGCCCGGAATCACCCACCCTGAGCGGACTCAGGGAGATACCCGAGTGCGCTATCACCACGGGACTGGCACGGTTGTGCCATGACGACGGTGCAGGACGACGCGGCGGCAGCAGCCGGTCCCTCGACGGTGGCGGCGCGGGTGGTCGACCTGACCAAGGTCTACGGGTCGGGAGATGCGGAGGTCCGCGCGCTCGACGGGGTCTCCCTCGACATCGCGGCGGGTGAGTTCACGGCCGTGATGGGACCCTCCGGGTCGGGCAAGTCGACGCTGATGCACTGCTGCGCTGCCCTGGACGTGCCCACCACCGGTCAGGTCTTCATCGGCGACACCGAGATCGGCAACCTCTCGGACAACAAGCTGACCAACCTGCGGCGGGAGCGGATCGGCTTCGTCTTCCAGTCCTTCAACCTGGTGCCGACCCTGACCGCCGGGGAGAACATCCTGCTGCCCCTGTCGATCGCGGGCCGCAAGCCCGACCCGGAGTGGTTCGACTCCGTCATCGAGACCGTCAAGCTCGGGGACCGGCTCGACCACCGGCCCAACCAGCTCTCGGGGGGTCAGCAGCAGCGCGTGGCCGTGGCACGGGCCCTGATGAGCCGCCCCCACATCGTCTTCGCCGACGAGCCCACCGGCAACCTCGACTCCAGGTCCGGGGCCGAGGTGCTCACGCTGCTGCGCTCCAGCGTGGACGACAGCGGCCAGACCATCGTGATGGTGACCCACGACCCGGTGGCGGCGGCGTACACCGACCGGGTGGTGTTCCTCGCCGACGGTCTCATCGTCGACGAGCTGCGCCGACCCCGACCGCGAGCAGGTGCTCAACAAGATGCAGGAGCTCGCCTCTCGCGAACCTGCCCCACCGGGCGAGGACCACTGACGTGTGGCGCGTGACCTGGCGCAACCTGGTCGCCCGCAAGCTGCGCCTGCTGCTCTCCGCGTTCGCGATCGTCCTCGGCGTCGCCTTCGTCGCGGGCTCGATGATCTTCACCAACGCCATGGGCGGCGCGTTCGACGACATCATCGAGGGCAGCACCGCGGACGTCGAGGTCGCCTTCAAGGGTGCCAACGACTTCGACTCCGGCCAGGACAACCGCACCTTCCCGGCCAGCGTCGCCACTGACCTCGAGAAGCTGCCCGGAGGTCGAAGTCGGCCGAGCCCGCAGAACACCCTGCAGACCGTGTTCGTGATCGGCAAGGACGGCAAGGTGATCGGCGGCAACGGCCCACCCGGCCTGGCCCTCAACCCGACCGAGGCCGAGTCGCTCACCGGCAAGCCCATCCTCAGCCTCGTCCGTGGGGACTATCCGACCGGCTCGGACCAGATCGCGCTCGACGTGGACACCGCCGAGAAGGGCAAGTTCAAGATCGGCGACACCGTCGAGCTCGCGACGCCGGGACGACCGCCCGTGATGAAGGCCGAGCTCACCGGGCTCGTCGAGTTCGGTTCCGGCGGCCTGAACGGCGCCACCCTGACGGTCTTCGACACCCGGTTCATGCAGCAGCGGTTCTACGGCGGACGCGACGTCTACAGCACGATCTCCCTGAACGCCGCTCCCGGGGTCTCCCAGGCCCAGCTGGCGAAGGCGGCCCAGAAGGTCCTGCCGGCCGGCGTGGTCGCCCGCACGGGGGACGCCTTCGTCGAGGAGAACAAGGCCAACCTCGACGAGATCCTCGGCTTCCTCCAGACCTTCCTGCTCGTCTTCGCCGGCGTCTCGCTCGTCGTCGGGGTCTTCATCATCATCAACACCTTCTCGATCCTGGTCGCCCAGCGCAGCCGTGAGCTGGCGCTGCTGCGCGCGATGGGCGCCTCGCGCCGGCAGGTCAACCGCTCCGTGCTCGTCGAGGCGACCGTCGTGGGGCTGGTCGGGTCGACGGCGGGCCTGGGCGTCGGCTACCTGCTCGCGCTCGGGCTGCGGTGGCTGTTCGGGGTCTTCGGGCTGGACCTGAGCCGGGCCGCCTTCCCGATGACCTGGCAGGCGGTCTTCTGGTCCTACGCCGTCGGGCGTGGGAGTCACCGCGATCGCCGCCCTGCTCCCCGCGCGCCGCGCCGCCCGGATCGCCCCGATCGCCGCGCTGCGCGACGACGTGGCGCTGCCCGAGGCGACGTTGCGGCGCCGGGTCCTGATCGGCACCGTGCTGGTCCTGCTGGGCGCCGGTGCGATGGCCCTCGGGCTGAGTCGCGAGGGCAACCTGGCGCTGATCGGGATCGGCGGCGGCATCCTGCTCGTCCTGGTCGGTGTCACCATGATGAGCGCCTTCCTCGGCCAACCGGTCCTGAGCCTGTTCGGGGTCGTCTATCGCCGGCTGTTCGGGATGGTGGGCAGGCTCGCCGCCCAGAACGCGCTGCGCAACCCGCGGCGCACGGGCGCGACCGCCAGCGCCCTGATGGTCGGTCTGGCCCTGATGACGATGATGTCGATCTTCGGCAGCTCGGCGTCGGCGAGCACCGATGCCGCCATCGGCAAGTCGCTGACCTCGCAGTTCATCGTCTCCAACGTCGTCGGCCAGCCGTTCTCGACCGATGTCGCCGAGCAGATCGGCCGCCTCGACGGTGTCTCCGGCGTGACCGAGCTGCGCAGCGCCTACCCCGACCTCAAGGGCGGAGGCAGCGCCTGGACGGTCGGCGTCGACCCGAAGGCGTTCCAGCTCGCCTTCTCCATCCCCACCGTCGCGGGTTCCTTCGCCGACCTGGGCCCGGGCACGGTGGCGATCTCGGCGTCCCAGGCGAAGGACAAGGGCTTCAAGGTCGGGCGACACCATCACGATGAAGTTCCAGGCGAAGGACATCGAGCTCCGGGTGGTGGCGCTGTTCCCGAGCAACCCGGCCGTGCCCGGCGACTACGTGGTCACGCCCGACACCCTCGAGAAGGGCGGGCTGGCCCCGCTCGACGCGATGGTGATGGTGACCAAGGAGCCGGGGGCGAGCACGAACGCCGTACGCGACGGGATCGAGGGTGTCGTCAAGGACCTGCCCACCGTGACGGTGAAGGACCCCGAGGGGTTCGCAGCGGAGCAGAAGGAGCAGGTCAACCAGTTCCTCTACCTGATCTACGGCCTGCTCGGGCTCTCGGTGATCATCGCGATCCTGGGCGTGATCAACACCTTGAGCCTCTCGGTCATCGAGCGGACCCGCGAGGTCGGGCTGCTCCGGGCCGTGGGGCGTGACCCGGCGACAGCATGCGCACGATGATCCGCCTGGAGTCGGTGGTGGTCGCCGTCCTCGGCGGCGTCCTCGGCACGGTGCTGGGGGTGCTGTTCGGGGCCACCATGGTGCGCGCGCTGAAGGACGACGGCCTCACCGAGCTGGCCATTCCCGTGGCCCCTGCTCGGCGGCATTCCTGGTCCTGGCCGCGGTCGCCGGGGTGCTCGCCGCCGTGTTCCCGGCACGCCGTGCTGCGCGGTTGGACGTGCTCAAGGCCATCGGAACCGAGTGACGAGTCTCGAAATCTTGGCACTTCTGTGCCCATAGCCCGCTACGTTGGCTAGGTTTCTGCCTACGACCTGACGAAGGAGCACGGGTGGACGACCACTCACCGCGAGGTGGAGGCCGACGCGGGCGCAAGCACGTCCTCGTCCGGGAGTACGTCAGATCCGTCATCGTCAACGCCGAGCCAGGGACCCCGGCACCCTCCGAGCGTGACCTGGCCGAGCAGTTCGGGGTCGCGCGGATGACCGTCCGCCACGCGATCGACGCCCTGGTCGCCCAAGGTCTGCTGGAGCGGGTGGCCGGTCGCGGCACGTTCGTCACCAAGCCGCTGATCGACATGCAGATGCGGCTCTCGGCCTACACCGAGGAGATGGAGCGCCGCGGCAAGCGTCCCGAGTCCAAGACCCTGCTGGCCCGCCGCGAGAGCGCCGGCCCCGGCGTCGCCCGGGCCCTCGAGGTCGAGGAGGGCACCGCGATCGCGCACTGGCAGCGGCTGCGCCTGGCCGACGGGGTGCCGATGGCCATCCAGCACGTCTACCTCTCCCTCGAGCTGTTCCCCAACTTCCTCGACGAGGCACTGCCCACGAGCCTCTACTTCTGGTTCGCCATGCGTGACCTGATGCCGACCTGGGGCGAGGACTCGGTGCTCGCCGGGATCGCCACCGAGGAGGAGGCCGAGCTGCTCGAGCTCGAGCCGGGCTCCCCGGTCCTGCACATCTCGCGGCGCGCGTTCTGCCGCGAGAACGTCGTCGAGGTCACCCGCAGCGTCTACCGCGCCGACCGCTACACCCTGTGGGTGCCGGTCCTGCGGCCCGAGCACCTGCGCTGACCTCACGGGGGACGGGAGGCCCTCAGAGCCCACCCACCGGAGCGACCTCGATCCCGGCGTGCTCGCAGCACCAGGTCGGGTCGGGGCCGCCGAGGTCGGGGTGGACGTAGAGCGCGTGCGGCTCGAGGTGGTCGCAGGCGCGGCACAGGGGCCAGCGCCCGTTGGTCTCCAGCAGGGCGTCCTGGACGTCCTGGGCGACCAGGCCGACCACGAAGTCACGCCCCTCGGCCCACTGCTCCAGCCACCACCCGCGGTCGGCGAGGGCGGACTCCAGGGCGGACACGGTGGCGGGCCCGGCGACGCCCGTGGTCTCGAGGTCGTGCAACACCAGGGCTCGTGCCCTCATCACCACGTCCTGAGATGTCACGATGTCCATTGTGACCCCAGGCCAAGCGGCGGGTTCCGCCGAGAGCGCTCATCTCGACGTCGTGGTGCTCCATGCCCGTGACGCCGAGGCTGCGACCGCGGGCGGCGCAGACCGGCTGCTGCTGGCCGTCGACCCGGAGGACGGCTACTACTCGCCCGACCCGGCCGCCGTGTCCTCGGTGGTGCGAGACACCGACCTGCCCGTCTACGTGGTCCTGCGCACCCGTGAGGATCCCCCCAGAAACTGGCAGAGCGGTCGCCTGGTCACCCTCGGCGCCACCTTCCTCGAGCTCGGAGCCAGGGGACTCGCCTACGGGTTCCTCGACCGTGACCTGGAGATCGACCGCGAGGGCTGCGCCGAGATGTGTCGCGAGCTCGGGGGTGTGCCCTGGTTGTTCCACGGCTTCGACGAGGCCCTCGACCCCGAGCACGCCTGGCGCGACGTACGCGGCCTCCCGGGCCTGGAGTCGGTCATCTCGGCCGGCTCGACCCGCGGGCTGACGCACGGGGCCGACGAGCTGATCGCGCGGGCCAGCAGCGATCCCCGGGTGGCCGAGCTGCTGCTGGCCGGGGGCGGGCTGACCCCCGAGCTGGTCCCGTGGCTGGTCCGGGCCGGCGTACGCCGCTTCGCGATCGGGTCCTCCGCCCGCACCGGCGCCTCCTGGACCCGCGCGTCGGTCGACGTCGACCACGTCCGTTCGTGGCGGATGCTGCTCGACGATGCGCTCTCCCGCGCGCTGGGAATCCCCACGGACTGAGCCATCAACTGGACAGGGGCGGCGTCCGGAGGGATGCTGCTCGGGCGTTGGTGGTGCCCAGCCCCGCGCGACCCGGAAAGGTTGCCCGTGCTCCGCCTGCCTGCGATCGTCGCCGCCGTCCTCGTGACCGCGGGGCTCCTGACCGCGCCGGGGCCCGCCCAGGCACCCGCCGAGGCGGCCGCGCAGAGCATCACCTGGAAGACCTGTTCCGACCCCGAGCTCGACTACCTCGGGCTCCAGTGCGGGACGCTGCTGGTGCCCCGCGACCACGCGCAGCCTGACGGCGCCCAGATCAGGCTCGCCCTGACCCGTCGCCAGCACACCTCGGGCGCCTACCGGGGCGCCATCCTGGTCAACCCCGGAGGCCCTGGCGGCTCGGGGCTGGCCATGCCCGGGCTGGCCGACTACGTGCCGGGCAACGTCGGCGCGAGCTTCGACTGGATCGGCTTCGACCCGCGGGGTGTGGGGGCGAGCACGCCGGCGCTGCGCTGCACCCGCAGCCACTTCACCTACGACCGGCCGAGCTATGTGCCCAAGGCTCAGCGGAGCTACCGCTACTGGCTGGCACACAACCGCGCCTACTCAGCCGCCTGCGCCAACACGCCGGCCAAGCGGGCGCTGCTGCCCCACCTGTCGACCCTCGACTCCGTGCGCGACATGGACCTCATCCGCCAGGCCCTCGGGGCCACCACGATCAGCTTCTACGGCTACTCCTACGGGACCTACCTCGGCGAGGTCTACGCCACCCGCTACCCGACCCGTGTCGGGCGGTTCGTCCTCGACGGCGTGGTCAACCCGCAGCGGGTCTGGTACTCCGCCAACTTCGACCAGGACCGCGCCTTCGACAAGAACATGGACGTGTTCTGGCACTACCTCGCCAGCCACCCCAGGTCCTTCCGCCTCGGCCAGCACTGGAAGGCCATCAAGAGGGGCTACTACCGCCAGCTGCGCCTGCTGGACCGCAAGCCGGCTGCGGGGGGCCGGCTGGGCCCCGACGAGCTGGCCGACGCGATGCTCGACGCCGGTTACTACGTCTACAACTGGGTGGATCTGGGCCTGGCCTACTCCGACCTGGTGCGCAAGGGCCAGGGGAGCGCGCTGGCCGGCCTCTACCGCGACGCCAACATGGGCGACGACAACAGCTATGCCGTCTACAACGCCGTGCAGTGCACCGACGCGGCCTGGCCCGACTTCTCGCGCACACGGGCCCGCAGCTGGACCGAGCACCGTCGCGCGCCGTTCCTGACGTGGGGCAACACGTGGTACAACGCCCCGTGCCTGAGCTGGAAGGCTCCCGCGCACCGCCGGCTCCCGGTCTCGGGCAGCGCGCTCACCGCGAAGATCCTGCTGATCAGCGAGACCCGCGACGCGGCCACGCCCTACTCCGGAGCCCTCGCCACCCGGCGGCTCTTCCCGACGGCCTCCCTGGTGGCCGGGATCGGTGGCACCACCCACGCCAGCTCGCTGTCGGGAGTGCCGTGCGTGGACAACGCGGTGGCCAACTACCTGCGCACCGGCATCGTGCCGCGACGCGTCGCCGGCAACCGGTCCGACCGACGCTGCTCCCGCCTGGTCCCACCGCAGCCCGGAGGCGTCTGGGGCCGCTCCTCGCAGCCAGGGGCCGGCGACCGCCTCTCGCCGCTGCTGCGGCACACCCTCAGCGACGCCCAGCGTCACAGCTCGCGTTAGAGCGGCGGTCAGCCGCGGTAGCTGCGCAACCAGACGGTCGAATCGGCTGCGCGCAGGTCGGCGAGCGCCGACTCGGGCAGCTCGGCCTCGATGTCGGTCACGACGTAGCCCTGCTCACCGCGGGTGGCGAGGTATTGAGCGGTGACGTTGGCGTCCTGGTCGGCGAGCAGCCGGTTCACCGATGCCAGCACGCCCGGCACGTTGTGGTGCAGCAGCGCGACCCGGAAGCCGGTGCTGGGCGGGGGAGCGGCGACCTCGGGGAGGTTCACCGACAGCGCCGTGCCGCCGCCGTGGGCGTAGGAGGACAGCTTGCCGGAGACGAAGAAGCCGATCTCCTCCTGTGCCTCCTGGGTCGAACCGCCGACATGGGGGGTGAGGATCACGTTGGGCAGCCCACGCAGCGCCGACTCGAACTCGTCGCCCTGGGCCTTGGGCTCGACCGGGAAAACGTCGAGGGCGGCCCCGGCGATGTGCCCGGAGAGGATGTTCTCGCGCAGCGCCACGTCGTCGACGACCATGCCGCGCGAGGCGTTGATGAACAGCGAGCGCGGCTTCATCTTCGCGAACTCGGCCGCGCCGAAGAGACCCGCGTTGCCGGGGCGTCCGTCGACGTGCAGCGTGACCACGTCGGACTGCTCGAGCAGCTCCTCGAGGGTGCCGACGCGGCGGGCGTTGCCGTGGGCGAGCCGGTCGGCGGTGTCGAAGAAGATCACCCGGAAGCCGAGCGACTCGGCGAGGTTGGAGAGCTGGGTGCCGATGTTGCCGTAGCCGACGATCCCCAGCGTCCGCCCGCGCACCTCGTGGCTGCCCTGTGCGGACTTGTCCCAGACGCCCTCGTGCATCCGCTCGGTCTTCTCCACCAGCCGGCGGGCCAGCGCGATGATCTCGCCGATGACGAGCTCCACCACGCTGCGGGTGTTGGAGTAGGGCGCGTTGAAGGCCGCGACCCCCCGCTGAGCGGCAGCGGCCAGGTCGATCTGGTTGGTGCCGATGCAGAAGGCGCCGATGGCCACCAGCTCGGGGGCATGGTCGAGGACGCGCTCGGTGAGCTTGGTGTTGGACCGGATGCCCACCATCGTCTTGCCCTGCAGGGCCTCGATCAGCTCGTCCTCACCGAGGGAGCCGGACCGGGTGTGCACGATGAACCCGTTGCGCTCGAAGACCTCGGTCGCGGCGGGGTGGATGTTCTCGAGGAGAAGGATTTCGTGCTTGGTCACCGAGCAAGCCTACGAGTGGTCCGCGGTCACAGATCGGCGGCATCCACGATGCGATAGGCGTAGCCCTGCTCGGCGAGGAAGCGCTGCCGGTTCTGCGCGAAGTCGGCGTCGACGGTGTCGCGACTGACGATCGTGTAGAACCGGGCCGGCTTCTGGGTGCCGTCGGTCCCCTTCTCCTTGGGCCGCAGCAGCCGGCCGAGCCGCTGGGCCTCCTCCTGACGGGAGCCGAACGAGCCGCTCACCTGGATGGCGACGGCCGCTCCGGGCAGATCCACCGAGAAGTTCGCGACCTTCGAGACCACCAGCAGGTCGAGCTCGCCCGTCCGGAAGGCCTGGTAGAGCCGCTCGCGTTCCTTGACCGTGGTGTCGCCCTTGATCACCGGTGCGCCGAGGTGCTCGGCGAGCTCGTCGAGCTGGTCGAGGTACTGCCCGATGACCAGGGTGGGCTCACCGCGGTGCTGCTCGACGAGCTGCTCGGCGATCAGGACCTTGGCGTGGGTGCAGCTGGCGAGCCGGTAGCGCTCCTCCGGCTCGGCGGTCGCATAGGCGAGCCGCTCGCCCTCGGGCAGGGTGACCCGCACCTCCACGCAGTCGGCGGGCGCGATCCACCCCTGGCTCTCGATGTCCTTCCAGGGGGCGTCGTAGCGCTTGGGGCCGATCAGGCTGAAGACGTCTCCTTCGCGTCCGTCCTCGCGCACCAGCGTCGCGGTCAGACCGATCCGGCGGCGGGCCTGGAGGTCGGCGGTCATCCGGAAGATCGGCGCGGGCAGCAGGTGCACCTCGTCGTAGACGATCAGGCCCCAGTCGCGGGCGTCGAGCAGCTCGAGGTGGGGATAGACGCCCTTCCGGCGCATGGTCAGCACCTGGTACGTCGCGATGGTGACCGGCCGGATCTCCTTGCGCGCGCCGCTGTACTCCCCGATCTCCTCCTCGGTCAGGCTGGTCCGGCGGACGAGCTCGGACTTCCACTGCCGGGCGCTGACGGTGTTGGTCACCAGGATCAGGGTCGTCGCCTGGGCGCGCGCCATGGCGGCGGCGCCGACGAGGGTCTTGCCGGCGCCACAGGGGAGTACGACGACCCCGGACCCGCCGTGCCAGAACGAGTCAGCCGCCTCCTGCTGGTAGGCGCGCAGCGTCCAGTCGCTCTCGTCGAGCTTGATCGCGTGCGCCTCGCCGTCGACATAGCCCGCGAAGTCCTCGGCCGGCCAGCCGAGCTTGAGCAGGGCCTGCTTGAGGTTGCCGCGCTGGCTGGGGTGGACGGCGACGTTCTCGTCGTCCAGTCGCTCGCCGATCATGCCTGCGATCTTCTTGCTGCGCAGGACCTCCTCGAAGACCGCGCGGTCGATGCTCGAGAGCACCAGCCCGTGCACGGGGTGCTTGTCGAGCCGCAGCCGGCCGTAGCGCGCCATCGTCTCGGCCACGTCGACCAGCAGCGCGTGCGGCACGGCGTAGCGGCTGAAGGTGAGCAGCACGTTGACGACCTGCTCGGCGTCGTGGCCCGCGGCCCGCGCGTTCCACAGTCCCAGCGGCGTCAGCCGGTAGGTGTGGATGTGCTCCGGGCTGCGTTCGAGCTCGGCGAAGGGCGCGATCGCCTTGCGCGCGGCATCAGCCTGCTCGTGGTCGACCTCGAGCAGGAGGGTCTTGTCGGACTGGACGATCAGGGGGCCGTCATTCATCGGGGTCCCCGCGGAATCGTGGAGCGCCAGCGGAGCGATTTCGTGGGGTGATCATTCATAAGGACTCAACCTTACGGACAGGCCCTTCAGCCTGACGTCTGCAGGACCAGGTCCTCGGGCCGGGCACCGAGGCGGTCGAGGCTCGCGACGAGCAGCTCGGAGAGGGTCGGGGCAGCGGTGAGCGCGACGTACATGTCGAAGTTGGGGGTGACCGGGTCGAACTCGCGGGTGGTCTCGTCGGGGGTCCGCCACCCGAGCGACTGCAGCCGCTCGATCGTGGACTCGCTCATCTCCCAGATGCCCCCGAGCGACCGCGCGCCCACGCACTCGGCGGTGTAGAGGTCCTGGATCCGCAGCACCTGCACGTAACGGGCGGCAGCCGGTTTCGCGCGCCGCCAGAACAACCCGCGCCTGGGCAGCGGATCGGCGGTCGGTTCGCCGAGGATCAGGAAGTCGCCGTCGGTCAACAGGCCGAGCGCGCGCAGCAACGCATCCTCCACGTCGTCCCAGTTCTCGAACGGCATGCGCACAGATTACGGGCGATCCGAGAAGTCGGGGACCTCAGTCCATGGCTGCGTCGATGGCTGTCTCGACGTGGATGCGCGTGGTCGGGAACGATGGGACGTCCAGGTCGTCCGGCCTGATCAGCAGCTCGATCTCGGTGCACCCGAGGATGATCCCCTCGGCCCCCTGCGCGACGAGTCGATCCACCACCTCGGCGTACGCCGCCCGGGACTCCTCGCGCACGACGCCCAGGCACAGCTCGTCGTAGATGACCCGGTGCACCATGGCCTGGTCGTCGGCGTCGGGCACGAGCACGCGCAACCCGTGGGACTCGATCCGGTCGCGGTAGAAGTCCTGCGACATCGTGAACCCGGTGCCGAGCAACCCGACCGTGGTCAACCCGGCGGCTCGCACGGCACCCGCGGTGGCGTCGCCGAGGTGCAGCAATGGAACCTGCACCGCGTCCTCGATCGCGTCGGCGACCTTGTGCATCGTGTTGGTGCACAGCACGAGCAGCTCCGCTCCGGCGGACTCCAGCCGTCGTGCCTCCGCAGCAAGCAGCTCACCGGCCTCGTCCCACCGCCCGCTCGACTGCAGCTCCGCCACCTCGGCGAAGTCGACCGAGGTGAGCAGCAGCGGCGCGGAGTGCAGCCCGCCGAGGCGGTCGCGGACGATCTCGTTGGCGTACTGGTAGTAGATCGCCGTGGACTCCCAGCTCATCCCGCCGAGCAGGCCGATGGTGCGCATCAGGCGCCCCTGACCGGGTCGACGGGTCGCGAGACGGCGGTGATCCGGTGGAGCGCGAAGGACCGCTGGGAGTCGCTGCGCTCGTCGTACGCCGTCACCTGGCCGCCTTCGACCCGCTCGGGAGTGACCATCCGCTCGGCGACCGTGCCGTCGTTGCCGACGTAGCCGATCACCAGCTGTTCGCGCGACTCCGCGGCCTGGCGCAGCATCGCGATCACGTCGGTCGGTGTGGACGCGCTCGTGCCGCGCGCCGGACGCGAGGCGGAGGAGCGGTCGCCGACGCGGATCGCGGAGACGACCGCCGCGGTGTGCGCGGCCGTGCGGACCCCTGCGCCTGCCGGGGTGCGACGGCGCGTGGATCGCGCGCGGAACACGTCGGGACGGGCGATCCGGACGGTGCCGTCGACCGCCTCGACGACGGGCGCCAGACCCAGCTCACGGATGCGCGGGAGCAGGGTGCCCAGCGGCACGTCGGAGACCACCACGGTCGGTGCGATCCGGCGCAGCCGCAGCGAGTCCGCCCCGGGTGCGTGCACGAGCTCGGTGAGGGCAGTCTCGTCGTCGCTGCGCAGGAACGACTCCGCGTGCCCGGCCCGCAGCGTGCCGAAGCGACGGGAGACGTCGTCGACCAGGTAGGTCAGCGACTGCGGCACCGGCGTGCGGGAGGTCGAGGACACGAAGTCGTGCACCTCGGCGGCAGACCATCCGGCGTCGAACGCGCGCCGCACCGACGAGGCGGCGAAGCGATAGACCGTCGCCCCACCGCGCGACTCCACGTCGGCCACCAGCGACAGGTTGCGCGCGAGCTCCTGCTCGAGCGGGCCGGGAGCGATGGCGGTCAGGTCGGCCTGCAGCAGGATGTGGTCGACGGGTGCTGGGAGCAGATCGGCCAGGGCGTCCGAGGGGTCCTCGCCGCCGACGAGCAGCCGCCCGAAGGACGACATGGCGTCCAGGCCCACGATGCCGAGGAGTGCCATCTCCGCGAGCAGGGGAGCCACCTGGTCGAGGCGGCTGCGGAGTCTGCGCGGTCGCTTCCAGCGCAGCCGCGTGACGAGGGAGGAGATTCCCGTGCCCGGCGCGAGGGCGCTGTCGGCAGGCAGCCCGGTCAGCTCGTCGAGCACGTCGTGCCGCAGCGCGGGCAGCCAGCTGCGCGGCAGGTCGGGGGAGAGCGCGTTCACCGGCTTGTCGCCGATGCGGCCGCCGATCACCGACACCAGTCGCGGGCTGAGCAGCCATGCCCGGACGAGGGTCGTCCATCGCTGCGCGGGTGGGGCGAGCAGCCAGGAGTCGTAGGCATCGGTGGGGAGCCAGGCGGCATCGGCGTCGTCGGTCATCCCCTGGTCGAGCAGGCCCGCTGCCGCAGCGGTCTCGATGACCAGGGCGGCGACGTCGGGCTCGACGTGGAGCAGGGTCGCGGCGGCACGCAGGTCGCGTACGCCGAGACCGCCGGCCTTCAGCGCCCCGGGAGGATGCGTGCCCCACCGGTCGAGAAGCAGCTCGACGCGTCGGGTGAACTCGAAGGCCGCACCGGCTGCCGCGCGGTCGACGAGGGCCTGACCCCGTGGGGAGGTGGCGAGCGCCGGCGGCTCGTCCAGGCGTCTCCCGGCTGCGACGTCGAGCGCGCGGCGTACGGTCCACGGCAACCGCACGTGTCGCTCGTCGACGTGCACGAGGAGCCCGCGCTCGACGAGCCCGGCGGTGGGTCCTGCGGCACCGCTCCAGCGTCCGTCGGCGCCGGTCTCCGCGAGATGGTCGAGGATCGCGCGTCCCTGCGGGTCCAGCTCGTCGAGCAGCGCCTGGACCCGCTCGGCCGGCGGGCCGTGAGGCAGCCGCACCAGGTCGCCCACGACCAGCACCGGCCGGTCGGGCGTCCCCCAGACCAGCGCCAGCCTCCGCAGTCGCGCGAGCGCCCGCTCCACCGGCTCGGGGGCGTCCGTGAGCCCGGCCGGGTCGTCGTCCTGGACGACCGCCTGGAGCACGGCCAGCTCGAGCGCGTCCAACCCGTCGAGCGCCCGCAGCACCGAGGCCTTGACCACGATCCGCGCGGCCAGCTGCGAGGAGTCGTGCGGCGCCGGCGTCGCCAGATCGGGACGTGCCTCGAGCAGCGCGGACAGCTGCTGGTCCGACCAGCCGCGCAGCTGGTCGGCGAGAGTACGTGGCGCGTTCGCGGGCATCCGACGAATTCTACGGGGACGATCTCTGCGGCACGGTCTCTCCGCCACATCGGTGCGCGGGTGGGCAATCATCGTGGCCGGACCAGGCGCACGACCGATCACTCCCAGGGGTCACCGAGCTGCTCGACCTGCCAGCCGTCGGCCAACTGGTCGACGACGTCGACGCGGCCCCGTCAGCTCGGGCCGTAGCGGCAGGCCGTGATGACTGACTGACCCTTGCCCACGTTGTGGTCGACGATCTTGTTGTCGACCGTGACGGTGCAGCTGACCTGTTCGTCGGTGTTCGTCGGGTCCTGCGCGGACACCTCGTAGGCGGCGGAGCGATCCCTGCTCTTGACCTCCTTCGTCCATGGAAGGTTCACGACCCTGGTCTCCCCCGAGGACGTGCTGCTGCCGTCCGAATAGGTGATCGCCGCCTTCTGCGGACCGGTGACCGTGAAGACGATCGTGCTGACATCGGCCTTGTCCGCCTTCGAGCCGGAGCAGCCGGCGAGGGCGAGCACCCCGGCGACGACAAGGGTGAGAGCCCCGAGAAGCTTCATGATGATCACCCTAGACCCGGCAGGGACTGGCTTTAGTAGCCTCGAGCTGATGCCAGCCGAGCAGACGGAGCTTCCCGCCCACCCGGTCCCGAACGAGGGCGACGTCTGGTACGTCAGCTACGGGTCCAACATGTCCGAGGCGCGACTTGCCGCCTATCTCGAGGGCGGAGTCCCGCCGGGCGGCAACCGGGCCAACCCCGGCGCGCAGGACTCCTCCCCGCCACGCCGCAGTGTCCCGGTCGACCTGCCGGGAGCTCTGTACTTCGCCGGCCACTCACCCCAGTGGCACGGCGGTGTGGCCTTCTACGACCACGACGGCGAGGGCGGGCCGACCGCGGCGAGGGCCTACCTGATCACCGCCCACCAGTTCGCCGACATCGCCGCGCAGGAGATGTATCGCATCCCGCAGGAGGGCGACCCGCTGGTCGAGGTCGTGATCGGGGGGATCGACGGCGGTCGGCACCACGCGGGTCCGGGGCGCTACGAGACCCTCGTGGAGGTGGGCCGGCTCGACGGGGTGCCGATGCTGCTGTTCACCGCTCCGCACGGGATCGGCCACGTCGAGCACACCCAGCCGTCCCCGGCGTACCTCGCCATGCTCGCGGAGGGCCTGCGCGAGTCCCGGCAGTGGGGCGAGGACGACGTCGGGGCCTACTTCGCGCGGGTCACGGGGTCGGGTCGCTGACGCGGGACACCGGTCGGTACTCCTCGATCACCAGCGTCTCGCGGCGAGCCGCCTCGCCGGTCTCGACGATCGTCACCTCGGCGGCCCCGGCGGAGCGGGGCAGGGGGACCAGGGCCAGGTCGTCCTCGACAGGCGTCGGGCTGCCGTCACCGATCTGCACGACCAGCCGCGAGCCAGGCCCTGTGTGCGTCGCCCCCACCATCACCAGGCGGTGACCGGCGAACCGGCGGAGGTGGATGGACACGTCCCTGCTCAGGACAGAACCGTGGAGCACCGGCTGGCGGGCGCCGTCGCCCGAGGAGTACTGACGGCCGTGCAGGTCCAGGATCCACGGCACCTCGCACGACTCGCTCGTGCGCTTCGGGCACCTCACCGCGGTCCACTCGTGCGCTCTCGTGCTCGCCGTGGCACTCGGCGTCGACGCGGGCGGGATCACGGCGCCGGGGGCGGAGGACGTGTCCGGGGCCAGGACGTGCGGCAGTCCGACGATGATCGCCGCGACGGCTGCGACGCTGACCAGCACGAGTGCGGCGTTGCGCCGACGATGAGGGTGCCGGGTCATCGGAACAGCGACGGCCGGCATCGGCCAGGCGCGCGCCTGCTCCGCTTCCCTGTGCAGCTCACGGGTGAGGTCGTCGAGCCTCATCGGGACACCTCCATCGGGTCGGGGGCCAGGGTCGGGTCGATGCCGAGTCGGGCCAGGGCCTTGCTGGCCTGGCTCTTCACCGTGCCGACGGACACGCCCATCAGCTCGGCCACCTGCCGTTCGGTGAGGTCCTCGAAGTAGCGCAGCACCAGCACCGCACGCTGCCGGCGCGGGAGTCGCGCCAGGGCCGCTCGCAGATCCAGGCTGCGTTCCTGGTCGGCCTCCGCGGCGACGGACTCGGGCACCTCGTCGGTCGACTCCTCACCGTTCCAGCGTCGCCGCCACCAGCTCACGTAGGTGTTCACCATCGTGCGCCGGGCGTAGGCCTCCGGACTCGTGGTGATCCGCGGCCAGGCGCTCCAGGTCTTCATCAGGGTGACCTGGAGCAGGTCCTCGGCCAGCTGGCGCTCGTGGGTCAGCAGACCGGCGGTGGTCAGCAGCCGCCGCCCTGAGGTCTCGACGAACCGCTCGAACTCGTCTCGCACCACACGTCTCCTTTCAGGTCCTCAACATCATCGACGCCTCAGGACGCACGAAGGGTTGCCTCGGTCGAGGTCGGCGCTCGAGCTCCTCGAGAAGAACTTCCGCGGGACCTGTCGTATCCGGCCGGCCCCGTTCGTGGTGGGGGTGACACAGCGTCCGACCAACCGAAGGGCTGACCGCCATGCGCACCATCATCGTCACCGAGTTCATCTCCCTCGACGGCGTCATCGAGGCTCCCGGCGGGGAGGAGGGCTACCGCCACAGCGGCTGGACCTTCGACATCGAGTCGGACCCCGCCGTCTACGACTTCAAGTCCGAGGAGCTCCGCGAGGTCGAGGGCCTGCTGCTCGGTCGGCGCACCTACGAGGGCTTCGCCGCTGCCTGGCCCGAGCGGAAGGGCGAGTTCGCCGACAAGTTCAACACGATGCCCAAGTGGGTCGTCTCCTCGACGCTGACCGGCCCGCAGTGGAACAACACCACCGTGATCGGCCTCGACGACGTGGCTGCGCTCAAGGAGGGCGAGGGTGGGGCCATCCAGGTGGCCGGCAGCGCCTCGCTGGTGCAGGGGCTGCACCGCGCCGGGCTGGTCGACCAGTGGAACCTCGTGGTCTTCCCGGTCATCCTCGGCAGCGGCAAGCGACTGTTCCCGACCGACACCGAGGACAAGCAGAAGCTCCAGCTGGTCGACTCCAGGACCTACGGCAACGGGGTCCAGGCGCAGGTGTTCCGCCGCGTCTGACCAAGCACCTAGAACGTGTTCTAGTTCGCTGGTAGCGTCCGAGCATGAGCGAACCAGCACGCGTCGTCGTCGTCACCGGAGCCGCCTCGGGGATCGGGCATGCCACCGCCGCGATGTTCGCCGAGATGGGCGAGACCGTCTTCGGTCTCGACCTCCACCCGACCGTCCCGGACGGGGTCACCTTCGTCGAGTGCAACGTCGCCGACCGGGCCTCGGTCGACGCCGCGATCGAGGCGTGCTCCGGTGCGGGACGCATCGACGTGCTCGCCAACGTGGCCGGCGTCGTGCAGTTCGGCCGGTTCGAGACGATCACCGACGCCGAGTGGGACCGGGTGCACGCCGTCGACCTCAAGGGCCCGTTCATGCTGATGCAGGCGGCACTTCCGCTCATCCGGGCGGCCAAGGGCAACATCGTGAACGTCTCGTCGGTGGCCGGCCGGGTGCCGCAGCCCTACACGACCGCCTACTCCGCGGCCAAGGGCGGCCTGACCATGCTCACCCGCGCCCTCGCGCTCGAGCTCTCTCCAGAGGGGATCCGGGTCAACGCGATCTGTCCGGGCACCGTCGACACCCCGATCGTCTCCGAGGTCTTCGAGAAGCTGACCGACGACCTCGACACCCGCGTGGCCGACCGGCTGATGATGATGCTGTCCGGCACCATCTCGCCCGCCGAGATCGCCGCCGCGATCCGCTACCTGGCCTCGCCGGAGGCGAAGTTCGTCACGGGTGCCGTCCTCCCTGTCGACGGAGGCATGGGCTGACTAGTCTGCGGTGATGGAGTCCTACGCCGCAGGTGAGACCACCCCTGCCCTGATCGAGGAGACGATCGGCGCCAACTTCGAGGTCACCGTCGCCGCTCACGGTGACAACGAGGCGCTCGTGGAGTTCGCCAGCGGACGACGCTGGACCTACGCCGAGCTCGACCGGGACGTCAACGCCCTGGCACGGGGGCTGATCGGCGCCGGGATCGCGAAGGGCGACCGGGTGGGGGTGTGGTCGCCCAACTGCGCTGAGTGGACGATCGCGCAGTACGCCACCGCCAAGATCGGCGCGATCCTGGTCAACGTCAACCCGTCCTACCGGACCCACGAGTTCTCCTACGCGGTCAACCAGTCGGGGCTGCGGCTGCTGATCAGCGCGGAGTCCTTCAAGACCAGCGACTACCGCTCGATGATCGAGTCGGTGGTGGACCAGAGCCGTGACCAGGGCCAGGACTTCCCCCTCGAGCGGGTCGTCTACATCGGCACCGCGGACTGGGCCGCCCTCGTCGCCGAGGGGGAAGGTCTCCCGGACGATGCCGTGCCGCAGCGGATGTCGACGCTGGAGCCGGGCGACCCGATCAACATCCAGTACACGAGCGGCACCACCGGCTATCCCAAGGGCGCCACGCTGAGCCACCGCAACATCCTCAACAACGGCTTCTTCGTCACCGAGACGCTCAACTTCACGCACGAGGACCGGCTCTGCATCCCGGTGCCCTTCTACCACTGCTTCGGGATGGTGATGGGCAACCTCGGCTGCACCACCCACGGAGCCACGATGGTGATCCCGGCTCCCGGGTTCGACCCCGAGACCACCCTGCGCGCGGTCGCCGAGGAGCGTTGCACCGCGCTCTACGGCGTGCCGACGATGTTCATCGCCATGCAGAACCACCCGTCGTTCGCCGACCACGACCTCTCGACGCTGCGCACGGGCTGCATGGCCGGCTCGATCTGCCCGATCGAGGTGATGAAGCACTGCATCGACGACATGCACATGGCCGAGGTCTCGATCGCCTACGGCATGACCGAGACCTCGCCGGTCTCGACGCAGACCCGCGCGGACGACGACCTGGACCGTCGTACGGCGACGATCGGGCGGGTCCACCCGCACGTCGAGATCAAGGTGATCGACCCCACCACCGGAGAGACCGTCGAGCGCGGGGAGCCGGGTGAGCTCTGCACGCGTGGCTACTCCGTGATGGTCGGCTACTGGAACGACGAGGAGAAGACCCGTGAGGCCATCGACTCCGACGGCTGGATGCACACCGGTGACCTCGCCGAGATGCGCGAGGACGGCTACTGCAACATCGTCGGTCGCATCAAGGACATGGTGATCCGGGGAGGGGAGAACATCTACCCCCGCGAGATCGAGGAGTTCCTCTACACCCATCCCGACATCGAGGACGTGCAGGTGATCGGCGTCCCCGACGGGCGCTACGGCGAGGAGCTCGCGGCCTGGATCAAGCTCCGCGAGGGCGCCGAGCCGCTCGACAGCGGCAAGGTCCGCGAGTTCGCGACCGGCAAGCTGGCCCACTACAAGATCCCGCGCTACGTGATGCTGGTGGAGGAGTTCCCGATGACCGTGACGGGCAAGATCCGCAAGGTGCAGATGCGCGAGGAGACCACCGAGAAGCTCGGACTCGACACACAGGAGAAGAAGTGAGCAACGAGATCGACACCCTGGCCGAGGAGTACTGGCAGTACTACCTGGAGGTCGGACCCACAGGCGCGCACATGCTCGGCGACTACGGCCGGGCCGGCGAGTTCGAGGAGGCGACGCGCGAGGCCGAGGACCGCGAGATCGCGGCCATGCGGTCGTTCGCCCAGCGCGCCGAGGCGGTCGACGAGAACGGCCTCGACGAGCAGCAGAGGATCACGCGCGCCGTGCTGGCCTCCGACGCGACCGCCCGCGCCGACGTCGCGGAGGCGCGGTTCAAGGAGTTCGCCGCCGACCCGATCTTCGGCGAGCAGGTCTCCATGCCGATCATGATGGGGATGCTCGCGCTGCCGGACGCCGAGATCGCCGAGGCGCTGGTCGAGAAGTTCCGGGGGATGGGTCGCTACTACCGCGAGCTGGCCGAGCGGCAGCGCGAGGGCGTGGCCAACGGGAGGTTCCCGGCCGCGTTCGCCGTACGCGACACCGTGGCGCAGCTCGACAGGATCCTGGCGACCCCGGTCGCCGACGACGCGCTGCTCGCGACCACTCCACCGCCCGACGGGCTCGACGTCGACGGCTGGAAGGCACGCCTGCGTGAGGCGGTCGCCTCCGACGTGCGCCCCGGGATGGAGGCCTACCGTGACGTCCTCCGCGACGAGGTGCTGCCGCGGGGCCGCTCCGACGAGCAGAGCGGGCTGAGCTGGCTGCCCGACGGCGAGGAGGCGTACGCCGCGACGCTGCGCATGTTCACCACCACGACGAAGACCGCCCAGGAGATCCACGACATCGGTCTCGCGCAGATCGAGAAGCTGGCCGATGAATACCGCAGCCTCGGCCCCGAGGTCGTCGGCACCGACGACCTGCAGGAGATCTTCGAGGCGATGCGCACCGACCCCAAGCTGCACTTCAGCTCGGGCGATGAGCTCGTCGAGGCCTCCGAGGTCGCGATGCAGCGGGCCTGGGACGCGATGCCGGAGTGGTTCGAGGTGCTCCCGAGGGCGAGGTGCGCGGTGCAGTCGACCATGACCGGCGCCAAGGCGTTCTACTTCCCGCCAGCCAGTGACGGCAGCCGCGGCGGCACCTTCTTCATCAACGTCGACGATCCCGGCTCGTGGGGCACCTTCGAGCTCGAGGCGATGGCCTTCCACGAGGGCATCCCCGGCCACCACCTCCAGCTCGCGATCGCCAGCGAGCTCGAGGGCGTGCCCGAGTTCCGCAAGCACATCCACAACTCGGCCTATGCCGAGGGATGGGGGCTCTACACCGAGCGGCTCTCCGACGAGATGGGCCTCTACACCGGCGCGGTCGACCGGATGGGCATGTTCGCCGCCGACTCGATGCGCGCGTGTCGCCTCGTCGTCGACACCGGCCTGCACGCCCTCGGGTGGAGCCGCGAGCAGGCGGTCGACTACATGGTGGCCAACTCGCCGCTGGCCGAGGGCGTCGTACGCCCCGAGGTCGACCGCTACATCGTCTCCCCGGGGCAGGCGACCAGCTACATGGTCGGGCGGCTCGAGATCCAGCGGATGAGGGCCGAGGCCGAGCAGCGCCAGGGTGACGCCTTCGAGGTGAAGAAGTTCCACAGCGCGGTGCTCGACTCGGGCTCGCTGCCGCTCGGCGTGCTCGACGAGGTGGTGCGGGCGAGGCTGCCCTAGCTGTGATGCCTAGCCGGCGAGTCGGCGCAGCAGAGCACGCGCCGCGAACGACCCGACCAGGCCACCGACCGCCTCGTAGGGCATCCGCTCGTGCGCCTCGTTCTGGATGCGCTTGTGCAGCCGGTCCACCGCGACCGGGAACGGTGAGCGCCCGAAGAAGAGGATGCTCGGCTTGTCCGCGTCGGGCAGGCAGGCACCGAGCATCCCGGCCACCACGGCGGTCCGTCGCTGCGGGCCGGCCGCGCGTGCCAGGGTGCCCAGGGTGATCAGGCCGACCAGGCCGTCCACCACCGCGACCTTGATGAACAGCGAGTGGTCCGGGTGGCCCCAGTGCGGCAGCGCGTCCATGGCCGCGTGCGAGGCGACTCCCAAGCCGAACGCGTAGCCCGGACGGGGGACGAGCGCCCCGATGACGGCTCCGGCCACGACGTGGTTGGTGATCAGCACACTCAGGACACTAGACGGCGTCCTGATGCGTGCGTTGTTTGTCCTGGTGAGGGCAGGGGTACGGGACCGGGCGGGGCTGTCCCGCCGGGGACGGCAGACAGTGGGAGGACGACATGGCAGACACCGTCGAGACCGGACGCATCACCACCGACATACCCGCGCGGATGGACCGCCTGCCGTGGGCCCGATGGCACTGGCTGGTGGTGATCGGGCTCGGCACCGTCTGGATCCTCGACGGGCTCGAGGTGACGATCGTGGGCTCGATGAGCGAGGCCCTGAAGCCGGAGAGCACCGGCCTGGGGATGAGCAGCTACCAGGTGGGTGTGGCCGGTGCCGTCTACGTCGCCGGCGCGTGCCTCGGCGCCCTGTTCTTCGGCCAGCTCACCGACCGGTTCGGCCGCAAGAAGCTCTTCCTGATCACCCTCGGCGTCTACACCGTCGCGACCGTGCTGACGGCCTTCTCGATGAACCCGATGTGGTACTTCGGCGCCAGGTTCCTCACCGGCGCCGGCATCGGTGGTGAGTACGCCGCGATCAACTCGGCCATCGACGAGCTGATCCCTGCGAAGTACCGCGGCCGGATCGACGTGGCCATCAACGGATCCTTCTGGGTCGGCGCCGCCGGTGGGGCGCTGCTGACCATCCCGTTGCTCGACCCCAACGTCATCGACCCGTCGTGGGGCTGGCGGCTCGCGTTCGGGTTGGGCGCCGTCCTGGCCGTCGGCATCCTGATCGTCCGGCGGAACGTGCCGGAGAGCCCGCGCTGGCTGTT
Organism: uncultured Actinomycetota bacterium; assembly: GCA_963843075.1. Taxonomy (GTDB): domain Bacteria; phylum Actinomycetota; class Actinomycetes; order Propionibacteriales; family Nocardioidaceae; genus Marmoricola. Next base: position 1,567,250 of record CAWJJD010000002.1, on the reverse strand, counting down.
CATCCACGGCATGGAGGACGAGGGCGAGCAGATCGTCCGCGACATCGAGCACACCGTCCAGGAGGAGACCGGCGCGGAGCTGCCCGGCGTCGAGGAGACGATCACGATCCGCCAGCGCAAGACGATCAGCGTCGCCGAGATCGCCAGGACCGTCTTCACGCTCTACCCGCGACGCACCATCTTGTGCTTCTCCCTGTTCGTCGGGCAGGCCTTCCTCTACAACGCGTTCTTCTTCACCTACGGCGACACGCTGGGCACGTTCTTCGACGTCAAGCAGACGGGCTACTACATCGCCGTCTTCGCGGCCAGCAACTTCGCGGGGGCGTTGCTGCTCGGCCCGCTGTTCGACCGCATCGGGCGAGTGCAGATGATCGCCGGCACCTACATCCTCTCCGGGGTGCTGCTCGCCGTGGCCGGCTTCGTCCTCGGTGACCTCAACGCAGTCACCCTGACGGTCTTCGGTGCGGTCATCTTCTTCTTCGCCTCGGCCGGGGCCAGTGCGGCGTACCTCACCGCCAGCGAGGTCTTCCCGATGGAGACGCGGGCTCTCTGCATCGCGTTCTTCTACGCCATCGGCACCGCTGCCGGAGGCATCGCGGGACCGCTGCTGTTCGGCAAGCTGATCGACAACGCCTCGGCCGACAAGGACATCACCGCCATCGCCCTGGGCTACTTCATCGGCGCTGCGCTGATGGTCGCGGGGGGCGTGGTCGAGGTCGTGCTGGGGGTCCGGGCCGAGGGCGAGACCCTGGAGAACATCGCCAAGCCGCTCACGGCCGAGGAGGACGCCGACGGGCCGCGCGGGGAGCGCCAGCCCGCCTGAGCCTGCGTGGCAGATCGGAACGTGATGCTTGACACATCGGAACTAAACCGGTTTAGTCACGCACATGGGACGACCGACGATCAACGACGTGGCCACCGCCGCGGGCGTGTCCAAGGGTGCCGTCTCCTTTGCCCTCAACGGTCGTCCCGGACTCTCGCCGGACACCCGCAAGCGCATCCTCGAGACCGCCGAGAACCTGGGCTGGTCGCCCAGTCCGCGGGCGCGCGCCCTGTCGGTCTCCAAGGCGCTCGCGGTGGGCCTGGTCATCGCCCGGCCACCGGAGATCCTGCGCGCCGACGCGTTCTTCCCGTCCTTCATCGCCGGGCTCGAGACCGTGCTGTCGACCCGGGGTCACGCCCTGCTGCTGCAGGTCGCCGAGCACGAGGACGACGCGGCCTACCGCCGGCTGGTGCAGGAGGGCCGCGTCGACGGCGTCTTCGTGACCGACCTCGCGGTCGACGACGAGCGGCCAGCGCTCCTCGAGGAGCTCGGCCTGCCCACGATCATCATCGGTCCCCACCTCGGTGAGCAGTCCCGTGCCCGCCAGTCCGCCCTCGGTGTGGACGACGCTCCCGGGATCCGGGCAGCCGTGCAGCACCTCGTCGAGCTCGGCCACCGCAACATCGCGCACGTCTCCGGCCCACTGCGTCTCGTCCACGGCCGCTCCCGTCGCGAGGCGTGGGGCCGGGCGCTGCGGGACGCGGGCCTGTCCGAGGGTGTCTGCATCGAGGCCGACTTCTCCGCCGAGTCAGGGGCGAGCGCGATGCGCGACCTGCTCGACCTGGCCGAGCGCCCGACCGCCGTCGTGTTCGCCAACGACCTGATGGCGATGGCCGGCCTCTCGCTGGCCATCTCCCGCGGGGTCTCCGTGCCGGGTGAGCTCTCCGTCACCGGCTTCGACGACGTCGAGATCTCCGCCCATCTCCAGCCCTCGCTGACCTCGGTGCACACCGACGTGGTCGCCCTGGGCCGTGCTGCCGCCACCCGGCTGCTGGAGCTCATCGACCTCCAGGAGCCCATCCCTGCTGACCTCCCGGACGCGCGGCTCGTCGTGCGTTCGTCCACCGGACCCGTCCTCGGCTGATCCACCACCAGATAGGAACCCTGATGAAACTCAACCTGCTCACTGCTTCCGTCGCCGTTCTCGCCATCGGCCTGACCGCCGCCTGCGGCAGCGGAGGCGACGCCGGGAAGGCCCAGAGCTCGACCGGCCCCATCAAGGTGTGGCTGTCCAACAACCCCGAGGAGATCGCCTGGGGCAAGCAGATGGTGAAGGAGTGGAACGCCAAGAACTCCGACCAGCAGATCAGCGCCCAGGAGATCCCGGCCGGCAAGACCTCCGAGGAGGTCATCGGCGCAGCGATCACCGCCGGCAACGCGCCGTGCCTGGTCTTCAACACCAGCCCGGCCGCCGTACCCCAGTTCCAGAAGCAGGGTGGCCTGGTGGCGCTCGACGAGTTCAAGGGCGCCAAGGACTACATCGAGAAGCGCTCGGGTGATCAGGCGGAGCAGTACAAGTCGCCGGACGGGAAGTTCTACCAGATCCCGTGGAAGCAGAACCCCGTGATGATCTTCTACAACAAGGACCTCTTCAAGAAGGCCGGCGTCGACCCGGCCAACCCGCCGCTGAAGACCTACGACGAGTTCCTCGCCACGAGCAAGAAGATCGTCGACAGCAAGGCGGCCCCCGCTGCCATCGCGCCGTCGCCGTCGAGCGAGTTCTTCCAGTCGTGGTTCGACTTCTACCCCCTCTATGCGGCGGAGTCCGGCGGCCAGCAGACGATCGAGGACGGCAAGGCCACCTTCGACGACCAGGCCGGGAAGGACGTCTGGAACTTCTGGGCGCAGATGTACGAAGACGGCTACACCCCGAAGGAGAAGTACGACGGTGACTCGTTCGCCGACAAGAAGGCGGCGATGGCTGTCGTCGGTCCCTGGGCGATCGCGGTCTACAAGGACAAGGTCAACTGGGGCGCCGTGCCGGTGCCGACCAAGGAAGGCATGGACGCCAGCGAGGTGCACACCTTCTCGGACGCGAAGAACATCGCGCTCTACTCCGCGTGCAAGAACCAGAAGACCGCCTGGGACGTGCTGAAGTTCGCCACGAGCGAGGACCAGGACAACAAGCTCCTCGAGACGACCGGCCAGATGCCGATCCGCACCGACCTCGCCACGACCTACGCCGACTACTTCAAGAGCCACCCCGACTACAAGTCCTTCGCCGACCAGGCCTCGCGCACCGTGGAGGTGCCCAACGTGCCGAACTCGGTGCAGATCTGGCAGGAGATCCGCGACGGCTTCTCCTCCGCGGTGATCTTCGGCAAGACCTCGGTCGACGAGAGCATCAAGACGGCGGCGGAGAAGGCCACCGAGCTCGCCAGCCAGAAGTGATCTCGTGAGACCAGCACTCACGAAGGTCTTCGGCCGCCAGCCCCTGGGGACGGTCTTCGCGGCACCCTATGCGCTGTTCCTGGCGCTGGTGTTCGCCTATCCCCTCGGGCTGGCGGTCTGGATCAGCTTCCACGACTACTTCTTCGCCGCGCCGGGCGCGCAGGTCGACCGGCCGTTCGTCGGGCTGGACAACTACACGGCAGTGCTCTCCGACCCTGACGTGCGGCAGGCCTTCCTCAACGTGGCCATCTTCCTGGTGATCAACGTGCCGCTGACCGTGGTGCTCTCGCTGGTGCTGGCCTCCGGGCTGAACTCGATCACCCGGGCGCGCACCTTCCTGCGCGTCTCCTACTACGTGCCCTACGTGACGGCGAGCGTCGCGCTCGTCGGGGTGTGGCTGTTCCTGTTCAGCTCGGGTGGCCTGGTCAACCAGATCCTCGGCCCGCTGGCCCCCACGCCGTCCTGGCTGGTCAACAGTCACCTGGCGATGCCGGTGATCGCGTTGTTCGTCACCTGGAAGCAGATGGGGTTCTTCATCCTGCTCTACCTCGCGGCCTTGCAAGGGGTCTCCAAGGACCTCTACGAGGCAGCCTCGATCGACGGCGCGGGACGGTTCAAGTCGTTCATGAACGTGACCGTGCCGGGCGTCCGCTCGGCGACGACGCTGGTCGTCATCCTCGCGACCATCACGGGCGCGAACCTGTTCACCGAGCCCTACCTGCTGACCAACGGCGGCGGCCCCGACGGGGCCTCGGCGTCGCCGGTCTTCGTGATGTACCAGAAGGGCATCGAGCAGGGGCACCCCGACACCGCCTCCGCGATCGGCGTCGTGCTCGTGGCGATGGTGCTGGTCATCGCGCTCGTCCAACGTCGATTCCTGGAGCGTGACTGAGATGAACCAACGACGTCTCTGGAGCACGGCGGCGCTCTTCGTCGGCGCCCTGGTCTTCCTGTTCCCCTTCTACTACATGGTGATCGGCTCGCTGCAGAGGAAGCCCGACACCACCGTGAAGGGCGCCTTCCCCACCGGAGGGCTGACCTTCCACAACTACAGCGACATCAACAGCCGGGTCGACCTGCTGCAGTCGCTGTTCAACTCGGTCGTCTTCACCGGCGGCGTGCTCCTGGGGACCGTGGTGTTCGGAGTGCTGGCGGGCTACGCCCTGGCGCGGCTGCACTTCCGCGGCCGCGGCACCCTGTTCGCGGTGATGCTGCTGGTGCAGATCATCCCGTTCCAGCTGCTGATCATCCCGATCTACGTGATGATCGTGCGCACCTACGGGCTGGCCGACTCCTACATGGGCATGATCGCGCCGTTCCTGATCAACTCCACGGCCGTGTTCGTCTTCCGCCAGTTCTTCATGCAGCTGCCCGAGGACCTGTTCGCCGCCGCGGCGCTGGACGGTGCGAGTGAGCTCCGGATCATGTGGTCGATCGCGCTGCCACTCGTGCGGCCGGCGATCCTGACCGCCACGCTGCTGACCTTCATCGGCCCGTGGAACGAGTTCCTGTGGCCGTTCCTGGTCACCAAGGACCAGAGCCTGCAGCCACTCGCAGTGACGCTGGCCAACTACATCAGCAACATCGCCGGTCGTGCCGACAACCCCTACGGCGCGATCCTCGCCGGGGCCGTGGTGCTCGCCGCACCCGCAGTCGCCCTGTTCGTGGTCTTCCAGAGGAAGTTCACCGGCGCCGAGCTCAGCAGTGGAGTGAAAGGTTGATCGTGTTGCGAAGTCTCATCGCCCTCGTCCTGGCAGGAGTCGTGCTCGCACCGGCTGCCGGTGCCAGCGCCGAGTCGCCCCGGGCGGCTGCGTCTGCCAGGCGTCTGACCAACCTCGACCATCTCGACTTCCTGGGGGACCGGGTGGCGCCGCCTGCGCAGGCCGGCCACACGACCTATCGGCTCGCTCGGGACCCCCGCGTCGGGACCCTGTGGACCTACGCCGACCGGCAGCCCGACGGGAGCTACAAGCGGGTCGGTGGCGGCGACTACGACGCCGGGACCGACACCTACGGCCAGGGTGCGTTCAACGCCGACGACATGGCACGCGCGGCCGTCGTCTACCTGCGCCACTGGAAGCAGACCGGCTCCACGTCGAGCCGGCGCGCGGCCTACGAGATGCTCCGCGGACTCACCTACCTGCAGACGACGTCCGGCGCCGACCGCGGCAACGTGGTGCTCTGGATGCAGCCCGACGGGACGCTGAACCGCAGCGCCACACCGGCCGAGGAGCCGGACCCGTCCGACAGCGACGCGTCGTACTGGCTGGCCCGCACCGTGTGGGCACTGGGGGAGGGGTACGCCGCCTTCGAGCGGACCGACCCCGCCTTCGCGCGCTTCCTGGAGAGGCGCCTCGCCCTCGCCAACGGAGCCATCGAGCGCCAGGTGCTCGACACGTGGGGCCAGCACCTGGACATCGACGGCGTGCGGACCCCGGCCTGGCTGATCGCCGACGGAGCCGACGCCTCGGCGGAGGCGGTGCTCGGACTGGCCGCCTACCAGCGTGCCGGGGGGTCGGCCCAGGCCCGTCGCGTGCTGACCCGGTTGACCCGCGGGATCACGGAGCTCTCCGGCGGGGACGCCCGGAGGTGGCCGTTCGGGGGTGTCCTTCCCTGGGCGCTCTCGCGCTCCGACTGGCACGCCTGGGGCTCGCAGATGCCGGCCGCCCTGGCTGAGTCCGCCTCGGTCACCGGTGATCGCGCCGCCCGCCTGGCGGCCGCCCGCGACTCGTTCACCTTCGACCCCTGGATGCTGACCTCGGGCGGCCCGGACAACGGCCGGCTGCCCGCTCGCGTCGACGCGACCCAGATCGCCTACGGCGTGGACGCCCGCGTCCAGTCGCTGATCGCGACGGGTGGTGGGGCGCACCTGCTCGCCGGCATGGTCGCCGCGTGGTTCTTCGGTGCGAACGCGTCCGGCGAGCCGACGTACGACCCCTCGACCGGTGTGACCTTCGACGGGGTCGCTGCCGACGGCACGCCCAACCAGAACTCCGGCGCCGAGTCGACCATCCACGGCCTGCTCACGATGCTGGCGCTCGACGCCCACCCGGACGTCAGGCGGATCGCGCAGACCGCGACCGTGAAGGACGAGGTCGGCGTCAGCTATCTCCAGGCCGAGGACGCCCAGCTCTCCGGTGGCGCGACCCCCGTGGTGCCCGAGTCGCTGTGGACCGGTGAGTCGCAGTACGCCGGCACCGGCTACGCGTCGCTGCCCGCCGGCGGCAGCGCCACGTTCGACCTGGGCAAGCACCCAGCGTCGTTGGTGATCCCGGTGGTCGACCTCAGGCCGGGCAGCAGGGCCGTCACGACGTTCCGGTCGGACGGTCGCAACCTCGGCTCGATCCGCTCCGGAGCCGTGGGTGCGCAAGGTGACTCCCCGGCGCCCGGCGCGATCCTCCCGCGCACCCTCGGCACGACCGTGCCCGCCGGAGCAACGACGCTGACCGGCAGGACGCGTCGCGGCACCGCGCGCCTCGATGCCGTGATGGTGCAGCCGCTGATCTCGCGGCTCGTGCTCGGCGGCGACGGGCACGGCACGGCGATGCTGCGCAGTGCCGCGCGATCCACCACCCGCACGACCGTGACGGTGCCGGGCACCGGCAAGGCCCAGGTGTGGTCCTACGACGGCGCCGGCCGTCTGCTCGGCCACAGCACCAGCACCTCCTCCGGCGTACCCGTGACGGTCGTCCCCGGCGGCGTCACGCTCGTCCGTCGTTGACCGACCCTCCCCACGAAAGCGAGCCCATGACCCACCCGCACGCAGAGTTCCCCCTCGGCCCGTTCACGCCGTACGCCGAGAACCCGATCCTCTCCCCACAGGGCGACGGCTGGGAGTCCGGCAGCGTCTACAACCCCGCAGCCGTCGTGAAGGACGGCAAGGTGGTGCTGCTCTACCGCGCCCACGCCGACGACATCGTCTCGCACGTCGGCCTCGCCACCAGCGAGGACGGGATCCACTTCGAGCGGCACCCCGAGCCGGTGCTCTCGCCGAGCGAGGACTACGAGCGGCACGGCGCCGAGGACCCGCGGGTCACGGAGATCGACGGCACCTACTACCTGACCTACACCGCCTACGACGGCACCAACGCCCAGCTGTGCCTGGCCACGTCGACCGACCTGTTCACGTGGGAGAAGCACGGGCCGCTGTTCCCCGGCTTCAACACCTTCGAGCCCCACGCCGACGACGTGCCGACGCCGTGGAGCAAGGCCGGCGCGATCCTCGACCGCCAGGTCAACGGGCGCTGGCTGATGTATTTCGGCGAGGGCTCGATCTACCACGCCTGGTCCGACGACCTGATCCACTGGGAGCCGTGCCCCCAGGACGAGCCCCTGATGGTGCCCACCCCGCCCGGGACCTTCGGGGAGTTCCTCGTCGAGGTCGGTCCCCAGCCGATCATCACCAACAACGGGCTGATCCTGCTGATGCACAATGCTGCTGTGAAGTTCGACGACGGCACCGTGCGCTACACCTGTGGTCAGCTGCTGTTCGACCCCGAGCGGCCGACCGAGATCCTGGCGCAGATGAACCGCCCGTGGCTCGAGCCGACCACCCACGAGGACCAGCACGGTCTCGTCTCGAACGTCACCTTCGTGGAGGGCCTGGTGCACTTCCAGGGCACGTGGTTCGCCTACTACGGCCAGAGCGACTCGACGCTCGGCGTCGCGACCTACAAGGTCGGCGAGACCTACGGCGGTCTGGCCTGATGTTCGATCTGGGGGATCCTGCCCACGCTCACTGGCTGGCCGAGGAGGGCGACCGGCTCCTGGAGTTCGGGCGCGCCTCGCGCCACCCGGACGGCGGGTTCGCGTGGCTCTCCGACGACGGGACGCCTCAGCTCGACCGACCGCTGGAGCTGTGGATCACCGCCCGGATGACCCACGTCTATGCCCTCGGTCACCTGATGGACCGTCCCGACTGCACCTCGCTGGTGGACCACGGCATCGCCGCCCTGCGGGGACGGTTCCGCGACGGCGTGCACGGCGGCTGGTGGGCCCGAGTGTCCTCCGACGGTCCGGTCGTCACCGACAAGACGGCCTACGAGCACGCGTTCGTCGTGCTCGCCGCGGCCAGTGCGACCGCGGCCGACCGACCCGGCGCGCGTGAGCTCCTCGACGAGGCGCTGACTGTGCTGCTCGACCACTTCTGGGACGACGAGTTCGGGATGGTCGTGGAGCAGTGGGACGAGTCCTGGGCCACGCTCGACGACTACCGCGGCGTGAACGCCAACATGCACACGGTCGAGGCGCTGCTGTCGGCCGCCGACGTGCTCGACGACTCCACGTTGCGGGACCGGGCGCTGCGGATCACCGAGCGGGTGGTGCACACGCTCGCCCGCGGGAACGACTGGCGCATCCCCGAGCACTTCACGCCCTCGTGGACGCCGCTGCTGGACTACAACGTCGACGAGCCGGCCCACCCGTTCCGCCCCTACGGCGCCACCATCGGCCACTGGCTGGAGTGGGCGCGGCTGGCGCTGCACCTGCACGCGGGTCTCGGCGACTCGGCACCCACGTGGTTGCTCGACGACGCCAGCTCGTTGTTCGACGCATCGGTGCGTGAGGGCTGGGCCGTCGACGGGCACGACGGGTTCGTCTACACCGTCGACTGGACCGGGCAGCCCGTCGTACGCGAGCGGATGCACTGGGTCGTCGCCGAGGGCACCGCCACGGCCGCCGCTCTCCACCAGGTGACGGGCGCTCCGTCGTACGCCGACTGGTATCGCACCTGGTGGCAGCACATCGACGACCACTTCCGTGACCCCGAGCACGGCTCCTGGCACCACGAGCTCGCACCCGACCTCACCCCCAGCGCGGTGACCTGGGCCGGCAAGCCCGACACCTACCACGCCTTCCAGGCCACGCTGATCCCGCGCCTTCCCCTCGCCCCCACCCTGGCCCGGGCTCTCGCCGACGGGCTGCTCTGAGTTCTGCCCTGACCCGCGGATCGGTGTCACACTCGATCCATGGCACCCGCGACCGCCGGCAACGACCGCTATCGGCACCTGCCCGAGCGGGTGGATCTTGAAACCGTGATCGCGACGCAGGATCCCGCCCCCTCGCCTGACCCGGACCTCGAGGCCGAGCGCGCCTTCGTCGACCGCGCGCAGGGCTGACCGAGGGCACGGCAGCACCTGCCCTCACCGGGCGTGCCGACGTCCCCGGCTGGGGTGGCCGGTGTGGCGGGGCGTGGGGTCGACGTCGTAGTGGTGGCCGGTGGGTGCGGTCCAGGTGGGTGGTCGAGCAGCGAGCGAAGCGAGCGGATAGTCGAGGGCACGCTCTCGAAACCCCCACCGCCAGACACCCCAAACCGAGGTCAAGGAAGTCATCCACATTCTCGAATACATGATCGAAAATGTCAGCACGCAGCCGTAAAATAGAAGCATGGAAACGGCCACGGGCACCGAGACGGACATCAAGCGCCGTCGTGGCGTGGTGATCGACCGTGTCCGTGCCGCGCGTGAGGCCGAGCAGGCTGCTGCGGTGGCGCAGGTCGAGCTGGTCGTGGAGTGGGCCCGGTTGAACCCGTGCCCGCAGGACGAGCTGCCCGCGGCGTGGAGCGAGGGGGGCCTGTTCGAGGAGACCATCGCCCCGTTGGCCGGTGTGGGGGCGCCGTTGGTGCGGGAGTTCGCGCCCGCCGATCTCGGTGCCGCGTTGGGGATCAGCCTGGACGCGGCCCGGCACCTGCTGGCCGACTCCTTGGAGCTGGTCCACCGCCTGCCGCGGCTCTGGGAGCACACCCGCGCCGGTCGGGTGCCGCTGTGGCGCGCCCGTCAGATCTCCCGGGAGACCCATGACCTGGGACCCGAGGCGGTCGCGTTCGCCGACCGGCTGCTGGCCGCGGTCCCACACAGGATCAGCCGGGTCGACGCCACCCGCCTGGTGGCCGAGGCGCGGTTGTTCTTCGACCCTGACCGAGCCATCGCCGAGGAAGAAGCAGAGCTGGCCCGTCGCGGGGTGTGGGTCCGCCACCACGGCAACCCGGCCACCACCGATGTGGTGATGACCCTGGACACCCTGGACGCCGAAGCGTTCAACGCGGTCGGTCACCATCATCGCCGCCGAGCTGCTCGCAGCGCGGTGACACCGATGACCTCGAGGTCCGTCGGGCGCGGGCGGTGGGGATCCTGGCCGACCCGCGTCACGCCCTGGACCTGCTCACCCTACCCGACGGTGGCACCGCCACCCCGGGCTCCGGCACCGGCGCGATCAACCTGTTCGTCCACCTCACCCCCGAAGACCTCGCCGACCACCTCGCCGGACCTTGCCGGCTGCGCACCGGTGCCGTGGACATCGAGCGGCTCGGTGCGGCGACCACCGGGCTGCTCGACGACTGGTGCACCCGCCACACCGCCGCCGGCGGGAAGGTCATCGTGCGCCCGGTCCTGGACCTGGCCGACCCGCGGGCGGTCGACCAGCACGACCCGCCGGCGTGGATGCGTGAGCAAGTCGTGGAGTCCAACGCGTTCTGCGTGTTCCCCGGCTGCAGGCGGGACTCCCGGTCCTGCGACCTGGACCACATCACCGAATACGTCCCCCTGCACGAGGGCGGACCACCGGGCCAGACCCGCGCGACCAACCTCGCACCCGCTGTGTCGCACCCATCACCGGGTCAAGACCTTCACTTCCTGGACCTACAAACGACTCGATGACGGCGCCCACGTCTGGACCGCACCCACCGGCCACCACTACGACGTGAACCCCGCACCCCGACACCCACCCCACCGTCCCGCGAGACGACGAACCTGACGCCCCGCGACCCCGGCCACCCGCAGCCGGGGACAGTGGCACGTGGTCTCGGCTGTCCACTCGCGTCGCCCGCTCCTCGACCACGGACGGGACCTGGCGGTGGCCGCGGGCCGGATCACCGCACGTACCCTTGCTGCGTGAATGAGCAGCTGGTGGTCGGGTTCGATCTCGACATGACGCTGATCGACACGGTGGTCGGGTTCGCGGCGACGCTGGACGCGCTGGGGGCGGAGCTGGGGGTCGAGTTCCCGACGGCCGAGATGACCTCCAAGCTCGGGCCGCCGCTCGACCTGCTGCTCGAGCCGCACCTGCCGGCCGACCAGATCGTGGGGGCGGTGGACCGGTTCCGGGAGATCTACCCGGACTTCGCCGTCGTGCCCACGCCGGCGTTCCCGGGAGTGGCCGAGGCCCTGGCTGCCGTACGACGCCACCACGGGCGCATCGTCCTGGTCACGGGCAAGCACACGCCCAACGCCCAGCTGCACGTCGACCATCTCGGTCTCGACGTGGATGTCGTGGAGGGTCGGGTGTGGGGGACCGGCAAGGGGGAGGTGCTCCGCCGGCACGACGCGGACGTCTATGTCGGCGACCACGTCCACGACGTCGAGGGGGCGCACGCGGCCGGGATCATCAGCGTCTCGGTGCTGACCGGCGGGTGCACGCGCGAGGAGCTCGAGCAGGCGGGGACCGAGGTGATCCTCAGCGACCTGAGCGAGTTCCCGGACTGGCTCGACGGCCACCTGCTGCACGCCCGCCTGACCAGGCTGGAGGAGGAGCTCAGGGCTCACCGGCGCCTGCTTGTCGCCTTCAGCGGGGGAGCCGACAGCGCCTTCCTGCTCGCGGCGGCCGTGCGTGCGCTCGGGGCGGACAACGTCGCGGCGGCCACGGCCTACTCCGACTCCCTGCCCGCCTCCGAACGCGGACCCGCGCAGGAGTTCGCGGAGTCGCTCGGCGTCGAGGTGCTGACGCCGAGGACCGCCGAGATGGAGCGCGAGGGCTACCGCGCCAACGACGGCGACCGGTGCGCGTTCTGCAAGGCCGAGCTGCTCGACGTCCTCGGTCCGCTGGCCGAGGAGCACGGCTACGACGCGGTCGCCACCGGCACCAACGCCGACGACGCCCGCGCCGGTTTCCGCCCGGGCATCGCGGCCGCGGCCGATCGTGGCGCCGTCACACCGCTCAAGGACGCCGGACTGACCAAGGACCAGATCCGCGCCGGCTCACGTGCCTGGGACCTGCCGACCTGGGACAAGCCGGCCGCTGCCTGCCTGAGCTCGCGGGTGGCCTACGGCATCGAGATCACCCCGGCGCGGCTCGCCCGGGTCGAACGTGCCGAGGCCGACCTGCGCACGGCGCTCACGGGGGCCGGGCACCAGGTGCGAAACCTCCGCGTGCGTGACCTCGGGGACACGGCGCGCATCGAGGTGGACCGCGAGCTGGTCCCAGCCGCCGATCAGCACGCGCAGGTCGTCCGGGCGGCCGGTTTCGCCGAGGTCGAGATCGACCCGCTGGGGTTCCGTTCGGGATCGATGAACGAGCTCCTGCCGGAGCCCGACCGCTACCGCTGAACTCCGTGGCGCACGTTTCCGCGGACCGCGTACGCTGTGCTCTCGCTGCCGATCGAGGCAGGAGACGACTCAGAGAAAGGCCGTGCGGTGCCCACCGGAAAGGTCAAGTGGTACGACGCCGACAAGGGGTTCGGGTTCCTCTCGCGTGAGGACGGGGACGACGTCTACGTCCGGTCCTCGTCGCTGCCCGAAGGAGTCACCACGCTCAAGGCCGGCACCCGGGTCGAGTTCGGCATCCTCTCGGGACGCAAGGGCGAGCAGGCCCACCAGGTGCAGGTGCTGGACGCCCCGCCGTCGGTCGCGGCCAACCGCCGCAACGCCCAGCGCAAGAAGCCCGAGGAGATGGTCGGCATCGTCGAGGACGTGATCCGGCTCCTCGAGGGCGTCGAGCAGGGCTACCGCGCCGGTCGCCACCCCGACCCCAAGACGGCCAAGCCCACCGCCAAGCTGCTGCGTGGACTGGCCGACGAGCTCGAGCAGTAGCCCTCAGGAGACCGCTGGCGTCGGCTGGCCTCCCTGCGCCGGCCGGCGCAGGATCACCAGGACGGTCCACAGCACCATCAGTCCGGCGAGCACGCCGAGACCGAGCTGGGGCACCACCTCACCGCCGATCGTCAGCGGCATGGCGATCCCCAGGAACCCGCCGATCACCCAGGAGAGCTGCAGCAGCGTCTCCGAGCGTGCGAACGCCGACGTGCGGTGCCGCTCCGGCACGTCACGCTGGACGAGTGCGTCCAGCGAGAGCTTGCCCATCGACTGGGCCACCCCGGCGGTGAGACCGAGCGCGACCGCAGCGGGCAGGCCGTAGAACACCGCAGCCACGACGGCGGCCGCCGCGTCGGCGAGCAGGGCGACCACGACCGTGATCGAGGGGGTCACCTTCTTCAGGATCGAGCCCAGGCCGATGCCGATCGTGTTGCCGAGGCCGGCGGCGCCGATCACCAGGCCCATCAGCAAGGTGGCCCGGTGCTCCCACCCGGGCAGGGGGTACTGGCGGAGCAGGAAGGCCATGTACATGGTCAGGAAGCCCGAGAGCATCCGCAGCCCCGCGTTGCAGCGCAGCGCGAAGACCACCGGCGCCGGCACGCGGAACTTCTTCGAGGACTCCCCGAGGCTGACCGGCAGCTCGCCCTCCTTGGCGTCGGCCTTGGCTGGCAGCAGGATCGAGAGGATCGTCGCTCCGGCGAAGACCACGAAGGCGTAGCGCAGCACCCACTGGGAGCCGAACGTCGAGGCGAGCCCCGCGATCGGCGCCGAGATGGCGGCCCCGACCACGCCGGCGAGCGAGATCCGGCTGTTGGCCTTGACCAGGCTCAATCCCTCGGGCTGCAGGCGGGGGACGGTGGCGGCGCGGGCCACGCCGTACGCCTTGGAGGAGACGAGGACGCCGAGGGCGGTCGGGAACATCGCGATCGACTGCGTGGCGACGGCGTCGGCCATCAGCCAGCACAAGAACGCGCGGATCGCCATGGTCGACCCGATCGCCCACCTCCGCCCGTGGCTGAACCGGTCGAGGAACGGGCCGAGCAGCGGCGCGACGACGGCGAAGGGGAGCATGGTGAGCCCGAGGAACAGCGCCACCTGGTCGCGCGCCTCGCCCGGGTTGGCGAAGAACAGGGTCCCGGCGAGCGAGATGGCGACGGCGGCGTCGCCGGCGGCGTTGAACGCGTGCAGCTCGATCAGCCGGTAGAGGCCGGAGTCGCCCGCACCCTCGGCGTGCGACGCGCGACGCGCCTGCCTGAAGGTGTACGACGCGCCCCGGCCGGTCGCCGAGCCGGCCTTCTTGATCCCGCGACCAGTCGCGTCCACGACACGCCGGGTTGCCCGGGGCGTCGTGGTCGTCGGCTCGTCCTCCATGTCCACATCCTGCCAACACAGTGGGCCCGAGCAGACAGAGCCCATGCCGATGAGAGACAATCCGAAGCGTGATCGCCGCACCGCACTCCCCAGCCCTCGAGGCCGTCGACGCTGCCCGCGCCGCACTGGTCGAGGAGGTGGGAGCCGACGTCGCCGGTGAGCACCTCTCCGTGGGGCCGGAGGTGGACGGCGCGGTCACCCACCACTTCGCGTGCACCCAGGCCGGCTACCCGGGCTGGGTCTGGGCCGTGACCGTCGCCGACGTGCCCGGCCAGGAGGCGGTCACGATCGACGAGATCGTGATGCTGCCCGGCGAGGAGGCCATCACGGCCCCGGTCTGGGTCCCCTGGCGCGACCGGATCCAGCCCGGCGACCTGTCGCCCGGCGACCTGCTCCCGGCCGACGAGGACGACCCGCGGCTGGTCCCGGCGTACTTCGCCGGCGAGCGCCCCGACGACTCCGAGAAGCCGGTGATCGACGAGATCGGCCTCGGCCGGTCGCGGGTGCTCTCCCTCGAGGGCCGCGACCTCGCGGCGCAGCGCTGGTACGACGGCGACCAGGGTCCTGACGTCCCGCTGGCCCAGTCCGCGCCCGGTCAGTGCTCGGGGTGTGGCTTCCTGGTGCGTCTCGACGGACCGCTGTCCTTGATGTTCGGGGTCTGCGCCAACGAGTTCGCCAACGACGACGGTCGTGTGGTCGCGCTCAACCACGGCTGCGGTGCCCACTCCGAGGCCCAGCTGCGCAAGAAGCAGCTGCCGCCGCCCCTGCCCGACCACGTCTTCGACACGCTCAACCCCGACGACCTCGAAGAGTTCTAGTCGAGCAGCTCCTGCCGGCGCTTGCGCCGCCGGCGGCAGTGGTCCCACCCGACGAGGCCCAGCCCGAACCCCGCGACGCAGGTCCACAGCCACCACAGGTGCCCGTCCTCCTCGAGCCGCCCCCAGAAGGGCAGCAGCAGGACCAGCGCGATCGCCCAGAAGGCCGTGCCGACCTGCATCGTGCGCACGCCGTCGAGGTCGAGGGGCTCGACCGGGGCGACCACATAGGTGCGGTTCCCGATCTCGTGCACCATGGGCTGCTCGTCCTCGGGTTGCATGCGGCAAATCTAACCCGCCCGAATTGACGTCCCCGTAACCCCGCGCGCCTCCGGGTCTGATTGGATTCCGCGCGTGGACAAGTTCTTCAAGATCACCGAACGTGGTTCGACCGTCGGGCGTGAGGTTCGCGGTGGGGTCGTCACCTTCTTCACGATGGCCTACATCATCGTGCTCAACCCGCTGATCCTCGGCTTCGCCCAGGACGCCGACGGGAAGTTCCTCGGCGGCGGATCGGCGCCCAACCTCGCCATGATCGCGGCCGGCACGGCGCTGGTCGCCGGCGTGATGACCATCCTGATGGGCGTCGTCGCCAACTTCCCGCTCGCTCTGGCGACGGGTCTGGGCCTGAACGCGTTCGTGGCGTTCTCGATCGCCTCCCAGATGACGTGGGCCGACGCGATGGGTCTCGTGGTGCTCGAGGGCCTGGTGATCCTGATCCTGGTGCTGACCGGCTTCCGGGAGGCGGTCTTCCACGCCGTGCCCGCCCAGCTGAAGATCGCCATCTCCGTCGGCATCGGCCTGTTCATCGCGCTGATCGGGTTCGTCGACGCCGGCTTCGTGCGCCGCATCCCCGACGCCGCCAACACCACCGTCCCGGTCCAGCTCGGCCCGAGCGGCTCGCTGCAGGGATGGCCCGTGCTCGTGTTCGTGATCGGGCTCGCACTGGTGATCGCGCTCTGGGTGCTGCGGGTCAAGGGCGCGATCTTGATCTCGATCATCGCGACCACGGTGATCGCCGTGGTCGTCGAGTCGATCGGCAAGTTCGGCGCCGGTGGGGCGAAGAACCCGACCGGATGGGGCCTGACCGTCCCGAAGTTCCCCGACAAGATCTTCGACACCCCCGACTTCGGGACGCTCGGCGAGTTCAACCTGTTCGGCTCGTTCGCCGAGGTGGGCACCATCGCCGCGATCCTGCTGGTCTTCACCCTGATGCTGGCCGACTTCTTCGACACGATGGGCACGATGACGGCGATCGGCGCCGAGGCCGGCCTGCTCGACGAGGACGGCGCCCCGCCGAACACGCGCAGCATCCTGGTCGTCGACTCACTGGCTGCCGCCGCAGGTGGTGCCGCCGGCGTCTCCTCGAACACCTCCTACATCGAGTCGGCCTCCGGTGTCGGCGAGGGCGCCCGCACGGGGCTGGCGTCGGTGGTGACCGGGGTGCTGTTCCTGCTCGCGATCTTCCTCGCGCCCCTGGTGGCGGTCATCCCCAGCGAGGCGGCCGTGCCCGCACTGATCCTGGTGGGCTTCTTGATGATGCAGCAGGTCAAGGGCATCGCGTGGGAGGACCTGGAGATCGCGATCCCGGCGTTCCTGACGATCGTGCTGATGCCGTTCACCTACTCCATCACCGTCGGCATCGGTGCCGGGTTCCTCGCCTACGTCCTGATCAAGGTCGTGCGCGGCAAGGTCGCGGCGATCCACCCGCTGCTCTGGGTGATCAGCGTGCTGTTCGTGCTCTACTTCGCGATCAACCCGCTGACCGACCTGCTCACCTGAGGTCAGGTTTCGACAGGCTCACCACCGGTGGTTGAGCCTGTCGAAATCGGCAGCACCGGGGAAATACTTAGCAAGGGTAATGAGTTAGGCTAAGTACCATGCCAACTGTCCAGAGTGCCTCGCGCACCGACTCCGGGCTCGCCAGTGAGCTCCGCCTGTCGGTCATGCGGCTGTCCCGCCGGCTGCGCAACGAGCGTCAGCCCGACAACCCGCTCAGCGTCGCTGCCCTGAGTGCGCTGGGTGTGCTCTTCCGCGAGGGGGAGTGCACCATCGGCGCCCTGGCGGCGCACGAGCGGGTCCAGCCGCCGTCCATGACGCGCACGGTCAACTGCCTGGTCGACGAGGGGTACGCCGTACGCCGTGCCCACGACACCGACGGCCGCCAGGTGCTCGTCGACCTCACCGACAAGGGCCGGGAGATCCTCCTGGCCGACCGGCGTCGACGCGACGCCTGGCTCGCCCAGCGGCTGCGCGAGCTCACCCCCGACGAACGCGCCCTCCTCCGGGAGGTCGCCCCGCTTCTGCAGAGATTGGCCACTTCTAGTTGAGTCCGACGTTCCGCGCCCTGCACAACCACAACTACCGCCTGTATGCCACGGGCGGTGTCGTGTCCAACACCGGCACCTGGATGCAGCGAGTCGCCCAGGACTGGCTGGTCGTCGTGCTCGCCGTCAACGACGGCACCGCGCTCGGCATCACCACCGGGCTGCAGTTCCTGCCCGCCCTCCTGCTCTCGCCGTACGCCGGCCTGATCGCCGACCGCTTCCCCAAGCAGCGCCTCCTGCAGGTGACCCAGACCGTGATGGCCGTGACCGCGCTGCTGCTCGGCGTGCTCGCGGTCACCGGCACCGTCGAGGTCTGGCACGTCTACGTCCTCGCCTTCGCCTTCGGGGTGGGCTCCGCGTTCGACGCCCCCGCCCGGCAGAGCTTCGTCAGCGAGATGGTCGACCCCGAGGACCTCTCCAACGCCGTCGGCCTCAACTCGGCCTCCTTCAACGCCGCCCGCGTCGCCGGTCCCGCACTCGCCGGTCTGCTGATCGGCCTCTTCGGCGGCGGCGCCGAGGCCACCGGCTGGGTGATCCTGATCAACGGGGTCAGCTATGCCGCGGTCGTGCTCGCCCTGCGCCGCATGGTCGTCGCCGACCTCAACGTCTCCCCGCCCGAGGAGCGCCACAAGGGGATGATCCGCGATGCCGTGCGCTACCTGCGCGGGCGTCCGGACCTGATGATGATCCTGAGCGTGGTCTTCTTCGCGGGCACGTTCGGGCTGAACTTCCAGATGACCTCGGCCCTGATGGCGACCCAGATCTTCCACAAGGGCGCCACTGAATACGGCATCCTCGGCTCGGCGATGGCCGTCGGTTCCCTGACCGGCGCGCTGATGGCGGCGCGGCGCACCCGCATCCGGCTGCGCCTGGTGGCCGGCGCCGCGCTGCTGTTCGGCGCGGTGGAGATCCTGGCCGGCCTGGTGCCGACCTACCTCACCTACGTGCTGATCGTGCCCTTCCTCGGGTTCACCGCCCTGACGATGATCACGGCCGCGAACACCACCATGCAAATGGCCACCGCACCGCACCTGCGCGGTCGGGTGATGGCGCTCTACCTGATGGTCTTCATGGGCGGCACCCCGCTCGGGTCGCCGTTCATCGGCTGGATCGGGGAGCAGTTCGGCGCCCGCTGGACGCTGATCGGGGGTGGCGGACTGACGATCCTGGGCGTGCTCCTCTCGGTCGCCGTCTTCACCCGTGGACGCGGCCTGCTCCAGCGCCGCGTGGTCACCCGTGAGCTCGCTGAGGACGAACCCGTAGGGTCGATGGCATGAACCCCCGCTATCGCCGGCTGGTCATCCCGGTCGCGCTGGGCGGGTTGATCCTCATCGTCGTGATCGCCGCCCTGGCGAAGTAGGGCCCGCAGGACATGGCCGAACCGCTCCACCGCGCGCTGTCGCGGATCCGCAGTGCCGTCCTCGACGACGAGCAGCTCTCCGTGCCCTGGCCTCGGGACGCCGCCGCGGACAGCCCGACCCGCGGTGGCGCCGCATCGAGCTGAGGTACGTCGACCTCAAGGCGGGGCGTCACCTCCAGCTCACGGCGTACGACGACACCCAGGCGCACGTCTCCAACCACGCCGACCCCGGCGAGGTGCTCGACGAGCTGCTCGAGGAGCCGTTCGCCAACTGGCACGTCGAGACCACCACCCACACCCACCAGCTGCGGGTGACCAAGAAGGGCCAGGCGCTGCTCCACTCCGCCGAGCGGACCGAGCAGGTCGCGCCCGAGCGGAGTCACGACCAGTCCAAGGAGCGCCTGCTGCCCGAGGGCCACCCGGCGCTGCTGGCCCTCGGCATCTCCGACCGACAGGGCCGGATCAAGCCGTCGCGGCAGGGGAAGTACCGCCAGGTCGAGGAGTTCCTCCGTTCGCTGTCCGTGGCGATCGACGACGCCCAGAAGACCGGCACGCTGCGCACCCCGACCGACGAGGAGCCCCTGCACGTGGTCGACCTCGGCTGCGGCAACGCCTACCTCACCTTCGCGGCACATGCCTGGCTGAGCGAGCGGATGCCCGTTCGCCTGGTGGGGGTCGACGTCAAGGAGCAGTCCCGACGGCACAACACCGAGGTGGCCGAGAAGCTCGGCGTCTCCGGGGAGGTCACCTTCGTCGCGGCGGGCATCAGGGACGCGGTGCTGGAGGACCGGCCAGACGTCGTACTCGCCCTGCACGCGTGCGACACCGCCACCGACGACGCCTTGCTCCGGGCGGTCGACTGGGAGGCGGACCTGGTCCTAGCAGCACCCTGTTGTCATCACGACATTTCAGCGCAATTGCGTAAAGTTCCGACTCCGGTGGGCTACACCAGTTTGACCCGAGATGGGATTTTGCGGGAACGACTGGCCGACACCTTGACCGACGCGTTGCGGGCGGCGATCCTGCGTCTGGTTGGTTACCGCGTGGACGTGGTCGAGTTCGTCGACAGCGTCCACACTCCACGCAACACCTTGTTGCGTGCGGTGCGCACCGGCTCTTCCCCCCGAGAGCCGGATCGAGCGGAGTACGACGAGCTGGTGTCGACCTGGCACCTGCACCCGCAGCTGGCGGAGCTGCTGGAAAGGGGGGATCCGTAGTGAAGTCGCGCCTGGTGGCGGTCGCCATGCTCATCGGCATGTCTGTGCTGCCTGCGACCTCCGTCGCGGCCGACACCCCGGGCACCGTCTCACTGCGCGACCCACGCATCAACGAGTCCAGCGCCCTGGTCGACTTCGGCTCGAGCTGGGCCACCGCCAACGACTCCGGTGACACCGCCCGCGTCTTCCTGGTGAGTCCCACCACCGGACGCACCCTCGGCATCTCCTACTTCCACGCCGACGTCGTCGACGTCGAGGCGCTGGCCCCCGCCGACCGCACGCATGTCTGGGTCGGTGACATCGGGGACAACGACGGCGAACGCAAGTCGATCAGCGTCTTCCGGGTCGCGGTCGGGCGGGGCCGCATCGACGTGCACCCGGCCCGCTACCGGCTCACCTACCCCAAGGGCCGGCCCAATGCGGAGTCCCTCTTCGTCGACCGTCAGCGGCGGCTGCACGTGATCACCAAGTCGTTCGGCGGTGGCGTCGTCTACCGCGCTCCCGCCAAGCTCAGCAGCACCCGCCCCAACCGGCTGGTGGTGGTCGGCAACGTGGCCGAGTTCGCGACCGACGCCGCCGTGACCCGCGACGGACGTCACGTCATCGTGCGTGGCCCCGCGCTGGCGGGCGTCTACACGCTCCCGGGCTTCCAGCGCGTCGGAGGATTCCGGCTGCCGCCGCAGCCACAGGGCGAGGGGATCTCGGTCGGGCCGGACGGTGCCGTGCGGGTGAGCAGCGAAGGCGTGCACACCGCCGTACGCCGGGTCAGCGTTCCCGCCTCGGTGGCAGCGATCCTCGACCCGTCGTCAGTGCCGACCCCGACGCCCTCCGCGACACCGGCGGCGAGCCCGTCGGCGAGTCCCAGCCCGTCGGCCAGCGAGTCGGCCAGCGCCTCGGCCAGGCCACCGCCCAGGGACTCGTCCTCGGGCGGCTTCGGTCCCATCGACCCACCGTGGCTGATGTGGGTGATCCCCGCTGTGATCGGGGTGGGCGCGCTCGGCATCGGCCTCGGACTGAGGCGTAGGACCGAGTAGGGACCCGCGTTGTCTAACCGGTGGGTGGGTCCGCTCGCTCGTCGGAATCGTGGCCGGGCACCAGGTCGATGACCTGGGAAAGGTGCAGGGGCGTGAAGTCGCCGTCGCTCTCCGCGTCGAGGCACTCCGCGCTCAGGCACACGTGGTCCCCGCCCTCGTCGAGCAGCGCGACCCGCTCGAGGACCAGCCGGTTGGGACACTGCTCCAGCAGCGGCACCCCGTCGGGTCCTGGCTCGAACGCGACGCCGTCGAACTTGTCGACGTCCTCACCGGTCAGCGTGCCGAAGTGCTCGGCGAGCTCGAAGTCGTCCTCGGTCAGGAAGTGCACGGCCAGGTGGGTCGAGCGCAGGGCCACCCGATAGGTGTGGTTGGCCTTGGACAGCCACACGCAGTAGCGCGGCGGGTCGATGGCGGACTGGGCGTGGAACCCCACCAGGCAGCCGGCGCGCTCGCCCGCGACCGCCGTCGTCACCACGACCATCGGGGTGTCGAGCGAGGTCATCAGGGAGTCGAAGACGGTCTCAGCCATCGCGGTCCACCTCATATCTCAGGAACAGGCTGTCCCCGTCGCGCAGCACGTGTCGCAGCGAGAACCCGGTCAGCGGAGCGCCGGGCGGGAAGACAGCCACCGGGAGCGGGTCGCCGCCCATCATCGGGGAGATGGTCAGGCAGAGCTCGTCGACGTGTCCAGCCGCGACGAGCTCACCGAGGAGGGTGGGGCCGCCCTCGCACAGCACCCGTGACTGCCCGCGAGCCGACAGCTGGGCGAACAGGTCGGCGGGTGCCACCGACTCCTCGCCGGCGACGACGACGTCGGCGACCTCACGGGCACGGGACAAGCGGTCGGCCGGGGCGCTCGCACAGGTGACCACGATCGTGCGGCTCCCGGGGTGGGCGTCGGCGAACGCTCGCGACTCCCAGTCCAGATCGAGCGACCGGGAGACGATGGCGAGCGGGGGAACCGGCGGTCGGCCCTCCGAGACGCGTGCCGCGGTCCGTTCGGCGGACAGCCGCACCGGTCCGTAGCCCTCCTCGCGGACCGTGCGCGCCCCGACGAGCACCACGTCGGCGAGGGTGCGCATGTCGGTGAACAACGCCTTGTCGGGCGCCGTGGACAGGGCTCCGACCCGACCCTGCACGGCCGCTGTCCCGTCCAGCCCGGCCACCATGTGCGCGGTCACCCAGCAGCGACCGGCGGGAGTGCTGCGGTCGACGGAGGCATAGGGCGCCAGCGCGTCCTCGATCTCGGTCCCGAGCTCGAGCGCGTGCACGTCAGCCCTGGAGCCGGTCCACCACGAAGTCGATGCACCGGGTCAGCGCCTCGACGTCGGACGGGTCGATCGCGGGATACATCGCGATCCGCAGCTGGTTGCGGCCGAGCTTGCGGTAGGGCTCGGTGTCGACGATCCCGTTGGCGCGCAGGGTCGCTGCCACGGCGTCGGCGTCGATCGACTCGTCGAAGTCGATGGTGCCGATCACCAGCGAGCGGTGCGCGGGGTCGGCGACGTACGGCGTGGTCCAGGGTGTCTTCTCGGCCCAGCCGTAGAGCGCGTCGGAGCTGGCCGTCGTGCGCTCGACCATCGCCTCGAGCCCGCCCTGGCCGTTCATCCAGTCCAGCTGCTCGGCCATCAAGAACAGCGTGCCGACCGACGGCGTGTTGTAGGTCTGGTTCTTGCGCGAGTTGTCGATCGCGGTGGGGAGGTCGAAGAACGCCGGGATCCACCGGTCGCCGCCGGCGATGCTCTCGGCCCGCTCGAGGGCGGCCGGGGACATCAGCGCCAGCCACAGCCCGCCGTCGGAGGCGAACGCCTTCTGCGGGGCGAAGTAGTAGGCGTCGACCTGGGTGAGGTCGACGGGCAGCCCGCCGGCGCCGGACGTGGCGTCGACCAGCACGAGCGAGTCGTCGTCGGCGCCCGTGCGGTCCGGCCGCTCGACCGGCGCCATCACGGCGGTGGAGGTCTCGTTGTGGGCCCACGCATAGACGTCGACGCCCTCCTCGGCCCGGGGTGCCGGGAGCGAGCCGGGCTCGCTGGCGATCACCGACGGCTCGGCCAGGAACGGGGCAGCGGCCGCGGCCTTGGCGAACTTGGAGGAGAACTCACCGAAGCTCAGGTGCTGGCTCTTCTCGCGGATCAGCCCGAACGTCGCGATGTCCCAGAACGCGGTCGCGCCACCGTTGCCCAGGACGACCTCGTAGCCGTCGGGCAGGGTGAACAGCTCGCCGAGCCCCGTGCGGACGCGGCCGACGAGGTCGCGGACGGGCGCCTGCCGGTGGGAGGTGCCCATCAGGGAGGTGCCGGTCGCCGCCAGGGCGTCCAGGGCTCCGGCCGGGATCTTCGAGGGCCCGGCCCCGAATCGTCCGTCGGCGGGCTTGAGGTCCTCGGGGATCACGATGTCGGTCACGGTCCCTATTCTGTCAGCCATGACGGGCATTCCGGGGTGGCGGGTCGAGCGGCTGCCGATCACCCATCCCGACGCCGACCTTCTCGTCGAGGAGGTGCAGGGCGAATACGTCGCCCGCTACGGCGGACGCGACGAGACCCCGATCGACCCGACCTACTTCGACCCACCCGCCGGCGCTTTCTTCGTGGGTTACCTCGACGGCCGCCCCGTCGCCACGGGGGCATGGCGCCGTCGCGCCGACGTCCTGGTCGAGGGGTCCTCGTCGACGGCCGAGATCAAGCGGATGTACGTCGTCGCCGGGGCACGCGGGCTGGGCCTGGCCCGGGCGATGCTGGCTCACCTCGAGGACACCGCGCGAACGGCCGGCGCCGAGGTGATGGTGCTCGAGACCGGCATCCGGCAGCCCGAGGCGATCGCGCTCTACGAGTCCTCGGGCTATCTCCCGATCCCCGGGTTCGGCTACTACCGGGACTCGCCGATCTCGCGGTGCATGGCCCGCAGCCTGCTCCTGCCCGTCCGTCAGGACGGGTCGAGGTCCTGAGGGCTGGGCGCCTGCCAGACCAGCGTGTGCTCCTGGTCGCTCCTCGACCGCTCGACCGAGTTGTTGTGCCTCGGCCTGGCGCCGCGGCCCCAGGAGTCGTCGCCCACCCAGGGTGGCAGGCCGAACGGCAGGTCGAGCGCCGGGATCGCCCGATAGTCCGACTCCTTGAACGTCGAGCCGTAGTTGGCCCCTGCCTGGGTCCCGTCCGCGTCCGGCGTCACCGCGTCGCGCACGTCCGGGATCGCCGTACGCCACTGCTTCAGCAGTGCTGCCGCGTCGTGGCTGGAGGGGTGCGGCACCCTGAAGGTCGGCACGTCCGGCTTGCCCTCCCACAGGTCGAGGGCGAGGTGGGCGTTGGCGCCGAAGGCCACGACCGCCTCGAGCTCGGGGCCGGTCACCAGGTCGTAGAACCGGTTGCGCCACGCGAGCTGGTCGGGGTCCTCCAGGAGTGGTTGGGCCTTGCTCACCTTGCCGGGGTGCACCGCCACCGGGAACGCGTTGACCAGCACATAGCTGCGCGTCAGACCGACCTTCTCCAGGAAGCCCTGCACCCGCTGGCCGGCGTCGCCGACCAGGGTGCGGCCGACGACGCGTTCGGTGGGACCGGGGTCCGAGGCGATCCCGAGGAACCGCGCCTTGCCCGTCAACCGACCCCGGTAGAAGACCGGCCCCCAGTCCCACCAGAACAGCGAGCGGAACTCGGGTGCGACGTCGGGAAGATCGGCGAAGTGTCGCGCGAGGGCCGCTGGTGGGCCCTTGTCGAAAGCGACCATCGGAGACCTCCCGGGGTTGCGCCCACCTTGCCCCTCACCCCGGCCCTTGTCGAGGCCGGTCCGGTCCGGGTCCCGTGGGTGTCTTGTCGTGTGGACGAGGTGCGAGTAGGACGGATGGGAGAGGCATCGCACCCGACGGGCGAGAGGGCACGCCATGGCCAGCAAGGACGATCCGTTCACCCGGGCCTACCTGGAGGGGATGCCGGACACCCTCGAGGGGGCGAAGGGCGACCGCCCGCGGCCGAGGACGCTGCCGCGCGAGGCGATCGCCCTCGGCGGAGAGGTGATCACTCCCGAGGGCCCGCGCAAGGGGTGGGTGCGGATCGAGGGCGGCACCGTCGCCGCCATCACCACTCGCAAGCCCACCACGGCGCTCGCGATCCAGACCGACAGCGTGATCCTGCCGGGGATGCTCGACCTCCACGGCCATCCGGAGTTCAACGTGTTCGCACCGTGGGAGCCGCCGAGGAGCTACGTCAACCGCTACTCGTGGCGGGGCAGCAAGCCCTACCAGGACCTCGTGCGGACACCGCAGAACGACCTGCTGTCCAAGGTGCCCAAGGGTGTGCAGCTGAGGTACGCCGAGATCCGCGCGCTCGTCGGTGGCGTCACCGCGATCCAGGGCGCCAGCATCGTGACGCAGAAGGGGTCGCACGAGTCGATGGTGCGCAACGTCGACGGGATGATCTTCGGCGAGCACCGCGCCCGGGCCGCGATCGACCTGCCCACCAGCCTCACCGGCCGCGGCGGTCCCGAGTTCGCGAGGGTGCTCGACGCGATCGCGAACAACGAGGTGGACGCGCACTACCTGCACCTCGCCGAGGGGATGCGCGACAACGAGCGCTCCCAGAAGGAGTTCGACCTGCTCGCCGACAAGCTCAAGGGCCTGACCCGGGCGACCGTGATCATCCACGGGACCGCGTTGACCCGGGACCAGCTCGCTCAGGCTGCCGACGCCGGGGCTCGGCTGGTGTGGTCACCGCAGTCCAACCTCCGGCTCTACGGCGAGACCACCCGCGCCGGCGATGCCCTCGACGTCGGGCTCCCGGTGGCGCTCGGGGCCGACTGGCTCCCCTCGGGGTCGATGAGCCTGCTGGCCGAGATGAAGGTGGCCCGCCAGCAGCTGATCGAGCAGCAGCACCCGATCAGCGCCGAGGAGCTCGTCACGATGGTCACCTCGGGCGCTGCTGACGTGGCCGGCCTGGGCGCCAAGCTGGGCTCGCTCGAGGTGGGCCGGGTGGCCGACCTGGTGGTGCTGGCCCGCCGGGACGACGACGTCTATGAGTCGGTGGCCGACTCGACACCTGCCGACGTCGAGCTGGTGATGATCGGGGGCGACGTCGCCTACGGTCGCACCGACTGGGTCGGCCGGCTGGCGGCCGACGCGACCGACCCGGACCTCGAGCCGGTCCTCGCCTGGGGCCGGCCGATGCTGCTCGACACCAGTTTCGAGGTGAACCCCGGGGGAGACCCGACCCCCCGGCTGGCGCAGATCCGTTCCTCGCTCACCACGATCTACCCGCCGGTGGGGCCGATCTGGGCCTGAGCGGGCCCGGGCGACGGGGTGCATCCGGACTTCCCGAAAAAACGGACATATAGGTCACTGTCCTCCTACCCTCGTGTCACCGACGGAGGGGACCACCGATGCTGCACGCCGCCACGCCCAGACGAGCACTCACGCTCCTGCTCGCGACGCTCGCCTGTCTGCTGCTGCTCGGCACCGCGCAGGCGGCGTACGCCCCGGTCGAGCCCTACGCGCGCTACCAGCCGCAGACCGCGTGCGCCCCCAAGGCCAAGGCGGGGACCCAGGCACTGGGTCGCTGGCTGGTGCGGACCTACGGCGGCGGCTACGGCCGGATCTCCTCGTCGTGCCGGGGTGGGTCGGTCTCCGAGCACAAGGAGGGTCGCGCGTTCGACTGGTCGCTCAACGCCGCCCGCGCGACCGACCGGGCCCGTGCGAGCCGGTTCCTCAACCGGATCTTCGCGACCGGGGCGAGTGGCGAGCCCGCTGAGCTGGCCCGGCGGATGGGCGTGATGTACGTGATCTGGAACGACCGCATCTACGCGTCGTACGACCAGTTCCGTGCGCGGGCCTACAAGAGCTCGAGCTGCAAGCGGCTCGCCGGCTGCTCCAGGACCCTGCGGCACCGCGACCACGTGCACATCTCGCTCACGCGAGGTGGCGGCCTGGGCCGGACCAGCTGGTACGCCGGTCGGGTGCCGGCGCGGGTCCGCTAGGCGACCGGCTCCTCCGAGGCGTCGGTGTCGCCCCAGGCGTCGTTCCAGCCCTCGATGGCGCTGGCCGGCCGCTCGCCAGGGCCGACGTAGATCGCCGACGGACGGATCAGCCGCCCGGTCTGCTTCTGCTCCAGGATGTGCGCCGACCAGCCACCGGTGCGGGCGCAGGTGAACATCGAGGTGAACATGTTGGCCGGGACCTCGGCGAAGTCGAGCACGATCGCGGCCCAGAACTCGACGTTGGTCTCGAGCACGCGGTCGGGACGGCGCTCCTTGAGCTCGGCCAGCGCGGCCTTCTCCAGCTCCTCGGCGACCTGGTAGCGCGGCGCGCCGAGCTCCTTGGCGGTGCGGCGCAGCACGCGTGCGCGCGGGTCCTCGGCACGGTAGACGCGGTGGCCGAAGCCCATCAGGCGCTCGCCGTCGTCGAGCAGCTTCTTGACGTAGGCCCGTGCGTCGCCGCTCTTCTCCACGTCCTCGATCATGCCGAGGACGCGCGACGGGGCGCCGCCGTGCAGCGGTCCGCTCATCGCGCCGATGGCGCCGGAGAACGCGGCCGCCACGTCGGCGCCGGTGGAGGTGATCACGCGCGCGGTGAAGGTGGAGGCGTTCATGCCGTGCTCGGCGGCCGAGCTCCAGTAGGCGTCGATCGCCTTGACGTGCGCCGGGTCGGCCTCGCCGCGCCAGCGCACGAGGAACTTCTCGGCGAGCGACTCGGCCCGGTCGACCTCGGACTGTGGGACGACGTGCTTGCCGATGCCCCGTGCCGCCTGCGCGGCGTACGACAGCACCATCACCGCGACCCGGCTCAGGTCGGTGCGCGCCTGCTCGTCGGAGATGTCGTAGGTCTGACCCATGCCCAGCATCGGCGCGAGCATCGCCACGCTGGCCTGGACGTCGGCGCGGATGTCGCCGGTGTGGATCGCGATGTTGTAGGGCTCCGCCGGCGGGAGGCCGGGCTCGTAGGTCCCGTCGATCAGCAGGCCCCAGACCTTCTCGAAGGGAATCCGGCCGACGATCTCCTCGATGTCGACGCCGCGGTAGCGAAGTGCGGAGCCTTCCTTGTCCGGCTCCGCGATCTCCGTCTCGAACGCGACGACACCTTCGAGCCCGTGATGTACCTCAGTCATGAGGGGCATTCTGCACCCCGCGCCCAGATCGGGATACACCGCGTGCGTCGCAGTAGTTTGGGCATCATGTCGCCCACACCCGACCCTGACGAGCTCGCCGCCCTCCGTCGCGAGTACGGCGACGCCGGTCTCGACGACCCGGATCTCGCCCCCGACCCCATCGCGATGTTCCGTCGCTGGCTGCACGACACGGTGGTCGCGGGGCTGCACGAGCCCAATGCCGTGGTGGTCAGCTCCGCGACACCCGACGGGCGTCCCTCCTCCCGGCTGGTGCTGCTCAAGGGGGTCGACGAGCGGGGATTCGTCTTCTACACCAACTACGAGTCCCGCAAGGGTGGCGAGCTCGACGCCAACCCGCTGGCTGCCCTGCTGTTCCCCTGGCACGACCTGCAGCGCCAGGTGCGTGTGGAGGGCACCGTCACCCGGGTCAGCGAGGAGGAGAGCGAGGACTACTTCGTCTCGCGGCCCAGGGCGTCCCAGCTCGGGGCCTGGGCCTCGCCCCAGTCGGACGAGGTGTCCTCGCGCGATGCACTGCAGGCGTCCTACGACGAGGTGGAGGGGCGCTACGAGGGCCGAGACATCCCGCTCCCGCCGTACTGGGGCGGCTACCGGGTCTCGCCCGACGTCCTCGAGTTCTGGCAGGGACGCCGGGGCCGGATGCACGACCGGCTGGTCTACCGCCGCGAGGGGGAGGGGTGGAGCACGGTGCGGCTGGCGCCGTAGGGGGGGCGGTTTCCCCGGGCGCCCGGGGAAACTGGAGCCGGTCACCCGATACTTCGGCCCACCGCCTCCAGAATTGCCCGCCTGCCGTGGCCGTTATGTACGGCCGGCATCACAAACGGGTTGTGAGTGAGTGCTCACTCACTTATGCTGTACGACGTGTCTCCCCGTGCCACCTCCATGTCGCCGGATGACCGCCGTGCGGCGATCGTCACAGCGCTGGTGCCCCTGCTCGTCGAGCGCGGGGCAGAGGTGACCACGCGGGAGATCGCGCAGGCGGCGGGCATCGCGGAGGGCACCATCTTCCGGGTCTTCCCGGACAAGAGGAGCCTGCTGCTGGCCGCGGCCGAGGAGGCCATCAACCCCGCGGACGGTCAGCAGGACTTCGACGAGGCGATGGCCGGTCTCACCGACCTGTGGGAGAAGGTCGTGGTGGCGGCCGGCCGGGTCCAGGAGCGGATGAACCTGACGATGTCGGTGATGATGGCCGTGCGCCGCCACCTGATGAGCCAGAGCGAGCACCACCATGCGCCCGACAAGCCCGGGCCGCCCGAGTTCGTCGTCCGCGCGCAGGCCGAGCTCAACGCGCGCCTGACCTCGATGTTCGAGCCGCACCGCGACGAGCTCGCCGTCACCCCCGAGGTCGCGACCACTGCGCTGCGCAGCCTCATCTTCGGCTCCGGGCGCTTCGAGCTCGGTCTCGGTCCGTCCCTCGGCCCCGAGGACATCGCCGCCCTCCTCCTCCACGGCATCCTGCGGAAGGACTCCTGAGATGTTGCTCAGACTGCTCAAGGAGCGGCTCGCTCCGTACAGGCGGCCGCTGATGGCCGTCGTGGGCTTCCAGTTCGTCGGCGTCGTGGCGATGCTCTACCTGCCGAGCCTCAACGCGGACATCATCGACAACGGCGTGGCCACGGGCGACACGGGCTACATCGTGCGAGCGGGGGGCCTGATGCTCGGCGTCGCCCTGCTGCAGGTGGTCTGCTCGGTCAGCGCGGTCTGGTTCGGTGCGCGCACGTCGATGAGTCTCGGCCGTGACCTGCGCCGGGACCTGTTCCAGCGGGTCGGCACCTTCTCCAGCCGCGAGGTGCAGGAGATCGGTGCGCCGTCGCTGATCACGCGCAGCACCAACGACGTCACCCAGGTGCAGATGCTGGTGCTGATGGCCTGCACCATCGCGGTGTCCGCGCCGATCATGATGGTCGGCGGCGTGGTCATGGCGCTGCGCGAGGACTTCGGGCTGGGCTGGATCCTGGCCGTCGTGGTGCCCGCGCTCTTCGTCAGCGTCGGTCTCGTGGTCAGCCGGATGGTGCCCAACTTCCGCAAGATGCAGTCGCGGATCGACGAGGTCAACCGGGTCCTGCGCGAACAGATCACCGGCATCCGGGTCGTGCGCGCGTTCGTCCGCGAGCCCTACGAGGCCTCGCGCTTCGGCCGCGCCAACGACGACCTGACCGACGTGTCGGTCCGTGCCGGACGGTGGCTGGCCACGATGTTCCCGCTCGTGATGCTGGTCGTGAATGTCTCCAGCGTCGCCGTGATCTGGTTCGGCGGCCACCGGGTCGACAACGGGCAGATGCAGGTCGGGGCGCTGACGGCCTTCTTGTCCTACCTGATGCTGATCTTGATGTCGGTGATGATGGCGACCTTCATGCTGATGATGGTGCCGCGGGCCTCGGTCTGTGGCGACCGGATCGCCGAGGTCTTCGACACCGAGACCTCGGTCCCGATGCCGGAGAACCCCGAGCTCCCGGATCCCGCTCGGCGTGGCTGGCTCGACCTCGAGGACGTGACCTTCTCCTACCCCGGTGCCGAGGCGCCGGTGCTCTCGGAGATCTCCTTCTCTGCACGGCCCGGCCAGACGATCGCCGTGATCGGGTCCACTGGCGCTGGCAAGTCGACCCTGGTCAACCTGGTTCCCCGGTTGTTCGACGCCACCCGCGGTGTCGTGAGCGTCGGCGGCTCCGACGTACGCCAGGTCGACCCCGAGGCGCTCTGGGCGCAGATCGGACTGGTGCCGCAGCGTGCCTACCTGTTCTCCGGCACCGTGCGCAGCAACCTGCTCCACGGCAAGCCCGACGCGACCGAGGAGGAGCTCTGGCGCGCCCTCGAGATCGCCCAGGCGCGCGACTTCATCGAGGCGATGGCCGACGGACTCGACTCCGCGGTGACCCAGGGCGGCACCAACTTCTCCGGTGGCCAGCGCCAGCGCCTCGCCATCGCGCGGGCACTCGTGCGCCGCCCCGGGATCTACCTGTTCGACGACTCGTTCTCGGCGCTCGACCTGGGCACCGACGCCCGCCTGCGCGCCGCGCTCCGCCCGACCACCAGGGACGCCACGACCGTGATCGTGGCCCAGCGCGTCACCACGATCATGGACGCCGACCTGATCCTCGTGCTCGAGGACGGCCGCATCGTCGGGCGCGGGACGCACCACGAGCTGCTCGAGACGTGCACGACCTACCAGGAGATCGTCACCTCGCAGATGACCGCGGAGGAGGCAGCATGAGCGAGCAGCCCACGCCCCGGACGCCGGCGTCCGCCGGGACCGGCGCGGTCAAGGCCAAGTCGGCCGGCTTCCAGGCCACCGAACGGATCGAGGCACCCCAGGGTGGTCCCGGCCGTGGCCCGATGGGCGGCGGCATGGTGGGACAGAAGGCGATGACGTTCGTCCCCTCCGCCAAGCGGCTGGTGGGCCGGATGCGCCCCGACCGGGTCAAGGCGATCGCAGTGGTCGTCCTCGGGGTGGCCAGCGTGGCGCTGATGTCGGTCGGACCGCGGATCCTCGGGCACGCGACCGACCTCGTCTTCTCCGGCCTGTTCAGCCGCGACATCCCGGCCAGCACCACCCAGGCCGAGGCGGTCGAGGGCCTGCGGCAGCAGGGCGAGGGCAAGCTCGCCGACATGCTCGCCCGGATGGACCACATCGTCCCCGGCCAGGGCGTGGACTTCGGCGCGGTGGGCGACGTGCTGATGCTCGTCCTCGCGGTGTACGCCGCCGCCTCCGTGTTCGGCTGGATGCAGGGCATGGTGCTCAACCGCGTCGTGCAGAACACCGTCTACCGGATGCGCCAGGACGTCGAGGACAAGATCAACCGGCTGCCCCTGAACTACTTCGACCGCTCTCCACGCGGCGAGCTGCTCAGCCGGGTCACCAACGACATCGACAACGTGAGCCAGACCCTGCAGCAGACGATGAGCCAGCTGATGACCTCGTTGCTGACGGTCGTCGCCGTGCTCGGCATGATGATCTGGATCTCGCCCCTGCTCGCTGTCGTCGCGCTGGTCTCCGTGCCCGTGTCGCTGCTGGTGACGCGGGCGATCATGAAGCGTTCGCAGGGACAGTTCGTCGCGCAGTGGCGGCGTACGGGACAGCTGAACGCACAGATCGAGGAGGCCTACTCCGGCCACGCCCTCGTGAAGGTGTTCGGCCGCCAGGCCGAGGTGGAGAAGACCTTCGCCGAGGAGAACGAGGAGCTCTACAAGGTCAGCTTCGGCGCGCAGTTCGTCTCCGGGCTGATCATGCCCGCGATGATGTTCGTCGGGAACCTCAACTACGTCGTGATCGCCGTGATCGGCGGCCTGCGGGTCGCGTCCGGGTCGCTCTCGCTCGGCGAGGTGCAGGCGTTCATCCAGTACACCCGCCAGTTCACGCAGCCGCTGACCACCGTCGCCTCGATGATGAACCTGCTGCAGTCGGGCGTCGCCTCGGCCGAGCGCGTCTTCGAGCTGCTCGACGCCGACGAGGAGCCGGTCGACGCCGACGGTGCCGCCCCCGGTGCCCGTCGCGGCGAGGTGGCCTTCGAGCACGTCGCCTTCTCCTACGACCCGACGATCTCGCTGATCGAGGACCTTTCCCTGGTCGCTCGACCCGGCCAGACGGTCGCGATCGTCGGGCCGACCGGCGCCGGCAAGACCACGCTGGTCAACCTGGTGATGCGGTTCTACGACGTCGACGCCGGTCGGATCACCATCGACGGCGTGGACATCACCGCGATGCCGCGGGCCGCCCTCCGCAGCCAGATCGGGATGGTGCTGCAGGACACCTGGCTCTTCGAGGGCACGATCCGCGACAACATCGCCTACGGCCGACCGGACGCCACCGAGGAGCAGATCCTCGAGGCGGCGCAGGCCACCTTCGTGGACCGGTTCGTGCACTCGCTGCCGGACGGCTACGACACGGTCATCGACGAGGAGGGGTCCAACCTCTCGGCGGGCGAGCGTCAGCTGGTCACCATCGCGCGGGCGTTCCTGACCGACCCGGCCCTGCTCATCCTCGACGAGGCCACCTCGTCGGTGGACACGCGCACCGAGCTGCTCGTGCAGCACGCGATGGCCGCGCTGCGCACCGACCGCACCTCGTTCGTGATCGCCCACCGGCTCTCCACGATCCGCGACGCCGACCTGATCCTGGTGATGGAGGACGGCGCGATCGTCGAGCAGGGGACCCACGAGGAGCTGCTCGCGAGCGAGGGTGCCTACTCCCGGCTCTACAACGCGCAGTTCGCGGCGGCGATCGCTGGGTAGGCCGCAGCGTCATGCAAGCTGGCTGCCTGGGCGACCACCTGGGCAACCACCTCGGATGACGTCGGCGAGGACGTCATCCGAGCCGGCTGCCAGAGCGACCAGCTCGGATGACGTCCCACGGTGAGCTCAGCCGGCGCCCGAGTCGCCGTAGTCGGCCTGCTCGGCCGTCAGCGGCGCCGTCTCCGGGTCGCCCTCACGGTCGGTGCCGATCTGGTCGTCCTCGTCACCGGACTGGCCGGGGTGCCGGGCCAGGGGGTTGTCCTCGGTCGGCTGGAGGTCCTCGGGGAGCTGGGCGTCCCCGATGTCGCCCGGAGCTCCCTCGTCGAGCTGCTCCTTGTCCGGGGAGTCCTCGGTCTCCTGGCTCGTGTCGGGCTGGGCGTCGTCGGGCTGGGCGTCGGCCGCTTCCGGCTGCTGTTCGGTCATGGCTTCTTCTTACCCACCCGGGCACCAGGGATGCCAGCCGGCGTCCGGGTCCGGCTCAGCGGCCGGCCCCGGCGACGGTCTCGCGGAGGGTCTCGAGCGCGTCGTACGCCGGCTCCCAGCCGAGCTCGCTCCGGGCGCGGGTCGTGTCCATCACCACGGGGACCCGCAGTGCCTGGATCCACTGCATCCCCGCGGGCGTGAACGGGAACCTCTCGACCAGCGCACCGGTCAGGTCGACCGTCGCCCGAGGCAGCCTGATGCTGTTCCAGCCCATCGCCCGCGCCAGGTCGCCGAGCGTGATCTCGCCCTCGGCGGCGAGGTTGTAGATGCCCGGCTTCCCGCGTCCCAGGACGCCGGCGACGAGCGCCTGGGCCACGTCCTCGGCGTGCACGATCTGGAGCGGCACGCCGAAGTCCGGCAGCACCGGCGCCGGCGTCGGCAGCGCGTCCACCAGCCGGCGCAGCGCCGCTGGCAGGGCCGCCGAGGCCTGCACGTAGGGAAGGTGCTCGACCAGGGCGGGGGACTCCGGCCCGCCGACGATCGAGGGGCGGAAGACGTACGCCGCGGTCGTCGTGCCCTCCAGGGCCTCGTCCAACGCACCTTCGAGCTCCGCCTTCTGGGCGGAGTAGTAGAAGCTCTCGCTGCCGTCCGGTGGCACGTCCTCGCTCAGCGGCAACGGGTTCTCCGGGTGGAACCCGTAGGCCGCGACCGACGAGGTGTAGACGAGCCGGGCGGCGCCGGCAGCAGCGGTCGCGGCGAACACGTTGCGCGACCCCGCGAGGTTGGTGCGCCGCGTCTCCCGGGCGTCGCCGAAGATGATGAACGCGAGGTGCACCACGACATCGGCACCGTCGACGAGCTCGTCGACCGCCTCCCGGTCGAGGATGTCTCCCTGCACGTAGGTCGTGCGCTGCCACCCCATCGAGGCGGGATCGAAGGGCCGCCTGGCCATCCCGCGGATCTCGCCGACCCCTTCGGTGCGCTCCAGCGCCCGGACGAAGGTCTGTCCGATCTCGCCGGTGGGCCCGGTCACGGCGACGGTCAATGGCTTTCCGGGGGGCGTCGAGGTCATCACCCGAGCCTAGGGTCGAAAGCTTGCCAAAACCGATTGAGTCGGGCCCGTGGACGACCTACGGTTGTCGCACACGGGAAAGGAGGTGGTCCAAAGAATGAGTTCTTTGAGGACGCGTGAGGTGGCTGCCCGCTAGCAGCTCACCGGCCAGCCGTGCGAGCGAGCTGGTGAATTCCAAGCAGTCACCCGACCCGCAGGTGATCCGGAACGTCCCCGGAGCGGCTCCACGAGCCACACCTGCGGGTCGCTGCTTTGTAGGCTGTCCCACGTGGCGGACGACGAGACGATGCAGGCACTCGAGCACGAGATGGGTGTGCTCGTACGACGCATCCGTCGGATGATCGCCCTCCGGGCCCGGATGATCCACCCGGAGCTCTCCCCGGTGGCCTACTCCATGCTGCTGGCGCTCAACGACGGGGGGCCTCGCCGGGCGAGCGATCTCGTGGACCTCTTCTCCATCGACAAGGGTGCCGTGAGCCGTCAGGTCGGGTCCCTGCTCGAGCTCGGCATGATCGAGCGTTCGCCCGACCCCGAGGACCGCCGTGCAGCCATCCTCGCGATCACCGAGGAGGGCAGCCGACGACTGGAGAGCATCTCCGTCGTGCGCCGCCAGGAGATCAGCGAGCGGCTCTCGGGCTGGAGCGACGAGGACCTCCGACGGTTCGTGGCGGGGCTGGCGCGCTACAACCAGGCGCTGGAGCCCTGAGCGAGCTCAGCCGTGGGGCCCTCACCCGTTGAAGAGGGCCGGGTCGACCGCCACCCAGACGTGCTCGGCACGCCCCACGATGCGGCCGTCCGCGTCGTGCAGCGTCGAGGCGGTGAACGTCTTGCGACCCTCCGAGCCGCGACGCTCGCCCATCACGACGTGCTCCTCGCCGAGCGCCGGCAGGGCGTCGATGATCGCCGTCATCCGGCCGAGCACCATCAACCGCTCGGTGATGTCGCCCGCCCAGCCGCCCACGCAGTCCAGTGCTGCCCAGGTCGCTGCGAGGCAGGCACGCGGGAACGGGTCGGCGTACTCGTGGTAGTCAGCAGGCACCGAGCGGTCCGGGATCCACGGTGCCGCGAGCCTGGTGTCGTCGTCCGAGGGGGGCACCAGCCCGGGAAAGATGCGCAGGCCGTCCTCGCGCTCCGTCCCGCAGGCGAAGCACTGCGGGAACGGGTGGTGGCGGTGGCCCGGGTAGGAGCCGCTGGCTGCGACCGCCTCGTCCCAGGAGACGGCCTCGACCGGCTCGACCTGCTGGTCGCAGAACTCCGCCTGCGCCACCAGGGCTCCGCCGAAGGTGAGC
Source organism: uncultured Actinomycetota bacterium (assembly GCA_963843075.1). Lineage (GTDB taxonomy): Bacteria > Actinomycetota > Actinomycetes > Propionibacteriales > Nocardioidaceae > Marmoricola. Next base: position 1,530,996 of record CAWJJD010000002.1, on the reverse strand, counting down.
GTGAGACCACGCTCGACCTCGTTGACGCGCATGGTCGCGTCCAGCGGCGGCGGCTGCCGCAGGGTCACGGTCACCGCGCGACCGAGGGTGTCCCCGAGCTCGTGTGCGAGCGCCCCTGAGACGTATCCGCCGTTCCCGGACGCAGTGGGGCCGCGGTAACGGGCGGGCACGAGCAGCGTGTCCTTCATCCTGACCACCCTGCCTCGCGTCCGGGGGCACAGGCAACTCGGGTCAGCCCTGCGGCAGCGCCTCGTGGACCGGCTCCGGCTCCTCCTGCTCGTCGGCCCGCGGCTGCGGCGACGTGGCGCGGGTCTCCGGGAACGCCAGCGCGCTGACCCCGGTGATCGCGAGCCAGCACACGGCCAGGCAGATGCCCCAGCGTTGCAGCGCCTCCGTCGCGGAGAGCGACCCCGCCTGGAGCATCCACAGCACGGGGGAGGCGACCAGGATGCTGGCACCCACGACGGTGCCCAGGGGAGCCTTCACCGGGTCACCGCGAGTGCCTCGTGGGCGACCACGCCGACCGAGCTGATCTGCCCCGAGCCGACCAGCTCGGAGTAGGACAGCACGGGCACGCGCATCATGGTCGGCCGCAGGAACCTGCGCAGCGATGCGCGGATCTGCGGAGCGCACACGACGACCGGGTGCGTGTTGGCGTTCTGGGCCTCACGCACGAGCTGGTCGACCTGGGTGAGCACGCGCTGCCCGGTCTCGGGGTCCAGTGCCAGGATCGTGCCGGCCTCGGTCGGCCGCTGGGCCTCCAGCATCTGCTGCTCGAGGCGCGGATCGAGGCTGATCACGTGCACCGTGTTGCCACTGGTGTGCTGCGCGACGATGGCCGGGCCCAGCGCCATCCGGGCACTCTCGACCAGGGTGTCGACGTCCTTGGTGGCGGTGGCGCGCAGGGAGATCGCCTCGAAGATGCGCACCAGGTCACGGATCGAGATGCCCTCGTCGAGCAGCGACTGCAGGATCCGCTGCACCTCCCCGAGGCTGAGCTGGGTGGGCGTGAGCTCCTCGACCACCACGGGGTGGGTGCGCTTGACCACGTCGGTGAGCAGCCGGACGTCCTCGCGGCCGAGCAGACGGGCGGCGTGCTGGTTGACGATCTCGGCGAGGTGGGTGGTGATCACCGAGGTGCGGTCGACCACGGTGGCGCCGCTCAGCTCGGCCTGGCTGCGCAGCTCCTGGGCGATCCACTTCGCGTCGAGGCCGAAGACGGGCTCGCGGGTCGGCGTACCGGGGAGGGAGCCGAGGAACTCCCCGATGGCCAGCACCTGGCCGCGCGGCGCCTCGCCGCGGGCGACCTCGACGCCGAACAGCTTGATCGCGTAGGTCTGGGCCGGGAGGTCGAGGCTGTCGCGGGTGCGCAGTGGCGGGATCACGATGCCGATGTCGGAGGCGATCTTGCGGCGCAGCGCCTTCACCCGGTTGAGGAGGTCGCCACCGCTCGTGGGGTCGACCAGGTCGACGATGTCGGCGGACAGGTCGAGGGCCAGCGGGTCGATCTGGATCTCCTGGGCCAGGTCCTCGGGAGTCTCGTGCTCGCCACCCGTCAGGGCCAGGGCGTGCTCGGGCTCGGGATCGGTCTCCGCGCCCGTGTCGGCGCGCGTCGAGGCGAGCAGCATCAGGCCGCCGGAGATGATGAACGGCAGCTTGGGCAGGCCCGGGATCAGGCACAGGGAGAGCCCGGCGAAGCCCGCGACTCGCAGCGGCATCTGTCGGGCCATCACCTGGCGCACGATGTCGGAGCCCATGTCGTCCTCACCCGTGTTGCGGGTGACGATGAGGCCGGTGGCCACCGAGAGCAGCAGCGCCGGGATCTGGGAGACGAGGCCGTCGCCGACCGAGAGCAGGCTGTAGGTGGAGATGGCGTCGCCGAAGGACATGCCGTTCTGGGCGACCCCGACCGCGAACCCGCCGATCAGGTTGACCAGCGTGATGATGATCGCGGCGATCGCGTCACCCTTGACGAACTTCGAGGCACCGTCCATCGCGCCGTAGAAGTCGGCCTCGGCGTGCACCTCCCGGCGCCGCTTGCGAGCCTCGTCCTCGTCGATCAGGCCGGAGTTGAGGTCGGCGTCGATCGCCATCTGCTTGCCGGGCATCGCGTCGAGCGTGAACCGGGCGCCGACCTCGGCCACGCGGCCGGCGCCGTTGGTGATGACGACGAACTGGATGACCAGCAGGATGGAGAACACGATCAGGCCGACGATCAGCGAGCCCCCGACCACGAAGTGGCCGAAGGTGTCGATCACCTTGCCGGCGAACCCGTCGAGCAGCACCAGTCGGGTGGCGCTCACGTTGAGGGCCAGGCGGAACAGGGTCATCACCAAGATGACGGCCGGGAACGCGGCGAAGTCGAGCGGGCGGTGCACGAACATCGCGGTGAGCAGGATCAGCAGCGCACCGACGATGTTGAGCGCGATCAGCAGGTCGAGAACCAGCGCCGGCAGCGGGACGACCAGCATCACCACGATGAAGACGATGCCGACGGGAACGCCGAGCTGGGTCAGACGCTTGGGGGCCACGGAGGCACCTTTCAGGGATGCAGAGTTCTCTGCGCCCTCCTGGCGCCGCTTCGCGCCTTCCTGGCGACGAGGGTCCTATCGGCCGACGGCGGCCGGGGTTGAGGAAATCCGGCGACGCCGTCCGAGGGCGGGTACGTCGGGCAGCTCGCTCTCCTGCCGCGGGGAGCGGTGCTCGCCCCCGCGCTGCCCGGCCGAACGCCGGCTGATCACGAAGGCCAGGACCGTGGCGACGGCGTTGAAGAGCTCGTTCGGGATGGTCTGGCCGACGTTGGTGGAGGAGTAGAGCGCCCGGGCCAGGGGGATGTCGCGCACGAGGGGGACGCGTTCCTCGGCGGCCCGTTCCCGGATCTTGGCGGCGATGGCACCGGCACCCCGGGCCACGACCCGCGGAGCCCCCAGGTCGGCCTCGTAGCGCAGCGCCACGGCGACGTGGGTGGGGTTCACCAGCACGACGTCGGCCGTCGCCACGTCGGCGATCATCCGGTTGCGGGAGGCGGCGAGCTGCCGCGCCCGGATCGCGCCCTTGAGCATCGGGTCGCCCTCGCTCTGCTTGTGCTCCTGCTTGACCTCTTCCTTGCTCATCCGGGTCTGCTTGCCGACACGACGACGCTGCATGGCGTAGTCGGCGGCAGCCAGGGCCAGACCGGCGAGGGCGATGTTGCGCATCAGGCCCAGGGCACTGTGCGAGACCTGCTGGAGGGTCGCCTGGAGCGGCACCATGCCGCCGACCAGCGGCATCAGCCCGCGGATGGCGGCGTACACCAGCAGCCCGACGAGGCTGCTCTTGAGCAGCATCTTGACGCCCTCCCAGGCCGCCTGGGGACCGAAGATCCGCTTGGCGCCCTTGAGCGGGTTCAGCTTCGCCGCCTTGGGCTTGACCGACTTGGTGGCCAGCACGAAACCGCCCTGGGCCAGTGCGGAGGCGACACCGATCACCATCACCATCGAGCCGAGCACCAGCAAGACGATGAACACGTGCCGGGCTGCCTCGCCGAGCAGGTCGAGCGCGACGGAGGTCGTGGGGTGCTCGGTCAGCCTGAGGCTGCGCTCGAACAGCGCCCACAGGGAGTGGAACTCCCGCTGCAGCAGCACCGGCGCAGCCATGCCGAAGGCGAGGACGGACGCCCACCCGCCGAGCTCCTGGGTCCGGGCGACCTGCCCCTCCTTGCGGCTCTCCTTGCGCCGCTTGGGGGTGGGCTTCTCGGTCTTCTCCCCGCTCACCGGATCACCCCGCTCCCGACATCACGGCCATCGCCTGCTGGGAGAGCTCGACCATCTTGTCCATCGCCTGCGGGAGCACCGGGAAGGACAGCCCGACCAGGAGCAGGGTGAGGCCGATCTTGGCCGGGAACATCACGTTGATGGCGTTGAGCTGTGGCGCCACCTTGGTCAGCAGCGCCAGCCCCAGGTCGGCCAGGAACAGCACCGCGATCATCGGCAGCGCGATCTGCACCGCGGTGACGAAGAAGACGCGGAACGCGGCCAGGAGTGTCTCGGTGGCGTGGCTGGTGTCGGGGGTGGCCCCCACCGGCAGGAACCGGAAGGTGCTCAGCAGGCCACCCAGGACCAGCATGTGTCCGTTGGTGACGAACAGGATCATCGTCGCGAGCATCTGGTGGAAGGTGCCGAAGACGGTGTTGGAGTTCATGCCGAGCGGGTCGAAGCCCTGGGCGAGCGAGAAGCCGCCGAAGACGTCGATCAGGCTGCCTGCGGCGGCCAGTGCGGAGAACAGCAGGAAGGTCACGAACCCCATGGACGCCCCGATCGCGACCTGGGTGACGGTCTCGCCGACGAGATCGAGGGCGGTGGTCGGGAGCCGCGTCTGGTGCAGCGCCGGGGCGACCGCGAAGGCCAGCCCGAGGGAGAGCACCACCTTGGCGGTGTTGGGCACGGCGCGGGACGAGAACGGAGGCACGACGGCCAGCCAGGACACGATCCGCACCGAGGCGAGCAGGTAGGCGATCAGCGCGTCGCCGGGGACGGTGATCTCCACGGTCAGCCCAGCATGGCCGGGAGGCCCTCGAAGAGGTCGATGGTGAAGGTCATCAACGTGTGCAGCATCCAGTTCCCGCAGATCAGCAGTGCGATGCCCACACCGATCAGCTTCGGCACGAAGGCGAGGGTGAACTCCTGGATCTGGGTCATCGACTGGAACAGCGAGACGGTGAAGCCGATCACGAGGGAGGTGACCAGGATCGGCGCGGAGAGCTTCAGCGCCACCATCATGGTGCGCATCGCCAGCTCGATGATCGTGGTGTCGGTCATGGCTGCACCTATCCGTAGCTCGAGATGAGTGACTTGATCAGCAGTCCCCAGCCGTCGACGAGGACGAACAGGAGGAGCTTGAAGGGCAGCGACACCATCACCGGCGGCATCATCATCATGCCGAGCGCCATCAGTGCGCCGCTGACGACGAAGTCGATCACCAGGAACGGGATGAAGACGATGAAGCCGATGATGAAGGCCTGCTTCAGCTCGCTCAGCACGAACGCCGGGATCAGGGTGCTGATCGGGACGTCCGCCCGGTTCTTGGGCAGGTCCCGCTTGGCCACGTTGGTGAGCAGCTCGAGCTGCTCGTCGTCGGTGTTGTGGAGCATGAAGTCCTTGAGCGGGCGGGAGCCGTCCTCCCAGGCCTGCGCGGAGGTCTTCGAGCCGTCCATGTAGGGCTTGATGCCTTCGTCGTTCATGGAGCTGAGCACCGGCGTCATGATGAACAGGCTCAGGAACAGCGCCAGTCCCGCCAGCACCTGGTTGGGCGGGGACTGCTGCAGTCCCAGGGCGTTGCGGGTCAGCCCGAGCACCACGAGGATCTTGGTGAAGCTCGTGCAGGTCAGCACGATCGCGGGCAGCAGCGAGAGCAGGGTCATCGTCAAGATGACCGACACCGACGTGCTCGGCTTGTCGGTGAGGCCGCTGAGCTTGACGTTCACGTCGGTCGAGTCGCGCTTCTTGGGACCCTTCGGGCCCGCGGGGTCGGCCGGCGCGGCCGGCAGCAGCGAGGCGCTCGCCGAGACGACCGAGGCGACGGTGGTCGTGGTCGTGGTCGTGGTCGTGGGGGCGGCAGCGTTCGCGACGGCCGGCAGCACGCTGACCGACAGCACGAAACCGGCGAACAGTCCGGCGAGGAGCGTCAGCGTGCGACGTACCGCGCTCACGAAGCTCGTCCGGTGGCGACAACCAGCGCCTGGCGCCAGGTCTGCGGGGAGAGGATCGAGCCGGCCAGCGGACCGTTCGCGACGGCGGGACGGCCGCAGACCTTGCGGGTCGGCTTCGAGCCCTGCTTCTGGGCCCGCTTCGGGGCACGCTTCGGGGCCGGCCGGGCCGCGTGGCTGCCCGCACGTCGGCGCGGGGCCGGCTCGGCAGCGACCGTCTCGGCCGGCGTGGACGCCCGGAGGGTCGAGGCCGCCTCGAGCACGGTCTCGAAGCTGACCGGGTGGGTGGCGCGGGCGTCCTCGATGGCGATCACGTGGGAGGCGGCCGGGGCCGGCCCGTTCTCGACGACGGTGAGGTCCGCGGGGCCGTCGAGCTCCCCCTCCTCGAGCTCGGCCAGCACGTTGACCTGGTGCTCGGTCGTGCCGAGGACGAGGACGCGGTTGCCGACCTCCACCACGGCCACCGCGGTGCCCCGGCTGAGCGCCTGGCGGTGCACGATGCGCACCGCGGCGCCGTTGCGCGGGCGGAACTTGCGTGCGCTGACCTTGACGGTCAGCAGCAGCAGTCCGACGACGACGGCCAGCGAGAAGACCAGCCGTACTGCGAGCTCGACCATGCTCAGCCCGCGTTGGAGTCGAGGATCTGGGTGATGCGGAGGCCGAAGTCCTCGTCGACCACGACGACCTCGCCGCGTGCGATCAGGCGGCCGTTGACCAGCAGGTCAGCCGGGCTGCCGGCGGCGCGGTCGAGCTCGAGCACGTCGCCAGGGGCCAGGGACAGCAGGTCGCGGACCGCCATCCGGGTGCGCCCGAGCTCGACGGTGAGCTCCATGTCGACGCCGTGCAGCATCTCGATGCCGCGACGCGGAGCGATGCCCGGTGCGATGCCCGGTGCGATGCCCGGTGCGGGCGCCGCGCTCAGCGGCTGGTGGGTGACGGCGGTGGGCTCGATGACCGGGGCGTTGGCGGTCGCGGAGCTCGTGGCGGTGGAGAACTCTTCGGTCACGGTGGCAGCCTTCTCGAGGGCGTCGTTGGTGATGGCGATGGCGGCGGCAGCACCGGCGCCGATGAGGGGTACGACGGTGAACGGGCCGCCGAGGTGGTCGGCCAGCGTGGCCGGCTCGACCTGGACCCCCGCCTCGGCAGTGCCGCCGATGGTCAGGGCGATCGCGTCGACCGCAGGCTGGACCGCGGCGGCGAGCTCGAGTCCCTGCGTGGGGCTGGAGGCCAGCGCCCCGACGAGCTCCTCACCGACGAGCAGCCCGATGCGAGCGGTGGGGTGGCCGGCGAGGCGGGCGACCACGGCACCCGGGAAACCTGCGCCGACCTCCGCCGTGCCCTCCTGGGCGCCGGCGACGATCAGCGGGTGCACCGACGGCAGGACCGTCGAGACGAGGTCGGCGGCGGCGACGGCGAGGTCGGTGTCGAGAACGGTGGCGTGCGTGGTGGCGGGCGTGGTCATCGGTCCTCCTTGGGAGCACCCACCACGAGGGCGGCGAGCTTGGGGCCCTTCGAGCCAGGCGTGGCGTGGGCGAAGACGGCGTCGTCGGTCGTGACGTCGAGTGGGGCGGTGGCGGGGTGGCTGAGCCGGATCACGTCTCCGACGGCCAGCTCGCCGAGCGCGTCGGGCGAGACCCGGGTCGTCCGGAAGCGGACGGCGAGGTCGATGGGCACGGACTCGAACTGGCCCCGCAGGAGCTCGGCGGAGCGGGCGCGGGTGGCGCGCTCACGGTCGGAGACGGGTGCCGGGGCGGCAGCGGCGACCAGGTAGGGGAGCAGCTCGCTGAACGGCAGGCAGGTGCTGACCTTGTAGGGGCGGTCGTCGATCCGCAGGTCGAAGGTCGCCACCGCCATCACGTCGGAGGACGCGGCGAGCTGGGCGAACAGCGGGCTGTACTCCACGCCGGAGATCTGCGGCTGGAGGTCGAGGACGTTGCCGAGCGAGTAGCGCATCTCCGCGAGCAGGCGCTCGGTGAGCCGCGTCATCACGGTGCTCTCGATCTCGCTCAGGCTGCGCAGCGGCTGCATCACCGACCCGGGGCCGCCCAGGACGTGGTCGATGCAGGTCATGGCAGCCTTGACCGGCATCTCGAGCACGCCGCGTCCGGCGAGCGGCTCGGCGGTGAAGATGGTCATGTAGGTCGGTGCGAGCAGCCCTTCGACGTACTCGCCGTAGTTCTGCTGCTCCACCGAGAGCAGCGACATCGAGCAGACGGTGCGCAGCGACGAGGTGAAGAGTGTCGTCGCCTGGCGCGCGAAGCTGTCGAACCCCACCTGCAGGATGCGTGCGTGCTCGCGCGAGAGCTGGATGGGTCGACGGAAGTCGTAGGCGACGGCCTCGGACGGCTCGCGGCCTCCGTGCATGCCGGCACCACCGGTGACGCGCGGCGAGGATGCAGGGGGGTTCACGCCGGTCGAATCGACCGGCGTGGCCCGAACCTGAGGAAATTCGAAACTATTGCGTGACGAACTCCGTGAAGTACACCCCCATGACCTCACCCTCGTAGAGCTCCCCGAGGTGGTGCTGGAGCTCCTTCTTCAGCGCCGCCCGCTTCTTCACGTCGTTGACCTCCGCGATCGAGAGGCCGCTGAACTCGGTGATGGTCGCGTCCAGCGCCTTGCTGCCGTCGGCCTCCTTGGTCTTGGCGGTCAGCTGCAGGGCGATCCCGACCCGGAGGTAGTGCTCGCCCTCCAGGTTGATCTGGATCGGGTCGAGCGAGACCACCTCGCCGGGCTTGGGCGCCTCGACGGGCTTGGGCTTGAGCACGAACCAGTAGGCGCCGCCGCCGAGGGCGAGCAGGGCCACCAGGATGATGACGACCTTCTTCAGGCCGCCCTTCTTCTCCTCGGGCTCGGTCTGGGCGTCGGCCTTCGGGGTGGCCGGCATGGCAGTGACGGTCATGGCTGTTCTCCTACGGGCAGCTTGCGGGCCTTGAGGACCTCGGACATCAGGGCACGGGTCTCGGAGGGCAACGGGGACTGGACGACGATGTCCACCCTCTTGTTGACCGCCTGCGACCCCGGTGAGGACGGGTTGACGAGCGGCTTCTCGTGGCCGTACGCCGTGGCGGTCATCCGCGCGTTCGGGAGCTGCCACGCGGAGTGCAGGTAGCGCAGCACCCCGACGGCGCGGGCGGCCGAGAGCTCCCAGTCGGTCGGGTAGTACTTCGGCTTGACCTTGACCTGGTTGGTGTGGCCGTCGACCGACAACGGGTCGGCGATCGTGCGGAGCACCGGTGCGAGCGTGTCCAGGACCAGGCGGCCACGGGCGGACAGCTCGGCGACGTCGGCCTCGAAGACCACGTGCCGCGAGACCAGGCTGACCACCAGCCCCCGCTCGTCGTAGCGGGTGCGGACGTCGTCCTGCAGCCCCTTCGCCGCCAACGCCGCGAGGATCTTCTTGCGGACACCTTCGAGGCGGTCGACCTCGACCTCTGCAGTCGCGCGCTTCCGGTCGGCGGCGCGCTGCTGGATCTTCTGCACGGCGTTGTCGACCGCGACCCGGTTCTTCTCCGGGACGTCTGCTGCGAGGTCGGCTGCGGCGACCGGCGCGGTGATCGCGGTGCCCGGCTCCTCGAGGATCGTGTGGGAACCGTCGAGGATGGAGGTCGGCTGGCCGAATCCGGCGGCGAGTCCGTTCTTGAGCATGTTGAACTTCTTCTCGTCCACCACGCTCATCGCGAACATCACGATGAACAGGACCATCAGCAGGGTCACCATGTCGGCGTACGTCACCAGCCAGCGCTCGTGGTTCTCGTGCTCCTCGTGCTGCTCACGGCGGTTGTTGCGGCTCATGTCAGGCCGCTTCCACCGCGGCGCCGGGGAGCAGCGAGCGGAGCTTCTGGGCGACGATGCGCGGGTTCGACCCGGCCTGGATGGCGGCGATGCCCTCGATCGTGACCTCCATGCGGGCGGCCTCGAGCTCGCCGAGCCGCTTGAGGCGGTTGCCGAGCGGCAGGAAGATCACGTTGGCCGACGTGACGCCCCACAGGGTGGCGACGAAGGCGCCGGCGATCAGGTGTCCGAGCTCCTCGGGCGCGGCCAGGTTCTCCAGCACGTGCACGAGGCCCATGACGGTGCCGATGATGCCGATGGTCGGCGCATAGGCACCGGCGTCGGCGAAGAACTTCGCGGCCTGCTTGTCGGCCGACCGCTTGGCGTAGACCTCGGACTCCAGGATGTCGCGCAGCTCCTCGGGGTCGGTGCCGTCGATGGCCATCGTGACGCCCTTGCGCAGGAACTCGTCGTCGACGCCCTTGACGGCGTCCTCGAGGGCCAGCAGGCCCTCGCGTCGGGCGCGCTCGGCGAGGTCGACGACGGCCGGGATCAGGTCCTCGGCCGACTCGGCGTTGCCGGTGAAGGCGCGCTTGGCCGACTTGGCAGCGGTCTTCGCGTCGTTCATCGTCCCGCCGGCCATCGTGACCAGCAGGGTGGTGCCGAAGACGAGCATGATCGGCGGGAGCAGCAGCAGGCTCATCGGGTTGCCGCCCTCGAGGACGTTCGCCCCGATGACGACGGCGAAGCCGGCGCCGATGCCGATCGCGGGTGCCGGATCCATCACACCTCCCGGGTGATCGGAGTGACGGGGGACAGGTGCGCGACCGAGGCGTCCTCGTCGACCAGGCCGAGGTCCTCCGGCTGGAGGTGGTGGCTCAGGGCGATGATCTCGCTGCGGTAGAGGCGGATGGATGCGGCGACCTGGGTCGAGGACTCGAGCACGACGTACTTCTTGCCGTCGACGAGCGAGACCACCGTGTCCGGAGTGCAGTCGATCCGTTCGATGAGGTCACAGTTCAAGACGAACGGTTGACCCGAAATTCTCGTGAGCGCGATCACGACGCACCTTCCTTGTGCCTACACCTCTTGCGGCCGTCCTTGGCCAGGTAACGACTCCATCGGCCACCCCCGCCCCGACCTGAGCGCTCTCGGGCCGGATCTGCGGGTTTTTCCCCTGCGGTTCCCCGGAGCTCGCCGACCGGGCACTCCTGGTTGCCTGGAATCCGCCGACCGGGCAGTTCTGGTTGCTCTGAGTTCGCCGACCGGGCGTTCCTGGTTGCTGGGTGGACGTTCGAGCAGCAACCAGAACAGCCCGGTCGGCGTACTTCTGCCAACCAGAACAGCCCGGTCGGCGTACTTCTGCCAACCAGAACAGCCCGGTCGGCGTACTTCTGCCAACCAGAACAGCCCGGTCGGCGAGGTGGGGGTCAGCGCTTGATGTTGACGAGGTCCTCGAGGACCTGGTCGGAGGTGGTGATCACCCGCGAGCTGGCCTGGAAGCCGCGCTGGGCGAGGATCAGGTTGGTGAACTCGTTGGCGAGGTCGACGTTGGACATCTCGACCGCACCGCCCTGGATGTCACCGTTCATGCCCTCGCCGGGGATGCCGAGCTGCGCGGCGCCGGAGTTGGCCGACTCCCGGAACGAGGTCTCGCCGACCTTCTCCAGGCCCATCGGGTTGTTGAAGTTGGCCATCGCGAGCTGTGAGAGCTCCCGCTGGCTCTCGTCGGAGAAGACGGCGCGCAGCTTGCCGTCGCCACCGATGTTGTACGACGTCATCTGGGCCCCCGCGGGCACGGGCGGGGTCAGCCCCGAGAAGTCCAGGGAGATGTCGACCAGTCCACCGGTCGGGTCGCCGTTGGCATCCAGCGCGTAGCCCTGCACCCGGCCGCCGGTCGGGTTCACCAAGGTGCCGGTCTCGTCGAAGGTGAAGGAGCCTGCGCGGGTGTAGAGGTTCTCTCCGTTCTTGCGGACCACGAACATGCCGTCGCCCTGGATCATCAGGTCGGTCGCCCGGCCGGTGGTCTGGGTCGAGCCCTGGTTGTAGTTGGTGCTCGTGCCGGCGACCTGCACGCCGAGGCCGACCTGGATCGGGTTGGTGCCACCGCGTGCGGCGTTGGCGCCACCGGCAGCCGTGAGCATCTGGCTGAGCGTGTCGGAGAAGACGGTGCTGCTGGCCTTGAAGCCGACGGTGTTGGCGTTGGCGATGTTGTTGCCGGTGACGTCGAGCATGGTCTGGTTGACGCGCAGGCCGCTGATGCCGGCGAAGAGTGAGCGAAGCATGATGGTTCCTCTCGTGGATGGGTGACGGCCCGGGGGCCGATGGAGCTAGACGGTCGTGGAGCTGCCGGCGGTGCCGGTGTTGGTGGTGCCGGTGGTGGAGGTGCCGGTGGTGGAGCCGGATGACGCGGCAGGTGTCGCCGTACCGTCCGTGACTGACTGGACCTGGCCCAGCGCCACCTGGGCGCCGGCGACGTCGAGCATCGGGCCGTCGGTGCCGAAGGTGACGCCGTTGACCACACCCTTCTGGGCGACGCCCTCGGCGGTGGTCCAGGTGACGGTGCGGCCGACCAGCCCGCTCGCGCCGAACGCCATCTGGCTGGCGACGAGCTGCGCGGTCTGGTCGGCGACGTTCTGCATCTTCTCCAGGGCGGTGAACTGTGCCGACTGGGCCAGGAACTGGCTGGAGTCGGTGGGGTTCATCGGATCCTGGTACTTCATCTGCGCGACCAGCAGCTGAAGGAACATGTCCTTGTCGGCCGACTTGCTGGTCGTCGTGGTGGCCCCGGTGTCGGTACCGGTCGTCGGTGCGGTGCCGAACATGCCGGTGTAGCTCACCGGTTCGGTTGCTCCGATGGACATGCGTCCTCCTCACATCCGGAGGTCGACCCCGCCCCGGCTGGGGACGTGGCTGACCTCGTGGATCGAACGGTCCCCGCGAGTGCGGGATCCGTGTTCGTGGTCGGTGCCGTCCGTGGCCGTGCTGCCGTCACCCATCCGTGGCTGACGAGAATCGTGGTGTTGCTCGGTGTCGAAACGCCCGGTGAAGGGCGCCTGCTGCTGTCGCGACTCCGTGGTGTCGGAGTGGGTCTGGGTGGCGGCGCTCGCGGCGACGCCGGGGAGCTCGGCCAGAGTGAGCCGGTGCTCCTTGATGCCGATGTGCTCGAGCGCGCGGTTCAGATCGCCCGAGGAGAGCGCCAGAGCCGCACGCGCCTCGCTGCCGGCGGCCAGGCGCACGTGCACGTCGCCGTGCCGCACGGTGAGGACGACGCGGACCTCGCCGAGCGCCTTCGGGTTCAGCTCCAGGGTCACGCGGTGCACGCCCTCGCCGTTGCTGAACAGCCTGGTCACCTCGGGGATGACCTGGGCCGCGACGGGTCGCGCTGCCGGTGCGGCCTGGACGTCCGCGCCGGCCACGGTGACCACCGGAGCGAGGGCCGCGTTCGGCGCGGTGGCCGATGGCGAGGTCGGGATGGGGGCGGGCGTCGAGGCCGTCTCGGTCGCCGACGGAGCCTTGGTGGTGGCATCGCTCGCTGCGGGAACGGCAGGGGAGGTTGCCTCGGCAGGGGCCTCCTCGGACCTCGCGGCAGTCGCCACGGAAGCGTCAGCCGCCGCGGCCGGCGCGAGCGCCGAGTCGTCCATCGCGCCGCCCGCAGTGTCGCCCGTCGTGGCGCGAGGGGTGGCGCGAGGGGTGGTCGTCCCGTTCGGGCTCGCCGGCGCCCCTTCCGGCGCCAGGTCCGGCGAGGAGGTGGTCGAGGCGGCGGTCGAGGCGGCGGTTGCGGTTGCGGTCGAGGTCGCCGTGGTCGGGATCAGCGCGGGGACCAGGAGCGCGGCGAGCGTCCCTGCAGCCGCCGTCGTTGCGCCGGTGTCGGTCGCTGCCTCGTCGTCCCCCGCAGGGGCTCCGGTGGACCCGTCCAGCGGCGCGTCGGTGGACTGGCCGTCGCCCTCGACCACGCCGGGAGCCGGTGTCGCGGTGACGACCCCCATGGCGAGCTGGATGGCGAGGGCGAAGGCCGCGGCCGCTCCCATGTCGGTGGCCGGAGGGTTGCCGAGCACACCGGCCGGCACCGTGGGCAGGGGACTCTCGACAGCGATCTGGGTCATGCGGCCGCACCTCCCAGCATCGACATGATGTTCTTCACGTAGTGCTGCGTCTCGGCGTACGGCGGGATGCCGTCGTACTTCATCACCGCACCGGGACCGGCGTTGTACGCCGCGAGGGCGAGCTGCGTGCTCCCGAAGCGGTTCGTCAGGTCGCGCAGCATCCGGGCGGCGCCGTCGACCGCCTGGGCCGGGTCGAAGGAGTTCGTCACGCCGAGACCCTTGGCGGTGCCCGGCATCAGCTGCATCAGGCCGCGGGCCCCCGCGGGACTGACGGCATCGGCCTTGTATCCGGACTCCTGCTTCGCGACTGCGGAGAGCAGGGCAGGGCTGACGCCGTAGCGTGCGCCGGCCTGGTTGAAAAGGTCCGCGTAGGGCACGCCGGAGACGCTCCCGCCGGCGACGCGTGCCGCGGAGACCTGGGCGACACCGCTGACCGGGGAGTCGGGCAGGATCCGGCGGATGTAGTCAGGGGCGGACGGGACGTCCACGAGTCGCACGTTCAGGCCGGTGCGCGGAGCCTCGATCATCTTGCCGTTGCCGGCGTAGATGGCGATGTGGTCGGCCCCGTTGTTGCGGCTGGAGTTGTCCCACGCGAGCAGGTCGCCCGGCTTGGCCTGGGCGAGACTCGCGACCGGCGTGCCCTGGCGTGCCTGCTCGGCGGACAGCCGGGGGAGCTCGATGCCGAACTTCTTGTAGACCTGCTGGACGAGGCCCGAGCAGTCGACACCCTTCTCCTTGGAGTTGCCGCCCCACACGTAGGGCAGGCCGAGGAACTCCTTGGCCTCGTTGACCACGGCGTCGCCGGTGGTGCCACCGGCCGACGTGCTCGCGGAGTCCAGTGCCTGGGCGAACGCTGCGCCGTTGGCAGCGGTGAGCGAGGAGGTGCTGACCGGGGTGAGCAGCGCCAGCTGGGACTGGAGCTCCTGGATCCGGGAGGTGACCGTGCCGACCGTCACGAGACCACCTGCAGGTGTCGACGCCGCCGCCACAGCTGGGTGGCGACCTCGTCCTCGACCTTGGCCTGGGCGCGGGCGTGCTCGGCCTGTGCCTCGGCGATGCGGCGTTCCTGGAGCATCTCGATGGTGCGCAGGCGGATCCGGTCGTTGTGCCAGTGCGACTGCGCGGAGGTGGCCAGGTTGCGGGCCGACTCGAGCGAGGTCCGTGCGGCGTCGACCGCCTGGCCGAGGGCGAGCAGCCCCTGGCGCAGCGCGATGAACTCCTCGGGCGTCGAGACACTGCTCGCCGCCAGGTCAGCGAGTCGGTCCTCGATGGCCTCGAGGTGCCGCTGCGAGCTGTCGACCTCGCGCAGGGCCAGGTGCAGCCCGGCGAGGCTGTCCTGCTCGCGCACGCGACGTACCCGAGCGACGGCGTCGAGGGAGTGCAGGTTGCGTCCGGTCATGAGGTCAGGAGTCCGTTCAGTCGCTGCCACGTGGTGTCGGTGTCAGTGGGGTCGTCCATGTCCTGCTGGAGGAAGGCCTCGATGCGTGGCATCCGCGCCAGCGCCTGGTCGGCGTCGGGGTTTGCGCCGTTGACGTAGGCGCCGATCTCCACCAGCTCGCGCACGTCGCGGTGGGCGGCGAGCATCCGGCGCAGCAGGCGGGCGTCGTGCTGCTGCTCGCGGGTGGTGACGGCGTTGGTGACGCGCGAGATGGACTCGAGCACGTCGACGGCGGGGAAGTGGCCCGACGTCGCGAGCCGGCGGGAGAGCACGACGTGGCCGTCGAGGATCGAGCGTGCGGTGTCACCGATCGGGTCCTGGAGGTCGTCGCCCTCCACGAGGATCGTGTAGAGGCCGGTGATGCTCCCGGCCTCGCTCGTCCCGGCACGCTCGAGCAACCGCGGCATCAGCGTGAACACGCTCGGCGGGTAGCCGCGCGTCGCCGGGGGCTCCCCGGCGGACAGGCCGATCTCCCGCTGCGCCATCGCGACGCGGGTCAGGCTGTCCATCATCAGTACGACGTTCTTGCCGGTGTCGCGGAAGAACTCGGCGATCCGCGTCGCCACGAAGGCAGAACGCAGCCGTTCGACGGGTGGAGCATCGGAGGTGGCCACCACGACGACCGAGCGGGCGAGCCCCTCTGGACCGAGGTCGTTCTCGATGAACTCCCGGACCTCGCGTCCGCGCTCGCCGACCAGGGCGATCACGGAGACCTCCGCGTCCGTGCCACGGGCGACCATCGAGAGCAGGCTGGACTTCCCGACACCGGAGCCCGCCATGATGCCGAGCCGCTGACCGCGACCGCAGGGGACCAGGGCGTCGAGGGCGCGGACGCCGAGGCCCACCTGATGGTCGATGCGCGGCCGGCTCAGCGCGCCCGGGGCCGGGTTCTCCACCGTCACGCGGGTGAGGGCGTCGAGCGCGGGACCGCCGTCGATCGGACGTCCCAGCCCGTCGAGCACGCGGCCTCGCAGCGCCTCGCCGACACCGATGGTCAAGGGACCGCCCGCCGGGTGCACGGGGGCCCCGATGGTCAGTCCTGCGGTGGAGCCCAGCGGCAGGCAGACCAGGCCGGAGGGGCCGCTGGCCACGACCTCGGCCAGGACGGGGACCGCGCTCTCGACGGAGAGCAGGTCGCCCACCGCCGCCTCGAGGCCGGTGACGCGCAGCTGCAGGCCGAGCAGCTCGGAGACGCGACCGAGGCGGGCGGGTCGGGCGGCCTCACGGGCACGGTCGAGCACGGCGGTGTCGAGCGGGCTCATCGCAGTGCCTCCCGCACCCGCGTGACGGCCCGTTCGACCCGCAGGTCGAGGACGTGGTCGTGGAGCTCCACCAGCACGTCAGCCGGGCAGAGGTCCGGGTCGACGGTCACGGTCACCGAGGCCGGAAGGCCGACCTCCAGGGCGTGCCGGGCGACCGTCGGGCTGAGCTTCAGGGTGACGGCGGCCGCGTCGTCGGGCAGCACCTCCAGGGCGCGTCGCAGGACGTCTTCGGGGGTCTGCTCGGCGGCCCGGAGGCCCAGCACCTCCGCGGTCACCGCGACGGCCAGCGTCGCGGCCTGCTCGCTGAGTCGCCCGCACAGCTCCGTCCTGGCCCGGTGCAGGCCGGCCGCGGCCTCCTGCAGGGCGGTGACGGCCGCGGCGTGCTCGGCCTCGCGGCGCGTGCGGTCGCGCTCGTCGCGCGACTGGCGCTCGGTCGCGGCGATCTGCTCGGCTGCCTGCGCCTCACGGACGCCCTTGGCCCAGCCGATGGAGTAGCCCTGGGCCTCTGCCGTCGCGCGGGTCCGCTCGGCGAGGGCGGCGAGCGTGTCCTCGGTGGCGACGTCGCCGAGGGCGGCGCCGGTGCCCAGCCGGGTCCAGGTGCCGGCGCGGAGGTCCGGCGTACGCAGCGTGTACGCCGAGGCCGCCTGGTCGGCACGCAGCACCCGGGGACCGGCTCCGGCCTCAGACGACGAAGTCATCGTCGTTCCCCCGGCGCAGCATGATCTGGCCCTGCTCCTCGAGCTCACGGATCGAGCGGATGATGCCCTGCTGGGCCTCCTCGACCTGGGTCAGGCGGACGGGTCCGAGGATCTCGATCTCGTCGATCAGGTCGGCTGCGGCGCGCTCGGACAGGTTCGAGGTGATCTTGTCGCGGACGTTCCCGGCGACACCCTTCAGGGCGAGGGCCAGGCTGCCGGTGTCGATCGCGCGCATCACCAGCTGCACCGAGCGGTCGTCGAGCTGGACGATGTCCTCGAACATGAACATCCGGCTCTTGACCTCCTCGGCCAGGGCGGCGTCGAGCGACTCGAGTCCCTCGACGATCTGGCGCTCGGTGGAGCGGTCGGAGCGGTTGATGATGTTGACCAGCGGGTCGAGGCCACCGACCCGCGACATGTCGGCCGGCTGCAGCATCGAGGAGAGCTTGCGCTCCAGGGTGCTCTCGACGGCCTTGATGGTGTCCGGCGAGGTGCGGTCCATCACCGCGATGCGGTGGGCGATCTCGGCCTGCTGGTCGGAGGGGAGCCCGGAGAGCAGGAGCGAGGCCTTCTCCGCGGACATGTGCGCGAGCACCAGGGCGATGACCTGCGGGTGCTCGTCGGCGATGAAGGAGCGCAGCTGCGCGGGGTCGACCCGGCGCAGGAACTGGAACGGCATCTGCACGGCCGCGGCGTTGAGCCGGTCGATGATCTCCGAGGCGCGGTCGGAGCCGAGGGACTGCTCGAGCAGCTGGCGGGCGTAGGCGAGCCCGCCCTGCGCGATGTGCGAGCGCGCGGTCATCAGGTCGCGGAACTCGCCGAGCACCGCGGAGTTCTCCTCGCCGTCGATCGAGTCGAGGCGGGCGATCTCGGCGGTGACCGCCTCGACCTCGCTCTCGCTGAGCCGGCTCAGCACCGAGGCGGCCCGCTCCGGACCGAGCTGGATGAGCACGATCGCGGCCTTGCGGACGCCCATCGTGGCGACGCTCTGGCTCATCAGCGCTCCACCAGCCAGCCGCGCAGCAGGGCGGCGACGTCCTCGGGCTGGTTCTCCACGAGCGCGATCAGCTCCTCGCGGACGTTCTGCTCCTCGGAGGCGCGCTCCAGGCTGAGCAGGGCGGTGGCCGGGTTCTCGAGGGTGCGCTCCTCGTCACGGCGAGCCGCGTCGCTGCGGAGCTGCTCGACGACGTACGTCGTGGCCTCCTGGCGCTGCTTGGCCTTGCGCCGTCCACGGATCCAGGCGGCGAGCAGGGCGAGCAGCACCAGCACGGCGATCGAGCCGTTGCGGAGCAGGTCCATCCGGTCGGCCTTGGCCGCCGCGGCCGCCTCGGCCTTGACCTCCTTGGCAGCCGCCTTCTCCGCGCTGCGGTCGAAGGGGAGCACCGAGACGCGGGCCGAGTCCCCGCGCTTGGGGTCCAGGCCGACCGCTGCGCTGATCATCTTCTCGATCTCGGCCGGGTCGTTGTTGGCCGCGGCGGTCCGGTCGAGCGCGACCGCGACGTGCAGCGACTCGACTCCACCCGGCGCGGCCTCGCGGTGCTCGGTGGTGGTGTTCAGCGCGTTGTCGGTGGTCTCCGAGGACTTCTTGTAGGAGGAGCCGGCCGTGCCGCCCGAGGTCGAGGTGTCCATCTGCCCGTCGGGTCCCACGACTCCGCCTGCCGCGGCGGCGCCGGCGGGGCCGGTGTAGTCCTCGGAGTTCTTGGTGGTGGAGGTGCTCAGGCCGTTGGGGTCGGCCGCGGTGTACTTGCGGGCCTCGGTGACGGTCTTGTCGAAGTTGAGGTCGGCGGTCACCTGGGTGGTGGAGTTGCCGGGGCCCAGCACGCGGTCGAGCAGCGCCTGGACCTGCGCCTGCTTCTCGTTCTGGAAGTCGGAGACGTACTGGTTGCGCGAGCTGGCGGCGGCGCCGCCGAGCGAGCCGTTGGTCGAGAGCAGCTTGCCGGTGGAGTCGGCGACGGTCACCTTGTCGGGGTCCATGCCGTCGATGCTCGCGGCGACGAGGTGCACCACCGACTGCACCTGCTCGGGGCTCAGGGTGTTGCCGGGCCGGCTGGCCACCAGCACCGACGCGGTGGGCGGGTCCTGCTTGTCGGCGAAGACCTGCTTGGCCGGGATGGCGAGGTGCACGACGGCCGACTGGACGCCGTCCATCGCCTCGATCGTCTTGTTGAGCTCGCCCTCCATGGCCCGCTTGAAGTCGGTCTGCTCCTTGAACTGCGAGGTGGAGAGGTCCTGCTCGTCGAGCAGGGAGTAGCCGCCGTCGCTGCCGCTGGGCAGGCCCTCGCCGCTGAGCTTGATCCGGGTCTTGTAGACGTCGTTGCGGGGCACCATCACGGTGTCGCCGCCGTTGGAGATCTTGTACTTCACGCCCTGGGTGTCGAGCTGCTCGATGACGGCCGAGGCGTCCTCGGAGGAGAGGTTGCTGAACAGCGGGGAGTAGTCGGGCTGCGAGACCCAGCGGAACACCATCACGCCGGCCAGGAGCAGGGCGCCGGTGCCGAGGATGGCGACGACCTTCTGTCCGGCGGTGAAACCCGAGAAGCTCCGCTGGTAGCCGGAGAGCCTCTGCAGCACTAGATCCTTCATCACACCGGCATCCGCATGATCTCGTTGAACGCCTCGAGGGCCTTGTTGCGCACAGCCACGGTGAGCTGCGTGGTCACCGCGGCCTCGGAGGCCGCGATCGTGTAGTGGTGGATGGCGTCGAGGTCACCCGTGGCCGCCTTGACGGCCAGCTGGTCGCTCGTCGACTGCACCGACTCGAGGCGGTCGATGCCGTCGAGCACGAGGTTGCCGAACTCCTTGGAGCCGTCGACGGCGCTGGTGCCGGCGGCTCCCTTGACGCCGCTGGCGGCGTCGAGCTGAGGGGTGGCGAGCGGGGTGAACCCGACGGCCTCGATCCCGGAGACGCTCATCAGCCACGTCCGATCGAGAGTGCGGACTGGTAGGTCTCCTGGGCGTCCTTGGTGACCTGCACCGAGGCCTGGAAGCCGCGCTGGGCCATCACGAGCTGGGTCATCTGGGTGGCCATGTCGATGTCGGGGGCGCGCACGTAGCCGTCGGCGTCCGCGAGCGGGTTGTCGGGTGCGTACTCGAGGCGACCCGTGGGGTCGCCCTGGGCGATGCCGGCCACCCCGACGCCGCCACCCGCCTGGGCCTCGGCGACCACGCTCTGGGCCTGGAAGGCGTTGCCGCTGGTCGGCTTGACCGTGTTGACGTTGGCGATGTTGTTGGCCAGCGTGTCCAGCCAGGTCTGGTGGAACCCGAGGCTGGAGCTGGCGATCCGCAGGACGTCGAAGGCACCCATCAGAGACCACCGATGGAGTCACGGACGAGGGTGAACTTGTCGTTCACCGCTCGGGTGAGCATCTGGTACTGGTACTGCGTCTGCACCGCGGAGAGGGTCTCCTTGCGCAGGTCGACGTTGTTGCCGTTGGCGCCCACCGGGGTGTCGGTCGGCGTGGTCTCGAGGCGCACGCCGCCGTCGGAGGTGCTGGTGACGTCGCCGCTGTCGACCGCCTGGCGCAGCGAGCTCTCGAAGTCGACGCTCATCGCACGGAAGCCCGGGGTGTCGACGTTGGAGATGTTGTCGGCGGTCACCTTCTGGCGCATGGTCACGCCGTCGAGGGCGAGCCCGAGCACGCGACTGACGGCGTCGGATACGGCCAAGGACACGGCATTGCCTCCGGGAACTGCGAGGGGCGCCGGTCCTTCGGCGGGGTGGGAGCGATCCGTGCTCACTGGGTTCTTCGGCCGGACTAGGCCGGGCTTGAGCAAAAGATCAAAGATTGCGGCAAATAGCCCAATCTTCCCGATGTGGGCGTCTCAGCCCGTGGCGTCGAGGTAGCGCGGCGCGGTGTCCGCCGGGTCGCGCAGGCTCTCGACGTAGGTGCGGTGCTGGGTGGTGGTCCGCAGCGCCCGCAGGACCTTGTCGAGCACGGCACCTTGCCGCTTGTGGATCTCGATGGCGCGGGGGAGCAGGTGGATCGGCATCGGGGCGCTCGGCGCCGGGGCCACCCAGTTGGAGGCGTCCATCGGCTTCATCGCGGCGAGCAGCTTCTCGATGCGGATGACCTCGAGGTCCAGGCGGTCCAGCTCGACCTCCCACTCCAGGGTGAGCGACTGGTCCCGGTCATCGGGACTGACGGGGTTCATGCCGGCACCGCGGTCTGTGCCAGCGCCAGGGCGGCCTCGCGCCAGGTCTGCGCGACCTGGGTGACGATGCGCTCGCACTCCTCGGTCACCTCGGAGTCACGACGGATGTTGGCGAGCACCAGCTGCCGGTAGAGGTAGTCGTAGAGGGCGGCCAGCTCGGCTCCGCCCCGGAAACCCTCGGGGTCCAGGCTGTTGCGGAGCTCGGTGACGATCGCCTGAGCGTGCACGAGCTGGTGGTGTGCCTCCTCGTGGTTGCCGGCGACCTGCGCGCCGAGCGCACGCTGGACGTCGAGCACCAGCCGGTCGCAGAGCATCACGAGCAGGCGGCTGGGGTCTGCAGTTGCCACCGATGCATCCATGTAGGCGGCGCGTGCGTCAGTCATCATCATCATCATCTCGGTGCCTTCCTTGGCTTCTACGATGATCCGGTCAGGGAGCTGATCTGTCCTGCCAGCCAGCTGGACTGGCTGGTCATCTGGCTCATCGCCGTCTCCAGGGCGGTGAACTGTCGGGTGAGCGTCGTGCGCCGCAGCTCGAGGCGGGTGTCCCACGAGTCGATGTTGTTCTGGATGTCCTTGATCCCGGAGTTGTGGCCCGTGATCGCGGTGGTGATCGTGCCGGTGTACTTGTCGCTCGCCCTGTCCGCGACCTTGGCGATCCGCGCGGCGAACCCGTCGAGGCTGCCGGACGTGAACGCGCCGGCCACGGCTGCGGGGTCGGCGGCGTACGCCGTGGCGAACTTGGTGGCGTCGAAGACCAGCTTGCCGTTGCGGTCCGTCTGCACGCCGACCGAGGCCATCGAGGTGTTGTCGGACGGATAGACCGCGTTGAGCAGGTTCGTGCGCAGCTCCCGCAGCGAGGCCTCGCCGGCCAGGGGACCGGACTTCTTGGCGGCCGAGTTGTAGGAGGTCAGCGAGTCGATCTGGGTGAGGAGCGCGTTGACGTTGTCGACGAGCGTCTTGACCTTGTCCTGGACCTTGGAGCCGTCGCGTGCGACGTTCACCTCGACGCTCGTGCCGACGGCCGCGGTCGAGACCGTGACGTCGACACCGGGGACGACACCGGTGAACGTGTTGGTCGCCGAGTGGATGGTGTCGGTGCCCAGGGTGATGGCGGCGTCGCTGCCGGCGGCGACGGTCGCGCCGCCGAGCAGGTCCGAGTCGTCGGCGTTGGTCAGGGTGAAGGCTGCGGCCGCCCCCGTCTTCGCGGCGTTGACCAGCAATCGGTAGCTGCCGTCGTCGAGCTTGACCTTGGTGGCGGTGACGCCGGTGCCGGCGCCGTTCAGTGCCTTGACGAGCCCGTCGAGCGTGCCGTCGCCCGTCTCGAGGGTCTGCGTCACACCGCCCGAGGTGAGCTTGACGGAGGTGCCGCCGCCGACGACCACGTCGTTCGCCGCGGCGGTCGCGGCGAAGCTGAGCCGGTGAGCGGTCGCGGTCCGGTCGACGGTGAAGGAGAACGACCCGGCCGAGGTGCCCCCGGTCGTGGCCAGGGTGACAGCGGTGCTCGAGGAGGTCGCCGTCAGGGCGTTCCAGCCCGTGCCCGCGGCCAGCTCCTTGGCCTGCGTCACCAGGGCGGCTGCCTTGGCGTTGAGTGACTGGAGGGAGGTGACGTTGCTCTGCTCGGTGGTCAGGCTCGTCTTCAGCCGGGTCTGCGGGACGGACTCGAGCTGCATCAGCTGCTCGATGATCGTGGCGGTGTCGAGACCGCTCGAGAGGCCGCTGATCGACGACGTGGCTGCCATGTCCTGTCTCCTTCCGTTTCCCCGGTGGTGCGTGTCGTGCTAGATGGAGCGAGCTCCGGCGAGGGGGCGAAGTACCCCCTCGCCGGAGCTCAGGTCGCCTGTGCTGCTGATCGCTGGTTCGATCAGCCGCGGAGCAGGCTGAGCACGCCCTGCGGGGCCTGGTTGGCCTGGGCGAGCATGGCGGTGCCGGCCTGCGACAGGATCTGGGAGCGGGTGAAGTTCACCATCTCCGAGGCCATGTCGGTGTCCCGGATGCGGGACTCGGACGCGGACAGGTTCTCGATCGCCACGTTGGTGGAGTTGATCGTGTGCTCGAACCGGTTCTGCACCGCACCGAGCTCGGCCCGCTGCGTCGAGATCTTGGTGATCTCGTCCTGGACGCTGTTGCTGTCCGCGATGTCGGCGGCACTGGTGTCGACGGCCGCGAGGGCGGTCGCCGAGACGTCGATCGTGTCCCCGTTGTCCGAGCCGACCTGGAAGGTCAGCGCGGCGCCACCGAAGAGCGCAACGCCGTTGAACTTCGCGTTGTCGGTGATGCGGGTGATCTCGGTCTGCAGAGCGTCGAACTCGGCCGACAGTGCGTCCTGCGACTCGGTGCTCTGCGTGCCGTTGTTGTACTGCACGGAGAGGTCGTTCATGCGCTGCAGCATGCTGTGGACCTCGGTGAGGGCACCTTCAGCGGTCTGGGCGACGGAGATGCCGTCCTGGGCGTTCCGCACGCCCACCTTGAGACCACCGACCTGCGAGCGCAGGCCCTCGGAGATCGCGAGGCCGGCGGCGTCGTCGGCAGCGCGGTTGATGCGGAAACCGCTGGACAGCTTCTCCAGCGACTTGGACATCTGGCCCTGCGTGACCGACAGGTTGCGGTAGCTGTTGAAGGCGTCGATGTTCTGGTTGATACGGAGACTCATGATGGTGTCCTTCCTGGATTGTCGAGTCGTGGTGCTGGAGTCCGTCCTTGGGCTCCGTGCCAGTCCCATCGGCCAGGTCAGAGACCTCTTGAGGGGTTTGCCGAGGTTTTTCTCAGGCGGTCGCGTCGAGCGCGGCGGAGCGCGGGCCAGGCGCCAGGCCGGCGGCGTGACGGGCGGCGACGGCGGAGTAGTAGGACTCGCGGCGGCGGGCGACACAGCCGGTGGTCTTCCCGGTCTCGACGACCGACTCCGGCTCCAGCGCACGGTCGAGCGCGCCACGCAGCAGCACCAGGGCCTCCGCGCGGATCTGCGAGACGCGGGACTCGGTGACGCCGAGCTCGGCGGCGATCTCCGCCATCGGGCGCTCGGCGAGGAAGTACTGCTCCACGACGGTGCGCAGCCGGTCCGGCAGCTCCGCCACGGCCTCCACCATGTAGCTGAGTCGCTCGCGGTCCTCGACGACCTGCTCGGGGGTCGGGCCGGCGGTCGGCATCAGGTGCTCGAGGTCGGAGTCCTCGGAACCCTGGATGGAGAGGACCTGGGCGCGGGCGATGTCGTCCTCGTTGCGGGCCACCTCGTCGGCCGAGAGCCCCAGCGTCGAGGCGACCTCGGCAGCGGTCGGGATGCGACCCAGAGCGGTGGCGAGCTGGTTGCGGGTCTGGTCGAGGTCGCGGGCACGGCGACGAACCGAGCGCGAGGCCCAGTCGACACTGCGCAGCTCGTCGAGCACGGCACCGCGGATCCGGGTGGTGGCGTAGCTGGCGAAGGGGACCCCGCGGCTGGCGTCGTAGCCACGCTGCGCCTGGACCAGCGCCATCATCCCCGCGGAGGTGAGGTCGTCCCGGTTCACGTGCCCGGGCACCCGTCCCATGGTCTCGCGCACGACGTGTGCGACGAGGGGAAGGTGCTGGCTGATCAGCTCGTCGGCTGACAGGGCGGGAGCGGCGGAGGCCGTGGATGTGCTGGTCACGAGGCGTAACTCTTGAGCGCAATTGTCCGTTTTGGACGAAAACTGCAGTGGCAGTGGTCCGCGCAACGAAACTGGGGACATAGGTCCCTAGTCGGCCTAGTCCATGTGGACTAGGCCGGTCCAGTGCTGGACTAGTTTGGGAAGGTCTGGACTCTTTTGCCCGATTCCCGGTTTCCTTCCGGTTTTTCCTCAGCCGGGGTCCACCGGGGCCGATGGGAGCGTCATCGACGCCCCTGCACAGGGGCACCCGACGTTGGGAAGAGGACCCGGTGGACAAGCTGTCGCAGATCCTGTGGCGCGAGCGGGAGCTCTTGGACTCACTGCTGTTCAAGCTCGAGATGGAGCAGCTGGTCCTGGGGAGCGGCCGCACGCGGTGGCTCGCGCGTGCAGCCAAGGAGGTCGCGCTGGTGCTCGAGATGCTCCGCGAGACCGAGATCCTGCGCTCGGTCGCAGCCGACGAGGCCGCCGAGTCGATCGGCCTGTCCAGCAACCCCAGCCTGCGTGCCCTCGCCGAGGCCGTGGACGAGCCGTGGCGCTCGATCCTGCTCGACCACAAGGAGGCCTTCGAGACCGTCAGCCGTGAGATCACGGCCATGGCCGAGACCAACCGCGAGCTGCTCACCGTGGGCCTGCGCTCCGCCCGGGAGGCGCTGCTCAGTCTCGAGCAGGTCGCCCAGGGCTACTCGCCCGACGGTGCCGCGGTGATGACCGAGACCGTTCCGCGACTGGTCGACCGGAGCCTGTAGCCATGTCCGGCGGATTCTCCTCCCTCAACACGGCGCTTTCGGCGCTGCGCTACAACCGCGTCGCCATGGACGTCGCGGGCGCGAACATCGCCAATGTCTCCTCGGAGGGGTACGCCCGGCGGCGCGTGGAGGGCGCCGCCGTGGCGGGACCCTCCCGGCCGGCCCTGTGGTCGCGCTACGACGGCGCCGGTGACGGCGTGACGGTCACCGGCGTGACCCGGATGACCGACGAGCTGCTCAACGTGCGCGGACGCCGTGAGCACGGCAACCAGGCCTACCTCGACGTGCGCCAGGCCAGCCTGGAGCGGGTCGAGAACGGCGTGGGTGAGCCCGGGGACTCCGGGGTGGCGGCCGCGCTCGCCGAGCTGCGCACCGCCTGGCACTCCCTCAGCCTCAGTCCGACCAGCGAGTCCGCACGCGCCCAGGTGCTCTCCAGCGCGCGCAACGTCGTCGATGCGATCCGGGTCCAGTCCCGCAACGTCGAGTCCGAGGCGGGCGACCAGCGGATGCACGTGCTCAACGACGTGAGCGAGGTCAACACGGTCGCCCAGGGTCTGGCCGACACCAACAAGGCCATCGCTGCGGGCTCCATGAACGGCTCCGACGTGGGGGTCCTGCTCGACAAGCGCGACCAGCTCACCATGCGCCTGGCCGAGCTCACCGGGGCGAAGGCCACGGTGCGCAGCGACGGCGGCGCGGACGTGACGATCAACGGCGTACCCCTGGTCACCGGGAGCCGGGCCGGCAGCCTGACGGTTGCCTCGGGCGTCACCGCGGTGGGCGACAGCGATGGCGCGGCCGTGACGTTCGCGGTCGTGGATGCCTCCGGCGCCACCACCGTGCCGCCGGGCACGGGTGGCGAGCTCGGAGGCCTGACCGATCTGCTCACGACCACGCTGCCTGCCTACCTGACGGGTCTGGGCGCCGTGGCCAAGGACCTCGCCGACAGCGTCAACACCCAGCACGAGGCCGGCTACGACAAGGCAGGCGCGCCGGGCACGCCGATGTTCTCCTACGACCCCGCCGACGTCCTCGGCACGCTCTCCGTCGCGATCAGCGACCCCAAGCTGGTGGCCGCCTCGTCGGTCGCTGGTGGCGGCACCGACGTCGGCAACGCCGAGGCGCTGGCCACGGCCACCGGCGTGGAGGGCGCCTACCAGCGGCTGGTCAACGGACTCGGCACCGAGGTGGTCGAGTCGACCCGACGCGCCGCCAACCAGCAGGTCCTCACCGGACAGGTGGACGGGGCTCGCGAACAGCTCTCAGGTATCGACCTCGACGAGGAGATGGTGAACATGATCTCGGCGCAACGGGCCTATGAGGCCGCCTCACGGGTGATGACGACGGTCGACTCGCTGCTCGACACCCTGATCAACCGGACCGGGCTGGGCCGCTGATGTCCTACACCCGCGTGACCCAGAACATGCTGACCCGCAGCTCGCTCGGGTCGCTGCAGGCGAACCTGTCCCGGATGGGCCGGCTCCAGGAGCAGCTCTCGAGCGGTCGGGTGATCAACCGGCCCTCCGACTCCCCGACCGGCACCACGGCCGCCATGCGCCTGCGCGACGACCTCGCCGCGACCCAGCAGTACCAGCGCAACGCCCAGGACGGGGCCGCGTGGCTCGGCACCATCGACAACACGCTCACCTCGATCACCGACCAGACCCGCGAGGCACGCGACATCGCGCTCCAGGGCGCCAACGCCGGTGCCGTCGGCCAGGCCGCCCGCGACGCGCTCGCCGCCTCGGTGGACCAGCTGCGCACCAGCCTGCTCGCCGACTCGAACACGACCTACCTCGGTCGCCCCGTCTTCGGCGGCATCACCGCCGGCGACAAGGCCTACGACGCGACCGGGACCTTCGTGGGCACGCCAGGCGTGGTGACCCGGACGGTCGCAGACGGCGTGAAGGTGCGCGTCGACGCGGACGCCGAAGCCGTCTTCGGCAGTGCCGGCGACACCGTCTTCGACCACCTGTCGGCCCTGTCCACCGCCCTGCGGGCGGGGGACGGCGCCGGGATCCAGGCGGGGATCGCCAACCTGAACACCGACCTCGACCGGCTCACCACGTCGCACGCCGAGGTCGGCACCCGCGCCAAGCGGGTCGACGCGGCCACCCAGACTGCCGCCGACGTCGAGCTGAGACTGAAGTCATCCCTTTCCGACGTGGAGAACGCCGACCTGCCGAAGGTGATCGTTGACCTGAAGATGCAGGAGACCGCCTACCAGGCGGCCCTCGCGGCGACCTCCCGTGTCATGCAGCCGAGCCTCCTGGACTTCTTGCGATGATCACTGAGTACGCACCCGCCCCCGCCGACGCCCGACCTGGGAGCACCATGACCGACATCCCGCTCATCGAGCTGGTGCAGCCGATGCCCGGCTTCCCCGACCTGCGACAGTTCGCTCTCGTCCAGCTCGACGATGACGGCTTGCTGTGCGCGTTCCGCTCGGTGGAGGAACCCGACCTGCGGTTCCTCGTCGTGCCCCCGTCGGCGTTCTTCCCCGACTACACGCCCGAGGTCGACGAGGACGCCGTGCGTGGGCTCGGCATCGAGAACGTCGACGACATCCTCGTGCTGGTCGTCGTGCGGGCCGGGGCATCGCTCGCGGACTCGACGGCGAACCTCGCCGCGCCGCTCCTGATCAACGCCTCGACCCGTCGGGCTCAGCAGGTCGTGCTCGACGACCCGGCACACTCGCTCGCCGCCCCGCTCGTCGCTGCATGAGCCACCTCCCGCGGGAGACGTGCCCGGACCGGTAGCCTCGACCCATGCTGGTCGTGAGCCGTCGCGCGGGCGAGAGCGTCGCCATCGGTGACGAGGTCGTCGTCACCGTCCTGGAAGTGCGCGGAGACGTGGTCCGTGTGGGCATCGACGCCCCGCGGTCCATCGCCGTACACCGTGCCGAGCTCCTCGCGCAGCTGGAGACCAGCAACCAGGAGGCGGCCTCCCCGAGCGACGAGACGGTCGAGTCCCTGACCCGTGCCCTCGGCGACCGGGACCGCAACGACTGAGGGCTCCACCGCCTCAGTGCGGGTGGTGGTTTCCCGCCGACGGCTCCGCGTGGTGCAGACGCGCCGCGAGCAGCGCAGCCTGCGTACGCCGCTCCACACCGAGCTTGGCCAGCATCCGCGTCACGTGGTTGCGCACGGTCTTCTCCACCAGGAAGAGGCGCTCGGCGATCTGCCGGTTGGTCATGCCCTGACCGATCAGGGCCAGGATCTTGCGTTCCTGCGGGGTGAGCACGGCCAGGGGATCGTCCTCCAGCCCCGACCTGTCTGGCCGGAGGCTGGCCAGCCTCATCGCCCGCCGGGAGGCGAGCAGGTTGTGCCCGCTCGCGACCGAGTGCACCGCCGACACGAGCTGGCTGATCGCGACGTCCTTGACCAGGTAGCCCTTGGCGCCGCCGCGCAGCGCCGCGTTGACCAGCTGGTCCTCGTCTGTGCGGCTCAGCACCAGCATCTCGGTCGGCGGGTACTGCGCCCGGATCCGGGGAAGCTCCTCGAGCACGGTCGCCTCGTGGGGCCGGATCCCGATCACGACGACGTGCGGCCGGGCCTGCGCCACCAGGTTGATGCCCTCGTCGAGGGCGCCGGCATCGCCGACCACGGTGAGCTCGGGGCGGTCACTGAGGGCTGAGCGGACCCCCAGACGAAAGATGTCGTGGCTGTCCAGGAGGACAACGCGGCGGGCCCGAGACGACTGCACAGGCACTTTCTAGTACGAATCGGGGCCCTCGCGTGATCGAATGCTGGGATTCGTCTGCCTGAGGGTGTCCACCACCTGCTCCCGGCCCTGGCCCCGAGCGCGCCGAGCGAGGTCCTGGTGCTCACCCGGGCAGTGCGAGAATGTCGGGGTGAGCGACCTGATCGACACCACCGAGATGTATCTCCGCACCATCTACGAGCTCGAGGAGGAGGGCATCGTCCCCCTCCGTGCCCGGATCGCGGAGCGGCTGCACCAGAGCGGTCCGACCGTGAGCCAGACGGTGGCCCGGATGGAGCGCGACGGTCTGCTCACCGTCGAGGGCGATCGTCACCTGCAGCTGACCGAGACCGGCCACGGCCTGGCGATGCGGGTGATGCGCAAGCACCGGCTGGCCGAGCGCCTCCTCACCGACGTGATCGGCCTCGACTGGGAGCTGGTCCACGAGGAGGCGTGCCGCTGGGAGCACGTGATGAGCGAGACTGTCGAGCGCCGCCTCCTCGAGCTGCTGGACCACCCGACGGAGTCCCCCTACGGCAACCCGATCCCCGGCCTCGCCGAGCTGGGCGAGGAGGGCGAGGGCGAGCAGTTCCGCGACGGCGTCGAGACGCTGTCGAGCGCCGTGGGGGAGGAGTCCCGCCGCGTGCGCGTGCGGCGGATCAGCGAGGAGATGCAGAAGGACGAGTCGCTCATGGGAGCCCTGCGTCGGGCGGGTGCGCTGCCGGGTCAGGTGATCGCGGCGATCGCGACCCAGGAGGGCGTGCTGCTCGGCAGCTCAGGCGAGACGGCGGAGATCGTCCTCGAGGCCGCCGAGCACATCTTCGTCACACCAGCCTGATAGCCATTCGCTGCAGCCTTCCTCGATCTTCACGGTGGCGAGGTCGTCGCCCCGGGTCACACCACGGTTGAGGATGACGACGGGCAGACCGGCCTTGGCGGCGTACCTCACGAACCGCAGGCCGCTCATCACCGTGAGTGACGATCCCGCGACGAGCAGCGAGTCGGCCTCGTCGATCGCGCCGTAGCACCGCTCGACGCGCTGCTTGGGGACGTTCTCGCCGAAGAAGACCACGTGGGGCTTGAGCCGGCCACCACAGCCGGTGCAGGCGGGTACGACGAAGCCGGCGGTCTCGTCGAGCTCCACGTCGCCGTCCGGCCGGGCGGCGGCGGCTCCGTGCTCCTCGAGCCAGCCGGGATTGGCGAGGGTGAGCTGCCGCTGCATCGCGGTCCGGTCGGTCGTGCCGCGGCAGTCGAGGCAGACCACCTCGCTGATCCTGCCGTGGAGCGCGACCATCTGCTGATGACCCGCGCGCTCGTGCAGCCCGTCGACGTTCTGCGTGATCAGGAACCGCACCCGCCCGAGTGCCTCGAGCCGGGACAGGGCGTGGTGGCCGGAGTTGGGCTCGGCATCGCCCATGCGCGACCAGCCGAGATGGGCGCGGGCCCAGTAGCGCTGCTGGTTCTCCGCGCTGGCCACGAAGTCCTGGAAGGTCATCGGCATCCGCACCGGCGCACCGGGTCCGCGGTAGTCGGGGATCCCGGAGTCGGTGCTCAGGCCGGCGCCGGTCAGGACGACCGTGCGGTCGCCGAGCAGGTCGAGGACGGCCCGGTCAGCCACGCGCGTAGCGGACCTCGGCCCGGGCGCGTGCCTTCGCGGCCTCTTCCTCCCGGTCCTTGGGCGGGGCGTGGGTGGTCAGCCCCTCGAGGAGCCGACGTGTGGCCGCCTCGACCTCGGCGATCGCGTGGTCGAACGCGTGCTGGTTGGCCAGGGACGGCTTCGTGGACCCGCTGATCTTCCGGACGTACTGCACGGCGGCGGCGTGCACCTCGTCCTTGGTCGCAGGTGGTTCGAAGTTGTGGAGGGTGCGGATGTTGCGGCACATGCGAAGAAGGGTACGCCGCTGCCGGTCACGGTTCGATGATGCGAACACTGTCCCCGACGAGCGCGACCCGGCCCCCTCCGAGGGGCAGAGCGCGCTGGGCGAAGCCACCGGCCGACGGCAGCTCTCGCGAGGACACCGAGCCGTCGGGGGAGACCTGCAGCAGCACGGGGGCCAGTCCGGTGCGTCCCTGGAGGTTGGTGATCGCGGCACGCTGGTCGGGCAGCCAGGTGAACGCGTGCGGGTCCTCGGCCGCCTCGAACCAGCTGTCCAGCCCGAAGGCGACCTTGCCGACCTGACGCGCCTCGGAGGTGTCGGCGATGTCGAAGACCGCGGCCTGCGCGCCGAGGTTCTGGCCCTGCCTGGTCGCGTCGCTGCCGAGACCGAGCAGGCGGTCGTCTCCGATCGGGTGCAGGTAGGCCGAGAAGCCCGGGATCTTGAGCTCTCCCAGTCGACGCGGACGAGCAGGATCGCTGAGATCGATCGTGTAGAGCGGATCCATCTGCCGGAACGTGACCACGACGGCCAGGTCGTCGAACCAGCGCACGGACTGGATCTCCTCACCCACCCCGAGCCCGGCCAGCCGGCCCACCTGCTCGAGCCGGCCGTCCTTCTCGTCCAGCACGACGATGCCGTTCTCCCCGGTGCTCCCGGACCGGTTCGGCCACGAGACGGCGACCCGCAGGTGGCCGTCGTGCTCGTCGAGGGACCAGCGGTCGCGGACGCGCCCGTCGACCACGCCCGAGGCGACGTAGCGGGTGCTGTCGCCGTCGAGCGCGAAGGCGTGGATGTGGGTGCGGACCTTGAGGTTCGGCCGCAGGATCTCAGACCTCGTGGTCGAGTCCGGGCCGACCCAGTCGTCGGTGACGACGGGGCGGGTGTTCCAGTCGGCCGAGGTGACGTAGAGCCGATCGGCCGAGGAATAGACCTCGCTGCCCCCACCCGTGACCGCGACCTTGGTGGCGTCGGCGATCGATCCGGGCCGGAAGGTCGTCACGGTGACCGTGTCGCTGCCCGACCACAGACGTGGGTGGTAGACGTTGCCGCAGTCGAGCCCGGGGGCCCAGTCCTCGACGCGGGAGGAGCGCGCGATCTCCTGGTTGCGCTGCTTGGCCTCGTTGGCGCTCAGGTCACCCTGCGGTGAGACGAACGGGAGCGCAGGGAGGCCCACCGAGGTGACCAGGCGCACCGTGCCGCCGTACTGCCGCATCGAGAGCTGGCGTCCCGGCACGCTGGTGCTGGCGTCCAGCTGTGGGTTCGCAGGGTCGGAGAGGTCCACGTCGTAGAGCTCGCTGCGCTCGTTCGTGGGTGGCCCGAAGCCTTCGCGTCCCATCATCTGCCCGCCGCTGCTGAGCAGGACGTGGTCGCCGACCAGGAGCAGTCCGTCGGCGTACGCCGTCCCCGGCAGCCGCCAGCTGGCGACCTGGCGCGGCTCGCTGCCGCTGACGTCGGTGACGACGAGGCTGCGCCCGTCCCTGAGGCGTACGACGATCCGGCCGTCGGTCTTCGCGACGTCGGGCTCATCGACGTCGGCCTCCTGGGTGTTGGTGCCCGTGGCTGCGTTGCCGACGGACAGCTCGGCGCTGGTTCCGGCAGCCGGCTCCCGGGCCGACCGACCCTCGGCTGTCAGCGACTGGTCCTGGGCCATCGTCGGCCAGGCGCGGTCGCCGCCCCACCCGTAGGGGCCGACCTCGTCGACGGCGTGATCGACGTACCACTCCCGGAGGGACTCGCAGCTCTCGAAGGGCACCAGGCCCGCCGCGCTGGCGGAGCGCGCGGTCGGGTCGGTGAGCACGACGGCGGCCGAGGTCGCGAGCAGCCCCGCCGACACGATGCCGCCGAACGCCAGGGTCGAGATGAGGCCGCCGCCGAGCGCTGCCTTCGCGGGAGTGTCCATGCCTCTCGGACGCACCGTGGGACGGCACGGTTCCATCCCGGAGGCGTGCGCGACAATGGGCCGGTCCGACCCATGCGCACCCAGGAGATCCTGTGCCCGTCGACCGCACCGCCCGTGACCACGACATCGTCATCCTCGGAGCCACCGGCTTCACCGGTGAGCTGACCGCCGCCTACCTCGCCCAGCACGCGCCTGTCGGCCTGCGCTGGGCGCTGGCGGGGCGCAACCAGGGCAAGCTCGAGCAGGTCAGGTCGCGGCTGGCCGAGCTCGACAAGTCCCTCGCCGAGCTGCCCCTGCTCAAGGCCGACAGCTCCGACCCGGACTCGCTGAAGGCACTGGCCGAGAGCACGCGCGTCGTGATCACCACCGTTGGTCCCTACCTGCTGCACGGCGAGGCGCTCGTGGCCGCGTGCGCGGAGGCGGGCACCGACTACCTCGACCTCACCGGTGAGCCCGAGTTCGTGGACCGGATGTATCTCGCCCACCACGACCGTGCCGTCGAGTCCGGTGCCCGGCTGGTGCACGCCGCCGGTTTCGACTCGATCCCCCACGACCTGGGCGCGTGGTTCACCGTGCAGGAGCTGGGCTCGACCGACCCGATCACCCTGCGCGGGGTCGTGCGCGCGGGCGGCACCGCCTCCGGTGGCACCTTCCACTCTGCGATGACGGCGATGAGCCGGCCCAGGCAGATGCGAGAGGCGATGGTCGAGCGGCGCCGGAAGGAGGGCCGTCCGGTCGGCCGGAAGTCACGCGCCGTGTCCGGCAAGCCCCACCGCGACAGCCTGCTCGGCCTGTGGCTGCTCCCGTTGCCGACGATCGACCCGTTCGTGGTGGCCCGCTCGGGTGCGGTGCTGGCGTCGTACGGTCCGGACTTCCGCTACAGCCACTACGCCGGCCTGAAGACGCTGCGCTACACCGTCGGTGGTGCCGTCGCCGTGGGTGGCCTGGCGGTGTCTGCGCAGATCCCGCCGCTGCGCAACTTCTTGAAGAGCCGGATCAAGCAGGGCGACGGTCCGTCGAAGGCGCGCCGCGACAAGTCGTGGTTCACCGTCGACTTCGTCGGCGAGAGCGCCGGTCGCACCGTGCACACCCGGGTCTCCGGCGGCGACCCCGGCTACGACGAGACCGCCAAGATGCTGGCCGAGTCCGCCCTGTGCCTCGCGCTCGACGACAACCCCCAGACCTCCGGTCAGGTCACCACGGCCTACGCGATGGCCGAGAACCTCGTCACCCGGCTGCAGAAGGCC
This sequence comes from uncultured Actinomycetota bacterium, assembly GCA_963843075.1. Taxonomy (GTDB): domain Bacteria; phylum Actinomycetota; class Actinomycetes; order Propionibacteriales; family Nocardioidaceae; genus Marmoricola. Next base: position 1,496,789 of record CAWJJD010000002.1, on the reverse strand, counting down.
GGGATGTCGTTCGAGGTGGTGGACTGAGGGAGCGGCCGTCGGTTTCCCCGGGCGGCCGGGGAAACCGCACCCTGGCGGGCGAAACTTCGCCCGCCAGCCCCCAGTATTGACCGCCAGCCCTGTCCTGAATCGCCCGTCAGCGGGGATTCCCCGCCGACCACCGGGGTCGCGCGAGTTCGCAACCCCGCGATCAGGCGAAGAGACCCTCGCCGATCCAGCCGTCCTTGCTGCGCACGCCGGGAGGTACGGCGAACAGCCCCGACCCCGTGTGCTGGAGATACTCCATCAGCGCGTCCTGCCCGGACAGCTGCGTCTGCATCGGGATGTAGTGCTCGGTGGGGTTGCGGACGAAGGCGATGAAGAACAGGCCCGCGTCCAGGCGTCCGAGCGCGTTGCTGCCGTCGGTGAAGTTGTAGCCCCGTCGCAGCAGGCGCACGCCCTTGTTGGTGCTCTGGTGGGCCAGGCGCACGTGCGAGTCGACCGCGATGAGCGGACCGTCGCGTCCCTGCACGTCGAAGTCGGGCTCGGTGAACTCGGTGCCGCCCGAGAGGGGCGCACCCTCCTCGCGGTTGCGTCCGATCAGCGTCTCCTGCTCGCGCAGGCTGGTGCGGTCCCACGGCTCGATGTGCATGTTGATGCGGCGGGCGACGAGGTAGGAGCCGCCTTCGAGCCAGTCGGCGGCAGTGTCGTCGCCGGGCGCCACCCACACGAACTTCTCGAGGTCGGCCTTGTCCTCCGACTTCAGGTTGGCGGTGCCGTCCTTGAAGCCGAGCAGGTTGCGGGCGGTGACCTGCTTGCTCGAGGTCGACGACGTCCGGCCGAAGCCCAGCTGCGCCCAGCGCATCGCGACGGTGCCGAAGCCGATGCGTGCGAGGTTGCGGATGGCGTGCACCGCCACCTGTGGGTCGTGTGCGCAGGCCTGGATGCAGAGGTCGCCGTTGCTCCGCTCGGGATCGAGGTTGTCCGCGGGGAAGTGGGGGAGCTCCTGCAGGGCAGCAGGCTTCTTGTCCCGGACGCCGAACCGGTCCTTCCCGTCGCGCTCGAACAGGGTCGGCCCGAAGCCGAAGGTGAGGGTCAGGCCGGCTGCGTTGAGTCCCAGCGCCTCGCCCGTGTCGGCCGGCGGTGCGTCGTACGACGTGGGCAGCGAGCCGCCCACCGACTCGCCACTCGTCATCTGGCGCGCAGCCGCCGTCCACTCCTTCAACAGGTCGACGAGCTCCTCACGGGACTCGGTCGTCACGTCGAAGGTGGCGAAGTGCAACCGGTCCTGCGCCGGGGTGGTGATCCCGGCCTGGTGGGTGCCCTCGAAGGGGTAGCGCGCCTGGTCGACCCCCTGAGGGGGCTCTTCGGACTCGTGCCCGTAGGCCCAGCCGCCGACCCCCGCCGCCCCGACGGCGACCGCCCCCGCGCCGGCGGCTCCGAGGAGCCGTCGGCGGCTGACCGTGCCCCTGCGCGGGCCGTCCTGGGGTTCGGGGGTCACAGAGTGATGGCTCCCGTCAGCTTGGAGAGGGGCTCGGCCAGCGCGTTGGTGACGTCGGAGAGCTCCTTGCGCTGTGCCTCGGTGACCTTGTCGTAGAAGACGAACTCGTCCTTGCCGGTGCGGTACTGGTCGAGCTTCGCCTGCAGCGCGTCGAACGCCTCCTGGATCTGCTTCGACAGCGTGGGGTCCTTGACCTCGAGCAGGGGCTTGAGGCCCTCGTAGGCGACCCGGGCTCCGTCGACGTTGGCCTGGAAGTCGTAGAGGTCGGTGTGCGACCAGATGTCCTCCTCGCCGGTGATCTTGCCGCTGGCGACCTCGTCGAGGAGCCCCTTGGAGCCGTTGCCGATCTGGTCGACGGTGTAGTCCAGGGTCTGGACCCGCTTGTCGAGGACCTTGGTGTTGGCCAGCAGGTCATCGGCGTAGGTGGCGCGCTCGGCCTTGGTCATCGCCTGGTAGCCGGTCGCCGGGGGCCACAGGTCCTTCTCGATCCGGTGCCATCCGGTCCACTCCTGGCCCTTCTCGAGGTCGGCCTCGCGCAGGTCCATGCGGGGGTCGAGATCGCCGAAGGACTCGGCCACGGTCTCGATCCGCTCCCAGTGCTCGCGGGCGTGCGGGAAGAGGCTGCGGGCCTCGTCGTCCTGGCCGGCCTTGTAGGCCGTCGCGAACGCCGTGGTCTGGTCGACGAGCTGCTGCGCCTGGTCCTTGACGTAGGCGGCGTACTGGGAGGTGGCCGCGTCGATCGTCGCCTGGTCGACGCCGGTGATCTCGGTGTCCTTGCCGGAGTCGGTGACGGTGAACGCGTCCCGGATGCCCTCGCCCTTCATGCCGGGCTTGCACGCGGTGACGTACTTGCCCGGCGCCGCACGCACCACGAGGTCACGGGAGAGGCCGGGACCGACGTTCTCGATCTCACCGACGATCCGCAGACCGTCCTCGTCGTAGAAGTAGAACTCGGTGACCTCCGAGCCGGTGTTCTTCACCTTGAACACGACGTTGCCCGACGGCGCCTTGCTCGAGGTCAGCTGGCACTTGTCGGCGGACGACTCGACGTTGATGGTGCCCTGCCCGCCCTTCTTGGACGGCTTGTTGGACTCGGTGACGCTGCACGCGGAGAGCGGCACCACCAGGGCGACAGCGCAGGCTGCAGTCAGCAGGGTCTTCACAGGGGGGTCGGGCCTTTCGATCAGTGGACCCGAGCCGGCGCGGGGGCCGGTGCGGGTTGGGCAGGGGTGCGTGGGGACCGCGTCTTGAGGAGGAACACGGTCATCGTCGGGATCAGGTAGAGCAGCCAGGCGACGGCCTCGAGCCAGGTGGTGGCGGGGGAGAAGTTCACGGTGCCCTTCAGCAAGGTGCCCCACCACGAGGAGGGGGGGACCTGCGCGGACACGTCGAAGGCGAGGCTGTAGAGGCCGGGGAGGATGCCGGCCTCCTGGAGGTCGTGGACGCCGTAGGACAGCACGCCGGCGGCGACGACGATCAAGATGATGCCGGTGTAGCGGAAGAACTTGGCCAGGTTGATCTTGAGCACGCCCTTGTAGAAGGCGAAGCCCATCACGACAGCGGTCAGCAGACCCAGCAGCGCCCCGATGAGCTGGATGCCCTGGGTGCCGTCGGAGCCGGCGGCCTGGGTGGCCGACCAGATGAACAGGGCCGTCTCGAGGCCCTCACGCCCCACGGCGAGCAGCGCGACGACCGCCAGGCTGATCCCGCCGGCGTCGGCGGCTGTGTCGATCTTCCCGCGCAGCTCTCCCGAGAGTCCTCGGGCGTGCCGGGCCATCCAGAAGACCATCCAGGTCACGAAGCCGACCGCGACGATCGACAAGGTTCCACCCAGGGCCTCCTGGGCCTGGAAGGTCAGCCGCTGCGGTCCGTAGGTGAGCAGCGCACCGAAGCCGAACGAGACCAGCACGGCGGCGGCCACGCCGCCCCAGATGCGCGGCAGCAGGTGGCGGCGCTCGGTCTTGACCAGGTAGGCGATCAGGATGACGACGACCAGGCTCGCCTCGAGCCCCTCGCGGAGCCCGATCAGGTAGTTCCCCAGTGGGAAAGAGGTCATCGTCCGCTCCGGAGTGAAGTAAGGCTTACCTAGGTAAGGTAACCCTCACTTGCCCGGAGCGACAAGTGGGGTGGGCTCGGTGCGACGTATCGCACAGGAGCCCGTCGTGAGCCGACCTGAGCTTCCGAGGCCACCGAGCTACCCCGTGTCGCCGCTCGAGCGGACGTGGATGCGTTCGCCGGGGCGGCCGAAGAGGCTCAACACCTCGGCCGGTCCGTCGCCGGTGCTGCCGAACCAGTGCGGACGCGTGGTGTCGAACTCGACGGCCTCACCGGTGCTGAGGATCAGGTCCTCCTCGCCCAGCAGCAGGCGCATGCGGCCCGAGAGGACGTAGAGCCACTCATAGCCGTCGTGCGTGCGCAGGTCCGGCGCGGACTGGGCGGACGGGATGACGATCTTCCACGCCTGTACGCCGCCCGGTGGCGTGAGGGGCAGCACGGTGCGGCCCTTCACCCTGCGCGGCTTGAGGCGGATGCGGGGATCGCCCACGTCGGGTGCACCGACCAGATCATCCAGAGGCACCCGGTAGGCCTGCGCCAGCGGCAGCAGCAGCTCGAGGCTGGGTCGTCGCTGTCCGGTCTCCAGGCGGGAGAGCGTGCTCTTGGAGATGCCGGTGCGCTCGGAGAGCTCCACCAGGGTGATCTCGCGCTGCGTGCGGATCTGCCGGAGCCGGGAGCCGACCTGGTCGAGGGCGGCGCTGATGGCATCGGTCGCGTCGCTCACAGCCTCCATTGGAGCGGCGTTTCCCAGGTTCGGCAACATTCGTTGTCGCTGCGCGGGCTCGCCCGCACGCTGGGGACATCAGCAACCACGACGGCACCACGCCGTCATCGACCTCGACCACCGAGGCAACAAGACCGGAGAAGCCATGTCCACCATCGCTGCAGTCCCTCGACCCGTCGGCCCACCGACCAAGCACCAGTTGGCCGTGATGATCTGGTTGGCCGTCTTCCCGACCCTGACCGTGCTGAACCTGGCGCTCGGCGACTGGCTCCGCGACCTCTCGCCGGTCCTGCGGACCTTCGTGCTGGCCACCGTCGCCGTGCCGATCGTCATCTACGGCCTGATGCCGCAGCTGCACAAGGCGCGTGCCCGGATCCTGGGGCGAGCTACGCGCGGCTGAGCTCACGGGGCTGCTCTGCGCGCTTCGCCGGTGGTGCCCCAGGCCAGAGTCGAGCTGGGGACCTTTCGCGTTCGGTGGAGTCGGCTGCTCTGCGCGCTTCGCCGGTGGTGCCCCAGGCCAGAGTCGAGCTGGCGACCTTTCGCGTTCGGTGGAGTCGGCTGCTCTGCGCGCTTCGCCGGTGGTGCCCCAGGCCAGAGTCGAACTGGCGACCTTTCGCTTAGGAGGCGGCTGCTCTATCCACTGAGCTACTGGGGCCGTGAACACCAGGCGTGGCCCGGGCTCGGCGTACATCTTGGCCCATGGGCGGGACGGGTGCGAATCCCTGCCCGGCGCCCAGTGCCATGCCATGATTTGGGCGCCCCGGACTCACATGGTCACAATGGGGCGTCATCAGGTAGATCGAGGTCACATTGTCCGAGGAAGAACCGCGCCACAAAGGCAGCCTTCCTCGGCGACGCCGCATCACCATCCGGGTCCTGATCGGGGTGGGCGTCGTCCTCCTGCTGGTGAGCACCACGGTCGTGATCGTCTACAAGAAGCTCGAGGGAAACATCCACTCGATCTCCATCAACGATGCCCTCGGGAAGGACCGGCCCAAGGCCGTCGAGGTGGAGGGGCCCAAGAAGCCGCTCAACGTGCTGGTGATGGGGTCGGACAACCGCGACGGCACCAACATCGGCGGCGACACCCCCGGTCTCTCCGACACCGCGATCCTGCTGCACCTCTCGGCAGACCGGAAGCGTGCCTACGGCGTGAGCATCCCGCGTGACGCGATGGTCGAACGCCCGGAGTGTCAGTCCAAGGACGGCAAGAAGATGGTCGCGGGCGGGTTGACCCAGTTCAATGCGGCCTACGCCGTCGGCGGGCCGCTCTGCACCGTCAAGACCGTCGAGAAGATCACGGACATCCGCATCGACCACTTCGTGGTGATCAACTTCGCGGGCTTCAAGGAGATGGTGAACGCCGTCAACGGCGTCACGGTCTGTGTTCCCGAAGAGGTCAACGACAACGTCGGCCACATCCACCTCCCGGCGGGGACCTACAAGGTCAACGGCAACCAGGCGCTCGACTACGTCCGCGTCCGGCACGGCATCGGCGCGGAGACCGGTGACATCGGCCGGATGAAGCGGCAGCAGGCGTTCATCTCCGCGATGATCAAGAAGGTGGTCTCCAAGGGGACCCTCGCCAACCCGGTGCGGCTCTACAAGTTCCTCGACGCCGCGACGCAGTCGCTGACCACCGACAGCGGGTTCGCCCACCTCAAGGAGCTCGCTTCGTTGGGCGCCTCGCTGAAGAACATCGGCCTCGACGACATCCAGTTCATCACCGTGCCGAACCAGCCCTACGAGCCCGACCCCAACCGGCTGCAGATCTCGCCCGAGGCGGAGGCGGTGTGGAAGAAGATCCGCGACGACCGTCCCCTGGGCAAGCTCGGCGTCGACGCGTTGACGCCCGGGAGCAAGCCGGGGGAGAAGCCCAGCAATTCGGCCTCGCCGTCGCCCAGCGGTTCGCCGTCGTCGAGCCCTGATTCGGAGGGTGAGGGCGACGCCCAGCGCAAGCAGGCGGCTCAGGAAGCCGGCCTCTGCGCGTGAAAGCCGGTATCTCCCCGGCGCGTCCGAGTTGCTGTTACCGGTTTGTTATCGGAGTATGTGCGTCGTGAGGACAGTCGTGACCGGCGGCACCGGCGTCATCGGACGCGCCGCAGTCAAGTCCCTCCTGGAGGCGGACCACGACGTCGTCGTGGTCACCCGATCGGCCGCAGGCTCCGACTGCGTCTCCCGGATGGGTGCCCGCCCGGTGGGTGGCAACGTCCTCGACGTCGACAGCCTCACCGCTGCCTATGAGGGCGCGGACGCCGTCATCAACCTGGCGACCAACGTCCCGGTCGGTCACAACGCACTGCTGCCGGGCGCCTGGCGACGCCACGACCGGCTGCGCACGACCGGCGTGACCAACGTGGTCGAGGCGGCCCGGCGGGTCGGCGTACGCCGCGTGGTGCAGGAGAGCGTCAGCTTCATGTACGCCGACCAGGGCGACGAGTGGATCACCGAGCACAGCCCGGTCGAGATCACCCCGATGACCGAGCCGGCGGCGGTGGGGGAGTCGCAGGTGCAGGACTACGCCTGCGACTCGCGGGTCGGTGTGGTCCTCCGCTTCGGCACGATCGTCGGTGACGACGGCCAGACCCGCTACTGGCTGCGCGCAGCGGGCCACCACCGCCCGATCGGCATCGGCCACCCGTCCGACTGGGCGCACGTGATCCACACCGACGACCTCGGTGGAGCGGTGCTCGCCTCGCTGCACGCCCCGAGCGGTGTCTACAACGTGGGCGCCGAGCCGGTGCAGCGCCTCGACCTCGTGCAGGGGTACGCCGACGCGGCGGGTGTGGAGTCCGGCAGCTTCATCGGCTCGCTCGGTCGCCGGTTGATCGGCCCCCGCCTCGAGCCCCTGTCCCGCTCGCTAAGGGTCAGCAGCGACCACTTCGCCGCACAGACCGGCTGGCGTGCCGCTCGCCCGAAGTTCGACCCGGGTTGGCTCGACTCCGCCCGCGAGGGTCGCACCACCCACGCGCACAGCTGACCCGATGGGTGCGAAGCCGCTGACGGCGAAGGAGCGCGAGGCGCGCCGCCGACGCCTGGCCGAGATCTTCGGCGACGTCCTTCCCGAGCAGACCAGCGACGACGCCGCCGAGCCGGAGACCCGGCCCGACGGCGACGACGAGCGACTGCGGCGCGAGGTCCCCCCGCACCACGGCAGCTAGTCAGACCTGGCCGCCGCGCGAGGCGAGCAGGTCGCGGATCTCCTCGAGCAGTGCCACGTCGGCGGGGGTGCCGGCGTCCTCGGCGGGGAAGTAGCGCTCCTTGGCGATCGTGTAGGGCTTGACCACGAAGAAGTAGACGACTGCCGCGATGATCAGGAACGAGATCACGGCCGTCACCCACGCGCCGAACGGGAGACCGCCCGGCTCCCAGCCGTTGAAGTCCGGCTGACCACCGATCTTGCCGATCAGCCCCATCAGCAGGTCGACGCTGGCCTTGACGACCGTGGCGAAGGCGGCGCCGACCACGAAGGCCACGGCCAGCTCGATCAGGTTGCCGCGCAGGATGAAGTTCTTGAAGCCGGTCATGGGCCATCTCCTTCTCCGAGACCCGAGAGGTTCGGGTGTCGTGTCGTGGACGGCAATCAAACTAGCGACTCCACACGGGGATGAGAATCGAGGTCGCTGCGGCAGCGGCGACCTCGCTGGCCCGGGCGGACGGGATCGCGGCGACCACGAGCCGGCCGGGAGTCCCCGTGCCCAGCCCGGACTCGCTCGCCTCGGGGATGGCCACCACCGAGACGTCCTCGACCAGCCGGGACGGTGTGGCCCGACCGTCGGGGTCGGCGATGACGAAGCTGACCCGGTCACCGACCCGCAGCAGGTCGACGACCGCGCCGTCGGTGATCCGCAGCGGGACGGCGGTGGCGCCCGGATAGCCGCGCAACAGGCCCCGGCCCAGCGTGCGCACGCGTGTGAGCACCTCGCCCCGGGCCATCGGCGCGGCCAGTGTCCGCCCGAGGACGGTGTCGCGGTCGCGCACGGCCCCGGAGGGGACGGTGTCTGGTGCGAACCTGGTGGCGACCAGGTCGCTCTCGTCCAGCACGCTGCCGCCGGGGAGGCCACGACGGGCCGTCCAGACCGTGACGGTCTCCGGCGGGGGCGGTGCGGCGGCCTGGAGCCCGACCAGGACCGCACCGCCGGCGGCCACCGCCGCGATCAGTCGCCGGTGGAGCAGCAGGCGTCGCTGGACCCGGCGCGGCAGGCGCAAGAGGCGGCCGAGCGGGCCGGGCCGGGGACGCACAGGGTTCATGGCGTCCGAAGGTAGGCCGATCCGGCAGGTTCCGCGCCGGCAATCCACAGGGCCCGGTCAGGGCCCAGCGGCACGAAGGCTCAGGCTGCGGGGGAGGGCGTCGAGGTCGACGAGCCCGACGACGAGGAGCCCGACGACGAGGAGCCGGAACTGGACGACTTCTTCTCGCCGGACCCCGCGGAGGAGCCCGAGCCGTTGCCCGAGCCGTTGCCCGAGCCGTTGCCGGAGGTCTCGCTCGCGGCGCCGGCCTTCTGGCCGTTCTTCTGGCCCTCCGCCTGTCCGTTCTTCTCGGCGGCGCGGCTGTCGGTCCGATAGAACCCGGATCCCTTGAACACGACGCCCACGGCGTTGAAGACCTTGCGGAGGCGTCCCTCGCACTCGGGGCAGACGGTCAGGGAGTCGTCGGAGAAGCTCTGCACGGTCTCGAAGAAGTGGCCGCAGTCGGTGCAGGAGTACTGGTACGTGGGCACTGGTTGGTTCCTCCGGGAGTCACACGGACGAGGGATTGGCACTCGGCGTCGTCGACTGCCAATGCTACGGCACAATGCCTGACGTGACTCCCAGACCACCGATGAGCGAATGGCCGGGGTGGGTCCGGGGCTCGGCGTACACCGCGGTGGTGGTCGTGCTGGTGCTCCTGGCGGCTCTGGTCGGCGGCGTGGTCGCCGTACGCCGCCCGCTGCCGCAGGTCGACGGCACGCTCAAGCTGGACGGGCTCTCCGACACCGTCCAGGTCATGCGCGACGGCAAGGGCGTCCCGCAGATCTATGCCGGGAACAGCGCTGACCTGTTCTACGCCCAGGGCTACGTCCAGGCGCAGGACCGGTTCTATGAGATGGACTTCCGCCGGCACGTCACGGCCGGGCGGATCAGCGAGCTCCTGGGCGAGAAGACCGTCGAGACGGACATGTTGATCCGCACGATGGGCTGGCGCAGGGTCGCTGCCCAGGAATACGACCTGCTCGCTCCCTCCACGCGTGCCTACCTCGACGCCTACAGCGACGGTGTGAACGCCTACCTGGCCGGCAAGTCGGCGACCAAGCTGTCGGCGGAGTACACCGTGCTCGGCCTGGGCGGCCTCGACTACAAGCCCGAGAAGTGGACGCCGGTCGACTCGCTCGCCTGGCTCAAGGCGATGGCGTGGGACCTCGGCGGCAACATGGAGGAGGAGGTCGCCCGCACCCGGCTGTCCCTGGGTCGGACACCCGAGCAGGTCGACGAGCTCTATCCGCGCTACCCCTATGACCGGCACGCGCCGATCGTGGCGACCCCGGTGGGCGAGCAGCGGGGCGCATCCCCGCGACCGGCGATCGCTCCGACGGCGGCCAAGGCCCTCGAGGCCGTACGCCGCGGCGTCGACGCCATCCCCGACCTGATGGGACGCGGGTCCGGCATCGGGTCGAACAGCTGGGTGGTCTCCGGTGAGCACACGGTCTCGGGCAAGCCGCTGCTCGCCAACGACCCCCACCTGCAGACCTCCATCCCCGGCATCTGGTATCCGATGGGGCTGCACTGCCGCACGCTGAACGACGACTGCCCCTTCGACGTCAGCGGGTTCACCTTCTCCGGGCTCCCGGGCGTGGTGATCGGGCACAACCGCGACATCGCCTGGGGGATGACCAACCTCGATCCCGACGTGATGGATCTCTATCTCGAGAAGGTCAGCGGCAAGAGCTATCTCCGCGACGGTCAACAGCTCCCGCTGACCGAGCGCGACGAGGTGATCCGGATCGCGGGCCGCAGCTCGAGGCTGTTCACCGTGCGGTCGACGCGCCACGGTCCACTGCTCTCCGACGTGTCGGCCGAGCTCTCCAGCGTCGGCGCCAACGCCCAGGTCCCGAACGATGCCCCCGAGCGGGAGAACGGCTACGCGGTCGCGCTGGCGTGGACGGCGCTGACCCCCCGACCGACGGCCGACGCGCTGTTCGGGTTCGACACGGCCTCGAACTGGACCGAGTTCCGCGAGGCAGCACGGCAGTTCGCCGTACCCAGCCAGAACCTGGTGTACGCCGACACGGCCGGCAACATCGGCTACCAGGCACCCGGAGCCGTGCCCGTGCGCAAGGGCAACCGCGACGGCAACTACCCCGCGGCCGGGTGGCTCTCGAAGAACGACTGGACCGATCGCTACGTGCCCTTCGACGAGCTGCCCAGCGTGCTCAACCCGGCCGAGGGCTTCATCGTGACCGCCAACCAGGCCGTGACCGGTCCGGACTACCGGTGGTATCTCTCCGACTCACCTGACCAGGGCTACCGCAGCCAGCGGATCCGCAACCTGATCACGACCGCCATCCAGGACGGCCGACGACTCGACGTCTCGGACCTGACGAAGATGCAGCGGGACACCCGCAACCCGATGGCGCCGGTGCTGGTGCCCTACCTGATGCGGCAGCTGATGACCTCGGAGTACGACGCCGACGGGCAGCGGTTGCTGCTCGACTGGGACTTCACCCAGCCGGCGGACTCCGCGGCAGCGGCGTACTTCAACGTGGTCTGGAGCAACGTCCTCCGACTGACCTTCCACGACCAGCTCCCGGAGTCGCTGTGGCCCGACGGGGGCGACCGCTGGATCGCCGTGGTGGGCAACCTGTTGCGGCAGCCGTCCAACCAGTGGTGGGACGACGCCGGCACCGAGAGCGTCGTGGAGGACCGCGACCAGATCCTCGCCGAGGCCATGCGCCAGGCCCGGGACGAGCTGACGCGCAGGATGAACGTGAGCCCGAAGAAGTGGACCTGGGGACACCTGCACCGGCTCGACCTCGAGAACCAGTCGCTCGGGCAGTCCGGCATCGGCGTCGTCGAGGCGATCTTCAACCGGGGCCCGTATGACGTCGGCGGGGGCAGCGCGAGCGTGGACGCGACCAACTGGGACGCGGTCGACGGGTACGCCGTCACCTCGGCGCCCTCGATGCGGATGGTCGTCGACCTCGACGACCTCGACCGTTCCCGTTGGATCAACCTCACCGGCGCCTCCGGGCACGTCGCCTCCGGCCACTACCGCGACCAGACGAGGGACTGGGTCGACGGCCACACCCTCCCGTGGGCGTTCGGCAGGCGCGCGGTCGAGCAGGCGACCCAGCATCGGCTGGTCCTGGAGCCGACCGAGCCGTGACCTCGGTTGTCGCGGAGCGAGCCCTGGCCGGCGTCACCGGTCATCCGGTCGTCCGGTGAAGCGGCCGAGCGACCGACTGCTCGAACAGAACTGACACGATCCGAGCGAAGCTTCACTCGGATGGTGCCAGTTTCACAGCGGCCGCTGTGAAACCGCCGCCGCCCGACAACCCCTCAGAACCGCGCCACACCCAGCTCCGTGGCGACGGCGTTCACCCGCTGGTCGTGCTCCTCGTGAGGGACGGCGTCGAGGACCTCCTCGGAGTTGAGCAGCAGGCAGATGAACGTGCCGGGGGAGACCCGCGCGAGGACACGGTCGTAGCAGCCGGCGCCGCGACCCAGGCGCATCCCGTCGCGGCCGACGGCGACGCCCGGGACGAGCACGGCGTCGGCGCCGCGGATGGCGTCGAGGCCGAGGGTCGGGCCGTCGGGCTCGAGCAACCCGAAGCGGGCGGAGTGCAGGGCGCCCGGGCCGGCGTACTCCGCCCAGTCGAGGTCCTTGTCGGGTTGCACCAACGGCAGGATCACGCGCTTGCCCGCCTGCGTGAGGGCGTCGAGGAGGGGGCCGGTGCCGGGCTCGCTGGAGACCGAGACGTAGACCGCGACGGTGGCGGCGCGGCTCACCTCCGGAGTCGCGAGGAGATGGTCGGCGAGGGCGCGTGCTCGCTCGCCCACCAGACTCAGCGGGAGCCGCTTGCGGGCCGTCAGCACCTGGTCGCGGACAGCGAGTTTCGTGACCCCCATGAACTCCTGCACGACACCAGCCTACGATCGAAGCATGAACTCGAAAGGACTGCGGCTTGCGCGCGAGAAGATGCAGGCCGCTGGCGTCGACCCCGTAGCCATCGAGGTCTTCGCGCACTACTACCGACAGATCGAGCACGGCGAGACCGGGATCATCGCCGAGGACACGATCGAGCCCCTGGACATGGAGTCGCTCGCCGACGTCGAGGTCAGCGACGAGAAGGCCTCCGAGGCCATCGGCGCCACGGCCGTGATCAAGCTCAACGGCGGCCTCGGCACGTCGATGGGCATGTCGCGCGCCAAGTCGCTGCTGTGCGTACGCCGAGGGCTCTCGTTCCTGGACGTGATCGCCAGGCAGGTGCTGCACCTGCGTCGTGAGTACGGCGCCACGCTGCCGCTGATCTTCATGAACAGCTTCCGGACCTCGGCCGACACCCTGGCCGCGCTCGCCCGCTACGACGACCTGGCGGTCCCGGGCCTGCCGCTGGAGTTCCTGCAGAACAAGGAACCCAAGCTGCTCGCCAAGGACCTGACCCCGGTCGGCTGGCCACGTGACCCGTCGCAGGAGTGGTGTCCGCCCGGCCACGGCGACCTCTACACCGCGATGAAGGGGACCGGTCTCTTCGACAAGCTGATCGACGCCGGCTACCGCTACGCGTTCGTGTCCAACTCCGACAACCTCGGCGCCGTGCCGGATGCACGGGTCGCCGGGTGGTTCGCCGAGTCGGGTGCGCCGTTCGCGATCGAGGCGGTGCGGCGCACTCCCTCGGACCGCAAGGGTGGTCACTTCGCCCGGCGCAAGGCCGACGGCCGCATCGTGCTCCGCGAGACCGCGCAGACCGCCGACAAGGACAAGGAGGCGCTCGCAGACCTGGAGCGCCACAAGTTCTGCTCCACCAACAACTTGTGGTTCGACCTCGAGCGGATGCGGCACGAGCTCGACCGCCGCGACAACATCCTCGGGCTGCCACTGATCCGCAACGAGAAGAACGTCGACCCCGGCGACCCCACGAGCCCGAAGGTCATCCAGATCGAGACGGCGATGGGTGCCGCGATCGAGGTGTTCGAGGACTCGCGCACCATCGAGGTGGGCCGTGACCGGTTCGTGCCGGTGAAGACGACCAACGACCTGCTGGTGCTGCGCTCGGACGCCTATGACCTCGGCAAGGACTTCGTGCTCGACCAGGTGGCCGGCCAGCTGCCCTACATCGACCTCGACGAGGTCTACAAGATCGTCGAGGAGTTCGACAAGCGGTTCCCGGCAGGCGTCCCGTCGCTGAAGGAGGCCGAGTCGCTCGAGATCGACGGAGACTGGACCTTCGGCGAGCGCGTCAAGGTGAAGGGTGTCGCCAAGCTCAAGGGCGACCACGGCCGGGTCGAGGCGGGCACGGTCCTCGGCGAGGGCAGCGCTTCGGAATAGGGTCGGCTCATGCCTCCCGACTCGGACCAGCGGCCCCTTCCCGTGGAGGACTACCTCGAACGGGTGCTGTCGCGCATCGAGCCGATGCAGCCCTTCGAGCACCCGTTGATGGATGCCATCGGCCTGCCGGTGGCCGAGGACGTGCTGGCCCCGGTGTCGCTGCCGGTCTTCGACAACTCCGGGATGGACGGCTACGCGGTCGCCTTCAGGGACGTCGCCGACGCGACCGAGGAGCGACCGGTCCACCTGCCGGTGGTCGGTGAGATAGCGGCCGGCCAGACCGACATCTTCAGCCTCACCCCCGGGACCACGGTGCGGATCATGACCGGTGCCCCGACCCCGGCGGGGTGCACCGCGGTGGTGCCCTTCGAGTGGGCCGAGGAGTCGGGTCGCGAGGTGCTCGTGCGTCGGGCGCCGGAGGAGGGGCAGCACATCCGCTTCGCCGGCGAGGAGGTCACCCAGGGCGACCTGCTGATGCACAAGGGCGAGGTGATCGGCACCCGCCAGATCGGCCTGCTCGCGGCGCTCGGCCTGAGCCGGGTCCCGACGAGCCCGCGCCCGCGCGTGGTGGTGATGTCGACCGGCACCGAGCTGGTCGAGCCGGGTCGTCCGCTGGGCCGCGACAGCATCTATGACGCCAACAGCTATCTGCTCGCCGCGGCCGTGCGCGCGCACGGCGGCGTCGCCTACCGGGTCAAGGCCACCTCCGACGACCCGGCGACGTTCAGCGAGGCGCTCAGCGACCAGCTGGTGCGGGCCGATCTCGTGGTCACCAGCGGCGGTGTCAGCAAGGGCACCCACGACGTGGTCAAGGAGGTGCTCAGCGAGCTCGGCACGGTGGACTTCCTCGAGGTGGCGATGCAGCCCGGCAAGCCGCAGGGTTTCGGGGTCGTCGGTGAGGACGCGACGCCGATCTTCACGCTGCCGGGCAACCCGGTCTCGGCGTACGTCTCCTTCGAGATGTTCGTCGTCCCGGCACTCCACAAGCTCACCGGGCGCGCGGCTGCGGGTCGTCGCCTGGTCACGGGTTCGGTGACGAGGGCGCTCACCTCGATGCGCGGCAAGCAGCAGCTGGTGCGGGCCCGCGTCGAGCTCGGAGCCGGGGGAGTGCGAGTCACGCCGGTCGGTGGCGCCGGGTCGCACCTGATCGCGGGACTGGCCCAGGCTGACGCACTGATCGTGCTGGCCGAGGGCGTCACCCGCGTCGACCAGGGCGACGAGGTGCCGGTCCTGCTCCTGGATCGGCACTGAGGGGGCCTGATGGACGGCTTCACGCACCTCGACGAGTCCGGCGCCGCACGCATGGTCGACGTCTCCGGCAAGGACGTCACCGCCCGGTCGGCGACCGCGAGCGGCAAGGTGCTGGTCTCGTCGACCGTCGTCGAGATGCTCCGCGGTGACGGGGTGCCCAAGGGGGACGCGCTCGGCGTGGCCCGGGTCGCCGGGATCATGGCCGCCAAGCGCACCCCCGACCTGGTGCCGCTGTGCCACCCGCTGTCGATCTCGGGCGTGACGGTCGACCTGGTGGTCGACGACGACGGCGTCGCCATCACCGCGACCGTCAAGACCACCGACCGCACCGGCGTCGAGATGGAGGCGCTGACGGCGGTCTCCGTCGCCGCGCTGACCGTCATCGACATGGTCAAGGCCGTCGACAAGGCGGCGGTGATCACCGACGTCCGGGTCGAGGAGAAGACCGGCGGGAAGAGCGGGACGTACCACCGATGAGCGCCTCGTTCCCCGCTGCCGTGGTCGTCGCCTCGAACCGCGCCGCGGCGGGGGTCTATGAGGACACCACCGGTCCGCTGATCGTCGAGGCGCTCCGGGCCGACGGGTGGGAGGTCGGCGACCCGGTCGTCGTACCCGATGGTGAGGCGGTGGGCCTCGCGATCTCCGACGCGGTCCAGGCAGGGGCACGTGCCGTGCTGACGACCGGTGGCACCGGCCTGACGCCCACCGACCTGACCCCCGAGGTCACCCGCGCACTCATCGAGCGCGAGGTGCCGGGCGTCGCGGAGGCGATCCGCGCCCACGGGGTCGGCAAGGGGGTGGCGACCGCCGCCCTGTCGCGTGGGATCGCGGGGACGATCGGCAAGGCTCTCGTCGTGAACCTCCCGGGCTCGCGCGGCGGGGTGAAGGACGGCCTCGCGGTCGTCGTACCCCTGCTTCGCCACGCCGTGGAGCAGATCGAGGGGAGCGACCACTGAGCGCGGGCTGGCCGGTCGTCCTCGAGTCGCGTGGGGTCGTGCTGCGGCCGATCACCCAACGCGACCGCGAGGTGTGGCGCCGCGTGCGCACCCGCAACCTGGCCTGGCTGGGTCGCTGGGACGCCACTGCTCCCTCGCGCTCGCAGGCGCAGCCGCGCAGCTTCGCCTCGATGGTCCGAGCGATGCGGCACGAGGCACGCGCAGGACGGCAGCTCCCGTTCGTCGTCGAGTTCGAGAGCCATTTCGTCGGCCAGCTCACGGTGAGCAACGTGGTGCGGGGGTCGGCGCAGTATGCCTCGGTCGGCTACTGGATCGACGAGACGTACGCCGGCCGCGGGATCATCACCCGCGCGGTCGCGATGGTGATCGACCACTGCTTCGGACCGGTCGGCCTGCACCGGATCGAGGTCGCGATCAGGCCCGAGAACACCTCGTCGCTGCGCGTGGTCGAGAAGCTCGGCATCAAGGAGATCGGCTACGCCCCTCGCTACCTGCACATCGACGGCGACTGGCGCGACCACAGGCTGTTCGCGATCACCCGCGAGGAAGTGCCCCTCGGACTGCTCCGACGGCTGGAAACCTCCATCGCAGAGGCCAATTCACACCAACCTCACGAGTGATCTCACGACACACCGCCACGGCTCCGGTCACATGCTGCATACCGCTCGTATCGTCGTCGCCGTGGACCTGTCAGCAATCATCTTCGTCGCGCTCGCCCTCGCGTGGGCGGTCTACCTGATCCCCAAGGCCCTCAAGCACCACGACGAGATGGCCAGCGACCGGTTGCTCGAGGGTCACTCGGACAAGGTCCGCATCCTGTCCCGCAAGGGGACGACCGCCGTCGTCGAGGTCGACGAGGTGGTCGTCGAGGAGGTCGCACCGGCCGCTCCCGTCGCCGAGCAGGTCCCAGAACCCGGCCCCGTGGTGGCCTCGACCGCCGGGCCGAGTCGCGCACCCATTCCCGCACCCATTCCCGCACCCTTGGTCACCCGCAGCACTGCTCGCAAGGCGGCCCAGCGCCGTCGCCGCGTCCTCGGGGTGCTCGTCGCGGTCCTCGTCGCGGTGTGGGCGGCCACCTGGCTCGCCTACCTCCCCATCTGGGCCCCCGCGGTCCCGGGCGCCCTCGTCGTCGCCTGGCTGGTGATCGCGCGGCTCTCGGTGCGCAAGCAGCAGCGCGCCCGGCGCGCTCGCCCCGTGGCATCGCCTGCGCGGACGGTCACGTCCTCGCTGGTCGACCTGGGTCACCCCTCCCAGTCGGCAGCCGACCTGAGCGGCCACGCCCGCCGACAGCCCACCAGCACCTCGAACGCCGACGAGTTCCTCGAGCAGCTCGCCGACGAGGACACCACGGGTCTCGCCCGCGAGGACATCGAGGCTGTCCTGGCCGACGACGGCTCGCTGTGGGACCCGCTGCCGATGACGCTGCCGACCTACGTCAACAAGGCCCGCGCCCGTCGTACGGTCCGCACGATCGAGCTCACCGGCATCAACTCATCTGGCCACGACGAGAGCGACAGCGTGCTGGCTCGCCAGGCCGCGGAGTCGGCCCAGGTCGCCGAGGAGACCGAAGCCCAGCGGAAGGCCGCCGGCGCCTGAGCAGAGCTCGCCCCGATTCGGGTTCGCCCGGCTCGCGGTGGTAACTTCTTCCTCGCGCTCACGGGCGCATGGGGCTGTGGCGCAGTTGGTAGCGCGTCTCGTTCGCAATGAGAAGGTCAGGGGTTCGAATCCCCTCAGCTCCACCACCTCTGACTGGGTGTGTCCCATTTGGTTGGCACTGCTGGAACCGGTCTTCAACGCGCCCGGCAATCGCGGGCCAAGCACGCACCGGACCTCCGGGCGCGAGCGATGACTGTGCTGCACGCGGCCGCCCGGGAGGCCGATGGCCGCACCGAGGGGGCCAAGCCCATCGTGGCGGTCGACGTGACCGGACGGAGTTCACGCCTTCGCGCGACCCACACCCTAAATGGAAATCTCTCCAGTTAGGGAGTAGCTTCTTGAGTTAACCGGAGGTTCCTCCGGTTGCGACCTGGCACGAGGAGACCCCATGGACGACGCCCACACCGGACCTGGAGGCCGTACGACGCTCGGGAGGCGGTCGGTGGCACGCATCGGGTACGGCGCGATGCAGCTGGAGCACTGCGACGAACAGACAGCGGTCGGCCTACTGCGGCACGCCCTCGAACTGGGGGTGGACCATATCGACACTGCCTCGTTCTACGGCGACGCGACCGTCAACCGGTACATCCGGCGTGCTCTTGGCGGCGACCATGACCGGGTGGCGATCGTCAGCAAGGTGGGCGCTCGCCGGGTGACCGGCACACCACCGCTCGCCGCGGCGCAGAAGCCCGAGGAGCTGAGGGCGCAGGTCGAGCTCGACCTGCAGTCGCTGGGAGTGGACCGGTTGGCCGTGGTCAACCTGCGCCGGGTCGACGCGCCGCCCGGCATCATCGCCACCGGGGACCAGGTGGTCCCGCTCGAGGACCAGCTCGCCGAGCTGATTGCCCTTCGTGCCGAGGGCCTGGTCGAGGCGATCGGGCTGAGCAACGTCACCGCCGAGCAGGTCGTCGCGTCCCTGTCCGCGGGTATTGCCTGCGTGCAGAACTCCTACCACCTCCTCAACCGCGTCCAGGAGGACGTCCTCGAGACCTGCCGTGCCCATGGCCTCACCTGGGTGCCGTACCAACCCCTCGGGTCGGCTTTCGACCACCTGCCTGCTCCGTACGACGACGAGGTCGTGCGCGACGTCGCGCAGCAGTGCGGCGCGACTCCCGCCCAGGTCTGCCTGGCGTGGTTGCTCGCCGGCGACGAGCACACCGCGCTGATCGCGGGGACCCGCAGTCACGCCCACCTCGAGGAGAACCTCGCCGCAGGCGCTCTGGAGCTTCCCGCTTGGGCGATCTCTGTCCTCGACGAGCGCGGACGAGCAACGCTGCCCCCGGGGCTCGACCGTGCGAGCTGACGCACGCCTGAATCGGCAGCGCATCATCGATGCGGCGCACGAGGCGCTGGTCGGGTCGACCACCGACGACCAGTCCGTGGACCCGCTCGCCTATGAGGCCGTCGCCGCGAGGGCAGGCGTCGGGATCGGGACGCTCTACCGCCACTTCCCGTCGCGCCACCTGCTCGTCGAGGCGCTTTACGAGCACGAGCTGGAGGAAGTCTGCGGTGCGGCCGCGACGCTGCTGGCCGCGGACCCGCCCGAGGTCGCCCTGCGTTCCTGGATGGTGCGGTACGCGGCGTTCGTCGCCACCAAGCGTGGAATGGGCGAGGAGCTGAGGCTGCTCATCGGTGCCGGCTCGGTGACCTCGACCGGCACCCGGGCCCGACTCGCCGATGCGGTAACTCCTATCCTCGAGGCCGGCCGGTCGGCAGGGGTGCTGCGTAGTGACGTGCTTGCCGACGACGTGGTCGCGGCGATGGCCGGCGCGATGATGGCCGCCGCGGGACCGGCTCCGGAGGCCCAGACCATCCGCCTCCTGGACCTCGTCGTCCAGGGAGTGCGAACGTGACGTGTTGGCGAGACCTGCTCGTGGACCGATTCCCGACGTCCGCTCATCAGCTCGGCGCAGCATCAGCGGCTGCTCCGGATGTGTCGGTAGTTGGAAAGGCCGGACCGTCGCCGCGCGCGACCTCCTGGGCAGACCTATCGAGTGGGCGCTGCGCAGCGCGCGGTGAACGCCGTCTACGGGCGGCTGACCCGGTGGGGCTGGGATTCGGCCTTCGCCTCATCCTCACGGTGCTCGGACGACGACTTGGTCCGCAGCGGTGCGGCGAACCTTCCGGTGTTCCGGCTCACGCCGACGCAGCGCTCACGGCAGGTCGATGGTCAGCGTCCGGGGCCCCACCTCCGCAGGTGACCGGTCGCCGGTCGCCACGCGGGACACGCACGCGCACAGCGAGGAGTCCTGCTCCTTCTGCTCGTCGCTGAGGAAGACGTCGCGGTGGTCGATCCGACCGTCGCAGCCGAGGACGCGGACGGCGCACAGTCCGCACTCGCCCTTGCGGCAGTCCCACATCAGCTCCACGCCGGCGTCCTCGAGGGCGTCGAGCATGGAGACCTCCTCGCCGACGCTGACCTCGCGATCCAGGGCGGGGATCCGGACGCGGAACGCCTCAGGGGCCCAGGCGCCGCTGTTGCCGAAGGTCTCGAACCTCAGGTTGGGCACCGGCAGCTCGTGCCTGGCCCACGCGCGCCGCACAGCATCCATCAGCCGGATCGGCCCGCACAGGTAGACCTCGGTGCTGGCCGGGTGGTCGGACCCGGCGACCGATCGCGCCAGCTCCTCCACGTCGAGGGGGGTGCCCTCGTCGGTGACGTGCACCTCGACCCGCTCGCCGTGCTCCTCGAGGAGCTCGTCGAGGTAGGCGAGCACCGCGCGGGACCTGCCGGCCAGGACCACCGAGTAGTCCGCACCGCGCCGCTTCAGCGTCGAGGCCATGGCGATCAGGGCGGTGACGCCGATGCCACCCGCCACCAGCACGTAGCGGGCGGCGCCGACGCCGAGCGGGAAGTCCAGCAGGGGAGAGGTCACGCGGAGGGAGTCGCCCGGTTGCAGGGCGTGCATCGTGCGGGACCCGCCGCGCGAGGAGGGAGCGAGCTGCACGCTGATCGTCCAGAGCCGGCCGCCGTCCTCGGAGCGGACCACGGAGTAGGAGCGTCGGATGGTGCGTCCCGCGTGGGTCACCTCGACGTCGAGGTGGGCACCCGGAGCCACCGGTGCAGGGTCGCGGGGGCGGAGCACGATGCGGCGTACGCCGTCGGCGACGTCACTGGTCTCCACCACCTCGGCCGTCTGCCAGCGAAGGGTCGACTGTGCCGCCACGACTCAGCCCTGGACCCTGGCGTCCGAGGACCGCCCCTCGGCCTGCAGCATCCTGTCCAGGATCCGGCGGACCCACATGCCTCCCGCGTCGATGTTCAGGCTGTAGAACTCATGGTCGGGGTTGGCGTCGATGGCCTGCTGCTGGGCGACCAGCATCTCCTCGTCCTCGCCGAAGACGCCGTGCACACCCTCGCGCAGCTGGGTGGTGATGGTCTGGCTCTCGAGCCGGTAGTTGCGCATGAAGGCCCAGTAGTAGGCGCACGAGCGGTCGCTCAGCGGCGTGATCGTGTTCATCACGTAGCCGTTGACTCCCTGGCTGCGGTCCCCCTCGGGGGCGCCGGTCCCGGCCTTGGCGACGCCGACGTCGATGCAGATGGTCGAGGGTGCCTCGAAGTGGATGATCTGCCACCGGTCGACCCTTCCCTCGAAGTCGGGGAACCTGTCGCGCATGTTCTTGCGCCAGAACGGCGGCGCCTCGATGTCGCGCATCCAGCGGCTCACGGTGACGTGCCGGTCGTCGTGAGTCACCTCGAACTCCGACTCGGAGAGCTCGTCCTGGCCGAGGCTCGAGGAGTGCACGAACTCCTCGTGGGTCAGGTCCATCAGGTTGTCGAGGACCAGCTGGTAGTTGCAGGGCGCCGCGATCGTCTCGCCGTCTCCGGCCCAGTCTGGCGAGTCCATCTGGTGCATGTCGGGCACGCTGTCCGGGTCGGCCAGGTCGGGGTCGCCGGGCCACACCCACACGAACCGGTGCCGCTCGACCACCGGGAACGAGGGCACGGTGGCACTGGGGTTGATCGTCTTCTGCGCCGGCATGCCCGAGCAGCGACCGGCGCTGTTGTAGCGCAGCCCGTGGTAGGGGCACTGCAGCTCGTCGCCGAGGATCTTGCCCATGGAGAGCGGTGCCAGCCGGTGCCAGCAGGCGTCCGCGAGCGCCGAGACCCGCCCCTCCGCAGTGCGCCAGAGCGCGAGCGGCTGGCCGGCGACCGTGCGGGCCAGTGGCTGCTTCGAGGTCACCTCGTGGTCCCACGCCGCGACGTACCACGCGTTGCGCGGGTGGGCGAAGAGCTTGCTGGTCAGCGAGGTCGGCGCCGAGGGGTCGACCGGCTCGTCGGTTGCCGCGGTCCTCGTGCGGGCGTTCGTGGCAGCGGTCAGGGTCATCGTGACTCCCTATGAGGATAGGTATTCAGATCACTCACACTACCTACGTAGATAGTGGTTGGCTAGGGTCGGACCACGTTTTCCGGAGGAGGTCGCACCATGTCGCTGCGGTTCGCGTTGCTGGCGCTGCTCAGCTCGCGCCCGATGACGGGCTACGACCTCTCCAAGCACTTCAGCCAGTCGGTGGCCCACGTGTGGCACGCCCCCGACTCGCAGATCTACCCCGAGCTCAACCGGATGGAGCGGGACGGCCTGCTGGAGTCCGTGTCGGTGCGCTGGGGTCCGCGCGGGAGCAAGAAGGAGTACCACGTCACCGACGCCGGGCTGGCGGCGTTCCGGGAGTGGATCGACTCACCCCTGGAGATCCGGCGCCAGCGGGACCCTGCCTATCTCAAGGCGGCCTACCTGGAGTGGGCCGACGCCGACGCGGCGCGCTCGCAGCTGCGGCAGCACCACGACTACTGGTCGCGGCACCTCGCGTTGCTGGAGGACACCCGGGCGACGCTGATCGACCACACCCATCCCACGCTGGCCCACCGGCTGGAGAAGTTCCCGCCCGAGGAGCACGAGCGGATCGTGCGCTACAAGGTGTTCGCCTACGACGGCCTGATCGACCAGGCGCGGGCCGAGGTCGCGTGGGCCGAGCGCGGGCTGGCACTGGTCGACGAGCTCGAAGGTGCCTCGCCCACCCCCGAGTAGTCCCGGCTTCTGCTCACTCCTCGGAGAAGGCGTTCGTGTGCACGCGGCCCGCGAGCATCACGACCGCCACCACGGCAGCGACGAGCGCCGCGATGCCGCAGATCAGGTAGCCGATCGTGTAGGCGTTGGAGAGGGCGTGGAAGGCCACTTCCTTGAGCGGGTTGAGCGGGATCATCTTCCCGTCGGGTCCGGGCACCATCGCCGGCACCCCGTTGGCGCCGAGTGGGCCCGAGTTGACCGCCTCGACGGCGCCCTCGAGCTCGGGCCGGAGAGCAGCAGGGGCGTGCTCCGGTGAGGCGTTGAACGTCTTCAACGAGGCCTGCAGCTGCGGTGAAGCGGCCACCTTCGCGCTGATCTCGGACGCCGCGCGGCTCAGGGCCACGGCTCCGATGATGGCTGGCCCGAGCGTGAGCCCGAAGTCTCGCAACATGCTCGTCGCCCCACTGGCCATGCCGGCCTTCGAGGTCTCGACGCTGTTCACGGCGACGACCGTGATCGAGGTGACCGAGAGCTTGAAGCCGACGCCGACGATCAGCAACGGTGCGGCGACCGCGGCGATCGAGAGATTGGTCGCGGGCGTGGCTGCCAGCCACAGGTCGCCGAGGCCGATCAGCGCCATGCCTCCCGCGAGCGTCCACCCCGGGTTGTGCTTCTCGATCATCCGGGCACTCACCGGGAAGAGCACCACGCCCATGATGTTCAGGCAGACGAAGCCGATCGAGGTCTTCAGCGGCGAGTAGCCCTGGATCGCGGAGAGCCGGATGCTGGTGGCGTACGCCGTGCCGAGGTAGGCGAACATCCCGATCACGGTGACGATCGCGCTGCCCACGAAGATCCGGTTGGTGAACAGGTCGAGCTGGATCAGGGGCAGCTCCGTGCGTCGCTCGATCAGCACGAACAGCACCATGAAGACGGCAGAGACCACGAAGGCGCCGATCACCTTGGCGTCTCCCCACCCGGAGTCGGCGCCCTGGATGACACCGAACAGCAGCGCGAACAGGCCGACTGCCACGGTGACCTGACCGGGCCAGTCCAGCGAACGTCCCACCGGGGAGGCGGAGTTGGTCGCGGCGACGAACGTCACGATCGCGCTCAGCAGTGCGATTCCGGCGAGGAACAGGAAGGCCCAGCGCCAGCTGGCCTCGGGCCCTCCGGAGTGGTCGATGCGGGCGAGGGCTCCGCCGACCACCGGGGAGATGAAGCCGGCGCCGGTGAGGGCTGCGGCCCACACGGAGATGGCCTGGGAGCGCGCCTTCACGGTGTGCGTGCCCGCCGCGAGCATCGAGATGCTGGTGGGGAAGATCGCAGCTGCGCCCAGGCCCGCGATGGCCTGACCGGTGAACAGCACGGCGACCCGGGTTCCGTGCGCCGTCTCGGGGCCGGGGGTGAAGAAGGCCAGCAGGGCACCGGCTGTCATCAGCAGGGCGCCGACCGCCAGCAGACGCTTGCGTCCGAAGAGGTCGCCGACCACGCCGAAGGTCAGCTCGAAGAGCGTGATCGGCACGAGGAAGGCGTCCGAGATCCAGGTCAGCTGCGTGGAGCTGGTGCCGAGATCCTGCTGGAACATGCCGTTGAGGACCGCGGGGATCGAGAGTCCGATCTGGGCGACGGCCACGGCGAGTGCCGCGGCGGTCAGGGTGCCGGCCGTGAGCCGGTGCCGCGAATCGGTGTCCTTCAGGCTGTTGGTGAGAGGGCTGCTCATGACTGTGCAGCCAATCACGACTGACGGTCAGATGTACAGGTTTCCTGATGGTTTATTTTCAGGAAACCTGCTGGTTTCACTGGGTGAAATCAGGGCACAGGGGTGCGTTTCAAGGCCTCGCGGCACGACAGCATCGCTGCCCTCAGGGCGTGAGCGTCCTCGGGGGACAGGTCGCGCAGCATCTCGGCCTCGAGGTCGACGACTGCCTGCCGGTAGCGGTCGAGCAGGGCCTTCCCGTCGGCGGTCAGGGACAGCACCAGCCGCCGCCTGTCGGTGGGGTCCTGGTGGCGGTCGATCAGTCCCCGCTCGCGGAGGGTGGTCACCATGTCGGCCATGCTCTGGGCGGTCACGAACGAGTTGCGGGCGAGGTGGGCGGAGGTGAGGTCGGGATGCTGCTCGAGCACCGTCAGGGCGGTGTACTGCAGGGCCGTGAGACCCGCGGGGCGCACCAGCTCGTCGAGCCTCGCGCGGACGGCCAGCTCGACCTGCTTCATCAGGTAGAGCAGGGTCGGGGTCGCACCCTCGTCAGCCAAGCCCCAACACTCCTGCCGCGTTGTCCTTCAAGATCCCGTCCATCAGCTCGGCCTTGATGCCGAGCTCCGCGAAGTCCTCGAGCCAGCGCTCGGGGGTGATCAACGGATAGTCGGTGCCGAAGAGCACCTTGGAGCGCAGCATCCCACCCGCAGCGCGGACCAGCTCCGGGGGGAAGTACTTCGGGCGCCAACCCGACAGGTCGATGAACACGTTGGACTTGTGGGTGGCCATGGAGATCGCCTCCGCCTGCCACGGCACCGACGGGTGCGCCAGGATCACCGTCAGTGCAGGGAAGTCGGCGGCCACGTCGTCGAGCAGGATCGGGTTGGAGTAGCGCAGCTTGATCCCGCGCCCCCCGGGGAGACCGGCGCCGATCCCGTTCTGTCCCGTGTGGAAGAGGGCCGGCACCCCGAGCTCCTCGATGGCGGCCCAGAGCGGGTAGAACGCCGCGTCGTCGGGGGAGAAGCCCTGCAGGCTCGGGTGGAACTTGAAGCCGCGTACGCCGGACTCGGTGACCAGGCGGCGGGCCCGGTCGACCGCCGCGCTGCCCTGGAGGGGATCCACCGAGCCGAACGGGACGAGCACGTCGGCGTGCTCGGCGGCCTGCGCGGCGATGTCCTCGCTGGACAGGGCGGGATGGCCGGTGCTCGTCGTGGCGTCGACGGTGAAGATCACGGCCGCCATCTGGGCCGCTCGATAGCGCTCGGCGAGGTCGGCGACGGTGGGCGTCCGGTTCTCCGAGCCCTTGAAGTACGCCGCCGAGGCGTCCATCAGCTCCGCGTCGAGGGAGAGGTCACCGTGGTCGTCCTGCTCGACGTGCACGTGCATGTCGATGGCCGTGACCGACGCGAGGTCGATCCGGGGGGTGTACGTCGTCACTCCTGCAGCTCCTTCAAGCGGGACTTGACCAGTTTGCCGGAGGCGTTGTGCGGCAGCTCCCGCACCACGACGACGGACCGGGGGATCTTGTAGCGCGCCAGCCGGCCCTCGAGGTGGCTGAGCAGCTCGTCCTCGGTGAGCTCGGCACCCTCGCGCAGCGTGACCACCGCTCGTCCGACCTCCCCCCACCGCTCGTCGGGTACGCCGATCACGGCCGCCTCGGCGATCGCCGGATGGGTGTGGATGACCTGCTCGACCTCGGCCGGATAGACGTTCTCGCCTCCCGAGATGTACATGTCCTTGAGGCGGTCGACGATGGTCAGGTAGCCCTCGGCGTCGACGACGGCGAGGTCGCCGGTCCGCAGCCAGCCGTCGGTGAACGCCTCGTCGGTCGCGCTGGGGTTCTGCCAGTAGCCAGAGCTCACGTTGGGTCCGGAGACGAGCACCTCCCCGGGCTCGCCGGCAGCGACCGGCTCCATCGTCGGGGTGACCACGCGCACGTCGGTGAAGAAGCAGGCGGTGCCGGCCGACCCGAGCTTGCGGACACCGTCGGCGGCTCGCAGCATGGTGGCGCCGGGGGAGGACTCGGTGAGGCCGTAGCCCTGGGTGATCATCAGCCCGCGGTCCAGCCAGGTCTGCAGCAGCGACTCGGGGATCGGCGCACCGCCGCTGAGCGCACCGCGCAGGGTGCTCAGGTCGGCCTCGGGGAACCGCGCGGCCGCTGCGAGCGCGAGATACATCGAGGTCACCCCGAACAGCAGCGTCACCCCTTCCTGCTCGATCAGGTCGATGGCGCGGTCAGGGTCGAACCTGGCCTCGATCAAGGCCGTTCCACCCTTCAGCAGGGTCGGGAACAGCACCTGGTTGAGAGCGGCGGTGTGGAAGAGCGGTGCCGTCACGAGCGCGACCTCCTCGCTGCCGAGGTCGATGTCGACCATCAGGTTGAAGACGTTCCAGACGATGTTGGCGTGGCTGAGCATCACGCCCTTGGGTCGTCCGCTGGTCCCGGAGGTGTACTGGATCATGAACAGGTCGTCGAGCCCGACGGGCTCCTCGATCGTCCCCTCCGGGCCGAACAGCAGGGCCAGGCTGGCGCCGTCGTCGTGGACGATCCGTTGACGGTCCAGCTCCAGCTCGGCGACCTCGGCGGACTCGACGGCGGCCTCGAAGCCGGCCTGCCAGATCAGCAGTCGTGCGCCGCTGTCCTCCAGGACGTGGCGCAGCTCGGGCGGGGCCAGTCGCGTGTTGACCGGCAGGAAGACGGCCCCGAGCTTGGCGACGGCGAACATCGTCTCCACCAGCTCCACGCAGTTCAGCCCCAGGAAGGCCACCCGGTCGCCGCGGTCGACTCCTCGCTGGCGCAGACCGAGTGCCAGTCTCGTCGAACGGTGCTCCAGCTCGGCGTACGTCGTGACCCGGTCGGCCTGCACCAGCGCCGCCTTGTCCGGCGTCATCCGTGCCCGGCGGGCCGGCCACGACCCGAGTCCCTGGTCCAGCATCACGTCTCCTGTTCGGGCTCGACGTCGAGGCCGAGCCGGCGCTTGGTCTCCAGCAGCTCGACCAGGGCGTGGTCCCGCGCGGCCAGGACCTCCTGCTCGCGTCCGCCGAGCTCGTCGCGGACCCCGGCCACGAGCCGGTCGACCAGCTCGGGGGTGAGGGTGGGCGAGCCGAGGTCGTCCCACCACTGCACCATCGGCGGGCCCAGGTGCTCCAGCACGTGCGCGAGCCCGCCAGGACCCCCGGAGAGGTGCTGCGTCGCGAAGGGGCCCAGCAGCGCCCAGCGCAGGCCGGGGCCCGAGGAGATCGCCAGGTCGAGGTCCGTGACGGAGACGACCCCCTCGTCGACCAGGTGGTAGGCCTCACGCCACAGGGCGGCCTGGAGCCGGTTGGCGACGTGGCCGGGGAGCTCACGTCGCAGCCGCACCGGTCGCTTGCCGAGGTGCCGCATCACGGCCATGGCCGAGTCGAGTGCCTCCTCCGAGGTCAGCTCACCGCCCACCACCTCGACGAGCGGCATCAGGTGGGGCGGGTTGAACGGGTGCGTCACCAGCACCCGTTCGGGGTGCCGGCAACCTCCCTGGAAGTCGCTCGGTGCCAGACCGGAGGAGCTGCTGGCCAGGAGCACGTCGGGCGCGGCGGCGGCGTCGAGCACCTCGAACAGCGCTTGCTTCAGCTCGAGTCGCTCCGGTCCGCACTCCATCACGAGGTGCGCTCCGGCCACCGCGTCGGCGGCATCGGGGGTGAAGCGGGTGCGGTCGGGGGTGGCCGTGGCGCCCAGCTCCCCGAGCCGCAGCTCGAGGTCGGCCCGGAGCCGCTCCTCGGCGCCCGGATCCGGATCGGTGGCCACGACGTCGAGGCCGTGGGAGAGGGCGAGCGCGGCCCAGCTGGTCCCGATCGCGCCGGCACCGACGACAGCGACGGTCCGGATCTCCTCCGGGGCGATCACGTCGTCGCTCCTCGCGACGCGGCCATCTCGACGTAGACGTCGAGGGAGGTGGGGACGGCGAGCGCGTCCCGGCTGGCGACGTCCTCGAGCGCAGCTCCCTGCAGGATCCGCTTGACCGGCAGCTCGAGCTTCTTGCCCGTCAGGTTGCGCGGGACGGCCGGCACGTCGGCCACCGCGTCCGGGACGTGCCGCGGGGACAGCGCGGTGCGAAGCTCCTTGCGGATGCGGTCGCGGAGGTCGTCGTCGAGCTCGAGACCGTCGCGGAGGGTCACGAACAGCAGCAGCTCGCCGTTGCCCCCCGAGGGGTCCTCGAGGTGGACGACCAGGCTGTCGGTCACCTCGTCGAGCTCCTCGACGACCCGGTAGAACTCAGCCGTCCCGAGACGCACGCCGCCGCGGTTGAGGGTCGCGTCCGAGCGGCCCGTGACCACGCAGCTCCCGTCCTCGTCGAAGACGATCCAGTCGCCGTGGCGCCAGACCCCCGGGAATTGCTCGAAGTACGCCGCCCGCAGGCGACTGCCGTCCTCATCGCCCCAGAAGGCGACTGGCATCGACGGCATCGGCGAGGTGATGACGAGCTCGCCGGGCTCGCCGATCACCTCGTGGCCGTCCTCGTCGAACGCGTGGACGTCGACCGCCAGGGCACGGCCGGAGATCTTCCCGGCGAGCACGGGCAGGAGCGGGTTGTTCTGGACCAGCCCGGTGCACACGTCGGTGCCGCCGCTGCCGACGTTGAGCATCGTGTCCGGTCCGAGCTGGTCCCGGATCCAGGCATAGCCCTCGGGAGGCAGCGGCGAACCGGCCGAGCCGACCACGCGGATCGAGAGGTCGTAGCCGTGCCTGAGGTCGATGCCGGCGGCGCGGCAGGCCATCACGAAGCCCGGGCTCGCGCCCATCAGCGTCGCCTGCGTCTCCTCGGCCAGGCGCCACTGCCAGGTGAGGTCGGGGTGGGCGGGATCGCCGTCGACCATCACGATCGAGGCGCCGACCAGCAGCGAGGACACCAGCGCGTTCCACATCATCCAGGCGGTGGTGCTGAACCAGAGCATCCGGTCCTCGGGCCCGAGGTCCCACGACAGTGCATGGTTCTTGAGGTGTTCCAGCAGGATGCCGCCGTGGCCGTGGACGATCGCCTTCGGCTGTCCCGTCGTGCCCGAGGAGAACAGGACCACCAGCGGGTGGTCGAACGGCACCGGCTCGAAGGTGAGGTCCGGGTCCTCCACGTCGCGGAGGAGGGCGGGCCAGGACTCGGCGTCGTCGACCCGCCAGTCGCCGTACTCGAGGTCGAGGACGTGGCGCACCGTCGGCAGCGCGTCGCGGATCCCGCGCACCTGCTCGGTGCGGTCGACGTCCTTGGAGCCGTAGCGGTAGCCGCCGGCCACCACCAGCACGACCGGCTCGACCTGGGCGAACCGGTCGATCACGCTGCGGGCGCCGAACTCCGTCGCGCAGCTCGCCCACGTCGCGCCCAGGCTCGCGGTGGCCAGGAAGGCCACGAGCGACTCGGGGACGTTGGGGACGTAGCCCACGACCCGGTCTCCCCTGCGCACGCCGAGATCGGAGAGGACCGCGCGCGCCCGGGCAACCTGGTCGCGCAGCTCGGCGAAGGTCAGGTCGACGTCGGACCGGGTCTGGGAGCGTCCGAGGACGGCGATCCGGTCGGCGTCCCCGTCACGGCCGAGGGCGTGCTCGGCGTAGTTGAGACGCGCGCCGGGGAACCACTCGGCGCCGGGCATCTCCCTGCCGTTCAGCACCTGTGAGTACGACGCGTGCGCGATCACCCCGAAGTGCTCCCAGACCGCCGACCAGAAGCCTTCCAGGTCGTCGACCGACCAGCGCCAGAGCTCGTCATGGGTGCGGAGCCGGACGCCGCGATGTTCCCCTACCCAGGCCATGAACGCGCCGACCCTGCTGTGCTCCAGCACGTCGTCGGGTGGGGTCCACATGACCTGACCGACCTCGATCGAAGGACCCTCCGGGCTCACCGGTCGGTGACCTTCGAGCCGCGGCCGTCGAGGAACTCGCGCATCCGCAGCTTCGCGTCGTCGGTGCCCTGCGTGATGGCGGCCATCATCGCCTCCATCAGGTATCCCTCGCGGGGATTGGCCTCGGCGATGCGCGGCAGCGCCTGGATCACCGCGAAGTTCGTCTGGGGCGCGTTCCCCGCGATCCGGTCGGCGAGCTCGATCGCCGTGTCGATGCCGGTGCCGTCGTCCACGACGTACTGGCTCAGGCCGACCGCGGCGCCCTCCTCCGCGTCGTAGCGCCTGCCGGTGAGCATCAGGTCGATCATCCGGGCGACCCCGATCAGCCGGGGGACGCGGACCGCCGCCCCACCGCCGACGAAGAGGCCGCGCTGTCCCTCGGGCAAGGCATAGAAGGTCGAGCGCTCGGCGACCCGGATGTGCGCCGCGGCCGCCAGCTCGAGGCCGCCTCCCACGACGGCACCCTTCAGTGCCGCGACGACGGGCACCGGACCGCTCTCGACGAGGTCGAAGACGCGGTGCCACATCCGGGAGTGGATGACGCCGGCCAGGGTGTCGTGCTGCCCCATCTCGGCCAGGTCGAGACCGGCGGAGAAGTGGTCCCCGTCGGCGGCGATGACGACGGCCCGGATGTCGGTCCCGAGACCCTGGAAGAAGCGCTCGATCCCGAGGATCGTCTCGTCGCTGAGGGCGTTGCGCTTCTCGGGCCGGGCCAGGGTCAGGACGCCGACCGCCTCCCGCTGCTCCGCCCGGAGCGTGGGTGGCAGGTCGGTCACGATCGACGCTGAGCTCTCGGGCACGGTGCCTCCGGGGGTGGGACGGCTGACGGGAGATAAACAGGTTTCCTGATGATTATGCACGGAGGTGGAGCCCACGGCAACCGACGCGGTGCCCGGCCGGGGCGCGACCGGAGCGCTGTGCGGAGTCGCTGCCACAATCGATCCCATGACCGACCGACGCACCAGCCGGGCCTACGGATCGTGGCCCACGCCGATCACCGCCGACCGGGTCGTCCAGGCCTCCCGCAGCCTCTCGGCCCTCGCCATGGACGGCGAGGACGTGTACTGGTCGGAGCTCCGGCCCGAGGAGGAGGGGCGCACGCAGGTCATGCGCCGGAGGCCCGACGCAAGCACGGTGGACGTGCTGCCGCCGGGCACGAACGCCCGCACGCGGGTCCATGAGTACGGCGGCGGCGCCTGGTGGGTCCACGACGGCGTCGTCTGGTACGTCGAGTGGTCGGACCAGCGACTGCGCAGGATCGAGCCCGGTGCCGAGCCGGTCCTGCTCACCGCGGCCGCCCCCGAGGGTGGATCGATCCGGTGGGCCGACGGCGACGTCGACCCGGTGGACGGTCGGCTGGCGGTGGTCCGCGAGACCCATCCCGTCGGCGGGAGGGGTGCCGTCGACGTGGTCAACGAGATCGTCGTGATCGACTCCACCGGTCAGCAGGACACGGTCGCCTCGGGAGCCGACTTCGTCTCGGACCCGCGCTGGTCTCCCGACGGTGCGGCGCTGTCCTGGCTGGAGTGGGACCACCCGGCCATGCCGTGGGACGCGACCACCCTGAAGGTGCAGACCGAGATGGGCGTGGTCACCGTCGCCGGCGGCGTGGACCAGGCACCGGAGGGGATCTGCCAGCCGCGGTGGGCGCCGGACGGGTCGTTGTGGTTCTGCTCCGACCGGGAGGACTGGTGGTGGCTCTACCGCTGGACGCGCGAGGGCGGGGTCGAGCGCATGGTCGATGTTCCCGGTGAGATCGGACGACCCAAGTGGAACTTCGGCCCCACGACCTATGCCTTCCTTCCCGGTGGTCGCGTGGTCTTCGCGCTCCTGCACGACGGCCGGGACTCCGTGTGGCTGCGTGAGCCCGATGGGGGCCTGGTCGAGCTCGCCGTCGGTGTCAGCTGGGTCAAGCACCTCGTCGCCCACGACGACACCGTCGTGCTGATCGGGTCGTCGGAGGTCGCCGAGCCCGCGGTCCTCCGCTTCGAGGTGGACGACGGTGGCGGACTCGCCGGGGAGGTCGAGGCGCTCAGCGCTGTCCGCGACCTCGGCCTGGCCGAGTCCTGGTTCTCGGTGCCGGAGCACATCGAGTTCCCGGGCGGGGACGGGCGCCCGACGTACGCGAACTTCTACCGGCCGACCAACCCGACGGCCCAGCCGATCGAGGGTGAGCTCCCGCCCCTGATCGTGGAGATCCACGGCGGCCCGACCTCCGCCGCCGATCCCACGCTCTCCCTCGCACGCCAGTTCTGGACCAGCCGGGGCTTCGCCGTGGTGGACGTCGACTACGGCGGCTCGACCGGCTACGGCCGCGCCTACCGCAACCGGCTGCAGGGGGAGTGGGGTGTGCTCGACGTCGGTGACTGCGTGGCGGTCGTCGAGTGGCTCGGCGAGCAGGGCTGGATCGACCCGGCCCGCGCCGTCATCCGCGGCGGCTCGGCGGGCGGCTTCACCGTGCTGATGGCGCTGGCGCTGCACGACGTGTTCGCCGCCGGAGCCGACTACTTCGGCGTGGCGGACGTGGAGGCGCTGGCCCGGGACACGCACAAGTTCGAGTCGCGCTATCTCGACGGCCTGATCGCGCCGTACCCCGAGGGCCGTGAGGTCTATGTCGAACGCTCCGCACTCACCCACCTCGACTCCCTGTCCGCACCGCTCGTGGTGTTCCAGGGGGCCGAGGACCAGGTGGTTCCGCCCGCCCAGTCGGAGATGATCGTGGCCGCCCTGCGCGAGAAGGGGCTGCCGGTCGCCTATCGGTCCTACGACGGTGAGCAGCACGGCTTCCGCCAGGCGCGCAACATCGTCGACTCACTCGAGGCGGAGCTGTCGTTCTACGCCCAGGTGCTCGGTTTCGAGACGCCACCGGACGAGGCGGTGCCCCTTCTCGAGATCGAGAACCTCACTCACCCCGACTGATCGGGACGGCACGCTCCGAACCGGCTCACGGCGGGCGTCCTGTCCACGAAATCTGGAGACGCGCCAAACCGGACTACACCGCAGATTCGTGAGGGTTGCGCAATTCCGGGGCGAGTCCGACCTTATGGTCATGCGTTCCTACTCGTTGCCCGAGGCCTACGCCGCGCACGGGCCGACCACCCGGGTCCGTGGCGTGCGCGCGCTGCTCGCGCTGGCCCCCCGCTCGGGGACGCAGTCGTGGTCGGGTCGCGAGCTGCGCCAGTGGGTCGAGCTGACCGACCGGGTGGCCGACGACGAGATCGAGAGCGCCCTCACCCTCGCCACGGCCTGGGGTGCCGGCGAGAGCCAGCAGGTCGCCGTGGCGGCACACGTCCTCCTGGTGCGGTTCGCGCCACGCGACACCGACGAGGACGCGCTGCGTCTGCGGGGCAACGTCGAGAGCGTCTGTGCCCACCTGCGCTCGCGGATGGGTCGTGACCTCGCGAAGCGGCTGCCGCGCCCGGAGTCCGCGCGGTCCGACCTGCCCAGCGCCGCGGTGTGGGCCTACTTCTTCGCCTGCCTGGCCACGTTGCTGTTCGCCATCGTCATCACCCGATAGCCGCACCGGCCGTCTAGCGTGGGCTCGACCCACCACGGCAGAAGGGCACGGGCATGAGCGAGGCGAACCCGCCGACCACGATCGGCCGGGACCGGCAGAGCGCCATCTACCGCGCCGGCGTGCTCGGCCGGCGACCCGCCGTGCCGACCGACTTCGCCGAGCTCGAGCGGCGCGCGAAGCGCGCCAGCTCGGCCAAGGGGTGGGCCTACGTCGCCGGCGGC
Source organism: uncultured Actinomycetota bacterium (assembly GCA_963843075.1). Taxonomy (GTDB): domain Bacteria; phylum Actinomycetota; class Actinomycetes; order Propionibacteriales; family Nocardioidaceae; genus Marmoricola. The sequence continues at coordinate 1,462,830 of CAWJJD010000002.1, read as the reverse complement.
GCCGGCGAGGGACGGACGATGCGCAACAACCGTGCTGCGTTCGACCGCTGGGCGATCGTGCCTCGGATGGCGCACGGCGTCACCCGCCGCGACCTCTCGGTCGACCTCCTCGGCCAGCGGCTGGGCTCGCCGATCCTGCTGGCGCCCGTGGGAGCCGGCCAGCTGGTCGACCCCGACTGCGACCTGCACGTCGCGCGTGCCGCGGCCGCCGCCGGAGTGCCCTACGTGTTCACCAACCAGGGCGGTACGCCGATGGAGGAGTGTGCCGCGGCCATGGGCGACGCGACTCGCTGGGTCCAGCTCTACTGGAGCACCGACGAGGCGCTCGTCGACAGCCTGATCCAGCGTGCGGAGGCGATCGACGCGGGAGCCCTCGTGGTCACCCTCGACACCACCACCCTCGGCTGGAGGCCGCAGGACCTCAACCTCGGATCGCTCCCGTTCGCCCAGGGTCTCGGCATCGGCCAGTACACCTCCGACCCGAGGTTCCGCGAGCTCGTCCGTGAGCGCATCGCGGCGGCCAGGGAGTCCGGCATCAGGCAGGAGGTCGAGGTCACCCTCGGCGCGATCCGGTCGCTGCTCGCCATCACCCGCAACCATCCCGGGAGGTTCCTGGCGAACCTGCGCTCTCCCGAGCCCCGAGCCTCGGTGGAGGCGTTCCTCGACATCTACTCCAACCCGGCACTGAGCTGGGACCACCTGGCCACACTCCGCCGGCGCACCCACCTGCCGGTCGTGCTCAAGGGGATCCTGCACCCCGACGACGCCCGCCGCGCCTTCGACCTCGGGGTCGATGCCATCGTCGTGTCCAACCACGGGGGCCGCCAGGTGGACAGCTCCATCGCCTCGCTGGACGCGCTGGTGGACGTGCGTGAGGCGGTGGGTCCCGAGCCGACGGTGCTGATGGACAGCGGCGTCCGGACCGGTGCCGATGTCTTCGTGGCCCTCGCCCTGGGTGCCGACGCGGTGCTGCTGGGGCGTCCTTACATGTATGGCCTCGCGGTCGCCGGCCAACGCGGTGTCGAGGAGGTAGTCGCGAACGTGACCGCCGAGCTCGACCTCACCATGTCGTTGACCGGGGTGGGCGACCTGGGTGAGATCACGCGAGAGCTGGTGCGGGCACGTCGTGACCTCCCGCCGCCTGGTCACTGACGTCGAGTCACCAACTGGGGCGGTTTGTCTGGCGTGTTGCCCGAGGCGACGGACTAGCATGGAGGGCATGACCCCGAGGCTCGACCTCGTCAGCATCCTGGGCTGCGAGCCCGAGGAAGCCGCCCGCCTTCTGCATGGCCGGCCGGTCACGCCAGGCGAGGTCGAGGCCGCCGCCCGGATCCACTACGACTGGCGTCGGCACCTCGACGACCCGGAGTCCTACTGGGTGACGATCACGCAGGCGAGCCGGATCCTGGGCATGCGACCGAAGGCAGTGCGCAAGCTCCTCGACGGGGAGCGGCTGCCGCACATCACGCACGCCACCGGGGTGCGGTTGATGCGCCGCCACGAGATCGAGGCGATCGCCCGCCGCTCGACGCGACCCGGGGTCCCGGCGATGGTCGGTGGATCCTGACAGCGCACGAGCGCGCGTAGGGTCCCGGCATGACCCGCGCCGTCGAGCTCGCCCACCGCCGTTCCTTCCCCGCCGGGGTCGAGCGCGCCTTCGACGAGGTGCTGGTCTTCGAGCTGACGCGGCTCTTCGACAGGCGCTACGCCGCCATCCCCCCGATCAAGTCCGTGCGGGGCCAGACAGGTCCGTGGGGGACGCCCGGTCAGACGCGCACCATCGTGCTGTCCGGGGGCGGGTCGATGCGTGAGGAGCTGCGCGAGGTCGTGCCGGCGAAGCGGTTCGCCTATCAGCTCAGCGAGATCACCGGACCCCTGAAGGCCCTCGTCCGGACGGTCGAGGGCAGCTGGGAGTTCGAGCGAGCCGGCACCGGCGTACGCATCACGTGGCGCTGGACCGTGCACCCGCGTGGAGGCATCGCTGCGCTGGCGATGCCGGCGTTCGCGCGCATGTGGCAGGGCTCGGCACGCCTCGCCTTCGACAACCTCGAGCGTCTGCTCGTCCACTGAGCAGGGTCCACTCGTGTCGCTCTGGGTGCAGGCAGGACTGTGGGGACTGCTGGCCGGTGGTGCTCTGGTCGTCGGTGCGCTGATCGCCTGGTTCGTCACCGTGCGCCCGACGGTCGTGGCCGCGGTGATGGCGTTCGGCGCCGGTGTCCTGATCTCCGCCCTGGCCTTCGAGCTGATGGACGACGCGGAGAAGACGGGTGGCCTGCGGGCGACCCTGCTGGGCTTCCTCGCCGGCGCCGTCGCCTACGTCGCCGGCAACCTGCTGCTGGCCCGGCGGGGGGCGGCGCACCGCAAGAACGCTGGCGATGCCCAGATGAGCGAGAGCGAGCAGGCGGGCAGCGGCACCGCCATCGCGCTGGGGGCCCTGCTCGACGGGGTCCCGGAGTCTGCCGCGCTGGGGCTCTCGCTGCTCACCGGCCAGGGCGTCGGCGTCGCGGTGCTCGCCGCGATCTTCATCTCCAACCTGCCCGAGGGGCTCTCGAGCGCGGCCGGGATGAAGCACAACGGGCGGAGCGCGAGATACGTCTTCGGGGTGTGGACCAGCATCGCGCTGGCGAGCGGTGTCGCCGCCGCCCTCGGCTGCCTGCTCCTCGACGGCGCCAGCCCGCAGACGGTCGCCTGGATCACGGCGTTGGCGGCTGGCGCGATCCTCGCGATGGTCGCGGACACGATGATCCCGGAGGCGTTCCGGGAGACCCAGCTCTACACCGGCCTGATCACCACCCTCGGATTCATCGTCGCGTTCGGCATCAGCCGGGCGTAGGACGCCCGCCGATCGCACCGGCTCGGACTCCCCGCAGGAATCGCAGGCGTGGTGGATAGTGTGAGCCGACATCGGCGTGCCCGCAGGATCGCGCTGCGAGGCGGCGGTTCTCGAGGCTCGCCGGCTCGGCATCTGGTTCGGCCCAACCCTGGAGGTCTGGTGGCACGACGCGCACTGTTCGAGGCCTGGCGCGGCCGCTACAGCGACAGTCCCCGCGTCGTCTCGGAGACTCTGGGTGCGGCTGCGCCGGAGATCGAGCGACTCTGGGTGGCCAACGACCCCTCGAGGTTTCCCTCGGACGTCACCTGCATCCCCCGCCACCGCGTCCGGCACTTCCTGAACCTGGCGACGTGCGACTTCCTGGTGACCAACGACATCGTCACCAAGCACCTGGTCAAGGGACCGAAGGTCACCTACGTCCAGGCGTGGCACGGCAGCCCGATCAAGGTGATCGGGCTCGACGAGAAGGCACCCAAGTACGACGGCGCAGCGCACCTCAAGCGCATGGTGCGCGATGTCTCCAAGTGGGACTTCCTGCTGACCAACAGCGACGACTACACCCGCATCTTCCGCAGCGCCTTCGGCTACGAGGGTGAGGTGCTCGAGATCGGCTATCCCCGCAACGACATCCTGGTCAATGACGACGGCTCACGTCGGGCGGCCGCGCGACGACAGCTCGGTATCGAGGGCGACGAGCTGGTCGTGCTCTACGCACCGACCTGGCGAGACGACGCACACGACGAAGGGGGTGGGTTCTTCCAGCCCGCGCTGGTGGACTGGGAGCTGCTCGACAGGGAGCTGCCGCAGGGGACAGTGATCTTGAACAGGCTGCACCAGCACGTCGTCAAGGACGCCTCCGGGACGCTGCCCGCACGGTTCAAGGACGTCAGCAAGCACGAGGACGTGACCGAGCTGATCCTCGCCTCCGACGTGCTGGTCTCCGACTACTCGTCGATGATCTACGACTACGCCATCACCGGGCGGCCGATCGTGCTCCACGCCCCGGACCTGGACCAGTACCGCACCGGCGTACGCCCGTTCTACTTCGACTACGAGACGTGGGCACCCGGCCCGATCACGTCGTCCACGGCAGAGCTGGCCGAGGTGCTGCTCACCCTGCCGGCGGTCGCGGCCAAGTACTCCGAAGCCCATGAGGCCTTCACGAAGAGGTTCTGCATGTATGAGGACGGGCGTTCGTCAGAGAGACTGGTCGCCACGCTCCTCGAGCGGTCCTCCTGAGCGCCAGCTGGGGGTCCTGCCCAGCACCCGGGTGAGTTCTTCGTCGAACGGTTCGAAGTACGCCATCAGCTCTTCCCTCAGCGCGTCCGACATCGGCTCTCGAGGCTGTGCGTTCCACACCGCGGGCGGGGTCGGAGGTGGTTGGTCCAGGCCCAACCAGTCGCAGAGACGTGCGAACTCCACCGCCTGGTCACGGAAGAACTCATCAGCGTCCACGACGTAGGTCCGGTCCTTGCCGACCGTGTCGAAGAGTCTCAGGATCTGTGCGGCGTACTCGCCCCGGCCCAGGTAGGCATGGTGCTGGAGCTCGAAGCTCTGGTAGGACGGGTCCGCCCGCACGAGCTCGGCCTCTCCCGCGGTGCGGGACGGTTCGAGTGCGATGGCCGCCTCGAACTCCTCGGTCTCGAACCCGCGACGCAGCTCGTGCCGGTGCGCGGAGTAGGCCCGGTCGACGGGATTGCGGAGCATCACGACGACCCTGGCGTCGGGCAGGTCCGCCGCGATCCGTTCCGCGGCGAGCGGGTGGAACACGTAGTAGCCGCTGCTCTCGAAGGTCACCGGGCGCTTTCCCGACGACCGCAGGGACGCGGTCAGCCGCAGGGGGAAGCGGCCGCGGTACCACGTGGGACCACGGTCGTAGTTCAGGTCGAAGTACGCCATGCCCTTGGACATGGTGGGTCTGACCACCTGCGGGTGATCGCTGAGCAGGCGGAACAGGCTGGTCGTCCCCGACCGCTGGGCTCCGACGATCACGATCTCCGGGAGCATCCGCCAGCGAGCGGTGAGGATGCCCCACCGGCCGATGACTCTTCGCGTGGTGCGCTGGACGGGTTTCGGCAGCACGTCTCTGGCGCTGTGCGTCAGTCGGCGACTGGCCCTCATCCGGTCATCTCTCTGTCTCCCGTGCCTTCCAAAGCCGTTCGTCCGGTCGCCGCATCGTCGCGCCAACGCTAGGTCTACCAGTCAGTGGGTGCAACGATGTCCAACCGCCAGCGGTGGGCCATCGTTGGTTTGTATGCTTGCCCGACTATGTGCGGCCTCCTGTACTCCAACGACCCGGCGATCGACCGGGGCCGCTTCCTCCGTGCCCTGAACACGATGCGTCACCGGGGTCCGGACGTCTCCGGGTGCTACTCCGAGCTCGACGGCCACCAGTTCGGACACCAGCGACTGTCGATCCTGGACCTCGACCACCGGAGCGACCAGCCTTTCGTCAGCCATGACGGCCGCTACCACATGGTCTACAACGGCGAGATCTACAACTACCGCGAGCTGGTGGCCCGTCACGGCATCTCCGTGAACACGACGGGTGACACCGAGGTCCTGATCGAGCTCTATGCCCTGCTCGGCGAGCGGATGCTGAACGAGCTGAACGGCATGTTCGCCCTGGTCATCTACGACTCCCAGACCGGCGAGGTGTTCGCCGCACGCGACCGGTTGGGAGTCAAGCCTCTCTATCACCGTGAGGCCAGGGGCTTTCACACGTTCGCCTCGGAGATCGCGGCGGTGCTCGAGCTCCACCCTGAGCACGAGGTCGACGAGTTCGCGGTCCGTCAGTACCAGAAGCTGCGCACCCTGTTCAACGGGCGAACCCTCTACTCGGGGATCTCCATGTTCCCCGCCGGGTGCTACCTCAAGAACGGTCGGGTTCAGCGCTACTGGGACCTTCCCGAGGGCCCTCAGGAGCCCCCGAGCGACGAGGAGCTGCGGGAGCTGGTCACGAGTGCGGTGAAGTACCGCACCCTCTCCGACGTGCCGGTCGGCAGCTACCTCAGTGGTGGACTCGACAGCACGATCGTCGCGGGCCTCTCCCACCGCCCGCACACGTGGACGATCGGCAGCTCGTCCAACAACGAGTTCGAGTGGGCCGAGATCGCCGCGCGTCGCTTCGACTCCACGCACCACGAGGTGCTGATGCCGCACGAGGACTTCCTGCAGACCGCGAAGGGCCTGATCACCGCCCGTCGCGAGCCGCTGTCGGTCCCCAACGAGGTGCTCCTCTACACGATGACCCGCGCGGTCAAGCAGTTCAACACAGTGATCCTCAGCGGGGAGGGCGCCGACGAGCTGTTCTTCGGTTACGACCGCATCTTCACCTGGGCCTCTCAGGCACCGACGTTCGACCTCGCCGGCTTCGACCACCACTACTCCTACGGCAAGCACAGCGACACCGAAGTGCTGGAGGACGCGCTGGAGCCGTTCATGAACCGTGGCACGAGGCTCGACATCGTCGCCGCGTTCTTCCAGGTCGCGCACCTGCACGGACTCCTGCGGAGGCTCGACAACTCCACGATGCAGTGCAGCGTCGAGGGGCGGGTGCCTTTCGTGGATTACCGGCTCGTGGAGCGAATGGCCGGCGTAGCCTACGACTACCGAGCCGAGGGGGGAGTCTCCAAGGCTCCGCTCAAGCGAGTCTTCGCCGATCTGGTCCCGCAGGAGATCATCGACCGCCCGAAGGTGGGCTTCCCCGTTGACCTGGCGTCGGTCTTCGAGGGGTACGGCAAGCCCGACGAGTCCCCGATGGACACGTGGTTTCGTTTCAACCTGGAGGTGTTGGGGATCAATGGCTAGGTCGGCGTCCCAGTTCTCGGTCGGTTACACCACGGGTGTCTTCGATCTGTTCCACATCGGCCACCTCACCCTCCTGAAGAACGCGAAGGGTCTGTGCGACCGGCTGATCGTGGGCGTCACCGTCGACGAGCTCGTGGCCTACAAGAACAAGACGGCCGTGATCCCGTTCGCCGAGCGGCTCGAGATCGTGCGCAGCATCGAGTACGTCGACGCGGCGATCCCGCAGTACGACATGGACAAGTTCGAGATGTGGCAGAAGCTCCAGTTCAACGTCATGTTCGTCGGCGATGACTGGTACCAGTCCGAGAAGTGGAACGAGATCGGCCAGAAGTTCGACGAGGTCGGCGTACGCATCGTCTACTTCCCCTACACCCAGGGCACGTCGTCGACGCTGATCAACAGCACGCTGAACGACCTGCGTTCCTGAGCCCCGGCGGCGCTGCCAGTTCGGCTCAGCGCCCGCCTGCTCCGCGGTCGGCCAGCCCCAACCACGAGCACAACGAGTCGAGCATCACCCAGCTGGCGTCCATGATCCTCTCGCCCAGCTCTCCTTGGGAGGAGAGCAGGTAGCGGCTGGCGATGGTCGCGAGGTAGGTCCCAGCGATCACCTGCCGTTCGGCGTCGACGGAGGCGTGGTCGAAGCCCACGCTGGCCAGACCGGTGCGCACGGAGGCCGGGCTGATGCCATCGCGACGCGTGATCGTGTTGACGCCGTAGTGGCAGACGTCGAGGCCGTGCGGCACTCCGGTCTGGAAGCGCTCCCAGTCCCAGACCTGGATGCGCCGGTGTCGTCGGGCCATGTTCCAAGGTGTCCAGTCGCCGTGCCAGGCACCGATCGGGAAGCGGCGCCCACTCGCCAGGTCGGCCAGCCGCTCGAGTGCGCCCGTCAGACGCGACCGAGCCTCCGGGTCCTTGACCTCGCCGGCCGCCAGCTGGAGCCGCTGCCACACGGGGGTCTCCGTCAGCGTCAGGTGTCCCTCGTGGAAGGCGTCGTGAAGGACCCGCATCGCCCCGGTCGGGGGATGCGGGTCGCGCCTGGGCAGCTGCCACATCGAGGTGTTCAGAGCAGTCATCACGACCACGCGCGTCTCACCCCACGAGCCGTCGTGGAGCAGCGCGGGGACCTCCATGCCGTCGAGCGAGCCCACCTCGGCCAGCCTGCGCAACGCCGCCGCCTCGTCGCCGACGTCGGCCTTCGACCGCTCGTTGATGCCGAGCTTGACGAAGCCGACGCTTCGTCCCTTGGGGTCGAAGACCTGCAGGACGGGTTTGCGATTGGCCCGGGCCGTGCCCAGACCCAGGCTGAGCTCGACGCCGTGACCGAACACGGTGCTCGCCAGGTGCTCACGCAGGGACCCTCGGTCGTCCGGCAGCGAGATGCGGTCCGGGAACCACCACCGGGTTCCGGTGCGCAGGGAGGCGGCCACGGCCAGGCGCTTCGCGGTGTCACCGGTCGTGAGCGCGGCGCTGAAGCGCAACATCGCGCTCGCGGCCGCGCGGGGGTTGTCCGCCGGAACCAGCAGACGTGGGTTTGACCGGTTCGGCAGCACGAGCATCTCCGGGCCCGGGGTTCGCCCCGGCCGCCCACGGCGAAGCTCGGGCGGGGGAGCTGAGGGCCACAGGGCGCGCGTGGTGGAGAGGTACTCGTCGATCGCCAACTCGGCCATGGCGTTCCTGTCGGTCGGGGCTGACACCCGCAGACACTATCGACGTGGCCTAGACATCCGTCACGTCTGGTCGGCATCGGAGACGAGGACGTCGACCGTCGGTGTCCGACGCCCCTATCCTGCCGAGGTGCGCGTCGGCATCCTGGGAGCCGCCGAGGCCTCGATCGACGGGGTCGCGGTCGATCTCGGCACGCGCAAGCAGCGGGCCCTGTTGGCCGCGCTCGCGATGCGGCGTGGGCAACCGGTCGGGCAGGACGCGCTGGTCGACATGCTGTGGGGCGACGCGCCACCCACCGCCGTCACCGCCACCCTCCAGGGGTACGTCGCCCGGCTGCGTCGGGCTCTCGAGCCGGACCGGCCACCTCGCGCACCCTCCGAGGTGCTGGTCACCCAGCAGGCGGGCTACTCGTTGGTCCTTCCAGCGGAGGCGCTGGACTCAGCCCGGTTCGAGTCGGCCGTGGGCTCGGTGCACCAGCGGCTCGGCACGGGCGTGACGGTGGAGCTCGATGCCGTCGAGCTCGAGGAGCTCTTCGCCAGGACCAACGAGGGGCTCTCGCTGTGGCGCGGACTGCCCTACACCGAGCTCGAGGACGCCCCCGCGGCCCAGGCCGAGCGCGCCCGGCTGGAGGAGCTGCGTGCCATCGCGCTCGAGGACCGGGCCGTGGCCGCGCTCGGGCTGGGACGTCACGCCATGGTGGCCGGGGAGCTCGAGGTGCTGACCGCGACGTACCCGCTCCGCGAGCGGCTCTGGGGACTGCGCGCCCTGGCACTGACGCGGGCGGGGCGGCAGGCCGATGCCCTCGAGGTGCTGCGCCAGGTCCGCGAGATGCTCGCCGACGAGCTGGGCCTCGAGCCGGGTGCCGAGCTCCGTTCGCTGCAGACCGCCGTGCTCCGCCAGGACCCTGCGCTCGAGTGGTCGGCGACCCGTTCGACCCCGCAGCAGCGAGTGCCGAACCGGCAGCCCGGCCGGTTCGCCTGGCCGCTGGTGGGGCGTGACGACCAGCTCTCCGCCCTCGTTGGCCTGCTCGAGCAGTCCGAGCAGCATCCCGTGTTCGCGGTGGTCACGGGTGACCCCGGGATCGGCAAGAGCCGGTTGTGCGCGGAGCTGGCGAGCACGGCCACCGCCGAGGGCGTCACCGTGGTGGTCGGCCGCTGCTCACAGGACGAAGGGGCTCCGCCGCTCTATCCCTGGACCAGCGTGCTCCGAGAGCTCGGCCACGAGCTGCCCTCCGGAGACGCGCTCGAGGGTGACAGCGAGAGTGCCTCGCGGTTCCGCGCCTGGGAGTCGATCGCGCACACGTTGCTGGACGAGGCGGCCGGGCGTCACCTGCTCGTCGTGCTCGACGACCTGCACTGGGCCGACACCTCGACCCTGCGCGTGCTGCGCCTCCTGGCAGAGACTGCTGAGTCCGGCCGGCTGATGGTGGTCGCGACCTGGCGGCACGAGCCTCCGCCCACGGGCCAGCTCGCCGAGCTCGCCGAGATGCTGGCCCGGCGCCACGCCCTGCGGCTGGAGCTCACCGGCCTCACGGAGGCCGAGGCCAGCGAGATCGTGACGTCCGTGGCGGCGACCACGCCGACGACCACCGAGGCCGGCGACCTGCGGCTGCGCACCGACGGCAACCCCTTCTTCCTCGTGGAGTACGCCCGCCTCGCCAAGGAGGGGGGTGACCTCAGCGCCCTGCTCGCGGAGGAGCACCCACCGGCCGCCGTGCAGGACGTGCTCACCCGACGGCTCGCCGGTCTTCCCGAGGAGACCACGGCCACGCTCCGGGTCGCGTGCGTCATGGGCCGCTACTTCGACGTGCCCACGCTCGCCGGCGCGCTCGGGGTCGAGGAGGACACCGTGCTGGACCAGCTCGACCCCGCCTTGAGAGCAGGGCTCGTGCGCGAGTTCAGCATCGACCAGTTCCGCTTCGCGCACGCGCTGGTCCGCGACACGGCGTACGCCGGGCTCTCGCGCAGCCGCCGGGGACGGATGCACGCGCGGGTCGCCGAGGTGCTCGCCGGGCAGCGCGGGCGGGAGAACGAGGTGGCCCGACACTGGTTGGCCGCCGGACCGCAGCACGCCGGGGCCGCCTGGCGCTCGGCGGTGGCTGCCTCTGACGAGGCCCGTCGGATCTTCGCCTACGACGAGGCGCTCGAGCTGCTCGAGTCTGCGGTCGAGAGTCTCGAGGACGACCACGACGCCTCCCCGGCGGACGAGTACGCCGTGCTGGTCGAGCTGGGCAAGGCGCACCAGCGCACCGCGGACTGGGTGAGCCTGCGTGGGATCGTGCACCGGGCGCTCTCCGTCGCTGCAGGCATGGACGATCTCGACCGGTCGCTCGCGGCGATCGCGTTGCTCAACACCAACGCGTTGTGGCAGGCCGGCATCTACAGGCAGGCGGACGAGGAGGTCGTCGCGGTTCTTCGCGCGGGTCTCGAAAGGCTCCCGCCCGAGGACAGTGCCGCGCGTTGCCGCGCCATGATGAGTCTCGCCAGCGAGATCTACTACTCCTGGAGCCATCTCGAGCGCGAGGCTCTGTGCCTGGAGGCAGTGTCGATGGCCCGGCGCCTCGGTGATCCGGCGCTTCTGCTGTGGGCACTGATCTCGATGTCGCTGGGGGTCTGGCGCCCGGGGAACGCGCGGATGCGCCTGGAGGCCACCGCCGAGGCGGCCTCGCTGGCGCGTGAGCTCGGTGCCGAGGTCGGGCTCTCGACCGCCCTGACCCTGCAGGCAAGTGCCGCCTCCGAGCTGGGACTCGTCGAGGAGATGGACGAACTGGTGGCCAGTGCTCGGGAGCAGGCGGTCAAGGTGCGTCACCTGTTCGCCCTCCTGGTCCTCGACGGTCTGGAGATCCCCTGGCGGGCCATGCAGAACGACTTCTTGCGCGTCGACGAGCTGATCGCCGACATGGCCTCGCTCCACGAGCGCACCTCGGTCCCGCAGAGCGGGGACGCCTTGATGGGTGCCTTGTTGATGAGGATCCTGTGGGGGCGCCGGCTCGACGAGCTCCGCGTGGCCGTCCCCGGGCTCGACAACGTCACGGCGATGCCGATCGAGACGTCCAAGGCGGCCCTGCTCTGCCGGATCGGCGAGGTGGAGCAGGCCCGGGCCTATCTCGAGGGCCGAGAGATCGACCTCTCGCCCCACTGGTGGTTCTCGACGATGGTCGCCGCGATGGCGGCCGAAGCGGCCCTCCACACCGGCCTGAAGAGCCTGGCAGCCGACGCCTACGAGGCCCTGAGCGACTTCCGTGGCCAGCCCGCGTGTGCCGGCTCGGGCACCTCGCTCGGGCCGGTGGATGCCTTCTTGGCCATGGCGGCCTCGGTGACCGGCGAGCACGATCTCGCCGTCAGTCATGCCGAGGACGCCGCCCGGCTGTGCGAGGAGTGGCGGATCCCGCTCGCGGCGGAGTGGTTCGCCGAGATCAGGTCGACCTTCGGCTTCTGAGGCGGAGCCTTCCGGGTGTGTGCGCCCGTTCTCGGCCCGTTTGGCTCGTGCGGTGACCGAGCGGGCACACCGGGTGTGGCGGTGACCACATGGGGTAACCGCTGAGCAGACGCGTCCCCGCTGCGGAGGTCCCATGAGCACGACATCGAAAGCCAAGCCCGACCAGACCGGGACCCTCAACGGGCTGATGCTCGCGGTGGCGGTGGTCTCCGCCGTGAGCGGCCTGCTCTACGGCTACGACACCGGCATCATCTCCGGCGCACTGCTCCAGATCTCCGACGAGTTCGACACCGGGAACGGGATGGAGCAGTCGATCGCTGCGGGCATCCTGCTCGGCGCCGTGATCGGGGCCCTCACCTGCAGCCTGCTCTCGGAACGATGGGGCCGGCACCGCACGATCCTGCTGCTCTGCTGCATCTTCGTGGTGGGGAGTCTCAGCTGCTCCCTGGCGCCCAGCGCCGTGACCCTGGCCCTGGCACGCGTGGTGCTCGGGTTCGCCGTCGGTGGCGCCACCCAGACGGTCCCGATGTACGTCGCCGAGATGGCCCCCGCCGGCCTGCGTGGCCGGCTCGTGCTGTGCTTCCAGCTCGCCATCGGGGTGGGCATCGTGATCTCGACCCTCGTCGGGGCCAGCGAGGCGGTGGACTGGCGCATCTCGATCGGCTCGGCCGCCGCGCCCGCCCTGCTGATGCTGCTGCTCCAGCTGCGCCTTCCGGAGAGCCCCCGCTGGCTGGTCAAGCGAGACCGCCGCGACGAGGCGGAGCAGGTGCTGCGGCGGGTGCGACCCGAGAGCTACGACATCGCCGCAGAGCTCGCCGAGATCGTCGAGCTTGAGGAACGCAAGCAGGAGACCGAGCGCAGCCACCGCGGGTGGCGCGGGCTGCGGCGCCCCTGGGTGAGGCCGGCCCTGATCGTGGGCTGTGGCATCGCTGCCTTCACCCAGCTCTCGGGCATCGAGATGATCATCTACTACGCGCCGACGATCCTGACCGACAACGGCTTCTCGACCACCGCAGCGCTCCGGGTCAGCGTGGCCCTGGGGGTGACCTATCTCGTGATGATGATCGTCGGCCTGACCATCGTCGACCGGGTCGGCCGTCGACGCCTCACGCTCGTGATGGTGCCCGGCGCGGCGCTCGGGCTCTTCGTGCTCGGCGCGTTCTTCGTGACCGACAACGCCGGCCGCGACAACGTGCCGTTCATCATCACCTGCCTGATCGTGTTCATGTTCTTCAACGCCGGTGGTCTCCAGCTGATGGGCTGGCTGACCGGTTCGGAGATCTACCCGCTGGCGGTGAGAGGGGCCGGGACCGCCGTACAGTCCGCGACCCTGTGGGGGACCAACCTGCTGATCACGCTCACGCTGCTGACGATGATCGACCTCTTCGGGGTGGGCCAGGTCTTCTGGATCTACGGCGCGTTCAACGTCGCGGCGTGGGTCTTCGTCTGGCGCCTGATGCCGGAACTCACCGGGCACTCGCTCGAGGACATCGAGAAGCACCTCCAGGACGGTGAGTTCCGGCCGCAGGACTTCCGTCAGTCCGCGTAGCGGAAGGTCCGCGCCTCGCGCCTGGCGAAGCGGCGGCGCGTGGCCAGCCAGACCAGCTTGAACCCGAAGCCGGCCTTGGCGAACACCCCATGGAGGACCTGGCGCGGCACGCCGTACGCCGCCCAGGGCACGATCTTCACGACGTAGCCGGGCGTGAGGTCCGCCTTGAAGAACTCCTCGTCGATCGCGTCCCAGTCGGTCTGGGTCATCAGCCGCTGGATGATCGTGATCGCGTCGGTCTCCTCGTGCTCGAGGTGGCGCGCGAGGGTCTCCCTCGTGGCCACCAGACGCACCGCCAGTCCGGCTCGCGCGTCGTCGTCGGCGTGGGTCCGCAGTCGCGCGAACCCGCTCGTGCACTGGGCGAGCAGCGGGTCGATCGCGTCGTGCTCGGACTCCATCGCCTCGAGCGTGCCGCGGTCCTCCTCGGTGCCGTGCTCGATCAGCCAGGGCCAGAGACCGGCGTCCTCGCCGGTGTGGTGCTTGTGCAGCACCTCGGCGAAGAGCTCCCAGCGGTCCGCGAGCATCGCCCAGGTCCTGCGGTCCCCGGCCGGGGTGCGCCGCGCTGCCGTGACGAACCGGTCGAGGTCACGGCGGAAACCGCGGTGCATCACATACATCATGTGCATGTCCACGGGTCCGTCCGGCGCCGCGGCCTGGCCGGCCAGACGGATCTGGGTGGGCCATTCGGGGTCGAGTGTCTGGTGCATGGTCGTTCTCCTGCGGTGGTGTGGTGGTGGCTCACACGCCGACGGGCGTGCGGGTGGTGTCGGTCTCGGGCTCGTCGAAGTCGGCGACCTCGGCACGGACGGTGGGCAGGGCGCGGTCGAGCCAGGCCGGCATCCACCAGTTCCAGCGACCGAGCATCGTCATCGTCGCGGGCACGAGGACCATCCGGACCAGGGTCGCGTCGAGCGTGATCGCGACCGCCATGCCGACTCCGAGCTGCTTGACCACGACGTCGACCTCGGTGGCGAAGCCGAGGAAGACGGCGACCATGATCGCTGCGGCTGCGGAGATCACCCGGCCGGTGGCGGACAGGCCGCGCACGACGCTGCCGTGGGCGTCCCCGGTGTCCAGCCAGTCCTCGCGGATCCGCGAGAGCAGGAAGACCTCGTAGTCCATCGACAGCCCGAAGAGCACCGCGAACAACAAGATGGGCATCCAGCTCGACACGGGCATCGAGTGGTCGAGCCCCAGCAGGCCAGAACCCCAGCCCCACTGGAAGATCGCGGTCATCACACCGAAGGCCGCACCGATCGAGAGCAGGTTCATCACCGCGGCCTTGACCGGGACGACCACCGAGCGGAACACCATGCCGAGCAGCAGCATGGAGACAGCGACCACGAAGCCGACGACCAGCCACAGGCGGGTGCTGAGCATGTCGGCGATGTCCGCGAACAACGGCGTGGTGCCGGTGATCTCGACCCCGGCGGGTGCCTCGGCACGCAGGTCCTCGACCAGCGCGGGGGTCCGCTCGTCGGTGGGCCCGAAGGTCGGCTCGGCCTCGAAGATCCGCAGGGCACCGTCGGCGGACGGGGTGATCGGCGTCACCGTGGCGATGTCGTCGCGAGCGGCCACCTTCTGGGCCAGCCCTTCCACCGCGGCGTCGTCGAGCCGGTCGGCCTTGACGACGTACATCACCGGACCGTTGGCGCCGGGGCCGAACTCGTCGGCCACCAGGTCGTAGGCCTTGCGGGTGGTCAGGTCAGCCGGCTGCGCCGAGGAGTCCTGCGGCCAGGTCCGCATGGCCAACGCGGGAGCTGCCAGGGACAGCAGCACGACCACGGCCAGCAGGGCCCAGGCGAGCGGACGCCGGGCGACCCGGTTGGCCCAGCGCTCCATCAGCGGGCTGCCCTTCTCCGGGCGCGCCCTGCGGACCTTGCGCGGCAGCAGTCGACGACCCGCCAGTCCACACAGCGCCGGCACCAGGGTCAGGGCGGCGGAGGCCACACCGACGACGGCGATCGCGGTGGCGAAGCCGAAGGCGTCGTACGTCGGCAGGCCGGCCAGCTTCAGGCCCAGGAGCGAGACCAGCACGGTCGCGGAGGCGAACACCACCGAGCGTCCGGCGGTGGCGACGGCGCGACCCGCTGCCTCGTGCTTGTCGTGGCCGGCGCGGAGGTGTTCTGCGAACCGGGTGACCAGCAGCAGGGCGTAGTCGATGCCGACGCCCAGGCCGACCATCGAGGCGACCATGGGTGCGGCCGTGCTCACGTCCATCGTGGCGGCCAGGAGGGTGATCCCGGCTGACCCGACAGCCAGACCGGTCAGGGCGACCACGATCGGCAGCCCGGCGCCGACGACCGACCCGAAGGCCAGCACCAGGATGACGAGCGCGGCGATGATGCCGATCAGCTCGCCGCTGCCGCGCATCGGGGCGGCCGCGGTGTCGGGCAGCTCGCCGCCGAGCTCCACCTGGACACCGGCGTCCCGGGTGGGCTCGACGGCCGTGTTCAGCGGAGCGAGGTTCGCCATCAGGTCGGGGTGGGTCACCGGAGCGTCGTACTGCACCGTGAGCTGGGCGGTGTCCCGGTCGGCGCTGAAGCGCGGCGGGGAGACCGAGACCGCGTGGTCCATGGCCTGGAGCCGCTGGGTGAGCGGGGCGATCACGGTGGAGGAGACGGGGGAGCCGTCGCGGTCGTGGACCACGACGCGGGCGCTGGCGTTGCCGGCTCCGGGGGTGTGGTCGCGGAGCTGGTCGATGCCGACCTGCGCGCGAGCCCCGGGAATGTCCCAGTTGTCCTGAGCGGTGCCGCCGATGCTGCCCGCGAGGGCGAAGACACCGAGGGCGACCAGGATCCAGGCGGAGATCGTCCGCCAGGGGTGGGCGGCCGTGGTGCGGCCGAGACGGTGGAGGAGGCGTGACATGGGATTGGGTCCTTCGCGACGTGGGAGCTGGGTGGGAAGACCCAGACTGGAGCGGCGCGCTGGAGCGAGACTTGGGGCGGACTTGGGGTTGACTGGACCTGGCGTGGTTTGTTGGTCGAGGCAACCGATTCGAGTTTTATCGGAACTATGTCCGTTTTGATGTTTTTGATGTAAGTTGTGGCCCTGGTCTAGTCAACCTAGGGGGATGACCGCATGTTGGATGTCGCACCGGTCTCGGTTCTGCTGATGGGTGTCATCGGCATGCTCGTCGTCGCCTTCGCCGTGGCCCGGATGGCCGCGGAGGAGCGCCGCTACCGCGGTCCCGTGACGGTCTCCCGCCCGCGCGCCCATGCGCCGCGGTCTCCCCAGCCCGTCGGCCGCGCCGGCGCCTGACGCGCGGCGCCTGACCCCCGGAGCCTGACCCCCGGGCGCCCCGGCTAGATCCAGCGGCGGAACCACATCCGCTGCACCCACTCGTTGTTGGTGACCAGCTGGTCGGTCCAGATCGGCCAGAACCACGCGAACGCCAGCATCGAGAGCACCACCACGCACCCCACCGCCGCAGCGCCCACGGCCCGGCGAACGGGGGTGGCGTCGGCCCGGCCCAGCATCTCCCCGAGCAGCATCGTGGCCCCCAGGATCAGGAACGGCAGGATCGTCACGCCGTAGTAGCTGAAGATCGGGCGGTCGTCGTAGCGCAGCCACGGCAGCCAGGTGGTCGCCACGCCGACCACGACCAGGCCGTAGCGCCAGTCGCGTCGCCCGATCCAGGCCACGACCGCCCAGGCCGCCGCGATGGTCCCGAACCACCACACCGCCGGGTTGCCGAGCAGCAGCACCTGGCGCAGGCACGTCGAGCCCGCGGCGGCAGCGCACCCCTGGGCGCCCGGCTGGATGTCGAGCTGGGTGTCGACGCCCACCGGGCGGTTGAGCACCAGCCAGCCCCACGGGTTGGACTGGTAGGCGTGCTTGCTGTCGTTGAGGAACTCGGTGTGGAAGGCATAGACGTCGTGGTGGTAGTGCCACAACGAGCGCAGCGACTGCCACAGCTCGGGGAAGAACCCGTGCGCGTCGTGGCGCAGGTAGTTGCCCCAGTAGGGGCCGTACTGGGTGTCGGAGAGGTGCTTCTCGTAGGCGCCGGCGTGCAGCAGCCACCCCGACCAGCTGAGCACGTAGATGACCAGCGGGAGCAGGACGACGTAGGCGAGGGCCGGCAACGCGTCGATGACGGCGGACTTCAGCAGCGCCCGGCGTACGCCGAACGAACGGCGCGCGCCGGCGTCCCAGAACCACATCAAGACGCCGAACGCCGCCAGCACGAACAGTGCCGACCACTTGGTGCCGATGGCCAGTCCCCAGAAGACTCCCGTGGCCAGTCGCCAGGGGCGCCACAGCAGCAGGGGTCCCCACGCGCTCGGCGACAACCGGGACCCCGCGGGCACGGCCCGGGCCATCCTCTCGCGCACCCAGTCGCGGTCGGCGACGGCACAGCTGACCGCGCAGAGCACGAAGAACGCCAGGAAGATGTCGAGCAGCGCCAGTCGGGAGAGCACCAGCTGCAGGCCGTCGAAGCACATCAGCAGGCCGGCGACCAGGCCGAGGAGCGTGGAGCGGGTGACCCGGCGAGCCAGGCGGATCATCACCATCACCATCAGAGACCCGACGATCGCGCTGGCCACCCGCCACCCGAACGGGGTCATCCCGAAGACGCTCTCGCCCAGGCCGATCAGCCACTTGCCGACCTCCGGGTGCACGACCATGTTGGGCACGCCGGTCCAGAGCCCGTCGGGGTGGCCGGCCAGGATCTGGCTGTTGGCGCTGTCGACGTAGTTCTGGGCGTAGCCGTGGTGCATCAAGGACCAGGCGTCCTTGGCGTAGTAGGTCTCGTCGAACTCGAAGGCACGTGGCTTGCCGAGGTCCCAGAGTCGCAGGAACGCCGCCAGGAGCGTGACCGCCGCCGTGCCCACCCAGGCCAGCACCGGGTCACGGTCGTTGGCGCGCATCCGGGCGCGGGCCGCAGCACTCGGCACGACGTCGCCGGTCGCGGTCCGGGAGAGCCCGACGGTGCGCACCAGAGCGTCGGGGAGGGTCACGGGGGTTGATGCTACGGCGGCCGTGGCTGCCATGATCGGACCCATGACGACACCGGCCGACTCCTCGGTCACCTCGCGCGCGAGCGGCACGCTCGTGCTGGCGGCCACCCCCATCGGCCGGGTGGACGACGCCCCGCCGCGGCTGGCGGCCGAGCTGGCCGGTGCGGACGTCGTCGCGGCCGAGGACACCCGCCGCCTGCGACGTCTGGCGACCGATCTCGGCATCGAGATCCCCGGCCGGGTCGTGTCCTACTTCGAGGGCAACGAGCACGTCCGGACCCAGGGGCTGCTCGATTCGCTGCTGGCCGGCAACCGGGTCGTGCTGGTCACCGACGCCGGCATGCCGAGCGTCTCGGACCCCGGCTACCGCCTCGTCGCGGCCGCCGTCGAGCACGACGTCCTGGTGACCAGCGTGCCCGGGCCGTCCGCCGTGCTCGTCGCGCTCGCGGTCTCGGGCCTCCCGGTCGACCGGTTCTGCTTCGAGGGCTTCCTGCCCCGCAAGGCGGGGGAGCGCAGTCGCCGGCTGGCCGCCGTGGCGGACGACGAACGGACCCTGGTGTTCTTCGAGGCACCGCACCGCACCGCGGCGACGCTGCAGGCGATGGCGTCGGTGCTGGGGCCCGAGCGCCGCGGCGCAGTGTGCCGCGAGCTCACCAAGACCCACGAGGAAGTACGCCGCGGCACCCTCGTCGAGCTGGTCGAGTGGGCAGAGCGTGGTGTGCGCGGGGAGGTGACCATCGTCGTGGAAGGCGCTGCACCCCCCGAGGCGGTGACCGACCCGGCGATCCTGGCGGCCCTGGTCGCTGACGACGAGGCCCACGGGGTGCCTCGCAAGCAGGCGATCCTCGATGTCGCCCGACGCTCGGGTGTGCCGAAGCGGGTCGTCTACGACGCGGTGCACCGGGCATGACCGCAGGCACGGACCGACCGGCCCTGCCCGAGGGACTGCCGCATCCGGTCGTGGACAACCACTGCCACCTCGACATCGCCCGTGGGGCGGACGAACCCGCTCTGGCCGTTGACGAGGCGTTGCGCCTGGCGGCGTCGGTGGGCGTCGACCGGATCGTGCAGATCGGCTGCGACCTCGAGGGCGCGCGGTGGGCGGTGCAGACCGCCGAGGCGCACGCCCAGGTGGTCGCCGGCGTGGCGCTGCACCCCAACGAGGCGCCCCTGCTGGCCGCCGACGGACGCCTGGACGACGCGCTCACCGAGATCGAACGCCTGGCCAGGAGCAGCGATCGGGTGCGGGCCATCGGAGAGACCGGTCTGGACTACTACCGGACCGGTGCGGACGGACGGGCAGCGCAGCACGCGTCGTTCCGCGCCCACATCGAGCTCGCCGACGCGCTCGACAAGACGCTCGTGATCCATGACCGGGACGCCCACGAGGACGTCCTGCGCGTGCTCGACGAGGTCGGACCGCCCGACCGGTGGGTGATGCACTGCTTCTCCGGCGACGCCGGTTTCGCTCGTGAGTGCCTCTCCCGCGGGGCCTACCTGTCCTTCGCCGGGACCGTCACCTTCAAGAACGCCTCCTCGCTCCGCCAGGCCCTCCGCGAGGCCCCGCTCGACCGGATCCTGGTGGAGACCGACGCGCCCTACCTCACCCCGATGCCACACCGGGGGCGCACCAACGCCTCCTACCTGGTGCCGCTCACGGTGCGCTCGATGGCCGCGACCCGGGCGATGGACGTGGCCGACCTGTGCCGGGCGATCGAGGCCAACACCGACTCGGCGTTCGGCGGAAACTGGGGTCGGACGGGGCTGTGAGACGGCCCACAGCACAACCCTGAAGCGCTGCTTGCAAGTTGCTAACCCCCTGCTATTTACCTAGGGTCGAGGGCTGTTGGCCGGGAGCGGGACGCGATACCCGGTGTGCGCCCTCTGGGGAGCCGCATCACGACCGGGACTGGTCGGTGCGGACGGCGCCGCCCCCCGTGGCCTGGAAAAACCGATCATCGGAGAATCGTGCGCGCCTCGAACACGCACCCCATCCTTTCCCGACTCACCCACACTCCGCCGTTGAGAAGCAAGCTTCTGCTGGGCACCCTCGTGGCCGCGATCCTGGTGGCTCTCGGCGGCACGGCCGCCGCCTACATGGCCCTGAGCCACACGGTCACCGTGTCGGTCGACGGCAAGGAGTCACAGGTCCGCACCTTCGGCGACAACGTCGGTGACGTCCTCGCGAGCCAGGGCATCAAGCCCACCAGCCACGACTCCGTCGTGCCCAGCCTCGACTCCGCGGTCAACGACGGCTCCCGGATCTCCGTGCGCCTGGCGCGGCCGCTGGCGCTGACCATCGACGGGGACAAGAAGACGGTCTGGACCACGGCCACCCAGGTCTCCTCCGCGCTCGACCAGCTCGGGCTGCGCCTCGGCAACGCTGCGCTCTCGGTCAGCCGCAGCGCGACGATCGACCGGTCGGGCATGGCGCTCGAGGTGACCACGCCCAAGCTGGTCACGCTCAAGGTCGCCAACGGCAAGGCCGTGAAGCACAACGTCCCGGCCGCCACCGTCGGTGAGCTGCTCGAGAAGGTCGGTGCCGACGTCGACCGCAACGACGTGGTGCGCCCCTCGCGCAGCTCCGAGCTGACCGACCGGACCAAGGTCGTGGTCACCAAGATCGGCGTGCGCACCAAGCACGTCCCCCGCGAGGCCATCCCCGCGTCGGTGCAGCGGCAGAAGGACGGCTCGATGATGAGCGGTGACACCGAGACGGTCCGCGAGGGCCACGACGGCGTCCGCGACGTCACCTACAAGCTGAGCTTCCGCAACGGCGAGGTCGTCAAGCGACAGGTGGTCAAGCAGCGCGTGCTGAGCCAGCCGGTCGCCACGATCGTCAAGGTCGGCACCAAGACCGTGGACACCGGCATCTGGGACCGGATCGCCGCGTGCGAGTCCGGTGGCAACTGGGCCGCGAACACCGGCAACGGCTACTACGGCGGGCTCCAGTTCAACCTGGGCACCTGGCAGTCCTACGGCGGCTCCGGCCGACCGGACCAGAACAGCCGCGAGCAGCAGATCGCCGTCGCCGAGCGAGTGGCCGCAGCCGAGGGCGGCTACGGCGCCTGGCCGGTGTGCGGCTCCTAGCACGTCGTGGGTCGAGGAGGGCGCTCCGGCGCCCGTCCCGTAACGGCCTAGGCTCCTGACCGTGAGCCACCCATCTTCTGCCGGACCGAGACTGCTCGGTCCGGCAGAAGTGCGTTCGCTGGCAGCCGGCCTCGACCTGCGCCCGACCAAGCAGCGAGGACAGAACTTCGTGATCGACCCCAACACCGTGCGCCGGATCGTGCGTGACTCGGGGATCGCTCCCGACGACGTCGTCCTCGAGGTCGGTCCCGGCCTCGGGTCACTGACGCTGGCCCTCCTCGACGTGGCCGCCCGTGTGGTGGCCATCGAGATCGACCCTGTCCTGGCGGCAGCGCTCCCGTCGACGGTGCGCGACCGCGCCCCGGAGCAGGCCGACCGGTTCGAGGTGGTGACCGCCGACGCCATGCGGGTCACCTCGCTCCCCGGGCCGCCGCCCACGGCCCTGGTCGCCAACCTGCCCTACAACGTCTCGGTGCCCGTGCTGCTCCACCTGCTGGCGCTGCTGCCCTCGCTCGAGCGCGGTCTGGTGATGGTGCAGTCGGAGGTCGCCGACCGGCTCGCAGCCTCGCCCGGGTCGAAGGTCTACGGCATCCCGTCGGTGAAGGCCGCCTGGTTCGCCGACGTGCGCCGGGCCGGCGCGATCGGCCGCAACGTCTTCTGGCCGGCGCCCAACGTCGACTCGGGGCTGGTGGCCTGGACCCGTCGGGACCCCCCGAGCACCACGGTCACCCGCGAGCAGGTCTTCGCCGTCGTGGACGCCGCCTTCGCCCAGCGTCGCAAGGCACTGCGACCGGCACTGCGCGAGCTGGCCGGCTCGGCCGAGGCGTCCGTGCACGCGCTCGCCGTGGCGGGGATCGACCCGATGACCCGGGGCGAGCAGCTCCGGCTCCCCGACTTCGTGCGGATCGCCGAGGCGCTGGCATGACCTCGATCCGCTCGACTCCCACGCCGATGAGCGTCACCGTCCGCGCACCGGCGAAGGTCAACCTCTCGCTGGTCGTCGGCCGTCCGCGCGCCGACGGGTTCCACCCGCTGAACACCGTCTACCAGGCGATCAGCCTCTATGACGACGTGCGGGTGACCGAGGCCGAGGAGTGGAGCGTGGCGGTCCAGCCGATCGGCGAGACCGACGTCTCCGGCGTACCCCTGGACGAGTCCAACATCGCTGTCCGGGCGGGCCGGGCCCTGGCAGCCCATCACGGACTGGACCTGACCGCCGAGATCGAGATCGGCAAGGGGATCCCCGTGGCGGGTGGACTGGCCGGGGGGAGCGCGGACGCCGCCGCGACCCTGGTCGCCCTCGACCGGCTCTGGGACCTGCGGACCTCCGACGACGACCTGCTCGCCCTCGCGGCCGAGCTCGGCAGCGACGTGCCCTTCGCCCTGATCGGCGGCAGCGCCCAGGGGGTCGGACGCGGTGAGCTGGTCACCTCCGTCCCGGACCACGGCTCCTACTGGTGGGTGGTCGTGCCCAGCGACCGGGGCCTGTCCACTCCTGAGGTCTATCGGGAGTTCGACCGGCTCCATCCCGACGTGCCGGCGGGAGCCCATGCCCGCGACCCCCGCGGGGTGATCGATGCGCTCGGCGCCGGCGACGCCGACTCGCTGGCCGCCTGCATGCACAACGACCTGGAGGAGGCCGCGATCAGCCTGCGCCCCGAGCTCGCCGACCGGATCGCGCTCGTGCACGCGCATCGCAGCAACACCGTGGTGCTCTCAGGTTCCGGCCCGACGATCCTGGGCATCGCCACGACCCAGGAGGCCGCGCTCGAGACCCGGGCGGCGCTCCTCGAGGTCGGCCTGCCGGTGGTCCACGTCGCCACCGGACCCGTCGCCGGCGCCCACGTCGTGGAGTACGCCTGATGTCCCCCGCGCCCAACCTCGTCAACCTGGAGAAGGTCTCCAAGTCCTACGGCGTCCGCATCCTGCTCGACGAGGTGAGCCTCGGTGTCGGCGAGGGGGAGCGGATCGGCATCGTCGGGCGCAACGGTGACGGCAAGACCACGCTGCTCAACCTGATGGCTGGCCGCGAGGTCCCCGACTCGGGTCGGGTCTCGACCAACCGTGGGCTGCAGATCGGCTACCTCGACCAGCGCGACCTGCTCGACGACAGCCACACGGTGCGTGAGGTGGTGCTCGCCGGACGCGCCGACCACGAGTGGGCAGCCGACAACCGCATGCGCGAGGTGGTCGAGGTGCTGCTGGCCGGCGTGGCCCTCGACCGTGAGGTGCACGGCCTCTCCGGTGGTGAGCGGCGGCGCTGCTCGCTGGCGCGGTTGCTGCTCCACGACGACGACCTGGTGATCCTCGACGAGCCGACCAACCACCTCGACGTCGAGGCGGTGGCCTGGCTGGCCGATCACCTGGTCCGGCGTACGTCTGCGTTGGTGGTGGTCACCCACGACCGGTGGTTCCTCGACGCGGTCTGCGACCGGACGTGGGAGGTGCACCCGGCGGCGAACGGCGCGGGAGTGGTCGACGCCTACAACGGCGGCTATGCCGCGTTCGTGCTCGCCAAGGCCGAACGTCAACGGCAGGCGTCCTCGTCGGAGTCGCGACGACAGAACCTGGCCCGCAAGGAGCTGGCCTGGCTGCGTCGCGGCCCGCCTGCGCGCACGTCGAAGCCGCAGTTCCGCATCGATGCCGCCAACGCCCTGATCGAGGACGTGCCTCCACCGCGGGACCGGATGGAGCTGCAGAAGTTCGCCAGCCAGCGACTCGGCAAGGACGTCGTCGACCTCGAGGACGTCGACCTGACGCGCGGGGACCGCCAGCTGCTTCGGCACGCGACCTGGCGCCTCGGGCCGGGCGACCGCGTCGGGATCGTCGGCGTCAACGGCGCCGGCAAGAGCTCCGTGCTGGCCCTGGTGGCGGGGACGCTGGAGCCGGACGTCGGCCGGGTGCGCCGAGGGCGGACGGTCGCGCTGGAGCACCTGACCCAGCACGTCCCGGTGGACGACCCGAACGCACGGGTGCTGGCGACCATCGAGGGGATCCAGCGCGTCACCCGGCTGCGCACGGGGCAGGACGTCTCGGCCTCCTCGATGCTCGAGCGGTTCGGGTTCACCGGCGACAAGCTGACGGCCCGGCTCGGTGACCTGTCCGGTGGTGAGCGTCGCCGGTTCCAGCTGCTGCGGCTGCTGCTCTCCGAGCCCAACGTGCTGCTGCTCGACGAGCCCACCAACGACCTCGACATCGACACGCTCAACGTCCTCGAGGACTTCCTCGACAGCTGGCCCGGCACCCTGATCGTGGTCTCGCACGACCGCTACTTCCTCGAACGGGTCACCGACTCGATCTGGGCCCTCCAGGGCGACGGGCAGATCGTGATGCTCCCGCGGGGTGTGGACCAGTACCTCGAGCAGCGCCGCGCGCAGCCGGCCGCCTCCTCCCCGTCGTCGGTGCCCGGCGGATCGTCCGCCGCACCCTCCGTGGCGGCAGGCTCCGCGGAGGAGCGCACCGCACGCAAGGCCATCGCCCGTCTGGACAAGCAGCTCGAGCGGGTCGCCGCCCGGGAGGCGGAGCTCAACGCGGAGATGGCCGAGAGCCTCACCGACCACGAGCGGCTCACCGAGCTCTCCCGTGAGCTCAAGCGGCTGGCGGCGGAGAAGGACGACCTCGAGGCGGAGTGGCTCGAGGCGGCCACGGTCCTCGAGTAGTCAGCTGAGCGGCGCCATCAGCCGCTTGAGCAGTGCCGCGAGCTGGGCGTGGTCCTCC
Source organism: uncultured Actinomycetota bacterium (assembly GCA_963843075.1). GTDB lineage: Bacteria > Actinomycetota > Actinomycetes > Propionibacteriales > Nocardioidaceae > Marmoricola. Next base: position 1,437,767 of record CAWJJD010000002.1, on the reverse strand, counting down.
TCGGAGAGGGCGGCGAGCAGCTCGCGCTCACTGGCGAGCAGGGTCTCGAAGGCGCCGTCGACGGTCTTCTTCCCGACCGCCGTCAGCGTCACGAGCACGCCGCGACGATCGCTCGGGTCGGGGGAGCGGCCCACCAACCCGCGCAGCGCGAGGCGGTCGACCCGGTTGGTCATGGTGCCGCTCGTGACCATGGTCTGGCGCACCAGCGCACCCGGGGTGAGCTGGTAGGGCCGCCCGGCACGACGCAGCGCGGCGAGGACGTCGAACTCCCAGGTCTCGATCTTGTGGGCCGAGAACGCCTCGCGGCGTGCCTTGTCGAGCAGCCGCGCGAGACGACTGACCCGGCTGAACACCTCGACGGGAGCCAGGTCGAGATCGGAGCGTTCGCGGTGCCACGCCTCGACCAGCTCGTCCACCTCGTCGCGGTCCATGCCCGAAATCCTAGCGTGCCGAGATTCTTGACATCGAGATATCGTGCGGGGATGGCGCACCAGTGGGATCCCGATCGCTACCTCACCTTCGCCGACGAACGTGGCCGTCCCTTCCTCGAGCTGGTCGCGCGCATCGACGCGGAGTCTCCCCACCGGGTCGTCGACCTGGGCTGCGGGGCGGGCAACCTGACCGTGCTGCTCGCCGGGAGGTGGCCGCGCGCGCAGGTGCTGGGCGTGGACTCGAGCGCGGAGATGATCGCGGCCGCGCCGGTGGACGAGGGCGTGGAGTTCAGCGTCGGCGACATCGTCGGTTGGCGCAGCGAGGAGCCGGTCGACGTCCTGGTCTCCAACGCGGCGCTGCAGTGGGTCCCGGGCCACCTCGACCTCCTTCCCGACCTGGTGGGTGCGGTCGCCCCCGGCGGCAGGCTGGCCTTCCAGGTGCCGGGCAACTTCGACGAACCCAGCCACACCATCCGTCGCGAGCTGGCCGCGGAGGCGGCGTACGCCGAGCACACCGCTGGCGTGGCCACCCCGGACGCCCACGACGCGGAGACCTATCTGCACACCCTGCGCGGGCTGGGTTGTGAGGTCGACGCCTGGGAGACGACCTATCTGCACGTGCTCCACGGAGAGGACCCGGTCTTCACCTGGGTCAGCGGCACCGGTGCGCGCCCGACCCTGCAGTCCCTGCCCGACGACCTGAGGCCCGGCTTCGAGGAGGAGCTCAAGCGCCGCCTGCGCGAGGCCTACCCCGAGCGCGACGGCGCCGTCGTGCTGCCGTTCCGGCGGGTCTTCGTCGTCGCGCGACCGGCGGGCTAGAGCGGAGGCAGCGTCGGCAGGTCGGTGGTGCCGGACGGCTCCGGCACGAACGGCTCGTCGGTCCATCGGCTCAGCTGCCGGCGATAGACCCGGGTGTGCTGGTAGCCGCTGTGCCCCATCACCTGCGGGCCGGGGTCGCCGACGCTCTCGGGAGGCACCTCAGGGACCGGCTGGTCGAGCACGCTGTCGACGTCGGAGAACACCCGCCAGCCCAGCGGGTCGGTGCGCCGGAACAGGTTGACCCACTCGCCACCGTCAGCGGTCAGTCGGTGCCGGAAGGTGTCCGGTCCGGGGACCGGGGGACCCGGCTGGGTGCCGGGCGGTGGCGGGATGTCGGGTGACGGGTCACGCAGGGAGGGCGTCTGGTGGGTCGGCTCGTTGCCGACCACGTCGGGTCCGAAGACGCGCGGGAAGATCCGGCCGTAGAGCGCGCGGATCTGGCTGCCGTAGGTGATCATCCGGGTCCGCGCGAGGTGCTCCGGCCCGAACCGGCTGGCGGCGGCCAGGACGATCAGCGACCCCTGGCTGTGCCCGGACAGGATCAGCCGGTTGCGTGCTCCCGCCGGCTGCGGCTTGTCGAGGGCCCAGGCCGAGCGGATCTGCAGCTCCGGGATCACGCGTTCGGCGTAGCACGGCGGAGCGAGCGGATGGGCCGCACGCGGCCAGAAGGTGGTCAGGTCCCAGATCACGCCGACGGCCTTGCGTGCCTTCTCCGAGCGACGGATCTGCGAGCCCAGGACGATCAGCCCGGCCGACATGCCGACCACCAGCCACATCGACGCCGTGGCGATCGTGCGGGTCCAGCCGAGCCCGGGCATGTCCCACGGGGGCACGCCCGACATGGAGGTGACGATCACGACCAGGGCCACCGGAGCGGTGATGGCGCCGACCACGTCGAGGAGGGTCTCGGCCCGGTGCGCGAGGGCCGCCGTACGACGGGCCGAGACGCAGCGGTCCCGGTCGCGCACCGCGATGTCCTCGAGCCAGTGGTCGTCCTCGGCGTAGTGGCGTTCGATCGCGCCCCCGACGTGGATGGCGAACCGGCGCAGGCAGACGGCGAGCGCGACGGCCACCAGGAGCAACCAGAGCAGCTGGCCGATGGTCGTCCAGATCAGCACCTGGGGGACGGCCAGCGGCACCTCCGGGGCGTCGCTCGGGTCGAGGACGACACCCTTGGACAGGGTGAGCGTGACCGGGCCGGCGTCCTCGGGCAGCGTCAGCACTCCGGCGTTGCGGAACTGCTTGTCCTCGGCGGTGCAGCGGCTCTGGCCCCGGCTCAGGCACGAGTCGGCCAGCACCAGGGAGCGGGCCGCCACCGTGAGCGTGGAGGCGCGCTTGGCCACGACGGTGCGTCCGCGTCCTGCGGTGAAGTCGTCGGTGGGGGTGTGGTCGGAGTCGAGGGTGAGGGAGAGTCCCCTCATCTCGACGGTCCCCGAGGTGACCGTGGCGTGGCGGCCGTCGAGGGTGACGCGGGCGCCCCGCAGGGTGACGTCGCCGGTCGCGACGAACTTGCGGGTGCTCTGCTCGCTGCCGAGGTAGAGCGTGGTCGGCGCCGTCGCGTCCGGGTCGTCCACCTCGACCCGGCTGACCAGGTCGCCGACGCCGTGGTCCGACCCGTTGAGCCAGTTGGCAGCCGCGACGACCGTGCTGGAGGCGAACAGCAGGGCGATCCAGGCGGCCGTGGCCAGCAGCACCGAGGCGCCCGCTCCGCGCCAGGCCTTGTCCTGGTGCTCGTCCGGCGAGTGGTGGTACTGCCAGCGAGCCAGCACGGCCCAGAAGGTGATCGCCACGATCGCCATCAGCAGGACGATCGACGCGCTGTCGGCGTCGTAGAGCCCCCGCAGCCGGAGGACCTCCACGACGGCCACGATCAGCAGCGGGGACAGTGCGATCGCCGTCGCCGCGCGGCCGCTCATCCGCCCCCCGGCGAACACGCTGAGGTGGAGCACCGTGAGCAGCACGAACAGCGCGATGAACCAGACGTTGCGCCCCACCCAGTCGATCGACTCGTCCACGTGCTCGCCCGCCGAGACCTTCAGCGTCGTGAGCACCAGGACGTGGAAGGCGTACGCCGCGAGCGCGACCCGGATCACCACAGCGTCGAAGCGGGGCGTCAGCCGGGCAGCCAGCCGGTCGAGCAGCGGCGGTTGGTCGGTCCACTCGACGTCGTTGGGATGGTTGCCGCACACCGCGGCGACGGCGATGGCCAGGAGCCCGGCGGCGACCACGAGGGAGAGCACCAGGCACGCCGCCGACCAGAGGGCGAGGCGTCCCCAGCCCGCGGCCAGCAGGTGGATCCCGGTGAAGGCGATCACCGAGGCGACTCCGGCGGCGAGGTGGAACCGCTGGAGCCGCAGGGTGCGCTCGCTGCCGTCCCACAGCCTGGGGTGCACCAGCACGTGACCGGTGCTCGGGAGCGCTGCGGCCATCCCCGGTTGGAGGCCCACGCTCTCGTAGCGCCGGATGGTCCCCTTCGAGAGCAGCCAGAGCACCATCACCGCTGCCATCGGCACCACGGTCGCGACGGCGATGCGTTGTCCTGGTGCCCAGCCGCCGAGGAAGTTCAGCCAGTCGGGGAGCACCGAGCAGCCCGGGACGCCGTACCTGAAGCACTGCCAGGCGCCCATGTCGATGACCACCACGCACGGGGTGACCACGAAGAAGACGGTCAGCAGCAGACCCGACACGCGCACGGCGCGGGCACCCCAGCGCGCCTGACCGGTGCCGCTGGCCAGCGAGATCCGCGCCCAGTAGGCGAGGTTGACCAGCGCGAACGGCAGCAGCAGCAACCACAGCGCGCGCTTGACCCAGCCCAGGAAGCCCTGGACGCCGGAGGTCAGCGCACCCCAGGAGTAGGCCTCGACCGAGACGTTCGTGGACGAGAGGTCGCGATAGGGGAGGGTGCCGTCCTTGGTGCGGTAGATCCCGGTGAGGCCGTCACCGGCGACCTGACCCACCTCGCCGTCGGCCACCCCGAGCATGGCGCCGGGGGACGTGCCGTGCACACCGTGCACCCTCAGTTCGACGGTCTCCATCACGGCGCTCCCATCGGCTCGCCTCCCATGATGGAGGAGCCCGCCCGGCCCGATGGGATACGCCACACCGGGCACGGACCGGCTGGCAGGGACGAAGGGGGCATCCGTCAGAATCCCCTCATGGACCTGTCCTTCTTCACCGCCGACGGGGACGCGCTCGTCCCCACCGAGCTCGCGTGCAGCCTGTGGAGCAAGGACCAGGTGCACGGCGTCGCGCTGAGCGGTGCCCTCGCCCGCGGGCTGGAGCGGGCCCTGGCCGCGACCGGCCGCACGGACCTGCGCGCTGCGCGCTACACCGTCGACCTCTTCCGGGCGGCCCGGATGCAGCCGTGCCGCATCTCGACCACGGTGGTCCGCGAGGGCAGACGCCTCGCCCTGCTCGACGCCGTGCTCGAGCAGGGCGACGAACCCGTCGCCCGGGCCAGTGGCCTGTTCCTGCTGCCGAGCGAGCCCGCGCCGGGAGAGGTGTGGGAGCCGGAGCTCACCTTCGACCCGCCTCCCGTCGAGCTCGCCCCGGTCTCCGACTCCCCGCGGGTGCCGTTGTTCAGCAGCAAGGGCGTCGGCTGGTCGACGTCCTTCGGCCAGCACCAGAACGGTGACCAGAAGATGACCTGGCAGACCGGCGTCCCGGTCATCCCGGGGGAGCAGCCCTCGACCTTCGTGGCCGCGGCCAGCGTCGCGGACGCGGCCAGCATGGTGACCAACTGGGGGAGCAACGGCGTCGAGCACATCAACACCGACATCACGCTCACCCTGGCGCGCCTGCCGGTCAGCCGTGAGATCGGGCTGGCGGCCGTCGACCGGGTCAGCGACGAGGGCATCGCCGTCGGCACCGCCGCCGTGTTCGACCGTCAGGGCCGGCTCGGCAGCGTGGTGGTCTCCTCGATCGCGAACGCCCAGCGCACCGTCGACTTCGACGTGCACGACTTCAGCGACGATCCGAGGGCGTCCGGCGCCTGAGGGGTGGGGTCGGCTTCGTCTTCTCGGTGGTTGAGGAGCGAGCGTCTCGAGACCACACTCCGTCTGCCGAGAAGCAGCTTGGACCACCGCTGGTTGAGCCTGTCGACACTCATGGGGCCCGATGGCTGGCCTGAGCCATCGATGTCGTGGTTTCCGTGGGCGTCTGGTTGCGGGGGTGTTCCCCGACGCCGACGTCTGGCTCTCGGTCACTCAGCTCGACCGTCGTGGTTGCGGTTGCTGGATCGAGGTCCGTTGGCCCGTCACGCGCCCGTTTGAGGGGGTCCGGAACTTATCCACATTCTCGAATCCATGATCGAAACTGTCAGCGCACAGCCGTAAAATAGAAGCATGGAAACGGCCACCGACCCTGGCACGGCCACGGGCACCGAGACGGACATCAAGCGCCGTCGTGGCGTGGTGATCGACCGTGTCCGGGCCGCGCGTGAGGCCGAGCAGGCTGCTGCGGTGGCGCAGGTCGAGCTGGTCGTGGAGTGGGCCCGGTTGAACCCGTGCCCGCAGGATGAGCTGCCCGCGGCGTGGAGCGAGGGGGGCCTGTTCGAGGAGTCGGTGGTCCCGTTGGCCGGTGTGGGGGCGCCGTTGGTGCGGGAGTTCGCGCCGGCCGATCTCGGTGCCGCGTTGGGGATCAGCCTGGACGCGGCCCGGCACCTGCTCGCCGACTCCTTGGAGCTGGTCCACCGCCTCCCGCGGCTCTGGGAGCACACCCGCGCCGGTCGGGTGCCGCTGTGGCGCGCCCGTCAGATCTCCCGGGAGACCCATGACCTGGGACCCGAGGCGGTCGCGTTCGCCGACCGGCTGCTGGCCGCGGTCCCACACAGGATCAGCCGGGTCGACGCCACCCGCCTGGTGGCCGAGGCGCGGTTGTTCTTCGACCCTGACCGCGCCATCGCCGAGGAAGAAGCAGAGCTGGCCCGTCGCGGGGTGTGGGTCCGCCACCACGGCAACCCGGCCACCACCGATGTGGTGATGACCCTGGACACCCTGGACGCCGAAGCGTTCCACCAGGCGGTCACCATCATCGCCGCCGAGCTGCTCGCAGGCGGTGACACCGATGACCTCGAGGTCCGTCGGGCGCGGGCGGTGGGGATCCTGGCCGACCCCCGCTACGCCCTGGACCTGCTCACCCTGCCCGACGGTGGTGCCCCCACCCCGGGCTCCGGCACCGGCGCGATCAACCTGTTCGTCCACCTCACCCCCGAACGACCTCGCCGGCCACCTTGCCGGCGCGACCGGTGCCGTGGACATCGAGCGGCTCGGTGCGGCGACCACCGGGCTGCTCGACGACTGGCTGCACCCGCCACACCGCCGTCGGCGGGAAGGTCATCGTGCGCCCGGTCCTGGACCTGGCCGACCCGCGGGCGGTCGACCAGCACGACCCGCCGGCATGGATGCGTGAGCAAGTCGTGGAGTCCAACGCGTTCTGCGTGTTCCCCGGCTGCAGGCGGGACTCCCGGTCCTGCGACCTGGACCACATCACCGAATACGTCCCCCTGCGACGAGGGCGGACCACCGGGCCAGACCCGCGCGACCAACCTCGCACCCCTGTGTCGCACCCATCACCGGGTCAAGACCTTCACTTCCTGGACCTACAAACGACTCGACGAGGGCGCCCACGTCTGGACCGCACCCACCGGCCACCACTACGACGTGAACCCCGCACCCCGCCACCCACCCCACCGTCCCGCGAGACGACGAACCTGACGCCCCGCCACCCCGGCCACCCCCAGCCGGGGCCACCGGCACGCCCAGGCGGCCTCAGGCGACCGACCGACCTCGCCGCACCCAGGCGTTCCGGGTCGAGACCGCCACGTCGGGGTTGTCGCTGAAGAGCCCGTCGACCCCGGCGTCGAGGAACGCGCGGATCTCCGCTGCCAGGTCGCCCACCGCGTTGGGGTCGGTGCCACGGCGGAAGTCGACGGCCATGAACTGGTTCTCCCGGCGCAGCGTGAAGATGTGCACCACCAGCCCGGCCCGATGCGCATCACGCACGACGTCGCTCGGCGCAAGGGCGTGGCCGCTCCCGTCGCGCGGGATCACCAGGTCCTTGTTGGGCCCGATGCCGTCGGCGTACGACGCGATCTGGCGCAGCTGGGCCGGCGCGGTCAGGTCCTTGTAGGTGCGCGGGTCGCCCTTCGAGCGCAGGTCCCACGGCGCGCCGGAGGAGTCGATCAGCTGGATGATCGGGAGGCGCGTGTGCCGGTTCAGCTCGCGCAGGTTGCCGGTCTCGAAGCTCTGCAGGAAGACCCGTGAGCCAGGTCGGTCCATCCGGTGCCGGTGCAGCGCGCTCAGCATCCGCTGCTCGAGCGGCAGCCCGATCGAGCGGAAGTACGACGGGTGCTTGGTCTCCGGATAGACCCCGATCGAGCGGTGGGTGCGCCGGCTCTCCTGCTGCACGAGCGTGAGCACCTCCTCGAAGGTCGGGACCTCGAACTTCCCGTCGTACGCCGTGTTCGCGGGTCGTACGGCGGGCAGCCGCTCCTCGGCGCGCAGGGTCTTGAGCTCGGCGAGCGTGAAGTCCTCGGTGAACCAGCCCGTGAGCGAGGTCCCGTCCACGACCTTGGTGGTCTTGCGACTCGCGAACTCGGGATGGCTGGCGACGTCCGTGGTGTCGGTGATCAGGTTCTCGTGGCGGGCGACGAGCACGCCGTCCTTGGTGGAGACGAGGTCGGGCTCGACATAGTCGGCGCCCATCCGGATCGCGGTCCGGTAGGACGACAGCGTGTGCTCCGGCCGGTAGCCGGCCGCGCCGCGGTGCCCGATGACGAGGGGTGCCGCGCGATGGTGACGGCCTTCGTGCGGGGTTGCGGACGCGGGTGCGAAGGGCAGGACAGTGGCAGCGGTGGCGAGCAGTGCGAGCAGGGCGGCACTGCTGATCTTCCCGAGAGTGTTCATGGACGGGAGCGAACCGGGGCCAGGTGTCACCTGCCCGTTGATCAGGTGAAGTCCCGGTGACGGGTAGCCTCGCCGTGACGAAATGTCGATCCCCGGTTGGTCTGTCGGCAGGGCCCGCCTGACTTTGAATCAGGACAAGCGACGTAGGTTCGACTCCTACCCGGGGAGCAAGGCACAACCCACGCGCGTGCCGCGGTCGATCACTGGGGTGCGATGACCAGGGAGAAGGTCACGGTGCGTCCCACGGGGTTGGCGGTGGTGGCGGTGCGTCCGGTGGCGGTTCCGGTGGCGACGGGGCCGTCGGAGTCGCTGAGCAGGGCGCTGGTCTTGCCGCCGCCGGAGGCGGCGTCGGTGGTGCGGACCGGTTGCCCGGCCGGTGGGGTCCAGGTGGTGTCGCTGGAGGACTTCTCGCCCCAGTAGTTGACCAGCCAGGAGCCGGCGGTGGAGACCGCGACGTCGGGTGCGGTCTGGGTGGTGTCGCCGGAGTAGCCTCCGTCGCTGGCCGAGGCGGTGACCGTGGTGTCGGCTCCGCCGGCGCCGCGGTAGGCGGAGACCGAGAGGACCGACTTGGTGTAGCCGCTGGTGCTGACGGTGACGTTGCTGCCGGCGTCGGAGGCGGTCGCGGTGCGGGTCCAGGCCCGTCCGCGGATGCCGGTGCCGTCCTGGGACTCCAGCAGCGTCCAGCCGGCGACCGAGTCGTCGACGGTGGTCGAGGTGGAGTTGGTGGTCAAGAACAGCACCAGGGTGTCTCCGGCCTGGACGGTGTCGGGGACCTGCACCCGGTGGGTGCTGCGGTTCCCGCTGGTGCTGGCCGCGTCCACGAAGGCCACGTCGCCCTGGGCGGCCTGGGAGGGGTTGACCTGCCGGGTGGTGGAGTCGGTGAGCGTGCCGTCGCTGACCGTGAGGGTCACGGTGCGCTGTCCCGCGGTGGCATAGCTGTGCGAGGGCGTGGCCCCGGTGCCGTTCTGGCCGTCACCGAAGTTCCAGCTGTAGGTGAGGTTGTCACCATCGGGGTCCGAGGAACCCGTGGCGTCGAACTCGCAGTCCAGCTGCGTGCACGAGGACGCGAACGACGCCGACGGCGCCTGGTTGGCCGGCGGTGAGCCGCCACCCTGGGGTGCGATGACCACGGTGAACATGACGGTGCGGCCGACGGAGGTGCTGGTGGTGGCGGTGCGTCCGGTGGCGGTTCCGGTGGCGATGGGGCCGTCGGTGTCGCTGAGCAGGGCGCTGGCCTTGCCGCCCCCGGCGGCGGCGTCGGTGGTGCGGACCGGTTCGCCGGCCGGTGGGGTCCAGGTGGTGTCGCCGGAGGACTTCTCACCCCAGTAGTTGACCAGCCAGGAACCGGCGGTGGAGACGTTGACGTCCGGTGCGGTGTGGTTGGTGCTCGCGGAGTTGACCACGTCGCTGGCCGAGGCGGTGACCGTGGTGTCGGCTCCGCCGGCGCCGCGGTAGGCGGAGACCGAGAGGACCGACTTGGCGTAGCCGCTGGTGCTGACGGTGACGTTGCTGCCGGCGTCGGAGGCGGTCGCGGTGCGGGTCCAGGCCCGTCCCCTGATGCCGTTGCCGTCCTGGGACTCCAGCAGCGTCCAGCCGGCGACCGAGTCGTCGACGGTGGTCGAGGTGGAGTTGGTGGTCAAGAACAGCACCAGGGTGTCTCCGGCCTGGACGGTGTCGGGGACCTGCACCCGGTGGGTGCTGCGGTTCCCGCTGGTGCTGGCCGCGTCCACGAAGGCCACGTCGCCCTGGGCGGCCTGGGAGGGGTTGACCTGCCGGGTGGTGGAGTCGGTGAGCGTGCCGTCGCTGACCGTGAGGGTCACGGTGCGCTGTCCCGCGGTGGCATAGCTGTGCGAGGGCGTGGCCCCGGTGCCGTTCTGGCCGTCACCGAAGTTCCAGCTGTAGGTGAGGTTGTCACCATCGGGGTCCGAGGAACCCGTGGCGTCGAACTCGCAGTCCAGCTGCGTGCACGAGGACGCGAACGACGCCGACGGCGCCTCGTTCGTCTTCGTGACGGTCACGTCCTGGGTGGTCGTGGCCTGCTCGCCCTTGCTGGTGGTGATCTGCAGGGTCACCTGCCGGGTGCCCGAGCCGGCGTAGGTGTGCGAGGGCGTGGCGCCGGAGGCGGTGCCGCCGTCCCCGAACTGCCAGGAGTACGACGTGATCGTGGCTGCCGTGGCGGTCGACCCCGAGGCGTCGAAGTCGCAGGTCAGGCTGGTGCAGCTGGCGGTGAAGTCCGCGACCGGCGGCTGCCCCGCGGGGTCACCGTCGGAGTCCTGGTGCAGGAACAGGGCGCGTGAGGTCCAGATGTCGGTGTCGATGCCCGGCCCGGAGACCTGGGTCGCGGTTCCGCCGACAGGGACGTCGGACTGGTCCCCGTCCTGCCAGTCGATCCGGTTCAGGGAACCGTCCGGCTTGGCCCAGAACAGCCTGGTCCCGGTCGTGAACATGCCCCGCACCTGCGCGAAGTCGATGCCGGCGACGTTGCCGCTCGCCACCAGGCGCTTGGTGCCCACGACGTCGCTCTCGGGCGTGAAGTAGCGGTAGTAGAGCTGGCTGGAGCCGGAGCGGGTGAAGTAGATCCGCCCCGAGTCGTAGAACATGCCGGTGGCCGACTGGATGTCGTTCTTCCAGTCGAGCAGCGGGTTGAGCTCGTCCTGGGTGTCCACGGCGACCGGAGACCCATAGCTCGTCCCGTTGAACGTACGCCGTGTGAATGAGCCGTCGGACTGGGCGAGGTAGAGCTGGCCGTTGAGCATGAAGGCGCCGCGGACCCGGTTCCAGTCGATGCCGCCGGTGGGCACGACCATGGACGCACCGACGGTGCCGCCGTCGTAGGAGCGGCGCACGATCGTCGACTCGGGCGCCGTCCCGAGATCGGTGCGGACGATCTCGATCCCGCTGATGGTGGGGTTCTCCACGACGTGGCTCAGGTCGATGTCGACGTTGCCGTCACTGGTGATGTCGAAGGAGCGCATGGTGCCGGTGTTGGTGCCCACGGCGGCGGTGATGTCGAAGTCGTCGAGCACGCGGGTGCCCTCGAGGTCGACGTCGAACTTGCGCTGGCCGGGCTGCGAGGTGCAGGTGCACCGGTTGGCGAAGTAGAGGCGCACCTGGAGCGGGGTGCCGGTGTCGACCGGGAAGTTCCAGGTCTGCTCAGGGGCCGCCGCGGCATCCCACAGCTCGCTGTCGAACAGCGCGCGGGGCGTCCCGGACGGCACGGTCGAGTCGACGTTCCCGACCGCGGAGTAGGAGGCACGGTTGTTCTCGGGGTTGTGGTAGGGGCTCGGCGACCCGGAGGTGTCCGCGTCCCAGTCGATGCCGGTGCTGGCCGGAAGCGTGTCGCCCCCGGCGTTGACGCGATAGAGCACGCTCGGGTCGGTGGCTGCGCCGACACCCCCGGCGACGTAGATGTCGTTGGGCAGGGTCGGGGTGCTGACGGCAGGGATCACCTGTCCGGCGAGCGGCATCAGCGCGATCCGGCCGTGGTAGCGGTAGGCGCCGATCCGGTCGGTGTCCGAAGCCACCCACAGCCCCTGTGAAGTGACCATGAAGTCGAAGACCCCCACGCCGCGGGTGCGGGTCGGGTTCCAGGAGAGGGGGAGCCCGTTGATCGGGTCGAGTGCGGCGATGCCGGGGCGGGCAACCGCGCCGGGGCCGGCCTGGTCACCGGCGTAGGCGTTGTTCTGCCAACGGGCGTGGCCACCGGTGTAGACGGCCGAGTCGGTGATCAGCACGGCGTACGTCGTGTCGCCGCCGGTGTAGTCCGTCCACGAGGGCCGGACGTTCGCGCCGGTGGCGCCGGTCTCCCAGCGGGAGGTCTGGTCACAGGCCGACTCCGCGCCGCCGTAGGCACCGGTCGTGGAGACGACGAAGAAGGAGCCGTCGGGGGAGAAGTCGAGATCGCGCATGTAGCTGTCGAACGACCGGGAGCAGGTGGACTCGTAGAACGAGGTGTGGAAGCTCGTCGGTGCGGCCGTCCCACCGGAGAGGTCGAGCAGGAACATCTGGTGGTTCTTCACCCCGTCGAGGGTGTCGAAGTTGCCGATGGCCACCAGGCGCGAGCCGTCGGGGGAGATGTCGATCTTGGAGACGGTCGTGTAGCCACCGTTGTGCACCCCGGCGATGCCGAGCCCCATGTAGGGCAGGAAGGCCCCCGTGGCGGCGTCGACGGTCGCCAGGCCCTTCTGGGCGTGACCGTTGACGTGGGTGAAGGCCCCGGCCAGCCACAGGCGGCCGTCCTGCAGACGCAGGTCCTTGACGTTGCCCGACACCGTGCCGGCGTTGAAGGCGGTGATCACCGCCCCGTCGGAGACCCGGATCCGTGCGAGGTTCGATCGCGCCACGCCACCGATGCTGCTGAACGAGCCGGCGACGTAGACCGAGGTGCCGTCACCCGCCGGGACGACGGTCGTGATGTTGCCGTTGGGCTCGGGGACGAAGGTGGTGCTGATCGTCCCGGTGTTGGCATCGAAGGCCAGCAGGCCGTGTCGGGCCACCGTGGTCTGGCTCGAGTCGTTGCGGGCCGAGCTGAACGTGCCGCCGAGGACGATGGTGCCGCCGACCTGCGCGATGGAGTAGACCCCACCGTCGAGCACGTGAGGCGTCCCGTTGGCCGGTTGGTCGCTGACCAGCCGTCCCTGGGGGGAGTCGACGGCCTGCGCCGCCGGGGCGAAGGGCACCAGCATGCCGAGCAGGGCGAGCAGGGCGGCCAGGACGCTCAACCTCTGACGGCGCACCAGGCGTGAGGGCTGCTGTGCTGCGTGCGTGATCCTGCTCATCGCTTCGTCTCCAACTCGTTCGCGCATTCACTTCCCGGACAGGTTCACAGCTCTGGCGTTCCTCACGTCTCTCCGGGCGAGACGTGCGTGCCGGTATCACGGGGCCGCGACCACCGCCGAGGGCTTCGGGTGGCACGCATGACCAACGACGTGCTCGGTGGCAGCCCGGACGACGAGACCCGCGAGGCCGCGGATGTCTACGAGTCCGACGATGCCGAATTGCCGAGTCACAAATCCCCCGTTGCTGCCCTACTGGCGTATGCCACCCCCCATGGACGGCGCTGGCAGTGTAGGCACGAACCGGCGTGGAGGGCTCGTGTCGATTTCGTACGGTCTAGCCCACTGTCAGGGCATTGCTTCCGAGTCCGACGTCGAGGAGCCACTCGTTCCCGGCCGCGACCGCCTCGTCATAGAGGGAGTAGGTGGGCGAGGGCCTGCGCGAGCGTGCGTCGATCCGGCTCACGTCGCTGCGGAAGCGGGCGAACGACTCGGCGCCGTGGCACGTGGCGGCCGAATCGGCCAGTCCCGCCAGGTCGGCTGCCAACGCACCGGTGTAGCGGTGGTGGTCCTCACGTCCGATCGAGTCGTAGACGCGGCCCCAGTCGCGCACCACGAAGCGGAGCCGCTTCGCGCTGAGGGCGCAGGTGGCCGAGCCGACCTCGCCGTCCTTGGGGGCCGGGGGCTGTGTCGCCGTGCTCGGCGACTCACTCTTCGGCTCGTCACCAGACGACGAGTCCGAGGCGTTGGAGCACGCGGTCACCAGGGACCCGGCCAGGAGGATGCCGAGCACGGTCTGCCACGGATGCGCCATGGCGGCATCGTATGCACCCGGTGGGCGGTCGACCCGTGAGGCATCGGATCGGTCGCTGGGCGTGGAAGTACCATCGGCTACCACCCATCCGGTTCGACTCCTACCCGGGGAGCGTGAGCACCACGAGCATCACCGTGATCGTCCTCGCCGCCGGCGGGGGCACCCGGATGAAGTCCAAGACCATGAAGGTGCTGCACCCCATCGCCGGGCGCAGCATGATCGGCCACGTCCTCGCCGCGGTGTCCCACGTCGAGCCGCACCGGGTGGTGGCGGTCGTCGGCAACCAGCGCGAGCAGGTGGGTCCGCACATCCAGGGGCTCCTGCCCGACGCGGTGCTCGCGGTCCAGGAGAGCCAGGACGGCACCGGCCACGCCGTCCGCGTCGCCTGGGAGGCGCTCGACCCGTCGGACCGCTCCGGCACCGTGATCGTGGCGTACGGCGACACGCCGCTCCTCGAGGGCGAGAGCCTGCGTGCCTTCGCCGAGGACCACCGCTCGGCCGGCCGGGCGGTGAGCATCCTGTCCGGGATCGTGGCCGACCCCTTCGGCTACGGGCGGGTGCTGCGTGACGAGTCGGGCGAGGTCACCGGGATCGTCGAGGAGAAGGACGCGAGCAGGGAGCAGGCCGCGGTCAACGAGATCAACAGCGGGATCCTGGCCTTCGACGCACACTTCCTCGACTCGGCGCTCCCGCGGCTGAGCAACGACAACGCCAAGGGGGAGTACTACCTCACCGACACCGTCGCCCTCGCCCGCGGCGACGGACTCGGCGTCGGAGCCTTCGCCATCGACGACGTGCTGCAGACCGAGGGGGCCAACGACCGCGCCCAGCTCGCGTCCCTGGCCAAGGAGAAGAACCGGCGCATCCTCACCGGCTGGATGAAGGAGGGCGTCACGATCATCGACCCGGACACGACCTGGATCGACGTCGACGTGAAGCTCGCTCCGGACGTCACGATCCTCCCCGGCGTGCAGCTGCTCGGCGCCACCGTCGTCGAGGAGGATGCGGTGGTCGGACCGGACAGCACCCTCAAGGACGTCGAGGTCGGCCCGGGCGCCCGCGTCGTACGCACTCACGGCGAGCTGGCCGTGGTCGGGGCCGGCGCCACCGTGGGCCCGTTCAGCTACCTGCGGCCCGGCACCGAGCTGGGTGCCGGAGGCAAGATCGGCGCCTTCGTCGAGACCAAGAACGCGCAGATCGGCGACGGGGCCAAGGTCCCGCACCTCTCCTACGTCGGGGACGCCGAGATCGGGGAAGGCTCCAACATCGGCGCCGGCACGATCTTCGCCAACTACGACGGGGTCGACAAGCACCGGACCGTGATCGGCCGGCACGCGCGCACCGCGAGCAACAACACCTTCGTCGCGCCCGTGAGCATCGGCGACGGGGCCGGCACCGGAGCGGGTGCGGTGATCCGGGAGGACGTGCCGCCGGGAGCACTCGGACTGAGCGCCGGGCCGCAGCGCACCGTCGTGGGCTGGACCCTCCGCAGGCGTCCCGGCACCGCCCAGGCGAGCGCCGCCGAGGAGGCCGGTGCGTCCGACACGCAACCCGGAGTTCCGTCCGATCGGCACGGTGGGTGACAATCAACGTGCAACCGGCGTCAGTGGCTCGACTGAGGAGCATCCCAGCGTGACTGGATACAAGAAGACCACCGAGAAGAACCTGATGGTCTTCAGCGGCAGGGCCCACCACGACCTCGCCGTGGAGGTCGCCGAGGACCTGGGTTCGGGACTCGTGCCCACCTCGGCCTACGAGTTCGCGAACTCCGAGATCTACGTCCGCTACGAGGAGTCGGTGCGGGGCTGTGACGCCTTCGTGATCCAGAGCCACACCGCTCCGGTCAACGAGTGGATCATGGAGCACCTGATCATGGTCGACGCGCTCAAGCGCGCCTCGGCGAAGCGGATCACGGTCGTGCTGCCGTTCTACGGCTACGCCCGCCAGGACAAGAAGCACCGTGGCCGTGAGCCCATCTCCGCCCGGCTGATGGCCGACCTGTTCAAGACCGCCGGCGCCGACCGGCTGATCACCGTCGACCTGCACGCCGACCAGATCCAGGGCTTCTTCGACGGCCCCGTCGACCACCTGATGGCGTTGCCGATCCTGGCCGAGCACGTCAAGAAGAAGTACGGCGACCAGCTGCTGGCCGTGGTCTCCCCGGACGCAGGCCGGATCAAGGTCGCCGAGCGGTGGTCCGCCCGCCTCGGCGGCGTACCCCTGGCGTTCATCCACAAGACCCGCCGTGAGGACCGACCCAACGAGACGGTCGCCAACCGGGTCGTGGGCCAGGTCGAGGGCCGCATGTGCGTGCTGGTCGACGACATGATCGACACCGGTGGCACGATCGTGAAGGCTGCCGAGGCGCTGATGGCCGACGGGGCCGCCGGAGTGATCATCGCGGCGACGCACGCGATCCTCTCCGACCCTGCCGTCGACCGGCTGAAGAACTCCCCGGCCACCGAGATCATCGTCACGAACACCTTGCCGCTGTCCCCGGACCGTGAGTTCGACAAGCTGACCTGCCTCTCGATCGCCCCGCTGATCTCGCGCGCGATCAAGGAGGTCTTCGAGGACGGCTCGGTCACGAGCATGTTCGACGGCCACGCCTGACGTCCTCGACGAATCACTCCAGGTGGGCCGACACCGTGGTGGGCCCGTCCTACGAGAGCGAGTTCCAGCTCTCGGCGGGAACGACGAGGCCATCCGGCTGATTCGCCAACGAGGCGGCCCCTTCGCTAGGATTGCAAAGTTGCCTCGGCGAGGGATTCACCTCCGTGATCGACGTGGCCGGATCGCATGATCGCTGTGCGCCGTGCCCGTCTTGAGTGCGGTGCAGGTGTCATCTCCGGCCCCGGGACAACCACCCACGACACCCGAACCGAGCAGCACGAGGAGCACGCAGAGCATGTCTGAAGACCTGAAGATCAGCGCCGAGGTCCGCACCCAGTTCGGCAAGGGCGCCGCACGCCGGATCCGCCGCGACGACAAGGTGCCCGCGGTCATCTACGGCCACGGCGCCGACCCGACGCACATCACGCTCCCGGGCCACGACACGATGATGGCGCTCAAGCGCGGCGGCACCAACGCGCTGCTCTACATCGCCCTCGAGGGCAAGACCTACATCGCGCTGACCAAGCAGGTCCAGGCCGACCCGATCAAGGGCTTCCTCGAGCACATCGACTTCGTCGAGGTGAAGAAGGGCGAGAAGGTCACCGTCGAGGTGCGCATCTACGTCGTCGGCGAGGCGAAGTCGGACGCGATGGTCGTGACCGAGCTGAACACCATCAGCCTCGAGGCCGAGGCCACCAACATCCCCGAATACATCGAGGTCTCCGTCGAGGACGCCGAGGCGGGCTTCCACGTGCTGGCCAAGGACCTCGACCTTCCCGACGGTTCCCTGCTGCTCACCGACGACGAGGCCCTCGTGGTCAACGTGGTCCACGCACCCACTGCCGAGGAGATCGAGGCGGAGCTCGAAGAGGCCGAGGCCGAGGCCGGCATCGAGCACGAGCTCTCCGACGAAGAGGCCGCCGAGGCCGAGACGGCCGAGGGCGAGGAGAGCGGCGAGGGCGACGGCGGCGACGGCGCCGAGTCCTCCGACGACGAGAGCTGAGCCCGGGTTAGTTGGCTGGCTCCTCGAACGACGCGGACGTCTGGCTGGTCGTCGGGCTGGGCAACCCCGGCCCGACGTACGCCGGCACGCGTCACAACGTGGGCTACCTCGTCGTCGAGGAGCTGGCCCGCCGCTTGGGCGGCCGCTGGCGTTCGCACAAGACGGGGCGGGCCGATGTCGTCGAGGGGCGCCTGGGCGCTCCCGGCACCGAGGCCCCGCGCGTCGTGCTGGCCCGCGCTCGCTGCTACATGAACGAGTCCGGGGGTCCGGTCAAGGCGCTGGCCACCTTCTACAAGGTGCCGCCCGAGCGGATCATCGCGATCCACGACGAGCTCGACATCGACTTCGGCACGCTCCGGAGCAAGCTCGGTGGGGGCGACAACGGGCACAACGGCCTGAAGTCGATGCGCTCGTCACTGGGCACCGGTGACTTCTACCGCGTCCGGGCCGGGATCGGCAGGCCCCCCGGGAGGCAGAGCCCCGCGGACTTCGTGCTCTCCGGCTACGGCTCGGCCGAGCGCAAGGAGCTGCCCTTCCAGGTCGACAGCGCCGCCGACGCGGTCGAGTCGTTGATCGTCGACGGGCTCGAGCTCACCCAGCAGCGCTTCAACAGCTGAGCCAGGGCTAGAGCGTGGGAGCCCCGCGCAGGGTCACCGCGAAGTCGGTGGCCTTGGCGCCCTGGAGTCGCCAGGGCGCGATGCTGTTCACCGTGCTGTTGAAGTAGGTCACCGCGACGCCGCCGTGCCGACCCACGGAGTCGTAGAGCTTCTGCACGAACAAGGGGTCCATCTCCGCCGAGAGGTCGGTCTGCCCCGTCTCGCCGAGTCCCCAGGCCACGTCGTGAGTGCGGGCGAACTGCTCGAACTTGGCGAAGTAGCGCTCGAAGTGAGTGGTGGTCATCATCCTGCGGCCGTCCTTGACCACGCCGTAGGTGTTGTAGACGTCGAAGCCGACCAGGTCGACCTTGGTGTCGGGCCACAGGGCCGGCAGGGAGTACTGCGGCGTGCCGTGGACCTGGTTCCAACCGGTCAGGATCACCGAGAACGCGACGTTGGGCGCCGTCGTACGCACGATCGGGCCGAGCCGCTCCTGCATGGCCGTCCAGTCCTCGATGTTGCCGTCGCCCTCGGGCTCGTGGTGGAAGGCGATCCAGACGGGGCCGTCCAGCTCGGCGAGCTGCTGCGCGACGCTGCGGGCCCATTCGTCGCCGTCCCCGGCCGCCATCTGCGCCCACCCGAGTGGCAGCTTGAAGCTGATCCACGGGATCCGGTGGTGCTGCAGGTCGAGCCGAGCCGTCTGCACGGCCTCGCCGACCTCGTCGGAGGCGAAGTAGGTCCGGTGGACGCCCAGCCGCTGGCCCATCGAGCGTTCCCAGTGGTCGGGGTCGTCGTTGGAGCCGTAGGCCGCCCCGAGGAGTACGCCGCACCGGGGGATGCCCCGGTCGCTGTAGCGGCAGCCGTCGCTGAGCACCTGGATCGCCCGGCGCTTCCTCGGCGAGGACGGCACCTCGGCCAGGCGGATGCCCCCTTCGGCCTTCGTGATCGACTTCGAGGTCGGGGTGACCTCGGTCGACGTCGAACCCTGCCGGGGCGCCGCCGCGCCGCCGGTCATGAGGAGCACGAGCAGCAGCACGGCGACGGTGAGGCTCGTCGCCGGGGAAGCCAGTGCTCTGGTCGACATGTGGTCGGTCCCGGTTCTGGAGGGGAAGTGCGGCGGTGCCAGCGGCCCCGTCAGGACACGGACACGAGCGCGGTGACGTCTGGTCAGTCTAGGTCGAGTTGTGCCAGTTTCAGGGGTGCGCGGAGAGCGCTGGCCGGCGGTGGGCTGGACCAGTGGGCGGCTCCGGTGCTGTCGCCGGCGGCGTCAGAGCCCCGACGAGGGCGAGCGGCGCTGCAGGGTGCTGAGAGCGAGCGCGGCGGTGGCCCCGGCTCCTCGGGCGTAACGCGGACCGAGCCTGCCGGGAGCCTGCGCCAGGCGCGCCACCCACTCCAGGCCGGAACGACGCAGCAGCCTGGGTGCCCGCTTCTCGTCCCCGACGAGGTGACCGAACCAGCCACCACAGGTCAGCACGAGACCAGGGGGGAGCTCGTCTCGGTGGCGATGGCTCCAGACCATCTCGCGCGGAGCTCCCAGACCGATGATGCAGATGTCGGGCGCGACCTCGCGCAGGTTGGCGAGCGTCTCGTTCCAGTCGCTGTGGAAGCCGTGGTCGAGGAACACGACCTCGGCGACACCAGCGTGCTCCAGGACGTCGCCGGCCCTCCGGGCCAGTCCCGGCGGCCCGCCGATCAGGGCGACGCGTGGCGCGCGCCCCACCTTGCGAGCGAACCCGCGCATGATGTCCCAGCCGATGTCCGTCGTGGGCGCGCGCTCGACGCGGTTGCCCCCGGCGAGACGGGCCAGCCAGACGACCGAGCCGCCGTCGGCGTAGACGACGTCGGCCTGGCGCATGGCCACCACGAAGTCACGCTCGCGACGGGCGTTGAGCCCGCCGACGTGCAGTGCGTAGGCGAAGGCCGGCCGAGTCGATGCCCTCAGGCTCAGCTCGACGACCTGGTCGACGAGCTCGTCCCGTGGTGAGTCGGTGACCCAGAACGGGCCGACCTCGACCTCAGGAACCTGTGCTTGTGCAGTCATTCGCATTCCCCCAGAGGCCGGAGTATTCCACGCCCCTGTGTCCTGCCGCGCATCGTTCGCTGGACTGGACCGGACCAGACCTGCTGCCCCGTCGTGCTCGCCGCTGTCCCTCATGTCGCGCCCCCGTTGTCCTGGTCGTCGTCACTGCGCAGCCAGGACGATCGAGAACATGGCTGCTCTCGAGGTAGAGGCGCCGGTGTCGCTGGTGATACCACCCCTGGTGCCCACTGGGACCGCCTGGCCCGAGTCGGTCACCGAGCCGCTGACCGAGCCGGAGCCGGTGCCCACCGAACCGGACCGTGCCTGCTGGCCGGCGGGGGTCGAGAAGGCGACCGTCCCCGAGGACTTGGCGCCCCAGTAGCTGACCAGCCACGAGGACGGCTCGGTCACGTCGACCTCAGGAGTGGTGAGCTGGGTGGCCGCCGAGGAGCTGTAGGCCTGGGCGCTGGTCAGCACCGAGAGGGTGCTGCCGGCAGACGGGCGGTACGCCGCGACGCTCAGGTCCGTCTTGGCCGTGCCCGACGTCGGGACAGCCACGCTGCTTCCGGCGTCGCCGGCCCCGGCGGTCTTCGTCCAGACGCGACCCTGGAGGTCGGCGACCGTTCCCGACTGGACCTCGGTCCACCCGGCTGGTGCGCTCAGGGTCACGTTGGTCGAGTTGACCGTCATGAACAGCAGCAGGGTGTCGCCGGCCTGGACACTGGCCGGGATCGTGACCGTGTGGGCGGTGCGGCTGTCCGCGACGCTGGTCGCGTCGACGTAGGTCAGGCCTGCCTGGCTGGACTTGACCGACCTGGTCACCGTGCCCGTGCCGCCCTCGTTGTCGGTCACGGTCAGCGTCACGTCACGGGTGCCGGCGGTGGCGAACGAGTGGTCGGTCGGGTTGCCGGTGCCGGTCGTGGCGTCCCCGAAGTCCCAGGCGTAGCTCGCCACGGTGCCGTCGGTGTCGGAGGAACCCGCTGCGTTGAACGAGCAGGCCAGCTGGTCACAGGTGACCGTGAAGCTCGCGGTGGGGTTGGCGTTGACCCGCGTCACCTGGACCGGCTTGGTGGTCGTGCCGGTGAGGCCCTTGCTCGAGGTCACGGTGAGCGCGACCTGGTAGGTGCCGGTGGCGGGGAAGGCGTGCACCGGGTTGGCCTCGGTGCTCGTCGTGCCGTCGCCGAAGTCCCACGACCGACCGGTGATCGTCGCGCCGGCGGCGCTCGAGCCGCTCGAGTCGAACGTGCAGCTCAGGCTGGTGCAGGTGTTGGTGTACGCCGCCACCGGGGTGCTGGCCGGGCCGTCGCCGTCCTTGTCCTGGTAGAGGAACAGTGCCCGCGGCGAGGCCCAGCTGTAGCCGTCGACGGTCGGGCTCGAGACGATGGTGGCCGGGCCGGCGACGGGCTTGCCCGACTGGGCGCCCTGGGCCCACCCGAGCTTGCGGAGGTCGTTGGACGGGGTCGACCAGTAGAGGTTGCCGTCGGCCACGAACATGCCGCGCACCTGACCGAAGTCGATGCCGGTGACGTTGGCGCTGGCGGTCAGCCGCTGGGCGCCGACGACCTTGTTCTCCGGCGTGAAGTAGCGGTAGTAGAGGGTGGCCGATCCGCTCTTGGTGAAGTAGAGGCGACCGGAGTCGTAGAACAGGCCGGTCATCGTGGAGATGTCCGAGGACCAGTCGGTGAGGGCGGTGATCTGGCTGGCAGTGTCGACCGCCTCGGCCGGACCGTAGCTCGTGCCGTCGAAGGTGCGTCGGTCGAAGGTGCCGTTGGACCACGCGATGTAGAGGTAGCCGTTGAGCATGAAGGCGCCGCGCACGTTGTTGGTCGTGAGGGTGCCGGCGGGGACCGCCTGCGCAGCGGTGAAGGCACTGCCCGAGTAGGACCGCTTGGCGATGCCACCGGTGTTGGTCTTGACGTTGTAGACGTCGTTGGGCAGCGAGGGGGTCTTCACACCCGGGAACGTGGTGCCACCGATCGGCAGCAGCGCGATCCGCGAACGCAGGTAGTCCGCGCCGATGCGGGTGGTGTCGGAGGCGACCCAGAGACCCAGGTCGTCGACCAGGAAGTCGAAGACGCCGACGCCGCGGTCACGCGTCGGGTTCCAGGACAGCGGCAGGCCGTTGATCGGGTCGAGGGCGGCGATGCCCGGGCGGGAGACCGCGCCCTGGCCCGGCTTGTCGGCCGCGAACGCGTTGTTCTGCCAGCGGGCGTGGCCACCGGTGTAGACGACGGAGTCGGTGACCTCCACGGCGTAGGTCGTGTCGCCGCCGGTGTTGTCGATCCACGAGGGCTTCAGGCCGTTGCCGGTGCCGTTGGTCTCGAAGCGGGCGGTGCTGTCGCAGGCGATGCCCGCCCCGCCGTACGCACCGGTGGTGCTGACCACGAAGAAGGTGCCGTCGGGGGAGAAGTCGAGGTCGCGCATGTAGCTGTTGAAGGACTTCGAGCACGCCGTCTCGTAGAACGCGGTCTGCCAGTTGGCGGTCGTCGAGGTCGCCGCGCCGCTGAGGTCGAGCATGAACAGCTGGTGATGCTTGACGGCGTCGATCGCATCGAAGTTGCCGAGCGCGATCAGACGGGTGCCCTGGCTGTTGATGTCGATCTTCAAGATGTTGGTGGTGCCGCCGTTGTGCAGGCCGGAGATGACCTGCTTGAAGTAGGTGTCGAACTTGCCGGTGACCGGGTTGACGGTGGCCAGTGCCTTCTGCGCCTTGCCGGCGATGTGCGTGAACGCCCCGGCGACCCAGAGGCGGTTGTTCGAGAGGCGCAGGTCGAGGACGCGACCATCGACCGTGGCGGGCTTGAACGTGCTGACCAGCGAGCCGTCCGCGACGTTGACCTGGGCGAGGTTCTTGACCGCGACGCCGGCGATCGTGGTGTAGGAGCCGCCCACGTAGACCGACTTGCCGTCGGGTGCGGGGAGGAGAACCTCCACGTCGCCATTGGGGTTGGGTGCGAACGTGGTGCTGATCTGCTTCGTCGTCTTGTCGAAGGCGACCAGGCGGGACCGGAGGATCACGTCGGTGGAGCTGTTGTTGCGCGTCTGGGTGAAGGTGCCGCCCAGGAGGATGGTGTTGCCGACCTCGGCGATCGTGCTCACGCGCCCGTCGAGCACGTGGGGTGTGCCGGCGACCGGAACTCCCTTGACCAGGCTGCCCGGGCCGTAGCTGTCCGCGCTGGCTGACATGGGTGCCACCAGCCCTGCGAGACCCAGAGCGCAGGTGAGAAGAACGACGCCGATTCGCCGCATGATGGTGCCCCTTTTCGTTGCCGAACCAGATGTGTGCCAGCCCCCCGTGGACGGCGATGTGAAGTGTAGGCAGCAAGTCGGTTAAGCCCCTCTTGTCGTGTTTGTACGGTCTAGCCCAGTGCGGCCGATTGAGGGGGAATGCGCCCGCAGCAGCCATTTCGTTCGTCAGCGGCTCCGGACCTCGTAGGCTTTGGCCGACCAACAGCAACGACAGAAGGCGAAGCTTCTTGACGGGGACGCTGCTCGAGCGTGAGCCGGCGGTCGGGGCACCCCAGCCGCGGTCGCCCGGACCCGGAAGGGCGTCCGGCCGGCGACGCGACTGGAACCTGCCGGCGCACTGGCCGTTGAGCTTCATGCTGCTCGGATTCCCGTTGTGGTGGGCTCTGGGACTGCGCACCGTCGTACCGATGGTGATGGCCGTGGTGATGGCCGACCAGCTCCTCCGCCGGCGTCGACTCGTGCTCCCAGGGGGCTTCGCGCTCTGGTCGCTCTACATCGCGTGGCTCCTGATCGGCGTCTTCGTGCTGTTCGCCGACGCCCCCGGAGCCGAGCCGGGCGGTGGGTCCTCGAGGTTCCTGGTGTTCGGTTACCGGGTCGCGTGGTACCTCACCGCGACCGTCGTGCTGCTCTGGATCACCAACCTGAAGGAGTCCGAGCTGCCCAGGCGGTGGCTCTACCAGCTGGTGGGCTACATGTTCGTGGTCACCACGGTCGGGGGACTCGTCGGCGTCCTCCTGCCGCACCTGGAGTTCACGTCGCCCTTCGAGATGCTGCTCCCGCACGGCCTGCGCAGCAACAGCCTGGTCAAGTCGATCGCGCACCCTGAGGTCGCGGACATCCAGAACGTCCTCGGACGTCCGGAGGCACGCCCCAAGGCTCCGTTCCCCTTCGCCAACTCGTGGGGCAGCGCGCTCTCGCTCACCTTGCCGTTCTTCGTGGTGGCGTGGTTCCGCTACGGACCGCGCTGGCAGCGGTACGCCGCGCCAGTGGTCCTCCTGGTCGCGCTGGTCCCGATCGTCTACTCGCTCAACCGAGGCCTGTGGATCTCGCTCGTGCTCGGCGTCGTCGGTGCGGTGCTCCTCGTGATCCGGTCGGGGAGGCTGGCGCCCATGCTGGCCATGCTGGCCGTGCTGGTCGTGGTGTCCACGGCGTTCTTCCTCAGCCCCCTCGACACGATCTTCCAGGAGCGGCTGGCCCACCAGCACAGCAACGACCGGCGCAGCGAGCTGATCAGCCGGACGGTCAGCAGCGCGTTCGAGGGCTCGCCCCTGGTCGGCTTCGGCAGCACGCGCGACGTGCAGGGGGGCTTCTCCTCCATCGCGAGCGCCGACACCCCTGACTGCGAGGCCTGCGGAGTGCCCCCTCTCGGCACGCAGGGGCACCTCTGGGGGGTGATCTTCGGCCAAGGGTTCGGGGGCGCGATCTTCTTCGTGTCCTTCTTCGTCCTGGCGCTGCTGCGCTGCTGGCGATGTCGCACCACCAGCGAGACGCTGTGCTCC
Source organism: uncultured Actinomycetota bacterium (assembly GCA_963843075.1). Taxonomy (GTDB): domain Bacteria; phylum Actinomycetota; class Actinomycetes; order Propionibacteriales; family Nocardioidaceae; genus Marmoricola. Next base: position 1,413,043 of record CAWJJD010000002.1, on the reverse strand, counting down.
TTCGTGCTGGCCTTCTTCGGGCTGCAGATCTTCATCTACGACACCCTCGGCATCCCGCTGATCACGGTGATGATCGCCATCGGCATGGTGGCTCGGGAGCAGGCGCTCCGCGGGTCACCCGCTCTGCTGTCGACGTCCTGGGCCCGGCTGCGGGCGTGCGCGCCCTACCTGGTCGCCCTGATGCTGCTGGGTGCCGCGACGGGCGGCTACCTCGGCACCCGCACCCCGGCCAGGTATGCCTCGGAGGTCTCGATCCTGCTGGCCCAGCCGCCGGTCTACCTGGACACGAAGGACGTCGCCAGCGTGGCCAACCTGCCGGGCGAGGTGACCATCGACACCGAGGCAGCGCTCCTGATCTCGGAACAGTCGCTGAGCCGCGTCGTGGGCAGCAAGGATCCCGCGCGGCTCGAGCAGCTCCGCGAGCGCGTGCGCATCACCGCGGCCCCCAACACCAGCGTCCTGACCATCGAGGTCCGCAGCCAGGACAAGGCTGCGTCCCGGGCCGAGGCGACGGCCCTGGGCCGCTCCTACCTGCTGACCCGTCGCGACTACCTCTCCAAGCGCCGCGACCAGGCGCTCGAGCTGCTCCGGGAACAGATCGCCGAGCTTCGGGGGTCGGGACAACGGATCACCTCAGCCGCCCAGGGGTCTCAGACTCGTCGCGTGCTCCAAGAGGTGGTGACGAGCATCCTGCTGACGCCGACGACGGCTGGCGAGGTGATCCGGACCACCGAACCAGTGCGACTCCGGGGTCTGCCTCAGGTGCCGATCACCACAGGCGCAGCCGTCGGTCTTGCGATCGGTGCCCTGCTGATGACCGTCTTCCCGGGATGGCGGCCGGGTCGACCGTGGCGGAGGCGACGGCGTTGAGCCAGCCAGCCCCCACAGCGACCGGGCGTCCGCGCGAGATCTGGACACGTTTCATGGTGGACCCGCTGGCGATGCCGCTCGCGAGGTGGCTGGCCAGGTCACGCCATGTGACGCCCAACCGGGTGACCGCCGTGGCGATCGCTTGCGCCTTCGGCGCCGCGGCCTGCTTCGCCGCCGGGCAGTTCCGGGTGGGCGGATTCTTGTTCCTGCTCCGCTTCTTCGTCGACTGCATGGACGGCACGGTGGCGCGTGCCCAGGGGACCAGCTCCGCGCGGGGAGCACTGCTCGACATCGCCGCCGACGTCGGCGGGATCGCGCTCGTGACGGCTGCGCTCTCGTGGACCCTGCTGCGCCGCGGCGAGGTGAACGAGCTGGTCCCGGTGGCTCTCCTCGGTGCGATGCTCTTCTACAACTGGGCGCTGGCCCATCGCAAGCATCTCGCCGGAGCCCTCGGACTGGGGGAGGGGGGTGTGGACCACACCCGCCAGGTCGACGTTCCCGTCGTACGCCAGTGGGTCGCCTTCTGCCGACGGCTCAACATGTCGCCGGTACCGTGGGCGCTCGAGGCGGAGATCGCGATGCTCGGCCTCGTCCCCCTGCTCTTGCCGTCCGACTGGATCGGAGCCGGACTGGTGGTGGGCTTGTGCTTCTATCTCGTCGCTGACGCCGAGAACATGCGGCGGCTGTGGAAGTTCGCCCGGATGACCGACGACAGACGCAAAGGTGTGGGAACGGCATGACGCAGGACGCCCAGACGACCCCGAGCGGGCCGACAGGCGACCAGGACGCGCTGCCGCGTGTCGACGTGGTCGTCGCCACCCGCGGTCGGCCCGACCTGCTGCCGTTCGCCCTCGACGGGATCTGGAACCAGACCTACGCGGGGGAGATCGTCTGCCACGTCGTGTTCGACCAGGTCGAACCCGACGAGACGGTCGCGCGCACCGGGCCCAACCGGACGATCCGGGTGATGACCAACGAGCGTTCACCCGGCCTCGCCGGCGGCCGCAACTCCGGGATCCTGGCCGGGACGGCGCCGCTGGTGGCCTTCTGCGACGACGACGACGAATGGCTGCCCAGCAAGGTCGAGAAGCAGGTGGCGGCGCTCGCAGCTGATCCTGCGGCGATCACGGCGGTCACCGGCATCATCGTGCTGTACGCCGACAGCGCGGTCCCGCGCGTCCCCCGGGCAGAGGACATGACCCTTGCCCAGCTGGTCCGCAACCGGGTGATGGAGGCCCACCCGTCGACCGTGATGGTGCGTCGCGACGCCCTGGTGGGGCCGATCGGCCTGGTCGACGAGGAGCTCCCCGGCAGCTACGGCGAGGACTTCGACTGGATCATCCGCTCCGCCCAGGCCGGTGGCTTCGCCGTCGTGGCCGAGCCGCTGGTCAAGGTGCGCTGGGGACAGTCGATGTTCTCCCAGCGCTGGCAGACCATCATCGACTCCATCGACTACAGCCTGGCCAAGCACCGGGTCTTCCACGAGGACCCGCAGGCACTGGGTCGGCTGTTCGGCCGCCGAGCCTTCGCGCTCGCGGCGCTCGGGCAGACCCGCCCCGCCCTGGGCCAGGCCTGGCGCACCGTCCGGGTGAACCCGCGGGAGCGTCGCGCCTATCTGGCGGGTGCCGTCGCCCTCCACCTGATCTCGGCCGAACGGCTGATGAAGATCGCGCACTCGCGCGGCCACGGCATCTGAGCCACTGACCGACTGACCGGTCACACGCCGACGGTTCCCCGTCGGCGCGTCGACGCACGCCCTTAGCGCCCGTGGGGGGCGCCCGTGGGGGGCGCCGGTGAGAGGCCCCTGTGAGAGGCGCTCGGCGGGGGTTTCGAGCGTGCCCTTATATCGGCGGAGTTGTCCGGACTTGAGCCTTTTTGGGTCAAACGGATGAAATGTCCGATTTAAACCCTTATGGTTCTTCTAGGTCCACCACATCGCTCGGGCGGATGAGAAGGGCCCATCGAGATCCAAGTTTCTCTACCCCCGCGGAGATTTCATCATGAACGCTCGAACCAAGCATCTCGTGGTCGCCCTGGCAGTCATGCCAGTGGTCGCCACCGTGGCCGTCGGATCGACGGCCACCTCCTCCAGCGCCGTGGCCAACCGGCAGCAGACGATGAGCAACGGCAACTTCGACAAGGGTCGCGTCGGCTGGGCCACCAGCAGCGCAGGCACCAGGCTGTCGATCGTGAAGAAGGGCCGCGGCAACACCCGAGCGGCCCTCCTGACCCAGCGCCGCACCGGCCCCGCCATCTTGAACAGCCGCTCCAACGTGGTGCGCTCCGCCAAGGCCGGCCAGCGCTACACGGTCTCGGCCTGGGTGCGCACGAGCCAGGCGGGTGCTTCGGGCCGGCTGGTCCTTCGTGAGACCTCCAACGGTCGCGCAGTGAAGAACAGCGCCAAGCGCTTCCGGGCCTGGAAGGCCTGGCGCAAGGTCACCATGAGCGCCACCACGAGGCGCGCCGGCACGGAGCTGAACGTCCGCCTGCTGCTGAACCGCCTCGCCAAGAAGAAGTTCCTCGTCGTCGACGACGTCTCGGTCCTGAAGTGGCTCCCGCCGACGCCCGCGCCGACCCACCCCGCACCGCTTCCCGACCCCGGTCCCGGCCCGGGTCCGCTCACGCCTCCCGGACGCACGGCCGGACACCTGAGCAACGGCTGCGCCTACAACGACATGGGCATCCCCGGCTCCTGCGCCGCCTACCTGGGCAGCGCCTACGGCTCCAACAGCGACCCCAAGCCCTGGGAGAGCGAGATGGGCCGTCAGCTCGGCGTACGCCGCACCTACTGGGGCGCCTCGACGGTCGACAAGGCCGTCGCCACCGCCAAGGCCGACCTCGCCGCCAACCGTCTTCCCTGGATCAGCTTCAAGCTGCCCTATTCGTGGCCCGACATGGCTGCCGGCAAGGGTGACGCCTGGGTCAGGGACCTGACCACCAAGCTGAGCAAGCTCGACGGCCCGGTGTGGCTCGCGTTCCACCACGAGCCCGAGGGTGACGCGGACATCAAGCAGTGGACGCTGATGCAGGCTCACCTGGCGCCGATCGTGCACTCGATCGCCTCGAACGTGGCCTACTCGATCGTGCTGACCGGGTGGAACCAGCTCTACGGCGCCTCGCAGTACAGCCTCGACTCGCTGTGGCCCAAGAACACCAAGATCGACCTTCTCGGTGTCGACACCTACAACAAGCTGGGCGTCGTCAACAACGGCAAGGAGCAGACCAAGTCGACCGACTTCGAGAACTCCTACTTCAAGCCGTTCGGCGCCTGGGCCAGCAAGCACGGAGTCGCGTGGGGTGTCGCCGAGACCGGCTACACCAACAAGGCCTCGGAGCTCGACCCCCAGTGGGTGAGCCGCACCTACAACCAGCTGAAGGCCAACGGTGGCGTCGCGTTCACCTACTTCAACACCGCGGTGAACAGCAACAGCGACTGGCCGATCACCACCACCCTGAAGAGGCAACAGTTCACGGCAGCGATGCAGGGCAAGCCGACGCTGTGAGCCCGGAACCCCTCCGGGCAGAGCCCGACCGGGGGGACCGCTGAGCAGACACACGCAACTGAGCCGCGACTCCGCCGGAGTCGCGGCTCAGTTGCGTCTGCCCAGGTGCTGACACCGTGGGGGATCGACCGACAGGCTCAGGGTCTAGGCGTCCGGGAAGGACTCGGCGTCGTTCCCGAGCTCGTCGGCCTCGCCGTCCGGAGGGGCCGAACGCCGCCGTCGGACGAGTCCGCGGAGCACATCGAGCATCAGCACCCGACGCCCGAGCCAGAGCACGAGCGCATAGAGGGGGAAGCAGAGGAGCAGCACGAGCAGGAGGGTGAGCACGTCGAGGTGCACCAGGAGCCCCACGACCGTCAGGGGCAGTCCGAAGCACAGCAGGTTGGCGCCGGCCGCGACGGCTGCTGCGGGACCGAGGCTGATGATGCGCATGGTGAGACGCACCTGCAGCAGCGCCAGCGAGGATCGGGCGATCACCGCAATGGCCCACGCCAGCGCGGCGCCGTTGATCCCCATCCGCGGGATCAAGATGACGCACAGAGTGATGTCGAGGGTCAGGGCGAGCAGGGAGTTGGCCAGGCTCAGTGCGCTGCGGCCCGACATCAACAGCAGCGTGTCGCACGGACCGGTGGCGACACCGAACAGCATCGCAAGGCACATCAGCAGCACCACGGTGACGCCCTGGTCGACGTACTCCTGACCGAAGAGCCCGAGGTAGACCAGGGGCGCGGCCGCGACCCCGACGTACATGGGCCAGGCGACCAACATGCTCCACGCGGCAGAGATCTGGTAGACGCCCTTGAGGCTCTCCTTCTCGTCGTTGGCGAGCAGGGCGGTGAACTTGGGCTGAAGCACCTGCTGGATCGCCTGGGTGCCGAACTGGCCGAGCGCCACGAAGCGGGTCGCCGCGGTGTAGATCGCGGCTTCCTTCGGTGAGCGCATGGCCGCGATCAGGATGATGTCCATGCGCTGGATGGCCATCTGGGAGATGCGGGTGATGCTCCGCGGCCAGGTGAACTTCCAAAAATCGCGGCGCAGCTCGCGATAGCTCTTGGTCGGCTCGGTGTGCTCGTAGGTGCCCCGTCTGGCGAGGAAGCGCCGGAACAGCCACGAGGAGACCAGCGCTGCCAGCGCGTAGGGCACCGCCCAGGCGAGGGTGAGCCCCACCAGGTCCCCCGCGGCGAGCGAGACCAGGAAGACCAGCGCCGGCTGCGCGACGGGACGAGTGATCTTGTCGACGAGGACGGTCGCCCTCATCCGCCCGAAGGCGCGGGTGCCCGCCAGGGTGAGGGCGTTCCACGTGCACAGGGGCAGCACTACCGCCAGGATCCTCAGGCTCGTGGCGCCCTCGGAGCCGTCCAGACCGATCAGGTCGGCCAGGGGGCCGGCGAAGACGACGACGACGATCGCGATCAGGACCGAGTAGATGATCGTCGGGCGGAACGCCGCCCTGATGGTCGGCGGGATGTCCCCGCGGCGGTCCTGGGCCTCGTAGCGGAGCAGGAAGCGGCCGAGCCCGGTCTCGGTGCCCAGGGTCGCGATGGCCGACATCAGCATGAAGGCCGAGGTGACGGTGAAGAAGAGCCCGGCGGTGTGCGCGGGGTACTGGTTGGTGACGATCAGGACGAGCACGAAGCCGGCGACGGCGGAGACGCCCGCCCCGACCAGGCCCAGCGCGCCACCCCTGGCGATGTGGGTCAGGTGTCGCCGGGTGTCGTCTGCCACCGTGGGTTCGGCCTCGGTCATGCCCCGGGACGCCGGCGCGACCGGGATCGAGCCCGGCCGACGAACACCACACCCAGGATCGAGGCTGCGGCGTGCGGATCGTCCGCAATGGCCACGAGGTCGCCGACGCGGGACTGGCTCTCCACGGCTTCGACGACGGTCACGTCGGTCACCATGGCGAGGGCCTGTGCCTGCGGGGTGCGCCTGGGACCGGACGCGACGACGACGATGTCGAAGGCCTCGGCCAGGTGGTCGAAGACGGCGGCGATCCCGGGGCCGGTGAGCAGGTCGTCGGCCCGTGGGTCCGGCTTCCCCGAGGGGAGGACGCTCAGGTGGTTGCTCAGCCGCACCAGGGCCGCATCGACCGTGCCGTCCTCAGCGAGCACGTCGGTGAAGCCGCGGCTGGCCTCCAGGTCGAGGAACTTGGTGATGTCGCCGCCGTCGCCCGTGGCGTCCACGAGCACCGTCTTCAGGCTCGAGGCCGCCGCGGCGTAGGCCAGGCCGAGGGCCGTGCGCGGGTATCGGGCGCCCTCGGCAGCCGCGGAGTAGAGGATGCGCACCGGGCGGCGCCGGTCACCGGACAGGACCGCGACCCGCAGCGCCTGGAGTCCGGCGCCGATCTGCAGGCTCTCGCCGTCCTCGAGCAGGGCGATGCCCTCGTTGGTGTCCAGCACCTCGTTCATCGACACGCTGCCGAGCAGTGGCAGTCCCGAGGGGAGCACGTCGTCGGCGTGGTGGATGCGGTTCTCCGCCCGGGCACGGACGACCACGACGGCCAGCGCCAGCAGCAGGCCGGCGAGAGCACCGAGCACGGCGTAGGTCAGCAGGGCGGTCAGGGAGCTCGTGCCCACGCTGGTGGCCGGGGTGATCACCTGGCCGGGGTCGATCGAGCCGGTCGCGAGCTCGGCCAGCGTCGCCTGGAGCTGGCCGATCTGGGTGGTCACCCCGCTGACCTGCTCCTGGAGGAGGCTCTTCTTGGACGGGTTGGTCTCGGCGTTCAGCCGGCTGACCAGAGTGGCGAGGGTCTTGTTCTGGCTGTTGATCTGGCTCTGGATGCGCTCGGTCTTGGACCGGTTGACTTCCTCCGAACGCGCCGTGCGGAAGTCGAGGTAGGCCTCGGCGAAGCCCTGCGCCCGGCGTTCGGCAACGGCGTCGGAGCCGGCGGTGTACTCGATCGTCAGGATCTGGGTGTTCGCGGGGACCGAGACCGTGAGGCCGGAGAGCAGCTCTGAGGCGCTCGCGGGGTCTCCGGTCTGCCCGGCCACGGCGCGGGCGACCGGGTCGGAGTGCACCACCTGCGCCTCGGTCTCGAGGTTGATCAGGTCGTCACCGCGACCGGTGGTGTTGTAGGGGTTGCCGTCGAGTGGCGAGACCAGGATCGAGGCGCGTGCCGTGTGGTCCTCGGCCCGCCGCAGTCCGGCAGCCACGCCGAGCGCGGTGCCGGTGGCAGCGAGCACCAGGATCAGGACGGCGCTGCGCCGCAGAGCGGATACGAGAGCCGCTCTGCGTGGGTTGGTCTGGGAATCGTCGGTCACCGAGTGGGTCTCTCTGTTGTGGCTGGTGGGGCAATGCTAGTGGGCATTATCGGGCCGGACCGGACGAATCCCGGTCTACGGCACCGAGAGGCCCGTTCCGGCTGTCGCCCCCCGTGCCCGCTGGTAGCCTGCCGCGACACGACAGCTGACCAGAAAGGCCCCCGATGGCGGCCCGCTCGACCCAGACCAAGGTCCTCGTCCGCTCGGCCAGGCGGGCCGTTCGCAAGGTCCGCAACCACGGTGGATCCGCGAACATCACCCTGGTCAAGGAGCTCGGTGAACGGCTCTCGGTTCCCGACCGGGCTCCGGCGTACGCCGGTCCGGAATCCCTGCGCCGGCTGCGCGAGCAGTACGCCCCGACCGACGACCTCCCGCTCGTCGACGGTCGGGTGCCGCTGATCTGGTGGACCGACACCCCCAACTACGGCGACCTGCTCTCCCCGTGGCTGGTGGGCCGCGTCGCGCAGCGCCCGGTGACCTTCGCCCCGCCGCGCCATCCGAGCTACGTGGCCGTCGGTTCGGTGGTGACCCGTGCCCGCGCCGGCTCCATCGTCTGGGGGTCGGGCTCGTTCGGCAGCGAGCGCCGGTCGCTGTTCAAGTCCTCGGCGCAGTACCGCGCCGTGCGTGGACCGTTGACCCGCAGCCGCCTGCTGGACGTCGGCATCGACTGCCCACGGGTCTACGGCGACCCGGCGCTCCTGGTGCCGATGTACTTCTGGCCCGAGGTGGACAAGACCCACGACGTCGGCATCGTCATCCGCCACTCCGAGCACCTGTGGCGCGACGTGGACAAGGACGAGGGGGTCAAGGTGATCGACTTCGGCTCCTCGGACATCGATACCGTGACGCGCGAGATCCTGAGCTGCCGCAAGATCATCTCCTCATCGCTGCACGGCCTGATCATCGCCGACGCCTACGGCCTCCCCAACGCCTGGCTCGGCACCGACGGCAAGGTCGGCGGCAGCCGACCCAACGGCGGGGAGTTCAAGTACATCGACTACTTCGCCTCCGTGAACAAGCTGCGTCGGCCCAACCACGTGGACCTCAGCAAGGGGGAGTGGACCCCCGAGGCGCTGGAGTCGAGCTTCGACTTCGACGACCGGCCGATCGAGTTCGACTTCGAGGCCCTGCTCGACGCCTGCCCGTTCGTGGCCCGCAACGACTAGTCCCCCTCTCGCTCTAGGCTGGCGCCCGTGAGTGATCTCGACGACGCCCCCCGCACACCGCTGGCCCCGGATGCCGACGACCACGAGGTGGCCGCCTGGGCCGCGACCGAGGCAGGGCACCTGCTGCTGCAGGTGCGCGAGCAGGGACTGGAGGGCCGGGCTCTCAAGGACGCCGGTGACCAGGCTGCCCACGACCTGCTGATGCGTCTGCTGGGCGAGGTCCGGCCCGACGACATCGTGCTCAGCGAGGAGGGCAAGGACGACCGGAGGCGACTGTCGAGCGACCGCGTCTGGATCGTCGACCCGCTCGACGGCACCCGCGAGTTCTCCGAGCCTCCCCGCGACGACTGGGCGGTGCACGTCGCCCTGTGGGAGCGGTCGCCGGGCGGGTCCTCGGGGGCCGGTGAGCTGACGGCCGGGGCCGTGGCGCTGCCGACGCTCGGCCAGACCTTCCACACCGGCGAGCCGCCCGTCCTGCCCCCGTCCTCCGGCGGTCGACCGCGCATCGTCGTCTCGCGGACCCGCCCGCCGGCGTTCGTGCAGGCGCTGGCCGAGGAGATCGGCGCCGAGCTGGTCCCGATGGGATCGGCCGGCGCGAAGGTGATGTCGGTGGTCCGCGACCTCAGCGACGCCTACGTGCACGCCGGTGGCCAGTACGAGTGGGACTCCGCCGCCCCGGTCGCCGTGGCGCGGTCCGCCGGGCTGTTCACCAGCCGCGTGGACGGCTCGCCTCTCGTCTACAACCAGGACGACGTGCTGCTGCCCGACCTGATCGTCTGCCGGCCCGAGCTCTCCGAGCAGATCCTCGACTTCGTCCGCTCCCACGGCACCGACTGAGATGAGCGACCGAGCAGCCGTCACGGCCGTCCTGTGGGACGCCGACGGGGTGCTGCAGCAGGTGCCCGAGAGCTGGTTCGACCTGCTGGGCGGGGTGATCGGCACCGAGGAGTCGCTCGCGCTGCTCGACCTGCTGATCCCGCAGATGGACGAGGCGATCCGCGGAGCGGTGGCGATGACGGACCGCCTGCCGGCAGCGCTCGACGAGTGCAACCTGGCCGGGCACCTCGACCGGGTCCGCGAGGTCTGGGGCACGATCGAGCCGCTCGAGTCCACCCGTGAGCTCGTCCGCGAGCTGAGGCAGGCCGGGTTCGGGTGCCACCTGGCCACCAACCAGGACGATCTGCGTGCGTCGTACATGCGCGACCGGATGGGCTACGACGAGCTGCTGGACCGCAGCTTCTACTCCTGCGAGGTCGGTGCCGCGAAGCCGGACGAGGAGTTCTTCCACCGGGTGGCCGCCGACCTCGAGGTCGAGCTGCGCGAGCTCGTCTTCGTCGACGACACCCTCGAGAACATCCACGCGGCCAGGGCCTGTGGGCTGCCCGCGGTGCTCTGGCACCACCGTGACGGCGTCGACACCCTGCGCGACCGGCTCGCCGAGCACGGCGTGGAGGTCCGCTGATGGCGGCCTCGTCGAAGTCGTCCCCTGCGATCGAGATCGAGGTCGACGACAAGGTCGTCCGCGTCACCAACCCCGACCGGGTCTACTTCCCGGCGCGCGGTGAGACCAAGCGCGACCTGATCGACTACTACCTCTCGGTGGGCGACGGCATCGTGAACGCACTGCGGGAGCGGCCCTGCATGCTGCACCGGTTCCCCACCGGCGTGACGGGGGAGAAGGTGCACCAGAAGCGCCTGCCGAAGGGCGCGCCGCCCTGGATGGAGACCGTCCGCGTCTTCTTCCCGCGCTGGAGCCGCACCGCCGACGAGCTCTGCGTCACCGAGCTGGCACAGGTGATCTGGGCGGTGCAGATGAGCACCGTGGAGTTCCATCCCTGGAACAGCCGTCGGGCGGACACCGAGAAGCCCGACGAGTGGCGCATCGACCTCGACCCCGGCCCGCTGTGCCCGTGGGAGACCGTGCAGCGCGTCGCCCACGTCGCCCACGAGGTGCTCGACGACCTCGGCGCGACCGGCTTCCCGAAGACCAGCGGCGGCAAGGGGATGCACATCTATGTGCGGATCGCCCCCGACCACGGTTTCAAGGACGTACGCCGGGCCGCGCTGGCCTTCGCCCGCGAGGTGGAGCGCCGCTCCGAGGAGGTGACCACCACCTGGTGGCGCAAGGACCGCGACCCGCACGACCTGTTCGTCGACTACAACCAGAACGCCCGCGACCACACCATCGCGGCGGCCTACTCGGTGCGGGGCAACCCGATCGGCACCGTCTCCGCCCCCGTCCGGTGGGACGAGGTGGACGACTGCCATCCCGACGACTTCACCATCGCGACGATGCCCGCCCGCTACGCGGAGCTGGGCGACCTGCACGCCGGGATCGACGACGCGGTCTTCGACATCGCCCCGCTGCTGGAGTGGGCCGAACGCGACGAGGAGGCCGGTGCGGAGCCGCCGGTGGAGCCCGAGGAGGACTGACCCGGCGGGGGTGCGTCATACGAAGTGGCTGCCCCGGCGACCTGCCCCGGCGACCTGTCCGGATGACGTCCACCGGGACGTCATCCGGGGTGGCTGTCCGAGCGACCAGAACGTATGACGTCGCCGGAGACCAGAACGTGTTCCATTTTACAAGCGGCTTCGTTGTGTCAAGTTACCGGCGGGTTTAGGCTCACCGCATGAGCGTGCAGCCCGACCCGTCCCAGTCGTCCTCCGGCCAGCAGGTCGGGCCGGCCGATCCCGAGCACGACCCCACGGCGTCGTACGCCCTGGATCCGGCGTACGCCCGCTCGCTGGTCAGCCGCGTCGTCTCGACCACGGGCCAGGCGGTGCCGGCGTACACCCCGCTGACCGGGCAGCCGCTCGCGATGATCCCGCAGTCCAGCGAGGCCGACGTCAAGGAAGCCTTCGGCCGGGCACGTCGCGCCCAGCGGGCCTGGGCGCAGACCACGCTGGAGCACCGCTCGCAGCTGTTGCTTCGCCTGCACGACCTGGTGCTCGACCGCCAGGACGAGATCATCGACCTGATCTGCTGGGAGTCCGGCAAGGCTCGCAAGCACGCCTTCGACGAGCCCCTGCACATCGCGCTCACCGCGCGCTACTACGCCCGCACCGCGCACGACCACCTCGACACCGAGCGCAGGCTCGGCGTGGTGCCAGGGCTGACCCGGGTCGAGGTCAACCACGTCCCCAAGGGTGTCGTCGGCATCATCTCGCCCTGGAACTACCCCTTCACGATGGCGCTGTGCGACGGCCTGCCGGCCCTCCTCGCCGGCAATGCCGTGGTCACCAAGCCCGACGCCCAGACCATGCTGTCGGCCCTCCTCGGAGCCGAGCTCCTGGAGGAGGCCGGCTTCCCCGAGGGTCTGTGGAACGTGGTGGCGGGGCCGGGCCGCGAGCTCGGCTCGCCGATCATCGACCGGGCCGACTACATCTGCTTCACCGGGTCGACGGCCACCGGCAAGATCATCGCCAGGCAGTGTGCCGACCGGCTGATCGGGTGCTCGCTCGAGCTCGGCGGCAAGAACCCGCTGCTGGTGCTCCGTGACGCCGACCTCGACCGCGCCGCCGAGGGCGCCGTACGTGCCAGCTTCTCCAATGCCGGGCAGCTGTGCGTCTCGATGGAGCGGATGTTCGTGGCCGACCAGGTCTATGACCGGTTCGCCCAGAAGTTCGTCGAGCGCACTCGGGCGATGGCATTGCGCCCGGGCATCGAGTGGGGCTCCGACATGGGCTCGCTGATCAGCCAGGACCAGCTCGACACCGTCGTCGCCCACGTCGACGACGCCGTCGCCAAGGGGGCGAAGGTCCTCGCCGGCGGCAAGGCCCGTCCTGACCTCGGTCCGTTCTTCTACGAGCCGACGATCCTCGAGGGCGTCACCCCGGAGATGACCTGCTTCGGCAACGAGACCTTCGGCCCGGTCATCTCGCTCTACCGCTTCCACGACGAGGCCGACGCGGTGTCGCGGGCGAACGCCGGCGACTACGGCCTGAACGCCTCGATCTACAGCCGGGACACCAGGCGTGCCCGCGCGATCGCCCGCCACATCAAGTGCGGGACGGTCAACATCAACGAGGCGTTCGGCGCCACGTTCGCCAGCATCGACTCCCCGATGGGCGGGATGCGCGAGTCCGGCATGGGTCGGCGGCAGGGGGGCGAGGGCATCCTGCGTTACACCGAGTCGCAGTCGGTCGCCGTGCAGAGGCTGATCCGGTTCGCGCCGATGCTCGGGATGAAGGACGAGACCTACGCCAAGGTGATGACCGCCAACCTCCGCCTGATGAAGAAGCTGGGACGCGCCTGATGAGCAGCACTGAGGACAACACCGAGTTCGACTACGACGTCCTGATCGTCGGCTCCGGCTTCGGCGGCTCGGTCAGCGCGCTGCGCCTGACCGAGAAGGGCTACAAGGTCGGCGTGATCGAGGCCGGCGCCCGGTTCCGCGACGAGGACTTCGCCAAGACCTCCTTCGACGTCAAGCGGTTCCTGTTCCGTCCCGAGCTCGGCATGTACGGCATCCAGCGCATCGACGCCGTCCGTGACTCCCTGATCCTCGCCGGCGCCGGTGTCGGCGGCGGTTCACTCGTCTACGCCAACACGCTCTACGAACCGCTGGACGCGTTCTACAAGGACCCACAGTGGCGCGACATCACCGACTGGAAGGCCGAGCTGGCGCCCTACTACGACCAGGCCAAGCGGATGCTCGGCGTGGTCGAGAACCCGCTGCGGACCCCGTCCGACGACGTGATGGAGAAGGTCGCCAACGACCTCGGTGTCGGTGACACCTTCCACCCGACCCCGGTCGGGGTCTTCTTCGGCGGACCCGAGTCCGCGAAGGGCGACCACGTTGCCGACCCCTTCTTCGGTGGGGCCGGTCCCGACCGCAACACCTGCATCGCGTGCGGCGACTGCATGACGGGGTGCAAGTACAACGCCAAGAACACCCTGGTCAAGAACTACCTCTACCTCGCCGAGCAGCGGGGCGCGAAGGTGATGCCGCTCAGCACGGTCACCCGGGTGGCCCCGCGCGACGACGGCGGCTACGACGTCACCATCAAGTTCACCAAGGCCAAGCGGCGTACGCCCGGCTCGACGAAGACGATCAGCGCGCAGCAGGTCATCTTCGCCGCCGCGGCGATCGGCACCCAGAAGCTGCTCCACAAGATGAAGGCCGACGGGCACCTGCCGGGTCTCTCCGATCGTCTGGGCTACCTGTCGCGGACCAACTCCGAGTCCATCCTGGGCGCGATCGCGCCGGACCGGGCGGTCGACTACAGCTATGGCATCGCGATCACCTCGTCCTTCCACCCCGACGCCGACACGCACGTCGAGCCGGTGCGCTACGGCAAGGGCAGCAACGTGATGGCCCTGCTCCAGACGGTGCTCACCGACGGCGACGGCCCCGGAGCGCGCTGGCAGACCTGGCTGAAGGAGATGTGGAACGAGCGCAAGAACGTGGCGGCGCTCTACGACCTCAAGCACTGGTCGGAGCGGACTGTGGTCGCCCTGGTCATGCAGACCCTCGACAACTCGATCACGACCTACCCCAAGCGCATCCCCGGCACCAAGAAGTGGATGATCACCTCGCGGCAGGGCCACGGCCAGCCGAACCCGACGTGGATCCCGATCGCCAACAAGGTCGTCCGCAAGATGGCCACGATCATGGGCGGCACCGCGGGCGGCTCGATCGGCGAGCCGTTCAACATGCCGATGACCGCTCACTTCATCGGCGGCTGCGCCATCGGCACCTCGCCCGAGGACGGTGTCGTCGACCCCTACCAGCGCGTCTACGGCCACCCGGGCCTGCACATCGCCGACGGCTCGGCGATCTCGGCCAACCTCGGCGTGAACCCGTCGCTGACGATCACCGCCCAGGCCGAGCGTGCGATGTCCTTCTGGCCCAACAAGGGCGAGCCCGACCCCCGCCCCGAGATCGGCTCGGCCTACGAGCGGGTCGCCCCGGTCGCCCCGCAGCACCCCGTGGTCCCCGAGTCGGCTCCGGGGGCCCTGCGGTTGCCGATCGTCAGCGTGAGCTGAGGGACCGGCGGTTTCCCCGGCCGCCCGGGGAAACCGGGGGCTGGCAGGCGAAACATCGCCCCCCAGCCCGGAGATGTGCCCGCCAGCCCTGCCCGCTTTGTCGGGTCGTGCCCAGGGAAAAAGACCCAGAGAACGACCCAGGGCCCGACCGGGGAGGGAGGGAGGCCGGGCCCTGGTGCGAGTTCGCTGAGGCGAACCGGTTCGAGATCCGGCCTGGGAGGGAGCAAAGCACCGGATCTGTCCGGCTCAACGAGGTCTCCCAGGGCGAGTTATGGCCACCCCTGGAAAATCTCAGGGAAAGTTTCTGGCAGACTCGGGGCACACTCGCAGCCCCGTGAAAGGGCCCATCTTGACCGACCACGACCTCGTTCTCGTCGTCGACTTCGGAGCCCAGTACGCCCAGCTGATCGCCCGTCGGGTGCGCGAGGCCAAGGTCTACTCCGAGATCGTCCCCCACACCATGCCGGTCGAGGAGATGCTGGCGAAGAACCCGGCCGCGATCGTCCTCTCCGGCGGTCCGTCCTCGGTCTACTCACCCGGCGCTCCCGCGGTCGACGGGGCACTGTTCGACGGCGGCGTCCCGGTCTTCGGCATGTGCTACGGGTTCCAGGCGATGGCCCAGGTCCTCGGCGGCGAGGTGGCCCACAACGGCATCTCCGAGTTCGGGCGTACGCCGGTCCGGGTCAGCAGCGCCGGCACCCTGCTCGCCGATCTTCCGACCGAGCACCGGGTGTGGATGTCCCACGGCGACTCCGTCCAGCGTGCTCCCGAGGGCTTCGACGTGCTCGCCTCGACGGTGGCCACCCCGGTCGCCGCATTCGAGAACATCGAGCGTCGCCTCGCCGGGGTGCAGTGGCACCCCGAGGTGATGCACACCGAGCACGGGCAGGCTGTCCTCGAGCACTTCCTCCACGACATCGCCGGGTGCCGTCCCACCTGGACGATGGTCAACATCGTCGAGGAGCAGATCGACCGGATCCGCGAGCAGATCGGCGACTCCGGTCGGGCGATCTGCGGGTTGTCCGGCGGGGTCGACTCGGCGGTCGCCGCGGCCGTCGTACAACGTGCGATCGGGGACCGCCTGACCTGCGTGTTCGTCGACCACGGCCTGCTGCGCAAGGGCGAGGCCGAGCAGGTCGAGCGCGACTTCGTCGCGGCCACCGGGGTCGACCTGCACGTCGTCGACGCGCAGAAGCGGTTCCTCGACGCACTCGAAGGTGTCAGCGACCCCGAGGAGAAGCGCAAGATCATCGGCCGCGAGTTCATCCGCGTCTTCGAGGCCGCCGAGGCCGACGTGCTCCGCAAGTCGGCCGTGGAGGAGGGGCAGAAGGTCGCGTTCCTCGTCCAGGGCACTCTCTATCCCGACGTCGTCGAGTCGGGTGGGGGAGCCGGCACCTCCAACATCAAGTCCCACCACAACGTCGGCGGGCTGCCCGACGACCTCGAGTTCGAGCTGGTCGAGCCGCTGCGCACGCTGTTCAAGGACGAGGTCAGGCTGGTCGGCGAGCAGCTGGGCCTGCCCGCCGAGATCGTCTGGCGACACCCGTTCCCGGGCCCGGGCCTCGGCATCCGGATCATCGGCGAGGTCACCCGCGAGCGCCTCGACATCCTGCGCGAGGCCGACGCGATCGCCCGTGAGGAGCTCACGCGCGCCGGTCTCGACCGCGACATCTGGCAGTTCCCGGTGGTGCTGCTGGGTGACGTGCGCTCCGTCGGTGTCCAGGGGGACGGCCGCACCTACGGCCACCCGGTCGTCCTGCGTCCGGTGACCTCCGAGGACGCCATGACGGCCGACTGGGCGAGGCTTCCCTACGACGTCCTCGAGACCATCTCGACCCGGATCACCAACGAGGTCCGCGAGATCAACCGGGTCACCCTCGACATCACCAGCAAGCCGCCCGGCACCATCGAGTGGGAGTAGGCAGCTCGACCCGGCTCTACGTCGCCGCGGCCACGTAGAGTTCGAGGGTGGCGAGCGCGGAACCACCTGCGCAGGGATCGGACGCCCCGGAGCCGACCCCGGGGAAGCAACGCCCCTGGCCCCTGATCATCGCCTGTGCCGCGCTGGTCTTCTCGCTGCTGGCCCTTGCGGTCTCGATCGCGCAGACGACCATCGCCCGCCACGACGCGAGCGCGGCGCGCAGCACGTCCACCCGCCTCGTGGAGGCGTTGGCCCACAAGGTGTTCGTGGATGCCGACTACGACTCCGTGACCGTGTCCAACGTCGGGACGCTGCCCGTGCGGGAAGTGACCGTCTACCGGGCCGACAGCCGCGGGAAACCGCTGCTGGCCTATGCCTCCGAGCGGTCACTGCCGGGCTGCACCGCCTTCCGCTGGGAGGGCGAGATCCGGGTGAACGTCACGGTCGGGTTCCAGGACGCCGAGGGGCGCAGCTGGTTGCTCTCCGACATCACTGGTCTGCGACGGCAGCAGGCAGAGACGTTCATCCCTCGCGACCTGCGCTCGTGGAGCCTGGCTGTGACGCCGATCCGACTGTGCTCGTAGAGTGCCTCGCAGTGCGTGACATCTGGTCGACGCAGGTCAGGGATGGACCGGGGGGTGTCCCTGATGCCGCAGCCCCTGCGGCCTTCGTAGAATCACCCCATCGCAGTGTTTGAGCCGAAGGGACCGCGATGAGGCTGGTCAGCACGATGAAGAAGGCGGTCCGAGACCGCCTGCTCGCGCGTGCCGGCGGGCTGGACCTGACCCGGCTCGACAAGGTTCCCGAGTCGCTGTCCTGGCCCCTGCAGCGTGAGGTGATGGCCCCGAGCCAGCGACTCGCGGACGTTCGCGACCGCGAACCCGTGCACAAGCTGACCTCGCTGCTCGGCCTCGACGTCTGGCTGGTGACCGGCGATGCCGAGGCGCGCGCCGTGCTCAGCGACACCACGTCCTACTCCACCGACATCCGTCCCTACATGGGCAAGAGCGGTTCCGAGACCGATGGCGACATCGGCGGGCTGGGTTTCACCGACCCTCCTGACCACACCCGGCTCCGACGCCTGCTGACCCCCGAGTTCACGATGCGCCGCCTCGACCGGCTGCGTCCGAGCATCCAGGCCATCGTCGACCGCCAGATCGCGGAGATCGAAGCGGCGGGGGAGCAGGGCGACACCGTCGACCTGGTGCCGACCTTCGCCTTCCCGATCCCGTTCCTGGTGATCTGCGACCTCCTCGGGCTCCCCGACGAGAAGCGTGAGACCTTCAGCAAGCTGGCGACCGCCCGCTTCGACGTGACTCTGGGCGGTCCGGGCACGGTCGGCGCCATCGGTGGCTCGCGCGAGTTCCTGCTGGCCGAGGCCGCGCGGCAACGACACAACCCCGGCCCCGGCCTGATCGGCCAGATCATCCGCGACCACGGTGACGAGATCAGCGACTTCGAGCTCGGCGGGCTGGCCGACGGGGTGTTCACCGGTGGTCTCGAGACCAGTGCCTCCATGCTGGCGCTGGGGACCGCCGTGCTGCTGGAGAACCGTGAGCTGTGGAACCGGCTGATCGCCGATCCGACCAGCTCGGGCCCGATCGTCGATGAGCTGCTGCGCCTGCTCTCGGTCGTGCAGGTGGCCTTCCCGCGCTTCGCCAAGCACGACGTGACGGTGGGGGACAAGCAGGTCACCCAGGGCGCCGTCGTCCTGGTCTCGCTGCCCGCGGTCAACCGCGACCCCCGAGCCGGGGTCGGCGACGCCGTCGACCTGGCGCATGCGTCGGGCTCGCACATGGCCTTCGGCTACGGCTTCCACCGCTGCGTGGGTGCCGAGCTCGCCCGGATGGAGCTGCGGATGGCCTTCCCCGCCATCGCGGCCCGCTTCCCGCAGATGCGACTCGCCGTCCCGAGCGAGGACCTGGACTATCGCGCGCTGAGCCTGGTGTACGGCGTCGAGGCCGTCCCCGTGACCCTCTCCTGAGGCGGGTTCACGCTGCTGTCTAGACCGGTTGATAACAAACAGGGATTTGTTGTCTGGCCCTACTAGACCCCGAGTGTGACCGTCGTTACGTTGGCGCAACCAACTATTTACCTCCCTGACCCACGGCGGTCATCGCTTCGGTGTGGGTGGTGCCCTCAAGAGAAGGAGGCGATCTGCGTGAAGCGGATCCCTGCAGTACTCATCGCTGGCGCGCTGGGGCTCTCCCTGAGCCTGACCGCCTGCGGTAGCAGCAGTGACGACGGCAACGGAAGTGGCGGCGGCGGGGACAAGGCCGCCAAGGCCAAGATCGGCGTGATCCTCCCCGACACCGAGTCCTCGGTGCGCTGGGAGACCGCGGACCGACCGGCGCTCGAGGCCGCCTTCAAGGAGGCCGGTGTCGACTACGACATCCAGAACGCGCAGAACGACGCCGACAAGATGGCGCAGATCGCCGACTCGATGATCACTGGCGGCGTCACCGTCCTGGCGATCGTCAACCTCGACAACGCCTCGGGTGCTGCGATCGAGGAGAAGGCCAAGAACCAGGGCATCGCGACGATCGACTACGACCGCCTCACCCTCGGTGGCTCCGCGTCCTACTACGTGTCCTACGACAACGAGAAGGTCGGCCAGCTCCAGGGCGAGGGCCTGCAGAACTGCCTCGGCAAGGACAAGAAGGCCAACATCGTCTACCTCAACGGTTCGCCTGACGACTCCAACGCGACCTCGTTCTCCAAGGGCGCGCACAGCGTGCTCGACGCGAACTCCAACTACACCAAGGTCGCCGAGCAGGCTGTCCCGAAGTGGGACAACGAGCAGGCCGGCACGATCTTCGAGCAGATGTTCACCCAGCAGAAGGGCAAGATCGACGGTGTCCTCGCGGCCAACGACGGCCTCGGCGGCGCGGCGATCGCGATCCTGCAGAAGAACGGTGTCGCTGGCAAGGTCCCGGTGACCGGGCAGGACGCCACGGTCCAGGGTCTCCAGGACGTCCTGGCCGGCACGCAGTGCATGACGGTCTACAAGTCCGCCAAGCAGGAGGCCGGCGCGCTGGCCGACCTGGCGATCGGCCTGACCAAGGGCGAGAAGGGTGACACCACCGGAACCGTCAAGGACACCGAGGGCAACCGCGATGTTCCTTCGGTCCTGCTGGACCCGGTCTCGGTGACCAAGGACAACGTCAAGGCGGTCATCGACGACGGCGGTCAGAAGGCAGCCGACGTGTGCAAGGGCTTCGAGAAGCAGTGCGCAGCCGCAGGGATCTCCTGATCCACGTTTGAGACGGTGGGTCCGGTGCCATCTCCACCGGCACCGGACCCACCGTCGCTTCCCCGTCCGACCACTCCACACTCCAGCCTCGACCGCCACGCGGTCCCGTCCCCCGGGAGGCGCCATGTCCGAACCCCTGCTTGAAATCCGTGGACTCGACAAGAGCTTCGGCGCCGTCCAGGTGCTCCACGGTGTCGACTTCAAGGTCTATCCCGGGCAGGTCACCGCACTCGTCGGCGACAACGGCGCCGGCAAGTCCACTCTGGTCAAGTCCGTCGCGGGCATCTACCGCGCCGACGCGGCCCAGTTCTTCTTCGAGGGCAAGCCGGTGACGATCCACGGTCCCAAGGACGCTGCTGCCCTCGGCATCGAGGTCGTCTACCAGGACCTCGCGCTGTGCGACAACCTCGACATCGTGCAGAACATGTTCCTCGGTCGCGAGACCGTCAACGGCGGGGTCTTCCTCGACGAGCTGACGATGGAGGACCGCGCACGCAGCACGCTGGCCTCCCTGTCGGTGCGCACGGTCAAGTCGGTCCGCCAGAGCGTCTCGTCGCTCTCCGGTGGCCAGCGGCAGACCGTGGCGATCGCCAAGGCCGTGCTGTGGAACTCCCGCGTGGTGCTGCTCGACGAGCCCACGGCCGCGCTCGGTGTCGCCCAGACCCGGCAGGTGCTCGACCTCGTCCGCCGCCTGGCCGACCAGGGGCTCGGCGTCGTGCTGATCTCGCACAACATGGTCGACGTGCTCGAGGTCTCCGACCGGATCACGGCCCTCTACCTCGGCCGCGTGGCCGCCGACATCAAGACCAGCGACACCAACCACAGCCAGATCGTCGAGCTCATCACGGCCGGACGATCCGGGGACATCGGCATCTCCGCGG
This sequence comes from uncultured Actinomycetota bacterium, assembly GCA_963843075.1. Lineage (GTDB taxonomy): Bacteria > Actinomycetota > Actinomycetes > Propionibacteriales > Nocardioidaceae > Marmoricola. The sequence continues at coordinate 1,392,200 of CAWJJD010000002.1, read as the reverse complement.
CCACCGCCGCCGAGTCGGCCTGAGGAGGGACGACGTGACCACGCACAGCGACGACAGCGCCACCACGGGTCAGACCCCGAGCGACACGGTGCCCGCCTCGCCAGACCTCATCCAGGCCGGCTTCGCCAACGACGCGGCCAGCGCCTCGCTCGGAGAGTCCTTCCGTGCCTACGTCGACCGCATCCGCGGCGGTGACATGGGCGCCCTGCCCGCGGTGCTCGGTCTGGTGGTGCTCTTCATCGTGTTCTCGGCACTCCGGCCGGACACGTTCACCAGCAATCTCAACATCGCCAACCTGATGGTCCAGGCCTCGGCCATCTCGGTGCTGGCGATGGGGCTCATCCCCGTGCTGCTGCTGGGTGACATCGACCTGTCGGCGGGCGTCACCGGCGGCATGGCCGCCGGCTACACCGCCGTCGCGATCGACCGGCACGACGTCAACTGGGTGCTCGCCGTCCTGATCGGTCTCCTCGTGGGCGCGCTCGTGGGCACCGTGATCGGTCTGCTGGTCGCGAAGCTCGGCATTCCCTCGTTCGTGGTCACCCTGGCCTTCTTCCTCGGCCTGCAGGGCGTCACCCTGAAGCTGATCGGCCTCGGCGGCACCATCCCGGTCCGCAACGACGTGCTGCGCGCCATCACGATCAAGTCGATGCCTGTGGTCATGGGCTGGATCGTGGTGATCGCGCTCCTCGCGCTCTACGGCGGCCTGTTGTTCTGGCGACAGTCCCGGCTGGCGGCCAAGGACCTGCACCGTCCGCCCAACTCGCTGCTGATCTTCAAGTTCGGCGCGCTCTGCGTGGTCCTCCTGGGGATGACGGCGGTGCTGAGCCAGAACCGCAGCCGGGTGCCCACCTTCTTGATCCAGGGGATCCCCTACGCGGTCTTCGTCGTGGGCGCGCTGCTCATCTTCTGGACGATGGTCTTCGGCCGCACTCCCTACGGTCGGCACATCTACGCCATCGGCGGCAACACCGAGGCGGCCCGACGCGCCGGCATCAGCGTCGACCGGCTCCGGATGTCGGCGTTCATCATCTGCTCGAGCATGGCGGCGGTCAGCGGCATCATCAGTGCGTCCTACACCGGCAAGGTCTCGCCGGGTTCGGGCGCCGGAAACGCGCTGCTCTACGCCGTGGGCGCGGCCGTCATCGGCGGCACCAGCCTCTTCGGTGGCAAGGGCCTGATCCGCGACGCCGTCATCGGTGGCCTCGTGATCGCCACCATCGACAACGGCCTCGGCCTGCTCAACCAGGCGGCCTACATCAACTACATCATCACCGGGAGCGTCCTGCTGCTGGCTGCCTCGGTGGACGCCATCTCGCGTCGCCGCCGCTCCGCGACAGGAACCTAGCCGTGGCCGACCGGCGTCGGCGCGGCACGGGTACCAACCAGGAGGCCGTACGCCGACACAACCTGGCGACGCTCCTGGGCCACGTCCACCGCTCGGGTGGGATCTCGAGGGCTCAGCTGACCGAGCGGATGGGACTGAACCGCTCGACCATCGCCGACCTCGTGCGCGAGCTCGAGGACCTCGACGCGGTGACCCAGTCGACCCCCGAGGCCGGCACCATCCAGCGGGTGGGGGCCGGTCGGCCGAGCATCGACGTCAAGCCGGCAGCCGACTCGGTGTTCGTGCTCGCCGCCGAGCTCGGGGTGGACACGATGGACGTGGCCCGGGTGGGTCTCGGCGGCCAGCCGCTGGACCGGATGTCCACGACCACGCCGGCCAACCGGGACCCCGACGTCCTGGTCGAGACGCTCGTGGACATGATGCGGATGATGCTCAAGACCGCCGGCGCCGAGGCTCGGCTGGTCGGCATCGGGATGGCGGTGCCGGGCGTCGTCACCGACAGCGCCGGCCTGGTGCGCTTTGCTCCCAACCTGGGGTGGACCGACGTGCCGCTGACCCAGGTGCTCGAGGCGAGGATCGGGCATCGCGTTCCGGTGCACATCGGCAACGACGCGGAGCTCGGCGCGCTCTCGGAGCACACCCGGGGCGCGGGGCGGCACCTGAACCACCTGATCTACCTCTCCTGCGATGTCGGCGTCGGTGGTGGGGTGATCGTCTCCGGCGCCCCGATGATGGGCGCGAGCGGATATGCCGGCGAGGTCGGGCACCAGCCGTTCAACCCGAGTGGCCAGACCTGTCGCTGCGGCAACGTCGGTTGCTGGGAGACCGAGATCGGCTCGCACGCGGTCGCCGACGGCGGTCGGCTGCCCGGTCGGCGAGATGCACCGGCTGGCGGAGTACCTCCAGCCCGGATCCGAGCCGCCGCCTCGCCTCCGCGAGCTGGGGCACTCGCTCGGCCTCGGCCTGGGCAGCCTGGTGAACGTGTTCAACCCCGAGATCGTCATCCTCGGTGGGGTCCTGCGATGGGTGTTCCCCCTGGTGCGCAGGGACGTGTTCGCAGGGCTGCACGAGTGGGCGCTGGACGCACCGGCAGCGCAGGCGCAGATCGTGTTGCCGGCCCTGGGTGGTGACTCCGTCATCATCGGGGCGGCCGAGCTGGCCTTCACCGACCTGCTCCACGACCCCGTCGAGGTGCTCGCCACCACCGAGGGGGCCGGCGCCACGATCCGCGGCGCCTGAGCTCAGGCGATCAGGGACCGCCGCCCGGCGTAGACGTCGTCGAGCGCGTCGACAGCAGCTCCGACCGAGGCTGCGTGCAGGCCCAGGGTGCTGAGTGCGACGGTGCAGCCACGCCCGGTGAAGCCCTCCGCGAGCGCCTCCTCGACCGCAGGGACGAGCACCTCCCCGAGTGGCACGAACGACCCGCCGAGCACGACCATCGCCGGATCGAGCGTCGCACCGAGCTGGGCGACCCCTCGGCCCAGGGCGCTGCCGATCTGCGCGAGCCCGTCGTGGGCACCGGGCAGGGCGACGAGCCGTTCGGCGTACGCCACGGGGTCCTCGCCGGGCTCGACCGCGACGCCGGTCGCCTGCTCGAGCGCTCGCAGGCCGACCATCGCCTCCCAGCAGCCGGTGCGACCGCAGGCGCACCGGTAGCCGTCGTCGCCGACCCGCAGGTGGCCGACCTCGCCGGCCAGGCCGCGTGAGCCACGCAGCACCTGACCACCGGAGACGATGCCGGCGCCCAGACCGACGGTGCCGGTGAGGTAGACGAAGTCCTCGACGCCCGCGGCCACCCCGTGCAGGCTCTCCGCGCGGGCGGCGCAGTTGGCATCGTTGTCGACGGCCACGGGAAGCCGTGCACCCAGCCGGCCGTGCAGGTTGTCGTGCAGGCTGTCGTGCAGGGCGCCGGCGAGGTCCACGTCGACCCATCCGAGGTTGGGCGCCTCGACGACCACGCCGCGGCCCCGGTCGATCAGACCGGGGACGGCGACGGTCAGTCCGAGCAACCCGATGCCACGGCCCTCCAACCGGGACACCTCGTCGCCGACCAGGGCCACCACGTCCGGCAGCCGGGGACCCCCGGGGCTGGCGGGGCGCTCCTCGAAGGACAGCTCGCGCCCCGCGAGGTCGAGCGCCGTCACCGCGACGTAGTCGACGTTCACCTCGATGCCCAGGCCGGCCAGGGACCGCCCGGCGAGCTGCAACGGCGTGCTCGGCCGGCCCCGGCCACTGGACTCCGAGGCGCCCTCGGTCACCGCGCCCACCTGCTGGAGCTGGCCGACGATGGTGCCGATGGTCGCCTTGGCCAGTCCCGAGCGACGTGCGAGATCGGCCCGGCTGAGCGCCCCGGCGTCACGCAGGAGCCTCATGACCAGGGCGGTGTTGCGGCGGCGTACCTCGTCGGTCGCCGCCGGCCCCGCCTCCAGCGACACGCTCAGCGCAGGCCGTAGAGGTGCTCGAGCGCGAGCTGGTCGAGCCGCTCGAAGGCCATGCCGCGGGCACCGATCTCGTCGACGTCGGGGTCGGGTGCCGCCTCGAGGTCGCTCCAGGTCTCGCCCTCGGCCACCGTGGGGATGGCGAGCTGGGGGAGCTGGGCGTCCTCGAGGGCGGCCTGGACCTCGGGGTCGGCCCGGAAGGCCTGCGACTTCTCCCGCAGGATCAGGTAGTTGCGCATGCACGCCTCGGCCGCGATCCACACGCCCTTGTCGTCCTCGGTGCGCGGGGTCTTGAAGTCGAAGTGCACCGGGCCGTCGTATCCACCGGCGAGCAGGGTGTCGACCACCCAGAAGGCGCCGCGCACGTTCCCGGCGCCGAAGCGCAGGTCCTGGTCGTACTTCGGTCCGCTCTGGCCGTTGAGGTCGATGTGGAACAGCTTGCCCTGCCACAGCGCCTGGGCATAGCCGGCGGCGGCGTTCAGGCCGGCCATCTCCTCGTGGCCGATCTCCGGGTTGATGCCCACGATCTCGGGGCGGTCGAGGGTCTCGATGAAGGCCATCGCGTGCCCGGCCGTCGGCAAGATGATGTCGCCGCGGGGCTCGTTGGGCTTGGGCTCGATGGCGAAGCGCAGGTCGTAGCCCTTGTCGGTGACGAACTCGCCGAGCAGGTTGAAGGCCTCGCGGTAGCGGTCGAGCGCCACCATGATGTCCTTGGCCGCCCCCGACTCCGCGCCCTCGCGACCGCCCCAGGCCACGTAGATCTTGGCGCCGAGCTCGGCCGCGAGGTCGATGTTGCGCATCACCTTCTTGATCGCGTAACGGCGGACGTCGCGGTTGTTGGAGGTGAACCCACCGTCCTTGAACACCGGGTGCGTGAACAGGTTGGTGGTCGCGGTGGTCACCACCAGACCGGTGTCGCTGAGCGCCTTGCGGAGGGAGTCCAGGATCTTCTCGCGCTCGGCCTCGCTGGCGCCGAAGGGGACCACGTCGTTGTCGTGGAAGTTGATGCCGTAGGCCCCGATCTCCGCCAGCTTCTCCACCGCGCGCACGGGGTCCATGGGTTCCCGGGTGGGCTCACCGAACGGGTCGCGCCCGGGGTACTGCACGGTCCAGAGTCCGAAGGAGAACTTGTCCTCGGGAGTGGGCTTGAAGTCGTTCATGGCGTGCCTTTCGGTGAGGGTTATCAGGTGGTCCAGCTGGCGGTGCGGTCGCGAAGCGCGGCGTAGTCGTCGCGCAGGCCGGGGATGGTCTGCCCGGTGGGGAGCTCGGTGGGGTCCTTCAATGGCCACTCGGGGGGAGCCTCGGTTCCGGCGAGCACCCAGGCCGCCTGCCGGGCCGCACCGAGAGCGACGTACTCCGCCGGCTCGGGGAGGATGACCGGCGCGTCGAAGACCAGCGGTGCCAGCGCGAGCACGGCGGGATTGCGGGCGGCGCCACCGATGAGCAGCAGGCGTCCCGGTGAGCGCCCCGTGGCTCCGCTGAGCGCGTCCACCGCGTCGGCCAGGCTGAACAGGAGGCCCTCGACGTGCGCCCGGGCCAGGTCGGCCCGGGTGGTCGACGAGGTGAGGCCGTGCAGGGTGCCGGCTGCCTCGGGCCTGCGCGGCGTGCGCTCGCCGTCGAGGTAGGGGAGCAGCGTGAGTCCGTGCGCGCCGGGCTCCGAGTCGAGCGCCAGCTCGGCCAGCCCGTCGTGGTCGACGTCGAGCAGGTGGCAGCCGAGCTCCAGGATCCGTGCGGCGTTGATGGTGGCGGCCAGTGGGAGGAACCGACCGGTCGCGTCGGCGAACCCGGAGATCGCGCCGGAGCCGTCGGCGATCGCGTCGCTCGTGACCATGGAGGCGACCCCGGAGGTGCCGATCGAGACGACCACGTCACCCTCGCGCAGCCCCAGCCCCAGGGCTGCTGCCATGTTGTCGCCGGTGCCGGGCGCGATCACCGCGCCGGAGTGCTCACCGACGGCCTCGGCCGAGGAGGCGATCCGGGGGACCCGAGCTCCGCGACCGAGCGCCTGCTCGAGCAGGTCGGGCAGCCAGGCGTCCTCGGTGGGGGACCAGTAGCCGGTGCCGGAGGCGTCGCCCCGGTCGGTGGTCGGCTCGGCGCCGCGACCGGCGAGCTGCCAGGTGACGTAGTCGTGCGGCAGCATCACGTCGTGGATCCGTGCCACGGCCTCGGGCTGGTGGTCACGCATCCAGCGCAGCTTGGTGATCGTGTAGGAGGCGTTGAAGACGCTGCCGGTCAGCTCGGCGCAACGATCGCCCCCGCCCAGCTCCTCGACGAGGTCGGCGGCGGCCCCGGCGCTGCGCACGTCGTTCCACAGCAGGGCGTCGTGGACCGGCTCGCCAGCCTCGTCGAGGGCCACCATGCCGTGCTGCTGGCCGCCGACGGCGACCGCGTCGGCGCGGTCGATGAGTGCGGCAGTGGCCTCGTCGAGCGCCGTCAGCCAGGCCCGCGGGTCGACCTCGGTGCCGGGGGGATGGGTGGAGCGCTGCTCGGCGACCACGCTGCCGTCAGCCGCGTCGACGAGCACGGCCTTGGTCGACTGTGTCGAGGAGTCAATGCCGAGGACGAGGGGGGAGTCCGCCATGGGCCTAATTTATACGACACTTGAACTAAGTCAAGGGTCGAACTGCCCTTGACGGGGACCTCAGCCGTCGTACGTCGTGGACCGCTGCACGACCGGCCGCCCGATCCCCTCGCCGATCTCGACCAGCTCCTCGACGGTCTTCGCCGACCCGTGCTCGGAGCCGGCCATCCGCGAGATGGTCTCCTCCATCAGGGTGCCGCCGAGGTCGTTGGCGCCGGCCCGGAGCATCGCGCGGGTGCCGTCGGTGCCGAGCTTGACCCACGAGGTCTGGATGTTGTGGATCCGTCCGTGCAGCATGATCCGCGCGAGCGCGTGCACGGCCAGGTTGTCGCGCAGCGTGGGCCCGGGCCGGGCGACGCCGGCGAGATAGATCGGCGCGGAGTGGTGCACGAACGGCAGTGGCACGAACTCGGTGAAGCCGCCGGTCTCGTCCTGGATCCGCGAGAGCACCCGCAGGTGCTGCACCCAGTGGCGCGGGTTGTCGACGTGGCCGTACATCATCGTCGAGCTCGACCGCACGCCGACCTGGTGGGCGGTGGTGACGATCTCGACCCAGGTCTTCGTGGGCAGCTTGCCCTTGGTGAGCACCCAGCGGACGTCGTCGTCGAGGATCTCGGCGGCGGTCCCGGGGATGGTGTCGAGGCCGGACTCGCGGGCCTTGATCAGGAAGTCCTCGAAGGACAGGCCGGTGCGGGACGAGCCGTTGACGATCTCCATGGGGGAGAAGGCGTGCACGTGCATCTGCGGGACGCGGGTCTTGACTGCTGCGGCGAGGTCGAAGTAGGCGGTGCCGGGGAGCTCGGGGTCGATGCCGCCCTGCATGCAGACCTCGGTGGCGCCGAGGTTCCAGGCCTCCTCGGCGCGGTCGGCGACCTGGTCGAGGGAGAGCGAGTAGGCATCGGCGTCCGTACGCCGCTGCGCGAACGCGCAGAACCGGCAGCCGACGTAGCAGACGTTGGTGAAGTTGATGTTGCGGTTGACGACGTAGGTGACGTCGTCGCCGACGGCCTCCTTGCGCAGGTCGTCGGCCAGCTGGATCACCTGGTCGAGCAGCTCACCCTCGGCGGTCATCAGGGTCAGTGCGTGCTCGTCGGAGAGGTTGCCGGGGTCAGACTCGGCCGCCTTCAGGGCGGCTACGCCCTCGTGGTTGAGGAGGCCGAGGAACGAGGCCGTCTCGAAACCACCTGATCGAGTGGTTTCGAGACGCTCGCTGACGCTCGCTCCTCAACCACCGAGGCGGAGTCGTCGACGAGCTCGCGCAGGGAGTCCCAGTCGCCGTAGACGTTGTCGAAGTCGGATCGCCGGTCGCCGGTGCGGCCCTCGGTGTCCACCGCCTCGTGCAGGTCGGTGCGGCCCATCCCTTGTCCTGCGTGGGCGAAGCCGCCGTCGGGCTCCTGCCAGCGCAGACCGACCGGCCGGACGCCCTCGCGCACCAGCCCGTCCTCATCGGACAGGGCGGCCACGTGGGCCGAGACGCGGGGGTCGATCCAGGGCTCGCCGGCCAGGACGTACTCCGGGTGAACCGTCAGCCGGGCTCGGAGCCCGAAGCCGGCCTGTTCGGTGACCGAGCGCAGTCGCTCCAGCGAGGGCCAGGGCCGCTCGGGGTTCACGTGGTCGGGGGTCAGCGGGGAGACCCCACCCCAGTCGTCGACCCCCGCGCCCAGCAGGGCCCGACACTCCTCGAGGTCGACCAGGTTGGGGGGTGCCTGCAGGCGCACCTTGGGGCCGAGCACGAGGCGGGAGACGGCGATCGCGGCGAGGTACTCCTCGAGCCCGAGGTCCTCGGTGTGGCGCATCGCGGTGTCGGGCTTGGCGCGGAAGTTCTGGATGATGACTTCCTGCACGTGGCCGAACTGGCGCGCGACCCGGCGCAGCTCGAAGATCGACTCGGCGCGCTCGGTGAGGTTCTCCCCGATCCCGATCAGCAGGCCGGTGGTGAAGGGCACCGAGAGCCGCCCGGCGTCCTCGAGGACCCGGATCCGCAGGGCGGGGTCCTTGTCGGGGGAGCCGTAGTGGGCCTCGCCCTTGGTCTCGAAGAGACGACGCGAGGTGGTCTCGAGCATCATCCCCATCGAGGGCGAGACCGGCTTGAGGCGGTTCATCTCCTCCCACGACATGACCCCGGGGTTGAGGTGGGGCAGCAGCCCGGTCTCCTCCAGGACCCGCACGGCCATCGCGCGAACGTAGGCCAGGGTCGAGTCGTAGCCCTGCTCGTCGAGCCACGCGCGCGCCTCGGGCCAGCGGTCCTCGGGTCGGTCGCCGAGGGTGAAGAGCGCCTCGGTGCAGCCCAGCTCCCCGCCCTGACGTGCGATCTCGAGGATCTCATCAGGGGAGAGGTACGGCGACCGCCCCTCGCGCGCCGCGTGCCCCGGGGTCTCCACGAAGGTGCAGTAGTGGCACTTGTCGCGGCACAGCCGCGTGACCGGGATGAACACCTTGGGGGAGTAGGTCACCACCCCGGGACGCCCCGCACCGGCCAGCCCGGCGTCGCGCACCCGCGCCGCCACCGCACACAACCGCTCCAGGTCGGCCCCCCGAGCGGCCAGCAGCACGCCGGCCTCGTCGAGATCGAGTGCGGCCCCACGATCAGCGCGCGCGAGCGCGCGGCGCGTCTGCTGGGGCGTCGGCTCTGTCGTCTGCTGTGACGTGGGGTGGGAAGTCATCGGCACTCAGGCTATCCGTGGGTAGGGGCGCGGCAGCGGCACGTCCATCTCCGCCAGCACGGAGCGGAGAACGTCGGGGCGGTTCGTGATCATCCCGTCCACCCCGATCTCGAGCAGCCAGCGCATCGAGGGCGCTGCGTCGACGGTGTAGGGCACGACGCGCAGGTCGGCCTCGTGCGCCTCCGCGACCATCGCCGGTGTCAGGATCGTGTGGCTCGGTGAGATCGTGTCGAACCCGAGAGCGCTGACGGCCGCAGGCACGCTGTCGTGGAAGTCGTCGATGTCGATCCCACCCAGCCAGGGGGACGCGCCGGGCTGGTGGATCTCGAGGTAGTCGGTGTTGGTGATCGCGTTCAGCCTGATCGCCTCCTCCTCGGCCCGGACCAGCCGGAGGACTGCCCAGTCGAAGCTCTGGATCGAGGACCGCTGGAGCAGATCCGCCTCGCGCAGCACCGGCAGCACGATCTCGACGAACCGTGCCCGGGACTCGCCCTCGGAGGGGTGCAGCACGTCGAACTTCGTCTCGACGTTGAGCCCGACCTCGTCGGCCCGGTGGTCCCGCAGCAGCGCGATCAGGTCGGGCAGCGATGCGATGGCTCCGAGCTCCGCTGCGGTGCTCACCGCGATGAGCCGTCCGGCGTAGGTGCGTTCGTGGCAGAGCACGGGCACGCCGTCAGCGGTGACGTGCACGTCGCACTCCAGCGTGGTGACGCCGAGCTCGAGGGCGTTCGCGAACGCCGCGAGCGTGTTCTCGGGTGCGAGACCGGCACCGCCGCGGTGGGCCTGGAGGTCGAACATGGGCGACCGGCTCAGCCGGTCAGCTCACCCACTCCTTGAGCTGGCGCACCAGCGCGGCCGGGTCGTCGCTCGCGGGGACGATCTGCAGGTTGGTCACGCCGGACTCGCGGAACGCCTCGATGCGCTCCTTGACGTAGGACTCCGGCCCGACGAGGTTGGCCTGCTCGAGGAGGTCGAGGGGGACGGCCGCCTCGGCCTCCTTCTTCTTGCCGTCGAGGTAGAGGTCCTGGATCTCCTTGGCCTCCTTCTCGTAGCCGTAGTGGCAGGCGAGGTCGTTGTAGAAGTTCTTGCCCCGCGCGCCCATGCCACCGATGTAGAGCGCGAACATCGGACGGGCGAAGTCGAGCAGGCCCTTGACGTCCTCGCCGACGGCGACCATGCCGCCGGCGGCGATCTCGAGGGGCGCGAGGTCATCGGAACGCTTCGCCCGGCCGGCCGCGAGGGCGTCGCCCCAGACCTTGGAGGCGCCCTCGGGGCTGTAGAGGAAGGGCAGCCAGCCGTCGGCGTACTCCGCCGCGCCCTGGACCGACTTCTGGCCCAGCGCCGCGATGTAGATCGGGATGCTGCTGCGCTCGGGATGGGTGAGCATCTTCAGCGGCTTGCCCAGGCCGGTGCCCTCGTCCCTCGGGGAGGGGGAGGTGGAAGCTCGAGCCGGCGTACTCCAGCTTCTCGCGACGCAACGCGGCCCGGACGATGTCGATGGTCTCCCGGGTGCGGCCCAGCGGCTTGCTGTAGGGCATCCCGTGCCAGCCCTCGATCACCTGCGGGCCGGAGGCGCCGAGGCCGAGGATGGCGCGGCCCCCCGAGACGTTGTCGAGGCCCGCGGCCGTCTGCGCGATCAGCGCTGGTGTGCGCGAGTAGACGTTGAGGATCGCCGAGCCGATCGCGATCGTCTCGGTCCGGGCAGCGAGGTAGCCCATCAGCGTGGGCGAGTCGAACCCGTAGGCCTCGGCCACCCACACGGTGTCCAGCCCCGCCTTCTCGAGCTCGACGACCTGGTCGGCCGCGTCGCGGGGGTTGCCGTTGTACATCAGAGGGGTGGAGAGCAGCATGTCCGTGACAGTAATGGTGTCACGATCACGAAGCCACTCCGGGTGACTGACCTCTCAGCCGGCCCCTCAGGCGTCCACGGGGACATCGGCCCGGTGCGAGGGCTCGTCGCTCGGGGGCGGCGTGGCGGCGTGGTCACCGCGGTCGAGGCCGCTGGGCCACCAGATCTTGCTGCCGAGGTCGAGGTTGATCGCCGTGACCAGGACCGAGCGGATGATGATGGTGTCGATCAGCACCCCGAGCGCGACGGTGAAGCCGAGCTCTACGAGGAACACCAGCGGCAGCGAGGCGAGGATGCCGAAGGTGGCAGCCAGCACCAGTCCCGCCGAGGTGATCACGCCGCCCGTTGCCGCGAGTGCGACGAGAGAGCCCTCCCGTGTCCCGCGGGTCGCCGTCTCCTCCCTGACCCGGGTCATCAAGAAGATGTTGTAGTCGATGCCCAGGGAGACCAGGAAGACGAAGACGAACAGCGGGAAGCTCGGGTCGACGGCGGGGTAGTCGAAGAGGTGCTTGAACGCCAGCGCACCCAGGCCGAGGGCCGTGCCGAAGGACAGCACCACCGTGGCGATCAGGATCAGCGGTGCGGTCAGCGCCCGCAGCAGCAGCATCAAGATGAGCAGCACCACGATCAAGGTGACCGGGATGATCACCTTGGAGTCACGGGTGTTGGCCTTCAGCATGTCGTCGAGGATCGCGGACGTGCCGCTGACCAGGGCTCCTGCGCCGTCGACGGCGTGGACCTTGGAGCGCACCTGGTCGACGGTGTCGAAGGCCGCGTTGGTCGTCGAGTCGACGGTCAGGTTGGCGGTGATGAACGCGACGCCGTCCTTCACGACAGGCTGGCTGGGCTTCTCGAGGTTGTCGATGCCGGTCATCGCGGTGGCCACGTCGCCGGCCTTGTCGGCGTTGGCGACCACCATCACCGGGGTCGAGTTGTCGGCCAGCCCGTGGGCGGTGAGCACCTTCTGGCCCTTCACCGAGTCGAACTGCTTGGTGTAGGAGTCCTCGGTGGAGAGGCCGTTGGTGTTCAGGGTCAGCACACCGAGCGCGCAGGCTGCCAGGGCGAGCGCGGTGACCACCCAGACCTTGCGGGGCCGCGGCTTGATGAACGCACCGACCTTGGCCCAGATGCCGGCCGTCGTGGGCTCGAAGGAACCGAAGGTGGGGCGCTTGGGCCAGAACATCCAGCGTCCGAAGATCACCAGCAGTGCCGGCAGCAGGGTGATCATCGCCAGCAGCGTCACGCCGACGCCGATGGCGCACACGGGGCCGAGGCCCGCGGTGGAGTTCATGTCGGCCAGGGTCAGGCAGAGCATGCCGACGATGACCGTGCTGGCACTGGCGATGATCGCCGGGGTGGCGCGGTGCAGCGCGAAGGCCATCGCCTCGTGCCGGTCGTCATGGCGACGGAGCTCTTCTCGATATCTCGCGACCAGGAGCAAGGCGTAGTCGGTGCCGGCGCCGATCACCAGGATCGACACGATGGCCTGGCTCTGCCCGTTGACGGTCAGGCCGGCGTCCTTGGCGAGGAAGTAGATCAGGCCCAGAGAGCTCGACAGCGCCACGACCACGGAGAAGATGGGCAGGATCCAGAGGATCGGGCTGCGGTAGGTGATCAGCAGCAGGAGGATCACCACGCCCAGCGCCGCGACCAGCAGGGTGCTGTCCAGCCCGGCGAACGCCTCCGCGGAGTCGATCGCCTGACCCCCGCCACCGGCGATGTAGACGGTCGCCCCGTCGACCTTGGCGATGTCGTGGATCTTGTCGCCGATGTCGGGCATCTTGTTCCACCCGTCGGCCCCGAGGTTGTAGGTCACCACCGTCTGCGCGGCCCGACCGTCCTCGGACGGGATGGGGCCGATGACCTTGCCCTCCACGGCGTCCATCTGCTGCAGCTGGGTCGCCTGGTCCTTCATGGTCACGAGGTCGGTGGGGGTGAAGCCGGACTTCTTCTCGTAGACGACCGTCGTCGGGATGGAGTTGGGGTCCTGGAACGGCTTCATCTTCTCGATGGCGCGCGTCGACTCGGCGTTGCCGGGCAGCCACGAGGACGCCTCGTTGTTCTGGACCTCGGTCAGCTTGCCCGCGAAGCTGCCCAGGACGACGAACATCCCGATCCAGAAGGCGAGCACGATCCACTTGGTGACGGGGCTGGTGAGCTTGCCGGCGATCTGACGATGCATGGGTCGACTCCATCAGGTGTGCGCCACTGGGCGCTATCGGGTGTTGCCCTGAGACAGACCCCGAGAACGACCGGGAATCATCGCTGCTGCCTCACCAAGAAGACCGAATCTAACCCTCAGGTGTGACAGCCTTGCGACTCATTTTTCCAAGCGGTTGACCCCTGCAACGAGGTTGGTGGGCGAAGCGGGATCAGCGTGCCAGATCGGACACCACTTCGGCGCCGGGAAGTGCGCCGAGGAGCAGCCCGGGCAGGAACAGCTTCGAACCACGCACGCCGCTTCCGATGATGGCGAGGTCGATCGCGGTGATGGTCTCGTCGACGAGCAGGCGCCACTCCCCGGGCAGGCCGACGGGGGTGATGCCGCCGTACTCCATCCCGGTCTCCTCGACCGCGCGGTCGTGCTCGAGGAAGGAGCACTTGCGCACGTCGAGGGCCTTGCGGACGACGTTGTTGACGTCCGCACGCGTGTCCGCGCGTACGACGCACGCGGCCGTCCGCTCCTCGCCACCGCGTCGGCCCATCACGACGACGCAGTTGGCGCTCGCGTCGAGCGGCACGTCGTAGGCCTCGGTCATCGCGGCGGTGTCGGCGAGCTCCGGGTCGATCTGCGCCACGAGCACCTCGGTGGCGTGCTCCCAGGTCTTCAACGCCTCCAGCACGGGTGCGCCGAGCAGGTCGGGGTGGTCGAGCGCCGGCTGGAGGGTCAGGGTTCCGAACGTCTGCATGACGACCACCGTAGGTGCTGTGTTCGGCGTCGCTTCACCGTCCCGTCACCCGGGCGGACGACGCTGCTCGTGTGACTGGACCCATCGTCATCGGCCACCGCGGGGCGAGCGGCCACCGCCCGGAGCACACCGCCCTCGCCTACCAGCTGGCGTGGCGCAGCGGCGCCGACTCGGTCGAGCCTGACGTCGTCTGCACCCGCGACGGCATCCTGGTCTGCCGCCACGACCTCGACCTGGCCCCGACGACCGACGTCGCGAGCCGACCCGAGTTCGCGCACAGGCGGCGCACGATGCCGGTCGACGGTGAGCTGGTGTCCGGCTGGTTCGTCCAGGACTTCTACCTCGAGGAGCTCCAGCAGCTTCGCGCCCGCGAGCGCTGGCCGCAGAAGCGACCCGGGAGTGCGTTGTACGACGAGCTGCTGCCCGTGCTCACCCTCGAGGACCTGCTCGACCTCCGGGCCGAGGAGTCGGCGCGTGCCGGACGACAGCTCGGCGTGCACATCGAGCTCAAGCACGCCGGCCTGTTCACGGGGATGCGGATGCCGCTGCAGGAGTCGCTCGTCGCCATCCTGCGCGAGCGACGGCTGGACTCCGCGCTCGCCCCGGTCAGCGTGATGTCCTTCGAGTCCGACATCCTCAAGCGGCTCCGCCGCGACCTCGACGTGGAGATCGTCCAGCTGATCGACAGCGACGAGACCGTCAGGTCGCGCCGGTTGCAGAAGGTCGGTGACTACGCCACGGCCGTCGGGCTCAGCAAGCACCTGGTCTTCCCTCGCGACGCCTCCGACTCCATCGGGGACCCCGGGCCGGCCGTGCTGAAGGCGTTCAAGGCCGGCCTCGACGTGCTCGTGTGGACCCTGCGCAGCGAGAACCGGCACCTCCCGGCCAACTTCCGCAGCGACGGTTCGCAGCGGGACCACGGCGACGCGGCCGCCGAGGTCGCCCGACTGCTCGAGCTGGGTGTCGACGGCCTGATGACCGACTTCCCCGAGGTTGCCGCGAGTGTCCGGGCCGGTCGGGCCGGTCGGGTCAGTCAGATCGCCCTGTAGTCCCGGCGTCGCCCACTCCGGCGCCCGGCGAGCTCACTGGTCGTCGAGCGGGACGTCCCCGACGCCCGTGCGCAGCTGGCCGAGGATGCGGGTGAGCAGCCGCGAGACCTGCATCTGCGTCACGCCGATGCGCTCGGCGATCTCGCGTTGCGTGAGTCCCTCGTAGAAGCGCATCGCCAGGATCTGACGGTCACGCTCCCCGAGCCGTCGCAGGACCGGTCGCAGCATCAGCCGGGCCTCCGAGGCGCTCGGCGAGCTGTCGTCGAAGGGCAGCAGGTCGCCGAGGGTGGCGGCGCCCTCGCTGCCGGCCGGGTGGTCGAGCGAGGCCGGCACGAAGCAGCCGTCGCTCGCGAGGGCCTCGATCACCGACTCGGTGCACTCGTCGAGGTGATCGGCGATCTCCACCGGTTGCGGGGAGCGACCGAGCTTGTTGGACAGCTCGGCCTCGGCGGCGTTGATGCGCGCCTGGAGCTCCTGGATGCGTCGCGGCGGACGGATCATCCAGCCGTGGTCGCGGAAGTACTTGCGCAGCTCGCCCCGGATGGTGGGCACGGCGTAGGAGAGGAAGTCGTGGCCCGCCGTGACGTCATATCCACGAGCCGCCTTGGTGAGCGCGAGCGCGGCGACCTGGCGCAGGTCGTCGAGCGGGACACCGCGGGAGCGGTAGCGCGATGCCTCGGCGTGGGCGAGGCCGACGTGCAGGACGATGACCTCTTCGAGCAGGCGCTGGCGGTCCTCGGGTGTGGCGGCGGTGGCCGCCTGGAGGAAGAGCTCGCGCGTCTGCTCGTTGCGATCCTGATGGGAAGGGCGTTGGGATCTCTCGGACTGGATGACAGCTGTCATGCTCACCGACCTGTGACCGACCCCGGGCTCGGGATCAACGGCCGCAGGCGCCGCCACTCGTGCAGCAGCACCCAGGCATCAGGTCGTCGGCTTCAACGAGACACCCGCCGCTCAGTCGAGCGGCGCGTTTCGTCCACCTTAGCCCTTTTGAGTTCGGGTACAAGCGTTCACGGAGCTCCTGAGAGCGACTTCGCGCCCTCCCGGAGGGGCCCGGCGGGGTCAGGCGGAGGCGTAGAGCTCGTCGATGGCGTCCGCATAGTTGCCGTGCACGACGCGCCGCTTCAGCTTCAGGGTCGGGGTGAGCTCGGCCGACTCGGCGCTCCACTCGACCGGGAGCAGCGCCCACCTCTTGACCTGCTCGGGCCGGGACAGCCGGTCGTTGGCCTTCTCGACGGCCTGACCGACGGCAGCGAGGATCTCCGGCTTCTTCGCGAGATCGGCCAGGTCGGCGTACTGCAGACCGAGCTTGCCGGCGATGACGGGTGCGACGTCGGGGTCGAGGGTGAGGATCGCGACGACGTAGGGCCGGCCCTCGCCGTAGGCCAGTGCGTGGCCGACCAGCGGGCTCTCCTTGAGGAGGTTCTCGATGTTGGAGGGCGCGATGTTCTTGCCCGACGAGGTGATGATCATTTCCTTCTTGCGGTCGACGACCTTGAGGAACCCGTCGGCGTCGATCTCGCCGATGTCGCCGGTGTGGATCCAGCCGTCGGCGTCGATCAGCTCTGCGGTCGCCTCGTTGTTGTGGTGGTAGCCGCTGGTGTTCACCGGACCGCGCGTCAGGATCTCGCCGTCCTCCGCGATCGCCATCTCGATGCCTGGCTGTGCGCGCCCGACGGTGCCGAGGCGGAAGCTGTCCGGCCCGCAGGCCGTGACCGAGCCGGTGGTCTCGGTCATCCCGTAGATGTCGTAGATCGCCAGGCCCAGGCCGGCGAAGAACCGGGCGGTCTCCAGCGGCATCGGGGCCGAGGCGCTGCCGGCCCAGCTGACCCGGTCGAGGCCGAGCAGGGACTTCATCGGGGTCAGCACAGCCCGGTCGACCGCCTCGAACCTGGCCTGCAGCTCCGGGCTCGTCCGGTGACCCGTCTGCAGCGACTCGACGTACTCCAGCCCGACTGCCATCGCATCGGTGACGGCCTTCTTCTTGTCCTCGTCGGTCTCCATCGCGAGCAGTCCGCCGATGCCGGTCTGGATCTTCTCCCAGACGCGGGGTACGCCGAAGAAGCGAGTCGGCCTGACCTCGCCGAGCGCACCCACGAGCTGGGCCGGGTCGCCGATCAGGTGCACGTGGGCGCCGTCGACCTGAGGGATGTAGATGCCGAGCACCCGCTCGGCGATGTGGGCGTAGGGGAGGTAGGAGACCCCGATGCTCTCGCCCTCGAGTCCGGCGGTGCGGTTGCTGCTCTCCACCTCGAAGAGCACGTTGCGGTGGGTGATCACCACGCCCTTCGGGTTTCCCGTGGTGCCCGAGGTGTAGAGGATCGTCGCCGGGTGCTCGGCGTCGGTGCCCTGCCAGCGTCGGTCGACCTCGTCGGCGTGCTTCTCGTGGCCGAGGGTCAAGAGCTCCTCCCAGGTGAGAGCGCCGTCGGGCTTGTCGTCGGCGTCGATGACCACGACGTGCTCGACGGCGCCGGTGGCCAGGGCTTCGGACCAGCGATCGAGGTGGTCGGAGGTCTCCAGCACGACGACGCTCGGCGCGGAGTGCTCGGCGATGTAGGCCACCTGGCTGCGCGAGAGCGTGTTGTAGACCGACATCGAGGTGGCGCCGGCGTGCATGGCGCCGATGTCGGCGAGCACGTGCTCGATCCGGTTGGAGGCCATGATCGCGACCCGGTCGCCGGGCTGCACCCCGAGCTCGACGAGGGCGGCGGCGACCGCGAGGCCCTGCTCGCGCAGCTCGCGCCAGGTGAGCGTGCGCCACCCCTGGCCCTCGATGCCGACCTTGTCGGAGTAGGCCGGGCTGTCACCGAGCCGTTCGACGGTCTCGGCGAAGGCGTGCGCGATGGTGCGCCCCGCGATCTGCTCCTCGATCTCCTGGCGCTCGGTGACTACGTCGGTCATGGCGGCTCTCCTGTCGGGTCGAGGTCGGTATGGGTCAGAGTCCCAGGCTCCGGCCGATGATCTCCTTCTGGATCTCGGTCGTGCCTCCGTAGATCGTGGAGATGCGGCTGTCGAGGTAGGCCTTCGCGATCGGGAACTCCATCATGTAGCCGTAGCCGCCGTGCAGCTGGACGCCCTGGTTGACCAGCTTGTTCTGCAGCTCGGTCGTCCACCACTTCGCCATCGCTGCGTCGACGGCCGTGAGCTTGCCCTCGAGGTGCTTGCGCAGGCAGTCGTCGATGAACGCCCGGGCGACCTTGGCCTCGGTCGCCATCTCGGCGATCAGGAAGCGGTTGTGCTGGAACTTGCCGATCGGCTTGCCGAAGGCCTCGCGGGTCTTGGCGTAGTCGAGGCACATCTCGACGATCATCTCCGCGGCCGCGACGGCCTGGGCGGCGATGATCAGCCGCTCCTGGGGGAGGTTCATCATCAGGTAGATGAAGCCCTCGCCCTCCTCACCGAGGAGGTTCTCCTTGGGCACGACGACGTCGGTGAACGAGAGCTCGGCGGTGTCCTGGGCGTGCAGCCCGATCTTGTCGAGGTTGCGGCCGCGCTCGAAGCCCTCCATGCCGCGCTCGACGACGAGCAGGCTGATGCCCTTGTGGCCGGCCTCCGGGTCGGTGCGCGCGACCACGATGACCAGGTCGGAGAGGATCCCGTTGGAGATGAACGTCTTCGACCCGTTGAGCAGGTAGTGGTCGCCCTTGTCGACGGCGGTCGTGCGGATGCCCTGGAGGTCGCTGCCCGCTCCGGGCTCGGTCATCGCGATGGCGGTGATGATCTCGCCGGAGACGGCGCCGGGCAGCCAGCGCCGCTTCTGCTCGTCGCTCCCGATGCTGGTGATGTAGGGAACGATGATGTCGGTGTGCACCGAGAAGCCGGGTCCGCTCACGCCGGCGCGGGTCTGCTCCTCGGAGAGGATCACGTTGTAGCGGAAGTCCTCGACCCCGGGGCCGTCGTACTCCTCCGGGACGTCGAAGCAGAGCAACCCCGCCTCGCCGGCCTTGTGCCACAGCTCGCGCGGCACGATGCCGTCCTTCTCCCACTCGTCGTGGAAGGGGATGACCTCGCGCTCGTAGAACGTGCGGGCGGTCTTCCGGAAGTCCTCGTGCTCGGAGGTGTAGACGTCGGACATGGGTGTCCCTTCAGGGGTGACGGTGACAGGTCAACTGTTACAGCATGACTGTCATAGCTCAAGAGGGGGCGTCGGTTTCCCCGGGCGGCCGGGGAAACCGCCGCCGGGCAGGCGGTACTTCGCCCGCCCGCCCCCGGAATTGCCCGTCAGCCCCATCCCATTTGTCGCTCCGCCCCGAGACGTACGACGCCAGGGCCGCCAGCCGTCGCGCCCCAACCCGATGGCAGCAACGATGTGCCAGTCCTACTGTTACAGTCGGGCGACTCAGCTGAAAGGGCGGGCGAACGTGAGTGTCGAGCGCGATCCCGGGCCGGACGACGAGCTCTACACCGTCGACGAGCTGGCGGCTGCCACCGGCATGACCGTGCGCACCACGCGCTACTACGCAGGGCTCGGCCTGCTCCCGCCGCCCAGTCGTCGTGGCCGGATGGCCTACTACACGCCGGCGCACCGCGCGCGGCTCGAGCTGATCCGCGGACTCCAGGACCACGGCTTCACGCTCTCGGCGATCGAGAAGTACCTCGCCCGGGTGCCCGCCGACGCCAGCGTCGAGGACCTGGCGCTGCAGCGCGCCATGCTCACCTCGTGGGGAGCCGGCAAGCGCGAGCCGATGACCCGCCGCCAGCTCGAGACCCGGGCCCGACGCACGCTCGACGAGGACGAGATCCAGCGGCTGGTGAACATCTATGCGATCCGGGTCGTGGGCGACCGCTACGAGCCGCTGCCCCCCTTCGAGGTCGCCCTGCAGCTCTATGAGCTCGACATCCCGGTCGACTCCATGGAGGAGGCGTCGCTGGCCATCAACCGGCACATGGACGCACTGGCCGACGAGCTCACCCACATCCTGCGGACCCGGGTGCTCACGCCGTTCCGCGGCCAGGAGCACAGCGATGCCGACAAGGCCGCCTTCGAGCAGACCATGTCGCGGCTGCGACAGCTGACGCTCGAGGCGGTCGTTGCCGGCTTCCAGCGGGCGGCCAACGAGGTGATCACCCGCTCGCTCTCGGACTCCTCCCGCGAGGGTTGAGGACGCTCACTCCTTGGGCATCACGGCCCACGCCACGGCGTAGGCGATGACGCCGGCGGGGAACGTCACCACGGCCGCGATGGCGACCAGCACGCGCACGAGCGTGGGGTCCACGCCGAGGTAGCGCGCGATGCCGCCGCAGACGCCGCTGATCGGCGCGTCCCACGTGGTGCGGGTGAGCCGCTTGTAGGGCGGCGCGGGGTAGGGGGTCTGGTAGGGCCCCTGGTAGGTGGCCTGCTCCTGCTGGGGTGCCGCCGCGGGCTGTGGGTGGTCCTGCTGCTCGGTCATCGGATCTCCTGGGTGTGCTCGTCGTCCTCGTCGGCGAGGAGGTCGTCGATGCTGTCGTCGCGCTGCGGCGCGTGGGTGGCAGCGGTACGCCGGCGGTTGCGGCCGCTGGCCAGGCTGGCGGCCAGGCCGATCACCCCGGCCGCGATCAGGACGCCCGGGCCGAGGATGGCCAGCTTCTCGCCGTTGATCACGTCGCTCTCGCCCAGGGCCCAGATCGCGGCGATGCCCAGGAAGAGCAGCCCGAACACGAGGTGGGGGATCTTCACGCGGCGGTCGGCCGGTGGCTGCTGGTAGGTGTTGTCGGACATGGTGGTTCTCCTTCGGGAAGCGCTGGGGGGTCAGTTCTGGTCGACGGTGATCTGGCCGACGCGGGCGTCGAGGTTGAGCGTGATCGTCGGCGCGTTGGGGTCGATGGACCCGGTGACGGTGCGGGTCAGGGACTGGTCGAAGCCGCCACGGTGGGATCCGTCGATGCTGATGTCGCCGGCGAAGTGCATGTCGGCCACGACGATGGCGTTCAGGCCGGATGGGAGGGTCACGTCGATCTCGCCCGCGTTCAGGTGGAGGTCGAGCTCGCGGCCGTCCAGGGCGGCGAGGTCGCGCACGCCGGTGAGGTCGAGGGACAGCTGCCCGTTGGGGACGGTGTAGACGTCCTGGACGGCGATCGCGCTCGTCGGCGCCACCCTCATGGTCTCGCCGCCGGTCTCCCAGTTGGTGGAGGCCTCGACGGCGCTGGTGATGCCCAGGGCCAGGCTGGCCACGATGCCCAGCGCGATCAGCCCGCCGGGGCGGCCGACGAACGCGCCGACCAGCAGCATCACCGCAGTGATGGCGACCGCGAGCGCGACGTACGCCGAGGGCGTCACGGAGCCGCTCACGTCGAAGATCCCGAGGGTGCCGAGAGCGATCGCGATCAGGGCGAGCGTCGGCCAGAACAGCACCAGGCCGGTGCGGCGCGGCCGCGGCGGGGGCACGTAGGCCGGCGGCGGCGGCGGCATCCAGGCCGGCGGCGGCTGGTCGCTCTGGTAGCTGGTCGTGGGGTAGGGGTGGGTGCGGGTGTCGCCGTGCGTGTCGCCGTGCGTGTCGCCGTAGGTGTCGGTCGGCATGGTGGTTCCTTCCGTGGCGGCCCAGGTGGTCGGACCGGTGGTGGTGGGTGCGCCCGGGGCAGCAGGGGGAGGACTGCCCCAGGGAGGCGGCGGCACGGGGCCGGACCGGCGCCGCTGGTCGCGGGTGGCGAAGATCGCGAGCACGACCAGGCCGATGAGCAGCAGCGGGAACGGGAAGAAGCCCCAGTCGTTGCCGAAGAACGGCGTGCCGAAGACGATCATCAGCGCGATGGCGCCGGCCACGACGAGCACGACCTTGAGCACCTCCGGGTTGAGCTCGATGGGGGCACGGTCCTGGCCGTCCTCGGGCACGAAGAGCCACACCACGGCATAGATCAGCACGCCGGCCCCACCGAAGAAGGTGAGGACCGCGAGCAGCACGCGGATGACCGTGGGGTCGAGGTCGAAGTGCCGACCCAGGCCACCGGCCACACCCGCGACGTAGCGGTCGCTCTTGCTGCGGCGCAGTCGGCTGACGTCGCGCATCTGCTCGCCGCTGACGCGGGGCCCGTACTGCGTCTGGGTCTGGCCGCTGGTCTGGCCGCTGGTCTGGCCGGCCGGCTGCTCGCCGGGCTGGGGTCCACTCTGCTCGCTCATGCCGTCCATCGTGTCGCGGCGGCGGTCCGCGCGGTATCGGGGGAAGTCCTGATATCGGGCCCAACCGACTCAGGGGTCGCACCTGATGTGTGGTCAGGGGCCGTGATGTCACGATGAGAGGGTCATGAGTCCCGTTGCGTCATCCGCCCAGACGTCGGCGGCCGGTCCCGCCGCGCCCCCGGCGCCGCGGCGCGCCTACCGCTCGACCGACGACCGCTGGCTCGGGGGCGTGGCCTCGGGCCTGGCCCAGCACCTGGGCCTGCCGGTGCTGTGGGTGCGGATGGGCCTGGTGGCCCTCGTCGCCTTCGGCGGCTTCGGTGCGGTGCTGTACGCCGGGCTGTGGCTCTTCCTCCCGGCGCAACGACACACCACCCCGCTGTCCCCGGGGCTCGACGCCGCCACCCGGCAGGGCAAGCGCACCGGCAAGCGCGAACGACGCCTGGCCGACTACGGGCCGCTGGTCGCCGTCGGTGCGATCGCCATCGGTGTCCTGCTGCTGGTCACCCTGGCCACCGGGCAGAGTCTCTCGATCGGGCCACTGCTGCTCGCCGGTGCCGGCGTGGCCGTGCTGTGGTGGCAGGCCGACGAGGCCCAGCGCGCAGCGTTGGCTCGACCCCTCGCGACGGATGAACCCGCTGCGCGCGCTGGTCGGTGGCGGCGGTTGGCGCGCCTGGCTGCGGATCGTCGCCGGGCTGATGCTGCTGGTCGCCGCCATCGTGCTGTTCTCGCTGCGCTCCGGCAGCCTGAGCGTGGCGCTCAACGTCGGCCTGGCCGCTGCCTTCGGGATCGTCGGCCTGGGCTTCATGGTCGGACCCTGGCTGTTGCGGCTGTCCTCCGACCTCAGCGAGGAGCGCGAGGCGCGGGTGCGGTCCGAGGAGCGGGCCGACGTGGCCGCCCACCTGCACGACTCCGTCCTCCAGACGCTCGCGCTGATCCAGCGCTCGGCCGGTGACCCGGCCACGGTCACCCGCCTCGCCCGTGCCCAGGAGCGCGACCTGCGCTCCTGGCTGTTCGACTCCACCGGGGAGGGTCCCGCCACCCTCGCCGCGGCGCTGCGGTCCGTCGCCGCCGAGGTCGAGGACGCGCACGGCGTGCACGTCGAGGTGGTCTGTGTCGGCGACGCACCGGTCACCGACGAGGACCGGCCGCTCGTGCTCGCGGCTCGCGAGGCGATGACCAACGCGGCCAAGCACTCGGGCGCCGGCACCGTCGACGTCTATGCCGAGGCCACCTCCACCGGGGTCGAGATCTTCGTGCGCGACCGCGGCGTCGGCTTCGACCCCGCCCACGTGGCCGAGGACCGCCAGGGCGTGCGCGGCAGCATCGTCGGGCGGATGGAACGCCACGGTGGCAGCGCGTCGGTGCGCAGCGTCCCCGGCGAGGGCACCGAGGTCCGCCTGTCGCTCCCGAACCGAACCCCATGAACCAAGGAGATTCACCATGAGCACCCGACGCGTCGTCATCGTCGACGACCACGCCATGTTCCGCACCGGGGTGCGCTCCGAGCTCGGCACCGCGGTCGACGTCGTCGCCGAGGCGGCCGACGTGGACCAGGCGGTGCGGGCCGTGATCGAGCACCAGCCCGAGGTGGTGCTGCTCGACGTGCACCTCCCGGGCGGTGGTGGCGCCGAGGTGATGCGGCGTACGACGGGCAAGGCGGGCAACACCCGCTTCCTCGCACTGTCCGTCTCGGACGCTGCCGAGGACGTCATCGGCACGATCCGGGCGGGAGCGCGCGGCTACGTCACCAAGACCATCACCGGACCCGAGCTCGTGGCCGCGATCGAGCGCGTCGCCTCCGGCGACGCCGTGTTCTCGCCCCGGCTGGCCGGCTTCGTGCTCGACGCCTTCGCCGGCACCATCGAGGTCGCGGCCGTCGACGAGGACCTCGACCGCCTGACCGAGCGCGAGCGCGAGGTGATGCGGCTGATCGCGCGCGGCTACTCCTACAAGGAGGTCGGCGCCGAGCTGTTCATCTCGATCAAGACCGTCGAGACCCACATGTCCTCGGTGCTGCGCAAGCTGCAGCTCTCCTCGCGGCATGAGCTGACCCGGTGGGCCAACGACCGTCGGCTGCTGTGAGGTAGCTGGCCGCGGCACAGGCGTGGCCTTCGGGAGGGGCTTTTCGCCGCTCGTAGCCTGCAGCGGCCGCCGACTTGCTCCAGGGCTGGCCTACTCCTTTGGCCGCCAGATCCCGAACCGGTTCCCCAGCGGGTCGAGCAGGTGTGCGAAGTGGATCTGGCCGTTGTCCACCAGAGGAACGACGACAGTGGCGCCGAGTGCCACAGCCTGCTCCAGCGCAGCCGCTACGTCCTCGACGTGGACGTAGAAGATCGCCCAGTTGCCCCCGCCCATGTCCGAGGTGTCCCAGAGACCTCCATTCGCCTCGTCCACCATCAGGTAGGGCTGGTCGCCCTGAGGTCTCTCTTCGATCTCCCAGTCGAACAGTCCGGCATAGAAGGCGCGCGACGCCGCCGGGTCGGGTGAGCCGATCTCGAAGTAGTCGATCTTGTTGGCCATGCGCACATCGTGCACCCGAGCACTGACAGTCACGATTGCGCAGCCGGACCTTCGCCTCGCGCCCGTGCCACCAAACCACCCAGACGCTTGAGCAAGCAGGAGTCGTCCCTACCGGGAGCTGCGTCCGGTGAACCTCTGCCGCGTCGTCTACCGTTGCTGCCCGGTCAGCAGTCGCGAAGGCGGATGATCTCCAGATACGGACCGGGGCGCTCGTAGGCGCGGGGATACCAGTCGAAGCTGTGGTCGTAGGAGAAGTCCGGCGCCCGGGCGTCGGTGTGGTACGGCGAGAACACGATGCGAGAATCGGCCTCTCGGTCGAGACGTGCGTAGTACGCCCTCGCCCCCGCGAGATCGGCCGCCAGTCCCCGGTCCCGCTGGAAACTGTTGACCATCACCCAGCAGTAGCCAAGTTCACGGTAGGTGTCGATGCGGTCAGCATCGAGGCCTAGTTCGTAGTTCTCCAATCGACGATCTACCGGATAGATCGCGACCGGGATGCCTGCGAGATAGTCGTCGGGCAACGAGGGCTCGACGACTATCCGCTCCCCAGGGGCGGTATTTTCTCGGATCCATCTCAGTGCCTGGGTGCGGGTGTCGACATGGCTGACCACCGTCACACTGTGCAGAGTGTCGGCGATCGGCTGCGCGAACGACACCGCCGCGACCAGAACCGCTATCACGGACGCCGGCAGTCGCGAGGCGCGTTCACGCAACCGACCTGTGACGCGAACCAAGCCGTAGCCGGCCAGAATTGCAACGGCAGGATAGGCCGGAAGCAGCCAACGGGCGAAGAAGCGACCCTGGGTCGCCATGTAGGCATAGAGGATCACCGGGAACGCGATCAGAAGCACGACACGCG
Organism: uncultured Actinomycetota bacterium; assembly: GCA_963843075.1. Taxonomy (GTDB): domain Bacteria; phylum Actinomycetota; class Actinomycetes; order Propionibacteriales; family Nocardioidaceae; genus Marmoricola. The sequence goes on along the minus strand of CAWJJD010000002.1, from coordinate 1,366,891 downwards.
CTCGCTGAGTCCTGTCCCCGCGCAGTGCCAGCACCAGACCGATCACCGCCAGCAGTGCGGGCACGGCGCCCAGGCCCCAAACCAGCGACACCGGGTAGAAGGTCCAAGCGCTGCCGGACTGGCCGAGCTTCCCCGAGGCGGCTTGGGCAGACTGCCCGTCGAACTGCGCCCTCGCGGTGTGGAAGTCAATCACCAAATATGGGTTGAGTGCGAGGAACGCGGCAATGCAAAGGAGCCCGGAGCCAGCCAGGAGCGCTACCGCCCGTCCTGGTCGTTCTCGATGCTCGACGAATCGGAGCAGGACAGCCAGCGCGACGACGACCGCCAGGGGCGCTGCGGTGTACTTCGTCGCAGCAGCGACGCCGACCGCGCTGCCCGCGAGCAGAAGGTCGCGCCATCGACCCCGCTCGTAGAACGCAAGGCACGCTCCGAGCGCGACCGTCACTGACAGCAGGGTCGGGACATCATTGAGCGCCTGTCGGCTGTAGTGCACAGGCAGAAATCCGAACGCGATAACCGCCGCGGCACCGAGCCCCGCAGCGTACCCGAAGTAGCGACGGCCGACCGCGTACACCAAGAACACCAGGAGGGCGCCGAGGGCGGCGACCACGAGCCGTGCAGTGAAGTAGACGGCGCCTGGATGGGTCTCGAGCAGATCCGTGACGTCACGACCGACGAACACGATCCGAAAGACGACGGCGAGCAGGTAGGTGAGCGCCGACGGATTCTGGAAGTAGCCCGGGTCAAGGTCGCCGTCGGCTGCGCCGGTCGCGGGAGGTACGAAGTGGAGCTGCTCGTCGGGGTTGTATGCGAACGGCAGACCGCTGGTGATGCCCGCAAGTCGCACTGCGAAGGCCATCACCAACAGTGCGACCAGCGGAATCCATCGTCGATCAGTCCGCGATCTGTCAGGTGCTGGCGATGAGTCGCAATGCAACGGACTGCCCCCAGTTGTTTCCACAGAGTTCGCCATTTCCATCGGCACGTCGCGCCGTTGGGCCCCGGACACGGCTGTCGGCACGTACTCCCGTCGGGGCAATATGTCATGGCGTCGATGCCGATCTGGACGTCCGCGGCGGTGACGGAGTGTCCGTAGTCGAACAGGACGTTCGCTTCGGAGCTGGCGACTTCCTCGGGCGGCTCCAGCAGACCCGCGTCACCCGCCGAGCTGACCGGATGTGCGCGGGAGGTACGCCGACACGATGAGGGCCCCGTCGGCCAGCCCTACGCCGGCCGGGACACCGGCGACTCCTCGGCGTCGTACTCACCGCCCTCAAAGACGAACATGTCTCCCGTCGACCACGCCCCGGGCGGTAGGGCCGACGAAGACAGCACCAGCGCGGCCAGGCGACGCCAGGATCGAGCCTGGGAGCAATACGACAAGCCGCCGCGATCCGCTCGGTCGTGCCGAGTTCCGGGCGTTGGGTGACGGGACAGTCATACGCCCTGGTCGTCCCACCCGCCACGTCGCATGACGTCCCGAGCAACGTCGTACGACATGGTCGCCCGGACGACCAATCGGTATGACGTCCCACGAGCCGAAGGGCCGCCGGCGACGGTATCTGCCGGGATGGGGCGCGGTGATGCCGAGTTGCGGTCGCTTCGTGTCGGGACCACGTTGGATTGCGCCGGCACCCCGTCGTCCGTGGTCCGTCGTCCGTGGTCCACGGAGCCGATCCTCGGGAAGCTGGCCATCCTGTCGCGGCGGTGGCTGGACCGTCAGCATGCGCGCTGATCACGCCATCCGCTCAGCGGGGCCTGCCTGCTGCCGTGGCGCGTCCCGGGGTCGCCGCCCACCGAGGTAGCCTCTCGCGAGTCCGAGCACCAGACGCACGCCAGGGCGACCGGCTCGCAGCTCGTCCCCGTCTCGAGGAAGTGACGATGCAGCACACCGTGCCAGACCGGATGACGGAGTTCCTCGTCCGCGTCGCGGTCCTGGCCAACCTGGCCGCGGCATACGCCCTCAGCCAGGCCTATGCCTGGTCGCAGACGCTGTTCAACACCGCGGACGAGAGCGGCCACTTCGACTACGCCTACGAGGTCTGGGAGGGCAAGCTGCCGGTGTTCGAGCGCGGTCTCGACGTCAAGCCGGACTTCGCCAGCCTGCCGCCGGTCCAGTGGACGGCGCAGCACCCGCCGCTCTACTACCTCTACGAGGCGCCGTTCGTGGGGCCGTTCATCGACCACGGGCACGTGGTCTGGGCAGGCTTCGCCGGCCGGGCGGCCAGCGGACTGGTCGCGTGCGCTGTGGTGGCTGCGGTGATGTGGGCCGTGCACGCCATCGCACCGGGACGCCGGGCGCTGTGGCTCGCTGCCGGCACCGTGACCGCCGTGCTTCCCCCGGTCGTGGCCGTGGGCGGGACGATCTACAACGACAACATGCTGGTGATGTGGGCCGCGCTCACCATCGGGATCACCGCCCGGATCCTGCACAGCGGGATCACCAGGAAGCGCTTGACGGTGCTGGCCCTCGTGGGGTCCGGCCTGCTGCTGACCAGGTTGTCCGGGGCGGTCGTGTTCGGCATCTGCGGCGGGACCCTGGGGGTGGTCACCCTGGTCCGGTCGTGGCGCGACTGGCGACTGGTGGCGGGACTCGCGGTGGCCGGCATCGTGCCGTTGCTCGCCAGCGGCTGGTACTACGCCCGCAACGTGCACCTGGTCGGCAACATCGCGGGCTATCACTCCCACTTCCTCGAGCACCGGATCTCCCGGCCCTTCCGCGACGTCGTCGTCGATCCGGAGGTGTGGCGCCAGTGGCACGCGATCTATGGCTACGGCACCTCGAACCCCTCCGGCACGCTGGAGAAGATCGGGGCGCACTACATCGGCCTGTTCGGCTGGGTCATGGTCGGCCTCCCGCTGCTGGTCGGGGCGGCTGTCGGCCTGCGGCAGATCCTGCGGCGCCGGCAACCGCTCGTGGACATCCCGCTGGCAGTGGTGGTCGTCGGGATCCCGCTGGCCGTGCTGGTGATGCAGGCGGAGTACGTCTCCAACCGGGGCGGGGCCTCCTGGCGCTACCTGATGCCGATGGTCCCCGTCATCGCCCTGGCTGTCGCGGCCGTCGTCGGGGCCTGGCCGCGTCTGCGGCCGTGGCTGCTGACGGGGTGGGTCGCGGTCGCCGTGATCCCCTTCGCCGCCTCGGTCGGACGCAGCCTGGAGACCCCCGACCACCACAGCACCGGACCGCAGCTGCCCGCCGCTGCCTGTGTCGCGCTGGGTCTCGGCTTCGCTGCCGTGGCCGTCGCCCTGATGTCGCAGCTGCAGGCGTCCCGCCGGCTCACCGTGGAGCCTGCCGCGCTCGACTAACCGTCCGGGAGCAGGCTGGCCCAGGCCGGCCGCCACGACGGCGCGCGCTGGGCCATCTCCCAGGAGAGTCCCTCGAGGGAGGGCCCCTGGCTGGTGTGGCGCACCTGGTACCACGCCGGCCAGCTGTCGAAGGCCCGCTCGAAGCGCACCACCACGCCGTCTGAGGTGACGCGGGCGAAGAGCCACGCGCCGGACTCCTCGCTGGCCTCCTCCTCGTGCAACGAGCGGAGCACGTTGGTCAGCGTGCGCACCACCGGCAGACGCAGCGGCGAGTTGACCGGCGAGGGGACGACCCGGTCCCGGACCACCATCACGGCGTACTCGAAGGGCACCCCGGGCCCATTCGCCCGCGACCACTGCACCAGCACCGGCGGGCGTTGCATCAGCTCGCGGTCGACGTCCTCGGTGTCGCGCATCTGGTCGTGGATCTGGTCCCGCAGCCGCGAGCGGACCGAGCCGCGGGAGGTGCGCGGCGCCAGGCTCGAGGCCAGTCGGGCGATCTCGGCGGCCTCCTCGAGGTGCTCGCCGTTGGCGTACGCCGACAGCTCCGCCGGTGTCAGCCGCCCGTCACGACCGAGCGCCACGATCCGCGGGTCCACCGTCAGCAGCGGCCGCAGGAGATGGATGGCGCCCTCGTCGTGGCAGGGGGAGCTGGTGTCCCACTCGCCGTGCGCGTGCCAGGCCAGGAAGGTCGGCCTGCGTGCCTCGGTCGCGTCCGACAGCGCCCAGTCGGGGACACCGCGCCGCGCGTCGGGCGGAGACGGTGGCGCCATCGCCGAGCGACCCCAGAGCACCATCCGCGAGCCGTGGGTGCGCTGCATCCGCAGCCACGAGCCGTCGTCGGAGTCCAGCGCAAGGACCATGTCCTTCGCGCTGAACCGGCACGCGTCGTTCCCGACCGCCCGGTGGAGTGCCGCGAGCACGACCCAGGACCACCACAGGTCCTCGGCGTCCGGCAGGTCGTCGGGCTCCACGGGGCCATTGTGAGGCCTGGGGGTGTGGCCCGTAACCCCGTGGCCGCTACTCGGCGACCTTGGCCAACGAGGCATCGATGAGCCACTCCACGGGCGCACGGTCGTCGGTGTAGACGGTGCCTCCCGGCAGTCCCCGCCCGAGCCGTCCGGCGACCTCGGTCGCCACCTGGCCGGTCTCGGCGGGCATCTCGGCCCCGCGCAGCTGGTCGGCGGGGTCGGCGTCGGAGGTGGTGCCGAGCAGCATCGTGTTGGTCTCGTCGACCGGGTCGCGCCACACCCGGGTCTGCCCGAAGGAGGCGCGCAGGGTCGCGCTGAGCACCTTCTCGAGGTTCTCCGATCCCTCCGGGTGGCCCACGTTCATGGCCACCGTCCCGCCCGGGGCGAGGCGTTCCTTGACGACGTCGAAGAACTCGCGGGTGGCGAGGTAGAAGGGGATGTAGGGCTGGCGATAGGCGTCGACCAGGATCGCGTCGTAGGTGCCCTTCTGCGCGTTGAGCCACGGCCGGGCGTCGGCGGTGTGGGTGGTGATGTTGCGTCCCCGCAGGTCGAACAGCTGGCGGCCGACCTTCGTCACGTCGGGGTCGATCTCGACCGCGTCGATGTGGATGTCGGGGAAGTAGTGGGCCATCGCGCGGGCCGTCGTACCTGCTGCGCTGCCGAGGATCGCGACCCGCCTCGGCGGGTGGTCACCGGCGAACGGCAGCACGAGCATGTCGTCCCAGTAGCCGCCGGTCAGCCACTCGCCCTGGCGATAGACCGAGTGCACGGCCAGGCCCTCGTTGAGCTCGAGGTAGCGGGTGCCGTCGGTCTGCTCGATCACCCGCGCGTACTGGTACTCGGTCTCGCGCTCCCAGATCACCTTGCCCAGGCTGGTCGTCGACTTCGTCGTGCCGACCGGGATCACGAGCAGCACCGCGATCACCGCGGCCACGACACCGCCGGCCCACCAGCGGCGGCCGAGCGCGGGCAGCGCGACGAGCGCGAGGGTGAGCGCGAACAGCAAGAAGGTGCGGTGCGTGCCGACCACGGGGATCAGCAGCAACGAGGCGAGGAAGGTCCCGGTCAGGGAGCCGATGGTGCCGATCGCGTAGAGCCGGCCGGCCACGCGGCCGGTGTCCTCGACCTGGTCGACCTTCAGGCGGACGGCGTAGGGCGAGACGATCCCGAGCAGCAGCACGGGCGCGGCGATCAGCACGCCCACGCCGAGCAGGGAGCCGATGAACAGCCCGCCGGAGAGCTCGTCGAACGCGCGCACGGACTCCCGCAGGAACGGGCCGCTGATGAACGGCACCAGCGCCAGCAGCGCCGCCGCCCAGACCACCCACGTCGCCAGCCCGGGCAGCGTGGGCTTGCGGTCGGCGAGCCACCCCCCGATGGCGTAGCCGATCGACAGCGCGACCAGCACCGTCGCGATCGTGTTGGCCCACACGATGGTGCTGGCACCGAACCACGGCGCGAGCAGCCGCGCGGCCGCGATCTCGGCTCCGAGGCTGGCCATGCCGACGCAGAACACGACGACCTCGAGCAGGAAACGGGGTCGGCGCGGGGTCACGGTCGGAAACCTATCGGGGAGCAGGTGAGGTCCCGACCACAGCGGGTACGTCGGGGAGGTAGCCGACGACCACAGAGGAGGAGCCATGGCTGTCACCACGTTCCACGACTACCCGCTGGCCGATCGCGACCGTGACTGGGACGGCGACGCCGCGGAGAAGCGGGTCCGCAGATGGGCGGACGCCGAGGACGGGCCCAACGAGAAGTACCGCGACGCCCACGTCTGGTACGACGCCGAGAAGAAGGACAACTTCACCGCCTACAAGCTGTTGATCACCGACGTGGTCGACGGCCGGCTCGAGGTGGTGCCACGCGGACTCTTCGCTGCGGGCAACGTGATGCAGGGCGGCCGGGGCGGTGTGGACCTGCCCGAGCACGACATCGCACGGGTGAAGGGTCACCTGGCGAAGTACTACGACAAGCTCGGCGACGAGGCTCCCTGGGAGGACTGAGGTCCTCGCTCAGTCGCCCGACCGCGGCTGACACCGCGGGCACCAGTACGTCGGCCGCTCCTGGCCCGGCGGACCGAGCTCTGCCTTCCTGATCGTCGTGCCGCACCGCAGGCAACCGCCCCGGCGGCCGTAGACCCACAGCTGGTGGCCCCGACGCCGGTCGCCGGTGGTGATCCGGGTGGAACGGTCCTTGTTGGCCTCGAGCAGGAGCTTCGACTTCGCCACGATCATCGGCAGGTCGGGGACCGCGGCCACCGGGGTGATCGGATCGACGCCGCCGAGGAAGCAGAGCTCGGACTTGAACACGTTGCCGACCCCGGCCAGGTTGCGCTGGTCGAGGAGCGCGTCGCCGATGGGCACGTCGGGCTGGGCGCGGAGGTTGGCGAGCGCGAGGTCGGCGTCCCAGTCGGGGCCGAGCAGGTCGGGACCGAGGTGGCCGACGAGGTCGGCCTCCCGCTCGGTGCGGACCAGGTCGAGGATCACCTGGAAGCCGACGGCCTCGGTGGTTGCGGTGCGCAGCACCACCCGTGCGGTGTGGGCCGGGCGTCGCCACCGCGTGCCGACGGGGTGGACGAACCAGTAGCCCTCCATCTTCAGGTGGGTGCGCAGGGTGATGCCGTTGTCGAAGCGGGTGAGCAGGTGCTTGCCGCGCGAGATCGTCTCGGTGACGGTGGCGCCCGAGACGTCGCGGGTGGCGAGCGAGGGGATCCGGAAGTCGCTCCTCACCAGCACCTGGCCGGACAGGCCTCGGTCGAGGTCCTTGGCCGCGCGGTAGACGGTGTCGCCCTCAGGCATCTCGGGAGGGCCTCGCGGAGCAGGGCATGGGCCCTCGCGCCATGCCTTCAGGCACGGAGCCGGAGCCCTCGGGGAGTGGCGATGAAGCCGGCGGACTCCATCGCCCGACGCAACACCTCGGAGTCCTGGCCGAGGATGCTGGCGCCGTCGGCCTTCTCGACGGTGAGGCGTCCGAGCGCTCCTTCGCGTACGACGCGACCCAGCGACTCGATCCCCTGAGCGAGCAGCTCCTCGTCGTCGGAGAAGGTCAGCAGCGTCTTGCCTCCGCGCTCGACGTAGAGGGTGAGCGTGCCGTCGACCAGGACCACGATCGCGCCGGCCTTGCGCCCCGGGCGGTGGCCCGACTCGAGCGGGGGCCAGGGCAGGGCGGCGCCGAACGGGTTGGCGGGATCGGTCGCGGCCAGGGCGATGGTGGACGGCTTCTCCGGCCGGTCGGAGTCGTGCAGGTGGGTGCGCAGCCGGTCGATCGCGCCGACCGTGCCGAACTGGGCCGCCCCGAGACCCTCCACGAAGTAACCGCGGCGGCACCGACCGGTCTCCTCGAACGCGGCGAGGACCTTGTAGGCGGCGGCGAACCCGCCCGGTGTGCGTTCGCTCATCACCGCGCCGCGGGTCACCACGCCGTGGCGCTCGAGCAGCCCCTCGGCGACCGCGTGTGCCCGCTTGGTGGGGTCGGTCTCGCGCTCGGGCAGCAGGAACCAGCGTCCGGCGACGTCGGGGGGAGCCGTGCGCAGCGCCTGGCTGGAGAGCCGGGGCCGGGAGGAGCGCACCCGCGCGGGGGCGCGCTTGAGCCGGTGGGCGCTGCGCCCGCCGCGGGTCAGCGCTCGCAGGGGCGCGAGGGTGTCGTTGCCGATGCGGCCGTCCCACGCCAGGTCCCACACCGCGGCCGAGAGCGCCTTGTCGTCGCTGGTCCCGACGCTCGTCGCCAGCTGGCGGAAGAAGAACGCGCCGCCGCCGGCGAGCGCGTCGAGCACGGCACGGTGGTCATCGCCGAGCTCGAGCTCGCCGTGGTCGGGCAGCGTGAGGGGGGCGGTGTCGGCGTGGTGCAGCGAGACCCAGCCGTCGGAGCCCGGCAACCCGCCGTGCCCGGCCCAGAGCACCTCGCCGGTGGCGGTGAGCTCGTCGAGCATCGAGGGTTGGTAGTCGCGGACGCGCGCGGGCAGCACCAGGGTCTCCAGGGCCGAGGCGGGCACGGCGCAGCCCGCGAGCTGCTCGATCACCGTGACGACGCCGTCGATCCCGCGCAGGCCGCGGCCGCTGGCGGTGCTCTGTCCGCCGGTCGAGCTCGTCGAGAGCACGTTCTGCCACGCAGGGAGGAACCGCGCGAGGGCGACCGGCTCCACCGGCTCCACCTCATGACGCAGACGCGCGAGCGACCGGCGCCGCAGCGACCGGAGCACCTCCGCGTCACACCACTCGGCACCCGCCCCGGACGGGCGGAACTCGCCCTCGAGCACACGGCCCTGGGCCGCGAGCCGGGCCAGGGTCTGCTGGCACACGGCGACGCCGAGCCCGAGGCGCTGGGCCACCTCGGAGGCCAGGAAGGGACCGTGGGTGCGGGCATGTCGGCCGACCAGGTCACCCAAGGGGTCCTCGACCGGCTCGGTGAACGTCGCCGGGACACCGGGCGGCACGGGCACACCGAGGCCGTCACGCAGCCGGGCGACGTCCTCGACGACCGCCCAGCGTTCGTTGCCTCCGCCCATCAGCACGGGGACGACCCGGCGGGCGTCCACGAGCAGCGAGAGCCAGTCGCTCACCTTCTCGGGGGTGGTGCAGCGTGCCCGGACCTCCTCGGTCGAGAGTGGGCCGAGCAGCCGGAGCAGGTCGGCGATGCCCTCGCTGTCGCGCACCCTGCGGTCCTCGGCCAGCCGCTGCAGCTCGGACTCGACCTCGGCGAGCACCTCGGGGTCGAGCAGCTCGCGGAGCTCGGCGCGGCCGAGCAGCTCGGCGAGCAGCCCCTGGTCGAGGGTCAGCGCGGCCGCTCGACGCTCGGCGATGGGGGAGTCGCCTTCATACATGAACGCGGCGACGTAGCCGAACAGCAGCGACTGCGCGAAGGGCGAGGGGCGCTGGGTGTTGACGTCGACGAGGCGCAGTCGCCGCTCGGAGATGCGGCGGTGCAGCGCCACGAGCGAGGGCAGGTCGTAGACGTCCTGGAGCACCTCGCGGATCGTCTCCAGGATGATCGGGAACGACGGGTAGCGGGCCGCGACCTCGAGCAGCTGGGCCGAGCGCTGGCGCTGCTGCCACAGCGGCGCACGTCGCCCCGGGTCGCGGCGAGGGAGCAGCAACGCTCTCGCCGCACACTCGCGGAAGCGGGACGCGAACAGCGCCGAGCCGCCGACCTCGGTCGTGACGATCTGCTCGATCTCGTCGGGCTCGAAGGCGATCAGCTCGGCGCCGGGCGGGTCCTGGTCGGTCTCCGGGATGCGCAGCACGATGCCGTCGTCGGTGGCCATCGCCTGGGCGTCCACGCCGTAGCGCTCGCGCAGCCGGCCGTTGATCGCCAGCGCCCACGGCGCGTGGACGGGCGTGCCGAAGGGGGAGTGGACCACGAGCCGCCAGTCGCCGAGCTCGTCGCGGAACCGCTCGACGACCAGCTGCTGGTCGTGGGGGATTGCGTTGGTCGCCTCACGCTGCTCCTCGATCAGGGCGACCAGGTTGTCGGCGGCCCACGGGTCGAGCCCGGCCGACGTGGCCCGGGCGATCGCGTCGTCGTGCGACATCGCCGCCACCTCGCGGGTGAACTGACCGATCGCGGCGCCCAGCTCGGCGGGACGGCCGAGGGAGTCGCCGGTCCAGAAGGGGAGGCGCCCGGGCTGGCCGGGGGCCGGCGAGACGAGGACACGGTCGTGGGTGATGTCCTCGATGCGCCAGCTCGTCGTGCCGAGGGTGAACACGTCGCCGACACGCGACTCGTAGACCATCTCCTCGTCGAGCTCGCCCACCCGACTCGCCTTCTCCCCGACGAGGAAGACGCCGAAGAGGCCGCGGTCGGGGATGGTGCCGCCGCTGGTGACGGCCAGTCGCTGTGCCCCGGGGCGACCGGTGAGCTCGCCGGAGACGCGGTCCCACACGAGGCGGGGTCGCAGCTCGGCGAACTCGTCGCTCGGGTAGCGACCGGAGAGCAGGTCGAGGGTCGCGTCGTAGGCACTGCGGGGCAGGGAGGTGAAGGGCGCTGCCCGGCGTACGACGTCGAACAGCGCGTCGACCTCCCAGGTGTCGAGCGAGGTGGCCGCGACGACCTGTTGGGCGAGCACGTCGAGCGGGCTGGCCGGCACGTGCAGCGCCTCGATGCCGCCCGAGCGCATCCGCTCGACGGCGACCGCCGAGGGCACCAGGTCGCCACGGTGCTTGGGGAAGAGGACTCCGCGCGAGACCTCGCCGACCTGGTGGCCGGCGCGACCGACCCGCTGAAGGGCACTAGCGACCGACGGCGGTGACTCGATCTGGATCACGAGGTCGACCGCGCCCATGTCGATGCCGAGCTCGAGGCTGCTCGTCGCGACGACGCAGGGCAGCCTTCCCCGCTTGAGGTCGTCCTCGATGATGGCGCGTTGCTCCTTGGACACCGACCCGTGGTGGGCACGGGCGACGAGCGGAGCCGCGCCTTCGGACTGTCCTGACTGCGCCATCATCTCGGCCGGGGTGCGCGGCCCGGGTGGTTGCTCCGCGACCTCGGCGCGTTCGGCCGCGAGCTCGTTGAGCCGGGCGGTGAGCCGCTCGGCCAGGCGCCGGGAGTTGGCGAAGACGATCGTCGAGCTGTGCTGCTCGATCAGGTCGAGCACACGCTCCTCGACGTGGGGCCACAGCGAGCCCGCGCGTGGTCCGTCCTCGCCGTCCTCGCCGAGCTCGGTCATGTCCTCGACCGGGACCACGACCTTGAGGTCCCACTGCTTCTCCGACGGCGGCGCCACGACCTCGACCGGCGCCGCGCCCCCGAGGAAGCGGGCGACCTCGTCGACCGGGCGGACGGTCGCGGAGAGCCCGATGCGCTGGGCCGGGCGGTCGAGCAGCTCGTCGAGCCGCTCGAGGGAGACGGCCAGATGGGCGCCGCGCTTGGTGCCGGCGACGGCGTGCACCTCGTCGATGATCACCGTCTCGACGCCACGCAGGGACTCGCGTGCCTGGGAGGTCAGCATCAAGAAGAGCGACTCGGGCGTGGTGATCAAGATGTCGGGCGGGGCGGTCTGGAGCTTGCGCCGGTCCTGGGGCGAGGTGTCGCCGGACCGCACCCCGACCCGGATCTCCGGCACCTCAACCCCGAGCCGGTCGGCGGTCTGCCGGATGCCGACGAGCGGGGCACGCAGGTTGCGCTCGACGTCGACGGCGAGCGCCTTGAGCGGGGAGACATAGAGGACCCGGCACCGCTTCTTCTTCTCCGGCGCCGGCTCGGTGGCCAGGCGGTCGATCGACCAGAGGAAGGCCGACAGTGTCTTGCCCGACCCGGTCGGGGCCACCACGAGGGCGTGCCGGCCCGCCGAGATCGCATCCCACGCACCCACCTGGGCGGTCGTCGGCTCCGCGAAGGCAGCGGAGAACCACTCCTGCGTCGGTTGGCTGAACTGGTGCACCGAACCATCCTGCCCGACGGCACCGACAGGCTCGGCGGCGCTGGGACCGGTGGCAGTTTGGCCGGGCGCCCGGCTGAACTTGCAGTGGAGGGGTGAAACTTCAACCCTCCACTGAACGTTTGGCCGGGCGCCCGGCCAAACCGCAGCGCGGCGAAGGAGGGAACCTCAGTCGGCGTACCTCGCCTCCAGCGCCTGCACCTCCGGCAGCCCGATCAGGTCGGTGAACTCCTCGAACGTGGGCAGCGACGACATGGCGGCCATCGGAGACCCGTCCGTGGCGATGGTCTGCAGGACCGAGCGGACCGCCGCGGTGGCGGCGAGCAGGGTGGCGATCGGGTAGATCACCAGCGAGAAGCCCAGCTCCGCGATCCGCTCCAGCGAGATCGGCGGGGTGCGCCCGCCCTCGGCCCAGTTGAACACCAGCGGCGCCACGTCGCCGAGCTCGGCAGCGACCCGGGCGATGGCGTCCTCACTGGTCGGAGCCTCGACGAAGAGGACGTCCGCGCCGGCCTCGGCGTAGGAGCGGGCGCGAGCGATCGCGTCGTCGAGTCCGTGCACCGCCGCCGCGTCGGTGCGCGCGATCAGCACGAGGTCGGGGTCCCGGCGCGCGTCGACGGCGGCGCGGATCTTGCCCACCATCTCCTCGGCGGGGATCACCACCTTGCCGGTCATGTGCCCGCACTTCTTGGGCATCACCTGGTCCTCGAGGTGCAGCGCCGCGACCCCCGCCTGCTCATAGGCGCGCACCGTGCGGATGACGTTGATCGCGTTGCCGTAGCCGGTGTCCGCGTCCGCGATCACCGGGCGGTCCACGGCCTCGACGAGCCGGCGGACCTGGTCGACCATCTCCGCACCGGAGAGCAGGCCCACGTCGGGGCGGCCGAGCTGGGAGGCGCTGGTGCCGAAGCCCGTCATGTAGACCGCCTCGAAGCCCGCCTGCTCGACGAGACGCGCGGACAGGGCGTCGTAGGCCCCGGGCGCCACCAGCGGCGAGGGGCCGGCCAACAGCTCGCGGAGCCTGGCCCTGGCCTGGTTGGGGCCGGTGAGCAGGTCACCCATGGGACCGCCTCCCAATCGTTGATGTATGCAGTTCTGCGGAATGTACGCCGCATGCTCTTGTGAAGGCCAGTGGGACGACCATAGATTGCACACAATCAATCGACCATCCGTGCCGGCGGGGTCGAGCGGAGGAACCCGATGGCTTCCAGCGTCACCTCGAGCGAACGGGTGGTGGCGAGCGTCCGCGAGATGATCCTCGACGGTCGGTTGATCGCCGGGACCCGGCTCGGCGAGGTGGAGCTCGCCGACAGGCTCGGGGTGAGCCGGACCCCGGTCCGCGAGGCCCTGACCAGGCTCGGTGCGGAGGGCCTGGTCGAGCTGTCGCCCAACCGCGGTGCCCGGGTGGCGACCTGGAGCCGTGCCGAGATCGAGGCGATCTTCGACCTCCGCTCGGCCCTTGAGCCCCGGCTGACCGCGCTCGCCGTGGGCGCCGCGACCCCGACGGACGTCGAGGAGCTCGACGGCCTGGCCCGGCGGATGCTCGAGGTCGGCCTCCCCGGCAGGTCGCAAGACCTGGACGCGCTGGTGCCGCTCAACCGTGAGTTCCACGGGCGGCTGGTCCAGCTGGCCGACCACTCCGCCCTGGCCAGCGCGCTGGCCGCGGCGGTGAAGACACCACTGCAGACCCGCAACTTCCACACCTACGACGAGGCGTCCATGCGTCGCAGCCTGGCGCACCACGTCGAGATCGTCGACGCGGTCCGCGCCGGAGACCCGACCTGGGCGCAGGCCGTGATGACCGCGCACATCCACAACGCCCGTGCCGTGATGGTGCGGGCCTCGCTCGAGACCACGAACACCGATCAAGAGGAGACCTGATGACCTATCGGCTCGGAGTCGACGTGGGTGGCACGTTCACCGACGTCCTGCTCGTGGAGGAGACCAGCGGCGAGACCTGGCGTGCCAAGACGGCCTCGACCCCGGCGGACCAGTCGGTCGGGGTGCTCAACGGCATCAACCAGGTCTGCGACGCGGCGGAGATCTCGCTCGCCGAGGTCGCGCAGGTGCTGCACGGCACGACCGTCGCGACCAACGCCATCCTCGAGGGCAAGGGTGCGACGGTCGGCCTGGTCACCACCAAGGGGTTCCGGCAGGTGCTGCAGATCGCGCGGTCCTTCGTGCCCGGCGGGCTCGCCGGCTGGATCATCTGGCCCAAGCCCGAGCCGTTGGCGGCGCTGGAGAACACCGTCGAGGTCGACGAGCGGATCGGCAGCGACGGCGGGGTGATCCGCGAGCTCGACGAGGGCGACGTACGCACCCAGCTCGCGAAGCTGAAGGGCGTGGAGGCGCTGGCCGTCTCGCTGATCAACTCCTTCGCGGACCCGGCCCACGAGCGCCGGATCGCCGAGATCGCCGCCGAGGTGCTGCCCGACGTGCCGGTCTCCCTGTCCTCCGACGTCCTGCCGGAGATGCGCGAGTACGAACGCACCGTCACCACCGTGGCCAACGGCTACGTGCAGCCGCAGGTGAAGCGCTACGTCTCCGCGCTCGGTGAGCAGCTGCGCGAGGGCGGCATCACCGGCGAGCTGGCCATCCTGCGCAGCGACGGCGGCCTGTCTCCGGCCCCGGTCGCGGTCGAGTCCCCGGTGACGATGCTGCTCTCCGGTCCCGCCGGTGGCGTGACCGGTGCGGTGTGGACGGCCGAGCAGTGTGGCCATGAGGACCTGATCACCTTCGACATGGGCGGCACCTCCACCGACATCGCGCTGGTGCAGGGACTCAGCCCGCGGATCGGCCGTGAGACGAAGGTCGGCGACCTGACCGTCCGGGCCTCCAGCGTCGACGTACGCACGGTCGGTGCAGGCGGCGGATCGATCGCCCACGTCCCGGAGCTCACCCGCGCCCTCCGGGTCGGTCCGCAGTCCGCCGGCGCCGACCCCGGACCGGCGGCGTACGGCAAGGGTGGGGAGGAACCCACCGTCACCGACGCCAACGTGGTCCTCGGCTACCTGCCCTCGGAGCTCGCCGGAGGCGAGATCTCGCTCGACGTCGGGGCCGCGCGCGCCGCCGTCGCGAAGATCGCCGACGGCATGGGGCTCGACTCCCCGGAGGCCGCCGCGGCGGGCATCATCGACATCGTCAACGAGAACATGCTCGGCGGGCTGCGGCTGGTCTCCGTGCAGCAGGGCTTCGACCCCCGCGACTTCGCCCTCGTGGCCTTCGGGGGCGCCGGGCCGCTGCACGCCAACGCGCTCGGCGTGCTGACCGGCGCCTGGCCGGTGATCGTGCCACCGTCACCGGGCGTGCTGTGCGCCCTCGGCGACGCCACCACCAGCCTGCGGGACGAGTCGGCGCGCACCGTGCTGCGTCGCTTCGCCGACCTGACGGGCCAGGAGCTCGTCGACCTGCTCGGCGAGCTCGCGCAGGCCGCCGGCACGAGTCTCACCGAGCAGGGGCTCGACCCCGCCGAGCAGACCGTGAGCTATCAGGTCGACGTGCGCTACCACGGCCAGGGCTTCGAGATCCCGATCGAGGTGCACCCCGACTGGCTCGACGACCCCGACACTGCGCTCACCCGGTTGTCCGAGGGTTTCGACGCCGAGCACGAGCGGCTGTTCTCGTTCCTGCTCTCGGTGGACCACGAGCTGGTCAACGCGCGGGCGACCGTCAGCGGCCCTCGTCCGGAGGTGGCCACGATCCCCCTGGACGAGGGGGAGGAACCCCGGAACCGGCCTCGACCCACCCGATCTACGTGTCCGGGGGGATGGTGGACGCGGGCATCCACGACCGTGCCACCCTGCGCGCCGGCGACGTGGTGCGCGGTCCCGCGGTGATCACGGAGATGGACTCCACGACGCTCGTGCTGCCCGACCACCAGGCCACCGTCCATTCCTCCGGGAGCCTGCTCATCACCCCAGTCCACTCGACCAGCACGGAGGCCTGAGCCATGGCACAGATCATCGAGACCGCCGACGCTCCGCTCGAGAAGGTCGACGTCGACCCGGTCACCCTCGACCTGATCGAGAACTCGCTGCGCAACGCCCGCTACGAGATGGACGAGGTCCTGTTCCGGACCGCGCTGTCACCGGGCATCCGCGAGCAGCACGACGAGTTCCCGCTGATCGCCGACCCGGCCGGCAAGATGGTGGTCGGCCAGTTCGGCCTCTCCATCCCCGACTTCCTCGACGGCTTCGATGGCACCATCGAGGAGGGCGACGTGCTGCTCACCTCGGACCCGTATGCCTGCGGTGCCGCGATCAGCCACGCCAACGACTGGCTGATCGTGGTCCCGATCTTCCACGAGGGGCGCGTCGTCGGCTGGGCCTCGATGTTCGGGCACATGTCCGACGTCGGCGGCAAGACGCCGTCGTCGATGCCCACGGACGCCCGCACGATCTACGAGGAGGGCGTGGTCATCCCGCCCTTCAAGCTCTACGCCAAGGGTGTCCTCAACGAGGACGCGCTGCGCATCGTGCTCAACCAGGTGCGCGTGCCCGACTGGAACAGGGCCGACCTCAACGGACTGGTCGCCGCCTGCCGTACGGCGAGCCGCCGGGTCGTCGAGATGTGCGAGCGGTTCGGCACCGCGACGTACATCTCGGCACTCGACGCCCTGCTGGACCGCAACTACGTCGCGATGAAGGCCCTGCTCGGGATGGTGTTCGAGGATGGCAAGACGCTGTCGTTCACCGACTACATCTGCGACGACGGGGTGGGCAACGGACCCTACGAGCTCAAGCTGTCGCTGACCCGCACCGGCGAGAAGGTCCACCTCGACTTCACCGGGTCGAGCCCCCAGGCGGCCGGGCCGATCAACTACTACATCAACGAGAACCTCACCCGGATGTTCTTCGGGATCTACATGATCACCGTGGCCGACCCTCAGATCCTGTGGAACGACGGCTTCTACCCGCTCGTGGACGTGACCATCCCCGACGGGTCCTACTGGAAGCCGAAGCACCCGGCGGCACTCTCCGGCCGCAACCACGGCATCGGCCGCGTCTTCGACCTGTTCGGCGGCCTGCTCGGGCAGACCAACCCGGCCTTGCTCAACGCGGCCGGGTTCTCCTCCAGCCCGCACTTCATGTACTCCGGGCACTACTCGGAGGGCGAGCGCGCAGGGGAGTGGTTCCAGCTCTACTCCATCGGCTTCGGCGGGATCCCCGGGCGGCCGCTCGGGGACGGGCCGGACGGCCACTCGCTGTGGCCGAGCTTCGTCAACATCCCGTGCGAGTACCTCGAGTCCTACTACCCGTTGCGCATCGAGAAGTGGGAGACGGTCGCCGACACCGGCGGAGCCGGGGTGCACCGTGGCGGCAACGGGGTCGACGTCGCCTACTACTTCGAGGAGCCCGGCCAGATCGCGATCCACGACGACCGCTGGCTCACCTACCCCTGGGGCGTCAACGGCGGTCACCCCGGAGCCCGCGGCACCAAGTGGGTCGAGCGCGCCGACGGCAGTCGCGAGGTGCTCCCGTCCAAGTGCCACGACGTCCCGGTCTCTCGCGGCGACGTCTTGCACTTCGTCACGTGGGGCGGGGGTGGGTGGGGCGACCCGCTCGAGCGCGAGCCCGACCTGGTGGCGCTGGAGGTCAGGCGTGGCCTGGTCACCGCGGAGGGAGCCGCCCGCTACGGGGTGGTCGTGTCCGAGGGCGGCGAGATCGACGTCCAGGCGACGGCGTCGCTGCGCGAGCAGATGCGCGCGGACCGGCCGGCGGAGCTGCCCGTCTTCGACATGGGTCCCCCGATCGAGGAGCTGCTCGCGAACTGCGAGTCCGAGACCGGCCTGCCGGCTCCGACGCGTCCGGTGTGGGCGTCCTGAGGCGCGGATGACCGAGGTGCCGAGTCCCCATGGGGAGGCCTTCTCCGGCCGCGTGGGCTGGGGGAGCAGCCCGGCGCTGGTCGTGGTGGACCTGTGCCGCGCCTACACCGAGCCCGACGGCCCGTTCGCGCTGCCGGACGTGGAGCCCGTCGTCGCGGCGAACGTCGCCCTGGTCGAGGCAGCCCGTGCTGCGGGCCGACCGGTCGTGTGGACCTCCGTGCGCTATCGCGCCGACCTGTCCGACGGCGGCTGGTTCGTGCACAAGGTCCCCGCTCTGGAGGCCTTCGCCGAGGGTGCTCCTGGCGGCTGGGGGGAGCTCACCCTCTCCCCCGTGCGGGGGGAGGACGTCGTGGTGAAGCAGTACGCCTCGGGCTTCGCGGGCACCTGTCTCGACACCCTCCTGCGAGACGCCGGGGTCGACACGGTGGTGGTGACCGGCGTCTCGACCTCCGGCTGCGTACGCGCCACGGCCACGGACGCGCTCACGAGGGGCCTCCGGCCGATCGTGGTGGCTGACGCCTGCGCCGACCGCACCACCGAGCTGCATCGCAGCAACCTCGCCGACCTCGACGCCAAGTACGCCGACGTGGTCGGCCTGCAGGATGCCCTTGCCCACCTGCGCTGACGCACGCGTTATTGCCGTGCAGCCTGTCGGGGCTGGCGTCTAGGGTCGTTGACCGTGACCACCAACGCCGCCGATTCGATGATCCGGGCCGTCGGGCTGCGCAAGTCCTTCGGCGAGAAAGAATCCGCGGTCGAGGCGGTGAAGGGCATCGACGTCGATGTCCGCCGCGGGGAGTCCTTCGGGTTCCTCGGCCCCAACGGCGCGGGCAAGTCCTCGACGATGCGGATGATCGCCGCTGTCTCACCGATCAGCGGCGGGAGCCTGGAGATCCTCGGTCTCGACCCGGCCACCGACGGGCCGGAGATCCGTTCGCGCATCGGGGTCTGCCCGCAGGAGGACACCCTCGACACCGAGCTCAACGTCTCCGACAACCTCTACGTCTACGGCCGCTACTTCGGGATCCCGCGGGCCGAGGTGCGCCAGCGGACCGAGGAGCTGCTCGAGTTCGTCCAGCTCACCGACAAGGCGAAGGCCAAGGTCGAGATGCTCTCCGGCGGGATGAAGCGCCGGCTGACGATCGCGCGGTCCCTGATCAACCGTCCCGAGATCCTGCTGCTCGACGAGCCGACCACCGGGCTCGACCCACAGGCACGCCACGTCGTCTGGGACCGGCTGTTCCGGCTCAAGCAGCAGGGCGTGACGATCGTGCTGACCACGCACTACATGGACGAGGCCGAGCAGCTCACCGACCGGCTCGTGGTGATGGACAAGGGGCTGATCGTCGCCGCGGGCTCGCCGCTCGAGCTGATCCGCGCCTGGTCCACCCGCGAGGTGACCGAGCTCCGGTTCGGGGTCGGCGACCACGAGGCCGTCGCAGCGAAGGTCGCGGACCTCGCCGAACGGGTCGAGGTGCTGCCCGACCGGTTGCTGCTCTACACCGCCGACGGCGAGGAGACCCTGGCCAAGGTCCACGAGCGCGGCCTCGAGCCGGCCGTGTCCCTCGTACGCCGCTCCACCCTCGAGGACGTCTTCCTCCGGCTCACCGGACGGACCCTGGTGGACTGATGACCGACTCGCCGACAGACCTGGGGACGGGCACGGGCACGCGGTCGGACCCGGGCAGCTACCTGAGCGCCACCGAGGGCACCCGGCCCACCGCGCCTGCGAACGTCCTCGCCGGGGCGCTCCGGATGAGCGACTACTGGCTGACGGTCTATCTCCGCACCTGGAAGGGCAGCGTGATCTCGTCCTTCGTGACGCCGCTGTTCTACGTCGTGGCGATGGGCGTCCTGCTGGGCGGCTTCATCGAGGGCGACCCGGCCAAGCTCGAGGGTGCGACCAGCTACCTCGCCTTCGTGGCCCCCGGGATGCTCGCGGCCCAGGCGATGACGACCGTCTTCGGTGAGGTCACCTATCCGGTGATGAGCATGATCAAGTGGCAGCGCACCTTCTACGGGATGATCGCCTCGCCGCTGAACATCTCCGACGTGGTGCTCGCCCACCTCGGCTTCGTGCTCTTCCGGGTCGGCACCACGTGTGCGGTGTTCACCCTGGTGATGGCCCCGTTCGGGGTCTTCGAGTCGTGGTGGGGAGTCATCGTCGCGTTCTTCGTGCAGCTGCTGATCGGGCTGGCGTTCGCCTCGCCGATCTATGCGATCACCGCGGCGATGAAGGACGAGAGCGGCTTCAGCCTGATCTTCCGTCTCGGCATGATCCCGATGTTCCTGTTCAGCGGTGCCTTCTTCCCGATCTCCAACCTCGGCGGCGTCCTCGCGTGGCTGGCCCGGCTGACGCCGTTGTGGCACGGCGTCGACCTGACCCGGATGCTCGTGCTCGGTCACCTCGACTGGTCGACGGCGCTGGTCCACGTCGTCTACCTGGCGACCTTCGCGGTGGTCGGCTACCTGCTCGCCACCCGCGTCCTCCACCGGCGGCTGGTGGACTGATGGCGATCCTCAACCAGGCGATCGGCCGGGTCGCCGGCGCTCAGCTCGGTGTCGGCGAGTCGACCGGGCTCCTGCTCTACCGCAACTACCTCGCCTATCGCGGGGCGTGGTGGATCTTCGTCACCGGCTTCCTCGAGCCGGTGTTCTACCTGTTCTCGATCGGCATCGGCGTGGGTCAGCTGGTGACCGGCTTCGAGTTCCACGGGCAGCAGATCCCCTACGCCGAGTTCGTGGCGCCGGGCATGCTCGCCGCCTCGGCTATGAACGGCGCCCTGCTCGACTCGACGTTCAACTTCTTCTTCAAGCTGAAGTACAACAAGCTCTTCGACCAGATGCTCGCCACCCCGCTGACCACCAGCGACATCGCCCGGGGCGAGCTGGCGTGGTCGCTGCTGCGCGGCGGCATCTACTCCGCCGCCTTCCTCGGGGTGATGATCGCGATGGGGCTGGTGCACTCGTGGTGGGCGGTGCTCGCAGTGCCCGCGGCGCTGCTGATCGGGCTCGCGTTCGGCGGGGCGTGCATGGCGCTGACCACCTACATGCGCTCGTGGCAGGACTTCGAGTACGTCACCCTCGCCTCCCTGCCGCTGTTCCTCTTCTCGGCCACGTTCTTCCCCCTCAGCGCGTTCCCGACGGCGGTCCAGTGGGTCGTCGAGGTGACGCCGCTCTACCGCGGCGTCGTCCTCGTCCGCGAGCTGACCACCGGCGTGGTCACGTGGGAGTCGGCTGTCTCGGTCGTCTACCTCGTCGCGATGGGGCTCGCCGGGCTCCTGGTGGTCGGGCGACGACTCGACAAGCTGCTGCTGAGCTGAGCCGCTGCCGGCCGGCTTCGCGGGGTTGGCAGACTGACCGCCATGGCCGACCAGCACCCGCGCATCGCCGTCATCGGCGGCAGTGGCTTCTATGAGTTCCTCGACGACCCGACCACGGTGGAGGTGAGCACGCCGTACGGCGACCCCACCGCACCGATCGCCGTCGGTGACGTCGACGGGCGCGCGGTGGCCTTCCTGCCACGCCACGGGAAGGGCCATCAGTTCCCGCCCCACCGGATCAACTACCGCGCGAACCTCTGGGCCCTGCGAAGCCTCGGCGTCCAGCAGGTCCTGGCACCGTGCGCCGTCGGGGGACTGCAGCCCGAGACCCAGCCGGCCACGCTGGTGGTGCCCGACCAGCTCGTCGACCGGACCACGTCGCGCGTCCAGACCTACATCGACACCGGTGCCGCGCACGCACCCTTCGCCGATCCCTACTGTCCCGACCTGCGCGCCGCGCTCGTCGAGGCTGCCGGGGAGGACGTGATCGACGGCGGGACGATGGTCGTGATCGAGGGGCCGCGCTTCTCCACCCGCGCGGAGTCGCAGAGCTATGCGCGGTCGGGCTGGACCGTGGTGAACATGACCGGCCACCCGGAGGCGGTCCTCGCCCGCGAGCTCGGCCTCTGCTACGCCACCATCGCGCTCGTCACCGACCTCGACGCGGGGGTGAGCAAGGAGGAGTCGGTCGACCAGGCGCAGGTCTTCGCCCTGTTCGAGAAGCACATCGGCCGGCTCAAGGACCTGCTCGGCGAGGTCGTCGCGGGCCTCGACGGCGTCGGCGACTGCGGGTGCGCTGCCTGGCTCGACGACGTGACGCTGCCCTTCGAGCTGCCCGGCCCGTCCGCGTGAGGGTCCTGCTCACCGGGGCCGCCGGCTTCATCGGCTCCGCGATCGACGAGCAGCTGACTGCCCGGGGCGACGAGGTCGTCCGGGTCGACGCGCTGATCCCCGAGGCGCACGGATCCGGCGCCGAGCCCGGTCCGGACGTGCAGCGGCTCGACGTACGCGACGCGGCGCAGTGGTCGGAGCTCTTCGACGGTGTCGACGTGGTCTGCCACCAGGCCGCGATGGTCGGCGCCGGGGTGACGGTCGCGGACCTGCCGCTCTACGCCGGCCACAACGACCTCGGCACCGCGGCCCTGCTCGCCGCGATGCACGAGGGAGGCGTGGATGCGCTCGTGCTGGCCAGCTCGATGGTGGTGTACGGCGAGGGCCGCTACGCCTGCGCCGAGCACGGGCCGCAGCAGCCGCCGCCTCGCAGCCGCGCGGCCCTCGAGTCCGGTGACTTCGAGAACCACTGTGCGCTGTGCGGGCAGCCGCTGACCTGGGAGCTGGTGCCGGAGGACGCGCGCCTCGACCCGCGCAGCAGCTATGCCGCCAGCAAGCTCGCGCAGGAGCACTACACGCTCGCGTGGGCCCGGCAGGCGCGGGCCCGGGCGATCGGGCTGAGGTACCACAACGTCTACGGGCCCGGCATGCCGCGCGACACCCCCTACTCCGGCGTCGCGGCGATCTTCCGCTCCTCGCTGGAGAACGGGCGGGCGCCGCGGGTCTTCGAGGACGGCGGCCAGATGCGCGACTTCGTGCACGTCGCCGACGTCGCCCGGGCCAACGTGCTGGCGATCGACGCAGTGGCGGGACGGCCCGCCGAGTCGTGGGCGACCTACAACGTCTGCTCGGGCAGTCCGGTCCCGATCCTCCGGATCGCCGAGCTGCTCTCGCAGGCTGCGGACGGGCCGGCACCGGAGGTGACCGGCGACTACCGCGCCGGTGACGTGCGCCATGTCGTCGCGTCGCCCGAGCTCGCTGCGAGCGAGCTCGGGTTCAGCGCGGAGATCCCGCCGGAGCAGGGGATTCCCGAGTTCGCGACGGCGCCACTGCGACCGGCGGTCGGTTGATCACCAGCCGGTGAAGAGCAGGTGCTGCACCACCAGCGCGAGGACGACCTGGATCGCGACGCCGGCCCGTCGCCAGCGCTCCGGCAGCAGGGCGCACGCCACCAGCAGCCAGGGCACGAACGGGAGCCAGATCCGCTCGACCTCGCCCTTGCTCATCTGCGAGAGCTCGGCGGCCAGCACCATCGCGGCCGCCGCTGCGACCAGCCACCGGGCGACGCGCGCTGCGTCGACCCCGACCTCGCGGGCCTGTCGGCCCAGGGCCGTGAAGCCGGCCCACATCATCGGCCCGGCGCTGAAGGTCAGGGCCGCCAGGTTGCCCCACATCCAGTACGACGGCGGCCGGTTGTGCGCCACCCCTGACCAGTAGCGCTCGTGCAGTGCGGGCAGCGCCTCCCACCACCAGAACCCGAGGGCGCCGTACGCCGCGACCACCGCCAGCGCGGCCAGCACGGCCCACGGCAGCGGCCGCCACGTCCGCGCGACCACCAGCACCGCCACCGCGAGGAGCCCGAGCAGCGGCAGGCCGTAGGACAGCATCACGGCATAGCCGAGCAGCAGCCCCGCCACGAGCGACCAGGGCACGCTCCGGCGGACCGCCCCTGCGGCCAGCGCCGCGATGCCCCACGCCGCCACGGCCGCGAAGACGGCGTCGGCGCTGACCGCCTGCCAGATCGCAGCCGGCGCGAAGACCAGGAACGGCGCGGCTCGCCGGGCGACCACCTCGGCGCCGAGCAGTCGCAGGGCCACCAGCACCGCCACCGCGATCGAAGCGGCGACGAACGTGACCACGAGCCCCGCGGCCCAGCCGCTGCCCAGCCCGATCCGGTCGAGCCACACGAAGAAGGTCAGGGCTCCCGGTGGGTGACCGGCGACGTGCACCGGCCAGTTGGCGTTGGGGATGTCGTCCGGCAGCCCGTCGTAGGGGATGCGCGCGATCCAGCCGTGCAGCGCGGCGGGCAGGTCGGTCATGCTCCGGGCGGTGCGGAGGTACTCGTACTCGTCGTCCAGGATCTTCGCGATCCCGTCCTTGCCGTCGACGAACGCGAGGCTGAACAGCCACGCCAGCCCTCCGGCGTACGACGCGAGCAGGAGGCCCCGCCACGGCAACCGCTCCGCGAGGGGGACCGCCCACCACACCGCCAGCCCTCCGACCAGCAGCGCGGGGAGCGTGCCGATGCCCGCGCGCGGGTCCCACTCCGCGTGCAGCGGCGGGAAGTAGCGCACGTGCACGTCCCACCCGGTGATCGCCGGCAGCGCCATCGCGACCGTCGCGAGGAGCACTCCGAACGCGAGGCCCACGAATGGTGCGAAGCGGGCTCGGGTCATGGTGACGAGGGTAGGGACACCAGTTCCACGGACCAGCGATCGGGCGGCGCGCGGCGCAAGCGTCAGGCTTTGTTAATAGTTCATCGTCCCCCAAACCGGACGTTGCCCCCTACGTTGAGACAGTGACCTCCTCCGCCGCCATCTGCGACGTCGTGATCCCGTGTCGCGACGAGGCGCCCGCCCTGCCGGCGCTGCTCGCGCAGCTGCCCGGGGGCTTTCGTGCCGTGGTGGTCGACAACGGCTCGCGTGACGGCACCGCCGACGTGGCGCGAGGACTGGGCGCCACGGTGGTCGACGAGCCGCAACCCGGCTACGGCGCCGCCGTGCACGCAGGACTCGAGGCCGCGACGGCCGACTTCGTCGCGGTGATGGACGGCGACGGGTCGATGGACCCCGCCGACCTGGTGCCGCTGCTCGACCTCGTGGTGATGGGGGAGGCGGATCTCGCGGTGGGCCGCCGGCGTCCGACGAGTCGTGGTGTCTGGCCCTGGCACGCCCGGGCCGGCAACGCCGTCGTCCTGTGGTGGCTGCGTCGCCGCCTCGGCCTGCCGCTGCACGACATCGCCCCGATGCGCGTCTCGCGGCGCGAGGAGATGCTGGCACTCGGCGTCGAGGACCGCCGCTTCGGCTATCCCGTCGAGCTGCTCCAGCGGGCGGCGACCGCGCACTGGCGCTTCGCCGAGCGCGACATCGACTATCACCCGCGCGCCGCCGGGACCCGCTCCAAGGTGTCCGGCTCGGTGGTCGGCACCGTCCGTGCCGCGCGCGACTTCGCCCGGGTGCTCTCGTGAGCACGCCGATGGCGCCGGCCGTCATGCTGGTCGTCGCGAAGGCTCCGGTCACCGGCCGGGTCAAGACCCGACTCGGTCGCTCGGTCGGGATGGAGCGCGCGGCCCGGCTCGCGGCGGCAGCACTGCTGGACACGATGGCGGTCTGCGCAGCGGCGTACGGCGTCACGCGGTGCCACCTCGCCCTCGACGGCGACCTGGCCGACGCCGAGCACGCCGACGAGCTGCTCGAGGCGACGGCCGGGTGGACGGTGCATCCCCAGCGCGGCGACGACTTCGCCACCCGGCTGGTCAACGCCCACGAGGACACCGCCGCCGCAGCGGGTGCCCCGGTCGTGCAGGTCGGCATGGACACCCCTCACCTGCGCGCCCACACGCTCACCGAGGTCGGATCCAGGCTCACCCACCCCGACGCAGCCGTGCTCGGCCCCGCGGCCGACGGGGGCTGGTGGCTGCTGGGCGTCGGCGGCCCGCACCTGGTCGCCCACCTCGGCGAGGTGCCGATGTCGCAGTCGCACACCGGCGAGCTGACCCGCGCGGCACTCGTCCGCGCCGGCGCCCGGGTGAGCCTCGTGGAGACCCTGCGCGACGTCGACGAGGTCATCGATGCCGAGTCCGTGGCCGCGGCCGCCCCGTCGACCAGGTTCGCGACGGCGTTCGGCAGGGCCGCGCCGTGACCGCCACGGAGTCGACCGAGGTCAACGAGGTCCCGGGCCCGGCGAGCTTCAGCGAGGTCTACAGCGATGCTCTGCGCGGCGAGAGCTGCACCGTGCGCGGCATCCCGACCGGGGACCAGCCGCTTCCGGTGCACGACTGGGTGCGACCGGTCAGCCACGCCGACCGCGTGCTGCTCGGGCACTGCCGCGGCGCGACCATCGACCTGGGCTGCGGCCCCGGACGGATGAGCGCCCACCTCGTCGAGCGCGGTCACGTCGTGCTCGGTGTCGACATCGTGCGTGAGGCTGTCGAGCAGGCCCGCCGCAGGGGAGTCTCCGCGCTGCGACGCAACGTGTTCGACCCGCTGCCGGGCGAGGGGCGCTGGAACACGGTGCTGCTGGCCGACGGCAACATCGGCATCGGCGGCGCCCCCGTCCGCCTGCTGCGGCGGGCCACCGAGCTGCTCGACCGCACTGGCAGGATCGTCTGCGACCTGGCTGCGCCCGGCACCGGCGTCCTGCACCACCACGCCCGTCTGGAGACCGACCACAAGCGGTCCGGCCCGTTCCCGTGGGCGCAGGTCGGAGCCGAGGCGATCGAGGACGTGGCCGCCGACGCGGGGCTGGCGCTCGAGCATCTCGGGAACCACCGGGGCCGATGGTTCGCCGTGCTGGCGCAATGAGGCGCCCACCGGTCCCGACCGAGGCGTCCTTCACCTCGCCGCTGCGGCACGAGGCCCTGACGGCGCGGATCGGCACCTGGCTCGGCATCACCTTCGGGCTGTGCTTCCTGACCGGGATGATCAGCCACTGGTACTACCTGCCGGACCTCCCCGTCCTCCCACCCGTGCGACCGATCTGGGGCTACCGCGTCACCCAGGGCGTGCACGTGCTCTCCGGCATCGCGGCCATCCCGCTGCTGCTGGTCAAGCTGTGGAGCGTCTATCCCAAGCTGTTCGCCGAGATGCCGTTCGGCGACGTGCGCAAGCTGGTCCTGAGCACGCTCGAGCGCATCTCCATCGCCGCCCTCGTGGCCTCGGCGATCTTCCAGCTCGTCACCGGGCTGGCCAACGCGGCCCAGTGGTATCCCTGGTCGTTCTCGTTCCGCTCGACCCACTACGCCGTCGCGTGGATCGCCATCGGTTCGCTCGTGGTGCACATCGCGGTGAAGCTGCCCAAGATCAGGGCGGCGTACGCCGAACGGCTGCCTGAGCCGCCCACGTCCCACGCCGGACCCAGCCGCCGCACCATCCTGCGCACCGCCTTCCTGGCCTCGGGAGTGGCCGTGCTCGCCGCGGCCGGCAACACCGTCCCGTGGCTGCGCAAGGTCTCCGTCTTCGCCGTCCGCACCGGCGAGGGGCCGCAGGGCGTGCCGATCAACCGCTCGGCCCAGGCAGCCGGAGTCACCACCACAGCGAAGGACCCGGGGTTCCAGCTCACGCTGGCACACGGAGACCGCGAGGTCACCCTGACCCGGGCCGACCTGGAGTCGATGCGGCAGCGGACGCACGCGCTGCCGATCGCGTGCGTGGAGGGATGGAGCGCCGCCGCGACGTGGACCGGTGTCCGCCTCTCCGAGCTGCTCGACCTCGTCGACGCACCGGACGACTCGCCGCTGCGGATCACCTCGCTGCAGACCAGGGGCGCCTTCGGTGTCACCGAGATCCCGGCGAAGTTCGCGCGGGACGGGCTGACGCTGCTCGCGCTGCAGCTCAACGGCAGCGACCTCACCATCGACCACGGCTTCCCCTGCCGCCTGATCGCTCCCAACCGCCCCGGGGTCTTCCAGACCAAGTGGGTCACCCGGATCGAGGTGATCGCATGAGACTCCGGTTGCTCCTGGGTGCCGTCGGCGTCGCCATGGGCGCGTTCGGCCTGCTCCGCTTCCTCCAGCACGACTTCGGAGACATCGTGAACGCCGTGCTCTGGCTGGCCGGCGGGGTCGCTGTGCACGACGGGATCATCGCGCCGCTCACCATCGGCCTGACCCTCCTCGCCACCCGGGTGCTGCCGCGCAGGGCCTGGGCCGCGACGACCGCGGCGATGATCGTGCTGCTCACCGTGACCGTCACCGCCATCCCCGTCCTGGGCGGGTGGGGTCGGCGTCCGGACAACCCGACCCTGCTGGATCGGCACTACCTGCTGGGCTGGGTCGTGTTCGCGCTGGTGGTCCTGCTCGTCACCCTGCTCACGATCACCCCGCTGTGGCGCAGACTGGTCCCTCGGGGAGAACCAGAAGCAGGAGGTGAGTGAGTGGCTGCCGTGCTCGTCGTCGATGACGACGCGACCGTGCGCGAGGTCGTCATCACCTACCTCACCAAGGCCGGGCACACCGTCACCTCGGCGGCCGACGGCACCGAGGCGCTCGCCTCGGTGGCGCAGGCTCCGCCGGAGCTGATCGTCCTCGACCTGATGCTGCCCGGAGTCGACGGGCTCGAGGTCTGCCGGAGGCTGCGCGAGACCAGCGACATCCCCGTGATCATGCTGACCGCCAAGGGCACCGTCAGCGACCGCGTCGTCGGCCTCGAGCAGGGCGCCGACGACTACGTCACCAAGCCGTTCAGCCCCCGCGAGCTCGTGCTGCGGGTGGACTCGGTGCTGCGGCGCAGCGGGGAGCCTCGTCCGGTCGGCGGTCCGGTGCAGTCGGGCGAGGTGATGGTCGACCCCGGATCGCGCGTGGTCACCTGGGGCGAGACCCGGGTGCCGATGACGGCCCGGGAGTTCGACCTCCTGCACCACTTCGTCTCCCACCCCGGCAAGGTCTTCTCGCGCGAGGACCTGCTGCGCGACGTCTGGGGCTGGTCCTTCGGTGACGACTCCACGGTCACCGTGCACGTCCGTCGGCTGCGCGAGAAGCTCGAGGCCGACCCGACCCACCCGGCCAGGCTGGTCACGGTCTGGGGAGTCGGCTACCGCTGGGAGGAGATCTCATGACGCACGACGAGCTGGTGATCATCGGCATCGCCGCGGGATGTGCCGCCGCGGTCGGCGTGCTGGGTCTGGTCGCGGCCTACGCCCTGCGGGGCGCGAGCCTGCGGTGGTTCCCGGCCGGCGTCGCCCTCGTGGCCGCGGCCGCCGTGATCGCCGCCGTGATCGGGACAGCGCGCGCGATGTTCATCTCCGACCACGACTACGTGGTGGTGCTGTGGGTCTGCCTGGTCGCCGGCATCGTGTCCGCCTGCCTGGCCTCCCTCGTCGGCGCAGTGCTGGTGCGCTCCTCCAGGCAGCTGCACGAGGGTGCCCGGCGCTTCGGGGAGTCGGGCCA
The DNA here is from genome assembly GCA_963843075.1 of uncultured Actinomycetota bacterium. Classification (GTDB taxonomy): domain Bacteria; phylum Actinomycetota; class Actinomycetes; order Propionibacteriales; family Nocardioidaceae; genus Marmoricola. Next base: position 1,338,156 of record CAWJJD010000002.1, on the reverse strand, counting down.
CTACGAGGCCGAGGTCACCGGTCCCGCCGAGTTCACGGCGCTCAACGAGCAGCTGCGGGAGAGCTCGCAGAAGCTTGCCGAGGCACGCCAACGCGAGCAGCGGCTGGAGGAGTCGCGTCGCGAGCTGGTCTCGTGGGTGTCGCACGACCTGCGTACGCCGCTCTCGGGCCTCCGCGCCATGACAGAGGCCCTCGAGGACGGCATGGTCGAGGACCCGTCGCGCTACCACCGGCAGATCAGCGCCGAGGTCAACCGCACCGTCCGCATGGTCGACGACCTCTTCGAGCTCTCCCAGATGCACGCCGGTCTGCTGGTGCCCTCGCCCCAGACGGTCGCGCTCGGCGACCTGGTCAGCGAGTCGCTCGCTGCGGCCGAGTCGGTCGCCGCGGTCAAGGGCGTGCGGCTGGACGGGCACGTCGACAGTGACGTCCTGGTGCACGTGGACCCCAGCGCGATGTCCCGCGTCATCGGCAACCTGCTGATGAACGCCATCCGGCACACGCCCAGCGACGGGTCGGTCCAGATCCGCGGCTGGACGCGCGACGACGCGGTCGAGCTCAGCGTGCGCGACGGGTGCGGCGGGATCCCCAGCGAGGAGATCGACCGGGTCTTCGACGTGGCCTTCCGGGGCGGAGCGGCCCGCACACCGGACACGGTGCCGGCCTCCGGGCTGGTCACCTCGGGGAGCGGAGCCGGGCTCGGGCTGGCCATCGTGCGCGGCCTGATCGAGGTCCACCGCGGGCGCGTGGAGGTGGAGAACGTGGAGAACGGCTGCCGATTCGTCGTGACGATCCCGACCAACGACGCCACGAGCGAGGTGACCGAGGCGGTCAGCTCACCAGCTGGTTGAGCACCAGGCCCAGTGCGCCGATGACGATCCCGGCCGAGGCCAGGAGTCTCGGGAACCGGGACGGGGGGACCTCCCTGGAGCGCGGGACCAGGGCGATGACCGCGGCCGCGACGCTGAGCAGACCGACGATCGCCGCGACGACGGTGGCGACGCTCGGACCGCCCTCCTCCTCGCCGGACCCACCCCCGACGGTGAAGCACACACCGGTCGTGAGCATGGCGACGACGATGGTCGACCACGGGTGCGCACGGGAGCGGATCAGCAGCGCGGCGGTCACCAGCAGCGCGACGGCCACGACGACGATCACGACCGAACCCAGGGACATCTCGCTCCTACGCGGTGAGGGGACACTCCGGTCTACACGATCATGGCTGGTCCGTCCCCACATTTCCGCCCCGTGGTCAGGTCCGGGCCCTGTGCGCAGGCCCTGGAGCGGGCGGGCACAATCGGCTGCGTGAGCATCGAGCCCGACACCAAGGACTGGACCTGGGTCATCGAGGAGTCCTGCGACCAGTGCGGCTTCGACCCGGCCGCGGTGGCGCGCGAGGACCTGCCGGACCTCCTCCACGAGAACACTCGCGGGTGGTATGCCGTGCTGGCCGACGGCGACTACGCCGTACGCCCCGCTCCGCACGTGTGGTCCCGTCTCGAGTACGCCTGCCACGTGCGTGACGTCCACGAGCTCTTCGCCAGGCGGCTGCGGCTGATGCTCGACGAGGACGACCCGACCTTCGACAACTGGGACCAGGACGCCACCGCGGTCGAGGAGGGCTACGACGTGCAGGACCCCGGGACCGTCGGCACCGAGCTGGTCGAGCGCGCGGCCGAGGTCGCCGCCGTCTATGCCTCGGTCGAGGGGGAGCAGTGGCAGCGGACCGGGCGGCGGAGCAACGGCTCGCTGTTCACCGTGGAGACCATGGGGATCTACCACCTGCACGACGTCGCCCACCACCTCTGGGACGTCAGCATCAGCCCGACCCCGGGGGACGAGCCACCGGGGGACCTGTGAGGCACACCGAGTTCTGGGCCCGGATGGACGCCGCGCTCGGTCCGGCGTACGCCCGCTCGTGGGCCGAGCAGCACGTGATCCGCGCGCTGGAGGGACGCACCGTGCTGGAGGCGCTCGACGCGGGGGAGCCGCCCAAGACCGTGTGGCGCGCCGTCTGGGCCGAGCTGGGACTGCCGCCGCGGGAACGCTGAGTTCGCGCACTCGTCACCCAAACGTGACGTGGCAGGGGGTGCCGCACCTCGCCGGCCCGGGCTAGCCTGCCGGGGTTCGACTCGGAGAACACACCTCGGGAGCCCCCATGCGCATCACCTCGCCCATCAGCCGTCGGTTCGTCGGCGTCCTGGCTGCGGGGGCGTGCGCCCTCGCCCCCCTGGCCGTGCTGGCCTCGCCGGCCGACGCGACCGGCCACCAGCACCCCAAGTGGCCGCCCCACCACCACTCGCACCCCCGGCCCCACCACAGCTCGCTGATGCCGATCCAGCTGCTGTCCTTCAACGACTTCCACGGCAACCTCGAGGCCCCGAGCGGGTCCTCGGGCAGGAACGTCGTCGATCACAGGATCGACACCACGACCGGCAAGGCGGTCGACGTGACCGCTGACGCGGGTGGCGTGGAATACCTCGCCACCCATCTGGCCAAGGCGCGCAAGGGCCACCGCAACTCCCTGACCGTCGCCGCCGGCGACCTCATCGGCGCCTCGCCGCTGCTCTCGGCCGCGTTCCACGACGAGCCGAGCATCGAGGCGATGAACGAGCTCGGCCTCGACGTCACCTCGGTCGGCAACCACGAGTTCGACGAGGGCTACAAGGAGCTCCAGCGGATGGACCGGGGTGGCTGCCTCGACGACGGCGCCGAGGGCGAGAACAACCAGAACTCCTGCCCCGGGTCGCACCGGTTCAAGGGCGCGAAGTTCGACTATCTCGCCGCGAACGTGAAGTACGCCGGGACCAACCAGACGATCCTGCCGCCGTACGCCATCAAGAACGTGCACGGCGCGAAGATCGGCTTCATCGGGATGACGCTGAAGGACACCCCGAGCATCGTCACCGCCAGCGGCGTCGCGGGTCTCGAGTTCACCGACGAGGTGCAGACGGCCAACGCGCTGGTGCCGGTGCTCCGGCGCAAGGGCGTCAAGGCGATCGTCGTGCTCATCCACCAGGGCGGCACGCCCGACAAGCAGAAGTGGACCGACCCGGCCAGCGGCACGACCTACGACGTGAACCCCAACTACGACTACACCTGCGGGAAGGGCGGCACCCTGGCTGCCGGCTCCCCGATCCTCCCGATCGCGTCTGCTCTCGACCCGGAGATCGACATGGTCGTCTCCGGTCACACCCACCAGCCCTACGTCTGCGACGTGAAGGACCCCGCCGGACGGTCGCGGCTGCTGACCTCGGCCTCGTCGTTCGGCCGCCTGTTCACCGACACCGAGCTGCTCTACAACCGCAGGACCCGCGACATCGTGCGCGGCTCGGTCAGGGGCAGCAACGTGCAGGTCAGCCGGGACGTCACGCCCGACTCCGGCCAGACCGCGCTGATCAACATGTACAAGGAGCTCGTCGAGCCGATCGCCAGCAACGTGATCGGCCACGTGACGGGCGACGTCTCCAAGACTGCCAACGAGGCGGGGGAGAGCGCCCTGGGTGACCTGATCGCCGACGCCCAGCTCGCCGACGCGTCGGTCGTGACCGGTGGGCAGACGCCGGTGATCGCGTTCATGAACCCCGGCGGGATCCGGGCCGACCTCACGGCGGCGAACTCGAAGTACGGCGAGCCGGTCGGTGACATCACCTACGAGGAAGCCTTCAACGTCCAGCCGTTCAACAACTACCTGGTCTCGATGAACCTCACGGGCGCGCAGATCTACCAGCTGCTCACGGAGCAGGTCTCCGGCCCCAACCTGGGCGCGACCAACAACAAGATCCTCCAGGTCTCGGGCGGCTTCACCTACCAGCGTGGGGTCGGCGACGCGGGGCCGGTCGAGGGCAGCGTCAAGCTCAACGGGACGCCGATCGACAAGGCCGCGAGCTACCGGATCGTGACGAACAACTTCCTCTCCGACGGTGGCGACGGCTTCCCGACCTTCAAGAACGGCACCGCGAAGTACTTCGGCGGCCTCGACATCGACGCGTTCTCGGCCTACCTGACGGCGAAGTCGCCCTACACCCCGCTCGTGCCCTCGCGGATCACCCAGTAGGCCTCACGCCGACCCGTCGTGACGGGGGGCGGGTCGGCGTGTGCTCCGTGCAGGAGCGGCCTCGGAAGAGGCCGGGGCTTCGGCGTGTCAGGGTTGGGATCGAACACACGTTCGTACTACCGTCTTGTCCACAGGCAGGGGTCGAGACCGGTTTCTCCACAGGCGCACGACACGCACTCGTGGTTGTCGGTGGTGGCTCCTAACGTCTGGCGAGACATCAAGGTCAGACAGGCGCCCCGGGTCCGGGACGCACGACACACGTGAGGGTGACATGGCTGGAGCCGAGAACAACCGGGACAAGGCGCTCGACGTAGCGCTCGCCAACATCGAGAAGCAGTTCGGCAAGGGATCGGTCATGCGCCTCGGCGACGAGACGCGCGCACCTCTCGAGGTGATCCCCACCGGGGCGATCTCCCTCGACATCGCGCTCGGCCTCGGCGGCCTCCCGCGGGGTCGTGTCGTGGAGATCTACGGTCCGGAGTCCTCGGGAAAGACCACCGTCGCGCTGCACGCCGTGGCCAACGCGCAGGCGGCCGGCGGCATCGTGGCGTTCATCGACGCCGAGCACGCCCTCGACCCCGAATACGCCCAGCGCCTCGGCGTCGACACCGACGCCCTGCTGGTCTCCCAGCCCGACTCCGGTGAGCAGGCGCTCGAGATCGCCGACATGCTGATCCGCTCCGGCGCGCTCGACCTGATCGTGATCGACTCGGTGGCGGCCCTCGTGCCGCGCGCGGAGATCGAGGGCGAGATGGGCGACAGCCACGTCGGCCTCCAGGCCCGGCTGATGAGCCAGGCGCTGCGCAAGATGACCGGTGCGCTCAACGGCGCCAACACGACCGCGATCTTCATCAACCAGCTGCGCGAGAAGATCGGGGTGATGTTCGGCTCGCCGGAGACCACCACGGGTGGACGCGCGCTGAAGTTCTACTCCTCGGTCCGCCTCGACGTGCGTCGCATCGAGACGCTCAAGGACGGCACCGAGATGGTCGGCAACCGCACCCGCGTCAAGGTCGTGAAGAACAAGGTCGCGCCGCCGTTCAAGCAGGCCGAGTTCGACATCATGTACGGCCAGGGCATCAGCCGCGAGGGTGGCCTGATCGACGTCGGCGTCGAGGAGGGGCTCGTCCGCAAGGCCGGTGCCTGGTACACCTACGAGGGCGATCAGCTCGGCCAGGGCAAGGAGAACGCCCGCACCTTCCTGCGCGACAACCCCGACCTCGCCAACGAGATCGAGAAGAAGATCCTCGAGAAGCTCGGCATCGGTCCGTCCGTCGACGCACCCGCCGAGCCCGCCGCCGGCTTCACCGCCGACGCCGGGATCGACCCCGACGGCATCGACTTCTGACGACCCGCGACCGAGGAACGAGGTCGCGAACAGGTCGGCAGGTTGAGGAGCGATCGGCCCGAACCCGACGCAGGAGGGGGCGGGCGACGCGTCTCGAAACCCGGTGAGACGGCAAGCAGCCGCAACCACAGGAGATCCCGTGAGACGTGAACCTGGCTCGGACCGGGACCTCGGTCCCGAGGCCGACCCGGAGTCGGTGGCCCGCACGATCCTCCTCAACCAGCTCACCGGGCGGGCGCGCACCCGCTCGGAGCTGGAGACCAAGCTGAGCTCCAAGGACGTGCCCGAGGACGTCGCCGCGCGGCTGCTCGACCGCTTCGAGGAGGTCGGCCTGGTCGACGACGCCGCCTTCGCCCGCGAGTGGGTGGAGCAGCGTCAGTCCGGCCGTGGCCTGGCCCGGCGGGCGCTGGCGATGGAGCTGCGTCGCAAAGGTGTCGATGACGAGGTGGCCCGCGAGGCGCTCGACGAGATCGACCCCGAGGACGAGCTGGAGGTGGCCCGCGCCCTGGTGCGCGCCAAGCTCCGGACGGTGCGCAACCTCGACCGCGACAAGGCCGTCCGGCGGCTGGTCGGCATGCTCGCGCGCAAGGGCCACTCCGCCGGCGTCGCCTTCCGGGTGGTCAAGGAAGAGCTCGACGTCGACCTGGACCCGCCCGACGAGTGAGGGGCGAGTGCTCCTTGCCAAAAATGAAAGTCACTCCTAATATCAAGTCACATGCATTTGACTCTGACTTGAGGTTTGACCATGCACAAGGAAAACGCCCGCTGGTGGGCCATGGGTGCGACGGCGATGAGCCTGTTCGTGGTCGGGCTCGACATGACCGTGCTGAACGTGGCCCTGCCCGACATCGCGGTCGACCTGCACGCCTCCACCGCGCAGCTGCAGTGGTTCGCGGACGCCTACCTGCTGGTGATGGCGGCCGTGCTGCTGCCGGCGGGAATGCTGGGTGACCGCTTCGGGCGCAAGAACCTGACCCTCGGCGCGCTCGCCGTCTTCGGGCTGGGGTCACTGTGGTGCGCGCTGGCCGGGAGCCCGGGCAGCCTGATCGCCGCCCGGGCGGTGCTCGGCCTGGGCGCCGCGGTGCTGCTTCCGCTGGCGATGTCGGCCGTGGTGGTCCTCTTCGACCCGCCCGAGCGCCCGCGCGCCATCCTGGTGCTGAGCATCTCGACGATGGTCGGCCTTCCCCTCGGACCGATCGTGGGCGGGCTGCTCCTGCAGAACTTCTGGTGGGGCTCGGTCTTCGTCATCAACGTGCCGGTGATCGCGCTGGCGATCCTGGCGGTGTGGCGCTTCATGCCCCGCGACGAGGTGAGCCGCGAGGCAGCCCGGATCGACGTGGTCGGAGCTGTGCTCGCGGGGAGCGGACTGCTCGGGCTGACCTACGCAGTGATCGAGGCGCCGGCACGCGGCTGGAGCGACCCGGTCGTGCTGGTCGGGATGATCGGTGGGCTGCTCGTGCTGGCCGGTTTCCTGGTCTGGGAGCGCCGGCTGCGCGGCGCCGTGCCGGTCTTCGACTTCGCCGTGTGGGCCGACCGCGGCTTCCGCTACGGCGCCGTGGCCGCGGCGGTCGCCAGCCTGGCGTTCTTCGGAGTGATGTTCACCCTGCCGCAGTACTACCGCGCGGTCCTGGGCGCCGATGCCCTCGGCACCGGCCTGCGCACCCTGCCGCTCGTGGTCGGCATGCTGGTCGCGATGCGGCTGGCCAACGGGCTGGGGTCGCGCCTCACGATGCGGTCGGTGGCGGCCGCCGGGTTCGCGCTGATGGCAGCCGGCCTCGTGTGGGGCGCCACCACCGGTGTCTCCGACGGCTACGTGCGCACGGCCTGGTGGAGCACCCTGGTGGGACTCGGGTTCGGCGCCTCGCTGTTCGCGGCCCAGAACACCGCGCTGATGACGCTGCCCCGGGCACGCGCGGCCAGTGGCTCGGCGCTGATCCAGACGCTGCGGCAGGTCGGCAGCGTGATGGGCATCGCGGTGCTGGGTGCCCTGCTCAACGATCGCTACCGCGCGACGGTCGACACCGACGGGCTGCCAGCGCAGGCGGCGGGCGCCGTCCGCGAGTCGGCGCAGGCGGGCGTGCAGCTGGCGCACCAGGCCGGTTCCGAGGCTTTGGCGCACTCGGTCGGGAACGCGTTCGTGCAGGGCATGGATGCCGCGCTGTGGGTCTCGGCCGCGATCGCAGTGGTCGGCGCCCTCGTCGCGTGGCTGCTGATGCCCGCCGTCCGCGCGGTCGCGCCTGAGCCGGACTCGGGGCCCGATGACGCAGAATCGGGACGTGCCGAAGAAGACGTCGACCCCACCGGTGCGTCCGCTGCCCGGCCTGCGTGAGCGCAAGAAGGCTCGGACCAAGGCGACCATCCAGCGCGAGGCGCTCCGGCTGTTCAGCGAGCACGGGTACGCCGAGACCTCGGTCGAGCAGATCGCCGCTGCCGCCGAGGTCTCGCCGAGCACGTTCTTCCGCTACTTCCCGACCAAGGAAGAGGTGGTCCTCTCCGAGTTCATCGACTCGCGGATGATCGACCTCTTCCGCGAGGCGCCGCCGGAGCTGGGCCCGACCGCGGCCCTTCGGCACGCGATCGAGGCCCTGGGGACCGAGATCGGCAACGAGGACTTCGAGCTCGAGGGCCTGCGCAACCAGCTGATCCAGGAGGTCCCCGAGCTGCGCCGCGGGCTGTTCGTCGAGCTGCTGCGGCCCATGCGGATGGTCAGCGAGGTGATCACCGAGCGGCTCGGGCTGCCGCCGGGCGACCAGGACGCGGCGGTGTTCGCCGGGGCGCTCCTCGGCGGGATGATCTCCTCGACGCTCGGCAGCGAGGGGCCGGTGCAACCGCCCCTGGACGCCGAGGAGTTCCGGGAGTTCGTCCTGGCCCGGCTCGACCGCATCGACCGCATGTTGACGTTCCCGGCGCCTGACGCCGGCTCAGGGCACTAGCCGAGCTGCCTGAGGAACGCGGCGCCCGCCTCGCTGAGCCGACCGTGCGCCTGGGCGAGCTTCGCCCACCCGACCGTCATCTGGGCGAAGCGCATCGGGTTGTAGACGTCCTCCTCGCGCGACCACAGCCCGTCGCCGGCATAGGTGAGGATCGTCAGGTTGCTCGCCTCGTGCGCCGACCCGTCGCCCGGGTCGGGCATCAGGTTGCGCACCTCGCAGATCACCCGCCCGGTCGGCTCGTCGACCACGTGCCACGCGATCGGGAAGCTGGTCATCGTGTCGCCCGGGAACGACGTCATCGTCCGCACCACCCATGCGCGGATCGCCTCGCGACCGGTGAAGCTGCCGAAGGCGTGCTCCTCGTAGGTCGCGTCCGGCGTGAACAGCTCGGCGAAGCTCGCCCAGTCGCCGGACGCGGCGATCTCCGCCACGGCGGCCTGGTAGGCGGCGAAGGCCTGCTCGATCTCTGCCCTGGTGCTCTCCGAAGCGGTGTCCACAGGGGCATCCAACCAGCCAGACTGTCCGTGTGCAGATCGAGCTCGAGCGCGACCAGGTCCGAGCCGGTGAGTCGTGGGCCCGGGCGGCCGACCGGCTGGCCGGCGGTCGGGGTCCCGTGCTGGCGGTGGACCTCTCCTCGGACCCCCTGCGGTTCCAGGTCGACGAGGAGCACACCTTCGCGCTGCGCCCGATGACCGAGGGCGACCTCGGTGCCGTGACGAGGTGGATCAACCTGCCGCACGTCGCCCGGTGGTGGGACGAACAGCGTTCGCCCGAGCAGGTCGCTGCCTACTACGGGCCGGGCATCCGCGGCGAGGACGCGGTTCGCTACTGGATCTGGGAGGTCAACGGTCGTTCGGTGGGGTTCTGCCAGGACTACCGGATCTCCGACCACCCCGAGTTCGCGCTGCTCTGTGGTCACCCCGATGCGATCGGCTTCGACTACGTGGTGGGCGAGCCGTCTCGCGTCGACCGTGGACTGGGCACCAGCCTGCTCTGGGTGTTCCTGCGCGACATCGTGGTGCCGGCGTACGACGGAGCGAGGGAGCTGTTCGCCGCGCCGGACCACCGCAACACCCGTTCGCTGCGGGTGCTCGCCAAGCTCGGTGCGACCGAGGGGATGTGGTTCGACGAGCCGCAGGCGGAGGGTGGGATCGACACGGTCGTGGGCTGCAGCATCGACGTGCAGCGGGTGCTCGGCTGAAGGCCTCAGCCGCCCCGCGAGTCGAGCATCCGGATCAGGTCGTCGCCCAGCTCGGGGGGCGCGGAGGCGATCCCCGACTGCACCGCGGCACGACTCCAGCTCTCCCACATGCGCCGGAAGGCATCGGTGCTGTGCGCCTCCACCACCCAGGACCACAGACCGTCACCGGCGTACCCGATGGACGCCGTGGTGGAGGCTGTCGGTTGCGATCCGTCGCCGGGGTCCGACATCACGCTGCGCAGCTCGTAGACCACCGCCCGTGCGTCGGCGTCCACCACGTGCCAGATCACCTCGAGCCGCGCGATGTGACTGCCGGGATAGGTGGACATCATCCGGACCACCCAGGCGCGGATGGCCTCCCGTCCCACCACGTCGTCCATCCCCGAACCGCGGTGGACGGCGTCCTCGGTGAACTCGTCGGCGTAGGCGTGCCACTGACCGGAGGAGACCATGTGGTCGATGCGTCGACGGTGCGCCAGGAAGGCCTGCCCGAGTTCGGTTGCGTCCACGCAAGAGATTCTGGCAGGTCAGACTAGGGGGGTGACGCATCGCATCGGCATCTCCGGCTGGACCTACCCGCCCTGGCGCGGCGACTTCTACCCGCAGGGCCTGCCCCAGCGGCGTGAGCTGGAGTACGCCGCCTCCCAGCTGTCCTCGATCGAGATCAACGGCTCCTTCTACTCCCTGCACCGGCCCTCGAGCTGGGCGAAGTGGCGCGACGAGACGCCCGACGACTTCGTGTTCGCGGTCAAGGGTGGCCGCTTCATCACGCACATGAAGCGGCTCCAGGACATCGAGCGGCCGCTCGCCAACTTCTTCGCCCAGGGCGTGCTCGCGCTGGGTCACAAGCTCGGACCGGTCCTGTGGCAGCTGCCGGCCAACTTCCCCTACGACGAGCAGGTGATCACCGACTTCTGCGCCCTGCTCCCGCGCACCACCACCGAGGCGGCCCAGCTCGCGACCCGGCACGACGACCGGCTGTCGGGGGACAGGCTCTGGTCGGGGGAGGTGGCCGAGCGACCGCTGCGCCACGCCCTGGAGCCCAGGCACGCGAGCTTCGCGTCCGACGACGCGCTCGCGCACCTCGCCGAGTGCGAGCTGGCCCTGGTGGTCGCCGACTCCGCCGGCAGGTGGCCGCGCTTCGAGCAGGCCGTCGGCCCGATCGTCTACGCGCGGCTGCACGGCGACAAGGAGCTCTACGCCAGCGGCTACACCGATGCGGCCCTGGACCGCTGGGCCGAGCAGCTGCGCGGCTGGACCGCCGACGGGCGCGACGCGTTCGTCTACTTCGACAACGACATGAAGGGCTACGCACCCCACGACGCGAGAAGGCTGATCGACCGCCTAGGCGAACCGGCGTGAGGCTCCCCACAGCCCGGGGACCGCGAACCTACTCGCGAGTAAGGTTCGGCGCATGAGCCGAGTTGTCGACCTCTACGAGAAGGCCCACGCGATCCCGATCGTGGGTGACCGGATCTTCTCCTTCGCGTTCAGCCAGGTGGCGCCGTACTTCTGGACCATCCGGCCGCGCTTCACGGTGATCGAGCCCAACCACGCCGAGGTGGTCATCCCCAAGCGCCGCGGGGTGCAAGAACCACATCGGCACCGTCCACGCGATCGCACTCTGCAACGGCCTCGAGGCAGCGATGGGCGTCCTCGCGGAGGCGTCGATCCCTCGGGACAAGCGCTGGATCCCGAAGGGGATGGAGGTCAGCTACACGGCCAAGGCCACCAGCGACATCACCTGCATCGCCGAGACCGACCCTGAGCAGTGGACCGGGGACACCCTGTCCGACCTGGGGAGCGACCTGCCGGTGCGGGTCAGGGGCGTGCGCGACGACGGCACCGTCGTGATCGAAGGCGTGATCCGGCTCTGGGTGACGCCGCGACGCGACCCCGCCGCGGGCTAGATCACGCTGCCCTTGTCCTCGCCGGTGGCCAACCCGGTGCCACCACCGCCGACGTCGAGGGGCTTCTCGCCGACATACCGCTTCTGCACCCAGGTGGCGAGCGCGGTCAGGACCAGGTTCACCGCGACGTACATGCCGGCCACGACGATCGCCGTCTGCACCTGGTTCTGGAACTCACCGTAGATCGACTTGCCGACGCGGGTGAGTCCCGGAGCCAGGATGTAGAAGCCGAGGCTGGTGTCCTTCAACGCGACCACGCACTGGCTGATGATCGAGGGAAGCATGATCTTGATGGCCTGGGGGAGCAGGATGATGTTCATCACCTGGGCCTTGCGCATCCCGATCGCGTACGCCGCTTCGGCCTGACCCGCGGGAACTGCGTTGACCCCGGCGCGGAAGACCTCCGCCAGCACCGACCCGTTGTAGAGGGTCAGGGCGAACACCACGCACCAGTACGACCCGATGCCGTCCTTGCCCACACCGTAGGCAAGGAAGAAGAACACCATCAGGAGGAGCACGGGCACGGCCCGGAAGAACTCCACGACCAGCCAGGCGGGCCAGCGGATCCAGCCGCGCTCGGACAGCTTGGCAGTGCCGAGTGCGAGCCCGAAGACCACCGAGAACAGCACCGAGAGGGCTGCCATCTGCAAGGTCTGGAGCAGGCCCTTCAACAGTGCCTGCATGTAGGCCGGCGTGATGAAGGGCTCCCACAGGTCGTAGGCGAGCTGACCCTTGGAGTTGAGCCGCAGCACGACCAGCGCGAGAACGGCGATGAGGCCCAGGACGGCGAGGACGGTGTAGACGCGGTGGCGTGCACGTGTCCTCGGGCCGGGTGAGTCGAACAGGATGCTGGCGCTCATGCGGGGCCCCCAGGCAGCTCGGCGCTCAGCACGTTTGGTGTCGGCGTGCTCATCGGGCGGTCACCCTCCATCTGCGCTCGAGAAGCGTCGCCCCGAAGGACAGCAGCTCCACGAGGATCACGTACCCGAGGGCGAAGGTGAGGAAGATCAGCATTCGGTCGTCTGCATTGTTGTTGGTGAAGAAGCGCATCCGGGCCGTGGCCTCCAGGAGCCCGAAGGCCGCCGCGACCGAGGTGTTCTTCAGCAGGGCGATCAGGACGCTGGCCAGCGGGGGCACGGTCGCGCGGACAGCCTGCGGCAGGATGACCTGGCGCATGGTGCCGGCGAAGGTGAGCCCGATGGCACGCGCCGCCTCGGCCTGGCCCAGCGGGACGGAGTTGATGCCGGACCTGATGGCCTCGCACACGAAGGTCGAGGTGTAGATCGTCAGGGCAAGCACGCCCTTGGTGAGGAACTCGAAGTTCACCCCGAGCCGCGGCATGGCCACGAAGACGAAGATGAACACCAGCAGCAGGGGGGTGTTGCGCACGAGCGTGACGTAGGTGGCGGTGGCGGCTCTCAGCACGCTGACCGGCCCGACGCGCATGGCTGCCAGGACCAGACCGATGACCAGGGAGAAGAGCCCGGAGTACAGGAAGAGCTGGATGGTCAGCCAGAAGGCCTTCAGGACCAGGTCGAACTGGTTGAACACGTCATCCATGGATGCCGACCTCCCTCCGTGGTTCGGGGTGACGCATGGGGCAGCCGAGCTCTCGGCCGCCCCACGCGCTCACAGGGTGTTCAGGCCGCCGGGCAGGGGTCCAGCTCGGGCTGGTCGGGTGCGTCCGCGCCCGACTTGCCGAGCGTCGCGTCGAAGGCCTTCTGCCAGTTGCCGTCGTCGAAGGACTCCTTGATCGTGTCGCTGATCCACTGGCACATCTCGGGGCTCTTCTTCTGGTAGCCGACGCCGTAGCGCTCCTCGGAGAACGGGTCGCCGACCACCTCGAGCTCGTCGGGGTTCTCGGCGGCGTATCCCAGCAGGATCGAGCCGTCAGTGGTCATCGAGTCGACCGTGCCGTCGAGCACCTGGTCGCGGCACTCGGAGTAGGTGTCGAAGCCGCGCGGCTTCGCCCCCTTCTGCTCGACGTTGTCCAGGGAGGTGGAGCCGGTCACAGAGCACACCTCCTTGCCGTTGATGTCGTCGACGCTCTTGATGTCGCTGCCCTTCTTCACCAGGAGCTGCTGGCCGGTGATGTAGTACGGGCCGGCCTGACCGACGACCTTGCGCCGCTCGTCGGTGATGGAATACGTGGCCAGGACGAGATCGACCTCGCCGGCCTGGAGGAACGGCTCCCTGTTGTCGGAGATGGTCTCCTTCCAGGTGATGCCGCTCGGCTCGATCCCCAGCGAGGCAGCGAGGATCTTGCCCATCTCGACGTCGAAACCCGAGGGCTCGTTGTCGGCAGCGCCCTTGAAGCCGAGTCCGGGCTGGTCGAACTTCACGCCGATCGTGATCTTGCCCGCGTCGGCGAGCTCCTTCATCCGGGTGCCGGCATCGAAGCTCGAGGCTGCGTCCTTGTCGACCTTGACGTCGGCACCGCCCCCGTTGTCGCTCCCTGCGTTGCCACCACACGCGGCGGTGGCTGCCAGTGCGAGTCCGGCGAGCACCGCCTTGGTCTTCTTGAGTCGCATCTTCTTCTCCTTTTCCGGGTCGGTCGCCCGTCCCTGTCCCGTGATGGTGCGGAAAGTCGTGGTCCTCAGTGCTTGAGGATCTTGCCGAGGAAGTCCTGGGCACGTGCGGAGCGTGGGTTGGTGAAGAACTCCTCGGGAGTGTTCTCCTCGACGATCGCGCCCTCGGCCATGAACACCACGCGATTGCCCGCCGTACGTGCGAAGCCCATCTCGTGGGTGACGACGATCATGGTCATGCCCTGCTCGGCGAGGGAGACCATCACGTCGAGGACCTCCTTGATCATCTCGGGGTCCAGGGCGGAGGTCGGCTCGTCGAAGAGCATCGCCTTGGGCTCCATCGCCAGGGCCCGCGCGATCGCGACCCGTTGCTGCTGGCCGCCGGAGAGCTGGGCGGGGTACTTCTCCGCCTGGTGGTCCACCCCGACCCGTTCGAGCAGCTCACGGCCACGTTTCTCAGCCTCGGCCTTGTTCTTGCCCCGGACCTTCATCGGGCCCAGAGTGACGTTCTCCAGGATCGTCTTGTGCGCGAAGAGGTTGAAGCTCTGGAAGACCATGCCGACCTCGGCCCGGAGGGCAGCGAGTGCCTTGCCCTCCTGGGGAAGCAACTGACCGTCGAGGGTGATCGTGCCCTCGTCGATGGTCTCGAGTCGGTTGATCGCACGGCAGAGCGTGGACTTGCCCGAGCCCGAGGGGCCGATCACGACGACGACCTCGCCCTTGCCGACGGTCAGGTTGATGTCCTGGAGGACGTGCAGCTCGCCGAACCACTTGTTCACGCCGTCGAGGACGATGAGGGGCTCAAGAGTCGCGGATTGGGGCGACGAACCGCCCACGGACGCTGGCTCAGTCATCCCGTGACCCTAGGGATGAAGTGCGTCTGAGTCGACCCGCCGAGGCGGACTGTTGTGCGTTTGTCATGGTTGAAGGGAAGAGTGCCCTGTACGCACACCGAGGTTGAAGGAGAAGCGAAGATGCTCAGGAAGACCGTGGGATCAGTGGGATCGCTCGCCCAGGAGGCGGTCGTCACCGCGGTGAACGTCGCCAGGCACCCGATCGGCAGTGCGTCCCTGGCCGTGGGTTTCGCCAAGGGACTGGCCGAGGCCGGGGTCGGCCTGGTGCGAGGCGTCCAGACCGGCGAGACGCCCCACGCACGCCCCGCTCCGGAGCAGGCCTCCGTCCCTGCGCAGGCTGCGCCGGCCACGACGCCCGAGCCGGTCGCGGAGGACCCTCGCGATGATCTTCCCGGTCCGGATCTGGCGCACTTCGAACCGCCGCGGCCCGAGGACCTCCCCGAGCCCATCGTGATCGAGGCGGACGACCACCCGACGCCCGGCAACGGTGAGTCCGGCGAGCCGTTCCACCACGAGCCGAAGGTCGCCAGCCGCGACGTCGAGCACGGCGACGGCGGGACGGACTTCGAGCAGGCCGAGGGGTTCGTCGACGAGATCCCCGCGGATCTGCGCCCGGAGTGAGCTCCACGTAGTCTTGTGCGGCCATGACTGCATCGATCCAGGCCGCCGTGCGCACCTACGAGGTGCGCACCTACGGGTGCCAGATGAACGTCCACGACTCCGAGCGGCTGACCGGCCTGCTGGAGGACGCGGGCTACGTGGCCGCGCCCGATGACGACCAGGCCGACGTGGTGGTGTTCAACACCTGTGCGGTCCGGGAGAACGCCGACAACAAGCTCTACGGCAACCTCGGCCACCTGGCGTCGGTGAAGAAGAAGCGCCCGGGCATGCAGATCGCCGTGGGCGGCTGCCTGGCGCAGAAGGACCGCGCCACCATCACCGAGAAGGCGCCGTGGGTCGACGTCGTGTTCGGCACGCACAACATCGGGTCGTTGCCCGTGCTGCTCGAACGTGCCCGGGTGCTCGAGGAGGCGCAGGTCGAGATCCTCGAGTCGCTCGAGGTGTTTCCCTCGACGCTGCCGACCAAGCGCGAGTCGGCGTACGCCGCCTGGGTGTCGATCTCGGTCGGGTGCAACAACACCTGCACGTTCTGCATCGTCCCGGCGCTGCGCGGCAAGGAGAAGGACCGCCGGCCCGGCGAGATCCTCGCGGAGATCGAGGCGCTCGTGGCCGAGGGCGTCAGCGAGGTGACCCTGCTGGGGCAGAACGTCAACGCCTACGGCGTGGAGTTCGGCGACCGGCAGGCGTTCTCCAAGCTGCTGCGCGCCTGCGGTGACATCGAGGGGCTCGAGCGGGTGCGGTTCACCTCGCCGCACCCGGCGGAGTTCACCGACGACGTGATCGAGGCGATGGCCGAGACCCCCAACGTGATGCCCTCGCTGCACATGCCGCTGCAGTCCGGGTCGGACAAGGTGCTCAAGGACATGCGCCGGTCCTACCGCCAGTCGAAGTACCTCGGCATCATCGACCGGGTCCGCGCCGCCATGCCCGAGGCCGCGATCACGACCGACATCATCGTCGGCTTCCCGGGAGAGACCGAGGAGGACTTCGCGGCCACCGTCGAGGTCGTACGCCGGGCGCGGTTCTCCGGAGCGTTCACCTTCCAGTACTCCAAGCGCCCCGGCACTCCCGCCGCCACCCTCGAGGACCAGATCCCGAAGGCCGTCGTGCAGGAGCGCTACGAGCGCCTCGTCGAGGTCGTCAACCAGATCGCGTGGGAGGAGAACCAGGCGCTCGAGGGCCGGACCGTCGAGCTGCTGGTCGCCGAGGGGGAGGGCCGCAAGGACGCGGCGACCCACCGGCTCTCCGGTCGCGCCCGCGACAACCGGCTGGTGCACTTCACGCCCCTGCTCGAGGACGGCTCGCTGGTCGAGGTGCGGCCGGGTGACCTGGTCGAGGTCGTCATCTCCTACGGCGCCCCGCACCACCTCGTCGCCGACGGACCGGTGCGGTCGGTCCGTCGTACCCGAGCCGGTGACGCCTGGGAGACCCGCACCGCCCCTGCGCCGGTCGGCGTCTCCCTCGGCCTCCCGACCATCGGGGTCCCCGAGCCGCTCCCGGCGCAGGACGGCTGCTCGCGCTGACCCTGCCCGCCCGGGACGTCATCCAGATCGGCTCCCCGGACGACCAACCCGGATGACGTCTCGGACAACGTCATCCGACCTGGTGGCTCGGACGACCACTTCGGATGACGTCCGGGACCAGCGGGGTCAGACCGGGGACTCGTCCTTCGGGTCGACGTCCTTCTCCTGCTCGTCGACCGCCTCCGACTCCTCGATCTCGTCGGGGACGTGCTTGTCCTCGACCTGGGCCGAGCGCGGCTGGTCGGGGGTCGCGATCGGGAAGTCGTCCTCGTCGCGCTCGATCCGGTCGGCCGGACCACCGGGGGCGGGATCCGGGGCAGCATCCATCTGCGGCTCGGGCGCCTCGCCGGGCTCCTGGCTGCTGCTGGTGCGCTCGTCGCTCATGCGGAAGCCCCCGTCGCGGGCCGGACGCCCGGGCCGGCGTCCTCGGCCGGGTCGGCACCCGGCTCGGGCGGGATCGGCGAGGGGTCGGTCGGCACGGGGTTGGGGTCTCCGTCGGAGCCACCGCCCATCGGTCCGGTCGGCGCCGTCGGCTCGGAGGGCTCGGTCGGCTCGGTCGGGTCGGACGGTCCCGTCGGTCCGGTCGGGTGCGAGGGGTCCGTGTCGGGGTCGGCCGGGGGAGCGGGCGTGCTGGCAGCCGGGCGGGACCTCGTGATGTCGTCGCGGCGACCGTCGAGGTCGTCGAGCGCTCCCTTGGCCCGGTCGACGCCGTCGGCGATCTTGTCCTTGTACTTGCCGCCGGTCTTCTCGTCGATCATGTGCCCGGCCTTGTCGAGGCCCTCACCGATCTTGTCGCCGTGCTTGTCCACGGCGTCACCGAGCTTCTTCTTCGCGTCGTCCAGGAAACCCACAGGTGTCTCTCCTTGTTCGTCGACTGCCGTGCGGTCGGCGTACCCGACGCCACCTTTGCCAAACTAGCGACCGTGTCCAGGTCCCCGAGCACCCTCCCCGTCGTCGCGGTGGTGGGGGCGACGGCGGCGGGCAAGAGCGGCCTGGCTCTCGACCTCGCCGAACGACTGGGTGGCGAGGTGGTCAACACCGACTCCATGCAGGTCTATCGCGGCATGGACATCGGTACGGCGAAGCTCCCGCTCGCCGAGCGACGGGGCATCACCCACCATCTCCTCGACCTCCTCGACGTGACCGAGCCGGCCACCGTGGCGCAGTTCCAGCGGTGGGCCCGTGAGGTGATCGCCGACTGTCGCGGGAGGGGGGTTTCCCCTGTGCTGGTGGGCGGTTCGGCTCTCTACACCCGCGCGATCCTGGACGAGTTCGAGTTCCCGGGCACTGACCCCGGCGTACGCCAACGGCTCGAGGAGGAGCTCGCCGCGGTCGGGTCGGGTGTGTTGCACGCACGCCTCGCCGAGCGGGATCCGGTCGCGGCCGCCCAGGTGCTGCCCAGCAACGGGCGTCGCGTCGTACGCGCCCTCGAGGTCATCGAGATCACCGGCCGCCCGTTCGCCGCGTCGCTCCCGGAGCAGCGCTACCACTACGGCGACGCGGTGCAGATCGGCGTGGACATCGACCGGGACTCCCTCGACCGCCGGATCGAGCAGCGGGTCCAGCAGATGTGGGACCAGGGGTTCGTCGACGAGGTGCGCGTGCTCGCTGAACAGGGCCTGCGCGAGGGGCGTACGGCGAGCCGGGCGCTGGGCTACTCCCAGATCCTCGCGTTCCTCGACGGCGAGCTGACCGAGGACGAGGCCCGCGAGCGGACTGTCACCGGCACCCGTCGATTCGCGCGGAGGCAGGACAGCTGGTTCCGCAAGGACCCGCGGATCACCTGGGTGGGCCACGACGACCCGGAGCGACTCGACCGGGCGCTCGGGGCGATCAGCTGAGCTGGTCGAGCTCGCGCGGCAGGTCGCGCATCCGGATGAGCGGGGACAGCAGCACCGGCATGGCCGCGAGGATCGCGCCGAACGCCTCGATCCAGAACACCGACCGCAGCCCGAACTGGTGGCCGAGGACGCCGCCGAGGAAGCCGCCGATCGGCATCACGCCCCAGACCAGGAACCGGATGGAGGCGTTCATCCGGCCGAGCATCGGCCGGGGGCACAGGCGCTGCCGGAAGCTGACCTGCGCGACGTTGTAGAGCACCACGCCGAAGGAGTTCAGCAGCATGAAGGAGATCACCGCGACCATCGGGTCCAGCACCGTGCCGGCCAGGGGCAGGATGAAGCCCGCCGGCATCCAGACGAACGTCGAGAGCGGGATGATCCGGCCCTCGCCGACCCAGGCGGTCACCCGCGTGACGACCAGGGCACCGAGCAGCCCGCCGACGGCGCCGATGCCGAAGCCCAGACCCAGCTGGGCAGGGTCGAGCCCGAGTCTCAACGCGTAGAGGACGAGCATCGCGCCGGAGATCGAGCTGAACAGGTTGGACAGCGAGGTGCAGGCCGTGATCCGCCACAGCAGCGGGTGCCTGAGCACGAAGGCGAGACCCTCGCGCACCTCGACGACGAGCGGTCGGCGGTCCTCGCGCGGGGGAGGGGTGTCCACGTGCTCGATCCGGCGGACCCAGAAGGCCGACCACA
Source organism: uncultured Actinomycetota bacterium (assembly GCA_963843075.1). Classification (GTDB taxonomy): domain Bacteria; phylum Actinomycetota; class Actinomycetes; order Propionibacteriales; family Nocardioidaceae; genus Marmoricola. The sequence continues at coordinate 1,318,645 of CAWJJD010000002.1, read as the reverse complement.
GGAAGGTCAGCGAGTCCAGCCCGATGGTGAGGGGAGCACCGACCAGCTTGACGAGTCCGCCGCCGATCGCCGGGCCGCCGACCATCGCGACCGACTGCACCGCCTGGAGCTTGGCGTTGCCCTCGCCGATCTGGTCGGGCTCGACGATGTCGGGCAGATAGCTCTGGTAGGCGACGTCGAAGAACACCGTGCAACAGCCGACGACCAGCGCGACCACCAGCATCTGGCCGAAGGTCAGCACGTCGAGCGTCCAGGCCAGCGGGAGCGATCCCAGGGCCACCGCCCGGATCAGGTCGTTGGTGACCAGCACGCGCTGCTTGCGCCAGCGGTCGACCCACGCCCCGGCGGGCAGGCCGATCACGAGGAAGGCCAGGAACTCACACGTCGCGAGCAGCCCCATCTCGAAGGCGTCGGCGTCCAGGACCTGCACGGCGAGCACCGGGATGGCGAGCATGGTGAGCTGGGTGCCGAACTGGCTCAGCGAGTCGCCGACGAAGAGCTGGCGGAAGTCGTGGTGGCGCAGCAGGCCGCCACGCAGGCGGGTGGGCGGCGGTGGCGAATCCACCGGTGCCGCCCCCGTGCCGACCCCGGAGGTCGGCGGTTCAACGGTCATGACGCCATCCTCACCCACTGATTGGGAATAATCAATCAGTGGTCCCCGAGCGGCTATCGTGTCGCCATGGACACCGCCGCCGACCACGAGGGCGCCGCGCTCGAGCCGGCCCCCCACGGTCCGCTGCCGGTGGGCTCGGGCCGGCAGGTCTGGGCCAGGCGGCCGGCCGACGAGGCGGAGGCCAAGGCGATCGCCTCGCCGCTGCGGCTGCGGATCCTGCGGATCACGCTGCACGAGCCGCACACCAACAAGGAGATCGCGCAGGCGCTGGGCCTCAACCCCGCCTCGGTGCTGCACCATGTGCGGACCCTGGTCGACACCGGCTTCCTGATCGAGCAGCCCACCCGCCGTGGCCCGCGCGGGTCGCGCGAGCGGCCCTATCTCGCCTCGGGCAAGACCTGGTATCTCCAGCTGGGCGAGCCCGAGGTCTTCGGCGACCAGGACCTGCTGCTGGCCACCTTCCTGGAGGAGATCAAGGGACTCGACCCGGGGCTCCTCGACAGTGCGCGCCTCGGGTTCCGGCTCTCGACCGAGGACCGCGAGCGGGTGACGGAGCGGATCCAGGACCTGCTCAACGAGATCGCCCGGATGCCGAGCGACCCCCAGGGCGAGCCGTGGAGCCTCTATCTCGGTCTGCATCCCGACGCTTCCGGCGTACGGTCCTCCCATGAGCACGAGCCCGAGTCCGAGCCCGAGTCCGGTTCCGAGCCCGGACCAGCGTGACGTCCCGTGGACCGAGATCACTGACGCCGAGGCGTTGACGCGGCTGGTCGGCGAGCCGAACCAGCGCGTCCGCGACAAGGCGCGGCACGCGCTGACCGACCTCGACGTCGCGTGGCTCTCCTCCTCCCCGTTCTGCGTGCTCGCGACCTCCTCGGCCGCCGGTGAGTGCGACGCCTCGCCCAAGGGCGACCCGGTCGGCGAGCTGGTGCACGTGATCGACGAGCGCACCATCGCGATCGCCGAGCGACCCGGCAACCGCCGCGTCGACGGCTATCGCAACGTGCTGGAGAACCCGCACGTCGGGCTGCTGTTCCTGATCCCGGGTCGAGGCGACACGCTGCGGATCAACGGCCGCGCACGCCTGGTCTCGCAGGCGCCGTTCCTCGAGGAGATGGTGGTCAAGGGACACCGGCCCGTGCTGGCGATGGTGGTGGAGATCGACGAGCTGTTCCACCACTGCGCCAAGGCCTTCTTGCGGTCGCAGCTGTGGGATCCGGAGTCCTGGGCGCCGGAGTCCCGCGTCCCCCGCCGGGCGGTGCTGGCCCAGAAGCTGGAGCGGCCGGAGAGCACGGTGGCCGAGCTCGACGACTACTACGGCCCGTCGTACGCCGAGAACATCTACTGCCCACCGGCGTGACAGGATTCCGGGCGTGATCGAGTACCCCTTCCTCAAGGGGCACGGGACCCAGAACGACTTCGTGCTGCTGCCCGACGCCAACGGCCGGCACGAGCTGACCGTCGGGCAGGTGGCCCTGCTCTGCGACCGGCGCAGCGGCATCGGCGGCGACGGCGTGATCCGGGTCGTCCGCACCGACGCCACCGACGACCCGGCCGCGGTGGCCGCTCGTGGCGAGGCGACGTGGTTCATGGACTACCGCAACGCCGACGGCTCGCTGAGCGAGATGTGCGGCAACGGGATCAGGGTGCTCGGCCACTACCTGGCCACCCATGCCGACGTCGACCCGCGCAACCCGCTCCCGATCGCGACCCGCGCCGGCGTCAAGACCCTCACCTTCGACGGCGCCGCGATCACCGTCGACATGGGCACCCCCGAGGTCCTCGGCGACACGACCGTGCGGGTCGGTGACCGGGACCTGCGGGCGGTGCGGGTGAGCACGGGCAACCCCCACGCGGTCGCCTTCGTCGACGACCTCGCCGAGGCGGGCCCACTGACCGAGGCGCCCGGGCACGACGAGGCGGTCTTCCCCGACGGCGTCAACGTGGAGTTCGTGGTCCGCCGGGGGGAGCAGCACCTCGCCATGCGGGTCCACGAGCGCGGCTCGGGGGAGACCCGGTCCTGCGGCACCGGTGCCTGCGCGGTGATGGTCGCGGCTGCGGTGGCCGACGGCGCCGAGCGCGGCACGTCCTACCGGGTCGACCTCCCGGGCGGCACGCTCGAGATCGTCTGGACCGAGGACGACCGGATCCTGATGACCGGCCCCGCTGTGCTCACCGCCGAGGGCCTCACCGACCTCTGAGCGCGGCACAGCGTCATCCGTCGCGGTCGCTCGGGCAACCACCTCGTCTGACGTCCCGGGAGAGACCCTAGGATCGCGCGCATGGACATCAACGGAGCCAGTGCCATCGTCACCGGCGGAGCCTCTGGCATCGGAGCCGCCGTCGCCCGCCAGCTCGCCGCCAAGGGCGCGAAGGTCGTCGTCGCCGACCTCAACCAGGAGAAGGGCGAGGAGCTCGCCGCCGAGATCGGCGGCGTGTTCGCACCGGTCGACGTGACCAGGACCGAGCAGATCAAGGCGGCCATCGAGCAGGCCGAGGCGCTCGGACCGGTCCGGGTGCTGGTCAACTCCGCCGGCATCGGCTGGGCCCAGCGCACCGTGGGCCGCGACGGCACCTATGAGTCCGCAGCCGACCTCGAGGCCTTCTCCAAGGTGATCGCGATCAACCTGATCGGCACCTTCGACTGCATCCGCCTCGTCGGCACGGCGATCTCCCGCACCGAGCCCACCGAGTCCGGCGAGCGGGGCGCGATCGTCAACCTGGCCAGCGTCGCCGCCTTCGACGGGCAGATCGGCCAGGCGTCGTACTCCGCGTCCAAGGGTGGCGTGGTCGGGATGACGCTCCCCGTCGCGCGCGACCTCGCCGCGGTCGGGATCCGCCTGAACACGGTCGCCCCCGGCCTGATCGACACCCCGATCTACGGCGAGGGAGAGGCCGCCGAGGCGTTCAAGGCCAAGCTCGGCGAGAGCGTGCTGTTCCCCAAGCGGCTCGGCGTGCCCGACGAGCTGGCCAGCATGGTGATCGAGTGCGTCACCAACTCCTACATGAACGCCGAGACGATCCGCGTCGACGGCGGCATCCGGATGCCTCCGAAGTAGTCGTCAGCAGGCGTTCACCCGGCCGTCTCGCGGCGGCCACCCACGGCCGATCTGCTGTGCTCCATGAGCTCTCGGGACCTGCCTCGCGTCAGTCGTCGTCACCTCCTCGCCGGCTCGGCCGGCGCCCTCGCCGTCGGGGCCACCTCGGCACCGGCCAGGGCCGCGGCGCCGGGGCAGCTGCGCCACCGGCTCTCGCTGCCCTACGGCGTGCAGACCGGCGATGTCACCACCGGCTCGGCCGTGCTCTGGGCGCAGGCGTCCGGACCCGGCCGGTTGATGGCCCGCGTCGGATCGGGCCGCCGCAGCCGGGTCGTCCGCGGCCCGTGGGCGACCTCGGCCTCGGGCCTGACCGCCCGGATCGATCTCGTCGGCCTCGCACCCGGACGGGACTATGACGCCTCGCTCTGGTTCGAGTCGGACAACGGGACCGCCGGAGAGGTGAAGCGCGCCAGGTTCAGCACCGCGCCGATCCACCCGGCAGCCGTCTCGTTCGTCTGGACCGGGGACACCGCCGGTCAGGGGTGGGGCATCAACCCTGACCTCGGCGGCATGCGCACCTACGCCACGATGCACCGGACCCACCCGGACTTCTTCATCCACGCGGGCGACACCGTCTACTCCGACGGTCCGCTGCTCGAGAAGGTCACCGAGCCGGACGGCCAGGTCTGGCGCAACCTGGTGACGCCGGAGGTGGCGAAGGTCGCCGAGACGCTGCACGAGTTCCGCGGGCGGCACCGCTACAACCTGATGGACCACAACATCCGCGCGTTGTACGCCGAGGTCCCGGTCATCTCCCAGTGGGACGACCACGAGACCCACAACAACTGGTATCCCGGCCAGGTCATCGACGACGACCGCTACACCGAGCGCCGCATCGACGTGTTGGCTGCACGCTCTCGACAGGCCTGGCAGGAGTTCCAGCCGATCAGCACCGCACACGTCCGCGGTCGTGGGCGCACCGGCTTCGCCGAGTCCAGGATCTATCGCAAGATCCCGCGCGGCCCGCACCTCGACGTCTTCTGCCTCGACATGCGCACCTGGAAGAGCCCCAACACCGCAGGCACCGAGCAGCACCGCACCGCGATCTTCGGACGGGAGCAGGCCGACTGGCTGGTGCGCGAGGTACGCCGCTCCAAGGCGACCTGGAAGGTGATCTCGGCCGACCTGCCGCTCGGCGTGGTCGTCCCGGACGGCACCGCGCAGGAGTCGATCTCCAACCGCGACCCGGGTGCGCCACTGGGTCGGGAGCAGGAGCTGGCCGCGGTGCTGCGCGGTCTCAAGGGCGTGGACAACATCCTCTGGATCACCGCCGACGTGCACTACTGCGCGGCCCACCACTACAGCCCGGAGCGGGCGGCGTTCACCGACTTCGATCCCTTCTGGGAGATCGTCGCCGGTCCGGTGAACGCCGGCACCTTCGGTCCCAACGAGCTCGACGCCACCTTCGGTCCGAAGCTCGTCTTCTCCAAGGTCGCCGACTACGCCAACCAGTCACCGCGCGGCGGCAACCAGTTCTTCGGTCACGTGGCGATCGACGCCGACGGCTCGCTCCGCGTCAGCCTCCGCAACACCGCCGGAGCGGTGCTGTGGTCGCGCCGGCTCGAGCCGGGCCACCACCACTGACCCGCGTCAGGTGCTCAGACCCCGTGACGCGGGTTGCGGTCGGGGTCGGACTCGTGGCGACCGGGTGACTCCGGGTTGGCGTCCGGCTGGCCGTCGTACGCCGACTGCTCGGGCAGCGGCTCGCCCTCGGGCTCGTCGTCGGGATGGGTGGGCGCCGTCCCGTAGGTGACGTCCTCGTCCACGCCCCGCACCGGACCGGGCCGCTCGCTGCTCACGCCCATGTCGCCCGCCAGACCGTCACGGCTGTCCGCGTTGGGGTCGGACTCCTCGGTCTGCGTCGGCTCGGTGGTGCCGGCCGCTCGCGTCTCGTCGGGACCGGCGTGGTCGACGGTCGTCGGCTCGGCGCCGGGGTCGGGCTCGTTGGTCTCGGTCTCCGGGCTCTCGCTCATCGCGTGTCCTTCCGTGCTCACTGTGAGGGCTGGTCGAGGGAGGTCTCGGCGTTCTCCTCCTGGAGCTCGTCCCGGTCCTCTTCGTGGCCCTCGCTCTTCGGGTCCGGCTGCTCCTCGTCGATCGGGATGGTGTGGCCGCCGGCCTCCTCGGCCGACTCGTTGGCGGCCGGGTTGGCGGACGCGTCGTCGTCGTGGCCTCCGGGCCGACCACCGCTCGCCTCGTCCTGGCGCATCGGGTTTCCGGGCGGGCTGGGCTTCTCGTCGGTCATGCCTGTGGCGTACCCGGCAGGGGGGTCGGCAAACTGCCGGGACTTGCCTGCGACGCCGTCACGTGACTTCAATGTGAGTCAGGTCAACGTCTCGGGAGGCCCCGCATGTCGCACGCACGTCGCAGGTTCGTCGCCGCAGGAGTGGCAGCCGTCACCGGCCTCGCCGGACTCACGCTGGCTCCGACCCAGGCACAAGGGGCCGGCAAGGCGGCGGGTCCAGGCCCCGCCACCAGCAAGGGATTCGGTGGCGCGGTCAGCTCGGTGGACGCCGACGCCTCGAAGATCGGGCTGCGCGTGCTCGAGCGCGGCGGCAACGCGGTCGACGCCGCGGTCGCGACTGCGGCGGCGCTCGGGGTGACCGAGCCCTACAGCTCGGGCATCGGTGGGGGCGGCTACTTCGTGCACTACGACGCCCGCACCGGCAAGGTGGAGACGATCGACGGCCGGGAGACCGCGCCGAAGGCGATGCCGCACGACGCGTTCATCGACCCCAGGACGGGTGAGCCCTACAACTTCACGCCCGAGCTGGTCACCAGCGGCGTCTCCGTCGGCACGCCCGGCACGCTGGCCACCTGGAACTCCGCTCTGAGGAAGTGGGGGAGCAGGAGTCTCGGGCAGGCCCTCGCACCGGCGACGCGGCTGGCCGAGCGTGGCTTCACGGTCGACAAGACCTTCCACCAGCAGACCACGGAGAACCAGCGCCGGTTCGCCAACTTCCCCGCCACCAGCAGGCTCTTCCTCCCTGGCGGCAAGGCGCCCGCGGTCGGGTCGACGCTGCGCAACCCCGACCTCGCGGCGACCTACCGGCTGATCGCGAAGCACGGCGTCCGCGCCTTCTACGGCGGGCCCCTCGCGAAGCAGATCGCGCGCACCGCCCAGCACCCGCCGAAGCGCAGCAACCCGGACCTCCCGATTCCGCGCGGCTACCTGACCGCCGGTGACCTCGCGCGCTACCGCGTCAAGCACCAGCGACCCACGCACGTGGACTACCGCGGGCTCGACGTCTACGGGATCGCGCCCTCCTCGAGCGGCGGCTCCACCGTCGGCGAGGCCCTGAACATCCTCGAGCGCTACCGGCTGCGGGGGATGAGCGACACCGACGCGCTGCACCACTACCTCGAGGCGAGCGCGCTGGCCTTCGCCGACCGCGGTGCCTACGTCGGCGACCCGGCCTACGTGAAGGTCCCGCTCCGGGACCTGCTCTCGGACAGGTACGCCGCCGAGCGCGCCTGCGAGATCGACCCCGACAGGGCCGCCACCAAGCCGGTCGAGCCCGGCAACGTGAAGGCCTACGACGGCCGCTGCGCGGGGGCCACCGTCAAGCCCGACGCCAGGCCCGACACCGAGAACGTCAACACCACCAACCTCACGGTGGCCGACCGGTGGGGCAACATCGTGGAGTACACCCTCACCATCGAGCAGACCGGCGGCTCGGGCATCGTCGTGCCGGGCCGGGGCTTCCTGCTCAACAACGAGCTGACCGATTTCACCGCGGTCTACGACCCGAAGGACCCCAACCGGATCGAGGCCGGCAAGCGGCCGCGTTCGTCGATCTCGCCGACGATCGTGCTGCGTCACGGCAAGCCGGTGCTCGCGCTCGGTTCACCGGGCGGGTCGACGATCATCACCACGGTGCTGCAGATGCTGTTCAACCGCTTCGACCGCGGCATGAGCATCGAGCAGGCGATCGCGGCGCCACGGGCAGCCCAGCGCAACACCGCGAAGGTCACCGCCGAGCAGGGCTTCATCGACCAGTACGCCGCTGCGCTCGAGCCCTACGGCCACACCTTCGAGGCGGCCGGCCAGCCCGGCACCGGTGCCGCTGAGATCGGTGCGGCGACGGCGATCGAGCTCGGTCCGCGGGGTCAGCTGACCGCGGTCGCGGAGCCGACGCGTCGTGGCGGCGGCTCGGCCCTGGTGGTCTCGCCCTCGCGCTGATCCTCCGCGTCGCCGGAGAGGTCGGCGGGCAGGGTGAAGACGATCGTGGTGCCACCGCCGTCGAGACCTGCGCGTGCGGAGATCCGCCCGCCGTGACGCTCGACCACCCGCGCACAGATCGCCAGGCCGAGGCCGGTGCCGGGGTAGCTGCCCGAGCTGGAGGCCCGATAGAAGCTGTCGAAGATCCGGCCACGCTCCGCGCGGGGGATGCCGATGCCGTTGTCGGCGACCCGGACCTCGAGCATGTCGCCGACGAGCCGGCTCCCGATCAGGACGTGCGGCGTCGTGCCGGGGGCGACGTACTTCACGGCGTTCCCGATCACGTTGCTCAACAGCTGGCGGACCAGCGGACGGTCGGCGAGCACGCAGCCCAGCGGCCGGTACTCGATCAGCGGCACGGCGCCGGTGGGGGACTCGCGGATCTCCCGCGCCACGCTCTCGACCAGACCGGTCAGCGAGAGCGCGACCGGAGCGAGGTTGGCGCTCTGTGCCTGTGAGTAGGCCAGCAGGTCGGCGATCAGCTGCTCCATGCGGTGGGCCGAGGACTCGATGCGTCGCAGGCTCTCGCGGGGGTCGGTGACGTCGACGCCGAGGGCGTCGAGCTGGTCGCCGAGGATCTCCGCCCAGCTGCCGACGCCGGTGAGTGGGGCCTTGAGGTCGTGGGCCACCGTCCCGGCGAAGGCCTGCAGCTCGCGGCGGTGGGTGCGTTCCTTGGTGACGTCGTGGATGGCCACGACCGCGAGGGCACCACCCTGCTCGGCTGGACGGTGCAGGGGTGCGGCACCGATCGAGAGGATCGTCTGGGCGCCGGTGCCCGGGTCGATGCGCAAGACGTCCTCGGCGGTCACGATCTCCCCGCGCAGGGCCCTGATCGAGGGGAGGTCCTCACGGGCCAGCGGGGTGCCGTCCGGGCGGAAGAACCCTGGGGCGCCCTCGTCGCCGTGCCCACTCTGGTCAGGTCCTGCCAGGGCGGTGGCGGCGGGGTTGCGCAGCATCAGCTGTCCCGACTGCTCGACCACGGCCACCCCGTCGGGGGTCACGTTCATCACGGCGTCGAGGAGCTCGGCACGAGACGTCGCCCGTGCCTCGGAGTCCACCACGCGGGCCAGCAGCGCTGCCCGCTCGGCGACGCCGATGGAGATGACCAGCACCATCACGGTGGTCACGAGGACATAGACCTGGACCACGACGGCACGCACGACCAGGTCGTCGATGCCGCCGAACGGACCTCGACCCGCCTGGGTGCACAGCACCGTCAGGCCGGCGAAGACCAGCGCGTAGGAACCGCCGACGGCAGGGGAGAAGCGGGAGCCGACCCAGATCGCGGCCACGATCAGCATGAAGGCGATCGGGAACTCGCGGTCGGCCCCGAACAGGAACGCGGCAGCGCCGAGCGAGATCGTCACCGCCGCGACCAGCTCGAGCTGCCAGTGGGGTCGCGGCTCCGGGATGAGACGTGCCGCCCAGCCCCGGCGGGCGTGGGCGCGGAGGAGTGCGGTCAGCAGCGCCAGCACCGACGCCACGACGACGAAGGTGCTGCAGGTGTTGCGCACCACCCAGCCGAGCCCGACCCCGCGGACCAGCCCTCCGGTCTCGACCCAGGTCGCCGCGAGCGCGAACGGCAGGCTCGCCACCGAGGCCGCGAACGAGGAGAGGCAGAGCCGGCGCACGTCCGTGCGTCCGGCGATACGGCGAGGCATGGTCCCCCAGAACGACCGCTCCTCGAAGCGCGCGCTGCCCAGCCGGACGGTGAGGGCGATCAGCAGGGTGGCCAGGCCGAAGAGCGCCGCCCCCAGCAGGCTGACGTCGTGGAGCACCTCGAGGATGATGGTGACGGCCAGCAGGAGCGCTCCGTCGAGGACGACCTGGTCACGTGTCCGGCCACGCAGCAGCCACAGCGCAGCCACCCCGGTGGCCGGCCAGAAGAAGGCCAGCCCGCCGTCGGTCCGGGCCGAGTCCAGGCCCAGCACCATGGCCGCGACGTACGTCGTCAGGTAGGCGAGCGCCACGCCCGCGCTTTTGGGGACCATGGGGGACAGTCTGGTGCTGAAAAGCCCCAAATGGGCTCAATTCGGGAATTGGGTTGCGGCCGGGCCTAACCTTGGGAGCGTATGACGAACGCACCTGAGGAATTCGACCTCGCCCAGGAGCTGGCGGACACCGCCGACTGGGACGAGCAGTCCACGTCCGATCCCGCCCATGACCTCCCCACGGATCTCGAGGGTCGCGACCCCGAGGAGGCCGACGAGACCTCCGGCGAGCGAGACCTCGCCGAGCGCTACGCCCTGCGCCGGGTGGCTGGTCTGTCGACCGAGCTCGAGGACATCTCGGAGGTCGAGTACCGCCAGCTCCGCCTCGAGCGGGTCATCCTGGTCGGCGTCTGGACCGAGGGGTCGGTGCAGGACGCCGAGAACTCGATGGCCGAGCTCGCGCTGCTCGCCGAGACCGCCGGCTCCGAGGTGCTCGACGCGCTCTACCAGCGCCGCGACAGCCCCGACCCGGCGACCTACATCGGCCGGGGCAAGGTCGAGGGTCTCGCCGAGATCGTCCGTGCCACCGGCGCGGACACCGTCATCCTCGACGGTGAGCTCGCGCCCAGCCAGCTCAGGAACCTCGAGGACAAGGTCAAGGTCAAGGTCGTCGACCGGACCGCGCTGATCCTCGACATCTTCGCCCAGCACGCGAAGAGCAAGGAGGGCCAGGCGCAGGTCGAGCTGGCCCAGCTCAGCTACATGAAGCAGCGCCTGCGCGGCTGGGGTGGCAACCTCTCGCGCCAGGCCGGTGGCCGGGTGGCCGGCGGTGCCGGCATCGGTGGCCGCGGCCCGGGTGAGACCAAGATCGAGACCGACCGCCGCCGCATCAACACCAAGATCGCCAAGCTGCGGCGCGAGCTGGCCCACATGAAGACCACCCGCGACACCAAGCGCTCCGGTCGCCGCCGCAACGAGATCCCCAGCGTCGCGATCGCCGGCTACACCAACGCCGGCAAGTCATCCCTGCTCAACCGGCTCACCGATGCGGGCGTGCTGGTCGAGGACGCCCTGTTCGCCACCCTCGACCCGACCACGCGACGCACCCAGACCGGCGACGGCCGCATCTACACGATGAGCGACACCGTCGGGTTCGTCCGGCACCTGCCCCACCAGCTGATCGAGGCCTTCCGCTCGACGCTGGAGGAGGTCGCCGACTCCGACCTGATCCTGCACGTGGTCGACGGCTCCCACCCCGATCCCGAGGGGCAGATCGCCGCCGTGCGCGAGGTGCTCGCCGAGATCGGGGCCGACAAGGTGCCCGAGCTGATCGTGATCAACAAGGCCGACGTCGCCGACCAGATGGTGATCGCCCGCCTGCTCCAGCGCGAGCCGCACTCGGTGGTGGTCTCGGCCAGGACCGGTGCGGGCATCGCCGAGGCGTTGCACGCGATCGAGGAGGACCTGCCGCGCCCGGCCGTCGAGATCGAGGCGCTGCTGCCCTACGACCGGGGTGACCTGCTCAGCCGGGTGCACGACAGCGGCGAGGTGATCTCGCTCGAGCACACCGGCGACGGCACCCGACTCACCGCTCGCGTCAACGAGTCTCTGGCCGGCGAGCTGGCCTCCTACCCCGCCTGAACCCCACGCCGGACCACGGCGCACCGAAAGCGTTGATCGGCCCCTGCGGCCAGCGGGGATCAGTAGTCTGCGGACATGGCGCGGTGGGTGGGACGGGGGATCGCGCTGTTCCTGCTCGCCGCGGTGGTGCTGTTCCCCGCGATCCGCTGGCCCTCGCTCGGCGGCGTCGAGCGCGACACGGCGACGATCACGAACTACGACGCGGACTTCGTGGTCGCCAAGGACGGCCGGATCAGCGCGACCGAGACCATCGAGGTGAGCTTCCCCGACTACAAGCACGGCATCTTCCGGTTCTTCGACGTCCAGGACCCGGGTGACTCCCACGTCCGGCTGGTGCCGCGCAACATCACGGTCAGCCGCGACGGGCAGAGCGAGCCGTTCGAGATCCTCTCGGAGAGCAAGGGTCGCTACCGCAACGTGAAGATCGGCTCGGCGTACACCACGATGACGGGCGCGCACACCTACGTCATCCGCTACGACATCGACGGCGCGCTCGGATCCACCGGCAGCGGCAAGGCGCAGCTCTACTGGAACCTGGTCCCGGGCGGTTGGCGGATGCCGATCCAGAAGTCCAGGCTGACCGTCCACCTGCCCGCCGACTCCGGCAACGTCCGGTGCGCGATCGGGCAGGGGAGGAGCGGCGGCTGCCAGGGGGAGCCGGTCGGTGACGGCTTCGTCGTGACCACCGGCGCACTCGACGTGAACACCCCGGTCACGGTGAGGACCACGCTCGACCTCGCGGCTCCCGAACGCGACCGGCTGCCGTGGCCGCAGCGGTTCGACCCGGTCCTCGGCAGCAGCGTGCTCGCGCTGGTCGTGCTGCTCGGTCTTGCGCTGTTCTCCGGGCTGATGGGGCTGCTGCTCGCCCGGCAGAGCCGCGAGCCCAGCCCGGCGTACCCGTTGATGTATGCGCCGCCCGACGGGATCGGGCCGGCCCAGGCGAAGTATCTGTTCACCGAGCGCATCGGCCGCGAGGCGTTCGTCGCCTCGATCATGCAGACCGCGGAGAAGGGTGCGACCACTCTCGACCGCTCGGCCGGCTGGACGATCAGCGACACCGGCCAGGCAGCGGCCTGGCAGCAGCTCGACCCGGTCTCGGCGTACGCCGCCCAGGTGCTCGGTGTGCCGGGCGGCTCCTTCACCGCCGACAGCAGTGTGTCGGCCGGCAAGAAGCTGAAGTCGGCGCTGTCCAGCTTCGACGACGGCGTGAAGGGCTGGGCCCGGCAGAACGGGCTGATGACCGCCGCCGGGATGGGCAGCTTCGGCGGCGTCCTGGTCGTGCTCGCGATCCTGCTCACCCTGTTCCTCGGCTTCGTGAACCCGTTGAACATCTCGGTGCTCGCGCTGATCCCGGGACTGTTCGCGATCGGTGCCTTCGAGCTGCTGCGGCCGGGATCGAGCACCAAGCGCACCGCGGCGGGACGTGAGCTGTGGTCGCGGATCGGTGGGTTCCGGCGCGTGCTCGCGACGCCTTCGGGTCAGGAGCGCTTCGACTTCTCCGGCCGCAAGGAGCTCTACACCGCCTACATCCCGTGGGCGGTGGCGTTCGGGGTCGCGGACGAGTGGGAGCAGAAGTACCGCATCGAGACCGGCGAGGACCCGCCGACGCCGACCTACTTCGGTTCGGGATACGCCGGGTACGCCGGAGGCGGCGGGTTCGCCTCGGCGATGGCCGACGACTTCTCCTCGACGGTGGACTCCGCGATCTCCGCCTACCAGGCCACCCAGAGCTCGTCGTCGAGCAGCAGCGGCGGAGGAGGCGGCTTCTCCGGTGGCGGCGGGGGCGGCGGCGGAGGGGGTGGCTCCTGGTGAGCCCCTGCACCACAATCAGACCCGTGTCGACCGGCTCGCGTCGGTTGGGCCCGTCGTCACCACTCCTGTGAAAGAGAGATCTCCATGACCGCCCTGATCATCATCCTCGTCGTGCTGGTGCTGCTCGTCGGCTTCGGCGTGGTCGGCTTCAACAAGCTGCGCACCACCGACATCGGCGCGCAGGAGGCGCTGGGCGGCATCGACGTGCAGCTGACCCGACGCGCGGACCTGATCCCCAACCTGGTCGAGACCGTCAAGGGCTATGCCTCCCACGAGAAGACCGTGCTCGAGGAGATCACCAACGCCCGCGCCCGGGTGCAGAAGGCCGCGGTGCAGGACGACGTGCCGGCCAAGGCCCAGGCCGACGCTGCCCTGACCGGCGCGCTGGCCAACCTCAACGTGGTCGCCGAGAACTACCCCGACCTGAAGGCCAACCAGAACTTCCTCGACCTCCAAAGGCAGCTGGCCGACACCGAGAACCAGATCTCGTTCGCCCGGCAGTACTACAACGACGCCGTCGCCACCCTCAACAAGCTCACCACCACGATCCCGTGGATGTTCTTCACCGGTGTCGCCAACGTGCACAGCCGCGACTTCTACCAGGCTCCCGAGGGGCAGGAGCAGGCGCCGCAGGTGTCCTTCTAGGGGCGCCCCCAGCCACCCCAGGGTCCTTCTCCGCGGCTCCTGGTCCGCTCCCTCGGTTTGCTGCTGGGCGAGATCTTTGGCACGGTCTTCGTGGTCCACACCTGTCTGCCCGCAGGAGCATCTGCCTTGAGCACCCCCTCGCAGCACCGTCCCACGACCACCCCGAGCGACCCGACCCGTGACCCGGGTGGGCCATCTGGATCGGACGACTCACAGATCCTGAAGCGGGGTCCCGGTGGGATCCACGCCCCGGTCTTCATCCCGGCACTGGCGATCCTGGTGGTCGTCGTCGTGGTCGCGGTGGTGTTCCCCGATCGCACCGGCGACGCGCTCTCCACGGTCCAGGAGGCGATCGTCTCCTCCTTCGGGTGGTACTACGTCCTCGTGGTCGCCGGGTTCGTCGGCTTCTCGCTCTGGATGGGCTTGAGCCGGTTCGGTGACATCAAGCTGGGTCGCGACGACGAGGAGCCGGAGTTCGGCCTGCCCGCCTGGTTCGCGATGCTCTTCGCGGCCGGGATGGGGATCGGACTGGTCTTCTGGGGCGCCGCCGAGCCGCTGACCTTCACCTTCTCCGACGTCAAGCCGGGGATGAGCGGTGAGGGCGGGGAGCTCGCGCAGAAGGCGATGGCCCAGGTGTTCGTGCACTGGGGATTCCACGCCTGGGCGATCTACGTCGTCATCGGCCTGGCCCTGGCCTACGCGACCCATCGTCGTGGACGCCCGATCTCCATCCGGTGGGCCCTCGAGCCGCTGCTGGGCGACCGGGTCAAGGGATGGGTCGGCGACGTCATCGACGTCGCCGCGATCGTGGGGACGGTTGCCGGCGTGGCCACCTCGCTCGGCCTCGGCGTCACCCAGATCGCCGCCGGGCTGGTGCACCTCGGTGTCTTCGAGGAGGCCGGCGATCCGCTGCTGATCGGTCTGATCGTGGCGATCACCACGCTCGCCACCATCTCGGTGGTCACCGGCGTCGGCAAGGGCATCAAGTGGCTCTCCAACATCAACCTCGGCCTGGCAGCGGTCTTCCTGATCGCCGTCCTGGTGCTGGGCCCGACCCTGTTCCTCCTGCGCGAGTGGGTGCAGAACATCGGCGTCTACTTCCGTGACGTGCTGCCCCTGACCTTCAGCACCAACGCGTTCAGCGGCGACGACGGCCAGAGCTGGCAGGGGTCCTGGACCACGTTCTACTGGGGATGGTGGATCTCCTGGGCCCCCTTCGTCGGGGTGTTCATCGCCCGCATCTCGCGGGGGCGCACCATCCGCGAGTTCGTGGCGGGCGTCTTGCTGGTCCCCACCATGGTCACCTTCTTGTGGTTCTCGGTCCTCGGCGGTGCGGCCGTCTACCAGCAGATGTTCGGAGGTGGCGGACTCGTCGGCCAGGACGGCGACGGCAACCCGACGGTCGTCCCCGAGCAGGCGCTGTTCGACATGCTCAACGGCCTGCCCCTGGGTGGGCTGCTCTCCGGCATCGCGATCGTGCTCGTGGCGATCTTCTTCATCACCTCCTCCGACTCCGGGTCGCTGGTCGTGGACATGCTCGCCTCCGGAGGAGACCCCGAGCCACCGACCTGGAGCCGAGTCACGTGGGCCGTGGTCGAGGGGATGGTCGCGATCGCGCTCCTGCTGGCCGGCGGCCTCGGTGCCCTGCAGACCGGGGCGATCATCACGGCGTTGCCCTTCAGCGTGATCCTCATAGCGATGTGCTTCGCGACGTACAAGGCACTGAGCAGCGAGCACCGGGTGATGGTGCGCGCCGAGCGTCGGCAGCGGCGCGAGCAGCTCGCCCGCGAGGTCGGGGACGACGTCACCGAGGACCTGACCGGCAACTTCGAGGAGCACTTCGGTGAGCCCGTCGAGAAGCACGTCGAACGGCTGCTCAACGGCAGCGGGGGAGATCGTCGTGGCCGGAGCGCCGGGAACACCCGCTAGCGATCCACAGCACGGGCCACGCGCGCACAACCCGGTGGGCGCGGGCACGTAGTGTGCTCGCGTGGCCGAGCCGAGTGATCAGCATCCGGAGTCACGGATCCGTGACGTGCTCGGCGCTGCGGTCGAGAAGCTCGGTGGCCAGGAGCGACCCGGGCAGATCGCCATGGCCGAGGCGGTCGGGTCGGCGATGGAGGACAAGCGACACCTGCTCGTCCAGGCCGGCACCGGCACCGGCAAGTCGCTCGGCTACCTGGTGCCCGCACTGCTCCACCGAGATCGGGTCGTGGTGGCGACCGCGACGCTGGCCCTGCAGCACCAGCTGGTCGAGCGCGACATCCCGGCTCTGCTCGAGGCGACCGGTGACCGGCTCGAGGGCGGGGGCACGTTCGCCGTACTCAAGGGGCGGTCCAACTACGCCTGCCTGCACCGCGTGCGCGAGGGGGTGCCCGACGACCAGGGCGCCCTCGTCGAGCTGCCCGAGGGATCCCTGGGCGCCGAGGTCGTGGCCGTGCGCGAGTGGGTCGAGGAGGAGGCCACCGGCGGCGGCACCGGCGAGCGCGACCACGCGCCGCGCCACACCGACCGGGTCTGGCGCCAGGTCAGCGTCAGCCACCGCGAGTGCCTCGGCGCCAACAAGTGCCCCTACGGCACGGAGTGCTTCGCCGAGCGGGCCAAGGAGCGCGCCTACCGCTCCCAGCTGATCGTCACCAACCACTCCCTGCTGGCGATCGACGCGGTCGAGGGCGTGCCGATGATCCCGGACTACGACGTGGCGGTGATCGACGAGGCCCACGAGCTCGTCTCGCGAGTGACCCAGGCGGCGACCGACGAGCTCTCGGTGCCGGACATCGACCGGACCTCCCGCCGCTCACAGCGACACGTCGAGGGCAGCGAGGCCGACGACCTCGCCGACGCCGGGGAGGTGCTGCGCGACGCGATCGACGACTGCCGACCCGGCCGCATCGACGTGATCCCGCAGGAGCTCGGCGACGCGCTCGCCCTGGTGCGCGACGCCGCGCGGGCCCTGGTCTCCGCCTTCCCGCGCGACCCCGGCGACGACGCCGGCACCACCCAGGCCAAGGGGTGGGCCCAGGAGCTGTTCAAGATCGCGGAGCGGATGGCCGCAGGGCTCCGACAAGGACGTGCTCTGGATGAACGAGCGCGAGCGCAACCGTGGCGGCAACCAGCTGTGCGTGGCCCCGCTGGAGGTGGCCGGGCCGATGCGCGAGCGGTTGCTCGCCGACAAGACCGCGATCTTCACCTCGGCGACGCTGAAGCTCGGTGGCGACTTCGACGCGGTGGCGACCTCGCTCGGACTGCACGCGTCTGACCGTGGTGAGAAGTGGGAGGGGCTCGACGTCGGGTCGCCCTTCGACTACGGCCAGCAGGCGATCCTCTACGTCGCCCGGCACCTGCCTGCCCCGGGTCGCGACGGGCTGACCCAGGCCCACCTCGACGAGATCACCGAGCTGGTCGACGCCGCTGACGGCCGCACGCTCGGACTGTTCTCCAGCCGGCGCGCGGCCGAGGCGGCGGCCGAGCACGTGCGCGAGGCGCTGCCCCACCTGACCACCCTGGCCCAGGGCGACGCCCAGCTCCCCGAGCTGGCCCGGCAGTTCGTCGGTGACCCGCACACCAACCTGTTCGGCACGCTGAGCCTCTGGCAGGGGCTCGACGTGCCCGGCGAGACCTGCCAGCTGGTGATCATCGACCGGATCCCGTTCCCGCGACCCGACGACCCCCTGATGTCGGCGCGCCAGCGGGCGGTCGACAAGGAGGGCGGCAACGGCTTCATGCAGGTCGCGGCGACCCACGCCGCGCTGCTGCTCGCGCAGGGTTCCGGCCGGCTGATCCGGACGACCTCTGATCGCGGCGTCGTGGCGGTGCTCGACCCTCGGCTCGTGACGGCGCGCTACGGCACCTTCCTGCGGGCCAGCCTGCCGCCGATGTGGCAGACCGACGACCCGGCCGTCGTACGCAAGGCCCTGTCGCGGCTCGCCGGCGGCTGAGCCCCCTCAGCGTGCGGCGACGGCGTTGGAGAGAGCGGAGTACGTCGAGGCACCGACCCGGTTCCAGGCGACCACCACGAACCGGTAGCGCGCCTTCGGCAGCCTCACCGAGACCTTGCGCACCGTTGGCCCCCGGTCTCCGGACGCGTAGGACCGGACCACCCGGCCCCTGGCGTCGAGCCGCTTGGCGACGACGCGGTATTTCGTGATCGGCGCGCCGCCTGTCCTGGTGGGGGCATACCAGCGGACCGTCGCGGTCACCTGCTTGCCCTTGGCGCCGGGACTCGCGGTGCCGATCCGGGGCGGACCGGGCCGGGTGACGGCCGCGGGTGACTGGTTGGTCGGGGAGGTCGCCGGCGGCGGCGACACCGGGGGCGACGTCACGCCGTCCACGCACCCGTTGGCAGTGAGCTTGTACTGCCCCAGGCTGCCGTAGTCCGACCACCCCGGTCCGCGCGGGTTGCCGTTGCCCACGCCGTCGACGCGCAGGTAGTAGGTGCCGATCGCGCCCGGCACCGTGACGGATGCGCTCATGCCGGTCGAGACGATCTTGGAGCCGGTTCCGGTGTAAGACGAGACCGGCGAGTTGGTGGTGACCGTGGCTCCTGCGCTGTTGAGCACGTCCAGCCTCAGGTCGACCGCGGCCTGGGGACCGATGCCGGTGGCGCGGACCGTCATGGCCGTGGCGCACTCCAGCCTGACGGCGACCACGTCGGTGTCGGTGCGACTGCTGATCACGCCGTTGACGGCGTAGGACGTCTTCGTGCCCAGGTCGTCGGCCGTGCCCGTCGTGCTGCCCGCCGTGTTGACGTGGTCGTCGGGTCGCAGCGGCAGTCCCTGGGCCTGGATCAGTGCGAAGTCGTCCTCGGTGTTGTTCGCGCCGGCGTACTCGCCCTTGCTGAACTGGCTGACGGCGCGGAAGCTCGCCGACCCCATGATCGGACCCCAGGCGGGGGTGCCGGCGTAGTAGGGCTGGACCGTGGTGCCGTTGGTGCTCCCGTCGTGGTTGAGCCCGAGCGTGTGCCCGGCCTCGTGCGCAGCGCCCTGAGCGGCGATCATCGGCGTCATCGTCTTGGTGGTGAAGACGAAGGCAGGCTGGAACATCCCGGCGGGATCGACCTCGCCGAAGGTGCCCAGGAAGGCGATGCCGAGGCAGGTCCCGCCGCAGGCCTGATTCACCGCCGAGGCCGAGTTGGTGAACACGACCTGGGTGCCGTACGTCGGGTCGCTCGGCGTCGACTTCGTGCGGGCTCCGGCGCCGCCGTCGGCCGTGGTCACGTCGACGTCGAAGGGGGCGTAGATCTCGGCGACCTCGCGCCAGACCTCCTGGATCCAGGCGTGCTCGGTCGCCCCGAACGTGCCGACCTTGCCGTCGCTGTCGTAGCCGGTGTAGGTGCCGGACTTGACGGGGTTCTTGGGCATCGTGCTCCACGCACTGTTGAGCAGGTCGAGGCCGTTGAAGTCGAGGTAGATCTGGCGGGAGGCGCCGGGTCGGCTGTGCAGCGCGAAGGTCTGGCTGGTGGGGTACGCCGCGCTCAGGCTGGTCGACCCGGCGGCCAGGGCGCTGGTCGGCATCTCGTCGCGATAGAACATCTGGCCCTCAGCAGAGATCCAGGCCGTCTTGTCCGTGGTCAGGATCGTCCGCAGCCGCCTGGCGGTCAGGCCGTTGAACCTCGCGACGGCCGACAGCTGGGAACCCAGCGCATCGACGGCACCCTGCCCGCGCAGCTCGCGGGGGAGGACCCGGCCGGGCAGAGGGGTCCGCGTGCCGCCCGCTTGGTGGAGCTCCGCACTCGTCGTGGTGGCGGTCCCCGCCACCGCCGGCGCGACCCCGAGCGTCAGCAGCAACGCCGTGGCGGCGGCAAGACGGGCGGAGTGGGGTTTCACATGTGGATTCTGCCCGGTTATGTCCTATAAAAAACGGAAAGGGGGTATTTGACCAGTCACTGGGATGGGCCGCCTGAATTCCGCCCTTGGTTGGCCCTGGCCCCGTCCCTGCTCACATCCGGCGCAGCACCGCGGTGACCTTGCCCAGGATGACGGCGTCGGTGCCGTCGATCGGGTCGTAGGCGTCGTTGTGCGGCAGCAGCCACACCTGGCCGTCCTTGCGCTGGAAGGTCTTGACCGTGGCCTCGCCGTCGAGCATGGCGGCGACGATCTCACCGTTCTCGGCGGTCGGCTGCTGGCGGATGACCACGTAGTCGCCGTGGCAGATCGCCGCGTCGACCATCGAGTCACCGGAGACCTCGAGCAGGAACAGGGTGCCGTCGCCGACCAGGGTCTTGGGCAGCGGGAAGATCTCCTCGACCCGCTCCTCGGCCAGGATCGGGCCACCGGCGGCGATCCGGCCGACCATCGGGACCATCGTGGCGGTGGGCATCGCGTCGCCCGACCCGGTGGGGTCGTAGCCGGCGTCGTCGGCGTGCGCGATCGCCCGGCGCGCGGCCATCAGCTCGGGGATGAACACCTCGAGGGCCCGGGGGCGGTTGGGGTCGCGCTTGATGAAGCCCTTCTGCTCCAGCACCCGCAGCTGGTGGGCGACGCTGGAGGAGCTGGTGAGGCCGACCAGCTCGCCGATCTCGCGGATGCTGGGCGGGTAGCCACGCTTCTCGATCGACTCGCGCAACACGTTGAGGATGCGCTGCTGACGCGGGGTCAGCCCCGTCACGTCGGGGGCCGCGTCGGGCAGCTCCGTGACCGTCGCGTGAGCGGGGGTGGGCTTCTTCTGATCGCCTGTCGCCATGTGGTTGAAGGTAGACCAATCCCGGGGTCACTTCAAACACATGTTCGAACCGCGTGTCGCCAGCCTTTCACCTGCTGTACGAACATCTGTTCGACGAAATGCTTGATTTCTTTCGAACACCTGCTCTAACGTCGTACGTGTGTTCGAACGAACGTCTATTCGAATGACTCCGACAGAACTTGTCAGTGGTCGCCGATAGACATCCATCAAGCACACAGCAGGGGTCGCTTCCCCCGTCCGGCCACCAAGGCCGGGCACTTCCCCGAAAGAGGTAGACCGATGAGCACACTGAGCATTCCCTCGCAGCGGTTCTCCGCCGAGTCCGACGTCGACACCCGTTTCGACGCGCTCGTCCGCACCGCAGTCCCCGCAGCCCGCCCCGGCCACGCCGACGTGGACTTCGAGACGGTGTTCGACCTCGACTACGTCCACCCCGCGGCACGCACCGCGGTTGCCGTCCCCCAGACGAAGCCGGCAGCCCGCCGGGTCCGCGCAGTGGCCCCGAAGACGCAGAAGACGGTGCAGAACACGGCGCCCCGCGCCGTCCGCCTCACCCGTCGCGGCCGCGTCGTCCTCGTCCTCGCCTTCCTGGGCATGGCGCTCGCGCTGATGCTCCCGCTGAGCGGCTGGGCGACGGCCACGCTGACCGGTGGCTCGCCCGAGCCGGTGCGGGTCGTCGAGGTCCAGCCCGGCGACACGCTCTACGGCATCGCCGGCGACCTCGCCAAGCCCGGCGAGATCCGCGCCATGGTCCACCGCATCCAGGAGCTCAACTCCCTGCCCGGCGGACAGATCACCGAAGGCCAGAAGCTCGCCGTCCCCCGCGGCTGAGCCGTCGCCCCGCGGGCTTGGGTTGAGGAGGGCCGCCAGGCCCGTCTCGAAACCAGGCGGGGCGAGCATGACGTGACGACGACCCATTCGACCCGGGTCGTCGGCACGGGGGAAGAAGTGGGGTGGGACCGTTCGCCGGTCCCACCCCACTCATACGTCCGGGGGTCGGGGGTCTGTGCGCCAGGGGTCTGTGCGCCAGGGGGAGCGTCATCCGAACTGGTCGTCCCGGCGACCAGTTGGGATGACGTTGCGCAAGACGTCATACGAATTGGCTGCCCGAGCGACCAGTTCGGATGACGTCCCGACGCGACGCCAGCGGTCAGGCGCGCGCGGCGCCCTCGCTGAGCAGGAACTGCGCGGTGGTGTAGGTCGCCATCACCGCGGTCTCCAGATGGGGCGGAGGGTCGGTGAGCACGAACTTGCGGAACGCGAGCAGCGAGTCCGAGAGCATGAACAGCCCGGCTCCGGCGGCGGTCAGTCGCCGCGACGAGGGGGAGAGGTCGGTGTCGAGGTAGTTCGCCGCCGCGGCCATCGCCGCCAGCATCGTCGCGTACCCGAGCACCGGCCCACCCAGCTCGCGGTGCCGACGCCGCGCCATGAACGCCATCACCGGAGCGGTCAGCGCCCAGGATCCGGCAACCGCTCGAGGACCGGCCGCGTCGCGGGGGTCGCCGTGACCGTGCTGGCGCAGGAAGCCGGTGAGGTACGCCGCGTGCCCGAGCGCGAACGAACCCGTCCCGGCCAGGAACGGGGTCGTGCCCTCGCCGAGCAGCGCCACGTCGCCGCCCCAGCCGCCGAGCTGGCCGGCGACCGTGCTCGTCCGCAGCGGGGAGTCCCCGGCCTTCGGGTTGGTCAGCAGCGAGGCGGTCAGCGTCGGCATCAGCAGCGGCTTGGTCACGAAGCGCGCCTGGTGCGCACGCCGGTGCGGCTGGCTCGAGAGCCAGGTGTCGACGGCCGCGAGCCCGACGTAGGCGAGCTTGAACTTGGTCGAGGTCGTGAGGCGCACCTTCGGAACCTAGCGCAGATCGACCCCCTCGGAGGGTCCTCTCAGTGACCGCTGCCGGACAGCACCGGACTGGCCTCGGCGACCCGGAGCGGGGTGTTCGGGCCGGTGGTCGTGACCGTGCCGTTGACGGGCTCCAGGGGACCGCCGTTCAGCGACCACTGCGCGCTCCACGTCACCACCACCCGGTGCTCCACCGTCCGGTGCGCGTCGGCGTAGCGGTAGACGATGTCCTTGGCCGGGTACGGCGCTCCCGGCGAGCTCGTCGTGTCGGTCGTCCCGTCGCCGTGCACCCACTCGAACCGGCTCGGCTTGATCTCGAGCCGCACCCGCTGCCCGAGCAGGGTGAGGTTGCGGGTCAGCGGCTGTGCCTCGGTGAAGAAGATCGTGTCGAAGTTGATCAGCGTCTTGTTCGCCGGCTGGGAGTGCGATCGCAGCGACGGCAACGGGATCCGCCGGAACGCCGCCAGCACCATGCCCTCGGTCACCTGGGGCGGTGCGGCCGCGCCCGCCACCGGGGGAGGACCGTTCCCCGAGCAGACCAGCCCCATCGGCGTGGCCGGGGGAGGTGCGACCTGCCAGAGGCGATAGATCTGCTCGCCCGGAGGACAGGCGTTGGAGGCGCACTGGGTCTGCCCGTCGAGGGCGGCGCCACAGGCGCTGCGGTATTCGTAGCGGACCGCTGCTGCGGAGCCACGTCGAGGCTGTCGATGTGGCGCCGCGATCTCGATGCCACTGGATCGATGAGCCGCCGGACGACCCGGTCAGCATGGCATCGAATGCTCGTCGGCAGGTGCGACACCGGCGGCGCGTCCGCGATGCAGCCGCTGCAACGATCGCGAGCACAGCAAGCACACGCGCAATCGATGCGCCGGATCATGCTGACGGGTCCAATTCGACGACCTTCCATGCGCCAGCGCTTGCTCACGAGCACGAACGCTGCGAAGTCGGTTCTTCGCCCTGCAGAGTCCTTCGGGCGTCGGCGCCCTGCCTCGGCGACCAACGTCTTGCGGCGCCGAAGTCGACGCGAACGTCGACGAAGCACGTGCCCTTGTTGCCATCCGTAGAGCTTCGACCTGTGACGGACCGTCCACCCGCCACCTTCGATCGAGCCGCCCGCCGCATAGATCTTGTCAATGCCGTCGGCTATCGCGGCGCACTTGACGCAACGTCTCGAGCGTAGAGCTCCGCAGCTGCATCGGTGTCGCCGGCTGCGCCCGCGATAGTTGATGGACGCGACGTAGTAGCCGAGCGAACGCAATCGCCCCCGCCTTCGTCTTCTCCTTCGCCGCCGACGGCATCACGGGCGGGGTGGGGGACGCGGACGCCGACTCCGAGGGATCGAAGCTCGCCGTGGGTCGCGGGAGCGGTTGGGGTTCGGCGCTGCCGCCGCATCCTGCGAGCACCGGGCCGAGCAGCAGGCACAGGCCGCCGGTGACGGCGGCCAGCCGGTGTCGCCCGCGCATGACTCACCCCTTGATGCCTCGAACCCGAGTCGATGGGGAGTTAACTACCCATCGGGCGCGCTGGCTACACCGAACCATCGCGCCTGTGGACAACTGGGCGGAGGAACGCGGTGGCGGGCTACTCAGGCACTCCGCTGGAGCGCAAGCTCGGCGTGAAGCCGGAGCACGTGGTCTTCCTCGACGGCGCCCCCGACACCTTCGACCTCGACGCGGCCACGACCCGGCGGCTGCCGAAGCGGCTCGACCTGAGCCTGACCTTCCACACCAGCGCGAAGGCGCTGACCAAGCGGCTGCCGCAGCTGATCGAGCGCACCGAGCAGGCGGGCATGGTCTGGGTCTGTTGGCCGAAGAAGGCCGCGAAAATGGTCACCGACCTCGACGACAACGTCGTACGCCAGATCGGGCTGGCCGCCGGCGTCGTCGACGTCAAGGTGTGCGCGATCGACGAGACCTGGTCAGGCCTCAAGTTCGTACGCCGCCTGGCGGACCGCACGTGACCGGCGAACAGCGAGCTCAGCTGTAGCGGTGGCTCTTCTCGGAGTGACCCGCCTCGCGGGTGCACGCCCGACCGTTCATCGACTTGTGACCGCAGGTCGCCGTGGAGGACGACGACGCCGCGGCAGCGGGGGCGGCCTTCGTCTTCGAAGGAGCCACGGGAGGTGCCGTGGCGGCAGCCCGGGGCGACCCGCCCGCCCGGTCCGCAGCGCGCGCCATGTCGCGCTCGTACTTCGCCAGCTTCATGGCCCTCTGGGCTTCGTACTTGCTCATCGTCGACTCACCCCCTGAACCTACGTCGCCCCACCGACAGATCCGGGATTGGGTGCCGTGGCGGCCCGACCAAAGTCCCGGGAAGGCCCAGCCTCAGCGAGCCACCCGACGCCCCGGCACCCGGGGCGGCCGCGCGGGAGGGACGTCACGGCCGCGCAGCACGGCGAGCAGCCTGCCGAGGAGGATGAGCGTGACGAACAGGCAGGCGGCCGCACCCACCGCGGCCAGGGCCAGGAACGTCCACGCCGTCGACTCACCCGACCGCGCCTGGCGTCCAAGGTCGATCGCCGCGAAGACCAGCACCCCCCA
This sequence comes from uncultured Actinomycetota bacterium, assembly GCA_963843075.1. Classification (GTDB taxonomy): domain Bacteria; phylum Actinomycetota; class Actinomycetes; order Propionibacteriales; family Nocardioidaceae; genus Marmoricola. The sequence goes on along the minus strand of CAWJJD010000002.1, from coordinate 1,293,628 downwards.
CGCCACGAGCGTCCCCGTGATCGCCAGAGCCAGCAGCACGACCCGACCACGAGGCCGTCGAGGAGACGACGTTTCCTCGGCCCGCTCACCCGTGTGCTTGCCCACGCGGCACATTGTGGCCCACGCGATGGCGCCCCGGCCGCGCAGAAGGGGTTGAGCGGTGGGACACGTGGGTAGAAAGCCGACATGTCCAGCAGCGTGAGCATCGACATCTCGGCCCTCCAGAGCGCGATCAGCGCCCTGAGCACCCTCGCGTCCACCATCGAGACCCAGCGCAACCGCGTCGTCAACGGCACCCCGTGCTCGGTGCCCTCGCTCAGCAACGGCACCATCGCGGGCGTCGCTGCGTGGCTCAAGGACCAGGAGCCCGAGCTCTCCACGCGACTCGACCTCGCCAAGCTGCTCGACACCCACGGCGCCGGCGTCGCGACGTACACCACCGACGCCGACACCCTCGCCAACACCCAGCAGATGCTCGGGCACGAGCTGGCCGAGCGCGTCAACGACATCAGCTACGACACCGACCCGGACGACCTGAAGACGCTCAACGAGATCCTGGGCAACCGCGCCACAGACGTGCAGGTGATGTCCTCGATGTATCAAGACCTCGAGCCCCAGGGCACCGCTCGCGCCCTCTCGATGCTCGAGCAGAACCTGCGCTTCTCCGGCGACCAGGACCAGACCGCGCTCACGGTCGCCGAGACCCTGCGCAGGGGGCTGGCGACGGCCAGCCACGACCCCTACTTCCCCTCCGACTACGGCAAGGAGCTGACGCGCTGGTTCGTGGCGCCGTTGCTCAGCGACGACGAGCAGCAGTGGGCGAGCGAGCACGGCATCGACTTCGGGGCAGGCGCCTCGATGCTCAACTTCATGATGCGTGACGTCGACTACGGCCCCGAGTTCCTCAAGAGCGCGGCCGACGAGCTCGCCTACTTCGAGAAGGCGTCGGAGGACGGGTTCCAGACCGCGACCCAGTGGTACTACCACACCGGGTTCAGCCCCCTCGACGGCGAGAACGCCGGCGGCACCAACGTCGACCCGATGGCCGAGATGATGCGCGCGATGAGCCGCCAGCCCGAGGTGGGCTATGAGTTCATCCGCGAGGAGGGCAACGCCGACTTCTTCTTCGACAAGCGCGACTGGAGCAACGACGGCTACGACGGCATCTCCGCGCTCGCCGACCGGGTGAGCACCGACCCCGAGATCTATCGTCAGCACCCCGAGGAGGCGGCAACCATCGCCTCCCAGTTCGTCGACTGGACTGCCAACTCACCCGGCTTCAACGCCGAGGACGCCAAGGCCGCCTCCGACAGCGTCGGGCACCTGCTGAAGTCCTACATGCCCTCGATGGCCGCCGCGATGGACGGTGGGGGCAAGGACGGCGAGCCCGGGATCCTCGCGGCCGACCTGAAGCTGCCGGGGTACGGCGAGCTCACCAACATGCCCGAGTTCTTCCGCGGCGACCTCGCCTCGATGACCGGGGTGGCGATGTCCACCGAGAACGGCATGGTCCATCTCGCGGGCGGGGTGGCCGACTACAAGCAGACCCAGATCAACGCCCTGGCCGCGCAGCTGGCCGAGCACCCCAACGACGCCGGCCTGCGCACCGAGCTCCAGTCGACGATGCTCAACGACAGCGAGCTGCGCGCGTTCACCACCAAGATCGCGGGCGAGACGCAGATCAGCGACGCCCACGAGACCGACCAGCAGCGGCAGTTCTGGACCAACCTGCTGGCCGAGGGGGCCAAGGAGATTCCGATCAAGCCGCCCATCGTCGGCACCATCGTCGACCACGGCATCGACCTGGGAGCGGGGGCCATCAACGACGCCTGGGCCAACACCGCCTCCGGCGTCAAGGACGAGTGGGAGGTCAACGCGACCAACGGCATCGGCCAGATGAACTACGAGACCTACACCAGCCTGGTGCAGGCGGGCGTGGTGCCGATGAGCGACGTCCCCGACGCCTTCCAGGACCACGGGTCGGTTCTGGGCTGGAACGACATCCCTGCCGAGGACCAGTCCTCCTTCGGCTCGCGCGCGGCCGACGAGCTCAGCCCGTGGGTCCCCGACGAGGTCCTCGAGGACACCTATCGCAGTCGGTTCCACGAGTTCTACGACGACCCGGCCGGCTCCGGCGACTAGGGTCGGCGTCCGTGAGGTCGACCAAGCTGCTGATCGCGACCGCCGTACTCGCCCTGAGCGTGAGTGCCTGCGGCTCCGACAACCCGCCCGGCACCATCTCCGAGGACGACCTCCCCAAGGGGGTCGAGGTCGCAAAGGTCCGCCACGACGACCAGGCCGGCCAGATCACCTGCAACACGGCCAACGACGCCGAGGACAACACGGTGATGACGCCCTCGGAGAACTACGACAAGGACAACCGTGCCGCGGTCGCCTACGAGCTCTCCGGCGCGAACCACCAGGAGGTCAGCAACTCCGTGTGGCGGCTCTCGCACCCCAAGGATGCGGTGGCCGTGGTCGCGACCGGTTTCGAGGAGTGCGCCAGGTCCGACCCGTCGCAATACAAGACCTTCGACGTCGAGGGCTACCCCGACGCGCTGGGCTACCTCGCCGTCGAGGGCGCGCCGTCGCCGACCTACACGCGCCGCATCCTCATTCCCCTCGAGGACCGCGTCGTGATCGTCACCTCCACCCGTCAGGGGGGCTCGGACTTCGAGGTCCAGCCCGAGGACCTGTTGAAGAAGGCGATCGCCGCTTCCAAGGACGCCCCGGAGGCCTGAACACGCTCGCGCGGCGGTGTCCGACACGCCCGTTTTCCGGACGTGAGAACGCGCTGACCTGCGCGGATGCCGCCATACCCGGAGTACGCCGAAAACGGTTCTCCCGAACAGTTGCGCGCCCCGGGACGCAGGCGTACGGTTCCACTACATCTAGTAGTTACACCGATGTAGTTATCCACATCTAGTTCCACAGAAACAGTGCGGTTACCTACGTCACACGGGTGGTTTTCCACCGGTGAAGGCCGGAATCCACAGCTGGACACACAGGTTGTACCCCTGAGAGGAGGATCTTGATGCACTGCCCCTTCTGCCGGAGCAACGACACCCGGGTCCTCGACTCCAGGGTCGCTGACGACGGGTCCTCGATCCGCCGTCGCCGCTCCTGCCCGGCGTGCGAGAAGCGGTTCACCACGGTCGAGCAGATGCAGCTGACCGTGGTGAAGCGCAGTGGCGCCTGCGAGCCGTTCACCCGCGAGAAGGCCGTCTCCGGCGTACGCAAGGCGTGCAAGGGACGACCCGTCTCCGAGGACGACCTGGCCCGGCTGGGACAGACCGTCGAGGACGTGCTGCGCGTCGAGGGCTGGGCGGAGGTGCCGGCCCACGAGATCGGGCTGGCCATCCTCGGCCCGCTGCGCGAGCTGGACGCCGTGGCCTACCTCCGCTTCGCGAGCGTCTACAAGGCGTTCACCAGCGCCGACGACTTCGAGACCGAGATCTCGCTGCTCAAGGCCGAGCAAGAGCTCAAAACCCCTCAGCCCACGGGCTGACCCAGAACCGCCCGGCACGATCGTGGGGAAGCGGTCGTGCCGGGCCACCAGCACCGGCGGAGCAGTGAGCAGAACTGTCACCGCCAGCAACGAAGATGAATCAGTCGAAACAACCTTGGGAGAAGCGAAGATGACCGAAACGGTGAGCGGGACCGGCGCACGGACACGCAAGAAGGGCCTCAAGATCGAGCGCATCTTCTCGACCGATGGCGTGCACCCCTACGACGAGCTCACCTGGGAGCGCCGCGACGTCGTCCAGCAGAACTGGAAGACCGGCGCGGTCGTCTTCGAGCAGCGCGGCGTGGAGTTCCCCGACTTCTGGAGCGTCAACGCCTCCACGATCGTGACCACCAAGTACTTCCGCGGCGCCGTCGGCACCGACGCCCGTGAGTGGAGCCTCAAGCAGCTCATCGACCGCGTCGTGAAGACCTACACCAAGGCCGGCGCGGACAGCGGCTACTTCGCCTCCCCGGCCGACGCCGAGCTCTTCGAGCACGAGCTGACCTGGCTGCTCGTGCACCAGTACTTCTCCTTCAACTCCCCGGTCTGGTTCAACGTCGGCACCGCCAGCCCCCAGCAGGTCTCGGCGTGCTTCATCCTGTCGGTCGACGACTCGATGGACTCGATCCTGAACTGGTACAAGGAAGAGGGCTTCATCTTCAAGGGCGGCTCCGGCGCCGGCCTCAACCTCTCCCGCATCCGCTCCTCCAAGGAGCTGCTGTCCTCCGGCGGCACGGCCAGCGGCCCGGTCTCCTTCATGCGCGGTGCCGACGCCTCCGCGGGCACCATCAAGTCCGGTGGCGCCACGCGTCGCGCGGCCAAGATGGTCGTCCTCGACGTCGACCACCCCGACATCGTCGAGTTCGTCGAGACCAAGGCCAAGGAAGAGGACAAGATCCGCGCCCTGCGCGACGCCGGCTTCGACATGGACCTCGGCGGCGCCGACATCACCTCGGTGCAATACCAGAACGCCAACAACTCGGTCCGCGTGTCCGATGAGTTCATGCGCGCCGTCGAGGACGGCACCGAGTTCGGCCTGCGCTCGCGCAGCACCGGCGAGGTCATCGAGACCGTCGACGCCCGCGAGCTGTTCACCAAGATCAGCGAGGCCGCGTGGGCCTGCGCCGACCCGGGTCTGCAGTACGACGACACCATCAACGACTGGCACACCAACCCCGAGACCGGTCGGATCACCGCGTCCAACCCGTGCTCGGAATACATGTCGCTCGACAACTCCTCGTGCAACCTGGCCTCGCTCAACCTGCTGAAGTTCCTCAAGGACGACGACACCTTCGACGCGCCGCTGTTCGCGAAGGCCGTCGAGCTGATCATCACCGCGATGGACATCTCGATCTGCTTCGCCGACTTCCCGACCGAGGCGATCGGTGACACCACGCGTGACTACCGCCAGCTCGGCATCGGCTACGCCAACCTCGGCGCGCTGCTGATGGCGATGGGTCTGGGCTACGACTCCGACGGTGGCCGCTCGATGGCCGCGGCGATCACCTCGCTGATGACGGGTCAGTCCTACAAGCGCTCCGCCGAGCTCGCGGCAGTCGTGGGCCCCTACACCGGTTACGCCCGCAACGCCGACGCGCACAAGCGGGTGATGCGCAAGCACCAGGCCGCCAACGACGTGGTCCGCACGCTCGGCGTGCACGATGCCGGCGTACACAAGCTCGCGACGCAGGCCTGGGCCGACGTGCAGAAGCTGGGGGAGAAGAACGGCTTCCGCAACGCGCAGGCCTCCGTGCTCGCCCCCACCGGCACCATCGGCTTCATGATGGACTGCGACACCACCGGCATCGAGCCGGACTTCTCGCTGGTCAAGTTCAAGAAGCTCGTCGGCGGCGGCTCGATGCAGATCGTCAACCAGACGATCCCGCGGGCGCTGAAGAAGATGGGCTACGCGCAGGAGACCATCGAGGCGATCGTCGAGTTCATCGCCGACAAGGGTCACGTCATCGACGCCCCCGGCCTCAAGCAGGAGCACTACGAGGTCTTCGACACCGCGATGGGTGCCCGTGCCCTCAAGCCGATGGGCCACGTGCGGATGATGGCGGCCACCCAGCCGTTCCTCTCCGGCGCGATCTCCAAGACGGTCAACCTGCCCGAGACCGCGACGGTCGAGGAGATCGAGGACATCTACCTGCAGTCCTGGAAGCTCGGCCTCAAGGCGACGGCCGTCTACCGCGACAACTGCAAGGTCGGCCAGCCGCTCTCCGACGGCAAGTCCGACGCGTCGAAGAAGGACCAGGGCATGGCCGCGGCCGCGCAGGCCGGCACCTCGGCATCCTCGGCCGAGGTCGTCGAGAAGATCGTCGAGGTCCACAAGCCCTTCCGCAAGCGTCTCCCCAAGAGCCGCAGCTCGAAGACGACCTCGTTCACCGTCGGCGGCGCCGAGGGCTACATGACCTCCGGTGCCCACGACGACGGCGAGCTCGGCGAGATCTTCCTCAAGCTCGGCAAGCAGGGTTCCACCCTGGCCGGCGTGATGGACGCCTTCTCCATCGCGGTGTCCATCGGTCTGCAGTACGGCGTCCCGCTGGAGACCTACGTCTCGAAGTTCACCAACCTGCGCTTCGAGCCGGCCGGCATGACCGACGACCCGGACGTGCGGATGGCGCAGTCGATCATGGACTACATCTTCCGCCGCCTCGCCCTGGACTACCTGACCTTCGAGGACCGGAGCATGCTCGGCATCTACTCCGCCGAGGAGCGCCAGCGCCACCTCGAGACCGGCTCCTACGAGCCCATCGAGGAGACCGGCGGCCCCTCGGAGCTGATGGCGTCTTCGGTGGTCGAGGAAGGCGACTCGTCGGTGGTTGAGGAGCGAGCGCAGCGAGCGTCTCGAAACCACGAAACCACTGGCTCAGGCGTCGACCACGACGACCGCGCCGACGACCTCGAGACCAAGGACACCCACGGCAACGAGGACCGCGAGGTCCCCGCCAAGGTCCACCAGGGCGAGGCCCACACCTCCGCCGAGCTCTTCGAGAAGATCACCGGCACCGCCGTCGACTCCCCGCTCTGCATGACGTGCGGCACGAAGATGCGGCCGGCGGGTAGCTGCTACGTGTGTGAGGGCTGCGGGAGCACCAGCGGCTGTAGCTGATCGCGCTCAACCGCTTGCAGAGAAGGGCACCCGCGTTGGTCGGGTGTCCTTCTCTCGCGCTACGCCCATTGGCGGCGGGTAGACCCACCGCACACGCAGATTTCTACTGCCTGCGCTACTGAGCCACGGCCGAGCCCAGGTTGAAGAAGTCGACGGGCATGGGCGTTTCGAGACGCCAAGTGATGGCGATCGGTCGATCCCCCTCGTGGCTGACCAAGGTGGCGGGGCCGAGGAAGAGATAGGGCGACGTTCCGAACTCGTCCTTCTGCTCGTGGCGAGCGAAGAGCAGCACCGTGCTCGAGCCGGACAAGTAGCGCTGACCAGTGGGTGAGTTGACCGATGTCGTTGATTGCGATTCCCAATGGAACATCGTCGGACTGATCGGGTAGTCGGCGTACATCGTTGTGGGGGAGTAGTCGGCCTCAGACTTCTTGAGCGTGATGAAGAAGACGTCGACGTTGCGATCGGGGGAGTACCAGACACCCTCACGGAAGCTGTTCGGCATTCGCGGGAAGTCGAGTGCGGCGAGGATCTCCTCGCGCTGATATCGACCGTGCACTAGTAGCGGCACGTCAGCGAGGTCGCCGCCTAGACCGACGGTCAGGTGGCGGGACGCCTCAAAGGAGATGTCGACAACGGTGCTGATCTCTGCCCGAGTGGCGCGCTCCTGACGCAGCGAAGCTAGGCCGGCCTCGATCGACGCGTGACCGCCGCCGTCGCTCCACAGCGAGTAGAACAACATCCTGGCTAGGCGTTGCTCCCCGACTGAGAGCTCTGCATACGGCGGTGCATCGCCAGAGAGCAACCGCCTGTAGCTCTCTGCTCGAAGAGGGTCGTCCACGTGGGCAAACGCCCGGACGCGCTTGAGCAGCTTCTCTTCGAGCACGGAGCCTGGGGCGGTGGGGAGATCCGCGTCCCGACGCAGTCGAGTCCAAGAGTGGCTGCCGCGCCGAAGGATGTCGCTCAGCTCCAGGCCGGACTCCTCGAGGAAGGTGGGCAAGTCGTGATCGCCGTACGCCTTGAGCTCGGCCACGATCTGCTGCCAGCGGTTCGCGATCTGCGAGCGGATGTTCTCCAGGACAAGAGTCTGCGACTTCTTGTCGAGGATCGATCTGAGAGCCCGAGGGCAAGAACGGGAAGCCCTTCTCCACCTGTCGTTCGAGCTCTCTGCGTGTCAGTCCTGTCAGAGCGCGGTACCTCGGAGCGAACTGGAACTCCTTGCGGTGGTAGCCGATGAAGTCCAGAACCGTGAGGACTGCCTTGTTCGGCGTACGCCGCAAGCCGCGGCCAAGCTGCTGGAGAAAGACTGTCGCGCTCTCCGTTGGGCGGAGGAAGAGCACCGTGTCGACGTCAGGGATGTCGAGACCCTCGTTGAAGAGGTCGGCCGCGAAGAGGATGTTCACTCGGCGCTCGCGTAGATCCGTGAGCGCTGCGTCTCGTTCGAGCGGCGGCGTTGTGCCGCTGACGGCTTTGGCGGGGATCCCTGCTTCGACGAATACGCGCGCCATGTATTCGGCGTGCGCCACGCTGACGCAGAAGCCGAGGCCGCGCATTTCGCGCGACGTTCCCCACCTTGTCTCGCAGCTGACTGAGGACGATCGCGCGCGCGAGCATCGTTGCCGGTGAAGACGTTCGAGAGTTGGTCCTCGTCGTACCGGCCCCGCGTCCACTTGATCGTGCGCAGATCCGTGCCGTCTGCAACGCGCGAAGTAGTGGAAGGGACACAACAGATCCGCACCCAGCGCATCCCAGAGGCGCAGCTCAGCTGCTGTGCGCCCATCGAAGAAGCTTCGAACGTCGACGCCGTCCGCTCGTTCCGGAGTCGCCGTCAGACCCAAGCAGTTCCCTGGGCTGCGAAGTGGTCGATGATCCGCCGGTAGGTCTTGGCCTCCGCGTGGTGGAACTCGTCGATCACGATGACGTCGTAGGCATCCGCGGGGATGTTGCGAACGCCGTACGCATTCAGCGATTGAACGCTGGCGAAGACGTGCTTCCACCGCTCGGGTCTCGCGTTGCCGACGTAGAGCTCGCCGAAGTTGGCGTCGGTGAGCACCTCGCGGTAGGTCCGAAGCGACTGCTGCAAGATCTCTCTGCGATGTGCCACGAAGAGCAGCGATGGCCGCTCGCCCGTCTGTTCGACCATGCGGCGGTAGTCCAAGGCAGCGATGACTGTCTTTCCTGTGCCGGTGGCCGCGACCACGAGATTGCGGTGGCGATCGTGGACGACGCGCTCGACTTCGATGGCGTCGAGCATCTCCTGCTGATAGGGGAAGGGCCGCACCTGAGACCGGAGATCGAGATGGTCACGCGGTTGGAGCCGAGCGTCGTCCTGAGGCCACGGTTGAGTGCATCGTCGAGACGATCACGGTCGCGGTCTGGGTCGTACGTCTCGAACTCGCTGCTGTTCCAGTAGGAGTCGAAAGTCGCGCTGAACTTCTGCATCAGGCTGGGCGTCGCCGGCATGCGAGAGCCGCACGTTCCACTCCACGCCATCGAGCAGCGCGCTCGTCGACAGGTTCGACGAACCGACGTAGGCCGTGTCGAAGCCCGTGTTGCGGTGGAACAGCCAGGCCTTGGCGTGAAGCCGGGTTCTGGCAGCGTCGTACTGGATCTTCACCTGGGCCCCGAAGTCTCGCACCAGACGATCAAGCGCCTCGCGTTCCGTGCCACCGATGTACGTCGTCGTGACAACACGGAGCGGAACCTCAGCCTCCCTCAGCGCCGTCAGCTCAGCGTTCGAGGAGGCGCACGCCCGCGCCACATCACGAAGGCGCACAGCAGGTCGACCTGATCTGAAGAATCGAGTTCTGCTCGGAGCTCACTCGCCAGCGAAGGCTCTCCGTGTGCGTTGGTCAGGAGGGCGGGGTCGTTGAGTGGTGTCCGGGGGCGCCGCCCGTATCGGGGGAGTCGACCGTCGGGCATCGTGGCTGCGAGCAGGGATTGAAGTTCACGGGTGGGCTCGAGGACGGCCTCGTCACCCGCTTGGAGGTGACCGAGCAGTTCGTTCACAAAGCTGAGTCGCTTGGCTGGATCTCGGATGGCTTCCAAGCGACGGGCCAGGACGCCGTCAACGTGGCGCAGGAGCACATGTGCCTGATCGGCGTCGTCGACGGTTGCGAACGTCGACTCCAGCTTGAGCTCGCGCGACAGCTTGTGCTCGAGACCGCCGGTGACAACGGTTTCGTGAAGTCCTTGCTCCATCACACCTCCGTGCGCCCGGGATCGGAAGGCCAGCATGCCGTCCGCGGAGCAGGTTGGCGGGCATTTCGGTGGGCCAGCCGGACGGCTCGTCGCGCACGCGCTGCCGCCGCCAGCGCTGAGGGACACACCTGTGATTCGGCCCTCGGAGTCGAACGATTTCGCTGCGGGCTGGCTGGTTGTGGACCTAACCTCGCACTGAGATTTCGGGAGGAAACAGACATGGCGGGGGAGTCGGCTCGGGAGTATGCCCGTCGGCAGAGGCAGAAGGGCGAGCGCCTCATCCAGACGGCTGAGCGCTGGGAGCGTGGCGCAGCCGGAGAGGCCGAGACCGCTACACACCTTGATGCTCTCAGCGCGCAGGGGTGGGTCGTCATGCATGACGTCCGGTGGCCCGGCCGACCTCGAGCGAACATCGATCACGTCGCGGTTGGTCCCGGTGGCGTCTTCGTCATCGACAGTAAGAACTGGGCTGGGTCAATCGTCGTCAGGGAGGGTGTGCTCCTGCAGAATGGTCGACGTCGTGAGTCGACTGTCGCGGCCGCTGGAGAGGCCGCCCTCGCCATCACTGGCGTCCTGGGCAACCTGCCGGCGACGGCGGTCCTGTGCTTCACGCGGGACGAACCGCTGACCACTTGGGCGCGGGACGTGATGGTCTGCTCGGCCGGGACCATCGCGGAGATGTTGACGTCGCGACCGCAAGTGCTTCACCCGGCAGCTGTGCAGCGGGTTGCGGCACACCTCACCTCGTGGCTGCGGTCTGCCGCCAGGCCGACCGCACCGAATCGACCAACGGTCCAGCCTCGTTACACATCACCTAGCCGGCGTCCTGCCGTGCGGCGTCCTGCCGAAGGCACAGCAAGGTCGGCCCAGCGGCTGCTCAAGGGCGTCGCGCTCATTGTCATGGGTCTGCTGATCGCCTCGTTGGCGCTGCGCGGCCTCACCTGGTTGACGGCTGAAGGGGCCGGCCTGGCTAAGCACACTGAGGCAACACCCGACGACGTGACCCGCCTCGGCAAGCCACTCACGCTGGCCGCGGAGGGCCGCCGTCCCGCTCTGAGGGTCACCGCACTCAGTGCGAAAAGGATCACGCTTCCGTCCGGTGCCTATGTGGGGGAGCCGGGGCTGCGGCTCGTGGCAGTGGACCTGCGGATTGCCAACCGGGGCAACACAGCATGGAGCCTCGTGACCTCCGGGATGAGCGAGTCGGTTGCGGACACGACCGGCACCCACTACACACCAGCGATCGTGACGGCGAAGGTGCCGGGGCGGCTAGCGCGGGACGCCACCGTTCTGCCGCACCGCGCGGTGCGAGGGCGCGTGATCTTCGCGGTGCCCAAGCGGGCACGGCTGACCGAGGTACGCGTCAACTTGGGGCTCGGCTCCTCGCGCACCCTCCATTGGGAGCTGCCCTAACCCCTTGACACAGGGTCAGGGGCGTTCTTCCTCCGGCTCGTCCCGCACCTGAGGCATCACCACGGTCTCAGCGTCGGGGCCGGGCGGCGTAGAGGGGCGGGGACGAGGCCGCACTGGGCGCGGGACATGTCGGCGTGGAGGGAGCAGGCGGAGCTGGCGGCGTACGCGCTCATCCAGCGCGAGCTCGTGCTGGAGGCGCCGGACGGTCGAGCGGGTGGCGGAGAGCAGCTCGATCACGTCGGGTGGGTGGGGGTCGCCCAGGGCGGCGTCCAGGCGGGTGCGGGCGCGGACCAGGCCGGCTTGGGCCTCCTGGAGTCGGGCGATGTCGGCGTGGCTGAGGTCGGTCTGCGCGTCGCCTTCGTTGCGGACCAGCTCGCCGAAGGCGTCGACGCCGGCTGCGAGTTCGCGGAAGGTCACGGCGAGGTCGGTCAGCACGGAGGCGGCGTCGTCGGTGTCGAGCCAGTCGCCGCCGGCGGCGTCGTCCACCGAGCGCATCAGGCCGCGGATGGCGACGGCGGAGTGCTCGAGGGCCTCGAGGCCCTGGCGGAGGCCGGGCTCGACGTGCGGCGTACGCACGGCGCGCACGTTGAGGCGTCGGCCCTCCTCGGCCTTGAGCAGGGCGGCGCCGACCTGGGGGATGTTGTGGGTGATGCGGCGGGAGTCGTCCAGCCACTCGCGGGCGGCTCCGGCCAGGCGCTCGCGGTGGTCTGCGGCCATGTCCTCGAGCTCGTCTGCAGCGCGCACCAGGAGCTCGCTGACGGCGTCGGCGAGGCCGTCGATGGCGCGACCGGCGTCGGCGGTGGCGACCTTGGGCGGGAAGACGAGAGTGGCGAGGATGCCTACGGCCGCGCCGACGAGGGTCTCGGTGATCCGCTGCCAGGCGGCCGCCTCCGCGCCGATCGCGCCGACGCCGAGGACGAGCATGCCGCTGATCGCCACCTCGACGAGGTTGGAGCGCAGGCGCAGGTATTGGCCGATGGTGATCGAGGTCAGGATGAGCAGTCCGAGGCTCCACCACTCGAGGGGTACGACGGTCGAGAAGCCGACTGCCAGCCCCACGCCGGCGACCACGGCGATGACCCGGTCGAGGCCGCTGGCGAGCAGGGACACCGGCGTCACCTGCACGACCAACATGGCCGTCAGCGGGGCGAGGAGTGGCTGGGTGCCGGGGAAGAGCAGCGTGCCGGCGACGTAGCTGGCCGTGGCCGCGACCGTGACCCGCAGCGACCAGAGCACGGCCGCGCGCCCGTCACGACGGACCCGCGCCACCTCGCGCGACACGAAGCCGCGCCACCACTGGACCACCCGGCCATGATGCCCTCGGGCGTCGTCACTGACCACGTCCCCGGCGCGTGTGGTCTGACGTTTCGCTCTCGGGGTAACGATGTGGCATGAAGGTCGCCCGATGAGCCCGGCTCCGATCCGCTGGCTGTTCGGCGACCAGCTGGGTCCGCACTTCGCTGACGACCACGACGGTCGGTTCCTGATGGTCGAGTCGAAGGCGGTGTTCCGGCGGCGCCGGTTCCACCGCGCCAAGGCGCAGCTGGTGCTGTCGGCGATGCGGCACCGGGCGGCCGAGCTGGGCGACCGGGTGACCTATGTCCGGGCGGAGAGCTATGCCGACGCGGTGCGCGAGCACGCCGGCGATGGGCCCGTCGAGGTCATCCACCCGACGTCGTACGCCGCTCTCGGGCTGGTGGAGCGCCTCGGCGCGACCGTGCTGCCTCCGCGGGGGTTCGCCACCGGCCGCGAGGACTTCGAGGCGTGGGCGGCCGGTCGGGGGAGCAAGCGGCTGCTGATGGAGGACTTCTACCGCGAGGCCAGGCTGCGGCACGGCGTACTCCTCGACGGCTCCGAGCCAGCCGGGGGTCGCTGGAACTACGACCACGACAACCGCGAGCCACCGCCGAAGGGCGCCGAGACGCTCGGCGTACCCGCGCCCTCGTGGCCCGAGGAGGACGAGATCGACGCGGAGGTGCGCGCCGACCTCGACCGGTGGGAGCGCGACGGCGAGGTCTCGTTCATCGGCCAGGACGGTCCGCGGCTGTTCCCGGCCACGCGGGCCGAGGCGCTGGCCTCGCTCGAGGAGTTCGTCGAGCAGCGGCTGCCCAGCTTCGGCGCCTACGAGGACGCCGTGCTCGAGGGCGACCCGTGGATGGCGCACTCGCTGGTCTCGGCGCCGCTCAACCTGGGCCTGCTCGACCCGCTGGAGGTCGTACGCCGAGCCGAGTCGGCCTACCTCGCCGGCGACGCGCCGATCGCCTCGGTGGAGGGGTTCGTGCGCCAGGTGATGGGGTGGCGCGACTACGTGTGGCACCTCTACTGGCACTTCCCCGAGAGCTACCGCCGATCCAACGAGCTGCGCGCGACCGAGCGGATGCCGCAGTGGTTCGCCGAGCTGGACGGCGACGCCACCGATGCGCGCTGCCTCTCGCACACGCTTGACCAGGTCTCGCAGCACGGCTGGGTGCACCACATCCCGAGGCTGATGATCCTCGGCTCCTACGCGATGCAGCGCGGCTGGTCGCCGACGCAGGTGACCGACTGGTTCCACCGGGCGTTCGTCGACGGCTACGACTGGGTGATGGTGCCCAACGTGGTCGGGATGTCGCAGCACGCGGACGGTGGGGCGATGGCGACCAAGCCCTACACGTCGGGCGGCGCCTACCTCAACAAGATGACCGACCACTGCGGCTCGTGCCGGTTCGACCCGAAGGTGCGGGTGGGGGAGGACGCGTGCCCGTTCACCGCCGGCTACTGGTGGTTCCTCGACCGGCACCGGGAGCGGCTGGCGAGCAACCCGCGGATGCGGCGGGCGGTGCAGGGGTTGGATCGGCTGCGTGATCTGCCTGAGCTGGTCGCTCAGGAGGGGGAGCGGGGGAATCGCGCTCCTTGACCCGGCCCCTTCAGCATGAGCCATGCTCACCGCACCACGTCCCGCTCCATCCGCCGTCGCTCCTCAGCCCCGGCGCAGACGTCCTGCACGGCGGGCTTCTGGGCGACCGGCTCGTGACCCGGGACGGTGTGCGGCACAACGACGCGGCGTACGGCGGACCCGCGCACGACTGGTGCCGCATCGATCGGCGCACCGACGGAGCTCCTGCTAGGGCAACGCGCGATCGCTCAGCTGCTCCCGAGGGAGAAAAGATCTCCCGGGGTGCAGTCGAGCGCGTCGCACAGGGCGGTCAGGGTGGAGAACCGGACGGCCTTGGCTCGCTGGTTCTTCAGCACGCTGAGGTTCACGATCGAGACCCCTATCTGATCGGCGACCGCGGTGAGGGTCACCCCTCGAGCCTCCAGCAGGTCGTCGAGGTGACAGACGATGCGGTGCGGGCTCTCGACCGGCATCAGACGAGTCCCTCCACGTCTTCCTGGAGGCGCGCGCCGTGCGCGAACGCCTCGGCGACGACGAGGACCAGCAACGCAACGAGCAGCCCGACCAGCGGGAAGGTGAAGGACGCACTCTTGTCCCCGGTGAGGGCATGCGCGGCGACGACGGAGTCGGCGATCCCGGTCACCAGGCCGTGCGCGACGCTCGCGCTGGCGACCGTGACCGCGATGAAGCGCAGGGCGCGGACGCTCGCGTCCACGAAGGGCTGGCGCCGCCCGGTGCTGGCCACCAAACGGACCAGCTGCCAGCACACGATGATGACGGCCGCCGACAGCAGCAGACCCGGTAGCAGGCTCGCCGTCCAGACCGCGGCGCCCGCGTGCGCCATCTGCACGTCCACGGTGTCGCCGCCGGTGAGCGTGACCCCGTCGCGCGGTGAGAGCCCGGCCGGTGCGGGGGAGGTGCCGACGCCCGAGAGCTCCCAGTGGAAGGCGCCGCCGCCGAGCCACTGCACCAGCGGGAGGAGCACGAGCAGGAGCGGGGTCACGAGCGAGACCAGCACCAGCAACGCGACGGTGAGGGCGTAATCGGTCCGGTCGAAGATCGGCAGCCTCATGGGGTCCCCTCCTCCTGGGTTATCGATAAACATTAACAACGAAAGTCGTTAATATCCAGAGTTGCGGCGGGACCGACGAACGGCATCGGCGGGAGCTCACGGTCATGTCTCATCGGGACCGAAGGCCCTGCTTGCAGGCGAGACCGCACCAGGTTCCGGCCGGGGAGCCCGCGGCAGGGTTGGCCATCGTCCGTCAGCCGGATTCGGTTGACGACTTCCCGACGCCCGTCGACGACAGTCTGCTGCTCTCCTACAGCGGGGACGTTCGCTGCTACCAGCGGTGGTGTCGTCCTCGGGGAAGGTGAGTGGCGCGTTCGTGAGGCCCCTACGGAAGTGGCCCCGGGCCGTCGCCCCTGGGGGGACGACCTGTTCGGCCGCACGAGGGTCGGTCAGGTGGAGGTCTCGACCGATGGCACTCACTGGCAACGCTTCTCACCCGACGCGGTCCGCGCCCTCGTGCCCCCACCCAGCCCGTGAGCGAAGCGCCGCACGTCGGCGCGACAGCCACACGTCGCGGGCCGACCTCGGCAGTGTCAGGTTGCACGGGGCGCTGGACATGTCGGCGCGCAGAGAGCAGTCGCAGCTGGCGGCGTACGCGCTCGTCCAGGGCGAGCTCGTGCTGCAGGCGCCGGACCGTCGAGCGGGTGGCTGAGAGGAGCTCGACGACGTCGGGTGAGGTCGGTCGGTGCTCCGGAGGAGAGCGCACCGGCCCGGCCCGATTGCTGTAGTGGTGGCCCGACTTCTTCACGTAGGGCTTGCCATCATATTCGAACAGGTGTACCCTTGAGCCAAGCGCGAGGTGATAGTGATGCTGGGGCCTCGGCTGGATCCGTACGACGCTACGGATCGCCTCTGACAGGCACGCTGCATCGACTGGTCAGCAACATCTGCCATGTCGATCCAGGAGGTGCCCGTGCAGTCGTCGACCGAGTCGCACCCTCTCCTGCTGGGGGCGGCCGTCATCGAGACCGCCCTGGACAACATGGCGTCGAGCGACCCGGTCTACCTCGACCCGACCGAGAAGCGCGCGCTGATGATCCGATTGGCTCGCCTGGAGACGCGGCTCGCGGCGGTGCGGTTGCAGACGATGGCGGTGGCCGACGACGCTGCCCAGGCCGAAGGTGCTCGTGACGCTGCCGCGTTGCTGGCCCACGACACCAGGGGTGAGGCGGCGGAGCTTCGGCGCGAGCTGGCCCTGGCCGAGTCGCTCGACCGACGTTGGGCGTGCACCCAGACAGCGCTGCTGTGCGGCGCGATCAACGAGGCGCAGGCACTCGTCATCACTCGCGCGCTCGACGACCTGCCGGGCGAGCGCATCGAAGCCGAGGTGCTGGCCAAGGCCGAGGCACATCTCGTGGCCGAGGCCGCCCACCACGGGCCTCGCGAGCTGCGCCTGCTGGGTCGCAAGGTCCTCGAAGTAGTGGCGCCGGACGTCTACGAGCTCGAGGAGGCCAAGGCCCTCGAGTCGGAAGAACGTCGCGCTCGTGAACGCACCACCCTGAGCCTGAAGGCACTCGGTGACGGTTCGACGCGCATCGTGATCCGCGTGCCCGATGCCGTTGCCTCGCGGCTGCGGACCTACCTCGAGGCGTTCACCTCACCTCGTCACCAGGGAGTCGGGGAGGCCGACCGCATCCCGGCCTTCCGCAAGCTCGGCATCGCGTTCTGCTCGTTCCTGGAGGCTGTCGACCCGCGCCGGCTGCCGGTCCACGGCGGCGACGCCACCACCTTGATCGTCACGATCCCGCTCGATGACCTGCGCCGCGAGCTGTCGGCCGCTGGGGTGTCGGCAGGCGAGCGGATCTCGGCCACCGAGGCTCGCCGGCTCGCGTGCACGGCCGAGATCATCCCGGCCGTGCTGGACGGTCGGTCCGAGGTGCTCGACCTCGGGCGCAGCTCCCGACTGTTCAAGCCGGCGCAGCGCAAGGCGATGGTGGTGCGAGATCGCGAGTGCCGAGCAGATGGCTGCACCGTCCCCGCGACATGGTGCGAGGCCCATCACTGGGAGAGACCTTGGTCGCGCGGGGGCCGCACCGACCTGCGTGACGGCGTACTCCTGTGTTCGTGGCATCACCACCGAGCGCACGACCCGACGTACTCATCGCACCGTCTGCCCAACGGAGACGTGCGCTTCAGGCGGCGGACGTGAGGTGCCGAGCGCGCTCTGGCCACTCCATGACGCTCCACCCGGGGTGCGCGCCCCCCGGAGCCGGTCTGGCAATGGCGGTTAGCAATCCGAGGGAGGTCTCATGAGCTCGGAGACTCAGACCAGGCCAAGCAGCCGCGTCGGCGCCGTAGCGCCCTACGTGCTCGCTGCGCTGATGGCCGTCGTGCTGATCGTGGTCTCGGTCAGCCGCGGTGGGGCGGCCTGCGACCAAACTCGGGCTGAGCGCCGACACCTTCGGACCGATGGATGGCAGCGACGACGCCAGCCTGCTCCTGGCCGAGGTGCAGCGCCGAGGCCGCGCGGGCAGTTTCAGCCGCTGGTCCGATTTGTCCGAATCGCAGGACAGTGGATCCGGGCTCCTCCTACGATTTGCGGAAGCCAGGGACACGGGGGACGCATGGCTGGGGAGACAGCGCGCGAGCTGGCGACGACGCGCGCCCTCGACCGGCTTCCGGCCGGCGCCTGGAGAGCGATGTATGCCGTGCGCCTTCCGGCGCGGCGGGTGGTGAACGTCGACCACCTCGTCGTGGGCCGGGCCGGGGTGTTCGTCTTCGACTCCCGCGACTGGTCCGGCGAGCTCGAGCTGCGCTCGCAGGTGCTCTTCCAGGACGGCAGCAGCCGCGAGGCGACGATCGCCCGCCTGGCCGACTCCGCGAAGGCGATGGCCGAGGTGGTGCCCGACCTGGACCCCCAGCACGTCACCCCGGTGCTGTGCTTCGACCGCGACGAGCAGCTGTCCGGGTGGGCCGGCGACGTCCTGGTGTGTACGACGGCCAACCTCGTCGACGTGCTGACGGCGCAGAAGCGGGTCTGGCTGCCGGACGAGGTGGACCGGATGTTCAACCGGCTGATGTGGATCCTGCCCTCGGACACCTATCGAGTGGGTGAGCCGAACGGCCAGGCTCGGCACGGCCATCGCTTGGAGGGCCGGGCCCGGCCGCGGCTGCTGCGCCGGACGCGTTCGTCGGGCAAGCACGCGTCCTAGCCCCGGAGCTCAGATCCAGCCGAGCTGGCGCGCCTTCGCGACCGCCTCGTGCCGGTTGCTGACGCCGAGCTTGGCCGACGCGCTGGACAGGTAGTTGCGCACCGTCCCGGCCGAGAGGCTGACCTGCTCGGCGATGGACTCCACCGGTGCTCCGTCGGCGGCTGCCTCGAGCACGTCGGACTCCCGCGGCGTCAGGGGCGAGTCCCCGGCCGCGATCGCCTCGGCGGCGAGGTCGGGATCGACGTGCCGGCCGCCGGCGTGCACGATGCGCACGACCTGGGCGAGGGTGGCGGCCGAGGTCGTCTTGGGCAGGAAGCCGGACACCCCGCTGGCCAGGGCTCGCTTGAGATAGCCGGGACGGCCGTGGCTGGTGACGATCAGCGACGCACAGTCGGGCACCTCGCGCGCGATCGCCTGCGCGACGTCGATGCCGTCGCGGTCGGGCATCTGGAGGTCCAGCACGGCGACGTCCGGCCGCGTGCCGATCGCGGCGGCGATCGCCTGCTCACCGTTCGCGGCCTCGGCGACGACCTCGAGGTCAGGCTCCAGGTCGAGCATCTGGGCCAGTGCGCTGCGGATCAGGTTCTCGTCGTCGGCGAGCAACACCCGGATCATCGCGTGCGCTCGAGTCCGGCGGGTTCGGCGACCAGGCTCAGCAGCACGACGAACTCTTCGTCGAGGCGCCGCGTCTCGAGCCGCGCGCCGAGGGGGGCGAGGTGCTCCTGCAGGGTGCTCAGTCCGGTCCCGCCGGCGACGCCGGTGCCATCTGTCCCCTCGGTGCTGTCTGTCCCCTCGGTGCTGGGGGAGGTCGTGGTCACGCCGTCGTTGCGGATCACGACCTCGCCGCCGGCGTACGTCATGGTCACGCTGGTCGCGCGCGAGTGCCGCAGCACGTTGGTCACGCTCTCGCGGATGACCCGGGCCACCGGTTCGTGCCAGGACTCCGGCAGGTCCCCCAGCTCTGCGGTCGCGGCGATGCCGGCCGAACGCAGCAGCGAGATCGCGCCGTCCACCTCGGTCGCGAGGTCCAGCGGCCGGTAGCCGCGGGCCAGCTCACGCGCCTCGCGCAGCGCCTCGTGAGCGGTGTCGCGCGCCTGCATGATCTGGTCAGCGGCACGGGCGTCGCCGCGTTCGGTCAACCGGGCCGCGAGCTCAGCCTGTACGGCGATCGTCGCCAGCCGTCGACCGAGCACGTCGTGCACGTCCCGGGAGAAGCGCAGCCGCTCCTCGGCGACAGCCAACGCGGCCTGGCTTCCGCGGGCACGGTCGAGCTCGGTGACCACGTTGAGCAGCCACATCGAGCTCTGCACGGTGAAGATCAGGAACAGCGCCATCCCCAGCCCGTAGGCGCCCAGGCCGATCGTCCCGGTCGGGACCAGCACGATCACCGGCGAGACGACGTAGAGGAACCACTGGACCCGCCGGTCGCGAAGCCCGCCCGCCCCCAGGGCGAGTGCGGCCACCACCAGAATGGAGCCGGAGAACCGCGCGTCGTGGGGCAGCAGGAAGACGAGGCCCTCGGCCAGCACGCAGAGCGCCAGGAGTGTGGCGAGCTCGGTGGTGGGCAAGGGGGCGTGTGCGGGGTAGAGCGCGAGCGCGCGCCTGAGCACGATCGTCCCCGCGATCCCCAGTGCCACGGCACTGACGAGGACGCCGGCGATGTCTGTCGCCGACGTGGTCAGGTTCACGGCCCCGATCGCGGTCAGTCCGAGCAGCAGCCAGAAGATGAGGAACAAGGAGGCTCGCGTGAAGAGCTCGACCCGTTCCACCTGGGTGCGTGCGGCCCACCAGCTGCTCACCGCGCTTCGTGCCATGGCTCGATCCTGTCAGGTCGCGTGGAGGTGATCAGGTCCGTGGTTCCCAGCGCATCGAACGACGCGCCAGGGCCAGGGAGAGCAGCGCCCAGCCGGCCAGGATCGCCAGTGCCGGTGCGACCTCGACCCAGCTGGCTGCGAACCCGACCGACTCGGTGCTGCCCAGATCGGCGGTGCGGCCGAACCACGCGACCCGGACGATGTCGTTGACCGCCCCACCCGGGCTCAGCGCGAGCCAGCCCTGCGCGGACTCGGGGAAGCCCGGCCGCATCAGGCCGATCACCGCGACCGCGATGACGGGCATCGAGGTCATCTGCGCTGCCTCGGCGTTGCGGGTCCACGCCGCCGTCCACACCGCCAGCGCGGCGAAGGCGACGCAGGCGAGCAGGACACCGACGAGGACGAGCAGCGGGTTCACCGGCGCCGACTGTCCGGCAGCCATCGCGAGCGGCACGGTCACCAGGACGACCAGCACGGTGATGACGACCCCAGGGAGGGCCGTGGCCAGCAGGATCTCGAGGTCGCGTGCCTCTCCGGTGCGCAGGCGCTTGAGCACGAGCTCGTCGCGCCGGGTCACCACCATGGAGAGCACGTTGTAGTAGACGGGGAACATCAACGCCATCACCAGCACCGTGCTCACGTTGGCGATCCCGACCGACTTGTCTCCGCGTTCGCCGAGGAGCACCAGCGCGAGCGGGAGCAGGGGCAGGATGAACGCGTAGGACAGGGTCAGCTTGTTGCGCACCAGCACGGTCGTGTTGGTCCGGGTCAGCCCGGCGATCCTGCGGGCCGAGAGGGTGGGGCTCGTCGTCGAGCTGGTGGCGGTGCTCATGTGGTGGCTCCGATCGTCGTCGGTTCGGGCCGGTCAGCGTCGGGCCGGTCAGTGTCGGGCCGGTCAGTGTTGGGCCGGTCAGTGTTGGGCCGGTCTGTGTTGGGCCGGCGTACGGCGGTGGCGGAGTCGGCGATCTCGAGGAAGACCGACTCCAGGCTGGCGCTGCGCGCGCTCAGCGCATCGAGCTGGATCTCCTCGGACTCCGCCCAGCGGAGCAGCCTGGTGAGCGAGGCCTGGAGGTCGTCGACCTCGAGCGTCGTGACGCCACCACGGGTCGAGGCAGCACCCAGGCGGGGCAGGCCCGTCCCGGGTGTGCGGAAGGAGATCGTCGCGGGGTGGTCGGCGACCAGCGAGGACACCGTGCCCTCGCGCACGACGCGGCCGTCCGCCATGATCGAGAGTCGGTCCGAGAGCGTCTCCGCCTCCTCGAGGTAGTGCGTGGTCAGCAGCACCGTCACTCCGTCGTCCCGCAGGTCGCTGATCAGCTGCCACACGCGGCGGCGGCTCTCGGGATCCAGGCCCGTGGTCGGCTCGTCGAGCATCACCAGCTCGGGGCGACCCATCAACGTGCACGCGAGGTCGACGCGACGTGTCTCGCCGCCGGACAGCGCACGCATCCGGGTGTCCGCCACCGCGACGAGGTCGAGCATCTCGAGGCACTCGTCCAGGGGCCGCGCCCCGGTCACGGTGGAGGCCCACATCTGCAGCGTCTCGCGCACGGTCAGGTCGGCCACGAAGCCGCTGTGCTGGAGGAGTACGCCGGTCCGGCGCCGCACCTCCGCGCGATCGGCGACGGGATCCAGGCCGAGCACGGAGACCGAGCCGCCGCTGGGCGAGGCGAGTCCCTCGATGGTCTCCAGCGTCGAGGTCTTGCCGGCACCGTTGACCCCGAGCAGCGCGTGCACGGTGCCGACCGCGACGGTCAGGTCGACCCCCCGGACGGCCTCGAAGGCGGTCTTGCCGGAGCCATAGCTGCGGCGCAGGTCGCGAGTGAGGATGGCGTGTGAGTGCATGTGAAGAGTCTGTCCAGCGCTCCCGATCCCCAGTAGTGCCGACCGTCATCACTTCGGGCTCGCCGACGGCCCCTCGGGCATGACGTATGTCATCGGCGGGGCTCCCCGGTGGAGTGGTGCACCGATCTGAATGACCCTCTTGTCAGATTGACCTTCGCGTGGCTTGATGAGCCGGTGACCTACGACGTGATCATCAAGGGTGGGCGCTGGTTCGACGGGACGGGCGCGGCCTCCGGCGTACGCCATCTCGGGATCAGTGACGGACGCGTGGCGACCGTGTCCGAGACGCCGCTCGAGGAGGCCGGGTGTGAGCGGGTGGTCGACGCGGCCGGGCAGTGGGTGCTGCCGGGGATGGTGGACATCCACACGCACTACGACGTCGAGGTGCTCGAGCAGCCCGAGCTGCTGGAGTCGCTGCGACACGGCGTGACCACGATCCTGATCGGGTCGTGCTCGCTGTCGACGATCCACGTGGACCCGACGACGGCCGGCGACCTGTTCGGCCGGGTGGAGGCGATCCCGCGGCGGCACGTGATCGAGTCGCTGGAGGACAAGAAGACGTGGCGCACGGCGGGGGAGTACGTCGCCGCGCTGGAGGCGCTGCCGCTCGGACCCAACCTGGCCGCGTTCATCGGCCACTCCGACCTGCGCTCCGCCGAGATGGGGTTGGACCGTGCCACCCGCAAGGACGTGAAGCCGACCGAGTCGGAGCTCACGAACATGCAGGCGCACCTGAAGGACGCGCTCGACGAGGGCTTCGTCGGGATGTCGGCGCAGGAGCTGATGTTCGACAAGCTCGACGGTGACACGTGCCGGTCGCGCACGCTGCCGTCGACGTACGCCGCTGGTCGCGAGAGGAGACGCCTCAACGCCCTCCTGCGCGAGCGCGGTCGGGTCCTCCAGGGCGGACCCGACATCACCTCGGTGAAGAGCATCGCGTCGATGACGCTGAACACGCTTCCCCTGGGGCCTCGTCGTTCTCGATGGGGGCGCAAGAACCTCAAGACCAGCCTGCTCTCGGCCGCCGACATCAAGGCCAACCCCGCGCTGGTGCAGATCATGGGACCGATCGCCGCGACGATGAACCGGCTCGGCGGCGACTTCAGGTGGCAGCACCTGCCGGTGCCGTTCGAGGTGTACGCCGATGGCATCGACCTGGTCATCTTCGAGGAGTTCGGCTCGGGCGCCGCCGCGCTGCACCTCGCCGACGCGGTGGAGCGCAACGCCTTGCTGCAGGACGAGGACTATCGCCGCTGGTTCCGCAAGGACTACGACTCCAAGTTCGGGATGCGGGTGTGGCACCGAGACTTCTTCGACGCCGAGATCGTCGACTGCCCCGACGACACCGTGATCGGCAAGACCTTCGGCCAGGTCGGTGAGGACCGCGGCGGCCTGCACCCGGTCGACGCGTTCCTCGACCTCGTCGTCGAGCACGGCACCAAGGTGCGCTGGCGCACGACGATCTCCAACCACCGACCGAAGCACCTCGCCAAGCTCGGCAGGAGCCCCGGCGTGCAGATCGGGTTCTCCGACGCGGGCGCGCACCTGCGCAACATGGCGTTCTACAACTTCGGGCTGCGCTTCCTGCGCAGGGTGCACGACGCCGAGCGCGCCGGCCGTGCGTTCATGACCCTCGAGCACGCCGTGCACCGGCTGACCGGCGAGCTCGGGGAGTGGTACTCCATCGACGCCGGCCACCTCCGCGTCGGCGACCGCGCCGATCTGGTGGTGATCGACCCGGCGCACCTCGACGACTCGCTGGACGACTACGCCGAGGCTCCGGTGCCGGCGTACGACAACCTCCCGCGGATGGTGAACCGCAACGACGATGCGGTGACGGCGGTCTTCGTCAACGGGGACTGGGTGTTCGGCAACGGTGAGGCCTCGCCGACGCTCGGCTCGGAGCGGGCGGGACAGTTCCTGCGCGCCCGCTGAGTCGGCCAGCAGGATCAGCCGGCGAGCACGATCCCGACGAACAGGCTGGCCAGCGCGAAGAGTCCGGTGAGGGCGCCGTACACCGCCATGGCCGCGCGCGTCGTGGCTCTTGCATGGGCCCAGGCCGTCGCGCCGGAGAGGGCCACGACGACGAGCTTGACCACCAGTGTGTGCTGGTAGGCGTCGCCGCGATCGCCCTCCGCAGCGACGTTCCAGATGCCGGTGAGCAGGAGCACGCCGAAGGCCGGCCAGGCGATCTTGTTGAAGGCCCGGGCCGCGGCCTTCGGAACGTCGGAGCCCGCCGCACGTAGCGCAGGGACCAGGGCCGCCAGCACGATCTGACCGCCCACCCAGACAGTGGCCGCGAGCACGTGCAGGAACAGGCGAAGCGTCTCGAGATCGATGTCCATCACCGGGCGAGCATGGCAGGGGTTATCCACAGCTCGGCAACTGGTGGTTGCTGGCGGCGCGGGCTCGGCGTTGCCTGTTGGCATGTCTCGACACCACTCCCACCGGGCCCTGGGCTTTCGTCGCGGTCCCCGGATCAGCGACCTGATGACTGAGCGAGCACGAGAGCTTCGTGATGAGCTGTCTCGCCGCGGAGCGCGCCGGCGACGTGGAGGCGGCGCTGGAGTTCCACCGGGGCGTGCCGATGTTCGCCCAAGGTCGGCACCTGTCGATCCTGACCCAGCTGGCCGGCCTTGCGGGTGAGATGACGCCGTGGATGTGGGCGCGCTGGGCGGCCTACCAGAGCACCCGGGCCGAGGACCGGCGGACCAGCATCGGGGACGGCCACCGGGCCGCGCTCGACTACACGGTGCGGATGTTCTATGCCGACCGCGTCGGCGATGCGTTCGTCAACGGGCGCGACCCGATCCAGGTGTTCGTCACGGTGGGCGGTGAGAGCTGGCTCTCCCAGCAGCTGTGCACCTATGAGTTCGGTGGGCTGGAGCTGTTCGTCGACGAGCTCGCCACCGCTCGGATGGCGCAGGAGAGCGGCCTGGCGCGAGGGTGGTCCGGCGCCTGGATGGGCGGCTATCGACTGGCGTCGTCGGACGCCGGGTCGCTGGTCGTGCGGGACCTGGGAGCCGACCGCGACCTGACGCTGCTCGATCTCGGAGCGGAGGTGCACGCCGATGCCGACGGCTGGCTGATCGGCCGCGTGGTGGCCAGCGGCACGACGCCGGAGCTGATGTTCGACACCCGCCCGGTCGCCGTCGACGAGCAGACCGCTCGCGCCGTCGCGGCCTCGACGTCGCGCGGCGGTTGGGTCAGAGCCGTCAAGTCCGCGCTCGTCGGCGGCCGGATCGAACGCGAGCGGTTCGATGCCGCGGACCTCGAGCTGGTGACCGACGTGCCCGGACTCTCGCTGGTCGAGGTCGGCACGCCGCCGGCTGCGCTCGCCAGCACGCTGGAGGCGCTGGGCCGCGGAAGGGACGAGGTCGGACGGTCGTCCTTCCGCATTCTCAGTCGTGTCGCCGAGGGGAGGTTCGGTCCGGACGCGATGGCGCCGTACGTCGCTGCCGCGGTGCTCAACCCGCACGGTCACGCCGAGGCAGTGCGCCTGCTGGCCGGGACCGTTCGGGCCGAGGTGTGGCAGCACTGGGCCGCCCTGGTGCCCGACCCCGCGCGCTCGCGACTGCAGCGGCTGGCGGGGCTCGCGAACGCGGCGTGAGGGTCGTGCACCGGGCCGTCTGGACCGTCTCCTCCGTCTGCGCGGTGGTGGTCGCGCTGGTCGGCGCCGCCGGGTGCAGCCCCGGCGACCGCCGGTCCGCGAGCCCGGTCGAGGGCACCGGGACGCAACTCTTCTACGACGCCTCCGGGCGGCTGGCAGCGGTGGGGCAGGAGGAGATCACCGCGGTCTACCGGTTTGACGCAGCGGGCAACCGAGTCGCGGTCGACCACGTCGAGTCGGGTGACTTCGAACCCGACACGTTGCGTCCCCCGTCCGAGCCGGGGCCGAAGGTCTCCGCGGTGTCCCCCGCGCTGGTGCGCCAGGGGGCGACGGTCATCGTGACGGGACGTGGGTTCGACCCGGACCCGATCGGCAACGTCGTGGCCGTCGGCGGAGCCCTGGGCCGGGTGCTCAGCGCGACCACCGGGAGGCTGCAGGTGCAGCTGCCGCCGGTCGCCACGCCCGGGCCGGTCACGGTCTCGACGGCAGCCGGTCGGACCACGGGCGAGGACGACGTGGTCGTCACCCCGGCTGAGGTGAGGCCCACTGAGGTGGACCACGTGGTCGCGACCGATCTCGCCGAGGCGGTGGCGCTGGACGCCGGAACGACGCTGGTGACGTTCCGCGGCAAGGCGGGTGCCACCGTGGAGCTGCGCCTCGATGTCGGGCAGTCCGGCAGCCAGGGTTGCGACGCCGGCGAGGTGGGCCTCGCCGGCCCGACCGGCACGATCATCGAGGCCAGGGCCGGGGACGAGTCCTGGTGCGGCCGGCCCGCCGAGCTGCCGATGACCGGCACCTACACGGCCACGGTCACCGTGACCGGCGGCGTGCGAGCCACGGTCCGGGAGCGTGCAGGGGTCGAGGAGGCGGCTCGGCTGCCGGGCAGGGCGGTGGCGGCCACGGCGGCCAGGACCAGTGAGTCGCCGCCCATCGACGGTCCGCCCGACTTCCCGGTGGACCTCGCGACCGGGCAGATGGACTCAGCAGTCACGGACCTGGCCCTCGGTGGGTCCGGGGCCGTCGACCTGGCCCGCACGTTCTCGGTCGGCGACGCTGACCTGCCGGCGCTCGCACCTGAGGAGCCGCTGGCCCGCCACTGGAGCCTGGCGGGCTCGATCGCGCTGGAGCCGAGCATGTCCTTCAGCTTCCTCGACCTGGTGATGCCCGACGGGCGCCGGTTGCCGTTCCAGCGCGTGACCCAGGGTGCACCGGAGCCGGCGGGAGCGGTGTTCGAGCCCTCTGGAGGCGTCGGGGCCGGGCCGTTCGCCGGAGCACGCGTGGTCGACACGGGTGCGGGCTGGGAGCTGCGGACCCGTGCCGGCTCGGTGCTGGGCTTCGGCCGCACCGGATCTCCTCTGCGGCTCGCGTGGATCCGTGACCCCGGCGGGCTCGTCGCTCGCTTCATCAGGGCACCGGACGACACGGACGGGTCTCCCGACGGCGATCTGGTCGGGGTGGTCTCCGAGAGCGGGCAGTGGGCTCGCCTCGAGCACGACTCCCAGCACCGGATCACTGCGGCGACCGACCAGGTCGGAGACCGCGTGAGCTACCGCTACGACCGGCCCGATGGCGTGTTCGCCGACGTGCTCACCCGCGTCACCTACCGGCGTGCCGGCGGACCGGTCACCCGCGTCGGCCATCGCTACCAGGTGCTGACCGGGCGGCTGCTCGCGGTGACCGACGGTCGCCGAGACCGGGTCCGTTTCGACTACGACGACGCCGGCCGGGTGGTTCGCCAGCGCGTGCTGCGACCGGCTGCGGGCGGTGGGAGCGCAGGGGAGTGGCGCTACTCCTACGACGTGGGGCAGCGGCGCGTCGCGATCCCCGGTCGACCAGGGTCGATCCGGCTGCCGCAGGTCAACCGGGTCGTGGTCGACGGACCCGGTGGGCGTCGCACGGTCAGCTATCGGAACAGCCGGTGGACCTCCGGCCCGGCGACCCGCGGCAGCGGGCGAGGGGCCGGGTCGAGGCTCGTCCCGTCGCTGCTGAAGGGTCCCGGTGGTGTCGCGGCGGGCTACGTGTCGAGCGGCGGGGCGGCTGCGTTCGTCGATGCGCGCGGGCGGCTGGCAGGGCGGCGTACGCCCGAGGGGGCGCTCAGCCGCATCGGCTACGACGCGTTCGACCGGCCGACCTCGATCACCGAACCAGCCGGCACCACTCAGCTCACCTACACGCGTGCAGGCGACCTCGCCTCCGTGAGCGATGCGGCCGGCACGACGGGCTATGCCTGGGATCGCGCTGGTCGACAGGTCGCAGAGCGAGATCCGCTGGGTGGGCGACAACGCTGGCGCTACGGCCGGGCCGGTCGGCTGGTGCGGCACCAGGACGCCCGCGGGGTCGTGTCGACCTTCGGCTACGACTCCGCGGGTCGGCTCACCGTCGCGGCGTACGGCGTGCAGCCCGGTCATGCGCCCGAGTCGCGGGTTCGCTACGGCTACGACCGGGCGGGGCGGCTGGTGAAGGTCCGAGACTCGGCCGCCGGTTCGGCCTCGTTGCGCTACGACGCCGACGGCAACCTCGTCGGCGAGACGACGGGTTCGGGCACGGTCGCGGCGTCGTACGACGGAGACGGCAACCGCACGTCGATGGCCCTCCCGGGCGGTGTCAGCGAGGAATACGACTACGACAAGGACGGTCGGCCCGTCCGGCTCTCGCTGCGCGGGGCGTCGGGGGAAGCGCGGGTCGTGCCGACCTACGACGTGGACGGTCGACTGAACGCTCTCGACCTGCCACACGACGTTCGAGGTCGTTTCTCCTACGAGGACGACGAGGTTGTCGGGCTCAGCTACACCCGCGACGGCCACGAGCTCGTTGACCAGCGAGCCGGACACGACCCTGCTGGACGCGTCGATCACCTCGAGGGCGACCTGGGGCGAATGGTGCTGCCGGCGGTTGAGTCCGAAGCTGGGTTCGACGCCGCGCACCAGCTGGTCGGTCAGGGAGGTCGCGGCTGGCGCCATGACCGGGCCGGCAACCTCCTCGCCGATGCGACGCATCGCTACACCTGGGACGCCCGTGGGCGTCTCGTTGCTGTCGACGGGCCGGAGGGCCCCACGGTCTACGGCTACGACGCGCTCGGTCGCCGGGTGAGCGCGACAACGGGCGGCAGGAGGATCGGCTTCGTCTACGACGGCGATGACGTCGTCCAGCGGGTGGCTGCGGACGGCTCGCGCACGACGTACCTCCGCGGTCCCGACGGCACCCCGCTCGCCAGCACGAGCTCGGGGCATCAGGGCACCACGGCGCTGCTGCCTGACCTGTTCGGCAACGTCGGCGCCGCTGTGACCGCCGATGGGACGAGTCGATTCGGCTATGACCCGTTCGGGGTGCGCGGGGCGACAGATGAAGCCGGCGGTGACGTGCCGGGGTTCCGCGGGCTGCTCTCGGATGCGACCGGTCAGCTGTCGATGGGGGCGCGTGTCTATGACCCCTCGACCGGTCGGTTCCTGTCCCGCGACTCGTGGGGTATCCAGGGTGGGGACCCGAACCCCTACCGCTACGCGCTGGGGGCGCCGACCGTCTACACCGATCCCAGCGGACATGCCGCCGAGTGCGTGGGCATCGCGCTGGGGTGGGCGATGTCGGTGCTCGGGCCAGGTGGTGGGTGGGACGACTACGACGCGCTGCAGGAGCAGGTCGGTTCGGGCCGGCTCACTGAGGACCAGTGGGCGGTCAAGCAGGACCGGCTCGCCCACGACCTGTGGGCCGGCTTCGACGTCGTGGCCAACGTGTGTGGCACCAGTGCCGTCGGCACCAGCGCCGCGGCCCTGCCCCTGCTCGGTGCGGGTAAGGTCACGAGCCGTGTCCTGGGAAGCCTCGCCGATGATGCCGTCACCGGCGCTGCCGCGACCCGGATCGGGAACGGGTTCGGGCGGGTGGCGCCGGGGGTCAGTGCGCGCGCACGTGAGGTGCTCGAGACGCTTGCTCGGGATCCGGGGTGCGTGCCGACGAAGCGAAGTTGGTCGACCTCGCGAAGCAGCGACCGCCGTCACACATGTTCTGGAAGGAATCGATACGGCGGCGAGCCTGGGAACTCTTGGTTTCCGCGGAGTTGGTCAGATGATCGCCGATCGTGCACGAGCTAGCAGACATCGCGACTGACTCCCTGGCGGCGAACTGGGTTCAGCAGACAACGGCCGCGCCGGTGCAGTTGTGGCACTACGCGAATCGTCGGCGCGCCCGTTCGACACGGGTGAGCTCGAAGCCACCCGTGGCGGAGTCAAGATCAGAGTGATCGGTCGAGCCCGAGTGTGGGAAGGCATCATGCACCGGGGTTCAGATTCAATGACTGCTGAGATGACGAGAGACGAACATTACTCGTAGGCCTCGATCGAGTGCCTGGACGAGCGTTGCCGGCAGCTGCGACCGACGACATCGCCAATGTCGAGGTTCTCGATCCGGGGACTGGAGAGCTGCTGATGGCCTTCGAGGATGTCTGGGCACTGCGAGCTCTACGAATGGGAACTCGCCCTGACGGAGAACTCCGTTCGCCGAGCATCGGCAGGCTCGTGCGCACAACTCGTGGGCCACCTCGGCCGATGTCGTCCCGTTGCGCCAGCTAGTACGCCAACGCAGTGACATTGTTGACTTCATATTCGAACAGGTGTACGATCAACCTAAGTTCGAGGTGATAGTGATGCTGGGGCCTCGGCTTGACCCGTACGACGCTGCGGGTCGCCTCTGACAGGCACGCTGCATCGACAGGTCAGTTCTTTGGTCATGTCGATGTGGGAGGTGTCGTGGAGTCATCACTCGGGCCACACCGCCATCCCCTCCTCGTGGGTGCTGCGACGATCGGTGCTGCCCTCGACGACATGGCCGCCAGCAACCCCGTCTTCCTGCGGACGGCCGAGAAGAAGGCCCTCCTGGTCGAGCTGACCCGGGTGGAGGCGCGGCTCGCCGCGGTGCGGATGCAGCTCATGGTGGTGGCCGACGACGCCGCCGCCGACGAGGGCGCTCGCGACATCGCCTCCCTGCTGACGCACGAAACCCGCGGTGATGCCTTCGCCCACAGGCGCGAGCTGGCCTTGGCCGAGTCACTCGATCGGCGCTGGGAGCTCGTGGGCACGGCGCTGGCCTCCGGAGACCTCAACGTGGCGCAGACACTCGTCATCACCCGCGCGCTCGACGATCTGCCCCTCGAGAGCATCGAGCCCGAGATCGCGTCGAAGGCGGAGGCACACCTGGTCGCCGAGGCAGCCCACTACGGGCCGCGCGAGCTGCGGGTGCTGGGTCGCAAGATCCTCGAAGTCGTGGCGCCGGAGCTCTACGAGCTCGAGGAGGGACGCCGGCTCGAAGCCGAGGAGCGTCGAGCCCGGGAGTCCGCGAGCCTGACCATGAAGTCGTTGGGCGACGGGTCGACCCGGATCCTCATCCACGCGCCTGACGCAGCGGCGGCGCGGCTGCGGACCTACCTCGAGTCGTTCACCTCACCGCGGCACCAGCTCACGGGTGAGGGCGACCGGATCCCCGCCCACCGCAGGCTGGGCCACGCCTTCTGTTCCTTCCTCGAAGCGGTCGACCCACGCCGGCTTCCCGTGCATGGCGGCGACGCCACGACGGTGATCGTGACGATCCCCCTCGAAGACCTCACCAAGGAGCTTTCCGCGGCCGGGCTGTCGGTCGGCGAACGCATCTCGGCCTCCGAGGCCCGGCGCCTGGCCTGCACCGCCGACATCATCCCGGCAGTGCTCGGTGGCGGCTCGGAGGTGCTCGACCTCGGCCGCAGCTCGCGGGTGTTCAAGCCGGCGCAGCGCAAGGCGATGGTGATCCGCGACCAGCGGTGTCGGGCCGACGGATGCACGATCCCGGCGACCTGGTGCGAGGCCCACCACTGGGGGACCCCATGGGCACGCGGTGGCCGCACCGACCTGCGTGACGGCCTGCTCCTGTGTTCCTGGCACCACCATCGCGCCCACGACCCGATCTACACCGCCGACCGGATGCCCAATGGCGACATTCGCTACAGGCGCCGACCCTAGGCGGGATCGACGCGTCTGTACTCGCGGTACTCGTCGAGATAGACGTCGAGCAGGTCGTAGGGCAGATCGAGGCCCCGGCGCACCCGGTACCTCCCGTTGAGGCACCCGAGGTCGTCCACATCCGGATCGTCCAGATCGAAATCGCGGAGGCCCATGTTGAACCACCGAAGAGCCTGGCGCGTTCGGCCAGCGAGCTCGAGCACTTCGCCGACGTGGTCGTGGAAGGCGCCACGCCACTCACCGGCAGCCGAGGCGCGGCGCAACTGCCTCTCCAGCTCGTCCGCGTCGGTGTCGCGCCCGAGCGCGAGAAGGCAGTTCAGCACGCCTCCGCGCGGATCCAGGGTGACCTGCCCCGGTTCGGCGACGGCGCGTTCGAACCACGGCAGCGCTCGTTGCGGGTCGTCACCCTCCCAACGCTCGCCGACGCTGTACAAGAGCTCGGCACGACCCGGATCCCCAGGGGCCAACGAATCGAACTTGTCGACGAGGGTCGCCTCGAAATCCTCGCCGTCGAGCTGCCACTCCCATTCCTCGATCTGGTCCCGGATGTCATCGAAGTCCTCGGTCACCCGGTCAATGATCGCAGGGGACTGGCGCCTCACTTCCCGGCGAGGGTGGCGGAGTGGTCAGGGACGTAGTTGGTGGGCTCACGCGGTGGGCGCTGATAGCCCTGAGGCTCGGGGCGAGGAGGGAGTGCGAGTGGGGCGGCGGGTACGTCGACGTACGGGATCGTGCTCAGCAGGTGGGCGATCATGTTCAGCCGGGCGCGCTTCTTGGCGTCGCTCTCGACGACATACCAAGGGGCCTCGGGGATGTCGGTGTGCACCATCATCTCGTCCTTGGCGCGGGAGTAGTCCTCCCACCGGACGATCGACTCGAGGTCCATCGGGGAGAGCTTCCACTGCCGCAAGGGGTCCTTGAGACGCGACTTGAAGCGGCGTTGCTGCTCGTCGTCGCTGACCGAGAACCAGTACTTGCGCAGCATGATGCCGTCCTCGACCAGGAGGCGTTCGAAGATCGGGCACTGGTGCAGGAAGCGCGCGTACTCCTGCTGGGTGCAGAAGCCCATCACCTTCTCGACACCGGCGCGGTTGTACCAGGAACGGTCGAACAGCACGATCTCGCCGACCGTCGGGAGGTGCTCGACATATCGCTGGAAGTACCACTGGCCGCGCTCGCGTTCGGTCGGGGAGGGAAGCGCCGTGATCGCGGCCATCCGCGGATTGAGGTGCTGCGTGATCCGCTTGATGGTGCCGCCCTTGCCGGCCGCGTCCCGCCCCTCGAAGACGACCACCAGGCGCTGGCCCTCGGCCTTGACCCACTCCTGCAGCTTCACCAGCTCGGCCTGGAGCCGGAAGAGCTCAGCCTCGTAGACCGCGTTGGGCAGCGACGACCCGGCCGCCGAGTCGGCATGCTTGCGGCTCTTGCTGCCCTTGCCCACGCTCAGCAGCCTAGCGAGGTTGCGAATGAGGGCATCTCGGTCAGAGGGGGACGAGGTATCAGCAGGGCACCGCCCTGCTCTTCTTCACAGGGGCCCTCGGGGGTCATGATGGAGGGTCTCCTGGACGGAGGACTCGCATGGGCAGCGACCTCGAGATCGAGATCAGGCCGGGCGCGACACCTGGGACCTACGAGGTCGAGGTGGACTCACCGGCGGGCACGGCGACCGGCACGATGACGCTCGACGCGGAGTCGATCCTCGGCCGGCGGCGTGAGCTCGCGGCCAGCGTGCTCGCCTCCGCGGTGACCAGCCGGTCGACGTACTCCACGATGGAGGCGCCCGTGCGCGAGGTCGGGCACGCGCTGTTCGAGGCCTTGTTCGCCGACCGGGTCTACGGCCGCTACACCGCGAGCCTGCAGGAGTCCGGCCGACAGGGGGTGCCGCTGCGCGTGGTGCTGCGGTTGCGGGCGCCTGATCTCGCGGGGATCCCGTGGGAGACGCTGTTCGACCCTGAGACGGGGGAGTACCTCTGCCAGCGGGAGCCGATCGTCCGCTACGTCGAGGCGGCGCAACCGTCCGCGCCGCTCGCGGCCTCAGGACCGTTGCGGATCCTCGGGATGGTCGCTGCGCCCAACGACCTGCCGGCGCTGGACACCGCGGAGGAACGGCGCCGGCTCGACGACGCCCTGGGCGAGCTGCAGGAGCAGGGACTCGTCGAGATGGTCTGGGTCGAGGCCGGCAGCTGGAGTGCCCTGCAGCAGAAGCTGACGGCCGGGCCGTGGCACGTGCTGCACGTGATCGGTCACGGCGGCGTCCGGGCGGAGGGTGGTGTGCTCGCCCTCGAGAACGAGCAGACCGGTGCGTCCACGATGGTCACCGCTCGTCGTTTCGCGCGGTTGCTGCACGCGTGCCGACCGGTGCCGCGGCTCGTCGTGCTCAACGCCTGCTCGTCGGGTGAGTCGGCCGTCGACGACCTGCTCTCGAGCACCGCGGCCGCGCTCGTGCACAGCGGGATCACCGCCAGCGTCGCGATGCAGTTCGCCGTCACCGACCCGGCGGCGCTGGCGTTCTCACGCGGCTTCTACCAGGCGATGTCGCAGAACATCCCGGTCGACGAGGCCGTGCGCCTCGGCCGGATCGCCATCGACGGCACCAGCGAGCAGACGCTGGAGTGGGTGACCCCGGTCGTCTACCTGCGCTCGGATGACACCAGGCTCTTCGAGCTGACCTCGTCGTCGGGGGAGGAGTCGTCCGGGCAGGACTCGTCCACGGTGATGCCCGAGGAGGGCGAGGAGATCTCGCACGAGGCGGCCAAGTACGGCCTCTACGTCCAGGCGCTCGCAGCCGCGCGGAGGGGACAGTACGACGAGGCCGGGGCGCTCTTCGACAGCCTGGCCACGCTCGACCCGACGTACAGGGACACCTCCGAGCGCCGCAAGCAGGTGCGCCGCGACCAACGACTCGAGCACGGGTACGCCGCTGCGCGTGGCGCCGAGGAGCAGGGCGACTGGGAGGGTGCGCGTCGCAGCTATCGAGCTGTGCTCGACGTCGACCCCGAGCACCGTGATGCCCGACTGCGGCACGAGGAGTCACGTCGCCAGCTGGCGATCTCCAGCCTGCAGGACGAGCTGCGGATCCATGCCTCCGAGAACGACTGGGCCTCGGTCCTGGCGGTGAGCACGGAGCTCTCCAAGCTCGCCCCGGATGCTGCCGACCCCGAGGGTCTGGCCACGCGCGCCCGTCGGGAGCTCGATCTCGACCAGCCGGCGCCACCCCCTCCACCGGGCAACGACGAGGGCAACGACGAGAACGACAACCAGGACAACGACCAGGACGACGACCAGGACGACGACCAGAACGACGTTGCCCGTCCGCGTCGACGCTGGAAGCCCCTCGTCAAGCTGACCCTCGCGCTCTCCATCCCGGTGGCGGCGATCGCGGTGCTGGCCCGGGTGCTGCTCGGCGGCTCCGACGATCCACCGGCGGCGTCGCCACCTCCGGCTTCGTCGGACCCGGTGACGTGCTGGAACGGCGGCACCGCTGACGCCGTCTCCAGCTGTCCGCGACCCGACGGCCAGGAGGGGCTGGCGAGTGTGTTCCCCTCGCTGGAGGACAGCTGTGAGGCCAAGGAGCCCAGCACGCCCGGCAAGGCGGAGATCTTCGAGTGCGTCTACGACGGCTACACGATCAGGTATTCGCGCTGGCAGGACGACTACGACACGTCGGCCTACTTCGACTCCCACATCAAGAACGCGACCAAGCGCGAGTGGTCCGAGAACGGGGTCTCGTTCGGCACCTTGTGGACGGGCCTGGACGACCGGACCTCGGAGGAGCGGAGACATCGCACGATCGCCGCCTACGCCGACTGGCCCTACGACGTCACGGTCAAGGGGGTCGACCAGGCGGCCCTGCAGGAGGGCGTGGACCGGGTCCAGGCGAAGCAGCCGGACGAGATCGGGCTGCCCTGACCGGCTGCCCTGACCGGCTGCCTGAACCAGCCTGTCCTGAACCAGCCTGTCGGTGCTCGGGGATAGACATGTCCTGCCCGAGAGGAGAAGCCCGTGGACGACGTCGACATCGACACCCAGGCAGAACGCATCGTGCGGTCCTTCGCGATCAGCCTCACCTACCCGCGCCCGGGTGACTGCCTGTTCTGCTACGTCGCACGGATGCTCGGCGAGGTCGGGTGCGACAACACCCTCCGCTTCGCCTCCTACTACCGCGACCGGTCGGCGCCGCGGGCGACCTCGCTCGAGCACCGGCTCGGCAACATGGGCGGCTTCTGTGACTGCGAGATCTTCCTCAACGCCATGACGGTGGCGCCCTATCTGCGCGGCGAGGACGACGAGGGCAACGAGATCGCCTACGACGTGCCCGACTGCCTCGGGGTCAGGCGGGGATCCACCCAGAGCTGTGGTCACTGGGTGCGGCAGCGGCGTGGTGGGTGGTGAGATCGCGCCCTACTCCACCGCGAGACCTGCGGCCGGCGTGATGCGGGCGGCGTTGCGGGCCGGCAGGACGCAGGCTGCGAGTCCGGCGAGCGCGGCGACGACGACGACCAGGAGGAGCTGGCCCACGGGGACGTGGATGGAGACGCCGGTCTCGCCGAGGGCTTCCTCCAGGACGGCCTTGACCCCGATGAACGCATAGAGCGAGCCCAGCACGACGCCGATGACGCTGGTGACGGCGGCGAGCAGCACTGCCTCGACGGCGAGGGTGCCGCGCAGCTGGGTGCGCGTCAGGCCGAGGGCGCGGAGCATGGCGTGCTCGCGCCTGCGCTCCAGCACCGAGAGGCCGAGCGTGTTGCCGATGCCGATCAGGGCGATCACCAGGGCGATGCCGAGCAGCGCGACCACCGCGAGGACCATCACGTTGAGCTGCAGGTCGACGTAGGCGCGGTTGGTCATGCCGCCGCCGAGCTCGGCACCCGCCGACTTGGCCAGCGACTTCAGGGCGACCTGCGCCTTCTCGGCGTCGACGTCGTCACTGGTCCTGGCCCACAGCGAGCTCGTGACGGCGCGGCCACCGGTGAGCTCGTCGAGCACGGTGGGGGCGACCAGGACGGTCCCCTTGACGGCGTACGTCGGCGAGATGCGCAGCGTCTCCCGGTGTGTGCCGACCTTCAGCGTGACGCGACCGCCCGGGTCGAGACCGAGGTCTGAGATCGTGTCCCACGCGACATAGGCCGTGCCGGCTCGCGGGTGGGCGAACGGGTGCGTGCCGCGCAGGAGCGAGGTGTCCTCGGGTACGCCGAGGACCGCCACCTCGCCGGTGATCTTGCGCCCCTGCTTGATGCCGGCCTGGGTCGCGGACACCGAGACGACCCGGTCGATCCCCGTGACCGCACGCAGCCGGTCGGCGGTCCCGGCGGGCAGGGCGGAGGCCGAGGTGAGCGAGACGTCGATCGGGTACTCCTGGTCCATCTCACGGTCCACGGATCCGCGGATCGTGGACATGCCGGTCACCATCCCGGTGATCAGGGTGGTGCCGACGAGCAGCGAGGCGGCGGTGGCCGCCGTCCGCCGTGGGTTGCGTACGGCGTTGGAGGCCGCCAGCCGACCCGGCACCCCGAGGACGCGACTCGTCAGCACCGCGGTGAGCCGGATGCACGCGGGCACCAGCACCGGACCGAACGCCAGCACGCCGAAGAAGGAGAGGAACCCGCCCGCGATCATCACCAGCAGCGAGTGCGTCGCCACGGACCAGGCGAGCATGACGCCGCCTGCCACGATCAGCAGCGCGCCGAAGGACAGCCGCACCAGGCCGGCCCGGCTCCGCGGGTCGATCCCCTCCTGGGGACGCAGCGCCGCGAGCGGCGGGATCCGGGTGCTTCGCCGGGCCGGGAACACCGAGGCCACGAAGGTGACCAGGACGCCGATCAGCCAGGACGCGACGATCCACGTCCACGAGATGTCGATGTCACCGGCCGGCAGGGCCGGGAAGAAGTGCGTGGCGAGGGCGACGAACGCGTGGCCCAGACCGATGCCGACGAGCACCCCGAGGGTGGAGGCGGCCGCACCGATGACGAGCGCCTCCTGCCGCAGGGAACGCAGCACCTGCTTGCGGGTGGCGCCCACGCAGCGCAGCAGGGCGAAGTCGCGCAGGCGCTGGGCGAGCAGCACGGTGAAGGTGTTGGCGATCACGAGCACCGAGACGAACAGCGCGATCGCGGCGAACACCAGCAGCATCGCCGAGACGGCGTCGACCCCCCGGGTGACGGAGGCGGCCTCGTCGCGGAGGTACTGGTCGGCCGAGACGGCCTTGGCGTACTTCGGCAGACCGGCCGCCTCCACATCGCTGACAGAGACGTCGCCGACCGAGGCGCCGCCTCCGACGACCACGTTGGTGACCAGGACCGCGTCGCCGAGGCGCTGGAGGTCGGGCCAGGTGAGGTAGACCGACGCCGCCAGCCCGGCCACGCTCGGCTCGACCAGCCCGGTCACCGTCACCGGGACCTGGTGGTCCTTCGGCCCGACGAGGAGCCGGTCGCCCACGGACACGTCGTTGTCCCTGGCGTCGGCGCCGTCGACCACCGCCTCGCCCGGCGCGCTCGGGAAGCTGCCACTCTCCAGCTCCTGCCAGCGCAAGGTCGGGTCGGTGGCGACCGTGCCGACGGGGACGTCGGGGACCACGCTGCCGTCGACCGTCACCGGCACCGTGGCCCGGGCGTTCACCACAGCGGGGCCGAGCGTCGTCGTGCGGCTCAGCGTGCGTTGCGCCGCAGCGCTGTCGACGTCGAGCACGACCACGTCGGCACCTCGATAGGTCTCCGCGACGCCGGCGAGCAGACCGCTCTTCGTCGAGGACGACACCGCGGCCGTCACCAGGATGAAGGCGACGCCGACGATCACCGCGATGACCGCGGCGACGTAGCGGCGGGCGTAGAGGCGCACGGAGGCGCGCAGCACCGTGCGCATCAGTCGGCTCGGTTGGTGCGCTGCGACGCGACGCGACCGTCCTCGATGACCACGACGTCGTCGGCGTACTCCGCCGCGACCGGGTCGTGGGTCACCATCACCACCGTCTGGCCGAGCTCGCGCACCGAGCGCCGCAGGAAGTCGAGCACCTCGGCGGAGGAGTGGCTGTCGAGGTTGCCGGTCGGTTCGTCGGCGAAGACCAGGTCGGGACTCGTCACGACGGCTCGTGCGATCGCGACGCGCTGCTGCTGGCCACCGGAGAGCTCGCTCGGCCGGTGCCCCAGCCGCGGCTCGATGCCGAGGGTCTCGACCACGGTGGCGTACCACTCGCGGTCGGGACGACGCCCGGCCAGCTCGAGCGGCAGCAGGATGTTCTGGCCGGCGGTGAGCATCGGCAGCAGGTTGAAGGCCTGGAAGACGAAGCCGATGTGGTCGCGGCGGAACTTCGTCAGTCGGGTGTCGTCGAGCCCGGACAGCTCGGTGTCACCGACCACCACCGAGCCGGACGTCGGGGCGTCCAGCCCGGCCAGGCAGTGCATCAGCGTCGACTTCCCGGAGCCCGATGGGCCCATGATCGCGGTGAAGCGGCCGCCCGCGATGTCGAGGTCGACCCCGGCCAGCGCGTCGACGCGGGTGTCGCCGGAGCCGTAGGTGCGGGTCAGCTCACGGGCGCGGGCCGCCGGAGGGATGGCGGGGAGCTGGAGCTTGAGGTCGCCGTGGACTGGCTCATGGTACTGGCTCATGTACTGGGGAGGGCATGGCGAGAACGCTAGGAAGAACGGCGGCGTGGATCGTCAGGCCGGAGTCTCGACCTGGGCTACGACGCCGGTCGCAGGCGAGCCTCGACGTCATACCCAGGTCGTACGCCGGGACCCGGGCCGAGCGAGCGAGCTCAGGGCTGGGTGACGAACCCGGTCTCGTAGGCGAGCACCACCAGCTGGACCCGGTCTCGAGCCCCGGTCTTCGCCAGCAGCCGTCCGACGTGCGTCTTCACCGTCGCCTCGGCCACCACGAGCTCGGTGGCGATCTCGGTGTTGGACCGACCGCGTGCCACGAGGCCGAACACCTCGCTCTCGCGGGAGGTGAGCCCGAAGGAGGCCAGGGGAGCGGGCGCCGCGTCGTCGGGCAGGGCGGCGAAGCGTTCGAGCAGCCGGCGCGTGGTGCTCGGCGCGACGACCGCGTCGCCGGCGTGCACGGAGCGGATCGCCCCGAGCAGGACGGGCGGGTCGGCGTCCTTGAGCAGGAAGGCGGAGGCTCCGGCGCGGATGGCGGCGAACGCATACTCGTCGAGGTCGAAGGTGGTCAGCACGATCACCTTCGGCGAGCTCTCCGAGACGGCGATCAGCCCGGTCGCCTCGACCCCGTCCATGCGGGGCATCCGCACGTCCATCAAGACGACGTCGGCCGTCGTGCCGCGCAGGGCCTCGACCGCGGCCCGGCCGTCAGCGGCCTCGCCGACCACGTCCATGTCGTCCTGGCTCTCCACCAGCATCCGGAAGCCGGCACGCACCATCGCCTGGTCGTCGACGAGGTAGACCCTGATGGGCGCGCTCACCGGTGCAGCTTCCTGAGCGGACCGCGCGGCACGGCGTCGTAGGGGATCGATGCGTGCACCTCGAACCCACCGCCGTGGCGCGGACCGGCCTCGAGGCTGCCGCCGTAGAGCGCCACGCGCTCGCGCATGCCGACGATCCCGTGTCCCTGCTCGTCGGCGGGCGCGCTCGCTCCGCGGCCGTCGTCGCGGACCAGCACGTCGATCTGTCCGCCGGCGGCGCTCAGCCGCACGGCGACGTGGCTCCCGGGACCGGCGTGCTTGCGGACATTGGTGAGCGCCTCCTGGACGATGCGGTAGGTGGCCAGCCCGAGTCCCGGCGGGAGCCGGTCGAGGTCGCCGCTCACCTCGGCCCCGAGGGTGATGTCGGGTCCGAGGTCCTGGGCCAGGAGGTGCTCGAGGTCCGCCAGACCCGGCTGCGGACGGGTGCCGGTGAGGTCGTCCTCGGCGCGCAGCAGGCCCAGCATCCGGCGCATCTCGCGCAGCGACTCGCGCCCGGTCGCCGAGATCGCCTCCAGCGCCCGGCCGGTCAGGGCGGGATCGCGCTCGAGCTGGTAGCGCGCGCCGTCGGCCTGCACGATCATCACCGACAGGCCGTGGGCCACGACGTCGTGCATCTCCCGGGCGATCCGGGTGCGCTCCTCGGTGGCGGCGAGCTCGGCCTTCTGGGCCGACTCGCGCTCGAGCCGGATGCCGCGATCGATCAGCTCGCCGACATAGGCCTGACGGGTGCGGGCCAGCGTGCCGAACGCCCAGGAGGTGACCACCACCAGGCCGCTCATCACGACTCCCGCCACGGCCTGCTGGAGACCGAGCGAGCCGCCGACGGTCCAGTCGAGCGGGCCGATCAGGGCGCCGACGAGGCCGAGGGTGAGCGCGACGACCCCGACCTGGCGCGAACCCCACGCGGCGGCGGAGAAGATCGCCACCGGCACCGCGGCCTGGCCGAAGGTGGGGATGTCGGTCAACGGCAGCTGCAGCAACGAGAAGAGGCACAGCAGCGCGATGCACCAACCCGGCCGGACTCTTCGCACGATCAGGGTCAGCACCTGGAGCGTGGACACGGCAAGTGAGACCAGCGCGTTGTCGCGCGGCTGGGAGTCGGTCACGAATCCGATCGCGACGAAGACGAGCAGCGCGACGACGATGGCCACGTCGAAGAGCACTGCCCCGCGGCGCGACCACACGCCGCGCACCTCGTCAGCGAAGGTGGGCTCTGCGTGCACGGGCAGGAGCCTACGTCGCGGGTGCACCGGCGAGCGCTGCTCCGGTCGCCCGGGGGCACGACAATTGTCACCGTCGGTTGCCCACATCCGGCTCTGCAGGGCGACCCCTCATCGCTCCTAGCGTGGTCATGTCGCCCACGGTGGGCGGGCAGAGGAGGAAACCGATGACGGTGCAGGTCGAGGCAGAGGTGGAGCGCCAGGTGGCGGTGCGTACGGACCTGGTGGTCCTGGCCCTCACGATGGTGGCAGCAACTGGGGTGTGGTCGTTCTGGACGCAGGTCGCCGGAGTCGACCTCGTGGTCCACCGCGGCGAATCCACGCAGACGGTGGGTGCAGCCGCAGTCGTGCTGACCGTCCTGGTGACGGCCGGACTGGGACTGGGGCTGCTGCGGTTCCTGGTGGCCCGGACGAAGGACGGGCTGCGGGTGTGGACGATCGTGGCGTCGGTCGTGTCCGTGTTCTCGCTGCTGGGTCCGCTCGGTGCGACGACGGTGGCGGCCGGGCTGGCGCTGGCGTCGCTGCACGCCGTCACGGCAGTGGTGCTGGTGGTGGGGCTGCGTCAGGTGCGCCGTCCCGGGCAGTCGGCGGCGTAGCGTGACTGGCGTGATCAGGTCGCTCGTGTGCTCGGTGCATCGCTATGCAGGGGTGCTGGTCTGGCTCCCGATCCTGGTGCTGGCTCCGCTGCTCAACCTGGGCGAGGGCCCCGCGCAGGTGGCGTTCCGCTTGCTCGTCGTCGTCGTGATGGCCGCCGCGTGCGTCACTGCGGTGTTCTCGAGCGACCCGGTGCGGCCCAGTCCGCCACAGAAACCGGGGCGGACGTCCTACGTCGCACTGGGGGTGCTGGCCGCGGCGGTCGTGGTCGGCTCCACGCAGGGTGTCGGTTGGGTCTCTCCGTGGATCCTGCTCATCATCACCACCCCGGTGGTGGTCCACGGGTGGGCCGGCTGGGCCGCGATCCCGGTCATCGGGGCCGGCGCGGCCCTGGTCTCCTGGCTCGACGGTGACCGCGGCGCGACCTTCGTCTACACCGCGATCGGGGTGCTGCTGGCCGGGGTCGCGACCACCTCGTTCCTGCGGCTCGGCGAGACGATCGAGGAGCTGCGCCGCACGCGCACCGAGCTCGCCCGCGTCGCCGTGGTCGAGGAGCGGGAGCGCTTCTCCCGCGACCTGCACGACCTGCTCGGGCACACGCTGTCGGTGATGGTCGTCAAGGCGGAGGCCGTACGCCGCCTGGCCGGTCGTGATCCCGAAGCGGCTGCCGCGCATGCCGCAGACATCGAGAAGGTCGGTCGCCAGGCCCTGGTGGACGTGCGCCAGGCAGTCGACGCGATGCGGGCTCCCACCCTCCACGAGGAGCTCGAGGGCGCCCGCCGAGCCTTGGAGGCGGCCGGCATCCGCGCCGAGGTCTCCTCGTGGGACGGACCTGTCGGCGACGGCGCCGGCCAGACGCTCGCCTGGGTGGTGCGCGAGGGGGTCACCAACGTGCTGCGCCACTCGGGTGCGGGGAGGTGTCGCGTCGAGCTGAGCAACGGCAACGGTGCGCTCCGGGTGAGCGTGTCCGACGACGGGGTGGGTGGACCGCCGGTGACGACCGACCGACAGGGCGGGCTCGACGGGCTGCGTCGGCGGGTCCTCGCCGCCGGTGGCCGGCTCGAGGTGGAGCCCGGGGCGGACGGCTTCCGGCTGGTCGCGAGCGTGCCGACGAGCGGGCCGACGGGCGGGCCGACGGGTGTGCCGCTGGCCGATGGAACGACCGATCACCTGACCAGTGAGACGGCCGATGACCCAACCATCGAGTCGACCAGTGAGATGACCGCCTCGTGATCCGAGTCCTCCTCGCCGAGGACCAGGCGATGATGCGCGGCGCGCTCGCCGTGCTCCTCGACCTCGAGGACGACCTCGAGATCGTCGCGCAGGTCGACGACGGAGCCCGCATCGTGCCGACGGCCCTCGAGGTGCGGCCCGACGTCGCGCTGCTCGACATCGAGCTGCCCTCGATGAGTGGTCTCGAGGCAGCCCAGGCGCTCGCCGAGCAGCTGCCCGACTGCCGGGTGGTGATGGTGACGACGTTCGCGCGCGCCGGATATCTGCAGCGCGCGATGGCGGCAGGCGCTCGAGGGTTCCTGGTCAAGGACGGCCCGGCCGACGGACTCGCCGACGCGATCCGCAAGGTGATGGCCGGGTCGACCGTCGTCGACCCTGAGCTGGCCGGTGCCGCGCTGCGCGCCGGCGCCTCACCCTTGACCAACCGGGAGCGCGACGTGCTGGCCGCCGCCGAGAACGGCTCCTCGGTCAACGACATCGCCGGTGCCCTGTTCCTGTCCGAGAGCACCGTGCGCAACTACCTCTCGGCCGCGATCGGCAAGACCGGCACGCGCAACAAGGTCGAGGCGGCGCTGCTGGCTCGCGAGCGCGGCTGGCTCTGAGGCCGTCGTGGTCTCCGCCCTCTGCCCGCACGGCCGGGGTGGGTGACCCTCACCGCGTCGATCGGGCACGATGGCCTGATGGCAGATGTTCAGCGAGGACTGGTCTTCCCTGCGGACGCGGACGGCAGGCGGAGCACGTCGACCGTGGGACGCGCGGTCGCCGCGGACGCGCTGAGACGGACCGACCCGGTCGGCGCCCGCGCGGCGGAGCAGGCAACCGCCTGGCGCACGGACTACGTGGTG
Organism: uncultured Actinomycetota bacterium; assembly: GCA_963843075.1. Lineage (GTDB taxonomy): Bacteria > Actinomycetota > Actinomycetes > Propionibacteriales > Nocardioidaceae > Marmoricola. The sequence goes on along the minus strand of CAWJJD010000002.1, from coordinate 1,249,737 downwards.
CACTACCGGCGGCTGGTCGAGGCGGGGCTGAGCTCGCCGGAGGCCGCCATCGACGTGGCCACGGGTGGGCTGGACTCGCTGCACGAGCTGATGCGCGTGCAGGGCGAGGACGGCGAGGAGCACGCGCTCGAGAAGTGGCCCGCCCCCGACCACGAGATCGAGGGCGTCGAGGTCGTGGGCAACGGCAAGCCCGTCACCGAGCTGGTGCTGCCCTATCACGGTGAGCGCCTGCGCGACGGCGGCATCCGGCGGCGGCTGGAGGCATGGGCCAAGGCCGGCGTGGTCGAGCCGACCGTCGTCGAGGCGGTCGGGAAGGTCCTCGACAACCCCGACTGGCTCCGGCTGGAGGGCCACACGGTCGCCGTCCTGGGAGCCGGCGCCGAGATGGGTCCGCTGCCCTCGCTGATGCGGTGGGGTGCCACGGTCGCAGCGGTGGACCTGGACCGGACGGAGATCTGGAAGCGCCTGCTGCCGATGGCCAAGGAGGGCGCCGGGTCACTGCTCGTGCCGGTGCGCGGGGGAGTCGAGGGACCTCTCGAGGAGAGCGCCGGAGTCGACCTGCTGGCCGACGTCCCAGCCGTCGAGAGCTGGCTGCACGAGCAGCCCGGCACCCTGGTGATCGGCAACTACGTCTATGCCGACGGTGCCACCAACGCCCGGGTCTCGGTCGCGGTCGACGAGCTGACCACCCGGCTGCAGGGCCGCCGTGACGATGTGGCGCTCGCCTTCCTGGCGACGCCCACCGACGTCTTCGCCGTGCCCGCGGAGGCGGTGGACTTCTCGACCCGGGCCTACGACGGCCGGTCCGGCCGGTCCAAGGCGCTGGGGCGGCCGCTGCGTGCGCTCTCGGGCGGCAAGCTGCTGCGGCGCTGCTACGTGCCGGGATCTGACCCCGGCATCAACGACGCACTGGTGCCGCAGCAGGGTCCCAACTACGCGCTGGCCAAGCGGCTGCAGCGTTGGCGCGCGGCGGTGGCCCGCAAGGACGGAGCCCTGGTGTCGATGAACGTCGCGCCGCCCACGCGGACCAGGTCGGTGGTCAAGAACCGCGCGCTGGCAGCGGCGTACGCCGGTGCACATCGCTTCGGTGTCGAGGTCTTCGAGCCCGCGACCTCCAACGTGCTGATGGCGGCGCTGCTCGTGCACGACCTGCACACCGGCGGCGGGCCGCGGCACGAGCACCCCTGGCAGGACGAGGCCTACGCCGCCGCCCACGGGGGGCTGTGGCGGGTGCCCTACGCACCGAGGAGCGCGCTCGGCCTTGCCGCGCTGCTGGGCTACGGCGCCGCCCGCGGCTGAGTGTCAGAGGCCGCGCGAGCGCAGCTCGGGCTGCGCGTTGAACGTGGTGAGGGTGTAGGCGTCGAGCGTGGTGAAGAGGCGTCGCAGGGTGCTCATGGGTGTCTCCTTTGCTGCGTGGTCGTTCTGACGGGTCGTTGTGAAGGGCCGTGAACCTGCACAACGAATCGGAGGCGCCGGTCATGCCCCGGATGGGCAGGCATCCGACGTGGTCTCGATCACCCCAGGGCGTCGAAGACGTAGCGACTCGTCGGCACGACGTCGAGGTCGCGGTCGGCGCCCAGCTTCGAGACGCTCCCCATCAGCCGGCTGAGCCGGCGGTCGAGCTCCTCGGACGAGCCGCCGCTGCCGTAGAACGCGTGGATGTCGCTCATCGCCGCGCTGGGGAAGAGCTCCTCGACGACGGCGTCCACGTGCGGGGTGTCCTCGGTGAGTGCGCCCAGCACCCGGTTCTGGACGTAGCCGAAGGTCGCCTGGGTCTCGATGGCGATCTGGGTGTGCGGGCCGTGCCAGTGCGCGAGCCAGTCGTCGTAGGCGAGGTCGGCGGGTCGGCGGAGGAAGGCGAGCTGCGCGAGGGTGTCGGCTCGTTCTCCGTCGGGGACCTCGGGCGGCGTCAGCGGCGTACGCTCCTCGACCTCCCAGGCCGCGACGCGATCGCCCCCCAATACGGCCGACAGCTGCGCGACGGCGTCGGCGGCAGGACCGTCGGTCCAGACCGAGACGACGGACCTCAGCGGCTGGTCGAAGGCCTGCAGGCGCAGGACGGACTCGGGGATGTGCTCGTCGTCGAGGTTGACCTGGAGGCGGGTCGCGCCCGCGGAGGCGAGCCGTCGGCGGAGGTCCGCGTCGAGGAGCGCGGCTGGGTCGGCGTGCCACAGGGCGGCGACGATCTTCACGGGCAGTCACTCTAGGCTCGTGGCGCCGAGGGGAGTGGACATGAGTGGTGCGAGTCCGATGGACGTGCGACGGGCCGGGGTGCTGCTGCACCTCACGTCGCTGCCCTCCGGTGACCTCGGACCCGACGCGTTCGGGTTCCTCGACTTCCTCGCCGACGCAGGTGTGACCGTCTGGCAGGTGCTGCCGCTCGTGCCGACGCACGAGGAGGACGGGTCGCCCTACAACGCCCTCTCCGCGATGGCCGGCAGCCCCGCGCTGATCAGCCGGGCCCGCCAGGTCGAGGAAGGGCTGGTCGACGTTGCCGGGCTGTCCGGGGCGCAGCGTGCGGCGTACGCCGCGTGGTGCGAGTCGCAGAGCGTCTGGCTGGAGGGCTACGTCGAGTTCACGGCGCTGCACGACCTGCTCGACCACGCGAAGTGGCCGACGTGGGAAGCGGGGCTGCGCGACCGCGACCCGGCGCGGGTGGCCGAGGTGCTCGCCCCGCACCAGGGCGCGCTGGAGATGCTGCGGTTCGAGCAGTGGGTCTTCGCCGAGCAGTGGCGCGAGCTCAAGGAGTACGCCGCGTCGCGGGGTGTGCTCCTCTTCGGCGACCTGCCGATCTTCGTCTCGCACGACAGCGCGGACGTCTGGGCGTCCCGGGAGCTGTTCCTGCTCGACGCGGAGGGACAGCCGACGACGGTCACCGGAGTGCCGCCCGACTACTTCGCCGCCGACGGACAACGCTGGAACAACCCGCACTACGACTGGGACCGGATGGCCGAGGACGGCTTCGCCTGGTGGCGGCTGCGGATCGCCCGACAGCGCGAGCTCTTCGACCTCGTCCGGATCGACCACTTCCGCGGCTTCGAGGCGGCCTGGCACGTGCCGGTCGAGGCGGAGACCGCCAAGGACGGGCACTGGGTCAAGAGCCCGGGTCACGAGGTGCTCTCCGCGCTCGTCGAGGTCGCCGGGCCGGGGACGTTGGTCGCCGAGGACCTCGGAGTGATCACGCCCGAGGTGGACGCGCTGCGCACCGAGTTCGGCCTGCCCGGGATGAAGGTGCTCCAGTTCGCCTTCGACGGCAGCAGCGAGAACCCCTACCTCCCGCGGCACCACGAGGAGCAGTGCGTCGTCTACACCGGCACGCACGACAACGACACGACGCTCGGCTGGTGGTCCTCGATCGACGAGGCCACACGCGCGCGGGTCCGTGAGGCGGTGCCCGACCCCGACGAGCCGATGCCGTGGGCGCTGGTCCGGCTGGCCTTGTCGTCGGTGGCCCGGCTGGCCGTCGTACCCGCCCAGGACCTGCTCGGGCTGGGCGACGACGCGCGGATGAACACGCCCGGCACCGACGAGGGCAACTGGGCCTGGCAGGCGCCGACCGGGTCGTTCGACGGCGATCTGGCTGCGCGCACGCGCGCCCTGGTAGTCGGCTCGGACCGGATCCCCTAGTCCGAATTGACCAGATTTCGCCCGATCGAGTGACGCGGCCGCCTCGCCCTACATAGGGTGCGGACATTCGGGGGGCTACATGGCTGGGGAGTCGGCACGCGCGGCGGCGCACACGCGGCGGGACAAGGCGGAGCGGTTGCTCCGCAGTGCCGAGGCCTTCGACCGTGGGGCAGAGGGGGAGGAATCCACCGCGCAGTTCCTCGCGGCCCTGCCCATGGGCGAGTGGCGGGTCTTCCACGACGTGCGCTGGCCCGGGCGACGGCAGGCGAACCTCGACCACGTCGTCGTCGGCCCCAGCGGGGTGTTCGTGATCGACTCCAAGGCGTGGTCGGGTTCGGTCGAGGTGCGCGGCGGAGTGCTGCGCCAGGACGGTCACCGACGGTCGCGGCCGGTCATCGCGGCCGCTGCCGGCGCCATGGCCGTCAGTGAGCTGCTGCCGGGCGTGAGCATCAAGGCCGTGAAACCGGTGCTGTGCTTCGTGCGCGACGAGCCGGTCTTCGGCTGGGCCGGCGACGTGATGGTCTGCTCGACGCACAACCTCGTGACCTTCCTGACCTCGAGCCCCCGCCTGCTCGACGAGGCCCAGATGGTCGACGTCGCAGGGGCCCTGGCGACCACGCTCGAGGTGGCGGCCCCGGTGGTGCGGTCCCGGGCTCACGCGGGAGTGGCCCCGCGGCCGGCCGTCCCCGCGCCGGCGGTGCCCGCGCGCCGGCCACGGTTCGAGCGTCCGCGCCTGTCCGCCCCGGCCCGGAGGCTGGTGCGCTGGGGACTCGTCGCCCTGCTGATCGCGCTGGCCTTCCGGCTCGACGTGCCGGCGCGGCTCGGCGACCTCGCCGCGGAGGCCACCCAGCGCGTGATCGCGCCCACGAAGCCGATCGGCACGGCCGTCCCGGTCCCGGCGATGGGCAGCCGTCCCTCGCTCGAGGTCACCGCAGGAGTGCCCGTGATCACCCGGTCGACGAGGTCGAGCCTCCGGCCGCGGCAGGGGCAACAGCTGGTCGCCGTACCCCTGCGGATCGAGAACACCGGCGACACCGTCTGGACCTCGGACTCCGACGTGCGGACCGGGGTGACCGACGAGGCCGGCAACGACTACAGCAGCGACCCGGCCTTCACCGACGTCGCCGTGGGGCCGACGTTGCCCGAGACGATGAAGCTGCGCGCAGGGAAAACCAGGGCCGGGTTCGTCGTCTTCGAGGTCCCTCGGGGGACGCAGATCGCGCACGTGCGCGTCAGCGTGGGCCCGGGGCTGCCCAAGTCGATCGGCTGGTCGGTGGGCTAGGTCGTCGCCCCCTTCGGGGACCCCGATGCTGAGTGGACCAGGTGGATCAGCCCGGCGGGTGGGCCTCCTCATGGGCCCGCACCAGCTTCTTCGGGGCGGTCAGCCGCCAGGCTTCGAGGACGAGCTCGCACGCCTCCTCGAGGTCGATGCGGTCGAGACGGACGCGGACCCAGCCGAAGCGGCCGGACGCCCACCACGGTGAGTAGACGTCGGGGTCGCTGGCGATCAGCACCTCGCGCTCGGAGAGCAGCGACTTCACGAACAGGAACCGGCCATCGCCGGAGACCATCCCGATGCCGCTCCTGCGGAAGGTGAAGACCGTGCCGTCAGCGAGGTAGTCGCGCTCACCGGTCTCGGGCAGGGAGGCGGCGAAGTCGAGGATGGCGTCGGCGTCCGCGGACATGACGTCAGCGTGCACCCGGGCACCGACAGCTCTGGTCGCGGCACCGTTCACGCGGCACAGAATCACGCGGCGAGGTCGTCCGGGGTCACCGCGCGGACGGCGAGGTCGTTGGCCACGTGCACAGGGTGCACGGGGATGCCGGCCGTCCTGGCGCCGGCGAGCAGCCGGGCTGACAGGGAGCGGTCGAAGCTGCTCGTGCCGTCGCGCCCGGGGCGGGTGATCAGGAAGGCGACGGTGAGGTCGTCGGGGTCCTCGTCGATGATCTGCTGCAGCACGTCGAACAGGTTGGCCACCTCGCGCGTCGACGGGACCTCCTCGCTCTCGGCGATCTCCACCAGCAGCCGGGTGGGTCGATCGTCGGAGCCGACGAAGGTGACCCACAGGCTCGTCGAGCGGAAGCCGAGGGGCTGCATCAGCAGCTCCCACATGCGCTGCAGGTCGCTCTGGGACCGGATGGTCAGCTGGTCGAGCTCGGAGGCGTCGTGCTCGTCGTCGCGGTGCTCGTGGTGGTCGTCGTGGTGCTCGTGGTGGTCGTCGTGGTGCTCGTGGTGGTCGTCGTGGTGGTGGTGGTCGTGGTCGTGGTGGTGGTCGTCCATGGCAGCCAGCGTGCAACGGATCCGGGGCCCGTGGGCGGTTGTCCACAGGGTCAGTTCCGGGCGGCTGTGAGTCCCCTCACCCCGGCCGCGTGTGCGCGCGGGAAAGGGGAGCGCGAGGCGTCACAATCGAGTGCTGTGACCGACGCCCGCGAGACCTACAAGATCCTCGATCTCGCGCTCCGGATCGGGGAGATCCTGCTCTCCTCGGGAGCCGGAGCAGCCGACGTGACGGCGACGATGCTCGGCATCACCCACCACCTCGGCCTGCGCAACGCCGACATCGACGTCACCTTCACGCTGCTGCGGATGAGCTATCAGGTCGACCCCGACGAGATGCCGGTGCTGCTGACCCGCAACATCAACCAGCGCGACATCGACTACGACGACCTCACCCGCACCCACGACCTGGTCAACGACATCCTCCAGGACCGGGTCGAGGTCGCCGAGGCGCGCGCCCGGGTCGCGCGGCTCAACTCCACCGGCCACTGGCTGCCGCGGTGGGCCGTCGTGCTCGGGTCGGGCGTGGTCGGCGGCGGTGTCTCGCTCATCCTCGGCGGTGGGGTCCTGGTGACGGCGGTCGCGGCCCTCGCGGGCGTGCTGATCACCATGTTGATGCGCACCCTGAACCGGCAGCGCTGGCCGATGTTCTACCAGCAGATCGCCGGCGGGATGCTGGCCACGGTGCTGGCATTGGCCACCGCGAAGATCGGCGTGGCGCTCGACCTCGGGGTCGACACGTCGCTGGTGATCACGGCCAGCATCGTGCTGCTGCTCTCCGGGATCGGCTTCATGGGCGCGATCCAGGACGCCCTCAGTGGCTTCTACCTCACCGCCGGCGCACGGATCATCGAGGCGATGCTCGCGACGGCCGGCCTGATCGCCGGTGTCTCGGCCGGGCTGTCGCTGGCAGGACCGATGGGCGTGAGCCTCGTGGGTGTGCGACCCGGTGCCAGCTCCTCGCTCGCCGAGGTCCCGCTCGTGCTGGTCGGAGCGATCCTCGCGGCGTGCGCGTTCGCGTTCACCTGCTACGCCCCGCTGCGCTCCCTCCCGGCGATCGGGATGAGCACGCTGCTCGGCCACCTGGTCTATCTCGGGGTGCAGGATCCCGGCCAGCCGATGCCGTGGGCGGCCGGCTGCGCGGCCGTGGTGATCGGGGTGGTCAGCTACTCGATCGCCGGCCGGGTCGGCGTACCCCCGCTCGTCGTGGTCGTCCCCGCCCTCGTCCCGATGCTGCCCGGCCTGTTGATCTATCGCGGCCTGAGCTTCATGTCCGAGGGCGACACCTTCGGCATCCTGCAGCTCACCGCGGCGGCGGCCACCACGATCGCGCTGGCCGCGGGAGTGATCCTCGGCGAATACATCGCGCAGCCGCTCAAGCGCAACGTACGCCGCCTCGAGGGCCGCCTCGCCGGCCCGCGGATGGTCGGTGTGATGCACGGCCACCTGCCACACCGGAGCCGCACCAGCCCCTAGCCGCACGGCGAGGTGACCGGGTGGTTGCCCGACGGGGGAGACTGGCAGGGTGATCCGTCCACGTGTTCCGCTGCTCCGCGCCGGCCTGGCCGCCGCTACGGTGCTGCCCTCCTTGCTCACTGCGACCCGCGGCCTGCGCCGCTCGCTCGGCGCGGGCAACCGACGCTTCGACTACGCCGCCTCACCGCAGTTCCACGACGGGCTGTTCCACAACCGGCTCCCTGCCACCGAGACGCCGGAGGGGAGCACGGCGGGCATGGCGGCCGAGTTCGCCACCAAGGGACGACGAGGCAAGCCGCGCCGGCCGGTCGACGTCGAGTCACCCGCCCTTCCCGAGCACGCCGGTGAGCTCGCCGCCACCTGGCTCGGTCACGCCACCGTGCTGCTCGAGCTCGAGGGCCACTGGGTGCTCACCGACCCGGTGTGGAGCGACCGGGTCTCGCCCTCGCGCAGCGTCGGCCCGCGTCGCAACCACCCGGTGCCGATGCCGCTGAGCGACCTCCCGCAGCTCGACGCCGTGCTGATCTCGCACGACCACTACGACCATCTCGACACCGCCACCATCGACACGTTGCTGAAGACGCAGTCGGCTCCCTTCGTGGTGCCGCTCGGGATCGGCCAGCACCTGAGCCGGTGGGGTGTCCCCGAGGACCGCATCGTCGAGCTCGACTGGGACGAGTCACATCGCGTGGGCACGCTCACCCTCACGTGCACGGAGGCGCGCCACTTCTCCGGTCGCAGCCTGGGCAGCAACACCACGCTCTGGGCGAGCTGGGTCCTCGCCGGCGAGCAGCGCCGGGTCTTCTTCGGCGGCGACACCGGCTACACGCCGGCCTTCACCGGGATCGGTGAGCAGCACGGCCCGTTCGACCTGACGATCCTGCCGATCGGTGCCTACGACGCGCGCTGGCCCGACGTACACCTCAACCCCGACGAGGCGGTCCGGGTGCACCGCGAGGTGCGTGGCGCCACGCTGCTGCCGATCCACTGGGCCACCTTCGACCTCGCCTTCCACGAGTGGTCCGACCCGGTCGAGTGGCTGCTGCAGGAGGCGGACGCGGGCACCCTCGCGCTGCCCGCCCCGGGAGGCCGCGTCGACCTCGACGATTCCCTGCCGACCGAGCCCTGGTGGCGCGCCTCCGCCTAGCCGTGCGGCCGGCCCGTGCTGGTCGACTCAGAGACAGGCACCCTCGCCGAGGAGCTTCAGCCCGGCGCGGTCGCCCTTGCCGAAGTGGGTCGTCCGCCCGGCCGCGGCGTTCATGATCTCGTGGGTCGACCCGACGTGATCGAGCCCCATCACGTGGCCGAGCTCGTGCATCACGATCGCCTTCGCGAGGTCCCGCTTGCCACGGGCCAGGAGCTGGTTGAAGTAGTCCCTGGCGAGCGCCACCTCGCCGGTCACGTAGTAGCGGTTGCCGTTGACGACGGCGGTCGTGCTGCCGCCCACCCCGGCGACGTGGTCCTGGAGGTAGCGCACCTCGTCGCTGTCGCTGAAGCCGATCAGGACCGGCCACGCGCCGCCCCGGACGGTGAGGGTCGGGTCGGGCCAGCGCGGTCGCCGCTTCGAGTCCCCGACCCAGGTGAGCGAGAGGTGGCTGGCCGCCGAGACCTCGCCCATCGCCTCGAGCAGGACCTGCCGGGCCCCGCCCTGGTCACGGGCGCCCTCGAGGTTGAACTCGACCCGGATCGGCTTGCAGGAGCTGTAGGTGATCGGCACGTTCGTGCCCGGCTCGACGGCGATGAACCGGAACTGACCGTCGCCGCCCGCGCCGATCGCCGCGAGTCCACCGCTCCTGACCACGACGGCGACCGCCACGATCAGGGCCGTCGCCAGCCCGACCACGACCCTGCGCAGCATCCAGCCCCCCGGCCACCAAGCAATCATGACAAAGCGCTCATATCTTCGATGACGGCGAGCCCTACCGTCCCCCGAACGGCGCAAGTCGTCGCTGCCCGGACGGCACCGCCGGACTGTCCCCTCCCACACGTAGGGTTGACCTCAAATGACGAGTGCGCAGTTCCCGCTTCCCGGTCTTCCGACTGAGTCAGCGACCCCGGACGACGGCCCGGACGGCGCCCAGCAGAAGGGTCGCCGCCGTCGGCCGACCCGCGAGGAGCTGCTCGAGGGGCTCAACGAGCCGCAGCGCGAGGCCGTCGTCCACGAGGGCGCGCCGCTGCTGGTGGTCGCCGGTGCCGGCTCGGGCAAGACCCGGGTGCTGACCCGCCGGATCGCCTGGCTGATCTCCGAGCGCAACGCCCATCCCGGCTCGATCCTGGCGATCACCTTCACCAACAAGGCCGCCGCCGAGATGCGCGAGCGGGTCGCCGAGCTGGTCGGTGGCCGAGCCAAGATCATGTGGGTCAGCACGTTCCACTCCGCGTGCGTGCGCATCCTGCGCAAGGAGATAGACAAGTTCGGCTTCAAGTCGAGCTTCACGATCTACGACGCCGCCGACTCCAAGCGGCTGATGACGCTGGTCTGCCGCGACCTCGACCTCGACGTGAAGCGGTTCCCGCCGCGCGCCATCCTCAACTGGGTCAGCAACGCCAAGAACGAGCTCCAGGACCACGAGGACGCCGCCAAGGAGGCTGCCAACGGCCAGGAGGAGACCTACGCCGCGGCGTACGCCGAATATCAGCGCCGCCTACGCCAGGCCAACGCGCTCGACTTCGACGACCTGCTGATGATGACCGTGCACCTGTTCCGGGCGTTCCCGGCCGTGCGCGAGAACTGGCGACGCCGCTTCCGGCACGTGCTCGTGGACGAGTACCAGGACACCAACCATGCTCAGTATGCCCTGATCCACGAGCTCTGCGCCCAGAGGATGGATCAGCAGATGGAGGAGGTCACCGGCGCTTCGGACTCAGCTTCGGATGCCGACCGCACGACGCCGGCCGAGCTGATGGTGGTCGGTGACGCCGACCAGTCGATCTATGCCTTCCGCGGCGCCAACATCCGCAACATCAACGACTTCGAGCAGGACTTCCCCAACGCCGAGACGATCATGCTCGAGCAGAACTACCGCTCGACCCAGACCATCCTGACCGCGGCCAACGCGGTGATCAGCCGCAACGACGGGCGCAAGCCGAAGAACCTCTGGACCGACGCGGGGCCCGGGGACGGGATCATCGGCTACGTCGGCGACGACGAGCACGACGAGGCGAGGTTCGTCGCGGAGGAGATCGACAAGCTCGCCGACGACAGGCTGGCGCGTGCCGGGGACGTCGCGGTGTTCTACCGCACCAACGCGCAGTCGCGGGTCTTCGAGGAGATCTTCATCCGGGTGGGCATGCCCTACCGCGTCGTGGGCGGTGTCCGCTTCTACGAGCGGCGCGAGGTCCGCGACGCCCTGGCCTACCTGCGGGTGCTGGTCAACCCGGCCGACGCGGTGTCGCTGCGCCGGGTGCTGAACACCCCCAAGCGCGGCATCGGCGAGCGCGCCGAGGCCTGCATCGAGGGGCTCGCCCAGCGAGACCGGATCACCTTCTGGGAGGCGCTCCAGCGCGCCGAGGACGCTCCCGGCCTGGCCAGCCGCTCGCTCAACCAGATCCGCGGCTTCGTCGACCTGATCGAGCAGCTCCAGCAGATGGTCGAGGCCGGCGAGCGGGTCGACGTCGTGCTCGAGCAGGTCCTGACGCGCACCGGTTATCTCAAGGAGCTCGAGGACTCCGAGGACCCCCAGGACGAGACCCGCGTGGAGAACCTCGCCGAGCTGGTGGCCGTGGCCCGCGAGTTCGCCGACGACCCGCAGGTCGGCCCGTCCGCCGACCCCGCCGACGAGGACGCAGCGCCTCCGGGGCTCACCGACTTCCTCGAGCGCGTGGCGCTGGTCGCCGACTCCGACCAGATCCCCGACGGGCCGGAGGAGGAAGGCGGCTCTCCCGGCGTCGTCACGCTGATGACGCTGCACACGGCCAAGGGGCTGGAGTTCCCGGTCGTGTTCCTGACCGGCCTCGAGGACGGCATCTTCCCGCACATGCGCTCGCTGGGCGACAAGCCCGAGCTCGAGGAGGAGCGCCGGCTCGCCTATGTCGGCCTCACCCGCGCCCGCGAGCGGCTCTACATCTCCCGGGCGGTGGTGCGCTCGGCCTGGGGCGCGCCCCAGCACAACCCCGCGTCGCGCTTCATCGACGAGCTCCCCGGCGACCTGGTCGAGTGGCGTCGCACGGCCGGAGCGATGACGTCGTGGAACCGGCCGCAATACGGCGCCCCCTCGCGCGCCCCCCAACGTCGCTTCGGCACGGCGACCGCCCGTTCCGACGCCGCCCAGAAGGCGAAGGCCACCCGCCCGATCCCCTCCCTCGACCCCGGCGACCGGGTGCAGCACGACACCTTCGGGCTCGGCACGGTGGTCGCGCTCGAAGGGGCGGGGGACAGCTCGGTCGCCTCGATCGACTTCGGCGACGACGGGGTCAAGCGGCTGCTGCTGCGCTACGCCCCGGTGGAGAAGCTCTAGCTCGCCAGTCCGCCGACCGGGGGTTTTGGTTGGCGGAGTCGCGCCGAGCGGGCAGTTTCGGCCAACCAGAATCGCCCTCTGGGCGGCGTACGGCCAACCAGAATCGCCCTCTCGGCGAGCTATCGCCAACCAGGTCGAGGAGGGGAGAAGCGCCGACCGACGGCTTCCTCCGGCCCGCCGGCGGCGTGCCCGAGGGCGGCGGGCCGAGGGTGCTGCTCACCAACCGGTGACTAGGGCCGGACCCCGTGGAAGACGAGTGCCTGGAAGGGGTCGACCGGGTCGCCGCCACCGGGGCGGACCTCGAGGTGGACGTGGGGGCCGGTGGTGTTGCCGGTGCTGCCGACCTCACCGATCTGCTGGCCTCCGACGACGGCCTGGCCCGTGTTGACCCCGATCGAGCTCTGATGGCAGTACCAGATCTCGGTGCCGTCGGCGAGGGTCTCGATGGTGCGGTTGCCGTAGGCGCCTGCGGAGCCGGTCTCGGTGATCACCCCGTTGGCGACGGCGAAGATCGGGGTGCCGGTCGGTGCGGCGAAGTCGAGGCCGGTGTGGTTGCTCGACCAGAGGCCGCCGGCCATCCCGAAGCGCGCGGTGAGGTGGTAGCCCTGTGTCGGCAGGTGCCACTGGTTCTTGGCGATCTCGCCGGCACGGGCCTCGGCGGCCTTGCCCAGCGACTTGAGCTCCGCGTTGCGCTCGGCGGCCTGCTCCTCCGCGGCCGCCTTGAGCTTGGCTTCGGCCGCGTCCTGCAGCGCCTCGCGCTCGGAGTCACGACTCAGTGCTCGCTCGCGCGGACCGCCCACGTAGCCGATGGCGTCGGTGCCGGCCCGCGGACCCGCCTGCGAGGCGAACGCGACCGCGGCCGGGCTCGCCTCGGGGTGGCCGAGCGTGATGGCTCCGGCCCCGGCGAGGGCCAGCGCCGCCACGCCGACGACCGTCGGGAGCGAGGGGAGCCGACCGGCGAAGGGGGCGCGTTCGCGGGACCTCATTGCCTTGCGGTGGCCCGGGACATGCCCGGCCGTCGAAACCTCGACCGTCGCGCCACCAGCGGCAGGTCGACGCCTGCTGCGGTGCTGGGCACGGTGATGTGACACGGGCAATTCCTGTCGTTCCTGGGCATGGGGGGCGACGCGTCACCATAACGGTTAGGTCACGCCCCGGGAAATTCAGGGTTTCGATCGTGTGGATCAACGAGCGGGACCGGCGCAGGGAACGGTCCCGGTGTTGTGCTCGTCGTCACGGCTGCGACCGCACCGGATAACCTGCTGCCATGTTGCGCATCGTGGTGGCCAAGCCCGGACTCGACGGCCACGACCGGGGCGCCAAGGTGGTGGCCCGCGCGCTGCGCGACGCCGGCCACGAGGTGATCTACACCGGGCTGCACCAGACCCCCGAGCAGATCGTCGAGACGGCCATCCAGGAGGATGCCGACGCGGTGGGCCTCTCGGTCCTCTCCGGGGCCCACATGACGCTGTTCCGCAAGCTGATCGAGCTGCTCGAGGAGCGCGACGCCGGCGACATCGTCGTCTTCGGCGGCGGCATCGTCCCCGAGGAGGACGTCGCGCCGCTGGAGGAGCTGGGGGTCGCCAAGATCTTCACCCCCGGCGCCACCACCGGGGAGATCACCGGCTGGGTGGCCGAGCACTTCGCCGAGCAGGACGCCTGACCCTCAGAAGACGAGCTTCCCGACCACCGGCAGTCCCAGGGTGCTGCCCGAGGCGGGGCCGCTCATGATCGCGACCGGCTGGGGGAGCGTGTTGCCGGCGTACGCCGCGTCGCTGGCCGCGACCGCCACCTGGATCCGGTGACCTGACCCGAAGCGGTGCACGATCCCGGGCAGCCGCAGGGTCACCAGCTTGTTGGTGTCGGCGACCCGCAGCGGAGCGATCAACCGGTTCTTGAGCACCTTGGACCCGTCGGGAGCGATGTCGTAGACCTTGGCGAACAGCACCAGCTGGCCGGATGGCCCGCCGATCTGGGTGTAGCCGGCCGTCGGCGTGCTCAGCCTCAGCGTCACCTTGGGTGAACCCACGACGTCAGCGGGTGCCGTGAGCGGGTCCGAGGTGAACGAGACGAAGGTGCCCGGTGCATCGGTGGGCGGCAGGTTGACCTGGTTGCCCTCGACGCCCGAGGTCTCCGAGTAGGACGTGGGCGCCGCCGAGGCGTTGGCGTAGGACGCCGACCCGGCGACCGCGGCGGACTTCGAGGCCTTGAGCTCGTGTCCGCCGGAGAAGTAGAGCGTGTGCGTCGGGTCCCAGGAGACCGCGCTGCTCCTGGCGTAGGCCGCGCCGATCGCCGTGCCGGCCTTGGCCGCGCTGGTGTCGTAGGGGACCCAGTCGCGGTAGTACTCGAACTGCGGACCGGTCGTCGCGCCGCTGACGCCCTTGACGTAGTGGTCCATCCAGTTCAGGAAGCGGTTGCCGAGGTAGGAGTCGCGCAACGACTTCGCGCCGAAGTCGAGCTCACCCGGGACCGGGTTCGGATCCCGAGTGGCCCCAGGACTGCCAGACCATCTTCACCGGCGTCTTCTGCGCCTGCAGCGAGCGGTAGGTCGCGACCGCCTCGTTGAGGTTGAAGAGCGTGTCCTTCTGGCCCTGCACCAGCAGGGTGGGCGCCTTGATGCGCTTGACGTAGCTCGCGACCGAGGCGTGCTTGGCGAGCGCCACGGTGGCGGCGTCGGGGTAGCCGACGGTGTTCATCGCTGCCACGCCGACGCAGGCCTGGTCGACGAAGTTCGGGCAGACGCGGAGCGTCTCGGGATCGGCGGTGGCGTTCTGCGCCCCGGACTGGATGCCGGCGCCGAAGAAGAGGTCGATCCACTGCTTCTTGGCGACGTTGCCCGGAGCCAGCGAGTAGCTCAGGTCGTTCCAGGTGATGATCGGGATGATCGCGTCGATGCGCGGGTCCTGCTCGGCGACGGCGTACTGGATCTGGCCGCCGTAGGAGCCGCCGATCATGCCGACGCGCGGGTCGCCGGCCGACTCGGTCGAGATCACCTTGAGCAGCCGGGGTGTGGTCGAGCCTTCGGGAAGGTAGGCGCGCTTGCCGGCGAGCACGTCGACCAGCTGTCGTCCGGCCTTGCCGTCCCAGTCGGGGTCGTCGAGCGTGATCTTGCAGCCGGTCTTGCCGAAGCCGAGACCCGAGTAGCTCAAGACGGCGTACCCCTGACCCACGAAGCCCTTGCCGATCGCGGTCTGGTTGCTGTCGGCCTTGTCGCCGCCGAAGCCGTGCGTCGTCAGGACGGCCGGCACCTTGTGGCTGGCGCTGGCACCGTCCGGCAGGTAGAGGTCGGCGTCGATCCGGCAGCTCTGCTCGTTGGCGGGGCCGACCTTCACCTCGACGGTGAGCGCCTGGACGCTGTAGCCGGGGGTGTCGTCGGTCGTGGCGGCCGACCCGGGTGCCCCGGCGAGGGCGAGGCCCGTGAGGGCGAGGGCGGTGGCCGTCAGGGACGCGGTGAGTGCTCGTGGCATGCCGCTACAACGAGCCATTGCTCGCCGGGGTCACGCAGGTCCGGTCAGCGGGTCAGGGATGGGCGCGCACGAACTCCGTGACCAGCCTGGCGAGCTCGCGGGGCCGGGCACGCGGGACCCAGTGGCCGCAGTCGAGCTCCACGGTGGTCAGGTCGCGACAGCGCGCGTCGAGTCCGGTGAGGGTGCTCGGGAGGATGAAGCCGTCGCGCAGCGGCACGACCACCAGGGCCGGGGTCGACGTGCGCCAGGGCAGTGGCTCGCTCAGCCGCCCACGGTTGGCGCGGTAGAGGTTGACCGCCGGGACGGAGTTGTGCCGCACCTCGCGACCCCAGGGCAACAGGTGGGCCGTCGGGTCCAGGGCGCTGAAGACGCGCCGGAGCAGACCCTGCGCGAAGCGGCTGCTGAGCTCCGGCAGGACCGGCAGCATGAACGTCATCGCATAGATGCTGTGCAGCAGCTGCGGGAGCATCCGCAGCCTGCCGCGCCAGGTGCTGGTCCGCGTCGCGAGGTGGTCCAGCGGGGGACCGCTGATCGAGGTGTACGTCGCGATGCGTTCCAGGCGAGGATCCCAGGTGCCGCCCGCCACCGCCTCCCAGCCCACCACCGAGCCCCAGTCGTGGCCGACGAGGTGCACCGGCACGCCCTCGGGCACGGTGGCATCGAGCACGCCCACCAGGTCCTCGACCAGCTGCCCCACCACGTAGTCGCGGCGTCTGGTGGGTCGCGAGGAGCGTCCGGTCCCGCGCGCGTCGTAGGTGACCACGTGCCAGTCGTCGGGCAGCGCCTCGCAGACCTGGTCCCACAGTCGGTGGTCGTCGGGATAGCCGTGCAGCAGCGCGACGTGGGTGGCCGCGCTGCGGTCGCCGTACTCGGTGACGCGGAGGGTGACCGCAGGCGACACGAGCGGGGTCACCTGCATCTCTTCGCGCTTCACGCTGGGCACCCTAGTGCCCGCCGTCGTCTGCCCGCCGCTGTCTGCCGGACGGGACCGGTTGCGGCTCGTCCGGTGTGAGCAATCCGATGCTGGACCCGGTGGTCGCACGCGCCGGGCCGGGTCTAGGGTCGAGCGGGGAGTATCCCCGCCAACGACACTGAAGGAGCGGTCGCACCGTGGACCTGATGGAGTACCAAGCGAAGGAACTCTTCGCCAAGCACGGCGTCGCAGTGACGCTCGGCAAGACCGTCGAGACCGCCGAGGAGGCGAGGGCGGCCGCCGAGGAGATCGGCGGCGTCACCGTGGTCAAGGCGCAGGTCAAGGCCGGTGGCCGCGGCAAGGCCGGTGGGGTGAAGATCGCCAAGACGGCCGATGAGGCCTTCGAGCACGCGAACAACATCCTCGGCATGGAGATCAAGGGCCTCACCGTCAACCGCGTCCTGGTCGTGCCGGCGACGCCGCCGGTGGAGGAGTACTACTTCTCCTTCCTGCTCGACCGCTCCAACCGCTCCTACCTCTGCATCGCGTCCGTCGAGGGCGGCGTCGAGATCGAGGAGGTCGCCAAGACCAACCCCGACGCCGTGAAGAAGATCGCGATCAACGCGCTCGAGGGCGTCGACGAGGCCAAGGCCACGGCGATCGTCGAGGAGGCCGAGTTCCCCGCCGAGCTGAAGGACCAGGCCGTCGAGCTGGTGCAGGCGCTGTGGAAGGTCTTCGTCGAGGAGGACGCCACGCTGGTCGAGGTCAACCCCCTGGCACGGCTCGAGGGCGACAAGCTCGAGGCACTCGACGGCAAGGTCTCGCTCGACGAGAACGCCGAGTTCCGCCACGAGGACCACGCGCAGTTCGAGGACAAGGCGGCCGCCGACCCGCTCGAGGCGAAGGCCAAGGCGAAGGGCCTCAACTACGTCAAGCTCGACGGCTCGGTCGGCATCATCGGCAACGGCGCGGGGCTGGTGATGTCCACCCTCGACGTCGTCGCCTACGCCGGCGAGAAGCACGGCGGGGTCACCCCGGCCAACTTCCTCGACATCGGTGGCGGGGCCAACGCCGAGGTGATGGCCAACGGGCTCGACGTGATCCTGGGCGACGAGCAGGTCAAGTCGGTCTTCGTGAACGTCTTCGGTGGCATCACCGCCTGTGACGAGGTCGCCAACGGCATCGTCGGCGCGCTGGACATCCTCGGCGACGAGGCGACCAAGCCGCTCGTCGTACGCCTCGACGGCAACAACGTCGACGAGGGCCGCCGGATCCTCGAGGAGGCCAACCACCCCCTCGTGACGCTGGTGGACACCATGGACGGCGCGGCCGACAAGGCCGCCGAGCTCGCGAACGCCTGAGACGGGAACCAGAGAACATGTCTATCTACTTGAACAAGGACTCCAAGATCATCGTCCAGGGCATGACGGGCGGGATGGGCTCCAAGCACACCACCCTCATGGTCAAGGCGGGCTCCAACATCGTCGGCGGCGTGAACGCGCGCAAGGCCGGCACCTCGGTCGAGCTCGGCGGCAAGGACCTGCCGGTCTTCGGCAGTGTCGAGGAGGCGATGAAGGAGACCGGGGCCGACGTCTCGGTCGTCTTCGTGCCCCCGGCCTTCACCAAGGACGCGTGCATCGAGGCCATCGACGCGGGCATCGGCCTGCTCGTCGTGATCACCGAGGGCGTGCCCGTGCAGGACAGCGCCGAGGTGTTCGCCTATCTGCAGGGCCCCGGCAACAGTGGTGGGACCCGGATGATCGGGCCCAACTGTCCCGGCATCATCACCCCGGAGGAGTCCCTGGCCGGCATCACCCCGCACACCATCGCGGGCAAGGGCCCGGTCGGCCTGGTCTCCAAGTCGGGCACGCTGACCTACCAGATGATGTTCGAGCTCAAGGACCACGGCTTCACCACCGCGATCGGCATCGGCGGTGACCCGGTCATCGGCACCACGCACATCGACGCCCTCGAGGCGTTCGAGAACGACCCGGACACCAAGGCGATCGTGATGATCGGCGAGATCGGTGGCGACGCGGAGGAGCGGGCCGCCGACTACATCAAGGAGCACGTGACCAAGCCGGTCGTCGGCTACGTCGCCGGCTTCACCGCCCCCGAGGGCAAGACCATGGGCCACGCCGGCGCCATCGTCTCCGGCTCCTCCGGCACCGCCCAGGCCAAGAAGGAAGCCCTCGAGGCCGCCGGGGTCAAGGTCGGCAAGACGCCGTCGGAGACCGCCGACCTGATGCGGGAGATCCTCGAGGGGCTGTGACGGTTTGGCCGGGCGCCCGGCCAAGTTTTCAGTGGAGGGGTGAAGTTTCACCCCTCCACTGGCAGTTTGGCCGGGCGCCCGGCCAAACTGCAGCCTCGCCAGGCCCCTCGCCAGGCCCCTACGTGACCGCGTTCCTCGACCCGTACGCCGGATCGAGGTGCTCCTCGCCTGACATCACCAGCTCCAGCCGGTCGACGGCCAGGTGCACGTCGTCGAGGGTGTTGTAGAGGGGGGCGAAGCCGAAGCGGGCGATGTCGGGGTCGCGGAAGTCGCCGATGACGTCGCGGGCGATCAGCGCCTGGATCACTCCGTAGGCCTGGGCGTGGCGCAGCGAGACCTGACTGCCGCGGCGCTCGTGCTCGCGCGGGGTGACGATCTCGAAGACGCCGGGGAGGCGTTCCTCGACCAGGCTGATGAACAGGTCGGTCAGGGCGAGCGACTGGGTCCTCAGGTCGGAGACCGAGATCCCCTCGAACGGTGCCAGTGCGGCCTCGAGCGCCGAGAGTGCCAGCACCGGCGGGGTGCCGGAGGCGAACGACCTGATGCCCTCGGCCGGCTCGTAGTCGCGGGCCATCGCGAACGGTGTCTGGTGCCCGATCCACCCGGTGATCGGCTGCCGTGCTGTGGCCTGGAGCTCGGGGGCGACCCAGACATAGGCGGGGGAGCCGGGGCCGCCGTTGAGGTACTTGTAGGTGCATCCCACCGCGAGGTCGGCGCCGGCGGCGCTCAGGTCGACGGGCACCGCGCCGGCGGAGTGGCACAGGTCCCACTGCACCAGGGCGCCGGCCGCATGGGCTCCCGCGGTGATGCCGGGCAGGTCGAACATCGCGCCGGTCCGGAAGTCGACATGGGTGAGGTTGAGCAGGGCCACGTCCTCGTCCACGGCGGCGAGCGGGTCGGCAGGGTCGCACCAGCGCAGCTCGAGACCGAGCAGGTCCGCGATGCCGGAGATGATGTAGCCGTCGGTGGGGAACGTGGTCGGTTCCACCACGATCACCCGGCGGTCGGGGCGCATCCGGCAGGCGGCCACGGTGCTCTTGAAGAGGGTGACGCTGGTGCTGTCGCCGAGGTGGAGGTCACCGGGCGAGACGCCGATCAGCGGAGCGATCCGGGCCGCTACCCGGTGGCTGATCTCCATCCACCGGGCGTCGTTCCACGACCGGATCAGACCCTCGCCCCATTCCCGGCGGACGACGTCCTGGATCCGCTCGGCCACCCCAGCGGGCGGCGGACCCAGCGAGTTGCCGTTGAGGTAGACGAGTCCCTCGGGCAGGTCGAAGGTGCTCATCGGGCGCTCCCCGGCAGCTCGAAGAGGCGGTCGCGCGCCCGGGTGATCAGGGCCAGGAAGGTGTCCTCGTCGACGTCGTTGTCGCCGGTGGGCGTGAAGTTCACCTGCGCAACGTAGCGCCCCACGCGGGCGACCCCCATCCAGAAGCCCACGGTGGTCTTGTCGTCGATCTCGCTGTCGAGCCGCCAGACGGCGTACTCCGACCCGCGGTAGCCCCGTGGCTGCACCACCTGGCTGCTCAGCTTCGCGCCGAGGTCCTTCTTCTCGCAGCGGGCCATCGCGGCGGAGACGCTGCGCACCAGTCCTCGCGCCTTCGCGACCGACGCGAACGAGCCGGTGGTCTCGGCGATGCCGAAGCGGCGGGGGAGCTTCGCCTGCGGGATCAGGAACGTCCGCGTAACCGCGTGCGGCGCTCCTGCCCGCGCGAAGTTGGCCTTGTCGCAGGTCGTCGCGGCGATGTTGGGCCGCGCCGGCACCGGCTGGGTGCCGACCCAGGGCTTGTTGATCCTGCCGATGACGGGAAGGTCGGCGGCGGCGAGCGTGCCGACCGTCTCGCCCGACCGCGGCGGCAGCACCGGTGCCGCCCTGACCGCGCTCGGGCACGGCCCCGAGGGATCGGAGGAGCACACGTTGCGCACCGCGTCGGTCAGCGCCCGGACCGCGCGCTGGACGGCGACCGGCTGGCCGCCGACAGTCTCCGAGACCGTCGAGACGGTCAACGAGCCGGTGCGGGCCAGGCCGACCACGTAGGTGCGGCGTACGTCGTTGGGGATCCGCAGCTTGAGCATCTGCGCCTCCTCGCCCAGACCGCGCACCCGATAGGCGTTCAGCAGCTGGAGCCGCGCCTGGCTGCAGCCGGCGAACCAGCCGAGGGTCGTGCGGTAGGCCTTGGCCGAGTCCTCGACCGACCGCGAGATCTCGACGGTCTGCACCACGGTGCGGCGCGTCTTCGGGGCGGAGGTCGTGGCGAAGGAGCGCACCAGCGTCCCGCGGCCACGCGGATCGGCGAAGCGGGTGGCCTGGCACACGGAGTTGATGCCGTTGCCGCTGGTGTTGTCGGAGGTGCTCACCAGCCGCCAGGGCTCTCGGGGGGCCAGCTGCTGGACCTGCGGGAGCGTGAGCAGCATCTGGTCGGTGACCGGGTTGGTGGTCTCGGCGGGTGCGTCCCGGGCTGCCGCGGGCTCCTGCACACCACCGCGTACGACGAACAGTCCGCCGACCAGCGTCACCGCGAGGAGCACGGCGATCCCGCCCACCAGGTGCAGCGCGCGTCGGCGACGTCCGCCCCGGTCGATGACGGCTGACCCGGGCAGGGCCGCTGCCTCGGCGATCGGTGCGAGTGACTCGATCGCGCCACCGACGGCGTCGCGCCGTGTTCCGGTCTCCCGGCAGAACACCTCGGTGGCCCGCGCGAGCCGGTCCTCGACCCGTGACGGGGTCTCGCCGAGCTCACGCCCGATCTCGGGGGTGGCGAGTCCCGCCAGGTGGGTGAGCAGCAGCACCTTGCGCTGCTGGTCGGGCAGATGGTGCAGGGCGCGGAGGACGGCCTCCTGCTCGGCGCTGATGCCCTTCTCGCGGTGCCAGAGCCGCGCCACGTGTCGACGCTGGGCCATCGCCCAGGCACGCGGGCGCACCCACTCCTCGGGGTCGGGCAGCCGGCTCACCTTGTGCCAGTGGTGCCGCGCGGCCACGAAGGCGTTCCACACGGCGTTGCGCGCGGCGCCCAGGTCGCCGGTCAGCGCGTAGGCGGACAGCACCAACCGCCGTCGGGTGGCGAGGTAGAAGGCGTCGAAGTCGCGGACGGCCTGGGAGCCGTCGGTGTCTGGAACGGTGGGCATACGGGGTCGAGGCTACCGGGCGTGCCTCACCGGTCTGTCCCGCTTCCTCGGTCAAGATGGTGGGGCGATGACTGATCTGCTGAGCCGCCCGACCGACACCAGCACGTCGACGCGCCCTCCGACCTCGCGCGTGGGTCGGTTGCTGGCCGCGTTGCGTGGGGCCAGGGACGGGTTCCGAGGTGGGCCGGGTGGTCCCGGGGAGCTCGAGGGGCGCCCGCTCAACCTCTCGGCCGCGATCGCGTCCCTGGCCGCTGCGGCCACGATGATGGCGGCCCTGATGGTGGTGGCGGTCGTCGGCTGGTTCCTGGCTGACGCCGGTGGCCACGGCCAGACGACCGACGCTCTCCGCGTCGGCGCGGACGCCTGGCTCGTGGGCCACGGATCCGGTCTGTCCGTCGGCGGCGTACCCCTCGGGATCGTGCCGCTGTTGCTGACCGGACTCATCGCCGCGGTGGTCTATCGCTGGGGCCGCTGGGCCGCCGAGAGCTCCCAGGAGACCGAGGACGACCGCACGGTGGGCGTGGCGGCAGTGGTCTTCACCGGCCTCTACGTGGTCGTGGCCGTGGTCACCTGCGTGGTGCTCGGTCAGGACACTGCGAGCCCCGGCCTGGGTCGCGCGATCATCGGCTCGATGCTGGTCTCCGGGGTGGCCGGCACGCTCGGGCTGGCCGTCGGCACCGGACGCCTCGCCGGGTGGGTCCAGCGGGTTCCGGGCTGGGTGCGCTCGGTTGCCTACGGCGCCCTCGCCTCGTTCCTGCTCCTGCTCGTTGCCTCGGCCGTCCTGGTCGCCGTGATGGTGATGCTCGGGCTCAACGAGGCTTCCGCCGTCCTGGCGGGGCTGCACCTCGCCCCGGGTGACTACGTGATGTACACCCTGGTGACCATGGCCGTGGCACCCAACGCGGTCCTCTTCGGCAGCGCCTACCTGATCGGGCCGGGCTTCGCGGTCGGCACCGGCACCGTGGTCTCCCCGACCGTCGTCTCGCTCGGCCCCGTGCCCGCCTTCCCGCTGCTGGCCGCACTGCCCCAGTCCGGCCCCACCCCCGAGTGGGCGATCGCGTTCATGGCGGTCCCCGTGGTGGTGGCGATCGCCGGGGCGGTGCTGGCCCAGCGCTCCTACCGGGTGACGGCCTACGACTCGGCCGCGCTGCGCGGCTTCGGGTGCGGGTTCGGCGCGGCACTGCTGACCACACTCGCGGTCGCCGTGGCCGGTGGTCCGATGGGCACCGGCCGGATGGCCGACATCGGAGCTCCGCTGGGTGACGTGCTGGTCTCCTCGGTCGCCGCGATGAGCCTGGGGGGACTGGTCGCCGGAGTCGTCACGGCCTGGTGGCAGCGACGTGCGGCCGCCCGGGCAGAGCGATCCAGAAGCTGACCCGAAGACCGACCCGGAGCCCGCACGTCGGGCTGGTCCCGCCTGCTCGGTAGCCTGTCCCGGTGCCCGCTGGTTCCGTGTGTCGACTCGTCGTCCTGGTCTCCGGCACCGGCACCAACCTGCAGGCCCTGCTCGACGCGTGCCAGGACCCGGCGTACGGCGCCACGGTGGTCGCGGTCGGCGCGGACCGGGACGACATCGAGGGCCTGGCCCGCGCGGAACGCGCCGGGGTGCCGACCTTCGTCCGCACGGTCGGCCGGTTCAGCAGCCGCGGCCACTGGGACAACAGCCTGACCGACACGGTGGCGGCCTTCGAGCCCGACCTCGTCGTGCTGGCCGGCTTCATGAAGCTGGTCGGGCCGGAGTTCCTCGGCCGCTTCGCCGGGCGCGTGGTCAACACCCACCCCGCCCTGTGCCCCGCCTTTCCCGGCACGTCGGGACCGGCGGACGCCCTCGCCTACGGGGTGAAGGTCACCGGCGCCACGCTCTTCGTGGTCGACGCGGGCGTCGACACGGGCCCGATCATCGCGCAGACCGTCGTGCCCGTGGAGGGTGACGACGACGTCGAGACGTTGCACGAACGGATCAAGGTCGCCGAGCGGGAGATGCTGGTCGACACCGTCGGCCGGATCGCCCGCGAGGGCTTCACCATCAACGACAGGAAGGTGCGGATCGGCCCATGACCGAGAGCACTGCTGAACCGACCCCGGACCGCATCGGCATCAAGCGCGCGCTGGTCTCCGTCTACGACAAGTCCGGTCTCGAGGGGCTGGTGCGTGGCCTCCACGACGCCGGCGTCGAGCTGGTGTCCACGGGCGGCTCCGCGAGGCTGATCGCCGAGCTCGGCCTCCCGGTCACCAAGGTCGAGGACCTCACCGGCTTCCCCGAGTGCCTCGACGGCCGGGTCAAGACGCTGCACCCCAAGGTGCACGCCGGGATCCTGGCCGACCGCCGCCTGCCGACGCACGTCGCGCAGCTCGCGGAGCTCGGGGTCGAGCCGTTCGACCTGGTCGTCTCCAACCTCTACCCGTTCACCGAGACGGTGATGTCGGGTGCCTCGCCCGACGAGTGCGTCGAGCAGATCGACATCGGCGGCCCCTCGATGGTGCGGGCGGCCGCCAAGAACCACCCGTCCGTGGCGATCGTGACCTCGCCCGAGCGCTACGCCGACATCCTCGCCGCCCTCGCCGAGGGCGGCTTCACGCTCGCGCAGCGCAAGCGACTGGCCGCGGAGGCGTTCGTGCACACCGCGACCTACGACGTCCACGTGGCCAGCTGGATGGGCAGCGTGCTGACCGACACCTCCGACGGGCTGGACTACCCCGCGTGGATCGGCGGCACGTGGGATCGCGCCACGGTGCTGAGGTACGGCGAGAACCCGCACCAGTCGGCCGCCCTCTACCTCGACGGGTCCGGGCCGGACGGTCTGGCTCAGGCCCGTCAGCTGCACGGCAAGGAGATGTCCTACAACAACTACGTCGACGCGGACGCCGCCCGCCGTGCGGCGTACGACTTCGACGAGCCCGCCGTCGCCATCATCAAGCACGCCAACCCGTGCGGCATCGCCGTCGGCGCCGACGTGGCCGAGGCGCACCGCAAGGCCCACGAGTGCGATCCCGTCTCCGCGTTCGGCGGCGTGATCGCGGTCAACCGGCCGGTGTCGGTGGAGATGGCCACGCAGGTCGCCGAGGTGTTCACCGAGGTGGTCGTTGCGCCGGCCTACGAGGACGGCGCGGTGGAGATCCTCCAGGCCAAGAAGAACGTCCGTCTCCTCGAGTGCGCGCCGCTCGAGCGCGGTGGCGTGGAGACCCGCGGCATCTCCGGGGGCCTGCTGATGCAGCAGCGCGACGCGGTCGACGCCGAGGGGGACGACCCCGCCGGCTGGACGCTCGCCACCGGTGAGGCCGCCTCCGACGAGGTGCTCGCCGACCTGGCCTTCGCCTGGAAGGCCTGTCGTGCCGCCAAGTCCAACGCCATCTTGCTGGCCAGCGGTCGCGCCTCGGTCGGCATCGGGATGGGCCAGGTGAACCGCGTCGACTCGTGCAAGCTCGCCGTCGACCGAGCGGGGGAGCGGGCCGCCGGGTCGGTCGCCGCCTCGGACGCGTTCTTCCCCTTCGAGGACGGCCCGCAGATCCTGATCGACGCCGGGGTCAAGGCGATCGTCCAGCCGGGCGGCTCGGTGCGCGACGAGCTCACCATCGAGGCCGCCCAGAAGGCGGGCGTCACGATGTACTTCACCGGCACCCGCCATTTTGCCCATTGATCGAACCCCGGTGAGCCGAGGGTCGGCGGCGTGGACGGGACCAGCAACGGGGCAACGACTGGAAGGATGCACCACGTGACGGCACAGATTCTCAACGGGACAGCGACCGCCAAGGCGATCAAGGGCGAGCTCACCGAACGCGTGGCCAAGCTGCGCGAGCAGGGCGTCGTGCCCGGGCTGGGCACGATCCTGGTCGGCGACGACCCGGGATCGACCTGGTACGTCAACGGCAAGCACAAGGACTGCGCCGAGGTCGGCATCGAGTCGTTGCGCGAGGACCTGCCGGCCACCGCTACGCAGGACGAGGTCCTGGCCGCCGTACGCCGGCTCAACGACAACCCGGCCTGCACCGGCTACATCGTGCAGCTCCCGCTGCCCAAGGGCATCGACGAGAACGCCGTGCTGGGCGAGATCGACCCCACCAAGGACGCCGACGGGCTGCACCCGACGAACCTCGGCTGGCTGGTGCTCGGCAAGGAGGCGCCGTTGCCGTGCACGCCGTTCGGCATCGTCGAGCTGCTGCGCCGGCACGGCGTCGAGATCCGGGGCGCCGACGTCACCGTCGTGGGGCGAGGCGTCACCGTCGGTCGCCCCCTCGGGCTGCTGCTCACGCGCCGCTCCGAGAACGCCACCGTCACGCTGTGCCACACCGGCACCCGCGACCTGGCCGCGCACGTGCGCGGTGCCGACATCGTGGTCGCGGCGGCCGGGGTCCCCGGCATCATCACGGGCGAGATGGTCAAGCCGGGTGCCGCCGTGCTCGACGTGGGGGTGTCCCGGGTTGAGGGCAAGATCGCGGGCGATGTCGCCGAGTCGGTCTACGACGTGGCGGGATGGGTCTCCCCGAACCCCGGTGGAGTCGGCCCGATGACGCGGGCGATGCTGCTCTCCAACGTGGTCGCTGCCGCAGAGAAGAAGCATGGCGTCGGCCTCGGGGACAGCGCCGGCGCGTGACCATGCGGGACGAGCCGCGACGGATCCCCTCGACGCTCGGAGGGCTGGTCTACCTGATCGTCGTCGCGGCGAGTGCCTTCGGCCTGCTGGTGATCGCCTTCGGGCCCTGGCGCCGGGGGGTGGGCATCATCGGTGTCGCCCTCCTGCTCGGGGCGCTCGCGCGGGTCGTCCTCTCCGACAGCAACGCCGGCATGCTCCGCGTCCGGCGCAGCCGCTGGGCCGACGTGGTCATGCTGGTCGGGGTCGGCACCGCGCTGATCGTCCTGGCCAGCGTGATCCCCAACCAGACCCCCTAGATGTGCCCAGCCTCCCGGCCGAGTGTCCTAGAGCACCGCGTCGGGCTGGGCGCCGACGTGACGCACCGCGTCCGCGCCGGCCGCGAGCGCCGCCCGGAGCGCCGGCTCGCCGTCCAGGCCCCGCGCCAGGGCTGCGGCGAAAGCTCCGCAGAACGCATCGCCCGCCCCGGTCGTGTCGACCACCTCGTCGGGTGGCACCTCGATGGCGGGCTGTCGCAGGCTGCTCCACTCCGCGCCGTCCGCACCCAGGGTGACGAGCAGCGAGCCGGGGGCGGCCCCGGCGGCGTCCAGCTGACGCGCCTCGTGCTCGTTGGCGATCACGGGGTCCGCCAGGGCCAGGACGTCCGCGGCGAGCTCGGCGTACGGCGCCACGTTGAGCACCACCCGCACCCCCTGGTCACCGGCGAGGCGGCAGGCCTCGGTGACCGTCGGCAGCGGGATCTCGAGCTGGACCAGCAGCACGTCGCCGGGCTCGGTCGAACGGACGACGTCGAGGGCGTCGCTGCCCACGTGCCGGTTGGCCCCGGAGGCGACCACGATGGTGTTCTCGCCCGCCTCGTCGACGACGATCAGCGCCGTCCCGGTGGCCTCGCCCGGGAGCACGGCGACACCGCTGGTCTCGATGCCGAGGCGACGGAGGCGAGCGACGTAGGCGCGGCCGTCCTCGTCCTCCCCGACGGCGCCCACCATCACCACCTCGGCGCCGGCAGCCGCGGCGGCCACGGCCTGGTTGGCGCCCTTCCCGCCCGCCAGCCGCTGGAGGCCCTCACCGAGCACCGTCTCCCCGGGCCGGGGGTGTCGGCTCACGTGCGTCACCAGGTCGACGTTGAGCGACCCGAGGACGACGACGCGGCCCATCAGTGCTCGATCTCCACCTGGGCGCGGGTGACCGTGTCGAGCCACAGCCGCGCATAGCTCTCGCCGTCGACGTCCAGGCCCACCTCGACGCTCGCCCGGGCCTGACCGTGCGGGTCGTGCGCCAGGTTGCC
The DNA here is from genome assembly GCA_963843075.1 of uncultured Actinomycetota bacterium. Classification (GTDB taxonomy): domain Bacteria; phylum Actinomycetota; class Actinomycetes; order Propionibacteriales; family Nocardioidaceae; genus Marmoricola. The sequence goes on along the minus strand of CAWJJD010000002.1, from coordinate 1,222,244 downwards.
GTCCCAGTCGCGTCGGTCGACGATCGTGCGGCCCCGTGACCAGGTGCCGGCCAGCTCCACCCGGACCGGGAGCCGCTCGGTGGTGAGCCCGGCGGGGTCGATCACGGCGCAGACCGCACCTGCGTCGCCGATGGTCGCCGAGGGCGACTCGAAGCGTTCGCACTGGAACGAGATCAGCCGGCCCGCCAGCGCAGCGGGTCCGGTCTCGTGGTCGACCACCAGGTCCCGGGCCACGTCCAGGGCGATGCGGGGTCCGTAGAAGACGTCGAGGCCGTACATCACCAGCTCGATGTCGAGCTCGGCGCAGGCATCCAGCGTGATCGCCGCCGCCTCGGGATCGTGGAAGACGTTGAACTCCGCGGAGGCGGTGGCGTTGCCGACGTTGGCTGCGCCACCCATGAACACGATGCGCCGGATCCCGCGGGCAGCGAGCGGGTAGGTGCGCAGCAGCAGCGCGATGTTCGTCATCGGGGCCAGCGGCACCAGCGTGACCGGGTCGTCGGCGGCCGCCGCCTCCAGGAGTACGTCGCGGAGCAGCTCCACCGCGTGCCGCTGGTCCGGTTCGCGCTCGGACGCCGGCCAGTCGAGGTCACCCATCCCGTCGTCGCCGTGCACGTGCCGCGCATCGACCGGCTCCTCCAGGAGCGGTCGGTCGGCCCCTGCGGCGACCGGGACCTCCTCGCGACGGCAGGCGTCGAGCACCGTGTGGGTGTTGCGTACGACGTCGCTCAGTGGGGCGTTGCCGCCGACACAGGTGACTGCTCGGAGGTCCAGATCGGGGTGCAGGGCGGCGAGCAGGAGAGCGCAGGCATCGTCGACACCGGTGTCGACGTCGAGGACGATCGGCGTACGGCTCATGTCCTCTCGCGCCCCCTCGGCAGCGGATGGGCTGAACTTGCAGCGGAGGGGTGATGTTTCAGCCCTCCAGTGACAGTTTGGCCGGGCGCCCGGCCAAACCGCAGGCGGCCGGTCAGATCAGGCCGAGCTCCTTGACCGCGTCGCGCTCCTCGGCGAGCTCCTGGGTGGAGGCGTCGATCCGGCCGCGGGAGAAGTCGTCGATCTCGAGACCCTGGACGATCTCCCAGTCGCCGTTGCTCGTGGTGACGGGGAAGGAGGAGATCAGGCCCTCGGGCACGCCGTAGGAGCCGTCGGAGACGACCGCCATCGAGACCCAGTCGCCGTCGGCGGAGCCGGCGAGCCAGTCGTGGGCGGCGTCGATGGTGGCGGAGGCGGCCGAGGCGGCGGAGGAGGAGCCGCGGGCGTCGATGATCGCCGCGCCGCGCTTGGCGACGGTCGGGATGAAGTCGTTCTCGATCCAGGACTGGTCGCCGACGACCTCGGCGGCGTTCTTGCCGCCGATCTCGGCGTGGAAGATGTCGGGGTACTGCGTCGCGGAGTGGTTGCCCCAGATCGTCATCTTCTTGATGTCGGTCACCGGGGCGCCGGTCTTCGCGGCGAGCTGCGAGATGGCCCGGTTGTGGTCCAGGCGGGTCAGCGCCGAGAAGCGCTCCTGGGCGATGTCGGGGGCGTTGCTCATGGCGATCAGGGCGTTGGTGTTGGCCGGGTTGCCGGTCACGCCGATGCGTACGTCGTCGGCGGCCACCTCGTTGAGCGCCTTGCCCTGGGCGGTGAAGATCGCGCCGTTGGCCTCGAGGAGGTCGGCGCGCTCCATGCCCGGACCGCGCGGCCGGGCGCCGACGAGCAGGGCCAGGTTCACGCCGTCGAAGATCTTGGTCGCGTCCGCGCCGATCTCCACCCCCGCCAGCGTCGGGAAGGCGCAGTCGTCGAGCTCCATCACGACGCCCTCGAGCGTCTTGAGTGCCGGCTCGATCTCCAGGAGGCGGAGCTCGATCGGTCGGTCCGGCCCGAGCAGCCCCCCGCTGGCGAGACGGAACAGGAGGCTGTAGCCGATCTGGCCGGCGGCACCGGTGACGGCGACCTTGAGGGGGCCAGAAGTTGATTGCGTGCTCACGACGGGAACTCCCTGGGTGCGATCGGGTTGGGGACCGTCCCGACGCTAGCAGCGCGGCTACGCCAGGTGCGCGCGCACCCCGAACCACGGGACGAGCCGGGCGAGCAGGCCAGGCTGGCGGCGTCGGGCGGGCTGGGGCCGCCTCGCGGCCGGGCGAGTGGGACGGGCCTCGTGGCAGAGGCGCTGGGAGGCGAGCGCGCGCTGCCGGTCGGCGTGCAAGGCGCGGGCGAGGTCGGCGCTGAGGCTGTTCATGGCGGGGCTCCGTTCGGGGTGGGCGTACGGAAACCAGGAGCCGGGTGTGCGACGCGAGATACGCCCGCGGGCGGCCGGTTGTGCCGGGCCGCAGGCGCTGAGAGGCTGGCGGTGGATCGCCGCCCCGCGGCAGTGCGATATCTTGACGTGAAGATACCTAGTCATCCACACCAGTGCCGAGCGAACGCACCAGGAGCTTTTCGTGTCCGACCCGAAGATCATCTACACCCACACCGACGAGGCGCCGCTGCTGGCGACGTACTCGTTCCTCCCGATCATCGAGGCGTACGCCGCCAAGGCCGGTGTCGATGTCGAGACCCGCGACATCTCGCTGGCCGGCCGCATCCTCGCGAGCTTCGCCGACCGCCTGCCCGAGGACCAGCAGGTCTCCGACGACCTGGCCGAGCTCGGCGATCTCGCGATGGTGCCCGAGGCCAACATCGTCAAGCTGCCCAACATCAGCGCCTCGCTCCCACAGCTCAAGGCCGCGATCGCCGAGCTCCAGGAGCAGGGGTTCGACCTCCCCGACCACCCCGACAACCCGCAGTCCGACGAGGACAAGGACGTCCGCGCCCGCTACGACCGGGTGAAGGGCAGCGCGGTCAACCCGGTCCTGCGCGAGGGCAACTCCGACCGACGCGCGCCCGAGTCGGTGAAGAACTACGCCCGCAAGCACCCGCACTCCATGGGTGCGTGGAGCCCCAACTCCAAGACCAACGTCGCCCACATGAGCGAAGGTGACTTCCGCTCCAACGAGCTGTCCGTGGTCATCGAGGAGGCCGGCTCGCTGCGTGTGGAGCTCGTCACGGCTGACGGCACCGACGTGCTCAAGGAGTCGATCCCGGTCGAGGCCGGTGAGGTCATCGACGGCACCTTCATGTCCGCCGCCGCGCTGCAGGACTTCCTGCGGGCGCAGATCCAGCAGGCCAAGTCCGACGACGTGCTGTTCTCGCTGCACCTCAAGGCCACGATGATGAAGGTCTCCGACCCGATCATCTTCGGTCACGCGGTCCAGGCATTCTTCCCGACGCTGTTCGCCGAGCAGGGCGAGGCGCTGCTCGAGCACGGCCTCGACCCGAGCAACGGTCTCGGCGGCATCCTCTCCGGTGCGGAGAAGGTCGGCGGCGAGACCGCGGCAGCGATCAAGGCGGCCGTCGAGAGGGACCTCGCCGACGGCCCGGCGATGGCCATGGTCGACTCCGACAAGGGCATCACCAACCTGCACGTGCCGAGCGACGTGATCGTCGACGCCAGCATGCCCGCGATGATCCGCACGTCGGGCCACATGTGGGGTCCCGATGGCGAGGAGGCCGACACCCTCGCGGTGATCCCCGACTCGTCCTACGCCGACATCTACCAGGTCGTGATCGACGACTGCCGCGCCAACGGCGCCTACGACCCCTCCACCATGGGCTCGGTGCCCAACGTCGGCCTGATGGCCCGGGCCGCCGAGGAGTACGGCAGTCACGACAAGACCTTCGAGATCGCGAAGGCCGGCACCGTCCGCGTGGTCGACGAGGACGGCAACGTGCTGATCGAGCACGAGGTCAACCCCGGCGACATCTGGCGTGCCTGCCAGACCAAGGACGAGCCGATCCGCGACTGGGTCAAGCTCGCCGTCACACGTGCCCGGGCGACCGGGACCCCGGCCATCTTCTGGCTCGACAAGACGCGTGCGCACGACGCGAACCTGATGGCGAAGGTCAACGACTACCTCGCCGACCCCGACATCGTGGGTGACACCAAGGGCCTCGACATCTCGATCCACAGGCCCGAGGACGCGATCAAGATCTCGGTCGACCGCATCCGCCAGGGCGAGGACACCATCTCGGTGACCGGCAACGTGCTGCGCGACTACCTCACCGACCTGTTCCCGATCCTCGAGCTCGGCACGAGCGCGAAGATGCTCTCCGTCGTCCCGCTGATCAAGGGCGGCGGGCTCTTCGAGACCGGTGCCGGGGGCTCCGCGCCCAAGCACGTGCAGCAGCTGGTCAAGGAGAACTACCTGCGCTGGGACAGCCTGGGGGAGTTCCTCGCGCTCGCCGAGAGCTTCGAGAAGTTCGCCGAGCAGGCCGACAACCCGCGTGCCAAGATCCTGGGCCTGGCCCTCGACCGGGCCACCGGCACGTGGCTGAACGACAACCGCTCACCGGGTCGCAAGCTCGGCACCATCGACAACCGCGGCAGCCACTTCTACCTCGCGCTCTACTGGGCCCGGGAGCTCGCCGAGCAGACCGACGACACCGAGCTCGCCGAGGCGTTCTCGTCGCTCGCCAAGACCCTCGCCGAGAACGAGGAGAAGATCGCCCAGGAACTGATCGACGTGCAGGGCTCCCCGGTGGACATCGGCGGCTACTACCGCCCCGATGACGAGAAGGCGTCGGCTGTGATGCGTCCCTCGTCGACCTTCAACGAGGTGCTGGCGTCGCTCTGAGGTCGGCCGCGGTTTCACAGCGCCCGCTGTGAAACTGACACGATCTGAGTGAAACTTCGCTCGGATGGCGACGGTTTCACAGCGCCCGCTGTGAAACCGACGGACCGCATCCAGCCCACCCGGGAACATTCCCAGCACACCGCTGTTGGGGGAGGGGTGAGTACGACGATCGACCCCACCACCAGCACCGAGCCGGAGATCCGCCACGAGGCGCCTCGCCACGTCGGCCTGGCGCTGCTGGCGCTGGCCATGGGCGGGTTCGCGATCGGGACCACCGAGTTCGTCTCGATGGGGCTGCTGCCCCAGCTGGCGAACGGGGTCGGGGTGTCGATCCCGACGGCCGGGCACGTGATCTCGGCGTACGCCATCGGCGTCGTGGTCGGAGCACCGCTGATCGCGGTGTTCGGTGCCCGGCTGCCGCGCCGCGAGCTGCTGATGGCGCTGATGGGGGTCTTCCTCGTCGGCAACGCGCTGAGCGCGCTGGCGATGAACTTCACCTCGCTCACGATCGCGCGGTTCCTCGCCGGGCTGCCGCACGGCGCCTACTTCGGGGTCGCGTCGCTGGTGGCGGCCAACCTGGTCACGGCCGACCGGCGTGGACGTGCCGTGAGTCGGGTGATGCTCGGGCTCGGTGTGGCCAACGTCGCCGGGGTGCCGGCGGCCACCTGGCTCGGGCAGACCTTCGGCTGGCGCTCGGCCTACTGGCTGGTGACCGTGCTGGCCCTGATGACCGTCGCCCTGGTCTGGTGGCTGGTGCCGCACGTCGCCGGCAACCGCGCGGCCACGGGCCGCAACGAGCTGCGCGCGTTCAAGAAGCCGCAGGTGCTGCTCACCCTCCTCGCGGGCGCGATCGGCTTCGGCGGCATGTTCGCGATGTACACCTACATCGCGCCCACCGTGACCGACGTCGCCGGACTGGGCGAGGGGTTGGTGCCGCTCTACCTGCTGGCGTTCGGCACCGGCATGGTCATCGGTACGCCGATCGCGGGTCGGCTCGCCGACTGGTCGGTCTTCCGCAGCGTGCTGTTCGGCTCCCTGCTGATGGGTCTCACCCTGGTGCTGTTCACCGTGACCTCGCAGTGGTTCATCCCGGGCCTGCTCACCGTCTTCGTGCTGAGCACGGTCAGCTCCATCCTGGTCGTCGGCCTGCAGATGCGGCTGATGGAGGTCGCCGGCGACGCCCAGACCATCGGTGCGGCGATGAACCACGCGTCCCTCAACGTGGCCAACGCGCTCGGCGCCTGGCTCGGAGGCGTCGTGGTGGCGGCCGGGTTCGGCTACACCGCGACGAGCTGGGTGGGTGCCGCGCTCTCGCTCGCAGGCCTGCTCGTGCTGCTCGTGTCGGCCAGGCTGCACCGGCGTACGCCGGCACCGGCACCCGCCTGACGCCGGAGAGGCCGGCTCACCACAGGCTGCGGTCGCGGTCCGAGATCAGCTGGTCGTAGAGGTGGGTGTCCATCCACTTGTCGTCGCCGCGCAGGGTGCTCTGGCGGCTGCGGCCGATCCGGAGGAAGCCGGAGCGCTCCAGCACGCGCATCGAGCCCTCGTTGGTCGCGCAGGCGTCCGCGGTGAGTCGGCGCAGGCCGAGCCCGCCGTCCTCCATCGGGATGTAGGCGTGCTTGACCACGAGCCGGCAGGCCTCGGTCGCCCAGCCCCGCCGTCGCCAGTGGGGGTGCATCCAGAACGTCATCTCGGCCTCGCGCTTGTACTTCAGGCCGTAGAGGGAGACCTGGCCGATGTACATGTCGGTGCGTTGATCGGTGACCGCCCAGTGCACCGCCCGGCCGGCCGCGGCGTCCTCGAGGCCCTCGATCACGTATTCCGCGTTGCTCTCCAGCGTGTGCGGCGCGGTCTCGCGGACGTACTGCAGCCAGTGCTGGGTGTCCTGGTCGGCGAGTGACTCGACGATCTTGGGCAGGTCGCTCTCGGCGAGCGTGCGCAGGGTCACCGAGGGCCCCATCAACGTGGGTGACTCCAGCCACGGCGTGCGCGGCATCATCTCCTCGCCGCGGCGCAGGGTGCCGACCCAGGCGTCGAGGAGCCGGCCGCGCTGGGCCAGCCAGTGACGCAGCACGCCCTCATAGCTGAAGCCGAGCTTCCAGGCCAGCCGCCACGACGGCCAGTTCCCGCGAGGGGACAGCCACTCGATCGTGTTCAGGTGCTGCTCCCGGAACCCCCACTCGATCAGCTGCCGGAGCGCGCGCTCCATGATCCCGCGACCGCGTGCCCACGGGTGCGCGCCGAAGGCGATCTCGGCGCGGCCCTCCCCGAGGTTGCGCAGCGAGATGGTGCCGCAGAACCTCCGCGCACCCGCGTCGTCCTCGGCCTCGACGACGAACCCCCACTCCTTGCCGGTCTCCCAGCCCCGCGGGATGAAGTGGTACATGTAGATGTTCGCGTCGTCGAGCGTGTAGGGCACCGGGATCGTGGTCCACAGCTGGCTCGCCGGGTCCTGGCACTGCTCGAAGGAACCCATCACGTCCGAGGCGATGGGAGCGCGCAACGTCACGACCCCGTCGGTCAACGTGGGGATGGTGCTGTACGCCGGCGCCATGCCGCTCCTTCAGAGTCGTTCGTGGGCCGAGCCCGTCGAGTGGGTGGTGCTGGCCTGCTGGAACAATGCTCATCATGTCCCACCAGACCCCTGCAGCGACTGAGGCCAACGCTCCAGCGCGCCCCCGTGTGCTCTCGGGCATCCAGGCCACGGGTGACTCGTTCCACTTCGGCAACTACCTCGGTGCCCTGCGTCAGTGGGTCGACCTCCAGGACGACCACGAGCCCTTCTTCTTCATCGCCGACCTGCACTCGCTGACCGTGCCGCAGGACCCGAAGGTGCTGCGCGAGCGCTTCGTGCGCTGTGCCGCCCAGCTGATCGCGATGGGCATCGACCCCGCACGCTCGGCGGTCTTCTTGCAGTCGCACGTGCCCGAGCACACCCAGCTCGCGTGGGTGCTCGAGTGCATCACCGGCTTCGGCGAGGCGCGCCGGATGACCCAGTTCAAGGACAAGTCCGCCAAGGAGGGCGAGAGCGCCGCCTCGGTCGGGCTGTTCGCCTATCCCATCCTCCAGGCCGCGGACATCCTGCTCTACCGGCCGAAGTACGTCCCGGTCGGTGAGGACCAGCGCCAGCACCTCGAGCTGACCCGCGACCTCGCGGGGCGGTTCAACCACCGCTACAAGAAGACCTTCCCGCTGCCCGAGCCCTACATCTTGAAGAGCACCGGCAAGATCCTCGACCTGCAGAACCCGGCCGCGAAGATGTCCAAGACCAACTCCAGCGCCGCAGGCATCATCGAGATGCTCGACGAGCCGAAGGTCTCGGCCAAGAAGATCCGCTCGGCCGTGACGGACTCGGAGACCGAGGTGCGTTTCGACGAGGAGGCCAAGCCCGGGGTCTCCAACCTGTTGACGATCTTCTCGGCGCTGACCGGGCGCGAGATCGGCGACCTGGAGAAGGACTACGACGGTCGGGGTTATGGAGACTTCAAGTCCGACCTCGCCGAGGTCGTCGTCGAGTTCGTGACCCCCTTCCGGCAGCGCACGCTGGAGCTGCTCGACGACCGGGCCGAGCTGGACGGCGTACTCCTCCAGGGAGCGGAGCGGGCGCGTGAGGTGGCCTCGCGCACCCTGGCCGACGTCTACGACCGCGTCGGCCTGGTGGCCCCGGCCCGGTGACGGGTCTCCGCCACGACGCCCTGACGGGCCTGCGTCTCGAGATCGCGTCCGCGTCCGCGGCCCAGCATCCCGACCGGCTGCGTTGTCGGCGTGCAACGCAGCTCGCTGCGCCTTGGCACCTCCGCCTTGCCGGATCGGGCGCGGATGCCACGCCCGCGTTGCCGCGCTCGCTCGAGCAGGCCCTAGAGTCCTAGCCGTGCCCACCATCGGAGTCTCGCTCGCTGTCCCCGAGCCCTGGGGGAGCGAGCTGCAGGAGTACCGCATCGGCATGGGTGACGAGGCGGCGCTGCACATCCCCACGCACATCACGCTGCTGCCGCCCCAGGAGGTCGACGACGACGGGCTCGACGACGTCGCGACCCACCTTGCCGCCGTGGCGGCGCGAACCCGCCCGTTCCGGGTCCACCTGCGGGGCACCGGCACCTTCCGACCGACCTCGCCGGTGGTGTTCATCAACGTCGTGGAGGGGATCAGCGCCTGCGAGGAGCTCGCTGCCGGCGTCATCGACGGGCCGTTGAGGATCGACCGCGAGTTCCCGTTCCACCCCCACGTCACCATCGCCCACCACCTCGCGGAGTCCCGGCTGGAGCAGGCGTTCGTGGAGCACGAGCGCTTCGAGGCCGCCTTCGACGTGCTGGAGATGTGGATGTATCTCCACGACCCGGTGTCCGGCTGGCAACCCACTCGTGCGTTCGCCTTCCTGGACGTGTGACGGCCCTGCGGTCGGGCCCTGTGGTCGGTTGGCGGCCAGGCTGGGCCGTCAGCTGGGCCGTCAGCTGGGCCGTCAGCTGGGCCGTCAGCTGGGCCGTCAGCTGGACGGCGTGAACATCCGAACGTCGTAGGTGCGCCCGAACGTCGTCCTCGTGCCGAGGCGGCGGACGCCGGTCACGACGACCCGGTAGGTCCCGGACCGGGCCTGCCTGGCGGGGATCTGCCAGACCAGCGTGGGCTGGGCGTAGCCGACGGCCACCCGCAGCTTGACCGCGCGCACCGGATCGCCGTTGCGGTAGACCCGCACCGTGGCGCGGCGGAAGTCGGTCCGGCTGTTGCCCGCCGAGAGCGACCAGCGACCGCTCGGCTCGAGCGTGCTCGGGAAGTAGCCCGCGGTCGGCCACGAGACCCAGGCCGGGTTGGGACGGTTGGCTGCGGTGGGTCCGATGACCGTGATGGCGTTGGCCGTGTCGGTGGCGCCCGAGCCCATGGTGGTGGCGAAGGGGTTCAGCAGCCAGCGGCGGTGGCCGACTGCGGTGTTGCCTGAGCCCGGCTCGCCCAGGTAGAGCCCGACGAGACCGGAGGAGGTGATCGAGGGATAGCTGAGCGCCAGGTTGGACCGGCCGGCGTTGGCCGCGCCGTCGCGGGTGTAGCACCGCCATCCGGGTGACGGGGTGTGGCTCAGGGTGCGGTTCGCCGACATCATCAGCGCGGTGCGCTGCGAGCGGGCGTTGAGGGCGGGGGAGAACCTCACGGGCGCGAGCCCGCTCATGGCGCGGGCGAAGTTCACGGCACGCAGGGTGGCGGCGAGCGACGACGCCGAGATGGTGCCGGGGCGGCACGCGGAGTCGCTCCCGGACCAGCCGGTGCCCAGGTGCAGGCCGGGCGCGTAGCTGCGTCGGTAGGCGCTCTCCACGGCCGCCCGCCGGTTGACGCTGACCGAGCCCGACCAGCGTGCCGTCGTACGCCGGGAGGTGGCGCGTGCGTGCGCTCGAGCCAGCACGCTCGCCGAGGCGACCCCGACCGCGGTGCCCGCCCGGGTCGATACCGGGGTCGATGCCTGGGTCGATGCCTGGGTCGATGCCTGGGTCGCCGTGCTACCCGAGAGGGGAGCAGAGGGTCCGCAGAGCGACACCATCAGTGCCGCCCCGGTGGCCACCAGCACCCGGCCCGAGAATTGGGTCCCCATGAGCAGCGAGCATAGGGATTAATGTCTGATTTGTATGGATTTTAGGCTTATTCGGAAATCGGGCCTAATAGCCCTTCTGAATGGCGTGGCGCAGGTCCTTGTTGAGCTGGGAGATCACGTCGAGCGGGATCTCCTTGGGACACGCGGCCGTGCACTCACCGATGTTGGTGCAGCCACCGAACCCCTCGTGGTCGTGCTGGGCGACCATCTTGACGACGCGACTGTCGCGCTCGGCCTGCCCCTGGGGCAGCTCGCCGAGGTGGGTGATCTTGGCGCCGACGAACAGCGAGGCCGAGCCGTTGGGGCACGCGGCCACGCACGCGCCGCAGCCGATGCAGGTGGCGACGTCGAAGGCGCGGTCGGCGTTGTCCTTGGGCACCGGGGTCGCGTGGGCGTCCGGGGCGGCGCCGGTGTTCACCGAGATGTAGCCGCCCTGCTGGATGATCCGGTCGAACGCACGGCGGTCGACGCACAGGTCCTTGAGCACCGGGAACGGGTCCGCACGCCACGGCTCGATGGTGATCGTCTCGCCGTCGCTGAACGAGCGCATGTGGAGCTGGCAGGTGGTGGTGACCTGGGGGCCGTGGGCCTCGCCGTTGATCATCAGGCCACACATGCCGCAGATGCCCTCGCGGCAGTCGCTGTCGAACGCGATCGGCTCCTCGCCCTCGGCGTTGAGCTGCTCGTTGAGCACGTCGAGCATCTCGAGGAACGACATGTCCTCGGAGATCTCGTCCACCTCGTAGGTGTGCATCGCACCGGCGGTCGACGCGTCGGGCTGGCGCCAGATCTTCAGGGTCAGTTTCATTACTTGTAGCTCCGCTGCTTCATCTCGACGGCCTCGTAGTGCAGGTGCTCCTTGTGCAGGACGGGCTTCTCGCCCTCGCCGGCCCACTCCCACGCAGCCACGTAGGCGTACTGGTCGTCGTGGCGCAGCGCCTCGCCGTCCTCGGTCTGGGACTCGGCCCGGAAGTGGCCGCCGCAGGACTCGCGCCGGTTGAGCGCATCGATGCACATCAGCTCGCCGAGCTCGAAGAAGTCCGCCACCCGGCCTGCCCGCTCCAGGGACTGGTTGAGGCTGTCGGGCGACCCGAGCACCTTGACGTTGCGCCAGAAGTCGTCCTTGAGCGACCGGATCAGGTCGATGGCCTTCTTCAGGCCGTCCTCGGTCCGCTCCATGCCGCAGTACTCCCACATGATGTTGCCGAGCTCACGGTGGTAGGAGTCGACGCTGCGGGTGCCCTTGTTGTTCATGAAGTGGTCGATGCGTGACTGGACCGACTGCTGGGCCTCGACGACCGCGGGGTGGTCCTCGGGGATCTTGTCGAACGGTCCGTCGGCGAGGTAGTCGCGGATCGTGTTGGAGAGCACGAAGTAGCCGTCGGCCAGGCCCTGCATCAGCGCCGAGGCGCCCAGACGGTTGGCGCCGTGGTCGGAGAAGTTGGCCTCACCGGTGACGAACAGCCCCGGGATCGTGGACTGGAGGTCGTAGTCGACCCAGAGGCCGCCCATCACGTAGTGGACCGCGGGGTAGATCCGCATCGGGACCTCGTAGGGGTCCTCGCCCGTGATCTGGGCGTACATGTCGAACAGGTTGCCGTACTTGTCCTCGATCGCCTGGCGACCCAGGCGGTCGATCGCCTCCGCGAAGTCGAGGTAGACCCCGCGCCGCACGCCGTCCACCTCCGGACCGACACCGCGACCCTCGTCGCACATGTTCTTGGCCTGCCGCGAGGCGATGTCGCGGGGGACCAGGTTGCCGAAGGAGGGGTAGATCCGCTCCAGGTAGTAGTCGCGGTCCTCCTCCGGGATGTCCCGGGGGTTCTTCTCGGCGTCCTTGGCGTTCTTGGGCACCCAGATGCGTCCGTCGTTGCGCAGCGACTCGCTCATCAAGGTGAGCTTGGACTGGTGGGTGCCGGAGACCGGGATGCAGGTCGGGTGGATCTGGGTGTAGCAGGGGTTGGCCATGTAGGCGCCCTTGCGGTGCGCACGCCAGGTCGCCGTGACGTTGCAGCCCATGGCGTTGGTGGAGAGGAAGAAGACGTTGCCGTAGCCGCCGCTGGCCAGCACGACGACGTCGGCGAAGTAGGTCTCCAGCTCGCCGGTGACCATGTCTCGCACGATGATGCCGCGGGCGCGCCCGTCGACCACGATCAGCTCGACCATCTCGTGGCGGGTGTAGGTCTTCACGGTGCCGGCGGCGACCTGGCGCTCGAGGGCCTGGTAGGCGCCGATCAGCAGCTGCTGTCCGGTCTGGCCGCGCGCGTAGAAGGTGCGCGAGACCTGCACGCCGCCGAAGGAGCGGTTGTCGAGCAGACCGCCGTACTCACGCGCGAACGGGACGCCCTGCGCGACGCACTGGTCGATGATGTTCCGGCTCACCTGGGCGAGGCGGTAGACGTTGGACTCGCGCGAGCGGTAGTCGCCGCCCTTGATGGTGTCGTAGAAGAGCCGGTAGACCGAGTCGCCGTCGCCCTTGTAGTTCTTGGCTGCGTTGATGCCGCCCTGCGCGGCGATGGAGTGGGCGCGCCGGGGGGAGTCCTGGTAGCAGAAGGACTTCACCACGTAGCCGGCCTCGCCGAGGGTGGCCGCGGCGGAGGCGCCGGCGAGCCCGGTGCCGACCACGATGATGGAGAGCCGTCGGCGGTTGGCCGGGTTGGCGATCCGCGCCTCGAACTGACGGGTGTCCCAGCGCTCGTCGATCGGGCCGCCGGGAGCCTTGGTGTCGGCCAGCCCCTCCCCGGGCGTGTAGTAGCCCGCCGCGTCGTCGGTCTCCTGGGCGTCCTCGTGGTGGGAGGGATCGCTGGTGAGCGTGGTGTCAGGCATGTCGGGCACGTTCGTCATGAGTGTGCTGACCCCTTACTTGATGACGCCGACGAGGACGAAGACCGGGACGAGGGAGAAGCCGATGGTGATGATCAGGGCCAGGACCAGGCCGAACCGCTTGGCGTTGGCCCGCTGCCGCACGCTGTTGGTGTAGCCCAGCGTCTGCAGCGAGCTCCAGATGCCGTGGTGCAGGTGGGCGCCCAGCATCGCCATCGCGACCAGGTAGATCAGCGTCAGCCACCAGGTCGAGAACGAGTCGACGACCAGGTTGTAGGGGTCGTTGGTCGACCCACCGGTGACGTTGACCTTGCCGATCGAGAAGTTCAGCAGGTGCCAGACGATGAACAGCAGGAGAGTCACGCCGCCCCAGCGCATCAGGTGGCTGGCGTAGGTCGAGTGCTTGTTCTTCTTCTCGACGTACTTGATCGTCCTGGCCTTCTTCGCCCGGCGCCACAGCGTCACGGCCGCGGTCACGTGCACCGCCAGCGAGACGATCAGGACGGCGCGGATGATCCAGAGCAGACCGGAGTAGGGCAGCATCGGCTCGCCGAAGGTGCGCAGGTGGTGGGCGTACTCGTTGAACGCGTCATGGCCGGCGAACGCCTTGAGGTTGCCGTACATGTGCAGGAGCACGAAGCCGATGAAGATGATCCCGCTGAGCGCCATCAGCAGCTTCAGCGCGATGGTCGAGCGCGTGGACCTGGGCTTCTTCACCAGGGTCGGGGTGGAGGGGGTTGCGGTTGCCACAACTGGCACCGTATCTCCCCGCCACGGGCCCTGACCCACCGAGGGCGTGTGAGATAGGCCCCTCCGTGATCGGGTACCGAGTGAGGTTCTCCACAGCCCGGAACAGGGCGCGCCCCTTTCCCTTTTCGGTCGCTTCGGGCAAGAGTGTTCTCCATCACAGCGGCAGTCTCTCGCTGTCACCACATGCCCGGAGGTGCCGATGGCGTCGACTGACGCAGGCGTACGGGGTCCTGAACGGGCCCGCATTCCCGAGAAGACGCTGCGCGCCGACCGCTGGTGGCTCTACCCCCTGGCCACGTTCATCGTGTTCGTGTCGTTCATCGTCTACGCCACGATCCGCGCCTTCCAGGGCTCGCACTACTACGCGGCGCCCTATCTCTCGCCGTTCTACTCGCCGTGTCTCGGCGACTGCGTCGAGGGCTCGTCGGACTTCGGCCAGCCCTTCGCCGGCTTCCCGCTCTCGGCGGCGCTGATCATCTTGATCTTCCCGCTGGGGTTCCGGATGACCTGCTACTACTACCGCAAGGCCTACTACCGGTCGTTCTGGTTGAGCCCCCCGGCCTGCGGTGTGGCGGAGCCGCACCAGTCCTACAGCGGCGAGACCCGGCTGCCCCTGATCCTGAACAACCTGCACCGCTGGTTCTGGTACGCCGCCGTGGTGGTCGCCCTGATCCTGACCTACGACACCGTGCTCACCTTCCGCAACGAGGACGGCGAGTGGGGCCACATGGGTCTCGGGTCGCTGGTCTTCATCGCCAACGTCGCGCTGATCTGGCTCTACACGCTGTCGTGCCACTCGTGCCGCCACGCGGTGGGCGGTCGCCTGCGTCACTTCAGCAAGCACCCCGTCCGCTACCAGCTCTGGACGTGGGTCTCGAAGCTCAACGTCCGGCACGCGCTCTACGCCTGGCTGTCGCTGTTCTCGGTGGCCATCGCCGACCTCTACGTGCTGCTGCTCTCCACCGGCGCCATCTCCGACCTGAGGTTCTTTTGATCCCCACGAAGTTGCTCCCTCCTCCGCTGCGCTCCCCCGGTCACAACTCCGCGGGGGCCCCGAAAGGCCTTCCACGTGACTGACTCGCAGAATCCGATGTCGGACCGTCATCCGATGACCGGCAACCGCATGTCCCCCGACGAGGCGGCCGGGGTGCACGGTTTCGAGCGGCACACCCACGACGTGGTCGTGATCGGCGCGGGCGGGGCCGGCCTGCGGGCCGCGATCGCCGCCCACGAGGCCGGCGCCAAGACTGCGATCGTGTGCAAGTCGCTGCTCGGCAAGGCCCACACCGTGATGGCCGAGGGCGGCATCGCCGCCTCCATGGGCAACGTCTATCCCGACGACAACTGGAAGGTGCACTTCCGCGACACCATGCGTGGCGGGAAGATGCTCAACAACTGGCGGATGGCCCAGCTGCACGCCCAGGAGGCGCCCGAGCGGGTCCAGGAGCTCGAGGACTGGGGGGCACTGTTCGACCGCACCGAGGACGGGCTGATCTCCCAGCGCGACTTCGGCGGTCACCGCTACGCCCGCCTCGCCCACGTCGGCGACCGCACCGGCCTGGAGATGATCCGGACCCTGCAGCAGCGTGCCGTCGCCCTCGGCATCGACGTGTTCATGGAGTGCACGGTCACCGAGCTGCTCAAGGACACGGCGTCGTCGGGGGAGGGCAAGATCAGCGGCGCCTTCGCCTACTGGCGCGAGACCGGCCGCTTCGTGGTCTTCGAGGCCCCGTCGGTGATCCTCGCGACGGGCGGCATCGGGAAGTCCTTCAAGGTCACCTCCAACTCCTGGGAGTACACCGGCGACGGGCACGCCCTGGCGCTGCGGGCCGGTGCCTCGCTGATCAACATGGAGTTTGTCCAGTTCCACCCGACGGGCATGGTCTGGCCGCCCTCGGTGAAGGGGCTGCTGGTCACGGAGTCGGTCCGCGGCGACGGCGGCATCCTGAAGAACTCCGAGGGCAAGCGGTTCATGTTCGACTACATCCCGGAGTTCTTCAGGAGCGAGACCGCCGACACCGAGGAGGAGGCGGACCGGTGGTACGACGACAAGAAGAACAACCGTCGCCCACCCGAGCTGCTGCCCCGTGACGAGGTGGCCCGGGCCATCAACTCCGAGATCAAGGCCGGCCGGGGATCACCGCACGGCGGCATCTTCCTCGACATCGCCTCGCGCCGGGACCCCGAGTTCATCCGGCGCCGGCTGCCCTCGATGTACCACCAGTTCAAGGAGCTGGCCGACGTCGACATCACCGCCGAGCCGATGGAGATCGGGCCGACCTGCCACTACGTGATGGGTGGCGTCGAGGTGGACGCCGACACCGAGCTCGCAGGGGTCACCGGCCTCTATGCGGTCGGCGAGTGCTCCGGGGGCATGCACGGCTCCAACCGGCTGGGTGGCAACTCGCTGTCCGACCTCCTGGTGTTCGGTCGTCGGGCCGGCGAGTCGGCCGCGTCGTACGCCGCTGGGCTGGGCGAGGACCGGCCCTACGTCGACCCGCAGACCGTGCTCGCCGCCCAGGACCCCGCCCTCGTCGTCTTCGAGAGGCAGGACGGCACCGAGAACCCCTACACGATCCAGCAGGACCTCCAGCAGACGATGAACGACCTGGTCGGCATCATCCGCACGGCCCCGGAGCTGGCTCGCTCGCTGGAGGAGATCGAGAAGCTCAAGGAGCGCTCCGAGCGACTGGTCGTCGAGGGGCACCGGCAGTTCAACCCGGGCTGGCACCTCGCGATCGACCTGCGCAACATGCTGCTCGTCTCGGAGTGCATCGCCAAGGCCGCGCTCGCGCGCGAGGAGTCCCGTGGCGGCCACACCCGCGACGACTTCCCCGGCCCCAACGAGACCTGGGGGAGCAAGAACCTCGTGCTGCGGCTCAACGCGGCCGGGACCGGCGTCGACCTGCAGGAGCAGCCGCTCCCGGTGATGCCGGACGAGCTCAAGACCTTCTTCACTCAGTAGAAACGCTTTTGGCAAATAGGAGCCGGCATGGGTTACGACCTGAAGATGCGCATCTGGCGGGGCAACCAGGCCACCGGTGAGCTGCAGGACTACACCGTCGAGGTGTCCGAGGGCGAGGTCGTCCTCGACGCGATCCACCGCGTGCAGGCCACCCAGGCCGGCGACCTGGCGGTCCGCTGGAACTGCAAGGCCGGCAAGTGCGGCTCGTGCAGCGCGGAGATCAACGGCAAGCCCCGGCTGCTGTGCATGAGCCGGCTCTCCGACTTCGACGAGGCCGAGACGATCACGGTCACGCCGATGCGCACGTTCCCGGTCATCCGCGACCTGGTCACGGACGTCTCGTTCAACTACGAGAAGGCCAAGGAGCTGCCGTCCTTCTCCCCGCCGCCACGCGACGCCGACGGCAAGCGGCGGATGGCTCAGGTGGACGTCGAGCGCGGCCAGGAGTTCCGCAAGTGCATCGAGTGCTTCCTGTGCCAGAACGTCTGCCACGTCGTCCGCGACCACGAGGAGAACAAGCCGGCGTTCTCCGGTCCCCGCTTCTTCCTGCGGTACGCCGAGCTGGACATGCACCCGCTCGACACCCATGACCGTCGCGACCTCGCCCAGGGGGCGGCCGGCATCGGGATGTGCAACATCACCAAGTGCTGCACCGAGGTGTGTCCCGAGGGCATCAAGATCACCGACAACGCGATCATCCCGATGAAGGAGCGCGTGGTCGACCGCAAGTACGACCCGCTCGTCTGGCTCGGCAACAAGATCGGCCTCCGCAACAAGGACAACGACGGCCGCCAGGAGCCCTGAGGTCCCCCGGGTCAGCCGGTGGTGAGGCTCTGGCCGAACGTCTCGAAGGTGACCGCGTTCGCCCGGTGCTCGAGGATGAGCACGGCGCGGTCGTCGTCGCCGCGGCTGACCTTGCTGATGATCCGCTCCGCTGCTCCCTCGAAGCCCGGAGCGATCGCCCGGGACGCCTCGCGCTGGAGCCAGGCGACCCCTTCGTCGAGGTCGGCGTGGCGGGTCTCGACCACGCCGTCGGTGTAGAAGAGCAGCGCGTCGCCGGGGCAGAGCCGCGACCTGGTCACGTGAAACTCGGGCAGCGGCATGATCCCGAGGGCGGTGCCGCGAGCGGTGTCCACCGACCAGGTGCCCTCGGACCGCGACCAGATCAGCGCTGGTGGGTGACCCGCGCTGTTGAGCTGGTAGTCGCCGGTCTCGAGGTCGACGAGCACGTGCACCGCCGTCGCGAACGTCTCGTCGGAGTTCTGGCGCAGGAGGAAGTCGTTGGCGGCGAGGAAGAGCTCGCGCGGCGGGAGGGCGCCGATCAGGCCGCCCAGCGCGCCGCCGAACTGCAGTGCGCGCGAGGCAGCACCGACCCCCTTGCCACACACGTCGACGAGGATCAGCTCGAAGGTGCGGCCGTCGTCGTGGAGGTTGGCGACCAGGAAGTCACCGCCGTACCCGACCCCGCTGGCGGCCAGCATCGACGACTGCGAGCGCCAGCCCTCCGGCAGGGGCGGGATGGTGCCTTGCGACTGCAGCTTGGCCCGCAGGTCGGTGAGCATGGCCTCGCTGACCGGGCCGGGCAGGCCGCTCTGCTGCCGGCTGGAGGCGTAGAGGATCAGCGCCAGCGAGATCAGCAGCGTGAACGACGCGGTGAGCCGGGGCGTGGTCATCGGCCCGTCGAGGAGCGCCGCTGACACGGCTGCCCCGCCGGTCACGACAGAGAGCACCAGCAACGGGCGGAACCGGAGCAGCAGCATGCCCAGGAGCAGCCAGACGTAGTAGGCCGTCAGCGGCATCAGCCCGTACTCCAGGACCGAGACCACGAAGCACAGCGAGACGCCGAGCAGGAGCGCAGCCAGGGTCATGGCCTGGCTCTGGGGGCTTCCGGTGCGCCAGGTCGCGATCGGGTCGTCGACGTAGCGGCGCAGTGCGCTCAGCATCTGACGATGCTAGGAGTCGGGGGTCTCATCGGCCGCATCGCCGAGGATCCGTCTCACGTTCGCGCTCGGCACCTCTTCCCACGGGTGTCACCGGGAGCCTCACAGGACGCGCACGACCGTGCGGCCCGCGGCCGTGAAGTCCCAGATCCGGGTCGCCATCCCGGCCGAGAGCCGGATGCAGCCGTGCGAGGTGGCCAGGTTGGTCCCGAGGATGTGGTCGGCGTGGATCTGGCGCTGGTCGGACTTCGACCGGGGGATCCGGTGGAACCCGATCCCGCACGGCGCGAAGCGCACGAAGTTGTCCAGCCACAGCGAGCCGCTGGTGTTCTTCTTCACCCGCGCGGCTCGTCCGCAGTAGGACCCGGTGCGGTAGGTGCCCTTGCGCAGCACTCCGGGGTTGTCGACGATCCCGCCCTGCCGGAGGACCTGGTTGCCGGCACCGATCACCCAGACCCAGTTCTGCTTCTGGCTGATCACGATCCGACGCCCGGACCCGGAGCGCGCCGGCACCCGGCGTACGTCGCACCGCTGGGCGCTCGCGGCGAAGAGGCGCTGGCGCGTCGCGGGGTTGACCGACCCCGTCTGCGCCAGGGCGTGCCGGGACTGGAACCGGATGATGGCCGACCTGGTCCAGGTGCCCGTCCTGCCGTCGACCGGACCGGCGTCGCAGTGCAGCGCGTTCAGCCGGCTCTGCCACTTCTTCACCGACGCGACCGAGGCGTCTGCTGACGCTGCCAGTCCGCCGAGCGTCACCGCCGCCGCAGCGACGAGCGCGAGTCCGACTGTCATCCACCTGCGTGCCATCTCGTCCCCCCGGTCCCACGTCGCGGCGCCCCCGCAGGGAGGAACGCTAGCCCGCGGATCCGGCCCGCGGGTCGGATCCGGCTGCTGGTCTAGCGGCGAGGCGCGTGCCCGCGCCGCCGCCACTCTCCTCGCGCGACCCCCGGGGTGGCGACGCCGCGGTCCGAGGTGGAGCCCTGCGGGGGACTACGAGCGCGTGGTCTGCTGCGGCTGCGCGGTGTCCTCGGCCGGGATCCTGGCCGGCCAGCCGAGCTCGGCCATCCAGCCGTGGGCGCGCAGGTCGCTCAACGTGGTCAGGGCGTCGTGCAGCAGGGGCGCCGCCTCGGCGGTCCGGCCGAGTGACTCCAGCCAGCGGCCGAGCTCGGCCTGCGCCCGCGCGCGGTAGTGCGGAGACCCCCAGGCGGTGAACCCGGCCACGGCGCTCCGGAGCGCCTGCTCGGCGCCCTCGGGATCGCTCTCCCGACTCATCAGTCCGGTGAACCGGTCGAGGTGGGCGTAGATGGCCCGCGGCGCTCGCCAGCGTTCGGTGGCTTCGGTCGCTGCGCCCACGAGGCGCTCGGCCTCGGCCGTCTCACCGGCCCTGAGCGCGAGATCCACCGCTGCCGGCCAGAAGTGCACGTAGTCGTCGGACATGCCGGAGTACTCCAGCATGATGTCGGTGGCCTCGGCCGCCCCGGCGAGGGCGAGATCCGTGCGTCCCTCGCCCAGTGCCTGCTGGCTCTGCGCGAAGGCGACCCAGGCCCGGTCCGAGGGGTCGTCGCTCTCCGGCACGCCGCCCTCCGGGCCCCAGAGATCGTCGAACGACTCCCCTCTGGCCGCGTGGATGAAGCCTTCGATGCCGGCCGTGACACAGCGGACGTTCGTCCCGCGCCGGCCCTCGGGCAACAGCGGCGCGAGCTCGTCCCACTGGCCCGCGGCGAACTTCGCCAGCAGCAGGTTCGAGAGCGTGTAGTCGTGCCAGACGGCCACGCCGGACCGACCGGCGACCTCCACACCCTCGAGGCCGACAGCGACCGCCCGCTCGAGGTCTTCGGGGATGTGCTCGACGGTGAGGTTGGAGAGCGACTTGGCCAGGGACGAGGGATGGTGCTCCGCACGCGCGAGTTCGGCGGCCGCGGAGAGCAGCACCACAGCTGTCAAGCTGGCGCCCATCGCGCTGAAGTCGACGGCCAGGGCCGTCAGCGCCTCGGCGAGCTCTCCATGGTCACCGACCCGCTCGGCGATCTGGATCCGTCGTGCGACCACGTCTCGTCGTGCGTCACCGAAGCGGGAGGCTGCCGTCACCAGGGCCTTGCCGAGTGCGAGCTGGGCGGACTCCGCGTGGGGCAGGTGCTCGAGGGCGTCCCACCTCGGGTCCAGTACTGCGACGGCAGCCGCGTTGTCGCCAGCGAGCGCCAGCGAGTACCCGAGCGCCGCGGCAGCGAGCCCGGCGGCGACCACGTCGCCGAGCGCGTCGTAGGCCTCCACGGCCGCAGTGGCGTGCGAGCGCGCTCGTACGCGGTCTCCCGAATCGACCATCGCCCAGGCGATGGCGGAGTCCAGCCGGGCACGCACCGCGGGCTCCGGGGCGAGGTCCAGCGCGACGAGGAGGTGGTTCACCGCGGCCGATGGAGCGCCCAGGGCTCGGGCCCGGACCGCGGCGCGCTCGAGGTGCGCGATGGCCCTGCCCTGCAGCTCGGGCACGTCGGGCTCGGACGGGAGCGCGCTGACCGCGCTGAGATAGTGCTCGGCGACGATCGGCGCCAGGTCGCCCGCGGAGTCCTCCATCGCCTCGGTCTGGGCTGCGACGGCCAGGTGGATGGCGCGCCGGTCACGTCGCGACAGCGTGGAGTAGGCCACCTGGCGTACGACGGACTGCACAAACTGGAACTGCCCGTACTCCGCACTGAACCGGCTGGTCAGGTGGCTGAGGATCTGCAGACGGACCAGGCCGGCGAGCACGGCGTCGACATCCTCGAGCTCGGGGCACAGGTCGGCGATCTCCTCGCGCGCGAAGACGTTGCCGATCACGCTGCCGCGCTCGACCAGCCGCCGCTGATCGGGGTCCAGGGCGTCCAGCCGTGCGGCGATCAGGGCCTGCAGCGTCGCCGGCGCACCGATGGAGTCCAGGTCGAGCGCGTCGGGGTCCGCCAGGACGTACTGTCCACCGCGGGGGATCACCAGGTCGCGGTCGATCAGCGAGCGCACCGTCTCCACCGCGAACAGGGGCACCCCCTCGGAGCGCGTGACCAGCGTGCCACGCACGCCGTCGGGGAGCCCGACCACCAGGCCGTCGAGCAGGTCGGCGACGTCGCGGTCGTTGAGCGCGGCGAGGTGACTGATGGTGGCGCGGTGGTTAGTGGCCAGGCTCGGGTGCTGGTCGAGGAGCCCGGGCCTGCCCAGCAGGACCACGAAGCACGGAAAGCTCGCCGCCGCGAGCAGGTGCTCGACGAAGAGCAGCAGGCCGTCGTCGGCGTGCTGGGCGTCGTCGATCAGCAGCACGACCGGGTGTTCCTCACCCACCCGCTCCAGGAACACCGTCCAGGCGGCGAACAGGTCCTCTCGCGGATGGGTGCTGACCGAGCCGATGCCCAGCAGGGCCCCGATCCTCGGGCGCAGCCAGTCGCGCTCGACCTCGTCGGGGACGTACTTCTCGAGGCCCAGCTCGAGCAGACGGCCCTGGTCCTGGGCGTTGTCGTCCGTCGGTGAGGCTTCCTGGGGCACCAGGGCCCGCAGGCGGGGCCGGATCGCCTCGGCGAGGGCGAAGAACGCGAGCCCCTCGCCGTAGGCCACGCAGCGGCCGCTGTGCCACTTCACGGTGGCGCTCAGCCCGTCGATGTACTTCTCGAACTCCCAACCCAGACGGGACTTGCCGTGCCCCGGTTCGCCCACCATCACGAACAGGGCGGGTTGCCGCGTCTCCTCGACGGCGTGGAAGACCTCCTTGACCAGTCGGAGCTCGCGGTCACGGCCCACCAGCGGAGCCTCCAGCCCGTCGGCGCGCTGGTCGCCGCCGACGCCCGCGATCACCGCCTGCACCGACCAGAGCGGGACCGGGTCTTTCTTGCCCTTGAGCGGGTGCGAGCCGCGGTCGAGGTAGGTGATGGCCGAGGAGGTCAGCAGCCTCGTGGTCTCGTCCACCCACACCTGTCCGGGGTCGGCGACGCTCTGCACGCGCGAGGCGGTGTTCACCGCGTCGCCGGCGACCATTCCCTGGTGCTCGGCTCCGATGGTCACGGCCACCTCGCCGGTCACGATGCCGACACGCAAGCCCAGTCCGCCCTCGCCGGATCCGGCGTCGATGCCCGCGGTCATCGCGACCAGCTCGAGCCCGGCGCGTACGGCGCGTTCCGCGTCGTCCTCGTGAGCGGTGGGAACGCCCCACACCGCCATCACGGCGTCGCCGATGAACTTCTCGACCGTCCCGTCGTACCTGCCGATGATCCGACGGCATTCGTCGAAGTACCTGCTCAGCAGCTCGCGGGTGTCCTCATGGTCCCGGTTCTCCGAACGCGCGGTGAAGCCGACCAGGTCCGCGAACAGCACGCTGGTCACCCGTCGCGACGAGACGGAGCGTGGCACCGCCGCGACCGTCGGGGGTTCGGCGGTGCCCTGGGGCGCGCCGCACTCGTTGCAGAACCGGGCGCCCGGCAGCAAGGCCGCCGCGCAGGCTGCGCAGGCCATTGCCTCGAGCCGGTCGCCACACTCGGCGCAGAACCGGGCGTTGTCGGGCTGGGTGCTCGAACAGCTCGGACATGCGGTCACGGTGCAGCGCTCCCCGGGTCGCGCGTCATGCGGCGAGCCTTCGGGTCGCTACGTTCTCCGCCGCCAACCTGGCCTCGCGATGACCAGTGACGGCGTCGAGGAACTCCTGGCGGTCGATGGCCTCGACGACGGTTTCCTCGAGAGCGGTGATGGTCGCCGTGCGAGGAACGTCGCGCAGGAGCCCGATCTCGCCGAAGTACTCGCCCGGCCCTTCCTCGCGGAGGACCCGTTGTGCCTGGGTGACCTGCACGAGGCCGGAGGCGATCACGAAGAAGCGGTCGGAGTCCTCGCCCTCGCGCACGAGCACCTGGCCCGCGGAGAAGGTGACCCGGTCGGCCGCGCGCGCCAGCGACTCCAGCCCGGCAGGGGGCAACGGGGCGAAGATGTCGATACCCGCCCAGAGGGACAGGTTCGCCGGGCGCTTCATCCGTCCGTCGAGGCGGATCATCGCGGGCAGTCCCAGCACGGCGACCGACGCGACCGGGAGCGCCACCACGAGCAGCGCGAGTCGCAGCCCCATCCAGTCGATCAGGAACGGCATCACCAGCGCTCCCAGGGCCATGGTGGTGATGAAGCAGGCCTCGAGTGCGCCGAACACCCGCCCCAGCACCTCATCGGGGGAGAGGCGCTGGACGATGGTGTCCAGGTTGACGTCCACGAGGGGGTTGCCCAGTCCGAGCAGCGCCATGGCGGTGAAGCAGGTGACCGGCGAGGGCCAGATGGTGACGAGGGCCAGAGGCATGGACCACAGGGCGACCCCGACCGCCATGTCGAACCCCAGCCGGCCCTTCGCCGAGCGGGAGATGGCCAGCATGCCGCCCACGATGGCGCCGACGCCGAGCACCGCGTCGAGGAACCCCACGCCCCGCGGGCCGGTGCCCAGCACGGTGTCGGCCATCACCAGCACGAAGACCGACGAGGCGCCGGCGATCACCGTCTGCACGCGAGGCGGCCGCCGTCACCAGTGCCAGCGCGGGGTCGGCAGCGATCGCGCGGAAGCCGGCCGACGTCTCGGCGAGGAAGCCCGGCTCCGCTGCGGCCTCCGTCCCGGGCTCCGACGCGTCGCCCGTCGGTGCCTCGGTGCGCACCGGGACCGACACCCGGAGCACCATCGCCATCGACCACACGAAGGTGAGGGCGTTGACCAGGAACACAACCTGCACGGTGGTGAAGCCCAGCAGCACCGCGGACAGCGCAGGCCCGGCGAAGAAGGCCAGCGAGTCGACGGTGCTGGCCGTGCCGTTGGCGGCGGTCAGCTCCTCGGGGCGCTCGGCCAGGCTGGGCAGGAGTGCGCGCTGCGCCACCAGGAACGGGGTCCCCAGCAGCGACGACGCGGTCGCGAGGACGAACACCGGGGCGGCCGGGGTGTCCAGGAACAGGCAGGTGGCGGCGCCGGTGACCAGTAGCGCCCGCGCGAGGTCCGCCAGCAGCATCAGCCGCTTGCGGGACATCTTGTCGGCGAGGGTCGAGCTGAACGGCGCGGTGATCGCCATCAGCGACAGGCGGATCGCCATCCAGATGCCGACGCCGGTGGCGCCACCCACGCCGTACGCCCAGACGGCCACTGCCGTCGCGTAGGCCCAGTCGCCGATCGAGGAGCCGACGAAGGCGAGCTGGATGCGACGCAGGTTCGGGTTGCCCATGACGGCCGCGATCGAGTAGCCCATCTCGCCCAGAGCGCCGCGTGGACGGGGCTCGTCCTCGTCGGTGTCGATCACGTCGGCCATGCGCTGTCCTGTCCGCCGGTCCCAGCCGGAACACGAGATCGACACTAGACCCCTCTCAGCACCTTGGCCGTGCCTCCGCGGCGCGCTGGCCCGCAGATCCGCCGAGTCCGGGAGGGCGTTCTGGTCTAGCCGCCGATCGCGTCCAGCTCAGCCACGGACCCGGGTGGCAGCTCCAGGCCCGCGGCCGCCACGTTGGCCTCGAGATGGTCCAGCGAGGAGGTGCCGGGGATCAGCAGCATCGTGGGTGAGCGCTGCAGCAGCCAGGCCAGTGCCACCTGGAGCGGCGTGGCGCCGACCCGCTGCGCCACGGTGTCCAGCGTCCCTGACTGCAGCGGGGAGAACCCGCCGAGGGGGAAGAAGCTGGTGAAGCCGATGCCCTCACGCGCACACAGCTCCACGAGGTCGTCGTCCTCGCGATGCGCGAGGTTGTAGTGGTTCTGGACGCAGACCACCGGCGCGATGGACCTGGCCTCGTGCACCTGCCCCGCGGTCACGTTGCTGACACCGAGGTGCCGGATCAGACCCTGCTCACGCAGGTCTGCCAGGACCCCGAACGGCTCGGCGATGGACGCGTTCGAGGGGCCGCCGGTGGCGGGGTCGGCCACCCGCAGGTTCACCACGTCGAGCGCCTCGACACCGAGGTGGTCGATGTTGTCGTGGACGGCCTGGGTCAGCTCGTCGCGCGACAGCGCGCTCGGCCAGGACCGGTCCGGATCGCGGCGGGCGCCGACCTTGGTGACCAGGACCAGGTCGTCGGGATAGGGATGCAGGGCCTCGCGGATGACCTCGTTGACCGTGTGCGGTCCGTAGTAGTCACTGGTGTCGATGTGGTTCAGGCCGAGCTCGATGACCCGTCTCAGGACCGCCACGGCCTCGGCGTGGTCGCGCGGTGGTCCCCACACGTGCGGACCGGCCAGCTGCATGGCGCCGTACCCCATCCGGGTCACGGTCAGGTCGTCGGCCAGGGCCAGGGTGCCGCCGGTGACGTCGTGGTCGTCAGAAGTGCTCATGGTGTGCCCCAACAACTGCCGGACGAAAGGTCTTCCACCACGAGGACCGGGGTTCCGACACCATGATGATCGGGGTGAGCCCTGGGAGCCGCCGTCAGCGCCGCCCCGCCTCGAGCCTGACCGGCCGCCTCAGCTGATCGCGACCGCGGGACGGCGGGCCGCGGCGGCGTAGTGCACCTCGACGAGCTCGGTGACCGCATCGGTCCAGGTGCGGTGCGAGACCGACGCGCGCGCCTCGGACGCCAGGGCGAAGCGCAGGTCGGGGCTGGCGCCGAGCCGCGCCACCACCCGGGCGAAGGCCTTGCCGCCCCGGTCGGGGCCGACCAGCAGCCCGTTGTGCTCGTGGACCACGACGCCGGCCGCGGTGCCCCCCTCGAACGCGACCACGGGTACGCCGCTGGCCAGGGCCTCGTGGACGGCGGGAGCGTACGTCGCCCGCTTGCGCGGCTGCACCAGCACGTCGAAGGTGGCGATGCACCGAGCCCGCTCGAGGCCGGTCGCCTGCGGGATGACCTTGGCCCCGGCCGACCGGAGCAGCTTGGCGCCGGGACCGTCCCCGAGGACGATCAACCGGACGCCGGGCAGGCGTGCGACTGCGGCGAGCCGGTTGAGCACCTTCTTCTTGTCGAGCGGTCCGACGTGTCCGACGACGAGCTGACCGCCGTCGGGGGAGTGGACGCGTGCCCACCGGTCGTGGAGGTCCTGGTCGCGCAGCCCGGGGTGGTGGTGCTCGAGGTCGACCCCAGGCGTCCACGACTGCGGGTCCAGGACGACCGTGGGCACCCCGAGGCGCTCGGCTGCCTCGGCCGCCTTGAGACCCAGCCGGCGCGGGTCGAGGAGATGACACACGTCCGGCCGGGACAGGGCCATCGCCTCGCGGACGGCGCCGACACTGGTCATCCGGCTCGCCCAGAAGATGCGGGCGCCGCGGAAGTTCGCCTGGCCGCGGCCGCCGGCGAACACGGTGACGTCGTGGCCGGCGTCGACCAGGCACGAGACGACCTCGCGGGTGACGCGTGCTGCGGGGATGTCGCTCGGGAGGAAGTCCTCGGTCACCAGTGCGATGCGCATGTCCCAATGCTCGCCGACAGCCGTGTCCCGGTGATGACCGACGCGTGAGCAGCGGGTGAACGGGAGGCGATCTCCCTGCGGGGACTAGGTGTCGAGGTCGGGGAGGAGCCCGTGCAGGCAGACGTCGTGGCGGCGTACGCCGGTGGGCGCGTCCGGGTCGCGCAGCGGGAGGAACCCGACGCGCACTCCCTCGCGGGAGAACCCCGCGGCGAGCGCCGTGCGGCACGACGCCGGGTTCTCGACGCTGTGGTCGAGCTGCACCCGGGCCAGCCGAGGACCGTCGGCGTCGACGGTCAGCCAGCGCGTGACCGTGCGCAGGGCGCGGGTGGCGACGCCGCGGCCGCGTGCGTCGGGGTGCACGGAGTACCCCACGTCGGCCACCTGCAGCGGCGCCGGCACGTGGAAGGACCAGCCGACCGTGCCCAGGAAGCGTTGCGGGTCGCTCGCGTCGACCACGACGAACGTGGTCGGCTGCTGGGTGGCGAAGTGCTGACGTGCCCGGGCGAGGCGCTCGTCGATCTCGTCGACGTGCGAGGGGACCGGGATCACCGCGGGCATGCCGAAGCGCAGCTGCTCGATGTCGTGGAACAGCTCGAGCCAGCGCTCGCGGTCCGAGGTTTCCGGCGGCCGCAGGCCGAGGCCCTCGCCGAGGATCAGGGTCACGCCCCTGACCCTAGGTCCATTTCACGGGTTGGGTATTTCACAGTCGCTGGTCGGCCTCCGTCGCTGGTCCTTATCCTTCGCCTCATGACCCCTGATGCCCACCTGTCCCTGGCCGAGGGGCAGGAGCACGACGTCTCCGAGTGGGAGCACGCTGCCGCGGCCGTGCTGCGCAAGGCCCGCCGACTCTCTGACGACGACCCCGACAGCGCGGTCTGGGAGAAGCTCACCCGCCGCACCCTGGACGGCATCGGCATCAGCCCGCTCGGCACCCCCGCGCTGGTCGAGGACCTGCCCGACCCCGTCCGGCCACCGGCCCGCGGCGACGGGTGGGACGTCCGCGCCCTCCTCGCCGACCCCGACGCCTCCGCCTCCCACGCCGCCGCCCTGACCGACCTCGAGAACGGCGTCACCTCGCTCTGGGTCCAGGTCGGCCAGTCCGGTGTCGCGGTCGACGACCTCGGCGCCGTGCTCGACGGGGTGCTCCTCGACCTGGCCCCAATCGTGCTCGACGCCCCCTCGGACCCGATCGGCGCGGCGCGGGCGTTCGCTGACCTCGCGCGAGGAGTTCCGGGGGACATCGAGCTTGCTCCGGGGACGAACCTGGGAGCGGATCCGGTCGGCGCGCTGGTCCGTGGGGTCTCGACGGGCTCGACCGACGCAGTGGTGGCGGAGGCTGCCTCGCTCGCGCGTGACCTCGGCTGCCGGGCGCTGGTGGTCGACGGGACCGCGGTGCACGACCTGGGCGGCTCGGACGTCCAGGAGCTCGGCTACGTGCTCGCGCTCGGCGCCCACTACCTGCGCGAGCTCGAGGCCGCGGGGATCGCGGTCGACGAGGCCGCGACCCTGGTCGAGTTCCGCGTGGCGGCGACCGACCAGCAGTTCGAGACGATCGCCAAGCTGCGCGCCGTACGCCGCCTGTGGGCGCGGATGCTCGAGCTCAGCGGCGCCTCGACGGACCACCGGCAGATGGTGCTGCACGCGGTGACGTCGCGGCCGATGATGACCAAGTACGACCCCTGGGTGAACATGCTGCGCACCTGCGTCGCGGCCTTCGCCGCCGGCGTCGGTGGTGCCGACGCGGTGACGGTGCTGCCGTTCGACTCGCGCCTCGGCCTGCCCGACGGCTTCAGCCGCCGGATCGCCCGCAACACCTCCTCCCTGCTGGTCGAGGAGTCCCACGTCGCCAAGGTCGCCGACCCGGCCGGTGGCGCGTTCGCGGTCGAGAGGCTCACCGACGACCTGGCCGTCGCCGGCTGGGAGGAGCTCGGCCGGATCGAGTCCGCAGGCGGCGTCGTCGACGGACTCGACGGCCTCCGGTCACGGATCGACGCGGTCGTCGCGAAGCGTGCCGAGCAGATCGCGCAGCGGGAGCTTCCGCTGACCGGGTTGACCGAGTTCCCGAACCTGCACGAGACGCTGCCGGAGCGGGCGCCGTACGCCGAGGGTGCCCTGCCGGTCCGCCCCTACGGCGAGGCGTTCGAGCAGCTCCGGGACGAGCCCGCCGACGCGAAGGTGTTCCTCGCGACGATGGGCACGATCGCGGCACACACCGCCCGGGCCACCTTCGCGGCCAACCTGTTCGCCGCCGGTGGCATCGACGTGGTCAACGAAGGCCGGCACGACGACACCGATGCCGTGCTCGCCCACTACGGCGGCGAGCCGGTCGTCTGCCTGGTCGGTCACGACAAGGCCTACGCGGCGTGGGGTGGCGAGCTGGCCACGGCTCTGCGTGGGGCCGGGGCGCAATGGGTCATCCTGGCAGGCAAGCCCATCGACGGCATCGAGACCGACGACACCTGCGCGATGGGCGTCGATGCGCTCGACTTCCTGCACCGCACCCGCTCGAAGCTGGAGGCCACCACATGAGCATCCCGGAGAGCTTCGCCGGCCTGCCGCTCGCGGGCGAGGTCAGTGCGACCGAGCCGGTCGAGGGTGAGACCTGGGAGTCGCCCGAGGGAATTGGGATCCTGCCCGTCTACGGCCCCGAGCACCTCGAGGGGCTCGACGCACTGGACACCTACCCGGGCATCGCGCCGTTCCTGCGGGGTCCCTACCCGACGATGTACACCACCCAGCCGTGGACCATCCGCCAGTACGCCGGGTTCTCCACCGCCGAGGAGTCCAACGCCTTCTACCGCCGCAACCTGGCCGCCGGCCAGAAGGGGCTGAGCGTCGCCTTCGACCTCGCCACGCACCGCGGCTACGACTCCGACCACCCGCGGGTGACGGGCGACGTCGGCATGGCCGGCGTCGCGATCGACTCGATCTATGACGCCCGCACGCTCTTCGAGGGCATCCCCCTCGACGAGATGAGCGTCAGCATGACGATGAACGGTGCGGTGCTGCCGGTGCTCGCGCTCTACATCGTCGCTGCCGAGGAGCAGGGGGTGAAGCCGGAACAGCTCACGGGGACGATCCAGAACGACATCCTCAAGGAGTTCATGGTCCGCAACACCTACATCTACCCACCGCAGCCGAGCATGCGGATCATCAGCGACATCTTCGCCTACACCTCGCAGAAGATGCCGCGGTTCAACTCGATCTCGGTCTCCGGCTACCACATCCAGGAGGCCGGGGCGACGGCCGACCTCGAGCTCGCCTACACGCTGGCCGACGGGGTCGAGTACATCCGCGCCGGTCTCGACGCCGGCCTCACCGTCGACCAGTTCGCACCCCGGGTGAGCTTCTTCTGGGCCATCGGCATGAACTTCTTCATGGAGGTCGCCAAGATGCGCGCGGCCCGGGCGCTGTGGGCCCGCCTGGTCAGCCAGTTCGAGCCGCAGAACCCCAAGTCGCTCTCGCTGCGCACGCACAGCCAGACCTCCGGCTGGTCGCTGACGGCGCAGGACGTCTTCAACAACGTGCAGCGCACCTGCATCGAGGCGATGGCCGCGACCCAGGGCCACACCCAGTCGCTGCACACCAACGCCCTCGACGAGGCGATCGCGCTGCCGACCGACTTCTCGGCCCGCATCGCCCGCAACACCCAGCTGCTCCTCCAGCAGGAGTCGGGCACGACCGGCGTCATCGACCCGTGGGCCGGGTCCTACTACGTCGAGCGCCTCACCCACGACCTCGCCGAGCGCGCCTGGGCGCACATCAGCGAGGTCGAGGAGGCCGGCGGGATGGCCAAGGCGATCGAGGAGGGGCTGCCGAAGATGCGCATCGAGGAGGCCGCGGCGCGCACCCAGGCCCGGCTCGACTCCGGCGCGCAGAAGCTGATCGGCGTGAACACCTTCCGGCCCGACGACGAGGACAAGCTCGACGTGCTGCGGGTCGACAACGCCAGCGTCTACAAGCAGCAGCTCGCCAAGCTCGAGCGGCTCCGCGAGGAGCGTGACGCCGACGAGGTCGAGCGGACGCTGCACGCGCTGACGAAGTCGGCCGAGGACGGCCACGTGCACGGCTCGCTCGACGGCAACCTGCTGGCGCTCGCGGTCGACGCGGCCCGGGCCAAGGCCACGGTGGGGGAGATCTCCGAGGCGCTCGAGAAGGTCTACGGCCGCCACCAGGCGGTGATCCGTACGATCTCTGGCGTGTACAAGCGCGAGTCCGGGGCCAACGAGGCCATGGCCGAGGTGCTCGCCGCCACCGAGAAGTTCGCCGAGGACGAGGGTCGCCGCCCGCGCATCCTGGTCGCCAAGATGGGCCAGGACGGTCACGACCGCGGGCAGAAGGTGATCGTCACCGCATTCGCCGACATGGGCTTCGACGTCGACGTGGGGCCGCTGTTCTCCACCCCGGAGGAGGTCGCCCAGCAGGCGGTCGACGCCGACGTGCACATCGTGGGCGTGAACTCCCTGGCGGCCGGGCACCTCACCCTGGTGCCCGCGCTCAAGGAGGCACTGGCCGGGCTCGACGCCGAGGACGTGATGATCGTCGTCGGCGGCGTGATCCCGCCCGACGACGTGCCGACCCTCCTGGAGATGGGGGCGGCCGCGGTGTTCCCGCCCGGCACCGTCATCGCGGAGGCCGCGCTCGACCTGCTCGAGAAGCTGTCGGCGCAGCTCGGCCACTGATGGCAGCGGTCGACGTCGCAGCGCTCGTCGCCGGGGTGCGAGCCGGCAAGCGGACCGCGATCTCACGGGCGATCACGCTCGTGGAGTCCGGCCGGGCCGACCACCGGGTCGCCGCGCGTGAGCTGCTCACCGAGCTGACCGACCCCGACCTCGACTGCGTCCGGGTCGGCATCTCCGGTGTCCCGGGCGTCGGCAAGTCGACCTTCATCGAGACGCTCGGCAGCCAGCTGACCGCGCAGGGCCAGCGCGTCGGCGTACTCGCCGTGGACCCGTCGTCGGTCCGCACCGGCGGCTCGGTGCTCGGTGACAAGACCCGGATGGCGAAGCTGTCGGCCGACCCGAACGCCTACATCCGCCCCTCGCCGGCGGCCGGCACCCTCGGCGGCGTCGCGCGCGCCACCACGCAGGCGATGACCGTGCTCGAGGCGGCGGGCTACGACGTCGTGCTGGTCGAGACCGTCGGCGTGGGCCAGTCCGAGGTCACCGTGGCCGGCATGGTCGACACCTTCCTCTTCCTCACCATCGCCCGCACCGGTGACCAGCTGCAGGGGATCAAGAAGGGCATCCTCGAGATCGCCGACGTGATCGCGGTCAACAAGGCCGACGGCGACCGCGCGGTCGAGGCGCGGTCAGCCGCCAAGGAGCTCTCCGGCGCCCTGCGCCTGGTGCACTCCTCCGGTGAGGGCTGGGTCCCTCCGGTGCTGACGTGCTCGGGCCTGCAGGGCGACGACGTCGACACCGTGTGGGAGCGGGTGCTCGCCCACCGCGAGTCGCTGGGGGAGGAGGGGCTCGCGAGCAAGCGCGCCGAGCAGCAGCTGGAGTTCACCTGGGCGCTGGTCCGCGACGAGCTCGACCAGCGGCTCAGGCGCTCTGCAGGGGTGAAGGCGATCCGGGACGACGTACGACGCGAGCTGCTGGCCGGCGAGCTGACCGCACCGATCGCCGCCGACCGCCTCGTCGCGGCCTATGACGAGGACCGCACTCACGGGCCGGGCCCTGATCCGGGGCCCTGATCCGGGAACGTCCGCTACGTCCGGGCCTGCCTGACCGGTTCAGGGTGGACGAGGCGACATACTGCCGAGCATGAGCGAGCCGCCCTCTCGCGAGCCCGAGGACATCCAGCCCACGGCTCCGGTGCGCGAGCGAGTCGACGGCTACTACCGCAACGGCATCTGGGTGCCCCGCGACGACGAGCCCGATCCGCAGCCGCCGGGCTGGCGCGAGCGTCTCGAGCATCGCCTCGGCATCCGGCTCAGCGACCGGCGGGTCTGGCTGGCCTCTGTGGGCGTGCTGGTCGTCTTCGTCGTGCTCGTGGCGATCACCAACGCGGGCTCCCCGGCGCGGGCGCCCGAGGAGGAGCGCGACGTCCTGGCCGCGGTGAAGAAGGGCCAGAGCGCCGTGCGCGAGGGCAACGACATCACCCTGGTCACCGCCGCCAGGGACCGGGCGAGCGCGATCTGCGCGTTGCTGCCGCGCGGCGGCCGCGTCGAGGACTGGATCGGCACCGTCTCCAAGGTCGGCACCGTCTTCGGCGGCAAGCAGGGCAAGGTCTCGGTCTCCGTGGGCGACGGCGTGGAGCTGCGCACGTGGAGCCGCGAGTCGGAGGACGCCAGGGACCACACCCTGGTCGACCCCAACTCCGACGTCTACCGCGCGCTCGCCGACCTGAAGTCCGGCGACGAGGTCACGTTCACCGGCGCCTTCGTGCCCAAGGGAGCGACCTGTCTCCACGAGACCAGCGTCTTCGACCGCAACGGGATGCTCACCCCGAGCTTCGTGTTCCGCTTCACCTCGGTCTCGCCTCGCTAGGCAGGAGTCTGGACGTCCGGGCACGTCGGGATCCGGAGGGCCGATAGTCTTGTCCGTTGTGACCTCCGCTGCCCCGATCGACCATCCCGGCCTGCTCCAGTCAGTGCTCGCCGGTGTGGACGCGCAGTCGGACCTCCTGGTCGAGGTGCGTCGCGACCTGCACGCCCACCCCGAGCTCTCGTGGGCCGAGGAGCGCACCACGTCGCTGATCGCCAAGCGGCTCGACCAGGTCGGCCTCGTCCCGACGCTGCTCCCACGCAACGGGCTGATGGTCGACATCGGGTCAGGGCCCGGGCCGTTGGTCGCCCTGCGCGCCGACCTCGATGCCCTCCCGGTCGACGACCGCACCGGTGACCCCTGGGCCAGCACGGTCCAGGGTGCGGCCCACGCCTGCGGGCACGACCTCCACGCAGCGGCCCTGCTCGGAGCCGGGCTCTCGTTGACGTCGGTGGCCGACCAGCTCCCGGGACGGGTGCGCCTGATCTTCCAGCCCGCCGAGGAGATCATGCCGGGCGGCGCGCTGATGGCCATCCAGGCCGGGGTCCTCGACGGGGTGTCCCGCATCTTCGGGCTGCACGTCGACCCGGGCATCGACGTCGGCACCGTGGGTCTTCGTGAGGGGCCGCTCACCGGCGCCGCCGACTCCCTCGACGTGCTGCTCACCGGGAAGGGCGGCCACACCTCGCGCCCGCACCTGACCGAGGACCTCACCTTCGCGCTCGGCAAGCTGGTCACCGAGCTGCCCGCGGTGCTCTCGCGGCGCCTCGACCCGCGCGCGGGTGTGAGCGTGGTCTGGGGAATCGTCCGCGCGGGGTCGGCCGTGAACGTCATCCCGGCCTCCGGCCGCGCCGGCGGCACCGTCCGGATGCTCGACGCCGTGGCCTGGGTCGAGGCCGAGGAGCTGGTGAAGGACACCATCGACCAGATCGTCGAGCCCTACGGCGTCACGGCGACCACGACCTACGTCCGGGGCGTCCCCCCGGTCGTGAACGAGCACCGGTCCACCGTGCTGCTCGGCAAGGCGGTCGAGACCGTCCTCGGCGAGGAGGCCAACGTCGCCACCAGCCAGAGCCTCGGGGGCGAGGACTTCGCGTGGTACCTCGACAGTGTCCCCGGCGCGATGGGCCGGCTCGGCACGCGCACCCCCGGCGGTCCGACGTACGACCTCCACCAGGGAGACCTGCGCGTGGACGAAAGGGCGATTTCGGTCGGCGCGAAGGTGCTGGCCACCGCAGCCCTGAAGTCGATGGTCACCGACCGATAACGGTTGTCTGGATAGCCGCGCTGCCCTTAGGTGGCGTCCGCGCCCTCGCATAGGGTGCCGTCCGTACGTGCCGGGGAGCGGCACACCAAGATCGAGGAGGCATCTT
Organism: uncultured Actinomycetota bacterium; assembly: GCA_963843075.1. Lineage (GTDB taxonomy): Bacteria > Actinomycetota > Actinomycetes > Propionibacteriales > Nocardioidaceae > Marmoricola. The sequence goes on along the minus strand of CAWJJD010000002.1, from coordinate 1,187,316 downwards.
GCGCGGGTTCAGCAAGATCGCAGCAGTAGCACTCGTGAGCGCGCTCGCGCTCACCGGGTGCGGCAGTGGCAGCGGCAGTGGCGGCGGCAGCAGCGACGGCGGCAACGCCAAGTCGAGCAGCAACGACGCGTGCAAGGCCGCCAAGGGTGACGGTCCCAAGGTCGGTCTGGCCTACGACGTCGGCGGCCGCGGTGACCAGTCGTTCAACGACTCTGCCTACAAGGGCATGGAGAAGGCGATCGACGACATCGGTGCGACCTGCATCGAGGCCAAGGCCGCGCCGGACGAGAACGACACGATCCGTGCCGAGCGCCTCCGCACCCTCGCCGAGGGTGGCTACAACCCGGTCATCGCCATCGGGTTCATCTACTCGCCGGCTGCTGCCACGGTGGCGGCTGAGTACCCCGACACCAACTTCGCGGTCATCGACGGCTACGCCAGCACGATCCCGAAGGCGCCCCTGAAGAACCTCAGCGACCTCGTGTTCACCGAGGAGCAGGGCTCCTACCTGGTGGGTGTGGCGGCGGCGCTGAAGTCCGAGGCCAAGCACGTCGGCTTCGTCGGCGGCACGCACGGTGACCTGATCAAGAAGTTCGAGGCTGGCTACACGGCCGGCGTGAAGTCGATCGACCCCTCGATCAAGATCGACGTCCAATACCTCACCGAGGACCCGAACGACGGCAAGACCGGCTTCGAGAACCCGACGGGTGGCAAGGACGCCGCCTCGGCGATGTACCAGGGCGGTGCCGACGTGGTCTACCACGCTGCCGGCAAGTCGGGTCTGGGCGTGTTCGACGCGGTCGAGGCGGCCGGCGAGGGCAAGTGGGCCATCGGTGTCGACTCCGACCAGTACCTCACGGTCGACAAGGCCCAGAAGCCGCACATCCTCACCTCGATGCTCAAGCGCATCGACACGGCGGTGTTCGACTACGTGCAGGCCAACGCCGACAAGAAGGTCACCGCGGGCTTCGTGTCCTACGACCTGAAGTCCGACGGCGTGGGCTACTCCAAGTCGGGAGGCTTCGTCGACGACATCTCCGACAAGATCGACGCCGCAGCCGACAAGATCAAGAGCGGCGAGGTCGTCGTTCCGACCGACCCGGCCAAGGTCAAGTAACGGCGCGGGAGAGGGCCCGGACCCGTCCGGTCTCCTCCCGCCCACCGCAGTACAGACTGGTGCCCGGGCGACGCGCTAACGTGTCGCCCGGGCATCTGTCGTCCAGACGTCAGGAGGGACCGTGACCACGGTCGTCGAGCCAGCGGCACCGGCAGGATCGGGCCAGGCCATCGAGCTCCGCGGGATCGGCAAGCGGTTCCCCGGCGTGATCGCCAACCACGACATCGACATCACCATCCGCCACGCCAGCATCCACGCGCTGGTCGGGGAGAACGGTGCCGGCAAGTCCACGTTGATGAAGATCCTCTACGGCGTGCAGAGGCCCGACGACGGAACCATCAGCGTCAACGGCACCGAGGTGAGCTTCGCGACGCCCGGCGACGCGATCGCCCAGGGGATCGGGATGGTCTTCCAGCACTTCATGCTGGCCGACAACCTGACCGTGCTGGAGAACGTGACGCTCGGTGCCGAGAAGCTGCACGGGATCGGCGACGCCGCGCGTGCCGAGATCGTGGCCATCTCCGAGCGCTACGGCTTCGGGCTCGACCCCGACGAGCTGGTGGAGACCCTCGGTGTCGGTGAGCGACAGCGGGTCGAGATCCTCAAGGTGCTCTATCGCGGCGCGAAGATCATCATCCTCGACGAGCCGACGGCGGTGCTGGTGCCGCAGGAGGTGGACGCACTCTTCGAGAACCTGCGCCAGCTCAAGGAGCAGGGCCACACGCTGATCTTCATCTCGCACAAGCTCGACGAGGTCCTCGCCATCGCCGACGACATCACCGTCATCCGGCGCGGCACCACGGTCGCCTCGGTCAAGCCGGCCGACGTCACCTCGCACCAGCTCGCGGAGCTGATGGTCGGCAGCGAGCTGCCCTCGCCGAGCACCGAGGAGTCCACCGTCACCGACCGGGTGCTGCTCAGCGTCCGCGACATCGAGCTCCAGGACGCGACCGGGCGCACCGAGCTGGCCGACATCGACTTCGACATCCACGCAGGCGAGATCCTCGGCATCGCCGGCGTCGAGGGCAACGGGCAGACCCAGCTCGTCGAGACGCTGATCGGCATGCGCCGGCCCGTCAAGGGCTCTGTGCACCTCGCCGACCAGGACATCAGTCACTGGTCGACCCGCGACCGGCGCGAGGCCGGCATCGGCTACATCCCCGAGGACCGTCAACGACACGGCCTGCTGCTGAGCTCGTCGTTGTGGGAGAACCGGATCCTCGGCCACCAGACCCGACCGCCGTCGGTGAAGGGTGCCTGGCTCAACGTCGGCGGTGCCCGCGAGGACACCGAGCGGATCGTGAAGGAGTACGACGTCCGCACGCCCAGCATCGACACCACGGCACGGGCACTCTCCGGCGGAAACCAGCAGAAGTTCATCGTCGGCCGCGAGATGAGCGGCGACCCGGTGCTGCTGATCGCCTCGCACCCGACCCGTGGCGTCGACGTCGGCGCCCAGTCGCAGATCTGGGAGCACATCAAGAAGGCCCGCAAGGCGGGTCTCGCCGTGCTCCTGATCTCCGCCGACCTCGACGAGCTGATCGGCCTCTCCGACACCATCCGGGTGCTGCTGCGCGGTCGGCTGGTCGGCGAGTTCGACCCGCAGACGGTGACTCCCCAAGATCTGGGATCAGCGATGACCGGGGCCGGTGACGTCGCATGAGCCTCCTCAAGCGCGCCGCGCTCGGTCTCGCGGCTCCCGTCCTCGCCCTGGTCGTGGCGGCGATCGTGGCCAGCCTGGTGCTGCTCGCCACCGGCGACGACGTCGCCGGCTTCTGGCAGGTGCTGTTCACGTGGCCCAAGGGGCGCAACATCGTGAACATCCTGAACGCCTCGGCGATCCTCTACATCTCCGGCGTGGCCGCAGCGATCGGGTTCCGGATGAACCTGTTCAACATCGGCGTCGAGGGGCAGTACCGCGTGGCGGCCTTCGCCGCAGCCGCCTTCGCCGGCGCCGGCTGGCTGCCGGGCAAGCTGAACACGCTCGTCGCGATCATGATCGCCATGCTGGTCGGGGCGCTGTGGGCCGGTATCGCTGGCATCCTGCGCACGACCCGCGGGGTCAGCGAGGTCATCTCGACGATCATGCTCAACGCGATCGCCCTGCCGTTGGTCGGTTACTTCCTGACCAAGGTCGGAACCTCCACCGGCAACTCCCGCGCGACCAAGAACATCGACGAGGGCAGCTGGGTCGGCGGCATCACCCTGTTCGGCGACAGCCCGACGAAGCTCTTCGGACTCTCCTTGATCGCGATCTTGATCGGCGTCCTCTTCTGGGTGCTGCTCAACCGGACGAGCTTCGGTTTCGACCTGCGCGCTGCCGGTGCCTCGGAGCCGGCCGCGATCGCGAGCGGTGTCAACGTGAAGAAGATGATCCTGGTCGCGATGCTGATGTCCGGCGCGGTCGCCGGGCTGATCGGGATGCCGACGCTCTTCGGCGACGCGCACAACTTCGGCTCGTCGTTCCAGACCGGCATCGGCTTCGCCGGCATCGCCGTCGCCCTGCTTGGTCGCAACAACCCGGTCGGCATCGCGTTCGGCGCGCTGATCTTCGCGTTCCTGACCGAGCAGGGGAACCTGCTGAACATCCTGGCCGGGGTCTCGCCCGACATCGTCGCGGTCACGCAGGGCGTCATCGTGATGGCCGTGGTGATCGCCTATGAGGTCGTACGCCGCTACCGGGTCCGGCTCGAGCAGGCATCGGTCGGCGAACAGCTGGCCTCCCAGGCCCCCGAGCAGCCGAAGGAGGTCGTCTCATGAGCGTCGTCGCCGACACCGCGCCACCGCCCCTCGAGACACCCGACGAGCTGAAGGGCAGGCGTCACAAGGTCTACCTCTACATCCTGGCCGGGTTCGTGCTGCTCTCGCTCGTCCGGGTCGTCAGCGGGGCCGACCAGCTCACCTCGTCGGGCACGTTGACGGTCACCCTGACCGCGGCGATGCCGATCGCCCTCGCCGGCCTCGGGGGCCTCTGGTCCGAGCGCGCCGGTGTGGTCAACATCGGGCTCGAGGGCATGATGATCGTCGGCACCCTCGGGGCGGGCTATCTGACCTACCACTACGGCTTCATCGCCGGAGTCGTCGGCGCGATGCTCTTCGGGCTGCTGGGCGGCGCGCTGCACGCCCTGGCCACGGTCGTCTTCGGCGTCGACCACATCGTCTCCGGCGTCGCGATCAACATCATCGCCGCCGGCATCACCGGGTTCCTCGCCGAGGCCTGGTTCACCGGGCTCCCCGGTGGTGGCCCGACGCAGTCGCCGTCCCTGAAGACGCCGCCCACCATCGACATCCCGTTCATCGCCGACCCGATGAACTCGCTGGAGGACAAGCACTGGTTCCTGGTCAGTGACCTCGCCAGCGTCGTGGAGATGTTCACCAAGAACCTCTCGGTCCTGACCGTGTTCGGGCTGGTGCTGATCTTCGGCACCATCTGGGCGCTGTGGCACACCCGTTTCGGCCTGCGCCTGCGCTCCTGCGGTGAGGCGCCGGCGGCCGCCGAGTCGCTCGGCGTGAACGTCTACCGCTACAAGTTCGTCGCGGTGCTCATCTCCGGTGCGCTCGCCGGGCTGGGGGGCGCCTACCTCGCGCTGGTCTCGTCCTCGGGCTTCCAGGTCGGCCAGACCGGCGGCCGTGGCTACATCGGCCTGGCGGCGATGATCTTCGGCAACTGGCGCCCGGTGGGCCTGTTCATGGGCTCGACCCTGTTCGGCTACACCCAGGCGCTCCCCTTCCGGGAGGGCACCGTCTCGGTCCACGCGCTGCTGCTCGTGGTGGCGGCGCTGCTGATCGCCATCGCGCTGTTCCAGTGGCGACGGAGTGGGCCTCGCAAGGCCATGGGCTCCCTCATCTTCGCGGCCGTGTTCCTCGCCTGGTATCTCCTGACCGACGTGATCCCGCGCGAGTTCACCCAGATGGCGCCCTACATCACGACCCTGCTGGTGCTCGCCTTCGCCTCCCAGCGACTACGCATGCCCGCGGCCGACGGACAGGTCTATCGCAAGGGCGCCGCAGGTTGAGCACCCCACGGAACCGCTCGGCACGACGCCCGGCGCGATCACACGGGCGAGCGCGTTTCCGCGGGGACCCCGCATGAGCGCGAACGACGAGTTCGACTGGGACGCCCTCAAGGCGCGGGCCGTCGAGGCTGCGACGCACGCCTACGCGCCGTACTCCCACTTCCCGGTCGGTGCCGCGGCCCTGGTCGACGACGGCCGGGTGGTCACCGGGTGCAACGTGGAGAACGCTGCCTACGGCGTCGCGCTGTGTGCGGAGTGCGGGATGGTCTCCCAGCTGCACATCACCGGCGGCGGCCGCCTGACGCACGCGGTGTGCGTCAACGGCAGGTCCGAGGTGATCATGCCGTGCGGGCGCTGCCGTCAGCTGCTGATCGAGAACGGTGGTCCGGAGCTCCTGGTGCTGACCGCGACCGGCGTACGCCGCATGGACGAGGTGCTGCCGGATGCCTTCGGCCCCCACGACCTCGATTGACCTCGGCGCCGCCGACGTCGTCGCCGACCCCTACCCGCACTTCGCGGCGGAGCGGGCGCGCCACGAGGTCGCGTGGCACGAGCCGAGCGGTCGCTGGCTGACCTTCTCGCACGCCGCGGCGAGTGCCGTCCTGCGCAACCGTGGCCTGGGCCGGATCTGGCAGGACAAGGGGCCGGCCGACCACCTCGAGCCGTTCAACCTGCTCCACCGCAACCAGATGATGGAGAACGAGCCGCCCGAGCACACCCGCCTGCGCCGGGCGGTGGCTGGTGCGTTCAACCGCGGTCACGTCGAGCGGCTGCGTCCGCGGGTCCGCGCGCTGGCCTCCGCGCTGCTGGAGGAGGTGGAGCCGCAGTCCTTCGACGTGATCGGGGAGTACGCCGAGCCGCTGCCGGTCCTGGTCATCGCCGAGCTGGTCGGGCTCTCCACGGCCGACGTGCCCGCCCTGCGCGGCTGGTCACAGGCGATCGTGCGGATGTATGAACCCGCTCCCTCGACCGACGTGGTGGACGCGGCCGTGCTGGCGGCCACCGAGTTCGCCGAGCACGTCCGCGAGCACCTCGACCGACGCCGGACCTCGCCCGGCGAGGACCTGACCACCGACCTGCTCGCCGCCGGGCTCTCCGACGACGAGCTGGTCGCTGCCGTCGTGCTCCTGCTCAACGCCGGCCACGAGGCGTCCGTGAACGTCTTCGGCAACGGCTTGGTCGCACTGCTCTCGCACGGTCAGCGTCCCGGCGCGGACGCGGCGCTGACCGTCGAGGAGATGCTCCGGTTCGACTCCGCGCTCCAGCTGTTCGAGCGCACTGCCACGCGCGACGTGGAGGTCGGGGGAGTGGTCGTCGAGAAGGGGCAGAAGGTCGCCGCCCTGCTCGGCGCGGCCAACCGCGACCCGGCCGCGTTCGCCGAGGTCGACACCTTCGACCCCGCGCGGGACCCCAACCCGCACCTCGCGTTCGGTGCCGGGCTGCACTTCTGCCTGGGTGCGCCACTGGCCCGGATGGAGCTGGTGGAGTCGTTGGACCTGCTCTTCGGGCGGTTTCCCGGACTGGCCCTGGAGGGCGTCCCGCAGAGCCGGGGGACGTTCGTGCTCCGCGGGTTCCGTAGTGTGCCGGTCTCGGCCGGTCGAGGGGAGAACTGATGGCGCACGACGCCGTGGAAGTGATCATCGCCAAGCGTGACGGCGCCGAGCTCAGCGACAGCCAGATCGACTGGGTGATCGACGCCTACACGCGCGGCGACGTCGCAGACGAGCAGATGGCCGCGCTGGCGATGGCGATCCTGCTCAACGGGATGAACCGTCGCGAGATCTCGCGCTGGACGGGCGCAATGATCCAGAGCGGCGAACGGATGGACTTCTCGGCGCTCTCGCGGCCCACGGCGGACAAGCACTCGACCGGCGGCGTCGGCGACAAGATCACGCTGCCGCTGGCGCCCCTGGTCGCGGCCTGTGGCGTGGCGGTCCCCCAGCTGTCCGGCCGCGGCCTCGGGCACACCGGGGGCACCCTCGACAAGCTCGAGTCGATCCCGGGCTGGCAGGCCTCGATCTCCAACGAGGCGATGCTGCAGCAGCTCGAGGACGTCGGGGCGGTGATCTGTGCCGCCGGGTCGGGGCTGGCGCCTGCCGACAAGAAGCTCTACGCGCTGCGCGACGTGACCGGCACCGTCGAGGCGATCCCGCTGATCGCCTCCTCGATCATGAGCAAGAAGATCGCCGAGGGCACCGGCTCGCTCGTCCTCGACGTCAAGGTCGGCTCCGGCGCGTTCATGAAGGACCTGGCCCGTGCGCGGGAGCTCGCGTCCACCATGGTCGAGCTGGGCTCCGATGCCGGCGTACACACCGTCGCGCTGCTCACCGACATGTCCACCCCGCTCGGCCGCACGGCCGGCAACGCCCTCGAGGTGCGCGAGTCGGTGGAGGTGCTGGCCGGCGGCGGTCCGGACGACGTGGTCGAGCTGACTGTCGCGCTGGCGCGGGAGATGCTCGCGGGCGCCGGTCGTGAGGACGTGGACCCGGCCGAGGTCCTGGCCTCCGGCGGCGCCATGGACACCTGGAAGCAGATGATCCGTGCCCAGGGCGGCGATCCCGACGCAGACCTGCCGACGGCCAGGGAGACCCACGTCGTCAACGCACCCTCCACCGGAGTCCTGACCCGCCTCGACGCCATGGCCGTCGGCATGGCCGCCTGGAGGCTCGGTGCCGGTCGTGCCAAGCAGGGTGCGGCCGTCCAGGCCGGTGCCGGCGTCGAGTGGCACGCCCGCCCGGGCGACCCGGTCACCGAGGGCGAGCCGCTGCTGACCCTCCACACCGACGAGCCGGACCGCTTCGAGCGGGCCCTGGAGTCGCTCGAGGGTGGTTATGACGTCGCGGCGGCCGGGTCGGCGTACGAGGTGGGGCCGATCGTGCTGGATCGGATCGGCTGACGGTTTCACAGCGCCCGCTGTGAAACAGGCGCGATCCGAGTGAAGTTTCGCTCAGATGGTGTCAGTTTCACAGCGGCCGCTGTGAAACCGACGAGTCCAACCCAGCCCTCAGCCGAGCAGCAGGACCACCGTCTCCGCGACGCACGCGGGCTTCTCCTGGTCCTCGATCTCGATGACGTACTTCATCGTGAGCTGCCGGCCGGCGGGGAGCTTGGAGACCTCGCCGACGGTGACCGTGGCCCGGATCCGGGCGCCGACGGGAACGGGGTTGGGGAAGCGCACCTTGTTGAGGCCGTAGTTGAGCTTGGCGCCCTCGGTCTCCACGGTGAACACCTGGCTGCCGAGCCACGGGATCAACGACAAGGTGAGGTAGCCGTGGGCGATGGTCCCGCCGAACGGGCCCTCCTCGGCCTTCTCCTGGTCGACGTGGATCCACTGGTGGTCGTCGGTCGCGTCGGCGAACTGGTCGACCCGCTCCTGGGTGATCTCCACCCAGTCGGTGGTGCCGATCTCCTCGCCGGTGGCGGCTTCGATCTCCTCGAACGTGCTGAACACGCGCATGTACGACGCTCCTCGGTGACGCATCCTGGGAAAGGTGTTGGATGGGCAGTGTGTCCGAACCTATCGTCCTCACCCCCGACCTGATCAGAGCCGTCCCGAAGGTGCTCCTCCACGACCACCTCGACGGAGGGTTGCGTCCCGAGACGATCGTCGAGCTCGCCGGCGAGGTGGGGCACAGCCTGCCCGCGGACGATGCGGAGTCGCTCGGTCGCTGGTTCCGTGAGTCCGCGGACAGCGGCTCGCTGGAGCGCTACCTGGAGACCTTCGACCACACGGTGGCGGTGATGCAGCGCGCGGACCACCTGACCCGGGTCGCGCGCGAGTGCGTCGAGGACCTGGCCGCCGACGGGGTGGTCTACGCCGAGGTCCGCTACGCCCCCGAGCAGCACCTCGAGGGCGACCTCACCCTCGAGGAGGTCGTGCGCGCGGTGCAGGAGGGCTTCGACGAGGGGATGGCCGCGACGGCCTCGGACAAGCCGATCGTCGTGCGCCAGCTGCTCACCGCGATGCGGCACCAGGCGCGCTCGCGCGAGATCGCCGAGCTGGCGGTCAAGCACCGCGACGACGGTGTGGTCGGGTTCGACATCGCGGGCGCGGAGGCGGGCTACCCGCCCACGCGTCACCTCGACGCCTTCGAATACCTGCAGCGCGAGAACGCCCACTTCACGATCCACGCGGGCGAGGCGTTCGGGCTGCCGTCGATCTGGCAGGCGATCCAGTGGTGCGGCGCCGACCGGCTGGGTCATGGCGTGCGGATCATCGACGACATCACCGTCGACCCATCGACCGGCCCCGGACAGGCCGCCGACGTCCGACTGGGCAGGCTCGCCCAATACGTCCGGGACAAGCGGATCCCCCTCGAGCTCTGCCCGCACTCCAACATCCAGACCGGCGCTGCCGCCTCGATCGCCGAGCACCCGATCGGGCTGCTGTCGCGGCTGCGCTTCCGGGTCACGGTCAACACCGACAACCGGCTGATGAGCGGCACCTCGATGAGTCGCGAGATGGCTGCGCTCGTCGAGGCGTTCGACTGGGACCTCAAGGACCTGCAGTGGGTGACGGTCAACGCGATGAAGTCGGCCTTCGCCCACTTCGAGCAGCGGCTGCACCTGATCAACGACGTGATCAAGCCCGGGTACGCCGAGCTGGGGCTCCGCTAGCCGCCTGTCGGCGCTGCGTCGTACGGTCGCACGATGGCCTACGTCGAACGCACCGTCGCCCCCGGCGTCGAGGTGTGGCACCACACCGGCTCGACCGGGGACCAACGGATCCTGCCTGACGGCTGCATGGACCTGATCCTCCTCGGCGAGCGGCTGGTGGTGGCCGGCCCCGACACGAGTGCCCGGGTGCACCGCGACGGGACGCCACAGCCGGTCACAGGGGTGCGCCTGCACGCCGGTCGCGGGCCCCTCCTCCTCGGAGTCCCTGCGCACGAGCTGCGCGACCGGACGGTCCCGCTCGAGGACATCTGGGGAGCCGCTCGTGCACGGGCCCTCACCGCGAGGGTCGGCGAAGATCCCGCGGCCGGGCTGGCGGCGTGGGCGGGCGCTGGTCACGCCGACAACCCGTTCGCCGAGCTGGTCCACCGCCTCCTCGACCGGGGACGCTCCGTCGGCGAGGTGGCCGACGCCGTCGGCTACAGCCCGAGGCAGCTGCACCGTCGGCTGCTGCCGGTGATCGGCTACGGCCCGCAGCACCTGGGACGGGTGCTGCGGCTCGTGCGGGCGGTGACCGACGCCGACACGGGGCGACCGTGGTCGGAGGTCGCCCAGCGAGCCGGGTTCGTCGACCAGGCACACCTGGTGCGCGACCTGCGTGCGCTCGCCGGAGTGACCCCGACGCAGCTGCGCGCCGAGCGTGTCCGATCCGTCCAAGACGCGGCCTGACGGGCTCACTAGCGTCCCAAGCATGAAGCCACGACCAGCCGTCATCGAGATCGTCGTCGCCGACATGGCGGGCGCGCTCGCGTTCTATCGCCGCCTCGGCCTGGAGATCCCGCCGGAGGCGGACACCGAGCCGCACGTCGACGTCGACCTCGGCGGGATGCACCTCGCCTTCGACACCCGCGAGACGATCCTGTCGTTCAACACCGACTGGACGCCGCCCTCCGGCGGGCACGGCATGGCACTGGCCTTCGCCTGCGAGTCACCGGCCGACGTGGACGCGGCGTACGCCGAGCTCACCGACGCCGGGGCCACCGGCGCCCTGGAGCCGTGGGACGCGTTCTGGGGGATGCGCTACGCGGTCGTGCACGACCCGGACGGCAACCCGGTGGACCTCTTCGCGCCGCTGGCGTGACTCCGGGCGGGCCGTGCCTTCACCCGTTGCAGGTGAGGCCGCGGCGCGGGTCCGGTCCTAGCGTTCGGGTCAGGTCGGCGCCGGAGTCGTGCGCCGGGACGGACGAAAGGGCTCCAACATGGACAGCTTCTGGGACTTCTTCTGGTTCATCATCAGCTTCTTCCTGCTGATGGCGTACCTGATGGTGCTCTTCCAGATCGTCGGCGACCTGTTCCGCGACAAGGAGACCAGCGGGGCGATGAAGGCGGTGTGGATCTTCTTCCTGATCATCTTGCCGATCTTGACCTCGCTCGTGTACCTGGTCGTGCGCGGAAAGGACATGACCGATCGCAACATCGCCGCGGTCAAGGCCGTGCAGCACGACCAGGAGGCCTACATCCGCCAGGTCTCGGGTGGCGCCTCCTCGCCGTCCGACGAGATCGCCCGCGCGAAGGGGCTGCTCGACTCGGGAGCGATCACTGCCCAGGAGTTCGACGCGCTGAAGGCCAAGGCACTCACCTGAGTCTCGACCGCAGACCGGTGGCGGCGGCCTCCCGTCACCGGTCCGCGAGATTTCGGCATCGTCGCCGGTGTTGACCTGAGAACATCTCCGCCATGGATGTCTGGCAGGTGCTCGGGGCCCATGCGGAGCCGGCCGAGGTGGCCTTCCTTCGAAGACGGTCGGCAGAGGTCGTCGAGTGCCTGGCTGAGCTGGCGGCCACGAGGCCCGGAGCCGTGCAGCACCTCGTCGGCCTGCCGGCCCTGGTGCTGCAGCTCAAGCGGATCGCGCCTGCGGCCACGCGCACCTCACGGGTGCTGCAACCGAAGTACTCCTACGACCCCGAGGAGCCCGGCGTCGCCCTGACCCGATCGGCTCGGGCACGGGGAGTCGACACCGAGCTGATCACGCTCCCGGCGACGGTGGAGACGCACCCGTTGCTGTCCTCGATCTACCCGGCGACACGGCTCGGGCCGGTCTTCCTCAGGGCGCTGGTGATCGACGGTCGGCACACCATCGTGGGCGGCCCCGACGACGCCATGGGCCGCCGGATCGCCTGCTACACCACCGCGCCCCAGGTGGTCGAGGCCGTGAGGGAGCTGTGGCGTTCGACGGTGCCGCTGTGCCGGCCGATCCTCGAACCCGGCCAGCAGCCCCCGCTCAGCGAGCGCCAGCTCGAGGTCGCCCGGCTGATGTGCGTGGGGGAGAAGGACAAGTCGATCGCCGAGCTGTTGCAGCTCTCTGCGCGCACGGTCGAGCGCGAGGCGCACTCCGTGCTCGAGGCGCTGGGCGCCGGGAGTCGGACCGAGGCGGTGCTCTTGATGCGTGGCCGCGGGGTCAACGGCGGCCGGCGCGGCACGCCTGCTGCCCAGCTCACCTCGTGAGCCGGCAGATCTCGCGGTAGGCCGCCTCCGGCCCCAGCACACGGCACCCCAGCTCCTCGGCGCGGACCACGAACGACCGCTGGTCGAGCAGGAGGTGCAGGCCGCGCCTGACCAGGAGGAACGGCGGCTTGCGGCGCTCGCGCAGGTCGCGGGACAGGCGGCGTACGAAGGTCACGACCGGACGCTGGGTGACGCACACCGCGTCGGCCAGCAGACCGCGCCGACGGCAGTCGGCGACGATCTCGTGGGCGAAGATCCCCTCGGCCACGAAGTACGCCGATCCGCCCAGACCGAGCACCCGGTGACCCGTCACCGAGCTCGACGCGATGTCGTAGACCGGCGCGTCGGTGCTCCCCGCCGCACACAGCTCCTCGACTGCCGCGACGGCGGCCCCGGCGTGCCAGGAGGCCGGGTCGTCCCAGTCGACGATCGGGTCGCCGCCGGCCAGGTCGATGCGCGGCAGGTCCGGGTCGTCACCCTGCTTGTAGTAGTCGTCGAGCCGCAGCACAGGCAGCCCGAGCCGTTCCGCGAGGTGCGACTTCCCCGACCCGGACGGCCCCGCCAGGACGATCACCCGAGCGGACATGCACTCACCTTCCCCTGGCGTTCGGAGGTCCTCGACGACGTCATCCGAACTGGTCGTCCGGGCAGCCACGACGCATGACGTCCCGTGCAGCGTCATCGGAGCTGGTCCCCGGAGCAGCCACAACGTATGACGTCGCGGCGGGTCAGATCCCCATCGGGTGCCAGACGGTCTTCGTCTCCAGGAAGGTCGTCATCCGGTCGAGCTCCGGGGGAGCGAGGAGGTCCTCGAGGCCGGGGCGGCGCACGCGCTTGAGGTTCTCGGCGGCGTCGATCTCCAGGTTGCGGGCGAGCTCGGTGTCGCCGACGCCGGTGAGGTCGATGCCGTTGACGTCCATGTGCGAGGCGAGCCACGGGGCGATCTCGGCCTGCGGACCGGTCAGGATGTTGACCACGCCGCCCGGCACGTCGGAGGTCGCCATCACCTCCGCGAGCGTGATCGAGGTCAGCGGGTGCTGCTCGCTGGCGATCACGACCGCGGTGTTGCCGGTGACGATGACCGGGGCGACCACGCTGACCAGTCCGAGCAGGGGACCCTGGGGTGCCACGACGGCGATCACGCCGCTGGGCTCGGGGGCGGAGTGGTTGAAGTAGGGGCCGGCCACCTGGTTGGCGCCACCGGTCACCTGGGCGATCTTGTCGGCCCAGCCGGCGTACCAGACGAGTCGGTCGATCGAGGCGTCCACATAGGTCCGCGCCTTCGCCGGGGTGACGCCCTCGGCGACACGGAGCTCGGACTCGAACTGCTCGCGGCGGTCCTCGAGGACCTCGGCGATCCGGTAGACCACCTGGCCGCGGTTGTAGGCCGTGCGGGCGGACCAGCCACCGAACGCCGAACGGGCCGCCTTCACGGCGTCACGGGCGTCCTTGCGGGAGGCGTGCGAGGCGTTGGCCCAGAACCTGCCCTTGGCGTCGTTGACGACGAAGGAGCGGCCCGACTCCGAGCGGGGGAAGGCCCCGCCGATGTAGAGCTTGTAGGTCTTGCGTACGTCGATCCTGGTCATCGCAGATATCCCTCGAGTCCGTGGCGGCCGCCCTCGCGGCCGTAGCCCGACTCCTGGTAGCCGCCGAACGGGCTCGCGGGGTCGAAGCGGTTGAACGTGTTGGACCACACCACCCCGGCGCGCAGCTGGCCGGCCATCCACAGGGTGCGGGAGCCCTTGTCGCTCCAGATGCCGGCGGAGAGGCCGTACGGCGTGTTGTTGGCCTTCTCGACCGCCTCCTTCGGCGTCCGGAAGGTGATCACCGACAGCACGGGTCCGAAGATCTCCTCGCGGGCGATCCGGTGGGCCGCGGTCACGCCGGTGAAGATCGTCGGCGGGAACCAGAACCCGTGGTCGGGCAGGTCGCACTGCGGGGACCAGCGACCGGCGCCCTCCGCCTCGCCGATGTCTGAGAGCTCGCGGATCTTGGCGAGCTGCTCGGCGGAGTTGATCGCGCCGATGTCGGTGTTCTTGTCGAGCGGGTCGCCCACGCGCAGGGTGGACATCCGGCGCTTGAGCCTGGCGAGGACCTCCTCGGCCACCGACTCCTGCACCAGCAGCCGGGAGCCGGCGCAGCACACGTGACCCTGGTTGAAGAAGATGCCGTTGACGATGCCCTCGACAGCCTGGTCGACCGGGGCGTCGTCGAAGACGATGTTGGCCGCCTTGCCGCCGAGCTCGAGGGTGACCTTCTTGCTCGAGCCGGCCACGGCCTTCGCGATCGCGCGGCCGACGTCGGTCGAGCCGGTGAAGGCGACCTTGTCGACGTCGTCGTGGGAGACGATCGCCTGTCCGGTCGCGCCGGCACCGGTGAGGATGTTGACCACACCGGGCGGGAGGTCGGCCTGCTGGCAGATCTCGGCGAACAGGAGGGCGGTCAGGGGAGTGGTCTCGGCCGGCTTGAGCACGACGGTGTTGCCGCAGGCGAGGGCCGGGGCGATCTTCCAGGCCAGCATCAGGAACGGGAAGTTCCACGGGATCACCTGACCGGCGACACCGAGGGGCTGCGGGTCGGAGCCGTAACCGGCGTAGGAGAGCTTGTCGGCCCAGCCGGCGTAGTAGAAGAAGTGTGCAGCCGCTGTCGGGATGTCGACGTCGCGCGACTCCTTGATCGGCTTGCCGTTGTCGATCGACTCGAGGACCGCGATCTCGCGGGCGCGCTCCTGGATGATCCGGGCGATGCGGAAGAGGTATTTCCCGCGCTCGGCGCCGCTCATCCGCGACCAGACCCGGCTGTAGGCACGTCGGGCGGCCTTCACGGCCCTGTCGACGTCGCCGCCGTCGGCCTCGGCGACCTCGGCGAGCACCTCCTCGGTGCTCGGCGAGATCGTCTTGAACGACTTGCCGGAACCGTCGACGAACTCGCCGTTGATGAACAGCCCGTAGGAGGACTTGATGTCGACCACCGAGCGGGACTCGGGTGCCGGTGCGTAGGCGAACTTCTCGCCGGTTGAGCTTGTCGAAACCATCATCAGTCCAGGGTGAAGTAGTCGGGGCCGGAGTAGCGGCCGGTCTGCATCTTGGTGCGCTGCATCAGCAGGTCGTTGAGCAGCGTGGAGGCGCCGAACCGGAACCAGTCGGGGTCCAGCCAGTCGGGACCGGCGACCTCGTTGACCATCACGAGGTACTTGATCGCGTCCTTCGAGGATCGGATGCCGCCGGCCGGCTTCACGCCGACCATCTGCCCGGTCGCCTCGCGGAAGTCGCGCACGGCCTCGAGCATCACCAGCGTCACCGGCAGCGTCGCCGCGGGCTGGATCTTGCCGGTCGAGGTCTTGATGAAGTGCCCTCCGGCCATCATCGCCAGCCAGCTGGCCCGGCGTACGTTGTCGTAGGTCTGCAGCTCACCGGTCTCGAAGATCACCTTCAGGTGCGCGTCGCCGACAGCCTCACGGACCGCCACGATCTCCTCGTAGACCTCCAGGTAGCGCCCCGAGAGGAACGCGCCCCGGTCGATGACCATGTCGATCTCGTCGGCGCCGGCCTCGACGGCGTCCTTGACGTCGGCCAGCTTGATGTCCATCGCCGCGCGACCGCTCGGGAAGGCGGTGGCCACCGACGCGATGTGGACGCCGGACGCGCCGAGCGTCTCCTTGGCGAACGGGACCATGTCGGGATAGACGCAGACC
This sequence comes from uncultured Actinomycetota bacterium, assembly GCA_963843075.1. GTDB lineage: Bacteria > Actinomycetota > Actinomycetes > Propionibacteriales > Nocardioidaceae > Marmoricola. The sequence goes on along the minus strand of CAWJJD010000002.1, from coordinate 1,171,372 downwards.
GCCGCCGTCGAGGGGCAGGTCGGGTCGGCCGGGTCGGGGTGCATCGCCTTCGTGGCGAGCGCGCGCACCTTGCCGGGCGTGTCGGCACCCTCGAGGGTGGTCAGGTCGACCATCCGGATGGCGAGGTCGATCGCGTACTCCTTCGCGGAGGTCTTGATCGAGCGGGTGCCGAGGCCGGCGGCGCGTTGCTCTGCGCCCACCTGGTCGACCCCCGGAAGGCCGTGCAGGAAGCGGCGCAGCGCGGCGTCGGACGAGGTCGCATCCGCCAGAAAGCTCGCCGTTGAGCTTGTCAGGGTCACCCAGCCACTCTAGGGACCATCCCACCCAGTTGCGAACCCGAGCGAGGCGCCGGGCGAAGTGTCTGGTGAGGGGTTAGCGATCGTTAACATCCCGGGCTAGGATGCCCCCCATGAGCTTCGACCTGTCCGAGGACCACGAGCAGTTCCGTCGCACCGTGCGCGACTTCGCGGAGAAGGAGATCGCCCCCCACGTCGCCCAGTGGGACCGCGACCACCACTTCCCGGTCGACGTGGTGCAGAAGATGGGCTCGCTGGGCCTCTTCGGGCTCACCGCGCCGGAGCAGTACGGCGGGGCGGACGGCGACTTCACCAGCCTGTGCGTGGCCATCGAGGAGATCGGCCGCGTCGACCAGTCGATGGGCATCACCCTCGAGGCGGCCGTCGGCCTGGGCATCAACCCGATCCTGACCTTCGGCACCGACGAGCAGAAGGACACCTGGCTGCCCGACCTCGTGGAGGGCAGCAAGCTCGCCGGCTTCGGCCTGACCGAGCCCGGCGCCGGCTCGGATGCCGGGGCGACCAAGACCAAGGCGGAGCTGAGCGACGGCGAGTGGGTCGTCAACGGCAGCAAGCAGTTCATCACCAACTCCGGCTCCGAGATCACCTCGCTGGTCACCGTGACCGCGAGGACGGGCGAGGTCTCGACAGGCTCGACCGGCGGGGATCCGAAGCCCGAGATCTCCACGATCATCGTCCCGAGCGACACCCCGGGCTTCACCGCCGAGAAGGCCTACGACAAGCTCGGCTGGCACGCCTCGGACACCCATCCACTGAGCTTCAGCGACGCGCGCGTGCCCGAGTCGAACCTCCTGGGCGAGCGTGGTCGCGGCTTCGCACAGTTCCTGGCCACCCTCGACGACGGCCGGGTCGCCATCGCCGCGCTGGCGGTCGGCTGCATCCAGGCGTGCCTCGACATGAGCGTCCAGTACGCCGGTGAGCGGACCACCTTCGGCGGACCCATCGGACGCAAGCAGGGCGTGGCCTTCCAGATCGCCGACCTCGAGGTGATGCTCGCGGCCAGCCGCCAGCTCACCTACAAGGCGGCCTGGATGAAGGACGCCGGCAAGCCGATGAAGGAGTTCAAGCAGGCTGCGGCGATCGCCAAGCTCTACTCGACCGAGTCGGCCGTGACCGCCACCCGGATCGCGACCCAGGTCTTCGGGGGCTACGGCTTCATGGAGGAGTACCCCGTGGCGCGTTTCTACCGCGACGCCAAGGTGCTCGAGATCGGCGAGGGCACCTCCGAGGTCCAGCGGATGCTGATCGCGCGGGGCCTCGGCCTGCCGGTCGAGTAGCCCGACCGGGAGGTCAGCGGAGCTCGAGGACCGCGTAGTCCCTGTTCTCGAACCTCAGTTCCGCCAGCCGCTCGAGCGCGGGCAGGTCGGCCCGGAAGCGCTTGTCCACGAACAGCCACCGCACCTCGTGGTCGCGGCGCAGGGCGTCCAGCCGCTGACGGGTCGGCCCGGTGAAGGCGCGGTCGTTCTGCCGCAGCACGCCGGGCCGCCAGTAGGACATGTACTGCACCAGGCGCTTCTGCTTCGCGGCCAGCTCGGCCGACCGTGAGGTGTAGGACCAGCCCTCGACGAGCACCTGGCGCTCGGCATAGCCGGCGATCCAGAACGCGCGGTGGTCGCACCGGCTCGGCGCGGGGAACAGGCAGTGCGAGTTGGTGGCGACCACGTCGTCGGGGTCGGAGTGGTCGCGCAGCCACCTGGCGGCGGCGATGCCGCCCGTGCCGATCTGCCTCACCTTGCTGGCAGCCGGGACGGGCGCCCGTTCGTTCGCGTCCAGCGCGTGCACCGGGCCGGTGAGCAGCCCGAGGCCCAGGGTCAGGCTGACGCAGGCCAGCGGAGCCGCGTGCCGCCACGCCCCCCACCCGGGGCGACGGGCGAGCAGCCAGATGCCCAGTCCGACGAGTCCCAGCAGTGCCACCACGACCAGGGGCTGCAGCACGAACCGCCCGAGGCTGTGGGCGGCACCGCCTGCGTGGAAGCCCTCGGGCCGCAGCGGCCACATCAGGACGGCGCTGAGCGCCACGCCGGCGGCGAGGAAACCCGCGCAGACGCGGACGGCGACGCGCCGCTCCACCCGTCGGAGCAGCTCGACCAGACCCCAGCCGGTGATCACTGCGATGAACGGGGGCGTGACGAGCAGGAAGTAGAGCTGGTTGAGCTTCGCGCTGTCGAGCAGGACCACGGCTCCCAGGGAGCCGACCATCGAGCCGACCAGGAAGTGCGCCCTGGGGTTGCGCCAGACCCGTGGGGTGAACAGGCCGAGCACGGCGACCAGGCAGGACACCCGCATCACCACGTAGATGGTGGTGACCGTCACGCGCAGGCCCAGAGAAGCCCCGCTCGGGTCGTCGACCAGGCCGGCGTCGAAGGCGATGTAGCTGCCGAGACCGAACGGGACCAGGTGCGTGCCCTGCGCGGAGCCGCCGTAGATGACCTTCTGCGCGGCCAGGAACACCACCACACCGATCACCGTCAGCCACAGCGCCGACCAGTGCACCCCGCGCCTGAGCAGCAGCCCCATCAGCAGCAGGCTGACCCACCCGGCCAGCAGCACGGGGAGCGCGGTGCCCTTGGCCCCCGAGCTCGCCAGGATCAGCAGCACGGCGGCGACCCAGGCTGTGGCCGGTGGCCGGAAGTCGGGGTCGACGAGCTCGAAGGTGATCGCGATGCAGCCGACCAGGATGGCGTAGGCGAAGGGCGTGGTCGGGCTGGTGTAGGTCGAGGTGTCCAGGAAGACCGGCGAGAAGTGCGGCCAGATCAGGGCCGTGCCGCCGAGCACGAGGACCGCGGAGGCCACCAGGCCCGCGAGCGGCGACCGGGCCGCCCGCTGCGCGAGCAGGGCCGAACCGAGCAGCGCGATCGTGACCGGGATCAGCATGTCGAGACGGGTCAGCAGCAGCAGCGGTTCGATGCCGGTCGCATGCCGTTCGGCGGCCACGTGGGCATGCACGAACCAGTGGTAGTAGAGGGGCTCGCCCTCGGCGAAGAGCAGGTCGGTCTTGACGTGGTCGCTCAGCCCGGCGACCAGGGAGAGGTGGTAGGGGAGGTCGAGGTAGGGGTTGCTGAGTCCCGCCGGTGTGAGCGGCGCGATGGTCCAGCTCGCCTGCTTCAGGCTGACCAGGGCCAGCGACAGCAACCCGCCCATGCCCCAGGACCACCAGGCAGGCTGGGCCTCGGCACGCCTCCAGACCCGGTTGCGCCACCTCGGCACCAGGGCCAGCAGCAGCGGCACCACGGGCCAGAGCCTGGCCAGTCCCGGGTGGTCGAGATGGGCGAGGCAGGCATAGACCGCGAGCTCGACGGCCAGCGCCAGCGAGGTCCCGAAGACCGCGTCGGCGACCAGGGTCGAGCCGGGCCGGGGCACCAGCAGGCGCCAGAGCACCAGACCGGGGAGGACCAGCCCGAGGACGGCGTACGCCGCGAAGCGCGCCACGTCGCCCACCCCGACACCGTTGGTCAGCAAGAAGCCGACCGCCACGACGAAGGTGATCAGGGCCGGGACCCAGCCGGACAGCACGCGTCGACGAAGCGCGGTGTCGAGCTTCATCGAGCGAAATCCTCCTCGGTCCCGAGCGGGCCGTCGCCGGGGCAGCAACGGTGTCCCAACTACACTCCCGCAGCATGGCTGCACCGGACGGACAGGACATGCGCGACACGTCGGGCGAACACTATGCGCGCCGTCTCCAGGCCAAGCAGGAGGTCTGGTGGAAGAAGGCCCTCAACGTCCAGGCGCCCTACCAGTGGAACCTGCGCCGCCAGCACCTCGGACGCACGCTCGACGTCGGCTGTGGCATCGGCCGCAACCTGGAGACCCTGGCACCGGGGTCGGTCGGAGTCGACCACAACGCCGCGGCGGTCCAGGTGGCCCGCGAGCGGGGCGTCGTGGCGCTCACCGTCGAGGAGTGGGAGCACAGCGAGCTGCGCGTCCCCGAGAGCTTCGAGGGCATCCTGCTCGCCCACGTGATCGAGCACATGGACGCCGAGGCCGGGGTCGCGATCATGGAGGACTACCTGCCCTACCTCCGGCCGGGCGGCAAGGTGTTCTTCGTCTGCCCGCAGGAGCGCGGCTACGACAGCGACCCGACCCACGTGCGCTTCACGACGGGCGACGACCTCGTGGAGCTCTCGCGCCAGGTCGGCCTCGAGCCGGCGCCGTGGTTCAGCTTCCCGTTCCCGCGGTGGGCGGGGAAGCCGTTCATCTACAACGAGTTCTGCGTGCTGGCCACCAAGCCGGCGTCGAGCCCGGCCTCGAGCCAGCCCTAGACCCGGGCCGGTGCCCGCTCCGGCGTCATCCGTCGGCCGAGGTAGAGGTAGAACAGCCGGCGCTGCACCGCCCGCAGGGCCGCCATGGCGTCGCCGATCCTGAGGTCGCGCCGGGTGAGCAGTCCGGGTGCCATCGCCTGGAGCTGGCGGTGCATCTCCGCCGCCGATCGCGCCTGCTGCCGGGCCAGGGCCACGCTCCACTGGGTGGCGCTGACCCGGAAGGCGGCCAGCGCTCCCCCCGAGGTCGCGACCAGGTCGCCGCGCAGCAGCACCCGGCAGTAGGTCGCCTGGTCGATGATGTAGCCCGGGTTGCCGTGCCACAGGCCCACTGCCTCCAGCGCCGTACGACGGACCATCACGCAGACCGGCTCGCCGAAGATGTTCGCGCCACGCAGCACGGAGCGGCGGACCGCCTCGCGGCCAGGCACCCGGCCCTCGAGGCCGCCGAGGCCCAGGTCGCTGAGCACCCGGCGACCCGAGGCATCCACGATGTCGCGGGCCGAGGCCACCATCACCACGCCCTCGTCGTGCTCGTCGAAGGCCGCGACCTGGCGCTCGAGCATGTCCGGCGCGAGCAGGTCGTCCCCGCAGACCAGCTTCACCAGCTCGCCGGTGGCCTCGCGGGTCACCCGGTTCCAGTTGCGCTCGGCACTGCCCCCGGCAGGGGTGGTCAGCAACCGCACCCGCGGGTCGTCGGTGAACTGCTGCAGCAGCTCCCAGGTGCGGTCCGCAGAGCTGTGGTCGGCCACGATGAGCTCGAAGTCGGTGAAGGTCTGGGCCAGCACCGACCTCATCGTCTCCTCGACGTAGAGCTCGTTGTTGTAGGTGGGGATGATCACCGAGACACGTGGGCTCACGAGTCGACCGCCTCACTGGTTGCCGGGTTGTTGGGTGCCGGGTTGTTGGGTGCCGGGGACTGGGGTGCCGGGTGGGGGCGCCGGAACGAGAAGAGCAGGTGGCCGAAGTAGGTCCCGACCACCGCGAGCCCTCCGGCCAGGACCTGGGAGGGGATCACCGGCAGGCCGGCCACCTCGACGAACAGGGGGAGGAGCACCGCGTTGACGCCGAGCGCGGCGAGGTTCACCAGCTCGAAGCGGGCGAGGTCCAGCCAGACCTGGCCCGTGACCTTGAAGACGAACCGCCGGTGCAGGCCGAACGCGCACAGCACGGCGATCACGTGGGAGATCAGCAGGCTCGCCATGTAGTCGCGGAACCCGCTGCCGAGCAGTGCGTGCGCGATCACGAAGATCACGAAGCCGTTGATCGTGTTGAACGCGCCCACGATCAGGAAGGCGATGCGTTGGTCCGAGACGAGGCGGAGCAACGGCCCGGCGGGGAGCGTCCCATCGGGTGCGGGTTCGGTCACCGCCATGCCGACAACTTCCCTTCCCCTGACTGCCTCCGGCGTTTGTCGGCAGCCTCCCCGGTTTGCCTGCCCCGGCTGCGATGTCCGGGTGACTATAGTCGTGTTCCGTGTCCGCCGACGTTGCCGCCCCGCAGGGCGAACACCTCGTTTCGGTGGTCATCCCGGTCTACAAGGGCGAGCGTCATCTGGCCGGAGTCCTCGAGTCGCTGGCCGCGTTCACCGGCGAGATGACGACTCCCGGCGGCACCCCCTACCGGGTCGCCGAGGTGCTGATGGTCAACGACTGCGGCCCCGACGACTCGGCCCGCGTGATGCGTGAGCTGGAGGAGCAGCACCCGTTCGCCCGGTCGATCTGGCTGAGCCGCAACTTCGGCCAGCACGCCGCCACCCTGGCCGGCATGGCGTCGGCGGGTGGTGACTGGATCGTCACCCTCGACGAGGACGGCCAGCACGACCCCGTGTTCATCGCCACCATGCTCGACGTCGCCCTGGGCCGACAGGCGAGCGTCGTCTATGCCAGTCCCACCAACACCCCGCCCCACTCCGCCGTGCGCAACGTGACCTCGCGCGGTGCCAAGCGGGTGGTCAAGGCGCTGAGCGGGGGAGCGGACGCGTCGGTGTTCCACAGCTTCCGGCTGATCCTCGGCGAGGTGGGTCGCAGCGTCGCGGCGTACGCCGGGTCGGGGGTCTACCTCGACATCGCCCTCGGCTGGGTCGCGGGCAAGGTGACCACCGCGCCCGTGGAGCTGCGCGACGAGGGACACGGGCGCGAGTCCGGCTACTCCATGCGCAGCCTGCTCTCGCACTTCTGGCGGATGGTCCTCACCGGTGGCACGCGCGGCCTGCGGATGGTCAGCGTCCTCGGCGTGCTCTTCGCGCTGCTGGGGTTCGTGATCGCGGTCTTCCTGGTCTTCCGGCAGCTCACCCACCCGGCCCCCGTGCAGGGCTGGACGTCGCTCACCGTGGTGGTGCTGATCTGCACCGGGGTGGTGCTGTTCTCGCTGGGCGTGATCGCGGAGTACGTCGGCGTCGCGGTCAACATGGCGATGGGCAAGCCGCTCTACCTGATCACCCAGGATCCCGCGGACGGGCCTCTTGGCCGTCGACCGCGCTCCTGAGGGCGGCCCCGACCGGGCGACGAGCTGGGTCGTCGGCAGCTCCGGCCTGCTCGGCAGCGCCGTGGGCCGCCGCCTGCACACGCTCGGGCGCGAGGTGACCACGAGCCGGGTCCCGTGGACGGACCACGATGCGGCCGTCTCGGCGCTGCTGGCCGAGGCCGAGTCGTTCGGCGACAGCTGGCAGCTGTGGTGGTGTGCCGGAGCGGGTGTCGTCGGCACCGGCGAGGACGAGCTCGACGCCGAGGTGGCGGTCCTCGAGGAGTTCCTCGGCCGCTTCCAGCCCGGCACGGGACCGGGCAGGCGTGGCATCTTCTTCGCCTCCTCGGCCGGTGGGGTCTACGCCGGTGCCAGCGGATCGCCGTTCACCGAGACGACCGAGCCGGTCGCGATCTCGCCGTACGGCCGGGCCAAGCTGCGCGCCGAGGGGGCCGTCGACGCCTTCGCCGCACGCACGGGCGTGCCGCTGCTGATCGGGCGGCTCTCGAACCTCTACGGTCCCGGTCAGGACCTCGCCAAGCCGCAGGGGCTGATCTCGCAGCTCTGCCGGGCCCAGCTGACCCGTCGACCGCTGAGCATCTACGTCTCCCTGGACACCCGGCGCGACTACCTCTACGTCGACGACGCGGCAGCGATGGTCGTGGCCGGTCTCGACGCCGTCGTTGCGCGCGGGGGTCGCCACCTCAAGGTGCTCGCGAGCGAGCGCTCCACGACGATCGGGGCCGTCCTCGGCGACCTGAACCGCATCACCCGCCGTCGGCCGCCCGTCGTGCTGGGGTCCTCGGCCAGCGCCCGCTTCCAGGTGCTCGACCTGCGTTTCCGGTCGACCGCCTGGCCCCCGGTCGCCGAGCACGCGCGCACGCCGCTGATGGCCGGGATGGCTGCCACGCTGACGTCGGTCGGCGACCAGATGCGCACGGCGCGCCGCCCGCGTTGAGGCAGGTGCACCGGGAGGGACGGTCGGTCCGGCGTTAACCTGCGGTGCCAACAGGAAGGGAGCAGATGCGACTACTGGTCACCGGAGGTGCCGGCTTCATCGGCAGCCACTACGTGCGCAGCGTGCTCACCGGCGCGTGGGGCGGGTCGGTTCCCGACCAGCTCGTGGTGCTCGACAAGTTCACCTACGCGGGCAACATCGAGAACCTCACGCCCGTGCTGGCCGACGAGCGGCTCCGGGTCGTCGAGGGCGACATCCTCGACCGCCCGATCGTGGACCGGCTGATGGCCGGGGTCGACGCCGTCGTGCACTTCGCCGCCGAGAGCCACGTGGACCGCTCGATCCTGGGTGCGGCCGACTTCGTGATGACCAACGTGGTCGGCACCCAGACGCTGCTCGACTCGGCGATGGGCTCCGGCATCGAGAAGTTCGTGCACGTCTCCACCGACGAGGTCTACGGCTCGATCGAGCAGGGCAGCTGGGACGAGGAACGACCGCTCGAGCCCAACTCGCCGTACTCCGCGTCCAAGGCCTCCAGCGACCTGCTCGCTCGCGCCTACCACCGCACCCACGGGCTCCCGGTCTGCATCACGCGGTGCTCCAACAACTACGGCCCTTACCAGTTCCCGGAGAAGGTCATCCCGCTGTTCGTGACCAACCTGATCGACGGGAAGGACGTGCCGCTCTACGGCGAGGGCGCGAACGTGCGCGACTGGCTGCACGTCGACGACCACTGCCGCGGCATCCACCTCGTGCTCGACGGGGGCAGACCCGGTGAGGTCTACAACATCGGCGGCGGCACCGAGATGAGCAACAAGGAGCTCACGGGCCTGCTCCTCGAGGCCACCGGGACCGACTGGGACCGGGTCCAGCGCGTCGCCGACCGGCTCGGCCACGACCTGCGCTACTCCGTCGACATCGCCAAGATCAGCGGAGAGCTCGGCTACCGACCACAGGTGCCCTTCACGCAAGGACTCGCCGAGACCGTCGAGTGGTATCGCTCCCACCGCGCCTGGTGGGAGCCCCTCAAGGCCAGGGCTGAGCTCTCTGGCTGAGCTCTTCGGCCGGCTGTCGCCGACGTCGTCCGGTCTCCGCAAGATCGACTGGCAGTTGGCCGCCTGAGGGCGCACTGCCCCGCCCGCGGCCACGCCAGCTCGCTCGAACTGCCAGTCGATCTTGTGGACTCCTTGATGTCCACGGAGATCTGAGGGACCGCTCCCGGCTACAACCCCCGAGCGAACGCCTGCGCGTCCTCCCAGGTGGCGAGCAGGCCGCGCTCGCGCACCTGCGCCAGGGAGGGGGCGACCTCGTCCTTGGGGGAGAGCAGCGGGCTGATCGGACGCCCGTCGCGGGACTCGGTCGGCCAGGTGATCGCGATCTCGGGGTCGAGCGCGTGGATCGCGTGCTCGCGGTCGGGCGCGTAGGGCGCCGAGCACAGATAGTTCACGACCGTGTCGTCGTCGAGCGCCATGAACGCGTGGCCGAGACCCTCGGGGAGATAGATCGCGCGCCGGTCGACGTCGTCGAGGTGCACCGAGTCCCACTGGCCATAGGTGGGCGAGCCGACCCGCAGGTCGATCACGACGTCGAGGGCAGCGCCGTGCACGCAGGTGACGAACTTGGCCTGGCTCGGCGGGAGCTGGGCGAAGTGGATGCCCCGCAGCGTCCCGGCGCTCGACACCGAGCAGTTGGCCTGGGCGAGGTGGAAGGGGTGCCCGGTCGCCTTCTCGAAGGCGTCCTCGCGGAACCACTCGAGGAAGACGCCGCGGTCGTCGCCGTGCTGGACGGGTGTGATCTCCAGGGCACCGCTGATGGAGAGCTCTCTGACCAACACGCGTGCAGGCTAGCGGAGAGTCGATACGCTCTATTTGTGACCTGGTTTGTGACCGGCGCCCACGGCATGCTCGGGACCGACGTCTGCAAGACGCTTGCGGACCACGGGATCGACCACACTGCCGTGGGCCGAGACGACCTCGACCTGATGGATCAGGACGCGGTCTGCCGTGCCGTGGCCGGGCACGAGGTCGTGGTCAACTGCGCCGCCTGGACAGCGGTCGACGAGGCCGAGACCCACACCCAACTGGCCTTCGACATCAACGCGACGGCTGCAGGGCTGGTGGCCCGTGCCGCGCGCCACCACGACGCACGGGTGGTCCAGGTCAGCACCGACTACGTCTTCGCCGGTGACGGGCGCACGCCGTACGCCGAGGACGCGCCGTTGCGACCCCAGACTGCCTACGGTCGGGGCAAGGCGGCCGGTGAGTGGGCGGTGCGGGCGGAGTCCCCCGAGAGCCACTTCATCCTCCGGACCGGTTGGCTGTACGGCGCACACGGCGTCTGCTTCCCGCGCACGGTCGCGCGGGTCGTGCGCGAGAAGGGCTCGGTGGATGTCGTCGACGACCAGTTCGGCCAGCCGACGTGGACCAGGGACGTCGCCGACCTGATGGTGCGGCTGGTCAAGGCCGATGCGCCCTCCGGCATCTGGCACGCCACCTCGTCGGGGGAGACGTCGTGGTGCGGCTTCGCCCGCGAGGTCGTCGAGGCGGACGGGCAGTCGCCGGACGTGGTCAACCCCGCCCACTCCCGGGCCTTCGGGCGCCCGGCCAGACGTCCGGCCTACTCGGTGCTCGGGCACGACCGCCTCCGCGGGAACGACATCGAGCCGATCGGGCCGTGGCAGGAGCGGTGGGCGATGGCCGCCGAAGAGGTGCTGTCTCCCGGACGGTGAGGCTCAGCGCCCTCCGGTCTCGACGAGCTCGATCAGGTAGTCGCCGTACCCGGACTTCACCAGCGGCTCCGCCCGCGCGCGCAGCTCGTCGTCGCTGAGCCATCCCTGCCGCCAGGCGACCTCCTCGGGCGCGCCGACCTTGAGTCCCTGGCGGTGCTCGATCGTGCGGATGAAGTTGTTGGCGTCGTTGAGCGAGTCGAACGTCCCGGTGTCCAGCCACGCGGTGCCCCGCTCCAGGACCTCGACCTGCAGCCGCTGACGCTCGAGGTAGTGGAGGTTGATGTCGGTGATCTCGTACTCCCCTCGGGCCGAGGGGGTCAGTCCTCGAGCGACCTCGAGGACCTCGTTGTCATAGAAGTAGAGGCCTGGGACGGCGTAGTTGCTCCGCGGGCGCACGGGCTTCTCCTCCAGGGAGATGGCGGCGCCGTCGTCGTCGAACTCCACGACCCCGTAGGCGCTGGGCTCCGAGACCCGGTAGGCGAAGACCATCGCCCCGTCGATGTCGCCGAACCGGGCCAGCTTCCGGCCGAACCCGGGGCCGTAGAAGATGTTGTCGCCCAGGATCAGCGCGCTGGCGCTCTCGCCGATGAAGTCGGCGCCGATGGTGAACGCCTGCGCCAGCCCGTCCGGCGAGGGTTGCTGCGCGTAGGTCAGCGAGATGCCGAACGCGGACCCGTCCCCGAGCAGCCGCTGGAAGCCCTCGGCCTCGTGCGGGGTGGTGATCACGAGGATGTCGCGGATGCCGGCGAGCATGAGTGTGCTGAGCGGGTAGTAGATCATCGGCTTGTCGTAGACCGGGACCAGCTGCTTGCTGATGCCGAGGGTCAGCGGATGCAGTCTGGAGCCGGTGCCACCGGCGAGGATGATCCCGCGCATGCGCCGATCATGCCAACTGCGACGCTAACCTCGACGCATGGGATCGCGACTGCGCCGCATCGGCGGCGAGGCAGCGAAGTTCTCAGCCGTCAACGTCGTGGCCACCGCTGTCGCGATCTTCTTGTTCAACGCGCTCGTGCACGGGCTGCCCGCGCTCTACAGCCCCGGACCGCTGCACGGCTTCCCGGTGGCGACGTACTTCGTGGCCAACACGATCGGCATGCTGATCAGCTTCTACGGCAGCAGTCGCTATGCGTTCAAGCACCGCAGGGCCACCGGACTCGGTGGTGGGCTGGTGAACTACGCGATCGTCAACTTCGCCTCGTTCGTGATCCCGATGGCCTGTCTGTGGGTCACCCGCAACGTCTTCGACTGGGACACCGTCATCGCCGACAACATCTCGGCCAACGTCGTCGGTGCGGTGCTGGCGACCCTGGTGCGCTTCTGGGCGTTCCGCAGGTTCGTGTTCAAGCGGCACGCGGTGGAGTTCCGGGGTGCGCGGGGGACACACGTCCTGGGCCTGGAACCGGACGCGCGGGGCGCCGGGAACTCAGGCCCAGAAGTCGGTCCAGAGGAACCCGAGCTCCTCGAACATCAGACGTAGCAGGGGCAGGCTGATCCCGACCACGTTGTGGGGGTCGCCGGTCACGCCGGACACGAACGGCCCGCCGAGCCCGTCGAGGGTGAACGCACCGGCGACCGCCAAGGGCTCGCCGGTGGCGACGTAGGCCTCGATCTCCTCGTCGGTCACGTGCGCGAACCGCACCTGGGTGGCCGCGGACCGGGCCAGCCAGACCTCGCGGTGGGTGTCGATGACGCAGTGCCCGGTGTGGAGTACGCCGGAACGCCCGCGCATCTGCTTCCAGCGGGCGACGGCGTCGGCCTCGTCGAGAGGCTTGCCGAGGATCTCCCCGTCGAGTGCGAGCACCGAGTCGCAGCCGACCACGAGCGCGCGCTTCTGGTCGGCTGCGACCGCGACCGCCTTGAGCTGGGCCAGCTTCATCGTGTAGTCGGCCGGCCCGGTCATCGCGACCGTGCTCTCGTCGACCCCGCTGACCATCACCTCGGGGGAGAGGCCGGCGTTCTGCAGCGTCGTGAGCCGGGCAGGGGAGGCCGAGGCGAGGATCAGGCGCGGTGTGGTCGGCATCAGGCAGTTCTACCGCGCACTGCTGCGCCAGGCACCAGCACCGTGCCGGTGGGGCGGGCGCATCTTGCGGTGGTGAGCCGACCACTCCGACCTCGGTGGCTTCTGCCTGGCGGCGGCCTCGGCGGCACCGGCGGCCAGGGCCGAGACGACCGCCACGAGGGCGGCGACCTCCTCGGGGTCCGGGTCGCCCTTGACGATCCGCAGCAGGGGAGGCGGCGTGTCTTCGTCGCCGGTGGGGTGATTCATCGGGGTCCCCGCGGAAGCGTGTCCGCTGCGAGCGGAGCGAGCTCCCCGCGCGGTTTCGTGGGGTGATTCATAGGGGGATGTTCCCGTGCTTCTTGGGGGGCAGCGTCTCGCGCTTGGTCTGCAGGAGGCGCAACGCCCGCACGATCTCGACGCGGGTCTCGTGGGGGGTGATCACGGCGTCGATGTAGCCGCGCTCGGCCGCGATGTAGGGGTTGGCGAGCGTGTCCTCGTAGTCGGCGATCAGCTCGGCACGGCGCTGCTCCACGTCACCGCCGTCCTCCTCGACCTTGGCGAGCTCCTTGCGGTGCAGGATGTTGGCCGCGCCCTGGGCGCCCATCACGGCGATCTGGGCCGTGGGCCAGGCGAGGTTGATGTCGGCGCCGAGGTGCTTGGACCCCATCACGTCGTAGGCGCCGCCGTAGGCCTTGCGGGTGATGATCGTGACCAGCGGGACGGTCGCCTCGGCGTAGGCGTAGATCAGCTTCGCGCCGCGCCGGATGATGCCGTTCCACTCCTGGTCGGTGCCCGGCAGGAAGCCCGGCACGTCGACGAAGGTGAGCACCGGGATGTTGAACGCGTCGCAGGTGCGCACGAACCGTGCCGCCTTCTCTGAGGCGTCGATGTCGAGGGTGCCGGCGAACTGCATCGGCTGGTTGGCGACCACGCCGACCGACTTGCCCTCGACCCGGCCGTAGCCGATCACGATGTTGGGGGCGTAGAGCGGCATCACCTCGAGGAACTCCCCCTCCCCGTTGTCATCCGTGTCGAGGACCGAGGTGATCACGGTGTGCATGTCGTAGGGCTGGTTGGCGCCGTCGGGGATGAGCGTGTCGAGAGCGCGGTCGAGGTCGCTGACCTCGAGGTCGGCGGCCCCTCCAAATGACGCAGTGTCGTAGACCGGCGGGTCGTCGAGGTTGTTCTGCGGCAGGTAGGAGAGCAGCGCCTTGGTGTACTCCAGCGCGTCGTCCTCGTCGGTGCCCATGTAGTGGGCGTTGCCCGACTTGGTGTTGTGCGCCCGCGCACCGCCGAGCTCCTCCATCGTGACGTCCTCGCCGGTGACGGTCTTGATGACGTCGGGACCGGTGATGAACATGTTGGAGGTGCCGTCGACCATGATCGTGAAGTCGGTGACCGCGGGGGAGTAGACGTGACCGCCGGCGCAGGAGCCCATGATCAGGCTGATCTGGGGGATCACGCCGCTGGCGTGGACGTTGCGCTTGAAGATCTCGCCGTAGAGACCGAGCGAGACCACGCCCTCCTGGATGCGCGCGCCGGCGCCCTCGTTGATGCCGATGATCGGGCACCCGGTCTTGATGGCGAGGTCCATCACCTTGGTGATCTTCTCGCCGTAGACCTCGCCCAGGGAGCCACCGAAGACGGTGAAGTCCTGGGAGAACACGCAGGTCTGGCGGCCGTCGATGGTGCCGAAGCCGGTGATCACGCCGTCGCCGTAGGGACGGTTCTTCTCCAGGCCGAAGGCCACCGACCGGTGCCGGGCCAGCTCGTCGAGCTCGACGAAGGAGCCCTCGTCGAAGAGCTTCTCGATGCGCTCGCGGGCGGTCATCTTGCCCTTGGCGTGCTGCTTCTCGACGGCCTTCGCGGACCCGGCGTGGACCGCCTCGTCGACGCGTCGGTCGAGGTCGGCCAGCTTGCCCTCGGTCGTGTGGATGTCGATGTCCTCGGGGACCTCGGTGCCCTCGCCCGGTGCTGCACTCACGTGTGGGACTCCTCGCAATCGATTCGTTCCTGCGTCAATCTAGTGGGCATGAGCGATCACGAGGACAACCGCCCACCCCTCGACGCGATGGGTGCCGGCGGCCGCTGGCGCGTCGAGGTCGTCGACGAGGTCGCCTCCACCAACGCCGCGGTGGCCGACCGCTTCCGCGCCGGTGAGCACGAAGGTCTCGTGATCGCCGCCGAGCACCAGTCAGCGGGGCGAGGTCGGCTGGGTCGGGAGTGGGTCACCCCCGCCCGCAGCTCCCTCACGGTGTCCTTCCTGCTGGTGCCGCAGCAGGTGTCGGCGGAGCGGTGGCCGTGGTTGCCGTTGGTGACCGGGGTCGCTGCCGCTGCCGCCGTACGCCGCGTCACGGGAGTCCAGGTCTCCCTGAAGTGGCCCAACGACGTCCTCGCCGACGACCACAAGCTCGGCGGGATCCTGCTCGAGCGGGTCGAGCGCGACGGTTCGGCGGCCGCCGTCGTCGGAGTGGGCATCAACTGCGACCAGAGCGACGAGGAGCTCCCGGTCCCCGAGGCGACCTCGCTCGCGATCGTCACCGACGGGACCGTGGACCGGTCGGGTCTGCTGGTCGCGCTCGTCGAGGAGCTGGAGACGCGCTACGACGAGTGGCTCGCCGGATCGGACCTGCGCCCGGCCTACCTGGAGCTGTGCACGACGATCGGTCAGCAGGTCAAGGTCGCCGTGCCCGGGGGCGAGGTGGTCGGCGAGGCGGTCGACGTCGACGGCTCGGGGCGGCTCGTCGTACGCACCGCCGACGGTGAGGAGCACCTGGGGGCCGGGGACGTGGTCCATGTGCGCCCAGAGTGATCCGGAGTGATCCGCAGTGAGCCGGAGTGTGGCCGGAGTGTGCCCGGAGTGTGCCCGGAGTGGCGCCGTAACCCCGCCGACCGGGGCGCCCGACGTGGCATGATCGGCCCGTGGCGATCTCCCCCAGGCTCCTGAACGAGGGCGAGCACATCGTGCTCAGCACGCGCACGCACGTGAAGGCGCTGATCCTGCCCGCGGTGGTGCTGATCGTGCTCGCCGCGCTGGCGGGCTACCTGTCCAGCCTCCCCTCGGGGGACCAGGCGGGCACGTGGCGGATCGTGATCTGGGTGGTGACGGTGGCGATCCTGGCGTGGTTCGTGGTCCGGCCGTTCCTGAACTGGTTGCTGACGACCTACACCTTCACCAACCGGCGGCTGATCACCCGCACCGGGATCCTCACCCGGCGTGGCCACGACATCCCGATGAACCGGATCAGCGACATCTCCTACGAGAAGAGCCTGGTCGACCGGTTCTTCGGCTGCGGCACCCTGGTGGTCTCCGACGCCAGCGAGCTCGGCCGGGTGGAGCTGCGCGACATCCCGCACGTGGAGCAGGCGCAGCTGACCGTGAGCGACGAGCTGTTCCACGGAGCCCGCAAGGCTGATGACGGATCCTGAGGACCTCGAGCGGGCGATTCTCGGATCCGTACCTGAGCTGACCGGTGAGCAGGTTGCCGAGACGGCCGGACTGACCGTCGACCAGGCCCAGCGACTCTGGCGCGCCCTCGGGTTCCCGCAGGCCGACGGCGAGTCCGCCTTCAGCAGCGCCGACGCGGAGGCGCTGGGTCGCGTGGCCGCCATCGAGCGCGAGGGCGAGCTCGACTTCGACACGATCGTGCGGATGACCCGGGCGGTGGGGCAGACGATGGACCGCCTGGCCGAGTGGGAGGTGGCCACGCTCGCCTCCCTGCTCGACAGGACCCGCTCGGACCACTCCAAGCGCGACGAGGCGCTGCGCCTGGTGGAGGCCATCGGACCCGACTTCGAGGAGCTGCTCACCTATGTCTGGCGTCGGCACCTGCTCGCCGCGGTGGCCCGCGTGGAGAGCCTCGACGGTGCCGCGGACGAGCAGGTCGCGGAGGCGACCGTCGGGTTCGCCGACCTGGTCAGCTTCAGCGCGCTCACCAACCGGCTCGAGGACGACGAGATCGGGGATCTCGTCGAGGTCTTCGAGAGCCGCAGCCACGACGTGGTCTCCAAGCGCGGGGGTCGGGTGGTCAAGACGCTCGGCGACTCGGTGCTGTTCATGGCGGCCACGCCCGAGGACGGGGTCGAGATCGCCTGGGACATCGTGCAGGTCATCGGTGGCGACAAGCGGCTCCCCGACGTGCGGGTCGGGGTGGTGACCGGGAGCGTCGTGCTCCGGATGGGCGACGTCTACGGCCCCGCGGTGAACCTCGCCGCCCGGCTGGTCGGGGTCGCCCGGCGCAACCGGGTGATCACCGACGCGCACACGGCCGAGCGGTTGTCCCAGGACAAGTACGAGACCCGGATCCTGCCGGCGAGACCCGTGCGCGGGTTCGGCGATCTCGAGCCGGTCGCGGTCCGTCGTACGTCACGCTGAGGTGGCTGGATAGGGTCGCTGCGTGTCCCAGCAGACCCGTGCCAGTTCCCCGCAGCCCGCCCCCACCGTGGCCGTCATCGGCGGCGGCCAGCTGGCCCGGATGATGGCCGAGCCGGCCGCGGCGCTCGGCATCCCGCTGCGGCTGCTGGCCGAGGCCCCCGGCGTCAGCGCCGCCCAGGTGGTGCCCGACCACACGGTCGGCGACTACACCGACCTGGCCACGCTCCGGTCGGTCACCGAGGGCTGCGAAGTCGTGACCTTCGACCACGAGCACGTGCCGACCGACCACCTGCACGCGCTCGAGGAGTCGCTGGCCGTCCGTCCCGGTCCCGAGGCACTGGTGCACGCCCAGGACAAGGGCGTGATGCGTCGCCGGCTCGCCGAGCTCGACGTGCCCTGCCCCCGCAACGCCCTGGTGTCCTCGGTCGAGGAGGTCTCGGCCTTCGCCAGATCATCAGGGGGGTGGCCGTGCGTGCTGAAGACCACCCGCGGCGGCTACGACGGCAAGGGGGTCTGGTTCGTCGAGGGACCGGACGACTGTGCCGCCGCCTTCGACTCCGGCCGGGACATCCTCGCCGAGGAGCGGGTCGACTTCCGGCGCGAGCTGTCGGCACTGGTGGCCCGCTCACCCTCCGGCCAGGTGGCCGTGTGGCCGATCGTCGCCTCCACGCAGCGCGACGGGATCTGCAAGGAGGTGATCGCTCCGGCCCCCGACCTGGCACCCGCGCTGGCCGAGCAGGCTGCCCAGATCGCGATGAAGATCGCGGCCGAGCTCGACGTGACCGGCGTGCTGGCCGTCGAGCTGTTCGAGACCAGGGACGGTCGGGTGCTGGTCAACGAGCTGGCGATGCGGCCGCACAACACCGGGCACTGGACGCAGGACGGATCGGTGACCAGCCAGTTCGAGAACCACCTGCGCGCCGTGCTCGACCTGCCGCTCGGTGCTCCCGACAAGCGCGTGCCCTGGACGGTGATGGTCAACATCCTCGGCGGGGCCAACCAGACCGGGCGGCTCTACGACGGCTACCCGCACGCGATGGCTCGCGACCCGCGGCTCAAGGTGCACCTCTACGGCAAGGAGCTGCGACCCGGCCGCAAGGTGGGGCACGTGAACGCCTACGGCGACGACCTCGACGACTGCCTCGAGCGGGCCCGGCATGCGGCAGCATGGTTCGCGGGCGACCTGGGAGATGAGAGCGAATGAACGCAGCCACCAACGCACGCGTCGGCATCGTGATGGGTTCCGACTCCGACTGGCCGGTGATGAAGGCCGCCGGTGAGGCGTGCGAGGAGTTCGACATCCCCTTCGAGGCCGACGTGGTCTCGGCGCACCGGATGCCCGACGAGATGATCGCCTACGGTCGCGAGGCCGCCGGCCGGGGCCTGCAGGTGATCATCGCCGGGGCCGGGGGAGCGGCCCACCTGCCCGGCATGCTGGCCGCGGTCACGCCGTTGCCCGTCATCGGGGTGCCGGTGCCGTTGAAGTACCTCGACGGGATGGACTCGCTGCTCTCCATCGTGCAGATGCCTGCCGGTGTCCCGGTCGCGACCGTGGCCGTCGGCAATGCCCGCAACGCCGGCCTGCTCGCCGTACGCATCCTGGCCGCCGCCGACCCCGCCCTCCAGCAGAAGATGGTCGACTTCCAGGCCGCGTTGAAGGACACCGCCCAGCAGAAGGGCAAGGCGGTGCGCGGCGAGTCCGAGCGCCGGCTGGGGTTCTGAGTCGATCACATGCGATCCGCTGGAGGCGTTGCCGCCGGCGCGCCCGGGCCTGCCCGGCTCATGTCCGCCTCGGTGTGGTGCGTTGGAAGGTGAGGGTGCCGTCTTGCTGCCAGGTGTGGGTGTAGGTGGGGTCGTGGATGCGTTGGTGGTGCCAGTGGCATAGCGGGACGGCGTTGTGGAGGTTGGTCTGACCGCCTCGGGCCCAGGGTTGTCGGTGGTGGAGCTCGCACCAGGCGTAGGGGCGTTCGCAGCCCGCGGCGGCGCAGGTGTCGTGGGTGAGTCCGGCCGCGGTGCGCTGGGCCTGGGAGAACACGCGAGCCTCGTGGCCGAGGTCCAGGGGGATGGAGGCGCCGCCCAGGACGGCGGGGACGATCGCGGCGGTGCAGGCCAGGCGGCGGGCTTCGCCGGCTGAGAGGTTCTGGCCGGTGTCGAGCTGGGCGGTCTTGAGCGCGCCGGTGAGGGTGTCGAGGTCGATCGTCACCACGACGGTGGCGGCGCTCTTGTGGTGCAGGTGGTCGGTGGGCAGGTGTGTGAGGAGCTCGGCGAACGCCAGGCCGCGGCGGTGTCGCCAGTCGAACGACTCACCCCTCATCCTCCGGGGTGCGGTCATCGTGTCGAGGATCTTGTGGAGGTGGGCGAACCTGGTGCTGGGGACGGTGAAGTGCCCCGTGACGGTCCCGTCATCGTTGTCATGGAAGGTGAAGGACGAGCTCGCGAGTGCCTGTTGCTCCTCGGTGCGCACGAGTTCGTTCTCGTGGGCGTCCACGGCTGCCTGGTCGGGTTCGATGGCCTCGATCGCTCGGCGAGCCAGGCGGCGTAGCTGGTCGGTGGTGAACCTGCTGGCCTGCTCGACCAGCACCGCCTCGACGGCCGCACGCTGCTCGTCGGTCACCCCTGCCGGCAGTTCTCGTGACGCTGCGACGATGACCGCCGCATGCGATGCAGACAGGAGACCGTCGTCGAGTGCCGCAGCGGTGGCGTCGTGCCCGGCGGCAGGGGCGAGCTCTCGGGCCAGGGCGACCTGGCGGGCTGCGGTGGTGCGCGAGGTGGTGGTCTGTCGGGCGACCCAGGCCTCGGTGCCGGTGAACCCGGACTCCTGCGCGGTCCCAGCCTTGTCGGCGGCCGCGACTAGTTTCAGCTTGAGTGCTTCGAGCCTGCGGATCGCGCGTTCGACCTCCGCCACCTGGCACGCCGTCGATGCGGGGCCACCGACCGGTGTGGCGTGCAGCCGGTCGAGCACCTGATGCAGCTCGCGCACCCCGGCGGCCAGTGCGGCGGCGCTGGTCGCATAGTCGGGAAGCGTTGTGGTCATGGCTCAATTGTCGATCACACGTATGTGCGGATCAAGAGGCAAACCGCATCTGTGGAAACAGGATCCAGACCGGAAGCCGCCTGCCCAGGGGTCTCGCAAGGCTCAGCCAGGGTGGCTCGAATCCGGGCTAGCCCAGGGCGTCCAGTGGTATCTCCCGTCCCAGTGGGCGCTCTAGGTTGAAAGCCACGTGCACCCGTTCACTGGGCAGAGGGAGCTACGTATGTCACCGACGTTCGCGGAGGGGACGGTGCGGATCACCACGCCGCCCACCTACGACGCCAGCCGGGCGGTCGCCTCGCGGGGACTTCCGGATCCGGCGAGGCTCGCGGACGTCGTCGGCCAGGAGGCGCTGATCGCCGGTCTCGCCGACAGCGATCTCGAGCTGGTCGAGACCGTCGACCTCACCCCGCGGCGCAGCCGTGACCTCGCTCCGCAGCCGACGGGCACGGTGCAGCTGGAGGTCGACGTGCCGGTCGATCAGGACGCGGTGGTGCTGCTCGAGCGTGACGGCGTCTACTCCTGGCACCTGCCGGTCGACGCGAGGCGGCGTACGCGCTCGCTCGACGCCCGCCCCCGGACCCGACACTTCGAGATCGACGTCCAGCCCGGCCGCGCCGAGGCCCCTGCCCGCCCCGACGACCGGCGCGACCGCGGGCTCCTCGGTCACGTCATCGAGGGCGCGGCGCACGCGCTCGTCTTCCGGTTCGTCGCGCCAGCCATCCTCGACAAGGCCGTCGAGAAGATGGAGGCGCACGTCAAGCCCGGGATGGTCCACCTGACGGCCCCCGAGGTGACGAGCTGGAAGCGCTTCGAGACCCTCGACGAGCTGCACCTGCCGACCGACCGTCCCGTGCGCGTGCTGCTGCTCGTCCACGGCACCTTCTCCTCGACCGTCGGCGGCTTCGGCGCGCTCGCTGCCAGCGAGGACGGGCGCGGCTTCCTGGGCGTGCTGATCTCGGCGTACGACGCCGTCATCGGCTTCGACCACCGGACCCTGAGCGTCGACCCGTTGCAGAACGCCGAGGCCCTCCTGAAGCGACTGGCGAAGCACCAGCCCGCCAGCGAGCTCGTGATCGACGTGATCACCCACAGCCGGGGCGGACTCGTGACGAGGTCGTTCGTCGAGCAGGTCCTGCCGTCGTCCGACTGGCCCGCCAGTGTCGACAACATCGTCTTCGTCGCCGCCACCAACGGGGGCACCCACCTGGCGGATCCGGAGCGCTGGTCGGACCTCGTCGACCTCTACACCAACCTGACCCTGGTCGCGGGCAAGGTGCTCTCGCTGGCCGGGGCCGCCCCCCTGGCCGCCGTCGTCGGCGGGGTGGTGAAGGGGATCGGGGCGTTCGTGAAGTACCTCGTCTCCTACGCCGCCGAGGGTGACGAGGTCCCCGGCCTGGCAGCGATGGTGCCCGACGGCAGGTTCGTCACCGAGATCAACAAGCTGCAGCCGGGCCAACCCGGACCGGGGACGAACTGGTTCGTGGTGTCCTCCAACTTCCACGTGAGCCTCTTCGACGACCACCACAACCCGCCGGAGTTCCCCAAGGAGCTCGCGGTCAAGCTCGCCGAGGGCTTCGTCGACCAGCTCTTCCAGGGCGACAACGACCTGGTCGTGGACGACGCCTCGATGTCGGCGATCGGCCCACCTGGAGGAGGGTTCGTGCGGGACACGTTCTCGCTGGGGGAGAACGACGTCGTCTATCACAACAACTACTTCGCGCAGGTCTCCGTGATGGAGGCGATCGCGGGCTGGTTGCCACTGGGTCTCGGGGCCGGCGGCGACGAGGAGCCTGGTGCGACCGCGTTCCCGACGCCCCCAGCGCCTCCGATGACGCGGAGCATCCCCGCGGAGTCCTTCGAGCGCCTCGAGCCCATCGAGCCCGCGACCGAGTCCCCGCTGGAGGAGCTCGAAGCGATGACGGCGGCCGAGCCGCCACCCGAGGCGACGATGATGGCCGAACCTGGGCCCACCGCAGCCATGGCCGCGCCGGAAGCCCTGCCCGAGGCGCCGCCCGAGGCGCCGCCCGAGGCGCCGCCCGAGGACGTCGAGGCCCACGTGGCGGCGGAGATGCCCGGGCACGTGGTGGAGAAGCTCGACTTCCTGATCCGGGTGCGGATCTCCCGCAACGCGATCGTCGCCACCGAGGGCTCGAGCCACGCCGAGGAGGTGGTGCCGGTCGCCCCCGATCGTCCGCTCTCGGTGCAGGTGATCGGCAAGTCCAACGTCGACATCGCCGGCACCGGCAACGACGTCTTCGCGCTGCCGCCGGGTGGGGGCACCAGCGAGCTCGACTTCATCGGGCGGGCGCTCGCACCGGGACCGTTCGTGGTGTCCGTCGTCGTGCGTCAGGGCACCGTCCCCACCACGACGATGACGCTCAGGGGCACCGCCGTCGCCACGGCCGAGGCAGCCACGATGCCGCTCGCGACAGCGGCCGTGGTGGAGGTCCACCCGGGCATCGATGCTCCCGAGCTCGAGGGCTTGCCGTGCATCGACGTCTACGAGCGCGAGCTGACCAACGGGCGCGTGTCCTACCACTACGCCGTGAGACTCCAACGCGACCAGCCGGTGCTCACCTTCGAGTCCAAGCCGATCAGGGACCGTGAGCGGAAGATCGCCGGGATCCTCGACGACGTCGCCAAGGTCTGGCGCAACACCAGCGCCGAGCCCCGCGAGCGCGAGCGCAAGCTGCAGGACATCGGCTCGAAGATGTTCGACGAGCTGTTCCCCGAGGACATGCAGGCCCATCTCTGGAAGCACCGGGGCAAGGTGCACGACCTGATCCTCTATGCCGACGAGCCGTTCGTGCCCTGGGAGCTGGTCCACCTCAAGCCGCCGACCGGCCCACGCGAGGAGAAGGCACGCTTCCTGGCGCAAGGCGGGCTGGTGCGCTGGCAGCCCGGCAGCATCCCGCCCAGGGAGATGCACGTCCGCGCTGGTCGCGCGCGGTCGCTGGTGCCGGCGTACAAGGACCCGATCTATGCGCTCACCGAGCCCGCCCTCGAGCAGCAGTACCTCGCCGACCACTTCGACGCCACGAAGGTGACCGCGACGCCCACCGGCGTACGCACCCTGCTGCGCTCCGGCGCCTTCGACCTGCTCCACTTCTCCGGCCACGGCGCCGCCGATCCCGACGACATCCTCGACGCCAAGCTGCTGCTGCAGGGGCGGAAGTCGGGGAAGACGGTCGAGCCGCAGTACCTCGGGGCCACCACCGTCAGCGAGAACGCCACCTGGTCAGCCAGGGGCACGGCCGGGCCCGTGGTCGTGCTCAACGCCTGCCAGGCCGGCCGGGCCGGTGAGCTCCTGACCACCGTCGGTGGGTTCGCCAAGGCGTTCCTCGACGCCGGCGCCTCGGCGTTCGTCTCCTGCCTGTGGTCGGTGCGCGAGCAGCCGTCGCGCGTGTTCGTCGAGAAGCTGTACGACGAGCTGCTGGCCGGCTCCACGATCAGCCTGGCCACCACCCGGGCTCGCGAAGAGGCGCGCAAGGCCGGTGACGCGACCTGGCTGGCCTTCGTCGTCTATGCCCGGCCCGACGCCGTCCTCGTGACCTCCTGAACCCCAGCGAAAGGAACCCAGCCATGACCCGTCGCGCTCTGTGCGTCGGCATCAACGAGTTCAAGTCACTGCCGATGAGCAGCTGGCTGAGCGGTTGTGTCAACGACGCCGACGACATCTCCAAGGCGCTCAAGAAGCTCGGCTTCACCGCCCGCACTACCACCGTGCTGCGCGACAGCGACGCCACCAAGAAGAAGGTGATGACCGCCCTCACCGGCATGGTCGAGAAGTCGGTGCCGGGAGACCACCTGGTGTTCACGTTCTCCAGCCACGGCACCCAGGTGCCGAGCATGCCCGACGACCCCGACGAGCCCGACGGGCTGGACGAGGCGTTCGCCTGTCACGACATCAAGCAGAACGCCGACAGCTGGGACCGCAGGACGGTGATCGTGGACAACGAGCTGCGCGACGTGTTCGCCAAGGTCCCCGAGGGCGTGCTGGTCGAGGTGCTGCTCGACACCTGCCACAGCGGCACCGGCCTGAAGGACCTCGACGACATCCAGCAGGCGATGTTGCTGGGTCGCCGGCCGAGGTTCCTGCCGCCGCCCACCCCGAGGGGGCTCGACAAGGCGCGCGACATCCGCGCCACCACCGGCGGTGCCGTCGACCGCAAGAAGCTGCTCGACATGGGCAACGTGCCCAAGGGGACCGCGAAGCCGGTGCTGTTCGCCGCCTGCCGTCCCGACCAGACCGCCTCCGATGCCACCTTCGACAATCGTCCCAACGGGGCGTTCACCTACCTCTTCCTCAAGTCGCTCGCCGAGGACGCGTCCCGGACCCGCAACCAGCTGGCCACCGCGGTGACCAGGGGGCTCAAGACGGGCGATTTCGAGCAGCGCTCGACCCTGGAGGCGCCGGCCAAGGCCAAGAAGGTGCCCTTCGGCCAGCCGTTCTAGCTCAACCCGGCGACGGGACGCTGCGCCGCGCGGTGACGGTCGCGACGAGGGCCAGCACCAATGCGAGTCCGAAGCCCGCGAAGTAGGACGTGTGCTGGTCCACCAGGAACCAGCGCGCGAAGACAGCGCCCACCAGCCCCGCGGCGATGCTCTGGCCCAGGGAGTCGCTCATCTGGATCGCGGCGCCGCTGTCGCCCTGGCGTCCCTCGGGGGCGAGGTCGAGCGCCAGCGTCGACATCAGCGGCGTGGCGAGTCCCATGCCCACCGCCATCACCGAGAACCCGGCCGTCGCGACGACCCCCGCCGCGAGCGGCGACTGGTCCACCGGGACCAGCGCGAGCGAGATCACGGCCCCGGCGAGCAGGGCCAGGCTGCCCAGGCTCAGGATCCGGGGGAACGTGTCGGGACGGCCGTGCTTCCCGGAGTACGACGAGCCGGCGACCCAGCCGAGCGCGCCGACCATCATCACCAGCCCGCTCACGGTCGGGCTCATGCCGGACTCGCGCTGCAGCACCAGCGGCAGGAACATCTCCACGCACGCGAAGGCCGCGCCGAAGAGGCCACGGGAGGCGACCACGGCGGGCAGCCCGCGCCGCGCGCTCGTGGTGCCGCGGGGGAGGAGCGTGCCGATCGTCAGGCCGACGACCACCAGACCGACGACGAGGAGGGCGGCGGAACGCAGCCCGGCTCCGTGGCCCGCGATGTGCAGCGCGACCACGCCGGCCGCCGCGATCACGGCGTACGCCGGTCGGCGGCCCCACACCAGCGGGGCCTGCCGCACGACCAGCCGTCTGTTCATCGGCAGGCGCACGGCAAGCGTGCTCACCAGGGCGAAGGCGGCCACGACCAGGAAGACCGAGCGCCAGCCGAAGAGGTCGACGAGCGCGCCCGCGACGAACGGCCCGGCGATCGACGGCACCACCCACGCGGTGGCGAACAGCGAGAAGACCCGCGTCCGCAGGTGAGCGGGATAGGCATCGGCGACGGCGACGTACATCGCGGTCAGCGCGGCCCCGCACCCGAGGCCCTGCAGCAGCCGCCCGCCGACGAAGAGCTCCATCGAGCCGGCGAAGCCGGAGACCAGCAGGCCGGCGACGAAGCCGATCCCGCCCACGGTGAGCGGAAGGCTCGCACCGCGGGCGTCGCTCCAGATGCCCCCGACGACCATGCCGACGATGGCAGCCGTGAGCAGGCCGACCACGGCGATCGGATAGAGGGTCTCGCCGTCGAGCTCGCGGGCCACGCTCGGCATCGCCAGGCTGACCGCGACCGCTTCGAACGCGAACATGGTCACCAGCGCCAGCAGCCCGAGGGTGATGGCGCGGTGCTCGCGGTCGAGGGCGCGCTCCGAGACCGGAGCCGGGGCCAACGTCATGTGACCAGCCAACAACCTCAAGTAGGGTTGAGGTCAAATGGATACGTCACGACAGCTCACCCCCGGCGAGCTCGCCGAGCGATCGGGAGTCGCCGTCTCGGCGCTGCACTTCTACGAGCGCGAGGGCCTGCTGCACAGCGAGCGCACCGCGGGCAACCAGCGCCGCTATCCGCGCGAGACGCTGCGCCGCGTCGCCTTCATCCGCACCTCGCAACGGGTCGGCGTCCCGCTCGCCGAGATCCGCGACGCGCTCGACACCCTTCCCGAGGGCCGGACGCCGACGAAGAAGGACTGGAGCCGACTGTCGCGCCACTGGCGCACCGAGCTCGACCACCGGATCGCCCAGCTCGAGAAGCTGCGCAACACCCTCGACGACTGCATCGGCTGCGGGTGCCTGTCGCTCAAGGCGTGTGCCCTGCACAACGACGAGGACCACCTCGCCGAGGAGGGGAGCGGCGCTCGGATCCTGACGGTCGACTGAAGTCAGTCGTCCCGCACCCGTCCCCGCATCGACTTGATCTTCGAGCGCCGCTTCTTGCCCTCGACCCGGCGTCGCTGCGACCCCTTGGTCGGCTTGGTCGGCACCCGCTTCACCGGGGGCGGGGCGAGCGCCTCACGCAGCCGGTCGGCCAGCCGTGACCTCGCGGCCACGCGGTTGCGGTGCTGGGACCGGTGCTCGGACGCCGTGACCGTGAGCGTCCGTCCCAGCCGACTGATCGCTCGCTCGCGCTGGGTGTCGCTCAGTGCCGAGCAGGCAGCGAGGTCGAGGCCGATCTCCACGCGGCTGTCGGTGGTGTTCACCGACTGACCGCCTGGACCCGACGACTTGGAGAACCGCTCCTCGAGGTCGCTCTCCGGGATCCTCAGGCCGTCCGGGAGGCCGGGCCCGGAGCGCAGCGCGAGTCCGTCGGTCACCGCTTGCGCCACTCGATGGCGGGACAGGTGTCCATCACCATCGGCACGCCGGCCGCCCACGTGCGCGCGAACGCGTCCTCGTCGATCACGCCGAGCTGGAACCACACGCCCTTGGCGCCGATGGCAACGGCCTCGTCGGCGAACTGGCCGGCGGCGGACGACCGGCGGAACACGTCGACCACGTCGATGTCGAAGGGCACGTCGGCGAGCGTGGCGTATCCCTGCTCGCCGTGCACGATCGGTGCGTTCGGGTGGATCGGGACGATCTTCTTCCCGCGCTCCTGGAGCAGGGCGGCGATCCGGAACGCCGTACGGCTCGGGTCCCCGGACAGGCCGACGACCGCCCACGTGCCGCACTCGTCGAGCATGAAGTCGACGGTCTCCCGGTCCTGCCAGCTCTGGCCCACGGGTACAAACTTAGGACCTCGAACCAGCGGAGGAGGAACCCGTGCGTGCCCGGACCGGACTCGTCACGCCTGCGCCCGACGGCCCGCACGTCGAGCAGGTCGGCTGGGGAGTCGCCCGTCAGGTGGTCCGGGTGCTGCACCAGGCGGCTGTCGAGGATCCCGCCGGGATCCTGGAGCGGCTGCCCGACACCGCGGAGCGACCCGGCTTCCTCGCCTATGCCGTCTTCGAGGGGCCTACGGCGTCTGCGGCCGCCCTGGTCGAGCTGCCCGGGGACGGTGAGGTGGTGGCGACCTACCTCGGCGACGTGGTCACCTCGCAGGCGCGACCCGGCATCCGCGAGGCCCTCGTCGTGCGCGCCCTCCACGACGTCGCCCGCGCCGGAGTCGCCTGGTTGGAGGTGCCGGAGCCGCGGGTCGACCTGCGGCCGCTGGGCTTCGGCTGACGGAAGTTAGCATCGGCCCCATGAGTGATTTCCCCGTCTACGCCCTCACCGACGAGCACCAGGCGATCCGTGAGGCGGTGCGGGCCATCGCCGAGGCGAAGATCGCGCCGTTCGCGGCCGAGGTCGACGAGGAGGCGCGCTACCCGGCCGAGGCCGAGAAGGCCCTGATCGCAGCCGACTTCCACGCGCCGCACGTGCCCGAGGAGTACGGCGGCGCCGGGGCCGACGCGCTGGCCACGGTCATCGTGATCGAGGAGATCGCCCGCGTGTGTGTCTCGTCGAGCCTGATCCCCGCGGTCAACAAGCTCGGCTCGCTGCCGGTGCAGATCGCCGGTGGTGAGGAGGTCAAGGAGAAGTACCTCACCAAGCTCGCTGCCGGCGAGGGTGGCTTCTCCTACTGCCTGTCAGAGCCCGACGCGGGCTCGGATGCGGGCGGGATGAAGTGCAAGGCCGAGCGCGACGGCGACGGCTGGGTGCTCAACGGCGTGAAGCGCTGGATCACCAACGCGGGGGAGTCGGAGTTCTACACGGTCATGGCGGTCACCGACGCCGAGAAGAAGACCCGCGGCGGCATCTCCGCGTTCGTGGTGGAGAAGTCTGACGAGGGGGTCACCTTCGGGGCGCCGGAGAAGAAGCTCGGCATCAAGGGCTCCCCGACGAGGGAGGTCTACTTCGACAACGTGCACATCCCCGGTGACCGCATCATCGGCGAGGTCGGCACCGGCTTCGCGACCGCGATGAAGACCCTGGACCACACCCGCGTCACCATCGCCGCCCAGGCCGTCGGTGTCGCCCAGGGTGCGCTCGACTACGCGCTGGACTACGCCAAGGAGCGCCAGCAGTTCGGCAAGCCCATCGCCGACTTCCAGGGACTCCAGTTCATGCTCGCCGACATGGGCATGAAGGTCGAGGCCGCCCGTCAGCTGACCTACGCCGCCGCCGGCCGCTCCGAGCGCGGCGACAAGGACCTCACCTTCTTCGGCGCCTCGGCCAAGTGCTTCGCCTCCGACGTGGCCATGCAGGTGACCACCGATGCCGTCCAGGTCCTCGGCGGCTACGGCTACACCCGCGACTACCCGGTCGAGCGGATGATGCGCGACGCCAAGATCACCCAGATCTACGAGGGCACCAACCAGGTCCAGCGGATCGTCGCCGCTCGGCAGCTGCTGGCCGGGGTGCAGTCGCAGCTCTGACCCCCGGTTTCTCCGCGTCCTGGCCACGTCCGCGAGTTCACTCTCGAGCACGCGCTCCAGCCCGGCTACGACTTCGGCGACGAGTTCGAGGTCGGGCTCGACCTCGTCCTGGACGGCCTTGCCGACCGGTTGGCCGAGCAGCACCAGAGCCGAGCGTCCTGATCGTCGGTGTCCGCGAGCAGACGCTCGCAGGAACCCGGCGTCGTCACGGGTCGCGGCGATGGTCCACGCGGCCGCTCTCGTAGGCCCAGATCACCAGCTCGACCCGGTTGCGTGCCGACAGCTTGGTCATCAGCGCGCCGATGTGGGTCTTGACCGTGCTCATCGAGAGGTGGAGGTCCTCGGCGATCTCGGAGTTCGTCCGACCGGTGGCGGCCAGGTCGAGGACTGCTTCCTCGCGCGGGGTCAGCGGGTCGATGGGCTCAGCAACCGAGCCGCCCCGCGACGATGCGAAGGTGGCCAGGAGCCGCGCCGTCACCGCCGGAGCGATGAGCGCGTCGCCGGCCGCTGCGGACCGTACGGCGCGGGCGAGCAGGTCGGGGTCGGCGTCCTTGAGGAGGAAGCCACGGGCGCCGGCGCGCAAGGCGTCGTAGACGTACTCGTCCTGGTCGAACGTCGTGATGACGATCACCGGGACCGGGTCGTCGACCTCGGGCCCGGCGACCTGGCGGGTGGCCTCGATGCCGTCCAGGACCGGCATCCGGATGTCGAACACGCACACGTCGGGCCGCAGCGTCCTGACGAGGTGCACGGCCTCACGACCGTCGCGTGCCTGGCCGACCACCTCGATCGAGGGTTCCGCGTCGAGGATGGTCGCCAGGCCGACGCGGACCATGTCCTGGTCGTCGGCGATCAGCAGCCGCACCGGAGCCGCCATGTGGTTCACTTCCTCGCGCCCAAGGTGATCGGAACCGTGGCTTCTACAGTCCATCCACCGGCCGGGTCCGGCCCGGCCTGCACGGCCCCACCCACGAGGGAGATCCGCTCTCGCATGCCGGCCAGACCGTAGGAAGGGCTGGCTCGTCGTCCACCTGCGGGCGCGGCCCGCCGGCCGTCGT
This sequence comes from uncultured Actinomycetota bacterium, assembly GCA_963843075.1. Lineage (GTDB taxonomy): Bacteria > Actinomycetota > Actinomycetes > Propionibacteriales > Nocardioidaceae > Marmoricola. The sequence continues at coordinate 1,141,393 of CAWJJD010000002.1, read as the reverse complement.
CGTGCACTCGCAGCCGCACCAGGTCCCTGTCGCGGGCGAGGTCGATCGCCACCACGGTGGGGCCCACAGCGTGACGCCGGGCGTTGGTCACGGCTTCCTGCGCGGCACGGAAGAGCGCCGACCCGATCGGCGCCGGCAGCCGTTCGACGTCGCCGAAGGTCTGGACGACCACCCGCGGGCCCTCCCCGTGGTCCTGAGCCAGCAGTGGGATGTCCCTCACTCCGTACGTCGGAGTCCGACCGGCACCCTCGCCCTCTCCGTCGCGCTCACGCAGCACCGCCACCATCGCGCGCATGTCCTCAAGAGTCTGCCTGGCCGCGGCCTCCATCCCGTCGATCGCCTCGGCGGCGGCGGCCGGGTCGGTCCGACCTCTGACCTTCGCCGCCCGCGCCTGCATCAAGATGCCCGACACGTGGTGCGCCACGGTGTCGTGCAAGTCACGCGCCAGCCGCTCCCGCTCCCGCTCCCGGATCTCCTCGCGTCCTCGCACCTGCGAAGCAGCCCAGAACCGGGCCAGGGCGCCGAGGGCGACCGGCAGCATCAACGCCCCGACGCCGAGCAGCATCGATGCGCCGCTGGAGTCATAGAGCGGCTCCCGGCCCAGATGTGCCACGAGCAGGAAGACGCAGCCCGCCACCACGCCCCGGCCGCTGGCCCACCGGCCCAACGAGTAGGCGAGCAACAGCACGACCGAGGTGACGTCGAGGACGCTGTTGGGCTCTCCGGCCAGCGCAGGGACCACCCCGGCCACCGTCTGGGCTCCGAAGGCGAGGACGAGCATCGCCAGCGGATGACGGGCCCGCCACCACAGCGCAGCGACACAGACCAGCGCCCACGCCGCGTGCCACAGCGGCCACACCACGTCGGTACGGAGGCCGGCCTCCAGCACCGTCAGCGGGACCAGGCCGGCGACCAGGGCCCGGTCCCACCAAGCCGTCCCCGGCGGCGCGACCGCCCGCGGTTCGTCCCACAATGCTTGTAGCCAACCTCGGCCCATCACCTCAGCGTAGAGGCAGAACACGTTGGCCGGACGGTACCTGGGGCCAGCCCGGGTTGGCCTCGAGGACGAGACGAAGGCGGCCTCGGCTCCGATGTGGTCCCGCGCCGATCCGAGCAGGGTGAAGGACATGACACGACTCACCTCCACCACCGGTCCCTCCGCTTCCACCACGACCGCCCCCACCACGACCGCCCCTACCGCGGTCACGCCGGCACCCACCTCGACGTCGGCTCCGCTGGTCCGCACCGCCGGTACTGCCGCCCAGGTCGTCGCCGGCACCTACGTCGTCGGCTTCCTCGCGATGGCCGTCTATCTCCTTCCCCGTGGCTTCACGGGGCCCGGGGAGGACCCCGCGGCGTCGCTGGACTTCCTCCGCGACCACCAGGGGGAGCTGGCCGCCTGGTACTTCCTGCTCTACCTCCTCGGCGGGGCTGCGATGGCACTGGTGTCGCTCGGTGTCGCCCAGCGTCTGGCGCCGGCACCCGCACTGGCCCGGATCTCCGCCGCATTCGGCTTGATCTGGTCCGGTCTGCTCATCGCGAGCGGAAGCATCGCGCTCGTCGGCCAGCACGCCGCAGTGACCCTGCAGGCGCAGAACCCCGATCTCGCCCTCAGCACCTGGGTCTCCACCAGCGTCATCCAGGACGCCCTCGGCGGCGGCATCGAGGTCGCCGGCGCGCTCTGGGCAGCCGCGGTCGGAGTCGCCGTCCTGAGGTCTCGCGCCCTCTCCGCCCCGCTCGGAGGTCTGGCGCTCGGCCTCGCGACCGTCGGCATGGCCACCGTCTTCCCCGCCGCCGCCGACACCGCGACCTCCATCTTCGGGCTGGGCCTCATCCTCTGGTTCACCTGGCTCGGCCTCGCCCTGCGACGCCGCTGACCACCATGCACACCCGGACAGCAGCCCCCGCCGTCGGCGGGGGCTCTTGCTGTCTGGTCGGCTGGCGCCGCCGTCAGCTCGTATCCATTCGGCTTCAAGCAACGTCGTGAGCCGTCGATCTTTTCGCGCTTCTCGAGCGCGAAGTTGGGGTATTGCTGGCAGCAGCCCGTCACACCAGTCCGACCGAGTCGGCGTGCTGAGGAACACGCTCTGCGACCCTGCGTGACACGGCCGAGGAGAAAGCGCAGGTCAGACGGGGTGGGTCGCGTCCTGGGCCAAGACCGCCCAGATCTCCGAGGGCACCAACCAGGTCCAGCGGATCGTCGCCGCTCGGCAGCTGCTGGCCGGGGTGCAGTCGCCGCTCTGAGGCGGCATCCACGGGCACGGCTCGGGGCGGGCCGGTGGCAGTTCCCACCTGGCAGCGGCGTGTGTGCCGCCTGAGCCGAGCTGGGGCCATCGGGGGCGTGGGTAGAGTCGCTGCGTGACCAGTCCGCCCGGGATCATCCGGGGCAAGCTGAGCGTTCCCCCGATCCAGGACCGCGTCGTCACGCGCGCGAGGCTGACCGCCCGGATCGGTGCCCTGGTAGCGAGCCATCGGGTCACCCTCGTGGTGGCCACCCCCGGATCGGGCAAGACCACGGCGGTCGTGCAGGCGCTCGCTCCGCTCGCCCAGCCGGTGACCTGGCTGACGCTCGACGGCATCGACACCGCGACCGGACGCTTCCTTGCCTATCTCGAGGCAGCGGTGGGCGAGCACGCTCCGGGAGCCGCTGGGGTGGCCACGGGCGCTCTGGCCGCGCGACTGCCCCACGCGGAGGCAGCCGGTCTGCTGGCGGAGGCGGTGGGGGACACCGAGCTCGTGGTCGTGCTGGATGGGCTGGAGAACCTGTGCGATGCGGCAGGTGCGCAGTCGCTGGCGACCCTGGGCACGTTCATGCGCTACGTCTCGTCCTCGGTCACGTTCGTGCTGCTCAGCCGAGTCGCAGTTCCCCTCGACGTGGCCGGGTTCAGCGGGCTCGAAGGCTTCGCGACCGTGGGCGAGAGCGACCTGGCCTTCACGCCCGACGAGGCACGCAGGGCACTCCTGGCCACCGGCATCGCTGACATCCAGCCGGACGACGTCATCGCCGCCACGGGCGGCTGGGTGACTGGTGTCCTGTTCGAGGCGTGGCGCTCGAAGGACCATGTGGCCGGGGCTGGGGGCGAGGCGGACCCGTTGCACGGCTACCTCGCGTCCCAGATCCTCGACAAGCTCAGCCCCGACGAGCGAGAGCTGCTCGTCGTGTGCTCCGTGCTCAGTGAGATCACGTCGACCCGGGCCCACGCCCTCGGCGTCACCGGTGCGGGCTACCTGCTCGTGTCCCTTCGCTCCAAGCATCTCCCGGTCACCTGGAGCGGCGGCCCGGCGTACGGCATGCGCTGCCACCCACGCTTCCGCGAGTACCTCTCCACCCTGCTCCTGCGCAGGAATCCCGATGAGCTCCACCGGATCCAGGTTGCACACGGGCGTCTGCTCCTGGCCGAAGGGCAGCATCAAGAGGCCGTCGAGGAGTTCCTGGCTGCAGACGCACGCGCCGAGGCGACCGACGCCGCCGAGCTCGCCATCGGGGGAGTCATCGAACGACTCGACCTCGCGGTGGCCGACCGGTGGCTGAGGTCACTCGCGCACAGCCGCGCCGGAGTGTCCTTGCTGTTGGCCGAGGCCGAGGTCGCGGTCGCGGTGGCTCGGGAGGACTTCGGTACGGCGGTCGACGTCGCCGACCGCATTCTGATCGACGGCACGCGTGATGCCCTGGCACGGTCGAGCGACACGGCTGTGAGCGTGATGGTGTGGGCCTACTGGCACCTGGGTCGCGTCGATGATGCGCGACAGGTGCTGGCCCTGGGACGTGACACGGCCCCGGTCCAGGCGGTTCGCTACCTGATGGATCTGGTCGAGGTGGGCCCGTCGGGCCCCTCGGACAGTCCGCCGCTGACGGGTGGCCCCATGGACGCCCTCCTCCGACGTGTGGACTACACGAAGGGCAGACTCAGCCAGGTCCTCCACGCATCAGCGTCTCCGTGGGCGACGTCGGTGTCCTCGCCGTGGCGCATCGGTGCGCTGCGTGCGACGGGTCGGCTGCAGGAGGCTCTGGAGCTCTACGAGGCCGAGCCCGGACAGTGGTCGACCGCCTGGATGCAGGGCATGGTCGTGCCTGAGCTGATGATGGACCTGGGCCGGAAGGACGAGGCCCGCACTGCCCTGACCCGGGGCAGGCAGCAGATCAGGGCCAGCGGCTCGGTGGTGCTGATGTGGCTGAACTGGTTGATCGAGGCAAAGCTCGAGCTGCGGTTGCACAAGAACGTGGCGGCAGCATGCGCGGTGCTCGACCGGGCAGAGAGCGCTGGGGCCCGACGCTACGCGTTTCTCGCCGAGATGATCGACACGTGGCGCGCACATGCCCTCCTCCTGGCGGGAATGCCGCGCGAGGCGCGGACGTGCCTGCGTCGCGCCGTCGCGAGCATGAAGTCCGCGGACAGGATCCTGGAGCTCCCTGCGGCCGCCGTCTACCTGTCCGAGGCCGAGTGGCGACTCGAGTGCGCGGCGGAGGCCGACGCGGCGGCGGATGACGCTCTGCGAGCGGCGGCCAGGCAGGGATCCAACCACCAGCTGATGCTCGCCCTGGCCGACTTCCCGGCCGTGGTGAGTCGTCGGCTCGACGCGGAGCCGGAGAGCGACTCGGCGTGGCATCGACTCGGCCGCGCGCTGATGGACTCCGGCGTGGTGGTCGGGACGACCTCCGAGCTGAACGTCCGGATCCGCGAGTTCGGAGGACTCTCGATGAGCGTGGACGGGGCGCCGGTCAAGCCCCGCATCGCCAAGAGCGTGGCGTTGATTGCCTACCTGGCCAGCCTGCCGGCCCCGGGGGCGAGCCGTGAGGATCTGATGACGGTCCTGTTCGAGGGCCGGGACGACGACTCCGCCAAGTCCTATCTGCGACAGGTCGTCCATCGCCTGCGTGAGGTCCTGCCCGACGGTGCTGGACCTGCGTTCGACGGAGGGATGCTTCGCTTCACCGCCCCGGTGGCGCTGATCAGCGAGTCCGTGGTCGTCGAGCGGCACCTGGCACGAGCCGGTCGGCTGCGCGGTGCGGAGCAGGCCGCCGCCATCGCCGCCGCCCTCGAGGTCGCGGACCGGGGCGAGTACCTGCCGGGAGTCGACTCCGTGTGGGCCCAGGAGCGCCGTACGCACCTGAGCTCGGTGACCAGCCGGGCCCGGCTGCAGGCGGCGCAGACCCACTACGAGCACGAGCAGTTCCTCGACGCGGAACGGCTCGCCCGCGAGGCCTTGAGGCAGGATCCCTACCAGGAGAGCGCCTGGCGCCTGTTGATGCGGGTCGGCGGTGCCGTGGGCGACGAGGACCGTGTCATCTCGGCGTTCCGTCAGTGCCAGAGCGCACTGCTCGATCTGGACGCCGGGCCCTCCGACGCGACCCGTCGGCTGCTCGACCAGCTGCGAAGGTGAGGCTCCCGGCGGGTTGCCGGCAACGGTTTCTCCCCGGTTAACACCGTGGGGTCAACCTAGACGGGTGCTCACCGACCCCGTCGCCGCGACCCTGGTGGGGCGGGAGCGGGAGCTTGAGCAGCTGACCGCCTTCGCCCGGGGGGCCACGCACCGGGGGCGATGCCTCCTGGTCCAGGGGCCGGCGGGGATCGGCAAGTCGTTCATCCTGGAGGCCTTCACAGAGCGGGTTCGAGATCTGGGCTTCAACCACCTGATGCTCTCCGGAGTCCAGTCGGAGGCCCGGTTGGCCTTCTCCGGGCTCCACCAGCTGTTGCGCCCGGTGCTGCACCGGGCCGACGAGCTCCCGACGCGCCAGCGAGAAGCCCTGCTGGCCGCATTCGGCATGAGCGAGCGCGTGGCCCCGGATCCCTATCTGATCGCGCTGGGGGCCCTGGAGCTGCTGGCTCTGACCGCGAACGACGCCCCGGTGCTCGCGGTCGTCGACGACGCACAGTGGCTCGACCAGCCCACAGCCGAGGCCCTCGCCTTCGTCGTACGACGCATCGGTGACGATCGGTTGGCGTTCGTCATCGCGACGAGGGACGGATACGACGCGCCGTTGCGTGCGCTCGACCTCCCCGTGCTCGAGCTCGGTCCTCTCGACGACCAGGAGGCGGTCGCGCTCCTGGACGCTCGCGCACCGCATCTCGGCGCGCGGCTGCGTCGTCAGGTCCTGTCCCAGGCGCGCGGCTATCCGCTGGCCCTGGTGGAGCTGGCAACCGCCCGTCCTCCCCCGAGCTCGATGCCGCCGGGCGCCTTTGCTGACCTGCCCATGTCGGAGCGGCTCGAACGCGCCTTCACCTCGCGCTTTGCCGAGCTGGAGGGTCCGACGCGCACGATGCTGCTGCTCGCTGCCGCCAACGACACGAACGAGGTGGGCGAGCTGGTCAACGCTGGTGAGGTGCTCGGCCTGGGCGACGCCCCCCGCGATCCGGAGATCTGGAGCTCAGCGATGGGCGCTGACCTGGTGTCGGTCCGGGAGCAGCGCGTCGAGTTCCGACATCCGCTCGTGCGCTCGGCGATCTACCAGGCGGCCACGCCGACCCAGCGGGTCTCGGCGCACGCCGCGCTGGCGCAGATCCTCGAGGACCAGCCCGACCGCCAGGTGTGGCACCGCGCGGCGGCGACGTCGACCCCCGACGAACAGGTCGCCGCGGCGGTCGAGGCCGCCGCCGACCGCGCTGAGTCCCGTGGTGGGCGGCTGGTCACCCTCGAGGCCCTCGAGCGTGCCGCGCTGCTCACTCCCGACGCCGGCCGGCGCGCGGAGCGCTACCTGCGTGCAGCCGAGCTCGCCCTGGAGCTCGGAGATCCCCTGGCCGCCACACGCCTCAGGGAGCAGGTCCGGGAACAGGTTCTCGGTCCTCGCTCGCGAGGTCGGTTGCGGCTGCTGGAGGAGACGCTGGCCACCAGTGCGTCCACCCCCTCCGGCGTCGCCGCCAAGGTCGCCGAGCTCCTGGCCCTGGCGCGCCAGATGAGCGCCCAGGATGATCGGGATCTCGCGCTGCGCTTCGCTCACCTGGCAGCCCTCCAGACGTGGGTCGCCGACGTCGGCGAGGACCTGAGGAGCGAGGTGCTCGAGGCGGCCGAGCGGCTGTCCGCATCCAGGACGGACCCACTGCTGCTCTCGGTCTACAGCCTCACCGATCCCAACGGGCACAACACCGAGCTGATCGAGCGGGCGCTGAGCATCGCGCCGTTCGAGGCTGACGCGCACACGGCGCACCTCGTCAGCACGGCCCTGAACTTCGCCGGTGCCTTCGGCCTCTCCGCCCCGTTCTCGGCATCAGCTGCAACCACGCTCCGCGCCGAAGGTCGATTGCGCCAGCTGGTCGTGGTGCTGGCCCAGCAGGCGTGGAGCGCCTTCCCACCACTGAACTGGGCCGTGGCGCTCCCCGCCGCCGAGGAGGCGTTCCGGCTCGCCCAGGAGACCGGGCAGCCGCTGTGGCAGGCCAGTGCCCACATCGTGCAGGGCATCCTCGCCGGTGTCGGTGGCGACTTCGAGCACGCCGAGTCCCACATCGCTGCCGCCGAGGCGATCGCGCTCCCGATGGGCGCCAACGCCATGCTCTGCGGACTCCAGCTGACTCGGGGCCTGACGGCGATCGCAGCCGGACGCGACGAGGAGGCCTTCGAGCAGCTGCGCCGGCTGTTCGACACGAATGACCCTGCCTACCACCACTTCCAGAGCGCCTGGGCGCTGGGCGATCTCGCCGAGGCGGCCCTGCACACTGGCCACCGCGAGGAGGCGCGGGCTCAGCTCGAGCTCTACGGCCCGCGCGCCAGGACGGGCGAGTCGACCTGGACCCAGGTCGCGCTCCTCTACGCACGTCCCCTGCTGGCGGGGAACGACGACGCCGAGCCCCTCTTCCAGACCGCGCTGCGCGCCGACCTGTCGGCCTGGCCGCTCTATCGCGCCAGGCTGCTGCTGAACTACGGCCGGTGGCTCCGCCGGCAACGACGTGCCGCTGATTCACGGGCGCCCCTGCGCTCGGCACGCGAGGCCTTCGATGCCTTGGGGGCGACGGCCTTCGCCGAGCAGGCCCGCACGGAGCTCCGTGCAGCGGGAGAGCGAAGTCAGGGGCCGGAGCCCCGTGCGTGGGAGGATCTGTCACCGCAGGAGCTGCACATCGCCCGGCTCGCCGCCGACGGTCTGTCGAACCGGGAGATCGGGGAGCGGCTCTACCTCTCGCACCGGACGGTCGCGTCTCACCTCTACCGGGTCTATCCCAAGCTGGGCATCACCTCGCGGGCGCAGCTGCGTGCGGCCCTCGCCCAGCTGGGCTGACCCCACCGAACCCGGCGGGATCCGCAGATGCCGTGGCTCAGCGGCCCGGCGTCGACCCCTCACCCGTCCGGGACGACGGTGGTGCTGGACGTTCCACGATGAGTCGACGGTGGAGCTCGGTCGTCAGCGCGTGGATCTGGCGCGTCAGGTCCGTGTTCGTGCGCAGCTCCATCTCCTCCTCCAGGAAGTCGTGGTCGGCCTTGTCCCGCTGGAACTCGGCCTGACGGTTCTGACCGATCAGCACGAACGTCGAGAGGAAGATCGCCTCCAGTGAGACGACCAGGGTCAGGGTGGGCCAGGGTGCCGCCTCGAACAACGTCATCCAGACCGCGAATCCGACCGCGTGCAGGTAGACGAAGGTCAGCGAGCCCGCGAAATCCGTGACCGCGTCGGCGAATCGCAGCTGGACGTCGTGCAGCAGCTCCGCCTCGTGCCGCTGGACCACGGGATGGTGCCGCGGAAGCGTGCGAGGGGCGACGGTCACGACATCCTCCATTCCGTACGACGAGACCTCGACCCTCTCCCAGCACCTTCGGTCACCGCTTCAGTCATGCGACTGCCCGTGAACGCCCCGCGGGCCCGCGAGAGTGCAGTCGAGTGACTCATGCCCCAACCGGGCACAGCCGCCTAGCCTCGGCAAGGGACGGCCGCATCCTCCAGCAGACCGACCACAGGGGACTGCGCACATGACGCTCACCAACACGGCCATCATCTGCCTGCTGGCCGTCGCCGCCCCACTCCTGGCCCGCGCGTCCCGGCGGGTCGCCGTCCCCGTCATCGTCGTCGAGCTGCTGCTGGGCCTGGCCGCAGGTCCACACGGGCTCGGCTGGGTGAGGGTCGACGCCGCCGTCGACACGTTGGCCCTCCTCGGAGTCACCTTCTTGTTCTTCCTGTCCGGTCTCGAAGTCGACCTGCGTGAAGTGCGGGGTCCGGTCCTGAGGCGTTCGGTGACCGGCTACCTCCTCGGTCTCGCCATCGTTGTGGTGGCCAGCGTTGCTCTCAGCGCCGCCGGCCTCCTGCAGGCCCCGATCCTCGTCGCGATCGCGTTCTCGGCCACCGGGCTGGGGCTCGTCGTTCCGATCCTGCGCGACGCTGCGTTGTTGAAGACTCCCGAGGGCGCACAGATCATCGCCTTCGCCAGCGTGGCTGAGTTCGCCGCAGTCGTCCTCCTCGCCCTGGGCTTCAGCGCCGGCGGCAGCCCGTGGAGCAGCGTGCTCCTGCTCGGGGGACTCGCAGCACTGGCGATCCTGGTCACCGTGCTCGGAAGAAGGCTGCGGCGGTCCCTGGGTGTGACCGCTCTGATCGACGAGCTGTCCGGAGGGACGGTCCAGCTCCGTGTCCGACTCAGCGTGGCGCTCGTCATCTGCTTCGCCGCCCTGGCCGAGCTGGGGGGCCTGGAGGTCGTGCTCGGGGCGTTCTTCGCAGGCGGCATCCTCAACGTGCTCGACGACTCGATGGGCGGCGCCATCTTCAGGGCGCGACTCGACGGTCTCGGCTACGGCCTGCTGATCCCCGTGTTCTTCGTCGCCAGTGGTGCACGCATCGACCTCTCGGCCCTCTCGCTGTGGCCGGACGGGTTGCTGCTGGTGCCCCTGCTGGTGCTCATCCTGCTCCTCGGCCGCGGCCTGCCCGAGCTGTTCCTGCGTCTTGGCAGCAGCCCCGTCCAACGGCTCGGTGCCGGCCTGATCTGCGCCACCTCGCTCCCGTTCATCGTCACCGCGGCCCAGGTCGGTGTGGCCAGTCACCGCATCGGCGCATCCACCGCCGCGGCCATGACGAGCGCCGGACTCATCGGCGTGCTGCTGTTCCCGGCGGTCGCGGTCCCCTTGCTCCGACGGAACGAGTCGAACGAACGAAGGCACTCCTGAGCGCCCGTGCGAGGTTCGTCCCAGCGCTGTGACGTGCAGCGGGCATTCGAGTCCGAGGGAGCACGAGGAGGACAACACCGCTGACGGCGGGCAGAAGCAGTCGGGACTGGGCCGCTTCAGTAGTGGCTGGTCGGTGGAGGAGCTCACGACGCACCACTGGGTGTCCGTGCAGCACACCCGCCGTCCCTACCCGCTGTGAGAGTGCCTGGTCCTGGAGTACCTGGTTGTGGAGTGCATGGCCTGGTGGGGCGTCGCGGCTCGCTCGGCCCGCTGCTCTGAGGTGAAGGTCAGCGCCCAGTGGAGACCGACGAACGCGCGGTTCGCGAAGCCACACAGGCTGAGCAGGTGGACGCCAAGCCACAGCAACCATGCGAGCGGCCCCGTCAGACGGAACGAGCGGATGCTCGCGACCGCTTGGAACCGGGAGATCGTGGCGAGGGACCCCCTGTCCCGGTAGCGGAAGCTGCCCGGGGAGGAACGCCCCTCGAGGCGACGGCTGATCGTTCGAGCGGCGTGCTCGCCACTCTGGATCGCCACCTGGGCGACGGCTGGAGTCCCGGCCAGGGCCATCAGGTCTCCCACCACGAACACCTCGGGATGTCCGGCCAGACTGCAGTCGGCGTTGACGACCACCTGGCCGGACCGGTTCGTCGTGGCGTCGGACCCGAGCGTCAGCAGCGCTCCGACCGGACTCGCACGAACTCCTGCGGCCCAGATCTTCGTCGTCGCCTCGACGCGCTCGAGGGCGCCGTCGCGCTCGTAGGCCACCGCGTCGCAGCCGACGTCGACCACCTTGGCGTTCAGGCGCACGTCGACACCCAGGTCGACGAGGGAGCGCTTCGTGCAGGCCGACAGTCGCGACCCGAAGGTGGGCAGCAGGACCGGGCCTGCCTCGAGGAGCACCACCTTCGCCGACTCGGGGTCCACGTGGCGGAAGTTCCGGCGCAGGCTCTGCCGGGACAGCTCACTGATCTGGCCGGCCATCTCGATTCCTGTGGGGCCGCCGCCGATGACCACGAACGTGAGATGGCGACGACGCTCGGCCTCGTCGGTCGCCTGGTCCGCCAGCTCGAAGGCCTCGAAGACTCGTCCACGGATCTCGAGGGCGTCGTCGATCGACTTCAGCCCCGGAGCCTCCACGGCGAACCCGTCGTTGCCGAAGTAGGAGTGCGTGGCCCCAGTGGCCAGGACCAGGCTGTCGTACGGCGTGGTCGTGGATCGGTCGAGCACCGAAGAGGTGACGGTTCTCGCTGCGAGGTCGATGGTGTCGACCTCTCCGAGGAGGATCGAGGCGTTCTCCTGATGGCGGAGGATCTCGCGCAGCGGTCTCGCGATCTCGCCCTGCGAGAGGATTCCGGTCGCCACCTGGTAGAGCAGCGGCTGGAAGAGGTGATAGCCGTTGCGGTCGATCAGCGTCACTTCGACCGGCGCCCGGTGCAGGGCCCTGGTGGCGAACAGCCCCCCGAAGCCGCCACCGACGACCACGACCCGATGGCGGCCCTCGCTCATGCGCTGCCGAGTCCCTGCTTGTCCAACCACGTGAGGCAGGCGTCGGCGACGTCGCGCCACCGACTGTCCACGGTGAGGGAGTGGCCCCGGTCGTCGAACTCGATGAGGTCGGTCACGGCCTCGGAGTGGCGGTACTGCTTGAGCGTCGACTTCGTGATCGCCTCGGGGACGGTGTGGTCCTGACCGCCCATGACGAGCAGCAGGGGCCCACGGCCCTCGTTGCGGGTGTCGACGGCCGCTGGTGAGTGCAACGAGAAGTTCGCCGCTGCGGCCTCGAAAAGCGGTCGTCCCGGAGCCGGGATGGCCCAGCGGTCGAACAGCTGCTGGGACTCGTCATCCGTCAGGGCGTTGCCGAAGCTGTAGCGGAACTGCTCGGGGGTGAGGGAGACCGCACGGTGCTTGTTCGCGGGATTCTTGAAGACCGGCAGGGTGGAGCGGAGCGAGGACAGTGGCAACGGCAGCACACCCTTGATCTGGGCGGCGTCGATCGCCACGGCACCCTGCGCCTTGTTCATGCCGAGCAGCTTCTCCGCGATCATGCCTCCGAACGAGTGGCCCACCAGGATCGGGAGATCGGGCAGCGAGTCGATGATCGCGGTGTAGTGCTCGACGACGTCGTCGATGCCGTGGTCCGCGATGCTCTCCGGGTTCGACCGTGCCGCCTCGACGGTCTCCGGCACCCCCGGCCATCCCGGAGCCAGGCAGGTGTAGCCGACGCTCTCGAAGAGCTCGGTCCAGGCGGCCCATGACGTGGGGTGCAGCCACAGTCCGTGGATGAAGACAACGGTCTTCCTGGTCTCGTTCATGGAGGTCCTCCGTGATTGACGATTGGTGACTCGATCGTGCGTCGTGCCTGGGGGGTTCGGCTTCGGTCAGGTGACTGTGATCCGCCCGACCGGGACACCGGCTGCGGCCCGGTGGAGGGGCCGGGCCGCAGCCGCGCCGGCCGGGCGGTTCTCAGTGCACCTGCTTGGCAGCGGCCAGGATCGTGAGCACGACGGCCTGGGGGTGCGAGACCATCACGTCGTGGGCGGAGCGCACGGTGGAGACGTGTGCGTGCGCGCGTTTCGCCATGAAGGCCTGGCCGCCGGGGGAGATGGCCTTGTCGTTGAGCGTGATCAGGTCCCAGCTCGGGATGGTCTTCCAGGCCGGGGCGCCCGAGGGCTCGTTGTTGGCGGTCAGTGACAGCGGTCGTTGCGTGGTCGCCATCGTGAGGGCCGTGCCAGCCGGTTGGTCACCGGCGAAGACCTCGCGGAAGTGGGCGGCCTGGATGTAGATGTCGAGGTCCTGGCCGCCCGCCGCTGCCGGGTTCGGGGCAGGTCGCACCTCGGTGGTGGTCGGACCGAGCAGCGACCCGGGGTAGGTGGCCGCGTCGTACGACGTCAGGATGCTCTCACCCTGGTCGGGCACGAAGGCTCCGACGTACACCAGGGCCTTGACGTTGGGGACTCCCCGCGCAGCGTTGGTGATCACCGCGCCGCCGTAGGAGTGCCCGACCAGCACGATGGGCCCGGCGATCGTGGCGAGCACCGACCGGATGTAGTCGGCGTCGCTGGAGAGCCCACGGAGCGGGTTGGCGGGAGCGATCACCGGGTAGCCGAGCTTGCGGAGGTAGTTGACCTCGGCCGCCCACCCCGAGGAGTCCGCGAAGGCGCCGTGGACGAGCACGACGGTCGGCTTGCCGGTCTGGGGTGATGCTGCCGGGCGAGCCGCTCCGGCTGGGCTCGAGGCGGCAACGAGGGCACCCGCGGCGGTGGGTCCCTGTGCGGCGGCGAAGGTCCCGACAGTGAGCAGCGCCCCGACGAGCAGCATGGCGGCGCTCAGGATGCCGGCTCGGGTCCGGCCCTTCCACCTTGGTTGTGTGACGGGCATGGGCTCGTCCTCTCTGAGAGGTCCTGCGGCGCGAGGTACGCCGACACCGGTGGACGCTAGGTGCGGACGACGTGCCCGGTCTTCGGTCAGACGACTGGCTTTCCTGCTGCACGCCCGCCTGCCCGACCACGCGAATCTGAGTCAGGTGACTGAAGCCAAGGTGTGGCTGGGGCGCGGAGATTGGACAGCATCATCGAGCAGAGGAGAAACACCATGAACCGAGTTCCCGACTCAGAGCTGGTGCTCGTGCCCGGCGGCACGCTGATCACCGCCGACGCCAACGCAGGCCGTGCCCTCGCCTTCACCCTGGCACGGCACGCGGTGCACAACATCCAGCCCGACCTCGATGTGCTCGTTGGTGCGCGACCCACCTACTCCACCTCACCGGACAGCCTCATCGCCGCCACCCAGGTCGTCGCGACGGAGTTCGCGACGATCGCCGCTGCGAACAACTACTGGCGCTGATCCCGGTGTCCGACATGCTGGCGCTGCGAGCGCACCACCGCGGGGGTCCCGAGCAGCTGGTGCTCGAGACGGTGCCTCGGCCGGAGCCCGAGCCGGCGTCGGTGCTGGTGAACGTGCATGCAGCGGCGGTCACCTTTCACGAGCTCCAGTGGGACGAGACCTGGTCGCGAGACGGTCAGGACCGCACGCCGATCACCCCTTCCCACGAGTGGTCTGGCGTCGTCGAGGAGGCGCATCCCGCCACGGGCTTCGCGCTCGGCGACGAGGTCTTCGGGATGGTGCCCTTCGACCAGGACGGCGCGGCGGCGGAGTACGTCGCCGTGCCCCCGGAGTTCATCGCGATCAAGCCCACGACGCTCACCCATGTCGAGGCAGCCGCCCTGCCGCTCGCTGGACTGACCGCGTGGCAGGGCCTGGTCGAGTACGGCCGCGTCGACGTGGGTGACCGTGTCCTCGTCCTCGGTGGAGCCGGAGGCGTCGGGGCACTGGCCGTCCAGTTCGCGCTGCAGCTCGGCGCCCAGGTCACGGCCACCACCATGAGTCGCGACGTCGACTACGTCCGGGGTCTGGGACATGTCGAGGTCCTGGTCTCGGAGGACCGGGGCTCTCACAGCCCGCAGCTCCGCGAGGGCGCCTTCGACGTGGTGCTCGACACGGTGGGCGGGTCCTTGATGGAGGAGTCCATCGCCCTGACTCGGCGCGGAGGCACCTTCATCACGTTGCAGCAGCCACCGCCCACCGAGCCTCTCCAGGCAATGGGGGTCGATGGCATCTTCTTCGTCGTTCGTTCGTCCCGGTCCGGTCTCGATCTCCTCCGGGACGCCGTGGATCGTGGGCAGCTCGAGGTCACGGTGGCGGCCACCTATCCGCTGGCCGAGGGCCGGACGGCCTACGCGAGCGGTGCGCTCTCGCGCCGGTCCCCGGGCAAGACCGTGCTCGTCGTGAATGCCGCTGAGTAGATGTCCACCAGTCAGGAGCAGACGTGGTGAGTAGCCTGCCCGACGGATCGGCGGTGCTGCGGCACCTCGGCGATGAGAGCGCCGGCGTCAGCCTCGAGGCGGCCGAGCGGTGCGTTCGTCGGGCGACCGCCCTCGCCCGGGCGCACACCAACGGCCGCGGGTTCTCAGCACGCGGCGACGTCGTCGCGAGCGACCTGGCCGAGGTCATTGTCAGGAGCGCTGCCCGGGCTCTGCTGAATCCGGCCTATCCGTTGCGCTACAGCGAGGAGCCCTTCGCGGGGCGGCCAGGGAGCTTCACCGACTGGAGCCAGGCCGAGATGGACGTGTTGGGAGAGCTCCGGGGCACCATGCAGGAAGCTGCGCCGGACTGAACCGCTCAACGCAGCTGGTGGCTGCAGCTCGCCCAGGGACGGAGGAAGACCTCGTAGGCCGTGGAGCACCCGTCGTCGCTACTGCGACTCGAGCCATGTGCCGAGCTGGGCTCGGGTCCGGATGCCCAGCTTGGGGAACAAGTGATACAGGTGCGAGCCCACCGTGCGGGGGGACAGGTAGAGCTGCTGTCCGATCTCCCGGTTGGACAAACCCTGGGCCGCCAGCCGGGCGATCCGCAGCTCTTGTGCGGAGAGGGTCTCCACGGACGAGTCCTGAGGACTCTGTGCCTCACGGGCTCCGGCGGCTCGGAGCTCGGAGCGGGCCTCCTCGGCCCACGCCCGCGCACCGATCAGCTCGAAGGTGGCCAAGGCCGCGGTCAGAGGCTCACGCGACTCCGCCACCCGACGCTGCCGGCGCAGCCAGTAGCCGTACGCGAGCTGGATGCGCGCCCGCGCCCACGGCCAGCGCGTGAGGTTCGACGACAGGGCCTCTCGGAAGAGCGCCTCAGCGTCGTCGTCATCAGCGAGAACGGCGCGTGCGTACAGCAGATGGGTGAGCAGGACGGGGGAGGAGGTCACCCGGGCGAGCTGCTCCATGCTGTCGACGATCTTCCGGGCGTCCTCGTGCTGTCCGCAGTGCGTCGCAGCCTCGGCGAGAAACATGATCCCGCTGAACTGCTCCCGTGGATGGTGATGTGGATCCGCTGGGTCGAAGACGACCTTGAGGGCGGCATAGGCGTCAGCGTGCCGCCCGGTCGAGATGTAGGCGAAGCCGCGCGCCAGCTGGGCGTTGCAGAGTGCATCGTTGATGACCCTCGTCGAGGATGCCAGCTCCAGCTCGTCTGCTCTCTGCAGCGCCTTGTCGGTGTCGCCGGTGAGTCCCGCGACCATCGCCTCGACCGCGCCGATGCCCGCACTCCAGTTGGGCTGCTGCGTGTCCAGAGCGAGCTGCAGACCCTCCTCCACACTTTCCACGGCCTTGCGCCAGTCACCCAGCTCGACGTGCGCCGCCGCCTGCACCCCCAGAACGTGGGACAGCAACCCGAGCCGACCTTGGTCGCGCAGCCTGCTCTCGGCGCGATCGAAGAAGTCCGCGGCCCTCAGCTCGTCTCCGACCACGCGCGCTGCCATCCCCAGCAGTCGCAGCTGCTCGGCATCGTTGACACCCTCGACCCGAATGGCGGCAAGTTGCTGGATCGTCTGTGTGCCCTTGAGCAGCGGCTCGCTGACCGCGATGGCGGCGATGCAGCGTGGATCGTCCTGGCTGATGTCCAGGCTTTCGACGACGCGGACCACCTCGGAGCGCGCGTCTGCCCCGGTGTCGGCCCACCAGCATCGAAGGGCCGCGCCGTGGAGCAGGTCGAGCGCCAGGCCGAAGTCGCCGGCCGACGCGGAGCGTCGCGCGATGTCACACAGCTCCATGACGCGGTTGGAGTCACCGGGCGCACCGTCGTCGAAGATCTCCCTGAGGTACTCCACTCGCGCCTGGTCGAGCTCGGAGAGATCGTTCTGCTCCGCTGCGGTGATCAGGTGGTCCACGAGGTCCGCGCGACCGAGGCCGAAGGCGTGCTGAGCTGCCAGCAGTAGTCGGCGTCCCCGGGTGTGGGAGTCCGTGGTCAGCTGGGCGGAGCGCTCCAGGGCAGTGATGGCGGCCACGATCGCACCTCGCCGGATGCTCTCGACGTGTGTGGCGTCCAGCTCGTCGGCGACGGCGTCATCTGGTCCGTACACCGCTTGTGCCCGGTGCCAGGCCCGTCTGTACGGCTGGTCGTACAAGACGTGCCCCATCGCGGCGTTGGCTGCCTGTCGCCTGCTCACCGACTCGTTCTGCAGGATCCCCGACCGCACGAGCGGATGGCGAAAGTCGACACGTGACTCGTCGAAGTGCAGGATGCCGGCGCCTTCTGCAGGCTCCAGGTCCGCCACGGTGACGGAGGTCCCGCTCAGCAGGGAGGAGGCCGCGAGAATCTCTGCGAGCTTGCCCTCGGAGCTGACGGCCGCCACCAGCAGTGCGTCCCGCGCGGGTGCCGGGAAGTCGGTGACCCGTGCCGCGAAGGTCCGTTCCAAGCGCCCGCTCAACGGCATCACGGCAGCCGCCAGGTTCAGCTTCGAGGGCCCCGCTGACCGCCATGCGGCCGGTAGCTCCGTCAGCGCCAGGGGATTGCCCTTCGCCTGCGCCAGGATGGTCTCGCAGTCCCTGGCCGTGAGATCCATCGCGGTCGCCGACAACACCTTGCGCGACGACTCGTCGTCGAGGCCGTGCACGACGACCTCGTGGGGATCTGCCGCCGAGAACGGCACCGTGTGCCCCTCTCTCACGGTCCCGAGGATCACCACCGCATCTTGTTCGATGCGCCTGGCCAGAAATGCCAGGACGTCGTTGGTGGGTGGGTCGAGCCACTGCATGTCGTCCACGACGATCACGAGCGGGCATGCGGCCGCCCTGGCCACGATCAGGTTGAAGGCCGCCAGGGCGATCAGGAACATCTCCGGGGCTGGACCGTCGGCGAGCCCGAACGCCGAGAGGACCGCTCGGCGCTGTACGGCAGGAAGGTCGTCGACGTCAGCCAGGAGCGGACGCAGCAGGTAGTGCAGACCGGCGTACGGCAGCGACGACTCGGACTCGATCCCGGACGTCTCCAGGACCATCAGTCCCGCGTCGAGAGCCATCGTGACAGCCGCACGCACGATGGTCGTCTTGCCGACGCCAGGGTCCCCTCGCAACAGCAGGGCTCGACCCGTGGTCCCGATCTCGCCGATGACGTCCGCGAGAGCGGTCAGCTCTGGGTCCCGGCCGATGAGTGCCGCCACCTGGCGTGGGCTCGCGGCAGCATTGCCGTTGCGCTGTTCGGGTGGTCGGTGTGGGGGATCCAGGTTCACGGTTCGCTCGACCCCCGAGAGATGTGCCCTTCCTCCGACGACTCCGGTCCTCCGGCTTGTTCCAGGGCCGCCGTGGCGCGATGCATCCACCGGGCCGCGCCCATGAGGGAGAAGACGTCGAGGGCTTGCCGGAGCTGCGGTTCAGCTTCGCGGTGGCGCTCGGCACGGACCAGCCAACGGCCGTACTCCAGACGGAGCCGGGCCAGGATGAAGGGCCATCTCGACAAGTCGTGTTGCAGCGCCGCGACGTACAGATCTTCCGCCTTGTGTGCAGGGGCGAGAACTGCCCTGGCGTACAGCAGGTTGACATGCAGCATCGGGGCAGGACTCAAGCTGGCCACCGACTCGAGGCCGTCCACGATGGTGCGTCCCGCGGCCTCGTGCCCGGCGTCCACCGCGGCTTCAGCCATCAGCGCTACCCCTGCGAACGACTCCCGCAGGTGGTAGCCGGGGTCGTGCGGATCGAACTGGCGCCTCATGCAGGTGAAGGCCTCCTCCGCCCGTCCGGCACTGAGCAACGCCACTCCCCGGGACTGGTAGCTCAGGCACAGCGCGTCGCTCAGTCGCAGCCGCGAGGCTTCGTCCTCGGCGCTGACCACCATCTCCAGCGCGGACTTCCAGTCGCCTCGCAGAGCCAGGGCGCGGGACTCGACGAGCACGTTGTTGAAGGCGAACAACGCCTGGCCCGTCTCCACGGCGACGCGGTCAACTTCTTCGGACGCGGCTGCTGAGCCGGTCCAGTCCCCGAGGTCCAGGCGGATGTGGAACTGCAGCGCGAGGACGACCGGAAGCAGGCCGAGCCGCCCCCGAGCCCGGAGGAGCTGTTCCGCGCGGTCGAGCAGATCGGTGGCCAGAACCGAGTCGCCGACGCCGTAGGCGGCCATCCCGAGGGTGCGCAACGAGTCGGCGTCGGTGATGCAGTCGAGATCGGTCTGCTTTAGCCGGTGGGTCACCTCGTGGCCTCGAAGCACCGGCTCCGCCAGGGCGAGTGCGCACAGGCATCGGGGATCGTCGCTGGAGGTGGTCAGCGCCTCGAGGGTCACGTGCACGCGCTTGCGTGCAGCATCGCCGACGTCTGCCCACCAGCACCTCAGGGAGACCAGGATAAGCAGGTCGAGTGCTAGGTCGAGATCTCCGGCGCTCGCGGCACGTTCCACGCTGCTGCAGAGGGCGACGACGCGCCCGGGGTCGGCGCGGACGTCGTCGTTCAGCAGCTCGGTCAACCAGTCCCTGCGCACGAGATCGAGATCGGACAGGTCCGCGTCTGCTGCCTCTCCGGTGAGCCGGCTGACGAGATCGGGACGACCTACCTCGAACGCGTGCTGGGCCGCCTGGAGCAGGCGTCGACCTCGTCGTGACGTCGAGCTGGTCAGGTGCGCAGATCGTTCCAGGCTTGCCACGGCCGACATGACGGCACCGCGCCCCAGTGACTCGGGAACGGTCTCCTCCAGTTCGTCGGCGACCCGGTCGTCCGGCCCGACGATGGACTGCGCGCGATGCCACGTGCGGCGGTACCGATCAGTGACGAGGACGTCAGCCAGGGCTCGGTGGGCCGCCTGTCGCCGTACGACCGTCTCGGTCTGCAGGATGCCCGAGCGCACCAATGGATGGCGGAAGGTCAGGGTTCCGCCGCCAACCAGGACGAGGCCGGCGTCGGTAGCGGCCGCGAGCGCTTCGCAGTTCGGGGGGCCCGCCCGGAAGGCAGCGGTCGCCGCCAGAATCTCCTCCAGGTCGCTCGAGGAGTCCGTGGCGGCGACGAGGAGGACGTCGCGTGTGCCGGCCGGAAGGTGTGAGATCCGCCCCGCGAAGGCGCGCTCCAGCCGCGCCGACAGGGTCGGTGCGTGACTTTCCCCCGTGTGGCTCTCGGACCAGGCCGCGGGGAGTTCGAGAAGGGCCAGCGGGTTGCCGCGCGCCTCCTCACGGATCCTTCGGCGGTCCGCCGGTGTGAGGTCGCGCGCATGCGCCTGCAGCAGCGCTTCGGCTGTCTCCTCGTCGACGCCGAGGACCTCCAGCCCGGGAAAGGCGGCGTTCACGAACGGGCCGCGGTGGCCCGTGCGCGCGGCACCGATGAGGACGAGCCGCATCGCCGCGGATCGATGAGCCAGGAAGGTGACGATCTGGTGCGTCTGGGGATCCAGCCACTGGACATCGTCGGCGACTACGAGGACCGGGCGGAGCTCGCGCTCCTGCGCCAGCAGCAGAAGAGCTGCCTCGGCGATGAGGAACAGATCGGGGCGTGGACCGTCGAACAGTCCCAGAGCGGTCGCCAAGGCCTGACCCTGGACTGAGGGAAGGGACTCGAGACGATCCATCAGCGGCGTCATGATCTGCTGCAGACCGCCGAAGGGCAGGTGCTGCTCGCTCTCGATGCCCGCGGCACTCAAGACCCGATAGCCGACGGCGTCGGCGCGCCTGCGGGCCTCGGCCAGGAGTGCGGACTTCCCGATCCCCGGCTCGCCCGTGACCAGGAGAACGGCTCCCTCGTCGGCCGCGAGTGACATCGTCTCGTCGATGGCGGCCAGCTCTCGCTCCCGGCCGCGCAAGCTCTGGAGGATCACGCTGTTCCTGCACCGACCTCCAGGCTCAGCCTCTCGCAGTGGGTCACCCCAGAGACGCTAGGGCGGCCCACGCAGGAACCGCTTCAGTCACATGACTGCGCTTGGAGACCGGGGACTCGACTCGTCCCTGGCGTACCTGATCTGCGTTCCCGCCGAGGCGGAGACGACGGCGGCGACGTGGTCCAGCGAACCGATGGCAGCGCGGTTCCCGGTGCGGCTGACGAAGGTGCACGCAGCCTCGACCTTGGGTCCCATGGAGCCGGACGGGAAGGTGGCCCGCGCGAGTTCCTGCGGGGTCACGTCGGTCAGGGGACGTTGCTGCGGTGTCCCGAAGTCGACCATGACGGCCGGCACGTCGGTGAGTACGACGAAGAGGTCGGCGTGCAGCTCTTCGGCAACGAGCGCGGCCGCCAGATCCTTGTCGACGACGGCCTCGATCCCTTCGAGCCCGGTGACGCTCTCGATCACCGGAACGCCACCGCCGCCTGCGAGCACGACCGTGACCCCGTTTCTCGAGGAGCAGGTCCGCGGTCGCGGTCTCGACCACTCGGACAGGTGCGGGCGAGGCCACGACGCGGCGCCAGGCCTCTCCGTCGCGTGCGAAGGTCCAGCCGTGCTCGGCGGTGAGTGTCTTGGCCTCGAGCTCGTCGTAGACCGAGCCGACGAACTTGGTGGGGTGGGTGAACGCGGGATCGTCGGGGTCCACGACGGTCTGGGTCACCAGGGTCGCCACGGGGGAGGCCAGGTGCCGGCTGATCGCCTGCTGCAGCCAGTAGCCGATGAGTCCCTGGGTCTCGGCGACGAGGTCCCCTAGCGGGTAGGGGCGGCTGAGCGAC
The DNA here is from genome assembly GCA_963843075.1 of uncultured Actinomycetota bacterium. Classification (GTDB taxonomy): domain Bacteria; phylum Actinomycetota; class Actinomycetes; order Propionibacteriales; family Nocardioidaceae; genus Marmoricola. Next base: position 1,119,869 of record CAWJJD010000002.1, on the reverse strand, counting down.
TGTCCGCGGCGCTCTCCAGTGCGAGGAGGCCGACCTGCGGCCCGTTGCCGTGCACCAGCACCGACCTCGTGCTTCCGCGGCGACCTGGGCAAGGGGGCCGGCCGCGCTTGGCGACCTGGTCCGAGCTGGGGTGCGGCGTCGGGGCGTTCGCCGCGGTGGAGCAGGGCGTTGCCGCCGAGTGCGATCACGATTCTCACCGCTCAGCGCCCCAGGGTGGCGACCATGACGGCCTTGATGGTGTGCATCCGGTTCTCGGCCTGGTCGAAGACGATCGAGTTCTCGGACTCGAAGACCTCGTCGGTCACTTCGAGTGCGTCGAGACCGGTGCTCTGGAACAGCTGCTCACCGACCTCCGTGCCGCGGTCGTGGAACGCCGGCAGGCAGTGCATGAAGCGGACGTCGGGGTTGCCGGTCTTGTCGAGGAGCGAGCGGTTGACCTGGTAGGGGAGCAGCAGGTCTATGCGCTGCTGCCAGGCGGCCTCGGGCTCGCCCATGGAGACCCACACGTCGGTGTAGACGAAGTCGACGCCGTCCACGCCTGCTCCCACATCGTCGGTGAGTGTGAGCCGGGCACCGGTCTTCTCAGTGATGGCCTTCGCCGCGTCGACGACCTCGGGCGGGTTGGACAGCGAGGTCGGGGACACCATGCGCACGTCCATTCCCATCATGGTGCCTGCGATCAGGAGTGAGTTCGCGACGTTGTTGTGGGCGTCACCGATGTAGGCGAACGCGATCTCGTGGTCCGGCTTGTGCGTGTGCTCGCGCATGGTGAGCATGTCGCACAGCGACTGGGTCGGGTGCCACTCGTCGGTCAGGCCGTTCCACACAGGGACGCCGGAGTACGCCGCGAGCGTCTCGACGGTGGTCTGGGAGAAGCCGCGGTACTCGATCGCGTCGAACATCCTGCCGAGCACGCGCGCCGAGTCCTTGGCCGACTCCTTGTGACCCATGTGCGAGCCCGAGGGATCGAGGTACGTGACGTGGGCGCCCTGCTGATGGGCAGCGACCTCGAAGGCGCACCGGGTGCGCGTCGAGGCCTTCTCGAAGATGACCGCGACGTTGGCGTCCGCGAGCCGGGGCGGCTGCGGCTGCGTGTACAGCTCACGCTTGAGGTGCTGGGCGAGATCCAACAGTGAGAGCCATTCCTCAGGGGTGAGGTCGAGCTCCTTGAGGAAGCTGCGGCCCTTCAGGTTCGTTGCCATGTCAGCTCACTGCTTCTCTCTCGATGGGACAGGTCATGCACCGCGGGCCGCCTCGCCCGCGGCCCAGCTCGGAGCCCACCACGGGGAGGATCTCGATGCCTTCGTCGGTGAGGTAGCGGTTGGTGGTCGTGTTGCGTTCGTAGCCGAGGATCACGCCGGGGGAGACGGCGAGGAAGTTGTTGCCGTCGTCCCACTGCTCGCGCTGGGCACCCATCTTGTCGATCGGTGTCCGCAGCACCCGGACCTTGTCGATCCCGAGCGCCCCCGCCACCGCGGCGAACAGGTCGGCGTTCTCGGTGAGCGTGAAGTCACCACTGTGGCCGACCCCCGCCAGGGTGAAGGAGCGAAGCTCCTCGGGAAGGTACGGATAGACGCTGAACGCATCTCGGTCGACCATCGTCATGGCGGTGTCGAGGTGCATGAATGCCCGTTCCCGGGGGAGCTCGACGGCTATCACGGTGTCGACTGTCCCGGCGGCGAACAGGCTCCTGGCCAGCGTCTCGACGCCTTGTGGGGTGGTGCGTTCCCCCATGCCGATCATCACGGACCGGTTGCCGATCACGGTGACGTCGCCGCCCTCGATGGTGGCCGGCTCGTGCGCGAGGGAGTCGTTGCCGTAGAGATACCGGAACTGCGAGCCGCGGAACAGGGGGTGGAAGCTGTAGACGACCTGCGAGTTGATCGTCTCCCGCTTGCGGGCCGGCTTCGCCATCGGGTTGATGGAGACCCCGTCGTAGACCCACGCCGAGTTGTCTCGCTGGAACAGGTGGTTCGGCAGCGGAGTCAGCAGGAAGTCGTCGGCCCTCAGGTAGTCCATCAGCAGGCTCGGCTCGCGCAGCTGGTCGCTCACGTCGGATTTGAGCACCCCGCCGATGAGCAGGTCGGCGAGCAGCTGTGCCGGGGTCGAGCCGACCAGTTCGTCGAGCGGCTTGTCGAGCGCTGGCCCGAACCGGGTGGCGGTGGTCAGCCGGTCCTGGACGAACGTCCTGGCTCCAGGCTCGTCAAGTGCCTCGGCGAGCAGGGTGTTGAAGTGGTGCACCCGCACTCCCCGCGCCTCGAGCTGCGCGACGAAGCCGTCGTGCTCCTCACGGGCTCGGTGAGCCCACATCACGTCGTCGAACAGAAGCTCCTCGACGTTGGCGGGGGTGAGCCGGGCCAGCTCGATGCCGGGCCGGTGGACGATGGCCTGTCTGAGCTGGCCGACTTCGGAGTCAACGTGGAACGTCATGACGTCTGGTCCTCTTACTTGTAGTCGGGCACGGGCGAGGGCTGGCTCATCGAGCCACGCTGCGAGAGGTAGACGGGGATGCCCAGGAGGCCGGCGCCGCCGGCCATCAGGAAGGGTCCCCAGACGACGTACCAGTCCTCACCGCTGTTTCGGGAGTACCAGACGAAGGCCAGCGACATCAGGAGTGCGACGACGGCGACGCCCAGGTCGAGGACGAGATGCGGGGTGGGACCCTTCCTGCCGTCGAGGACGCGCCACTTGAGCTGGGCGAGTGCGGAGGCGGCGTACGGGATGGCAGAGGTGATGCCCGTCATCAGCACGAGGGTGGTGAAGACCGTGGCCCCGCTGGTGCCGAGATAGCTGATCACCACGGCGACAGAGGCGAGCGCGGTCGAGGAGACGATGCCGAAGGTGGGCACGCCTCGACCGGAGAGGTATCCGAAGCTCTTCGGGAACAGCCCGTCCTTCGAGGCCGCGAGTGGCATCTCGGCGCAGATCATCGTCCAGCCGTTGAGGGCGCCGAGACCGGAGATGATCACCGCGATCGCCACGACGTAGCCCAACCAAGTGCCACCCGCGATCTCGTTGGCCGCCGCGGCGTACGACGCCTGGTTGCTGTCCTGGGAGAGGGCAGCGGCGGGCAGGATCCCGAACACGGCGATCAGCGACAACAGGTAGACGGCAGCACTCGCCAGGGTCCCGTAGATCGTGGACCTGGCGACGTTGCGCTCGGGGTCCCGGACCTTCCCGGCAGCGACGGCCGCCGTCTCGACGCCGAGGTAGCTGAACAGGCAGATCGCCATCGCGCCCCCGACCGCGGACAGGTCGGTGTCACCGCTGGTGTTCCAGGGCGTGAAGTTGCCGGGCTTGATGAACAGCAGGCCGACGGTCGCCATCAGGGCGAGCGGGACGAACTTGAGGACCGTCGTCCAGAGCTGGAAGACCCCCATGTTGCGCACGCCGGACAGGTTGACCATCGCCGGGACCCAGAGCCCGACCATGGCGATCGCGATGGAGCCCACCGCGCTGCCGCCCTTGTTCAGGAACTGCTGCACGTAGAAGACCCAGCCGACGGCGATGGCGGCGTTCCCCGCCCAGGCGGTGATCCAGTAGAGCCAGGCCTGGCTGAACCCGAATCCGTTGCCGAACGCTGCCCGGGCGTACGCGTAGGGCCCGCCCGCGGCCGGAATGCGACGGGACAGCACCGCGAACAGCAGGGCGAGGGCGACCGCCCCGACGGTGGCGAGTCCCATCGCGACCAGGCTGATCGGACCGTACGACGCGATCGCGTAGGGCAGGCTGAAGATGCCTACGCCGATGATGCTGCCCATCACCAACGCGATCGACTGTGGCAGGCCCAGCAGTCCCGCGGCCGTCGTCTGGCCGGTGCCCTTGGCCCTGGCCCGGCCGGTGACCTGGCTCATGACGCCGGCCCGGCGCAGCGGCCTGCGCGTCCTTGGTCGGTGGAAGGCGGGTGGATCCGCGTCGCGGAGTCGGCCGGCGGGATCAGGTTCGTGGCAGTCACGGCGGAGCCCCCTGGGTGCGGTGTTGGTCAGTGTGGTCAGCTGAGAACCTGCCACGGGGTCGCGCACGGACGCTTCGGTCTATTGACTGTTTGGTGGAGCCCACCGAGGTGTCACTGGCCCGGTGAACCGACGACCGGGTCGGGACGGCACCGGGGGGCCCGCAGGTGTCGTGGTTGCTGCCGAGGAAGTCCGACGGCGGCCAGTGCTGCACCGACCAGGAGCAGGAGCGCGATGACGGTCAGGGAGGCGCGGAACGGACTCATCAGACTGGCCGCGTCGCTGTAGGCGCTGCCGGTCAGTCCCGTCAGCACCGGCACCACGGCGACAGCGAGCAGCGTGCCGGACCTGGCCACGGCGTTGTTCACGCCCGAGGCGACCCCGGCGTTGCGATCGGGCGCCGAGCTCAGGGCCGTGGAGGTCAGCGGCGCGACGAAAGTGGCCAGACCCAGCCCGAACAGGCACACCGCCGGCAGCACGTCCGACCAGTAGCTGGAGGTGCCGGAGAGACGGAGCGTGAAGAGGACTCCGGTCGCGCACAGCAGGGGCCCGACGGTCATCTGCACCCGTGGTCCGATCAGGGAAGCGAGCTCACCACTGCGTGCCGAGAGCAGCAAGGTCAGCACGGTGACCGGCAGCGTGGCGGTGCCTGCTGCGAGGGGCGAGAAGCCGGCGATGACCTGGACGGCGATGACCAGCAGGAAGAAGTAGCATCCGATCGCGCCGTAGAGCACGAACGTCACGGCGTTCGTGACACTGAAGGAGCGATCGGCGAAGAGCTCGAGGGGCACCAGCGGGTGCTGTGAGCGCCGCTCGACCACGACGAAGCTCGCCAGCGCTGCCAACCCGACGACGAGGGCTGCCCAGCGCGTCGTGACGCTCGCGTGACCGGATGACCCGAGTGCAGCCCAGGTCAACGCCCCCAGTCCGAGGGCGGTGAGTGCGGCTCCCTGCCAGTCGGAAGCCCCGGACCTGTGGCCGGCGACGAGCTCGCCCCGGGAGTCGGGGACGTGCCGCAACGCGAGAGCGATGACGACCGCTGCCAGTGGGATGTTGACGATGAACACCCAGCGCCAGCTCGCGACGGCAAGAATCCATCCACCGACGAACGGTGCCGCAGCGGTGGCCACCCCGCTGAACCCAGCCCAGGTTCCCACGGCCCGTGCCCGATCCCCGACCGCGAAGTCTGACTCGATGATGGCCAGGCTCGCGGGGGTCAGCAGGGCGCCACCGATGCCCTGCACGGCCCGCGCGAGGATCAGGGTCTGGAGCCCGGGGGCGGCGGCGCACAGCGCGGACGCCCCCGTGAACGCGACGACCCCCCAGACGAAGGTGCGCCGCCGCCCGAGGCGATCGCCGACGGCCCCGCCCCAGAGGATGAGCGATGCGAGCGTCAGGGTGTACGCGCTCACCGTCCACTGCAGGTCGGCGAAGGAGGCGTGAAGGTCGCGACCCATGGTCGGCAGCGCAATGCCCACCACGGTGCCGTCGATGCCGGCGAGGCTCGAGCCCAGGATGCTGGCCACCAGCACCCATCGTCCGGCTGCCGTCCCTAGCTCGATCTGCGCGTTCACAGGTTGCACTGGCCTCATGCCGCGACGCTACGAACGCTGCAGGGTCTGCGCATCCGTCTCTCGACTGCTCATCTGACGGAAGACGCATGCGCGGCGCTTCGTGGTCGGGGAGCCTCAGAGTTGCAGAGTCGGGATCGACTGCATCGACCATCGAGTGAAGTAGCTCATGGAATGAGCGTGGTGTCGGGCCAGGATTCGGGCGACGTGGTCACGTTGAGGATCGTCGTGCACAGGGACGAAGAGCAGGTACTGCCCAGAACGCAGACCCTCGGCGTACAGCGAGAGGATGTTCGCGTCGGCGCCGCCCACGTTCTTGATCACACGTCGCAGGTGCGCCCACCAGCCGTGGTGACTGCCGTCGTAGTCGAACTGCGCAACCCCATCCTCTCCGTGCAGGACGAGCACCGTTTCGGCCGACACCCCCATCTGGTCCAGCTCGGGCATCATGGCCGAGATCGACAGCGCCTCCGCCACCAGGCCCACGACCTTGTGGTCGGGCCGTCCCTGCGAGAGCTCTCCGTTCAAGATGGGTCCGCGTGGCATGGCAACTCCTCGTGTCTCGGCGATCTCGGGGTCTCATCCATGGTGGACGTGATCGGTCGCAGGGACTTCGGTCTATTGACTGATCGGGTCGAAGTTGACGGTTCGCTGGGCGCGGCAGTCCGACCCATGTGGGTCGAGCCGATGACAGCCTGCAGTGGCATGCGCTCCCACTCGTCTTGGAACCCTCGTGTGTCAGCAGGTGCCAGGCGGGCTCGGCTCAGGCAGATCCGCGCGTCTGCGTGCCAGCGGGGAGGTAGCGGAGGAGTACGACACCGTTCCCGAACCGGCGTTCATCGATGAGCTCGAGGTCGGTGCGCGCGTCGGTCGGTAGGGCCGGCTTTCCCCCACCGACGACAGTGGGCCAGACGTAGAGCTGGCACTCGTCGACCAACCCGGCCTTGAATGCCTGGGACGCGAGGTCCGCACCGCCGATGGTGATGTCGCTGCTGGCCGCGTCCTTGAGCTCGCGCACCGTGGTCGGGTCGAAGTGGGGTTCGATGCGGGTGCGGACGGTCGAGGTGGCCGTCAGCGTCGTGGACCAGACGATCTTGTCCGCTGCCTGCCAGGCGGTCGCGAACTCGGCCGCCAGAGCGGACCCCGCCGCCAGCGTCGCGTCGGTCTCCCACGGAGACATGGTTTCGTAGAGGCGCCGGCCGTAGAGGAACGTGCCCACGGATTGCACCAGGTCTGTGTGGGACCGGAAGACCTCATCGTCCAACGGGCCGAAATCGAAGGCCCCGCTCTCGTCCTCGATGTAGCCGTCCAGGCTCATGTTGTTGACGTAGATCAGCTTGGTCATGCCTCGACTCCTTCACGATCGGCAGTGGTCTGGGCACGGGTCAGCGTGCCGTCCAGCTTGATGAACGCCTCGAGCCAACCCTGCTCGCTGGGTCCCGCCAGGCGCGGTGGGAGCCACTGGCGGATCTCCAGGCGGGTGCGTCCCTCGCCCTGGTCGTGGAACTCGAACCGGAATCTCGTTGCGAACGGCTCGATGCCGTCCTGCAGCCGGCCGGAGACGTGCATGACGCCCTCGAGCAACTGGCCGTCCCTGACGTCGGTGAGGTCGACGTCGATGTGAACGCGAAGGTCCGGCTGGTCGGCAGAGACCTCCGTCCACCGCTGATGGCCTCCGGGACGGATGTCGAAGTCGACCTCCTTGCGCGGCACCGAGCTGCCCGTGGGGCCCCACCACTGCGCGAGGTGGTCCGGATCGGTGAAGGCTCGGTAGACGAGCTCGCGTGGCGCGTCGAACACCCGTGAGATGACGAGCTGCGGTGCTTGGGGTTCCATCAGCGCTCCTGGTCGACGAGGACCTCGTGGTGGTCGGCCAGCCGGCCCGTCGCGCGTTGGTCATCCTGCACCGCGGCAAGGTGGGCATCGAGGCGGGTGAGGGAGGAGTCCCAGAAGCGCCGGTAGTGATCGATCCAGGCGGCGGCGTCGCGCAGTGGGGCGGCCTGGAGACGGCTGCCACGCCACTTGCCCGACCGTGTCCGCGAGATGAGCGCGGCGTGCTCGAGCACCTTCAGGTGTCGCGAGACCGCCGGCATCGAGATGGGGAGGGGTGCGGTCAGCTCGGTGACGGTGGCGTCGTGCTCGGCCAGCTCGACGAGGATGGCCCTTCGCGTCGGGTCTGCGAGCGCCGAGAACACCACGCTGAGCTGGTCAGTGCCGGCCATCCACTTCGCCTCTCACTTAACGAATATGTTAAATGAAAGGCGACTCACGCTTTGCTGTCAAGGGACGCGCTTCTCAGCCCTCACTCCCGTCTGTGGAAGCGGAGCTTGCCGTTGGGTAGTCGGGTGGTCTGGTAGGTGGGGTCGTGGGTGCGTCGGTGGTGGTGGGGGCACAGCAGCCGTCCGGTGGTGACGTTGGTGGGGCCGCCTCGGCTCCACGGCTGGTCGTGGTGGGCGTGGCAGAGGCCCGGTGGGGTCTCGCAGTGTTCGGTGGTGCAGCCGCCGTCACGCACGCCCATGGCCAGGCGCATCGCCTCGGTGTGCAGGCGGCGTCGGCGGCCGACGTCGAGGACCTGGCCCTTCCCGCCGAGGACCATCGGGATGATCCCGGCGCGGCAGGCCAGGCGACGGGCCTGGGAAGCGGAGATGAGACCGCCGGTGTCCAGGGTGCACACCCCGGCGGCATCGAGGTCGGCGAGGAGCTGGTCGAGGGTCATGGTGACCACGATGGTGGCGCCGCAGCCGCCGGTGGTGGGCAGTGCGTCGGCGGGGATCGCTTCGATGAGCTGGGTCAGCGCGATGCCGTGTCGGGTCGGGGTGGGCAGGTCGGGGTCGATCCCGCTGGTGTGACGGGTGCCGCGGGCCGGTGAGGTCAGGGCCAGGATCATCTTGGTCAGCATCTGCCCGTGCGCGGTGGGGATCTTGAAGCGGCCGTGGGTGGTGCCTTCGTCGTCCTCCCACATCACGAAGCGTGGTGCGTTGCAGCGCGCGGGCTTCCTCGGCCTCGAGGGCACGTCCTTCGAAGGCCTCGGCCAGGTCGGGCGCGACCACCTCGAGGACCCGACGTCCGAGGATCCGGAGGTCCTTGGCGTCGTGGTGGGCGGCGAGTGCGACCAGGTGCGCCTCGGCCTGACTGGCGTTGTTCGGTGCTGATCGCGAACTCACCGGTGCGCGGCAACCGCTCCAGGGAGCCCACGATCGCACGGGCCTGGGCGACGTTCACCCTGCCCGGTGGCCATGCCGGCGGCGATCAGGTCGTGGGACTCGAGACGTTGCGCGAGCTTGAGGTCGGAGCGGGCGTCGCGACGCGTCTGCCTGGTCTCGATCGCCACCCAGTCCGCCGCGGTGGCGGCGCCGGAGGTGACGGTGGCCTCGGACTGCTCGGCCTCGGCCAGCAGCCGCAGCGCCAGCGCATCGAGCTGAGCGCAGCCCTGGGCCAGGGTGCGCAGCGCCTCGCACTTGTCCTCGGGCCGCATCGACGACAGGGGTGTCTCGGCCAGCGCATCGAGCCGGGTGACCAGCCGCTGACCGAACTCCACCACCGGGTGAAGACGGTCGATCGGCTGGCTGCTCATGAGTGAATTCAAGCACTGACCACTGACAGGAAAACCGCCTCTGACCTGCACGTATTCAGATTCTGCGCGGGGGTGCACGCCGACTGCATGGGTGTCTGTGCATGCGTACCCTTGTGGGTACGTACCCAATCAGTTACATTATTTCCATGGATGCGGTACTGCAGGCGCTGGCGGACCCGAGCCGTCGCACCGTGCTGGAGATCCTGCGCGACCACCCGGCGTCGGCCGGCGAGCTCGCCGACGCGCTGCCGATCGCCCGGCCGGGAGTGTCTCGTCACCTGCGCGTGCTGCGCGAGGCCGGGCTGGTCGACGTGCGGCAGGAGGCGCAGCGACGGATCTACACCCTGCGGCCAGAGGCCCTGGTGGACGTGGACGACTGGCTGGAGAACTACCGCGCGCTCTGGCGCAACCGACTCGACGCGCTGCACACCGAGGTCGCTCGGGGAAAGAGGAAGTCATGAGGACGATCGGGACGATGCGAGCCCTGGGCGGCGCTCGTGGGGCTGTTCGCGTCGAGGACGTCTACGACACGGCGATCGAAGATCTCTGGGACGCCTGTACGACGCCGGAGCGGCTCGCGCGCTGGATGGCCGAAGTCACCGGCGATCTCCGAGTGGGCGGATCGGTCCACGTGGTGTTCACCAGCACCTGGACCGGCCCGGCACGGATCGAGGTGTGCGATGCGCCGCACCATCTGCTTCTCACCATGCAACCCGGCACCGAGGACGAGTGCGAGCTCGAGGCGTGGCTGGCCGAGGAGGGCTCGAAGACCCGGCTTGTCGTCGAGGAACGCGGTCTGCCGCGGGACTCCCTCTACCTGCACGGCGCCGGTTGGCAGGCCCATCTCGAGGACCTGGGGCGGTCGTTGGCCACCGGCACGCCGGTGCATCCCGAAGGATGGTCGTCGTCCAGGCAGCCACGTGGGTGGGAGCAGCGTTGGCACGAGCTGTCGCCGGCCTATCGCTCCATGCCGCTCAGCGAGGAGGAGTGATCACGATGAGGAACCCCAATGCCTACCCCGAGCTGATCCTGGACGCCGCACAGCAGGAGATCCGGACCCTCGCGCGCGAGCACGCTCGTGACCAGTCTCGACGCGAGGCCAGGTCCGCCAGGCGCCGGTCGCGGGTCGGCGGCTGGTCCTGGTGGCAGAGTCGGATGACGCGCTCGCGGAAGCGCCGCGACTGACCGGGGCGATCACTGCAGTCCCGGGCGTCATGGCGCCGCGAGTGGCACCGACTGCTCCTGGAGCAAACGTCTGGCTTCGCGCAGTCCGCTGGTCATCGCTCCGTCGGCATAGCCGGCGCGCTCGATCGTCGTGTGCTCACCCGCGAAGCAGATCCGACCGACGGGCTCGCCTAGGGCTCCGAGGTCCGAGGCGCGTTCGCCGGAACGGATGTGTGAGTAGGCGCCGCGAGCAAACTCGTCGTGCAGCCAGTCCGTGCTGGCACAGTCCGTCGGCGACACCGGGAGCGGCTCGCCGTACACCGCCTCGAGCTGTGTGAGGGCCCAGGCCTCGGGGTCGCGCCGCATCGTGGCGGCGGCGCCGTGTGCGACGAGGAACATCATGGTGGGGGAGAGACCGAAGTCCCAGGTCCACGTCGCGGCCTCGCGGCGGTCGGCGGGATAGATGACGGAGTGCTGCAGGGCCGGGTCCTGGTCGCGCCAGAACGGCTCGGCGAAGGCGAGGACGACCTTCTCCAGGGTGCCGAACCCGGTGCGGTCGATGAGGGCCTGTCGCCCCGACGGCAACGGCGGCACGAACTCGATGGCGCCGCTCTTGAGCACCCCGAGCGGGACGGTGATCACCACGTGGCTCCCGGACTCCTGCCAGCCCTCACCGACCACCGTCACGCCGTCCGCGCCCTGCTCGATGCGATGCACCGGGTGCGCCAACCGGATCGCGCTTGCGCTGGCGAGGGGGGACAGGACCGAGCGGAAGCCGCCGACGGGGACGTTGTCGACGACGTCGCCGACGAACATGTCCTCGGTCAGGGCCCATCTGGCTGAGATGGAGTCGAACGGTCCGGCGCCGTCCTGCTCGACCATTGCTGCCATCAGCTGACGCAGCCGATCCCGCTCGGTGCCGGCCGGGACCGCGTCGGCGAGGTAGTCGTCCACGACTTCTGCGACCGATCGATCGGGCCGGCCCGCGGTCTTCTCGGCCAGCACACGTCGAGCGACCGGTTCGAAGACGGCGTACCCGACGTCCGCCAGCTCGTCGGGGGACAGCCGCCGACCCTCGCCGAGATCGGCACCGGTGAACCGCGTGCCGGTCGGGTCGACGATCCAGGGCACCGGAACGGTCTCGACCCAGTCCGTGAGGACGTTGCCCTCAGGGTGGTGGATCCACGCTCCTCCGAGATCCGCCACGTGGCCGTCGACCTCGACGGTGTGCAGCCGCCCGCCGATCCGGTCCCGCGCCTCGACGAGGAGACAGTCGACGCCGGACGCGGTGAGTGCGTTGGCCACGGTGAGGCCGGCGATGCCGGCGCCGATGACGATCACCCGCTCGGTGCTGCCGGGGAGCGGTGTCGGGATCGCGGCAGAGCCATCGTCGAAGCGGCGTACAGGCATAGCTGAGGTTGGCAGCCGCTCGGGTGCACTGCAAACGGTGGCGGCCTCAGTCGTGTGGCCTGATGTGCAGCCACGGCCGCGACAGGTCGAACGCCCGGCCGGAGATCACCCTCGGCTCGATCGCGACGACGTTGTACTTCAGGGTCGGCACCCACGGCCGCAGTGGGACATTGTCGGCGACGTGCGCCTCGTCCTCGGGCAGCAGCCGCGCAGTTCCCCGGACGACGACGCTGCGCGCCGAGTCCTCGCCGTACTGATCTATCTCGAAGGCGACCTCGGACCCCATCACGACGGCCAGGAGCTTGTTGCCCTCGGCCGTCCGGAAGACCAGGGAGCCGTCCGCGACCGCGTAGTTGATCGGAGCGATGTGGATCTCGTCGACGAGCCGGTAGGCGAGCCTCCCGAACTCCTCCTCACGGAGCATCTGCCAGCACTCTTCGGGCGTCAGCTCGGTGACCACCTCGTCGGTCATGGCGACCACCCCTTTCGAAAGGTACGGCGTCTCCCGTCGGTGTGCCTTCGACGCTAGAGGGCGGTTCTCGCGCCGGGAAGGGGCGATGGTCCTGCACTCGAGGGACTCCCGGCGGCGCCGAGCCCAGCTCGGCCTGTCGCGGGATGCGCGATCCGCCTACCTTGGACCATGACCTCACAGCTGGCCGACGTGGGAATGGTGAGTCGTCTCGAGGACGTCTACCGCGACCTGCACGCCCATCCGGAGCTGTCCTTCGGGGAGCGAAGGACAGCCGCCGTGGCAGCAGCGTGGCTTCGGGAGTGGGGCTACGAGGTCCAGGAGGGCGTTGGCGTCACCGGTGTCGTCGGCGTTCTGACTCGTGGCCCGGGTCCGGCCGTGCTGCTGCGGGCCGACATGGACGCGTTGCCCGTCGAGGAGGCAACCGGACTGCCCTACGCGAGTTCGGCTCGGGCGCTGGACCCCGACGGTGTCGAGGTCCCGGTCATGCATGCCTGCGGGCACGACATGCACGTCGCGTGCCTGATGGGGGCGGCGGCGACCCTGGCGGAGGGCGAGGGGTGGAGCGGGACGCTGATCGTGTTGTTCCAGCCGGCCGAGGAGGTGGCGCGTGGTGCCTCGGCCATGGTTGCCGACGCTCTCTTCGACCGGGTCCCTCGACCCGATGTCGTGCTGGGACAGCATGTGGCCCCGATCCCTGCCGGCACCCTCGGGCTCCGCTCCGGGCCTGCGTTTGCGGCCACGGACAGCCTGCGGGTGACGCTGACCGGGGCAGGTGGTCATGGCTCCCGTCCAGAAGCCACCGTGGACCCGGTCGTCATGGCTGCGTCGACGGTGATGCGGCTGCAGACGATCGTGTCACGTGAGGTCGCAGCGACCGACACCGCGGTCCTGACCGTGGGTGCCTCACGAGCCGGCACCAAGGCCAACATCATCCCGGAGCAGGCAGAGCTGCTCCTCAACGTGCGGACCTACGATCCAGGCGTGCGCGCCACGGTGCTGGCCGCCATCACCCGGATCGTGGAGGCGGAGGCCCGGGCTGCCGGGGCGCCGGTGCCACCACGGATCGAGTCGATCGAGTCAGCCCCTGCAGTCGTCAACGACGCCGGTGCGGTCGAGCGAACCCGAGGTGCCCTGGAGTCGGTTGTCGGAGCAGGACGAGTCGTCGACCCCGGACCGGTGACGGGGAGCGAGGACGTCGGCGTGCTGGCCTCGGCTGCCCAGGCGCCCTGCGTGTTCTGGCTCCTGGGTGGAGCCGACCCAGCCGCGTTCGCGGGCGTGGCCGACGTGCGCGGGATCCATCAGGTGATGGCGTCGCTGCCCTCGAACCATTCGCCTTCCTACGCCCCGCTGATGCAACCCACCCTCTCCCTCGGACGGAGCAGTCTCGTGGCGGCTGCCCTCGCCTGGCTGGCCCCAGCGTAGGCGCGGCCCCACGGCGGATGCCGATGAGTTTCGGCAGCGGTTCGGGTCTCCAGACACGTCCAGCACCAATCCGCAGACCGGAGGCACGGTGAAGCTCCTGCTCACCTCGGGCGGCGTCACGAACCCCACCATCCACGCGGCGCTCGTCGACCTGCTCGGCAAGCCGATCGCGGAGTGCCGGGCGCTGTGCGTCCCGACCGCACAGTGGGGTCACCCGATGTGCGGTCCGGCATCGGTGCGGGGGTTCGTCGGGGGCCTGTCTCCGTGGGGTGGCCTGACCTCGCTCGGGTGGCAGTCGCTGGGCGTCCTCGAGCTCACCGCACTGCCCAGCATCGACAAGGAGCGCTGGGTCAGCTGGGTCCGTGAGGCCGACGTGCTGCTGGTCGACGGCGGCGATGCGACCTACCTGTGCCACTGGATGCGCGAGTCCGGGCTGGTCGAGGTGGTGTCGTCGCTGCCCGACCTGGTCTGGGTGGGAGTGAGCGCGGGGAGCATGGTGATGACGCCCCGCGTCGGTGCCTGCTTCGTCGAGTGGCCGGCCGCGCCGGACGACCGCACCCTGGGGCTCGTCGACTTCTCGATCTTCCCGCACCTGGACGCCTTCCCGGGGAACGCCCTGGCCGACGCCGAGCGGTGGGCCGCCGACATCGGCGTTCCGGCGTACGCCATCGACGAGCAGACGGCCATCCAGGTCGTCGAGAGCTCCGTCGAGGTGATCTCCGAGGGGCGATGGACGAGCTTCGGGCCCTAGCGGCGCCTGCCGGCTGCCGTGGCGGCGTACTGTCAGGGTGACGACTCGACCGCCATCCGGCAGCGGTTGTCCTTCATCAGCTCCCGCCCGGACCCCGCGGACTCACGCGCACGAGGTCATGGATGGAAACCCAGCACCAGCCCACCACACGCGTCCCACGGGTCGAGGCGCCGGTTTCCGGCCCGGGGACGCCGGGTAGGTTCGCGTGCGTGACGACCACTGCCCAGGCCGCCAACCGCTCCCTCGCTGCTGCGACCAGTCCGGTCGCCCATCTGACTCCCGCTGACTTCGAGTCGATCGGTCGCGAGCTGGACACCATCCGGCAGTCGGTGATCGACAGCCGGGGGGCGAGCGATGCGGCCTACATCAGGCGCGTGATCGACACCCAGCGCAAGCTGGAGATGGCGGGGCGCGCGCTGCTGCTGGCGAGTCGGTTCAAGTCCGCCTGGGTGTTGGGCACAGCCTGCCTGGCGCTCTCCAAGGTGCTCGACAACATGGAGATCGGGCACAACGTCATGCACGGCCAGTGGGACTGGATGCGCGACCCGAGGATCCACTCGAGCACCTGGGAGTGGGACCACGCCTCGCCGGCGGCGCAGTGGAAGCGCGCGCACAACGTGCAGCACCACACGTTCACCAACATCATCGGCAAGGACAACGACCTCGGCTACGGGATCATGCGCGTGGACGATGCGCAGCCCTGGAAGCCGCGCTACCTCGTGCAGCCGGTGTGGAACTTCTTCAACGCGTGCCTGTTCGAGTACGGCATCGCGATGTATGACATCGAGCTCGGCGAGCACCTGCGCGAGAAGCGCGGGATGACCCCGGAGCTCCGCTCCCGACTGATGCAGACGCTCGCCAAGGCGACCCGCCAGGTCAGCAAGGACTACGTGCTGTTCCCCGCGCTCTCGGGCACGTCGTGGCGGCGCACCCTCGTGGCCAACCTGACCGCCAACGTCGTGCGCAACGTGTGGTCGCACTCGGTGATCATGTGCGGCCACTTCCCCGAAGGCGTCGAGGCCTTCGAGCAGGAGTCGCTGAACGAGAAGGAGAGCAAGGGGGAGTGGTACGTCCGCCAGATGCTCGGCTCCGCCAACATCTCCGGCAGCCGCGCGATCCACCTGCTCAGCGGCAACCTCTCCCACCAGATCGAGCACCACCTGTTCCCGGACCTGCCCAGCAACCGCTACTACGAGATCGCTCCGCGGGTGCGCGCGGTCTTCCAGCGCCACGGGCTGAGGTATCACGCCGCTCCACTGGTCAAGCAGGTGGGCAGCGCGTGGCACAAGGTGGTGCGGCTCTCGCTGCCCAACGACTGGCTGCACGA
Source organism: uncultured Actinomycetota bacterium (assembly GCA_963843075.1). GTDB lineage: Bacteria > Actinomycetota > Actinomycetes > Propionibacteriales > Nocardioidaceae > Marmoricola. The sequence continues at coordinate 1,104,225 of CAWJJD010000002.1, read as the reverse complement.
GACCCGGCTCTCCAACGCACCTGCCCAGGTCGCCAAGCTGTTCCGCCAGGAGACGCGTCAGCCTCGCGCGAGGCTGCGGCCGGCGCTCATCGCCGCCAGCGTCTGAGCACCAGCTTCGTACGTCGAGGGAGCTCGACCAGATACGAACCCGCGTCGGCGGGGCAGACCACATCGTCCTCTTTCACGTTTCTTCTTGTGCACCGAGCCCGCGGAGGTTCAGATGTGCAGAGGCGATCGGAAGAAGGCCGTCATGAGAAGACGTGGGCTCCAGTTGTCAGCCACATTGCTCATCATGCTCGTGTTCACGGGGAGCCTGGCGAGCACGGGGTCACCTGCGTCCGCGGCCGGACGACCATCCGCTGCACCGACCATGGTCGCCGGCTATGACCAAGGGTGCAGCCCGGACTTTCCCCAGATCGTCTACATGTATCGCGACAGCGAGTGGATCCCGGATCTGCACGTGTGCCGGAGCACGACCTCGGTCCGGCTGCGGATGTGGAACACCTCGAAGAACAAGGTCTGGTTCTTCGACTCGCCCTCGCCGCTCTCGTACTGGACACCGGCGGACGACGCAGGCGAGTCCTACAAGGTGCAGCTCTTCAGGAAGGGCGTCCGCCGAGTCTTCGCGGCTCGGAGCCAGACGCCGAAGCTGACTCTCGAGCCGGGCGTAGGTGTGGTGCTGAACGCCTTTCCCTTCCAGCTGCGCCTGCACCAGGACGCTTTCGAGCAGGCGGCCTGGCGTGCCGCGGCACTTTCCGTCACGACGCTGCAGAAGAAGGCGCCGGGATGGGTAGCCAGTGTGCTCGGCGCTCGCTCGCCCACGCGCAAGGCCGTCCTGACGTGCGTGGCGAGCGCCTACAACGTCTACAACCTGGGTTCCTCGACCTCGCCGGCCAATGACCTGGCCGCAGCCCTGGGCCTCCGGGGCGAGGCAGCGAAGTGCGCCACCGCCATCGACAAGGCTGCGCAACGAGCGCCGGACGAGTCGTTGGTGCTGACGTCCGCCGACCTCGAGCGGACCACACTGAGGCTCAAGTGGCAGCGCGTGGCCAGCAAGTGGCTCCGCATCGCGGCCAGGTCCCCCCTGGCACGCAAGTAGTCGCGCGAAGGCGAGTGCGGGCGATGCGCCCGCGCCCCGACCGTCAACCAGATGCTGACTGCGCGGGACCTACGCGCCCTTCGCGTCCTTCCCCCCGCCGATGGAAGCCTCGATCGCCTGGTTGACCGTCTCGAGCACGCGCAGTCGCGCGTAGCGCTTCGAGTCGCCCTCGATCAGGTGCCACGGCGCCTGCGTGGTGCTGGTCCGGTCGAGCATGTCCTCCACGGCCTCGGCGTAGTCGGCACGCTTCTCGCGGTTGCGCCAGTCCTCGTCGGTGAGCTTCCACTTCTTCAGCTTGTCCTTCTTGCGTGCCTCGAAGCGATGCAGCTGCTCCTCGTCGGAGATGTGCATCCAGAACTTGACCAGGATCATCCCCTCGGTGACGAGCATCGACTCGAACTCGCGGATCTCGGTGTAGGCCCGCTGCCAGGCGTCGTCCTCGGCGAATCCCTCGACGCGCTCGACCAGGACGCGGCCGTACCAGGATCGGTCGAAGACGGCCATGCCTCCCCAGCCGGGCAGCACCGGCCAGAAGCGCCACAGCCAGTGGTGTCGCTGCTCGTCGTCGGTGGGTGCGGAGAAAGACCGCACGCGCACGTGCCGGGGGTCGAGCTTGGTGACCAGCCGCTTGATCGCGCCGCCCTTGCCCGACGCGTCCCAGCCCTCGAAGACGATGCACACCGGTGGCCCGATGTCGCTGCCACCTTGCAGTCCGGCGAGCCGCAGTCGCAGGGCGAGCAGTCTCTTCTGCTCCACCTTGAGCCGCTTCTTGGCCTCCTTCTTCGGCAGGTCCAGGGACAGGTCGAGCTCGTCCAGTCGTCCCACGCGTTCCTCCTCCGGTGTCGGCAGCCCGACGAGTCTAGTGAGATGTGGTCAGAAGAACCGGCGGGTCACCTTCTGCTTCCAGCGCGAGTACGGCGGGTTGAGCAGCGGTGGGTCGACGACCCACGACGGTCGTCGGTAGACCGCCCGGCGATGGCTGAACGTCTCGAATCCCCACCGACCGTGGTAGGCGCCGTAGCCACTGTCACCGACGCCACCGAACGGCAGGGCCGAGACCAGCAGATGGGTGATCGCGTCGTTGACGCACAGGCCACCCGACGACGTGCTCTCCAAGACGTGCTGCACCGTCGCGTCGGAGCCGGTGAACAGGTAGAGCGCCAGCGGCTTGTCGCCGGCGTTGATCACGTCGGTCACCTCGCTGAGGTCCTCGAAGGTGAGCACCGGGAGGACGGGTCCGAAGATCTCCTCGCCCATGACGGCGGCGTCGCTGGAGAGGGCACGCAGGACGGTCGGGGCGACGTACTTCGCCTCCACGTCGACGTCTCCACCGCAGACGCGCTCGTAGCCGCCCTGGTCCAGCAGGTCCTTGAGCCGCTGGGCATGGCCGGTGCTGATGATCCGGCCGAAGTCCCTGCTGCTGCGCGGGTCGGCGCCGTACCTCTTGGCGATCTCCTGGGTGAGCAGGGTGAGGAACTCCTGCTCGACCTCGTGGTCGACCCAGACGTGGTCGGAACCCACACAGGTCTGCCCGGCGTTGAGGAACTTGGAGAATGCGACGCGGCTCGCCGCCAGCTTGAGGTTGGCGTCGCGGGTGACGATGACCGGTGACTTGCCGCCGAGCTCGAGCGTGACCGGAGTCAGGTGCTTCGCGGCCGCGGTGGCGACGATGCGACCGACGGTGCCGTTGCCCGTGTAGAGGATGTGGTCCCACCGCTGGTCGAGCAGCACGGTCGTCTCCGGGACACCGCCCTCGACGACGGCGACGGCATCAGGGTCGAGGTAGTCCGGGATGATCCGCGCGAGCGCTGCCGACGTGGCGGCCGCGACCTCCGACGGCTTGCACACCACGGCGTTGCCGGCGGCCAGGGCGCCGGCCAGGGGAGCGACGAGCAGCTGCACCGGGTAGTTCCACGGGGCGATGACGAGCACGACGCCCAGCGGCTCGTGGACGACCGCAGCCTTGCCCGGCCGGAACAGCAGCGGCACCCTCTGGCTCTCCGGCCTCATCCAGGAGGCGAGGTGACGCAGGGTGTCCTCGACCTCCCGGCCGGCCGCGCGCACGTCGGCGGCCCAGGCCTCGAACGGTGCCCGGCCCAGGTCCTCGACGAGCGCGGCGACCAGCTCGTCCTCCCGCTCCCGGAGCATCCGGCCGAGTGCGGCGAGCTGTCGCTGGCGCCACTCCAGGGAGCGCGTGCGGCCACCGGCGTAGGTCGCTCGCAGTCGCGCGAGCAGCCGTTGCGCGTCAGCGGGCGAGAACCCCGAAGGAGTCTCGCCCGCTGCGGAGCGTACGTCGAGCTGGCTCATCTGACCTCCGGGAAGGGACGGAATCCGGTCAGACTAGGCGGTCAGCAGGCCTTCGCGCGGCCCGGCCGACCAGCCGTCGAGACGGTCACTTCCCGGTCACTTCACCTCGGCCCGGAGCACCCGGACCAGTCCGACCACGAGGGGCAGCACGACCCAGATCAGGGTGCTCGTCAGGCTCTGCGCCCACTGCTCCCCGGTCAGGTTGCCACCGCCCCGGAACAGCGGGTCCTGCGCGGCCCAGAGGTCGATCCAGGGCTGGATCTTGTGCAGGGACTCCCACAGCGTGCCGACGATGTTGAGCGCACTCGGCAGCACGAAGTAGCTCACGATGGCGGCCGAGGAGTTCAGGAACAGCAGGCCGAAGGCCAGTCCCTGGACCACGGCGGTGACCTGCAGCAGGACCACCTTGCCCAGGTCGTCGACGCCGACGTTGGCCCAGGCGTTCTCGGACCCGGCGACGAGGGTGGCCAGGGTGGCCAGCACCACGGCGACGGCGATGGCAGCCATGCCGGCCACCAGGGCTGCGAGGAACTTGGCTCGCAGCACCCGGCCCCGCACCGGCGTCAGGGTGAAGGAGACCAGCGCGGTCCGCTGGCTCCACTCGCTCGTGATCAGCAGGATGCCGAGCACCGGGAGCAGGAAGCCCTGGGGGCCGTTGGCTGCGGACAGGAAGTTGAAGAACGTCCGCTGGGACGGGTCGGCGCTGGCGTAGAAGGCGACGATGACGGCCAGCGTGATCACGGCGATGCCGATCAGCAACCACTTGCCGGAGCGGGTGTTCGCCATCTTGCGCAGCTCGACCCGGGTCAGGCGCCACAGTGAGATCCGGGGCATGGTCGAGAGGTCGACCGGTGTGTTCGGGACGGCGTGGACGGTGGGGCTCTGGGTGATCGTTGCGGTGCTCATGCTGCTGTTCCTTCGCGTTGGGTGTCGGCGGTGAGCTGGAGGAAGAGGTCTTCGAGACCAGCGCCCTCGGCAGGTCGCAGCTCCTCGAGAGCGAGGCCTTCGGCCGCAGCCAGGTTGCCGATCTGGCGGGGTTCGACGTCGCTGCGCAGTCCGCCTCCGGACGGCACCGCGTGGATGCCGTGGCGGTGCAGCGCCTCGGCGAGCTCCGTGGGCTCGACGCCCCTGACGTAGGCGCCTCGGGTCTGGAGCAGCTCCTGCTTGGTCCCCTGGGCGACGATCCGGCCGTGTCCGATCAGGACCAGGTCGTCGGCGATCTTCTCGACCTCGTGGAGCAGGTGGGAGGAGAGGAGCACGGTGCCGCCCTGGGCGGCGTACTCCCGGAGGAGGCCGCGCATCCAGTGGATGCCCGCGGGGTCCAGACCGTTCGCCGGCTCGTCGAGGATCAGCATCCGCGGGTCGCCGAGCAGGGCGTGGGCGATGCCCAGCCGCTGTCGCATTCCGAGGGAGTAGTCCTTCAGCCGCCGGCCGGCCTCGAGCGGCGTCAGTGAGACCAGCTCGAGCATCTCCTCGACCCGAGAGCGGGGCAGGCCCATGGTGTCGGCGCCGACGGTGAGGATCTCCCGGCCGGTGCGACCTTCGTGCTGGGCGGAGGCATCGAGGAGCACGCCGACCAGTCGGCCGGGATTCGGGATGTCGCCGTAGTGGTGACCCCCGATCATGACGCTGCCGCTCGTGGCCGGGGTGAGGCCGACCATGATGCGCATCGTCGTGGACTTGCCGGCGCCGTTCGGGCCCAGGAAACCGGTGACCCGTCCCGGCCGTGCCACGAAGGACACGTCGTCGACTGCCCGGTGGGCGCCGTAGGTCTTGGTGACTCCATCAAGTGTGATCATGACCCGAGTCTCATCGCGGCGGGGCGCCGGCACATCGGCCCCAGGGATCGCGCGTCTCAGACCAAAGTAGGGGTCTCGCGAGACTTCGGGACCTGCTCCGCGCCCGCGCCGACTCGTAGGGTGAGCAGAGTGCAACGCCCGAGCCCAGAGCAGTACAACCCGCCACTGACCTGGCGGGCGCAGCTGTGGCGCATGGCCCTGGCGGTCGCGTTCAGCGGCCTGCTGTGGTCGATGTCGGCGGGAGAGCAGTGGCAGCAGGCCCGGTGGCTGTTCTGGCTCGACCTGTCCTTCGGGCTCGTGGCGTTCGGGCTGACCTTCTTCCGGCGGCGCTGGCCGTTCGCCGTGGCGACGGCGACCAGCATCCTCGGCTCGGTGTCGGTGACCGCCAACGGCCCGGGCACGCTCGCGACGGTGTCGCTGGCGACACGCAGGGTGATCTGGCAGGTGTCGGTCATCCTCGTGCTGGGCGTGGTGTCGTCGGCGACGGTGCCGCTGCTGCAGCCCGGGACCTCCGGTGGCCCGGTCTGGGTCGACTACATCCTCGGCCTGATGTCGGCGATCGCGATGATCGCGGGCGGCATGTACATCGGCTCCCGGCGCGAGCTGATGTGGACCCTGCGAGACCGCGCCGAACGTGCGGAGGCCGAGCAGGCGCTGCGCGTCGAGCAGGGACAGCACAACGAGCGCGCCCGGATCGCCCGCGAGATGCACGACGTGCTCGGCCACCGGATCAGCCTGATCGCCATGCACGCCGGCGCACTGGCCTATCGCACCGACCTGACGGCGGCCGAGACCCACCAGACGGCGGAGCTCATCCAGTCCACCTCCCACGAGGCGCTCAGCGACCTGCGGCAGGTGCTCGGTGTGCTCCGCGACGGCGACGCCAGCGGATCCGGCGAACGCCCGCAACCGACCTTCGGCGACCTGGCCGCCCTGGTGCTGGAGGCCGAGGAGGCCGGGATGCGGATCCAGTACGACGACCGCGTGGTCGCCTCCTCGCAGATGCCGGACCAGGTCGGCCGGACCGCCTACCGGATCGTCCAGGAGGGGCTCACCAACGTCCGCAAGCACGCACCGGGGGTCACGGTCATGGTCCAGATGAGCGGTTCGCCCACGGAGGGCGTCAGCATCCGGATCTGCAACCCGGCGCGCAGCCATCGCGACTCTGTGCCCGCACCGGGGTCCGGTCTGGGACTGGTCGGGCTCGAGGAGCGGGCCAAGCTCGCCGGTGGCAGGCTCACGACCCGGCAGGCCGACGGGTCCTTCGAGCTGACCGGCTGGCTGCCGTGGCAGACGTGACCCCCACGATCCGGGTGCTCGTCGTCGACGACGACGCGCTGGTGCGGTCCGGCCTGCTGATGATCCTCGGTGGTGCACCCGACATCGAGGTCGTCGGTGAGGCGTACGACGGCCAGGCCGGTGTCGACGCTGCCCGGCAGCACCACCCCGACGTCGTGCTGATGGACATCCGGATGCCTCGGATGGACGGGCTCGAGGCGACCGAGGTGATCGGCGCCTGGCCGGATCCGCCGAAGGTGATCGTCCTGACGACGTTCGACGGCGACGACTACGTGGCCCGGGCTCTCGGTGCTGGCGCGAGCGGCTTCCTGCTCAAGGACACCGCGCCGCCGGCCATCGTCGAGGCCATCCGCCGCGTCGCCGACGGAGACCCGATGCTGTCCCCGAGCGTCACCACGCGGTTGATCGAGCAGCTGACCGCCGGGTCGGCACCCGACCGGACGCGGATCGCCCAGGGCCGGCTGTCCCGTCTGACCGAGCGGGAGCGGCAGGTGGCGGTCGCTGTCGGCGCCGGGCTCAGCAACGCCGACATCGCGGCCCGGCTCTACCTCTCGGTCCCGACCGTCAAGGCGCACATCGGCCACCTGTTCACCAAGCTCGAGGCCACCAACCGCGTGCAGATCGCCATCTGCGTCCACGACGCCGGGTTGGCCTGACCCCTCGGCGTCAGTCGGAGGCAGCAGGGCCCGGCTGCCACCAGACATCGTCGAGCGAGCGGCGTACGCGCACGTCCGGTGGTGCCTCCCCGGCGGGCCGACCGATCGCGGTCATCGTCATGGCGACCCAGTGGCTCGGCAGGCCGAGCTCGCGCTGGACCGCGTCGCGGTCGAAGGCGCGGAACTGGCGCGACGACAGGTCCATGGAGAGCGCCTGGAGGGTCATGTGGGCCACCGACTGGCCCAGGTCGTACTCCGCGAACTCCGAGGAGTCCCAGTCGGTGTCCTCGACGTAGCGGTGGCAGACGTTCACGACCAGCAGCGCCGCGTCGGGTGCCCACCTGCGGGAGCTCCTGGCGAGCAGCGGCACCAGCCGGTGGTGCAGCTCGTCACCGCGGTGGGCAGTGACGAAGGACCACGGCTGGGAGTTCCCGGCGGACGGTGACCAGCGGGCGGCCTCCACCAGTCGCCCCACGTCAGCGGGAGCGAGCACGTGGGTGGCGTCCCAGACGGTGGGGCTCCATCGATGGCGCAAGGTCTCGGCGAGGTCGTCCATGCGTGCTTCCTCCGGAGGTGGTCGCGGCCGCATCGGCCGGTCATCGGGCAACGCCACGCACCCGTGAACCCATTCCACCTCACCTGTTGGGGGTGAGGCGCGGCTCCGAAGCGAGGCAGAGGATGGAGGTTCGGCACCATGTGGGGAGCGACGATGTCCGGTCTGAGGGAGAAGCCATGGGGACGGTGGCTCGCGCTCGTCACGGGTGCGCTCGTGCTGCTCAAGACACTCACCGTGACGATCTCGAAGATCTTCACATTCGCCGGTCGCGAGGTGCAGGCGCGAGGCGGAGACGTGAACTTCGTGCTGGGGCTGGCGGGGCGCCGCAAGGGCGCGCACTAGGACCCCGGGTCAGTCGCCGAGCGGGAAGCGCCACGACGACGAGCCGCTCATCTCCAGCCACAGCTCGCTGCGGGTCTCGACCACCCGCGCGAGCAGGTGATCGCACCCGGGGCAGCGAAGGACGGTGCCCGGGCCGTGCAGGAAGGCACGCTGCTCGGCGAACGGCGCCGAGGCGCTGCACCCTCCGCAGGTGACGATGACCGTCGTGAGGTCACCGCCGAAGATCTCCTCGAAAGGCCCTGCGGCGGCGTTTCCGTCGAGCGATCGGTCGTCTGCGTGGTCGGTCATCTCACGTCCCTGTCGGTCCGAAGCGTTCTGCGCGGATGGACTTGTTGGTGAACCCGAGGCCGAGGAGCAGCCCGATCGCATGCTCCACGAAGGGAGTCGGTCCACACACGTAGGCGCGCGGCGGCGGGCCGGCCGGCCCATCGGCCGTGGGGGGAGTGACCAGGTCTGACTCGGTGAGTCGACCGGCAGGGCGCGAGGATCCGGCCGGAGCCGACCGGGTGTGGACCAGGTCGACCAGGAGGCCTTCGTCGGTGGACCGGCGCGCCAGCTCGTCGGCGTACAGCACCTGGTCGGGGTCTCGGACGGAGTAGACCAGCCGGAACGGCGCCTGGCTCTGGAGACGGGCGCGCTCTCGGACCATCGCCATCAGGGGCACGACGCCCGACCCGCCACCCACCAGCAGGATCGGCTGCTCCACGGGGGCCTCGGCCGACGGTGACCAGACGAACCATCCCCCGATCGGTCCGCGGATCTCGAGCTGGTCACCGAGCTCCATGCCCTCCACGAGATAGGGCGAGACCTCGCCGTCGAGGACCTGCTGGACGGTGATCGAGACCTTCTCGCCGTCCACCGTCTCGGAGATCGAGTAGGCGCGCTGCGCGGAGTAGCCGTCAGGTGCGGTGAGACGTAGGTCGACGTGCTGGCCCGCCAGGTGGCCGGGCCACCCGGGGACGTCGAAGTCCAGGGTGCGCGCGGTGCGGGTCTCCGACTTCAGTCCGACCAGCTGGGCCGGCAGCCAGCGCGCGCGGGGACCTCCGACCAGCCCCCGTGTGCGCAGCTCAGTCACCGTCGTATCGCTCCTCGCGCCAGGGATCCCCGTAGTTGTGGTAGCCGAACCCTTCCCAGAAGCCGGGCTCGTCGCTGGTCATCATGGTGAAGCCGCTGAGCCACTTCGCCGACTTCCAGAAGTAGAGGTGTGGCACGAGCAGGCGCACCGGTCCGCCGTGCTCGGCGGGCAGCGGGCCGTCGTCGTAGTCGAAGGCCACCCACGCCTTGCCGTCCAGCAGGTCCTCGAGCGGCAGGTTGGTCGTGTAACCCCCGTAGGAGTGGGCCATCACGTAGTCGGCCGTGCTCTCGACGTCCTCGAAGAACGCATCGACAGGTACGCCGCGCCAGCGGGTCTGCAGCTTCGACCAGCGCGTCACGCAGTGGATGTCGACCTCGACGTCCTCGATCGGCATCGCCATCAGGTCGTCCCACGACCAGGTGGACCGCTCGTCGGTCTCGGTCGTGATCGTGAACGTCCAGTCGTCGGTGTCGACGTACTGCGTCGGGCCGGCGGTGAGCACGGGGAACCCGTCAGCGAGGTATTGCCCCGGGGGCAGTTCCTCGGCCTCACGCTGACGACGCCCACCGAACCCCCGGGTCACCACTGCCATGCCTTCATCCTGACAGGCGAACGTGCTGTTCGGGGAGTGGTACAGAACCGCGAAGTTCAGCCCTGGAGATCGGGGGAGAGCCCCGCCAACAGGGTCTCGAGCAGCGGGAGCATCACGTCCTCGACCGGGTTGTCCGGCGGCAGGTGGAGTCCGGCGAGCTCGAGCATCACGTAGCCGTGCATCGCAGTCCACACCTGGGAGGCCACCCGGGCAGGCTGGTCGCGGCGCAGCCGGCCGGCCTCCATCGCCCGGGCGACGAACTCGGTGAGCGTCGCGAAGCTGTTCAGCCCGATCTCCAGGTCGTCCTCGGTCAGCTGGAAGCCCTTGAGCGAGGTCGCGCCGAACATCACGGCGTAGAGGTGCGGGTTCTCCATCGCGTTGTCGCGGTAGGCCATCGCGAGAGCCAGCAGGTCGGCGATCGGGTCGTCGGTGTGGGGGACCGTGGCCTGGTGCTCGTCGAGCCGGGTGAAACCCTCCGCGACGACCTGCTTCACCAGCGCCGGCATCCCGCCGAAGTGCGTGTAGACGGCCATCGTCGAGGTCTCGGCCGCGGCCGAGATGCGCCGGGCGGTGAGGGCCTGGGGTCCTTCGTCGTCGAGCAGCTCTGCGGCCGCCTCCAGGAGCCGTTGGCGTACGTCGCTGCCCTCGCGGTCGCCGGTCGACGGGGAAGTCATGCTTGCCATGGTGGCATAACAGCGTTATAACTGAGGGCTATAACGCTGTTATAAGGAGCCCGGTCATGACGAATCGCTACCTCGAGGACAACTTCGCGCCGGTGCGCGAGGAGCAGACCGTGACCGACCTGAAGGTGACCGGGCAGCTGCCCCGACACCTCGACGGCCGCTATCTGCGGATCGGCCCCAACCCGATCGGCGACCCGGGGGAGCAGCACCACTGGTTCCTCGGCGACGGGATGGTGCACGGCGTCCGCCTCGCCGACGGTGAGGCGAAGTGGTATCGCAACCGCTACGTGCGCTCCGACCGGGTGGCCCAGCATCTCGGCGAGTCGTCGCGGGCGCCCGGCTGGGACAACACCGACTTCGCAGCCAACACCCACGTGATCCAGCACGCCGGCAGCACCCTGGCGCTCGTGGAGGCCGGCTCCTCGCCCTACGAGCTGACCGAGGAGCTCGACACCGTCGGACCGACCGACTTCGGCGGGACCCTGCGCCACCACGACCTGCCCGCGGGCTACTCCGCCCACCCCCACGAGGACCCGGCCTCCGGCGAGCTGCACGCTGTCTCCTACAACTGGCTGCGCGGCAACCGCGTCGACTACACGGTCCGCGGCGTCGATGGCCGGATCCGCAGGACGGTCCCGATCGAGGTGGGCGGCAGTCCGATGATCCACGACTTCGCGCTGACCGAGAACTATGTCGTGATCTATGACCTGCCGGTCGTGTTCAACAAGCAGATGGCGCTGCGCGGGATGCCGCGCGCGATGCGCGTGCCGGCCGGACTGATGATGGCCGCGATCGTCGGCCGCAACCCACTGCCGGACCCGGTGATCTCACGGATCGCCCGCGGGTCGCGGAAGTCCAACTCCATGACCACGCTTCCCTACGCCTGGGACCAGGACTATCCGGCGCGGCTCGGCCTGCTCCCCCGGGAGGGCGGCAGCGGTGACGTGCGCTGGTTCGACATCGACCCGTGCTTCGTGTTCCACACCCTCAACGCCTACGAGGACGGCGACACGGTGGTCATCGACGTGGTGCGCCACGACCGGATGTTCGCCACCGTGCTCAACGGGCCCGACGAGGGGCCGGCGACGCTGGCGCGCTTCACGATCGACCTCCCGGCAGACAAGGTGCGCGAGGACAGGTTCGACGAGCGCTCGCAGGAGTTCCCACGCATCAACGAGGGTCACACCGGTCGGCGTCACCGCTACGGCTACTCCGTCGGATTCCAGGACGGCCTGCCCGGTGACGGCGTACTCCGTCACGACCTGGCCTCGGGCAGCACGACCGTGCGCAACCTCGGTCCGGGGCGCGAGGCGAGCGAGTTCTGCTTCGTCGCGAACGGCGGCGCCACCGACGAGGCCGACGGCGTGCTGATGGGCTACGTCTACGACAAGGCCGAAGGCACCAGTGACCTGGTGATGCTGGACGCAGCGACGCTCGAGGACGTCGCAGCCGTGCACCTGCCCGCACGGGTGCCGGTCGGGTTCCACGGGAGCTGGGCGCCGAGCCCGACCTGAGCCCTGCCTGCTGCCCGCGCTTGGCCGAGTCCTACTCCGGACCTGCTGACGGGTTGGCTCCGTCCGGCCAGGCCGCGAGGCACACTCGGTTGCCGGCACGGTCCGCGAGGATCCATGCCGCCGGCGCCTGGCTGTCGTCGACGATGCGACCTCCCGCGGCCAGGGCCGACGTCAGACGCGCCTCGGCATGCTCGCGCGGGAGGGACACGTCGACGTGCATCGCGTGCCGGAGCGGCTTGTCCGGGTCGAGCTCCTGCATCCACACCGTCGACCCGTGACCGAGGGGATCGACGGCGTTGTCCTCGGAGGCCGGCGCGTAGCCGAGCACGGCCCGCCAGAACCCGACATCGACCGAGTCCGGCTGGGCGGCGATGGCCACCTGGACCTCGTGCGCCCGCGTGCGATCGGCGCTGGCACCGTGCCCCCGCGCTGTCGCCGAGACCGCTCGTGCGACGTGGATGTGCTCCCGCTCCAGCAGCCAGAGGTCGCGACTCAGCCGCACGGTGAGGTGGGTGTCGGCGATCGTCAGGAGCACTCCTGCGCCTTCGATGCCCGGGATCCGCGTGACCGCCTCGGCGAGCTGCGCTGCGTGCGTGAGTGAGGGGACGCTGAACACGGCAGTTGCTCCACCGTGCAGGACCACCCAGTCCTCGACGCCATCTGCAGCGAGGAACTCGCGCCAGCCCTGCTCACCCATGCTTGCCTCCCGGCCCGAACGTAGTGCAGGGAGCACGATCAGCGGGCGTGCGCTTGAGAGACTCGTGGTCATGTCGGGCAGAGCGACACCGGACCGCGAGAGGCTGCTCACCACGGAGCGCCTGCTGTTGCGGCCATGGCGGGTGAACGAGGCGGCCGTCCGGCATGAGCTGTGGACCGAACGCGATCCGCGGGTGCCGCCGCACCGTCGGATCGACGCGGAGGGACGACCCACGGTCGCGGACCTCGAGGAGGCGATCCGCGACGACCAGCCAGCGTCGATCGGATTGCTCGCAGTCGAGCGGAGGGGCGCCGGCGACGTCATCGGCTACTGCGGCCTGATCGAGGGGCAACGAGTCCCGGCAGGGGAGCCCGAGCTGGCCTTCGAGCTGCTGCGTCGGGTCTGGGGGCAGGGCTATGCGACCGAGGCCTCGTTGGCGGTCCTGGACCGGGCGCGATCGTCCGGCTGCGAGCGGGTGTGGGCCACGGTCTGGGACTGGAACACCGCATCGCGCCGGGTGCTGGCCAAGCTCGGGTTCACCGAGACCGACCGGAGGGACGTGGACCCGGTCCACGGGACCACGCTGTTCGCGACACGGCGGCTCTGACTGGGTGTGTCCCTGTTGACCGCCGGGCGCGGCGGCGTTTACCGGATCTGGCCGATGTGCGCTCGCTGTGAGGCACGGCGACGTGGGTTTGTTCGCCTGGTCCATGTGCTCCCCGGGGAGCGGTGCCTTCTAGGTTGACCATCGTTGTCACACCGGGGTTGTGGCCACGGCGTTCGCTCAGCCCTGATGTGACAGCCACCGTGACCCATGCCGAGTCCGCTCCCTCTGGCGTCAAGGGGACCGCGTTGAGCTGCGCGCGGCATCCGGCAAGGACGTCTCGGAACCCATCGATCAACTGGGAGGAGTCTTGCTGTCATCTGGTGACAGCAAGGCTCCTCCTAGTGCCGAAGGCCGCAGGTGGGGCACCCGGCATGCGCACTCACATGCCGATGTGCGGATGTGTCCTTGCCCGCTGGCTGCGAACATGACTCCATGTCCTCTCAACCCACGCGCGCGACGGTCCATCTCGTTGCCGGGCTGAATGGTGCTGGCAAATCGACGCATGCCCGCTGGTTGGCTGAGACACAGCCAGCCGTTCGCTTCACGCTGGACGAGTGGATGCTCCGTCTCTACAACCTGGAGTACGACGATCCCCGCTATGGCGATCTGCGCGAGAGGTGCACTGACCTCATCTGGGACGTAGCTCAACAGGTCCTCGAAGCCAACACCGACGTCGTCCTAGACTGGAACCAATGGAGCCGAGCAAGGCGAAGGGCTTGGCGAGACAGGGCATTGTCCGCAGGACACGAGCCGGTCCTTCACTACGTTCGGGTGCCTCTCGAAACGGCGATCGCACGCGCTGAGCAGAGGACAAGTTCCGGCGACTCCGGCACTCACGTTCTCGACGCTGACGCGGTGCGGCACCTGGCCAACATCTTCGAGATCCCGGCCCTCGACGAGGGGATCGAGATTCGTACCGTCGACTGAAACGTCCGCACATCAGCGTAAGGCGGTTTGTGTCAAGCATCTGGTCGGTGCCGCGTCCGTCGTCTGTCCCTGCATAGCGGTGAATCGGGCTGTGCCCGGCAGCGTGTAATCGGGTTGAGGAGACGACGGACGGGGCTGCCCGCGATGTGCGACGAGGTACTCGGTGGTCCTCAATGCCGCGTAGGGCTTGCCCCGGCCGTCTGCTTGGTGCCGCCTGCTCTCAGGCCGCGATCGTGGTGGTCTCCTTGAGCCGGGTGCCGTGTGTGGCGATGGCTGGGTCCCAGGCGGTGCCGGTGGTGATCACCGCGTGCAGGTGGCGCAGGATCGCGGCTGCGATGACGCTTTGGGCCTGGGTGGGGGTGAGCTTGTTGGTCTCGCGGGTGGTGAGGTATCGGTAGCGGGCGGCGTAGACGGTGTTGGTCTGCAACGCGCCCCAGACCGCGCGCCAGGCGGCCAGCCGGAGCTTGGGTCTGCCTTGGCCGGTGAGCTTGGTGCGGCCGGTGAAGGTGCCGGACTTCTTCTCCCGTGGTGCCAGGCCGGCGTGCTTGACCAACGCCCTGGCGGTGGTGAACCGGGTCGGGTCGCCGGTCTCGGCCAGGATCGCTGCGGCGCCGACCGGGGAGAGCCCGTGGATGGAGGTGGCCAGCTCGGTGAGCTGGAGCTCGTCAAGCACCGCGGTCATCCTTTGCTCGGTGTCGGCGAGCCTGCGTTGGGTCTCAGCCCAGTCCTCCAACAGCAGCTGCACCCGCTCCAGAGCGCCGCGTCGGTGAGCGAGCACGCCGGTCGGATCGGCGAGGGCGGAGTAGAGCTTGCGGACGATCCGCAGGCACGGTTTCTGCCCGCCCCGCTTGGTGATCTCGCGACGGACCGCGGTCTCGAACCTGGTCAGCCCGAGGCGCAGGGTGCGGGTGAAGTCGCCGCCGTCGCGGTCCAGGATCACCCACAGCGCTGCGGCCCAGGTCTTGGACCGGAACGGCCAGTTCGCTGTCTCCAGCGCCGCCGGCCACACACACTCGAGGAGGTCGCGGATCTGGCGGACTTGGGCGCCCGCCTCGACGATCAGCCGTTCCCGGCGTGCACCCAGGTGCCGCAAACGACCCCAGGTCTCCTCGACCGGTTCCGGGACATAGCAGCGCAGCTGCGCGGTCAGCCGAGCGATCAAGATGGCGTCCTTGTCGTCGGTCTTGTCGAAGGTCAGGTCCTCAGAGCGTCGCGCCCAGGAGGTCTGGATCGGTTGGACGCAGACGAACGGCATCGACCGGTCCGCCGCCAGCTGTCCCAGCACCCGCCACCGGTGACCGGTCGGCTCGCACGAGATCGTTGCCCCCGCGAACCCGAGCGTGGCGGCTCGGTCCGCGGCCCAGTCCAACGCGACCCCCAGATCCCAGGCACGGCAGCGGAACGTCTTGCGCGCCAGCACCTTCGAATCGTGGTCACAGACCACGACCATCTGCTTGCGGTCGGCCAGGTCGATGCCGACGATCGCGTGTCTGACCGGCACCAGCTCCCGGAGTCTGGCCAATCGTGCGTTGCGGTTGCGGTCACCCCGGGACACGCCATTACCGTTGTTCATGAACGTCCTCCTCATGCGATGGGATACCAAGCCCGACAAGCGCATCAGGGGGACGTTCCTACGCCGGGATGACACGCAGAACGTCTTTCTATGCCGCTGATCGAGCGGCGGCGGGAGGTCGGGATGCGTGATGATCTCTCCATGTGGGTGCGTGTGGCGGACTGGATGCTCCTCGAGGATGAGCCGTCGAGACCGGACGCTGGTTCTGTGCTGCGTGGGGTCGGCGTGCGACTGCGCGGTGTCGTGGCTGCTGCCGACAGTGCGACTCCTGACGGTGTCGTCGAGGTCTGCGAGGCCGACGACTCGGATCCTCACTTGAGCATGTACTCGTTGACGGGGACCGCGAGTGACGCGGCAGACGTGTGGACGAACACCACGCGATCGCGGTGGCGGCGAGGCAGCAACGAGCACTCCGGTGTTGAGTTCGTCCTTGCTGTCGGGCCGGACCGGTTCCTGGTCTCGTGTGACGGTCGAGCGGCGGATGTCGGGACCGGCTCGCGGCTCACGGCCACGGGCAGGTTGGCACTGATCGGCGAGTACGAGTGGGAAGGCTTCGAGCTAACAGACACCCGCGCCGACTGGCTTGTCACCGAGGTCGTTGACCTGCCAGACGGCGACACCAAGCTCGCGCTGACACATCCGGCCTTGCGCTAGGCGCTTTCTTGGGATGTCTCATCTGCCGCTGATGGTGCGCGGAGGCGCCGATGCGCGGTCGCCTCGGCAACGTCGGCGATTCCTAGTGTGCGACTTGACCTGGCTGGACCCATGAGCGCGACGCGCATCCCCGTAGGGTGGACCGCATGAACTCCAGGGCACGGTCTGGCGCTTCAAGCAGGCTCCTGCACCTAGGACTCTTCCTTGTTCTTGGCGCGTTCATCGCCAGCATGGTCGACGGTTTCCCGCCATCGTGGCAGGTGCTCGCCCCGGTCGAGGTGGCCATGGCGTTGCTGTTTGCTCTGAACGAGCGGCGCACGCGGCGCTGGCACGATGATTTGCCCAATCGCATTCGCCGCAACGACGAGGCCGCGCAAGACGCGGCCAAGGCACGGCATGCGGATGGAAGCTCAACGCAATAGCCCCCGAGGACTCCGCTGGAGTGCTCGAACATCCTATGCCGCATTGTGTGCGCGTCAGCGCGCGCGGATCTGCCTCGATCCGTTTGGTCGAGCCGATGAGCGATCAGCGCCCGCCGTCCGCCTCGCGGCGTTCGTAGACCAGCTCCTCGCCCGGCGCACTTTCTGGTCGGACGTTGACCGGAACAAACTGGCAATCAACACGCACGTCGATCTGGCGCGGGAAGTCTGCTCCGAACTCGGCAAGCATTTCACTGACCACGTCCCGATCCTCGGCTGTCGGTGGGCGGTCAAACGCAAAGCGGAGGGTGATCTCGTGTCGGGAACAACTTGGATGCTCACTGCACCGAAGCTCGGGGGTGACCATCCCCAACATGGCTCGACTAAGCGAGAGCAAGGCGTAGACGCGAAAGTCATTGGCCTGGTCGGTCGTCGGCTCTTCCCACGGCTTCCAGACTGGCTCTCTTCGGAGGAACCTCATCCGCAGATGCTCGCATGGCGCGCACTCATCTGCCGCGATCCGCGCGGTCTGCCGAGATGCGGACGCGCTGCTATTTCTGTCTCTGCTTTCGCAGCGCGGCGATCACTAGCACGCCCAAGAAGACAGCCACGGCCACGTAGGTGACTCGCTCGTCGGTTGTGTCCGCCACCACGCACAGGAGAACGGTCACCAATGAGTAGGTGATGAGTCCGGTCCAGAGCACACCGTTGGGAACACGGAGGTCGGCCACCATGCCCGGTGGGCGACCAGCGCGCCGCCGCCTACGCGCCAGCGCGGAGTCAAGAACCAACGCGCCCACAATCACCGCGCCCGCGAGTATCAGGACGACTGCTTCGGTTCTCACCCGCAGAGCATGCCCCATCAATCAGCGGGAGGATGGGCGATTCGCCCGCATGGGTCTGCCGCGCACAACGTCGCCGGATCATGTGTGCCGCCGCCCGCTGATGCCCCAGGTGGCGTTCGACGCTTCTCGCGTCGACTCTGCCGCATTGAGGGCGGCTACGCTCGCCCGACTCTGCCGCATTGAGGGCGCTGGAGCGCGCGGATCTGCCGCTGATCGCGCGGTCACGAGGTGAAGATGCCACTGCGGTTCGCGGATGCGCTGTTCCAGCCACTGCCAGTCCTGTTCGTCGTAAAGCATGAACGAGTCTCCTGGGACCGCCCGGCGAACGACCACGACGAAGTTGTGGTCGTCCGGCTGCACCTCGACCACGTGTTCGGCTGCCTGTCGCACGACGACCGCAAGAGCCTGCGCCTCGTCCTCGGACATGCCTTCATCCGCCATGGGCAGAGTCTCGCAGGCAAGGCGACGTCCGCATTGAGGGCGGCTACGCTCGCCCGACTCTGCCGCATTGAGGGCGGCTACGCTCGCCTGAACCGTCATGGTGGTGGTGCCGGTGAAGGAGACCTGCTGGTGGTGGAAGGACAGGTGCCGCCCGTCGGCGGCCTTCTCGGCGTTGGCTTCGGCCAGGTCGGGCATGAACCTGGCGATGGCCTCCTCCACGACCCGGTCGAGCTGGGCGAGGCCGATCTTGTGCGCGAACGGTGCCACCTGCGCATCGACGTAGGCCGCAGCCTCCGGGGACAACCCCAACGTGGCTTGGGCGACGCGGCGGGCCCGCCACGGCGCCAGGCCGGGTCGCGGTCCCGTTCTGGGTGCGGGCCCAGTGGCGTGGGAGGCGGTACTTCAGCTCCAGCGCGTGCCCGATCAGCGCCTTCCCACTGTCGGTGGACATGCCCAGGGCCAGCGCGAACTCGGCGACCGAGAACTCACACACCAGCGGTGCACCCTCCCCGGCCAGGACCAGCTCGGTGTCGGCACCAGGGATCGACCAGGTTGCGGCGACGTGGATGGACTCGGGTGGGTGCTGCTCGGCCCAGGTGACCGCGGCCAGCAGGACGTCGGCCTCGGCGCGGTCAGCGGTCGCGCGGGAGTCCCGGGCGAGCTCGAGCACCGCGGCAGCGGAGTCCAGGTCGGGCCGGGTGCTGGTCATGGGTCCATTCAAGCCGGGACCACTGACAGTTTCCGTGGCGAGTTTCGCCTTGTGGGTAAGGGATTCGAGGGTCTTCTTTGGTGCTTGCTCCTGATCCACGAGGGGTGCCGTGACGAGCGAAGCGACCCCGACTCTGCGGCCGCAACCCCGACGGTCGAGCCGAGCGACCGCGACCCAGCCGTAGGGGTCGGGGAACACCCCGGTGACCCACCGCCCACGGACACCACGCTCATCGAGAACCGAAGGCCCACCATCGGACCCATGGTTCTCGACAGGCTCGACCGGCGGCGCGGTGCTGGTCCCGGGGCGTCGCCGCGTGCGGTCGACGTCAGGCGAGGGTGAGCGGCATCAGGGCGTGCACCTGGGCCGTGAGGGTGTCGAGGGTCTCCTGCTGGTCACCGGTGAGGTAGCCGAGGAGTGCCTGCTGGAACAACCCGTCCAGGACGCCGTACGCCGCTGACGGGGTCATCGCGACCTCCGCACCGCTGAGCTCGGCGTAACGGGAGATGACCCGCCAGATCATGTCCTCGAGGGTCTGGTCGATCATCAGCACGGCCTCGCGCAGGGTCTCCTCGAACATGCTCTGGGTGCGCAGGTCGTACCAGAGGCGGTGCATCGGCGCCTCGTCCTGGAGGGTCTCCACCAGCTTTGCGGCGAAGGAGTCGAGCAGCTCCTCGGGAGTGGTCGAGTCGGCGACCACGCCGTCGTAGCGGCGTACGCACTGGGCCTTGTAGTAGCGCACGCAGTAGACGATCAGCTCGGTCTTGTCGGAGAAGTAGTAGTGCACGACGCCGTGGCTGAACTCGGAGTTGTTCGCGATCTCACGCAGGCTGGTGCGCGCGTAGCCGAGCTCACCGAGCGTCTGCAGGGCCGACACGGCGAGCTGGTTGCGGCGCTCGTCGTACTTGTCGGCCGGCGCGCGACGGGGTGCCTTCTCGGCGGTGCTCGTGCTGGCCATGCGGCACACCCTAGTGGAGGAGGAGGCCCGTTCCCGGGCATCTTGACAGTTGACCGACTTCTTCTGGACAAATGTCAAGCAAAGTCTTGACAAGTGTCAAGGGGCGCGGGACGTTGTGACCGCGACCACACCCACCCGCCAGAAGGAGCTCACCATGACCGACCTCGACCTGACCGGGCGCACGGCCCTCGTCAGCGGAGCAGCGCAAGGGCTCGGGGAGGGCATGGCGCAAGCTCTCGCCGCGGCCGGAGCCCGCGTCGTCGTCGCCGACGTGCAGGACGAGCTCGGCGAGAAGGTGGCCGACTCGCTCAAGGGGGAGGGCCACGGCTTCGTGCACCTCGACGTGACCGACGAGGCCAGCTGGGAGAACGCCACCACGGCCACCGCGTCGGGCTACGGCGGCCTCGACATCCTGGTCAACAACGCCGGTGTCGAGATCAGCAGCCTGATCACCGAGGTCGACCCGTTGGACATCCGCACGATGCTCGAGGTCAACGTCCTCGGCACCGCCCTGGGCCTGAAGTGGGGACTGCGGACGATGCGTCCCGACGGCCTCGCGGGCAAGGGCGGCAGCATCATCAACATCTCCTCGGTCGCGGCCACGATCGCCTTCCCGGGCATCCCGATCTACTCGGCCACCAAGTCCGCGGTCGACCGACTCACCCGGGTCTCCGCGATGGAGGCAGGCAAGCTCGGCTACGGCGTACGCGTGAACTGCATCTATCCCGGCCTCGTGCCCACGGCCATGGGCCAGGGCCTCGCCGTGGACATGGCCGAGCTCGGGCTCTTCGGATCTCCCGACGAAGCCGTCGGTGCCGTCATCGAGCTGACCCCGTCCGGCCGGCTCGGCGAGGTCTCCGACATGGCCGACGCGGTCGTGTTCCTGGCCTCCGACGCCTCCCGCTTCGTCAACGGCGTCGGCCTGCCGGTCGACGGCGGGATGGGGATGTGAGCGCCGTGAGCGACAAGCCTGTCGTCGTCTACGGCGCCTCCGGCTACACCGGCCGGCTGATCTGTGAATACCTCCGCGAGTACAACGTCCCCTTCGTCGCCGCCGGACGTGACGGCGGCAAGCTGAAGACGTCGATGGAGAGCAACGTCGCCGGCATCGAGACCGCCGACTACGAGGTCGTCGAGGTGACCCACGACGTCGAGTCGCTGACCGAGCTGTTCACTGGTGCGTCGGTCGTGCTCAACACCGTCGGTCCCTTCAGCAAGTGGGGGCCGGAGGTCGTCGAGGCGTGCCTGGCCTCCGGCTCCCACTACACCGACACCACCGGTGAGCAGGACTGGTTGATCAAGTGCGACGAGGACTACGGCGCCGACTACGCAGCCGCCGGTCTGCTCCTCGCCCCCGGCATCGCGCAGATGTACACGACCGGTGAGATCGCCGCGGAGGTCGCACTGGAGACCCCCGGTCTCGACACCCTCGACATCGCGGTGTTCTGGGGCGGCAGCCCGACGATCGCCTCGACGCAGACGATCCTGTTCAACGCAGCGCTCTCCGGTGCGCACTACCTCGAGCAGAACGCCTACGTCCCGTTCGACCCCGAGGCCGGCCACTACCAGCTCGCCATCCCGGGGCAGCACGAGCTGGCGCTGGCGCTGCCCTGGGGGGGCACCTCGCACCCGGTCTGGTATCGCAAGGACCCCCGCGTCGCGAACTGCAAGGCGCTCGGTGGGGTGTTCAACAAGGCACTGATGCTCGGGGTGCCGCAGATCGTCGCCGGTGCTCTGGAGGCGACCAAGGACATGGACCCCGACGAGAAGTACGCCGCTCTCGCTGCGACCGCGGCGCAGGTGATGAACTCGATGCCACCGCGGGAGAACCCCCGGCTCAACAAGTCGCTGGACTCCGTGCACGCCTCCGGACCCCTGGGACGCGCGCACTGCGTGATCCACGGCAACCAGAACTACAAGCAGACCGGCCTGCTGCAGGCCTATGCGGCGTACTCGCTGCTGATGCAGCCGCCCAAGCGGGTCGGCTTCGCATCGGGTTGCCAGGCCTTCGGGCACCGCGAGCTGCTCGGTGTGCTCCGCTCGTTCGGGCTGGTCTCGGAGCCGGTTCTCACCGTCCAGGCCTGAGCAACGTGCGACTGGTCGACTACCTCGACAAGGGAGCCTCGGTCGATCCCGGGGCTCCCTGCCTGACCACGGACGGCCACAGCTCTTCCTACGACGAGGTGCGGGAGCTGAGCTTCCGCATCGCCGCGGCACTCGTCCGCATCGGTGTCGCCCCGGGTGACAAGGTCGCGATCCTCTCGGCCAACGACCCGGTCGCCTTCACCTGTGTCTTCGGCATCAGCCGCGCGGGCGCGGTCTGGTGCCCGATCAACCCGCGCAACGAGGCAGCCGAGAACCGGGAGCTGCTCGACCTCTTCGACTGCACCGTGCTCATCCACCAGCAGTCGTTCGCACCGCTCGTCGAGCAGATCCGCGACGAGCTGCCCCAGCTGCGGTCCGTGGTCTGCCTGGACGGAGAGGCAGACCACGGGGTCCGTGGCTCCCTGTCGTGGGAGGACTTCCTCGGTGCTCCTTCCTCGGACGCACCGGTCGACGCCCAGCCCGTCGACGACCTCGCCATGATCGTCGGCACCGGCGGCACGACGGGGCGGCCGAAGGGCGTGATGCTCACGGGGACCAACCTCGAGACGATGACGGCCATCACCTTGATGAGCTATCCGTTCGACGGTCGTCCGGTCTACCTCGCTCTGGCGCCGTTGACCCATGCCGCCGGGGTGCTCTGCTTCCCGGTGATGGCCAGGGCCGGCGAGATCGTGGTGATGCGGACCCCGGACGTCGAGCGGTTCCTCGGGCTCATCGAGACCCACGGGGTGACGCACACCTTCCTGCCGCCCACGCTGATCTACATGCTGCTCGACCACCCCGGCGTCTCGGCCGTGGACTTCTCCTCCCTGCAGTGCTTCTGGTACGGCGCGGCGCCGATGTCGGTGGCCCGGCTCGAGGAGGCGCTGACCCGCATCGGCCCGGTGATGGCGCAGCTGTTCGGTCAGACCGAGGCGCCGATGATGGTCTCGGCGCTGCCGCCGGCCGATCACTTCCTCGCGGACGGGACGATCGCGCACGAGCGCCTCGCCTCCGCCGGTCGGCCGACCCCGCTCGTCACCGTCGCGATCATGGACGGCGAGGGGGAGCTGCTCGCTCCCGGCGCGCGTGGCGAGATCGTCGTCCGGAGCTCCCTGGTGATGCGGGGCTACTACCGCAACCCGCAGGCGACGGCCGAGGCATCGGCCCACGGCTGGCACCACACCGGGGACATCGGTTTCCTCGACCCCGACGGGTTCCTCTTCATCGTCGACCGCGCCAAGGACATGGTGATCACGGGCGGCTTCAACGTCTACTCGACCGAGGTCGAGCAGGCGCTGATGGAGCACACGGCGGTCGCCGACTGCGCCGTGGTCGGGCTGCCCGACGAGAAGTGGGGCGAGCGGGTCACCGCCGTCGTACAGCTGCGGCCGGGACAGTCGGCCACGGGTGGGGAGCTCGCCGCGTTCGTGAAGGAGCGCATCGGCAGCGTCAAGGCGCCCAAGCAGGTCGAGGTGTGGTCAGACCTGCCGCGCTCCAAGGTCGGCAAGGTCCTCAAGACCGACATCAAGGCCACCCTGACCGGCGCCGGCTGAGCGTGTCGTGCCCGCTCAGCCGGCGTCCTCGACGGGGCCCGCCCGAGGGCACTCAGCGATGACCTGCGGCGTGGGTGAGGTTCCACCCACGGCGCAGGTCAGCGTCGGGTCGAGCTGAGGATCAGCGAGACATCACGGTGTTGAAGTAGGCGCGCTTGGCGCTGGTGGCCGAGCCGAGGTACCACGACCGCTTCGAGTTGAGCGGGGTGTCGAAGTAGGACACCGCGAGCAGCTTCTTGGCCCTGGCCGAGGCGACGAACCGGTCGAGCCAGGTCTTGTCCTTGGCGAACGCCTCGTCGGAGAACCCGTACTCGCCGATGGCGGCCTTCACGCCGTACGACGCTGCGCGCGCGGCCAGCTTGTCGATGTAGACCGACGCCTCGGTCCAGCTGGTGTTCATCGTGGTGGTCTTGACGCCGTTGACCCACTCGTAGCCGTACTTGAGGTAGGGGGCGTCGTAGGCGATGCCGTAGATCGGCGCGCCGGTCGGGTAGAGCGTCGACCACTGGTTGGCGGTGTCGCGCGGGTTGAACTCCTGGGTCCAGCCGGTCACGATCAGCCAGAACTTGATGTCGCCCTTGATGCCACCGGGCACCATCCGGGACAGATGGTCCTGCATCTTGCGCCAGTCGGTGGTGACACCGTCGCCCTCGGGCTCGTGGTGGAAAGCGACCCAGACCTCGAAGTCGAGCGCGTCGAGCTTGGTGAACAGGTCCTTGGCCCACGCGTCGCCGCTGCCGCTGGCCATCTGGGCCCAGCCGTAGGGGAGCTTGAAGCTCAGCCAGGTCTTCACGCCGGCGGCGTGGTTGGCCTTGGCCTTGGTGATGGCCTTGGCGACGTCACCGGGGCCGCCGTACCAGCGGTCGATGTCGACGCCGGTCCTGGTGCGGTCCAGGTTGCCACCGCCGGCCCCGAGCAGCATCGGCGAAGGTGCCGGCGTGGGCGTGGGAGTCGGCGTGGGAGTGGGAGTCGGCGTGGGAGTCGGCGTGGGGGTCGGGGTGGGGGTGGGAGTCGGCGTGGGGGTCGGAGTCGGCGTGGGCGTCGGCGTGGGCGTGGGAGTCGGAGTCGGCGTGGGCGTCGGCTCCAGGGTGGTCACCCGCTCCTGGAGCGCCACCAGCTGGCACTCGAGATAGGTGATGCGCATGGTGTCCGTGACGGGGGCGACCGGGGCGACACAGGCAGGTGCTGCGGTGGGCGCTGCGACGGCTGACTCGCTCACCGCCCAGGCGGCGGAACCCGCGAGGGTCACCACCATGGAAGCGAGCACGGCGGCGGGCACCATGCGGGAAGTGGGGCTAGGTAGTCTCATATGTTGACCATGCGTCTTACATGTCGAAAGTATGGCAAAACGGACAAATAGGGCACAGGTGGAGACATCGCGACGCTGGTGCGAGGATCTGTGACGTTGCGCCAGGCAACGACCTGATCGGAAGGGCGGACCTCTCGCGTGCGGCTGGCCCGCCCCCATCACCGCATCACGTTCACCGTGCTGACCATCGCGGTCGCGTCGTTCGCACTGCTGCAGTCGCTGGTGATCCCGGTGCTGGCCGAGCTGCAGGGTGCGTTCGACACCGACCAGGCCACCGTGACGTGGGTGCTCACGGCGTACCTGCTCTCGGCGTCCATCTGCACGCCACTTCTGGGTCGTCTGGGTGACGCGCGCGGCAAGAAGAGGGTCCTGGTGGCCACGCTCTCGGCACTCGCGATCGGCTCCCTGGTGGCTGCGCTGGCCCCGAACATCGGGTGGCTGATCGGCGCCCGGATCATCCAGGGGGCCGGGGGAGGAGTGCTGCCGCTCTCCTTCGGCATCATCCGCGACGAGTTCCCGAGGGAGAAGGTGAACGGCGCGCTGAGCATCGTGGCGTCGCTGGCCGCCGTCGGGTTCGGGATCGGGATCGTCGTCGCCGGGCCGATCGTCGACGCCCTCAGCGTGCACTGGCTCTTCTGGCTACCGATGATCGCCACCGGGTTGGCCGCGGTGGGCGCGCTGCTCCTCGTCCCGGAGTCGCCCGTGCGCACGCCGGGTGGCCTGCCCGTTCTGCCGGCGCTGCTGCTGTCCGCGTGGCTGATCACGCTGCTCCTGGGTCTGAGCGAGGGGAACGGCTGGGGTTGGGCCTCCGCGCGCGTGCTGGGCCTGTTCGCCGCCACCGTCGTGTTCGCCGGGGCCTGGATCGCGGTCGAGAACCGGGTGCCGGTGCCCCTGATCGACATGAAGATGATGCGGTTGCGAGGGGTGTGGACCACCAACGTCGTGGCCGCCTTCGTGGGGTTCGGCATCTACGCGTCGTTCGGGTTCCTGCCGCAGCTGCTCCAGACGCCACCCGAGGCGGGATACGGCTTCGGTGCCACCATCACCGAGTCCGGACGTCTGCTCCTGCCGTCCGCCGTGGCGAGCTTCCTGATGGGCTTCGTGACCGCTCGGCTGGTGCGTCTGCTGGGGGCGCGGATCGTGATCGGCGCCGGATGTCTGTTCAGTGGCGCCGCCTTCGCCTCGATGGCGCTCTGGCACGACGCCACCTGGCAGCTCTACGCCAGCACGACGGTCCAGGGCATCGGGTCCGGGCTGGTCTTCTCGAGCCTCGCCGGCGTGGTGATCGCGTCGGTGAGCGTCGAGCAGACCGGCGTCGCGAGCGGGATGAACGCCAACATCCGCACGATCGGGGGCTCGATCGGTGCCGCTGTCATGGCCGGGGTGGTCACGGCGCAGGTCGGAGCGGGCGGGATCCCGGTGGAGAGCGGCTATGTGGTCGGCTTCTTCATCCTGGCCGCCGGGATGGTCGTCGCTGCCGCCGCAGCAGCGGTCCTGCCGAACATCCACGACCAGCCGACGCGCGACGGGCTGGAGGATGCGGACAACGCCTCACTCGGCCTGGTGGCGGCCGGGCCGGCGCTCACCGAGCGTCATGGGCCGCAAGGTCGGGACCCGCGCGGCTGAGCCGGTCAGAGCCCTGGTTGCGCCGACGCGGCCGGCTCGACAGGCTGAGCGCGTGCACGAGACCCCCGCAGGTGAGTCATGACCAGGATCGGGCTGGTGGGCGCCGGCCCGTGGGCCTCGCTGTTCCACGCGCCGATGATCGCGGGGTCGCCCGACGCGACGCTCTCGGTGGTCTGGGCACGTCGGCCGGAGGCGGCGGCCGAGCTCGCGGGGGAGTACGGCGCCCGGGTCGCCGAGTCGTTCGACGACCTGCTGGGGCAGTGCGACGCGGTGGCGTTCGCCGTACCCCCCGACGTGCAGGCCGAGCTGGCGCCCAGGGCGGCCAGGGCAGGCAAGCACCTGCTGCTGGAGAAGCCGCTGGCGTTCACGCTCGAGGGGGCCGAGCGGCTCGCCGAGGCGGTCGACGAGGCCGGTGTGACGACCTTGCTGATGATCCGCAACCGGTTCGACCCCGAGGTGCTCGGGTTCCTGGCCGCCGCACAGCTGGCCCAGCCACGCGGCGCGCTCGCCAGCTTCGTCACCGACGCGGCGCTGCCCGGCTCGGTGTTCGCCACGCCCTGGCGCAAGGAGCGCGGTGCCCTGCTCGACATCGGGCCGCACACGCTCGACCTGGTCGAGACTGTGCTCGGTCCGGTGAGGGAGCTCAAGGCCGTGGGAGACCCGCTGCGCTGGATCGGCATCTCGACCTTGCACGAGAACGGCGCGGTGGGCCAGACCTCGCTGTCGATCACCACGCCCAACGCGGACAACACGCTGCACCTGAGGCTGGTGACCGAGTCCGGGACCCAGCTCCTCGACGTGGGCCAGCCACAGCCCGGGAGCGGCGTCGACCCGATGGTCGCGGTGCAGCAACCGATCATGGCCGAGTTCCTCGCCGCCGTCGCAGCCGGCCACGACCATCCGCTGGGAGTGCGGCGTGGGCTCGTGATCCAACGGCTGCTCGCGGCTGCCGAAGAGTCCGCCGAAGAGTCCGCCGGGGAGTCCGCCGGGGAGTCCGCCGGGGAGTCCGCCGGGGAGTCCGCCTGAGGATCGACGACCCGCGGTGGCGGAGACGATGCTCCACCACCGCGGGTCGCTGGGTCACCTCAGCCGGGCCACTGCGCCGAGGTGACCTCGCCGCCGACCACGCGCACCGACAGGACGAGCTCGTCACTCTCCTTGAGGTGGAGCCCGTAGCCACCCTCGTCCACCTCGGGAAAGACGAGTGAGGGCACCTGCCCACCGGCCACCGGCCGGTTGACCACGGCGACGTGCGGGTGGTGCACCTCACCGTGCGAGTGGGCGTGGCGCTCGCGCGCCTGGCCGTCGGCCGGTCGGATCTCGACCTCGACCCCCTCCATCCCCTCGGGCATCGAGACCACGACCGCGCCGATCTCGCCCCCGATGTCGAGCAGGACGGAGCCCTGGCCGGCGAACGGGTTCTCGGCCTGAGCAGCCTCGGCCCTCGCGGTGCTCATGACGCCTTCGTGGTGCCGGGAACGGTCTGGTAGCCACCACCGGGGAGACCGAGGTAGGGGAACGACTTCAGCAGGGCCGCGTTGGTGTTCGACGTGCCGTCCGTGATCGCGCTGGCTGCGCCATCGGGGGTGTACGACGGGTCGACCAACGGGATCGTCGCGCCGGCGATCGCCCGCAGCTCGATGGTGACCACGTCGTCGTCGATCCGTCGGCCGTTGGGGAAGCCGGCCGCGTCACCGGCCACCAGCCCACCGTTGTCCGGCTTCTTCGACGGCGGGATCGCCAGGTTGAGCCGCAGCATGTCCGACTCGACCGGCCCCGTGTAGTTCTGGAAGCCGGGGACCACTCCGCTCGGGATCCCGGTGAGCAGGATCGCGTTGAGATCGGCGCGCGGCTTCGTGTAGGCCGCGAGCTTCGGGAACACGCCCGGGTAGAGCGCCGGCAGCAGTCCCTGGAGCTCGGGCTTGTTCACGTACTTCGCGAACGCGGAGTCGGCCCTCGGCTCGAGCCGGTTCCACTTGTCCTTCTCGGCCATCGGCACGAGCACCTCGTTGAACAAGGGGCTGCCGAGTCGTGAGACCTGTTCCCAGGGACCGTGGCTGACGTAGCAGCTCTTCCTCGAGTCCCACATCCTCGACTTGCGACGCGAAGCCGTCGCCCACACGCCGATCACCGCACTGGCCTTGCTCGGGTCCTTGGGGATGTCACCGTTGCGGCTCAGGTCCGAGATCGGCACCTGGAGGGCGATGGTGTGCACGTTGAACGCCTGCAGCCCGTTGACCCCGGTGGTGTCCGGGATCGAGATCAGGTGCAGGTGGTTGAAGGGCCGCAGGGCGCCGAGGTCGAAGATGCTGCCGAGGTCGACGTGGAACGCGTCCGCGCGCTGGCCGGCGAAGACCTTCCGGTTGCCCATCGAGTGCACCGCCTGTCCCGCGAGCCTGGCGTAGTCAGGTGTGCTCCGCCTGCCCACGTTCACGGGCGGGCACGGCAGGCCGGAGGCCAGCACCTTGCTGCGGCCGGCCTCGATACGCGTCACGGAGTAGAACTGCGGCCGGTTCCAGCTCGGGCTGTCGATGCTGGTGATCTGCCCGGTGTTGTAGAGGAACGTCTTGGGGTTGCGGATCTTCGTCGTGAACTGGAAGCGATAGACGATGTCGGCCTTTGCCTTGCCGCTGTTGGCGATCTTGATGTCGTAGGCGACGTCGTCCCCGAACTCATAGAAGTTCGGGCCGCCGTCCGGCGGTTGCAGCGGGATGAAGTTGGCGATCAACGTCACCGTGCCGGGCTTGTCGGGACTGACGAAGGCGTAGGTGTCGGTGCCGTCGGCCACGGGGTCCTTGGAGATCTCAGGTGCTTCGCGGTGCGAGGACATCTCACTCACCGCCCGCGGCGTTGAGGATCGCGTTGACGAGGTCGCGGTCGTGCACGACGACCTCGCGCTCGCCGACCAGCAGCGTGACCTCGCTGCCGTGATGGTCCTCGACGTAGGCGACAACGGTCTCCCGGGCCGCCTTGCCGCTGCGTGCCGTTCCGCCTGCGAACGCGGGGCCGGCGGTGATGCCGACGACTCCGGCCGCCGCTCCGGCACCGGCCGCAGCGAGGAACTTCCTTCTGTTGGTCTCACTCATGGATCCTCCAGATGTGGTGACGCGCGTCGGTGTGACCCGCATCACCTGGGGCTTCGACGTGGTGCGACCGTCGGATGGGTCACGCCTCGAGCGGACTAGACCTGGGCTCGGCGTTCCGTATCCGATGCGTCGACCAGCCTCGTCCGCAGAGCCGTGAGGGTGTCTGCGGAAAGGCCGAGCCCCGTGACGGCGTACTCCTCGATGGTGCCGAAGCTGGCGTGCATCTCCTCGACGGCGGCCTCGAGGTAGCTCTCCTGGACCCCGAGCACCGGCAGCAACAGGGCGGGATCGCCGCCGTTGTCGCGGAACTGGTCGATCCACGGCTGGACCATCGGCAACAGATCGGTGTTGGTGAGGAGGTAGTCCTCTCTCACGTGCTCCATCGAGACGCCGAGCAGCAGGAGCAGTGCGGCGGTCGCCCAGCCGGTGCGGTCCTTGCCGGTGGCGCAGTGGAGCAGCACCGGTCCGTCGGCTGCGGCGACGCCCTCGAACAGCCTCCGATAGGCGGTGCGCGCCGAACGCAGCGTGACGAACCCGCGATAGGCGTCCTCGAAGTAGCGCTCGGCCTGACCATCGACGAGGTGGTCTCCGGCGGTGGCGGGGTCGGAGAAGATCCGCTGGAGCTCGGCCGGCGCAGCGTGCTCGGCATCGGCGAGCACGTCGAGGCAGACCAGCTGGGTCGCCTCGGGGAGGTTGTCCGGGCGCTCGGCCACCTCGACCGCCGTGCGCAGGTCGAACACGGTGCCGACGCCGAGCCCGTCGAAGGCAGCGCGGCCGTCGTCGTCGAGACGGTCCAGCCCGGCGGACCGGTAGACGACTCCGGTCCGGACGCTGCCCCCCTGGAGGAGGGGCCACCCCCCGACGTCCCGGAGGTTGGGGGCACTGGCGATCACGGGACGCGTGCGACGGTCTGGGGCCACGGGAGCCATTGTGTCGGTGCGTCGTGGTTCGCTGTCACCATGGCGTACGACGACGACCTGGCCGACCGGATCCGGGTGGCGATCCACTCGCTGACCCTGCCCGGGGAGGGCGTCGTCGAGAAGCGGATGTTCGGCGGGCTGGCGTTCCTGGTCAACGCCAACATGGCCGTGGCCGCGAGCAGCCAGGGCGGCCTGCTGCTGAGGGTGGATCCCGCAGAGCTGGAGAGCCTTGTCGCCGAGCCGCACGTCGCGCCGTTCGAGATGCGCGGGGCCGAGATGAAGGGCTGGCTGCGTGTCGACCCACCCGCCGTCGACACCGACGACGACCTCGCCCGCTGGGTGGGGGTGGGCGTCGCCCGCGCCCGTGCCCTGCCGTCGAAGTAGGCGCACGGAGCACGAGGGCCCGACCGTGCAGGTCGGGCCCTCGCTCTGTGTCGGACCGGGGCCGGGGGTCAGCCCAGGGAGACTGGATGGCCCGGTCCGACGTCCCTCAGCGTTCGGCCGGTCGTCCGTGGTCACGCGGACGCGGAGGCTGTGAACGCTGGTGGCCGATCTCGCCGCCCTCACGCCCGCCGTAGGGGCGACCGTGGTCGGCGTACTCCTCCCGGGCGTAGGCCAGGGCGTAGGGGCCGACCTCGATCCGTGCCCCCGTGCGAAGGACGGCCGAGTTGGTGACGACCGCGCCGTGGACCCGCGTCTCGGGGCCGATGTTGGCGATGACGTACTCGTCCTCCGAGGTGTGCAGGACGCTCGCGTGGTGGCCGGCGAGGTCGGGGAGCACCACGTCGCAGGTCTCGTCCGAGCCGATCGTGGTCTCGTCGTCGTCCAGGGTGAAGACCGGCTGGCCCTCGCCGACCCACTGGTCGGTCTTCTCCAGCACCAGCCGGGGAGCACCCGTGCCATCGTGGTCGTGGGTGGTGGTGACCTGCATGGTGACTCCCAATATCTGAACATTGACTTAAACAAGTTGTTGAGGTTTGATCCCAGAGGACCACGGATCCCGCCACTGCGCAAGCCCGGAGGACGAATTGGACGACGAGGCCCCCCTGACGATCGGCGACCTGTCCGGGCGGACCGGGTTGAGCCCGGCGACCCTGCGGATGTGGGAGAGCCGGCACGGGTTCCCGGTGCCGCAACGACTCGAGTCGGGTCACCGGCGCTACACCGAGGGCGACGTGGCCGCGATCCGCTCCGTCGTACGACACAAGGACGCCGGCACTCGCCTCGAGCTCGCGATCGCCCAGGCGCTGGCTGATGCCGAACCGGCAGCGCCCTCCATCTATGCCTACCTGCGGCACCGCCATCCCGGCCTGGGGGCGCACCGGCTGAAGAAGTCGACCCTGATGGCGTTGTCCTGGGCGATCGAGGACGAGTTCTGCGCGAAGGCCGACCGCGCGACGATCTACGCGGCGTTCCAGCACGAGAGGTACTACCGCGCCTCGCAGGCCCGTTGGACCGAGCTGGCCCGGGTCTCTGCCGGGGCGACCGTGTTCGCGCACTTCGAGCACGCCGATCCCGAGGCCTCGCCCCGCGAGGTCAACCTGCCCCTGGATGCCCCGATGCGGCGCGAGTGGGCCGTCGTGTGCGACACCGCCGACCTTCCCGTCGTGCTCACCGCGTGGGAGCTGCCTGGTCAGGACGACGTGGCCGAGCGCGACCGGCTCTACGAGTCGATGTGGTCCGTCGACGGCGCTGCGGTGCACGACGCGGCGCGGATCTGCGGCGCCGTCGCCCGCGAGCACGGTGTCGAGGTCCACCCCGCTGTCCCGGTCGGCGGCGGTGGTGTCCCGCACACGCCGGACCAGGCTTCTGTGACCCGGCTCTTCAACCGGATGGTGGCCTACGTCGACCGGATCGGTGACCGCTGACACTTAACGAGTCATAATCCGGCAATTCGGACCGCTATGTGCAACAATTCGGAGTGCGCCAACCTGCCTCGGTACTGGTCGTGGCTCGCCTGACATGAGCGAATCCGCCGCTAGTGCGCTTCGCACGGGGCTACGACTTCAGCGGAGGAACTCGGCATGCGTCACCCCTCACGGCACCGGGTGCTGATCGCGCTCCTGGTCGTCGCCTTCGCCGTGACCGGCTGTGGTGGAGGGGCCAACCCGCTGCCCAAGGCACAGCCGCCGACCTCGTCCCCGTCACCGACCGACCCGGGGGTCGCCGTCCTGGGGCTGGACCCGTCGGACCTCGACGTCAGTGACAGCCCGGGCGTCTCACCGGGCACCAGCCTCAGCTTCGCCTCGCCGATCTACTCCGTCGCGGCAGCCAGTGAGCTGACCGGCCCCACCAAGGTGCAGCTGCTCCTCGACAACGCGCTGCCGCGGCAGTCGCCCGTCTTCGTGGTGACCCGCCGCACGCCGACCAACCCGTGGACCTACCTGCCGGCGCGGCTGATGTCCGACCAGCGCCACGTGGAGTTCACGGCCACCCATCTCAGCGACTTCGGCGTGCTCGTGATGGACCTCGACAGCGCCCTGCAGACCTTCCGCGACGACATCCGCACCAGACTGGCCGCGGGCGTCAACGCCAAGGTCCAGAAGCCGGAGTGCGAGGCCACCGACGAGGCCAAGAAGGACGGCTACTCGGTTGGGTTCTCGCGCAACAAGAAGACCGTGTTCTGGTGCTTCGGCCTCGAGAACGACAAGCGCGTGGTCAAGGTCGTCAACCGCCGCGTGGTGCCGATCCAGGTCGGTCACGCCGACGCCCCTCTGATCGACCCCGTCGCGTCACCCAAGGCGTGGGCGACCTGGGCCGGGCTGCTCGGTGACACCGCCACGTTCCTGGCACCGGGCCGGGAGGCGACCTTCGATGCCGACCTCGAGCCCCTGGGACGCCTGCTGATCAGCGCCACCAACGACTCCAGGGCCCAGTCGCTGCGCGGGCTCCAGGCGACGGTGGGAGCGCTCGTCGCCGCCGTGACCAACTTCGGTGCCGGGAAGAGCAGCACCGCCAACACCGTCGCCACGCTGACCCAGCGCCCCCTGTGCGCGAAGGCGCTCGGCCAGGGCAGCGACAAGATGGTGGCCGCCTGCTTCTCGCGTCGCAAGATGATCGACACGTTCGGGTCGAGAGGCGTGCTGCTGGCCCGGCTGACGACCGCGCGATCGACGGCGGCCTTCCTGCGCAAGCAGCTCAAGGCGGTCGCGACCGACGTGGTCAAGAACGAGAACCAGAACATCCTGGTGCGGCGGGCGAAGCCCGACTTCACGGCGTTCGTCGGGACGTTCAACGGTGCGGCCCGGGCGATGAACATCGGTGCCGAGGGTCTCGTCTTCGAGAGCGTCAGCAACGTGGACGAGCAGAAGGGAACCACCCGGGTCGCGGACATCACCTACCAGCTCTCCGAGCCGGAGACCGCTGACGGCGTCTCGACGGCCCAGGCCGTGATCACGAAGGTGAAGATCTATGACCGCAAGGCGTTCAAGGGTCGGCTGCCCCACGTCGGTGACAAGGCCACCCTTCGCCTCGAGAAGGGCGTGATCAGGTCGCCGTACGTGAAGCGGGACTATTGCGGCAAGGGCGCCAGGAAGAACGCCTGCAGCTGATCCTCAGGCCGGCCCACGCCGGACCTGGAGCCGACGTTGCTTGTCCACGAACCGCGTGGCCGCACGTGAGGTCGCGACCGGCGCGAGCCGACCGAACCGCCAGGCGGCGCGAGCCGTCCACGGCGTCACCAGCAGGGGCTGGTCGGTGCGCACCGCATCCAGCACCTGGTCCGCGAGGACGTCGGGGTCCAGCGGGTGCCGCACGCCCTGGCCCTTGAGGTAGAAGTCGCGCCCGTTGAAGCGGCCGAGCTGGCCCTTGTCGAGGATCGGCGTCTCCACCGCCGAGGGACACACGGCGGTGACGCGCACTCCCTTGGACGCAGCCTCGGAGCGCAGCGCCAGGGAGAGCCCCACGACGGCGTGCTTGGTCGTGACGTAGCTCGTGATCAGCCCGGCAGCCATCAGGCCACCCATCGACGCGGTGTTGACGATGTGACCGTGGCCCTGCCGGACCATCAGGGGGTAGGCCGCGGCGACGCCGTGCACGACGCCTCGGAGGTTCACGTCGATGATGGCGTTCCACTGCGCCAGGGTCAGGTCCTCGGTCTCGCCCCCGAAGGTGATGCCGGCGTTGTTGAAGAGCAGGTCGAGACTGCCGCGACGGGTCACGACATCGTCCACGACCGCCTGCACCGACGCAGGATCCGTGACGTCGACCTCCACGGGCCACGCCGAGCCGCGCGACCCGGTGGGCACCGAGGCGACCGTGCGGTCGGCTGCGTCGAGGTCGATGTCCGCGCACGCGACGTGCACGCCGGTGGCGGCGAGGGCGCGCACCAGAGCCGCTCCGATCCCGGACCCTCCTCCGGTGACGACCGCCGAGAAGCCGTGGAGGTCCTGGCTCTCCGCGCGACCGCGCCTCATCCGAGGCTCAGGAAGTCTTCGAGACTGGCCGGGCGACGCCCGGTCAGTCGCAGCACGTCGTCGCTGACGTGCGCCATCTCCCCGGCGGCGATCGCCGTGTAGGTGCTCACCCACGCGTCGTACTGCCAGTCGGGGGCCTCCCAGCGCTTGCGCGACTCGTAGGCCTCCTCGACGGTCTCGTCGTGGAAGGTCACCTCACGACCCTGGGCGCGGGCGATCGTCTCGGCCACCTGAGCCATCGTGATCGCCTCCGGCCCCGTCATCACGTAGGTCGACCCGGCGTGGGCGTCGGCCTTCGCGAGCACCTCGGCCGCCGAGGCCGCGACGTCGTCGCGGGTGACGGCCGCGACCACCCCGTCGCCGGCCGGCCCACGGATGACGCCGTCGTCGCCCACGAGGTGCGGGAAGAAGTCGAGGTAGAGGTTGTCGCGCAGGAAGGTCCACTCCATGCCCGACTCACGGATGTGCTGCTCGGTGTGGTGGTGGTCGCGGCCGAGGGTGAACGTCGAGTCCGCGGCGGCGCCGGCGAACGAGGTGTAGACGACGTGGCGTACGCCGGCCTCGGCAGCCGCGTCGACGAAGGCGAAGTGCTGTCGCAGCCGCTCTGCGTTCTCCGCCGCAGAGACCATGAACAGGGTGGTCACTCCGCGGAGCGCCTCGACGGCGCTGTCGTGGTGCTCGTAGTCCTCGAAGGTCACCGCGACCGCCCCGTCGAACCGGGGCGCCCGGGACGCGTCCCGGACCAGCAACCGCTGCTCGAGGTGGGAGGCAGCGAGCCGGCGGGCCACCCGGCTGCCGAGCCCGCCCGTCGATCCGGTGACGGCCAGGGCGGGGAGTTCGGTGTTCACCCCCGAAGCCTAGGAGGTGTCCAGGTCGGCGTCGCCCGTCGATCGGAGGTATCTGCGGTCTCCTCCGGCCCTCATGACCACTGCGAGGCACCGATCGACGGCCAAGCAGTGACCGCCGGCCTCGCTCGGAACATTCGAACGAAGGGGATGGGTATGAGCGACATCAGTGAACGGTCGGTCGCCACGTTGAAGGCACTCGAGAAGGTCGGTGCGATCAACCTCGACGTCCTGCTGAGCCGCGCCAGCGAGGTCCAGGGGGCCTTGAAGGAAGCCGGTGTCGAGCTCGAGCCGGGCGACATCTGCTACAAGTTCACGATGCACATCGGTCCCCACTTCGGGGACGTGGTGAGTGTCGCCGCAGAGGTCGAGCGCCTCGGCTTCGCGATCGAGCGCGTGCAGCAGCGATGACGCAGAGCGTGTCCCGGAAGGTGGTCCGCCCGGTCGGGTCGAGCGGCCACTCCGGGCATGCGCTGGACCTCGTCCGCTCGGCACTCGACGTGGCCGAGCTGCTCGTCCAGCACGTCATCCGCCCCGCGCTCCGGCAGGCGAACCCGCCCGACTTCACCAAGGAGGTCGGCGAGGTGGCGATGCTGCTGCGGCTGGCCGACCGGGTGCTCGTCGGCGAGGCCGACCAGGGGCGCATCGCCGTACTCGCCTGGAGGATCAGCCGGGTCGCACGGTCCCGCTCCACCCGCACCGCCATCGCTGCACGACCCTCCCGGGCGGCGGCGCACGTCCTGGCCCACGGCTGCCTGCACCAGCTCGGGTGCCGTGACGACGCCTTCGACGAGCTGGCTCGCGCAGCCCTGTCGTCGTCGGCTGCGAACGCCTGCGAGCGGGTGCCCTACCGCCTGCTGGATGTCGCCTGGATCCGGCACCTGCTGCTCGGCGACGACGAGCTCCGCCACCCCTCGCTCGCGCTCTCGCCGATCCAGCAGGGCGTCGACCTCGTCGGGGCGACCATCGAGGACGCCTACGCGTTCAGCCACGCCCTGCCCTACGCCACCGACTTCGGCCGCCGGGAGCTCCCGCCCCTCGTCGACACCGAGTGGCTCTCCGGCACCACGGACGCTCTGGTGCTCAAGGCGCTCGACGAGGACGACCTCGACCTGCTGGGGGAGCTGCTGATGGCTCCGGCCCTGCTGCGCCGGGGATGGACGCCGGTGCAGTGGTTCGGCTGGCGGGTGCTGTGCGACACCTGGCGCCGTTACGGCTTCGTGCCCGGCCCGGGGCTGCCGCCGCCGATCGAGGGCGAGGACGCGGTCGAGACCGTACGCCGCGTGCTCGGCACCGTCTACCACACGACCCTGGTCGGAGGGCTGGCCGTGGCGACCCTCGCCTCCGCTGGCTGCCTGCCTCCGGCGACACCCCCGGCCGGTCCGCGCGCCGTCGCCCCCGAGGTCGACCCCGAGGACACCTCGCTCGCCTGGCTCCGCACCTGGCACGCCCTCCACGACGACGAGCGCGAGGCCCTCGCGGCCGTCCCCGCCGGGATGGTGCTGCACCGCGCCGTCGCCGCGACCGACGTGGTCGTGATCGTCGACACGCTGAACAGTCCCTCGGTCGCCGCTCTCCCCGAACCCCTGGTCACCCAGGCCGCCGAGCTGGTCAACCGCCTCGCCATGCTCGTCGGCGGCTCCTCCTAGCTGGGCATCACACCTGGCTGGTCGGGTGCGTCATCCGAATTGGCTGCCCGGACGACCACGTCGGATGACGTCCCGGCCGACCGCAGCCAGCCACTCCTCGGACCCGCGGACCCAGCCGCGGGTCGTGGGGTGAAGGATGAGGGCGAGCGAAGGAGACGCCTGTGAGCCTGCCCGAGTCCTTGCCTGATTCCCTGTCCGCCACCACCGTCGCCGTGCTCGGTGGCACCGGACCGCAGGGCCGTGGCCTCGCCCGGCGGTTCGCCGCTGCGGGGCTTCCCGTGGTCATCGGCAGCCGCAGTGCCGAGCGGGCCGCCGAGACCGCCGCGACCCTGGCCGAGGCCACCGGCGGCAACGTCACGGGGGCCGACAACGAGGGTGCCGCCAACGCCGGTGACGTCGTCATCGTCGCGGTGCCGTGGGACGGCCACGGCGACCTGCTCAAGGGGCTCGCCACCGTGCTGGCCGGCAAGATCGTCGTCGACTGCGTGAACCCGTTGGGGTTCGACAAGCGGGGGGCCTACGTCCTCGAGGTCGAGGAGGGGTCGGCAGCCCAGCAGGCGGCCGCGCTGCTGCCGGACTCGACCGTCATCGGTGCGTTCCACAGCGTCTCGGCGGTCAAGCTCGAGGACCCCGAGGTGACCGAGGTCGACACCGACATCCTGGTCCTCGGTGAGGGCGAGGACCGCGAGGCCTGCGACCTGGTCCAGGACCTGGCGGGAGTGATCCCGGGCGTCCGAGGCGTCTACGGCGGACGGCTGCGCAACGCCCACCAGATCGAGTCGCTCACCGCGAACCTGATCAGCATCAACCGTCGCTACAAGGCACACGCCGGCATCCGGATCACGGACATCTGATGGCAGGCCTCGGCACCCGGATGTATCCCGGCTACCCGGCCCCGTCGGCGAAGGCCGTCGAGCTCTACGACGAGCTGGTCGACTTCATGCGGACGGAGGTGTTCCCCGCGGAGGCGGCGTACGACGGCTACCGCGCCCAGGCCGGTCCGGACGACCACACCGTCCCGCCGGTGATCGAGGAGCTCAAGACCAAGGCCCGCGAGCGCGGGCTGTGGAACCTGTTCCTGCCCTCGGAGTCGGGGTTGACCCAGCTCGAGTACGCACCGCTCGCCGAGCTCTCCGGCTGGAGCAACGAGCTCGCGCCCGAGGCGATGAACTGCCAGGCGCCAGACACCGGCAACATGGAGCTGCTGCACCTGATCGGCTCCGAGGAGCAGCAGGCACTGTGGCTGACCCCGTTGCTCGACGGTGAGATCCGGTCGGCGTTCTGCATGACGGAGCCGGACGTCGCGAGCTCGGACGCGACCAACATCGCGACGCGGATCGTCCGCGACGGTGACGACTACGTGATCAACGGCACCAAGTGGTGGTCGAGCGGTGCGGCCGACCCGCGCTGCAAGCTGCTGATCGTGATGGGCAAGACCGATCCGGACGCCGCCACCCACCGCCAGCAGTCGATGATCATCGTCCCGGCCAACACCCCGGGCGTGGACATCCAGCGCTCCTACCCGGTCTTCGGCCGCCAGGACCAGCACGGCCACAGCTATGTGCAGTTCACCGACGTGCGCGTGCCTGCCGCGAACATCCTCGGCGAGGAGGGCGGCGGCTTCGCAGCAGCGCAGGCCCGTCTCGGCCCCGGCCGCATCCACCACGTGATGCGCGCGCTGGGCGCGGGGGAGCGGGCGCTGGCGATGATGGTCTCGCGCACGCAGGAGCGCGTCGCCTTCGGCAAGCCGCTCTCCGACCAGTCGGCGGTCCGCGAGCGGATCGCCGAGTCGCGGATCGA
This sequence comes from uncultured Actinomycetota bacterium, assembly GCA_963843075.1. Lineage (GTDB taxonomy): Bacteria > Actinomycetota > Actinomycetes > Propionibacteriales > Nocardioidaceae > Marmoricola. The sequence goes on along the minus strand of CAWJJD010000002.1, from coordinate 1,065,182 downwards.
GCTCGAGCAGGCCCGTGCCCTGTGTCACCAGGCGGCACACGTGGTGGACAGCCAAGGCAACAAGGAGGCCAGGCACCTGATCGCCGCGGCCAAGGTCGCGGTGCCGCGCGCGGTCAACAGCGTCATCGACCGCGCCATCCAGGTCCACGGCGGCGCCGGAGTATCCGACGCGACTCCGCTGGCGATGATGTATGGCTGGCACCGCGCCATGCGGATCTTCGACGGCCCCGACGAGGTGCACCTGACCTCGCTGGCCCGTGCCGAGCTCAAGGCCGAGCCACTGTTCGACCTGCCCTGAGAGGCGCACACTGGGACGGTGCGACCGACCCTCTACGAGTACGCCGGTGGCGATGCCGCCTTCCTGGCCCTCGCCCGGGCCCATCACCAGCGCTGCGTCGACGACCCGGAGCTGAACCACCCGTTCTCGCACCCGGGTCAGCACCCGCAGCACGTCGAGCGGCTGGCGGCGTACTGGGCCGAGGTGATGGGCGGCCCGCCGACGTACTCACAGGAGTGCGGTGACCAGTCCACCCTGCTGGACATGCACTCGGGCAACGGGCCGATCGACGACCTGGGACGGCGCTTCGTCGAATGCTTCGTCCTGGCCGCGGACGACGCCGGGCTGCCGGAGGACCCGGAGTTCCGTGCTGCTCTCAAGGACTACATGGTCTGGGCGGTCTCCGACGTGCTCGTCTACTCGCCCGTCGGCTCACAGGTGCCCGACCGGGTGGCCATGCCGCGCTGGTCGTGGGACGGGCTGCAGACCTGAGAGGGTGGCCCGACCGGGCCGGCCCCACCGAGCCGGCGCGACGAAGGGAACGACATGCCCGACGAGGTCCTCACCGAGACGCGTGCCGGCGTCCTGGTGATCACGATCAACCGGCCGGAGGCGAAGAACGCCGTCAACGCCGCAGTGGCGACCGGGGTCGCTGCGGCCCTCGACGAGCTCGACGCGAGCGACGCGCTGCGCGTCGGCGTGCTCACCGGCGCGGGCGGGACCTTCTGCGCCGGGATGGACCTGAAGGCGTTCCTGAAGGGTGAGTCGCCCGTCGTCGAGGGCCGCGGGCTGGCCGGCGTGACGCAGCGGCCACCCCGCAAGCCGCTGATCGCCGCGGTCGAGGGGTGGGCGCTGGCCGGCGGCTTCGAGATCATGCTGGCCTGCGACCTGGTGGTGGCTGCCTCGAGCGCCCGCTTCGGAGTGCCCGAGGTCAAGCGCGGCCTGGTCGCCGGCGCGGGTGCGGCGCTGCGGCTGCCAGAGCGGGTGCCGTTGCCGATCGCCCTGGAGCTGCTGCTGACCGGTGACCCCATCGGGGCCGAGCGCGCCGCCGACCTCGGCCTGGTCAACCGGATCACGGCCGAGGGCGATGCTCTCGACGGTGCGCTGGAGCTGGCCGCGAAGATCGCGGCGAACGGCCCGCTCGCGGTCGAGGTGACCCGGCGGATCGCGCGCAGCTCGCGGGACTGGTCGGCCGAGGAGGGCTGGGCCCAGCAGGACGCCTTGATGGGGCCGGTGTTCTTGTCCGAGGACGCCCAGGAGGGCGCGAAGGCGTTCGCCGAGAAGCGCACGCCGGTCTGGAAGGGGCGCTAGCCGGACCGGGTCTCGCTAGGCCCCGGATCCCCAGTTGCCGACGATCACCGCGATCGGCGGGATCAGCGCGGCGATCACGCTCATCACCACGGCCGCGGTCGTCGACCAGAGCCGCACCACGTTCCAGGCCAGCAGGATCAGCGCCAGGCAGGTGCCCATCAGCCAGAAGTAGGCCTTCTTGCGGTCCATGCCATCGAGGCTACGCAGGTCATCGGCTCGGCATCAGGGGCGGGACGCGACCGGCCGGGGTCGGGTGCTCCCTGCCCATCTAGTGTCGGTGAGGTGGACCACGAGCCGTTCGAGCGGCGTACGCACCGCTGGCAGGACTGGGACCTCGACGCGCTCGTGCGCCGCAAGCAGGAGACCGGGCTGACCACGAGCCTGGTGGTGCCGGCCCGCAACGAGGCGGCCACCGTCGGTGACGTCGTCGCGCGGGTGCGCGAGGCGCTGATGGAGACGACCGCGCTGCTCGACGAGATCGTGGTCATCGACTCCGACTCGACCGACGAGACCCACTCGGTCGCGACGGCTGCCGGGGCCGTCGTACACCGCTCGCGCGAGATCCGACCCGAGCTCGGCAGCCATCCGGGCAAGGGCGAGGCGATGTGGAAGTCGCTGTTCGTCACGCGCGGCGACCTGATCGTGTTCATGGACGCCGACCTCGTCGACTGGGACACGCACTTCGTGCCCGGGCTGCTGGGGCCGCTGCTGACCGGGGACGGGGTGGCGCTCGTGAAGGGCTTCTACGAGCGGCCCCTGCGCGACGACGCCGGCAACGAGAGCCTGTTCGAGGGTGGCCGGGTCACCGAGCTGGTCGCGCGACCGTTGATCGCGCTGGAGTGGCCCGGGCTGAGCTGGTTGCTCCAGCCGTTGGCAGGTGAGTGGGCCGTGCGGCGCGACCTGTTCGAGCGTCTGTCCGTGCCGACCGGGTATGCCGTCGAGCTGGCCGCCCTGATCGACACCCACCAGCTGCTCGGACCGGACGCGATCGCCCAGGTCGACCTCGGCCGCCGCGCCCACCGCCACCAGGCACTCCGCGACCTCGGCGCGATGGCCACCCAGATCCTCGCCGCCTCTCGTCGACGGTCGACTGGGGCGGCACCGGACCACGTCGGCCTCGAGCAGTACCGCAAGACCGGCGAGGCCATCGAGACCGTCCGTCGCGAGATCCCCCTCCTCGAACGACCTCCCGCTGCAGGTCTCCTCTAGCCCGCCGAGAGGGCGATCCTGGTTGGTCGGAGGTTGCCGAGAGGGCGGTTCTGGTTGGGGGGACTTCGCCGAGAGGGCGATCTTGGTTGGTCGGAGTACGCCGAGAGGGCGATCTTGGTTGGGGGCTGCCAACCAGAACCGCCCTCTCGGCGTACTCCTGCCAACCAGAACTACCCGGTCGGCGAATTGGAGGGGGTGGCAGGATCGAGCACATGACGCTCCGTCTCGGCCGGCACTCGTTCGCCGACGACCGGCGACTGATGATGGCGATCGTCAACCGCACCCCGGACTCCTTCTACGACAAGGGTGCGACGTGGTCGGAGGACAAGGCTCTCGACCGGGTCGCGGAGGTCGTCGAGCAGGGCGCCGAGATCATCGACATCGGCGGCATCAAGGCGGCTCCCGGGGTGGAGATCGACGTCGAGGAGGAGCAGCGGCGCACGGTCGGCTTCGTCGAGCGGGTGCGCGCGGCCCACCCCGACGTGGTGATCAGCGTCGACACCTGGCGCGCGCCGGTCGGGCGAGCGGTGTGCGAGGCCGGGGCCGACGTGCTCAACGACGCCTGGGGCGGAGCCGATCCCGGGCTGGTCGAGGTCGCCGCGGAGTACGACGCAGCCATCGTCTGCACGCACACCGGCGGGGTGACGCCGCGGACGAGACCCCACCGCATCGAGTACGCCGACGTCGTGGCCAGCGCGATCACCGACACCACGGCGTACGCCGAACGAGCGTTGGCCGCCGGAGTGGCCCGCGAGAGCATCCTGATCGACCCGGCCCACGACTTCGGCAAGACCACCCGCGACTCGCTCGACCTGACCCGCCGCCTCGACGAGATGGTCGCGACCGGGTGGCCGGTGCTGGTCTCGCTGTCCAACAAGGACTTCGTGGGGGAGTCGCTCGACCTGACCGTCGGCGAACGGCTCACCGGGACGCTGGCGGCGAGCGCGATCAGCGCGATGCACGGCGCCCGGATCTTCCGGGTGCACGAGGTCGTCGAGACGCGTCAGGTGGTCGACATGGTCGACGCCATCTATGGCCGTCGGGCGCCGAGGCGAGCCATCCGGGGCCTGGCATGACGGGGACTGGCATGACGGGACCCACGGCGTGATCGAGACCGTCCTGGTCCTGCCGAGCCCGCGCGCCCTGCTGCCCTGGCTCTCCGAGACCGATCCCGTCCCCGAGCTCCGGACCGCGTGCGCGGCGGCGCTCGGCCGGCTGTTCGCCGAGGGGTCGCGGCACATCGTCGTGGTCGCCTCCCCGGTCAGTGAGCTCAACCGCTCGCGCGGTGTCACCGAGCCGCTGGGCCACCGGGTCGCCCGCCACCTGCTCGGCGAGACGCCGTTCGAGGAGCAGGTCGCCCTGCCCTACACCGCTGCCGCGCTGCTCGAGCAGGCCGGGGAGGCAGGCCCGACCACGCTCGTCGTGATGGCCGACGGCTCTGCCTGCCGGGGCGAGAAGGCGCCGGGACACCTGCACCCCGACGCGATCCCGTTCGACGACGCGATCGACCGCGCCCTGCGCGAGGGCGACGTCGAGACCCTCGCGACGATCGACCCCGAGAAGGCGCACGAGCTCTGGTCCGAGGGCGCACCGGGCTTCCACGTCCTCGCCGAGGTGGCCCGCGGGCGCCACGTGTCGACGGACGTGAGCTACGCCGATGCGCCGTACGGCGTGGCCTGGTGGGTCGCCCGGTGGGACCTGACCTGAACCCACGAACCCCGGAGGTGGACCACGTGCAGACGATCGAGATCCCGATGCCCGACGGCGGTGTCGCGGAGGCCTACGTCGCCCGTCCGACCGGTGACAGTCGCGAGCACTCCGGCGTCCTGCTCTTCATGGACGCGATCGGGCTGCGTCCGCGGATCGCGGAGATGATGCAGCGGATCGCCGACTGGGGCTACGTCGTGCTCGCCCCCCACGTGTTCTACCGCGAGGGTCGCGCCGAGGACCTCGCCCCGAAGGCCGACCTGACCGAGCCGGGGGAGCGCGAGGCCTTCTTCGAGCTGGCGATGCCGCGCGTCCAGCGGCTCACCGCCGACAAGGCGGAGCGCGACATCGGGGCCTACCTCGAGGCCCTCCGTGGTCTTCCCGGAGTCCGCCCGGACACGGTCGCGACCACCGGCTACTGCATGGGTGCACGGCTGGCGGTCCGCGCCGCCAACCTCGATCCCGACGTCGCGGCGGTCGGGGGCTTCCACGGCGGCGGCCTGGTCACCGACGCCGACGACAGTCCGCACCGCGGGCTGCCCGACGCCCGGGCCGAGTTCGTGTTCGGCCACGCGGACAACGACCGGTCCATGGGACCCGAGGCCGTCGCCACGTTGGGCAAGACCCTGCGCGAGGCCGGCCTGACCGCCAGCAACGAGGTCTACGAGGGCGCCGCACACGGCTACTCGATGGCCGACACCCCGATGTATGACCAGGAAGCCACCGAGCGGCACTTCGAGGAGCTCCGCGCCCTCCTGGACCGGGCCCTGCCTTGAACCATGAGCGCCCGGTCGGCGTACTCCGGCCAACCATGAGTGCCCGGTCGGCGTACTCCGGCCAACCATGAGTGCCCGGTCGGCGAGCTGTCAGTGACCCATGCCGGACGGCGGGATCGGACGGCCGCGCGAACGCAGCCGCTCGCGGATGACGTCGGGGTCGGGGACGGGGTTGCGCGGCCAGCTCTTGCCGGGGCCGAACCTCATGCCCCTCATGACCGGTGCACCCGCAGGTCGCCGCTCACCGTGTGGGCGGTGATCTCGATGCGCTGCTGCCCGTCGGCGGGCGCGTCGGTCTGGTCGAGCTCCTGCCTGACCTTGCCGGTCAGCGTGGAGACGTCGAGCCACGCGGCAGTGCCGTGCTCGATGCCGATCGTGATGCTGCCGCTGGCGCCGTTGGCCTTGACCGCGCCGCTGGTGGCCCGGCGTACGACGAGGTCACCGGAGCCGGACTTCGTCATCAGGGTGCCGCCCAGCCGGCCCACCTCGATGTCGCCGGAGCCGGTCTTGGTGACCGCCTCGCCGGAGACCGCGCCGATGCGGATGTCGCCCGAGCCGACCGTCACGACGGCCGACTGGCTGGTCTCGTCGACATGGACGTCGCCGGAGCCGGTGGTGACCACCAACCCCCGGCCGACCCTGCCGGCCGACACGGTGCCCGACCCGGACTTGAGCTTGGCCGCCCCGGTGACGTCCTCGACGGACACCTCCCCGGACCCGGTGGTGACCAGCGCGTTGGCGAAGGTGCCGGTGGCGAAGACGTCCGCGGACTCGGCCTTGACCTCGAGCAGGGTGCCGGTGGGGCAGGTGATCGCGACGGCGACCGTGGGGTGTGGTCGGAACAGCCCGCCGCGACTGCGCGGGATGTCGACGACCACCGAGTCGCGCTGCTGCTCGACGCGGGCCTCGGCCACCGCGTCCTCCCCGGCCGCGTTGAGCGGGGTCAGGTCGACGGTGGTGCGCTCGGTCTCCTCGGCGGTGACGGTGACCTCGCCGGCTCCGGTGCGGACCACCAGGGTGGTCGCACCGGGAGTTTCGAAGGTGTACATGGCTGCTCCCTGTTCTCTCGTGAGTGCGTTGGTGCGCGACCGGGTCAGCTGACCCAGCCCCGGATCTGCTTGCGGCGGACGCCGTCGCCGGTGACGGTGATGCGGCTGCTGCCGACCTCGAGGTCGATGCGGCGGCCGTCGAGGGCGTCGCGGACGGCGTCGACCAGCCACGCGTTCAGCGACTGGCCGATGCTGGTGGCGGCTTCCTCGGCACGGACCTTGACCGACTCCGGGAGCCGCAGCGTGATCCGCGACTGGCTGTCGTCCTCGGGCGGCTCCGGGGGAGCGGGCGGGGCGGGCGGTGCGGGGGGCACGATGGGGGCCGTCGGCTCGATCTGGGTGACCACGAACTCCGGCTCACGGCCGCTCATGCGGACGTCCACGGCCTCGTGGCCGAGCTCGCCGGTGATCTCGGCGGCGGCTTGCGACAGCGCCTCCAGCAGCATCATCCGGGTGGCGGGGTCCAGAGCGAGGGCGAGGCGCTCGGCGGCGGCCTGGGCTTCGGGGCCGCCCGCGGCGGCGGCGTCGGAGAGGTCGCGGCGGAGGCGCTCGACGAATGGGCTGAGTTCCATGACGCCACTCTGACACCACGAATGACGTCACGTCAAGCATTGTCGACATCACTTTGCTGTCATAGCGGCGTCAACTCGGCGTCAGAGTGCTGTCAGTGGTGACGCGCCGCCTCGAGTGATTGGCTGGCCGGGTGACCACCAACGCGATCCCCACCTCGACCTCCCCTTCGATCTCCGGCCGCGTCGTCAAGGCCGTCCAGGAGAGTCCCGTGAGCCGCCTCCTCGAGCGCCTGCTCACCACCGTCACCGCGCCGTTCGTGCCGTCCGACGACTCGATCGCGCGCACCGACGTGCTCGGCCACTCCCTGCATCCGGTGCTGACCGACCTGCCCCTGGGCTGCTGGACGTCGGCGTCACTGGTCGACCTCGTGGGTGGACGCTCCGGGCGCTCGGCCTCCACCAAGCTGGTCGGCATCGGGCTCCTCGCCGCCGGACCGACGGCCTACGCCGGGCTGGCCTCGTGGAGCCGCCTCGACGGCGAGGCGCGTCGCATCGGAGCGGTGCACGCCGTCGGCAACGACGTGGCGATCGTGCTGTTCGCTGGCTCGTTCCTCGCCCGAGTGCGGGGAGAGCACTGGAAGGGCGTCCGGCTCGCCCTGCTGGGCAACGTCGCGACTGCCGCGGCGGGTCACCTCGGCGGCTACCTGGCACTCGAGCGGGGGACGGCGGACCGCTCGTGAGCGGCGAGGTCCCCGGCCTCACCCGCGGGGAGCTCGAGGAGCTCCAGCTCGATCGGCTGCGCAGCACGCTGCGGGCGGCGTACGCCGTGCCGCACTACCGGCACGCGTTCGACACCGCCGGGGTGTCGCCGGACGACCTGACCACGCTCGCCGACCTGGCCCGCTTCCCGTTCACCGCGAAGGCCGACCTGCGCGCCAACTATCCCTTCGGCATGTTCGCGGTGCCGCGAGAGCAGGTGGTCCGGGTGCACGCCTCGAGCGGTACGACGGGCAAGCCGACCGTCGTGGGCTACACCCGCGGGGACATCGACACGTGGAGCGAGGTGATGGCCCGCTCGATCAGGGCAGCCGGCGGTCGTCCGGGCGACGTGTGCCACGTGGCCTACGGCTACGGGCTGTTCACCGGCGGGCTGGGCGCGCACTACGGCGCCGAGCGGCTCGGGTGCACCGTCGTGCCGGTCAGCGGTGGCATGACCGAGCGGCAGGTGCAGCTGATCCTCGACTTCGAGCCGCGGATCATCATGGTGACCCCGTCGTACTTCCTCGCGATCCTCGACGAGCTCGAGGCGCAGGGCGTCGACCCGCGATCGACGTCCCTGGAGATCGGGATCTTCGGCGCCGAGCCGTGGACCGACGAGATGCGCCGTTCGGTCGAGGAGCGCAGCGGCCTCCGGGCCGTCGACATCTACGGGCTCTCGGAGGTGATGGGCCCGGGTGTCAGCCAGGAGGCGGCGGAGACCCAGGACGGGCTGCACGTCTGGGAGGACCACTTCCTGCCCGAGATCGTGGATCCCGTGACGATGGAGGTGCTGCCCGACGGCGAGGAGGGCGAGCTGGTGTTCACCTCGCTGACCAAGCAGGCGATGCCGGTGATCCGCTACCGGACCCGTGACCTGACCCGGTTGCTGCCCGGGACGGCCTATCCCGCGTTCCGGAGGATGCAGAAGGTCACCGGCCGCACCGACGACATGATGATCGTGCGCGGCGTGAACGTGTTCCCGAGCCAGATCGAGGAGCAGATCCTGGCGATCGAGGGACTGACACCCCACTACCTGTGCGTCTTGACCCGTCCGGGCAACCTCGACGAGCTGACCGTTCAGGTGGAGCGTGCCCCTCAGCTGCCGGCGGGCGCCCAGGACCCCGAGGCCCTGGGTGCCGCCCTGCGTGACCGGGTCAAGCAGCTGGTCGGGGTGACCACCCGGGTGGAGGTGCTCGCCCCGCACGCGCTCGAACGGTCGCTGGGGAAGGCGAAGCGGATCAGCGATCTGCGGGTGGGGCGCTAGCCGGCTGCACCGGGTGGTTGGAGCGGATCACGTCGCCGGCGTCGTAGGCCGCCTTCACCTCGCGCAACCGCTGGAAGGTGTCGGACGAGCCGAAGAGGGCCCGGCCGCTCTTCGGGCGTTCCGCGAAGTTCAGGTAGGCACCACCGGTGGTCCACGGGCCCATGGCGTGCTGCACGCCGTTGATGGCGGACTGGACGACTGCTGTGGCCTCGACCGTCGGGGTGACCCCCACGGCGAACATCGCGAACTCCGCCTCGATGCCGGAGACCGCGCCGCCGTCCACCCTGCCCGGAGCCACCGCGCCACCGAGGTGTCGCAGCTCGACCGAGAGCAGCGGTGAGCCGCTGTCCGGTCCGGCCACGCGCACGAGCGACTCGATCGCCTCGGCGGACAGCTCACCGAGCAGCGCGCCGTCGCCCTTGCCCGGCACCGGTCCGGGTGGGTCCATGTGCAGCTGCGAGAGACCGGTCACCGGGAGGGTGGCGAAGGTGTCGATCGCCGGACCGAGGGCGCGCAGCGGGGCGAGGAGCTCGGAGGCCCGGGTCTCGTCGAGCTGGCAGGCGGCCTCGACGACCACGAACGACTGTCCGCTCAGGAACGGCGGCAGGTCGGGCAGTGGGGGGAAGCGCAGGATCCGGCCCAGCGAGGTCACGGAGTCGGGCACCGAGGGCAGCCACTGCCGCCAGGCCTCGAGCACCTCGCCGGCGCGGTCGAGGGGGAAGAACAGCACGCCGGCGTACACCTCACTGATCGGGAAGAGCCTGAACTCGATCGCCGTGACGACACCGAAGCTGCCACCGCCTCCACGCAGCGCCCAGAACAGCTCGGGCTCGTGGTCCTCGTCGACGCGACGGAGCACGCCGTCGGCCGTGACGACCTCGATGGCGACGACGCTGTTGGCGGCCAGCCCGTGCGAGCGCGCGAGCCAGGACAGGCCGCCACCGAGGGTGTAGCCGGCCACGCCGACATCGGGCGCGGATCCCGCCAGCGCGGCGAGCCCGTGCTCGGCTGCGGCAGGCGTGACGTCCATCCACTGGGCGCCGGCCCCGACCCGGGCGAGGCTGCTGACGGCGTCGATCTGCACGTCGCGCATGGCCGAGGTCCTGAGCAGGACGGTGCCACCGAGGTCGCCGAGCGGCGCGGCGTTGTGGCCGGTCGACTGAGGTGCCACGCGCAGACCCAGCTCTCGGGCGGCGTTCACGACGGCGACGACGTCCCGGACCGTCTCGGCGATCACCACTGCGGAGGGGCGCTGGTCGACGTCGAGGTGCCAGGCCGTACGGGCCTCGTCCCAGGCGGGGTCGGAGGGCACGACGAGCGTGCCGTCGAGGTCGGCCAGGGCGACGGCGAGGCGATCGAAGGGTCTGACGGGGGAGTGCTGCCGCGGCACGCGGGGGGTCTGCTGGGCGGTGCCGGGCGGGTGGAGCGCGTGGCTCATGGTGGTTCCTCTCGGGGGGCGTTCCTGCTTCTGGTGCCTAGAGCGCCTCCGACCCACCGGAGTACGTGATGTGGCCCACGCCACACCCTCGCTCGGCTACCAGCCGGCGCCGAAGCTGAGCAGGGGGACCACGTCGTCGGCCGCGGCGGAGACCTGCGCCAGGGCGTCTGCCGGGGTGGCACCGGCCGCCAGCAGCGCGTGCCAGCGCGCCATGGCGTCGCAGGCGACGTCGTCGGCGATCAGCACCGGGGAGGACAGCACCGTCCGGGCGCCGGCGTGCAGCCAGGCTGCCGACATCCCGATCGCCTCCTCGCCCGAGCGCACCGAGACCCGCCCGAGCTCGCAGGCCGAGAGCACCACCGTCGACGGCGTACGCCGCAGCTCGTCGATGTCGTAGCCGAACCAGGGCCCGTCGACCAGCTCGACCGCGGAGAACAACGGGTTCTCGCGGGTGTGCCGACCGTGCCCGGCGAGGTGCAGCACGTCGACCTCCTCGGCGAGTCCTGCGACCCGGGAAGCGGTTGCCTCGTCGCCCAGGAGGACGCGGGCGTCGGGCCACGCGGCCGCCGCACGCGAGACCTCCTCGCGGCCGCGCTCGACGTCGGGCCCGGCGACCAGACCGACCCGTCGTGGCGCGGGGCCACCCCGGAGCTCGAGCCAGCGGGTCGCGGACGGAGGGATGGTCAGCGGACGGCCGCTCATGCCGGGGAGCAGCGACCAGGGGGTGCCGGCCAGCGCCCCCGACGGGGTCAGCACCACACGGCGCTCACCCAGCAGGTCGAGGAGGGGAGCCACCAGCTGGTCGGCCACGGCGTGCATCCGCGAGCGCAGGGCCGCCCGCAACGGCACCGCCAGCGGTCCGTCGCGGTGGCCGGCAGCCATGGTCAGGTCGGAGCTGAGCCCGTCGAGCCGGTCACGCAACGGGCCGAGCGGACCGAGGTCGAGGACCGTCGTCTCCTGCGGCGTGCAGACGAGCGCGGTGACGTGGTCCTGGACGACCACGTGCGCCACCAGGGCGGCATCGTCCTCCTGGAGCGCGGCCCTGAGCTCCTCGACGGTGGTCGGTTCGGTGACCTCACCGGCACCCTCGGCGTACCACCGACGCTGACGCACCCGGTCCCGCAGCTCCTCGACACGCTGCGACTCGGGCGAGCGGGCAGCCGGCTGCTCGCCCTGCAGCACGCGCAGCTCGGAGAGGTCCTGGGCCACCTGAGCGTCGGTCGGGGGGCGCACGGGGGCGACCCGGCCGACGAGGGTCCGCGCTCGTTCGGACCACTCGAAGAGCAGGTCGGGATCGCCGTGCTCCACCGCGAGCTCGAGTCCCTGGGTGGCGAGGTCGCGGCCGTGCCCGACCAGGGTGCTCTGCAGGTCGAGGCTGCCGAAGGACGACTGCCAGGAGTGCAGGTCGGACAGACCGGCGCGGACGTGCTCGCGGGCGTGCCGGCTGTCACCCCTCGCCCTGGCGAGCTCGGCGCGCACCTCGCGCCAGAGCAGGCGGGTCGTGACGGGGGAGGCGCTGTCCACGTGGATGCGGCGCAGCCGCGTGCGAGCGTCGTCGAGGTCTCCCCGCGCGATGCTGACCCGGGTCCCCTGCAGCCCGACGATGGTCGCGTCGTGGCCGAGCCCGTGCGCGTGCAGCGAGGTGGCGATGCGGTCCACCCGGACGAGCAGTGACGGCGTCCGGCCCCCAGCGGCGATCTCGGCCACGACAGCCGCGGCGTCGGCGCTCAGCTCGCGGGCGGGGCTCGCCTGCCCGCGGAAGCGGCGTGCGGCACGGCGGGCCACGACCCGCGCCTTGGCGGGATCCTCGCGCAGCATCGTCCACGCCAACGTGAGCTCGCACTCGGCCTGATAGGTGCGCAGCCGGCGGGAGCCGTAGGCCTGCGCCGCCTGCTCGAGCGCCCGGATCGCCTCACGGGGTCGACCCGCGGCGGTCAGGATCTCGGCACGGTCCTGCTCGACGGTGGCCCGGTTCACGGCCGACACCGAGAGCGTCTCCGCGGCACTGTCGATCATCCGGAGGGCGCTGACGAGGTCGCCGGTGAGCAGCCGCGCATAGCCCAGGTTGTGCTCGGCCATGGCGCGAGGCACCGCCAGCCCGAGCAGCTCGAGCTCGTCGCGTGCCGACTCGAAATCCGTGGCCGCCAGGTCTGGGTGGTGACGTTGCAGGTGCACGTTGCCGCGGTTGAGCAGTGCATAGCCGAGATCGGCGATCCCCGGCGGGAGCAGCGCGACCGCGTGCGCGAACGCCTCCATCGCCGCATCGGACTCGCCGGTGCGCATGCGTAGCAGGCCGAGCTGTTGCCAGGCCTTGCCTGCGGTCTCCTGGTTGAGGTCGTCGCGCTCGAGGATCTTCAGGCAGCGCTCGATGCCGCCGGCGGGATCACCGGTCTCGGCCTCGACGTAGGCCCGGGTGATCTCGACCTGCGCCTCGACGTCGCGGTCGTCGGCGAGCGCGTGGGCCTGCTCGAGGTAGCGGTCGGCCCGGGAGTGGTTCCCGATGCTGGCCGCCCGGCGTGCCCGGTCCAGGAGGTCATCCGCGCGCGCCATGCCTCATCATGGCGCGATGTCGGTGATCCCCGTCAACGCTCGCCACGCCCTCTCGACGGCCGGCCCGCGGTCGTCGTGGTCCGGATCCACGCTGTCGACGAGCCCCGCGGCCAGGCGCCCGGCGAAGAGCGGAGCGGCGAACGACGTGCCGCTCCAGACCGCGAAGCCCCCGCCGAAGTCGTCGGGGTCGATGGACTCGCGCACCCGCTGGTAGGCCTCGGTGCGAGCGGCGGGTTCCAGCCCGCCCTCGAAGCTGGGCGGGATGGTGCTCAGCACCGCGGCACCGGGGGCGTAGGCCCGCACCCACGGGCCGGCGTTGCTGAACAGGGCGTCGGTGCCGTTGGGGTTCAGCGCGCCGACGGACACGACAGGGACCGTGTTCTTCGTGGACGGGACACCACCCTTGCCGTCCTTCCAGGGAGTGAAGGCCGCAGGGAACATCGGCCGTGCCGTGGCGTCGTTGCCGGCGGAGCACACCACGGCGACTCCGCACTCACCCATCAGCCGCAGGATGTCGTAGAGGGTCGGGTCGAACTGCAGGTCCTCCGGAGTCTCGTGGTAGTAGCCCATGGACAGGCTGAACACGTCGATGGCCAGGCCGCCCTCCTCGCCGTCGCGGTGGCGGCGGGCCAGCTCGGCGATGCCGCGCAGCGCGTTGACCATGTCGCTCTCGACGACTGGTCCGTCGGAGCCGACGATCCGCCACGTGACGATGTCGGCGTCCGGGCAGGCCTGGTGGATCAGCCCGGCGATGAAGGTGCCGTGCCCGGCCAGGGCGTCGATGCCGCCGTCGAGCGCACCGACCTGGTCGAACCACGTCTCCGGGTCGGTCTCGTCGTCGACGTAGCCGATCGGGGTGGCGTCGAGGTCAGGGCCGCGCTTGACCACGTCGTCGAGCCACGCGTGCTTGCCGCAGCCGGTGTCGAGGGTCGCCACGACGGGGCGGCGCCCCCTGATCTCGTAGGCGGGACGACGGCGGGGCGCGGGACCGGCGTACGCGACCGGCTGCCGACCGCCGCTGCCGGGGACACCGTAGGAGGACACCGCGTCGGACAGCGTCTCCCCGACACCGCTCGGGTGGTGGAACGGGCTGGGGTGGTGGAACGGGCTGGGGTGGTGGAACGGGTTGGGGTCGATCGATCGCAGGAGCACGATGTGGTCGAGTCCGACCCGGCTCATCGCCTCGAGACCATGGAGCGCCCGCGCGTTCTGCAGCAGGACCCAGCCGTCGGGGGCGATCGTCGCCTTCTCGTCCTTCACGGTCAGGTCGAGCCGGATCACGCCCGGCACCACGTCTCGGGCGTCGGTGATCTCCCGGGCCCGCTCCTGGTCCTCGGAGTGGATGGTGACCACCCAGCCGAGGTCCTCGGCCACGGCCTGGAGCCTGCGGATGACCTCGGGAGCGTCCGGCGTCGCGGCGACGATGAGCCGCGGTCCCACGTAGACCGTGCTGCGTGGCCGGACCCCCTTGACCGTGAGCGCCGTCCCGGGGTCCAGGAACCGGCCGGAGACCATGTCGAGCACCTGTCGGGGAGGCACGAACGGCTCGCGCTGGTTGGAGAGCGCGGACTGCCGGATCTCGGGCTGGCTGTAGGGACGGTCTGGTGGTGTGGTGCTCATGTGTCCTCAGATCCAGAAGGGCGGGGTGACCCGGGGGCGGGTGGTGCCACCGGACTCGTCGACGAAGCTCAGGCGGGAGAGTCCGGGGTTCGCCGAGGCGAACTCGAAGCGGCCGAACTCGTCGACCGGGCTCTCGATGGTCTCGTCGGCGCCCTCGGTGCTGAGCCGCACGGTCAGCTCACGGACCGGGACCACCCAGCCGTCGACCCGGGTGCGGTCCTCGATCCGGGTGAGCCGCACGTAGATGCGGACGTCGTGGCCTTCGTACTCGAGCATCCAGGCGCCGGCCTCGTCGCGTTCCTCCGGAGCGGCATGGCGTACGCCGGCCAGGGCGCCGTCGCTCGAGACCAGGGTCAGCAGGTCGAACTCGAGGTCCTCGGCGGCGATCCGGGCGATCGCGCCGTCGGCCAGGCCGGCCGGTGGCGGGTCGACCTGCTGCCAGACACGGGCCACCGCGGTGAGGAGGGCGGAGTCAGATGGCTGACCCGCCGGTCCGGTGCGCTGTTCTCCGACCATCAGAACCCTCCTGCCTGCGCGAGCACGCGCCGTAGCTTGTCCAGGCATCGACCCCGGGTGGGTCCGATGCTGCCCACCGGCATGTCGAGCTCGGTGGCGATCGCGGAGTAGTCGGGCCTCGCCTCGGCGGCGACGATCCGCAGCAGCCGCTGGCAGCGCTCGTCGAGCCGTCCGAGGGCGCCCCAGAGTCGGGCGTTCTCGTCGTCGAGGACGACTTGGCCCTCCGGCGCCGGCTCGTCGGGGAGCCGACGCGCGATGGTCTCGTCCTCGACGGGTTGCTGGCGGCCGTTCTGCTTGGACACCCGCCACGCCTCGCGCCGGGCAGACGTGGTCAGCCAGCCCGCGACAGCGCGCGGCTCAGCGATGGACTCGCCCGAGCGCACCAGGGTCAGCCAGGTGGTCTGCACGACGTCCTCGGCGGCCGCGCGGTCGAGGCCGCTCGCGCGCACGACCTGCCACAGCATCGGGCTCAACAGTCGGACGAGGTCGTCGAGCGCGCCGGAGTCACCCGCGCGCCAGCGTTGGAACAAGCTCGCGCTCGTCTCCCACATCGAGGGTGTCTCGGTGGGTAGCTCTGACATGGTCTGCACACCTCCCCAAGAGACTGGCCCGGGCCGCCGGATACATCCTGCCGGGAATCGTCTCGATGGGCGAGACCCCGCCCCAGATCCGGTGGCCCTCAGTGGATGCGGGGGAGCTCGCTGGCCCTGCCCTCGAACTCGGGCTCGCGCTTCTCCAGGAAGGCGGCCACACCCTCCTTCCCGTCGCCGATGCTGGCGTGCCACATGGCCAGGCTGTCGGCCCGGTGGGCGTCGATCGGGTGCTCGACGGCACCGTTGCGGTAGAGGAGCTGCTTGGCCAGGCCGAGCGCGACTGGCGAGCGGCGTACGACGAACGAGCGAGCCAGCTCGAGCGCGGCCGGGAGCAGCTCGTCGGGCTCGTGCACCGACCGCACCAGGCGCCCGGCCAGGGCCTGCTCGGCGGTGATGATCTCGGCGGAGTAGACCCACTCCAGTGCCTGCTGGAGCCCCACGATGCGCGGGAGGAACCACGACGACGCGGCCTCGGGCACGATGCCGAGCCGGCCGAAGACGAAGCCGATGCGGGCCCGGGTCGACGCCATCCGGATGTCCATGGCCAGCGTCATGGTCGCGCCGATGCCCACGGCGGGGCCGTTGATGGCGGCGATCACGGGCTTGGGCAGCTCGTGGATGGCGAGGGTGACCTTGCCGCCGGTGTCGCGGACCCCGGACTGGTAGGGCTCCTCGGTGAGGTGGTCTCGCAGGTCCTCCGGGGTGGGGTCGGCGTCCTCGTCGAGCCCGAACACGTTGCCCTCCGCGGAGAGGTCCATCCCGGCGCAGAACGCGCGACCCGCGCCGGTCACCACGACCGCACGGACCGCGTCGTCGGTGGCGTCGCTGCGGAAGAACTGCTCGAGCTCGCGGGCCATGGTCACGGTGAACGAGTTCAGCGCGTCCGGACGGTCCAGGGTGAGGGTGGCGACCCCGGCGTCGTCGAGGGTCCAGCTGAGGGTCTCGTAGTCGGTCTCGGCGGGGGGCATCTCAGTTGTTCACTCTCAATCGTTGACTCCGGGCAGTCCGGTCGGGGTGCACAGCCGCTTCGGGATGTCCCCGGTGCTGTCGGTCTTGATGTACTTCAGCAGCGCCAGCGCGCGCTCCCGGTCCCAGTGGATCGCCTGGTCGGCGATCGGCATCGAGCAGGTGAGCCCGCTCGTGCCGTTGACCCGCGTCATCGCGAGGCCGAACTTGGCGAGGGCGATCGGGCCGGTGCCCTTGCTGATCTTCAGCGACGAGGTGGCGGCGTCGTTGACCCGGAAGTAGCGCACCGGGTTGATGAAGGTCCACGGCGACTTCACCTCCGAGCCGATCGCGCTGACCACCTCGCGCTGGTGACGGGCCCGGTCGATGTCGCCGTAGCGGCTCACGTGCCGGGACCGCGAGTAGCCGAGCGCGGTGACGCCGTCGACCTCCTGGCAGCCCTTCTTGATCCTCAGGTTGGCCTGGGGGTCGACCATCCGCTGTGTCGGACAGATCTCGATGCCGCCGACCGCGTCGACGGAGTTCACGAAGCCGCCGAACCCGATCTCCACGTAGTGGTCGACGTGCACGCCGGTGTTCTGCTCGATCGTCTTGACCAGCAGCTTCGGTCCGCCGAACGCGAAGGCCGCGTTGATCTTGGTGGTGCCGTGGCCCGGGATCGCGACGAGGGAGTCGCGGGGGATCGAGAGCAGCATGCTCGGACCGCTGCCGGTGTGCAGCAGCATGATCGTGTCGGTGCGCTGGCCGACATCGCCCACGCCTCCGGTGCCGAGCCGCTTGTTGTCGGCCCTGGAGAGGCCCTTGCGGCTGTCGGAGCCGACCAGGAGGTACGTCGACCCGGGCTGGTCCCCGGGCCGGGCGCCGGCAGGCTCGGCGTCGACCTTCTCGATCTTGCTCCACGCCCAGAGGGGTACGGCGATCAGGAAGACGATCCAGGCCACCACGACCAGGAGGACGATCTTGCCGATCGGACGCTTGCGGCGGGCCTTCTTCGGCGTGGCAGGAGGCGGTGGTGGCTGCGCGGGCTGGACCTGCCGCTGCGGCCCCTGCGCGGAACCGTCGCGCAGCGGTGCCGGCGGGCCCGTCTCGGGCCGGTCCATCTTGGGCAGCATCCGGGTGGGCTCGGGGTCGTCGGAGCCCCGGTTGCCGGACGACGGGGACTGCTTGCCTCCGTAGAGCCACCCGTAGTCGGGACCGTCCCCGGACCCGCCACTTCTCCCGCTGTCAGGCATGGCGCAGACGCTACCGTGCCGTCATGGACGCTCCTCGGGACCCACGACCGCCCTCGTTCGGCCGTGTCGTCCTCACCCTGCTGGCCGGTCAGGCCCACGTGAACCTGCTCGGCAACGTGCACGGCGGCGAGGTGATGCGCCTGGTCGACTCGACCGCTGGAGCGGCGGCCGGCCGGCACAGCGGGGGACCGGCGGTCACCGCTGCGATGGACGAGATGGCCTTCCTGGCACCCGTGCACGTGGGTGACATCCTGCGCGCGCAGGCGACGGTGAACTGGGCCGGACGCACCTCGATGGAGGTCGGCGTACGGGTGGAGAGCGAGCCGTGGAACCAGGCCGGCACCGAACCCGTGCACGTCGCCTCGGCCTACCTCGTCTTCGTGGCGGTCGACGCCGACGGCAAGGCGCGAGAGATCCCGGGGTTGGCGCCCGAGACGCCCGAGGAGGAGCGGCGGATGCGGGAGGCCGAGATCCGTCGTTCCCACCGGCTCGCGCAGAAGGCCGAGATCGAGCAGGGCCGCTCGGGCTGACGCCCGAGTCGTCCCCACCTGCGCCGGCGTCGGCGCGCCGTCACCTGAGTGACGCGTGTGACTGGTGATACTGGTCGGCACCCCGGCACTCTCGACATCCAAGAGGTCTTCCCCCATGCCGCCAGTCCTGACCGCTGACCCGCGTCCCGTCGTCCGCGGCCGATCCACCAGCGGCGTCCAGTTCCGCCGGGCCGTGATGCTGATGCTGATGACGCTGGTGCTGCCCGGGTCTGCGCAGCTGGTCTCGGGGCGCAAGCAGGTGGGCCGGATCGCCCTGCGGATCTGGTTCGGCCTGATCCTGACCGGGGTGGTGCTGTTCGGTCTCGGGATGCTGTTCAGCTCGTTCGTGTTCTGGCTGCTCAGCAACACCTTCGTCCTGGGCCTGCTCCGGATGGTGCTGATCGTGCTCGCCATCGGCTGGGCCTTCCTGTTCATGGACGCGTGGCGGCTCGGTGACCCGCTGGCCCTGCGCCAGAAGCAGCGGCTGGCGATGGTCGGCATCAACGGCGTGCTCTGCTTCAGCGTGGTCGGCTCGCTGCTGTTCGCCTCCCACGTCGTGGGCGTGCAGAAAGACTTCCTGAGCGCGATGTTCACCAACGGTCAGGCCACGGGGGCGACCGACGGTCGCTTCAACGTGCTGCTGCTCGGGGGCGACTCGGGCTCCGACCGCTGGGGCCTGCGTCCCGACAGCCTCTCGGTCGCGAGCATCGACGCCGAGACCGGCGAGACGGTGCTCTTCGGCCTGCCGCGCAACATGCTCAACTTCCCCTTCCCCAAGGGGTCGATCATGGCCGAGCAGTTCCCCGACGGCTACGACTGCGGCGCGGAGTGCGAGCTCAACTCCCTGTCCACGTGGGCCGCCGACCACGAGAGCCTCTTCAAGGGCTACGCCAACCCCGGAGTCGAGGCCACCAAGGAAGGCGTCGAGGGCATCACCGGGCTGAAGATCAACTACTACGCGATGGTGAACCTCCAGGGCTTCCAGAAGCTGGTCAACGCAGTCGGCGGTGTCACCCTCAACGTGCGCGACCGGATCCCGATCGGTGGCATCGGCGCCCCGATCTCGGGCTACATCGAGCCCGGCAAGCGCAAGCTCAACGGCTTCGAGACGTTGTGGTTCGCCCGCTCCCGCGTCGCCGCCGACGACTACTCCCGGATGGCGCGCCAGAAGTGCGTGATGAACGCGATGCTCCACCAGCTCAGCCCGCAGACCGTGGTGCTGAAGTTCGAGAAGATCGCGAAGGCCTCCGAGGCCCTGATCACCACCGACCTGCCCAAGAGCGAGGTCGACCGCTTCATGGAGCTCTCCCTCAAGGCGCGCAGCCAGCCGATCCGCACGGTCTCCTTCGTCCCCCCGATGATCTCCACGGGCAACCCCGACATCGGCCAGATCCACGGCGCCGTGCAGAAGGCGATCGACCGGTCCGAGGGCAAGAAGAGCAAGAAGAAGGCGCCGACGAAGGCCTCCAAGCCCGCGGGCACCACCTCCGGGACCACCGGTGGCTCGATCGGCAACCTCAAGGAGGGGTACGCCGCCAACCAGGCCACCGACCTCTCCTCGGTCTGCTGACCTCCCACCCCCGTGCCCGGCGTACGACGGCCGCGACCACCGCTGGGTTGAGCCTGTCGCAACCACCACGCCCGTCCTGCTCCCGTAGGGTTCCGGCGTGCCTTCGACGACCCCACCGACGACTCGAGTGGTCGCGGTCGTGGTCACCTGGAACAGGCGCGAGCTGCTCCTCGAGGCGTTGGCGGCGCTCCGGGCACAGACCCACGATCTGACCGCGATCGTCGTGGTCGACAACGCCTCGACCGACGGCACCGACAAGCTCCTCGCGGCCGAGACCGGCCTCGACGTCACCCGCCTCACGAGGAACACGGGGGGTGCCGGGGGGTTCGCGGTCGGGGTCGAGCGGGCGCTCGCCCACGAGCCCGAGCTGGTCTGGCTGCTCGACGACGACACGATCCCCACCCCGGACGCCGCAGGCGAGCTGGTGCGCACGTGGCAGCGCTACGACGACGGCACCGGCCGTCGTCCCGCCCTGCTCGCGAGCAAGGTCGTGTGGACCGATGGCCGCGACCACCCGATGAACACTCCGCGCCGCAAGCCGGGAGCGGGTCGGTCCGAGACCGCCGCCGCGGAGAAGGTCGGCGCGATGCCGGTCCGCTCGGCCTCGTTCGTCTCGATCATGTGCGACGCCCGGGTGATCCGCGAGCGCGGCCTCCCGCTGGCCGACTACTTCTTGTGGAACGACGACTTCGAGTACTCCACGCGCCTGATCCGCGACCACGTCGGCCTCTACTGCCCGGCCAGCGTCGTGCTGCACAAGACCCGGGTCTTCGGGTCGACCGATGCCGACCCGGGGGAGCGGTTCTTCTTCGAGGTGCGCAACAAGGTCTGGCTGTTCACCCGATCGCGGGGCCTGACACCGGTGGAGAAGGCGGTCTACGGCGCCTCCACCCTGCGCCGGTGGGTCCGCACGTTCGCGCGGTCCAGCGACCGCCGCACCCTTCGCCGCGCCCTGGGGCGAGGACTGCGCGCCGGGGTGAGGGGTGGCCCGCGTCCCAACGCCGACGTGCTCGGTCCCGCCGGTGCCGGCGACCAGGCGCTACCGCCCGGCCAGCCCTTCGCACTCCTGATGAGCACCTACGCCGGTGACCGCGCCGACTACCTCCACGAGGCGTTCGTCTCGACCGTCCACGACCAGACTCGCCGCCCGGCACAGGTGGTGCTCGTCCAGGACGGACCGGTGCGTGAGGAGCTGGCCGACGAGATCGCGCGGCTGGTGAAGGAGAGCCCGGTCCCCGTCACCCTCGTGGAGATGCCCGAGAACCTCGGGCTCGGGCCTGCTCTCGACGCCGGGTTGAAGGCCTCCGAGCACGAGATCGTGGCCCGGATGGACGCCGACGACGTGAGCGTTCCCGACCGGTTCGAGAAGCAGCTGCCCCTCGTCGAGGCGGGTGCGGACATCGTGGGCTCGGGGCTCTGGGAGTTCATGGACTCGACCGACGACGTGGTCGGCCGTCGTACGCCGCCCACGGACCCGGATGAGATCAGACGCGTCGTGCGCTTCCGGGACCCCTTCAACCACCCGACCGTGGTCTACCGGCGCGCGGCCGTCCTGGCCGCCGGCGGCTACACCGACATGGCCCTGATGGAGGACTACCTGCTGTTCACGCGGATGGTCGCCGGCGGCGCCCGACCGGCCAACCTGGCCGAGCCCCTGGTGCACTACCGGGTCGGCGACGGCGCCTACGCCAGGCGCGGCGGGAGGCAGCTGCTGCGCTCCGAGCTCGCCCTCCAGCGCCGGTTCCGCGATCTCGGCCTGACCACGCGCCGGCAGTACGTGCGCAACGTGGTGGTCCGCGGCGGCTACCGGCTCGTCCCCGAGCGTGTGAGAAAGGTCGCCTACCGTCGCCTGCTGGCCAACCGGTCGGGGCGGCAGCGCCGCTGAGACGCAGTACCGCTCGGGCGGACAGACGTGCGCAGCGCCACGCCCGCCAATCGCGCTTCTCCTCGGTCCACCGCCTAGACTGACTGCGGCCTTGCGCGCCGCGCGGCGACCACGCCTGCGTGCGATCGCGTCCCACCCCCTGGCCCCCGAGTGAGGAGACGAGTCAGCCGTTGAACGCCGGACACACGCCCGACCTGGTCATCGTCGGATCAGGGTTCTTCGGACTCACCATCGCCGAACGTTGTGCGAGTGAGCTGGACCTCAGCGTCCTCATCCTCGAACGTCGCCACCACCTCGGCGGCAACGCCTACTCCGAGAAGGAGCCCACCTCCGGGGTGGAGGTGCACAAGTACGGCGCCCACCTGTTCCACACCTCCAACGAGAAGGTGTGGGACTACGTCAACCGCTTCACCTCCTTCACCGACTACAAGCACCGGGTCTTCGGCAAGTACCAGGGGCAGGTCTACTCGCTGCCGATGAACCTCGGCCTGATCAACCAGTTCTTCGGCAAGTCCCACACCCCCGACGAGGCGCGCGCGCTGATCGCCGACCAGGCCAGCGAGATCTCCACGGACGACGCGACCAACCTCGAGGAGAAGGCGATCAGCCTGATCGGGCGCCCGCTCTACGAGGCGTTCATCAAGGGCTACACGGCCAAGCAGTGGCAGACCGACCCGACCAGGCTGAGCGCCGACATCATCACGCGCCTCCCGGTCCGCTACACCTTCGAGAACGGGTGGTTCAACGACACCCACGAGGGGCTGCCCACCGACGGCTACACGGCGTGGCTGACCAGGATGGCCGACCACCCCAACATCGAGGTGCGGCTCGAGACCGACTTCTTCGACGTGGCCGACGAGTTCAAGGGCAAGGTCCCGATCGTCTACACCGGGCCGGTCGACGAGTACTTCGGCAACTGTGAGGGCCGGCTCTCGTGGCGCACCGTCGACCTCGAGGCGACGGTCGAGGACGTCGACGACTTCCAGGGCACCGGCGTGGTCAACTACAACGACCAGGAGGTGCCGTTCACCCGGATCATCGAGTTCAAGCACTTCCATCCCGAGCGGGCGAAGACCCACCTGCCCGGCAAGACGGTGATCGTGCACGAGTACTCCCGCTTCGCCGAGGAGGGCGACGAGCCCTACTACCCGATCAACACCGCCGAGGACCGCGAGAAGCTGCTGAAGTACCGCGAGCTCGCGAAGAAGGAGCCGATGGTGCTCTTCGGCGGACGCCTCGGCACCTACAAGTACCTCGACATGCACATGGCCATCGGCTCGGCGCTGTCGATGTACGAGAACAAGCTCAGGCCACACTTCAAGGACGGCGAACAGCTGACCTCCGGAGGCGTTGACGAATGATCACCCCACGAACTTCTGCACCGAGCTCGCTGCGCTCGGGCCCGGCACAACTCAGCGGGGGCCCCGCATGACAACCGCTCTTTCCACCGACACGACCGGTCCCGCCAGCGGCGCGGACACCGTCCGCAAGGTGCTGCAGCGCTTCGTGCTGCCGGCCGACCGCGACCTCGACGTGGTCCCGCTCTACGTCGACACCGAGCCGGCCGTCCTCGACGCCGACAAGGACTCCATCGGCTCCAGCCGGACCGCGAAGAACTTCAATCGCGCAGCCCTGCGCCAGTCCATCTCGACCGGCACGGCCCTGCACCCCGACGCCATCCTCGACCGGCACCGCCTGCGGATCGACGACGGCGAGCGGGTCTCGGGCGGCACCTACTTCAACGGTTTCGCGGCGAGCTACTGGCGCCGCTGGACGGTCGTGGAGGAGGTCACGCTCGACATCACGGTGAGCGGGCCGGGCGGCACGGTCACGGTCTACCGCTCGATGGCCAACGGCCGCTCGCAGCGCGTCGACTCGGCCACCACCACGGAGCAGGGCGAGAACCGCTTCCAGTTCGACCTCTCGCTGACCCCCTTCGTCGACGGGGGCTGGTACTGGTTCGACGTGGTCGCAGGCGACTCCGACGTCGTGCTCGAGCAGGCCAGCTGGGTCGCCGACGTACCCGCCGATCGGGCGGAGCCCGGCAGCGTCACCGTCGGCATCACCACGATGAACCGGCCGGACTTCTGCGCCAAGCTGGTCGCCCAGATCGGCGGCGACGAGGACGTCAAGGCCCTCGTCGACGAGGTGCTCGTGATGGAGCAGGGCACCCAGAAGGTCGTCGACAGCGAGTTCTTCGCCGCGGCCGAGGAGTCCCTCGACGGCAAGCTGCGGGTGATCGAGCAGGGCAACATCGGCGGCTCGGGCGGCTTCGCCCGGGCGCAGTTCGAGACGCTCAGGGCCGACCGGTCGAAGTACGTCCTCTTCCTCGACGACGACATCGTCGCCGAGCCCGAGAGCATCCTGCGCGCGGTGACGTTCGGTGACCTCGCCAGGCGCCCGTCGATCGTCGGCGGCCACATGTTCAGCCTGTTCAGCAAGGCCCGACTGCACAGCTACGGCGAGATCATCAACCGTTACCGCTTCTGGTGGATGTCGCCCATCACCGTCGAGACCGACTGGGACTTCGGCGCCCGCAACCTGCGCAGCTCGCGCTGGCTGCACCGCCGGGTCGACGTCGACTTCAACCCGTGGTTCATGTGCCTGATCCCGATGGAGATCGTCCGCGAGATCGGGCTCAGCCTCCCGCTGTTCATCAAGTGGGACGACTCGGAGTACGGCGTCCGCGCTCAGGCCGCCGGCTACCCGACGATCACCATGCCGGGGGTCGCCGTCTGGCACGTGCCGTGGACCGACAAGAACGACGCGCTGGACTGGCAGGCCTACTTCCACCAGCGCAACCGGTTCGTCGCCGCGCTGCTGCACTCGCCCTTCCCGCGCGGCGGCCGGATGATCCGCGAGAGCTTCAACCACCAGATCAAGCACCTCCTCGCGATGCAGTACTCCACCGTCGAGCTGCGCCACCTCGCGCTCGAGGACGCGCTGGCCGGTCCCGACCATCTCCACGAGGACCTGCCGACCAAGCTCGGCGAGGTGCGCCAGCTGCGCAAGCAGTTCAGCGACGCCCAGCTCGAGCCGGATCCCAACGTCTTTCCGCCCCCGCGTCGGGCCAAGCCGCGCAAGAAGGACATGGACTCCGAGATCCCGGGCCGCGCATCCCAATACCTCTCTGCGGTGAAGGGATCCGTGCGTCAGTTCCTCGGCACCCGGCCG
This sequence comes from uncultured Actinomycetota bacterium, assembly GCA_963843075.1. GTDB lineage: Bacteria > Actinomycetota > Actinomycetes > Propionibacteriales > Nocardioidaceae > Marmoricola. The sequence goes on along the minus strand of CAWJJD010000002.1, from coordinate 1,040,244 downwards.
CTCTCGCGCAAGTTCCCGGAGTCGGTCGTCCCCGCGATGGACGCGCGCTGGTTCCGGCTCGCGACGCTCGACTCCGCGGTCGTGAGCATGCCCGACGGCACCTCTGCGGCGCTCTACCAGCGCGATCCCGAGCTCTTCCGCGACCTTCTTCGGCGCACCATCGAGATCCACGAACGGCTCTACCGCGAGTGGCCGCGCCTCTCGGAGCTCTACCGGGAGCAGCTCGCCGAGATCACCTCCCCGGAGCGCTGGGAGAAGACCTTCGCCGCCTCCACCAGGGAGCACTGATGGCCACCGCCGACAAGCGTGAGCAGCAGGCCCGCATCGACGAGCGTGGCCGCCGCGACAACGCTGCGCGCCGCGCCCGTCGCCTGGCGGAGAACCAGGCCGACGCGATGCCGGTGGTGAAGGCCACCGGTGAACGCAAGGTGCGGGTGGTCGAGGCCGAGCTGGTGGCTCCCGCTCCTCGCGGCGGCATCCTGGAGACGATCCAGCAGCCCTACCTGCTCAAGCTGATCGTCTCGCGCCAGCTCGCCCAGATGTACGCCGCGTCCCTGCTCGGCCTGCTCTGGTCCTACATCCAGCCCGCCATGCGGTTCGGCGTCTACTACTTCGTGATGGGGTTCATCCTCCAGCTGCACAAGGACACCCCCTACTTCGCGCTGCACCTGTTCACCGGCATCGTGGTCGTCCACTACTTCGGTGAGACCTGGAGCGGTGCCACCAGATCCATCTGGCAGAACAAGGGCCTGGTGAACAAGATGCGGATGCCGCGGGAGATCTTCCCGGTGGCCTCCATGCTGGTGGCGGCCTATCACACGCTGCCGCAGCTGCTCGTGCTCGTGCTCTGCTGCTTGCTCTCGGGCTGGCACATCACCTGGGCGGCGGTCGGAGCCGGCCTTCTCGGGACCGCGATCCTGGTGACGTTCGCGCTCGCGCTCGCGCTGATCTTCTCCGCGCTGAACGTCTTCTACCGCGACTTCCAGAACATCGTGCAGACGATCATGCAGTTCATGCACTTCATGGTGCCGATGATGTATCCCTTCTCCCGCGTGTGGTCCGCCCACGAGTCCCACCCGGTGCTCTACGAGCTCTACCTCGCCAACCCGATCACGCAGGCCGTGCTCCTGCTGCAGCGACTCTTCTGGTATCCGCTGATCGAGGATCCCAGCGTGCTGCCGGGCCGCGAGTTCCCGCCGGACCTCTGGCAGCGCGGCTTCATCACCCTGGCCATCTGTGTGGTCCTCCTCTGGTTCGCGCAGAAGTTCTTCGCGCGCGTCGAGGGCAAGTTCGCGGAGCGTCTGTGATGGCCGTCTCGATCAAGGTGGAGAACGTCACCAAGCAGTTCACGATGCAGTACCACCGCACGTTGAAGCAGATGGCCGTCGCCTCGGTGAAGCGTCTCCCGCTCCAGGAGAAGTTCCTCGCCGTCAACGACGTGTCCTTCACCGTCGAGCAGGGTGAGTCCGTCGGACTGATGGGGCTCAACGGCTCCGGCAAGAGCACCCTGCTCAAGGTCATCAACGGGGTGCTGCGTCCCGATGCGGGGTCGGTCCTGACCCGCGGCCGGATCGCCGGACTGATCGCCACGGGCGCGGGTTTCCACCCGCAGCTGACCGGCCGCGAGAACCTCTTCCTCAACGGCGCCATCCTCGGGATGAGCGAGGCCGAGACCAGGGCCAAGTTCGACGAGATCGTCGAGTTCGCCGACATCGGCAAGTTCCTGGACACCCCGGTCTCGCACTACAGCTCGGGGATGTATGCCCGCCTCGGCTTCTCGATCGCCGTGCACGTCGACGCCGACATCTTCTTGGCCGACGAGGTGCTCGCGGTGGGGGACCGGCCCTTCAAGAAGAAGTGCATGGCCAAGATGCAGGAGATCCGTGCCGAGGGCACCACGATCTTCTACGTCAGCCACGCGACCGCCTCGGTGCGTGCCATGTGCGACCGGGTGCTCGTGCTGGAGTCGGGTCACCTGAACTTCGACGGTGACGTCGCCGAGGGCATCCGCTACCTGCAGTACGACGACGTGGACGGCGACGAGGAGAACGAGCTCGACTCCGAGCTCGGCGCCGACGTCTGAGCCGCGGCCGGGTTCGCTGGACGTCGCCGACCGGGCAGTTTTGGTTGGCTGTACGTCGCCGACCGGGCAGCTTTGGCCAACCAGAATCGCCCGGTCGGCGTACTCCGGCCAACCAGAATCGCCCGGTCGGCGTACTCCGGCCAACCAGAACCGGATCTGGTGCGCCGCGCCGACGTGTGAGCCTGGGACTGGCTCGGCGCATTTGAATTACATCGCGGTAATACATGGAAATACAGCGTTGTAATTCATTAAATACAGCCTTGTAATTCGGGCAAATCGCTTGCGGTAACCCCTGTTACGGGTGTGAAACTTGGTACTCGTGTGAATCCTTCCCCCATCACATGGAGTGCATTTAATGCGATTCAGCCGTGCCCGCTACGTCACCTTGTGCCAGCAATCCCTGGTCACGGCTGCCGTGCTTGCTCTCGGTCTCTCGGCCGCCGGAGTCAAGACCCTCGACATCGTGCCCCAGCCCGGAGCCGCGACCGGCACCCCCGGCGACGGCGCCGGCGCCGGTGCGACCGGTGCGACCGCTGCGCCCTACCGCGAGGCCCTCGCCGACGGGGGTGGCACCCATGAGCGTTCCGAGGTCGACAGCACCCCGGTGACCCCGAAGGTCCGGGAGGTCTCGATCTCCACCACACCTGAGCGCTCCTCGAAGTCGGCTCCCTCCGCGCGCACGGCCCCGTCCCCGTCGCCGACCGCATCGCCGTCCCCCTCCTCGACGCCCTCGGCGCGCACCGCGCCGGCGGCCAGGCCGGGCTTCGTCCAGACCCCGCCGGAGAAGGTCCAGGGCTACGCCACGATCGGCCTGACCTGGAAGCACGGCGTGGCGTACGCCGAGGACCAGATCGTCGTCAAGGCCCGCACCGAGGACAAGGGTGTGTGGTCGGAGTGGATGAAGGTCGACTACCACGACGACCACGGACCCGACGCCGGCTCCAGCGAGGACGCCTCCTCCAGGGAGCGTCCCGGCACCGACGCCCTCATCGTCGGTGACGTGGACCGGGTCCAGGTGCGCGCCGAGTCGAGCACCGGAACCCTCCCCCCGGACCTGAAGCTCGCGATCGTCGACCCGGGCACGGGGACGATGGCCGAGCAGGGTCCGGCGATCGACACCGCCAAGCTGCCCTCGCCGCAGGGGAAGAAGGATGCGAGCGGCGGGCAGGCGTCAGGTGTGACGACGCTCGAGGGAGAGGGAACCTCGGACGTCGTCGCCCTGAGCGCCATGACCCGGCCGGCCAAGCCGGTGATCTACTCGCGTGCCCAGTGGGGCGCCAACGAGAAGATGCGCGAGCAGAGCCCGCCGAGCTACGGCACCGTGAAGACCGGATTCATCCACCACACGGTCAATGCCAACAACTACACCAAGGCCCAGGTGCCGGCACTCCTGCGAGGCATCTACGCCTACCACACGCAGTCACGTGGCTGGCGTGACATCGGCTACAACTACCTCGTCGACCGCTTCGGCCGGATCTGGGAAGGCCGTTGGGGCGGCGTCGACCGTGCCGTCGTCGGCGCGCACACCCTCGGCTACAACGAGGTCTCGTTCGCGATGTCGGCCATCGGCAACTTCGACATCGCCAAGCCTCCGGCGGCCGTGGTGGCGGCCTACACCCGGCTGTTCGCGTGGAAGCTCGCCATCTACGACATCCGCGCCAACAACCCGCGGATCAACGTCAAGGGCAAGATCCTGCACGCGATCAACGGTCACCGCGACGTCGGACAGACGGCCTGCCCCGGCCGCTACCTCTACACGTGGATCCCCTACATCCGGAACCAGGCGCGCAACATCCAGCTGGCAGCACAGAAGGGTGGCGTCGGCACCACGACCCCGCCGCCCAAGCCGACCCCGCCACCAGCGCCGCCCGTGACCCCGTTCACCTCACCGACCCAGACTCCGCTGGCCGCGAAGGCGCAGCCGGCGATCTCCTTCCCGAGGTCGATGAACCTCGCCGGCTCTGCCTACCCCGACCTCGTGGTGAAGTCCCGTGCCAACGGCGCGATCCGGGTCGTGCCGACGGGCGGTCAGACCGGCTATCGCGGGGTCGTGCAGACCGCCGGCTCGTGGCGGGCGATGAGCCTGCTCGCTGCCGTCGGCGACCTCACTGGTGACGGCAAGGGTGACGTGCTGGGCCGCGTCACGCGGACGAAGCTCACCCGGGTCTACCGCGGCGACGGGGCCGGACACATCTCCGTGGCCGGCATCAACGCCACTCGACGCTTCAGCGCGGCCAACTTCATGGCCGGTGCGGGGGACTGGAACGGCGACGGCAAGGCCGACGTGCTGATGCGCACCAAGACGAGCGGTTCGCTCTACCTCCTGCCCGGCACCGGCAGGGGCACCTTCGCGACACCACGCCTGCTCAGCAAGTCGTGGGCGGGCTACAACTCGACCGCTCCGGCAGGTGACCTCACCGGCGACGGACGACCCGACCTCGTGGCGATGAAGAACCACGTCGTCTACCTGGTGCCCGGCGTCGCCGGCGGTGGGATCGGCGCCCCGGTGAAGAAGCAGACGCTCACCGCCAAGTGGACCTCGCTGGTCGGCGGCGCGCGTGACCTCAACGGTGACGGCATCAGCGACGTGGTCGTCTACTCGAAGTCGACCGGTGGCATGGCGATCCTGACGGGCAGGACCAACGGCACCTTCGGCCCGACCCTGGGCGTCTTCCACGGTGCCACGGGGATGCTCAAGGTCTCCTCCGGGCAGATGGCCGGCTCCTCGGCCCCCGACGTCGTCGGGACCAACCCGGCCGGCACCCGGCTCTATGTCCTGCCGGCGAACGGTCTGGTCAACGTCGGCAAGTCGATGGCCACCAACCTGCGCGTCCCCGGAGCCACCCAGGTGCTCAACGTGGGGGACTGGAACCGTGACGGCAAGGGCGACGTCATCACCCGCGAGGGCTCCGGCGACACCTTGACGTTGCGTCCCGGTCTCGGCAACGGCACCTTCGGCACCGGGGTGCTGATGAGCAAGGGCTGGTCGAGCATCTCCAAGCTGAGTGCGGTCGGCGACGTCACCGGGGACAAGTTCCCCGACCTCGTCGGCAAGACGGCCTCGGGTGCGATGACAGTGTTCCCCGGCAACGGGAAGACCAGCTTCCTTGCTCCTGTCCTGGCACCGGCCGCACTGCGCACCTACAACCAGATCGGGTCCGCTGCCTGGAAGCCCGCCGGCCTGCCCGGCTCGGCCTTCCTCAGCCCTGATGGCGCCTTCGTCCCCTTCGGCGGAGCCACCGGCGGCGCCCTGGCCGGCTACAGCTGGGTCATCGGAGTCGGCGACGTCAACGGCAACGGGGTGGCCGACCTGGTGGTCCGCGACACCGGCGGCACGCTGTGGCTGCTGCCCGGCACGACCACCGGCTACGCCGAGCGCCGCTTCCTGGCCTCTGGTTATGCCGGCTACTCGCTGGGCGGCTGACCCACCCGAACCACGGCCGTGGCCCGCTCGTCATCCTGACGAGCGGGCCATGTGTTCTCCCGGGCATTGCGCAGCAGCACCAGGGAGCCGCCGACCGCGAGCGGCCCGAGGAACGCGGAGACGCCGTGGTCGCTGGCAGGGTGGGCGTCGGTGAGCAGCCGCACCCCGGGGGCGTGCCCCGTCGCGCGGGCCGCCTCCAGGAGCTCGGCCTGGGTGCGGGCCGCGACGGACCCCACCCAGGCGGGTGTGTCCGGGGTGGCTGGCTGGACCGGGGCGAACACGTCGCTCTGCCCCGGCCACAGCACCCCGTAGTCCAGGACCCCCGCCGGCCACGGCTCGCGCGAGCGCACTGCGAACGGGAGCAGCGCGCACGCCACGACCGGGTCCTCGCTGGCATGCGCGCCGACCGAGTCGGGTCCGCACACGACGACGTCGTGGGGGACAGCCGGATCGGTGGTCACCGACAGCGCCGCGCTCCAGGCCGCGCCCAGGAACACGGGGACCAGCCAGTGCCCGGGCAGGTCGAGCAGCACCGTGTCGCCTGCATCGAGCCCGAGCTCGTCGGTGAAGAGGTTCGCGGTCTTGCTCACCCAGTTGGCGTAGGTCGTCACCGAGAGCTCGGTCCGTTCCCCGGTCGCGTCGTCGTACGCCGTGATCAGGGGCTGGGCCGGGTCGGTTCGCAGCCGGGCCGCGAGCAGCTCGGGGAAGGTGTGCGAGGTGTTCGCTGGAGTGCTCATCCGGGCACGGTAGCGCCGGCCGTGACCGGCCCGGATGGCAGGATGCGCGCCATGACTACCTCGGACCTGGACCGCCTCTGGGCCGTCGTCCCGGCGGGTGGTGCGGGGACCCGGCTCTGGCCACTGTCCCGTGCGCGCTCACCGAAGTTCCTGCTCGACCTCACCGGCAGCGGGCGCACCCTGATCCAGGCGACGATCGACCGGCTCGGCCCGCTGGTGGGGGAGCGGGTGCTGGTGGTCACCGGCTCCGCACACGAACGAGCCGTACGACGCCAGCTGCCCGCCGTCTCCCGGGTGATCGCGGAGCCCTCGCCCCGGGACTCGATGGCCGCCATCGGACTCGCGGCGGCGCAGCTCGAGCTCGAGGACCCCGAGGCGTTGATCGGTTCCTTCGCGGCCGACCACCTCGTGGGTGACACCGAGGCCTTCGGGGCGAGCGTGCGCGAGGCGGCCGAGGTGGCTGCGCAGGGGTGGCTGGTCACCATCGGGATCGAGCCCACGGCGCCGGTGACCGGCTACGGCTACATCCGCGCCGGTGACCCGCTGCCCGGGTTCGAGACCGCGCGCACCGTGACCGAGTTCGTCGAGAAGCCGGATGCCGCCAGGGCGAAGGCCTACGTGGCGTCGGGGGAATACCGCTGGAACGCCGGCATGTTCCTGGTCCGCGCCAGCGTCCTGCTCGACATGCTCGCCGAGAACCACCCCGACCTCGCCGCCGGGCTGCGCGCCATCGCTGCCGACCCGGGGTCGCTGGAGGCGCGGTGGCCCGGTCTCACCCGGATCGCCATCGACCACGCCGTCGCAGAGCCCGCTGCCGCTGCGGGCCGGGTCGCCGTCGTGCCCGGACCCTTCCGCTGGGAGGACGTGGGTGACTTCGCCTCGCTGGCGGCACTGACGTCGGCGGGCAGCCAGGGCTTCCGGGTCCTCGGCGACGAGTCGTTGGTCGTCTCCTCCGACGCGAGCGGGCTGGTCGTCCCCCACGGCGGCCGCACGGTCGCAGTCGTCGGCCTCGACGACGTGGTCGTCGTCGACACGGGGGACGCGCTGCTGGTCACGACCTACGAGAAGGCCCAGGACGTCAAGGCCGTCGTCGACGAGCTTCGTCGGCGCGGCCGCAACGACCTCACCTAGAGCAACCCGGTCAGGGCGCCTCGGGCTCGGGGGCGCTGTTGGCGGGGTAGTCCTTGACGAACTTCTTCACCACAGCGCCGCTGGGGAGCTCGCAGTACTGCGTGATGCCCTTCTGGTTGTCCGGTCCGGTCCAGTGGGTCAGGCCGATGTGCTTGCCGCTGGGGAAGGACCCGCCGTCGCTCTCGTTCCAGGGCGCCGCCATCACCTTCTCGGTCTCGGCGTCGTACTTGCCCGCGATCGCCTGGACGTCCTTGTAGGCCTGGGTGCCGGGCTTGACCGTCGCGTCGTACCAGATGATCGTGTGGCCGTGCTCGAGGCTGTGCACCAGGCGCTCGATCTCCGGGCGGTCGCTCTCGGTGTAGAAGCTGCGCAGCTCGGAGCCCTGCAGGTAGTTGGGCCAGTGCGGGCCGAACGCGGGTGGAGCCTGCTCGTAGGTGATCTTCTTCGGCGGGTTGAGGTGCTGGCCCGAGCCGTTGGCGTCGGCCTTCTTGACGGGGTCGCAGCCCGCGGCGGCAGCCGTGGCGCCGATCTTCTCGACCGGCTTGCCGGCCAGCTTGTCCTTCTCCCGGTTGTCCTTGACGTAGACGAACACGGCGCTGCCGAGCAGCACGGCCACGACGAGCACGCAGGCGCCGAGGATCAACAGGCTGCGTCGCCGCTCCTTGCGCTGCTGCTCCTTGCGCATCTGCTCGGCGATCGCCCGACGATCGTCGCGCTCGTTCTTCTTGGCCACTCGTCCGCCTTGGTCGTGGGCTGGAGGTACTGGTCGCGGTACTGGGGGGTCTGGGTGCTTCTGGGGTGCTTGCGCGTGGAGTCTACGGATGGCGTGGTGACACCGTGACGAAGTCCCCTGCGGTGTCGCTCTGTGGGCGCCAGCCGTGCGCGTGGGCGAGCAGTCGCACGCGTTCGACCGACGCGACCTGGTCGCGCTTGTCCCGTGGCAGCGCCACGTGGAGCGAGGCACCGTCGACCGTGGAGCGCAGTCCGCACCACTCCAGCGCGGCCTGGAGCTCCTCGCCGGTGGCCGGGGTGCCGAAGGAGTCCGGTTGGTCGCCGTGCACCGCCGCCACGACCGCCTCCCTGGCTCCGAGGGCGAACATGTCCTGCTCGCGTGGCCGCAGGAGACGACGCGCGCCGGGTCCGTGCTCGCCGGCGGGCAGGATCCGCTCCGCCAGGCCGCGTACGACGGACACGGGTCGTCCGCCGAGCTTGCCGGTCACCAGCTCGCCCACGGACGCCAGCTCGTCGGCTACAGCAGGGGCAGTGACCGCCAGTGCGTTGCCGTAGGAGTCGACCCGTCCTGCGAAGTCGTCGAGCGGCTCGAGCCCGGCCACACCGATCGCCAGGTCGGTCTGCCCGGTGCGCCAGGCCCGGCCGGCCGTGTCGGTGACGATCACGCCGACGTTGCGCCCGGTCTCGGCGTGCACCCGCTCGCGGATCGCGCGTGCCGAGGCGTCGGGGTCCTCGGGCAGCAGCACGACGTGCCCGGCGGACACGTTCGAGGCGTCGACCCCGGCAGCGGCCATCACGAGGCCCAGGTGGTTCTCGACGATCGAGGTGGGTCCTCGCCGGGCGACCACGCGGACCGTCTCCTCGCGGATCGCCTCCTCGCGGTCGCCGGCGCGCAGGCGTCCCTCGGCCTTGCTGACGACCTTGCTGGTGACCAGGACGACGTCACCGTCCTCGAGGTCGAGTCCCGCCACGAGTGTCGCGAGCTGGGTGCCGGGAGTGACCTCGCCGATGCCGTCGACGCCCCAGGCCTGGATGCGGGTCATCGCACCAGGTCGAGGGCAGCCTGGGCGATGTCGGCAGTCGCGTCGTGGTCGGTCATCAGCAGCGGCACCGACCGGCAGCGCAGACCGGCCGCAGAGATCCGCTCGACGAGGGTGTCGTCGGAGGTGTCGACCAGCCACCCGTCCAGCAGGCCGCCGTGGGTGCGCGAGCCGTAGTGCTCGGCGACCCCCGCCGCGGAGACCTCCACCCCGATGGTGCCGAGCAGCTGGCGTGCCATGCCGCGGACATGGTCGCGGCCGATGATCCCGGAGACTCCGACGACCGGCGCCTTCGTCTCCGCGACCGCGTCACGGATCCCGGGGACGCCCAGGATCGTGCCGACCGAGACGACCGGGTTGGAGGGCGGGATGATCACGGCGTCGGCCTGGCTGATCGCGTCGAGGACACCGGGGCCGGGCTTCGCGTCCTCGATGCCGATCGGCACGACCGCATGGGCGGTCACCGCGGCGTGGTGGCGGATCCAGTACTCCTGCAGGTGGGCGGCCCGGCGCTCACCCGTCTCCGGGTCGTCGATCACGATGTGGGTCTCGACGCGGTCGTCGCTCATCGGCAGCAGCTCCACGCCGTCCCGGTGGATCGGAGTCAGCCAGCGGCGGCACAGCGCGGCTGTCACGGCGCTGAGCGGGTAGCCCGCGTCGAGCATCTGCGTGCGCACCAGGTGGGTGGCGATGTCGCGGTCGCCGAGGCCGAACCAGGTCGGCTCCACGCCGTAGGCGGCGAGCTCGTCCTTGGCGTTCCAGGTCTCCTCGGTCCGGCCCCAGCCGCGCTCGGTGTCGATGCCGTCGCCCAGGGTGTACATCACCGTGTCGAGGTCGGGGCAGACCTTGAGCCCGTGGACCCAGATGTCGTCCGCGGTGTTCGCCACGACCGTCACCCGGGTGTTGGAACCGGTGCGCTCGACGAGCCGCAGCAGGCCCTGGAGGAACCGCGCCCCGCCGACGCCCCCGGAGAGCACCGTGAGTCGGCCAGGTAGCTGCCCGGGGGGGTGTGGGGGGACGGGCGGCAGGCTCAATTCGGGCGACTCAGACATCTCGTTGGGGGATTCCGACATGGCTTCCAGTGTGGACCAGTTGTCCCCAATACCAGACTTCGGCTTGACTTCCTGGGTACGACAGGCATGTAATCACACCAGTGTGATTAGCAACTCGGTCCGTCAGGATCGAAGGGTCGAAGAGGGGCGAACACTGTGCGCGAACTGTATCTGCTTGACGGAGCCGGCGAAGAAGAAGGCGGATGGGCGGAGCGCGGTCTCTGCGCTCAGACCGATCCCGAAGCCTTCTTCCCCGAGAAGGGCGGCTCGACCCGGGAGGCCAAGAAGGTCTGCCTCACCTGTGACGTACGCCAGGACTGTCTGGAGTACGCCCTGGAGAACGACGAGCGCTTCGGCATCTGGGGCGGGCTCTCCGAGCGCGAGCGCCGCAAGCTGAAGAAGCGGGCTGTCTGACTCCTGACGGCTGCGAGCCTGCCTCGAGCAGCGGGGCCGGCTCGGAGTCGTCAGGGCTCGCAGTCGTCAGGACACGATGGTCGTGGGGGCTGGTCGGTTTCACAGCGCCCGCTGTGAAACTGACGCGATCTGAGTGAAGTTTCCCTCGGATGGTGGCAGTTTCACAGCGTCGGCTGTGAAACCGACGACACCGACACCGACACCGACCGCCACCGACGACACCGACCCCCAACCGACAACCCCGCCTCACGCGGGGCCGCGGCTCAGGGCTCGTAGTCGGGATGGACGTCTTCGGCTGGTACGCCGAGGTAGTCCGCCAGCTGTTCGACCACGACGGTGAGCACCAGCGCCTCGAGGTCGGCCCGCGTCTCGGCGCGGTGCTCGATCGGCCGGCGGAACAGCACCAGGCGCGGCGGTGCGGCCTGGGTGGCCGGCACCAGTGAGGCCAGCGGCACGCGCGGGGCCACCCACGTGTGCGGCAGCACCGGGATGTCCTCGACGGCCAGCTCGACCGGTGCCAGCTCCTCGGGCCAGCGCGACTCGACGTCGCTGACCACGTCCACTGCCACCTGGTCGAAGAGCTCGCGGTCACTTCGGTGGGCGGGCACCCTGCCGCCGGGAGCGCCCAGACCGAAGACCGGTCCGCGCATCCCGCGGCCACGCCGGTCGTGTATCCCCCTGGTCACGACCGCGAGCCTACGGTGGCGGGGGCTCGCCGCGTTGTAGCGTCCTGGCGTGGGTCTCCTCCGCCGTTGTTCTCGCACCGCCTGTGGGCGGCCGGCGACGACCACGCTCACCTATGTGTACGCCGACATGACCGCGGTCGTCGGGCCGCTCGCGACGTACGCCGAGCCGCACGCCTACGACCTGTGCGACCAGCACAGCGAGCGACTCTCCGCTCCGCGCGGCTGGGAGGTGCTCCGCCTGGCCCACGACGACCAGCAGGGCCCCTCCTCCGACGACCTGCTCGCGCTGGCCGACGCCGTCCGCGAGGCCGCCCAGCCGCGCCCGGTCGAGCAGGCCGTCGCCCCGGCCCGGCCGGTCGAGGGTGTCCGCCGCGGCCACCTGACCTCCCTGCGTTCCGAGGACTGAGCCCGACCCTCCCGCGCCTGGCACTCCTCCGTCGTGCCCCGGCTAGGGTCGGGACATGTCGACCAGTGATCCAGCGACCCTGGCCGCCACCTTCAAGGCCTACGACGTGCGCGGCACGGTCCCGGACCAGATCGACGAGGATCTCGCGCGCCGGGTCGGCAACGCGTTCGTCACGGTCACCGGCGCCGCGGCCGTGGTGGTCGGCCACGACATGCGCCCCTCCTCGCCGGGCATGTCCCGAGCGTTTGCCGAGGGCGCCGCCACGGCCGGCGCCGACGTCGTCCTGATCGGGCTGGCCTCCACCGACGAGCTCTACTTCGCCTCCGGGCGGCTCGAGCGGCCGGGGGCGATGTTCACCGCGAGCCACAACCCCGCCCGCTACAACGGCATCAAGATGTGCCGGGCGTTCGCCGCGCCGATCGGCATGGAGACCGGCCTGGCGGAGATCCGCGACCGGGTCGCGAGCGGCGAGACGACCACCGCCCCGAGTGCGGGGACGATCAGCGAGCAGGACGTGCTGGAGGACTATGCGGCCTACCTCCTGACCCTGGCGCCGGTGCACGGCCGCCACCTGAAGGTGGTCGTCGATGCGGGCAACGGGATGGCCGGCCTGACCGCCCCGGCGGTGCTGTCGCGCGTCGACGTCGACGTCGACGAGCTCTACTTCGAGCTCGACGGCACCTTCCCGAACCACGAGGCCAACCCGATCGAGCCGGCGAACCTCGTCGACCTCCAGGCCAGGGTGCGCCAGACCGGGGCCGACATCGGCCTGGCCTTCGACGGCGACGCCGACCGCTGCTTCCTGGTCGACGAGCGTGGGGAGCTGGTCAGTCCCAGCGTGCTCACCGCGCTGATCGCTGCCCGGGAGCTCGTGAAGGACCCCGGGGCGACGATCATCCACAACCTGATCACCTCGCGGGCCGTGCCCGACATCGTCCGTGAGCTGGGCGGCACCCCGGTGCGCACCCGGGTCGGCCACTCCTTCATCAAGGCGCAGATGGCCGAGACCGGTGCGATCTTCGGCGGCGAGCACTCCGGGCACTTCTACTTCCGCGACTTCTGGCGCGCCGACTCCGGGATGCTGGCGGCGCTGCACGCCCTCGCCGCCCTGGCCGAGTCGGAGGGTCCGCTCTCCGAAGTGCTGGCGCCCTACGTGCGCCACGTCGCCAGCGGCGAGATCAACTCCGAGGTCGCCGACCAGCAGGTGATCCTCGAGGAGCTGGAGGCGACGTGGACCGGTCGCGACGGCATCGAGGTGGACCACCTCGACGGGCTGTCCGTGACCCACGCCGAGTGGTGGTTCAATGTTCGCGCGTCCAACACCGAACCGCTCCTGCGGCTCAACGCCGAGGGCGCGGACGGTGCCACCATGGCCCGGGTCCGGGACGACGTCCTGGCCGTGATCAGAAGGAGCGACCGATGAACCTCGACCGCCATCTGCTCGACGTGATCGTGTGCCCGGCCTGCCGGCAGTCACTCGCCGCCGACGAGGCGGCCCAGGAGCTGGTGTGCGTCGGGTGTGGCCGGGCCTACCCGGTCCGCGACGACATCCCCGTCCTCCTCGTCGACGAGGCTCGCCTCCCGGCATGATCTGGATGTCTCCCAGGCCGGTGTGCCCGGCATGACCTTCGACGACGGCCTTCTCGACGACGAGACCGCCCTGGCGCGGGTCGACGTGCGACTGCGCTACCTCGCCGAGGGCGGGGCCCGCGTACGCCGGGAGTCGGTCGCGGCCCAGGAGGCCGTGGCGCAGGCCGTCGCACTGCTCTCCGACTCCCGCCCGAGGGCGGTCGTCGCCGCCGGTCCTGACTCCCGGCTGCTCCGCGCCGTCCTGGAGCCGGTCTGCCCGGTGCCGTTCGTCGCGTGGCCCACGCACGGCCTCCCGGGATGGGCCGGCGGTCTCGACCTGGTGGTGGTCCTCGCACCCGATGGGCGCGACCCCGCCACGGCGGGAGCCGTCGCCGAGGCGGTCCGGCGAGGGTGTCAGCTGGTGGTGGCCGCACCGGAGGGCTCGTTGGTGGCCCAGCACGCAGAGGGGCGCTACGCAACGCTGCTGCCCACCCAGTCCGGAGACCAGCTCGCGGTGGCCATCACCGTGCTCGACCTGCTCGACCGCGTCCACCTCGGCCCGGAGACCGACCCCGATGTGATCGCTCAGGCGCTCGACGACGTCGCGGTCAGCTGCGGTCCGTTCCGCGACATCGCGGTGAACCCCGCCAAGATCCTGGCCATCGGGATCGCCGACTCCAACCCGATCTTCTGGGGAGGCACCGCCCTCGCTGCCCGCGCCGGCCGGCGGATCGCGGAGTCCGTGCGTCGTGCCACCGGGCGCGCTGCGCTGGCCGCCGATGCCGAGCACCTGCTCCCGGTGCTCGCCGCCACCGTCCCGGCCGACGTCTTCGCCGACCCGTTCGCTGACGGGGGACAGGCTCGCCGCCCGGCTCTGGTGGTCCTCGACGACGGTTCGGTCGACCCGGCAGTCCGGGAGACCCGCAGCCGGCTCGAGGAGGCGGCGGAGTCGGTCGGCGTACGCGTCGAGACGATCTCCTCCGAGGCCGACGGTGACGTCGCCCGCTATGCCGCGATGCTCTCGTGCGGGATGTACGCCGCCACGTATCTCCAGCTGGGCCTGGGCGACTGACGCTCCGCGCGTCGATACCCTCACCGCATGTCAACCGAAGGTGGGAACAAGGCCGTCATCGCGGCCCTGCTCGCGAACACCGGCATCGCACTCACCAAGTTCCTGGCGTTCGCGCTGACCCAGTCCTCGTCGATGCTCGCCGAGGCGATCCACTCGGTCGCGGACTCCGGCAACCAGCTCCTGCTGCTGCTCGGGGGACGCAAGGCGCGCAAGGGTGCCACCCCGGAGCACCCCTTCGGCTACGGCCGGGAGCGCTACATCTACGGCTTCATCGTGGCCATCGTGCTGTTCAGCGTCGGTGGGCTGTTCGCGCTCTACGAGGCCTACCACAAGTGGCACGAGGTCCACGCGCACCCGGGCGACATGGGGGAGCTCGACGGCCGTTGGTGGTGGGTGCCGCTCGTGGTGCTCGTCGCCGCCATCGTGATGGAGTCCCTCAGCTTCCGGACGGCGATCCGCGAGTCGAACCTGATCCGGGGCAACGCCACCTGGGTCCAGTTCGTACGCCGCGCCAAGGCACCCGAGCTCCCGGTGATCCTGCTGGAGGACTTCGCCGCGCTGACCGGCCTGTCCTTCGCGCTCCTGGGGGTCGGGCTCTCGCTGATCACCAAGGAGCCGATCTTCGACGTCATCGGCACCGGGCTGATCGGCCTGCTGCTCGTGGCCGTGGCGGTGATCCTCGCGGTGGAGACCAAGAGCCTGCTCCTCGGCGAGGCCGCCAGCCCGGAGGTGCAGGGACACATCCGCACCGCGATCGAGGCCACTGACGGGATCGACAGCGTGATCCACATGAAGACGATGCACCTCGGTCCCGACGAGCTCCTGGTGGCGGTCAAGGTCGCGGTCACCGGCTCCGACTCGGCCGCCGAGGTGGCCCGGGCGATCGACGCGGCGGAGGTGGCCATCCGCGAGGCCGCGCCCACGGCCCGGGTGATCTACCTCGAGCCCGACATCCGCCGAGGTCAGAGAGTCTGACCAGCACGGCTCGCCGGTTGGGCTGCGGTCCGCCGAGCGCCTACAATCGCCGGTGCGCCTTTCGCACGAGATCGTGGTCAGACGCTCGCGCTCCAGATGACGTGAGCTGGCGCGCGCCTCCACGACAACGACCCCTCGCTGATTAAGGAATTGACGCATGGACTTCAAGGTCGCCGACCTCAACCTGGCTGACTACGGCCGCATCGAGATCGAGCTCGCCGAGCACGAGATGCCCGGCCTGATGGCGATGCGCGAGCGCTACGGCAAGGACAAGCCCCTTGCCGGTGCCCGCATCGCCGGCTCACTGCACATGACCACCCAGACCGCGGTGCTGATCGAGACGCTCGTCGCGCTCGGTGCCGAGGTGCGCTGGGCCTCCTGCAACATCTTCTCCACCCAGGACCACGCTGCGGCCGCGGTCGTCGTCGGTCCCGAGGGCACGCCCGAGAACCCCGCGGGTGTCCCGGTCTTCGCCTGGAAGGGCGAGACGCTGGAGGAGTACTGGGAGTGCACCCAGCAGATCCTCGACTGGCCCGGGGACGCCACCCCCAACATGATCCTGGACGACGGCGGCGACGCCACGATGCTGCTGCACCTCGGCGTGCAGGCGGAGAAGTCCGGCACCGCTCCTGACCCGGCGACCGCCCACAGCACCGAGCAGCGCATCGTCTTCGAGGTGCTGGGCGCCCAGCTCGAGAAGAGCAAGGACCACTGGGGCCCGATCGCCAACTCCATCAAGGGAGTCACCGAGGAGACCACGACCGGCGTGCACCGTCTCTACGAGATGATGCGCGAGGGCACGCTGCTCTTCCCGGCCATCAACGTCAACGACTCGGTCACGAAGTCGAAGTTCGACAACAAGTACGGCTGCCGCCACTCGCTCATCGACGGCATCAACCGGGCGACCGACGTGCTCATCGGCGGCAAGGTGGCCGTGGTCTGCGGCTACGGCGACGTCGGCAAGGGTTGTGCGGAGTCCCTGCGCGGCCAGGGTGCTCGCGTGATCATCACCGAGATCGACCCCATCTGCGCGCTGCAGGCGGCCATGGACGGCTACCAGGTCGACACGCTCGAGAACGCGCTGCCCCACGCCGACATCATCATCACCTCGACCGGCAACAAGGACGTCGTGACGATCGACCACATGAAGGCGATGAAGCACAACGCGATCGTCGGCAACATCGGTCACTTCGACAACGAGATCGACATGGCCGGACTCGAGAAGCCCGGTGTCGCGGAGCGCAAGAACGTGAAGCCGCAGGTCGACCTGTGGACCTTCCCCAACGGCAACGCGGTCATCATCCTCTCCGAGGGCCGGCTGATGAACCTCGGCAACGCGACCGGCCACCCGTCCTTCGTGATGTCGAACTCCTTCACCAACCAGGTCCTCGCGCAGATCGAGATCTTCACCAAGACCGAGGACTACCCGGTCGGCGTCTACGTGCTGCCCAAGCACCTCGACGAGGAGGTCGCCCGCTTGCACCTCGGTGCGCTCGGGGTCAACCTGACCACGCTGACCGACGACCAGTCGGCCTATCTCGGCATCCCGGCCGAGGGTCCCTACAAGTCCGAGCACTACCGCTACTGAGGATCAGGACGACACGTGGCGCAGGAGGCGGTTGATCGGTCCAGGGTTCTCGTCGTCGACGACGACGCGGCCCTGGCCGAGATGCTCACCCTCGTCCTGCGCAACGAGGGCTTCATCAGCCAGATCGTCACCCGAGGTGACGACGCGATGGGTGCGTTCCGGGCCTTCCGGCCCGACGTCGTGCTGCTCGACCTGATGCTGCCCGGCAAGGACGGGATCGACGTCTGCCGGGAGATCAGGGCCGAGTCCGGCGTACCCATCGTGATGCTGACCGCCCGCAGCGACACCATCGACGTGGTCGTCGGCCTCGAGGCCGGGGCCGACGACTACGTCGCCAAGCCGTTCAAGCCCAAGGAGCTGGTCGCCCGCATCCGTGCGCGCGTACGCCGCTTCGAGGTGCCCACGCCCGAGGACGTGCACATCGGCGACCTCACCATCGACGTGACCGGGCACGAGGTCACGCGCGGGGGAGCTCCCATCGGGCTGACCCCGCTCGAGTTCGACCTGCTGGTCTGCCTGGCCCAGAACCCGCGCAAGGTCTTCACCCGCGAGGTGCTGCTCGAACAGGTGTGGGGCTACCGCCACGCCGCCGACACACGTCTGGTCAACGTGCACGTCCAGCGCCTCCGCGCCAAGATCGAGACCGATCCCGAGAACCCCACCATCGTGGTGACGGTCCGTGGAGTGGGCTACAAGGCGGGCAGCGCGGATGAGCCCGCTGTCGACTGACCGACTCTCCCGCGTCTGGGCGCTGGTGAGTGTCTGGCCACGCAAGCTGCTGACCCTGTGGCGCCGCTCGCTGCGCACCCGGGTGGTCACCGCCATCGTCGTGCTCAGTGCCCTGGTGGTCGGGTCCGTCGGCTGGATGGTGATGCGCCAGATCAGGGACGGCCTGGTGAAGGGCCGCGTCGACGCCTCGGTCGCCGAGGCGCGCACCGAGACCTCGACGGCCCGCGAACGGCTCGGGTCGGCCGGCGGCAACGACTTCGACCCCGACACCCAGCTGCGGCTGCTCGTGGAGAACCTCGTTGCCCGCGGTGAGGTGAAGGGCTTCGACGTGGTGGTGCTCGGCCCCGTCGGCGACGGCAGCAACAGTGGCGGCGTACGCACCACCCCGGGAGTGGACACGGCGAGCGTGCCGGCCAGCCTGCGCTCGAGCGTGGAGAGCGGCAAGGACGGTGTCGCCTGGACCTTCACGCGCATCCGCTACACCGACGACGCCGCGAGGACCGCCGACCAGCCCGGTGTGGCCGTCGGCTCGACCGTCGTCCTGCCCTCCGACGGGGGCACCTACGCCCTCTACTACATGTTCCCGATGGGGGAGGAGCAGCAGACCCTGCTCCTGCTCCGCCGGGTGCTGCTCACCGCCGGGATCCTGCTCCTCCTGCTCATCGCGGGCGTGGCCGCGCTGGTGACGCGCCAGGTGATCACACCGGTGCGGCTCGCCCGCCGCGTGGCCGAACGGATCGCGTCGGGACGGCTCGAGGAGCGGATGCACGTCTCCGGGGAGGACGACATCGCGCGACTGGCGATGTCGTTCAACCAGATGGCCGAGGCGCTGCAGTCCCAGATCCGCAAGCTGGTGGAGCTCTCGCGCGTGCAGCGCACCTTCGTCTCCGACGTCTCCCACGAGCTGCGCACTCCGCTCACGACCGTGCGGATGGCGGGCGACGTGCTGCACGACGCCCGGGCCACGTTCGACCCCGTCACCGCCCGGGCGGCCGAGCTGCTCCAGACCGAGCTCGACCGGTTCGAGAACCTGCTCGGCGACCTGCTCGAGATCAGCCGGTTCGACGCCGGTGCAGCCGTGCTCGAGCTGGAGGACACCAACCTCGGCGACGTCGTGCACCGGGTCGTCGCCAGTGTGGCGCCGATGGCCCTGCAGCGTGGTGTGCCGCTCTCGATCCGTGACGAGGGCGTGTTCATGGCCGAGGTCGACGTACGCCGGATCGAGCGGGTGGTCCGCAACCTGCTGACCAACGCGATCGACCATGCCGACGGCAGCGGGGTCACGGTGCGACTGGCCGCGGACGGCGAGGCGACGGCCGTGTCGGTGCGCGACCACGGCGTCGGACTGCAGCCCGGTCAGTCGGCGATGGTCTTCAACCGGTTCTGGCGCGGGGACCCGGCGCGGGCTCGCACCACCGGTGGCACCGGCCTCGGCCTGGCCATCGCGCTGGAGGACGCGCGGCTGCACGGTGGCTGGCTGCAGGCGTGGGGGACTCCCGGTGGTGGCGCGCAGTTCCGGCTGACCCTGCCGCGCCGTGCCGGCGACCCCCTGACGCACAGTCCGCTGCCCCTGGTCCCGCGTGACGTGCCGGAGAGTGTCCAGTGAGGCGGCCACTCACGATCGTCGCCTCGCTCGTCACCCTGCTCCTGGTGGCGGGCATCTCCGGCTGCGCGACCCTCCCCGAGTCCGGTCCCGTGCACCGGCAGGCGGCCAACAAGCCCGACCGGCCGCAGGACGCGCCGTACTTCACCCCGCCGGGCCCGGCCAAGGACGGCAGCCCGTCGGCGATCGCCGCCGGGTTCATGGTCGCGATGACGGCCAACCCGTTGAGCACCTCGGTCGCCCGGTCGTTCCTGACCGAGCGCGCCCGTGCCGCGTGGCAGCCCAACCGGGGGACCATCGTCTACGAGGCGCCCTTCACCGTCGACGCGACCGACGTGGGTGCCAAGGTCCGGCTCACCGACACCCGGCGACTCGACTCGCGCGGAGGCTGGCGCGGAGACCCGGTCGGACGGTCGGAGACCCTCGATCTCCGTCTCGTCTCCGAGGGCGGTCAGTGGCGCGTCGACAACCCGGTCAACGCCCTGGTGGTGCCGACGTCGTTCTTCGACCGGAGCTTCGCCCGGTTCAACCTCTACTTCTACGACCAGACCGGCCGGGTGCTGCTGCCCGACCCGGTCTTCATCCCGCGTGGCGAGCAGACCGCGACCAACCTGGTCCGTGGCCTGCTCGCCGGGCCGAGCTCGATCCTGTCCGAGATCAGCCGGTCGGCCCTGCCCTCCCGGACCGACCTCGACCTGTCGGTGGTGGTGACCGAGAGCGGGGTCGCCGAGGTGCCGCTCTCCCGGGACGTGCTGCGCGCGCCGCCCGGTGAGCTGTCACGGGCCGTCGACCAGCTCGCCTGGACGCTGCGCCAGGTGCCGGGCGTGCAGCGGGTGCGGATCACCGTCGGCGGCGCGCCGGTCCCGCTCTCCGGGGGCCGGATCGACGCGCCCGTCACCAGCGGCACCGAGTTCGATGCGGCCGGACCGGCCAACGCGGAGCTCTGGGGGCTGCGCGGTGGCCGGGTGGTCGACCTGCGCGCGAGCGAACCCTCCTCGGCCGGCGGCCCGCTGAGCCGGCCCGGCTACTCGATGCGGAGCCTCGCGGTGAGCGAGTCGTCTCGCGGCGTGGCCGCGGTGTCCGGCAACGGGACGACCCTCTTCGTGGCACCCACAGAGGGCGGCGATGCCTCCACCCCGGTCGCACGGCCGGTGCGTGGGACCGATCTGCTGCGTCCGTCCTACGACATGTTCGGGGACCTGTGGGTGATCGACCGGACGGCCGCCGGCGCGCGCGTGCTGGTGGTCAGCGGTGACACGGTGCGGCGGGTGCCCGTCCCGGGCGTCACCGGCGCCGACGTGGCGGCGTTCTCCGTCGCGCGCGACGGCAGCCGGCTGGCCGTGGCGTACGCCGGCAGCCGTACGCCGACCGTGCGGGTCACCGACATCCTGCGGACCGACGAGGGCATCGTCTCGGGCGCAGGGAGGTCCCGCACCTTCGTCGCGGGCGGACGGGACGCGACCCGCCTCGTCGACGTCGGCTGGCGTGACCCCGCCACGCTGGCCGTGCTGAGCCGCACCTCGGCCGAGACCAGCCAGGTCAGCTTGATCTCCTCCGACGGCTCCCCGGTGTCACCCGACCTCGTCGAGCCCAGTCTGTTCCGGGGAGCAGCCCAGGCGATGGTCGTCGCACCCGCCTCGGAGCTGCCCCTGCTGCTGCTCACCACCGACCAGCGGCTCTACACGCTCGGCAGCAACGGCAACTGGCCCCGCACGAGCTCCAAGGTCGTCGCCGCGGCCTACGCCCGCTGACCGTCCACACCCGCGTCCCCGGGCGCCTTCCTCCACAGCCGGTCCGACTCCTCTTCCACGAGCGTGCGCGAGGGAGTGATCGTGGCCGGGTGCTCGATGCCTGGCTCGACCTCGTCCATGGTGGCGGCTGTGTGGGCTGCGCGGCTCCAGGACGATCGCTGTGCCGTGCCTGCGCGGCGAGGCTGCCGGTCCGCGCGAGGTCGGTGCGACCGACCCCGTGTCCCGACGGGCTGGCCGCCTGCTTCGCCGCGGGGGAGTACGACGACCTCCTGCGCGCGATGGTCCTCGCCCACAAGGAGCACGCCGTCTTCGCCCTGGCCTCCCCGCTCGGCCGCGCGCTGGCCCTCGCCACCGCACCGGCCCTTCCAGCCGGCCCGACCGTGCTCGTGCCGGTGCCCTCCCGGCCGGAGGTGGTGCGCACGCGCGGGCACGACCCGATGCTGCGGATCGCCCGGGCGGCCGCGCACCGCCTGCGCCTCGAGGGTCGCCCGGCGGTCGTGCGCCGGTTGCTGGGGGTGCACGCCGCTGTGCGCGACCAGGCCGGTCTCGACTCGGGCGAGCGGGCAGCGAACCTGGCGGGTTCGATGGCCGTGCGTGGCCAGGCGCGGGCACGCCTGGCCAGGGTCGGTGTGCCCGTCTCGATCGTCGTGTGCGACGACGTCCTGACCACCGGTGCGACCGCACGCGAGGCCCAGCGCGCCCTGGAGGACAGCGGGCTCCGGGTGCGGGCCATCGCCACGGTGGCGGCCACCCGGAAGCGGCTGCCGGTGGCGCAGGCAACACCCGGGTCGGCCCTACCGCTTTCGGTGCGGGCCGACTAGCGTCTGGTCATGGAGAACATCCGGGTCCACGTCTTCGGGGAGCCCCGGTCGGTCGGTGCCGGTTCTCGGCACTTTGACTCATCACCACACGTTGAGGAGTTAGTGCGCCTTGCCCAGCAGGGCGCGGCGCGCACGGAGCGTCACTTCGGGGCGCTCCTGGTGGACAGGAGTCTCCGAACAACCAGATAGTCACTCGGTTCGAACGAACAACGCGGGAGGTCTGCGGTGGATGTCGTGGTCAGCAGCCGGCACTGTGAGGTGTCGGAACGGTTCCGGGAACACGTCGAGGAAAAGCTCGCCAGGCTCGAGAAGCACGATCACCGGATCATCCGGGTGGACGTGCTGATCGAGAAGGAGGCCCGATCTCGGGAGCCGGAACGGGCTGTCCGGGTCGAGCTGACAGCGAAGTCCAAGGGTCCGATCGTCCGGGCCGAGGCCGCGGCCGAGGACAAGATGGCCGCGCTCGACCTCGCGCTCGACAAGATGGCCGCGCAGATGCGCCGCGCCGCCGACCGGCGCAAGGTCCACCGGGGGCAGCACAAGCCGGAGTCGCTCGGCGAGGCGATGGCGCGCAGCGCCCCGGTCGTCGACGAGGCGTCCACCGACGAGCACGTCGCCGAGCGCAAGGTCGGCCCCGTGACGGTGACCGGTGACGGTCCGCTCGTCGTACGCGAGAAGACCCACGCGGCAGCTCCGATGACCCTCGAGCAGGCGCTCTACGAGATGGAGCTGGTCGGCCACGACTTCTACCTGTTCGTGGACAAGGAGAGCGAGAAGCCTTCGGTGGTCTATCGCCGGCGTGGTTATGACTACGGCGTGATCTCCCTCCAGATGGGCTGAACGGGCCAGCCCCCGGCGTCGTCGGGTGACCCGATCTGACCACGCGGTCCGTGGTCAGATCGTGTGCCAACCGTGTGTTCCTCTGCCATAGTGGCCAAATGGTCGCTGAGGGCACCGCTCAAACCGACGATTCCGTGCGGGTCGTCGTCGTCGATGACCAGGAGCTCTTCCGCCGCGGGCTGACGATGCTGCTCGGGGTCGAGCCCGGGATCGAGGTCGTCGGCGAGGCCGGTGACGGCGTCAGCGCGACCGACCTGATCGTGGCCACCGTGCCCGACGTGGTGCTCCTCGACGTGCGGATGCCCAAGCGCTCCGGCCTGCAGGCCTGCATGAAGATCAAGGAGCTCGTGCCGAGCGTCAAGATCATCATGCTGACGGTCAGCGACGAGGAGGGTGACCTCTATGAGTCGGTGAAGAACGGCGCGTCCGGCTACCTGCTCAAGGACTCCTCGATCGACGAGGTGGCGCAGGCGGTGCGCGTCGTGGCCGAGGGCCAGTCGCTGATCAGCCCGTCGATGGCGGTCAAGCTGATCGACGAGTTCAAGGAGATGGCCCGCACCGACCGCGAGCAGGTGCCCACCCCCCGGTTGACCGAGCGCGAGCTCGAGGTGCTCCGCCTGGTCGCGAAGGGGATGAACAACCGCGATGCCGCGCGCGAGCTCTTCATCAGCGAGAACACGGTCAAGAACCACGTGCGCAACATCCTCGAGAAGCTGCAGCTGCACTCGCGGATGGAGGCGGTCATGTACGCCGTCCGCGAGAAGCTCCTCGACATTCCCTGACCGGTCCGGGCCGACACCTGACTGTCGGCGATGACCGCTAACCTCGCCGACGTGCCCTCCCCGACTTCCATGAGCAAGGCGCAGGCGCGCCGGATCGCGCTGGTCGCGCAGGGGTTCCGCGACCCGCGCCACACCGTCCCGACGATGCGCACGTTCTCACGGACCCTCGCGCGCACGGGGGTGCTGCAGGTCGACTCGGTCAACGTGCTCCAGCGGGCCCACTACATGCCGCTGTTCTCCAGGATGGGCCCCTACGACACCGACATGCTCAAGCGGGCCTCGGAGAAGAAGCCCCGGCGGATGGTCGAGTACTGGGCGCACGTGCAGGCGTTCATGCCGGTCGACCTGTGGCCGGTGATGCAGCACCGCATGGAGGCCTTCCGCGAGAGCCCGCGGTGGGGTGCCTGGCTGCAGACCAACCCGGGACTGGTCGACCAGGTGCTCGATCAGGTGCGCGACCGGGGCGCCTCGACCGCCCGTGACCTCGACGACGGCACGCCGCGCGAACGGGTCGACTGGGGCTGGAACTGGTCGGAGGCGCGCAAGGCCCTCGACTACCTCTTCGTCGTGGGCGACCTCGCCATCGCCGGACGCAACGCACAGTTCGAGCCGGTCTACGACCTCCCCGAGCGGGTGCTGCCGCCGGACGTGCTGGCAGCCCCGGTGCCCGACGCGCAGGAGTCGACCAAAGAGCTGGTCCGACGTGCGGCGAGCAGCCACGGGGTGGCCACCATCCGCTGTCTGACCGACTACTACCGCCTCCAGCTGCAGCGGGGCGAGGGCACCAGGGCGGCCCAGCGGGCCGCCGACGAGCTGGTGGAGGACGGGGAGCTGCTGCCGGTCTCGATCGAGGGGTGGAAGCGCCCGGCCTACCTGCACCGCGACGCCGAGCTGCCTCGCAAGGTGGACGCCCGGGCGCTGCTCAGCCCGTTCGACCCGGTGGTCTGGGAGCGCGAGCGCACCGAGCACATCTTCGACTTCCACTACCGCATCGAGATCTACGTGCCCGAGCCGAAACGGCAGTTCGGCTACTACGTGCTCCCGTTCCTCCTCGGCGACGCGATCGTGGGCCGGGTGGACCTCAAGGCCGATCGCAAGGCAGGCAGGCTGCTGGTCAAGGCGGCCTACGCCGAACCCGGTGCACCACCCGAGACCGCAGCGGAGCTCGCCGCGGAGCTGTGGGACCTGGCGTCCTGGCTGGGCCTGGGTGACCTGCACGTCGAGCCGAAGGGAGACCTGGCCCCCGGCCTGGCCGCGGTCGCGCACCGCTGAGCGGTGGGATCATGGCGTCGTGCTGATCCGCCCCGCCGACCTGGCCCGCATCCGCGACGGTGAGATCGACCTCGCCTTCAGGCGCTGGGACCGGCCCCGCCTGCTGCTGGGGACCAGGATGCGCACCTCGGTCGGCCTGGTGGAGGTGACCTCGATCGAGGAGGTCGACGACGTCACCGAGGGGGACGCAGCCCGTGCGGGTGCCTCCCGGGAGCAGCTGCTCAAGCTGATGGCACCCAAGGCTCCTGCCCCGATCTTCCGGGTCGGGCTCCGCTTCGCCGGTGAGGACCCTCGCGTGGCCCTGCGCAGCTCCGCGCGCCTCGGCGTGGAAGCACGCGCCGAGCTGATCGCCCGGCTCGACCGTCTCGACCGGGCCTCGAGGAGCGGCCCCTGGACCCGGCAGGTGCTGTTCCTGATCGGGGCCAACCCGGCGCGCCGGGCTCCCGACCTCGCTGCCGAGCTCGGACGGGAGACGGCGCCGTTCAAGCGCGACGTCCGCAAGCTCAAGGAGCTCGGGCTGACGGAGTCGCTCGAGGTCGGCTACCGGCTCTCGCCCCGCGGCGCCGCACTTCTGGCCGGTCTCTGAGTCTTGCCGATCCGACCGGCCCCGGTCAGGCTGTGGCCTGTGCATCCTCGGGTCGTCGTTCCACTCCTGCTCGCGCCGCTGCTCGCCACGGGCTGGGCCGGTGACCCCGCGCCTCGCTCGGAGCAGACGCGTGGCGTCGCCGGCACCAGGCCGGTGATCATGGGCTACGCGCTCGCGGGGTCGGCGAAGCCCTCGTCGATCACCCGTGACGGCGACTTCCTGGACACCGTCGGCGTGGACGGTGTCGTCCTCACCGGCCGCGGGGGAGTCTCCGCGGTCACGGCCCAGTCGCGGGCGCTGCGTCGGGCCGCCCGGGCGGCAGGCCGGCCGCCGGTCCTGCTGGTCTCCAACTACGACGACAGGATCGGGGACTTCGACGAGCCTCGGGCCCATCGGATGCTCACCGTGCCGCGCTTCCGCACCGCGGCGGTGAGGGCCCTCGTCCGGCGCGCGGCCGGCTTCAGCGGCGTACAGATCGACCTCGAGTCCCTGCGCCGTCGCGACGCGCGGGGGCTGACGACCTTCACCCGCGCGGTGAGGCGCGCCCTGCCGGCCGGCAAGACACTCTCGATGGCCTTCATGGCCAGCGGCAACGCACGCGGTTACGCAGCCCGCGGCTACGACCTGGGGGCGCTCCCACGCGTGCTCGACGTGGCCGTGCTGATGGCCTACGACCAGCACGGTCCCTGGTCGGGGCGTGGACCGATCGCGGCGATGCCCTGGGTCAGGGCCGAGCTGCGCTACTTCCTGACGCGCGTCCCCCGCAGCCAGGTGGACCTGGGTGCGGCGGCCTACGGCTACCAGTGGGGCGGGGGAGCCTCCGAGGTGACCGTGCCCCAGGCGCGCCGCCTCGCCGGCTCGCGGGCCGTGTGGAGCGACCGGCTCGGTGAGTGGCACGCGACCCTTCCGAACGGCCGGACGCTCTGGTGGGACGACGCCCGCTCGGTCGACCTCCGCCGCAGGGTGGCGGTGGCCCAGCGTCTGCACGGAGTCGCGATCTGGCAGATCGGCTCGTCCGCGGGGTTGCGGCCATGACACGCCCGACCTCGGTGCGGCACCCCGTCTTCGCGCGCCTCTACAACCGGGTGTTCGCCCCGACGATCGCGAAGCAGGGCGGCGACGAGCTGCGGCGACGGGTCCTGGACGGACTGACGGGCACCGTCGTGGAGGTGGGTGCCGGCGACGGCGCCAACTTCCCCCACTATCCCGACGAGGTCGCGCGCATCGTCGCGGTCGAGCCCGAGGCCTACCTCCGGGAGAAGGCGGCCTCCCACACCGACGAACGGGTGGAGCTGCGCGACGCCGTCGCGACCCGGCTCCCGTTGGGCGACGGGGAGGCCGACGCCGTGGTGTTCTGCCTCGTGCTCTGCTCGGTCGACCAGGCGGGTGCGTTGGCCGAGGCGCGGCGGGTGCTCCGCCCGGGTGGCCAGCTGCGCTTCCTGGAGCACGTGCGTGACCCCGAGCCGGGAACGAACCGGCGGGTGCAGCAGGCGCTCGACGCGACGGTGTGGCCGTGGCTGCTGGGGGGCTGCCACTGCTCCCGCGACACCGCAGCGACCATCGAGGAGGCGGGCTTCACCCTCACCGAGATCGAGCGGTTCAGCTTCCCCGAGAAGGCCCGCGGTCCGTCGTCGCCGGCGATCATCGGCCGCGCCGTACCCTCGAACCCTGCCGTCTGAAACCCAGTCGCCCTCCCGCCCGTTAGCATGGTTGAGGGCCTCTGCGCCCCGTCCCCACGTCAGTCCACCTCCAGGAGTAGTCCGCGTGTCGATCATCGACAAGGTCCTGCGCATCGGCGAGGGCAAGATCCTCCGCCAGCTCGAAGCGATCGCCAAGGCCGTCAATGCCATCGAGGACGACTTCGTGGCGATGTCCGACGACGAGCTGCGCGCCATGACCGAGGAGTTCAAGGAGCGCCTGGAGAAGGGCGAGACGCTCGACGACATCATGCCCGAGGCCTTCGCCACCGTCCGTGAAGCCGCGAAGCGGGTGCTCGGCCAGCGTCACTTCGACGTCCAGATCATGGGTGGCGCGGCGCTGCACCTCGGCAACATCTCCGAGATGAAGACCGGTGAGGGCAAGACGCTGGTCTCGACGCTCCCGGCCTACCTCAACGCACTCACCGGCAAGGGTGTCCACGTCGTCACGGTCAACGACTACCTCGCCAAGTTCCAGATGGAGTGGATGGGCCGGGTGCACCGCTTCCTGGGCCTGACCATCGGCGTGATCCTGCCGGAGATGACCCCGGCGGAGCGTCGTGAGGCCTACAACTGCGACATCACCTACGCCACCAACAACGAGCTCGGCTTCGACTACCTGCGCGACAACATGGCGACCGCGCTCGAGGACTGCGTCCAGCGCGCTCCGCACTTCGCCATCGTCGACGAGGTCGACTCGATCCTGATCGACGAGGCCCGCACCCCGCTGATCATCTCCGGCCCGACGCAGGACGAGGTCGAGTGGTACGCCGAGTTCGCCAAGGTGGCCGCCCGGCTCGTCAAGGACACCGACTACGAGGTCGACGAGAAGAAGCGCACCATCTCGATCCTCGAGCCCGGCATCACCAAGGTCGAGGACCACCTCGGCATCGAGAACCTCTACGAGTCGGCCAACACCCCGCTGATCTCGTTCCTGAACAACTCGATCAAGGCCAAGGAGCTGTTCCGCAACGACAAGGAATACGTCGTCCTCGACGACGAGGTCCTCATCGTCGACGAGCACACCGGCCGCATCCTGTCCGGCCGCCGCTACAACGACGGCCTGCACCAGGCGATCGAGGCCAAGGAGGGCGTGACCGTCCGCGAGGAATACCAGACGCTGGCCACGATCACCCTCCAGAACTACTTCCGCCTCTACGAGAAGCTCTCCGGCATGACCGGCACGGCCATGACCGAGGCCTCCGAGTTCGACAAGATCTACAAGCTCGGCGTGGTGCCGATCCCCACCAACAAGCCGATGGCCCGCGCCGACCAGAAGGACCTCGTCTACCGCACCGAGGAGGCCAAGTTCGACGCGGTCGTCGAGGACATCGCCGAGCGTCACGGCCGCGGTCAGCCGATCCTGGTCGGCACCACCTCGGTCGAGAAGTCCGAGCTGCTCTCCGGGCTGCTGAAGAAGAAGGGCGTCCCCCACTCGGTGCTGAACGCCAAGCAGCACGCCGACGAGGCCAAGGTCGTCGCCCTCGCCGGTCACAAGGGCGCGGTCACCGTGGCCACCAACATGGCCGGCCGAGGCACCGACATCATGCTCGGTGGCTCCACGGAGTTCCTGGCCGACCAGGAGCTGCGCAAGCAGGGCCTGGACCCGGTGGAGGACGCCGAGGACTACAACGCGGCCTGGCCGGCGACGCTCGAGCGGATCACCGAGCAGGTCAAGAACGAGCACGACGAGGTCAAGGAGGCCGGCGGCCTCTACGTCCTGGGCACCGAGCGGCACGAGTCGCGCCGCATCGACAACCAGCTGCGCGGTCGTTCCGGCCGTCAGGGCGACCCGGGGGAGTCCCGCTTCTACCTCTCGCTGGGTGACGACCTGATGCGGCTGTTCAAGTCCGACTGGGTCGAGCGCGTCCTGCTGGCACTGAAGGTGCCTGACGACGTCCCGATCGAGAACAAGTCGGTGACCCGGTCGATCCAGTCCGCGCAGAGCCAGGTCGAGGCGCTCAACTTCGAGTCCCGCAAGAACGTCTTGAAGTACGACGACGTGATGAGCCGCCAGCGTGAGGTGATCTACGGCGAGCGCCGCGAGGTGCTCGAGGGCGTGGACCTCACCGACCAGGTGCACGAGATGATCGACGAGGTCATCAACACCTATGTCACGGCGGCCACCGAGAGCTTCCCGGAGGAGTGGGACCTCGACGCGCTGTGGACCGTGCTGAAGACGATCTACCCGATCTCGCTGCGCTACCAGGACCTCGAGCGCGAGGCCGGTGGCCGTGACGGGCTCGACCGCGACACGCTGCTCGCCGACCTCCAGGCCGACGCGCAGAAGGCCTACGAGGCTCGCGAGGCCGAGGTGGGCTCCGAGGTGATGCGCGAGCTCGAGCGGCAGGTGCTGCTCTCCGTGCTCGACCGCAAGTGGCGCGAGCACCTCTACGAGATGGACTATCTGCGCGAGGGCATCGGCCTGCGTGCCTACTCCCAGCGCGACCCGCTGGTGGAGTACCAGCGCGAGGGCTTCGACATGTTCAACGCCATGAAGGAAGGCATCCGCGAGGAGACCGTCGGCTTCCTGTTCAACCTCGAGGTCCAGGTCGAGGACGACGAGGAGGCCGAGGCCGACGTGGACCTGCTGGCCGCCGCGGACACCAGCGGTGCGTCCGCCCCGGTCCAGGACGTCGACCACGTGCATGATCACGATCACGATCACGATCACGGGGGCAACGGGCACGAGCACCACGCGCCGCACATCTTCGCCAAGGGTCTGCAGCCGGCGCGGGCGCCGCAGAACCTCACCTACTCGGCTCCCTCCGAGGACGGGGACGTCGAGGTGAAGGGCTCACCGGCCAGCAACGCCGACGACCCCTTCGCCAGCGCCGGCCGCAACGACCTGTGCCCCTGCGGCTCGGGCAAGAAGTACAAGAAGTGCCACGGCGCCCCGGGTGGCCCCACGGACCTCAAGGCCCGACCGGCGGGCTGAGCCTGACGGCAGGCTCGGGGCACCGCTCAGCCGAACTGCAGGGCGGTGCAGCACCAGCGGCCGTCCACCAGCTCGACGCGTGCGGCGATGGCGCGCGACCGCTCGCCGTGGCGCACGTGCACGCTGATCTCCGCCGCCTCCGCCGAGGGGCAGAACAGGTGCACGCTGCGGACCTGGCTGCGTAGCCGTCGGACCCTGCGGTCTCCCGGTGTGGTGCCCGAGAGCAGTGCGGCACGTCGTTGGAGGTCGGCGTAGACCCGCTCGCTGGTCCACCGGAGCAGCTGGCTGGGGCCTCGGTCGCCGCCCACGACCTCGACGACCGCCCGCGCGAACCGATGGGCGAAGGCCTCGAGCTCGGCCCGCCCACCGGCGACCAGGCGCAGGTCGGGTGAGGGCGCGGGGCGCACGTCGCGGTGGTAGTCGAGGGCGAGGGTCCCCTGGACGCTCGCCATCGGGACCGTCGCCGCAAGGGGCTGGGTCGTCTGAGCGCTGCTCATGGTGTCTCCCATCGGGTTCCTGGCTGGGGTGGAGCTGGCTGAGGTTGGCGGGGCACGACGAGCCGCTGGCCCGGACGGATCAGGTCTGGGTCCGGCCCGATGGTGCGGCGGTTGTCGCGATAGGTGCGCTCCACGAGCCGGGCGACCTCCGGCGCCGAGGCCGACGGTGCGCCCTGCTGGGAGAGCGCCCACAGGCTGTCGCCCGGCTGGACCTCGATCCGCTGGCGGGGCGCCTCGGGGGCCGTCCCGGTCGGCCGGGCCGGCACCGGCAACGTGACCGCGCGGCCGGGCTCCTGGCCGGGTCGGCCCGGGTCGCGAGGCGGGGGTGTCGCGGAGGCAGGACCGGTCACGATCGCCCCACCGCCGGCCAGGAGCACGCCGAGGCCGGTCAGCAGCAGTCGACGGACGCCCTGGGGGCACCCGACCCGCGCGGTGAGGGCGAGCCGACCGTCCGAGGCCACTTCGAGGAGGGCGCTCGCGAGCACCAACACCCCCCACGCGACGGCGAGGACCAGCGCCCAGGTCGCTCCCGTGACCAGCAGATCCCCGAACATCATGGCTTGATCCTTGCGTTTGCGTGCGTTTGCATCAGACAACGCCCAGAATCATCGAGTGTCAAACGTTTGTCCACAGACCGTTTGCACTGGCTCGCCCCGGGGCATGCAGGAAGTCATGAGCTGGGAAGAGTCGATGTTCGCCGTCTTCGACGACCTCGAGCAGCAGGCGGAGGGCCTCCACCTGGTGGAGCGCGACGCCGAGGTCGCCGACCTCACGGTCGCGGAGTACTCCCGGATCAGCCTCGCCTCGAGGCTCCACGCCTCACTGGGCCAGGACCTCCGGGTGCGCCTCCTCGGCGGTCGGGTGGTGTCCGGGCGGCTCGCTCGTCTCGGGGAGGACTGGATCCTGCTGGCCGAGGGCACCTCGGAGTGGGTCGTCCGCCATCAGGGTGTGGTCACCGTGAGTGGGCTCTCGGCCAGGGCGCACAGCGAGGACACGTGGTCCGTGGTCGACCGCCTCACCCTGCGGGCTGTGCTGCGCCGGCTCGCGACGGCCAACGACGCCTGCGTGGTGCACTTCTGCGACGACCAGCAGCTCGAAGGCCGCGTCGGCCGGGTCGGGCGGGACTTCTTCGAGCTCGTCGTCGGTGAGGTCGACCGCGTCGCGCAGGCCGTTCCGCACACAGCAGTGGCCGCCCTCCAGAGCCGGAGGGGTTGAGCGGGTGCAGCGGCGCGGTGCTTCAGTCCCGGGGGGTCCCGGATCCCTCGACGAACGGGTGCTCGCGGACGAACTCGTCCGCGTCGGCATAGGCCCGCTGGATGTAGGCCTCGAGCTCGCTGGCCTCGACGCGCCACTGGCCGCGTCCGCCGATCTTGATGGCCTTGAGCTCCTGGCGCCGGACGAGCGCATAGACCTGCGCGCCGGAGATGTTCAGCACCTCCGCGACGTCGGCCAGCTGCAGGAACCTCGGCGTCGCGTTCATGAACACCACTCTGCCACCGGACGCACGCGGTTGCGACTGTTTGACACGCGTTGCCTGTGGACGACGTCTGCGAGAGGACACCAGCCATGACGCTCACCGCGCCCCGGACCGAGACATCGACGCCGCGAGCCACCCGGAGCCGGCGACCCGGGTGGCGCAACCCGAGACTGGTCCTCGGCCTGGTCCTCGTGGCCGCATCGGTGGTGATCGGCGCCCGGTTGATGGCGGCGGCCGACGACACGGTCGGGGTGTGGGTGGTCTCCCGCGACCTGCCGGAGGGCGCCACCCTGGCGAAGGACGACGTGGAGCGCCGCGCGATCCGGTTCCCCGACGAGGGCACCGCCGATCGTTACCTGGCCGCGGCGGACCGGCTTCCGGACACCGCGACGCTCAACCGACCGGTCTCCGCGGGAGAGCTGCTGCCGCGCACCGCGATCGCCCCCGAGTCAGGGCGGGACCTGGTCGAGGTGCCGATCAGTGTCGCCGCCGACGACCTGCCCGCTACGGTGCGACAGGGCTCTGTGGTCGACGTCTGGGTGGCCCCGAAGGTCTCGGCCGTCGCCGGGCAGAAGGTCAAGGCGGTGCCGGTGCTCACCGACGTGGTGGTGGTCGCCGTGCCCCGGTCGAGCAACACCCTGGCACCCCAGTCCACCCGGCAGGTGATCGTCGGAGTGCCGACGGACAGGTCCGCAGACCTCGGCACCGCCCTGGGCGGGATCTCCGACGGGCGTGTCGTGGTGGCACGGAAGGGCTGAGCCGTGTCCGACCGACTGACCGTGCTGATGACCGCCGGGGGAGAGCCGTGGGAGGCCCTCGCCCTGCGGTCGCTCGACGGCGAGGGCTACCTCGTGCTCAAGCGTTGCGTCGACCTGGCCGACCTGCTGGCCAGTGCGGCGACCGGGCAGGCCGATGTCGCCGTGGTCTCCGGAGAGCTGGTCGGGCTGGACGCCGACGCCGTCATGCAGCTCCTCCGCGACGACGTCCGGTGCGTCGCGGTCGGCGGCAGCGAGGAGCACCTCTCGCGGCTCGGCGTCGTTGCCGTCGTACCCTCGACCGACCTCGCGCTGCTGCCCGAGGCCGTGGGCTCGGCGGGCACGCGATCCCTGGTGATGGATCCCGACCCACTTCGCGAACCGAGCTCCGAGCCGGGCGCGGCGCCGGGACGCGTGATCGCGGTGCACGGTCCCGCCGGCGCACCAGGGCGTACGACGCTCGCGATCGGCCTCGCCGCGGAGCACGCTCATCGTGGGAGTGCCAGCGTCCTGATCGATGCCGACCCGCACGGGGGAGCCGTCGCCCAGCACCTCGGCGTGCTCGACGAGGTCTCCGGGCTGCTGGCCGCCGCACGCCTGGTCAACGGCGGTCAGCTCGACGCCGACTCCTTCGCGCGGTGCCGTCGGGTGGTCGCCGACCGCTTCGAGGTCCTCACCGGCCTCCCCAGGCCCGACCGCTGGGTCGAAGCCCGCCCGGGTGTCCTCGACGCGGTGCTCGAACGCGCCGCGGAGGTCGGTGACGTCGTGGTGGACACGGGCTTCAGCCTCGAGGACGACGCGGAGCTGGGTCGGCCGCTGTCGCGCAACCAGCTCACCCTCGACGCTGTCGCGAGCGCCGATCACGTCGTGGTCGTCGGCTCTGCCGAACCGACCGGCCTGGCGCGGCTGGCGCGCTCGCTCGTCGCGATGCGTGATGGCACCTCCGCACCCGTCACGGTCGTGGTCAACCGGATGCGCGACTCGCTGGGGTGGAGCCGACGCGACATCGTCGGCATGGTCGAGGGCTACGTGCGCCCGGTCGGCGTGCACTTCCTGCCGGAGGACAGGCCGGCCACCGACAAGGCGCTCGTGGCCGGCAAGTCGGTGGTCGAGCTCGGTGACTCAGCCCTGCGCCGGGCCCTGGCCGAGGTCCACGACGCCGTGTTCGTCTCTCACCTGCCGCCCATCAGCAGGTAGAGCCCGGTCGCGGTGTAGGCGACCATGATGACCAGCATCCCGATCTGCCCGCTGACGTGGTGCCGTTTGGGCAGCAGGTTGATCGCCCGGTCGTGGGCGGCGATGACGCCGGTGATGTGGCCGGTGATCACGGCCAGCACCTTGAGCAACGCGAGGAACGAGGGGTGGAAGGACAACCAGTAGTCGATCTCCCAGTTGCCCGTGCCGAGCAGGTTGTCGCCCCGCACCATCGGGTCACTGAGCTGGATCAGTGTCGCCTGGCCCTGCTCGACCAGATAGCTGAGGTAGTGCGCGGTCATGTAGCCCACGATGATCGGGATCACCGAGTGGGCCAGCAGCGCGGGCAGGTCCCTGCGGCGTACGGCGTCGCGCCCGTGGGTGTCCACGCCGGTCGACATCGCGGCGACGGTGAAGGTGCCGCCCACGATCCCGCAGAACACGAGCATGGCCGCCGTGTTGGTGACCACGGCGTCGATACCGAGGTCGATGACGAAGCGCTGCCAGGGGATCGTGTCCTTGTAGCTGTCGAACGCGGTCGAGCCGAACAGCACCGCGACGACCGCGACGAGCCCTGCCCGGGGCGTCACGGTGGCGAGGTTCGCCAGGGGGCTCCGCACGACGAGCCGCTCGCCGTCGCGTCCCCAGGGGGAGAGATGGGCCAGCAGGCTGGAGTAGACCTCGAACGGGTCGGCACGCTCCAGCCACACGTCGCCGAACACGGCGGCACCGATCAGCATGATCGCCAGGTAGGCCGCCAGCCAGATGCGCACCGAGCCCAGGTAGGCGCTCTGCGGGTTGACCAGCTCCTGCCAGACGAAGGCGAACAACCCGGCTGCGGCGGGCCAGTAGCCGAGCCTGGCGGGATAGGTGCTCAGCCCCGTCGTCGCGTCACCGCCGGTGGCCTTCGCCAGCAGCAGGTTGAGCGTGCGCACCGGGCTGACCGCCTTGACGACGGGGCCGAACAGCAGCGAGGCCGGCACCAGGCCCACCCAGACCAGGACGTAGAAGGTGCCCAGGACCGGGTTCGTGACCAGGTCGGGTCCCCAGATCAGCGCCCAGAGCAGGTAGCAAGTGACGACCAGCCCGAGGATGCGCACCGCCCACTGGAACCGCTCGTCGTCCACGACGCGCTCCACGGCGGGGACCGGACGACCCGGGCGCGGGCCCTGGTAGCGCGGTGTCCGCCAGGCCAGCGCGAGGACGCAGAAGGAGACCACCAGGGCGGCGGTCGCCGCGGCGACCGCCAGCTGCAGCGGGATGGGCAGGTCCTTGGCGCCACCCAGGCCGTGCAGTGGCAGCACGAGCTGGGGGACCGGACCCGTCAGGATCGCGGAGTGGAGCACTCAGCGCACCTCGAGCTGCATGATCAGCTGGTCGAGGGTGTGCGACTCCACGTCGACGACGCCGGGCTGGTCCAGGGTCAGGGTCTTGTCGGTCGTCCCGGCTTCGTACTCGATCTGCTGCTCCGGTGAGCTGTGCACGTGGATCTCGCCACCCTTGTCGGCGGTGATGTGCAGCTTCAGCGGCTCACCCGCCTCGACCTTCACCGAGGCGCCTTGCGGCTTGACCGTGTCGCCCTCGAAGGTGACCTCGATGGTCGGGGTGCCGCTGGAGTCCTTCGTGGCCACCACGGTGTCACCGGACCCCGAGTCCAACGAGTCGTCCGAGCCGCAGCCGGCCAGTGCCACGATGGCCAGCAGGGCTGAGACGACGACGGCGCACAGTCGCGCGGAGCGGGGCATCGGATCCTCCAGTGGGTGGTACGGGCGTTCGACCGCGAATCGGGCTCTGTCAGAATCCCATGAGGTCCAAGGGACGAGGGAAGGGGTTCGCTGCGATGAGCGAGCGGCTGCGCGCGAGCGACCTCGCCCTGCTCGCGGAGGAGACGC
Organism: uncultured Actinomycetota bacterium; assembly: GCA_963843075.1. Classification (GTDB taxonomy): domain Bacteria; phylum Actinomycetota; class Actinomycetes; order Propionibacteriales; family Nocardioidaceae; genus Marmoricola. The sequence goes on along the minus strand of CAWJJD010000002.1, from coordinate 1,004,501 downwards.
CGCAGACCCCGTTGCACAACGCCACCCTCGAGATCTTCGACACGACCGAGTCGGGTCTCGACTACGACTCGCTGCTGGCCCACATCGACGACCGGATCGCGTTCGTCCCGCGCTACCGCCAGCACCTGCGCCGCGTCCCCGGCCGGCTCGCCAACCCGGTCTGGGTGGACGACGAGGACTTCGACCTCGCCTACCACGTACGCCGCTCCGCGCTGCCTCGTCCCGGCACGATCGACCAGCTGCGCGAGCTCACCGCGCGGATCATGTCGCGCCGGCTCGACCCCGACCGGCCGCTGTGGGAGATCTACTTCGTCGAGGGGCTGGAGGACGGCCGCGTCGCACTGCTCTCCAAGTCCCACCAGATCCTCGTCGACGGCATCTCGACCGTCGACCTCGGCCAGGTCCTGCTCGATGTCGACCCCGGACCGCGTCAGCTCGTGCGCGACGACTGGGTGGCACCCGCCGAGCCGACCCCGGCGCGACTGGCCACGAGCGCCGTCGTCGAGTCGGTGCGTGACCCCCGGGTCGCCGTGAGCACGCTGCGCAGCAACGCCGAGGCGCTCGGGCGCACCGTCGGCGGGGCCGCCGCCAGGTTCGGTGCGGTCGCCGGCGAGCTGGCCAGCCGGCGCTCGACGCCCGAGTCACCGTTCAACCTCGAGCCCTCGGCGCAGCGCCGCGTGGTGCTCGTGCGCACGTCGCTGAAGGACTACCGCAAGATCCGCCGGGTGCACGGTGGCACCATCAACGACGTCATCCTGGCCACCCTGTCCGGAGCGATCCGCGCCTGGTTCATGACCCGCGCCGAGTCGGTGGCGGCCGGTCGGCGCCTGCGGGCGCTGGTGCCGATGAGCGTGATCGACGAGGAGCTCGAGCCCACCTCGCTGGGTTCGCAGGTGGTGGGTCATCTCGTCGACCTGCCGATCGGTGAGGGGTCGCCCGTCGTGCGCCTGCACCAGGTGTCCTACGCGCTCCGGGTGCACAGCGAGACCGGGCGTGCGGTGGCGGCCGACCGGATCGCGGGCGTCGCGGGCTTCGCGCCGACGACCTTCCACGCCCTCGGGTCCCGGGTGGCGTTCAAGGAGGCCCACGGCAGCGTCAACCTGGTGATCACCAACGTGCCCGGCCCGCAGTTCCCGATGTATCTCGCCGGCGCGGAGATGGTCGAGACCTATCCGGTGCCGCCGCTGCTCCCCGGGTTCTCGCTCTCGGTCGGGGTGACCTCCTACGACGGTGCCGTCTACTACGGGATCAGCGCCGACCGGGACACCCTGCCCGACGTCGAGGTGCTCGGCCAGTGCATCCGGGAGGCCCTCGACGAGCTGGTCGACAGCGCCAGCGACAGTCGGTTGCGTGCTCCGCGCGGACGTCGGCGAAACCCGGCCACACCGCCCGGGACCACGCCGTGACCATCCGGGTCTACGTCCCGGCGACGCTGACGTCGCTGGCCCGCTACCTCGCCGACGGGGGCGTCGGACCCACGCCGATCCCCGCCCGAGCGGTCACCGAGTGGCTGCGTGAGGCCTGGCCGGAGGCCGACGAGGAGGAGTGGGAGTACGCCGCCCTGATGGCGGCCGCCGACGACTCCGTGGCACTCCTGACCGACGAGGACCCGCCGCGACGCGTCGTCGTGGTGGCCGACGTGGCGTCCGTGGTCCCGGACCGGGACTCCAGCCTGGTCGAGATCGACTCGGCGTTCGTGTTCTCGCAGGTCAAGGCGGTGCACGTCGACACCGACGACCTCGATCGCGGGGCGGCGTACGACCCGGACGAGCTCGGCGACCTCGGCTGGTACGCCGTGCAGGAGATCCCCGACCTCCTCGCCTGACCACCTGATGGTCGGAATTGCCCAATTGCGAGTTTCGTAGGCCTCTGTCTGCCTAGGATTCGGTGACAGAACCCGGAGAACCCCCACATGACTCGACGCTGGACCTTGCTTGCCGGCGCCCTCGCGCTCAGTCTGAGCGTCCCCCAGGCAGCCTTCGCGGCCCCGCCACGGCCGAGCGTCGACGCGTCGACGGGTGCCGAGGCCGCCGCAGCCGACGCACTGCGGGAGCTGAAGGTCGACGCCGACGGCGCGGTCCGGGTGCAGCGCGATGCGCAGGGTGTGGTCGCGTTCGTGAGCTCCACCGACGGCGGGGCGATGCTGGAGAGCGACGCCTCGACCCCGCGCAGGTCGGCCCAGGAGGAGCTCGCCGAGTACGGCGACGCCTTCGGCATCGACGGCTCGACCTCGCGAGCCGTCGTGACCCAGACCCTCGACTCGTCCACCGGTGGCTCGGTGGTCCGCTCGGAGCAGGTCGTCGACGGCGTCCCCGTCTTCGGCGGGCAGGTCGTGATGAGCCTCGACGAGGACCAGGGTCTCGTCTCCGTCGCCTCCGCCACCACCGACGCGACCGAGGTGCCTGCGGCGAAGGTGAGCGAGCCCCAGGCCCGTCAGAGCGCGCTCCGTGCGATGGCCCGGAACCACCGTGTGTCGGTGGGCTCGCTCTCGGCGACCTCGGTCGGCCGTCGCGTCTACGACCCGGCCCTGGTGCACACCGCCGACCCGCTCGGCGTCAGGCCGGTCTGGCAGTTCGAGGTCACCAACGGCTCCGACATCCGTGAGACCGTCCTCGTGGGCACCGGGCACGGCGAGATCGCCCTGCACTTCAACGACGCGCCCGGCATCAACCGCCGGATCTGCGACAACGCCAACGTGCGCAAGTCCGGGACCTCGGTCCAGGTGCCGGTCTGCCCGCTCCCTGCCCGCAGCGAAGGTGGTTCGGCGGGAGGCGCCGACGTCTCCGCGGCCTACACCAACCTCGGCGTGGTCTCCCAGGCCTACGCGGAGCTCGACGGCCTCGACCTGACCGACCTCATCGGGGCGAACATCTCGAGCCAGAAGACCCTCCAGTCCACGGTGCGCTGGTGCTACACCGAGACCGAGGACGACGACCCGACCGAGTGCCCCTACGACAACGCGTTCTGGGACGGCCGGCAGATGGTCTTCGGCGAGGGGTACGCCGCCGCCGACGACGTGGTGGGCCACGAGCTCACCCACGGCTACGTCGAGCGCACCTCCAACCTGTTCATGTTCCACCAGAGCGGCGCGATCAACGAGTCGGTGGCCGACACGATCGGCGAGATCGTCGACCACCGCAACGGCGTGGAGAGCGACGCCGGCTGGACGATCGCGGAGCAGATCCCCGGGGGCCCCATCCGGAGCATGAAGACCCCGGCCCTGTTCGGTCAGCCCGACCGGATGACCAGTCCCGACTTCGTGACGGCCGACGTGTTCTACGACGGCGGCGCCGTCCACGACAACGACGGCGTCGGCAACAAGACGGCCTACCTGATCTCGCAGGGTGGCACCTTCAACGGCCACACGATCACCGGCATCGACACCGGTGACAGCACGCTCGCCAAGACCGGGCGCCTCTACCTCGAGACGATCCCGCGCCTGACCTCGGGCTCGGAGTACGCCGACCTCGGCCGCGTCCTGGTCGCCACCTGCGACGAGCTCGCGACGGCCGGCACCGGCGGTTTCACGACCGGCAACTGCGACGCGGTGCGCGAGGCCGTCGTGGCGACCGAGCTGTCCTCGGCACCGACCGATCCCGACGCTGCGGCTGCCGAGGCGCCGATCTCGTGCCCGACCGGCAACCCGGTCGACACCCTGCTCGCGCGCGACGACGACGACTTCGACGACTTCGAGTTCAGCTCGACGTCCCCGCTCTGGGGTCGAGCGGACGGCGACGTCATCCCGTCGTACGCCGTCAGCGGCACGGAGTCGCTCTTCGGCCTGAACCCGGACCCATCGCTGGGCGACCCGTCCTCGGGTTCGGTGACCAGCGCGCCGTTCACGGTGCCGGCCACCGGTGGCGGGACCTACCTGAACTTCCACCACGCCTATGTCCTCGACTTCGACGACACCGCCTACTACGACGGCGGGCAGGTGGTCGTCTCCAAGCTGGTCAACGGCTCGTGGGTGCGGGTGAACGACCTGCCCTGGGTCAACGGTCCTTCCAAGCACATCGAGGGCTCCACGGCGGCCGGGTTCACCGGGTTCGGCGGCGACAGCCGCGGTTACGGATCCAGCCAGGTCGACCTGTCGTCGTTGGCCGGGCAGAGGGTCCAGGTGGCCTTCCGGCTCGAGGGCGACCCCGAGATCTCGTTCTACGGGTGGTGGATCGACGACGTCCGGATGTACGCCTGCGACACCCAGGCCCTGCCCCCGGCTGCTCCAGTGGCCCCCGGCGCGCCGACCTCGGCGGCGGTGCGGGCCGCGACCACGAGTGCGGTCGTCTCCTGGCAGCCGCCGGTGGACCGCGGCAGCAAGCCGATCACGTCCTACCGCATCACCCGCTCGGACGGGAAGGTCAACACCGCTGCGGCGACGGCCCGGTCGCTGAACATCACCGGTCTCAGGGCGAACGCCAACGTGACGTTCACGGTGCGGGCGGTCAACGGTGCCGGCCTCACCGGCCCGGGCAGGGCGGTGACGGCCTACGCGACCGCTGCCTCGGTGAAGGCGTCGGCCGCCAAGATCAAGAGGGGCACCTACGTGACCCTCACCGCCACGGTGAGCCGACGGGGCAGCGCGACGCGCGTCAGGGGCATGCCGGTGACCCTCCAGCGGCACGCCAGGGGGGCGACCGTCTGGCGCAGGGTCTCCACCGGCACGACCGGTGCGACCGGCCTCAAGGCCTGGAGGGTGAAGCAGTCCTCGGTGACCTACTACCGCGTGGTCACGAGCGGCACCACCACCTGGCTCGGCTCGACGTCGGGGGCGCGCGCGGTCTCCGTGCGCTGACCTCCTCCGCTTGCTCGGCAGCTGACCCGAGGCAGGTTGGTCGCGCCTCGCTGTGTCTGAGAGCATCGCGAGCATGGACGCGATCAGCACACCTCCGGCTCCCGTCAACCAGCCGAACCTGGACTACGCCCCCGGCAGCCCCGAACGGGCCGCCATCGAGGCGGAGCTGGCCCATGCCGGCGCGAGCACGATCGACCTGACGGCCACGATCGGCGGCCGCAAGGTGATGGGCGGCGGAGCGGAGATCCCCGTGGTCCAGCCGCACGACCACGCCTCCGTTCTCGGCGTACTCAAGAACTCCACGAAACGGGACGCGCAGGCGGCTGTGCGGGCTGCCAGCGACGCGGCGCCGGCCTGGCGCGCGATGTCCTACGACGACCGCGCCTCGATCCTGCTCAAGGCCGCCGACCTGCTCGCCGGCCCCTGGCGCGCTCGCCTCAACGCAGCCACCATGCTCGGCCAGTCCAAGACGGTCTGGCAGGCCGAGATCGACTCGGCGTGCGAGCTGATCGACTTCTGGCGGTTCAACGTCCACTACGGCCGGCAGATCATGGCCGAGCAGCCGATCGCGAACAGCCCGGGCGTGTGGAACCGGACCGACCACCGACCGCTGGAGGGCTTCGTCTACGCGATCACGCCGTTCAACTTCACGGCCATCGCCGGCAACCTGCCCACGGCGCCGGCGTTGATGGGCAACACGGTGATCTGGAAGCCCTCACCCACCCAGCAGCTCGCGGCACACGTGACCATGGAGCTGCTCGAGGAGGCCGGCATGCCGCCGGGCGTCATCAACATGCTCCCCGGTGACGGCATCGAGGTCTCCGACGTGGTCCTGAACCACCCTGACCTCGCCGGCATCCACTTCACCGGCTCCACGCCCACGTTCCAGAAGCTGTGGGCCACGGTGGGGGAGAACCTCACCGGCTATCGCAGCTACCCGCGCATCGTCGGCGAGACCGGTGGCAAGGACTTCATCGTGGCCCACCCGTCGGCCGACGTGGATGTCCTCCGGGTCGCGATGATCCGCGGCGCCTTCGAGTTCCAGGGCCAGAAGTGCTCGGCCGCCTCGCGTGCCTATGTGCCTGCTTCGCTGTGGAAGAGGCTCAAGGACCAGCTGGTCGCCGAGACCGAGAACCTGACGATGGGCAACGTCACCGACCTGTCCAACTTCATGGGCGCGGTGATCGACGACCGGGCGTTCGCCAAGCACAAGAAGGCGATCACCCGTGCGAAGCGCTCCTCGAAGCTGGAGATCGTCGCCGGTGGCCAGGTCGACGACTCGATCGGCTACTTCGTCCGGCCCACCGTCGTGGTCTCCGACGACCCGACCGACGCGATGTTCAAGGACGAGTACTTCGGCCCGATCCTCGCCGTGCACGTCTACGACGACCGCCGGTTCGAGTCGGTGGTCGACCAGATGGAGTCCTTCGCGCCGTACGCCCTCACCGGCGCGGTCATCTCACAGGACCGCCAGGCCGTCGCCTGGGCCAGTGAGCGGCTGCGCTTCGCCGCGGGCAACTTCTACGTCAACGACAAGCCCACGGGTGCGGTCGTCGGCCAGCAGCCGTTCGGCGGCGCACGCGCCTCGGGCACCAACGACAAGGCGGGCGCCCCCGGGAACCTGACCCGCTGGGTCTCGGCGCGCTCCATCAAGGAGACCTTCGTGCCACCGAAGGACCACCGCTACCCCCACATGGGCTGAGCACTCCGGTGGTGCCTCTCCACCTCGGTCCGCTCCATCCCGTGGAGCAGGTGCTCACCCTCGTGCTCGCCTTCGGCCCGTTCGTGCTGCTCGCCCTGACCATCTGGATCGTGCGACGGCGCAACTCCGACGACAACGACACGGACGGGTCCTAGGGTTCTACCCATGCCTGTCGACCCTCCCCACACAGCCTCCGAGGCCGAGACCCTGGTCTCGTTCCTCGACTACCACCGCGACATCATCCGGCTCAAGACCGACGGACTCGACGCCGAGCAGCTCGACCAGCGGCTGGAGCCCTCGGCGATGACGCTGGGCGGGATGCTCAAGCATCTCGCCTATGTCGAGGACTGGTGGTTCAACCAGGTCTACGCCGACCAGCCCGCCCCCGAGCCGTTCGCGTCGGTCGACTGGAACGCGGACGGCGACTGGGACTGGCACAGCGCCGCCGAGGACTCGCCGGAGGAGCTGCGAGCGTTGTACGACGAGATGGTGGCCGCCTCCGACCGCGTCCTGCACGAGGCCTTCGCGCACCCCAGCGCCCTGGAGACCCTCTCGAGGCGCACCTTCCGCAGCGACCCGAACCGCAGCTACAACCTCCGGTGGGTCCTGGTGCACATGATCGAGGAGTACGCCCGCCACTGCGGCCACGCCGACCTCATCCGTGAGTCCATCGACGGGCAGGTCGGCGACTAGGTCAACGCCCCGTCGTCGGTGCGCCGAAACTTCCGAGGGTTCCCACGGAGCAAACACCGGACTCCCGTGGTTGACTGGTGATCTGCCCCGGACCCCGGTATCGCACCAACGCGAACTGTGGAAGCCCGGGGTTCCTCATGTCACCTGACGCCGAGAACATCATCGAACTGCTGGGTCCTCGTGAGGTCGTCGGACGCGCCATCAGTGTGCTGATGTCCAGGGAGGACCTGAGCCGCGATGCCGCCTTCGGGCTGCTGGTCCAGGGCTCGTGCGACTCCCATCGAACCGTGCGAGATTTCGCCGCCGACATCGTGGATCAGTCCCCGGGCGGCGGCTGACCTGAGCCACCCGGGACGGCCGGAGGGCCGACCCGGGGTGTGGCAGCGGGTCGGTTGACCCAACCTCCCCCCGACGTCAACCGGCCCGTTCTGCCGACGCGCGGCGGCTGCCAGGTCAGGGGTCGGGTGGTTCCCGGCCGGTCTGTTCTCGGCGGGAGGTGTCGGGTGGGGTGAACTCGAAGTCTCCGGTGCTCGTGGTGTGGAGGTGCCAGGGGCCGGTGTGGATGAGTCGGTGGTGGTGGCCGCAGAGCAGGATCAGGTTGTCCAGGGAGGTCGCCCCGCCGTCGGCCCAGTGGGTGATGTGGTGGGCGTGGCACATGACCGGTGGTCTCGTGCAGTGTGGGAAGCGGCAGTGGTGGTCGCGGACGACGAGGGCTTTCCAGATCGCCGCGGTGACGAGTCGTTGCTGCCTGCCGACGTCGAGGACCTGGGAGGGGCCTGCCCAGGACGGCGGGGATGATCTCGGCGTCGCAGCACAGTCGCCGGATCGTGGAGGCCGAGAGCAGTTCTCCGGTCTCGGTCTGCGCGAGCCCGGTCCAGGTGCGGAGCTGGGTGTGGTCCATCGTCACGGTGAGCCGTGGGGATGGCGCCGTGGGTCTCGGGCAGCACGTCAGTGGTCTGCAGCAGTCGGCAGGCCTCGATGAGGGCGTCGAGCATCCGGGTGCCGTGGTCGCGGGGGTCGCGGGGGTCGCGGGGGTCGCGGCCGTCGTGCCCGCATCCGGGTTCGCGACAGGTGGCGGGGTCGCAGACCGGGCACCTCTGTTCTGGTTGTGGGGCGGCGAGGGGGATGAGGGTGGCTTTGAGGAGGGCGGCGTCCTCGGTGGCGCAGCGGCCCTTGATCCAGGCTCCGCCGGCCTGGTCGTCGGTGATGGTCAGGTGGCGACCCAGGTGGGCGGCTCTTTCGAGACGGTGCAGGGCTTTCTCGTCGCGGCGTTCGTCGCCGTCGGGGTCGACGACGGTGGCCAGGTGGAGTGCGAGCTTGCGGAGCTCGGTGGCGTCGAGGTGCTTGGCCTCGGCCAGGAGGACCTGGACTCCGCGGGCGCGGAGGTCGGGGTTGCCGGGGAGCCGGTCGATGGATCGTTCGATGACGTGGGCCTTGGTGGTCGAGAGCCAGCCATCGGCCATGGCCTCGGCGACCGGGGCCAGGACTGGTTCTGCCACTGCCTGGGCGAGGCGCACGAGTGCGGGGCCGGTGCCTTTGTGGCCGCCCGCAACGTGGGTGAGGTAGTCCTGGGTGGAGGCCCACCCGGTCTCCTTGATCGCACCGGTCGCTTCGAGCTCGCGGATGACGCCGAGCTCGACGCATCGAGGGTGGTTTTGAGGGCTTCGATCTCGGCGATGGCCTCGGTCAGCTCGGCGGGTGGGTGGGCGGCCCAGAGGGTGTCGGTGAGGTCGGTGGCCCGGGTGCGCAGGTCGGCCAGCTCGGCGAGGATGCTGCCCTGGGGGTGTGACATACCTTGATTCAACCAGCGACCGCTGACAGTTTCTGATCGAGAATCCGCTGTGTGCACAGGGGATTCTCGACCTTCTCGAGGTTCTTGGATCGGTGGTTTCGAGACGCTCGCCAGGGCTCGCTCCTCAACCACCGCGACAGCGAGGCGAACGACCGCGCCGGGGACGGCAGTGCAGTCTTCGGCCGTCACCACGACGGTCGAGCTGAGTGAGGGCGAGCCGGACGAAGGGGTCGGGGGACACCCACGCGACCAGACGCCGACGGCGACCACGCTCATCGATGACTGAGACCCACGATCGGACCCACGAGAGGTCGACGAGAGGGATCAGTGTTGACCACGTGGTTTCGAGACGCTCGCCAGGGCTCGCTCCTCAACCACCGAGGGGATCGGCAAGGGGAGCTAGCCGCGCTCGACCTTGCGCAGGCCGTGGGTGGGGGTCCACCACTCGATCACGAGGAGGGTGGCGTCGGCGTTGAGGTGGGTGTGCACGACCTCGGTGACGTCGGCGCGAAACGCGTCGCCCTCAGGCCCTTCGGTGATCGCACCGGCGCGGATCGCCCGACCGGAGACCTTCACCTCGCCCGGCCACTGCGACTCCGAACCCTCGATCGGGTCGACCGTGGCGCTGTGCAGGGCGAAGCGCGGGTCCCGCAGCAGGTCTGCGCCCTTGCGTGCCTTCGGCATCGACCCGAAGGTCAGCTCGCCGTCCTCGAAGGAGCACTCGATGCCCGAGATGCGGGGTGATCCGTCGGCCCGCAGGGTCGCAATCGTCTTGTGCTTGTGCGCGTCCATCAGCTCTCGCACCCGCTGGGCGAACTCGGGCTCCGCGCGCTCCACGTCCTGCCAGCCAGTCATGAGCCAAATATGGCACCGCTCTCCGACAGAAACCCGACAGGAACCCGAGAGCGGTCGCAGCGGGTGACCCCGCGAGCATCAGCCGCCCGCGAGCCACCTGACGCCGACCTTGTGCTCGGCACGCAGCGCCTTGGTGAGGAGGTCGGCGACGAGTCCCTCGATCTTCCCGCCGACGAGGGGGATGTTGACCTTGATGGTGAGGTTGACCGTCTCGGTGGTGCCGTCGGGATCCTCGGTGAGCATTGCGGTGCCCGAGATCTCGCCGGGCTTGCCGGGGATGGCGATGTGCAGGTTGCCCTTCTCCGGTGACGTCCAGTCCTCGGCCTGGGTGATGTGGATCTCGTCGCCGACGAACTTCTTGGCAAAGCCCGGGATGCCGTGCGCCGCCTGGACCTGGTCGATGGCGACAGTCATCCCGTCGTCGTCGCGCCCGATCTTCACCGTGTGGCGCAGGTAGCCCTGGCTCTCGCACACCTGCTCACGGAAGGCCTGAGTCGCGAGCATCTCGTGGACCTGCTCGAGCGTCGCGCCGTCATAGCGGAGCTCTTCGCTGACCTTCTTCATCAGCGCTCGCCACCCGTCGAGCGGGTCCGCAGCCACGCCTTGCCGGCGGTGTGCTCCTTGTCCATGCCCGCGGTGACCAGGTCGGCCATCAGCTTCTCGAGCTTGCCGCCGATCAGCGGCACCTTCACCTTGACCTCGACGTCCAACGTCTCGGTGGTGCGCCCGCCGGCCTCGCTGAGCGCCAGCGTGCCCTGGATCGAGGTCGGCTTGCCGGGCGTCTCGATCGAGATGGAGCCGCCGGCGGGGGAGTGCCATTCCTCGTGCTGTACGGCGCGGGTCGTCTCGCCGGCGAACTTCTTGGCGAACCCCGGCACCCCCTCGGTGGGCTGCACCTGGTCGATGTGCACGCTCATCCCCTCACCCTTCGCGGTGATGGTGACGTCGGCGGAGATCACACCCATCGCATCCGCGGAGGACTGTCGGAAAGCGGGGTCGGCCAGCATCGCGTAGACGTCTGCCTGCGAGGCGTCATAGCTGATCTCGTGTCGGAGCTTCATGGACGGCATCATGCTGCATGCCGGACCCCGGTGTCCCGGCGGCACGGCCTATGTTGACCCCATGGAAGACGAGAACTTCGTGCTGTTCGGCGAGGAGGGGGCCAAGGAGGCGCCGCAGCTGACCTACGGCAGCTACCTGCGGCTGACGCAGCTCCTCGACGCCCAGCACCTCGAGTCAGGCGAGGACGGTCAGTCGCCGGCGCACGACGAGCTGCTGTTCATCACGATCCACCAGGTCTACGAGCTCTGGTTCCAGCAGCTGCTGCACGAGGCCGAGACCGTGCGCGACGCGCTGGTCTCCACGCGGTCCGAGAGCGGCGGGCGTGATCTGTGGTTCGCGCGCCACCTGCTGAGCCGGATGCACGTGATCGAGCGCGTCCTCGTGCAGCAGATCGACGTCCTGGAGACGATGACTCCCCAGGACTTCCTGGAGTTCCGCCAGCGCCTCGCGCCGGCCAGCGGCTTCCAGTCGGTGCAGTTCCGCGAGCTGGAGTTCCTCTCCGGCGCCAAGGACGCAGCCTATGTGGAGCGCTTCCGCGGCCTGACCGAGCTGGAGAACGAACGGCTGGCGCGGCGTCTCTCCGAGCCCAGCCTCTGGGACGGCTTCGTCCACGTGCTCGGGGAGGCCGGCCTCGACACCTCCTCCGACGAGGCGATCACGGCGTCCCTGCGTGCCGTCGCCCGCGACCGGTCGTCCTACGCCGACCTCTGGGGCCTGGCCGAGGCGCTGCTGCAGCACGACGAGCTCGCCGCCGCCTGGCGCGGTCGCCACGTGGTGATGGTGGAGCGGATGATCGGTTCGAAGACCGGGACCGGCGGTTCCACGGGATCGACCTACCTTCGGAGCCGTCTGGAGATGAAGTACTACCCCCAGCTGTGGGACCTCCGCTCGGCGCTGTGAGGAAGCAGGGACGAAGGCTGTGGGTATTTCTCGCATCCGAGACCCCGGAGCCGACGCGGCACGTTGCCCCGGCGGTGACGCAGTCCTAATGTCGAAGGCGTGACGGCGCTGGAGCAGAGCAAGTCCGAACTACTCACCCGGTTGTGCAGCTACGCGGAGTCCAAGGGAGCCAAGGCCCCCGACGGCGTGGACATGGCCGCGGTGCTCAAGGCGTTCTACCGACACGTCGCCCCGGAGGACCTGCTCGAGCGCGACTCCGGGGACCTCTACGGCGCGGTGATGGCCGAGCTCCGGCTCGCGGCCGAGCGTCCGCAGGGCAAAGCGGCGGTCCGGGTCTTCACCCCGAGCGTGTCGACCAACGGCTGGTCCGCGGGCGGGCACACGGTCGTCGAGGTGGTCACCGACGACATGCCGTTCCTCGTCGACTCGGTGTCGATGGCCCTCGCGGAGGACCAGCACGACATCCACATGGTGGTGCACCCGCAGTTCGTCGTACGACGCGACCTGTCCGGCAAGCTCCTCGAGATCCTCGATGAGCACGCCCCCGTCGACCCGCACGACGTGTCGCGCGAGTCGTGGATGCACCTCGAGATCGACCGCGTCTCCGACGACCAGCTCGACGCCATCCACGACCAGCTGACCAAGGTGCTTCTCGACGTGCGAGACGCCGTCGAGGACTGGGCGCGGATGCACACCCAGATCGACCTGATCATCCAGGACATCGAGGAACACCCGCCGCCGCTGCCCGAGTCGGAGCTCGAGCAGGGCAAGTCGCTGCTGCGCTGGCTCGGCGACAACCACTTCACCTTCCTCGGCTACCGCGAGTACTCCCTCAGGGCCGACGGCGACGAGGAGACCCTGGTCGCCATCCCCGGCACCGGCTTCGGGATCCTCCGAGCCGACCCGTCGTCCCCCCGCGTGCTCCCGGAGGAGGTGGCCTCCAGGGCACGTGACAAGCACCTGCTCGTCCTCGCCAAGGCCAACTCCCGGGCGACCGTGCACCGGCCGGTGTTCCTCGACTACGTCGGTGTGAAGAAGTTCGACGCCGACGGTGAGGTCGTCGGCGAGCGCCGCTTCCTGGGACTGTTCTCCTCGGCCGCCTACACCGAGTCGGTCAAGCGGATCCCGGTGCTGCGCGAGAAGGCCGCCGAGGTGATCGACCTCGTCGGCCTCGACCCGATGAGCCACGCAGGCAAGGCGCTGATGGACGTCTTGGAGACCTACCCGCGCGACGAGCTCTTCCAGACCGCGCTCGAGGACCTGGTCCCGATCGCGGCGCAGGTGATGTACACCCGCGAGCGTCGCCAGCTGAGGTTGTTCGTACGCCGCGACCTCTACGGCCGCTTCCTCTCCTGCCTGGTCTACCTGCCGCGCGACCGCTACAACACCACCGTCCGGGAACGGATCGCCACGATCCTCAAGGAGCAGCTCCACGGCGACAACGTCGAGTACACCGCGCATGTCGGGGAGTCCTTCGCAGCGCGGCTGCACTTCGTCGTCCGCCCGGCACCGGGCGAGCAGATCGGCGAGCCAGACATGGCCGACCTCGAGCGGCGCTGCGCCGAGGCCGCTCGCTCCTGGCGTGACGACTTCACGGCGGCGGTCATCTCCGCCTACGGCGAGGAGACCGGCAGCCGCTACGTCCGCAGGTACGCCACCAGCTTCCCGGAGGCCTACAAGGAGGACTACCCGCCGCAGACCGGCGCCGCCGACCTCGGCCGCCTCGAGGAGATCGAGGAGGACGAGGGGATGGCGCTCTCGCTCTACGAGGACATCGCCGCCCCGCCAGGCGAGGCCCGGCTGAAGGTCTATCGCATCGGTCCGCCGCTGTCCCTCTCGGAGGTGCTGCCGATCCTGTCGACCACGGGCGTGGAGGTCGTCGACGAGCGGCCCTACCAGCTCGAGGGCCTTCCCCGGGAGTCCTACATCTACGACTTCGGGCTGCGCTACCACCGCGACATGCCCGACCACGTGCGCGAGCTGTTCCAGGACACCGTCGCTGCGGTGTGGGACGGCTACAACGAGAGCGACGGCTTCAACGCCCTGGTCCTCGCTGCGGGTCTCACCTGGCGACAGGCGACCCTGCTGCGCGCCTACGCCAAGTACATGCGCCAGGGGGGCACCCCGTTCGCCCAGGACTACATCGAGGACGCGCTGCGCATCAACGTCGACATCACGCGCTACCTGGTGCAGCTGTTCGAGGCGCGCTTCGACCCGGGCCGCGACGGCAGCCTGCCGGCGGACAACGAGTCCCGCCAGGCCAAGTGTGCCGACCTCGAGGAACGCATCATGCGCGCCCTCGACGAGGTCTCGAGCCTCGACCACGACCGCATCCTGCGCTCCTACCTGACCAACATCCGGGCCACGCTGCGCACCAACTTCTTCCAGACCGACGAGGAGGGCCAACCCCTTCCTCGCCTGACTCTCAAGGTCGACCCGTCGGCGATCCCGGACCTGCCGGAGCCGCGGCCGAAGTTCGAGATCTTCGTCTACTCGCCCCGCGTCGAAGGGGTCCACCTCCGCTTCGGCTCGGTGGCGCGTGGCGGCCTGCGCTGGTCTGACCGTCGCGATGACTTCCGCACCGAGATCCTCGGACTGGTCAAGGCACAGATGGTGAAGAACACCGTGATCGTTCCGGTCGGCGCCAAGGGGGGCTTCTTCGCCAAGCAGCTGCCCGACTCGAGTGACCGCGACGCGTGGATGGCCGAGGGGGTGGCCTGCTACACGACCTTCATCTCCGGACTGCTCGACGTGACCGACAACCTGGTCGACGGTCCTGATGGTCGTCAGGTGGTCCCGCCGCGCTCCGTCGTACGCCATGACGGCGACGATCCCTATCTCGTCGTCGCCGCTGACAAGGGCACCGCGACGTTCAGCGACATCGCCAACGCCATCTCGGCCGACTACGGCTTCTGGCTCGGCGACGCCTTCGCGTCCGGGGGGTCGGTCGGCTACGACCACAAGGCGATGGGCATCACCGCGCGCGGTGCGTGGGTCTCCGTACGCCGCCACTTCCGCGAGATGGGCGTGGACTGCCAGAACGAGGACTTCACCGCGGTCGGCATCGGCGACATGTCCGGCGACGTGTTCGGCAACGGCATGCTCTGCTCCGAGCACACCCGGCTGGTGGCCGCCTTCGACCACCGCGACATCTTCATCGACCCCGACCCCGACGCGGCCACGTCGTACGCCGAACGCAAGCGCCTCTTCGACCTTCCCCGCTCGTCGTGGCAGGACTACGACACCTCCCTGATCTCGGAGGGCGGCGGCGTCTTCTCCCGCAGCGCCAAGTCCATCCAGCTCACCCCCCAGATACGCGAGGCGCTGGGCATCGAGGGGACACCGGCACGGATGACTCCGGCCGAGCTGCTGCGCGCGATCCTGCTCGCCGAGGTCGACCTGCTCTGGAACGGCGGCATCGGCACCTATGTGAAGGGGCGCTCCGAGACCCACGCAGAGGCTGGCGACAAGGCCAACGACGCGATCCGCGTGGACGGCCGGGAGCTGCGCGCCAAGTGCGTCGGCGAGGGCGGCAACCTGGGCCTGACGCAGCGCGGCCGGATCGAGTATGCCGACGGCGGCGGCCGGATCAACACCGACTTCATCGACAACTCCGCCGGCGTGGACACCTCAGACCACGAGGTCAACATCAAGATCCTGCTCGACCGCGTCGTGGCCGACGGTGACCTCACCGCCAAGCAGCGCAACGAGCTGCTCGCGTCGATGACCAACGAGGTCGCCGACCTGGTGCTGGCCGACAACTACGACCAGAACATCGCGCTGGCCAACGCCGCCTCGATCAGCCCCGCGTTGCTGCACGTGCACGAGGACTGGATGCGGACCCTGGAGCGCGGCGGGCTGCTGAATCGCGAGCTCGAGGCGCTGCCGTCGCGGCGGGAGGTCAGCAGGCTGAAGGATCGAGGGGAGGGTCTCAGCGTGCCGGAGCTGGCCGTGCTGATGGCCTACACCAAGATCGTGCTCGCGGAGGACCTGCTCGACAGCGACCTGCCCGACGACCCGTTCCTGCGCTCGGAGCTGTTCTCCTACTTCCCGGGGAAGATGCGCCAGGGCTACCGGGGCCAGATGGAGGACCACCAGCTCCGGCGCGAGATCGTGGTCACCCAGATCGTGAACCAGCTGGTCAACAACGCCGGCATCACCTACTTCCACCGTCTCGCCGGTGAGACCAACGCGACCAC
This sequence comes from uncultured Actinomycetota bacterium, assembly GCA_963843075.1. GTDB lineage: Bacteria > Actinomycetota > Actinomycetes > Propionibacteriales > Nocardioidaceae > Marmoricola. Next base: position 988,506 of record CAWJJD010000002.1, on the reverse strand, counting down.
CGCCGAGCTGACCAAGGCCAACTTCCTGGCCCGCGAGATCTTCGGTGCGGCCAGTCTGCAACGCGTGATCTCGGCGTGCGACAACCAGCTCGACGCGGACGTGCAGACCGCCATGCGGCTGGAGAGTCGCACGCTGGTGGAGCGCGCCTCGCGCTGGCTGCTCAACTCGCGCCGGATCGGCGAGGAGACTGAGTCGGTGGTCGACACCTTCGAGGTGGTCGTCGAGAAGGTGATGGCCGAGCTGCCTTCGCTGATGCTCGGCCGCGAGCTCCAGGCCTACGAGCAGCGTCGTGACGCGCTCATCGCCAAGGGCGTGTCGGAGGACCTTGCCATCCGGGTGGCGGTGTGCCCGCCGTCCTACATGATCCTCGGCATGGTCGAGACGGCCGCCCGCGAGGGCCTCGACCCCATGGACGTCGCGCGCGTCCACTTCGAGGTCGGCGAGGAGCTCGGGCTCCCGCTCCTGGTCTCCCGGATCCTGGCGCTGCCCCGAGATGACCGCTGGCAGACGATGGCTCGCGCTGCCTTGCGTGACGACCTGCACGCCGTGCACGCCCAGCTCACCGCTGCGCAGCTCGCCGGTCACCCACCGCCGGAGAAGGAAACCTCACAGGCGGTCAGGCTGCTGCAGGAGATCTGCTCGGACGAGGACACCGACCTCGCCCGGCTCTCCGTGGCGCTGCGCGTCGTGCGCACCCTGCTCTGAGCTTTGCTGGCAGACTCGGTCCGCGTGAGGTCTCTCGAGTGACGGCTGCGGTGCAGGTCGTGGACCTCGTGAAGTCCTACGACGGTCTACGTGCTGTCGACAGCGTCTCCTTCGAGGTGCCCGAGGGCGAGATCTTCGGGATCCTCGGCCCCAACGGTGCCGGCAAGACCACGACGCTGGAGATGGTCGAGGGCCTGCGCAAGCCCGACTCCGGCGAGGCCCGGCTGCTCGGTCAGGCGTCCTGGCCGCGCGACACTCGGCTGCTGCGCCGGATCGGCGTACAGCTCCAGGCCTCCGCGTTCTTCGAACGCCTCACCGCCTCCGAGCAGATCCGCACCTTCGCCGCGCTCTACGACGTCCCGGCCGCCCGGGCGGACGAATGGCTCGATCGCGTCGGCCTCGGCGAGAAGGGCGGCACCCGCACCGAGAACCTCTCCGGCGGCCAGAAGCAGCGGCTGGCGATCGCCTGCTCCCTGGTCCACGATCCCGAGATCCTCTTCCTCGACGAGCCGACCGCGGCGCTCGACCCGCAGGCCCGACGCAACCTGTGGGACCTGCTCTCCGGGCTGAACGAGTCGGGTCGCACCGTGGTGCTCACCACGCACTACATGGACGAGGCCGAGCACCTCTGCGACCGCGTGGCGATCATGGACCGCGGCCAGATCCTCCAGCTCGACACCCCTGAGGCGCTGCGGACCGCCCTGGACGCCCGGACGGGGGAGGGCGCCGCGCCGGCCTCCCTCGAGGACGTCTTCCTCGAACTCACCGGCCGGGAGTACCGCGCATGACCCCCCGGACGACTGCCTTCCGTGCGATCGCGGTCGCGATCGTCAAGGGATTCCTGCGGGACAAGTCCTCGGTCTTCTTCGCGCTGATCTTCCCGCTGATGTTCCTGGTGCTCTTCGGCGGGATCTTCGCCGATCCCGAGCAGTCGAAGGTCGACATGGTCCAGATCGGCGCCGTGCCCCTGTTCGACCAGATGCCGGCCGAGGGCAAGAAGGCGTTCGGGCAGGCGTTCGAGGTCACGCACGTCAAGGACCGGGCCGCCGCTCTCGCCGAGGTGCGCAAGGGCGACGCCGATGTCGCGGTGGAGATGAAGGGTGACGAGCTCGTCGCGCACTACACCCAGACCGACCAGGTGCGGGCTGCCATCACGCAAGGCACGTTGCGCGCGTTCGTCGATGCCGCCAACGTCGCCGCATCCGGCAAGCCGCCGACGTACACACTGGTGACCGAACGCGTCGAGGACGACTCCCTGAAGACGATCCAGTTCGTCACGCCCGGCCTGCTGGGCTGGGCGGTGGCGATGAGTGCCGCGTTCGGTGCGGCCGCCACGCTGCAGGGGTGGCGGGAGAGCAAGCTGTTGCGGCGACTTCAGCTCTCACCGGTCTCGACCGGCACGATCGTGTCCGCCCGCATCGTGGTGACGGTCGCGATCGCACTGGTGCAGCTGGTGATCTTCGTCGGGCTGGGCGTCGCGGCCTTCGGGCTGACCCTCACCGGCTCCTGGTGGATGTCGGTGCCGCTGCTCGTGGCGGGGACGCTGTCGTTCATGGCGCTCGGCCTGCTCGCGGGTGCGATTGCCAAGACCACGGAGGGTGCGGTCAACATGGCCAACTTCTTCGTGCTGCCGATGGCGTTCCTCTCGGGCTCGTTCTTCCCGCTGGAGGGGGCGCCCGGCTGGATCCAGACGGTCTCGCAGCTGTTGCCGCTGCGCCATCTCAACGACGCGATGCTGGACGTGATGGTGCGGGGTCAGGGGCCGTCCTCCGCCTTGGTGCCGATCGGCATCCTGCTCGCGTTCACCGCGGTGTTCACGCTGCTCGCGGCTCGCCTGTTCCGGTGGGAGACTGCCTGACCCCGCGTGCCGGGCCGAGTGAGTCAGGCGGCGGCTTCCACCTCGTGGAGCTTGCCGGTCGCCACGTCGGAGACGAAGCCACGCACCTTGTCGGTCTTCGGGATGAACTGCGCGTCCATGCACGCCAGCAGCGCGAGGTGGTTGGCCGGCGCGAGGGCGACGCTCACCGGTCAGCACCTGGCGGCGTACGTGGGGGGCTGAGGTGGCCGCAGTTTGGCCGGGCGCCCGGCTGAACTGTGAGTGGAGGGTTGAAGTTTCACCCCTCCACTGGATGTTTGGCCGGGCGCCCGGCCAAACTGCAACACCTCTCCGCAACACCTCTCCGCAACACCTCTCCACCAGCGATGGGGGAGTTCTCCTATCGAACCAACCGGGTTCTGGCTGTACGCCGACTACGGTGATGCGTCAGTCCTCCCGGACCGTGACCGCTGCGCCGCGGCTAGCCTTCGCCCCATGACCGCATCCGACCTGCATCTCGCCGATCTCTCCGTGGCCGAGCTGGCCAGGCGCACCTCGCAGAAGGAGATCAGTGCCCTCGAGCTCGTCGAGGCGTGCCTGGGTCGCATCGCCGAGCGCGACCCCGCCCTGAACGCCTTCTCGGTGGTCCTCGGCGACGAGGCCCGCGCCGAGGCGGTCCGCCGCGACCGGGCACTGGAGGAGGGCGGGACGCCCGGACCTCTGCACGGCGTGCCGATCGCGATCAAGGAGGAGATCGACGTGGCCGGCTGCGTCACCACCTTCGGTGGCCGGGCCAACTCGACGCCTGCCGCCCAGGACGGTGAGCTCGTCCGGCGACTGCGCGAGGCCGGTGCCGTGATCATCGGGAAGACCCGGATGCCGGAGTTCGGCCAGTGGCCGTTCACGGAGTCGGAGGACGGCGGCTACACCCGCAACCCGTGGAAGCCCGGCCACACCCCGGGTGGCTCCAGCGGCGGCACCGCGGTGGCCGTGGCGGCCGGCATGGTCCCCGTCGCCATCGGCGGCGACGGGGGCGGTTCGATCCGGATCCCGTCGGCGTGCTGCGGGTTGTTCGGGCTCAAGCCGCAGCGAGGGCGGGTCACCACCGCACCGATGCGACATCTCTGGTGGGCGCTCGGCACGGCGGGACCGCTGGCCCGGTCGGTGCTCGACTCGGCCGTCGTCTACGACGTGATCCGGGGGACGACCGACACCGAGATGTTCCGGGCCCCCGAACCTGCGACGACGTTCACCGACGCCGCCCGCGCCGAGCCCGGTCGGCTGCGCATCGGCTGGTCCACGAAGCCGCAGATCAAGGGCCTGCGCCCCGACCCGAGCCACGTCCAGGCTGTGCGCGACACCGCCCAGCTCCTCTCGGACCTCGGCCACGAGGTCGTCGAGGTCAACCCTCGCTATCCCGATGCCACCCTGGCCTTCGTGCCGCAGTTCTTCGCCGGTGTGCGGTCCGAGAGCGACGCCGTCGAGCACTACGACCGGCTGGAGAAGCGCACCCGCGAGACCTACCGGCTCGGCAGCTGGGTCCGGCCCGGGGTCGTCCAGTGGGCGCTGCGGGCGGGGGAGAAAGTCGCGGCCAAGGCCAACCGGGTCTTCGAGGGCGCCGACGCCGTCGACGTGCTCCTGACGCCCACCATCGCGCACCGACCGCGTCAGGTGGGGGTGCTGGACAAGGGCGGCACCGTGCGCGCAGCGCTGGCGGCACAGCCGATGATCGCCTACTGCGCGTTGTGGAACGTGACCGGCAACCCGGCCGCCTCCGTGCCGGCCGGGGTCGGAGCCGACGGCCTCCCCCTGGCGGTGCAGCTGGTCGGCCGGCTCAACGACGAGACCACCCTGCTCAGTCTGTCGGCACAGCTCGAGTCGGCCAGGCCGTGGACGATGCCAGACCTCGGGCCAGATCTCGGGCCGGCGCACGGGCCAGTGCACGGGCCAGTGCCGGGGTCGCCGCAGTGAACCTGCTGCTCACCCCGAAGGCACTCGTACGCCGCCACCTGGTCGCCCCCGTCGCCCGGCTCTCCGGATCGCCCCTGCCCAGCCCGTTGGCCGGCCGGGTCGTGCTGGTGACCGGCGCCTCCTCGGGTGTGGGTGAGGCCAGCGCGAGGGCGATCGCCGCTCGCGGGGCGCGGGTGCTCTGCGTGGCCAGACGACAGGACCAGCTCGAGCGCGTGGTCTCAGAGATCGAGGCGACGGGCGGGTCGGCGTACGGCTATGCCTGCGACCTGACCGACCCGAGAGCCACCGACGCCTTGGTCGAGCAGGTGCTGCACGAGCACGACCGGGTGGACATGCTGGTCAACAATGCCGGGCGGTCGATCCGGCGTTCGCTGGAGTACTCCTATGACCGGATGCACGACTTCGAGCGCACCATGGCGATCAACTACTTCGGGCCCGTGCGCCTGATCCTGGGACTGCTGCCCGGGATGCGCGGGCGACGGTTCGGGCACGTGGTCAACGTCGTCACCTGGGGGGTGCAGATGAAGGCACCGAAGTTCACGGCCTACATCGCCTCGAAGACGGCGTTGGACAGCTTCTCGCGCATCGCCGGGCGCGAGACCTGGCGTGACAACGTCACCTTCACCAACCTGCGCCTGGACCTGGTGCGCACTGAGATGATCACCGCCACCGACGCCTACCGACGCGCGCCAGCAAAGACACCCGAGCAGGCTGCCGCCCTGGTCGTGCGGGCGCTGGAGGACCGGCCGATCACCATCTCTACGCTCGCCGGCCGTGTCGGTGAGGTGCTCAACCTGGTCGCACCGAGGTTGTCGGACGCCGCCATGGGGTTGATGGACCGGCGGATGCCGGACTCGCCCGCCGCTCGGGCGCACGCCGAAGGCCCCGGCCAGACCGCCTAGGAGTCCTTCTTCTTGCCGGCCGACTTGTCGGGCGACTTGTCGGGGACACCGAGGGGGTCGGCGAACACGACGATGTTGCTCTTGTAGTAGCTGCCGGTCCACTGGCTGCAGGTGATCAGCACGAGCCGCTCGTCCTCCCGCTTCTGGGCGAAGATGTCGCGGGCACGCTTCGCGAGCTCGTCCTTCGACCACGTGACCACCTTGGTGGTGCGGTAGACCATCAGGCCCCGGGGAGTGACCACCTTGACCAGCTGGCCCTTGCGCAGCTTGCCGAGCTTGTCCATCACCCCGCCACCGGTGTGCACGGTGTGGCCGGTCAGCACGGTCTGGCCCTTCGTCGCGCCGGGACGAGCGCTGCGCTTCCACCAGCCGACCTGGCGCGGGTTGCGCGGCGGGTCCAGCACGGCTTTGTCGTTGACCTCGATCGGCTGGATGGGTGCCCGGAGCTTCAGCGCTGGGATGACCAGGCGCACCGGCCGGGCCGGGGAGGACATCGCGTGGTAGCCCGCGGGGCTGGCCTCCCCCGACGAGGGGAGCAGGTAACCCACGGCGACTGCCACACCGCACAGGACGAGCAGGCAGGCGAAGAAACCACCCTTGCCCGTGTTGACCGAGCTCATCTCGCTCACCGATCCCGTCGTACGCCGCTCAGGCGCGCAGCCAGCGGACGGCCACCAGGGCAGTGCCACCGGCGAGCATCATCGCCAGGGCCGCCAGCACGATCCCGTTGTGGGAGTCGTCGCCCGGCGCGTGCTGCCCCGGTGCGGTGGCCAGGCCTGCGGAGACGGCCGTGGGCATGGCGGGCTGGGCCTGGGGTGCCTCGACAGCGGCCGAGGTCTGGGCGATGCGACCGCTGGGTCCGCAGACCACGTTGCCGATCTGCACGCTGGCGAGCGAGGCGTCGAGCTGTGCCTGGGCCGCCGGGACCAGCTGGAGGTCGAGCGCGTTCACGCGGATCGAGTCGTTCGTGGGTCGGGCCTGCTTGTTCAAGGTGATGTCGAGGACGTTCTCCTCGAGCGGGCCGAGGTTGGCCTCCACCTGGGTCACGACGTTGTCGACGACCTGCTCCTGGATCGGATCGAGCAGGGCCGCGTTGACGGGGTCCAGCTGGCCGTCGAAGGAGTTGCTCAGGTTGGTGCGCAACGCGCTGATGACGCTGGTCAGCACCTTGCTCAGGTCGGTGGCGAGGTGGGTGTTCGGGGGCGGGTTCACCGGAAGGTCGAGAAGCGTGATGTCCTGACCGCCCCCGCTGACCCGGATGCTGCCGTCGACGATGTTGGCGGATCCCTGGGCAGTCCCGGGACCAGCAGTGCACTGGCCCGAGATCACCTTCACGGCCGAGACCAGACCCATGTCCCCGAACTGGTCCTGGGTGGCGGAGAGCGCGTCGTCGATGGCGTCGGTGACGGGGGTGAGGGCACCCGCGAGCGGGCCGGTCAGCTCGCTGGGCAGCGGGGCGAGAGTCGTGTCGATCAGCTCACCCGGGTCGAAGGATGCCAACGAGCCGGTGATCTGGTCGCCCGGGGAGAGACACCTGGACTCGCCGATGTTGACCACGGATCCGCCGTCACCGGCGAGACCGGCGCAGGCCGCCGAACGACCTGCGCCGTTGGCGGCCGTGGCGGTCGCCTCCTGCGCGGCCACCCCGCCGCTGAAGAACGACTGGCCGGGGACGGGGACGGCCGGAGCGGTGTCGCCCGTCTTCTTCTCCCCGGAGCCGTCGTTGGTGGCGGTCACGTTGCCGGTGCCCTGCTCGTTGCCTGCCACCGCGACAGTGACGGCGTTGGCCCCCGACTGCGCGATCGGTGCGGCCGCGACGGCCGGGGCCACCGCGATGGTGCAGAGCCCGAAGGCCCCGACCACGGCTGTCAGACGCAGGTGAGCGCGCATTGAGTTTCCTCCCCAGGAACGAACGATCGGGCGTGCCGGCGCGGCAGGTCCCTTGTTCACTCAAACGGCGAAGGGGGCGTGAGGTTACGCCGTGAGGCGCCTCACAGGGTGGCGTCGCCCGGAAGAAGCGACATAGCGGGACGAGCTGGTCACTGAAGCACGATGCTGAAGCTCAGGGCCCGGTTGGTGGAGGTGTTGGCCGTGGCGGTGAGAGCACCCGTGCTGCCCGAGACGTCGGCGGCGCTGTCGACCAGGAGGCCGGACATCGCCCCGCTCGGGGAACCGAAACGGCTGGTCCTGAAGGTCTGGCTGGCCGGGGGAGTCCACGCCGTCGTCCCGGAGGACTTGTCGGCCCAGAAGGTGACCAGCCACTTGCTGCCGGCCGGTGCGTTCACCGCGGGCGAGGTGTGCGCCGCTCTGGTCGTGTTGTCCACCGCGCCGGCGCTCGCGGCGACCGGGTTCGTCCCGTTCGTGCCCCGGTAGGCGGCGATGACCATGTCGGACTTGGCGTAGGAGGAGGTGGTCACACGAACCGTCGCCCCGAGGTCAGCCGCCGTGGCCACCTTGGTGAACGCCCGACCCACGATCCCGCTGCCGTTGAGGGTCCCGCCACTGACCGCGGTCCAGCCGGCCGGGAAGGTGTAGGTCGGCTTGGTCGTGTTGGCGGCGAAGAACAGCACCAGCGCATCCCCGACCTGCGTCCCGGACGGCACCACCACGGTGTGGCTGGTGCGGTTGCCGTTGGAGTCGTTCGCCCCGACGAACGTCACCGGACTCGCGGTGTCTGAAGGATTGACGTTCCGGGTGGCGGTGCCCGTCTGTCCGGCGGAGTCGGTGACCGTCAACGTCACCGTCCTCGGGCCCGCGCTGCCGTAGGTGTAGGAGGGGTTCGCCTCGGTGGAGGAGTCGGCGTCACCCGGCTCACCGAAGTCCCACAGATAGGTGATGGCGCCCTGGCTGTCGCCTGAGCCGGTGGAGGTGAAGCTGCAGGCCAGGAGGTTGCAGCTTGCGGTGGCGATGTTGGCGGTGGGTGGGGTGTCGACCGGTGGACCCTGCGGGTCGATCGAGACCGTGGTCGACCGCGTGGCCCCCCCGTTGTCGGTCACGGTCAACGTGACGGTCCTCGGTCCTGGGGTGGCGTAGGTGTGCGAGGTGACCGGGTCCGTCGACGTCGAGCCGACTCCGTCACCGAACTGCCACAGCACCGAGGCGATGCTGCCGCCCGGGTCGGAGGAGCCGGTGGAGTCATAGGAGCACGTCAGCCCCGTGCACTGCACGTCGGCGACGGGGATGGGTGGCGGGTTGGTCTGCTGACCATCTGCCTGGTAGACGAACAGGGCGCGGGCGTTCCACGTCTGGGAGTCGACGCCCGGACCCGAGATCTGCGTCGCAGTTCCCGGAACCGGCTCGGTGCCGGCCCACTGCGCACGGAAGAGCCGCCCCGAGGTGTCGGCGAAGTAGAGGTTTCCGCTCGCGACGAAGGCACCGCGCATCGTGGAGTAGTTGATGCCCGAGACACTGTTGCTGGTGAACCGCTGCTGGCCCACGATGTCGCTCTCGGGCTCGAACCCGCGACGGAACAGGGTCGTCTGTCCGGATCGGGTGAAGTACATCCGGCCGTCGACGTAGAAGAGGCTCGTGATCGTGGGCATGTCGGTGTTGTGCCAGGTGGCCTGGAAGACCTCGGCGTCGGCGGTGTCGACAGTGGACGCCGGGCCGTAGGAGCTGCCGTCGAACGTGCGCTTGGTCAGCACCCCGGAGCTCGTCGCCGTGTAGAGGAACCCGTTGACCATGAAGGCACCCACGGAGGAGCTCCACGGGGCGGTGCCGTTGGGAGCACTGGCCGGTGTCGAGGCCGTCGTGCCGTCGAAGCTGCGGCGAGTGAGCTGCGACCCGCCGGGGGCGACCGAGTAGACCGTGCCGGGCAGGGTCGGATTGACCATCGGGGGCAGGACGTCACCGCCGGCGAGCGGCATCAGCGCGATGCGCGCGTGGTACTCGTAGGCGCCGATGCGGTCGGTGTCCGAACCGACGTAGAGCCCCTGAGGAGTGGCGAGCATGTCCTGGACTCCGACGCCGCGGGTGCGCGTCGGGTTCCACGAGAACGGGATCCCGTTGACGGCATTCAGCGCGGCGATGCCGGGGCGGGCCACGGCACCGCCGTTGGCCACATTGCTCCCGCTCGGGTTGTTCTGGAACTTCTGGTGGCCACCGACGTAGACCACGTTGTCCGTGACCTCGACGGTCCAGGTCGAGTCGCCGCCCGAGTAGGCCGTCCAGGTGGCAGGTGTCGGTCCGCTGGTGCCGCCGGTCTCGAACCGGGCCACGACGTCACAGCCAGAGGTGCCGGCGTTGCTGCCGGTGCTGCCACCGAACGCGCCGGCCGTCGACACGACGAAGAAGCTGCCGTTGGGCGAGTACGCGACGTCGGTGACGTAGGTCTCGAAGTTTGACTGGCAGGCCTGGGTGAAGAGGTTGGTGTACCACGGGGAGAGTGCGTAGGACGCTCCGCCGGAGATGTCGAACGAGGCGATCTGAGAGCGCGCCTGGCCGTTGACGCTGGTGAAGTTGCCCACGGCAGTGAGCTCGGTGTTCTGCGGGTTGGTCGAGATGGCGAGGACGTTCGTGATGTCGCCGGGATGGGCGGCGTGGTCACGGTGCCAGCCGGCCATGACTCCGGTGAAGTAGGAGTCGTAGGCCCCGGTGGTGGCGTTCAGCGACCCGAGTGCCTTCTGGGCCCGGCTGCCGAGATGGGTGAACTTCCCGGCGACGAACAGGCGGTTGCCGACGACCTCGAGGTCGCGAACCTGTCCGTCGACGGTCGGCGGCGCGAAGCTGGTGACCTTCTGGCCGTTGGAGACGTTGACCTTGAGCAGGTTCCTGTTGGAGCCGCCAGCGGCGGAGCTGAAGTTGCCGCCGAGGTAGACCGTGTTGGCCTCACCGGTCTGCTGGACCTTGTAGACGGTGCCGTTGGTCCCCGGGTTGAAGGTCGTGCTGACCTGCCCGGTGTTCGCGTCGAACGCGAAGACGTGGTTGCGCGTCAGCGTGGTGCTGCTGTTGGCGTTCCGCACCTGGGTGAAGCTGCCGCCGACGATGACCATGTTCCCGACCTGCACGATCGAGTACGTCGAGCCGTTGAGGATGTTCGGGGTGAAGCCGGCCGGGTCGTCACTGACGATGCGGCCGGTCTGGGGGTCCGTCAGCCCGACGGTCGCCGCTAGACCTGGAGGGGCGTGACCGACACCCACTCCGATGCTCGCGAGAACGAGCAGAACTGCCACCGCGAACCTGCGCACAACCATCACCGATATCCCCGTTTATGCCGGAAGAGAAGCCGTTCCTCTGGGCATGATCGGAGTATGCGTACGGCGATGACCCAAGACCTAGCGTCATCTCAGAATGGCCCGGAATAGCGACAGACCGGTCTAGTCAGCGCAGGGTTTCAGCTGGCCTTCTTGTCCGCAGACTTCTTCGCGGCGCTCTTCTTCGACGCGCTTTTCTTGGCCGCGCCTTTCTTGGTCGTCCTGGGCTTGGCGGACGAGGATTTCTTGGCGGGTTTCTTGTCGGCTTCAGCCGTATTTTCGGAATCACCCGAATTGGCTTTCTCGCCACGGGCCGTCTTCGCCGCGTCGACGCTGCGCTGCAACGCCGCGAGCAGGTCGACGACCTCACCGGAGGACTTCTTCGTCTCGGGGGTGCGCTTGACCTCCCCGCCCTCGATCTTGGCCTTGACGAGCGCGTCGACGGCCTCCCGGTAGTCGTCCTCGTAGTCGTCGGCATCGAAGTCGCCGGCGAGCGTCTCGACCAGCATCGTGGCCATCTTCACCTCGGCCGGCTTGGCCTCGCTGGTGTCGACGGAGCCGAAGTCGGGCTTGCGGATCTCGTCGGGCCACATCATCGTCTGCATCACGATGACGTCGTCTCGCACCCGCAGGACCGCGAGCGACATCCGGTTGCGCAGCGACACGGTCACCAGGGCCATCCGGTCGGCGGCCTCGAGCGCCTCACGCAGCAGGGCGTAGGGCTTGGCGCCGGTCTTCTCCGGCTCGAGGTAGTAGGACTTCTCGAAAAGCATCGGGTCGATCTGCTCGCTGGGCACGAACTTCTCGACGCTGATCTCACGGCTGCTGCTCGCCGGCAGCTGGGCGATGTCCTCGTCGGTGAGGATGACCATCTCGCCGTCCTCGGTCTCATAGCCCTTGGCGATGTCGGCGTACTCCACCTCCTCGCCGTCGATGCTGCAGATCCGCTGGTACTTGACTCGTCCACCGTCCTTCGCGTGGACCTGGCGGAACGAGATGTCCTTGCTCTCCGTCGCGGAGTAGAGCTTCACCGGGACGCTGACCAGGCCGAACGAGACGGCACCCTTCCAGATTGCGCGCATGTGATCAGGATGCCCGGTTTCCCAAGCGATGCGCCACCCGCCAGGCCTCGAAGGCTTCTGCACTGGTGTAGGACGGCACGTAGCCGAAGACCTCCTTGAGCCGGGTGTTGTCGAGCACGGGACGGAACTGGAGGAACTTCGTCTGCTCCGGTCCGTAGGCCGTCAGCCCGATCCTGCTGCCGATCGCGAGAGCCGCCCGGAGCGCCGGTTCGGGGATGGTGAGCGTGCCCTTTCCGAGGGCGGCAGCGATCTCGTCGACGGTGAGAGCGCCGTCGCCTGCCACGTTGAAGGTCCCGGTGACCGGACCGGTGACGGCCCGCTGGATGATCGCGGCGACGTCGGTGTCCCAGATGAACACGAACGGCGACTTCGAGCCGCGGATCTTCAGCAGTCTGGGACGCAGGAAGAGCGCGGTGATCTGGTTGTCCACGCGCTCGCCCAGGATCGTGCCGATGCGCAGGACGACCTGCTCGAGCTCGGGACGGTCCTCGCGCAGCTCGGCGAGCATCTCCTCGACGATCCGCTTGTGGTCGGAGTAGGCGAACTCCTCGTTGCCGCGCACCGGCTGGTCCTCGGTGATCCACTCCGGGTTGTCGGGGTGGTAGCCGTAGGCCGCGCCGCTGGAGGACACCACGATCCGGCGTACGTCATGGGACAGGCAGGCGTCCAGCACGTGGCGGGTCCCGTCGACGTCCACCGCCCGCTCCAGCGCGCGAGTGGAGTCCTTCCCCGGTGTGACGATCGAGGCCAGGTGGACCACGACCTCCGGTCGCCACTCGTGGACCACCTCGTTGACCCGGGCCGGGTCGCGAACGTCCATCACCACGTGGGTCGCCGGAGTCCTCGGCCCGTCCGGGACGCGCAGGTCGGCGCTGACGACCTCGTGGCCGGCCGCGGCCAGCCCGGCGACGACGGAGGTGCCCAGGAAGCCGCTGCCCCCGGTGACGAGGACCTTCATGCGACCACCCCGGCGGTCGGCGAGCGTTGCGTCGCGCGACGCCAGCCGAGAGCGAGGGCCAGCCCGGCGATGATGTCCCAGATCCCCCACCACGCGGCCACCAGCGCCATCCCGCCGAGGCCGTCGAAGTAGGTGAACACCAGCAGCAGGCCGAGCCCGGCGTTGCGTACGCCGACCTCGAACGTCATCGCCTTGACGCTGGGCGGCGGCAGCCTCGTGGCGCGCCCGATCGACCAGCCGAGCAGCAGCGCGAGCGCGTCGTGGAGGAACACGGCGACCAGCACGATGCCGATGTAGTGCACGAACACGTCCCAGTTCTTCGCCACGCCGATGACGATGATCGCGGCCAGCCCGATGAACGAGACCGGCCCGACGACCCGGTGCGCCACGGCGGAGAACCTCGGGAGGAGGCGTGCCAGCGTGAGGCCCAGGACGAACGGCACCCCGATCACCAGGCCCACTTCGACCAGCATCTCCGCGGGGCTCAGGTCGATGTCCTCGAGCAGCTTGCTGCCGGTGGGGTGCAGCCCGCCCCAGAAAGCCATGTTGAGCGGCATCAGGACGATCGCGAGCAGGTTGCTCACCGCCGTCATCGAGACCGACAGCGCCACGTCGCCGCCGGCGCGGTGGGTCAGGATGTTGCTGACGTTGCCGGGTGGGCAGCAGGCAACCAGGATCATGCCCAGCGCCACGGAGCCGCGGACGTCCAGCACGAGCGTGAGCAGGAAGGTGATCGCCGGCAGCAGCAGGAACTGGGCCGCGACCCCGACGGCGATGGTCCCGGGGCGCCGCGCTGCGCGCTTGAAGTCCTCGAGGTCGGTGTCGAGCGCGATGCCGAACAGGATCAGGCCGATGACGATCTTGAGCGTGGTCAGTGACGACTCGTTGAAGACGATCTTGATGTCGTCGACGTCCGTCGCCAGCACGGTCATCAACGGGCTCACGGGTGCACCTCCAGGCGCTCGATCTCCTTGCGTACGGCGCTGCGGTAGGCGTCCTTGTTGACGTAGTAGGCCATCCGCTCGAGGCCGAGGTAGTGGTAGCCGCCCGACAGGTCCGGAGGCGGACCCTGCACGCGTCGCTCGAAGGCGTTCGCCAGCTCGGGAGCCGTCTCGCGGGCCTTGATCACGCTGGCCACCAGCTCTGCCTGCTCGAAGCGCCCCTGCCAGCCGATGCCGGAGGCCTCGATCATCCCGAGCACGAACAGGTTCGGGTCGCGCCTGCTGAACACGTTGAGGTAGAGCTCGGGAGCCCTCCCGGAGCCGGGGCCGGTCCAGTCGAGCAGGGCGTCGTCGACGAACGGGTAGTGCAGGCGGTAGCCGGTGGCCAGCACGACGAGGTCGTAGTCGCTCCGCGTCCCGTCGGCGAAGACCACGCCGCTGCCGTCCAGCCGATCGATGTCCTTGCGCACGTGGATGTCGCCGTGACCGGCGTGGTGGAGCACCAGCGTGTTCACGATGGGGTGCGACTCGTAGATCTTGTGGTCGGGCTTCGGGAAGCCGAAGCGGGTGGGGTCGCCGGTGAACATCCGCAGCACCCGGCTGTCGATCGCCTGCTTGATCCGGGCGGGCAGCGGCCTGCCCTGGTTGAGGGTGTCGGCCGGCTTGCCGAAGAGATACTTCGGCACGAAGTGGTAGCCACGCCGGACGCTGAGGTCGACAGACGTCGCGTGGTGCACCGCGTCGACGGCGATGTCGCACCCCGAGTTGCCGGAGCCCACGACGAGGACACGCTTGCCGTCGAAGACACGCGGACTCTTGTAGGCGCTCGTGTGCAGCACCTCGCCGTCGAAGGTCCCGGCGAAGGTCGCGATGTTCGGCTCGCTCAGGGTCCCGTTGGCGATCAGCACGCCCGCGTGCCTGGCGCTCCGGCGACCGTCGGGCCCGTCCACCGTGACCTCCCAGGCTCCGTCGACCGGCGTGATGCGGTCGACCTCGGTGCCGAACTCGAAGCCCTCGCGCAGGCCGAAGTGGTCCGCGAAGTCCCGGAAGTAGTCGAGCAGCTCGCGGTGACTCGGGTAGTCGGCGACCGACTGCTTCATCGGGAACTCGGTGAACTCGGTCGTCGTGCGGGACGAGATCAGGTGGGCCGACTCATAGACCGTGCTCCTCGGCCCCTCGATGTTCCACAGCCCGCCGACGTCGTCCCCGAGCTCGTAGCCCACCCACGGGATCCCGAACCGTTGCAGGTTGCGGGCCGCAGCCAACCCGGACGGTCCGGCTCCGATCACGGCGTAGGGCAGCGCGGTGGTTTCCACCCGCGCATTCTGCCGCAGTCTCTGGTCCTGCGGTGTCATTGCCTGGTTGGTCGATGACCGGGACGCTCGCTGGCGCTCGCTCCTCGAGCACCCTGCCTTGCCTGCCCAGAAGCGCTGGGGCACCCGCTGGTCGAGCGTGTCGAGGGCACTGGTCGTGCGACGGACGCGGACCTGGGGACGACGTGCTGCCAAGATGGCCGGGTGCTGCCGATGCTCGCGACCAAGGGTGACCACGTGCCCGGGGGGTCGGGCTGGACCCACGAGGTGAAGTGGGACGGCATGCGGGTGCTGGTCGACGTCGCGGACGGGCGGACCCGGATCTGGTCGCGCAACGAGAACGACGTGACCGTCTCCTTTCCCGAGCTGCGGGGGATCGGTGAGGTCGTCGACGACGTGCTGCTCGACGGCGAGGTGGTCGCGCTGGGGGAGGGGGTGCCGTCGTTCGGCGCGCTGGCCGACCGGATGCACGTGCGCGACGCTGCTCGCGCGCAGCGACTCTCCGAGAAGAACCCCGTGACCCTGATCGTCTTCGACCTGATCCGGCTCGACGGCGAGGACCTCACCGACCGGCCGTTGTCCGAGCGTCGGGAGCGACTCCTGGAGCTCGGGCTCGACGACGTGGCCTGGCAGGTCCCTCCGGCCTACGACGACGGGCAGATGCTCCTGGCCGCCGCGGAGCAGCAGGGCCTGGAGGGCATCGTGAGCAAGCGGCTCTCGAGTCGCTACCGACCCGGTCTGCGCAGCAAGGACTGGCTGAAGTTCCCGATCCGGCCGACCGGGTCGTTCGTGGTGGGCGGATACCGGCACGAGACCGGCAGCACCAGCCGGCTGGGCGCCGTGCTCGTCGGGCAACCCACCGCGACGGGCCTGTCGTTCCGTGGCCGGGTGGGCAGCGGGATCGCCGGGAAGGCCGGCCGGTTGCTCGCCGAGCTGCTCACGCCGCACGTGGTGGACACCTCACCGTTCGACACCGAGCTGCCCCGGCTCGACAGCATCGGCACGGTCTGGGTCGAGCCGGTGCTCGTCGTGGACGTGCAGTACCTCCGCCTCACCAACGACGGGCGGCTGCGCCAACCGGCGTACCGTGGCGTCCGCACGGATCTCACCCCCGCAGACCTCGACTCGCCTGGAGTGACCTGACGTGACCTCGCGACGACCCGCCGCGCTCGGCCTGTCCCTGGTGCTGACTCTGGTGCTGACTCTGGTGCTGACCGGCACCCTGGCCCCCGTCGCGCCGGCGTCGGCTGCCACGGTGCGCCTCGACGGTGTGAGCGTTCAGCTCCAGGCGGGGACCACGCAGGTGATCACGGTCAACCGCACTCGCTCGTGGCACGCCCGCGTGACGTTCTGGCAGCGGATCAGCAGCGGCTGGAGGAAGGTGAAGCAGGTGCGAGACGGGCGCATCGGCTACGGCGGCCTCGTGGTCGGCACCCGGCGCAGGCAGGGGACCGGCACCACCCCGCTCGGCACCTACGGACTGATCAGCTCCTTCGGCACCCACCCGCGCGCCACGGCCTGGAGCCTGCCCTACCGCAGGATCCGCGCAGGGGACTACTGGGTGCAGGACAACCAGTCTCAGCACTACAACCGCTACCGCAACAGGTCGCAGGGCGGCTTCCGCTGGAAGCTGAGGTCGGGTCCGGACGCCTCGGAGCTGCTCACCGACTTCTCGAAGCAGTACGAGTACGTCGTGAACACCGCCTACAACCACGACCAGGTCCGCCACCGTGGCGCCGGGATCTTCCTGCACGTCAACGGGCGGGGCGCCACCGCCGGATGTGTCTCGGTGCCGCGCGCGTTCATGCGCTCGATGCTGCTGCGCCTCGACCCGGCGAGGGTGCCTGTGATCGCGATCGGCCGCTGATGGCCAAGGAGACGCGCACCGAGACCCCGGTGGAGGTCGAGGGTCGCCACCTGACCCTGGTCAACCTCGAGAAGGTGATGTATCCGCGCACCGGCACCACCAAGGCCGAGGTCCTCGACTACTACGCCCGGGTCGCCCCGGTGATGCTCCCGCACCTCGCCGACCGCGCGGTGACCCGGATCCGCTGGCCCAACGGCACCAGCGAGCAGTCCTTCTTCGAGAAGAACGTCCCCTCGGGCACGCCGTCGTGGGTGCGCACGGTGACGGTGCCGACCACCGGCTCGAGGACCAGGTCGGGTGAGGAGGGCGAGCTCAGCTTTCCGGTGATCGACTCGCTGGCGACGTTGATGTGGCTGGTCAACCTCGCCGCGCTCGAGCTGCACGTGCACCAGTGGACGGTCACCAGGCGGGGCAGGGTGCAGAACCCCAACCGGCTCGTCATCGACCTCGACCCCGGCGACCCGGCCGGTCTGGGGGAGTGTGCTCAGGTCGCGCTCCTGGTCCGTGATCGGCTGGGCCAGGACGGGCTCGAGTGCGTGCCGGTCACCAGCGGTTCCAAGGGGCTGCACCTGTACGCCGCCCTCGATCGCAGCCGCACCAGCGACGAGACTCGCGACTACGCCAAGGGCATCGCCGAGGAGCTGCAGGCAGCGCACCCCAAGCTGGTGCTCTCGCAGATGACCAAGGCCCGGCGCAGCGGCAAGGTGTTCCTCGACTGGTCGCAGAACACCGGTTCGAAGACCACCATCTCGCCGTACTCCATGCGCGGTCGGGAGCTTCCGACCGTGGCCGCTCCCCGCGCCTGGGCGGAGATCGAGGCGGGGGCTGACGATCCGCTGGCCCTGGAGCAGGTGCGGTTCGAGGAAGCCGTGCAGCGTATGCAGGAACACGGCGATCTCATCGAAAATCTGCCGTAAAACGCCGGAAGCCGGAGCGAATGGTCTAGTCAGGGGCTCCCGGGATTTTTCACTTCAATGTGGGTGATATCGGGACAGTTCTCCGTCCCTTGCGTCCGCGCAAGGGTTGCGGCGGTGCCATTGCCGCGTCTTCTCGCCTAACGTCCCCGTCGCGGTCGGGACATCGGGTCCCGGCCCGGACTGACGGGGAACACACATGCAGAAGACCAAGACCGCACGCATCGCAGCATTCATCGCCGCCCTCGGTGGATCGGCGGCCCTCATCGGCGCTTCGGTCGCGGGCACCGGTGCCTATTTCCAGGACAGCACCGAGACGAGCCACATCACCGGCACCATGGGTGACATCAAGGTCGAAGGTGTCGGAGGACTGGACGTCGTCTTCACCAAGATGCTGCCGGGCGAGACCCACAGCAAGACCGTTGAGTACCGCAACTCGGGGGTCAACGACCAGGACGTCTGGCTGGTGTTCACCGACCCGGCTCAGGTGCACGCACTGAACACCCTCGGTACCTATGGCGAGGTCCACCTCGCGAGCAACGGCACCGAGAAGTTCGGTTCGGCGAACCTCAACGACAACGCGAGCTCCTGCCCGCCCGGAGCCGGCAATCCCGCCTGCAACCCGCTGCCGGGCCAGATCAAGCTCGTCGACAACCTGAAGCCCGACCAGCACAGCGTCTTCTCGTTCGGCTTCAAGCCGTCCGAGAAGTTCAAGGCTGTCCAGAACGCCCAGCTCCTGGGCCTGGACTACAAGCTGGTTGCCACGCAGCACGGCATCAACCCCTCCTGATGCACAGCGCGGTGTGGGGGGCTCGGGCCCCCCGCTCCGCCTGGACCCGGATGACGCGATGGGTCCTCGGCGGAGCTGTCGTCGTCGTCCTCGGGACCTTCATCGCCACCGGCGCCGTCGCCTGGCACGAGGGCTATCGCCTCTATGCGGTCAAGACGGGGTCGATGACCCCAGGTCTCCCGGTGGGCAGCCTGCTCGTCGATGCTCCCGCGAGGGCGCCGTACCACCGGGGCGACATCGTCACGGTGGAGCGCCCGGAGGACGCGATGAACCCGGTCGTCACGCATCGGGTGTTCGCGGTCGGTGCGGCCGGCAACATCCGGACCAAGGGTGATGCCAACCCGGAACCGGACGTGTTCGTGGCGAAGCGTGCGAACGTGATCGGTGAGGTGGTCGCTCACGTTCCGAAGGGCGGCTACGTGCTCTTCTACTTCTCGCAGTGGACTGGCGTGCTGAGCCTGATGACGGTCCTGCTCACGATCTGGCTCGCCTGGGGGATGTGTTTCCCGGCGGTCGAAGCGGCGGCACCTGCGGAGGCCGGCGCCCGCACCTCACGCCTGCGCATCCCTCGGCAGCGCTCGCTGCCGCTGGACGTGCCGCCTGAGATGGCACCAGTGGCGTCCGCGGCCGAGGAAGGCCTGTTGGTGAAGGTGCCGGCGGAGAGGCCATCGCGGACGACGACAACGACGCGGATCCCGACACCGCGAGACTCCTCGGCCTAGAGCCAGAACGTCCGCCGTTCCCGAGATACGGCGGACGGTGTGCGACTGGTGAACAGGCACTCCTCGAAGGTTGCCCGCGAGGGTGGCGAGCAAACCTTGCGTCCGCCCAGTGGACGTCTCACAGGTGTCACCGTTGCCGATCCGGGGCTGGTTCGTTGGAGGGGCAGAGCCACGGACGACCGGGCTCGGCGAGGAGCCCGACGATGACTTCGATCACCCGCCGCACGCTCATCGGCGGCGCTGCCGCAGCAGGAGTAGGCGCGATCACCGCTGGTGCCCTCGACGGCGCCGCGGAGGCCGCGACCACGGGCGGGGCGTTGCCCTCGAAGGTCGACGTCGTCGTGGTCGGGGCCGGCATCTCCGGCCTCGTGGCCGCCCGCCAGGTCCTGCGCAGCGGCCGCTCGGTCCTCGTGGTCGAGGCGCGAGACCGCGTCGGTGGCCGGGTGCTCAACCACCGACTCGCGTCCGGGGCCACGATCGAGTCCGGTGGCGCGTTCGTCGGTCCCACCCAGGACCACATCATCGCGCTGGCCGACGAGCTCGAGGTGCCCATGTTCGCGGAGTACGTCGAGGGCAGGTCGGTCTACAACTCCTCCGGCCTGCTCGGCCGCCAGGAGTACGACGGCACCGTCCCGCCCGACCCGCTGATCCTCCCCGACGCCGCGATCCTGCAGACCCAGCTCGACCAGTGGGCCTCCGAGATCGACGTCGATGCTCCGTGGACCCATCCGCGTGCCAGGGAGTGGGACTCGATCACGCTGGGCGACTACCTGCGCCGGAGCACGCTGAATCCCGAGGGCATCGGCAACCTGATCAAGTGCTGGACCCAGCCCGGGTTCGGTGCCGATCCCGACCAGCTCTCGCTGCTCTTCGTCATCCACTACGTCGCGTGCTCGGGCAACGAGACGACCAAGGGCACCTTCGAACGCAACTCCGACACCGCCGGCGGCGCGCAGGAGCGCCGGTTCGTCGGCGGGTCGCAGCTGATCCCGTTGCGGCTCGCGAGCGAGCTCGGCTCCCGGGTCGCCCTGAACGCCCCGGTCAGCCGGATCGACCAGAGCAGCGCGCGGGCCGTCGTACGCACGAGTCGCGGAGCGGTCACCTGCCAGCGCGTGATCGTCGCGGTGCCGCCGGAGCTCGCCCGCTCGATCACCTGGGGACCTGACCTGCCCTCGCGCCACCGTGCCCTGCTCGAGCACATGAACATGGGTGACCTGATGAAGTGCGACGCCGTCTACGACGAGCCGTTCTGGCGCGCCGACGGCCTCAACGGCTTCGGGCTGGGCGACCACGGAGCCGTGCGCGCCGCCTTCGACAACTCGCCGGCCGACGGCAGACCCGGCGTGCTGCTGGCGTTCGTCGGCGGCTCGACCTGGAAGCAGTACGGCCTGAGGACGCTCGCCGCCCGTCGAGCGGCGGTGCTCGAGGGGTTCGCCGAGATGTTCGGAGAGATGGCCCTGCACCCGATCGACTACGTCGAGCACGACTGGACCAAGGAGCGCTGGACCAGGGGTGGCCCGGTCGCGATCATGGCGCCCGGCACGCTGACCACGTGGGGCCGGGAGCTGCGCAGGCCGCACGTGCGCACGCACTGGGCGGGCACCGAGACCTCGGGCTACTGGAACGGCTACATGGACGGCGCGGTGCGCGCCGGCAAGCGGGCTGCCAGGGAGGTGCTCGGCCTGCTCTGATCTCCTTCGGCCCGCATGCCTCGCCCGGTTGGCGGCCTGAGCGTCGACCTCACTGGCAAGACGGTCCCGGTCGCACACCGGGAGGTGCTCGGGCGGTCAGTGCAGCAGGGACTTCCCGATCACGATGAGTACGCCGAAGAAGGCGCCCGCGGCCACCTCGCCCAGCATGGCTCGTCCTCGCAGCCCGGCCCGGTGGGCGCCGAGGTAGCCGAAGCCCATCAGCAGCACCACCGAGAAGGACACCGCGACCGTTGCCGCGTCCGAGACGTCGCCGCCGACCAGGTAGGAGACCACATAGACCACGAGCGCCGGCAGGCCACCCTTGAGCACGCCGGTCTCGTGTCGCGCCGCCTCGGCCAGCCGGGGGAGGAAGACCCTGGAGTCGCCACCGAACTGCGTGGACAGCGTCGAGATGTAGATGTGCGCCATCCAGTAGACGACCAGGAACACCGCCGTGGTCAGGACGACTCTCGTGGAGTCGTCGTCGTGGGCACTGACCGCGGCCAGCACGGCGGCGGTGACGATGGCGCCGTAGAGCAGGCCGCCGGGATCGGTGCGAGACACCCAGCGCGCTGCCCTGGTCTGGTGCGACGAATCGGCCACGTCGGTCAGCGTAGGGCCACTCGGGGCCGCGCGCCCGGCCTACGTCGGGCGACTCCTGGGTGACCTTTGCGTGGTTCCTCACCAAATCGCCCTCTGTCGGGGGCCGTCCGAAGCGAGCAGGATGAGTCGGGTCGGGCGTGACTGCTGCGGGGGGAGACGGAAATGGTTCGGACTCAGGTCGGTGCGTGGAGCGCGACCGTGATCGGCTGATGGCGGTCATCGACGGTCCGGTCACCGCCCCGGCCCGGTTCTCGCCGCGTCGCGTCGTGGCACGGCACCCGGAGTGGTGGGTCTACGCCGTCGCCGGGTCGGCGTGGCTGGTCCTGGCCCGGATGAGCACCGGGATGTCGATGTCCACGGGCGGCTTCGTCGTGCAGTGGTCGGAGGGCTGGTCCCACTGGGTGTTGATGGTGCTGGCGATGATGCTGCTGGCGGTTGCCCCTCGCGTCCGCACGGTCGCCCTCGAGAGCCGCTCGTCGAGGCGGCAGCGGTCGGCCGTCGCCTACGTGCTCGGGTTCGTCACGCTCTGGTCCGTCGTCGGTGCTGCGCTGGTCGGCGCAGTCGTCCTGACGGGGGTGGAGGCCCACGGGGGCCATCTGCTGCCGGTGGTGCTGCTCCTGGCTGCCGCGTGGCAGGTCTCGGTCCCTCGGCGACGGGTGCTGCGTCGATCCCCACCCTTCGGACCGGGCACTGCCCGAGGTCTGGCCGGAGACGTCGACTGCGCCCGCTCGGGGATGCGGTCGGCCGGACGCTGCCTGGTCGAGTGCTGGCCGGTGATGGTGGCGATGGCGCTGAGTCATTCGCTGCTGTTGATGGCCGGCCTGACCGTCGTGCTCCTGAGCGAGCGGAGGGGCGGGCCCGACGCCGTACGCCGGCTCGGCCGTCCGCTCGAGGCGTGGGTGCTCGCCGGCTTCGCGCTGGTCGCGCTGGTCGCCATGCCGTCCATGACGACGATGTGACGAGGTCTGTTACTTGATCCCCGTCGTGGCGACCGAACGCACGAAGTAGCGCTGCCCCAGCAGGAAGAGCACGAGCACCGGCAGCTGGCTGAGCAGGGTCGCGGCCATCAGCACCGGCCAGTTGGTGAAGTGCGCGCTCTGGAAGCTGGCGAGTCCGAGCTGGACCGTCATCGTCTCGGGCGAGGAGTTGACGACCAGCGGCCAGAGGAAGTCGTTCCACACGTTGAGGAAGGTGAGGATGGCCAGCGTGCTCAACGGTGGCCCCATCAGCGGGAGCAGGATGTTGAACAGCACCCGCAGCCGGCTGGCTCCGTCGATGATCGCGGCCTCCTCCAGCTCCGCAGGCAGGCTCAGGAAGAACTGGCGCAGCAGGTAGATGCCGAACGGCGTGACCAGGTTGGGCACGATCAGCGCCGGCAGGCTGTCCACCAGTCCGAGCTGCTTGACGATCAGCAGCGTCGGGATCATCACGACCTGGAACGGCACCATCAGGGTCGCGAGGATGCCGAGGAACAGGATGCGGCTCCCCGGGAACTGGATCCGGGCGAACGCATAGCCGGCGAGGCTGCAGAAGACCAGGTTGCTGACCACGCAGGTCACGGACACCACGGCGCTGTTGAACAGCCAGTGGCCCAGGGGTGACTGCGTCCAGGCGTGTGCGAAGTTGCTCCAGTGCAGCGACGACGGCAGACCGGGCGGGAAGCGCCGGGTCTCGGGAAGGCTGGACAGGCTGGTCAGCAGCATCCACAACAGCGGGACGAGCATCACCAGTGCGAGCGGCAGCAGGACCAGGTGCCAGCCGGACGGGACGCGCCGACGGGTTCTGCTCGGGGGACCGCTCGTCAGGGTGGCCATCAGCCGGCACCGTCGACGTCGGGGTCGCGGCTGAGCCGCATCTGTACGACCGTCACGAGCACGATGGCGATGAACAGCAGCACGGCGATCGAGGCGGCGTAGCCGGCGTGGAAGAACTGGAACGCCTGCTGGTAGAGGTAGTAGACGACCACGGTCGTGGAGTGCAGTGGGCCGCCCTTGGTGGTCACGTAGACCTCGTCGAAGAGCTGGAAGGCGTTGATCGTCAGCCACACCAGCAGGAACCCCGTGATCGGACGGAGCAGGGGGACCTGGATCAGCCAGAACGCCTTGGTGCGCGAGCAGCCGTCGATCTGGGCCGCCTCGAGCAGGTCGGCGGGGATCGACTGCAGGGCGGCGAGATAGATGAGCGTGCCGAAGCCCAACCAGCCCCACGTGGTCATCACCACCATGGTGGGCAGAGCGGCGCCGGGGGAGGCGAAGAACCCCGACTCCGGCAGCCCGAGCCGGCCCAGGAATGCGTTGACCACGCCGTAGTCCGGGTCGAGCAGCCAGGTGAAGATGACGCCGGTCGCCACCGTGGAGGTGACGACGGGGACGAAGACCGCGAGTCGGTAGAGCGAGATCCCGCGGATCTTCCGGTTCAGCGCGGCCGCCACGAGCAACGAGCCGACCAACGTCATCGGGACGAACAGCACCGTGTAGACCACGGTGTGCCGGATCGACTCGCGGAAGACCGGGTCGTCCACCAGCTGCCGATAGTTGTCCAGGCCAGCCCACGTGGCCGGCGTCTGCAGGTCGCTGTGCTGGAAGGAGAGCAGGAAGGACCACAGCACCGGCAGCAGTCCGAACAGGCCGATCAGGAGCACGCTCGGGGCGACCATGCCCCACGCCGCACGCTGGTCGGCGCCCTTGCGCGACCTCCCCTTCGCGCGGCGCCGAGCCGTGGCCGGCAGGAGGGCAGCGGTCACTGACCAGCCAATGCGCTCGACACCTGGTCGCTCGCGGCGTCGAGCGCCTCTTGTGGATCGGCCTTGCCGATCAGCACCGACTGGAGCATCTGGCCCAGGGCCGTGGAGACCTCGGAGTAGGACGCGATGTTGGGCCGCACGTGCTTGACGTTGTCGAGGTTCTCGACGAACACCTCGTTGGCGGGGTACTTGGCCAGGAACTCCTTGTACGCCGGCAGCTTGCTCTCCGACTCGCGCAGCGGCAGGTCACCCGTGGCGATCGCGAACTGCAGGTGCACCGGCGCCGAGGTCAGCCAGGTCATGAACTTGATCGCGGTCTCGGACCTGCCCTTGGAGTGGTCGAAGGCCATGTAGAGGTCCGGGCCGGAGATGGTCTCGTGGTTGCCGTCCTTGCCGGGCAGCAGCGTGACGCCGTACTTGATGTCGGGGTTGATGCTGGACAGGTCCCACGGTCCCGTCCACAGCATCGCGATCTTCGCGCTGTTGAAGAGGTTGAGGTAGTTGCCGTTGCCGGTGTCGAGGTAGACCGACTTGTCCTTCACGGCCATGTCGCGGAGCAGCTCGAGTGCGGACAGCCCGGCCTCGGAGTCGAACGCCGGCTTCGTGTTGTCGCTCGAGAGCATGTCGCCGCCCGCCTGCCAGAGCAGCGGGAGATAGCGCCACACGGTGTCCTCGCTCCCGTCGTTGACGTAGGCCCAGCCGTAGGTCTTGGTCGCCGGGTCGGTCAGCTTGGCGGCGGCACTGCGGAAGTCCTCCCAGGTCCAGTCCGCGGTGGGCTCGGGCACCCCGGCAGCCTTGAACATCGCCTTGTTGTAGACCAGCGAGAGGTTGTCGACCAGGGCGGGCACACCGAGGACCTTGCCGTCCACGGTGGCGGCCTGTCGCTCCGAGGGGTAGAAGTCCTCCCAGTCGAAGTCTGGGCTCTTCACCTTCGAGGTGAGGTCGACGAGCTTGGGCTGACGGGCGAGCTGGGCGGCCGAGGATCCGAACTGGTAACCGAGGTCGGGGTAGTTGCCGGCGGTGAATCCGGCGACGGTCTTCTGCAGGGTGTTGTCGTTGCCTCCGTTGTAGACGAGGCGGACCTTCTCCTTGGGGTGGTCGGCGTTCCACTCCTTGACCTGCGCGGAGATGGCCTTGGCCTCGACGTCGGTGTAGCCGTGCCAGACGGTCACGGTGCTGCCGCCGTCGCCCCCGGAGCTCCCGCCGCAGCCGGCGACGGCGGCGCCCAGCGCCAGGAGGGCTACCAGCCCGGAGGCTGCCTTGGAGGTCTTGGCCATGTCAGGCTCCCTCGTTCACGGAGCGAATCGTGCATATTCGCTCGCCTCAGATGAGCAGAGTTGCACGTATTGAGCGCGGGGACAAGGGCCGATGCGCTGGATTGCGGACCATTCCTGCGCGTAATGTGCACATCATGCGTCAACAGGACCGGCTGGGAGTCATCCTTGAGCGTTTGAGCACGCACGGCTCCGTCGACGTGTCCGACCTCTCCGGCCAGCTGAAGGTCTCGCAGGCCTCCGTACGCCGCGACCTCCAGCTCCTCGAGAGCCAGCAGCTGCTCACCCGCACGCACGGCGGTGCCGTCTCCTCGGGGGTGCTCTACGAGCTGCCGATGCGCTATCGCGGCGGACAGCGTCACGACGCCAAACGGGCGATCGCGAAGTACGCCGTGGGCCTGCTCGGCAAGGACGTCACCTCCGTCGGCCTCAACGGTGGGTCCACGACCACCGAGGTCGCGCGCGCACTCGCCGGCCGGACGGGCCTGCGGGTCGTCACCAACGCACTCAACATCGCTGCCGAGCTCGCCGTGCGCGCCAACATCGAGCTGGTCGTGTGTGGCGGGAGTGCCCGCAGCGAGTCCTACGAGCTGGTCGGGCCGCTGGCCGAGCTGACCCTGAGCAACATCAACCTCGACGTCGCAGTCATCGGGGTCGACGGGGTGAGTGCCACCGCCGGTCTCACCACCCACCACGAGGTCGAGGCGCAGACCAACCGCTGTCTGGTGAAGGCTGCCGCGCGCGTCATCGTGGTGGCGGACTCGTCCAAGATCGGTCGACGTGGCTTCGCCCGGATCAGCGAGCTGGGCACCGTCTCCGAGCTGGTCACCGACTCGGAGGCGACGGACTCGGACGTGGCCGAGCTCGAACGTGCCGGCCTCAGGGTGCACCGAGCCGAGCTCTGAGCTCGCTCGGCAACAGCGGCTCGTGGGCCGCCACCATCGCGTCCGCCAACCGCCAGATGTCCCGCACGTCCAGGGTCGCCGCCGTGTTCGGGTCGACCATCATGGCGTGCCGGACATGGTCCGGACGATGCTCGGTCGCGGCGCGCACGGTGAGGTCGACGACTGAGAGGAAGCTCCGGTTGAGCGCGGCGCACTGGTCGGGCAGGCTGCCGACGGCCAGCGGTCGAGCGCCGTCCCCGTCGATGGTGCAGGGCACCTCCACGGGCGCGCCCGGGGGCAGGTTGTCGATCAGTCCGTGGTTGACGACGTTGGCCTGGATCTGGCGCGGGTGTCCGGTGACCATGCTGTGGATCACCTGCGGTGCGTACTCGGCCGCGTCCTCCTCCGGCTCGACGTACTCCCCGGTCGATGCCTCCGCGATCAGCCGTTCCGTCTCCTCGACGTTGGCGGCACTGATGCCGACGTAGTCCCGGATCGGCAGTCGGAGGCGTTCGACCTCGGCGTCGTCGTGGAGATACCACGGGACGTACTCCGAGGAGTGCTCGCTGGTCTCGGTCGGATAGAAGCCGAGCCGGCGATACATGTCGACGCGCACCCGTCGTCGCAGCTCGGGGTCGTCGTCCACGAGCTTGTCGAGGCGGTCGTAGAGGTCCTCGCCGGCGAGCTCCCACCGCAGCACCCAC
This sequence comes from uncultured Actinomycetota bacterium, assembly GCA_963843075.1. Lineage (GTDB taxonomy): Bacteria > Actinomycetota > Actinomycetes > Propionibacteriales > Nocardioidaceae > Marmoricola. Next base: position 961,433 of record CAWJJD010000002.1, on the reverse strand, counting down.
GCCTGGTGGTTGACACCGGCGCTGTGGAACGTGACGTCCTCGAAAGGTGCGCCGACCAGCTCGCCGAGGTCGACGATCGTCCAGTAGACCGAGTGGCACAGGCCGAGCACCTTCACGTCGGGGTGCCTCGCCGCCAGGTAGCCGATGTTCATCGCCATCGGGTTGGTGTAGTTCAGCAGCCACGCTTGCGGGCACACCTCGGAGATGACCCGGCCGAGCTCGTCGAGGAAGGGGAACGTGCGTAGGCCGCGGAAGATCCCGCCGACCCCGAGGGTGTCGGCAATGGTCTGCCGGAGACCGAAGGACTCGGGCACGTCGAAGTCGGTGAGCGTCGCTGCGTGCCCACCGATGTTGACCGTGTTGATCACGAAGTCGGCGCCGACCAGCGCCTCGCGAAGGTCGGCGCTCGCCCGGACGGTGGCGTCGCGGCCGTGGTGGCGCACCGAGATCTGCGCGAGCCTCTCGGCCAGGTCGAGCCGGACCGGGTCGATGTCGTGCATCACCAGGTCGAGGTCAGGGAGGTCGTCGAAGGTGAGCAGGTCGCGCAGCAGCTGGCGCGTGAACTCGGCCGATCCGGCACCCACGAAGGCGATGGTGGTCACCCGAGGCAGCATGTCAGTCGGACCTCAAATGAGCAAGGTCGATCATCCAATCTGATTGAGTGTGGACTTTTCTGGTCTGAGCCGTGCACACTGACGAGCGTGACCGACGTCCTGGTGCTGGGTGATGCGAACCCCGACCTGATCCTCTGCGGCGACGTCGTCCCCAGGTTCGGACAGGTCGAGCAGGTGCTGAGCAAGGCAGACCTGGTCATCGGCGGCTCCGGCGGCATCATCGCCCACGCCCTGGCGCGGCTCGGCCGGTCGACCAGGCTGGTGGCGGCCACGGGGGCGGACGCCTTCGGTGACCTGATGCGGCAGCTGCTCTCCGCAGGCGGTGTCGACACGACCGGCCTGCTGCGCCAGGCGGGGCGTTCGACGGGCGTGACCGTGGTGCTCTCCCGGCCGAAGGATCGCGCGGTGCTGACCCTCCTGGGCGCGATCCCGCTGCTGTCCCGCGAGGACGCCCGGGCCGCCCTGGACCGAGCGGTGCTCGACGGCGCGAGGCACCTGCACGTCGCGTCCTACTTCCTGCTCGGCGAGCTGGCCCCCGACCTGCCCGACCTTCTCGCGCACGCGCGCTCGCGTGGGCTGACCACCTCGGTGGACACCAACTTCGACCCGACCGAGCGGTGGTGGGGCGTGACGGACCTGCTGCCGCACCTGGACCTGCTGCTGCCCAACCGCGCCGAGGCCGTGGCGCTGGCCGCCCGGCTTCCCGGAGGGCCGCCCGCGGATGCCGGGGCCGCAGCCCTGTCCCTCGCCGAGGCCGGACCGGTCGTGGTGGTCAAGGACGGCTCTGCCGGTGCCTACCGGGCCGACCCGAGTGGCGCGATCGTTCGCCACGCGGGCCATCCGGTCGAGGCGGTCGACACGACCGGTGCCGGTGACACCTTCGACGCCGCCTACATCGACTCGTTCCTCCGCGGCCTCGATCCCGAGGAGTCCCTGCGCCGCGCCTGTCTGGCCGGAGCGATCTCCACCTCAGGCGTGGGCGGCACCGCTGCCCAACCGACCATCGACCAGCTCTCACCACCCGGAAAGGACGCCGATGTCCTACGTCAGCACTGAGATCGAGGCGCAGCCCAGCAGCTGGCGCCAGGCACTGGAGCTGCTGCCCTCCGTCCAGGCGGCCCTGCCGAGCCCGGGGGAGCGGGTGGCGGTGATCGGTTGCGGCACGTCCTGGTTCATGGCGGAGGCCTATGCCTCGCTCCGCGAGGACTCCGGCCTCGGGGAGACCGACTTCTTCACCGCGAGCCGGCTGCCCACCTCGCGCCGCTACGACCGGGTGCTGGCGATCAGCCGCTCGGGCACGACGACCGAGGTGCTCGATGCGCTGGCCGGATCGGCTGCCCGGCGTACGTCGATCGTGGCGGACGCCTCGACGCCGGTCGCCGAGCGGAGCGACGACTCCATCGTGCTCGACTTCGCCGACGAGCAGTCCGTCGTGCAGACCGTCTTCGCCACCACGACGTTGATGCTGCTGCGTGCGTCGCTGGGTGAGTCCCTCGAGGGCGTCATCGCGGAGACGGAGCGCGTGCTGGCCACCGCGCCGGACCGGACGCTCCAGCAGGCCTCGCAGTTCACGTTCGTGGGCCAGGGGTGGGCCCACGGCATCGCCCGCGAGGCGGCGCTGAAGATGCGCGAGGCCGCGCAGGCGTGGACGGAGGCCTACCCGCAGATGGAGTACCGCCACGGGCCGATCTCGATCGCCGAGCCGGGCCGGCTCCTGTGGGTGTTCGGAGCGCCCGTCCCGGGTCTGCTCGAGGACGTGTCCGCGACGGGGGTGCGGGTGGTGTGCGACGAGCTCGACCCGGTGAGCGACCTCGTGCGCGTCCAGCGACTCGCCGTCGACCTCGCCGAGTCGGACGGTCTCGACCCCGACCGGCCGCGCAGCCTGAGCCGCTCGGTGGTGCTCGGCGCGTGACGAACACCCGATGATCCTCTGCCTCGCACCGAGCCCGGCCTGGGACGTCACCTACGGCGTGGAGCGCCTGCGCGAGAACGCCACCAACCGCGCGCACTCCGTCGCCGGTCGTGCCGGAGGCAAGGCCGTCAACGTCGCCCGGGTGCTGCACGCGCTGGGGGAGCAGGTGACGGTCGTGGCGCCCGTCGGCGGCCCGACCGGCGAGCTGTTCGCCGCAGACCTGTCGGCCAGTGGCATCTCGACCGTCGCGATCGAGACGGCGTTCGACCTGCGGCGGACCCACACCATCGTCAGCGACGAGACCGGTGACGCGACCCTCGTCAACGAACCCAGCCGACTCTCGGACTGGCCGGGCTTCCTCTCGTGCGCCGAGACGCTGATGGCGCAGGCGTCCGTCGTGGTGGCTGCCGGGTCGCTCCCCACAGGTGCGCCCGTGGAGGCCTTCGGTCAGCTCGCCGGAGCAGCGGCGCGCTGTGGCGTGCCGATCATGGTCGACACGAGCGGGCCCGCGCTGGCGGCCGCGGTGGCCGGCGCGCCTTCGCTGGTCAAGCCCAACCTCGACGAGCTGCCGGACGTCACGGAGGTCACCGACCCGATCCAGGCTGCGAGCGAGCTCTCGCGTGCGTCTGGCGCGGCGGTGGTGGTGACGCTCGGCGCCGGCGGCATGGTGCTCGCCGTGGGCGGCGAGGTCTGGCGCGGCTCGATGGACCAGAGCCTGCGCGGCAACCCCACCGGCGCGGGGGACGCGGCCCTCGCGGCCTTCGCGCGCGGGATCCGCGCGGGTGAGGCGTGGCCCGAGATCCTCCGGGATGCGGTGGCCCTGGCCGGGGCGGCCGTGCTGGCGCCGTACGCCGGAGAGGTCGCCGACTCCCACCATCGTGAGCACGTGTCGCGGGTCGTGGTCGAGCGCGTGGGGATCTCCTCGTGACCGCCGCGCGGACGGGGGACCTGGTCGCGGAGGCGGCGAGGGGAGGTCGCAGCGTCCTGGCCCTCAACGTGATCACGTTGGAGCACGCCGAGGGGATCCTCCTCGGTGCCGCACGTGCCGGGCGGCCCGTCGTGCTCCAGGTGAGTGAGAACGCGATCCGCTACCACGACGGCGTCGGCGAGCCACTGCTTCGAGCATGCGCGGCCCTGATCGACTCGCACGACGCGACCGCCTCGCTGCACCTCGACCACGTGATCGACCCGGCGCTGCTCGACCTCGCGGTGCCGGGGCTCGGCGTGAGCTCGGTGATGTATGACGCGAGCGCGATGGACTACGCCGACAACGTCGAGAGCACCCGCACGGTGACCCGGCAGCTGCACCAGCGCGGACTCTGGGTCGAGGCCGAGCTCGGCGCGATCGGCGGCAAGGGCGGAGCGCACACCCCCGGGGTGCGGACCGATCCCGCCGAGGCAGCCGCCTTCGTCGCCGCGACGGAAGTGGACGCGCTGGCCGTGGCGGTCGGGAGCAGCCATGCGATGACGACCAAGACAGCCCACCTGGACACCGACCTCGTGTCCGCGATCGCCGCGTGCGTGCCGGTGCCGCTGGTGCTGCACGGGTCCTCGGGAGTGCCGGTGGCGCAGCTGGAGGCCGCGAGCTCTGCGGGGATCCGCAAGATCAACGTCGGCACGGCGCTCAACGTCGCCTTCACCGACCGCGTGCGCGCGTTCCTGGCCGAGGACCCGGCGGCGCACGACCCGCGGCGCTACCTGGCTGCGGGCCGCGAGGGCATCGCCGCGGTGTCCGAGGAGCTGCTGCGCACGCTCTGATCGATCGTCGAGGCGTTGCCGACCGGATTGACGGCGAGGACCGCGAGCGCCGCCAGGAGCAGCACGTTGACGACGAAGACGGTGCGGCGCAGCCACCGGCGCAGGAACCGCCCGACCGCTCCTCCGCCACTGCTGTGGCTCGCACCCTCCGTCCCATTCGCGGAGGGTTGGACACTCATCACGGACACTCCTGAACTGGCCGGGGTCTCGGACCTCGCCTCTACGATCATCGTCCGGTCCGGTCGGCAACAGGGCCAAAGGACCCACCCGTGGGGTGTGGTCGTCTGGAGCGGATGTGGCCTCGTGAGGCTCCTGTGGCGGAGTTGTCCACAGGTCGGAGATCGATGGTTTTCCGTTCCGTAAATGGGGGGTAGAACCGCCCCATGTCGGTGGATGTCTCGGGCACTGGATCGGTCGATCTCGTGGGTGATCTCGACCAGCAGGTGCGCTCCGTCGTACGCCGCGAAGGGGTCGATCCGCAGCTCGACATCACCCGCGTGCGCCGCATCGCCGAAGAGGTCGTCCGGGCCCACGACGAGCGCAGCCTGACCGGAGTCGTCACCCCGGTGCCCGATCCTGCCGGCGTGATCGGCGAGCTGGTCGCGCGGGTCTCGGGCTTCGGGCCGCTCCAGCGGTTCCTCGATGACCCCGAGGTGGAGGAGATCTGGGTGAACGACCCGAGCCGGGTCTTCATCGCACGCAACGGTCGCCACGAGCTGACCAACGTGATCCTCAACCGCGCAGAGGTCCAGGAGCTGGTCGAGCGGATGCTCAAGTCCAGCGGCCGCCGGATCGATCTGAGCCAGCCCTTCGTCGACGCGATGCTGCCCGCGGGGCACCGGCTGCACGTCGTGCTCGAGGGCATCAGCCGTGAGTTCGCGGCGGTCAACATCCGCAAGTTCGTCCTGAAGGCCGCGCGACTCGCCGACCTGGTCCGCCTCGGGTCGTTGCCGACCGGTGCGGCGCGCTTCCTCGAGGCCGCCGTGCTCGCCGGTCAGAACATCGTCGTCGCGGGTGGCACCCAGGCCGGCAAGACGACGATGCTCAACTGCCTGGCTGCCGCCATCCCCGGAGGTGATCGGATCGTCTCCGCCGAGGAGGTCTTCGAGCTTCGGTTCAACCACCCTGACTGGGTCGCCATGCAGACCAGGCAGGCCGGGCTCGAGGGCACCGGCGAGGTGACATTGCGCGACCTGGTCCGCGAGACCCTCCGGATGCGTCCGACCCGGATCATCGTCGGCGAGGTCAGGTCCGCTGAGTGTCTCGACCTGTTGCTGGCGCTCAACGCGGGACTTCCGGGGCTCGCCACGCTGCACGCCAACAGCGCACGCGAGGCCCTGGTGAAGCTGTGCACCCTGCCGCTGCTGGCCGGCGAGAACATCTCAGCGCGGTTCGTGGTGCCGACCGTGGCGAGCTCCGTCGACCTCGTCGTCCACCTCGGCATCGACAACAGTGGCACGCGTCGGGTCAACGAGATCGTGGCCGTCCCCGGCCGGGTCGAGAACGACATCGTCGAGACCGAGCCGGTGTTCCTGCGCAAGGGCGGCGACCTCGCCGCCACGGGCGGCATGCCCACCCGGCTCGACTCGTTCGAGCGAGCCGGCATCGACATCCACCGGATCCTGCGCGAGGCCGACTGATGGGGGCAGCTCTCGGATTGCTGTTCGGCGTCGGGCTGATCCTGGTCTGGTCGTCCTTCCGGTCGCCTGAGCCCTCCCCGAACAGGGCAGCGACGACCTCGAGGCTCCGGCCACTGCTCGCCACCGCCGGTCTGGGAGAGGTGAGCGTCGCCGGGTTCCTGATCGTCTGCGGCGTGTGCGCGTTCACCGCCACAGCCGTCGTCCTCGTCGCGTCCCGGACCGTGCCGGTGGCCCTCGTGTTCGGCGCCATGGGTGGCTACCTGCCCGTCGCGGTGCTCAAGGGACGCGCCCGCCGGCGTCAGCGCGAGTTCGCCGAGGTGTGGCCGGAGGCCGTCGACAACCTCGCGAGTGCGGTCCGCGCGGGCATGTCGTTGCCCGAGGCTCTTGCCGCGCTCTCCGAACGCGGGCCCGAGCCACTCAGGGAACCGTTCGCCGGCTTCGCCCTCGACTACCAGGTCAGCGGCAGGTTCGCGGACTCGCTCGACCGGCTCAAGGACCGGTTGGCGGACCCGGTGGGCGACCGGGTGGTGGAGAGCCTGCGGGTGGCCCGCGAGGTCGGCGGTGGGGATCTCGGTCGCCTCCTCCGCAGCCTGTCCGGCTTCCTGCGCGACGACGCCCGCACTCGCTCCGAGCTCCAGTCCCGGCAGGCCTGGACGGTCAACGGGGCTCGACTGGCTGTGGCGGCACCGTGGCTGGTCCTGTTGCTGATGTGCTTCCAGCCAGAGGTGATCCAGCGCTACTCGACCAGCGCCGGAGTCGTGGTGCTCATCGGCGGGGCGGTCCTGTGCGCGTCCGCCTACCGCGTGATGGTCCGCATCGGTCGGCTGCCCACCGAGAGACGGATCCTCTCGTGACCCCGCTCGTCGGCGCACTGCTCGGTGCCGCGCTGGGTCTCGGCGCATGGCTCGTGGTGACCGCGGTCCTCGATGCGCGACGTACGCCGATCGCCGTGCGCGTGCTGCCCTACGTCCGCGACCTTCCCCGACCCGACAACCTCCCCGTCCCGGTGCCCACCTCGAACGCCTTCGCCGGCGTGTTCGGGCCTGGTCTCGCGACTGCCGGTCGAGCCGTCGAACGCATCCTGGGTGGTGCCGCGTCGGTGCGCCGACGACTCCAGCGCGCCGGGTTGGACATGGACGTGCAGCAGTTCCGGATCGAGCAGGTCGTCTGGGGACTGGTTGCCTTCGCGGTCGTCGCCGTGCCGTCAGGTCTCGTCGCCGCCGCCTCGCCGGAGCGTTCGGTTCCGCTGCTGATCTTCTGCGCGATCGCCTTCGTGCTCGGCGTCCTCCTGCGCGAGAACCGGCTCACCGCCCAGGTGACCCAGCGCGAACGCCTCATCCTCGAGGAGTTCCCGACGGTAGCGGAGCTTCTCGCCCTGGCGGTGGCTGCGGGGGAAGGGCCGGTCGCAGCCCTCGATCGGGTCGTACGCCGCACCCATGGCGAGCTCTCCGCCGAGCTCGGCCGCGTGCTCGCCCAGGTCCGCACCGGCACCCCGATCGCGCGCGCGTTCGACGAGCTCGCTGCGCGCTCGGGACTGGCCGTCGTGGCCAGGTTCGCGGAGGGCATCGCCATCGCCGTCGAGCGCGGCACCCCGCTGGCCGACGTGCTCCACGCCCAGGCCGGCGACGTGCGCGAGGCAGGTCGCCGCGCGCTGATCGAGTCCGGAGCGCGCCGCGAGGTCCTGATGATGGTCCCCGTCGTGTTCCTCGTGCTGCCGGTGGTCGTGGTCTTCGCCTTCTGGCCGGGGATGGTCGGCCTGCGCCTGGTGGTGCCATGACCCCACCACAGACATCTGCCAAGGAGGAATCGAGATGAGAAACCTGGTGCGCCGCAGGCATCGCGGCGAGAACGGTGACGTGCCCGGCTGGGTGCTGATCACTGTCATGACAGCTGGACTGGTGGCCGGGCTCTGGGCCATCGCCGGCTCACAGCTCGGCACGATGCTGCGTGAAGCGTTGTCCTCCGTCGCCGGTTAGGCGCCGTGACGAGCGCGGGTCGGCGGTCGTCGACTTCGTGCTCGTCAGCATGGTGCTCGTGCCGCTCGTGCTCGGCCTGGTGCAGGTCGGGCTGGTGCTGCACGTGCGCAACACCCTGGCGGCCGCGGCGACCGAGGGTGCCCGCTACGGGGCCAACATCGACCGCAGCCCGGCCGACGGCGCCGCCCGCACCCGCACGCAGATCGACGACGCCATCGCCTCGCGGTTCGCCGACGACGTGAGCGCCCGGCGCGAGACCGTCGACGGCGTGCCGACCGTTGCCGTGACCGTGCGGGCATCGGTGCCACCACTGGGCCTGTGGGGTCCCGCCGTCGATCTGTCCGTCACCGGTCACGGCATCCAGGAGACGGCGCCGTGAGTCCTCGTCGGTCGCGCCGCTCGCGACCCCGCGACGAGTCCGGCACTGCTCTCGTCGAGTTCGTGTGGCTGGCCATCCTGCTGATCGTCCCGTTGCTCTACATCGTGCTCGCCGCCTTCGACACCCAGCGCGCGGCGTACGCCGCCTCGGCCGCGGCCCGGTCTGCCGGTCGCGCCTTCGTGACCGCCCCCGACCAGGCGGCCGGCTACCAGCGTGCCCGGGAGGCGGTGCGGCTCGCCTACGAGGACCAGAAGCTCGACTCGTCGCCGGACGTCCGGATCACCTGCCGACCCGATCCTCGCAATTGCCTCCAGCCCGGCTCGGTCGTGCGTGCCGAGGTGCACTCGGTGGTGGACCTGCCGCTGATGCCGGCGGCACTCGGCTCGAACACCCCGAGCATCCGGGTCGACTCCGAGCACGAGGCGCCCTACGGCACGTTCCGGGAGGCGCGTCCGTGAGGCTCCGCGACGAGCAGGGGTCCGTCACCCCGCTGATCATCGGCTTCGCCGTGGTGGTCGCGATGCTCGTCGCCGTCGTGGTGGACGCCTCGGCTGCCTACCTGCGGCGGCAGGGGCTCAACTCAGCTGCGGACGCGGCCGCGCTGTCGGCCACCGACGGCATCCAGGGCGAGGAGGTCTATACCCACGGCCTCGGCAAGCGTGCGGACATCGACCCGGTGGCCGCCCGCCGTTACGTCGCCGACTATTTCGAGAGCAGCGGGATCCGGCGGCGGTTCCCCGGTCTCGACTACTCCGTCGAGACGACGGCCGACACGGTCGTGGTCCGCGTGGTCGCGCCGATGGACCTGCCCCTGCACGTGCCCGGGGTCGGCACCGACGTCCCGGTCACCGGGACGGCGGCGTCCGTCGTGGTCGTCTCCGACTGACGCCACCGGCTGGCTGCCTCAGCCGTTGCAGAGGCAGAACGGGTGCCCGGCCGGGTCCAGGAACACCCGGAACGTCGTCCCGGGCTGGTGCTCGTGCTTGGTCGCGCCGAGCTCGAGCACTGCCTTCTCCGCGGTGTCGAGGTCATCGACGACCACGTCCATGTGCATCTGCTGCGGATGCTCCTGGCCCGGCCAGACGGGCGGGGTGTAGTCCTGCACGGTCTGGAAGCAGATGCACGCGCCGTAGTCGGCGCGGATCTCATACCAGTCGTCCTCGGCCTTGACCTCCCAGTCCAGCATCGTGCCGTAGAACGTGGCGAGGACGCGCGCGTCGGGGCAGTCGAGGACGAAGGTGGGAAACGATGCGATAGCCATGTCGGCAGGTTAGTGCGGGTCACCGACAGGGTGGCGGGATCACCCGTCCGGGGTGAGCCGTCCGGCGAAGGTGCAGGCGAAGGTGCAGCGGTGGATCTCCCGATGGACGACCTCGCCGCGCTCGCGCAGCGACTCTGGGGGTCCTTCCTCGGGCGGTGTGTCCACCGGTTCCTCCGCATGGAAGGCATCGACCGGTGCCTGGTGCTGTCCTCACAGGCCTTCACCGCGCTGATCCCGCTGCTGATCGTCGTGGCCTCGCTCGCTCCGGGGCGCCCGGACCTGATCGCACACACGATCATCACGAAGTTCGGTCTCTCGGGCGACTCGGCGGATGCCGTCGAGCAGCTGTTCCTGATCCCCGACGGCGCCGTGCAGGCGACGGCCACCGTCGGCAGCGCCATCCTGCTGGTGTACTCCGGCGTCTCCTTCACCCGGCGCCTCCAGAAGATGTATCGCGCCGCGTGGGGCCAGGAGAAGACCGGTGTGCGCGGGAACCTGTTCGCGACGCTGGGGTTGTTCGTGCTGGTGGCGGAGGTGGGGGTCCTCTACACGATCATGACCCTCGTCCGGCACCTGCCGGCCGACTGGCTGGTGGTGCTGCCGCTCTCGATCGTCACCGGGGTGGTGCCGTGGACGTCCATCCCCTATCTCCTGCTCAACCGTGAGGTGCACTGGCGCCGACTGCTGGCGGCTGGGGTGATCACCTCGGTCGCGATGTCGGTCTACGGGACGGTCACCACGCTCTACATGCCGGGCCTGATCGAGCGCTACACCAGCGAGTTCGGGCTCTTCGGGGTGACCATTGCCATCATCGGCGCACTGCTCGGGTCGGCCGGGATCGTCGTGGCGAGCGCCGCCATCGGCGCGGAGTTCGACCAGTCCCGGGCGCGCTGGGCACTGCGGATCAAGCTGCGTCGTCACCTGACCGACCCCGCCCTGCCGGCGCCCGATCCCGACGCGGCGGACGAGTCGGCGAGCCTGACGGGCGCGGACGTCGTGCTTCTCCTACGGGTGCTCGTGACGTGGTCGTTGATGGCGGGGACGGTCTGGCTGGCCGCCGCGATCGTCCCCGGGATCGAGGTGAAGGGCGGGCCGGTCACCTATCTCTGGGTCTCGCTGCTGCTCGGGTTCGTCAACGCGCTCCTGGGTCCGTTGCTGCGCCTCGTCGCTCTCAACGTGACCTGGTCACGCCTCGGAGCCGTCGCACTCGTCGTGAACGGCGTCCTGCTCGCCGCCACGGCAGGGGTCAGCACCAACCTGGAGGTGGGCGGGCTGGTGAGCGCGGTGCTCGGAGCGTTCGTGATCTCGGTGGCCATCACGGTCTGCGACCTGACGGTGCAGCCCTTCGGCGACCGTTCCGTACGACGGGTCGCGCAGCCGTGAGCCGACACCAGCACCTCACCCGGATGGGATGAGGCACACCGACCGTCGAGCGCGAACAGTGACCACATCGGACAGACCAGCGAGAGGAAGACCGGGACGTGCGCATTGCGGGGACGGTCGGTGCCTGGCCACACATCGAGGAGGGCCAGGGGAATCGTCGCGAGGAGGTGCGCCGCGGCAAGGACGCCCGGGCCGCCGTACCCCGACTGAGCCACGGAGCGTGGGAGCCGCCGGGCGGTCGCGCCGACCCGGTGACCATCCTGAACGAGCAGGCGAGCACGCGTCTGCCGGAGCTCGTGCCGGTCCGCAACGCGCGGATGCTCGCATCGCCGTTCGCGTTCTACCGCGGATCGGCCGCAGTGATGGCAGCCGACCTCGCCACCACCCCGTCGTCGGGGATCCGGGTGCAGCTGTGCGGCGACGCGCACCTGTCCAACTTCGGTGGCTACGCCTCTCCCGACCGCCAGCTCGTCTTCGACCTCAACGACTTCGACGAGACCCTCCCCGGTCCGTGGGAGTGGGACGTGAAGCGGTTGTTGGCGAGCCTCGAGATCGCCGGCCGCGACCAGGGCTTCGGGGACCGGGAGCGTGCCGAGATCGTCCGGGCGGCCGCCGCGGAGTACCGCAACGCGATGCACGAGATGGCCTCGCTCGGGCACCTGGAGGTCTGGTACTCCCGGATGACCGTGCGAGACATCCGGGACCGGTGGGGCGCAGAGGCGGGCAAGAAGGCAGTGCGCCAGTTCGAGCGGCAGGTCGAGAAGGCCATGACCAAGGACAGCGTGCGGGCCACGGCCAAGCTGACCCGGCTCGTCGACGGGAAGATCCGCATCGCGGGGGACCCACCGCTGATCGTGCCCGTCGCAGACCTCCTGCGGCCGGCCGATGCGGAGGCCTTCGAGCAGGTCGTCGAGGATGCCCTGAGGGGCTACCGGGCCAGCCTGTCCGGAGCTCGCCGGCACCTGATCGAGCAGTTCCGCTTCGTGGACGCGGCGCGCAAGGTGGTCGGCGTCGGGAGCGTCGGCACCCGCGCGTGGGTGGTGCTGATGCTCGGCATCGTCGATGACCAGCCGCTGGTGCTGCAGCTGAAGGAAGCGCGGCGGTCCGTGCTGGAACCCTTCGCGGGCAGGAGCACCTTCGACAAGCAGGGCCAGCGGGTCGTGGCAGGCCAGCAGCTGTTGCAGGCGACCTCTGACATCTTCCTGGGCTGGACGAGGATCAACGCGCTCGACGGGGTGTCACGCGACTTCTACATCCGTCAGCTGTGGGACTGGAAGCTGTCCGCCGACATGGAGAGACGGACACCCGCGACCCTGTCGATCTACGGCCAGATCTGCGGCTGGATCCTGGCGCGCGCCCATGCACGCTCCGGCAACCGGGTGGCGATCGCTGCCTACCTCGGGCGCAAGGACGCCTTCGACCTGGCCATGGTCGAGTTCGCCGCGGCGTACGCCGACCAGAACGAACGCGACTACCGGCGCTTCGTCGAAGGTGCCAACGAGCAGCGCTTCGAGGTCGCGCTCACGCCCTGACGCCTAGGACTTCGCCGGCGTGGCCTCCTGCCCGCCGGCCTTGCCGCCGACCGGGATCGTCGGCAGCAGCTTGGTCATGAAGAGCGCGAGCACGGCGAGCAGCGACAGGACCGCCAGGCTGACCCGGAGGCCGTCGATGCGTGCCTCGGCGTTGGTGTCCAGGATCGCCTCGGCCTGAGCGGCCCCGACCCCGCGTTCGCGCAGGGCGGACTCGAGGTCGGCGTCCGAGACGAACGGCACGCCGCTCGCGAGCTCGACCTCCGCCTGGGACGACAGGTCGCGGGGGATGGCGGGGTTGTCCTGGATCCCCTGGATGAAGCTCGCCGTCAGTCCGGCGATCAGGATCGAGCCGGCGAGCGCCGTACCGAGTGAGGCGCCGAGGTTCGTCATCGTGTTCTGCAGGCCACCGACCTCACCGGTCACCTCATCCGGCACCGAGGAGACCGTCACTGCTCCGAGCTGGGAGGCGAGCGCTCCGACGCCGAGCCCGGCCAGCAGCATCGGGACGGTGACGATCTCGGCCCCGGCGCCCGCCTCGAGGGCCATCACCATGGCCACGATGCCCGCGAGCAGGGCTGCCAGACCCCAGGACACCACCCGGCGCGGGGACGCGTCCGGCCAACGCCTGGGGATCATCACGGCGGCGAGCAGCAGCGTGATCGACAACGGCAGCAGCCTGAGTCCGGTGTCGAGGGCGCTCAGACCCAGCGCCACCGAGAGATAGAGCGGCACCGTGAAGAACAGCCCGGCCTGGATCAGGAACTGGAAGAAGAACATCGTCAGCCCGCCCACCAGCTGCGGGTTCGCCAGCAGGTCGACGTCGACGAGGGGTTCCCGACCCGCCGACTTCATCCGGCGCTCCCAGACGAAGAAGACCCTGATCACGACGACACCGGCCAGGACCAGCCACACGGTGGGGGAGAGGCCGAGCAACGGTGCCGTCCCCGGCTTGGCCAGCACCCAGCCCCACTCGCCCGACCGGAGCACTCCGTAGACCGCCGCGCCCAGGCCGGTGGCGGAGAGCAGGATCCCGACGAGGTCGAGCGTGAAGCGACCCTCGGCCGGCACGTCCTTGATCCGTCGGGTCAGCACGAGGATGCCGGCGACCAGGACGACCTCTCCTGCGAACACCAGCCGCCAGGTCAGGTACGTCGTCACAGCGCCACCGATCAGCGGCCCGGCGGCGACGGCGATCGCACCGGCCGAGGCCACCAGCCCGTAGGCCCGCGGTCGTTCCTGGACCGCGAAGTTCGAGGCCACGAGCGCGACGATCGCCGGCATGATCAGGGCGGCACCCACGCCCTCGAGGAACGACCAGCCGATCATCAGCACGGTCAGGTTGGGCGCCAGGGCGGTGGTGAAGGACCCGGCGCCATAGATCACACACCCGATGGCGAAGGCCTTGCGGCGCCCGATCAGGCTGCCGATCTTGCCGCCGGTGATCATCAGGGTCGCCATCACCAGGGTGTAGAAGGTGATCGCCGTCTGGACGCCCGTGACCGTCGTACCGACGTCCTCGGCGACCTGGGCGATGGACACGTTCATCACCGAGCTGTCCAGCGTCATCAGGAACTGGCCCACGGACAGGGTCAGCAGCACGATCGCGGCGCCGCGGCCCACGTCCTCAGCGGCCAGAGGCACGCCGCGGCCGCTCACGCGCCGGCCTGGTCCGGTGCCTCTCCGCTCCGGGTCGTGGTGTCGCCGAGCAGTGGATCCAGCCAGTGGCTGGCCGGGTCGATGTCGACCAGCAGCGCCTTGACCAGCAGGCTCAGCGGGATCGCGAGCAGGGCGCCCAGGGCGCCCAGCACCCAGGCCCAGAACACCAGCGACAGGAAGGTGAGCGTGGCCGACAGTCCCACCGCGTCCCCGACGACCTTCGGCTGGATCACCGACTGGATCACCACGTTGACCACGCAGTAGACCGCGATCACCCCGATCATCAGGCCGACCCCGCCCTCGAGCAGTCCCAGGACCGCCACGGGCACCAGGCCGATGATGAAGCCGATGTTCGGGATGTAGTTGGTCAGGAACGCCAGCAGCCCCCACAGGAGCGGTGCCGGGATGCCCATCAGCCACAGGGCACCCGTGTCGATGACCGCCACGATGAGGCCGAAGACCGTGGAGACCACCAGATAGCTGCGGGTGCCCGCGGCGAACGAGCCCAGGGCGGTGACCAGCGGCCGGCGCTCGGGCGTGGTCTCACCCAGACGCCCCGGGAACCACGCAGCGTCGACGGCGAGGAACAGCACCAACGTCACGATGAAGAAGAGGTTCGAGGCGACCCCCAGCAGGCTGCCCAGGAGGTCGCCGACCAGACTCGCGAGCTTGCCGACGTCGAAGGAGTTCGCGATCGTCTTGATCTGTGCCTCGTCGACGCCGAGGTGCTTCAGCCACGCCGTCACGTCGGTGATCGTCGAGCTCAGCTCTGCCTTGTACGACGGCAGCAGGGTCGCGAACCGGGCCGTGGCCACCACCAGTGACACGGCGAAGCCGATCAGGAACGCATAGACGGTGATGGTGAGGATCGTCGTCGCCAACCAGCCGGGGAGGCCACGTCGCGTCATCATCCCGCGGAGGGGATGCACGGCGATCGTCAGCACCAGGGCCAGGAAGGCGGGCCCGATCAGGCCGGAGAGTGACCGCATGCCGGCCACGGTGATGGTGGCCGCCGCCGTGCCCAAGAGGACGAGCAGGGCGCGGGGGAACAGCACGGACAGGGACTCAGTGCGTTGGGTCATGCTCATGACTCGCTCCTCGTGGCCAGCACGCCTGACAGTCTCGGCTGCTGCAGCTCCGTGGGGGTCACCCACGACGGGTGACCCCGGACCACCCGTCCGGGCTCCCGACGGGGAAGCGCGCCTACGTTATCGATCACCAGTTCGAGGGGTGTGGGATGATGAGCCATGCGCGGCGGCTACGGGTCAGGGGAGCACGGCACCCTGGCCGAGCGCGTCGCCGCCACCGCTCAGCCCGGCCGGCAGCCACCGACGCCGCCCAGCCCGGCGAGGCACTGCTTCGTCGCGGGCGAGCCGAGCCTGCTGGTCGAGTGGCGCCGCCGTGATCCCGGCTGGGAGGGTCGCGTGCTCACGCTCGTGTGGGTCGACGCGGTCGGTTGGGTGACCATCGAGCGGTGGCTGCCGGCCACCGAGATCACTCCGAAGCAGTTCCCTGTCTAGCGGGTCCTGGCGCGGCCACGAAGGACTCCGTCGACCACCAGTCGCGAAAGACCTCGGTGCCGAGCAGCTCCTCCAGGACCGCCGTCTGGGAGGCATGGGCGCGCAGCACCCGGTGCTTGAGGTCGAGCAGGTCCGGGTCGCAGACCAGCTCGAGGGCGAGGTCGCTGGCAGCGGTGACCGGGGGTGCGGTCCCGTCGAACCAGATGTCGAGCCGCTGGTGCAGCTCGTCCCACCGCTCCTGGAACTCCGGGGTCGTGGTGGCATACCAGAGCGCGCCTGCGGAGCCCGCCCGGCGCCAGGCCTCGGTCACCCACCCCGAGACCGCCTGGTGGTCGGGGTGACCGGTCATGCCGTCCGGGCCGAAGGTGACCACGGTGTCGGGACGCACGCGTTCCAGCAAGGCGGCCACCTGGCCCACGCCGGTCTCGAACGGCACCGTGGGCAGCGTCCCGTCGCGGTGTCCGAGCCACTCGTGCTCACGCACGTCGATGTGGGCGAGGCTCTCCATCAGCTCCTGCTCGCGGACCCGGGCGAGTCTCTCCGGTGGCCACGTCTCGGCGTCCGGGGTGCCGTGCTCACCCCGGGTGGCGGTCGCGACCACCACTCGCCCGCCGTGCCGACGCACCGAGGCCATCAGGGCCGAGGACAGGTAGGCCTCGTCGTCCGGGTGCGCCCAGATGCCGAGCAGGGTGCCGATGTCAGCGGCCGGGTCGAGGCTCATCCCGGGATCGTGACACGGCTCCCTTCCCGGGGCCTTCCCGACGCCTGCAGCGGGAAGGGCGCGGGAAGCCGGTCTCGGCACACTCCCCGCATGAAGACACGCGTGGGCGCGGTTGCGCGCCGGACCCGGACCATCTCCCGTCGTGACATCGAGCTCTTCACCGAGATCAGCGGTGACCGCAACCCGATCCACTACGACGACGACCTCGCCGCCAGGTCGCGGTTCGGTCGCGTCGTCGTGCAGGGCGGGGTCACCTCGGGCCTGCTGAACGCCGTGGTCGCCGAGGAGCTTCCCGGACCGGGGAGCGTCTTCCTCGAGGTGTCCTGGAGGTTCCGGGCGCCGGTGGGCCCGGGCGATGAGATCACCGCCGAGGTGCGGGTCACCAGCGTCCGCGAGGACAAGCCGATCACCACCCTCGACTGCGCCATCACCAACCAGGACGGCGTCGTGGTGCTCGACGGGACCGCGGTCGTCTGGCGTGACCCTGTCGTGGCTGGGGCGGACGTGGCTGGGTCGGACGTCGACTGGCTCAGTCGGGTAGCGCCCGTCCCGGCTGCGGAATCCGCAGGGAAGGCCGCGGGAAGGACGGGTTCCTAGCGTCCTCCAGACACATCAACCGGTGCCGGCCACCAACGCAGCCGGACCGATCACAGGAGGAACCCATGAGCGTCACCACCGAGAACCCCAGCATCAACGGCGTCGACGTCGCGACCCTGTTCGCGACGCTCGACGCCGTCAAGGGGCAGAACCAGATCGCCGAGTTCCAGTTCCGCGCCACCAACACGTGGCAGAGCGGCACCCACAGCCGATCGAAGTTCTCCGGCTTCTTCGGGGCCATGCAGGAGATGGAGCACGCGCACGAGACCGAGGTCGTCTCCGACCACCCGGCCGTGCTCGTGGGACAGGACAACGGCCCGACGCCGATCGAGTACCTGCTCCACGGCATCGCCGCCTGCCTCACCTCGGGCATCGCCAACATCGCGTCCGCCCGCGGCGTGAAGCTGAACAGCGTCACCTCGACGGTCGAGGGCGACATCAACCTGCTCGGCATCCTGGGACTGTCCCCGGACGGCTCCGCCCGCAACGGCTACGAGCAGATCAAGGTCACCTTCGACATCGACGCCGATGCCGACGAGGAGACCGTGCGGGGCCTGGTCGCCCAGTCCACCAAGCGTTCGGCTGTCTACGACGCGCTCACCAACCCGACGCCCGTCGTGATCGACGTCAACGTCCGCTGAGCCGACCCACTCCATCACCACAAGAAGCGCACCACCATGTCCATCCCCACCACCACCGTCGACACGGTCGTCATCGGCGCGGGCCACGCAGGCCTGGCCGTCAGCAGACTGCTCACCGACGCCGGAGCCCACCACGTCGTCCTCGAACGAGGCGACGTGGGCGAGCGCTGGCGCCGGGAGAGCTGGGACACGCTCCACCTGCTGACGCCGAGCTGGATGATGCGACTGCCCGGCTGGAGCTACGAGGGACCCGACCCCGACGGATACCTCGCGGCCGGTGAGCTCGTCGACCACCTCCAGCGGTACGCCGACTCGTTCGGCGCACCGGTGGTCGCCGGCACGACGGTGGAGCAGGTCCGGTTCTCGGGTCGCGGCGGCGCTCGTTACGCCGTCGCGACGGATCGGGGGACCTGGTACGCCGACAACATCGTGATCGCGACCGGTCCGCACGGGACCCCGCACCTCCCAGCCGGGCTCCGGCGGTCCGAGGTCGTGACCTCGACCGACTATCGCAACCCGGCCCAGCTCTCCGGCGGCGGTGTCCTGGTCGTGGGGGCCTCGTCGTCGGGGGTCCAGATCGCCGACGAGCTGAGCCGCTCGGGGCGCGACGTGGTCCTCGCCGTCGGCCGTCACACCCGGATGCCACGCCGCTACCGCGGCGTCGACACCTACTGGTGGCTGGAGTGCACCGGACGCCTGGCCAAGACCATCGACCAGGTGCCCGACCCGCTGGCCGCGCGACGCGAACCGTCGCTGCAGCTCGTGGGCCGGATGGACCCCGAGCGGTCGGCACCCGACCTCGACCTGTCGGTCCTCCGGTCCCGGGGTGTGCGGGTCGCCGGCCGGTTGCTCGCGCTCGAGGGAGGCGTCGCCGAGCTCGGCGACGACCTGCCCGCCAACGTGGCCGGCTCCGACCGCACCATGCACCGCTTCCTCGACCGCGTCGACACGTTCGTCGAGCGTGCGGGACTCTCCAGGGAGGTGTGGCCCGACGACCGGCCGGTGCCGATCGACACGGCCGGAGCGCCATCGCGGATCAACCTGCGCGCCGAGGGCATCGAGACCGTCATCGTGGCGAGCGGGTTCCGGCCGCACCACCCCTGGCTCCAGCTCCCGATCACCGAGCAGGACGGCAGCATCCGGCAATACCGGGGCGTCACGCCGGCGCCGGGTGTCTTCACCGTGGGCCAGCGGTTCCAGCACCGACGTGACTCTGGACTGATCGACGGTGCCCGTCACGACGCACGCATGGTCGTCGACGCGCTCCTCGACTGCAGGGCGCCCGCGTTCTCGTCGGTGGAGGAGTCGTGAGCGCCTTCGACGTGGTCGTCGTGGGTGGCCGGATCGCCGGCGCCTCGACGGCGCTGCTGCTCGCCCGGGAGGGCGTGCGCGTCGCCCTCGTCGAGCGAGGAGCGCTGGGGGCAGACACCGTGTCGACGCACGGGCTGATGCGTGCCGGTGTGCTGCAGCTGTCGCGCTGGGGCGTGCTCGACCGTGTCGTCGCGGCCGGCACGCCGCCGATCTCCCGGACGGTCTTCCACTACGCCGACGGCGAGCAGGTGCAGGTCTCGATCCGGCCCAGCCCCGGAGTTGAGGCCCTCTACGCCCCGCGTCGGACGGTCATCGACAGGATCCTCGTCGAGGCCGCGCAGGAGGCTGGCGTCGACGTGCTGCACGCGACGGCGGTGACCTCCCTGCTGCACGGGTCCGGCCGTGTGCGCGGGGTCGTCGCCCAGGACGCACGCGGCGTCACGCTCGAGCTCGAGGGCACCATCACCGTCGGCGCCGACGGGATCCGGTCGGTGGTGGCGCAGGGGACCGGTGCGCCCGTCCTCCGGCAGGGCAGGAGTGCGAGCGCCCTCCTCTACCGCTACATCGACGCTCTCCCCACCGCCGGCTACGAGTGGGCGTACGGCGACGGGGCGGCTGCCGGGCTGCTGCCGACCAACGACGGGGCCACCTGCCTGTTCGTCGGGACCACGCCCGAGCGGATGACCCGGCTGCGCCGGTCCGGTCGAGAACAGGCGTTCAGCACCCTCCTCGCCTCGGCGGCACCGGCCTTCGTCGACCGGGTCAACGACGCCCCCGCCTGGACGGCCATGCGGGGCTGGGGCGGAGTCCCCGGTCACGTGCGCCAGTCGTGGGGGCCGGGATGGGCCCTGGTCGGGGACGCCGGCTACTACCGCGACCCGATCACCACGCACGGCATGACCGACGGGCTGCGCGACGCGGAGCTCCTCGCCGACCGGGTGCTCGACGTGCTCGGCGGCGCCGACGAGGCGCTCGCCCTGTCGGCGTACCAGCAGACCCGCGAAGCGCTCTCGTCCTGCCTGTTCGAGGCGACCGAGGCGGTCGCTCGCTACGACTGGGACTACGGCCAGGCCCGCGAGCTGCTGCGGCGCGTGAGCTCCGCGATGAGCGACGAGGTGGATCACCTCCAGGCTCTCCCGGATCGTCGCCTCGGCCCCGGTATCTCCGCTTTGATCCCGACTGACAACGTGGGCACGGGTGGTTAGCGTGGATCGGAGCGGAAAGGACTGCTTGCCGTGACGACCCAGGTTCGGCTGCTCGGAGGATTCGACGTCGTCGTGAACGGCGTCCCGGTGTCGCCCGAGCAGTGGACGCGTCGGCAGGCCGCGTCCCTGGTCAAGGTCCTCGCGCTGGCTCCGGGCCACCGGCTCCACCGCGAGCAGGTGATCGAGGCGCTCTGGCCGGGCGCGAGCGTCGAGGCCGCCGGACCCCGCCTGCACAAGGCCGCGCACTACGCGCGCCGCGCCCTCGGCGGTGACGGCTCGGCGGTGCTCCTGCGCAACGACATGGTCTCCCTGCTTCCCGACGACGACCTGGGCGTCGACGTCGACGAGTTCCGGGACGCCGCCAGGGCGGCGGTCGCCCAGGGAACGGCCGCGGCGGCACAGAGCGCGCTCTCGGGCCACGACGGTCAGCTGCTCCCCGAGGACGTCTACGAACCCTGGGCCGAGGAGGCCCGCGACTCCCTGCGCGGGATGCGGGTCGACCTGCTGCGCAGAGCCGGGCGCTGGGACGACGTCCTCGCCGAGGACCCGACCGACGAGGTGGCCCACCTCGCGCTGGTCGCTGGGCACATGGAGCGCGGCGACACCCGCGCCGCGCTGCGCCAGTTCGAGCGGCTCGACCATGCCCTGCAACGCGAGCTCGGCACCACCCCCAGCCCTGATGCCGAGAGGCTGAGGGCACGCCTGCACGCCATGTCGGGCCGCGCCCAGAAGACCGGCCAGGAGCCGGCCCAGGGCGTTCGCCTGGTCGGCCGGCGGGACGTCGGCGACCAGGTCCGGGCGGCGATGGTGCGTGCAGACGAGGGGAGGGGCACGACGCTGTTGTTCGCAGGTCCCCCCGGCGTCGGCAAGTCGGCCGTGCTCGGGCTGAGCGAGGCCCTGGCGCGGCGGCGCGACTGGCGCACCGGTCGGGGCACGGCCTCAGCGGTCGAGGGGCCGTGGCCCTACGCCCCTGTCCTGGAGGCGTTCGGCGAGCTGTGCCGCAAGCACCCCGCGCTCCTCGACGGACTCGACGACCGCTTCCGTGTCGAGATCGAGAGGGCACTCTCCGGGAGGGACGTGAACTGGACTGGAGAGTCCAGCCACCAGCGGCTGTTCGTCGCGGTGGCCGAGCTGATGCGCCTCGCCGCGACCGGTCACGGGCTGTTGCTCCTCGTCGACGACCTGCAGGACGCCGACGAGGCCTCGTTGCGCCTGCTGCACTACCTGTCCCGGTGCGCGGTCACCGAGCCCGTGGTGATCGCGGTCGCGCACCGGCCCCAGGTCTCCGAGACCGCGCAGGAGGTGGCCGACAGTCTCGTACGCCGCGGCGCCGGCTCCCGCATCGAGCTGGCTCCACTCGACCAGGCGACCACACGCCGGCTGCTCGCCGACCGGTTCCCCGACCTGTCGTCCGGACAGGTGGAGGAGATCTACGAGCTCAGCGGGGGACTCCCGTTCTCTGCGCTCGAGCTCGCCACCAACGCGGGCAAGGAGGGTGCGGTGATGGTGCCGGCGCTCCCGCTCGGAGCCTCTGAGACCCTCCAGCGGCTGGCGCTGCTGGGCTCGGCCTTCACCACCGATGAGCTCCTGGCACTCTCGGGAGTGAGCGAGGATGCCACCTACCAGCAGCTCGAGCCCGCGATCTCGAGGGGCGTGGTTGAGGTCGCCGAGGCTGGTTATCGCTTCCGTCACGCGTTGGTGCGCGAGCGACTGATCGAGTCGATCCCGCCGAACAGGCGTGCCGTCGCCCGACGTGAGGTGGCCGAGAGGATCGCCGAGCTGGGGGGTCCGCCCGCCCGGATGGCGCACCTGTTCGTCTCGGCCGGGCTCACCTCACGAGCGGTGCCCTACGCCCTGCGCGCCGTGGAGACCGCCGGTGCCCTCGGTGCCTACCGTGATGGCCTGGCGATGATCGAGGCGGTCCGCGACCATGCCGCCTCCGATGAGCTCCCGCGGTTGCTGGCCAGGCGGGGGGACCTGCTGAACGCTCTCGGAGACCCGGACGCCGTCGAGGCCTACCAACAGGCCGCGGCCCTGACGACCGGTGTGGAGCACCGGCTGGTGCGGGCCCGGCTGGCCCGGGCTGCCGCGTTCGCCGGTGAGCTCGAGACGGCCCAGGAGTCGTTGGCGGGGCTCGGGGTGGAGGGTGACGCCGCCGACGGGCCCATCCTCCTGGCCCGCGGCAACCTCGCCTACTTCAGCGGTGACATCGACACCGCATGGGAGATCGCCAACCAGGGACGGTCGTTCCTGAACTCCCCCGACGACCCGTGGCAGTTCATGGACCTGATCGCCCTCCAGGGGTTGGTCGCCCACAACCGCGGTGAGTGGTTCGAGCGGTTCCGGATGGAGCTGCGCCGCACGCGGGGCAAGCAGCGCCTGGCCACCGCCCTGTTCGACGCACACCTGTGCGTGGCCGAATACCTGCTCTACGGACCGGTGCCCTACCCGGAGGTGATCGAGGAGACCGAGGAGCTGCTCAGGCACGCGGACCGAGCTGGAGCGTTGCGCGGGGTCGCCTTCGCCCGAGCCCTGATCGGCGAGGCCGCCTTGTTGATGGGTGACCTCGGGCGAGCCGAGCGTGAGCTGATGGAGGCCGTCGACCTGCATCGCGACGTCGATGCGCCCGCTGGGGAGGCGCACAGCCTGCAGCGCCTCGCCGAGGTCAGGCTGGCGCAGGGGGACAGGCAGGAGGCACGACGCTTGCTCGAGCGTGCCCTTCCGCTGGCGCGCTGGTCGGTGATCGCCATGCACCTGCTGCAGCGGATCTACGGCACCATGATCCTCGCGGCGCCCGACCCCGATGCTGCCCGTGCGCTGGTCGACCAGGCCGAGGCAACCCTGGGGGAGACCGACAAGTGCAGCTTCTGCGTCGTCATGCTCGCCGTCCCGGCCGCGATGGCGTGTGCCGAGGTCGGAGACCTCGACGGTGCCCGTCACTACGCCCAGCTCGCCGAGCTCTCGGCCGACCGCTGGCCCGGCACCGCGTGGGCTGCCGCGGCACGAGAGGCGCGCGGCATGATCGCCCGCGCCGCGGGCGAGGAGGACGAGGCCCTGCGCCTGCTGACCTCCGCGGCTCTGGGTTTCCGCGATGCCGGCCAGCCGAGCGACACGGCCCGCTGCGAGCTCGCGATCCATCAGCTGAAGGTCGCCCACGTCGACTCATGAGCTGCCCGCCAGGTCGCTGACGAGCGCAGTCAGGACGGCGATCCGGGTCGTCCATCCGAGTCTTCATGACGGTGTTGGTGAGCATCGGGTGACACATGGCCCTCTCTCCTGTGGCTGGTGGCGTGATCCTCAGCCTGTGCCGGGCACCTTCCGCGGGGCTTTGCCGCTGGCGTGCCTCCCTCCGGGCCCCGCTCGCGCCACGGCAGGTCGCGGGAAGGGCGGCCGTGGCTCCCCCGAACCGGGTGAGGGCACCACCGCCACTTCGCTCCTAGCGTTGGACCGGATCAGGAATGGGTCCGGGGAGTGCCAGTCCAGCTGGGCGCGGCGGTCAGGTGGCGGACGTGGGCGAAGCGGCAGCACCGGACGTGCGCGCTCCCTCGATGCTGGATGCCCTGGTCCCGCTGGGTGCGCTGGCCGGGCTCATCGCCACGTCGTTGGCGCTGTTCGGGCTCGACGCGCTCGACGGACCGATCCAGGTCGCGATGGTGCTGTGCTGCGGCGTCGCCGCCCTGATCGCGATGAAGAACGGCCATCGGTTCACCGCCGTGCAGGAAGCGGGGCAGGGCGCGCTCGCGTCCGTCACCAGCGCCGTGTTCATCCTCCTGGCGGTCGGTGCCCTGATCGGCGTCTGGAACCTGTCGGGCACCATCCCCACGCTCGTCTACTACGGCATCCAGATCCTCTCGCCCGGCTGGTACTACGCCGCCTCGGCCCTGATCTGCGCGATCGTCGCCCTCAGCATCGGCAGCTCGTGGACCACGGCTGCCACCCTGGGCGTCGGGCTGGTCGGGATCGCCACCATGATCGGGGTCTCTCCGACGATCACGGCGGGTGCGGTGATCTCCGGCGCCTATCTCGGCGACAAGACCTCGCCCCTGTCCGAGACGACGATCCTGACCGCCCAGATGGTGAAGCTCGACGTCTACGAGCACATCAAGCGCCAGGTGTGGACCTCCGTCCCCGCCTTCCTGATCGCCTCGGCGGTGTTCGTCGTGCTCGGCGTGACCGGACCCGACACGTCGTCCGCACTGGAGACGAAGTCCGACCTCGCCGAGCTCGATGCGATCTTCAACATCACGCCGTGGGCCCTGCTGCCGCTGGTGCTGCTGGCCTTCTTGTCGTCCCGCAAGGTGCCGGCCTCGCTGGCACTCATCGCTGCCACCCTCTTCGCGGGACTCGTCGGCGCGTTCCTGCAGCCGGACGTGATGCGGGAGTTCGTCGCCGGGAGCGGGAACGTCGTGGTCGAGTCGATCAAGGGCGTGTGGCTGGCGATGGCCAACGGCTTCTCGATCGACTCCGGCGTCGTCGACGTCGACCGCCTCCTCTCCCGCGGGGGCATGGACAGCATGCTGCTGACCATCTGGCTGATCATCGGAGCCGTCACGTTCGGGGCGCTGCTCGAGGAGTTCGGGCTGATCGACCGGCTGGTCTCCCCGATGATCGACGCCGCCACGACGACGGGCCGGTTGTACCTCACCGTGTTCGCCTGTGGCTTCGGCCTCAACGTCGTCGCCGGAGACCAATACATCGCCCTGGTCCTGCCGAGCCGGATCTTCCGCGCCGAGTTCACCCGGCGCGGCCTGGCGGCCTCCAACCTGTCGCGACTGGCCGCGGACAGCGGGACGGTGACGTCGCCCCTGGTCCCGTGGAACTCCTGCGGTGCGTTCATGGGCGCGACCCTCGGTGTCTCGACCCTGCTCTACCTGCCCTACGCGGTGTTCTGCTACGCCAGCCCGGCGCTGAGCGTGCTCTACGGCGTCACGGGATTCAAGATCGAGAAGATCGACCCAGCCCTCGCCGAGGAGTCCGCATGAGCGAGATCACCGCGGAGCCGCACGCACACTCCGCACAGAAGCTGACCCTGGTGACGATGACCGCGATGGTCGTCGGCGGGATGGTCGGCGCGGGTGTCTTCTCGCTGCCCCGTCGGTTCGCCCAGGAGACCGGGGTCCTCGGTGCCGTGATCGCCTGGCTGATCGCCGGCACCGGCATGCTGATGCTCGCCTTCGTGTTCCAGATGCTGGCCGTGCGCAAGCCCGAGCTCGACGCAGGCGTCTACGCCTACGCCAAGGCAGGATTCGGTGAATACCTCGGGTTCTTCTCCGCCTTCGGCTACTGGGCCAGCTCGTGCGTGGGCAACGTGACCTACTGGATCCTGATCATGACCACGGTCGGAGCGATCTGGCCGGCGCTGGGCAACGGCGAGACGTTCTTGTCGATCGTCTTGTCGACCATCGGGATCTGGGTCTTCTACTTCCTGATCCGGCGTGGGGTCAAGGACGCCGCGGTGATCAACCGGATCGTCACGGTGGCGAAGATGGTGCCGATCGTCGTCTTCATCCTGCTCGCGCTGTTCGCGCTGGACCCCCAGGTCTTCGCCGACAACATCCGGGGCGACAGCGACCTCGGGTCGCTGTTCAGCCAGGTGAAGGGCACCATGCTGGTCACGGTGTTCGTCTTCCTCGGGGTCGAGGGCGCCAGCGTCTACTCGCGGCACGCGAAGCGTCGGGAGGACGTCGGTCGGGCCACCGTGCTCGGCTTCCTGATGGTGTTCGCCGTCTTCGCCTCGGTCACGATCGTCTCCTACGGGATCCTGCCCTACAACGAGATCGCCGAGCTGCGTCAGCCATCGGTGGGCGGAGTGCTCGAAGCGGCGTACGGGCAGTGGGGCAAGGTGTTCATCAGCATCGGCCTGATCGTCTCGGTGCTGGGTGCCTACCTGGCCTGGACGCTGATGGCGGCCGAGGTGCTGCTGGTCGCGGCCAAGGACGAGGACATGCCGCGTTTCCTGGGCACGGTCAACGAGGAGACCGACGTCCCGACCTCGGCGCTGCTGATGACCACCATCTTGATCCAGGTCGTGCTGCTGGTGGCAAGCCTGTCCGACGACGCCTTCAACTTCGCGCTGGACCTCACCAGCTCGCTCAGCCTGATCCCGTTCGTGCTGGCCGCCGGCTACGCCCTGAAGCTGTCGACCAGTGGGGAGACCTACGAGGAACAGCCGGCCGGTCGCAGCCGAGAGATCGCGCTCGCGGTCGTCGCCACGCTCTACACGCTGTTCCTGCTGGTCGCCGCCGGCCCGAAGTTCATCCTCGTCTCGTTCATCATCTACGCGCCCGCGTCCATCCTGTTCGTGATGGCCCGGCGTGAGCAGCAACGACAGCTGTTCTCGCCGCGGGAGCTGCTCATCCTGTTCGTCTCGGTGCTCGGGGCCGTGATCGGTCTGATCGCGCTCCTCGCCGGCTGGATCACCCTCTGAAGGAGAAGTACTCATGAGCGACACCCCTGCTGCTGGTTACGGCGTCCACTCCGAGGTCGGCAAGCTGCACAAGGTCGTGGTCTGCGCCCCGGGCCTGGCGCACAGCCGCCTGACCCCGACCAACTGCGACGACCTGCTCTTCGACGACGTGATGTGGGTGCAGAACGCCCAGCGTGACCACTTCGACTTCATGACGAAGATGCGCGAGCGCGGGGTGGAGGTGCTCGAGCTGCACAACCTGCTCGCGGAGACGCTGGCGATCCCCGAGGGCAAGGCCTGGCTGCTCGACCGGAAGATCATCCCCAACGAGGTGGGTCTCGGCCTGGTGAAGGAGACCCGCGCCTACCTCGAGTCGCTGGAGCCGCGCGAGCTGGCGACCTACATGATCGGCGGGATGTCGGCGCACGACCTCCCCGAGGAGTACCGCACCAGCTACCTCGCCCTCACCCGGCTCGACACCGGCGTCCGCGACTACCTGATGCCCCCGCTGCCGAACACGCTCTACACGCGGGACACGACGTGCTGGCTCTACGGCGGCGTCACCTTCAACCCGCTCTACTGGCCGGCCCGGCAGGACGAGACCCTGCTCTACAAGGCGATCTACGGCTTCCACCCGGAGTTCGTCGGCTCGACGGTGTGGTGGGGCGACCCGGAGCAGGACTGGGGCCTGGCCACCTTCGAGGGTGGCGACGTGATGCCTGTCGGGAACGGCGTCGTGCTCGTCGGGATGAGCGAGCGGACCTCGCGCCAGGCGATCAGCCAGGTCGCCGCGGCGCTGTTCGAGCAGGGGGCGGCCGACCGGGTGATCGCAGCCGGGATGCCCAAGCTGCGGGCGGCGATGCACCTCGACACGGTGTTCACCTTCGCCGACCGGGATGTCGCCACCGCCTACCGCGACATCGTCGACGGGATCCGCCCGTTCTCGCTCCGGCCGAGTGACAAGGAGCCTGGTGTGGAGGTCACCGAGGAGAAGGACTCCTTCGTCGACGTCGTCGCGGAGTCGCTCGGGCTCTCGGAGCTGCGGGTGATCGAGACCGGGGGAGACATCTACGCCAACGAGCGCCAGCAGTGGGACAGCGGCAACAACCTGGTGGCCCTCGAACCGGGGGTGGTCGTGGCCTACGACCGCAACACCCACACCAACTCGCTGCTGCGCAAGGCCGGCATCGAGGTGATCACCATCGTCGGTGCCGAGCTCGGTCGCGGTCGCGGGGGCGGGCACTGCATGACCTGCCCCCTGATCCGCGAGCCCGTCGACTTCTGAGCAGGATCGTGACTGGAGATGGTGACCATGAGTGCTCTGCGTCGGGCCTCCTGGCGCGCGATCGCGGTCGGTGTCCTGCTGGTGGTCGCCCCGATCGCCCTCACCGCGTGCGGGAGCGACCAGAAGCCGACCCGGGACCAGGTCCGGGAGAAGCGCATCAACGAGCCCGTACGCCGGGAGAGCGTCAACGCCAGCGTCGGCCAGGTGCGGCTGCTGACCGTGCGTGTCGAGACGCCGGTCGGCGAGCACGAGACCGGCAGCAACAGTGGGCTGTTCCTGAGCCTCGCGAACAGCGGACCTGACGACCGGTTGGTCGCCGTGTCCTCGGTCGACGCGCGCTCGGTGGTCCAGCGCACGGGGGCCGAGCCGCCGGCAGAGGGGATCGACATCGCCATCGCGAGGGGCGCGACCGTCTCGATGCAGAGTCCGACGGGCCTCCACCTGGAGCTCGTGGAGCTCAAACGCGATCTCGGGAAGCGCACCTTCGTCCCCGTCAGCTTCCGCTTCGCGAAGGCCGGTCCGGTGACCGTCAAGGTGTTCGTCTCCGGCGTCGACCACCCCGTGGTGGCGCCGTTGCCGACGGCCGACAGCACGGGGTGACGTGACCGCCTCAGTGGCCCGCAGGTGGGTGCGGCCGGTCGGCCTGCTCCTGCTCTCGCTGGTCTGTGCGCGGATCATCGTCGGGCTGGTCGGTCAGATCGACTGGGGGGCCGTGCGCGACGCGATGGGGGCCGTCTCGCTCTGGCAGTTCCCCGTCCTCCTGGTGATGGTGGCGATCAGGCAGGTGCTCAACGCCACGCCGCTGGCCCTCTTCATCGAGGGGCTCGGCCTGCGTCGCGCCGTGCAGAACGACCAGGCGGCGACCCTGACCTCCACGATCGCGCCGCCGCCGGCCGACATGGTGCTGCGGCTGGCGATGTTCGACTCCTGGGGGATCCCGCTCTCCAGTGGCCTGGCCGGCGCCCTGATGAACATCCTGACGTTCTACGCCACGCGGTTCAGCGTGCCGGTCATCGGACTGGTCCTGGTGGTGAGCTCACCTACGCCCTACCACGCGGTCTACACCTGGTCGGCCGGTGTGAGTGCCGTCGTCGCGATCATCGTGCTCGTCGTCCTGCGGGCGGTGCTGCTGCGCGAGAGGACGGCGATCTGGGTCGGGACCACAGGGGGGAGGCTGGTCCGCCGGGTGCGCCACTCCGTCGACCCGGAGGCGTGGGCCGTGCAGGCCGTCGAGTTCAGGTCGCACGTGCTGCAGCGGTCTCGCCGTGGACTGCCGGCGTCGCTGGCGTTCCTGATGCTGATGGTGATCGTCGACGGTCTGCTGCTCTCGCTGAGCCTGCGATGCGTCGGTGTGGGGACGAGCGACATCTCCACCGTCGCCGTGGTCGGCATCTTCCTGCTGGCCTATCCGCTCACGCTGTTCCCACTGTCGGGTGTGGGTGTCCTCGACGCCACCCTGCTGGCCGCCTTCGTGGAGATCGCCGGGTTGCCGATGGAGCCCGACATCGTCGCGGGACTGCTGGTGTACCGGGTCACCACCCTGGCCGTCCCGATGCTGTTCGGGCTGGCCGCGGTCGCGTGGTGGCGGCGTACGGAGAGGGAGCCTGCTGATGCCGGAGGCTGACGAGGGGGCTGGGCGGGGCGGGCGGCGACTCGGGTCGGCCCCCGACATGCTCGTGCACGAGAGCACCCCGGCAGACACGAGGACCCGGGTCTCGACGGGCCACCTGCCCGACCTGGAGACCGTCGCGGAGGTGGTCGGTGCGGCTCACCGCAGCTATCGCGAGGTCGACGAGGGATCGGTCGCCGACTACATCCCGGCGCTCGCGCAGGCGTCACCTGACCTGTTCGGCATCGCCGTGGCCGGCGTGGGCGGGCGCGTCGCGGGGGCGGGCGACAGCCAGCACCCGTTCACCATCCAGAGCGTGGTCAAGCCGTTCCAGTTCGCCCTGGTCTGCGAGGCACTGGGCCACCGCGAGGTGCGCGAACGCCTCGGCGTGAACGCCACCGGTCTGCCCTTCGACTCGGTGATGGCCGTCGAGCTGGCCGCCGACGGCCTGACCAACCCGATGGTCAATCCCGGCGCCATCGCCACGACCAGCCTCGTCCCGGGACGTACGGCGGAGCTGAAGTGGGCCTTCCTCCGCGAAGGTCTCTCCCGCTTCGCCGGCCGCCGGCTCGAGGTCGACGAGGAGGTGCTCGCCTCGGAGCGCGCGACCAACGACCGCAACGAGGCGATGGCGCGGCTGCTCGTGGGGCACGGGCGGATCTACTTCGACCCTGATGAGACGACCGACGTCTACACCCGGGAGTGTGCCCTGCTCGTGAGCGCGGCCGACCTGGCCCTGATGGGTGCCACGCTCGCCCACGGGGGCGTCAACCCGGTCACGGGACGCAGGGTGGTCAGCCCGGACACCTGCCGGCGCACCTTGGCGCTGATGATCACCGCAGGCCTCTACGAGCTCTCCGGCGACTGGGTCTATGAAGTGGGGCTGCCGGCCAAGAGCGGGGTCAGTGGCGGCATCGTCACCGTCGCGCCGGGCAAGGGTGCGCTCGCGACCTTCTCGCCGCCTCTCGACTCGGCCGGCAACAGCGTGCGTGGACAGCTCGCGACCAAGCTCCTCTCGGAGGCGCTCGGACTGGACCTGCTGGCCTCTGGATCCGACCCCGGCGACGGCTGAGCTATTCGCGCCGCAGCTGGGCGCGAAGTCGGCCGAGCATCTCCGGCGTCCACCCGTCGGGCTGGAGGATCGCGTTCCAGGCGTCCACGTGCTCGCCGCTGAAGTTGTGCCCGTGCCCGGGCGGCGTGGAGAACCCCAGGGCCAGGTCGGCGGTCACCTGCCAGAACGTGACCAGCGGGATCCAGCGCATCGAGCCGGACACGTCCGACCCGCGCTCCTCCTCGAGCCAGTCGGGGCGGTGCAGGATCAGGTCGGGGCTCCACCAGGTGATCGGGTCCGTCGGCTGCTGGAGATAGAGCACCCGGGTGCCCGGCCAGGGCTCCCCGTCGGGCGGGATGCTCGTGCGGGCGCGGTTGGCGAACCGGATGATCCGGCCGTCCCGATAGACAGGCTCGACCTCACGGCTGCCGCGGTCGCGCGCGTCGACGAACTCGCGGTAGAGCGGGTTGAAGCTCGGGGGGCCGACGAACAGCACGCCGTCGGTCCGGTTGGCCAGGTCGGCCTCGCCGCTGAAGGCGTTCTCACCGCCGAAGGAACCCAGGCTCTCGCCGAAGACGTAGAGCTTGGGCCGGTCGTCCTTGGGCAGCCGCGACCAGCGCTCGTAGACCGCGTCGAACAGGTCGCGTCCGGCGACCCTCGCCGCGGTGTGGTCGACCAGGTAGGACATCCACGAGGGCAGGTGGGAGTACTGCATCGCCACGATCGCCGAGTCGCCGCCGGTGAGGTACTCGAAGCTGCTCGACGCACTCGGCTCCACCCAGCCGGTCCCGGTCGTCGTGGTCACCAGCAGCGCGCTCCGCTCGAAGCCACCGGCCCGCTCCAGGTCGTCGACCGCCAGCCGGGCGGCCTTCTCGATGGTGTCGGCCGACGAGACGCCCGCGAAGATGCGGATCGGCTCCTCGGCGGGCCGTCCAGTGAGCTCGGAGATCTGGTCGGCGTCGGGTCCTTCCCCGACGAAGATGCGTCCTTGCCGACCCATCGAGTCCCACGGGATCAGCGACCCGGGGCCACCCGAGCGCAGCTCGGTGGTCGGCTTGCTGATGGCGCGGGGCGTCGTCAGGTCACCGACCGCCAGGCTCCCGTCGAGCGCGTTGATCGCCCAGTTCCAGGCCACGCCGGTGAGCGCGAGGAACACCGCCGCGGTGAGTACGACGACACCGGTCGCTCGTGCTGCTCGCCGGCCCATGTGCCGCTCCAGCCAGGCGGCCAGCCTGCGGTAGGCCGTGCGCACGGTCCGCCCCAGTGCCACCAGCGCCACGAAGAAGACCACGCCGACCACGGGGATGAGCAGTGCTGATGCCAGGTTGTCGGGCTCGCTGCCGATCAGGGCCGCACTCTGCCGCTGCCAGCGCACGCCGAGGATGATCGCGACCAGCAGCACCGCCGGGGCGACGATGGCCAGGACCCGCCAGGCCCGGGCCGTGGAGTGGTGGGCGTCGCGGTCGGCGTACTCCCTCCACACCCAGGCGCCTGCCACCCCCAACCCGTAGCCGATGGCGCCGTCGACCGCGGCGATGAAGCCCTGGAAGGTCGCCGGGTGGGGGAGCAGCGACGGGGTGAAGGACAAGGTGGCGAAGACCAGCGCCGTCCAGAGGCCGGGGAGGGTGTAGCGGCACCGGGAGCGCACCGAGGACACCAGCCACCTCGCTGGCCGCTTCGCACTGGTCCAGGCAGGCATGCGACGCCTCGTGTCACTGCTCGGCACCTCGCCAGTATGGGCCTCCGCGCCGTCTTCCGGAGCCCGACGCGCGCCTCCCGAGTTCCCGCATTTCCGCGCTTGGACGTAGCCTTCACGGTTGTGGCAACCACTGACTTCGACTCCGAGATCAAGCAGCTCCAGGCGACGATGAAGACCATCGGGTCCGTCCTGGACCTCGACGGCATGCGCAAGGAGATCGCGGACCTCGGGGAGCAGGTGGCCGCTCCCGATCTCTGGGACGACCAGGCCAACGCCCAGCGAGTCACCGGCCGCCTCTCGGTGCTGCAGCACGACCTCGACCGCTACACCGAGCTGGAGTCACGCATCGAGGATCTCGGCGTGATGGTCGAGCTGGCCCAGGAGGAGTCCGACGCCGACGCGGCCGCCGAGACCGAGGCCGAGCTCAGGCGGCTGATCAAGCTCGTCGAGCAGCTCGAGGTGCGCACACTGCTCTCCGGCGAGTACGACGCTCGCGAGGCGATCATCAGCGTCCGGGCCGGAGCCGGCGGCGTCGATGCAGCGGACTTCACCGAGATGCTGATGCGGATGTACACCCGCTGGGCCGAGCGCAACAAGTACACCGTCGAGGTGTTCGACACCTCCTACGCCGAGGAGGCGGGCCTGAAGTCCGCCACCTTCGCGGTGCACGCGCCCTACGCCTACGGCACCCTCAGCGTCGAGGCCGGCACCCACCGGCTGGTGCGGATCAGCCCCTTCGACAACCAGGGCCGCCGTCAGACCAGCTTCGCCGCGGTCGAGGTCGTTCCGGTTCTCGAGCAGACTGATGAGATCGAGCTCCCGGAGGAGGACGTCCGCGTCGACGTCTACCGGTCGAGCGGTCCGGGTGGGCAGTCGGTGAACACGACCGACTCCGCCGTACGCCTCACGCACATCCCCACCGGCACCGTGGTCTCCTGCCAGAACGAGAAGTCGCAGCTGCAGAACAAGGCCAGTGCGATGGTGATCCTCAAGGCCAAGCTGCTCGTGATGAAGAAGGCCGAGGAGAAGGCGCACCTCGACGAGCTCCGTGGTGACGTGCAGGCGAGCTGGGGCGACCAGATGCGCAGCTATGTGCTGAACCCCTACCAGATGGTCAAGGACCTGCGCACCGACTACGAGGTGGGCAACCCGCAGGCCGTGTTCGACGGCGACATCGACGGTTTCCTCGAGGCCGGCATCCGCTGGCGGGTCGGTGCGGAGACCGCCTCGGCCTGAGTGGGGTCCTGTGCACCGGTGGCTGCGTGCCCGCCCCGGCGACGTGGTCGACCTGTTCGTCTACGTCGTGGTCCTCAACCTCGCCGTGGAGTACCTCCCGTCGGTGATCAGCGAAGGATTCACGCTCTCGCTGCTGACCGCGGTCCTCCTCAAGGTCGCCCTCGAGCTGGTGATCCTGGCCAAGGGCAAGATCCTCGGCCGGCTGCGCGCCGCCACCACGCGGCGCAGCAAGGTGCTGGCCGCCCTGTCCCTGTGGGCGGTGGCCGTCGGCAGCAAGATCCTCGTCCTTGAGCTCGTGGACCTTGTCTTCGGTGACTCGGTCAGTCTGGGCGGCTTCGTCCCCGTGACGCTGCTGGTGCTCACCCTGCTGGCGTCGAGGGCAGGCGTACGCCGCTTGCTCGGCGAGGATCCGAGGACAGCCTGAGCTCCGCCTTTCAGGCGGGCGGGGTGAACTGGCTCGCGGTGAACCGCGCTCCCTCCGGGTCGGCGATCAGGGCGGTCTTCGTCCAGTCGGTGTCGTCCTCGCCCAGCACCCGCCCACCCAGCTCCTCGGCCCGGGTGGCGGTGTGGTCGCGGTCAGCCACGGTGAACGCGACGTGCCACCCCGACGGCACTTCCGGGGTCGAGGCGTTCAGCCAGCCGATCGCGTCGGCGAAGCCCGGCGGTGTGTCGACCCCTGCTTGTCGCTCGTAGATCTCGGGGTCGGTCGTCGCGGCCAGGTGGTCGGCGTACCCGGGTTGCCGGATCATGGTCGTGAACCCGAGGTCCTCGAACTCCCAGCCGAAGACCTGCTCGTAGAAGGGCCTCGACGCTGCGGGGTCGGGGGCCGACAGGTCGCTGAAGTTCCACGATCCCGGCGCGTTCGTGAGCTGCGCGCCGAGGCGGTTCTTGGCCTGCCACAGCCTGACCTCGACACCGGCCGGGTCGGCGATGGTGGCGTTCCACCCACCCTCTCCGGCCTGCTGGACGGGGTCGACCACCCGACCTCCTGCGCCCTCGACCGTCCGGAGCGCGGCCTCGATGTCGTCGACCGCGACATAGGTGTTCCAGGCGCCGTTCGCGGGGGTGCCGGTGGGGGAGGCCGGACCGCCGAGGCCCGCAACGTCCTGCCCGTCGAGCTGGGCGATCAGGTAGGTGAACGGGAGGCCGGGTGGGGTGGCCTGCTGGAACGTCCAGCCGAACAAGCCGCCGTAGAACGCCTTCGCCTTCTCGACGTCGTCGACCTCGACGTCGATCCAGGAGGTGACGCCAGCCGGGTAGGTGCGTGCTTCAGTCATGGGTCCACGCTAAGGGCGTGGTCCGACACGTTCCGGCGCACGCCGAGGCTCACGGGTCGGGTGGTTCCCGGCCGGTCTGTTCTCGGCGGGAGGTGTCGGGTGGGGCGAACTCGAAGTCTCCGGTGCTCGTGGTGTGGAGGTGCCAGGGGCCGGCGTGGATGAGTCGGTGGTGGTGGCCGCAGAGCAGGATCAGGTTGTCCAGGGAGGTCGCCCCGCCGTCGGCCCAGTGGGTGATGTGGTGGGCGTGGCACATGACCGGTGGTCTCGTGCAGTGTGGGAAGCGGCAGTGGTGGTCGCGGACGACGAGGGCTTTCCAGATCGCCGCGGTGACGAGTCGTTGCTGCCTGCCGACGTCGAGGACCTGGGAGGGGCCTCCCAGGACGGCGGGGATGATCTCGGCGTCGCAGCACAGTCGCCGGATCGTGGAGGCCGAGAGCAGTTCTCCGGTCTCGGTCTGGGCGAGCCCGGTCCAGGTGCGGAGCTGGGTGTGGTCCATCGTCACGGTGAGCCGTGGGGTGGCGCCGTGGGTCTCGGGCAGCACGTCAGTGGTCTGCAGGAGCCGGCAGGCCTCGATGAGGGCGTCGAGCATCCGGGTGCCGTGGTCGCGGTGGGGTCGCGGGGGTCGCGGCCGTCGTGCCCGCATCCGGGTTCGCGACAGGTGGCGGGGTCGCAGACCGGGCTCCTCTGGTTTTGAGGCTGGTTGTGGGGCGGCGAGGGGGATGAGGGTGGCTTTGAGGAGGGCGGCGTCCTCGGTGGCGCAGCGGCCCTTGATCCAGGCTCCGCCGGCCTGGTCGTCGGTGATGGTCAGGTGGCGACCCAGGTGGGCGGCTCTTTCGAGACGGTGCAGGGCTTTCTCGTCGCGGCGTTCGTCGCCGTCGGGGTCGACGACGGTGGCCAGGTGGAGTGCGAGCTTGCGGAGCTCGGTGGCGTCGAGGTGCTTGGCCTCGGCCAGGAGGACCTGGACTCCGCGGGCGCGGAGGTCGGGGTTGCCGGGGAGCCGGTCGATGGATCGTTCGATGACGTGGGCCTTGGTGGTCGAGAGCCAGCCATCGGCCATGGCCTCGGCGACCGGGGCCAGGACTGGTTCTGCCACTGCCTGGGCGAGGCGCACGAGTGCGGGGCCGGTGCCTTTGTGGCCGCCCGCAACGTGGGTGAGGTAGTCCTGGGTGGAGGCCCACCCGGTCTCCTTGACCGCACCGGTCGCTTCGAGCTCGCGGACCACGCCGAGCTCGATCGCATCGAGGGTGGTTTTGAGGGCTTCGATCTCGGCGATGGCCTCGGTCAGCTCGGCGGGTGGGTGGGCGGCCCAGAGGGTGTCGGTGAGGTCGGTGGCCCGGGTGCGCAGGTCGGCCAGGTCGGCGAGGATGCTGCCCTGGGGGTGTGACATACCTTGATTCAACCAGCGACCGCTGACAGTTTCTGATCGAGAATCTGCTGTGTGCACAGGGGATTCTCGACTTTCTCGGAGTTCTTGATCGAGTGGTTTCGAGACGCTCGCCAGGGCTCGCTCCTCAACCACCGCGACAGCGAGGCGAACGACCGCGCCGGGGACGGCAGTGCAGTCTTCGGCCGTCACCACGACGGTCGAGCTGAGTGAGGGCGAGCCGGACGAAGGGGTCGGGGGACACCCACGCGACCAGAAGCTGACGGCAACCACGCTCATCGACGACTGAGACCCGCCATCGGACCCACGAGCGACGAGGGATCAGTGTTGACCACGTGGTTTCGAGACGCTCGCTGACGAGCGCCAGCGCCTACCGACCCACGGCCTTCTCGAGCTCGGCCTTGCTCATCGAGGAGCGACCCTCGATGTTCTGCTTCTTGGCCTCCTCGTAGAGCTGGGCCTTCGTGCGGCCGCCTGAGCCTGAGTGCGAGCGCAGGCCACCGCGGCGACTGGAGGAGAGGTCGTCCGTCGACGTCTTGCTCTTCTGCTCGGCCTCGCCGGAACGGGCGCGCTCCTTGTTGACCGTGCGCGCCGCGATCTGCTCGGCGGTGTCCTCGGACCGGCCCTGGTCCTCGAGACCTTCCTTGATGTGCTCGTACTGACGCTCTCGCTTGGCGTTCCAGGCTTTCGGCATCTTCTGCCTCCTCGACTAGCTGAGACCTCTGCCGTACCCAGTTCAGCTCGAGGGTTTCAGCCACCACTCGAAGCGCTTCGTCATCCACGGCAGCAGGGCATAGGTCATGATCGGCGTCGCCACGATGGTCGTGATCAGCGTCCGCAGGACGATGTCGAAGTGCATCCCGGTCGCCGTCAGCAGCAGCCCGAGCGCGAGGCTGAGTGGGAAGAACGCCAACCAGATGACGACGCCCTGCTTCCACCGCGGTGGGGCCGAGGCGGCAGGTCGGAGGTCCTCGACGTCGCGTGAGGTGGGTTCGTCGAACCACCCCTCGATGCCCGTACGCCGCTCCAGCCGCGACTCGCCCACCAGACCCTGCGCCGACCCGAGCCACCACGCCCGCTGGGGCGAGGACTCCCACGCCTCCAGCGAGGGCTGGTCGGCAAACCGGTAGAGCATGTGCCACTCGTCCGACCCGCTCGAGGGGCGCACCCAGCCGGTGCCGAGGAAGCCCTCGAAGCGCTCGGCCAGCGACGAGCCCGCGCGGACCCACGCGACCATCTGCGCGGCATGCTCAGGCGCGACGTGGCGCACGATCGAGACGGTGACCGGCCCGGCGACCGGCCCGCTCACGGGCCCGGTCACGGGCCCGCCAGGAGGCCCACTCACCAGCGGCTCACAACGTCGGGTCCGGCGACACCCGGACCAGGAGCTTGCCGAAGTTCTTGCCGGTCAGCAGCCCACGGAACGCCTCGGGGGCGGCGTCGAGACCCTCGACGACGTCCTCGCGATAGCGGACCGAGCCGTCGGCGATCCACGCCGGCATGTCGCGCATGAAGTCACGGGTGTGGCTCTTCACGAACTCGGTCTGGATGAAGCCGCGCACGGTCAGGCTCTTGCGGAGCACCAGACCCATGAAGCCGGGCAGGCGGTCGCGGCCCTCCGGCGCACCCGTCGCGTTGTAGTCGGCCACCAGCCCGCACACGGGCACCCGCGCATAGAGGTTGTAGTGGCGGGAGACCGCGCGCGCGACGGCTCCGCCGACGTTCTCGAAGTAGACGTCGATGCCGTCCGGCACCGCCTCGGCCAGGTCGTCGACGAACGTGGGGGAGCGGTGGTCGAGCGCGACGTCGAAGCCGAACTCGTCGAGCAGTGCCTGCCGCTTCTCCTCACCGCCGGCGATCCCGACGGCTCGGGCGCCCTTGACCTTCGCGATCTGACCGACCGCCGACCCGACCGGCCCGGTCGCGGCCGCGACGACGACGGTCTCGCCGCGTTGTGGCCGACCGATCTCGAGCAGTCCGGCGTACGCCGTGAACCCCGGCATCCCGAGCACCCCGAGGGCGGTCGAGACGGGTGCCAGCGACGGGTCGAGCTTGCGCACCTGCCTCGCGTCGGTGACGGCGTGCGTCTGCCAGCCGGAGTAGGAGAGCACCACGTCGCCCACGTCGTACGACGGGTCGCGGGACTCCTGCACCACGCAGACGGTGCCGCCGACGATGACCCCGCCGATCGCCACCGGATCGGCGTAGGAGGCGGCGTCGCTCAACCGGCCTCGCATGTAGGGGTCGAGGGAGAGGTAGACGACGCGCAGCAGGAGCTGGCCGTCCTCCAGAGCGGGGAGGTCGTGCTCCTCGAAGGAGAAGGTGTCGTCGCCTGGCTCACCCTCGGGGCGGCGGGCGAGTCGGACCTGGCGTGTGCTGGGCATGAAACTCCTCGGGGAGGGCGTGCAGGGCGATTGACCCAGCATGCCCTCCCCGAGGAGGCGGTCGATCAGCGGCCCAGCACAGCCTTCTCCGCGTTGATCATGCCGTAGCCGTCCACGGGGGACCACCCGCGGCCGAGACGGTTGGAGAAGGTCCCGACGATCAGCCTGTTGTTCGCCAGCCTGCCGACGAAGACCATCCCGCGGGGAGACCCGGAGCCCTGCGGCAGGAAGATCGCACCGCCGAGCTCGTCGGCGCCGTTGCCCTCGTTGGAGCCGCCGTAGCCGGACACCGCGAGGTCACGGTCGACACCGAACTGCAGGCCCTGGCCCCTCTTCAGGCCGTTCTTGAAGCCCACTGTCAGCCGGCGGTACTGCCCGGCCTTCGACTCGCCGCCGCCGGGCACCCAGAACGTCGGGGTGACCGAGCTCCTGGAGAGGCCGCCGGAGGTCGCCCCGATGGTGAACGGGAAGCCCTGGTCGAACAGTGGCGCTGCGGTGCCGGTGTACTTGCGCTTGTCGAACACGATGCCGTCGGACCTCGGCGGGTTCCGCTTGCCGAGTGCCGTCGGGCTGGCCGTCTCGCCAAGGAACGTGAGCGACTTCAGCGGCACCCTGCCGGTGTACTTGACCCGGAAGAAGTTCGGGTCGTCGAGCGATCCCGGGTCCTCGGAGAACTCACGGCCCTGGTTGCCACGTGCCGTGACCGTCAGCCCGTGCGCCGAACCACCGGACACCATCGGGTCGAGGTCGTGGTCGAAGGCCGACGCCTGCAGCCGCTTGCGCAGCGCCGCCGGGGTCAGCGACCTCGGGCCGCCCGCCTTCTGCAGCACCAGTGCGCCGATCGCTGCCGCGTGGGGAGCCGCCGCGCTCGTGCCACCGAAGTTCGGCAGCGTGTCGGTGTCGCGCGGATCGTCGCCGACGAAGAACGTGGTGTTGCCACGGTCGGTGCTGGCGACCTGCGGCACCTGGCGGATCTGCGGCCTGCGGTAGCGCTTGCCGTTCACGTCGTAGTAGACCGGCAGCCTGCCTCCCGGCGAGGTGTAGGCCTCCGGCAGGTAGGACCGGAACGGGTCGTAGGCCGCCACGGCCGTCGCGCCTGCTGCCATCGGGTGCCCGAAGATCGCCGGTGAGAGCGGGTCCGAGTACTCCGTGAACGTGGCGTCGCCCTCGATCACGTTGCGCAGCTGCGTGGCGCCGAACGAGCCGGTGCCCGAACGCGAGATGACCACCTGGATGTCGTCGGGACCAGCCAGGGCCGGCAGCTCCAGCGGACGACCGCTCAGCCTGTTGTCGTCCGCCGAGGCTCCGATGAAGGTGCCGTCGGCCTCGAAGAACAGCACGTTGAAGTCGGTCGTGACCTTCGAGGGTGCTGTGATCGGACGGACCACGACCGTGTAGTCGCCGACCGATCCGTCGTACCCGGTGACGGTGATCTTGTAGGCACCCGCCTTCTTCAGCGTGGTCGTGAACGTCTCCGGTGAGGTGACCGTGTCGATCTCGCCCGTGCTGTTGCCGTCGGGGTCGGTGACCTCGATGATCACGTCCGTCGAGCCCGACGGGACCCCGTCGACGCGGAACTCGACCTGCTGGCCGACCTGCGCGGACGTCGCGTTGAAGGTGAAGGTCGTGGCCGGCTTGGCGTCGGTGATGCTCCCCGACGCCGTGTAGAGGGGGCTCCCGTAGGTCGCGCCGTTGAGGTCGGTGGGGTCGTCCCACTGCACGTCGAAGGTGGCGCCGTTGGGGTCGGCCCCGAGTCGCACGTCCTGGGCCACGTCGGTCCCGGAACCCGGGTCCATGTCCTGCAGCCCGCCGTCGTAGAGGGAGGGATCGACCTCGCTGAAGTCGAGGTTGGTGCCCTTGAGGCCCTTCTTCGCGGGGATCAGGTTGACCTTGGAGTCCCAGGAGTTGTCCTCGCCCTCGTTGCCCGCGGCGCTGAAGTAGTGGACGCCCTTCGCGGTGACGTCGTCCACGGCGTCGGCGACGATGCCGTCGGAGAACATCGGCTCGTCGAACCAGATGACGTCGTCGACGATCACGTCGGCGCCGCACTGGCCCTTCTTGTCCGCGAGCTTGCGGATGTTGTCGGCGAAGCCGACCTCGCTGTTGAACGCCGAGGCGAAGCACAGCTTGCTGGCCGGGGCGATGTCGTGGGCGATCTGGAGCATCGCCCGGCCCTCGTCGTTGGAGCTGTCGGGGTCCTCGGACTCCTCCAGGTTGACCACGGGGGTGGGGTACTTCGCGTTGCCCTTGCCGGGCAGGTCTCCCGACTTGATGTCCTGCTTGGCGTGGACCTTCAGCGGGTCACCGGTGGTGGTCGTGGTGGCCACGTCGTAGGAGTCGGACATCGCCGCCACGGTGATGCCCCTGCCGTCGACCCCCTTGGCCTGTGCCTTGTCGATGCGCTGCTGCACGACGCCCTGGGTGGTCGCCTTGCCGACCCGCGTCTTCGGCTTGACCGACTGGGCGAGCGTGCCCGTGCCCTTGAGCCCGGCGAGCGCGTGCACCGACGACAGGGCGACGAACCCCTCGAGGGTGCCGGACGAGCTGTCGACCGCCTGGACGTCGAGGCCCTGGGCCTCGGCCTGCTTGCGGAAGGCGGCGCGGTCGACGCCGGCCTGCGGGGTCAGCTGCACCATCACCCGGCCCTTGCCGTCGCGGATCGCCAGCAGGTTGGGGTCGAGTCGTGCTCCACCCCCCGCGCCGAAGGACTTGGCCCTCGGTGACTCCGAGGCGGCGACCAGGCGCCCCAGGCCGTTGCCGAGCGCGGAGCGGATCTGCTTCGCGGGCTCAGGTGGGGTGGCTGCCGTGGTCGGTGAGGTGGGCAGCAGCGTGGTGCTCCCGGCCACGACCATGGCTCCGGCAAGTCCAGCGGCCCAGCGTCGTCTCGTCATCCGTCGGTTCCCTTCCGAGTCGCGGCGCCCGACTGACACCGCCTTCGGGAGGCTATGCCCAAGTCTCGAGATCGGACCAGAGGGAGTTTTCCGGCAAACGGTGACAAGGTGGGAAAACGCGAATTGATCCCGGTAACGGTTCGGTGAACTCAGGGAGCGGTGTCGAGCGCGTTCGCCACCTCGACGCACCAGTCCTCGGAGCGCTCACGCAGTCCGGTGATGTCCTCGGGATCGGTCGCCGAGACCTCGCAGGTGAGCCAGGTCTGGCCGAACAGTCCGGCATGCCGCACGCGCCGGGCACCGTCGGGCAGGCGGCAGGTCTGGGTCAGGGTGGGAGCGCCGTACGCCGGGGTCCGGGTGGTGCGGCAGCCCTTGGCCCGTCGGCTGTCCGCGACCACGGTCCGGGCGAAGGCGGCGTCGACCGGGCGGGCGAACACCCAGGCCCGGGCCGTGGCGCCCGCGTCCGTGCTCCAGGAGCAGCCGATCTCGTGGACGACCTCCTTGCCCGCCGCGCCGACCTCCTCCTCGTCGCCGTTGCCGTAGGCGGCGTCGGAGTCCGGCTTGCCGCCCAGGGCGTCGCGGACCGCCCCGGCCGGGACGAGCTTGCAGAACTCGATCCGGGGCACCTGCATCGACGCGGTGTTCAGGCTGGCCAGCGGCGTGGGCGAGGGCGGAGGTGCGGCCTTCTTCTCCTCGCTCGAGCAACCGGTCGCCCCCAGCAGGAGCAGACCGACCATCAGCCCGGCCAGGCAGACCACGCAGCGATCGAGCCCTCCGGGCCTGGGCAGCGCAGCGGGCCGACGGGCCGACGTTTCCAGCATGCGCTCAACCGTAGGGCTGCTCACCTATGCTCGCCTAGCGGCCGGACGCGAACGTGTTTTGCGTGCTCTTCCCCATCCCCGACACCGGCCACGCCCACCGCGTGATCAGATTCGAGAACGTGACCTCGACGTACGCCGGGCACCCCAAGCCCGCGCTCGCCGACGTGACCGCCGACATCGACAAGGGAGAGTTCGTCTTCCTGGTCGGTGAGTCCGGCTCGGGCAAGTCGACGTTCCTGCGACTGGTGCTGCGCGAGGAGCGCGCCAACCAGGGGAGCGTCTTCGTCCTCGGCAAGGACCTCAACAAGCTCCGGAGCTGGAAGGTGCCTGCGCTGAGGCGGCAGATCGGCACCGTCTTCCAGGACTTCCGGCTGCTGCAGAACAAGACCGTCTCCCAGAACGTGGCCTTCGCCCTCCAGGTGATCGGCAAGCCCAGGTCCCACATCAACAAGGTGGTGCCCGAGACCCTCGAGCTCGTCGGTCTGGAAGGGAAGGGCCGCCGGCTGCCCGAGGAGCTCTCCGGTGGCGAGCAGCAGCGCGTCGCGATCGCGCGGGCGTTCGTCAACCGCCCGCAGATCCTGATCGCCGACGAGCCGACCGGCAACCTCGACCCCAACACGAGCGTCGGGATCATGAAGCTGCTCGACCGGATCAACCGCAC
This sequence comes from uncultured Actinomycetota bacterium, assembly GCA_963843075.1. Taxonomy (GTDB): domain Bacteria; phylum Actinomycetota; class Actinomycetes; order Propionibacteriales; family Nocardioidaceae; genus Marmoricola. The sequence goes on along the minus strand of CAWJJD010000002.1, from coordinate 918,623 downwards.
CGGGACCACCGTCGTGATGGCGACCCACGACGCCGGCATCGTCGACCAGATGCGCAAGCGGGTCATCGAGCTCGATGACGGGCGCGTCGTACGAGACCAGGCGCGCGGCGTCTACGGCTACCAGACCTAGGAGCTCTGAACCTTCCCCCATGCAGCTGCGGTACGTCCTCTCGGAGACCGGCACTGGACTGCGACGCAACGTCTCGATGTCCGTCGCCCTGATCGTGACGATCTTCGTCTCGCTCACTCTCGTCGGCATGGGCCTGTTGTTGAACTCCCAGGCCGACAAGGCCGAGAAGTTCTGGGGCAGCAAGCTCCAGATCACCGTCTTCATGTGCAACCAGAACAGCAAGGCGTCGACCTGCGCGGGCGAGGTCACCCCGCAGCAGAAGACCGAGATCAAGAACGTCCTGCACGACAACGCCGAGGTGGCGTCGTTCTACCACCAGACCAAGGAACAGGCGTTCGACACCTGGAAGCGCGTCTACATCGACAAGGACAAGTCGGAGCAGGAGATCTACTCCACGGTGACCGCCGCGGACATGCAGGAGTCCTACTGGGTCAAGCTCAAGGACCCCAACCAGTACAAGGGGATCGAGACCGCGCTCTCCGAGACCGGTGGGGTGGCCGCGGTCCGTGACCTGCGGCAGGTGCTCAAGCCCATCTACTTCTGGATCACGGTGATGAAGTGGGGCGCGATCGGGGTGGCTGCCTTCTTGCTGGTCGCGGCGATCCTGCAGGTCGGCAACACGATCCGGATGGCCGCGTTCGCCCGGCGCAAGGAGATCGGCATCATGCGGCTCGTGGGCGCCTCCAACCTCTACATCTCGTTGCCGTTCCTGCTGGAGACGCTGGTGGCGGCCGTGGTGGGCATCGGACTGTCGGCGCTGGCGGTGGCCTCGTTCATGCAGTTCGTGATCTACGGCAAGCTGCGACCGAGCTCCAACATCGTGGAATGGGTGGACTGGCGCGACTCGTTGGTCGCCATGGGTGGCATCGCTGCACTCGGGATCCTGCTGACGTTGGTGCCGACACTCGTGATGACACGCAAATACCTCAAAGTGTGACGACGGTCGGTTACGGTCAACCAGTTCACTTCCCCAGCATGAACAGGTCACGGTGCGTTCTCTTCCCCGAACACACTCGCATCCGATCCTGGGCCGACCGGCCCGGTTCCGGATGGTCGCAGTGTGCGCCACCCTGGCTCTCGCCAGCGTCACCGCGGCCACTCCGCTCGCGGTTGCCGACGACAAGCTCCGGCAGAAGCAGCGCACGGCACAGGGACAGGTCAAGAGCGCGAAGGGCGACCTGCACGAGTCCAGCAGGGCGCTGATCGCCGCTGCCACGCGGCTCGACCGCGCACGCACGGCGCTCACGGCCGCGCAGCGACGCCTCGGCGTCGCGCAGGAGAACGCCGACGCCGCAGCCCGGCTCGACGCACAGATGCAGGCACGCCTCCAGGCCGCCGAGCACCGGCTGGCCCAGGCACAGGAGGCCCTGGTCGCCGCCCGCAAGCGGGTGACCGACCAGCGGATCGCGATCGGCCAGCTGGCCGCGAGCAACTACGCCAACGGCGACCCCGGCCTGATGGGGCTCTCGGTGATCCTGAACTCCCAGGACCCGGCCGAGGTCACCTCGCAGATGAACACCGTGACCGCGCTGATGTCCCGGCAGAGCACGATGCTCGAGCAGCTCAAGGTGGCCCGCGCGCAGATGGTCGCCCAGGAGGCCGCGGTGGCCAAGGCACGAGCGGTGGTCGCCACCCAGCGCCGGGCCGCAGCCGAGAACCTCGTCCGCAAGCAGGGACTCGAGAACGCCGCGGCGTCGGCGCGCGCCGAGGTCGCCACCCTGGTCACGCGGGCCGGCGCGGCCCGGTTCGCCGCCTCGCGGGCCCGGAAGGCCGACCTGCGCCAGCTCCGCGTCGCGAAGCGGCAGGAGGACAAGATCCGCGAGCTGATCCTCGAGCGCGCGCGACGTCAGCGTGGCGGCTATGCGGGTGACACCGGGGGTTTCCTCCACCGGCCGGTGCCGGGTGAGGTGACCTCGGCCTACGGCTACCGCCGCCACCCGATCTACGGCTACTGGGGCCTCCACGACGGCACCGACTTCCGCGCTCCGTGCGGGACACCCGAGCGCGCCGCCGGATCGGGCACGGTGATCTCGAAGGTCTGGTCGGACGTCTACGGCAACCGCCTCTACCTCGACCTCGGCCGCGTCAACGGCAAGAACATGACCGTCGTCTACAACCACCTGAGCTCCTACGCCGCCAGCACCGGCGAGCGCGTCCGCCGGGGCCAGACCATCGGCCTCGCCGGCACCACCGGCTGGTCCACCGGCTGCCACCTGCACTTCACCGTGCTGCTCGACGGCAACCCGGTGAACCCGATGAACTACATGTGACGAGCGGCGGCGGCGGTTTCCCCCGCGAGGGGAAACCGACAGCCACCGACAGCCACCGAGGGCCCCCGAATCCCGGTTGTCGGCCCTGAGAGGATGGCGCCCATGGTCAAGGAGCAGGGGCGCAAGCTGGTCGCGCAGAACCGGAAGGCGCGCTACGACTACCACATCGACGACACCTTCGAGGCCGGGCTGGTGCTCGTCGGCACCGAGGTCAAGTCGCTTCGTGCCGGTCGGGCCAGCCTCGTCGACGGGTTCGCGGAGGTCACCGACGGCGAGGTCTTCCTGCACGGCGTGCACATCCCGGAGTACACCGAGGGCACCTGGACCAACCACGAGCCCCGCCGCGTCCGCAAGCTCCTGCTCAACCGCCACGAGATCGACAAGCTGGAGAGCAGGGTCAACGAACGCGGCCAGACCCTGATCCCACTGTCCCTCTACTTCAAGGACGGCAGGGCCAAGGTCGAGATCGCGCTCGCGCGCGGCAAGAAGACCTACGACAAGCGGCACTCCCTCGCCGAGAAGCAGGCCAACCGCGAGAAGCAGCAGGCGCTCGGCCGCCAGCTCAAGGGCCACATCGGTGGCTGAGGCGCCGCACCCGGTCGTGGAGCCGGTCGAGGCCACCCGCGCGTTCTGGCAGGAGCTCGGCCTCCCCGGCCTCTTCGACGCCCACGTGCACTTCCTGCCGCCCAACATCCAGAAGCGGGTGTGGGAACAGTTCGACCTCGCCGGTCCGAAGATCGGCCGCGAGTGGCCCATCCGCTACCGCGGCAGTCACGAGGAGCGCGTCGAGCAGCTCCGCTCGTTCGGCGTACGCCGCTTCTCGGCCCTGCCCTATGCGCATCGCCCCGGCATCGCGAGCTATCTCAACGAGTGGGCGCGCGACTTCGCAGCCGGGATCCCCGAGTGCCTGTGGTCGGCCACGTTCTATCCCGAGCCCGAGGCGGCGGCCTATGTCCCCGAGCTGATCGACACCGGTGTCGAGGTGTTCAAGCTGCACACCCAAGTGGGGGAGTTCCTGCTCGATGACCCGCTGCTCGACGAGGCCTTCGGTGCCATCGAGGACGCGGGCACGCCGGTCATCATCCACGTGGGCTCCGGACCGGTCGGCAACGAGTTCACCGGGCCCGAGCACCTCGAGCGACTGCTCACCAGGCACCCGCGGCTGACCGCCGTGGTCGCGCACATGGGAGCCCCGGAGTACGCCGAGTTCGTGACGCTGGTCGAGGACCACGAGAACACCCGCCTGGACACGACGATGGTGTTCACCACGTTCTTCGACGCCGAGGCGCCCTACCCCGACGAGCTCCTGCACCGACTCGCCGACCTGGGCGAGCGCGTGCTGTTCGGCAGCGACTTCCCGACGATTCCCTATCCCTACCTCGAGCAGCTCGACGGCCTGGTCCGGGTCAGCGAGCGGCACCCACGTCTCGGTGCGGACTGGCTGCGCCGGGTCTGCTGGCACAACGGCGTCGAGCTGTTCGGTCTCCCGCCGGGGGCGTGATCAGCACCAGGCGCGCACGCCGCGCGGGGTGAGGTCCACGTCGCGCAGCACCACGGCCAGCCGGGAGCCGAAGTGCGAGCAGGTCCAGCGGAAGTCGACGCGCCGGTACTCGATCGACAGCACCTGCCGCCCGTAGTTCGCGACGTAGGCCGCGCACTCGCGGTAGCGCCCGCACTCCTCGGCGATCGCGAAGTCGAAGCCGACCGTGCGACCGTCGAGCTCGGCGAAGTTCTTCTGGCCGACCGACAGCCCGGCGGCATGGGCGACGCGCACCAGCAGCCGGGCGTAGGCGATGGCCTGCGAGCGCCTGATCAGGCCGTGGCTGCGGGTGAACGAGTCGAGGTTGTCGTACTCCACGGCGTCGAAGCCCTGCGCCGCGCAGGTCCGCGTCCAGGTGCGCACGATCCCCATCAGCCGCTTGCGCCTGGCCGGCGTGCGGATGTCCATCAGCCACTCGCCCCAGGCGCTGTCCACGACGAGCCGGCCCTTGCGGTGGAGCAGCGCACCCTTGCGGTGTTTCCAGAAACCGCGCTCGTTGTCCTGGGTCTGGAAGCCGTTGACGTAGCAGACGTTGTAGCGACCGGGCACCGGTGGCGCCAGGCGGTCGCGCTCGACGATCCCGACGTGGGCGGGCACCGGTCGCACGCCGCCGAGCTGGTAGTCGACGTCGGTCCCCACTGGCAGTGGCTCTCGCGCGGACGCGGGTGGGGTGAAGCCGAGCACGACGAGCGGGACCAGGAGGAAGGCGAGCCAGCGAGTCACCTGCTCAGCCTAGGCCCGGTCGATGCAGGCCCAGGTGCACAGGTGCCGCCGCGACCAAGGGGTCGCGACGGCACCTCGAGGGCGACAGGTTCAGACCATCTCGCGCGCCTTGCGGGGGAGCAGCCACCCGATCAGCCACGCGACCGTGACCAGCCCGATCACCATCAGCAGGGTGTCCTCGGCAGCGAGCAGATGACGGCCACTGGTCATCGCAGCCACGGGGCCACCGTCCTCCAGGGCGAGCCGGTCGAAGAACACGGTGCCGAGGACCGCGACCCCCAGGGACGCGCCGAGCTGCTGCAGTGACTCGAGCAGACCGCTCCCCGAACCGACCTCGTGGTCGTCGATCTCGCCCATGATGATGCTGAACAGCGGGACGAAGATCATCCCCATGCCCAGCCCGAAGACGAACAGCCCGGGTGCCAGCGTCAGCAGGCCGACGTCGCCCTCGACCGAGCGGAGCGAGACGTAGAGCAGTGCTGCCCCGCCCGCCATGATCGTCAGGCCGACGTGCAGGATCGGCCGCCCGACGGCTGTCGCCGCCCAGGCCCCGACCCCGGCGCCGAAGAAGGCACCGACCGCCATCGCCGCGAGGTAGAGCGCCGCGTGCATCGGCCCGAAGCCGAGCCCGATCTGGAGGAACAGGCCGGTGGTCAGGGAGAACCCGACGATGCTGCCGAAGAACACCAGGGTGAACACGACCCCCGAGACGTAGGAGCGCTTCTTCAGGACGCTGAACTCCACCGTTGCGACGCGGCCGGCACGCAGCCGAGCACGCTGGTGCACCACGAAGGCACCGAAGACCGGGACCGACGCCGCGAGCAGCACGAACATCCACGTCGGCCAGCCCTGGGTGCGGCCGTCGACGAGCGGGAAGACCAGCAGGAAGCTCGCCGTGCCGAGCAACAGGGTGCCGACGCCGTCGAGTCGCATCCCCGCGTGAGAAGGAGGTCCGGAGGGGAGCACCTTGCTGCCCAACACCAGCGCGAACACACCCACCGGCAGGTTGATCAGGAACAGCGCCCGCCAGTCGGTGCCGAAGAGGTCGGCCTTCATCAGCAACCCGGCGATCACCGGGCCGAGCACGGTGGAGAGCCCGATCACGGGGCCGAGGGCGGCGAACGCCTTGCCCATGTGCTGCGGCGGGAACACGTCGCGGATCAGACCGAAGCTCTGCGGCACCATCAACGCGGCCGTGAGGCCCTGCACCGCCCGCGACGCGATGAGCACGTCGCCGGACCACGCGAACGAGCAGAAGGCCGAGGAGGCGACGAAGCCGACCAGACCGAGCAGGAGCATCCGCTTGCGGCCGTACATGTCGCCGAGCCGGGCGCCGGCCATCAGCCCGACGGCGAGCGCGAGGGTGTACGCCGCCGCCACCCACTCCAGCGCCGAGGTGCTCATCGCGAGATCGGCCTGGATCGAGGGAGCGGCCACGTTGACGATGGTCGAGTCGAGGATGTTGAGGATCATCGCGGAGAGGATCACCGAGAACCCGGCCCACATCAGGGGAGGGGTCGTGGGTCCGGGAGCTGGGTCGGACGAGTGGTCCACCGGGGGTTCGAGGAGAGTTGTCATGCGGCCCACGCTAGGAACGCAATAGGCACGTTTCGTTCCTGATGGCCAACTATCCTGACGCACATGTCAGAGACCTCCGGACGACTCCTGCAGCTGCTCTCCCTGCTGCAGACACCGCGTGAATGGCCCGGCCCCGAGCTCGCGCAGCGCCTCGGGGTCACCGAGCGGACGGTGCGCAACGACATCGGCCGGCTGCGCGACCTCGGCTATCCGGTGCTGGCCACGCGGGGTTCGATCGGCGGCTACCGGCTCTCCGCCGGCGCCGCGATGCCGCCGCTGCTGCTCGACGACGACGAGGCCGTGGCGATCGCCGTGGCTCTCAGCACCGCCAGCGGGGGAGCGGTGGAGGGGATGGAGGAGACCGCGTTGCGGGCGTTGACCAAGATGCTCCAGGTCCTGCCGAAGCGGTTGAGCGGGAGGGTGGACGCCCTGCAGGCGCACACGGTCAGGGTGGCCGGTCGTCGGCGTGGTCCCGACGTCGAGGGCAAGGTGCTCGCGCTCGTGGCGGCGGCCGCGCGCGATCGTGAGGTCGTCCGGTTCGCCTACTCCGACCACTCCGGCTCGGCGACCGAGCGGCGCGTCGAGCCCTATCGGCTCGTCAACTGGGGGATGCGCTGGTATCTCGTCGCCTTCGACCTCGAGCGCGACGACTGGCGCACCTTCCGCGTCGACCGGATGAGCCAGACCCGCTCGGTCGGGCACAGGTTCCGCCTGCGTGAGCTCCCGGCCGAGGACATCGCGGCGTACGTCGCCAGCAAGACCCGCCAGGTGCAGATGAAGGTGACCGGCCGGGTCGTCGTACACGCGGCAGCGTCGGTGGTGGAGGAGCGGATGGGTCCCTGGACCCAGGGCAGCATCGAGCCCCTCGGCAAGGACCGTTGTCGCGTGCAGATCGGTGCGCGCAGCCCCGAGGACATCGCCTTCTGGCTCGGCGTCCTCGAGACCGACTTCGAGGTCGAGGGCCCACCTGAGCTGGCCGCCGCCGTACGCCACATCTCCGAGCGCTACGCCAGGGCGGCGCGACCCACCGCTTCCTGACCGGGCAGGCGGGTCAGCTCGATGCCGAAGTGGGTCCTGTACGCCGCGAGCACCTCGTCGTCCGAACCGAGCTCGGTCTCCGTCCGGACGCCGTCGACCGTGGTGATCAGCAGCCGGTCGCTGAGCGTCACCCGGCCGTCGACGGTGGGCAACGAGCACGTCGAGGACCTGGTGAAGGGAGACGTGGGGGAGGTCTGGTGCCACCAGCAGGTGGGGACGAACTCCGCGAGCTCCCTGGGCCGGGTGTCCATGCGGAACTGTGCCTGACCGTCGAGCAGGACGTCGAGATCGCCGTACGCCGCCTTAGCCAGCTGGACTGTGCCGGCAGGGTCGCTGTGGGGCTCACCGACAGTCAACGGCACCGGCCTGCTCACGAACCTCCCGAACCCCACGTCGACCAGCCACGGGTCCTCGAGGTCGACGCGGAGCGTCAGGTGGTCGAACGGCGGCCCCAACCCGTCCGGTGTGTGCACGCGGGCAGCGAGGAGCGTGACCTCGAACCCGAGGTGCCGGAGCAGGGCGGCGAAGCCACCGTTGAGCTCGTAGCAGAACCCGCCCCGCCGGCGGGAGACGAGCTTGTCCATCAGGGCGTCCTCGGTGAGGTCGACCGGTTCGGCGAGGTGGATGCTCAGGTTCTCGAACGGGACCGTCGCCAGATGTGCCTGCATCAGCTCTGCCAGGGCCGCTGGAGTCGGAGCGGTGGGCCGGCTGGTGCCGATGCGCTCGAGATAGGCCTCGGCAGTCGTGTCGTCCATCACGCCATGGTGCAACCTCAACCGCGGTCGAGGTCAACGCCCGGATGCCGGATCGGCGAGCACTCAGTCGCCTGGGGAGGGAATGATGATGAGTCTTGAGCCGTTCACCGATAGACTGAGAAGTCGTACAACTCAAGAGGGGCTGATTGGTTTCGACTGGGGACGTTAGTCCCAGGAGAAGCGGGTCGAGAAGCCAGCGTCATCTCGTAAACGTTCGCTGGAACCTATAAGTGCCGACTCAAATCGCACTGACTTCGCTCTCGCTGCCTGAGCAGTGATCGAAGGGTCAGACCGGGCATCCGTCTCCGTCCCGGACCCTGGCCTCATTTAGGGGACTTGCTGATCAACTCCTGTCAGGAGGGTTGATCGGGACTTCATCCTGACTGGGCCCGTCGGCACACTGTTCGTGGGAGTGCCGGGGCCGAGAAAAGCGACATCACGAACTGCACCCGGAGAAGACCTGGTACGGCGCCACAGGACGCGGGTTCGATTCCCGCCAGCTCCACCAAGGGGTGTTCGCGAATTAAAACGCGGACACTTCGCGAAATTAGGGCATCGCGCTCCCGAGTTGACGACCAGGAACCCGAAACTCGCGTTCAGGCCGGCACACCGACGACCACGCTCATCCACTTCGAGGACTGACCTACGCGTCGAGCGTCGTCAACCAGGCGTCGATCGTGCTTGCAGCGCCAGGCCCCAGCTGCGCCTCCATCAGCACCTGGGCGCGCTGCCACGCCGTGTCGGCGTGGGCCAGCCGCTCTCTGCCGGCCGCGGTGATGGTGAAGCTCATCGATCGCCCGGTGGGCGAGCGCTCCTCGGTCGCGATCCACCCCTTGTCCTCCAGCGCCGCCAGCTTGCGGCTCATGGCGGAGCGGCCCACGTGCAGGCGTTGCCCCATCTCGGTGGGGCCGACAGCGCGAGCCCGCATCTGCAGCGCGGCGAGGATCTCCACCTGCGGGAGGGTCAGCCCTAGCTCCGCGAGCGCCTGGTCGTAGTGCAGCGCGACCAGACGGTGCAGCCGGGTCACTCGCGAGCCGAGGCACCGGTCCCACACGGCCTCGGCGAGCGCCTGGGCACGATCGTCTGTCGTTGCGTTCATGTCAGAAAGTGTTGCATACGAACCACATTGCCTCTAGCCTCTTGTTGTGATGCATATGCATCACATCCCTGGCCACGAGAGGACACCACCATGTCGGGACTCCAGGACCTGCTGGTCCGCAACCGCGACTTCGCCGCCTTCGAGGGACACCTCGGCGCCCGGGTGATGCCCACACTCGGGCTGGGCATCCTCACCTGCCTGGACCCCAGGGTCGATCCGGCCTCCTTCCTCGGATTGCGGCTGAGTGAGGCCATGGTGCTGCGCAATGCAGGCGGCCGGGTGACCGACCGCGTCATCGCCGATCTGTCGTTCACCACTTTCATGGCCCAGACGATGGCCACCGGCGCCGGGATCGAGATTGCCGTGATCCACCACACCGAGTGCGGCACCGGGTTCCTCGCCGACGAGGCGTTCCGGATGTCGTACGCCGCTCACTCGGGCTACTCCGAGGACGACCTGGTCGCCGAGGCGGTCACCGACCCGTTCGCGACGGTGCAGCACGACACCGAGCTGCTGCTGACACACTCCCTGCTCCCCGAGGCAGTGTCGGTGTCGGGTCACGTCTACGACCTCGCAACCGGTGAGATCACCACCGTGGTGCCGGCCCGCCTCACGGGCGCACGACGATGAGCCGCCCGCTCGTCCTCGTGACCGGAGCCACCGGCAAGACCGGCGCTGCCGTGGTCGAAGGCCTCGCCGGGCACGACGTGCGCGTGCGTGCTCTCGTCCACCACCACGATGCGCGCAGCGAGAGGTTGGCCGCCACCGGGGCCGAGGTGGTGGTCGCCGACATGTTCGACCCGGGCCAGGTGCAGGCCGCTCTCAGCGGAGTCCAGCGGCTTTACTACGTGCCGCCGTGGCACCCGCACGTGCTGCACAGCGCCATCGCCTTCGCCACGGCGGCCCAGCGCGAAGGTGTTGAAGCGGTAGTGGGTCTCTCCCAATGGCTCGCCCAGCCCGACCATCCGTCTCTGGCCACCCGGCACAACTGGCTGATCGACCGCCTCTTCGCCGACCTGCCCGGAGTGGCCCACGTCGTGGTCAACCCGGGCTTCTTCGCCGACAACTACTTGCGTGGCCTGATCGGGATGGCCGCGCAGCTCGGGGTCCTGACGATCCCGTCGGGTGCAAGTCGCAACGCACCGCCGTCCAACGAGGACATCGCCGGCGTCGTCGTGGCGACCCTCCTCGACCCCGAAGCCCACGCCGGGGTGACCTACCGCCCAACTGGCCCGGTCCTGATCGACGCGAGCGAGATGGCACAGGTGCTCACCGACGTCCTGGGCCGACGGGTGCGCCACGTCGACCTGCCGGTCTGGGCGTTCATGCGGGCGCTCAAGGTCATGGGTCCCCGCTTTGGTTTCGACCAATTCCAGCAGACCGGAGCCCGCCACTACTACGCCGAGCAGAAGGCCGGCACCTGGGAGATCGGGGCGCCGACCACCCACGTGCGCGACCTCACCGGACGTGAGCCGGAAGACTTCACAACCATTGCGCGCCGCTACGCAACCCAGCCGGACGCGCGTCGCACCCCGCTTCGCCTGGGTCGGGCGCTGTGGGACATGGCTCGCATCGGCATGGTGCTGCCGCCACGCCTCGACCGCTTCGCGGCGCTGCAGCAGCATCCGGTACCGGCAGCGCCGAGCCTTTCGGCCCACTCCACCCTCTGGCGAGCAGAACACAGCAGTGTCTGCGTTCCGGCAGTACCCCCGCCCAATCCAGCTGTCGCGAACACTCCCCTGGGATGACGTCGGGCACGTCCAAGGAAATACCGGCTCGTGCCCGCTCAGGCGGGAGCCGTGAGACCCGCCGTCGACCGACCGCCCCCGCGCCAAGTTGAGCACGACGATCGGGCCCGGCGATCTGCGGGGCGCCTGCCCAGCCAGTACGGCGGAGTCGGTGCCCGGCTGCGTTCACCCATACCGTTTCGTCGGTGCTTCCCACACGACTTGACAGTCAGTCGCGGCGGAATGTCGCACCCCAAGGACCAAGCCCGTCCCGCGTCAGTCCGGATCTACGGGAAGCGGCTGCTCCAGTCCCGTAGCCTCGGTGCGAGCGAGCGGCGTCGGTCGCAGACAGGGGTCCCGATGCAAGCTGTCATCCAGGACAGGTATGGCCATCCGGACGTCCTCCGGTTGGGCGAGCTCCCCGATCCCGTCCCCGCCGACGACGAGGTTCTGCTGCGAGTGCGTGCGGTCTCCTTGAACGGCTCGGACCGTGAGAACCTGACAGGAAGTCCGGCGTACGCGCGGTGGTCCAACGGCCTGCGCCGACCGCGGCACCCGGTGCCGGGATCCGACGTCGCGGGCGTCGTCGCCGCGGTCGGCAGTGCCGTCACGGAGTACGCCGTGGGAGACGAGCTGTTCGGCGAGCTGGCCGGATACCGGGGCGGGCTTGCCGACCTGGTCTGCACGCGACCCAAGCTGTTGGCCCGCAAGCCTGACGGGCTGTCGTTCGCGGAGGCCTCGACGATCCCGCAGGCGGGCGGCATCGCGCGCAGGGCGACCGCCGATGTCCGGCCGGGAGATCGGGTTCTGGTCAACGGCGCCGGCGGCGCCGGCGGTGTGTTCGTTGTCGCACTGGCCAAGCATGCCGGGGCCGAGGTAACGGCGGTCGACAGAGCCGACAAGGCCGACTTCCTGCGCGAGATCGGGGCCGACCGCACGATCGACTTCGCCACTGAGGACTGGGCCGACGAGCGCGACAGCTTCGACCTGATCGTGGATCTCGTGGCCCGTCGCTCGCCGTTCCGCGTGCACCGCGCCCTGCGGCGCGGCGGAAGGTACGCGATGGTGGGCGGCCTGGCCAGGATCCTGCTGGGCACCGCGGTCGCCGGCCCGCTGGTAGGACGTGCCACCGGAAAGAGAGTCGGCGTGCTGGTCGTCCCCCAGTCGCGAGCCGAGCTCGAGGCGGTGACCGCCCTCGTTGCCCAAGGCGCCGTCACGCCGCGGATCGACCACGTGTACCCACTCCGCGATGCCCCCGCAGCATTCGCCCGACTCGCCGCCGGCGAAAGCCGAGGCAAGCTCGTGCTCGAAGTGTCCGAGGGCTGACAGCCGGGGAAAGCGACCTCCCCGCCCCACGTCGACGCCGGGGTTCGAACTCGGATTCGGATGGGCACGCGGAGCGTGCCGGTGCGGGATCCAGCCGAAGCGCGTTCCGCGTAAGGATCGGCCGGCAGCGCGTGTTCTGGGCGGGAGCGGTGCGCCAAACGGCCCCCCATGGAGTCGCCAAAGGCACTGCCCTCCTCGCGGCGGTATGCAGCGGGGCGCGAGCGCACGCTAGTCGCGGCGGTAGTCCGCATGTCCGGGGGCCGCACTCATCGCAGCGTAGTTCCCTCAGGCGTAGGTTGCTCGAGCAGGGGTGGGGATCCGGCATCCCGTTGCCCGGCGAGGGTGTTGCCAATCGACGGAGGGGCCCCGGCCTGGGTGCGCTACCGTTGGCAGGAGGGAAGGAGCAGCGATGTCCAAGCAAGCTGTGTCGGCAAAGACGCGCCGCCAGTTCGTCGCGCGCTCGACCAAGGCGTCGGCCCGGTTGGAGCATCGCGTCGTTCCCGCTGAGCATGTGCGCTCGGCCAAGGTCGAGAAGTTCGTGGAGTCGCTGCGTTCGAAGCCCTGATGGCCCTCGAACCCGATTACGGCGAGACTCTCCTCAGCCACGAGGAAGCCGAAGCGCTTACACCCGAGGCTCGTAGCTTGCTGGGCGACCCAATCCGCAAGGCCGACTTGTACGACCTGGAGCAGCGCATCCAGGTCGAGGTCGCCGACGAGTGGTGGGCAACCCTGCTCAACTTCAACGTAGCGATGCGAGACCTGCTCGACGACCACTTCGTGCGTGAACTCCACCGCCGTCTCTATGCGCCGGTCTGGGAGTGGGGAGGGCGCCAGCGCAGGCGGGAAACGAACATTGGCATCGCCCCGGAGCACATCGCCGTTGAGATGCGCAACGCATTGGACGACCTTTCCTATCAGTGGGAGCACCGGACGGGTATCGATGCGCGAACGCTGGGCATCGCCGCTCATGCTGCCTTGGTCCGCATCCATCCATTCGTGGATGGCAACGGTCGCGTAACGCGACTGCTGGCGGACCTTGTGTATCTCGCGGGGCAATCGGGTTTGGAGGCGATACACGCCTACGACTGGGAGATCGACCGGACCACCTACATCCGTCTGCTGGGCGAGTACGACATGACCCGCAACCCCGGCGCACTTGCCGAGTTCATCCCCGTCATCAACCTCGAAGAGGCGGAATAGGCAACGCCGCCTGGTAGCCCATTCTGGGCGGAAAGACGCAACCCCGGTGGTCGCCTCGCATCCGGTCGCGGCGTCCTCAGCAGTCACGGGTCCGTTGGGACCTTCGCGTTGCCGGGGGTTGCGGAGGTTCTCGTTTGCCGCCCGGGCGTGGCGATACCCGTTGGCTCAGGGAGGCGATGATGCGGACCTAGCGCCCGTGGGCCGCCCGAGGTCCGTCCGTCGTACGACGACGGCCCGGTGGTCGGACGGAGTGGCCAGTGTCGTCACCAGCTCGGCTGGCCCGGGGCCGTGCACGTCGTCGACCTTGCGAATGGGGCCCAGTGTGCCTGGCGCGTGCTCACGTCCCTCCCAGGCGGACGTCAGCCCGGGGAGTCGCAGCCCGTCGAAGTTGGAATCTCCCACCGCGTGCACGACGTGCCCCGCTGCCCGCAGCCTGATGACCAGTGTCTCGAGGCGCTGCACCTCGTGCCGGTGTCGCCCCACCAGGACAGGTCGGTCTTCGCGATAGCGCCCCTTGGCCTGCACACCCGAGACCAGGTGGTAGTCCACTAGTGCCACCGTCCGGTCCAGCTCACGGTCGAGATAGACCGCGACGGTCGCGAGCCGCGGCGGCTCGAGGCCCAGGAACCGGTCTTCTCGATCGCCAACACCGGGCCAGCTCAGGATCTGGCTGCGGCAGCTGCGGAGCTCGAAACGGTCCGCACGCGCACCGACGGCGCAGCCACCCAGCAGGGGAAGGTTCCAGAGGTAGGCGCCGGATGCGCCACCGTCGCGTCGAGCCAGCCGGACGCCGACACTGGGTGTCAGACCGACAGGGCCCGTCTCTCGGAGGAGGCCTACCCTCGAGGGATACCACTCCTGGAGGCCGACGAGATCGGGCCCGAGGGCAAGCACCTGGCCGAGCGCCGTCCGCGCGTCCTTCGGTTCCAGGGTGTAGAGGATGTTGGCGGTTGCCACTGTGGTGCGCGCCAGCATGTCGACTCCCCGCCTTCGATGTTCATCTCGGCGCCACTTCTGCGGCTACGACAGCCACCGGCAGCTCGAAGTGCTGCAGCCGGTGCGCGAGGTCCTGGTGCAGCCACGTCGAGAGTCCGTGCGGGGCGACCGAGAGCATGATCTCGTCGATGGGTTCGCTGAAGATGACCTCCTCGATCGCGTCCATCGGGTCGTTGCGGACGGACACCGTGCCGATCACCGGCCCGCCTGCTGCACGTTCCAGGAGGGGCTGCGCCTGGCGCAGCACGAGTTCGGCCTCGTGTGCCTTGTCATGCCGTTCCGGGTGGAGCGGGTGCAGCTCGGCACGGGCGGGGTTGGGTACGACGAGGCGAAACTGCACGTCGCCGGACACCGCGCGGCGCGTGATCGCCTCGAGCAGTGCGTCTGAAGGGTCGGCGTGGTCGGTGACGACCAGGATCCTCGTGGTTCGTTGCTGCGCCATGGCGGCTTCCTTTCAAAGGTCTGGTGTGCGCCGGAGCGCCAGGACGAGTCAGTCGCGCGCTGCTTCCGGTTCGGTCCGCAGCACCTCGGTCCGGTCCTTCTGGGTCTTCGTCAGGTAGATCACGACCGCCAGGATCGTGCCGAGGAAGAGCACGCTGGTGCCGAGCGTGCCGAGGCCCAGCCCGCCGTCTGCGTGTGGTGAGCCGAGGTAGTCGCCGATGTTCGCGCCCAGCGGGCGGGTCAGGATGTAGGCCAGCCAGAAGGTGAGCACCGGGCCGGCGCCGAGCTTCCAGGCCGCGAGCACGGCGAGGATGAGCCCGAGCGGGAGCATCACAGCCGCGCCGGGCGACCAGCCGGTGAGCTCGAGAGTCCAGTCCCCGGCGGCCGTGCCGAGGGCGAAGGTGACCAGCACGGCCAGCCAGTAGAACGCCTCGCGCGGAGTGGTGACGATGGTGTGGATCGACAGCGTCCGCTCGCGGGCGTACCAGATGCCGAACACGACTGCGAGCAGCGCGGCGAAGGCCGTCGTGCTGATCCACAGCGGCACTCCGCGCGCGTCGGTGAGGTTGTCGGTGAGCAGCGTGCCCACGACGCTGATCAGCACCACGGCGAGCCAGTAGATGCTGGGCACGTAGCGGTCGAGCCTGAACTGCACCACCAGCGCCACGACGAGGGCTGCGGAGAACACCAGCGTGGTGTTCGTCAGCCCGAAACCGAGGGTCTCGTTGATGTAGTCGGCAAAGCTCTCCCCGACGGTGGTGCACAAGATCTTGATCAACCAGAAGTAGACGGTGACTTCGGGGACCTTGTTGAGCAGCTGCCGGGCACGGGTTCGTTCGCGTGTCGTTGTCGCCATGGGCAGGAGTCTCGGACAGGCCACCTGTACGGAACCTGACTAACGGCAGGAACCGCGCGAACCGGTCAGGCGGGAGTCAGGCTCCGGCGGCGATCAGGATGCCGTCGGTCACGAAGCCGAGAGCGAGACCGCCGAGGATGCACCAGGTGGTGAGCTCCTTGAGACCGGTGCGCCGGGCCACTGCCAGCAGCTCGATCACCACGTAGAGCACCGAGCCTGCGGCGAGACCGAGGAACGCCACCGCGAGGGTCTCGTTGACGACACTCTGACCGATGAGGGTCCCGATGAACGTCGGTCCTCCGCCGATCACGCCGAGCAGGGCGAGGCGCCCCCAGGAGGGCCGCGCGGGCGCTCCCGCGAGGGGCGCCACGATCCCGAAGCCCTCGGTCGCGTTGTGCAGGGCGAAGCCGATGACCAGCAGCACCGCCAGTGACAGCTCCCCGTTGGCCGCCGAGTTGCCGATGGCCAACCCCTCCGCGAAGTTGTGCAGGCCGATGCCGGTCGCGATCATCAACGCCAGATCCGCAGCCGTGGAGGTCGCCGCGTCGCGGGTTCCACCCGGGTCGGTCGCGACGGCGACGGTCCCCGGCTCGTTGAGGGCATCCGACCGTGTCGGGCTCACTGACAGCAGCCGCGCTCGGGCCCGGCGCACGCCCATGGCCTTGTCGTAGTAGACGAGACCGGCCATCCCCAGGACCAAGCCGCCTGCCAGCACAGCGCCCGAGGAGGCCGCGACACTCCAGTCGCTGCCGGCCAACGATGCGTCCACCGGCTCCCAGGCGTGGGTGAGGATGTCCCAGACCAGGAACAGAAGCACCCCGATGGCCACACCGTTGAGCCCCGCCTTCAGACGCGGCAGCGGGTCCCGCAGGCGTCCGATCGGCAGGCCGAGGAAGATGGTGGCACCTGCGATCGCGCCGAGGACGGCGATCTGGACGCTTGACATGGACTCGCTCTCAGCTGACTGGCTCGACCACGATAAGCGAAGGCTTTCCTACCCTGACCGCCGGATGGATGGTCCGACGCCCGAGCTGCACGCTCACCCAGGCGATGGCGAGACCGGCGACGTCGTCGAGGGCGAAGTGCCACCCGAGGTAGACGGTGGCCAGGATGGTCCCGCACAGGAACACCGCGAGGGCGCGCGTCGTCAGGCGGAGGCCGTAGTAGGACGCCATCAGGACGATCACGAAGGTGACTCCCACGTGCAGGCTGGCGAAGGCGGAGACCTGCGCGAAGGACCCGTCGGCGTGTGGGTGGGTGAGCAGGTCGGCCCTCTGGGTCAGATATTTCGCCTGGGTGTCCTGCACCACCGTGTGCGGCAATCCGGCGAACTCGTGCGGTGCCGACCAGAACGGACCGAGGGAGGGAATGGCGTAGTACGTGGCCACTCCCAGGATCCACACCCACATCATCGAGGCGATGAACACCGCGCCGTCGCGGATGTGGTCGGCGAAGACGACAGCCGCCACGACGGCGATGCAGACGAGCGTCGAGAACGACTCGTAGACCACGAGCAAGAGGTACGCCGCGACGTGCTCACCCAGAGCCTCGTGGAGCAGCACGGCCGGGCTGTGACCCAGGAACAGCCAGCGGTCCCACCCGAGCAGCATCTGGTCACGTGGCTGGTTGAACACGTCCCAGCTCTTCAGGTTGTGGTAGCAGAAGTAGACGAGGTGGTAGGCGAGGAGCACGCTGCCCGCGAGCGCGAGCCGACTCCCGGTCCACTGCTTGCGCACGGCGCGGAGGACACTGCCGAGCGTGCGGCCCTCCGTCGTACGACGCACGCCGTCGACGAGGACCAGCACGACGAAGATGCCCGCCGACAGCGCCATGCGCGTCAGCAGGATGGACCCGTGGGGATCGCGCAACGGGATCCCGACCTGCACGGAACGCACGACCGTCACGGTCGCGAAGACTCCGACCACGAGCCACAACCGCAGCAACCATCCGGTGGACTGCCCGAGGTCATCCGTGCCTGGAGTGGTCGTCAACGTGGGTCTCCTGGTCGGGGTGGTCGAGGTGGTGGGCCGGCTTCGGGGCAGGGCAGTGCTGGATGGGCGAGGTACTTCTCGGGTCCGCTCGAGGCGCGGGCGCCGCTGTCCAGCCACGCCTGCAGCGCGGAGGCGTCCCGGCGTTCGAGCTCGTCGAGACAGGCCCCGCGTAGGGCAACGAGGCGGAGCACCGTGCCTGACGGTACGGGGTCGCGCAGCACCCAGAACGACTCGCGCCACAGCCGGCACAACTGCCGGTCGTCGAGGCCGTTGAGCGGACCCATGGCTTCGGGCCACCTGAGCCGGGAGCTCACCTCGACGTCGTCCGGACGGGGCTCCGCGGGCGTCGCGTCTGGAGGCGGCTCGCAAGTTCGGGCGTGTGTCGTGTGCCGGGCCGATCTGATGGCACGGCCCACCACACCGGGGGACGAGAGGCCCGCGGTCAGCACGACGAACAGGCCAAGTGTGGGTGTGACCCGGCAGAGCGCCACCACGCTCAGGATCCCGACGGCCATCCTCATCGACAGCCAGCCGGGGGCGACGTGAGGCAACAGGTGCCGGACGAGCCGGCAGAGGGCGTAGAGCAGGCCAAGGGTGATGAATGCGCCAATCGCGGACCACTGGAGCACGGCGAGTCCGACTCCGATGACCATCACGGTCGACCAGAAGGCGCACCACGCGTGGTGGTAGGTCCTCACCTGCGCGTCCTCGCGGGCGACTTCCGCAGCGAGACGAAGACGTCGTCGAGCCGGTCCGGTGCCGGTCGGCCGTGCTCGACGTACCACTCCCGACCGAAGACCAGCCAGAAGAGGGGGAGTGGGAGCCTCACGAACCTGTCGAGCGCCCGCGCGCCTTCCCCACCCCGACGCTGGGAGGTGTGGGCGGCCATGGCTGCGCGCTTTCGACGCGTTGCGCCCCGGACCCGAACGCGGTGGGTGATCACGTCCGGGTGCGAGAAGACATGGACCGTCCCCAGGGGTGCGGAGCCGCCCAAGGGGTGGCCCAGCAGTGCCAGGAGGCGCAGCGTTCTCGCGAACAGGCGGCCTGGAACGGTCGCCTCCAGCACGACACGCGTGTCGGCCATCCGTGCCGCGAGGACACCGACGTGGTGCACCTGGACATGGTCCGGATGTCCGTAGCCCCCGTTGCTGTCGTAGATGGTGAGCACGTCGGCGCCCTCCTCGCGCAGCACCTCGGCCAGGGTGGCCGCGCAGCGGGTGGGGTCCTGGTTGGCGAAGGCCGGTCGGGTCGTCCGGGTCGGGGCACAGACCTGAGTCCGCGTAACCGAGACCCACGACGCGCGAACAGCCCAGGATCTCCGCGGAGGCGGCAAGCTCACTCATGCGTCGGGCTGCCAGGCCGCCGCCGTCTCCCTGCTGGTGATCGGCGAGGCCGCGCTCACCCGCCGTCGCTGTGACCAGCACGACTCGGTGTCCTTCCGCCGCGGACCTGGCGAGCAGTCCGCCCGTCAAGAGGGCCTCGTCGTCGGGGTGGGCGTGGAAGGACACCAGGGTGAAGCGGTCGCGCGCAGGTTTCATTGCTCCAGCACCGCCACACGCCGTCGTCCGCGGGCCAGGGAGTAGATGCGGTCGTGGACTTCCAGAGAGCGCGTCCAGGTCATGTCGTGCTCCACGGTGCGGTTGTGTTCGCAGATCCGACTTCGGAGGACCTCGTCGTCGACGAGCCGGACGATCGCGTTCGCCATGTCGGTGTCACTTGCGCACAGCAGGCCGTCGACGCCCTGTTCGATGAAGTCGGCGAGACCGGTGCCGAGTCGCCCGACAACCGGCAGTCCGACACTTCGGGCTTCGAGGGCGGCCAGTCCGAAGGACTCAAGCACAGCAGGAGCGACGTACAGGTCGGCACGGGCCAGCTCGTCGAGCACCTGCGCGGGCGCGAGGCGACCCGTGACCTGGATGCAGTCCTCGAGGCCGAGCCGGAGGGCGAGTCGCTCGAACCGCTCCCGGAGTGGTCCGTCACCCACCACGGTGAGGCTGACCGGCAGCCCGGCCGAACCCCTGACGTGTTCGAAGACCCGCAGCAGCTCCAGCGGCCGCTTGCGGTGGGCGATCCGCATGGTGCTCACCAGCCGCACCATCCCGTCTCCTGCTGGCCGCCGGCGCCGCGCTGGCGCCTCGACGGCGTTCGAGATGACGTGCACCGGGGTGTTGCCTGGCAGCCGGCGGTGTACTTCGTGGGCCGCGACGTGGCTCACTGCGGTCCACGTGACGGGCGCGCTGCGCATGCCGGTCAATGCCGCAGCCATGGTGGGGACGAGGCCCATGCCGCTCCACAGGGAGTGCACCGTCACGACCGTGGGCACTCCCCGACGCGCGAACACCCCGACCAGCGGGGCCGTGAAGGGGGCGACCACCGATACGTGGGCGTGCACCAGGTCGTAGCCCTCCACGTCGACGCGGAGTCCCTCCATCAGCGAGCGGACCCGGATGACCCGCACCGGGCCGTTGTCGTTGCTGGTTTCTCCCTCGGCGGTCCGGGGGGTCGAGGTGAGCACGGTGACGCTGTCGCCGCCGAGTGCCTGACGGTGCGCCAGCCCGGCGACGTGGGCTTCGATGCCGCCCACCACTGGTGGGTAGTGGTCGGTCAGGTGGAGGATCCTCACGTGGCACCACCGCCCTCGGCCATCCGTGCCGATCGCTGCGACCACAGCCACCCTGCGAGCAGGACGCTGCCGAGCGGGATCTCCATCACGACCAGATAGATGCGGCACAGCAGGACGCCGGCGACCACGGCGACCGGAGGAAGGCCGGTGCCGACGAGCCAGGCGATGGCCCCGACCTCGGCGACCCCCGTGCCTCCGGGGGTGATCGGGATCAGCGTGCCCAACCGTTCGATGGCGGCCGCCGTGATCACGACGGTCAGGGCCGGCCGCAGGCCGACTGCACGGAGGCTCACGTCGAGCAACGCCACCTGGGCGCCGATGTAGCCCACGCTCGCCAGGAGGAGTCGCGGACCATCGGCCCTCAGCAGCTCACGGATCCGGACCCACGAGTCGCGGGCCTGCTCGCGGACACGCGCGACGAACCCGTGGCGCCTTCGAGCGCCCACGGAGATTCGCTTGACGACAGGTTCGATCAGCGCCACGGCCACCAGCGCCACGGCGCAGCATCCCGCCATCACCCACAGGGTCGTCGGCACGTGGGCCGAGACGAGCATCAGGCCCGCGACTGCCACGAGCGGCAGCAGCAGCTTGGTGAACACGTCCAGGGCGTTGGTCAGCAGGCAGAATGCGGCGAACGCGTTGCTGCTGTGTCCCCAGCGGGTGACCATGCGCCAGTTGAGAGCGGTGCCGACTGCTCCGCCCAGGGGTACGACGTTCGAGACCGCACTACCGCTCAGATTCAGCAGCAAGCTCCGTGGCACACCAAGCCCCGGCAGGGCTGCGGACAGCACCAGCGAATAGACGCCGAGGCCGGCGAGCCAGATCAGAGTGAGCACGATGAGCTGCTGGGGCGCGACCTGGCGCAGGGTGTCGCCCACGGCCGACCAGCCGACATGGGCGACCCCATGGGTGGCGGTCCAGAGCCCGCCTCCCACCACAGCGACGACCAAGCCCGCCTTCCCCAGCCGCACGACCGAGCCTCGATGTGCTCGTCGTCGGTCCCCTGAGGTGGCTAGCTCCACATCGACAGTAGATGAGAGCCCACCTGACCATCACCTGATCACCTGTGGGGACGTGGCAGGCTCCCCGTGTGGAGCAGATGTGGAACGACGCGTGGTTCGGGGCACGGCTGCTGCTGCTGGCAGCGGCGACGGTTGCGCTCGGCCTCTGGTACGGCACCGGTCTGCGCCTGTTCCCGGTGTGGGCCCTGACACGGGCAGCCGTCCAGCTCTCGATCGTGGCGCTGCTGCTGCGCGGTGTGCTGGCCGTTCCCTGGACCGCCGCGGCCTTCGTGCTGCTCATGCTCACCACTGCCTCGATCACGGCAACCGGGCGCACCCACGAGCTGTGGCGAGGACGCCGGGCCGCTGTGGCCGGGGTTGTCGCGGGTGCTCTGGTCAGCCTCGGCGCGATCTTCGTGCTGCACCTTGCGGTTCTGGAGGCGCGCTACGTCGTGGCCACTGGCGGAATCATCATCGGCAACGCGATGAGCGCTGCCACGTTGTCGGGGCGCAACTTCCTGCGTTCGGCCCGCGCACGGGCCAGCGAGGTCGAGGCCTGGTTGTCGCTGGGTGCTTCTGCTGCCGTTGCCCACCGCGACATCGGACGCGAGGCCGTCCGTGAGTCCCTGATCCCCACCCTCGACCAGTCCAAGTCGACCGGGTTGGTCACACTCCCCGGCGCCTTCGTGGGGGCCCTGTTCGGCGGCGCGAGCCCTGCCGACGCAGCGAAGTTCCAGCTGGTCGTGCTGGCCGGCATCGCACTGGCGATGACGTTGACCGCCATCGTGGTGACCACGATCGCCGGTCGTTCGCCATACGTGGTGAACACGGCCGTCTGACGCGTTCAGCGCCCGTAGTCGTCCGCGAGCCGGACGATGTCGTCCTCGCCGAGGTAGGCACCGAGCTGCACCTCGATCAGGATCAGGTCGTCGTCCTCATGGTTGCCGAGGCGGTGCGACTCTCCCAACGGGACGTGGATGCTCTCCCCGGCCTGGAGGAGCACCTCCCGGTCGCCGATGGTGCAGGTGGCCAGGCCAGCCACCACCACCCAGTGCTCGGCACGGTGGGCATGGGTCTGCAGAGAAAGTCGGGAGTGGCTGCGCACCGTGATGCGCTTCACCTTGTAGTCCCGGCCCTGGTCGAGCACCTCCCACGAGCCCCAGGGTCGTACGTCGCAGATGGGTTCTCGGTTGCGATCGATCGTGATGCTCATCGTCTGCCTCTCACTCCGCGCGTGGCACTACTGGACTCTGCTCTGCTGGTCGAGATGCCTGAACCGTCACGGTCGCGCCGAAACCTGGGCCATCTGTGGCACGGCCTCGGGTTCACCGGGAGCCTCGCTGTCGGGCGACCGCGTGCGTCCCCGGCGCCGACGCACCACTTCGAGGGCTGCGGGGATCACGGACCCACCGGCGACCGCGATCGTGATCAGCTCGATGTGCGCTGCCACGAAGGGGATTCCTCCGAAGAAGAAGCCCACGGTGACGATCCCGACGGCCCAGGTCAGGGCGCCGATGAGGTTCAGGGCAGTGAAGGTGCGGTGCGGCATCTTGCCCACCCCGGCCACGACAGGCACGAAGGTCCGCACCACCGGCACGAAACGTCCCAGGATCACCGCCAGGGCGCCGCGCCTGGCGAAGAAGGCCTGCGCCCGCTCGGCGTTCTCGTGGCGGAAGAACCGCGAGTCAGGTCTCGAGAAGACCCGCGGGCCATATCGGCGCCCGATCAGGTAGCCCAGCTGGTCGCCCGCAACCGCGGCCGTGAACACCCCGAGAGCGAGCACCCAGAACGGCAGTGAGATGACATGCGAGGCCACCAGGGCACCCGCCATGAACAGCAGTGAGTCCCCGGGCAGGAAGAAGCCCAGGAGAAGCCCGGTCTCGGTGAACACGACCGCCATCACCAACAAGATGGCCAGCGGACCGAGGGCGTACAGCAGGGGTGTCAGGATCGCGGTCATGCTGTGACCGTAGGCCTGCTCACATGGAGGAAACCTGACTGACCAAGGTCCGCCCGGCCCCGGGGGTTTGCCGTTGCTGGGACCGAGCGGTGAGCCTGGGTCAGGGGGCATCGTCACGGGTCGTGGGGCGGAGCCAGCGCTCGCGCCCGCCGAGAAGCAGGCCCAGCAGAAGGATCGCCGCCAGGAGGCCGGCCGCGCCCACGTTTGCCGCCAGACCCGCTCCTGCGTCGTGGGAGGGCACGCGCAAGAAGTCACCGATGGCGGCCCCGAGCGGCCACGTCACGACGTACGCCGCCCAGAGGGCCACGGCGGCGTCCAGATCGCGGCCGAGACGAAGCGCCACGATCACGCCGAGCGAGCAGGCGAGAAGCAGCCCGGCTGGCACCACCCCACCCAGACCGCGCGCCAGGAGGCCCTCGATCGAGGAGCCCAGGCAGAACCCGCACAGGACGACGAGCCAGTACCAGGCCTCGCGTCGTCGCGTCGTGACGCCGTCAACGGAAACCGCGCGCCCGGCAAGCAGCCAGCCGGTGATTGCCACCGCGAGTCCTGCGCAGAAGATGCCCGCGATGCCCCAGAGCCCGGTCCCCGCGCCAGCGGCCACGTCGTCGGCGACAAGGTTCGCCAGCACGATGATCAGGAACACCGTCGACCAGTGGGCGACGGGAACGTAGCGGGCGGTGGAGAGCTGCCAGATGAGGCTGACGGCGACCACCTGGCCCACGATGGCGGTCGTGGCTGCGATCCCCAACCCCAGGCCGACCCCCAGGTTGGAGGAGACCGCGTCAGCGGCGGTCGCGCCGAACATGGTGCACAGGATCGTGAGGATCCAGAAGGACAGCGACACCCGAGGCACCTTGCTCGGCAGTGGCCGGGTCCAGGGGCTGCCGTTCGTCAGCGAGGCAATCGCCGTCGGGCCGCGCGGGGCCTCGCCGCGCCCTGGTCGAGCGGTCATGATCGCAGCCTGCAATCGCAAACCTGTGTAGTACCTGACTGCCGCCCGTCAGGGCCGTGGCAGCGTCAGGGTGAAGCTGGTGGGTTCGCGCGCGGAGGTCACCGTCACGTCACCGCCGAGGGTGCGCGCAACTCGTCGAGCGAGTGCAAGACCGAGGCCCGCACCCGTGCTGGTGGCAGCACGTGCGCCGGCTTCGAAGAGCTGCTCGGGGTCCGCTTCTGTCGGAAGGCCGGGTCCGTCGTCGGAGACGGTGATGTCGACAGCGCGCGATGCCTCGCTCACGACGACGGTGATGTGAGTCGTCGCGTGCTGCAGGGCGTTCTCTATCAGCGGCGACAGCGACCGCGCTGCGCTCTCGGTCGTGGCATTGACCCGAAGATTCCCGGTGTCCTGGTCGCCGGGGACGACCTCGATCGCCTTGTCTCCCGGCCTGGTGCTGGCCAGCGTGGCCGAGATGATGTCGTTGACCGACGTGCGTGTGGAGATCTCCTCCTCATCTCCGCGAGCGATCGCCAGCAACGTCGTGATCGTGGTGCTCATCTGGTCGACGAGGGAGACCACGCGGTCGAGCCGTTCGCGCGTGCCCGGCTCGTTGGAGGACATCAGCGCGAGCTCGGCTTCTCCTCGGATCCCGCTCAGTGGGGTGCGCAGCTCATGAGCGAGCTCGGAGGTCAACCTCTGCTCGCCGCGCAGCGCGCCGGCAACGCGGTCGAGCAGAACGTTCAGCGTCCGACCCAGGTGGGCGATCTCGTTCTCGGACCCACGGTCGTCGAAGCGAGTGTCGAGGTCGCGCTCGCTCCAGTCTTCGGCCAGGCCGGCCATGGCCCCGACGGGCGCGAGGGTGCGTGACATCGTCCACGCGGCAATGGCGCTGGCCCCCGCGGTCACCACCATTCCTAGGGCGATCAGCCCGACCAGGATCTGCGTTCGGTTGGACTCATAGGCTTCAAGGCTCTCGGACACCACCAGGACGCCGGGCCGCTGGGACGACCCCGTGTCGATCGTGACCGGCCCGGCAAGGTAGGCCCGTTCGTGCCGTGTGACCGTGGTCCTCTTCGACACCGAGGCGAGTCGGTCGGCACTTTCCTGCACGTGGCGGCCGGCCTTCGGGCCCTCGATCAGGTTCCCGTCGCCGTCATAGAGCCAGGTGCCGTCCTCGATCGAGTCCACGGAGCTCGCCAGTGCCTGCGTGGGGGTGTTCTCCCCGCTCTCGATCGCAGATCGCGTGGTCTGGAAGCGGTCCGAGAGCGTCGTGTCGACGTTGCTCCGGGTCGCGCCGTTGAGCGAGAGGATCACCGTGCCGATCATTGCGGTCATGGCGATCCCGGAGACCAGCGCAGTCGTCCAGATGATGCGGGAGCGAAGCCCCCGGCCCGCCAGAAGCCGCATCACGGCCTTCATCGAAGGACGAACCCGACTCCGCGGACCGTCTCGAGGGCCACCGGTGATCCGACGGCCTCCAGCTTGACGCGTAGCCGTCGGATGAAGGAGTCGATGGTGTTCTCGCTGACCATGGCGCCATCAGGCCACGCTGCGGCAACCGCGGCCCTTCGCCGGACGATGATCCCTGGTTGGGCCGCCAACGAGGCGAGCAAGCGGAACTCGGTGGGGGTCAGCTTGACCTCGGCATCGGCGTAGCGCATCGCGTGCCGGTCGGGGTCCAGGTGCAGGCCTGAGACCTCCTGGGGCGCTGGTCGAGTGCGTTTGTGCAGCGCCTGGATTCTCACCATGACCTCGGCGAGCGAGAACGGCTTGGCGACGTAGTCGTCACCGCCGGAGTTGAAGCCCGCGATCTTGTCGTGCACGGCGTCAAGGGCCGTGAGGAAGATGACCGGGGCCTGCTGTCCCTCGGCACGCAGGGCCTGGCAGACGTCGCGCCCGTCCGAGTCGGGGAGCCCGATGTCGATCACGAGCACGTCGATGCCCGCACTCACCGGGAAGTTGCGCAGAGCTTCTTGGCCGTTGCGCGCGATGACGACCTCGTGTCCGTTCATCCGCAACGCCTCTGCAAGGACGCGCCGAACGGACTCGTCGTCCTCGCAGATACCAATCTTGGTCACGGCGCCATCCTCTCTCACCCAGCAGCCGAAGCCCCCCGGCCGGACGACGACGACGCCATCTGGTCAGGTACTGATCAGGTCGTCAACCGCACTGTCGAACCATGTCGACCACCCGTGCTCTCGAGGAGAGCCCCGCGGCGACGCCGGTGGTTTCCCTGGGATCACGATCCCTCCTCGCCGGATCGGCCCGAGGCCTCGAGCGCCACGCCGTTCCACTGGTTGCCGTGGTTGCCGTCGTGCTGAGGCTTCCCTTCCTGGCAAGTGATCCCAGCCGTGACGAGGCGGGCTTCCTCGTGATCGGTCAGCAGTGGCACAGCGGGGGTTCCTCGCTCTACGGCAACTACTGGGTGGATCGGCCGCCGCTGCTGATCAGCGTCTTCCAGCTCGCGGCCGGGCTCGGCGGGCTGGTCCCGTTGCGCCTGATCGGTTGTCTGGCCACCGTCCTGGTGGTGGTGGGTGCGGCGCATGTCGCTCGCCGCATCGGCGGTCGGGGTGCTGCGCCGTGGGCCGCCCTCACCGCTGCGGCACTGTGTGTCACCCCGCTCCTCGGTGGACAGGCCGTCAACGGTGAGCTGCTCTCGGCTCCGTTCGTGGTGGGGGGCATGGCTGCTGCGCTCACCGCCATCGACCACCCGGACGCGAGACGGTCCGCCGTGGCGGCCGCCCTCGCCGGCGCCTTGACGATGGGCTCGATGCTGGTCAAGCAGAACATGGCCGACGTCGCGGTGTTCGGCGCCTTCGCCCTCGTCGTGGCCTGGCGTCAGGGTCACGTGACAAACCCGCGTCTGGCGCGAACGCTCCTGGCAGCGGCATCAGGGGCTGCGGCGTGCTTGAGCCTGGTGGCTCTGTGGACCATGGCCCATGGCACGTCCCTGCCAGGGGTCTTCGACGCGATGTATCCCTTCCGCATCGAGGCCGGTCGGGTCATGGCCGCCTCCAACCGGGCTCCGGCCGACGCACGGATGTGGGCGCTCATGGCCTGCTGGCTGGTGAGCGGCGGCGCACTCATCATGGGGGTCACCGCACACTCCGTACTCGCGCACCGCCTCCGCGGCGCAGCCGTGTGGGGACTCGTTGCCACGGTGTTCTTCGACATCGCCTCGATCGCCCTCGGCGGCAGCTACTGGAATCACTACCTGATCCAGCTGGTCGTCCCGATCGCCGTGCTCGCAGGGGTGCTGGTCGCCTCCCGTCCGCCAGGCGCCAGAACCCTGCTGACTGCGGTCGCGCTCTCCACCGTCGTCGCACTGGGGGTCAGCCTCGCAGGTCCACAGGGCACCGCCGGCACCTCTGTGGGAAAGGCGATCCGCGACGTCTCGCTCCCTCAGGACACGATCATCACCACCTGGGGGCACGCCGACGTCACCCGGGCCTCTGGGTTGGGATCCCCCTATCCGTACCTGTGGAGTCTTCCGGCGCGCACCCTCGACCCCCGCCTCACCACGCTCACGACCGTCCTCGCGGGGCCGCGTCCCCCGACCTGGTTCGTGACGTGGCGCGACGTCAGCACGTGGGGCTTCAACGGCAGCGGCGCCCTCGCCGCTCGCGTGCTCGCTCAGCACTACGTCCCCGTGGCACAGATCGACGGTCA
Source organism: uncultured Actinomycetota bacterium (assembly GCA_963843075.1). Lineage (GTDB taxonomy): Bacteria > Actinomycetota > Actinomycetes > Propionibacteriales > Nocardioidaceae > Marmoricola. The sequence continues at coordinate 890,763 of CAWJJD010000002.1, read as the reverse complement.
CACGATCTATCGCCACCGTGGGGTCGAACGCGCAGTGCCGCAGCTCGCACTTCCCGGCACCGATCTATCCGCCACCAGCGCCCGCCGCTCCTTCCACCAACCAGCAGAGGACCTTCCATGAAAGCCATCGTGATCGTGCCGACCTACAACGAGGCCGAGGGGATCACACCCATGCTCGACGCTCTCCTGACGGCGGCGCCCGGGGTGGACGTGCTCGTCGTGGACGACGACAGCCCTGACGGCACGGCGAGGCTCGTAGCAGGCCACGACGAGTTCCTTCACCGGCTGCACCTGCTCAGCCGAGTCAAGAAGGACGGCCTCGGTGCGGCCTACCGCGCCGGCTTCAGCTGGGCCCTGGCCGGCCCCTACGACGCCATCGTGCAGATGGATGCCGACCTGTCCCACCCGCCCGAGCGGGTGCCGGCCATGCTGGCTGCTCTCGAGCGGGCCGACGTGGCCATCGGCTCTCGGTACGTGAGCGGTGGCGCGGTGCGCGACTGGACGCTGCTTCGCCGGGCCATCTCGCGAGGCGGCAACATCTATGTCCGTCTGATCCTGGGCATGCCCGTCCACGACGCGACCGCCGGGTTCAAGGCGTTTCGCCGTCAGGCCCTGGAGGAGATCGGAGCCGTGCACTCCGAGTCGAACGGTTACTGCTTCCAGATCGAGAACACCTGGCGCGCCAGTCGCCTCGGACTGCGCATCACCGAGGTGCCGATCACCTTCACCGACCGGACCCTCGGCACCTCGAAGATGTCCGGTGCCATCGTGCGCGAAGCCATGCTGCGGGTGCTGACCTGGCGTTGGCGCGAGCTCGCACACAGGTCCAACCTCGACACCTCTCGGCCATCGAACCGGCAGGACCTGCACGATGTCGCGGTTTGACCGCCGGGTGCTACCAGTGCTCGCGCAGCGGACCGACGAGCACATCGGCGCTTGACCACCGTCGCAGGAGCAGCCTCGTCGCCTCGAGCGTCGCGCGCCAGGATCCTGGGGCCGCTGTTCGGTCGGTGTCGTGGAGCAGCACCGTGCCTCCCGGCACGGCCGAGCGCGAGACGGAGGCCGTGATCGAGGCCGGAGTCGCGTGCCGTGACCAGTCCACTCCCCACGACGACCACAGCACCGTCCGGAGGCGTGACTGCCGCGCGGCGTACAGCCCCTCGATCGTCATCACGCCGTACGGCGGTCGGTACCAGGTCACTTCCGCGCCGCTCACGTCCTCGATCACGTCACGGGCACGAGCCAGGTCTGTCACCAGCCGTCCCGGCGAGCGCAGGGCGAGGCAGTCGTGCTCCCAGCCGTGCACGGCAAGCTCATGACCCGCCGCCACCATTTCTCGCACGAGTCCCGGTTCACGTTCGGCATGTGCAGCCAACAAGAAGAACGTCGCGGTGACCCCCTGGTCTGCGAGCACGTCCAGGAACAGCGGGGTCGAGCGGTGGTCTGGTCCGTCGTCGAAGGTCAGAGCGATATGGCGACGGGAGCTGACGCCGGCCAGCCTCGGGAGGAATTGCCGACGGAGCGGCGTGATGCACACGACCGACGGCAACACGTTGGTCGTGACGAGAACCGATCCCAGTGCCGCACCCAGGCCGAGAGCGGAGCCGGCACGGGACCTTGTCATGCGATCAGTGAGGGCAGCTCGAAGAGCGCGTCCACCACGTCGGTGCCCGACCACCGCTGCGGCGGCGAGACCTTGCGCACCTGCAATGCCTTGAGGAGTGAGCGACGCAGCTGAGCGGGGTCATGCGCCCACGGGGCGAGTCCGGCCGCATCCAGTGCCGACGCGTTGGACTCCCCGTGCCCGGCGATGCACCTGTAGGTGATCATCGGTACCGCGGCTGCCCGAGTCTCCAAGGACGTCATCCCCCCGGAGTTCTGGACCACGACATCCACTGCGTCCAGAACGCGCGGCATGTCGGCGACCCAGCCGAGTCCGATCATCGAGGGGCACCGGTCGACCCTGGCGAGCAGTCGCCTGTTCGTGCCGCAGAGCACAACGGGCGTGACCAGACCGGTCGCGGCGATGTCGCGGGCGGACTCGAAGAGCCGCCCGATGCCGTAGGCCCCGCCGGTGACGAGAGCCAGTCGCCGCTGGTCGTCGGGCAGGCCGAGCACGCCGCGCGCCACCGACTGACCTGCTCTGCTGCGCGTCGTGGTGGCGAACGCGGTTCGGATGGCTGGGTTGACCACGCGCGTCTCCCCGGCGCCCAGGCTGCGCGCCTGTCGGGCAGGGATGTCGTGGACTGCGAGGTGGGTGTCGACACCGGGGTGCACCCATAGACGGTGCACCGACATGTCGGTCAGGTAGGTCGTGACCGGTACCGACAGGCGACCAGTGGCTCGGAGGTGGCCCAGGGACTGGCTCGGGAACGGGTGGGTGGAGACGAAGTGGCGTGGGCCTTCTGCGGCGATGTCGAGCAACGCTGACTCCGTGGACCGGAGGCCGCGCACGATGGTGCGGGTGACGGCGTCGTTGCGGTCGATGGCCCCGAGGGTCCACCGCCAGGTAGCCGGCATGGACTGGATCTGCTTGAGGTAGCCCGAGCGCAGCATCCGCCCCAGGTGGCCGGGCATCAGGTCGACCACATCCCAGGTCCGGGTCGAGAAGCCGCGAGCGCGCAGCTGCTCGGCGATCGCCTCCGCGGCGACGTCGTGTCCGGCACCGAAACTGCCCGAGACGATGTCGACGTGGTGCGCTGACGACGCTGCCGACGACTCGAGTCGGGGGTAGACGATGCTCATGTGGTCGCCCTTCCGTGGGTTGGCCAGGTAGTGGCCCTGGTGGTTCGTGCTCCACCGTGGCTCGGCCAACCTGTCCGTCACCTGACCAAGACTCGACCGACCCGACCGGAACCTGACTGCCCCGCCTGCGCGCCTGTTGCCTGTTGCCCCCGCCCGTCTCTGCTTGCGGTCGGCCCCGTCCGGGCTGGTCCCGGGACGAGCAGCCGGCGGCACCTGCGTCCTCTCCGTCGCGCTGACGCTGGGGCAGGCGCTGGGCTCGGCGCTGGCCGGCAACCTCGCCACCTACGCAGGAGTTCGCCTTGGCGTTCCTAGCGACGGCCGTCTTCGCGGCGCTGGGCGCTGCCTGCGGGCTGTGGGGCGGTGAACGCTCAGGGGGCAGGCGCGGTGGAGGCACGTACGACGAGCTCGGTGGCCAGCTCGACGTGGTTGGAGTCGATCTTCTCGCCGGCGACCAGCCGCAGGACCGTGCGTAGCGCAACGGCACCCATCTCCTGCAGTGGCTGACGCACCGTGGTCAGCGGGGGTGAGGCGATGCGGGCGATCTCGGTGTCGTCGAAACCGACGATGCTGAGGTCCTCGGGCACGGAGAGACCGATCGAGCGGGCGGCTTCGATCGCACCTCGGGCGAGCTCGTCGCTCGCCGCGAAGATCGCGGTCGGCCGCTGGGGGAGCGAGAGGAGGATGGGTGCCCCCTCGAGACCGTCCTGGTAGTGGAAGTCCTGGGTGCTGTGCACGTGGTCCTCCGGCAGCGCGAGTCCAGCCGACTCGAGCGCGGAGCGGAAGCCCGCCAACCGCGCCTGGCTGCACTCCGCAGACGCCCGGCCACCCAGGTAGGCGAGGCGTCGGTGTCCGAGCTCGACGAGGTGCCGGGCCGCGGCCTGACCACCCCGGAAGTTGGTCGAGCCCACGGTCACCATCTCGCGCGAGGGGACGTTCATCGGATCGATCACCACGAGCGGCAGCCGGAGCCGGGCCAGGGCATGGATCTCGTCGTGGCCGAGCTCGTCGGTCACCGCGATCACCGCACGGCGGCCGTTGACGGCGAGGTTGCGGGCCCAGGTGGCGGCCTCGACCTTCGCCGAGGGCCGCTGGTCGACCGACTTCACGCCGATCGTCACCGCGACGCCGAGCTCCGCCGCTGCGGCCGCGACGCCCGTGACGATCTCGGAGGAGTAGGCACCGATCTTGCCGCGGAAGGTCAGCTCGATGGTCGGGTGCCGCTCGATGGTCATCAACCGGCCCCCGTAGTCGTGGGCGCGGAGCATCTCCTGAACCCGGGCGCGGGTCGAGGGGGCGACGTCGCGCCGACCGTTGAGCACCTTCGAGACCGTGGCGACCGAGACGCCCGCTGACGCGGCCACCGTGGCCAGCGTCGTGCGGGGCTGTTCGGTCGTCGACATCTCGGTGCTCCTCCTGCGGTTGCCTACTGTGATGTGCGGTGCTCGACCCGCACGGGCGTGTCCAGCCGCCGGTCGTGGCCGACGATGCGGGTGGCACCCGTGAGCTGGACGGGAACCCGAGCGCCCTCGTCCGCGGCGGAGGTGCCGACGAGGAACTGCACCTCGCCCGGCTCGACGATCCGGTCCAGACCCGCGTCAGTGTAGGCGGTCCGGTCGGCGTGGATGTCGAAGACGACCTCGGCCGAGCACCCCGGGTCGAGGTGCACGCGGGCGAAGCCGATCAGCTGTCGCACGGGCCGGGCGACCCGCGCGACCGGGTCGTGCAGATAGACCTGCACGACTTCGTCACCCGCACGGTCGCCGGTGTTGGTCACGACGACACTGACTTCCACGGCCTCGTCGGTTCCGATCGACTCCGCGCTGCCGCGCACCTCGTCGAGCCGGAAGGAGGTGTAGGAGGCGCCGTACCCGAAGGCATAGAGCGGGGTGGAGTCGACCGAGGTGATGCCGGAGCTCTCGGCGCCGCCCAGCGGTGGCTGGAGGTAGGTGCTGGGCTGGCCACCCGGACGACGCGGGACCTGCACCGGCAGCCTGCCCCCGGGGCACAGCCTCCCTGAGAGCACCCCGGCGATCGCGGAACCGCCCTCCTCGCCGGGGAAGAACGACTGCACCAGGCCCGCGACGCGGCCCTCGAGGTGGCCCAGGGCATAGGGGCGGCCCGAGACGACGACCAGCACCACGGGCGTCCCCGTTGCGATCAGCTCCTCGACCAGGTCGGCCTGGACTCCCGGCAGCCGCAGGTCCTCCGCATCGCATCCCTCGCCCGAGGACCCCTGGCCGAAGAGGGCAGCGAGGTCACCGACGAAGGCGACGCAGAGGTCGGCGTCACGTGCGGCGGCCACGGCGGCGGGGAAGCCACTGCGGTCCTCACCCATCACCTGGCAACCGGGCTCGTGCACCAGCTCGACGTCACCGAGCTCGGCCCGCAGTCCGTCCAGGGCCGTGGGGACCTCGATGCCGAGGCCCGCGCGAGGGTGGCGCGGCAGCACGTGGTTGGGGAACGCATAGCACCCCATGAATGTCATGGGATCGTCCGCGCAAGGGCCGACCACGGCCACCTTCTGGGGGAGTGGCCGTTGCTGGCTCCGGATCGGCAGAGCCGTGCCGGCGTCGAGCAGGATGACCGAGCGCTCGGCGATCTCGCGCGCGAGCTCCCGGTTGGCCGGGGAGTCGAGGTCGACCCCGGCGGCGTTCCCGACGGACGCCTCGGGCGTCCACTCGGCGTCGAGCAGACCGAGCCGTGCCTTCGCGAGCAGCGCCCGGCGGGCCGCGCGGTCGACGATCGACTCGTCCACCGCACCGGAGCGCACGAGGTCGACGAGCCCGTCGCTGTAGCCGAGCGTGTCGGGCAGCTCGACGTCGATGCCGGCCTCGAGGGCCAGTGCGCCGGCCTCGGCCGGACCTGCTGCGACCCGGTGCATGGTGGCCAGGAACGGGACCGCCCAGTAGTCGGAGACCACCGTGCCGTCGAAGCCCCACTCGTCGCGCAGCACCTCGGTGAGCAGCCAGGGACTGGCCCCTGCCGGCACGCCGTCGACGTCGGAGTAGGAGTTCATCACCGACCCCGCGCCACCGAGCGCGATGGCGGCCTCGAAGGAGGGCAGGATGACGTCGCGCAGCTCTCGCGGTCCCATCGAGACCGGACCGTGGTTGCGGGCGGCACGCGACGCGGAGTAGCCGGCGAAGTGCTTCAGGGTCGCGATCACGCCGGCCGACTGGAGTCCCTGCACGTAGGCGGTACCGAGCTGGGCGACGAGGTAGGGGTCCTCGCCGATCGTCTCCTCGACCCGCCCCCACCGGTAGTCACGCACGACGTCGAGCACGGGGGAGAGTCCTTGGTGCACGCCCAGCGCGGCCATGTCGTGGCCGATCGCCGCGGCCATCCGCCGCACGAGGTCGGGGTCCCAGGTGGCACCCCAGGCGATGGCGGCGGGATAGACCGTGGCGCCGTACGCCGTGAAGCCGGTCAGGCACTCCTCGTGCACGATGGCGGGGATGCCGAACCGGGAGGACGTCATCACGATCCGCTGCTGGTGGACAAGCTCCTCCGCGCCCTCGGAGACCGTGACCGGCGCGCTGCCGTAGATCCGGGTCAGGTGCCCCAGACCGTGCCGGCTCGCCTCGGTCAGCGGCACCTCGCCCGACGCCGTGAAGACCTCCTGCATCGGCGCCACCTGCAGGTCGGTGCCCTCGACGCCCGGCTCACCCGCGAGGTTGTTGCCCACCCAGCGGCTGCCGAGCTGGCCGACCTTCTCCTCCAGCGTCATCGCGGCGAGGAGCAGCTCCACGCGCTCCGCCAGGGGCCGGGTCTCGTCCTGCCAGGCCGAGTCGGGCGGGGTGTCGGACTGGTGGCTCACGGGTCCTCCTGACCGTCGGGCGGCGCCCGAGACATCGAAAGAAGTTTCGGTCTCCCCGAGAGGCAGGGCGACGCAGAGGCACACTACCTCCACTCCTGCCTCTTGGGAACGACGTCGGTGAGCGCGACCTGCTCACGCTCGATCACGTGTGAGTAAACGTTTGCATGTGATGCTTGACACTCTCCCGGGACAGGCCTAGATTCCCTTCAACTTGACCTAGCCCGGACCGATACTTTTTTCGGCCTGGCGCTCTCGCCGAGTGGTCGCCCACCGATGTGGCGACGAGTCGCACACAGACGAGCCGTGGTGGTCGCGGCCGTCGACGTGGAGGGTGAACCATGGAACCGATGAACACGTCCCGCCGTAGACTTCCTTCAGCTCGTCGGGCTCGGCGTCCCCGCGAGCGTGGCCCTGGCGGCCTGTGGAGGCGAACCCAGCCAGACCGGTGCAGGGGGCGGGTCCGGCGGCGGCAAGGGCGTCGCGACGTACTGGACGCTGTCGGGCAAGCCGCAGGAGGACGTCCGCAAGGACACGATCGCCCGCTTCAACAAGGCCAACCCGAAGTCCAAGATCGACATCACCCTCTTCGCCAACGATGCCTACAAGCAGAAGGTGAAGACCGCGATCGGCGCGGGCAAGGCCCCGACGATGATCTGGGGCTGGGGTGGCGGTGGCCTGAAGAGCTACGTCGACGCCGACCAGGTCCTCGACCTGACCAGCTGGTTCGACGACAACCCTGACCTGAAGGAGAGTCGCTTCCCGTCCACGTTCGACGCGGCCACGGTCGACGGCAAGCTCTACGCCGTCCCGATCGAGACCGTCACGCCGATCGTCCTCTACTGGAACAAGAAGATCTTCGACCAGGTCGGTGCCGAGCCCCCGCAGTCCTGGGGCGACATCATGGACCTCGTCCCCAAGTTCAACGCCAAGGGGATCGCGCCGTTCTCGCTGGCCGGGCAGTCGCTGTGGACCAACATGATGTGGCTGGAGTTCCTCTTCGACCGCATCGGTGGCGCCGAGGTCTTCCAGAACGTCTTCGACGGCCAGAAGAACGCCTGGAGCCAGCCGGCGGCGCTGCAGGCGCTCGGCGAGGTGCAGAAGCTGGTCAAGGCGGACGGCTTCCAGAAGGGCTTCCAGTCCACGGTCGCGGACCAGAACGCCGACCAGGCGCTGCTGTTCACCGGCAAGGCGGCGATGATGGTGCACGGCGCGTGGACCTACGGATCGATGAAGGCCGACGGCGGTGACTTCGTCACCGGCGGCAACATGGGCTACATGAACTTCCCGCCGGTCGACGGCGGCAAGGGTGACCCGAAGGGCACCGTGGGCAACCCCGGGCAATACGTCTCGATCTCCTCCAAGGCCAGCAAGACGGAGCAGGACGCGGCCAAGAAGCTCCTGTCCACGACGATGCTCGACGACACCGAGGTCAAGAAGTGGATCGACAACGGCAACATCGCGGTGGTGAAGAGTGCGGGCGACCTGATCTCGGGCGTCTCTGACGCGAACGACAAGGCCTGGCTGCAGTTCGTCTACGACACCTCCAGCGAGGCCCCGGTCTTCGCGCAGTCGTGGGACCAGGCGTTGCCGCCCTCCCAGGCCACGCCGCTGCTGGACAACATCGGCAAGCTGTTCCAGCTGAGCATCAGTCCCCAGCAGTTCGCCGACAACATGAACAAGACCATCGGGACGTGACCACTCCACGACGCTGCCTGCAGCCGCGTCCGCCGCGTCCGTCGCGTCCATCGGGGGCTCCGCACCTCCGCGGGGACCTCGAGTGACGAGCCAGGCTGCTCCGCTCGCACCCCCGCGTCCGCGGACCCGGGGCGCGCGAGCGGGGCAGCACGGGCCGGTGACCTGGATGGCGATGCCGGCGCTGGTCTTCTTCCTGGTCTTCGCGGTGCTCCCGCTGCTGGGCGTCCTGGCGCTGAGCTTCACCCGCTGGGACGGTCTCGGACCGATCCACCCGAACGGCCTGCGCAACTGGCGCTCGGTGCTGGCGGACTCGGATCTCCTGCACTCGCTGTGGGTGACCTTCGAGGTGATGCTCTACTCCTGGCTGGTGCAGACGCCGATCAGCATCCTGCTCGGCGTGTTCATGGCCGGTCGGCAGCGCTACCGCGGCTTCCTCGCGGTGTTCTACTTCATCCCCCTGCTGCTGAGCGCGGCAGCGATCGCCGTCACGTTCAAGGCGCTCCTCGACCCCAACTTCGGCCTCGGGCCGGGGCTCCACTCCGACCTGCTCACACAGAACTGGCTGGGCGACCCGGTGCTGGCCATGGGCGTGATCATCTTCATCGTGTCCTGGCAGTTCATCCCGTTCCACTCACTGATCTACCAAGGCGCCGTACGCCAGATCCCGCTGTCGATGTATGAAGCCGCCTCCCTCGACGGCGCGGGACGGATGCGCACCTTCTTCAGCATCACCCTGCCCCAGCTCAAGCACACGATCATCACCTCCTCGACGCTGATGGTCGTGGGCTCGCTGACGTTCTTCGACCTGATCTTCGTGCTGACCGCAGGAGGGCCGGGCGCTTCCACGCGGGTGCTCGCCCTGGACATGTATCGCCGCGGCTTCGGAGCCAACCAGATGGGCCCGGCCAGCGTGATCGCGGTGATCCTCGTCCTCGTGGGCCTGGCGATCGCCCTCGGGCTGCGCCGCCTCGGCGGGGACGCCGACGACAGCCAGCTGGAAGGGGTCTGAGATGACTGCCCTTCTCGGCGCCGCGGTCGACGACCGGACCCAGAAGCTGGCCCAGCCGAGCCCCCGACGCACACCTCGTCGCTGGATCGGCCGCAACTGGGCGGCTGGTGTCGCCGGCTGGTTCTGGCTGGCGGTCGTCCTCGTCCCGCTCTACTGGATCGTGATCACCAGCTTCAAGGCGTCCAGCGACTACTACCAGCAGAACGCCTTCCTGCCGCCGACCAACCCGACGCTGGCCAACTACCGCCTGGTCCTCCAGAACGACTTCGCGCACTACTTCGTCAACAGCGTGGTGGTGGCCGTCGGCACCACCGTCCCGACCGTCGTGCTGGCACTGATGGCGGCCTACGCCATCGTGCGCGGCGCGCACAGCCGGGTCCTCAAGGGCATCCAGAGCATGTTCCTGATGGGTCTGGCCATCCCGCTGCAGGCGGCGATCATCCCGGTCTACCTGCTGATCATCAAGCTGGGCCTCTACGACAGCCTCGCCGCCATCGCCATCCCCTCGGTCGCCTTCGCCATCCCGCTGGCCGTGCTGGTGCTGACCAACTTCCTGCGCGACGTCCCTCGCGACCTGTTCGAGTCGATGCGCCTCGACGGGGCCAACGAGTGGACCATGCTCTGGCGTCTCGCCTTCCCGCTGACCAGGCCGGCCATGGTCACGGTGGCGATCTACACGGGCGTCACGGTGTGGAACGGCTTCCTGCTGCCGCTGGTCCTGACCCAGAGCCCCGACGAGCGCACGATGCCGCTGGCGGTGTGGAGCTTCCAGGGCCAGTTCCAGGTCAACGTCCCGGCCGTGCTGGCCTCGGTCGTCCTGAGCACGGTGCCCATCGTGGTGCTCTACACGATCGGCCGCCGTCAGCTGGTCAGTGGGCTCAGCGAGGGTTTCAGCAAGTAGAGCAGGGCCTCAGGGCAACCGTGCCGTCGTCCCCCGGACGATCAGCTCGGTCGGCACGATCGTCTCCAGCGGCTGCGGTGCGTCGGTGGAGGCGAGGGCGTCGAGCAGCATCCGGGCGCCGAGACGCCCGAGCTCCGGCGCAGGTTGGGCCATGGTGGTGAGGTCGAAGTACTCCGAGAGCTCGTGGTTGTCGATGCCGATCACCGACATGTCGCCGGGGACCGTCAGGCCGGCCTCACGGACCGCGTGCGAGGCGCCGATGGCCATCTCGTCGGACCCGGCGAAGATCGCGGTCGGTCGGGTGTCGGCCGCCAGCAGCCGGCGGCAGGCGGTGAGGCCGCCGAGCGCGGAGAAGTCGCCGGTCACCTCCCAGCCCGGCTCGATCCGGAGGCCGGCCTCCTCCATCACCATCCGATAACCCACCTGCCGGTCACCGGGTGTCGAGAAGTCCAGGCCGGCGTGCTCCGGGTCCGGGACTCCGCCCAGGTGCGCGATCCGGGTGTGTCCCAGCTCCACCAGGTGGCGTACGGCGGTCGCGGCCGTCTCGACGTCGTCGATGCGCACGCTCGACCAGCCGGGCACGGCCCCGCCGACCACCACGGTGGGGGAGCCGGTGCGGTCGAGGGCCTCGACCTCCTCGGGCGTCGGTCGAAGGGCCAGCACCATCACCGCGTCGACGCGCTTGCTGAGCAGGTGGGAGGAGAACAGACGCCGACGCGCTGCGGGTTCGCCGGTCACCGTGTAGAGCAGCAGGTCGTAGCCCTGCTCACGCAAGAGCTCCTCGGCCCCGTGCACCACCGACCCGAAGAACCAGCGCGTCACGTTGGGGACCACGACGCCGATCGCCCGCGTCTGGCCGCTGGCGAGCGAGGCGGCGTGGGGAGAGGCGACGTAGCCCATCCTCGTGGCGACCTCGAGCACCCGGTCGCGGGTCTCGGGGGAGACCCGCGGCAGCCCACGCAGGGCGCGCGACACGGTGGCCGTGGAGACGCCGACCTCGCGGGCGACGTCCTTGATCCCGGTCATGGTGAGCATCCTTCTGCACGAGGGCGGTGCGGGCGCACCTCACCCCCCGTGATTGTGGCTCAGTGCCGGCGTCGGCGGACGAGTTCGGCGTACCAGTGGTAGGACGCCTTCGGTGTACGCCGCAGGTCGGTGCGGTCCACGTGGACCAACCCGAAGGTCTTGGTGTAGCCGTGGGACCACTCGAAGTTGTCCATCAGCGTCCACACCAGCCAGGCGCGGACGTCGGCCCCCTCCTCCCGCGCGGCATCGATCGCGGCGAGGTGCGAGCGCAGGTAGTCGATCCGGTCGCTGTCGTCGATGCTCCCGTCGGGCAGCAACGTCGTGTCGGCGTACGCCGCTCCGTTCTCGGTGACCAGGAGCGGCAGTCCCGTGCGGTGGTGCGTGTCGAGGAGCAGGTGCTTGAAGCTGTCCGCGTCGACCTCCCAGTCGATGTCAGTGCGCGGGTGGCGAGGCGCGAACCGGAAGTCCCCCACACCAGGGAAGGCGCCGACGTCGGCGTCGCCCCCGGGGTCGGCGATCACGGACTCGCCGGCGGCCTGCGCCACCCGCGCGGGGGTGTAGTAGTTGACGCCGAGCCAGTCGGCGGAGCCGCGCACCAGGTCGAGGTCACCGGGTCGGACCAGGTCCGCGTCCTCGAGGACGGGAGCCACGCGCAAGGTCCCCGCGTCGTACTCCCCGTCGACCAGTGGGCCCAGCCACAGCCGGTTGCGCAGGGCGTCGACGCCGTCGGTCGCCTCTGCGGCTGACTCCGTCTCGGGGATCACCGGGGTCAGGTTGAGCACGATGCCGACACCGTCGGCGCCAGACTCGTGCAGCCGGGACGCCGCCAGGCCGTGACCGAGCAGGAGGTGGTGGGCTGCGCGATGCGCCTCGCCGCCCACGCGCTTCCCGGGAGCGTGTCGCCCCGAGGCATAGCCGAGGTACGCCGAGCACCACGGCTCGTTCATGGTCGCCCAGAGTCGCACCCGGTCGCCGAGCCGGTCGTGCACGGCGACCGCATAGTCGGCGAAGAGCTCGGGCGTCTCGCGCACCAACCAGCCCCCGCGGTCCTCCAGCGACTGTGGGAGGTCCCAGTGGTAGAGCGTCGCCATGGGCGTGATCTCGCGCTCGAGCAGGCCGTCCACCAGTCGCTCGTAGTAGTCGAGCGCGAGCTTGTTGACGCCACCGCCGCCATCGGGCACGACCCTCGGCCAGGCGATCGAGAATCGGTAGTGCGCGACGCCGAGGCCGGAGACCAGCTCGATGTCCGGGCCGGGGTCGGGGTAGGAGGCGCACGCCACGGACCCGTCGGACCCGTCGTCGATGGCGCCGGGGACCTGCGCGAGCGTGTCCCAGATCGACGGAGTCCTGCCGTCCGCGTCGGCTGCCCCCTCGATCTGGTAGGACGCGGTCGCGACCCCGAACTCGAGATGGGAACCGTCTGGAAGTGCGTTGCTCATCCGTGTCCTCGCTCCTGGCAGATGTAAGCGCTTACGCACCTGTTCAGACACTAGCAGCAAAGCGAGCGGCAGCGGGTCCGCATCCCGGATGCGGAGGTAGAGTCCCGTAGTGGGTGCCGAGGCCGCTCGGGTCTCGGACAGGACCTTTGTCAACACTCCCGCCCTGACCCCGCGGCAATCGGTTGGGGTCACAGCATGGAAGCCGAAGACGGACTGGCCGTCGTGCTCAGCGAGTTCGCGCGAACGCTGGTCACGGATTTTCCGATCGAGGGGATCCTGGACCACCTGGTGCGGCGCATCGTGGACATTCTCCCGATCGACGCGGCAGGCGTCTCGCTGATCTCGCCCACGACTCACCCGCGCCTGATCGCCGGCTCCGACGAGTCGGCCGTCCGCTACGAGCGTCTGCAGACCGCCCTGGGGGAGGGGCCGTGCCTGGCGGCCTACGAGTCCGACGGAGCCATCTCCATCCCCGACCTGGCACAGGAGAAGAGATTTCCGGAATTCGCCAGGTGCGCTCTCGCCGAGGGGCTCGCCGCCGTGTTCACCTTCCCGCTGAGCAACGACGACCGCTGCCTGGGAGCTCTTGATCTCTACCGCACCACGCCCGGTGCGCTCGACCCACAGGACCTGTCCACCGCCGCGACCCTGGCTGACGTGGCCACGGCCTACCTGCTCAACGCCGAGGCGCGGATGGCCAGGAACGAGTTCGTCGCCACAGTGAGCCACGAGCTTCGGACTCCCATGACGAGCATCGCTGGCTTCGTGGAGCTGCTCGAGGACTGCGACGAAGGGCCGCTGACCTCGGGGCAGGTGGAGTTCGTCGATGCCATCCGCCGCAACAGCGAGCGTCTCACCGCGCTCGCGAACGACCTGCTCACCGTCTCGAGCCTGGAGGCCAAGCGGAGCGAGCACCAGCACGTCGACCTCGATCTCGGCACGGTCGTACGCGTCGCGCAGTCCGCCCTGGGGCCGGCCATCTCGGCACGACAGCTGACCGTCAGCTTCGAGCTGCCCCCGGTGCCGGTGCTGGTCCACGGCGACGCAGCGGAGCTCGAGGCCATGGTGGTGAACCTGGTGGGCAACGCGCTGAAGTTCACCAAGGACGGCGGCTGGGTCCACTGCGAGCTCCGTCAGGTCGCCGGCAACGCTCGCCTCGAGGTGAGCGACAACGGTCTGGGCATTCCACGGACCGAGCAGCGTGACCTGTTCACCCGGTTCTTCCGCTCGAGCACCGCGCAAGAACACGCGATCCAGGGCACCGGGCTCGGACTGACCATCGTCGACGCGATCGTGCGCGGGCACGGCGGCGACATCTCGGTCGAGTCCGAGCACCTCGAAGGCTCGATGTTCACGGTCAACCTCCCGCTCGCCGAGGGACGGTCGCGCGTCCAACGAAAGTCCGCCTGACTGATCCTTCGCGATGGTCCTGCAAGATGTCCCCATGGAGCACGACGAGCACAGCCAGGTCGTCTCGTTCACGCGGATGGAGGACGGGACCGCCGAGGACTACGAGCTCCTCGGTCGCATCGAGGCCGAGGAGATGACGTCATTCCCGGACCGCGTGCTGGGCTGGCTGCGCACCATGGAGGGATCAGCGGGCTACCAGATCAGTCGGCTCGAGCACTGTCTCCAGGCCGCGACCCGCGCCCACCGGGCTGGTGAGGACGAGGAGACGGTCGTGTGCGCGTTGCTGCACGACATCGGAGACCACCTCGCCCCGGCCAACCACTCCGAGGTCGCCGCCGCCGTGCTCCGGCCCTACGTCAGCGAGAAGAACTACTGGATCGTCAAGCACCACGGCGTCTTCCAGGGCTACTACTACTTCCACCACGTCGGCCTGGACCGGAACGCACGTGACCGGTGGAGCGAGCATCCCCACTACCAGGCGACCGTCGACTTCTGCGCCGACTACGACCAGAACTCCTTCGACCCGGCCTATGCGTCCCTGCCGCTGGACTTCTTCGAGCCGATGGTGCGTCACGTGCTCGACGACAGCCGGCGCCGCACCTGGGCCTGACCTCGAGCGAGTCGCAGGAAATCCCGAGGACTCAGCGGACCCGCCTGACCGGCAGGATCGAGACGGCCCCGACGACGGCGCAGACGCCGGCAACGGCGTAGAGCACCCCATAGCTGCCGCCTCCCACCGCCAGGATCAGCGGCGCGACCGCCGGAGCGATGGCGGACGGGAGTGCCCCGGCGATGTTCATCACGCCCAGGTCCTTGGCTGCGGTGGCGGGGTCGGGAAGCACGTCCGCGACCAGGGCCAGGTCGACGGACATGTAGATCCCGAAGCCGAGTCCGCCGACGGCCACGCCGACGAGGAAGCCGTTGAAGCTGCCGGCGACCGCGATGACGAACATCGCGAGGCCGAAGACGACCGAGGCAGCGCAGACGAAGATCTTGCGTCGGCCGGTCCGGTCGGAGAGGGCTCCGCCGAGCAGGGACGCGGCGACGACCACGGTCGACATCGTGACGGTGGCGAGGAAGATCTGCCGGGGGACGTCTGCCTCCGCGCTGCCGATGCGCTCGAGCAGGTAGTAGGCCTGGTAGGTGGTCAGGAACGCGTAGGCCAGCACGAACAGGAAGCGGCTGACGAAGGCCCAGGAGAAGTCGGGGTTCCTGCGGGGGTTGACGAAGAACGCGCTCACCAGCTCGCGCACGGACCAGGCCGGCCTGTCGGCCACCGTCAGCCGCCGGTCCTCGAGCCTGGCGGCGAAGAGCAGGATGAAGAACCCGCCGATGGCGCACGGAGCCAGGAACATGGCGAGCTCGTTGCCGGTGAACAGCTGCACGACGAACGTTCCACTGACGGACGCGATGGGCAGACAGACACCCAGGACGCCGGAGACCTGGCCGCGTTGCGCCACCGGGACCTGGTCGGGCAGCACGGCGACCAGGGCTGCGAGCAGCGCGTTGAAGAAGAGCTGGGCGATGCACCACCCCGCCAGCACGACCGCGATGTTGGGTGCCACCGCCACCACGAGGATCCCCACAGATCCGCCGAGCAGGCCGATCACCATCCAGGGCCGTCTCATGCCCAGCCGTGACGACGTCCGGTCGCTCATCCTGCCGAAGAACGGGTTGGCGAAGAGCGCCAGCAGTGCGCCGCACCCGGCGACCAGCGCGAGGCTGTTCGGTGCCCGGTCGATCCCCACCAGGGCGTTGACCTTCAACGACAGGCTGACCAGCAGGGGCGCGAGGAAGAGCAGGACGGTCCCCATGTATGCCGCCAGGTAGCCCGCCATGAAACCCCACCCGACCCGTTGCGTCGGGACTGGGCTCTCGGGACGGAGAACGTCGGGCATCGCGCTCTCCTGATGTGGGCCGGCCTCCAGTGGAACACCTGTGCGCGGGTTTCGAACCCTAGACTCCACGAGAGGATGCGCTCGCGACGGGAGATGGTGGTGTCGACCCCTCTGCTCGAGACGAAGCTCTACGTCCCCAGGTCGCGAGGTGGGCTGGTCTCCCGTCCCCGGTTGAGCCGGCGCCTCGACCAGGCAACCACCTCGAAGCTGATGCTGGTCTCGGCTCCCGCAGGCTTCGGGAAGTCGACGCTGCTCGCCGAGTGGCTGGCCCCCACGGCCGGAGCCGGAGCCGCGGCGTGGTTGTCCCTCGACGCGGGCGACAACGACGCGGCCACCTTCTGGGCCTACCTGATCGCCGCACTTCAGACGGTGGAGCCAGGCGTCGGTGCCGACGCCCTGGCGGTGCTCGGCGAGCCGCAGCCACCTCCGATCCAGGTCGTGCTGACCACCTTGCTCAACGACCTCGCGGGCCTCACGAGAGACGTGGTGCTGGTCCTGGACGACTACCACGCCGTCGAGTCGCGCGACGTGCAGGAAGCGATGGCCTTCCTGCTCGAGCACCTGCCTCCTCGAGTGCACCTCGTGATCGCCAGCCGCGCCGATCCCGCGCTGCCGCTGGCCCGGTTGCGGGCGAGAGGCGAGCTCGTGGAGGTGCGCGCGGCCGAGCTGCGGTTCACCCCGGAGGAGGTGGCGGCGTACTTCGAGGAGTGGACCGGACTGCACCTCGGTGCGGCCGACGTGACCGCGTTGGCGGGCCGCACCGAGGGCTGGATCGCCGCCCTGCAGCTCGCTGCCCTCTCGATGCAGGGACGCGACGACGTCGGCGACTTCATCGCCGGCTTCGCCGGGGACGACCGCTACGTCGTCGACTACCTGGTCGAGGAGGTGGTCCAGCGGCAGTCCGAGGAGGTCCAGACGTTCCTGCTGCAGACCTCCGTCCTCGAGCGGTTGACGGGACCGCTGTGCGACGCGGTCACCGAGCGGGACGGTGGCAAGGCGATGCTCGACGCGCTCGATCGCGCGAACCTGTTCATGGTGCCGCTCGACGACCGCCGCCAGTGGTACCGCTACCACCACCTCTTCGCCGACGTGCTCCAGGCGCGGCTGATGGACGAGCAACCCGCGCGGGTGCCTGCGCTGCACCGCCGCGCGAGCGACTGGTTCGAGCAGCACGGCGAGCGAGCGGTGGCGGTCCGGCACGCACTGGCTGGGGCGGACTTCGAGCGTGCGGCCGAGCTTGTGGAGCTCGCGTTGCCGGTGATGCGGAGAGACCGCCAGGAGTCCACGATCCGTGCCTGGATCGAGCTGCTGCCCGAGGAGCTCCTGGACGCCCGGCCGGTGCTGAGCAACATGCTGGCCGGGGCCTTGCTCTCCACCGGTGAGATCGAGGGTGTCGAGCGACGTCTGGAGACCGCCGAGCGTTGGCTGGCAGCGTCCGTGGAGGGGGGAGGGCCCGGGAGCCGGATGGTCGTGGTGGACCACGACGAGTTCCGTCGGCTGCCGGGCGGGGTCGCCGTCCACCGGGCCGGACTGGCGCTGGTGCACGGAGACCCGTCGGCCACGGTGAGGCACGCCCGACGAGCCCTGGGCCTCCTCGAGGAGCACGATCACCTCGGGCGGTCGGCCGCGACCGCGCTGATCGGGCTCGCGTCCTGGTTCGGAGGCGACCTCGAGTCGGCTCGCCAGGCCTACGTGACGTGTCTGGGCAGCATGCAGCGCGCCGGTCACCTTGCCGACGTCCTGGGGCTCTCGATCGCGCTCGCCGACCTCCAGATCACCCAGGGCAGGCTGCGCGACGCCACGCGCACCTACGAGCAGGGTCTGCGGCTGGCACCGGACCACGGCGTGCCCGTCCTGCGCGGCACAGCCGACATGCACGTCGGGCTGAGTGCCCTCCACCGCGAGCGCAACGACCTGGCGGCGGCGACCGAGTGCCTCCGGCGCAGCGAGGAGCTCGGGGACCTGCTGGCCCTCCCGCAGAACCGCTATCGCTGGCGGGTGGCGATGGCCCGGATCCGCGAGGCCGAAGGAGATCTGGAGGCCGCGATCGTCCTCTACGACGAGGCGGAGCGGGTCTACACCGGGGACTTCTCTCCCGACGTCAGGCCGGTGCCGGCGATGAGGGCGCGGGCCTGGGTCGCGCAGGGGAGGGTCGAGGACGCGCTCGCGTGGCTCGATGAGCGGGGGGTGTCCGTGGCCGACGACCTCGGCTATCTGCGCGAGTTCGAGCACATCACCCTGGCGCGGGCGCTTCTCCGGCGTGGCGGGACCGACTCGGGGCACCCCTCACTGGACGAGGTGAGCCAGTTCCTCGAGCGCCTGCTCCGGGCAGCCGAGGAGGGCGCCCGGACGGGCAGTGTCATCGAGATCCTGGTCCTCCAGGCGGTCGCGCACCGGACGGCCGGCGACCTGCGGGCTGCCCTGGTGCCGCTCGGGCGCGCGCTGGCGCTGGCCGAACCCGAGGGCTACGTCCGTGTGTTCCTGGACGAGGGTCCCGCGATCGCCACCGTCCTGAGGGCGGCGGCGAAACAGGGGATCGCCAGGTCCTACGTCGGTCGGCTGCTCGCGGACCTCAGCGGCACCGAGGAGGCACGGACACCCTCGCCGGCACCGGGTCACCCCCTGGTCGACCCCCTGGTCGCCCCGCTGATGGACCCGCTGATCGACCCCCTGAGCGAGCGCGAGCTGGACGTGCTCCGGTTGCTCGGCAGCGAGCTGGACGGACCGGAGATCGCTCGCGAGCTGTCGGTGTCGCTGAACACGATGCGCAGCCACACCAAGAGCATCTACACCAAGCTCGGCGTGAACAGCCGCCGCTCCGCCGTACGCCGGGCCAGGGAGCTCGACCTGCTGGGCCGGGGACCCGCCCGCTAGGGAATCACCACCGCACTCACCACACGTGGTGATGTGCGCTCACCACATCGGCTCCTAGCTTCGGCGCATGAGCGACACCCATGCAGCTGCCGGCGACTTCCGTGAGGCCGGTGATTACGAGATCCGCCTCCAGGGACACCTGGCCGCGCGATGGGCCGCCTGGTTCGACGGGCTGACCCTCACGCGTGAAGCCGACGGCCACACCCTCATCGCCGGTCCCGTCGTGGACCAGGCGGCCCTGCACGGCCTGCTCCAGAAGGTGCGCGACACCGGTCTGCCCCTGGTCTCGGTGCGGCACGTCGAACGCAGGCCTCCGCCATCCATCCCCGCCTCCCCGTCCACCCCAGCAAGGAGAACGACATGACCACCACGGCGCAGCCCCCGGCCACCCATCCGCCCGAGAGAACACGAGAGGACACCGATCCCGCGAGGAGGATCGCCTTCTTCGGCGGCCTCTTCTACCTGATCACCTTCGCCAGCTCGATCCCTGCGGTGTTCCTCCTGCGCCCGGTGCTCGACGACCCGGGCTACATCATCGGCGCGGGTGCTGATTCCCAGGTCGTGTGGGGCACCGTGCTCGACCTGGTCAACGCCCTGACCGCCATCGGCAGCGCGGTCGCTCTCTTCCCGATCCTCAAGCGCCAGAGCGAGTCCCTCGCGCTGGGCTTCGTCACCACCCGGATGTTCGAGGCGGCCGTGGTCGCGATCGGTGTGGTGAGTCTGCTGACGGTGGTGAGCCTGCGCCAGCCGGGTGCCACCGGGGCAGAGGCGGACTCGCTGGTGCTCACCGGGAACGCTCTCGTCGCCGCCTACAACTGGGTGTTCCTGGTCGGGCCCAACCTGATGCCGGCGCTGAACGGAATCCTGCTGGGCACCCTGATGTACAAGTCGGGCCTGGTTCCCCGGGTGATCCCACTGATGGGGCTGGTCGGCGGGCCGCTGCTGCTCGCGGTCACGCTCGCCTCGATGCTCGGCGTCACCGAGCACGGTTCTGCCTGGTGGGTCGTGGCCGCGCCGATCGTCTTCTGGGAGCTCTCGCTCGGTCTCTACCTGACCTTCAAGGGCTTCAAGCCGCAGGCGGCCGCTCGGCTGATGGCCCGAACATGACCACGGCCGGGCCTGCGCCAGGACGACCGGAATCGTCGGTCGCTGGCTCTACGCTCCCGGCATGGCCGTCGTCCACGAGCTCAGCCGCACCGACGCCCGCAGGGTGGCACTGCGGGCCCAGCTGCTGACCGAGGAGCGTCCCACCGATCTGGTCGACACGGTGCGCCAGCTCTCCTTGCTGCAGCTCGAGCCGACCAAGGCGGTCGCGCCGAGCGCCGAGCTCGTCCTGTGGAGCCGCTTCGGCTCCTCGTTCGACGCGCGGGAGCTCTGGGACGCCGTCGACGAGCAGCGGCTGATCGAGATCCACCAGTCGCTGCGGGTCGCTGAGGACATCGCGCTGTTCCGCGCGGAGATGGACCATCGCCGGGAGTCCGAGGAGGCGGCGGGATCGGCGGCCAACCAGTGGGTGCTGGCCAACAACGCCTGCCGACGCGACATCCTCGAGCGGCTCCGGGCCGACGGTCCGCTGCCCAGCAGCGAGCTCCCCGACACCTGCGAGGTCCCGTGGAAGTCCTCGGGCTGGAACGACAACCGCAACGTGCGGATGATGCTCGACATGCTGGTGCACCGCGGCGAGGTGGCCGCTGCCGGCGGCACCGGCCGCGACCGGCTGTGGGACCTCGCCTCCCGCATCTACCCCGACGACCCGGTGCCCTCCATGGCCGAGGCCCAGCGTGTGCGTGACGATCGACGCCTCCGGTCACTGGGAATCGCTCGCGCGCGCACCACCAAGCTCCCCTTCGAGCCGGTCGACGTGGGAGAGGCGGGCGAACCCGCCGTGGTCGAGGGTGTGCGGGGGGAGTGGCGCGTCGATCCCGCTCTGCTCGACGAGCCGTTCGTCGGGCGCACCGCTCTGCTGTCGCCGTTCGACCGCCTGCTCGCCGACCGCAGGCGCATGGACGAGATCTTCGAGTTCGACTACATCCTGGAGATGTACAAGCCTCAGTCCAAGCGCCGCTGGGGCTACTACGCCCTGCCGATCCTCCACGGCGACCGGCTCGTCGGGAAGCTCGACGCCCGGGCCGACCGCAAGCGCGGGGTGCTCGAGGTCAACGCAGTCCACCAGGACGCGTCGTTCAGCAAGGCCCTCACGGCTGCCGTCGAAGCAGAGATCGTCGACCTCGCTCGCTGGCTCGACCTCGTGCTCGTCCGGCTCGACTGACCACGGATCAGTTGCCACCTCGACGCCGGCGCTCAGCCAGCGTCCGCGTAGGGATCGGCACGGACGTGCGCAGCGACCAGGTGGTCGAGCAAGACCCGCAGTGGTGACCAGTTCTCGCGGCCGAGCCGGGTTGCGGCGTACGCCGTCATCACGACCGCCGGGTCCGCCAGCGGCAGCACGCGTACGCCGCCTCCGGTCGGCCGCTCGAGCGGGAGCAGCCCGATGCCGTGGCCGGCCACGATGAGGTCCTCGACGAGGTCGAGGCCGTCGATCTTGTGGCTGACGCGCGGCGTGAACCCGGCCAGCGAACCGAGGGTCCGGACAGCGTCCTCGTCCGCGGTGTTGCGCGAGTTGACGATCCAGGGTCGTCGGCCCCAGAGCGCGAGGTCCGTCGTGTCGTCGCCGGCAGGCGCCTCAGCAGCAGGGACTCCGAGCCCCCAGCGGGTGTGCCACAGCGGCCGCGAGGTGAGGAGCGGGCCGGGGGAGGCCGGCGCCAGGTTGTAGTCGTAGGTCAGGGCGAGGTCGAGGTCGTCGTCGGCAAGCAGGGCGAACGCCTCCAGCGGTTCGTACTCGTGGATCACGATCTCGACCCGAGGATGCTCCTCCGCCAACGCGGCGACGACCGGAAGCAGCGACGCGCGGATCCCGGTGGCGAACCCGCCGACCCGGACGACTCCGACCGCCTCCGCCTCGGGATCCAGGTCGAGGCGCGCGGCGTCGACCGCGGCCAGGATCGTGACGGCGTGGTCGGCCAGCCGGAGCCCGGCCGGCGTGAGCCTGACCCGGCGGCCCACGGGCTCGACGAGCGCCACCCCGGCCTCTCGGGCCAGCGACGCGATCTGCTGGGACACCGTCGAGGTGGTCAGACCGTGGGTGTCGGCCACGGCCCTCATCGAGCCGAGACGGGAGAGCTCGAGGAGGAGGTGCAGGCGACGGACATCCACCCACTGATTGTCCATGAATTCCGAACGACAGGTCCAGCAATCTCACGTGGACGCGAACGATTGTCCTGCTCTTCACTGGGGTGCATGAGCACGCAGACCCTGACGCGGCCCCGGCCGATCACCCGCGCCCGCAGCGGTGCGTTGATGGCGCTGGGCTCGATGTTCTGCGTCCAGATCGGCCTCGCGGTCTCGGTCGGCCTGATCGACCGGCTCGGCCCGGAGGGGGCAGCCTGGTTGCGTCTGGTCTGGGCCGGTGGGCTGATGCTGGTGATCGGACGGCCGCGCCGGGCGGACTTCACCAGGTCGGGACTGCTGGCCAGCGTGATGCTCGGTGTCGTCATCGCCGGGGTCACGCTGCTGTTCATGGCGTCGGTCGCGCGGCTCCCGCTCGGGATGGCGAGCGCGCTGGAGTTCCTCGGTCCGCTCGGGGTCGCGGTCGCCCGGGGGCGCACCGGTCGGTTCACCTGGCCGCTGCTCGCGGCGGTCGGCGTGGTGCTGCTCACCCAGCCCTGGACGGGTACGGCGGACCCGGTCGGTGTCGCCTTCGCGCTGGCCGCGGCGTGCTGCTGGGCGGCGTACATCCTGCTCACCCAGCGGGTCGGTGACGAGGTCGCCGGCATCACCGGGCTGTCCGTGTCGATGCCGGTCGCCGGCCTGGTCGCCTCGCTCGTCGTCGGTCCGGACGTGCTCGGCCGGATGACCTGGGAGCTGTGGCTGGTCGGCATCGGGCTCGCGATCCTGCTGCCGGTGGTGCCGTTCACGCTGGAGCTGCTCGCCCTGCGACGCCTGGACGCGGCCGCGTTCGGCACCCTGATGAGCCTCGAGCCGGCGTTCGCCCTGCTGGTGGGACTCGCGCTGCTCGGCCAGGTCCCAGGCCCCCTGGCCGTCCTCGGAATCGGCTTCGTCGTCGCGGCCGGAGTCGGCGCCGAGCGGACCGGTGCACGGGAGCTGTCGGCCCCGGTCGACTAGGCCTCTGACTCCGGATTCGCAAGTGGCACGTCTGACTGGTCTGGATCAGTTGTCGGACCTTGCCGACATATCGGACGGAGTGGTTTTCACCGGTGCTTCCCGGGGCTAAAACCACAGAATCGGGCGTACGGGGATTTCGGGTTTCCCGGCGCACTCTGATCCGGGGGCGAGATGGCGATGACGCGAGGCTGGGTCCACCTGGCCGTCCTGACCGGTGCGCTCGCCGCCTCGGTGCTCATCGCCACTCCCGCCGCCGCGGACGTGAACTGCGCCGACCTGAAGACCCAGGGCACGGCCCAGTCCTACTTCGACGGGCGGACCGGTGACGCCGATGGCCTCGACGCCGACTCCGACGGCAAGGCCTGTGAGCACAACAGTCCCGGATCGCCGGGCACGTGGACGCTGATCGGGCTCACCGCGCTGATGGCGGCCGGCTTGATCAGGTTCTCCACCGACGCTGGTCGGCAGGCGCGCCGGAGTCCGGCGCCCGCGCCTGCCGGACGTCCCCAGGAGCCGGTCGCGGCCCCGCAGCTCTCGCTCGTAGTGAATGTGAAGGATGACGGCATGCCCGAGCCGGTCCAGAAGAAGTCGTTGGTCGCCCAGGCGTCCGCCGGGTCGATCGGCGAGCTCGCCCGTGCCCTGCGCCTGGTGCCCTACGCCCAGCGGATGTCCGTCCTCGAGGAGCACGCCCGCGTCCACGGCACGCCCCCTCAGGACGTCCTCGACGCGCTGGCCGAGAGCACGACCGACCTCGAGCTCCAGGGCTGGGCTCTCGCCGGCTACGACCCACCCTGGTTCGTGCGCCCGATGCACTGCGACTGCGTCGGCGGCCTGCGCAACTATCGCCTCCGCACCGCCGAGGACGGATCCCACTTCTGGGCCTGCGCGTCCTGCCAGAGTCGCGACCGGCACCCCTCCTGAGGGTGACTCGATCGCTCAGGCAGTTTGGCCGGGCGCCCGGCCAAACTGTCAGTGGAGGGCTGAAACTTCACCCCTCCACTGGATGTTTGGCCGGGCGCCCGGCCAAACCGCAGCGGGCCCCGACGCCGACCCCGAACGCTCAGGCAGCGCCGACGGTGACGGGCGCGGGCGCCTCGGTGCGCTGACGGACCACCGGGATGGTGGCCGCGATGGCGACGCCGAGGAAGGCCGCGACCGCGCCGACGATGAAGCACAGCTGGAAGGCGCCCTGCGTGGGCAGCTCGAAGGAGCCCACGCGGGTGGTCGAGCTGGTGAGCAGGGCGGCCATCACGGCAGCGGCCACGCTGGTCCCGATCGATCGCATCAGCCCGTTGATGCCGACGGCCGAGCCGGCCTCGTTCATGGGCACGGCGTTGAGGATCAGGGTCGGCATCGCGGCGTACCCGATCCCGACGCCGGCCGAGGCGACGCACGAGGCCACCAGCAGCTGCCACGGTGCGGCCATCAGCTGATAGCCCACGAGGTAGCCCGCCCCCAGCACGGCGGCACCGATCATCAGCGTGCGCTTGGGGCCGATCCGGGTCATCAGTCCGCTCGAGACCGGCGCGAACACCAGCATCATCAGGCCGCCCGGCGCCATCCAGAGCCCGGCCTGGAGCATCGTCTGTCCGAGGCCGAAGCCCGTCGCCGAGGGCATCTGCAGCAGCTGGGGTACGACGACGGCCTGCGCCATCATCCCGAAGCCGACGGCGATCGCCGCGAAGTTGGTCAGCAGCACCGGCCCCTGGGCCATCACCCGCAGGTCGCACAGCGGATCAGGTCGACGCAGCTCGTAGAACGCCCATCCGACGAGCACGACCACGCCACCGACCAGCAGCCCGACGGTGCGCCCGTGGCCCCAGCCCCACTCGTTGCCCTTGGAGATCGCGACGAGCGCGGCGAGCAGGCCCACCGCGAGCCCGACGGCACCACCGAAGTCGAACCGGCCGCCGTGGGCGTCGTGCACGTGCGGGACGAGGACGGCCACGCTCAGGACCATCAGCGCCGCCAGGCCGACCGACATCCAGAACAGCGCGTGCCAGTCGAAGCTCTCGGCGACCCACGCGGAGAGGGGCAGGCCGATCGCACCGCCGACGCCGAGGGTGGCGCTCATCGAGGCGATCGCGGTGTTGGTCATGGCGGGCGGGGTGACCTCGCGCATCAGCGAGATGCCCACGGGGATGAAGCCCATCGCGAGGCCCTGGAGGACGCGGCCGCTGAGGATCGGGAGCAGTGAGTCGGAGAGGGCACAGATCAGTGAGCCGACCACCAGCAGGACCGAGCTCGCCACGAGGACCCGCTGCTTGCCGAACATGTCCGCCAGCCGCCCGGCGATCGGCATCGCCACCGCGCCGCCGAGCAGCGTGGCGGTGATGACCCAGGAGGCGTTGGCCGGCGAGGTGCGCAGCAGCTGCGGCAGCTCGCTCTGGATCGGGATCATCAGCGTCTGCATCAACGCAGCGCTCATGCCGCCGAAGCACAGGACGACGACGGTCAGGAGTGCTGAGGCGGGGGCCTGCGACTCCGGGGTGGGGTCGGTGGGGGAGCTCACTGGGTCCTTCCGGACGTCGAACGAAGATCGTTGCGCAAGTCAACGGTATTCCGGGCAGTTCGGCAACGGCGGCACGATGTGACGTTCGCCGCAGCCTCGGATCGGGCCTGCTGGTGGCGGCACTAGATTGTGCGCATGCCCGACCTCCTCGCCGAGACCACCGACGGCTGATGGCCTCCTGCCTGTTCTGCTCCATCGCTGCGGGCGAGTCGGACGCTGGCGTGGTGTGGAGCGACGAGGACTTCGTCGCGTTCCTCGACATCCGCCCGCTGTTCAAGGGGCACACGCTGTTGATCCCCCGGGAGCACGTGGTGACCCTGCCGGACCTCCCGGCCGGCCTGCGCGACTCCTTCCTGGCCGGGGCCCAGCGGCTCGCGAGCGCGATGGTCGACGGGCTGGGGGCCCAGGGCTCGTTCGTGGCGATGAACAATGTCGTCTCCCAGTCGGTGCCACACCTGCACTGCCACGTGGTGCCCCGCACGAAGGGCGACGGCCTGCGCGGCTTCTTCTGGCCCCGCACCAAGTACGACGATGTCGCCGATCGGGACGCGTGGGCTGGCCGGGTTTCTGCCGCACTAGAGTGACCGGCGGCCAGCGAGGCCACGGACTTGACGCACAGAGAGGACCAACGACATGGGTCGTTTCGACGGACGGGTAGCCATCGTCACCGGTGCCGCACGAGGCATCGGCGCGGGCATCGCCAAGCGCTTCGCCGAGGAGGGTGCGGCGGTCGCCGTGCTCGACCTGGACGAAGGCCAGGCCCAGGCCACGGCCGAGGGCCTGGGCGGATCCGCCGCAGCACTCGGCGTCGGCTGCAACGTCTCCGACGGCGCCTCGGTCGAGGCCGCGGTGGCGCGGGTGCTCGAGGAGCTCGGCGGCGTGCACATCCTGGTGAACAACGCCGGCATCACCCGCGACAACCTGCTCTTCAAGCTCTCCGAGGACGACTGGGACTCGGTCATGAACGTCCACCTCAAGGGCGCGTTCTTGATGAGCAAGGCGGTGCAGAAGACCTTTGTGGACCAGAAGTACGGCAAGATCCTCGGCCTCTCCAGCGTCTCGGCCAACGGCAACCGCGGCCAGGCCAACTACTCGGCCGCGAAGGCCGGGGTGCAGGGCTTCACCCGCACGCTGGCCCTCGAGCTGGGCAAGTTCGGCGTCAACGTCAACGCGATCGCCCCCGGGTTCATCGCCACCGAGATGACCGACGACACCGCCCGCAGGCTCGGCATCGACGTCGAGGAGTTCCGGAAGCTGAACGCCGATGCCAACCCGGTCAAGCGGGTGGGCCACCCGGAGGACATCGCCGCCGCCGCCGCGTTCCTGTGCAGCGACGAGGCCTCCTACATCACCGGCCAGACGCTCTACGTCGACGGCGGGGCGAAGATCTGATTGCCCACTGAATTACTCCTGAACACGGGCGGGCCTTGCCGGGATCGGCGGGCCCGCTTTGTCATGCTGGGCGGCATGCCGTCACGCCCCTCCACCCTCCGAGGATCGAGCCCACGGTCCACTCGACTGGTCGCCGTCGTCGCGGCCTTCGCCCTGAGCCTGACGCTCGCGGCGTGCGGGGGCGGTGACAAGGGCAGCGGGAAGAAGCCCGACTCGCAGCCGGTCGAGGGCGGCGCCAAGCTGGCGGCGCTCTGGCCGCTGACCGGCGAACCCGTCACGGGCCGTACGCCGAACCGGCCGGTCCTGGTCACCAAGATCGACAACACCGAGAACAGCCGACCCCAGCTCGGCCTGAAGAAGGCCGACCTGATCACCGAGGAGCTCGTCGAGGGTGGGATGACCCGGCTGGCCGTGTTCTTCTACCAGCAGCTGTCCGACGTGGCCGGTCCCGTGCGCTCCATGCGCGCCTCCGACATCGGCATCGTCAAGCCGGCCCACGCCGTGATCGTGGCCAGCGGTGCCGCGCCGCCGACCATCGGCCGGCTCAAGGCGGCCAACGTCACGTTCTTCACCGAGGGCGGTCCGGGCTACTTCCGCGAGGGCAGCCGGCGCGCGCCGTACAACCTGATGGTGCACCTGCCCCAGACGGCCAAGGCCGTGAAGAAGAAGGCGGTCGTGCCGGCGAGCTACCTGCCCTGGGGCAAGGAGTCGGACTTCACGGGCAGCCGGCCGGCGCGCAGCATCGATGCGATCTTCAGCCGTGGCCACACGACCTCGTGGCGCTACCAGGGCGGAAAGTACCTCAACCTCAACAGCAACGCCGCCGAGGGCGACCAGTTCGTGCCCGACAGCATCCTGGCCGTCCGGGTGAAGCAGACCGACGCTGGCTACCTCGACCCGGCCGGCAACCACGTCCCCGAGACGGTCTACTCCGGCAGCGGCAAGTTCCAGCTCTTCCACCGGGGTCAGGTCGTCAACGGCACCTGGAAGAAGGAGTCGAAGAAGACGCCGATCCAGCTGAGCACGGCTGCTGGCCCGCTCAAGGTGCCGGCCGGCCATGTCTGGATCGAGCTCGTGCCGACCGACAAGGACGGCGGCAAGGTGGCCTTCCGCAAGTAGCCGGGCTGCGGTCTCAGGACCGCTCGGTGCCGCCGAGGACGTCCTGGTCGACCGGGTCGGTCAGGACCACGCCCTGCTCGGCGAGCGAGCGGATGCCCTCGAGGATGAACAGGATCGCCGCCTCGATGCGGACCACCGCCTGCTCGGGGTCCTCGGCGGTCGAGACGCTCTCGCCCGCCGCGGACATGGCGCCGAAGAAGATCCGGCTGAAGGTCTGCTTCATCGGCTCGTCGAGCTCATAGGTGGAGGCCTCGAGCACCGACCCGACGATGTCCTGGACGATGCCGTAGCTGGAGCGCTCCTCCTGCTCCCGGAACCGTTCGTAGCCGAGGATCGCCGGGCCGTCCTGGATCACCACGCGCTGGTAGACGGGGTCCTGCACGATCTCGAGGAACTGGCGCAGGCCGGCGCGCGCCTTGTCCCACGGGTCGGTCGTCCCGCGCAGCGCGGCCTTGATCTTCTTCGAGGCGTCGTCCTCGACCGAGGCGAAGACCGCCTCGAAGACACCCTGCTTGCCGCTGAAGTGGTGGTAGAGGGCGCCCTTGGTGACGCGGGCACCCGCCACGATCGAGTCCAGACTGGTCGCGCCGTAGCCGTGCTCGCTGAACTGGGCGGTCGCCACCTCGACGAGCGCCCGCTTGGTCGAGGCCGAGAACTGCTGGCGTCGTGAGCCTCCCGGGACCTTGGGGAGGCTGGTGAGCAGCTTCTCTGCGGGCGAACGAGGCATCTTCGAAGCATAGGAGACAGCGGAGCGCGGTGTGGGTGACGTCACGCGCGTCGGGTTTGTGTCCGCGTTGCGGGTTCCATACTCTGAGTACGTACTAGCGGTATGTGAACCATTCCCGAAAGGTGCAGACCATGAGTTGGACCGCCTTCCACAGTCGCGGGGAGACCCTCCAGGCTGTCGTTGACACCGCGAACGCCGACCTCGACGGAGTCCTGCCGATGCAGGAGCCCGGCGTGGCCACGAACTTCACCGACGAGATCGACCTCGTCGGCGCCCTGCTGCTGAAGTGGCACGCCCGACTCTCGGGCAACATCGAGCGGGCCCTGACGCGCGAGCCGATGGACCTCGAGGCGGCCGTCGCGTCGGCGTGGCGGGCCACGGCCGAGCAGCTGCCCGGCGTACGTCTCGTGCTCGACCGGTGCACGCAGTGGCCCGAGAGCACCGAGATGGCCACCGCGATGGAGCGGGCGCGTGAGCGCGAGTGGATCAGGCTGGCGCACGCCGCGGGCCTGGTCAGCAGCGCGAGCACCGGTGCAGCGGCGGCCGGACGGCGCGTGGAGGAGCTCGCCCGAGAAGGTCTGACCATCGGGCCGGCCGGCGACACGCCGACGACGAAGACCCCGGACGAGACCTCTCGCGAGTCGTTCGTGGAGCGGATCAGGGCGGTTCTCGCCGCCTGATCTCCCTGACTGACGCACCCCAGGCCCCCCGGGTGTGTGGCCCTCCCTCCACACCCCTGCCTCCCACCGGGCCTGGGGTTCGTCATGTGCGGGGACCCGAGCAGTGCGGGTTACCATTCCTCGGTGAGCAGCCAACAGCAAGCGGGGTTCGGGACCCGTGTCCTGGAGGACACCCGGCTCGACGAACGCACCCAGACCACTGACAACGGTGACCACGAGCGCCTCTCCCACTACGTCCCCAAGGACAAGCTGACCGAGGCCATGGTCAACGGCACGCCGGTGGTGGCGCTCTGTGGCAAGGTGTGGATCCCCAGCCGGGACCCCCAGAAGTTCCCGGTTTGTCCCGAGTGCAAGGAGATCTGGGAAAACATGCGCGAAGGGAATGACGAGTGAGGCTGTTCCAGCGAGCCGCAACGACGTTGACGGCCCTGGCGCTCGTCGGCCTGCCCGTCGTTGCCGCCAGTCCTGCACAAGCAAGCTCCGTGGGCGGCAGTGCCGCCGCGGTGGTGCCCTGCCTCAGCGATGCGGCCGCCCGGCTGATGGGTGGGGGGTCCCTCCCGAAGTGGCGGCTGCACTCCGACACCTCCGACATCACCAGGGCAGACCTCAAGGCCCTGCCGGCCAAGCAGACGCGGACGGCCTACGTGAACCGCGAGGTGCGCCCCCGGCTGGCCGCGCGCGTCAACATCCCGGTCTACGTCCACGTCATCAAGGGCAAGCACCGGGGTGAGCGCAACCCCGCCAGCCGCGCCAAGGTGCGCGGCGTGATCGCGACGCTCAACCGCGCCGCGGCCGGTGGGCAGAGCAGCTACAGCACGCCGCTGCGCTACCGCTTCTTCATCAAGAAGATCGGCTACACCAAGAACGAACGCTGGTACCACGCCTACCTGTTCGGTCCCCGCGACCGGCAGGCCAAGCGCAAGCTGCACCGTGGCAACGCCCGCACGCTCAACCTCTACATCAACGGCGGCGGTCCTCGCGGCAACCCGGTGCTGGGCTGGGCCCGCTTCCCCTGGCAGTACAAGAGCACCCCGGCACTCGACGGTGTCACCGTCAACGTGGCCGGGCTGCGGGGCGGGAGCGCTCGCGGCTACAACCTCAACGACACGGTGGTCCACGAGACCGGCCACTGGCTGGGGCTCTACCACACCTTCCAGGGTGGTTGCAGCGCCCAGGGTGACCTCGTCGCGGACACGCCGTCCGAGGCGGAGCCGAGCTTCGGGTGCAGCGGTCGCCGCGACACGTGTGCCTCCGACCCCGGGTTCGACCCGGTCCGGAACTTCATGGACTACTCGCTGGACAGCTGCATGAACCTGTTCAGTGCCGGCCAGGTGCAGCGCATGGACGCAGCCTTCGAGAAGTGGCGGCGGTAGCGGTTGCCTGACGGACACACTCCGCCCCGTTCACTGCAGACCGAGCTCGTTCCACCCGCAACTGTCGACCTCCCGCCGGCCTATCCCGACCGCGCCGCGTGGGGGACCGCGACGAAGTTGCGCGCGTGGCAGACCGCAGCGCTCACGGCGTACTTCGACGCCAGCCCGCGTGACTTCCTCGCGGTCGCGACCCCGGGCGCCGGCAAGACGACGTTCGCGCTGACGGTCGCCTCCGAGCTGCTGGCGCGACGGGTCGTCGACCGGATCACGGTCGTCGCCCCGACCGAGCACCTGAAGACCCAGTGGGCCGAGGCGGCGGCCAAGGTCGGCATCCCGCTCGACCCGAGCTACTCGGGACGCAAGGGCCGCACCAGCAGCGACTTCGTCGGCGTCGCGATGACGTACGCCGGCGTGGCCGCCAACCCGCTCGCCACCCGCATCCGGACCGAGCGCTTCAACACGCTGGTGATCCTCGACGAGGTGCACCACGCAGGTGATGCCAAGTCGTGGGGCGAGGCTGTCCGTGAGGCCTTCGAGCCCGCGCGTCGCCGCCTCGCGCTGACCGGCACCCCGTTCCGCTCCGACGTCAACCCGATCCCGTTCGTCACCTACGCCCCTGGCGCCGACGGTGTGCCGCGGTCGGTCGCCGACTTCACCTACGGCTACGCGCACGCGCTGGCCGACCATGTCGTGCGACCGGTGCTGTTCCTCGCCTACAGCGGCACGATGCAGTGGCGCACCCGGGCCGGCGACGAGGTGGCCGCCCGGCTGGGCGAGCCGCTGACCAAGGACATGACCGCCCACGCCCTGCGCACGGCGCTCGACCCCAAGGGGTCGTGGATCCCCTCGGTGCTCGAGGCGGCCGACACGCCGGCTCTCCGAGGTGCGCCGGCACGTGCCGGACGCGGGCGGGCTGGTCATCGCCACCGACCAGGAGTCGGCGCGTGCCTACGCCCAGGTCCTGGCCCAGGTGACGGGGGAGAAGCCGACGGTCGTGCTCTCAGACGAGAAGGCCGCTTCGAAGAAGATCGCGGCGTTCACCGAGAGCGAGTCGCGCTGGATGGTCGCGGTGCGGATGGTCTCCGAGGGGGTGGACGTCCCTCGCCTGGCCGTGGGCGTCTATGCCACGACGACCTCGACGCCGCTCTTCTTCGCCCAGGCCGTGGGCCGGTTCGTGCGGGCACGCAAGCGCGGCGAGACGGCGTCGATCTTCGTGCCGTCGGTGCCGATGCTGCTCGCCCACGCCTCGGAGATGGAGGTCGAGCGCGACCACGTCCTGGGCCGCAAGATCACCGACGAGGACGACATCTTCGCCGCCGAGGACGACCTGCTGCAGCAAGCCCAACAGGCCGAGGGCGCGAGCTGACGACGAGCTCGGCACGTTCGAGGCGATGGGCTCGGAGGCCCGCTTCGACCGGGTGCTCTACGACGGTGGCGAGTTCGGCCACGAGGGCGAGGTGCACGTCGGCTCGGAGGAGGAGATGGACTTCCTCGGCATCCCCGGGTCTGCTCGAGCCCGACCAGATGCGCGACCTGCTCCGGCACCGACAGAGCGAGCGCGCCCGTCGTACGACCACGGCGCCGGCGGCGCCACGCGAGACCTCCACCCACGAGCAGCTGGCCGTGATGCGCCGCGAGCTCAACGGCCTCGTCGCCGCGTGGTACCACCGCACCGGCCAGCCCCACGGCGTCACCCACGCCGCCCTGCGCAAGGAGTGCGGCGGCCCGGCGGCAGCCGCCGCCAACGCCGCCCAGCTGGGCAAGCGGATCGACCTGCTGCGGGAGTGGGCGACCCGGGGGTAGGCGCTTGGTCGCTGGGGTGGCGGCGGGGACGTCATACGTTGCGGTCGTCCGGACCACCGATTCGGATGACGTCCCGCGCAACGTCAGACGTTGTGGTCGCCGGGACATCCACTGCGTACGACGCCCCCCGCGGAGCCCCCGTCTGCCTCAGTCGCGACGCAACGGTCGGCCCAGCCAGGAACGGTCAGTCGAAGATGCCGGAGTAGGCGTTCAGGGCCGGCTGTCCACCGAGGTGGGCATAGAGCACGGTCGAGTCCTTGCGCGATCTCGCCGCTCGCCACCAGGTCGACGAGCCCGGCCATCGACTTCCCCTCATAGACGGGGTCGATGATCATCCCCTCGAGGCGGCCACTGAGCCGGATCGCCTCGATCGTCGACTCGACCGGGATCCCGTAGAGGTCACCGGCCCAGCCCTCGAGCACCGTGATCTCGTCGTCGCGCAGGTCGCGGCCGAGCTCGATCAGCTCGGCGGTGCTGCGGGCGATCCGGTCGACCTGGTCGCGGGTCTTCTCCAGCGTCGCGGAGGCGTCGATGCCGAGGACGCGGCGGGGCCGGCCGGTGAGGTCCTCCAGGGCAGCGAAGCCGGCGATCATGCCGGCGTGCGTGGAGCCGGTCACGGTGCACACGACGATCGTGTCGAAGAAGACGCCGAGCTCCTCCTCCTGGCGGGCCACCTCGAAGGCCCAGTTGGCGAAGCCGAGCCCACCGAGCGGGTGCTCCGACGCGCCGGCCGGGATCGGGTACGGCGTACCGCCGGATGCCTCGACCTCGTCGATCGCGTCCTGCCACGACTGGCGGATGCCGATGTCGAACCCGGACTGGTCGAGTCGCACGTCGGCGCCCATGATCCGCGACAGCAAGATGTTGCCGACCTTGTCGTTGACCGGGTCGTCCCAGTCCACCCACTTCTCCTGGACCAGTCGGCACTTCAGCCCGAGGTGTGCGGCGACCGCCGCGACCTGGCGGGTGTGGTTGGACTGGAAGCCGCCGATCGACACCAGTGTGTCGGCGCCCTGCGCCAGCACGTCGGGGACGATGTACTCCAGCTTGCGGGTCTTGTTGCCGCCGAAGGCCAGCCCCGAGCTGCAGTCCTCGCGCTTGGCCCACACCGACGCCCCGCCGAGGTGGGCGGTGAGCCGGTCGAGCCGGTGGACCGGGCTGGGGCCGAAGGTGAGCGGATGGCGCGGGAACTCCTGGAGCCTCATGGGCTCCAGCGTGTCAGTCGCGACGACCGAGCCCAGCAACGGCAGCACGCGGTGGGGGACCTGGGTCGCCAGGGCGATCACCGTCGAGCAGCGCATGATCCCCTCGTGCGCGAGCACCCGGTCGATCACCCGCTGCAGGTCGGTGTTGGACCGCGCCACGACCCGGCACCACATGTCGCCCGGGCCGGTGATCGTGCAGGCCTCGAGCAGCTCCGGGATGGTCGCCAGGTGCCGCCCCACGGCGTCGTGGCCGCCCTCGCCGCCCGCCCCTGCCGGATCTCGAGGGTCAGGAAGGCCGTCACCGGGTGGTCGAGCGCTGCCGGCTCCAGCTGGGGACCCCAGCCCGAGACCACGCCGCTGGACTGCAGCCGGTCGAGGCGTGCCTGCACGGTGCCCCGGGCGACGCCGAGCCGCCGGGAGGCCTCGAGCACGCCCACGCGCGGCTCGGCGGCGAAGAGTTCGAGCAGGGTGCGGTCGAGCTGGTCCATATGAGGTCTCCTGGCTGTGCAAGTTGTCCAGTGTGTCGGCCGTGCGTTGCGCACATTGTCTCCCATGGCGATCCTTGGCGCATGAGCTTCGCTGACCCCGGAAGAGATCCGCGCCGACCTGACCCTCGACCAGCTCAAGCAGCTGGTCGGCCTCGTGGAGTACGACGAGGAGCGCGACGTGTTCCCCGTGACCGGCTGGGACGCGATCGTCTTCGTCGTCGGCAACGCCACCCAGACCGCGCACTACTACCAGTCCGCGTGGGGCATGGAGCTGGTCGCCTACTCCGGCCCGGAGAACGGCAACCGCGACCACAAGTCCTTCGTGCTGCGCTCGGGCTCGATCCGCTTCGTCATCAACGGCGCTGTCGACCCGGACAGCGAGCTGGCCGACCACCACCGGCGTCACGGTGACGGCGTCGTCGACATCGCGCTCGAGGTCCCCGACGTCGACCGCTGCATCGCCCAGGCGCGCAAGGCCGGCGCGACCGTCGTACGCGAGCCGGAAGACATCACCGACGAGCACGGCACCATCCGGATCGCCGCCATCGCGACCTACGGCGAGACCCGGCACACCCTCGTCGACCGCTCGCGCTACGACGGCCCCTACCTTCCGGGCTACGTGGCCAGGGAGTCGACCTGGGTCAAGCGCGACGGCGAGCCCAAGCGGCTCTTCCAGGCGCTCGACCACATCGTCGGCAACGTCGAGCTCGGCCACATGGACGAGTGGGTGGAGTTCTACAACAAGGTCATGGGCTTCACCAACATGGCGGAGTTCATCGGCGACGACATCGCCACCGACTACTCGGCGCTGATGAGCAAGGTCGTCGCGAGCGGCAACCACCGGGTGAAGTTCCCGCTCAACGAGCCGGCGATCGCCAAGAAGCGCTCGCAGATCGACGAATACCTCGACTTCTACCGCGGCGCCGGCGCCCAGCACCTCGCCGTCGCGACCAACGACATCCTCGCCTCGGTCGACGCCCTGCGCGCCAACGGCGTGGAGTTCCTGAACACGCCGGACTCCTACTACGAGGACCCCGAGCTGCGTGCGCGCATCGGCAACGTGCGCGCGCCGGTCGAGGAGCTGCAGAAGCGCGGCATCCTGGTCGACCGCGACGAGGACGGCTACCTGCTCCAGATCTTCACCAAGCCGCTCGGCGACCGCCCCACCGTCTTCTTCGAGCTGATCGAGCGCCACGGTTCGCTCGGCTTCGGCAAGGGCAACTTCAAGGCGCTCTTCGAGGCCATCGAGCGCGAGCAGGACGCGCGCGGCAACCTCTAGGACGGGTCCGTCCGTCTCCCCAGGCGGACACCCACCCATCCGGCCAGCCCCTCGCACCGAACGACCCTCTGATGGGCCGAGAGACCTCGGGTCCCCATCCCATCCGAGGAGTCCCATGCGCCTGCGCACCGGCAAGACCATCGCGACCCTGGCGGCCACCGGCCTGCTCGCCCTGCCGCTGGCGGGTTGCAGCATCGGCGGCGGTGACGCCCCGGCAGCGGTCGCCTCGATCCCGACGCTCAGCGGCAAGTCGACCGCGATCAAGCTCGACAAGGGCTTCGCGGCCGCGCTCACCAAGCTCAAGCTGACTCCCGGCGTCATCGGCGGCGCCAAGCTGACCAAGGGCGGTTCGCTGGTCTTCCCGATCACCGGCGGCAACGTGACAGTGTTCAAGCCGGGCGAGGTCTCGCCCTACGTGATCGGACAGATCCAGCACGTCGGCTCCGGGCTCTCGCTGAGCGCCGGCGGCACCAAGGTCTCGCTGACCAACCTCAACGTCGACCCCGGCGTCTCCAAGGTCTACGGCGACGTCAAGGTCAACGGCAAGACCGCCGCGGAGAGCGCCTACCTGTTCAAGCTCGACGGGCGCACGCTCAAGCCGCTGGAGACCGAGGGCAACCGGGCGGTGCTCACCGGCACCAAGGTGGAGATCTCGCCGGTGGCCGCTCCTCTGCTGAACAAGACGTTCGGCACGAAGGCCGTGAAGCCCGGACTGCTCGTCGGCATCGCGACCATCACCGTGAAGGTGAAGTAGACCCCCGCACAGCAACGGACCGAAGTCGCCACCGCAGACCCGTGGAGGGGCCCGTGGGGGACTTCGGTCCGTTGTGTTGCCCGGTCAGCTATCCGGTCAGCCCTCCGGCCCGAGCGCGAGCTCGACCGTCGAGCCCATCGGCAGCGCCTGGACCAGACGCATCCTCGCCAGTGCCGGGTGCTCGTCGAGCAGCTTGGCGCCGTTGGCCAGTGAACGCAGCGCCGCCGTCTCGGCACGCGCTGCCTCCAGCTGGGTCTGGGCACGCGTGCGAGCGGTCGCCAGCTCGGCGTACGACGCACGCAGCTCCGGCGGCAGGATCACGTCCTTGACCACCACGTCGCGGACGTCGACCCCGACTGCCTCACCGGCAGCCCGGGCCGCCTCGACGAGAGCCGAGGACACCGGGCCCCGAGCGTCGCGGACCACGCCGACGGCGTCGTAGGCCGCCAGCGACTCGCGCAGCGCGACCTGCACCGCCAGGTAGACGACCGCGGCCGGCTCGTGCGCCACCTCGACGAAGCGACGCGGGTCGCCGACGGCCCAACGGATCGCGGCCGTCACCCGGATGCTGACGCCCTCGGAGGTCAGCACTTCCTGCGGTGCGAGGGTCTCGATGCGCTCGGGCATCCAGACCCGGCGGTACTGCGCGCGCCGCGAGCTGCGCCGGCGGTGCCGACCCGGCCCGAGCACGCGTGTGAAGCTGCCGTCGACGTACTCGAGGACCCGGTCCTCGCGATGACGTGCAGGGTGCGGAAGATGGACATGGCTGACCTCCTCTCTGTTCTCTGGTGAGCCTGTCCGGTGGACGTGTGCAGTTGTGGGTCCCGACCGGCGACCCGCGTCCGGGTGCGGGGCACCGGGTCGTCGTGCTGACCGACCCGGGCCACAGAGCACCCGGTCGCGCTGGTGGCCACCGGCCGGAACCGTGGTGGTGGAGGAGTCGAACCTCCAGGCGTGAGCAGCGCCGATGCCGTGGACCTGGAGGAGGTACAACGCGCGGGACCGGTCCTGGCACACCAGGCCGACCGCTGATCTCCGTGTCGAAGAGTAGGGATACGAGTGACGCCCCCGCCACGGGTTTTCCGTGACGGGGGCGTCTGGTTCTCCGGGCAGAGAACAGGGGAAGTCAGTCGAGGTCGCCGACGAGGACGGCTTCGGCCTCCTCCTGCTCGGTGACCTCCTCGTGACCGTGCCCGGTGGTGCGCGCGACCGTGCGGGCGCCCGCGACCAGGATCACGACCCCGACCAGGACCGATGCCGCGCCGAACCAGAACGGTGCGTGGACGTGCGGGTCGAGGGAGGAACCGAACAGCTTCAGTGCCACGTAGGGGCCGACGGCGCCGCCACAGAAGCGCACGAAGGAGTACGCCGCAGAAGCGACCGGGCGCTCCACCGGAGCCGCTCCCATCACGGCCTCGGTGATCAGGGTGTTGTTGTTGCCGATGAAGGCACCCGAGGCGATGATCCCGATCGTCACGACCGCCGGGTGGTCCGCCCAGATGGCCATGATCGTCAGGTCGGCGGTGAAGAGCACGAGCGTGGCGATGATCGCCGGCACGGTGCCGATCGCCCGCTGCACGAGCGGAGCCACCACGACGGACACGAAGGCGACGAGCAGTCCCCAGCCGAAGTAGATCCAGCCGATCTGGATGATCCCGGCCTTCGGCAGCGCGAACGGGCCGGCAGCCAGGATCGTGAAGAAGCCGATGTTGTAGAAGATCGCGGTCAGCGCGATCAGCAGCAGCGGCTTGTGCTTGAGCGCGCGGAACGGATCTGCGAGCGACGTACGCCGGCCGGTCGGTGGGGTCGACGGCAAGAAGAACGAGGTCGCCACCAGGGCGATGATCATCAGCACCGAGACCCCGAAGAAGGGCGCCCGCCAGGACTGCTCGCCGAGCAGGCCGCCGATCAGCGGACCCGAGGCGATGCCGATGCCGAGAGCGGCCTCGAACAGGATGATCGCCTGTCCGGTGGAGCCGCGGGCCGACATCACGATCGTCGCGAGCGCGGTGGCCACGAAGAGCGCGTTGCCCAGGCCCCACCCGGCGCGGAAGCCGACGATGGCGCCGACGCTGTTGGAGGATCCGGCGAGTGCGGAGAACACGATGATCAGGACGAGCCCCGCGAGCAGGGTGCGCTTGGCGCCGATGCGGCTCGAGACCACCCCGGTCACGAGCATCGCGACACCCATGATCGCCATGTAGCTGGTGAACATCAGCGAGACCTGGCTGGGGGAGGCCTCGAGCTGGGCTGCGATGGACTTCAGGATGGGGTCGACCAGGCCGATCCCCATGAACGCGATGACGCACGCGAAGGCGACTGCCCACACGGCGCGTGGTTGCTTCAGCATGACTTCCTTCTGCTGGTGGCTCAGTCGGCGGCCGGGCCGTGGCTGAGCAGGTCGGACAGGACGGCCACTGCGGTGGCCAGCTCCTCGGGGGAGCGACCGGACGCCTCGATCCGCTCGGCCACGAGGGTGGCGTTGCGGCGGCGGACGGAGTGGAGCTTCGTGCGGCCCTCCGGGGTCATCGAGACCAGCGAGGCGCGGGCGTCGTCGGGGTGCGGGTCGCGCTGGACCCACCCCTTCTCCACGAGGCCGTTGACCAGGCCGGTCATCGTCGGCTGGCTGCACCGGTCGGCCTGGGAGAGCGCGCCGACGGTGCTGGGGCCGAGCTCGTCGAGCAGGCTCATCAGCCGGATGCTGGCCGCCGGGAAGTCGACTGAGTTTCGGCGTACCTCCCGGACGAGCCGTGCGCTGAGCACGACGAGGTCGTTGCTCAGCTGACGCACGGATTGGTTGTCCACGTCCACCACTTTACATAGGCATCCTATGTAAGTCGAGGTGAACCGGCTCACGTCCTCAGAAGGGTGGGCGCCCCGTCCCGCTGATCCGGAAGCGGCCCCAGGGGTCCACGTCGGAGAGTCGCCCCTCCGCCTGGCCGTGCGGGGTCACGAGCGTGACGGTGCTGCCCGACGCCTGCTCGGCGTCGAGGTGGGGGTCGGCCGCGATCCGGCCCCACCAGTGGAACCGGCCGTCGATCGGCTCGAAGTGTCCGCGCAGCAGCACCTCGACCCGGGTCTCGGCGATCGTGGCCGGTCCGTCGTACTGCTCCGCGGGCTGGTGCGTCGTCACGCGTCCTCCCCGGCGACGAGGCTGAGCCGCCCCTGGGTGTCGATGCGGACGCCGTTCTCGCGGGCGATCCCCTCGAAGGCGTTCCAGATGAACGAGCTCAGGTGGCGGGACACGGCTGCCTTGCTCATCGTCCGGCGACGCAGCCACCACTCGCCGGTGGAGAGACCGAGCCCGAGGACGCCGTAGGCCCACGGCTCGGCGCCCGACGCGTCCACGCCGAGCTCGGACAGGCCGTCATGGAGGGTGCGCGCGAAGGCGGCCGCGACCATCTCCTTGCCGTCCGCGAAGGGGTCGAGGTTGTTCGGGTGCTCGACGAGGAGGAAGAAGACGTGCGGGTGTCGCGAGATCAGGGTGAGGTATTGAGTGCAGGCACGCTCGACCCGCTCCCGCATCGGTCGGTCGCTCGCCAGGGTCGGCACCACCGCGTCGACGACCTGGTGCGCGCCCCAGTGGCCGACCGCACGGTAGAGGTCGTCCTTGTCGGAGAAGTAGCGGTAGAGCACCGGCTTGCTCACACCGGCCGACTCCGCGATCTGCGCGATGCTCGCCGACGCGCCGTGCTCGTCGATGGCAGCGACGGCCGCCTCGACCAGCTCGAGGCGCCGGCTCTCACGATGGCCGTCCCAGCGGGTGTTGCGGCCGTCCGGGTCCTTGACGAGACGTGGCATGTGACCCACAGTAGCCGATAGATGTTACTGAAAGTAACGGTTACTGCCAGTCACTGCGATCGCCAGGAGGCGACAGGTTCATGACCGCCACAGCCAGCTCGGATCCCGAGGTCCTCGCCGAACGACTGCTCAGGTCCTCGGCTCGCCACTCCTACGACCCCGAGGTCGACATCGACTGGTCGGCTCCGGTGCCGGCGGACAAGTGGGGGATGCAGCCCGAGCGGATGTCGCTCTTCGGCACCGACCTGTGGCACGGGCTCTGCGAGGAGCAGCAGCTCGAGCTGTCCAGGCACGAGGCGGCCTCGCTGGCCAGCGTCGGCCTCTGGTTCGAGATCTTGCTGATGCAGATGATGCTGCGCGACCTCTACGACGACGACCCGACGAGCGCGCACATGCACTACGCCCTGACCGAGGTGGCCGACGAGTGCCGTCACTCGACCATGTTCGGCAAGGCGGTGGCCCATCTCGGCGTGCCGGCGTACGGACCTCAGCGGCGGATCCACCGCCTCGGACGCCTCTTCAACACCGTCGTGCGCGGCCCGAGCGCCTACGCCTCGATCCTGGTGGCCGAGGAGACCCTGGACACCTGGCAGCGCGAGCTGATGAAGGACGAGCGCGTCCAGCCGGTGACCCGGATGGTCTCGCGCATCCACGTGCTCGAGGAGGCGCGGCACATGACCTTCGCCCGCGACGAGGTGCAGCGCAGGATGCCCGGCCTCTCGCGGGCGCAGCTCGTCGTGCAGCAGACGATGACCGCACAGGTGTGCTTCATGGTGGCGCGTGCACTGGTGAACCCCGAGATCTACCGCTCCGTCGGGATCGACCCGGGTGAGGGGCGCCGCGCGGCCCTGGGCAACCCGCACTATCGCGAGACGATGCAGTGGATGGGTCAGAAGCCACTCGCCTTCCTCCGCGAGAACGACCTGCTCCCGAAGAGCCAGGAGCGGGTGTGGCGGGCCTCGTTGCTTCTGCGGTAGCGGTGTCGGTTTCCCTCTGACCGAGGAAACCGACGGCACCTTGGCCCACCCCCACCGCCGGTGGTCTGATGGCCCCATGGGGGCGTGGCCGGTCGCTGAGTACGTCGACGGGTGGGTCGACGGCTGGACCCGGGCACGGGAGACCGAGCGTCCGGAGCCCGTGGACGGTGGGTGGCGCGTCGCCACGGGGAGTGCGAGGGAGGTCAGGCGGTTCGTGCTGAGCGAGCCCACGCCCGAGCGCCTCGCCGCGATCCTCCAGCAGGGGCAGCCCCCGACGACCTGCATCAAGCTCCCGGGGGAGCCTGAGGAGTGGTTGCCGCGGTTCGGCGAGGGCTGGGAGTCCATCCACGAGGGCTGGTTCATGACCCGCGCGCTGGGGAAGCCGCAGGGGCGTCAGCCACCCCTGCGCTACGAGGTCGAGGTCGAGCCGTCGCCGACCTTCGTGGTCGCGAGCGTGCTGGCTCCGGAGGGCAACGTGGTGGCCAGCGGCCGCATCGGCCTGGGAGCTTCCTACGCCGTGCCCGACCGGATCGTCACCGACGAGCGGCACCGCCGACTCGGCCTCGGCACGGTCGTGATGGCCGAGCTCGAGCGGCACGCCCTCGACGCCGGGCTGGAGCGTGCCGTGCTCGGGGCGACCGGCGACGGCCGGGCCCTCTACCAGCGCCTCGGCTGGGACGTCGGCGCTCCGCTGGCCGGCGCCACTCTTCAGCCTGGCTGAGCCGCCGGCAGGATCGTCCCGGTCACCTCACCGAGCGCGATCCGGCCGCCGAGGCCACCGGGGGCCGATGCACGCAGCGTCACGGTGTCGCCGTCCTCGAGGAAGGTGTGGTCGCCCGCGAACGGCTCCTGGCCGCCCCAGCTGAGCTCGAGGAACGATCCCCGCTGCCCGCGCTCGTCGCCGCTGATGGTGCCGCTGGCGAAGAGGTCGCCGGTGCGCAGCGACGCGCCGTTCACCGTCAGGTGCGCGAGCATCTGCGCGGGGGACCAGTACATCGCGGCGTACGGCGGCCGGCTCACGACCTCGCCGTTGAGCACGATCTCGAAGTCGATGTCGAAGCCGGCCGGCTCCTCGACCCTCAGATAGGCCAGTGGCTCCGGGTCCTGACCCGGCAGGTCCACTCTCGCTGAGTCCAGGGCGGCGAGGGGGGTGATCCACGGGCTGATCGAGGTCGCGAACGACTTGCCGAGGAACGGGCCGAGCGGGACGTACTCCCAGGCCTGGATGTCGCGCGCCGACCAGTCGTTCAGCGGGGTCACGCCGAAGACGTGGTCGCGGAAGCCGGAGGTCGCCACGGACTCGCCCAGACGGGTCGCACCACCGACGACGAAGCCCAGCTCGGCCTCGATGTCGAGACGTCGGCTGGGCCCGAACGTGGGGGAGTCCTCGTGCGGCGCCTTGCGTTGACCCGAGGGCCGACGGACGTCGGTGCCGGAGACCACGACCGTCCCTGCACGCCCGTGGTAGCCGATCGGGAGGTGCTTCCAGTTGGGCGTCAGCGCCTCCCCATCGGGCCGGAACATGCGTCCCACGTTGGTGGCGTGCTGCTCGGAGCAGTAGAAGTCGACGTAGTCGGCCACCTCGAACGGCCGGTGCATCGTGACCTGGTCGAGGGGCACGAGCAGCGGCTCGACGCGCTCCTGGTGGACGTCGTTGCCGAGCACCTCGACGAGCCAGTCGCGGGCGATGTCCCACACGGTCCGGCCCATGGCGAGGAAGCCGTCGAGCCCGGGCTGGGCCCAGACGGGCGCGAGGTGCGGACCGTCCCCGGCGTCGCCGCCCAGGGCGGCCACTGCGGAGGCGTCCATGACGTGGTCACCGATGCGCACCCCGACCCTCGGCAAGGTGCCGGCGGTGGAGAACACGCCGTAGGGCAGGTTGTCGAGGTCGTACGCCGACCCGGCGGCGCCCGGCACCCAGCTCATGGGTCCACCAGACCCAGCTCGACGAGGTCCTCGTGGGCGTCGAGCACGCTGCACGAGCCGAACGACCGGAACCACCGGCGGGTGCGGGTCGCCTCGTCAGGGTTCGCACGGATCCGGTCGGCCAGTGCCGCGCCGTCGGTCTGCTCGAGCACCGCGGCAACCTCGGCGGGACTGCTCCCGTCGAGGGAGGCGCGCGTGGCCTGCAGGATGTTGAGGAAGCCGTGGTGCTCGAACCCGGTCTCCGGGTCGGTGTGCCGCACGGCGTTGTGCAGGCCGGCGGTGCACCTGAACGGCAGCTCACGGTCGAGCGCCGCCTCGAGGCAGACCGCCAGCCGCTCCGCGCTGGGGAACAGCTCGGCGCTGGCCCCGCCGGTGCGGAACTTCAGGTTGATCTCGCGGGCCGCGAGCTCGTCGAGCGCGGCCAGCCATCCGTGGGACGGGGTGGCGTCGGGCACCGGGAGGCTCCGCGAAGACGGGGACGTCCTCGACTGCTCGCCGAGGGAGTCGACCAGCGAGTCGACCACGTGGATCAGCCGCTGGGCGTTGTGTGCGAGGTCCTCCTCGTCGCGGAGCGCGAACTCGACCGCCCGCAGCGAGAGGCCCTCCGAGCGGGTCACCCAGGTCACCGCAGGCTCGATGGCGCCGGCGCCTCCGGTGACCACGAGGTTCACGCCCAGCTCCGTCGAGGGGGCGACCGCTGGCAGGCAGGCGGCGAGGTCGGCGACCTTCACGTCGCTGACGACGAACCCGCCGACCAGGTCGGCGTACCCCTCGCTGCGGTGGTCCACGTGGTCGGCGACCGCCTGCGCCAGGGGCACGTTGCCCGGAGGAAAGGTCGCGGCGTCGTCGACGAAGCTGTTCAGGAAGGCAGGAATCGACACAGTTGCCACGCTAGAGCAACCGCGAGACGGTGTGCTCGTGGCTTACTACCGACACGTGGGGGACATCCCGCGCACCCGACACACCGCGTTCCGGGACGAGCAGGGGGCGCTGCGCTACGAGGAGCTGATGGGGGAGGAGGGGTTCTCCTCGGACTCCTCGCTGCTCTACCACCGAGGAGTGCCCTCGGCGATCGTGGACAGCCAGGTGTGGGAGCTTCCCGACCTGGCCACCACCCCCAACCACCCGCTCAAGCCGCGGCACCTCAAGCTCCACGAGCTCGCCGCGGGTGGCGACGCGGTCACCGGCCGGCGACTGGTGATGGGCAACGGCGACGTGCGGATCAGCTATGTCGTCTGCGACGCACCCTCGCCCTACTACCGCAACGCTGTCGGCGACGAGTGCGTCTACGTCGAGTCCGGCTCCGGGACGGTCGAGACGGTCTTCGGCCTGCTCAGCTACCGCACCGGCGACTACGTCGTGATCCCGCGCGCGACCACGCACCGCTGGCTGCCCTCCGACGTGGACGGTGAGGTCTCGCGGCTCTACGCGATCGAGGCCAACAGCCACATCGCCCCGCCG
Source organism: uncultured Actinomycetota bacterium (assembly GCA_963843075.1). Classification (GTDB taxonomy): domain Bacteria; phylum Actinomycetota; class Actinomycetes; order Propionibacteriales; family Nocardioidaceae; genus Marmoricola. The sequence goes on along the minus strand of CAWJJD010000002.1, from coordinate 846,270 downwards.
AAGCGCTATCTCTCCCGGTTCGGCCAGTTCCTCGAGCACGCGCCGTACTGCGAGCGCGACCTGCACGCTCCGACCGAGCCGCTCGTGCTCGAGGGGACCGACGTGGAGGTGCTCGTCAAGCACCGCGGCAACGGCCCGTCCGGACTGGTCGGGTCGCTGGTCACCTACGCGACGCATCCGCTCGACGTGGTCGGCTGGGACGGCTGCCTCTACCCCTACACGTTCAACGTCGAGGACTTCATGCCGATCACCGGCAAGGTGCACCAGCCGCCGCCGGTGCATCAGGTCTTCGAGGGCAACAACTTCGTGATCTGCAACTTCTGCCCGCGCAAGGTCGACTACCACGAGCAGTCGATCCCGGTGCCCTACTACCACTCCAACGTCGACTCCGACGAGGTGATGTTCTACGTCGGTGGCGACTACGAGGCGCGCAAGGGATCCGGCATCAACCTCGGGTCGATCTCGATCCACCCCGGCGGGCACGCCCACGGCCCCCAGCCGAGCGCGATCGAGGCCTCCATCGGCGTGGAGTACTTCGACGAGCTCGCGGTGATGGTCGACACCTTCCGACCGCTCGAGCTCGGCGAGGCCGGCCGCGAGGTCGAGGATCCGGCGTACGCCTGGACCTGGGCGGGTCGGGGGCCTGAGGCCGACGGTCCTGACGACACGGCGGTGTTCAGCAACAGCTGATCCCTCTGTGCAGATGCCGATAGTCCGATGCAACCGGACCCTGGTCGAGCCGCAACCCGGGTCAGTGTGCATCGGACCATCCGCGCATCAGGTTCAGGCTGCGACGGGCCGGCGGTCTTCAGCAACTGCCGAGTCGACCGCGGGCACCCGCCACACCTTGGCACGCGTCAGGAGCAGCGTGCCGACGAGGGCCGCGGCCGCCAACGTGGCCACGCCGCTCTCCCCGGCGACGTAGGCCAGGTCGGTCTCGGAGCCGACGACGGCGCCGGCTCCCCAGAGGAACGCCAGGTTCACCGTGCCGTGCGCCATCGCGACCGGCCAGACGCTTCCGGTCCGGTCCCAGAGGTAGGCGTAGAAGACGCCACCCATGGTGAGCACGGCCACCACCATCGGAGCGACGAACCAGCGGGCGCCGAACTCGTCGTACGTCGTGGCGATCAGGATGAGCGGCAGGTGGAAGCAGCCGTGCACGAAACCGGTGACGAGTGCGGCGCGACGCTTGCTGGTGAGCTGCTGCACGCGCGGCAACATGTACCCCCGCCAACCGATCTCCTCGCCGAGGAAGATCACCGTCATCGTGATGATCGAGGTGACGACGTTGAGTGCCCACCAGCCCAGGCCGTGGGAAGGATCCCAGTCGCGCAGCTCGGCGACGTCGAAGACGACCGCCGCCCCGTAGGCGATGGCCGACAGGAGCACCGGCACCAGCAGGGCGAACGCCCAGACGCTCTTGCCCGAGCGCTTCAGCCCGAAACTGCCCCAGAGCCGGCGGCGCTCGCCGCGCGGGGTGCTGGTGAAGGTGACGATGAGCATCGTGGTGATGGGGATCAGCGCGCTGATCAGGACGCCGATGCCTGCGTGCGGGAGTGCCAGGGCCACGCCGAGGGCCAGGGAGAAAGCGATCGCCAGATACGTCGTGACTTCGCGAAGTGGTCGGGACATCGGTGCAACCTCCGGTGATTGGCGGCCGGGTTGGCCGTGCCACCAACCTCGCTCCTGACGGAGGTCACTCACATCTGCCCGAGGTCTTGGTCCTGGGAGTCCTCAGCGAGACGCCGGGGAGACTCAGCCGCGACCCGGGACAGCCAGGCCGGACTCGTAGGCGTGCATCACCAGCTGGGCCCGGTCCCGGCAGTGGAGCTTGGTCAACAGTCGGGACACGTGTGTCTTGACCGTGCCGTAGCCCATGTGGAGGCGGTCGGCGACCTCCTGGTTGGACAACCCGTGGGCCACCTCCACGAGCACCTCGCGTTCCCGGTCCGTGAGCCCGTCGTCCCTCGGCGTCGGCCTGGCAGGCAGGGCGGCGAACTGCTCGATCAGCCGTCGAGTGATGCTGGGTGCGAGCAGCGCGTCACCGCCGGCGACCACCTCGATCGCCTCGAGGAGCTGCCTGGGTCGGGTGTCCTTGAGCAGGAACCCGCTTGCGCCGGCACGCAGGGCTTCGTGGACCAGGTCGTCCTCGTCGAACGTGGTGAGGACGAGGACCTTCGTCGTCGAGCAGCGCGGGTCGGCGACGATGCGCCGGGTCGCCTCGAGACCGTCCATCCGGGGCATCCGGATGTCCATCAGCACGACGTCCGGCGCCGTACGTCGGCAGAGGTCCAGGGCGGCCACCCCGTCACCGGCCTCACCGACGACCTCGATCTCCGCTGCGGATCCCAGCAGCACGACGAAGCCGGAGCGCACCAGCTCCTGGTCGTCGACGACGGCCACCCGGATCACGCGACCCCCCATGAAGGAGCGGGCAGGTGCGCGCGGACCCGGAAGCCGTCAGCTTCGGCACCGAACTGCAGGGAGCCGCCGAGCAGCCTGGTGCGTTCTCGCAGGCCCAGTAGTCCGTGACCACTCGGCCCCAGGGCCACACCGTGCCGCGCCCGAGCTCCGTGACCCGGGTCCGACACCTCGATGTCCAGCGCGTCGGTGTCGTAGGTCAACCGCACGGATGCCCGCTCGGCACTCGAGTGCCGCAGGACGTTGGTCAGCGACTCCTGGACCACCCGATAGGCCGTGAGCTCCACGGCCGGTTCGAGCGCCCGCTGCGTGCCCGAGACCATGATCTCCGCGGCGAGACCGGCGGTTCTCAGGTCCAGCACCAGCGCATCCAGGTCTCCGATCGACTGGACGGGCGCGTCGACCGGAGAGCCGTCCTCGTCTCGCAACAGCCCGAGCATCGACCTGGTCTGGGTCAGCGCCCTGCGGCTGGTCTCCGCGATCACCTCGAGCGCTCGCTCGGCTGCCTCGGGGTCGGCGTGGATCACGTGCCCGCCCACACCCGCCTGGACGGCGATCAACGACATGCTGTGCGCGACCACGTCGTGCAGCTCCCGGGCGATCCTGAGCCGTTCCTCCGTGACGGCGCGAGCGGTCCGGTCACGAGCGGTCGCTGCCTCGAGCTCGGCGGCGCGCAGACGCTCCTCCTGGCGGACACGACGCGAACGCACGGCATCTCCCACTGCCCACGCCCCGACGAGGAGCGCACAGGCCAGCAACAGGTCGGAGGTGCGCAGGTCAGGCACGTCGAGAAGAGCCAGCGCGTTGAACACCACGATGCCCGCGAGCAGACCGAGGACGCCTTGGCGGCGACCGCCGTGGACGGCGAGCGAGTAGAGGCTGAAGAGCAGCACGACGGAGAGCAGGCCGATGTAGTGGTCGGTGAGCGTGACCACGAGACAGCTGGCGATGAACACGGCGTAGGACGTCAGCGGCCTGGTTCGTCGCCAGGCAAGTGACAGACCCGCGACGGCAGTCGCGATCACCGAGACCGGGTCTGCGGGCTCCAGTCGAGGGTCGATCGCTGCAACGTTCGTCGCCAGCATCGAGGACACCGACAACACCGTCGCGGCCACCGCGACACCGACGTCGAGGTAGGGCGAGAGTCGCCGCGACAGGGTCGCCCAGGTGCCGATCGCGAGGGGCGGCTCCCCGGCCCGGCCAGTCATGTCCGCAGGCTACGCCGCACGCTCGGCCAGCACGTCCATCTGCAGACGGGGGCCGGCGTATGCCTGCAGACATACCTGCGTCCGGCAGGGAACACTGTCGCCCATGCCGACCTTCATCGCCTTCCTGCGCGCCGTCAACGTGGGCAAGCGCAAGTACCCCATGGCCGAGCTCCGCGCGGCACTGACCAGCGCCGGCTTCGAGGAGGTGGAGACCCACATCCAGACCGGCAACGTGCTCTTCCGCACCAGCCTCCGCTCGCGGCCGAAGGTGATCGCCGCGCTGGAGAAGGCGATGCTGGAGGACCGCGGCTTCGAGGTGCCGGTCGTGCTGATGACCCCGCAGGAGCTCAGCGAGGTCTACGACGAGGCGTGCGACTTCAGTGGGGGCAAGAAGCTCCAGGGGCACTACGTGAGCCTGCTCGCTGAGCCGCCGACCCAGGAAGGTGCGGAGGCCCTCGAGGCGAGGTCCGGCGACGGCGAGGAGGTGAAGGTGGGGCAGCGGGCCGTGCACCTGATGCTGAGCACCCGGCCCTACCACGAGGCGACCACGGGCAACGCCGAGGTGGAGCGTCATCTGGGTGTGGCCACCACTCGTAACCTGACGGTGATCACGAAGCTGACCGAGAAGTGGGGCGGATGACCGAGCACAGGACTGCGTGGTGGCGCGACGCCGTCATCTACCAGATCTACCCGCGCTCCTGGGCGGACGCGGACGGGGACGGGCTGGGTGACCTGCCGGGCATCACCGCCCGGCTGCCCCACCTGGCCGAGCTCGGTGTCGATGCGATGTGGCTCTCGCCGTTCTTCACCTCGCCCCAGCACGACGCGGGCTACGACGTGGCCGACTACCGCGACGTCGACCCCCGTTTCGGCACGCTCGCCGACGCTGACGTGATGATCACCCGTGCCCACGAGCTGGGACTGAGGGTGCTGGTCGACATCGTCCCCAACCACTCCTCGAGCGACCATCCGTGGTTCCAGGAGGCGTTGGCCGCCGGGCCGGGGAGTGCTGCCCGGGCTCGCTACATCTTCCGGGACGGCGTCGGTGACCAGCCGCCGAACAACTGGGAGAGCGTCTTCGGCGGTCCCGCCTGGGAGCGGGTCACCGAGGCGGACGGCTCACCGGGGCAGTGGTACCTCCACCTCTTCGACGTCACGCAGCCCGACTTCGACTGGACCAACCCCGAGGTCGGCGACGAGATGGAGTCGGTGCTGCGGTTCTGGCTCGACCGCGGCGTCGACGGCTTCCGCATCGACGTGGCCCACGGGCTGGTCAAGGCCGAGGGGCTCCCCGACACCGCGCTGTCCCACAACCAGGGCGACCGCACCGCTGCCCTGCCGATGTGGGACCAGCCCGGGGTCCACGACGTCTACCGTCGCTGGCGCAAGGTCACCGACTCCTACGCCGTCGAGGGGGAGGACGCCGATCGCATCCTCTGCGCCGAGGCCTGGGTGCTGCCGGCGGAGTCACTGGCGAGATATGTCCGCGGGGACGAGCTGCACCAGTCCTTCAACTTCGCGTTCCTGATGACGCCGTGGATCGCCAAGGAGCTGCGTGCCGAGATCACCGAGTCGCTCGCGGCCGTGGAGCAGCACGCCGCGCCGCAGACCTGGGTCCTCTCCAACCACGACGTGGTCCGCCACGCCTCCCGTCTGGGGTTCGACCCGCGGCCGGGCCCGCTCCGGATGTCGGGCATCGGCCCGGGCGACCCGCAGCCGGACGCCGAGGCCGGGCTGCGTCGTGCGCGCGCGGCGACGACCGTCATGCTCGCGCTGCCCGGCTCTGCCTACCTCTACCAGGGCGAGGAGCTCGGCCTTCCCGAGGCGACCGAGCTCCCGGACGAGGTGCGTCAGGACCCCACCTGGGAGCGGTCGGGTCACACCCACATCGGTCGCGACGGCTGCCGCGTGCCCATGCCCTGGGAGGGCGACGCCCCGTCATACGGCTTCGGGCCGGCGGACGCCTCCTGGCTGCCGCAACCCGAGGTGTACGGCGAGCTCGCCGTGGACCGGCAGACCGGAGTGGAGGGGTCGACCCTCGAGCTCTACCGCACCCTCCTGCGCCTCCGTCGCGAGCTGCGTCTCGGACGCGGCGAGCTGTCCTGGGTCGACCTCGGCGAGGACGTGCTCGCCTTCGACATCAGCACCGAGTCGGGCGCCGTCACACGCGTGGTCGCCAACGCGGGCGGGGACCCGGTCCCGGTCGAGGATGACGTCCTCGTGTGCAGCGCGGACGTCGACCTCACCTCCGGCCTGCCCGCCGACACCACGGTCTGGCTGCGCCTGGCGTGAGCCTCAGGCCGTGACCGAGCCTCCGGTGCCCGACCGACGCTTGGTGCGGGTCTGCTCGGCGACCATCCTCATCACGTCGCGGTTCCAGTCGTGCTCGCGGATCAACCGGTAGCGCTCACCGGCGACGCGGATGTAGGCGTCGGCACCCGTCTCGTCACGTCCGCGCACGCCGGCCTCGTCGATCATCTCGACCACGGGGGTGTACTCCTCGTCGAACCAGCGCACGGCCATCGTCGCCTTGTCGAAGTAGGCACCCTCGTCGTGCATCAACCGGCACGCCCACGCCTCGATCATCTCGGCGAGCCGGTGGTAGTCGGTCGGGTCCGTGCAGTTGATCGCGGTCCGGCGCTCGCCGGTCAGGGGCACCCGCTTGAGGAAGCGCAGGCCCCAGTTCTTGCCCTCGAGGTCGCGCCGGCCGCCGATCCCGTCGGTGTCGATGACGGTCTCGATCTCCCTGACGTCCGCCTCGATCTCGGTGGCTCCCTGCGCGCGGGCAACGGAGACGCGGTGGTGACCGTCGATGACGAAGTAGAGGTTGCCGAGCTTGTAGACGTCGATCGGCGGGAGGTACTCGCCCAGGCGGCTCTTCTCCGCGAGCCTCTCCCAGCGCTGGCGACTGCGGTCGGAGGTGGGGCGGAAGCGACGGTCGAAGTCCTTGACCTTGTCGACCGACCCCACGATCTGGTCGAGCGGGATCAGCTGCACGCCCAGCGAGTGCTCGCCGCGCCGACCGAGTGCGTCGACGACCGCGCTGAAGGACAGCGCCTCGGTGACGGTGTCGGGGTCGCTCCGCATCCAGGTCGCGAGCTTGGACAGCGTCTGGTGCCGACGGACGCGAGCGAAGTCGTATTCCGCGTCGACCCGAGGGGAACCGGTGTCTCTCACCATGGCTCCATTCTCCCTGCCGTCAGACCGGGTTCGGTGCCACCTGGGAGAGCTTGGGCGTGATGTCGAGCACCTTCCACGGGATCACGTTGCGGATCGTGGTCGGCCCGACCTGCCGGTCGGGCATCGTCATGCCGTAGGGATGGATGTGGCCGTGCAGGTGCCAGGTCGGCTCCAGCCGCTCGATGACTCCGTGCAACGCCTTGATCCCGATGTGCGGTCCGTCCTCGCCGTCACCCAGGCCCAGGGGAGGGGCGTGGGTCAGGAGCACGTCGACGGGGCCACCCGAGCGTGCCTTGCGCACCAGACGCTGGGCGCGCTTGGCGTACTGGCGCTGGGTGTACTGATGCGGTCCGCGGCGATAACGCACGCAACCGCCGAGTCCCGCGATCCGCAGCCCCGCGGCCTCGATCACGTCCTGGTCGGCGTTGATCACGCCGTGCGGGCGTGGGAAATCGCACATGGCGCCGGGCTCCAGGTAGTCGCCGAAGCGGCCCCCGCGAGATGCCGTGATCTCGGGGTCGTGGTTGCCGGGGACGAAGACCATCGGGACGTCGACGGCGGAGGCGATCCACTCGAGGTAGTCCCAGGGCAGGTCGCCGGCCGCGAGCACGAGGTCGGCTGCGATGTCCTGCAGGGTGCGGTCCTGCAGGTTCGAGGCCACCTCGTCGGCGACCACCAGCACCTTGACCATCTCTCGACACTAACGCGGGACGGACCAACATGCACACGACGTTGACAGTGAAACTGTCAACGTCTTGGATGGCTGCATGTTCCCCGGCACCTGGGCCAAGCTCACTCCCGACAAGGCGGCCCTGGTGATGGCCGAGTCGGGGGAGACCACCACCTACGCCGAGCTCGACGACCGCAGCCTCCGGCTGGCGCACGTGCTCGCCGACGCGGGTCTCCGGACGGGCGACGTGGTGGCGCTGGTCAGTGACAACGCTGCCCAGGCCTACGAGGTCTACTGGGCCGCGCTGCGATCGGGGCTCTACATCACCGCGGTCAACCATCACCTCTCACCCACCGAGGCGGCCTACATCGTCAACGACTGCGGCGCGAAGGCGCTGGTGGTCTCGGGCGCGACCGGCGACCTCGTGACCGGCATGGCCGACCTCGTCGACGTGCCGGTGCGGCTGGCCTTCGGTGGCACGGTCTCCGGTTGTGGCTCCTACGACGAGGCGCTGGCTGCCGCGAGCACGGAGCCGCTGGCCGAACAGCCGCACGGCGACGACTTCCTCTACTCCTCGGGCACGACGGGACGCCCCAAGGGGATCAAGCTCCCGCTGCTGCCGATCCAGGTCGACGAGGAGGGCTATCCCTACGTGATGATCTTCGGCGCGCTGTTCGGCTACGGGCAGGACACCGTCTATCTCTCGCCGGCGCCGGTCTACCACGCCGCTCCGCTGCGCTACACCGGCGTGATCCAGGCGCTCGGGGGCACCGTCGTGCTGATGAGGCGGTTCGAACCGGAGGCGTTCCTCTCGGCGATCCAGACCTATGGCGTCACGGACACGCAGGTGGTCCCGACCATGTTCGTGCGCCTGCTGAAGCTTCCCGACGAGGTGCGGGCGTCGTACGACACGAGCAGCCTGAAGACCGTCGTCCACGCCGCCGCACCGTGCCCGGTCGAGGTCAAGCAGCAGATGATGGACTGGCTCGGCCCGATCATCCACGAGTACTACGCCAGCACCGAGGCCAACGGCGCCACCTACGTCGGCCCCGACGACTGGCTGGCCCACCCCGGCACCGTCGGCAGGTCGCTGCTCGGCACCCCGCGGATCTGCGACCCGACGGGTCACGAGCTGCCGCCGGGCCAGGTAGGCACCATCTACTTCGAGCGCGACGAGGAGCCGTTCACCTACCACGGCGACGCGGACAGGACGGCGGCCACGCGACACCCCGAGCACCCGTTCTGGTCGACGGTGGGGGACCTCGGCTACGTCGACGACGAGGGCTATCTCTTCCTGACCGACCGCAAGGCGTTCATGATCATCAGCGGTGGCGTGAACATCTATCCCCAGGAGATCGAGGACCTGTTCAGCCTGCACCCGGCCGTCCTCGACATCGCCGTGATCGGCGTACCCGACGAGGAGATGGGGGAGCGGGTGGTGGCCTTCGTCCAGTCGGCCACGTCCGCTCGTGGTGAGCTGGCCGCTGAGCTCACGGCGTACGCCCGAGAACGGATCGCGCACTTCAAGGTGCCGCGCGAGTTCATCTTCACCGACGACCTGCCACGGACGCCGACGGGCAAGCTGGTCAAGCAGAAGCTGCGCGACCGCTACGCCAAGGGTGTCCCGGCATGACGGACCTCGAGGTCAGCCTCGATGACGGAGCCCTCTGGCTGAGGTTGAACCGCCCCGAGCAGTTCAACGCGCTCACCGGCGAGATGGTGATCGGCCTGATCGAGGAGCTGCGCGGTGCGACAGCGCGCGACGACGTGCGCGTCGTGGTCCTGACCGGCACCGGCGACGCCTTCTCGGCCGGCGCGGACCTCGGCGGGGAGAACGCGCAGGACAACTACGACGCGGGTTCGGTCGACGGCGCCAACATGCTGATGCGGGCCATCATCGACCTCGACAAGCCGGTGGTGTGCGGCCTGAACGGCATCGCCGCCGGGGTCGGCATGTCGACGGCGCTGGTCTGCGACCTCGTCGTGGCCAGGGAGTCTGCTGCCCTCACACTCGCGTTCACCAAGATCGGCCTGATGCCCGACGGGGGAGCCACCGCCACGGTGGCTGCCTGCGTGGGTCGCGCCCGCGCCATGCGGCTCGCCCTGCTCTCCGACCTGATCCCGGCCCAGGAGGCCTACGACGCCGGCCTGGTCACGCACGTCTTCGCCGACGACGCCTACGACGAGCAGCTGGAGAGGATCGTGCGTCGCCTCGCCCGCGGCGCACCCCTGGCCTTCGCCGCGACCAAGAAGGCGGTCAACGCCGCCACCCTCGGCAACCTCGACGCCGCCTTCCAGCGTGAGCGCGCCGGCCAGTCCCTCCTCCTGCGCACCGACGACGTCGCCGAGGGGATGCGCGCCTTCACCGAGAAGCGTCGGCCGGAGTTCAAGGGCCACTAGCAGTCTCGAGACCACATGCCGTAGGAGGGACGGCAGCCGCCACCACCGCTGGTGGAGCCTGTCGTAACTCAGGAGTCCGATGGTGGGCCTTCAGTTTTCGATGGTCGTGGTGTCCGTGGGCCGTTGGTCACCGGGGTGTTCCCCCACGCCCTCGTCCGGCCGACGGTCGCTCAGCTCGACCGTCGTGGTTGCGGACGCCGGGGTCCAAGTCAGTTCGTCTGTCACGCCTCTTCGGTGGTTGAGGAGCAAGAGTCAGAACATTCTCAATTCCCTTGCCCACAAGACGAAACTCACTCCAGAAACTGTCGGTGGTGCCCGGTTGACTTCTCTCATGACGACGATCCGGGACGACCTGGACTCCGCTGCAGCGGTGCTCGAGTTCGCCCGGGACTCCCGCGCCGCAGCCGACCGTGCCGAAGCCGACGTGCTGCTCGCCGCGGTGACCTGGGCCGAGCAGCACCCACCCGAGTCGATCTACGTCGCTGCGACCTGGTCGATCCCCGGTGCCGACACCGAGCTGGTCCTGGCTGGTGAGGGCGCACCGTTGGTGTGTGAGTTCTCCGTGGCGGAGTTCGCGCTGGCTCTCGGGATGTCCACCGACTCCGGGAAGGCGCTGATCGCGCACGCGCTGGAGCTGAAGTACCGCCTCCCTCGCCACTGGGCCAGGGTCCACGACATCGCCGCCCGCAGGCTGGCGCCGTGGCGCGCCCGGCGGGTCGCCCAAGCAACCCTGGGGTTGTCACCGGAAGCAGCCGCCTACGTGGATGCGCAGGTCGCGCCGTTCGCGCACAAGATCGGGCTCGCGCAGCTGGACCGGGTGGTTGAGGAAGCGATCGCCCGGTTCATGCCCGACCTGGCCGAGGAGAACGCCGAGAAGGCAGCCGATGGCCGGCACCTGTCCTTTCACCACCAGCAGGTCTCGTTTGCCGGCACCACCACCATCGAGGGCGAGCTCGACCTGGCTGATGCCCTCGACCTGGACGCCGCCATCACCCGCGGAGCCGAAGCCCTCAGAGTCGCCGGGTCGGCGGAGTCGCTCGACGTGCGTCGCGCGATGGCGGCCGGTGAGCTCGCCCGCCGCCAGCTCGCCCTCGACCTCACCGCTACCGCTCTGACCAGCGCGGACGAAGAGACGGCCCCGAAGGCTTCGGGTGCCAAGCCCCGTCAGGTGGTGCTCTACGTCCATCTGTCGGAGTCCGCCATCACCGGAACCAGCAGTGGTCTTGAGCTGGCCCGGGTGGAGAACCACCGCCAGGGCGTCACCGCCGACCAGGTCCGCACCTGGTGCGCCAACCCCGACACCACGGTCACCGTGAAGCCGGTGATCGACCTGGCTGAGCACATCCACGTCGAGGCCTACGAAGTCCCACGGCGCCTGGCCGAGCAGACCGAGCTGCGGGATCTGTCATGCGTCTTCCCCTGGTGCCAGAGACCAGCCCGAAGATGCGACCACGACCACGCCATCCCCTACGACCAGGGCGGCACCACCTGCTCGTGCAACATCGCACCCCTCTGCAGGCGACATCACCGCTTGAAGACCCATTCGGCCTGGTCCTACACCGTCCTCGAACGCGGGTCCTTCGCCTGGACCAGCCCCCACGGCTACCACTACCTCCGCGACCATCACGGCACCATCGACACCACCCCGGATCGTCCGGCACCACCGACCGACCCGCCCCACTTCTGAGCACCGCGCCCCGGACCCCGCCGAAACCCCAGACCGGCGGGGCCACCGGTGTGTGCTCGTGGCGACGCTGGCTCTCCAGCTCGACGGCGTACGACGTGATCGCGGTGACCAGGCCGACTCGTCGAACTCATGGATGTCAGCAGAGGAGACCACCGACGCGCTGCCATCGGGACTCACGTAGCGCCCGATCGCATCAACGGCAGCCACCCCTTCGCCTGCGACGGAGACGAGCGGGTGAACTCGGTGCTGGCGAGCCGCGCCGCTCAGGAGACGGCGGCCTTCACCAGCTCGGTGACCTGCTTCTCCACCTTGGAGCTCCACCCCGCCAGCGCGTAGGCAACCGGCCAGAGGTCGCCGTCGTCGAGGTTGGCGGCGTCCTGGAAGCCGAGGGTGGAGTACCGGTACTTGAACTTGCCCGCGTCCTGGAAGAAGAGGACGACCTTGCCGTCGGCGTTCGCCCAGGCGGGCATGCCGTACCAGGTCTTGGGCAGCAGGTCGGGAGCGGTGGCCGTCACTGTCACGTGCACCCGCTCGGCGAGCGCGCGATCGTCCGGCGCCATCTTCGCGATGCTCTCCAGCACCGCCTGCAGCCCGTCGGCCTTCTTGGCACCCTTCTTGCCCTCGGCACGCAGCTCGGCGGCGCGCTCCTTCATCGCGGCACGTTCCTCGGCGCTGAAGCCGTCGGATCCGGTCTCGGCCTTCTTCGCGGGCATGGTCAATTCCTTCCGTCCGAGCGGATCGGCGTGTTGCCGGCCCGTGCGCAGAAGGCTAGGTGCCGCCGGAGTGAGAGCGCTTCTTGATTCCGGACCAGTCGGACCCGCTTGCACGCACACCAGTCCTGCTCGGCCGGACAACGCCGCGCCCACTCGGGCGCCACCACGTCGTTGGAGCCGGAGGACGCACCCGCCGGGGTCGTCGGACCACTCGACCCGGTGCATCCCGAAGCAGGGCCGCAACAACCGGTCTGCCGCCGGCCCCGCGTCGCCCGTCTCCGGCACGGTCAGCATCCAGAGCGTCCCGTTGACGCGGAAGACGGGGTCGCCGCCAGGCCGAGACGTACGCCGTGCCGCAACCGAGCTCGATCACGTCCTTGCCACCCAGCTCGGTCGGCAGCACAGCGAGCTCTGCCTCTGGCACGTGGAAGCTGCCCCAGCTGATCTCGTCGGTCGCCCGCGCAAACTACCCCGGTGGACAGGCGTCGCGCGGGGGATCAGGGCTGCGGCGGATCTTCCCCGACCACGCCGTCGACGGCTTCGCGGAAGAGGTCGGCGTGGCCGACGTGGCGGGCGTACTCGTCGTGCAGGTCGACCAGCATCCGCCGCAGGTTCACACGTCCCCAGCCCGGGAACTCGATCGCCGCCGGCCGGTCGAGGCCACCGTCGGCGAGCGCCTCGGCGGTCGCCTTCTCCGATCGCTCGACCGAGGTGCGCCACATCTCGTAGAGCTCCTCGGGCGAGTCGTCGGCCGCGGTCCGCCACTCGAAGTCGGGGTCCTCGCCCGGGTCCATCGTGTCCCAGGGCGGCGCCGGCCGCTGTCCGGTGACGGCGAGCGCCATCTTGCGCTCCTCGACGCCGGCCATGTGCTTGATCAGCCCGCCGATCGTCATCGCGCTCGGCGGGTGTGCCCGGCACAGCGCCTCGGCGTCGAGCCCGCCGACCTTCCAGGCGAACTGTGCCCGCGACCGGGCGAGGGCGAAGAGCAGCATCTCGACCTCGTCGGGGGTCATCGAGGGCTCGTCGATCGTGGTGTCCAGAGAAGAGCTCTGAGAGGTGTTCTGAGTCATGGCAGGAACGCTAGAGTCCATTCCGGACGTTCTGCTGCCGGATCAGGAGGACACGTCATGGGCGAGGTCAGTCCGACGGCTCGGGCGCTGCTGACCCTCGAGCTGATCCAGTCGAGCCCGGGCATCACGGCCGACCGGTTGGCCGACAAGCTCGGCGTCTCGGAGCGCGCCGCACGTCGCTACGTCGGCATCCTCCGGGAGGCCGACCTCCCGATCGACTCGCTGCGCGGGCCCTACGGCGGCTACCGCGTCGGTCGCGGCCTCCGCCTGCCGCCGCTCGTCTTCAGCGCCACCGAAGCGCTGGGCCTGGTGATGGCGGTGCTCGACGGCCACCACGCCGCCGCCGACCCGGCCGAACCGGTCGGCAGCGCGCTCGGCAAGATCGTCCGGGCGCTCCCAGAACCCATCGCGGCCCAGGCCGAGGTCCTCCGCCGCACCGCCGCGGCAGCGCCCGACCGCGCCGCTGCCCGGCCCGACGCCGGCACGACCAGCGACCTCGTGCACGCGTGCTCGCAGCACCGCCGGGTGCGGATCGACTACCGCTCCGAGGCCGGGTCGGCCTGGAGTCTCGAGGTGGAGCCGTGGGCGATCGTCGTGCGCCACGGCCGCTGGTACCTCCTGTCCCGGGTGCCCTCGAAGGACGCCCTGCGCGCCTACCGGATCGACCGGGTGCAGGCGGTGCAGGTGCTCGAGGACACCTTCGAGACCCCGGACGACCTCGATCCCGTGGCCCTGCTCGAGGACCACCTCGCCATCGGCTGGGAGTTCGACGCGGAGGTGGTCATCGACGCGCCGTTCGAGAAGCTGTCGCGATCCGTCCCGCGGGCACTCGGGCGCCTGGAGCCGGTCGACGAGCAGACCTCACGGCTGACCGGCAGCACCGGCAACCCCTACTGGTACGCCGAGCAGCTGGCGAGGCTGCCCGCCCCGTTCCACGTCCTGGGTGGTGTCGAGCTCCAGCACACCACCCGCGAGCTGGGTCAGCGACTGCTCGCCGCGAGCCCGCTCCGGAGTGACGCACTCAGGCGACCGTGACCCCGGCCTCGCGCATCGCCGCGATCGCGCTCCTCGTCGACTCAGGCGCCACTCCGGCGCACAGGTCGAGCAGCAGTCGCGTGGCGAAGCCGTTCTCGACCGCGTCCAGCACGGTGGCGCGGACACAGTGGTCGGTGGCGATCCCACACACGTCGACCTGCCCGACGTCGTGGCCGCGCAGCCAGTCGGCGAGCGAGGTGCCGTCGCGGTCCTTGCCCTCGAACCCCGAGTAGGCGGCCGCGTGCTCGCCCTTGAGGAAGACCGCGTCGAAGGGCTGGGGGTCCAGGTTGGGGTGGAACGCCTCACCGTCGGTGCCGACCTCGCAGTGCACCGGCCACGTGTCGACGAAGTCCGGGTCCTCCGACCAGTGCGCGCCCGGGTCGATGTGGTGGTCCTTGGTGGCCACCACCACGTCGTAGGCCGGCGCCTTCGGATCCTGGCGCGTCCAGTGGTGCAGCAGGGCTGCGATGTCGCTGGCGACCTGCGCGCCGCCGGTCACGGGAAGGGATCCGCCCTCGCAGAAGTCGTTCTGCACGTCGACCACGATCAGCGCCTGCTTCATGTTGGGAGGCTACTCATCCGCGACCGGGCTGTCAGGACCGCCTGCCCTCAGTAACCCTCGAAGCGGGTCTCGATCACCGGGTCGCCCTTGGACAGCTGCCTGGCCACGAGCGGCAGCTCGCCCCTCGAGCGCACGTGCCGTTCGCGCGAGGCCTGCAGGGACTCGCGACCGACCACCTCGCCACCGCGGACGAGCGGCACGAGCAGGGGGCGGTCGTCGCCGTCGCTGCTGACGGGCTGACCGACGCCGATCACCTCGGCCTGGGCCTCGCCGTCGGGGGAGAGCCGGCGCAGGGCGTACTTCCGGCCGCCGACCGAGATCTTGTCCTTGCTCTTCTTGGCCACGCCGACCAGCTCCCCGGTGGAGTCCTCGCGGGCCACGAGCTTGTAGACGAACCCGCACGTCGGTGCGCCGCTGCCGGTGACCAGCTCCGTGCCGACTCCGTATCCGTCGACCGGTGCGGCTGACAGTCCCGCGATGGCGAACTCGTCGAGGTCGGAGGTGACGATGACGCGCGTCTTGGTGGCGCCGAGCTCGTCGAGCTGTGCACGCACCCGATAGGCCAGCAGCCCCAGGTCACCCGAGTCGATCCGCACGGCACCGAGATCGGGCCCCGCGACCTCGACACCGAGCCGGACGGCCTCGCCGATGTCGTAGGTGTCGACGAGCAGCGTGGTCCCACTGCCGAGAGAGTCGACCTGTGCGCGGAACGCGTCGGCCTCGCTGTCGTGGAGCAGGGTGAAGGAGTGCGCGCTGGTGCCGGCGGTCGGGACGCCGTACTCCAGGCGGGCGCGGAGGTTGGAGCTGGCGGCGAACCCGGCGACGTACGCCGCCCGCGCCGCGGCGACCGCTGCCCACTCGTGCGTACGCCGCGAGCCCATCTCGATGCAGGGCCGCTCGCCGGCAGCCCAGGTCATCCGGGAGGCCGCCGAGGCGATCGCGGAGTCGTGGTTGTAGATCGAGAGCAGCACCGTCTCGAGCAGCACCGCGTCGGCGAACGTGGACTCCACCACGAGCAAGGGGGAGTAGGGGAAGTAGGTCTCGCCCTCGGGGTAGCCCCAGATGTCGCCGCTGAACCGGTAGCCGGCCAGGTAGTCGAGGGTCGGCTCGTCGACGATCTGCTGCTCGCGCAGCATCGCGAGGTCGGTGTCGGTGAACCGGAACGACTCGATCGCGTCGAGCGCACGGCCCACTCCGGCCACCACGCCGTAGCGTCGACCGGCAGGCAGTCGACGCGGGAACATCTCGAAGACCGAGTGGCGTTGGGAGGCGCCCGAGCCGATGGCCGACTGCAACATCGTCAGCTCGTACTGGTCGGTCAGCAGCGCTGTCGACCTGCCGGGAGAGGTGGTCACGGCCACACCCTAGTGATGTGCGCACAATAGGGACGTGTCCACCTCCCCGGTCGAGCTCGACGAGCCTGAGCTCGATGACGTCACGCTCCTGGCGCGACCCTGGGTGACCATCGTGTGGAACGACCCGGTGAACCTGATGTCCTATGTGACCTTCGTGTTCCAGAAGTACTTCGGCTACTCCAAGTCCAAGGCCACCAAGCTGATGATGGAGGTGCACGTGGACGGACGCTCGGTCGTCTCCACGGGCAGCCGCGAGGAGATGGAGCGCGACGTGCAGGCGATGCACGAGTACGGCCTCTGGGCCACGATGCAGAAGGCCGACGCGTGAGCGGGTTCAGGCGTCACCGGCGCAGCGGTGCCTGCGTCGCCACCTTCACGGTCTTCGAGGCCGACCTGCTGCGGTCGCTGGCCGCCCAGCTGATCGAGCTGCTGCGCAACGAGTCGGCCACGGCGACCACGCGCAGCGACCCGCTCGAGGAGCTGCTCGACTTCTCCGGCCCGACGACCGAGCCGGACGACCCCGTGCTCGCGCGACTGTTCCCCACGGCCTACCCCGACGACGAGGAGGCCGCCGGCGACTTCCGCCGGTTCACCGAGAGCTCGCTGCGCGACGGCAAGGCCGGCGCGGCTGCCGCGATCATCGACGCCCTCGAGGAGGCCGGGCTGCCGCCGGAGCCCGAGGACGGGATCTTCATCGACGTCGAGCTCGACAGCGAGGCCGCGATGATGTGGATGCGTTCCTTCACCGACATGCGCCTCGCCATCGCCACCCGCCTCGGGGTCGAGGAGGGCGACGAGGACTACTGGTTCTCCCTGCCGGACGACGACCCGCGGGCGCAGGTGCACGACATCTACGACTGGCTGGGCTATCTGCAGGAGACCCTGGTCCAGGCTGTCACCTAGGCCGGGACGGCCCGCTGTCGGTGGGTGCGACCACCCCGTGCGGGGTGCGCGAGACGTGCAGCCGCGCGTGTGCGATGGCTTCCGGGGTGGAGTCGAACAGGTGCCCCTCGTGGGCGAGGGTCGTGAACACCCCGAGCGCGCCGAGCACCCCCTGATGCCCATGACGTACGCCGGAGAGCAGCACCGTGATCCCGTGGTGCTCCAGCTGCGCGATCGTGTCGCGGAGCACGGAGGCACCCGTGGCATCGATGGTGGCGACCCGTGACATCCGGAGGATCACCACGCGCACGTCACTGAGCGTGCTCAGCTCGAGCAGGGCGCGGTGGGCGGCGGCGAAGAACAGCGAGCCCTCGAGCCGGTAGGCCACGATGTGCTCGTCGAGCAGGGCGTGCTCCTCCGCCTCGTGGTCGGCGTGGTCACCGTCGACGACCGCGCTCCGCTCCAGGGTCGAGGACCTCGCCATCTGGCGCAGGGCGATGGCGCCGGCGGCGACCACACCGATCACGACAGCCGTGATCAGGTCGAGGGCCACGGTGGCGATCGCCGTACCGATCAGCACTGCCGCGTCGCCGCGGCCCGCCCGCACCAGCGCCCGGAGGGAGCCGACCTCGACCATCCGGATCGCCGTCGCGATCAGGATTCCCGCCAGCGCTGCCAGGGGGATCCGGCTGACCAGGGGAGTGAGCAGGAGGATCACCACGAGCAGGAAGACCGAGTGCACGACCGCAGACAGGCGTGACCCTGCACCGCTGCGGACGTTGACCGCCGTCCTCGCGATCGCCGCCGTGGCGGGGATGCCGCCGAAGATCGGGCTGGCCAGGTTGGCCATGCCCTGGCCGAACAGCTCGCGGTCCGGGTCGTGGCGCTCGGAGACGCTCATCGCGTCGGCGACGCTCGCGGACAGCAGGCTCTCCAGGGCAGCCAGCACCGCCACGGCCAGCGCGGGGAGCAGCAGCTCCTGCACGTGGGACCAGGGGACGTCTGGAAGCTGGGGCATCGGGACCTGTGAGGGGAGTGCCCCGATCCGGGCGACGTCGAGATGGAGCACCTCGGCCACGACCGTGGCGATCACGACCGCGATCAGCGAGCCCGGGATCCCGGGGCGCACCCGTGCGGTCAGCCACATCACGGCGATGACGCCCAGGGTCATGGCGGGGGCCCACCACTGCGGCTGCTCCCACCAGCCTCGGACACCGGACCACGCTGCCGACAGGACGGTGTCGCCGACCCCCGTGACCCCCAGGGCCGAGGACACCTGCTGGAGCGCGATGATGACGGCGATCCCCAGGGTGAAGCCCTCGATCACGGGCAGCGGGATGAAGCGCACGTAGCCACCCAGCCGCGCCGCCGACATCGCGATCAGCATCAGACCGGCGAGCAGCCCGACGACGAGCACGCCGCTGCGACCGTAGGTGGCCACGATCGGGATCAGGACGACCGTCATGGCGCCCGTGGGGCCGCTGATCTGCAGGTGGCTGCCCCCGAACAGGGCCGCGACGATGCCGGCCACGATGGCGGTGACCAGCCCGGCGCCGGCGCCGAGCCCGGAGCTGATGCCGAACCCGAGGGCGAGCGGCAGCGCCACCACCCCGACGGTGAGGCCGGCGACCAGGTCTCGTCGCGGAGTCCGGCCCATGGCCAGCAGGTCGCTTCGCCGGGGGAGCAGCGCCACTGCCCGGGCGCGCACCTCGTTCGGCCAGGTGCTCACCGGTGCGGCGATGCGGGCCGGGTGATCTCGTCGACCAGCAGCGATCCCGACGCGTGCTTGGTCGTCAAGATCTGTCGGGCGGCCAGCAGCAGGTCGCGCACCTCCGGCAGGGCGAGGGAGTAGATGACCTCGCCGCCCTCACGACGCTGGGTGACCAGTCCTGCCTGGCGCAGCACGGAGAGCTGGTGGGACAGGTTGCTCGGCTCGATCTCGATCCGTGACAGCAGCACGTGGACCGGGAGGTCGTCCTCGGCCAGCAGCTCCAGGACCCGGATCCTCGCGGGGTGGCCGAGGGAGCGGAAGAACTCCGCCTTGGCCTGGTACAGCGGTACGGGCACGGCAGCGCCTCTCGATGGTCGGTATATGAAGAATACTTCAAGTCTTCATATTCGCTCGCATCGGTGACGGTCGCGGGGCCCGGCCGATGGTGTCCCGGTGTCCGGTCCACCGCTCGACGAGCGCGCCGGCTCACCTACGCTGGGGCCGTGCTCACCATCTCCACAGCGGTCCGGGACGCGATCGTCGCGCACGCGAAGAGGGACCACCCCGACGAGGCCTGCGGCATCGTCGCCGGGCCCGAGGGCAGCGACCGCGCCGAGCGGGTCGTGGAGATGATCAACGCGGCCGGTTCACCGACCTTCTACGAGTTCGACTCGGGCGAGCTGCTGACGCTCTACAAGAAGATGTGGGCCAACGACGAGGAGCCGGTGGTGATCTACCACTCGCACACGGCGACGGAGGCCTACCCGAGCCGCACCGACATCGGTCTGGCCAGTGAACCGGGAGCCCACTATGTGCTGGTCAGCACACGTGAGCACGGGAATAGTGAGGGACCTGTGGAGTTCAGGTCCTACAGAATCATCGACGGTGAGGTGACCGAGGAAGACGTGACGGTCACCGACGAGCCCCCGATCAACGAGAGCGAGTGAGTCCCATGGCCATCGAGGTCCGAATCCCGACCATCCTGCGCACCTACACCGGCGGGGAGAAGGCGGTCGAGGCATCGGGTTCGACGCTGATCGAGCTGATCGACGACCTCGAGAGCAACCACCCCGGCCTCAAGGACCGCCTCGTCGAGGCCAAGGACGGGCAGGACGACCTGCGCCGCTTCGTCAACCTCTACGTCAACGACGAGGACGTCCGCTTCACCGGCGGCCTCGAGACCGCTGTCTCCGACGGCGACCAGGTCGTCGTGCTTCCGGCCGTGGCAGGCGGATGAGGTACGACAACCTCCTCGACTCGGTCGGCGGCACCCCGCTGATCGGTCTGCCGAGGCTGTCGCCCTCGCCCGACGTCCGGCTCTGGGCCAAGCTCGAGGACCGCAACCCGACCGGCTCCATCAAGGACCGTCCGGCGCTGAAGATGATCGAGCAGGCGGAGAAGGACGGCACCCTGCGCCCCGGCTGCACCATCCTCGAGCCGACCAGCGGCAACACCGGCATCTCGCTGGCGATGGCCGCCACGCTCAAGGGCTACCGCCTGGTCTGCGTGATGCCGGAGAACACCTCGGAGGAGCGGCGGCAGCTGCTGCGGATGTGGGGCGCCGAGATCGTCTCCTCACCCGCCGCGGGCGGGAGCAACGAGGCGGTGCGCAAGGCGAAGCTGATCGCCGAGGAGCACCCCGACTGGGTGATGCTCTACCAGTACGGCAACGAGGCCAACGCCCTCTCCCACGAGGAGGGCACCGGCCCCGAGATCCTCACCGACCTCCCCGACGTCACGCACTTCGTCGGCGGCCTGGGCACCACCGGCACCCTGATGGGGGTCAGTCGCTTCTTCCGCGCCCACAAGCCCGAGGTCAGGATCGTCGCCGCCGAGCCCCGCTACGGCGAGCTGGTCTACGGCCTGCGCAACATGGACGAGGGCTTCGTCCCCGAGCTCTACGACGAGTCGTTGATCGACTCGCGGTTCTCGGTCGGTCCGCGTGACGCCGTACGCCGCGTCCGGGAGCTGCTCGAGCAGGAGGGCATCTTCGCCGGCATCTCGACCGGCGCGATCCTGCACGCCGCGCTCGGCCAGGCCGCCAAGGCGGTCAAGGCCGGCGAGCGCGCCGAGATCGCCTTCGTCGTGTGCGACGGCGGCTGGAAGTACCTCTCCACCGGCGCCTACGAGGGCACCATCGACGAGGCTGAGGACCGCCTCGAGGGCCAGCTGTGGGCCTAGAGGCACCCTGAGATGCAGTCGCTGCAGTACGCCATCACGGCGCTGTGCCTGGGCAGCGCGCTCTGGCTGGTCGCATTGATCGTCAGGGACCACACGCCCGGTCCTCGGTTCCTCAACGTCCTGCTCGGCCTCGAGGTGCTCCTGCTCGTCCACCTCGTGGTGGGGATCGTGCGAGTCGTCAGCGAAGCCAAGGTCGACGTCGCCGAGTGGGAGTACATCGGCTACCTGGTCGGCTCGCTGCTGTTCGTCCCGGCTGGCGTGATCTGGTCGTCGGGAGAGCGCAGCCGCGGCGGCACCGGCGTACTTCTCGTGGCCGTGCTGCTGGTCCCGTTCATGTTCCTCCGGCTGGCCGACATCTGGGCCGTCGGTGGCTGAGCACGCACAGCCCGGCGGGACGGGGCACGGCTTCGGCCGGGTCCTGGTCTTCGTCTACGGCGTCTTCGCCCTCGCCGCCACGGGACGCTCCACCCTGCAGCTGACCACCAAGGCCTCCGACGCGCCGGTGCCCTACGCACTGAGCGCCTTCGCGGCGGTCGTCTACATCGTGGCGACCTGTGCGCTCGCCACCAACCGGCGGCGCCTGGCGCTGGTCGCCGTCCTCATCGAGCTCGTCGGGGTCCTCAGCGTCGGCCTGACCAGCGCCCTCGAACCGCAGGACTTCAACGACACGACCGTGTGGTCGGACTTCGGAGCCGGCTACGGCTTCGTTCCGCTCGTGCTCCCGTTCGTCGGCCTGTGGTGGCTGCGACGCCAGGGGCGCGAGGCACGCGAGTGATCCCGACATCACCCGGACGCCAGGGTGACGTGGGTCGCTATTGGTCACGGATTGACCGACGCGGCGTCTAGCCTTGGGGATTGTGACTGACGCGCCGATCGGGATCTTCGACTCGGGCTTCGGCGGACTCACCGTCGCCCGAGCCGTCATGGACCAGCTGCCCCACGAGGCAGTGGTCTACCTCGGCGACACCGCGCGCCAGCCCTACGGCCCCAAGCCGATCGGCGAGGTCCGCGAATACGCCCTCGAGTGCCTCGACCACCTGGTCGACCAGGGCGTCAAGGCCCTCGTGATCGCG
The DNA here is from genome assembly GCA_963843075.1 of uncultured Actinomycetota bacterium. GTDB lineage: Bacteria > Actinomycetota > Actinomycetes > Propionibacteriales > Nocardioidaceae > Marmoricola. Next base: position 824,122 of record CAWJJD010000002.1, on the reverse strand, counting down.
TGCAACTCGGCCAGTGCCGCCATGTTGCGCGACGCCCGCGAGCGCTACGACGTTCCCGTGGTCGAAGTGATCCTGCCTGCCACCCGCCGCGCCGTGGCCGCCACCAGGAGCGGACGCATCGGTGTGATCTGCACCCGGGCGACGGCGCAGTCCCTCGCCTACGAGGACGCCTTCGCCGCCGCCCCTCAGGTCACGCTGACCACCCAGGCCTGCCCGCGGTTCGTGGAGCTGGTCGAGCAGGGCATCACCAGCGGACCCGAGCTGCAGGCCGCCGCCCACGACTACCTCGACCCGCTGCTTGCGGCCGAGGTCGACACCCTGATCCTCGGCTGCACCCACTACCCGCTGCTCACCGGCGTGATCTCGCTGGTGATGGGCGACGGCGTCACCCTGGTCAGCAGCGCCGAGGAGTGCGCGAAGGACGTCTACCGCACGCTCGTCCAGCACGGCATCGAGCGCACTGCGGGTGAGCTCCCGGTCCACCGCTTCATGACCACGGGGCAGCCCGAGGAGTTCGCGACCACCGGCCGCCGGTTCCTCGGACCGGAGCTCGACGCCGTCACCCAGTTCGCCGGTGGTGCCTGGGTGATCAGCGCGTGAACCCCCACCCCATGAGGCTCACGGTCATCGGCAACTCCGGGTCCTACCCCGGGCCCGAGTCCTCGGCGAGCTGCTACCTGCTCGAGGCCGAGCACAACGGCCGCACCTGGCGGATCCTGCTCGACCTCGGCAACGGCGCCCTCGGGTCCCTGCAGCGCTACTCCAGCGCGGACGACATCGACGCGGTCTTCCTCTCCCACCTGCACGCCGACCACTGCCTCGACCTGTGCGGCTACTACGTGATGCGCAAGTACCACCCCGAAGGTGCACTCCCCAAGATCCCCGTCTACGGCCCTGTCGACACCGCTCGACGGATGGCGAAGGCCTACGACCTCGACGAGAACCCCGGCATGAACGAGGAGTTCGACTTCATCCCCTACGGCGCCACGTCGCTGGAGCTCGGGCCGTTCACGGTCACCGCCCGTGAGGTGGTGCACCCCGTCACGGCCTACGCCCTGCGCGTCGAGGCGGGCGGCCGCACGCTGGCGTACTCCGGCGACAGCGGGGTGTGCCCCGGGCTCGACGACACCGCGCGTGACGCCGACCTGTTCCTCTGCGAGGCCTCGTTCCTCGAGGGTGCCCCGAACCCGCCCGACCTGCACCTCACCGGCGCCGAGGCGGGCCGCACCGCCGCCGGCGCGGGCGCGCAGCGGCTGCTGCTCACCCACATCCCGCCGTGGCACGACCCGCAGGTGGTGCTCGGCGAGGCGGTGGGGGAGTACGCCGGCAAGGTGGAGCTCGCGACTCCGGGCACGTCCTACGACGTCTAGCCCACATCTTCACCACATCGGCGCATGCCGGTCCGAAAAACCGGTGGACCCCTCCGGCATGATGGCCCCCATGATCTCTGGGGCAACGTCATGATCACGCTGGAGAACCTCACCAAACGCTATGGCGGCTTCACGGCCGTCGACAACGTGTCCTTCACTGCGGCGCCGGGGCGGGTGACCGGGTTCCTCGGTCCCAACGGAGCCGGCAAGTCGACCAGCATGCGCATCATGGTCGGCCTCACGCCGGCCAACGGGGGCACGGCCCGCATCGGCGGACACCTCTACTCCGAGATCCCGAACCCGGCTCGCCACGTGGGCGTTCTGCTCGACGCTTCCGCGCAGCACGCCGGTCGCACCGGTCGTGAGGTGCTGCGGCTCAGCGCGGACACGATGGGCGTGGGCCGCCAACGGGTCGAGGAGATGCTCGAGCTCGTGGGCCTCTCGGGCACCGAGGCCAAGCGCCGGGTGCGCAACTACTCGCTCGGCATGCGCCAACGGCTCGGCATCGCCAACGCCCTGATGGGCGACCCCTCCATCCTGATCCTCGACGAGCCGGTCAACGGTCTCGACCCGGCCGGCATCCACTGGATGCGTGGGCTGCTGCGCAACTTCGCGGCGCAGGGCGGCACGGTGCTGCTCTCCTCGCACCTGCTCCACGAGGTCGAGATGATCGCCGACGAGATGGTGCTGATCGGTCGCGGCAAGATCGTCGCCCAGGGCACCAAGGCCGAGCTGCTCCACACGGCCGGCACCTACGTGAAGCCCGAGAGTCCTGCGGCTCTCGAGGAGGCACTCAGGAGTGCCGGCATCGCCGCGGTGCCCTCGGGTGACGGTGGCTACCGCTCGGAGTCCGAGCCGGTCGAGGTCGGCCGCGCGGCCGCGGCCGCAGGCGTGGTGCTCGTCGAGCTCAAGCGCGCCGAGGGAGCCGGGCTCGAGGAGATGTTCCTCCAGCTGACCGCCGACGACGCCCGCGAACCGCTGTCCGCCGCCCCCGAGGGAGGAGTCCCCGCATGAGCACGACTGCCCCTTCGACGGCTTCCACGCTCGACATCTCGGCCACCGCACCGGTGCCGTTCGCCCGCCTGGTCAAGGTGGAGCTGCGCAAGACCTACGACACCCGCGCCGGTGTCTGGCTGCTCGGCATCACCGCGTTCCTGGCAGCTGCGGTGATGGTGGTCGCGCTGATCGTGGTGCTGGCGCAGGACGAGTCGATCAAGCTCAACGACTTCGTCGGCATCGCCAACTTCATCTCCGGGTTCCTCCTGCCGGTGCTCGGCATCATGCTGGTCACCAGCGAGTGGAGCCAGCGCACCGCCATGGTCACCTTCACCCTGGAGGCCCATCGCGGGCGCATCGTGGCCGCCAAGCTCGTCGCCGGGGTGCTGCTGGCCCTGATCGTCAGCCTGATCGCCACGGTGTCGGCCTTCATCGTCAACGGCGTCTACGCGCTGGTCAACGGAAGCGGTGACTGGCACTTCGGCATCCTCGAGCTGCTCGGCTTCCTGCTCACCCAGATGATCGCCATGCTCACCGGTTTCGCCTTCGCGACGCTGCTGCTCAACACGGCGGCGGCGATCGTCGTCTACTTCGCCTACAGCTTCCTGGTCCCCACGATCTTCGCGATCGCCGCGGAGTTCTTCGACTGGTTCAAGGACCTGCAGCCGTGGGTCGACTTCACCCAGGCACAGCAGCCACTGATCGATGCCAGCATGACCGGCAAGGACTGGGCCCAGCTCCTCGTCGCCGGCTTCATCTGGCTGGTCATCCCGGTCGCATTGGGGTTGTGGCGGATCCTGCGCGCCGAGGTCAAGTAGCCGCCGACGCACCGTCAGCGGCCGTCGGTAGGGTCGCGCCATGACTTCCTCACGCCCAGAACCACGCGCTGACGGCCGCTCCGACGACGAGCTCCGCCCGGTCAAGATCACCCGCCACTGGCAGGACCATCCGGCAGGGTCGGTGCTGATCGAGTTCGGTCGCACCCGCGTGCTCTGTGCTGCCTCGGCCTCCGAGGGAGTGCCGCGCTGGCGCAAGGGCTCCGGTCTGGGCTGGGTGACGGCCGAATACGCCATGCTGCCGTCGGCCACCAACACCCGCTCCGACCGCGAGTCGGTCAAGGGGCGCATCGGTGGCCGCACCCACGAGATCTCCCGCCTGATCGGGCGCTCGCTGCGCGCCGTGATCGACTACCAGGCGCTGGGGGAGAACACGATCGTGCTCGACTGCGACGTGCTCCAGGCCGACGGTGGCACCCGCACCGCCGCGATCACCGGCGCCTACATCGCGCTCGCCGACGCCGTGGCCCACCTGCGGTCCGAGGGGGCGCTCACCGGTGACCCGCTGACCGACTCCGTGGCCGCGATCTCGGTCGGCATCATCGACGGTGTCCCTCGGCTCGACCTGCCCTACGAGGAGGACGTCCGCGCCGAGACCGACATGAACGTCGTGATGACCGGCTCCGGGAAGTTCGTCGAGGTCCAGGGCACCGCCGAGGGCGCCGCCTTCGACCGCGACGAGCTCGACGCGCTGCTGTCGCTCGCCGAGAAGGGCTGTGCCGACCTGACCCTGCTGCAGCAGGAGGCGCTGGGGGTCTCCGTTGGCTGAGGTGTTCCTCGCGTCGCGCAACGCCAAGAAGATCGAGGAGATGCGGCGGATCCTCGACGAGCACCTTCCCGGCATCCGCGTGCTCGGGCTGGACGACGTCGCGGCGTACGACGAACCGGTGGAGGACCAGCCGACCTTCGACGGCAACGCCCTGCTGAAGGCCCGTGCGGGTCTCCTCGCGACGGGACTGCCCTCGCTCGCCGACGACAGCGGCCTGTGCGTGGACGCGCTCAACGGCATGCCGGGCGTGCTCTCCGCACGTTGGGCGGGTCGGGCCAAGGACGACCACGCCAACAACCTGCTGCTGCTCGAGCAGCTCGCCGACGTCCCCGACGAGCGCCGGGGCGCGGAGTTCCGCTGCTCGGTCGCCCTGTGCCATCCCGACGGGGAGGAACGTCTCGCACCCGGAGTGATGCGGGGACGCGTGATCCGCGAGCTGAGGGGCAGCGGCGGCTTCGGCTACGACGTCCTGTTCGTCCCCGACGCCCAGGAGGGCGAGCTCACCTCGGCCGAGATGACCGCGGAGGCCAAGGACCTGATCTCCCACCGAGGCGAGTCGCTGCGGGCGATCGCCCCGGTGGTCGTCGAGCTGCTCGGGTCCTGACGCCTGCTTCCTGGCGGCGAGGGACGTCATACGTCCTGGTCGTCCTGACCACCACCTCGCACGACGTCCCGGGAGACGTCAGACGAGATCGTCGCCGGGACAGCCACCACGTATGACGTCCGAGGTCGCGACGTCCGAGCCCCGCGACCGGCCCCGCCCTTCACGAGCAGGGCATCCTCAGCGGCGCTGACCAGTGTCGGAGGGGGGACTTGAACCCCCACGCCCGAAGGCACAGGTACCTAAAACCTGCGTGTCTGCCGATTCCACCACTCCGACCGGTGCGCCGATTCTAGGGTCAGGCTGCGTCGCCCAGACCCAGGTCGCGGCGGAGCTTGGCGACGTGGCCGGTGGCCTTCACGTTGTACTGCGCCAGCGCCACCTTGCCGTCCTCGTCCACGACGACGGTCGAGCGGATCACGCCCTCGACGGTCTTCCCGTAGAGCTTCTTTTCCCCGAAGGCGCCCCACGCCGCCAGCACCGAGCGGTCCTCGTCGCTGGCCAACGTGATGGACAGGTGGTCGCGCTCGCGGAACTTGCCCAGCTTGGCGGGCTTGTCCGGCGAGATGCCGATCACCTCGTAGCCCGCCGCCTTCAGGGAGTCGAGTGAGTCGGTGAAGTCGCAGGCCTGCTTGGTGCAGCCGGGCGTCATCGCGGCGGGGTAGAAGTACACGATCACCTTGCGGCCGCGCAGCGACGACAGCGAGACGTCCTCGCCGGTGTCGGTGGGCAGGGTGAAGTCGGGTGCCTCGTCTCCGGGGGAGAGGCGACCGGTCGGGGTGGGGGCGTCGCTCACGAGTGACCGCTCCTGTTCGTCGAAGTGGGTTGTTGCAAACAACTTGCAGTAAGTAGGGTGGTGCGCATGCACGTTCCCGACGGCTTCCTGGACGCTCCGACCTCGATCGCCACCGGTGTCGTGGCCTTCGGCGGTGTCGCCCTGGCGCTGCGTGGAGCGCGTCGCGAACTCGACGACCGTACCGCGCCCATGGCAGGCCTCGTCGCGACCTTCGTGTTCGCCGGCCAGATGATGAACTTCCCGGTCGCCGGAGGCACCAGTGGGCACCTCCTCGGCGGAGCGATGGCTGCCGTCCTCGCCGGCCCGTGGACCGCGGTGCTCTGCATCAGCACCGTCCTGCTGGTGCAGGGACTCTTCATGGCCGACGGCGGCATCACCGCGCTCGGGACGAACATCACCCTGATGGCCCTCGTCGGCGTCGGCGTCGGCTGGCTCGTCTTCGTGGCAGCGCGCGCCGTGCTGCCCAAGAGACTCGGCTCGATCGCACCGGCTGCCGCGATCGGTGCGATGGTCAGCGTGCCCGTGGCCGCGGCCGTGTTCTCGCTGCTGTTCGCGATCGGCGGCACCGCCCCCGTGGCGACGGGCAAGGTGTTCACCGCGATGGTGTCGTGGCACGTGGTCATCGGCCTGGGCGAGGCGGTGATCACCTCGCTGGTGGTGGCGTCCGTGGTCGCCGTGCGCCCCGACCTCGTCTACGGTGCCCGCCGGGTCCTGCGCGCCCGGTCCCTGGAGATCCGCACGTCGGCCGGATCCGTCAGCGAGGAGGTGGCATGAGCACGCGCACGGGCAACCGTCGCTTCTTCGCCGCGTTCCTGCTCGCGGCGCTGCTGATCGCAGGCGTGGCGAGCTACTACGCGAGCTCGCACCCCGACGGGCTGAACTTCGTGGCCGAGAAGACCGGCTTCATCGACAAGGAGAAGCAGTCCCCGGCGGCCGACGGGCCGTTCGCGGGCTACTCGACCAAGGGCATCGACAACGAGCGGCTCAGCGGCGGTGTTGCCGGTGTGGCCGGCTGCCTGTTGGTGCTCGTCATCGGCGGCGGCCTCTTCTGGGTGCTGCGCCGCAAGGGCGCCGACGACGCCGACGAGCGCGACGACGTGCCCCAGACGACGGAGGTCTGACGTGGGCGCGGGCCACGGGCACCGTCTCCACTTCGACGGGCACAGCGTCGTGCACAGCGCCCCGGCACACCTCAAGCTGGCCACGCTCGTGGTCTTCATGCTCGTCGTCGTGGCGACCCCGCGGCAGTGGTACGCCGCGTTCGCGTTCTACGCGCTCCTGCTCCTCGGCGTCGTCGCGCTGAGCCGGGTGCCTCCGCTCTACCTCGCCAAGCGGATGGTGATCGAGACGCCCTTCCTCGTCTTCGCGCTGCTGATCCCGTTCATCGCCGAAGGCCCGCGTGTCGAGGTGCTCGGTCTCTCGGTCTCGGAGCCCGGTCTCTGGGCGGCGGCGGCGCTGGTCGTCAAGGGCACGTTCGGCGTGCTCGCTGCGCTGACGCTGGCGGCGACCACCGAGCCGCAGGCGGTCCTCGCCGGCCTGCGACGGCTGCGGATGCCCGACCTGATCGTGCAGATCATGGGGTTCATGCTGCGCTACCTCGACGTCGTGACCGCCGAGATGACCCGGATGACCACGGCCATGCGGTCGCGCGGCTGCGACCCGCGCTCGCCGCGCCACTGGCCGGTGCTGGCGCGCTCGCTCGGGGCCCTGTTCATCCGCTCCTACGAGCGGGGGGAGCGGGTGCACCTCGCCATGCTCTCCCGGGGGTACGACGGCACCATGCCGACCATCGAGATCCCTCGATGAGCACTCCCGTCCTCGAGGTCCGCGGCCTGGCGCACGCCTACCCCGACGGCCATCAGGCCCTCTTCGGGGTGGACCTGCACGTCCACCAGGGCGAGCGGGTCGCCCTGCTCGGCCCCAACGGCGCCGGGAAGACGACCCTGGTGCTGCACCTGAACGGCATCCTGACAGCAGGGGCCGGCACCGTCTCGGTCTCGGGCCTGCCGGTGCGCAAGGGGAACCTCAAGGAGATCCGGCGCCGGGTGGGCGTGGTCTTCCAGGACCCCGACGACCAGCTGTTCATGGCCACGGTCCGCCAGGACGTGGCGTTCGGGCCGGCCAACCTCGGGCTGCGTGGCTCCGAGCTGGACGCGCGGGTCACCGACGCGCTGGAGAAGGTCGGGATGGCGGAGTACGCCGACCGGCCGCCGCACCACCTCTCCTACGGGCAGCGTCGCCGCGTGGCCGTCGCGACGGTGCTCGCGATGGAGCCGGAGATCCTGGTCCTCGACGAACCCTCCTCCAACCTGGACCCGGCGTCGCGACGCGAGCTCGCCGACATCCTGCGCTCGCTCGACGTGACCGTGCTGATGGTCACGCACGACCTGCCCTACGCGCTCGAGCTGTGTGAGCGGTCCGTCGTGCTCCACGACGGGCAGGTGGTCGCCGACGGCGCGACGTACGACCTGCTGACCGACCACGAGCTGATGCGCCGCCACCGGTTGGAGCTTCCGTTCGGGTTCGATCCGGCGACGATCCCGGGCATTGGTAGCCTTCCTCACCTACAGCGCCCGACCCGCTGATCAGCCGCGCGCTGCACGCGAACCCGACAGGAGCCATGGACAGTGTCCGACCAGGTGTCGTCTCTCGAGCGAGAGATCGAGCAGACACGTGAGCACCTCGGTGCCACGATCGACCAGCTTCTCCACCGCACCAGCCCGAAGACCATCGTCCGTCGCGAGATCGCCTCGATCAGGGGCTTCTTCGTGGACCCGAGTGGTTCCCCCCGCACCGACAACATCCTCAAGGTCGCCGGCGGCACCGTCGGCGTCGTGGCACTGTTCGTGGTCGTGCGCAAGATCGTCAAGTGAGCAAGCGCACCGTCGCCGAGGTCACGGAGCCCACGGGGGAGAAGACCCCGATCCAGATGCTGCACGACCGGGTGCTCGTGGCCGTCGACCTCGACCCGGGCGAGCGGCGCTCCAGCGGCGGGATCCTGATCCCCGCCACGGCAGCACTGGGCGGGCGCAAGCTCTCGTGGTGCCGGGTCGTGAGCGTGGGGCCGCACGTGCGCACGGTCGAGGTCGGTGACCGGGTGCTCTTCGACCCCGACGAGAAGGCCGAGGTCGAGGTCTCCGGTGAGCTCTACGTGGTGCTGCGCGAGCGCGACATCCACGCGCTGGCGGCCGAGCGTCTCGGCGACAGCCAGACCGGCCTCTACCTCTGATGAGCTAGCGGCGCACCCCGGCCGAGTCGTTGCGGTGCTTCGGTGCCGAGGCCGGCACGGGCGCCGCTGCCGGCGGCGCGGTCGGGCAGCCCAGCTGGGTGGGCGGTGCCTGGCTCGCCGGGGCCGTCGCCCGCTCTCGGAGTACGCCGCTCGGCGCGCCGACCAGCGGCACGGTGAACCAGAACGTCGTGCCGACGCCGGGAGTCGACTCGAAGTTGATCTGCCCGTGGTGCGCCTCCGCGATCGAGCGCACGATGTGCAGGCCCAGCCCGGTCCCCTGGATGGCGTGCTCGGTCGCCAGCGAGGACCGGAAGAACTTCTGGAACAGCCGGCCCTGCTCCTCGAGCGGGATGCCCATGCCGGTGTCGCGCACGCTCAGCTCGGCCACGTCGCCCGTGACCTGCAGCCTCACCTCGACCTTGCCGCCGAGGTCGGTGAACTTCACGGCGTTGCTGGCGAGGTTGAGCACCAGCCGCTCGAGGTGGGCCGGGTCTCCCTCCAGCAGCACCGGCTCGGAGGGCAGGTGCACCTCCAGCGACACCCTGCCCTTGTGGGCTGAGTGTGCGACCTCGTCGGTGGCGACGCGGACCGCGTCGCGCAGGTCGGTCTCGACGCGGTCCAGGGCCAGGCTGCCGTCCTCGACGCGCGCCATCGTGAGCAGGTCCTCGACCAGCGTGAGCAGTCGCTCGCCGTTGCGGTCGATGCGCTCCACCAGCTGCTGCTGCTGGTCGGTCAGGTTCTCGGACATGTCGTCGGCGAGGAGCTCGGTGTAGCCGACGATGCTGGTCAGCGGCGTACGCAGCTCATGGCTCACGGCCTGGACGAACTCACCCTTGGCCCGGTCGAGGTCGAGCATGCGCTGGTTGGTCTCGCGTTCCTTGTCGAGGGCGAAGACGAGGGCCTGCTCGGCTGCCCGCCTGTCGGTCACGTCGCGCACGACGCTCAGGTAGCTCATCGGCCCGCCGTCGTCGTCGCGCACGGCGGTGACGCTGACCGACACGGTGAGCCTGCTGCCGTCCTTGCGCACGTAGGTCCAGTCGCGCGTGTCCTGGTCGGCGCCGAGGGCGACCTGGTGGGTCACCACGCCGTAGCCCGGGGTGACCCTGAGCTTCTGGGCCCGCGAGAGGATCTCGCGACTCTCGTGGAAGGGCATCGGGGTGGTTCTCCCGACCACGTCCCCCGCTGAGTAGCCGAGGAGCTGTTCGGCGCCGGGACTGAACCAGGTGATGACCCCCTCGAGATCGGTCGCGATGAACGCGGTGCCGGAGGCGGAGTCGAGCAGCTGGCCCAGCTGCACCTCGTTGTGGCGGATCTTGCGGAGCGAGTCGCGCAGGTGCCTCATCGCCACCGAGAAGGCGACCGAGGTGATGGCGCTGATCATGACGAACGCCTGGGCGCTGGCCGCGATGTCGATCACCGACACCGGTCCGGTGATGTCCACGAAGGGTCCGTGTCCGGTCGTGGTGAGCGCAGCGAGTCCCAGGGCGATGGCGAGCAGCTCGAGGTTGGCCCAGCGTTGGGTGAACCGGGCCGAGGCCCACATCAGCACCGGGAGCAGCAGGAACGCGACCGGCTGGGAAGCGTCTGCGGTCACGCAGGCCAGGGCGCCGAGGCAGAGCAGCGCGAGGTGGCTGAGCACCTCTCCCACCCGGAACTTGATCTTCTGCCGGGGCTGACGCAGGAACAGGGGGAGCAGGACGGCCTGGGCGCCGAGATGGGTGAGCGTGACCCAGAGCATGGGGCGCCAGAGGTCGTGCTCGCCGCCGAGGCCGATCGTTCCGGCGGTGATCACCCCTGCGGCCCAGCTGCCGAGGCTGATCGCGACCAGCCACCGGAAGTATCCGCCCCACGAGCGCAGCTCCGGGCTGCTCACCTCCAGGCCGGTCAGCCACCAGAGCACGATGATGCCCTCGATCACGTTGGCGACGGTGAACCCGACCGAGAAGACCACCCCACGACCTGAGACCAGGCCGGCGGTGAGGAAGATCAGGGCCATCGCGACCAGCAGGGGACGCGCCTGTCGCCTCGGGGCGGACAGGAGCATCGCCGTCGCCAGCGCCGTGGCCGGCCACCACCTGGCGACCAGCATCGGATCCGGGGTCTCGCGGAGCGCGAAGACGGCGACGGCGAGCGCGGACGCGCCGAGACCTGCCGTCAGCAGGCCATGCGCTCGGGAGCCGTGCACCGGACGTGTCCTCGTGGTTCGTGGTCGATGAAGACAGGCGTACCAGGTCGGCCCCCGTCAAACCTGACGTTAGGCCAGATAACGGCCCTTGCGGGTCGAAATTACCTAATTCGGACTAGTTTCCGGCCGGGGCCGTAGATCACAGTGGAGCAAGCGTGCTGAAGCCCTGTTCGTCGAACGTGACGGTGAACGTCGAGCCCTCGCCCGGGACGGATCGGGCGCTGATCCTGGCTCCGTGCAGCTGGGCGATGCTGCGCGCGATCGACAGGCCGAGACCGCTGCCCTCGATCGCTTCGGCCTGGGCATGTGTGGCGCGGTAGAAGCGGTTGAACAGCAGCGACCGCTCCTCCTCCGGGATGCCCACGCCGGTGTCCTGGACCTCGATGGCGTAGTTGGTGCCCTCGGCACGCAGCCGCAGGGTGATGCGGCCCCCGTCGGGGGTGAACTTCAGCGCATTGGTGGCCAGGTTCGACAGCATCCGCTCGAGGTGCTCCTCGTCCCCGAGCACGACAGCCGGCTCGGGTGGCACCTCGACGTGCAGACGGTGGCCACGCACGGAAGCGTCGGTGTGCACTCGCTGGCTGGTGCGCTGGATCACCTCGCGCAGGTCGACGGGCAGCTTGGCCATCTGCTTGTCGAGCGACTCCAGGCTGGAGAGGGTGAGCAGGTTGTCGATCAGCTCGAGCAGTCGGTGGCTGTTGGCGTCGATCCGGCCGAGTGCCTCGTGCTGGGAGTCGTTGGTCTCGCCGTAGGCCCCGTCGATGAGCAGCTCGAGGTAGCCGACGATGTTGGTGATCGGCGTGCGTAGCTCGTGGCTGACGCTCGAGACGAACGCGTCCTTCGTGCGGTCGATCTCGGTGAGGTGCGCCACGGCTCGGCGTTCGGTCTGCAGGGCCGCCTCGAGGGCGCTCTGCGCACGCACGCGCTCGGTGATGTCCTCGGCGGTGCAGAGGTAGCCGAGCGCAGTGGCGCTGGAGTCGGTCATCCGCGCCAGCGTCATCGACATGGTGCGGACCTCCCCGTCCTTGCGGATGTATCTCCAGTCGCGCGGGCCCACGTGTGGCTCGGTGCTGGCCAGGGAGACGTCCGCCAGCGTGGCAGGTACGCCGAGGAACTGGGCCTGCCGGGCGATCTCCTCGGGCGAGTGGAACATGTCGGCCCTCCGGCCGATCAGCTCCTCCTCCGCGTAACCCAGCAGTGCCTCCGCGCCGGGGTTGAACAGGGTGATGATGCCGTGCTCGTCGGTCTCGATGATCGCCATGCCGGTCGCGCCGGCGACCACGCGACGGAGTCGCTCACGCTCGCTGATCACCTGGGTGGCGTGCTGCCGGGACCGGGCGACGGCCATGGCGAAGGGCAGGCAGACCAGGGCGCAGCCGAGCAGGAACGCCTGTTGCGGCGTGCTGGCGAGCTCGACGGGCCGGTCGCGCAGCACCGGGAGGGCCACGAAGGGACCCCTGTCGAACTGGATCAGGATGCTCGCGATGGTGGCCACCATGACGAGCTGCCAGAGAGCCTCGCGCATGGGTGCTCGCAGGGCCCCCCAGGCGATCAGCGGAAGAACGAAGAAGACGGCCCCCGGCGTCTGGGTCGGGACGAAGGCCGCCAGGGTCACCGCCACGGTCACCCCCCAGCGCAGCCAGCGCTCCTTGGGCCCGCTCTCCCCGGCGTGGCGGAACTCCTGCATGAAGAAGGACAGCAGGATCAGCTGCGATGCGAGGTGGGTCATCAGGGCGACGGGGAGCACTGCCCACCACACGCCGAAGCCGGTGATCGCCGAGGTGATGCCGAACAGCAGCGCACCGGCAGCCGAGCCGATCACGGCCGAGAGCGTGAAGCGCGCCAGGTCCAGGTCGTCGTTGAGACGCCGACCGTAGCCCCACTTGACCGTGAGCACCTTGAGGGTCACCAGGCCCTCGATCACGATGCCCGCGGCATAGCCGATCGAGACACCGACGGGGTAGCCCCCGAGCACGAACGTGGCCAGGACGAGGACGACCAGCCCGCCCGCCATCTGCGCGACCTTCTCCCGACCGACGTAGACCAGCAGGCCCGAGACAAGACCGACGGGCCACATCCCGCCGACGTGGGTCTCCTCGGGTGCCGAGATCACCGCCCCGAGTCCGAGGACTCCTGCGAGCAGCATCAGGCCCGCGACGCGCGCATGAGGCGTGGTCGCCACCGATCCTCCTGCCTCTGGAATGGGCCCCCGACTGTCGAGACTCAGACCAGCGCTGACCCGGGTCGTGACGGGATGAGCGGGGTGATGCGGCTCTCACTAGACCAGTTTTGGCCCGCGGATGCTGGCATTGTCCGAATGTTCGTCTTCGGGGTGTCGCGGGGCTCTGCCGATGCCGGTCCAGGAAAGGCAGACGGCCGGGCGCCCGCGGGCGCCCGGCCGTTCCGTCGGGTCAGTGGACCAGACTCAGGTCTGGTCGCGGCGGACCTGCTGCTCTTCCCACTCCGCCTGCTCCGGCGTCACGGTCTCGGGGCCGGGCGGCACCGGGTTGGCAGGGCCACGGACATGCCCCTCCGGGGCGGGCTCGCCGGCCGCGCCACGCGGCTCGGGGTGGCCGTCGAGGTCCGGCTGGTAGTCCGCCGAGCGGTGGTCGACGTCGGGGTCGAGCCGGTCGGCCTCGCGCAGCGAGTCCTCCTGCTGGGCACGCGTCATGTCATAGGAGGTGCGCTGCTCCTGGGCGTGGGCCTCGAGCTTGTCGGCCTGGGCGCGCACCCGCTCCGCCTCCGCCTCCGCCTCGCGGGCGCGGGCCTCCTGGACCTGGGTCGTCGAGGCTGTCGCCGCAGCGTCGGAACGCAGCTCACTGGCACGCTGGCGTCCGGCCTCGTCCTTCTTGCGCTTCATCGCGGTCGCGATCAGTGCCACCGCGAGAAGCACGGCCAGCACGATCAAGATGATGACAAGCCACTTCATGTCGTCTCCCTCATTGCGGCGCCTGCACTGCACAGGCACCTGGTCCCCCCACCGTCTGACTTCGTACCCGTCCCCCGGAGGGACCAAACAGGACACCGCGTCAGCACTCGCGGCGTGAACCGCGTTCCTCCCGGTTTGTGACCTAGCGGTGCGCCGAAGCCCGGTCCTAGGCTGAAACCGGCGTCCAGGCGGCGGCGTCATCCCGGATCTCAGGGGAGGGACATGGACCTTCCGCTGCTCCTGGCAGGGCCCATCCTCCGACGCGTCGAGCCGGGCCTGGTGTCGGTGTGGCTGGCGCTGAGTGAGCCCGCCGACGTGCGGCTGCAGGTCTGGGAGGGCCTGGTGCGGGTCCAGACGTCGATGCCCGGCACGTTCGCGGTCAGCCTCGACACCCGGTTGCTGCGAGTCGGGGCCAAGCTCCACGTCGGGGAGGTGACGCTCGAGCTCCCGGCCACGGCAGGCAAGGCCTTCCAGCCGGACACCGTCTACTCCTACGACGTGGAGATCCACCGGCAGGGGAGTGGCGCGGTGGAGAACCTGGACACCCTGCGGATGCTCCAGGAGGGCGTGTTCGACGGCTTTGCCAGGATCCCGCTGGGCTTCGAGGAGAAGGGACTCCCGAGCTTCGCGCCGCCGTCCTCGGACCTCGAGCACCTCAACCTGCTCTACGGCTCGTGCCGCCGGCCGCTGCATCGCGACCCAGACGCGCTCGCCATGGTCGACGACCTGATCTTCGGTCACCAGATCTACAAGGACCCCCGGGCACGTCCGCAGCAGCTGTTCCTCGGGGGCGACCAGATCTACGCCGACGACGTGTCGGTGATCCACATGCCCACGATCATCGAGACCGGTGTGCAGCTGATCGGCACCCGGCCCGGGGTGACACCGCCCGAGCCGGTTGAGCACCTGCCCGTCGACGACGTGGCGAGGCGGAAGGCCGCGATCACCGACCCCGACGACGTGGACCTCGACGCACCCTGGACGGCGTACGAGCCCCAGGCTTCCCCCAGTGAGAGCGACCGCCTGATCCCGGCCGACCGGGCGCACTGGCCCGAGGGGCGACGGCTCCGCACGACCCTGGTCGACGCCCAGTTCACGAGCGTCGACGGCGACTCACATCTGCTCTCCCTCGGCGACTTCGCGGCCTGCTACCTGAGCGTGTGGAGTCCGGCGGTGTGGGGCGAGGAGGTGATCGGTGCGCGCTGGGCGCCGGACTCCAGCAAGCCGCAGCAGACCGAGCCGCTGCGCTGGGACCAGGTCCTGCCACCACTGGTCAAGGGCAAGCCCGGGAGCGGGGCCATCGTCCTGACGCCCGCGGAGTTCCCCACGACCATTGCCGGCCACTTCTACGAGGCGCCGCGTGAGCCCCCGGGGGAGAAGTCGGCCGACGACCTCGGGGAGGAGGCGCACAAGCGACAGCTCGGCCTGCGTCGCGCCTTCGCGGTGCACGCGGAGTTCCGGAAGAACCTGCCCAAGGTGCAGCGAGCGCTGGCCAACGTGTCGACCTACATGATCCTCGACGACCACGACGTCACCGACGACTACTTCCTCAACCCTCTCTGGCGCCGTCGCGTGCTCGGAACCCGCCTCGGTCGGGCGGTCCTCGGCAACGCCATGACCGCCTACGCGCTGTTCCAGGACTGGGGCAACGACCCGGTTGCCTACCGGAGCGGTCCGAAGGCCCAGCTGCTCACCCACGTGGGCGAGCTGTTCGCGCCAGGAGCCACCACGGGGCCGGACGTGACTGCCGCCGCGGCGGTCTCGGAGCTGATGGGTCACCGCCCCGACGGCGGCCTGGTGCCGCTGCCCGGCGGGCGATCCGAGAGCGCCGAGCCCGCGCTGAAGTGGCACTTCCTGATCGACGGGCCCAAGCACCGGGTGATCGCGCTGGACAACCGCACCCGGCGGCAGTTCGCCGGACCCAACGGTCCACCGGGCAACATCTCACCGACAGCGATGGTGGACCAGATCCCCGTCCCGCCGCTCCCGGCCGGGCGGGAGATCCTGCTCGTGGTCGCACCACTGCAGGTGATCGGCCCGCCGGTGCTCGACGAGCTGGTCGCGCCGTTGTCCTACCGGATCTTCGACATGGTCCAGGCGAGCAAGGAGCACAGCGAGTTCAACAGTGAGAACTCCGGCATGCGCGGGATGCTCGGCACCGACCCTGACGCGATCGAGGCGTGGTCCTTCGACGTGGACACCTTCGAGCACCTCCTCCGGCGGTTGGAGCCCTACGGACGCGTGGTCCTGCTCTCGGGCGACGTGCACTACTCGGCCGGCTCGGCGATGAGCTACTGGAAGGGCGACGCGACCCAGCCGGCGCGGTTCGCCCAGTTCACCTCGAGCGGCTTCAAGAACGTGATGCCGTCCTTCATCACCCTCGTCGACTCCAGCCTCGGGCTCGCCCAGCAGCTGATCCGGCTCGGCCTCGGCACCGAGCGGCTCGGGTGGGACCAGCCCGCGGACGACCTGGTCACCCTCCCGCCGGGTTTCGGGATCGCGGACCTCCCGCCGGTGACCAGGTCGCGACTGCGGCAGACGCCGGTGGTGCTGCCGACGTGGGGCTGGCCGGACCTCAACGACCCGGACCATCCCGAGACCTTCGACGAGACCAGGGCGACGCGGCTCGGGAGCACGCCGGACTGGCGCTGGCGGATCACCCCCCTGGTCGACGAGCGACCGAACGACCAGCGACCCAAGGGGATCCAGCACGAGGACCTCGACCCCGACGTCGAGACGCTGCTCTCCGACCCGGCGACCGTGCTCGACGGCTATCAGAGGGTCGCGGTCCGACACCAGAAGTCGCTGAACCGGCTTCGCAACGCGCGTCAGATCCTCTTCCGGGCGAACGTCGGCCGCGTGCGTTTCGCCCACGAGGACGGGAAGCTCCAGGCGATCCACGAGGTCTACACGACCTTCGCCGACCCTGACCAGATCCCTCCCCGGCCGGTCGAGCCCGAGCCGTTCCTGGTGCAGAAGACCTCCCTGGGCCCCGAGGACGAGGAACCGCCCACGCGGCTGCGCCGTCCTGCCCTGCCACCGCCCATCGAGCAGGAGGCGTGATGGCGGAGGACCGGACACTGATGCAGATCATCGGGCGCGAGCTCGTCGACTTCGTGGACTTCGTGCGCGGCGCGGTCGTCGACCCCCAGCTGCGCGAGGCGATGCTGCGCGACGTGGGCATCTCGCCGCCCGTCAGCGGGGCACCCCTGGTCATCGGGCCGCCACCGGACGGCATCGACGCGGTGAACGCCTGGCTCGACGCGAGCGACCCGTCCCTCGAGGACACCATCCTCGCCATCGGTGACATCGCGGCCCTGGTCGACGAGCTCATCGAGGTGCTCGGCTCGGTCGTCGACGACCAGACCCTTCCGGTCGGGGAGATCGCGCACGCGATGCTCGAGCTCGGGGCGACCAACTTCGTGCGGCAGCGCTGGCCGCAGCTGTTCGTCGTGCTCCAGGGGGTCTCGACGATCGCCGACCTCACCTCGACCTACGGGCCCTACAACAACAACCCGGTCTCGTTCTTCGCCTCGCTCTCGGCACTCTTCGGCTACATCTGGCAACCCGGGAAGTCGATCGAGGAGCTGTCCGGCCCGAACGCGCCCGACGGAACCCCCGAGAAGGTCGTCGACCTGATCGTGCGCCTGGCCGCCGTGACGCTGGCAGCCATCGACATGAAGAAGGAGATCGAGCCACTCCGTGACGTGCTCACCGGATGGGACGCGCCCGAGCTCGGTCCCGACTCGGCAGCGACCCCGAGTCGTGCCGACGTGGTCTCCGCGCGGATGACCTCGATCTCGGTCGTGCACGACCGCGTCGTCGAGGGACAGCCCGACATCGAGGAGTCCGTCCAGCTGACCACGGCGATGGTCCACGAGGCCGAGGGCGGCCCCGGAGTCTTCCTCGCCCTCGGCGGCAACCTGGTGCGTGAGGCGAAGCTGGGGAAGTGGTGGACCTTCACCGTCAAGGCGCGGGCGGACGGCGCCGTCGCGGTGCTCTGGCGCGTCCCCGACGGCTTCGAGGTGGCCAACCCGCTCGGCGGCGACTACGAGTTCGGGGTCGGGTACGCCGCCCGGCCGCCCGACGTCCCCTCGGTCCCCGACGCCGCCTCGACCAAGGGCTTCCCGATCCGGCTGACCGCGAGCACCCGCATCGACATCGGCGAGCTCGACGTCGCCATCACCCTGGCCGACGGGGTGTTCGAGGCGCTGGTCCGGGTCACCGAGTCCGCCTTCGTGCTCGACCCCAAGGACCAGGACGGCTTCCTGGCCGGTCTGATCGGCGAGGGGCCGCTGCGCCTCCCGTTCGGACTGGAGTTCGGTCCCTCCAGCTCACGCGGCATGGTGGCGCGCTACGTGCCGCCGCGCGAAGGGTCCACCGACCCGGTGTCCGCACCCGTGACCGGTGCCGGCAACAGCGGTGCCGCGACGTTCGAGATCAACCTGCCGCTGGGCAAGTCACTCGGCCCACTGACGGTGCACGAGCTCGGGTTCCGCGTCACGCGCGGGCCGGCCGAGCTGCCGCCGTCGCAGCAGACACGGACCACCCTGGGCCTCGCCACGTCCTTCAGCGCCCGCATCGGACCGGTCTACCTGCGCGTCGACGGACTCGGACTCGAGTTCACCCTCGATGACGGCGTGCCACGGGAAGACCGCAACCTGCGCGTCATCGACCTGGGCTTCGACGCCAGCTTCCCTCGCGGAATCGCGGTCAACGTCGAGACCCACCTGATCGCAGGCGGTGGGTCGATCGCGCACGACCCGGACCAGGGGACCTACTTCGGCGTCCTCGACCTGGCCATCCGGGGCGGGCTGACCGTGCAGGCCATCTGCCTGGTCGCCACGAAGCAGGACGACCACACCAAGGGGTTCTCGCTGGTCGCGATCCTCACCCTCGAGCTGTCCTCTCCCTGGCCGCTCGGGATGGGCTTCCACCTCGACGGCTTCGGCGGTCTGCTCGCGCTGCACCGCACCTTCGACGAGGCCGCCGTCCGCGCCGCGCTCCCGACCGGCCAGCTGCGCTACGTGCTCTTCCCCTCCGACCCGGTCCACCACACGGCCGAGATCATGCAGGCACTGCAGACGATGTTCCCCGCGCGGCGCGGCAGCCACGTCGGCGGCCTGCTGGCCAAGATCGGATGGGCCTCGCCGACGCTCATCCAGTTCGAGCTCGGGGTGCTCTATGCAGGCGGTGCCGGCCAGAGCCGGCTGATCATCCTCGGCCGGGTCAGCGCGATCCTGCCGCGCGCGGACCTGCCCGTCCTGAAGCTCAACATGGACGCGATCGGCATCCTCGACTTCGAGCAGGGCAGCTTCGCGCTCGACGCGGTGCTCTACGACTCGAAGATCTGCGACCGCTTCGTGCTGTCCGGTGGGATGGCGATGCGGATGGGCTGGAAGGACGCCGGCCCCGGCTTCGCCCTGTCGGTCGGTGGCCTGCATCCCCGGTTCACCGCACCCGCCGGCTTCCCGACCGTCGCGCGGCTCCAGATCGCCCTGACCAACGGCGAGAACCCGAAGCTGATCTGCCAGGCGTACTTCGCCGTCACGTCCAACACGGTGCAGTTCGGCGCCGACTGCTCCCTCTACGCGGCGGCCTACGGGTTCAGCATCACCGGCGACATCGGGTTCGACGTACTCATCCAGCTGCTGCCGTTCCACTTCCTCGCCGAGTTCCGTGCGAGCGTCCAGCTCAAGCGGGGCAGCCACAACCTGTTCAAGGTCTCGGTCAGCGGTGCGCTCGAGGGTCCGCTGCCGCTGCGGGTCTCCGGCAAGGCCTCCTTCGAGATCCTCTGGTGCGACTTCTCGGTCTCCATCGACGCCACGCTCGTCGACGGGGGCACACCCAACGACCTGGTCCCGATCGACGCCCTCTCCGTGCTCGTCGACGCGCTCTCGCAGCCGCGGTCCTGGCAGGCGCAGCTGCCCGCCGGTGCCAGCACGATGGTCAGCCTGCGCCAGCCGGTGACCCAGGGCGTGCTCCTGCACCCGCTCGGCACCCTGACCGTGCGCCAGAACGTGGTGCCGCTCGGGCTGACCCGCGACATCGACCGGGTGGGAACCTCCACCCCGAGCGGGGACCGGAAGTTCGAGGTGACCCGCACCGCCCTCGGCGACCAGGAGCAGGGCCGTGGCAGTGTCCGCGAGCTGTTCGCACCCGGCCAGTACTTCGACCTCAGCGACGACGACCGCCTGGCCGCCCCGTCCTTCGAGTCGATGGGTGCGGGCGTCACCTTCGGCGACGGTGGCTACACGATGGGTACGCCGCAGGCATCGCCGTTCGACTACACCGACATCACCATCGGCCTCGACGGTGAGCCGGTCCTCGAGACCGAGCCGCACCACCAGGTGCACGTGCTCGACCTGGTCCTGCTCGGTGCCGCGAGCAGGGCACCCGCGCGCCGCACCCTGGACCAGCGGTTCGCCGCACCGGTCAGCGACGCGGCGCCGACGGTGAACCCCGGGGGCTGGGCCGCCGTCCTGGAGGGGGGCCCCGCACCGGCCGACGCCCACCTCACCTGGGTGGAGGCACACGAAGCGGCTCGCGACACCGAGGCCGTGCTCGTCCCACGCAGCGAGCTGGTGGGCTGATGACCGAGACCGACGCCGACCTCATCTTCTTCCCCTGGGTCCGCCGCGGAGCCGCGGCCGCGCTGCTCACCCCCGACACCAACGGGCCGGACCTGCCCGGCCTGACCACGGCCACGGCGTCGGTCGAGATCAACTCCTCGCGGACGGCGTCGGCGCCGGTCACCCTGATGGGACCGGGCCACGTCACCGGGCTCGACCGACGCCAGATCGTGCGGACCGACCCGGCGCCGGGGGCGACGGCCTTCGAGCCCAACTACTTCGCGCTGATCGAGCTCGACGAGCCGTCGCTGCCCTGGCTGTTCACTCCGGCCGGCGCCAGCACGCAAGGGCACCTGCGCCCGTGGCTGTGCCTCGTGGTGGTCCGCCAGCAGGACGGCGTGCGGATCGACCCGCCGCGGACCGGGGGCCTCCCCGTGCTGGTGATCAGTGGCCCCGCGAAGCCGGGCGACGAGCTGCCCGACCTCGACGACAGCTGGGCGTGGGCACACGGTCAGCTGACCGCCAGGACGACCGAGGACCTCGCGGGGATCCTGGCGTCCGAACCGGCACGGTCGGTGTCCCGGCTGGTCTGCCCCCGGGTGATGCAGCCGGACACCGGCTACGTCGCGTGCGTCGTACCCACCTTCGAGCTCGGGCGCCTGGCAGGGCTCGGTGAGGACGTGCGCCCGCAGGACGAAGCCAGGCTCGAGCCGGCCTGGACCCTGGACGCCGACTCGGTGGAGCTGCCGGTCTATCACTCGTGGACCTTCGCCACCGGTGCCGGCGGTGACTTCCAGTCGCTGGCCCTGCTCCTCCGGGCACGACCGCTGCCCGACGGGATCGGCGAGATCGCCGTCGACGTCGGCGGGAGCGGCCTCGCCTCCGACGTGCCCGGGGGCACGAGGCTCCCGCTCCGCGGCGCACTCCAGCCCGTCGGCGCCGTGGCCAAGAGCTGGGACTCGCCCGGACTCCGGACGAGCTGGGAACAGGCACTGGCACCGGTGCTCAACGCGCCCGCCGAGGTCACCGCGGAGGAGGACCCACTCCTCGCGCCTCCGTTGTACGGCGCTGCGCAGGCGGGTCTGGACACCGTCGAGCCCACCCGGACCACCCGCTGGTTCGAGCAGCTCAACCTCTCGCCGGTGAACCGGGCGATCGCCCACCTGGGCACCCTGGTCGTGCAGGAACGCCAGGAGGAGCTGATGGCCTCCGCCTGGGAGCAGGCGGCCGAGCTGCGCCGGGTCAACCAGCTGCTGCGCCAGGCCCAGTTCGGGGAGCGGGTCGCCACCAGCCTGCACACCCGACACATCAAGGAGCTGGACCCGGCGGTCGGCCTGCAGGTGCTCGCGCCGGCCCGGGCCAGGATGCTGCGCACCTCGACGGCACTGACGGAGCAGTTCGCCGGGACCGGTCTCGCTCCCGCGGCCTTCTCGACGGCCCTGCGTCGCCTGGCCCGCCCACGTGGAGGACTGAACCGTCGGCTGCAGCGCGTCTCTCCGACGCCGGTGAAGCGGAGCACCGGTGTGCTGCTGCAGCTCCAGCCGCTGCAGGTCCTCGCGCGCCTCCTCCCCGGTGCCGGGGACACCGGTCCGGTCACCCTGGAGCGGGTCGCTCAGGGCTTCGGCTTCGACGTCACCTGGGCCGAGGCCACCCAGGAGGCGATCCTGGCGCAGCCGAAGCGACCGTTCTTCGCGTTCGTGCCGATGGGGACGCCGGTGCCGATGACCGGAGGAGAGGGGCCGGTGATCGACCCGGTGGGGCCGGTGGGTCCGGTGGGTCCGGTGGGTCCGATCGGGCCGCTGTCACCGAACGCCCCGCCCGGGTCGATCCACACCCTCGGCCCGATCCGGCCCGGGGAGCCGGGGCCGCCCGGTCCACCGGAGCCTCCGACCGACCCCGACCCCGACCCCGACCCCGTTCACCCGACGCATCCCCATCCGCACCGGCCACCCAGGATCGACAGCGCCGCGGCCCAGGTCTTCCGCGAGCTGGCTGCCGAGCACATGGTGCGGTTCAACCCACCCCGCCCGATCAAGAGCGAGCTGCCTCTCCCCGACGGCGCCCTCGCGGCCGTCTTCCACGAGGTGGTCGAGAAGACGAGGCCGCTGGTGTCCTTCGCGCTCCGGGCCCAGGCCACGTTCACGATCCCGGGACCGGTGCGCCAGGAGGAGGGCGCTCTCGCCCCGGTCGGGCTCTCGCCAGCGTTCCCGCAGCCGATGGTGGAGCCGCTGAGCGAGGTCGCCCAGCGCTTCGTGCTCCCCGGTCTCGAGCTGGTCCCGCCCAACACGGTCGTGCCGCTGGAGACCAACACGTCGTTCGTCGAGTCCTACCTCGTCGGGCTCAACACGGAGCTGGGGCGAGAGCTGCTCTGGCGCGACTACCCGGCCGACCTTCGAGCGACGTACTTCGACCGCTTCTGGGACGCCTCCTCCTCACCCGGCCGCCCCGGAGACATCGCCGGCATCGCCAGCTGGGGCACGCGATCCCTCGGGGTCGCCGCGGCGGAGGAGGACTTCGTGCTGCTCGTGCGCAGCGAGCTGCTGCGTCGTTATCCCGACGCGATCATCTACGCGAGCAGGGCCGGTGAGGAGAGGCACCCGATCTTCAGCGGAGGGTTCGAGCCCGATGTGCGCTTCTTCGGGTTCGACATCGACGCCGCTGACATCGGCGACTGGGACATCGTCCTCCAGGAGCACCCGTCCGCACCGCGCTTCGGCATCGAGGCCGACGTGGACACCGGCACCGACTCCCACGTCGCACCCAGCGGTGCGGACGCCGCCCTGACCGCCCAGGCCGTGCGACAGCTGCCGGTGCGGATCACCATCCCAGCGGCCGTCCTGATGAGGGCCGAGTGATGGCGATCGACGTCCCCGACCTCGGCGCGATCCTCGCGAACGCCGGTGGCGGTCCCGCAGGTCTCGACGCGCCCGCCGGGGAGTCCACGCTTCCGCTGGCCCTCTTCCCGGTGCGGCTGGAGACCCGGTTCTTCGGCGGCGAGCTGCGTGTCCGCGTCTATCCCGACAAGATCCACCTCGACTCGCACGACCCGGCCCTGAGCGCCAATGAGCAGCTCTGGGGACGCCGCTACTGGGAGCTCCGGTGGGAGGCAGCCTCCGACGACGCCCGGCTGCGCGACGCCTGGCGGATGCTCGCCGGGCGCCTCGGACCGGAGCGAGCTGCCTGGGTGGCCCGCGCCCTGACGCCGACCAACCCGGCCGATCGCCCCGGTGGGAACCCTTCCTTCCCCGACCTCGGGGACCCGACCACGACCGCGCGCACGCCGCTGGTGCGACTGCTCCCGGACCGCTGGATCGCCACGGCGTACGCCGACGGGGCGGCCGTTGCCGTCGCCACGGGCAACGTGATCCAGCGCGACCTCGCGATCGGACCCGATCTCTCGGCCGACGTGACCATCGACGACGAGCACCCTGCCGTCGACGAGGGGATGCGCTGGATGATCGACTTCGAGCGCGCCGAGGAGGTCGGGATGGCCTTGCGCCTGAGCCTGCCGGCGCCTCGGGTCGACGTGCTACTGGTCCTCGGGACCAGCGACGCGGACCGCGCCGACGACGTGGCTGCGCAGCTCGACGCCCACCACCACGCCGACGGGCTCGCCTTCCTCCCTCCCGCCTCGCCGACCAACAACACCGCGGCCGGGCGCACGCCCTACCAGGCACCCGACCCGCAGCTCGACCGGAGCTTCACCGACGAGTGGCTGGCCGGCGACCCGGCACCGGAGAGCCAGGCGTCGTTGGCCGAGCGCGCGTTCGGAGTGCCCGGCTTCCGGCACGCCTCCGGGGCGGCGGACCAGGACGAGCCCACGGCCCGGGCGCTCGCACGTGTGACGTGGCCCGCGACGTGGGGCTACTTCCTCTCACAGATGATCGGCTTCGACGGCAGTGGGCTGACGGTCGCGGGACGCGACTGGGCGCGCGCCCACGCCGTCGAGCACCTCCGGCCGGGTGGACCGCTGCCTGTGCTCCGGATCGGTCGTCAGCCCTACGGGGTGCTGCCCGTGACCTCCCTGGACGGGTGGTCTGACGCGCAGGTCGACGTGGCCTCGTTGCGCGACCTGCTCGTGCGCATGCGCGACGCGGTCTGGCGACCGGCCACGTTCCGGGCCGCCAGGGTCGGGCGCACCGACGACGCGAGCGTGGACCTGGCCACCGTCCTGGAAGGCGGGGGAGTCTCCACCTCCTACCAGGTGCGCAACACGATGGGGCAGCACCTCCTCCAGCACCTGCGGGCGTTCCTCGGCGAGGACCTCGAGCCGTTCTTCGTGTGGCGGGGGCTCGTGGAGCTGACCACCCAGCAGACGACCCGGGTGGGTCTGGACTTCGTGCCCGCCCTGGCCCACGCGGCGCACGAGGGGGTTGCCCGAACGGTGACGTCACCGCTGGTCGGTGAACCGACCTACGTCGGGGACCTGCTGGCCGTCACCGATCCGGAGGCGCTCACCGGGCTGCCCGACGCGGCCCAGCCGCTGCTGCAGGTGCTGCTGCGGCACGGCCTCCTCCGGGAGTACGCCGAGGCCGGTGCTCGGGCCGTCGACGCGGCCGACCTGGCTCTGCTCCGCGACACCGAGCTGGTCGACCTCGTCCCGGGCACGGCTCCGACCCCGACGTGGTCGTCGACCCGCGGACGCCCGGTCTCGGGCGGCACGGCGGCGGAGCGGGCCGAGGACGACCCTGCCCTGGCCGAGTTCCGCGAGGCACTGCGGACGCTGTCGGCGACCGACGTCCCCACCCTGGAGCGACACCTCGCCCAGACCCTCGACGCCGCCTCGCACCGGCTCGACGCCTGGATCACCTCGCTGGCGACCCGGCGCCTGGCCGAGCTCCGCGAGGCACGACCCCAGGGTCTGCGCGTCGGGGGCTACGGCTGGGTCGAGAACCTCAGTGCCGCGACCCCTGGTCCGGCGGTGACCGACATCCCCGACGAGCCGGGACCTCTCGTCGCGCCGGCCGACGACCCGGGGTTCATCCACGCGCCCTCCCTGAACCAGGCCAGCGCCTCGGCCCTCCTCCGCAACGCCCACCTCTCGCACGGCGGTGAGGAGAGCTCGCCGTTCGCGATCGAGCTGACCTCGGCGCGGGTGCGGCTGGCCAGGCAGCTGTTCGAGGGGGTGCGGCAAGGGCAGCCGATCGGGGCGCTGCTCGGCTACACCTTCGAGCGCAACCTGCACGACGCCGCCCTCGACGAGCTGATCGACGACTTCCGCGCGCTGGCCCCGCTGCCCGGGGCGTCCACGCCGACCGGGGTCCGCCGGCTCGTCGTCGACGGGCTCGCCCTCGCCCGCAGGTGGCACGACGACCCCGAGTCGGTCCTGCCCTCCGGCGACCCGCGCCACGAGCGGGCCGCGAGGGTGCTGGACCTGCTCGAGGTCGCGGTCGACGCGGCCGCCGACGCACTCAACGCCGAGGGCGCCTTCCAGATGGTGCGGGGCAACGTGGCCCGCGCTGCCTCGTCGCTCGAGGCGGTCTCGAGCGGGCAGGAGCCGCCGCCCGACCTCGGCTTCGTGCGTACGCCGCGCACCGGCACCGGGCTCACCCACCGGGTCGCCCTGTTCGTGGACGCGACGCCGGCCCAGAACCCGTCCGGCTGGGCTTCCCGGTCGTCCTCACCCCGCGCGAGCGCCGACCCGGCACTGGACGCCTGGGCCGGGCGACTGCTCGGACCTGCCGACGGTGTCTCCGCCCACGTCGAGGAGGTCGGACCAGCGGGAGAGGTGATCGCCACGCACGTCGTGGCGCTCAGCTCGCTGGGCCTCACGCCGATCGACCTGGTGTGGGCGACCGGTGGCGCCGACGGCTCGCCACCCGAGGTCGTGTCGCGACTGGTGGCCGAGGCCGGGGTCCAGGGCCGTGTGGACCTCTCCCGGGCAGCCGGCGGCCTGGGAGACGTGCTCGAGGTCGCCACCCGCACACAGCGGCTGCTCGCCGGTGCCCGACCGCTGGACGGGGCCGACCTGCTGCCGCCGCATGCCGAACCGGTGCGCGGCCAGGACCTCGAGGAGTTCGAGCGCCGGGTGCAGCGCGCGGAGGAGGCGCTGGCGGCCGCGCGCGATGCCCTCCGCGCAGCCGTGACGACCGGGACCGGGATCCGCGAGGCGATGCTCGGTGCCGCGGCGTTCGGGATCCCCGGTGCGGTCCCGGCCCCAGAGACCGTCCCGGGAACCGCTGCCGAGCTCGCGCAGGCGCAGGCGGTGCTCAGCGACCTCGACCGACGACTCACGCCGTCCGTGTCGGAGGGCGAGCCGCTGGTGCAGCTGCTCGAGCGGTTGCGCGTCGTCTTCGGCAGCGGCTTCCTCGCGCTGCCCCGGTTCGCCGCTGCGAACGCCGACGACCTGGAGGACTCGCTGGCCGACGGGTCCCTCGGCGGAGAGGACCCGCTGGCGGCGTACACCTGGCTGCAGCGGATGGAGCGGGTCCGGCCCCCGCTCGCCCGGATGACCCGGCCGCTCCAGCATGCGCAGGTGCTCGGTCACGCGGAGACGCTCGACCTGCGGGTCGCCCAGGTGCCGCACGTGGCCGGTCAGCGCTGGGTCGCCCTCGACCTCCCCGAGGGGACCGACCCCGTCGACGGGGTCGCCTCCCTGCTGCTGCAGTCGGCACCGGAACGGCTCACCGCAAACCTGTGCGGCGTGCTCGTCGACGAGTGGACCGAGCTGGTGCCCAGCCGCGAGGAGACGACCGGGATCGCCTTCCAGTACGACCCTCCCGACGCCGCCGCCCCCCAGGCGATCCTGCTGGCCGTGCCCCCCACGCCCGGGGAGCCCTGGACGGTCCGCGGCCTCAACCGGGTGCTGCTCGAGACGCTGGACCTCGCCCGGATCCGTGCCGTCGACCCCGCGGCACTCGGTGACGTGGCGCACTTCCTGCCGGCGACCTACCTCGCCTACAACACCCACGGTGACGCCGTCTCGAGCGACCTCAACCTGCTCACCCGGGGATTCTGATGCCGTCGTTCACGACCTGGTCGAGGATCGAGCCGCAGCCGCGGGGCACCGATGCCGAGTCGGCCGTGGACACCGGCTACTCGGCCCGGGTGCACGACCCGCTGTGGCTGCTGGCGCGGCAGTGGCAGGTCGGGGAGTTCCAGGGGGAGGACACGGGCACGCCGATCGTCGCGCGGTGGCGAGCCCGCGTCTCGCCCATGACCCGGTTCGTGGCCGGCCCGATCCCGGCCGACACCCAGCTCGACGCCCCGCGATTCGACGCTGCCACCGTGCCGCTGGAGACGCTCGTGGAGCGACAGGTGGTGGCCGAGGACGGGCTGCGTCGGGCCGTCGAGGACGGGCTGCACTTCCTGCGGCTCGTGCGCCAGCAACAGGTCCACGACGACCCCGGACCGGCGTTCGTGGCGGCGTACCCCGTGCCTGGGCTCACCGACGACCAGCGCGCGGTGCTCGACCCCGAGACCCTGGCGTACGCCGACCTCGTCGCCGGCCGCGCCCTCGATGCGCGACGGCTGCGCTCCGAGCTCGGCGACCCGGCGAACCCACGCCTCGACCCCGCGCTCGACATCGATCCCGGCGACCGGGCCGAGGTGGCCGAGGCCTACCGCTCCTGGGTGCGGTGGCAGGACACCCTGTTCAGCGAGCCGGGCAGCGAGCAGCAGACGCACTCCTGGCAGCCCGACCGGATGGAGCACACCTTCTCGCTGTCGACCCGGCTCGGCGACGACGCCTTCGGCGAGCGCACGCTGACGGCCCAGCAGTACGCCGACGGCACCCTCGACTGGTATTCCCTCGACCTCAACGGCGACATCAACATGGGCACCGGCCAGGACGCCCCCGGCGACGTTGTCACGCGGACGGTCATCCCCGCGCCGGTCACCTTCCACGGCATGCCCGCTCCGCGGTTCTGGGAGCTCGAGGATGCCCGGATCGACCTCGGCGCGCTGCGGCCGGGTGCCACCGACCTGGCCCAGATGCTGCTCGTCGAGACGCTCACCGGCTACGGCAACGACTGGTACGTCGTGCCGATCGGCCTGCCCGTCGGCTCCCTGGTCGAGTCCCGCTCGCTGGTCGTGACCGACACCTTCGGCGTCCAGTCGCTGATCCGGCCGACCGGCGACCGCCACCTGCCCTCGCGATCGGGGTTCAGCATGTTCACCCACGCAATGCCCGTCGAGCCCGGGGACGCGACCGGTGTGGCCATCACCAACCTGTTCTTCCTCGCCCCGACGGTCAGGACGATCGACGGACCGGTGCTCGAGGAGGTGATGCTCCTGCGCGACGAGCTCGCCAACCTGGGATGGGCCGTCGAGCGGAGGCTGGAGAGCCCGTTGGAGGCAGGCCTCGAGACCGCCCGGGACGTGGTGGACCTGGCGCCGGGGCCTGAGGCGCCACGCGAGGAGCCGGTCTACCGGCTGGCCACGCCGGTGCCGGCGCACTGGGTGCCGCTGCTGCCGGTGCGGGTCTCCGACGACAGCATGGAGGTTCGGCTCGCTCGAGGTGCCGTGCTCGACCTGTCCGGAGTCCCGCGGGTGGTCGAGTCCCAGGCCCGACTGCTCGACCCGGGGGAGGGGCGACTGCTGATCCGCGAGGAGGAGGTCCCGCGCGAAGGAGTGGTGGTCCGTCGTACGTATCAGGCGGCTCGGTGGCATGACGGTCGGCTGTTCGTCTGGGCCGGCAACCGGGCCTCGATCGGCAGCGGCGAGGCGTCGAGCGGTCTGGCCTTCGACGATCTCGAGGGTTAGGAGATGGCCGACATCCTCGAGCGGATGCTCGCTGCGTTCGCCTCCCGCGACCCGCAGCAGGTGGCGGCCCTGTTCGCGGAGGACTACCGCAGCGCCCAGCCGGCGCATCCGGGGCGCGACTTCGAGGGCCGCGCGCAGGTGCTGGAGAACTGGACCTCGGTCTTCGACGGTGTCCCCGACTTCTCCGCGCGACTGGTCGCAGGGTCCCGTGACGGCGACACCGTGTGGAGCGAGTGGGACTGGCGCGGCCGGCACACCGCGGGATCCCGCTTCGCGATGTGCGGGGTCGTCGTCGTGGTGCTCCGTGACGACCTGATCGCCGAAGGGCGCCTCTACATGGAAGCGGTCGACCAGCAGGGAAGCAGCATCGAGGAGGCGGTCCAGGATCTCTACCGCCCCGGTCAGTGAGGTGGGTCCTCCACCAGGGCGGCCAGACGGTCGAGGGCCTCCCTCCAGCCGAGCTCGTTGTCCTCGGGTGCGACTCCCGCAGGCAGGTCGGCGTGTACGGCGACGAGGTCGGTGCCTCCGTCGGCATCGGTCAGCGTGATCGTGATCGTCATCGGGCCGGCCAGGTCCGGATCCAGGGTCTCGAACGTGTCGACCTCGACGATCTTCTCGTCCGGCACGAGCTCGATGAACCGGCCGCGATAGGTGTCGGTGTGTGCGCCGGTCTTGCCGGCCCGGTCGGGGGCGTCGTACGTCAGGGAGATGCGGAACGACTCGCCGTCGAACTCGTCCAGCACGCAGCTCATGCCGCTCGGCACCTTCCAGCGCGGGATCGCGTCGGGGTCGATCAGGGTGGCGTAGACGCGCGAGCGGGTGGCAGCGAGGTGGCGGGTGACCCGGGTCGTCGTCATGCAGCCCATTCTGGGGCCGCGGGCATCGGGCGCCGAGATCGCGCGACTAGTCCACTTCGTCGGCGGTACCAGGTCTTCGCACGCTGAAGCGAGTCCGGAATGCCCCCAGACATGACCAGTTTCAGATGGGCCGGCTCCAGCCGGCATAAAGCGGGCCGAGACGACATATGCTCCGAAGGCCACGCCAGAGACCCTCACCTTTCGGTCCATGCCTGAAAGAGGGTCTGTCAGCGGTTGCCCACCGCAGCACGGTCGAGGAAGGTCGTCATGAAGTTTGAGTCCCTGGGGGATGAGTTGCTGACGCCTGCGGGCGTGGCGGCGCTGCTCTACGTCGATCCCAAGACCGTCACGCGCTGGGCGGTCGCCGGCAAGCTGGATGCGATCCGGACACCCGGCGGTCACCGCCGCTACCTGAAGTCCGACGTGCTGGCCATCCTCGAGGGGCTGCACCCGTCCCAGGAGTTCGTCGCCATCCCGGAGCCCCGCAGCGGCGGCCAGAGGCCGACAGGATCCGTCGAGGGCGAGACACCCGGCTGCGACCCGAAGACGCGCGCCACGGACGCCGCTCATACCGTCGCGGTGACGGCGGCTGCGGTCACCGAAGCCGCAGACGTGGCTGCCGGCGCCGCCTCCCGGCGGCGGGGAGCACGAGAGTTGGCGACCAACCAGGCCGCGCAGGCGATGGCCCGGGAGGCCGTCCGGACGGCACGACGAGTCCAGATCCGGGCCGACGTGGCGGCGGCCCAGGTGGAGCAGGCCGCGGCCCTGGCTCTGGAGGAGCTCCCGACCGTGCCCGGCGGTGACGAGGGCGCAGCCCGCGCCGCCACGCAGATGGCGGACACCGTCGAGGCTGCGGCTCGTGCCACGGCCCAGGACACCGCGATGGCAGCCATGGTCGTCGCCCGGGCGGTCGGCGCGGCAGCGGCCCAGGTCGCCCGCATCGCAGCGGCGGCGGACGACGCACTCGAGCTGGAGGTCGCCCGCACGGCGGCGGCCATCCTCGAGCTGACCATGGCGACGGCCGCGCGCGTGGCGGCCGAGACCCAGGCGCGGGCTGATGCCGATGCGTTCGCGGCGAGCCCCCAGACGGCCGGGTCCTCGCGGACCTGATCGGTTCGACCCCGCAGGTGAACAGCAGGTGAAACCCGGCGGCTGACCCTGTGCCCGGACGCACGGAACGGCTGAGACTTCAGCCGTGGCTCCTGAAACCATCGTTCTCGTGCTGGTGGTGGTGACCGCCCTCGGCTTCGACTTCACCAACGGTTTTCACGACACGGCCAACGCGATGGCGACGTCCATCGCGACAGGCGCGTTGAGACCTCGCGTCGCTGTGGCCATCTCGGCGTTGTTCAACCTGGTCGGCGCGTTCCTGAGCGTCCAGGTGGCCTTGACCGTCACGAACGCCGTGGTCAAGATCCAGGACTCCTCCGGTGCGCCGCAGCGCGCACTGCTCGACAACCACGGCGGCCCGTTGTTGCTGATCGTCCTGGCGGGCCTGGTGGGAGGGATCGTCTGGAACCTGACCACCTGGTTGCTCGGCTTGCCGTCGAGCTCCTCGCACGCGCTCTTCGGCGGGCTGATCGGCGCCACGATCGCCGGGCTGGGCTTCTCCGGGGTGAACTGGACCGGCGACGGCAGCAAGCTCGATGGCGTCGTGGGCAAGGTGATCCTGCCCGCGCTGATGTCGCCGGTGCTGGCCGCACTGGTCGCTGCTGCCGGCACCTGGTTCGTCTACCGGATCGCGGGATCGGTCAACCAACGCTTCCAGGAGCGCGGCTTCCGGTGGGGACAGATCGTGAGTGCCTCGCTCGTCTCCCTGGCCCACGGCACCAACGACGCGCAGAAGACGATGGGAGTGATCACGCTCGCCCTGATCGCGTCTGGCCACTGGACCGACACGGCGGCGATCCCGTTCTGGGTGAAGCTGTGCTGTGCCCTCGCGATCTCGCTGGGCACCTACCTCGGGGGTTGGCGCATCATCCGCACCCTGGGCAAGGGGCTGGTCGAGATCAGCTCACCGCAGGGCATGGCCGCGGAGAGCGCCTCCGCCGCGGTGATCCTGGCCTCCAGCCACCTGGGGTTCGCGCTCTCGACCACTCACGTCGCGACCGGCTCGATCCTCGGCACGGGCCTGGGCCGACCGGGTGCCACGGTCCGCTGGGCCGTGGCCGGCCGGATGGTGGTCGCCTGGTGCATCACGCTTCCGGCCGCGGCGGTCGTGGGCGGGTTGATGTGGTGGGTGGGGGACCTGGTCGGCGGCCTCGCGGGGGCACTCGCGGTCACAGCCCTCCTGATGGCGTTCGCCTCGGCGATGTTCGTGCGCTCTCGCCGTACGCCGGTCGATGCGGGCAACGTCAACGCCGAGTGGCAGGGCTCGCCTGCCGCCACCCCACGCCACGCGAACGTGTGAGGAGACACCGATGCTGAACCTGTTCTTCGACGCGGCCTGGAAGGTGCTCCTGGCCGGGCTGCTCTTCGGTGCAGGGATTCCCGTGCTCTTCGCGACCGGGATCCGTCTCACCTCGGCCGGGACAGGCGAGGGCACCACGGCTTCGCCGACCCGCTCGCGCGCGCTGCCGCTGACGCTGGGCACCGTGTGCTTCGTGCTCGCAGCGCTCGCCGTGGGGCTCGGCATCCTGGTCGTGGTGGCCGCCGGGTTCGGCAAGGCGGTCAGCTTCGACCACGTCTACCCCACGCTCGTGGACAAGGCCTGAGATGGCCACCACCGCGGGAAACAATGAGGCCATGGCCACCCCCGACGAGCGCGGCAACCTGGTCCAGCGCGTGGTGCAGTGGTTGCGTGCCGGCTATCCCGAGGGCGTGCCGCAGCAGGACTACGTGGCCCTGCTCGGCATCCTGCGCCGTTCCCTGACCGAGACCGAGCTGGCGGACGTCGTCGCCGAGCTCACCGACGAGGCGGAGGCACAGCAGCAGATCCTGACGCGGAGCCTGGTCGAGCGCCGCATCCAGGACGTCGTCAAGGGACCCATCGAGGAGGGCGACGTCCTTCGGGTCTCCACCAGGCTGGCCGCGGCCGGGTGGCCGCTGGCCGCACCCCTGGCTGGGGGACCGCCGGCCCAGGCGGACGCCGAGGCGCGGCCAGGACTCGTCGCGCGCGTCGTCGAGTGGATCCGTGCGGGCTATCCCGCGGGACTGCCCGAGCACGACTACGTGGCGCTGGTGGCGTTGTTGCGACGACGGCTGACCGACGACGAGGTGCGCTCGGTGTCCGACCTGCTCTCGAAGGACGGCGTGCTCTCCGCCGAGGACCGGGTGGACATCGGCACCGCGATCGCCGGCGTGACCTCGGAGCTCCCCTCGGAGGCCGACATCGAGCGGGTGCGTCGCTTCCTCGAGGATCGCGCCGGGCCCACAGACTTCTCCGCGTGAACCTTGCGTGAACAGGTCTCCAACGTGTTCCGCGGAACCAGCAGCACGCGTCCCGCGTGCCCCATATGGGCACCTGCGTGACAAGGAATTCACCCAAGCCCACGAGCTGTCCCTTGTGCCCGTTCTCGTGAGCCGCAGGTGGGTGTTCACTGGGCAGCATGATGAACACCGATGAGACGCAGGTGCTCGACGAGGTGGCAGCCCGGTTGCGCGTCAAGTTCCCGGAGGCGCCGCTGGGGAGCATCAGGCGGGCGGTGTCCGAGGTGCACCACCAGTACGACGGTCACCCGATCCGTGACTTCATCCCGGTGCTCGTCGAGCGCGAGGTGCTGGAGCAGCTCCGCGACGGCCAGCGTCAGCACGTAGGTGCCAGCAGCTGATCCACGACCGGAACTCCCTGAGTGCCCGCGGGCGGCGTCACCTGCTGTTCAACTTCGCGCGGCACACTCGCGCGGTGCCTGAGGTGACCTCGACGAACCGACGCGCGCGTTGACGCTGCTACGCGCAGTGCGTGCCCCCTCTCCGCGCACGCTCATCGACGTCTTCCGCGAGACGGTCGCCGCCCACCCAGATGCCCCCGCGCTCGACAACGGCGCCGAGATGCTGACCTACCAGGAGTTCAGCGATGCCGCCGACAACGTCGCCACGGCGCTGCACGCGATCGGCGTGGGACGCGGCGACAAGGTCGGCGTTCGCATCAAGTCCGGCACGGTCGATCTCTACGTGGCCATCATGGGCGTGCTGGCCACTGGTGCGGCCTACGTGCCGGTCGATGCTGACGACCCGGACGAGCGCGCACGACTCGTCTTCGTCGAGGCCCAGGTGTCGGCGGTGGTCGGCAACGGGCTGGTCGTCAACAGCAGGCGGGACGGTCTCGCTGCCAGTGAGCCGGAGGATCCAGAGCCCACCGATGACGCCTGGGTGATCTTCACCTCGGGTTCGACCGGCACGCCCAAGGGCGTGGCCGTCTCGCATCGTTCGGCCGCTGCCTTCGTCGACGCGGAGTCGCGGTGGTTCCTGCAGGCGGCGCCCCTGGACGAGAGCGATCGCGTGATGGCGGGACTGTCGGTCGCCTTCGACGCGTCCTGCGAGGAGATGTGGCTCGCGTGGGCTCACGGGGCGTGTCTGGTCCCGGCCCCACGTTCACTCGTGCGCAGCGGCGTCGACGTCGGTCCCTGGCTGGTCGCCAACGACGTCACCGTGGTGTCGACGGTTCCGACCCTGGTGGCGCTGTGGCCCACGGAGTCGCTGGACCGGGTGCGGTTGCTGATCATGGGTGGGGAGGCCTGCCCGCCCGAGATCGGGACGCGGTTGGCACGACCCGGTCGCGAGCTCTGGAACACCTACGGCCCCACAGAGGCCACCGTCGTGGCGTGTGGTGCGCTGCTGGAAGCAGACGGGCAGGTCCGCATCGGTCTGCCTCTGGACGGCTGG
This sequence comes from uncultured Actinomycetota bacterium, assembly GCA_963843075.1. GTDB lineage: Bacteria > Actinomycetota > Actinomycetes > Propionibacteriales > Nocardioidaceae > Marmoricola. The sequence continues at coordinate 789,455 of CAWJJD010000002.1, read as the reverse complement.
GACCTCGCGGTCGTCGACGAGACCGGCGCACACGTCCAGCCCGGCGAGCACGGCGAGCTGATCATCGGTGGAGTCGGTCTGGCCCGCTACCTCGATCCGGTCAAGGACGCGGAGAAGTACGCGCCGTTCCCGACGCTGGGCTGGGAACGGGCCTACCGCAGCGGCGATCGTGTGGTGTACGACGAGCAGGGACTCATTTTCGCCGGTCGGGGCGACGACCAGGTCAAGCTCGGCGGCCGGCGGATCGAGCTCGGCGAGGTCGACAACGCCCTGCTCGCCCTGCCCGGGGTGGTCGGTGCAGCTGCCGCCGTCCGACGCAGCCGCGCCGGCAACCAGCTCCTCGTCGGCTACGTGACCGTCGAGGACGGGTTCGACCCGACCGTGGCGGTGGAGCGACTCCGCACGAGCCTGCCTGCGGCGCTCGTGCCGCGCCTCGCCGAGGTGGTCACGCTGCCCACCCGTACCTCTGGCAAGATCGATCGCGACGCGCTGCCCTGGCCGCTGGCCACGAGCACGAGCGCGCCGGTGCACCTCGAGGGCACGGCTGCGTGGGTGGCCGAGCTCTGGCTCGAGGTGATCGGTGCCGTCGTCACCGATGCGAACGACGACTTCTTCGACCTCGGTGGTGGCAGCCTCACAGCGGCCCAGATGGTCTCGCGGCTGCGAGCCCGCTATCCCGAGGTGACGGTGGCCGACCTCTACGAGAACCCGACGCTGCGCAAGCTGGTGTCGCTGCTCGAGGAGATGGCAGCACCCGCCTCGCGGACCGACCGCCGCGTTCGTCCCACGCCGTCGAAGACACAGATCGGCCAGATCGTCTTCACCGTCCCCCTGCGAGTGCTCTCCGGCCTGCGCTGGGCGACGTGGGTGGCGGCCGGCTCCAACCTCGGCTCAGCCCTGGGCCTCGACTACCTCCCCACGATCTCCTGGTGGTGGGTGGTCGTCGGGTGGCTCGCCCTCGTCGCCGCACCCGGCCGGATGGCCCTGACCGCACTCGGCGCACGGATCCTGCTTCGCAGGGTGAGGCCGGGGGAGTACCCGCGAGGCGGCAAGGTCCACCTCCGGATCTGGCTGGCCGAACGGCTCGCCGACGAGCTCGGCGCGGCCAACCTGGCCGGCTCTGCCTGGATGCCGACCTACGCCCGCGCACTGGGCGCCGAGGTGGGCCGGCACGTCGACCTGCACTCGGTCCCCCCGGTCACCGGGATGTTGTCGCTGGGCAGCGGGTGCTCGGTGGAGCCGGAGGTCGACCTGTCGGGTCACTGGCTCGACGGCGACGTGCTGCACGTGGGTCCCGTCGAGGTCCGCGACGGCGCCCGGGTGGGCACCCGGAGCACGTTGTGCCCGGGGGCGGTCGTAGGGCGGGACGCCGAGGTCGCGCCGGGGTCTGCGGTGATCGGCAAGGTCGGCAAGGGGGAGTACTGGACGGGGTCTCCGGCCGAGCCGGTGGGACGGACCCGGGGACCGTGGTCGGGCACCCGTCCGCCCCCCAAGCCCGTCTGGGTGGTGGCGTACGCCGCTGTCGCCAACCTGATCTCGCTGCTCCCGGTCATCGCCTCGGCGGCCGGACTGGCCGTCGTACTTCCGTGGCTCCTCGACACCTCGTCGCTCGGTGGGGCAGCTGCGGTCCTCGCGGTGACGCTGCCGCTCACGACGCTCACGGGTCTGGTGGTCCTCGGGGTTCTTGTCGCGACCCTGGTCCGGCTCCTCGGGCTCGGGCTGTCGCCCGGCGCCTACCCGATCCACAGCCTGCACGCCTGGCAGGCCTGGGCGACGATGCGCGTCCTCGACGAGGCCCGGACCTGGCTGTTCCCGATCTACTCCAGCGCGTTCACCCCTGTGTGGCTGCGGCTCCTCGGTGCACGTGTCGGCCGCCGGGTCGAGGCCTCGACGGTGCTGCTCGTGCCGAAGCTCACCAGCATCAACGACGAGGCCTTCCTCGCCGACGACACCCTGCTGGGCAGCTATGAGCTCGGAGGCGGGTGGCTGCGCGTGGAGCGCACCAAGATCGGCAAGCGCGCGTTCGTCGGCAACTCCGGCATGACGGCGCCGGGTCGCAAGGTGCCCAAGCAGTCACTTGTGGCGGTCCTGTCCGCGGCGCCGCGCCGCAAGAAGGCCAAGCCCGGATCCTCCTGGCTGGGCAGCCCACCGGTGCTGCTGCGACGGCCCTCGCAGACCGCCGACGACAGCCGCACCTACGACCCCCCGCAGCGGTTGCGGGTGGCCCGCGCCCTCGTCGAGTGCTGCCGGTTGCTGGCCGTGATGCTCTCGCTCAGCCTGACGGGACTCGTCGCCCTCGGGCTGCTGGTCGTCCTCGACAGCGACCTGCCGTGGTTGGTCCTGCTGGCCGCCGGTCCGATCCTGATGGCGGCCGGTGCGGCCGCGGCGGCAATCACCTCGGGGGTCAAGTGGGCCCTCGTCGGCGCCATCTCGGCCAAGGACCACCCTCTGTGGAGCTCGTTCGTCTGGCGCAGCGAGCTCGCCGACACCTTCGTCGAGGTGGTCGCGGCTCCCTGGTTCGCGCGGGCCGCCAACGGCACTGCCGCCCTGAACGTCTGGCTGCGCTCTCTCGGTGCCACGGTGGGCCGCGGTGTCTGGTGCGAGACCTACTGGCTGCCGGAGCCGGACCTTGTGCACCTGCACGACGGCGTCACGGTGAACAAGGGCTGCGTGGTGCAGACCCACCTGTTCCACGACCGGGTCCTCAGCATGGACACGGTGGTCCTCCGGGCCGGGTCGACCCTCGGCCCCAACAGCGTGATCCTCCCTGCTTCGAGCCTCGGTCGCCACGCTACGGTTGGCCCGGTGTCACTGGTGATGAGGGGGGAGTCCGTGCCGGACAAGACGCGGTGGATCGGCAATCCCATCGGACCGTGGATCGACGAGGCTCCCGACGAGCCGGTCGCGTGAGCGGTCGCGCCGACGTCGACGCCTACACCCCGGGACACGGCGATGAGTCCTATGACGTCACCCACTACGACCTGGACCTGGCCTACCGGGTCGACGGCAACCTCCTCCGCGGTTCGGCGGTGCTGCGCTGTCTCGCGCTCGAGGATCTCGACCAGGTGACGCTCGACCTGCACCACCTGCGCGTCGACAAGGTCACTCTGGACGGTGCTCCGGTCAGGCACTCGCACCGCCGCGGACGGCTCACGCTGCGCACCAGGTCGCAGGTGTCGTCCGGCAGCGAGTTCATGGTGTCGGTGCACTACTCGGGGCATCCCGCTCCCGTGGCGAGCAAGACCCTCGGGCCGGCGGGTTGGGAGGAGCTCACCGACGGTGCCATCGTCGCCGCGCAGCCCCACGGGGCTCCGTCGTGGTTCCCCTGCAACGACTGGCCCGGCAACAAGGCGGCCTACCGGATCGCGGTCAGTGCGCCCTCGGCGTACCGCGTGGTCTGCAACGGCACCCTCGCCTCCACGGCCCGGCACGCGAGCTCGACGACGTGGGTCTTCGAGCAGCCGGAGCCGATGGCGACCTACCTGGCCACGGTGCAGATCGGGCGCTACCAGCTGCACGAGATCGATGCCGTCGTGCCGCTGTACGCCGCTGTGCCCGGGGCGCTGACCACGTCGTACGACGCCGCGTTCGGCCTCCAGCCCGAGATGCTGAAGGCCTTCACCCGGCTCTTCGGTGACTACCCGTTCGCCGCCTACACCGTCGTGATCACCGAGGACGACCTCGAGATCCCCCTCGAGTCGCAGTCCCTGTCCACGTTCGGGGCCAACTACCTGAGCACCGAGTGGGATGCGGAGCGGCTGATCGCCCACGAGCTGTCACACCAGTGGTTCGGCAACAGCCTCACCCTGGAGCGGTGGTCCGACATCTGGCTGCACGAGGGTTTCGCCTGCTATGCCGAGTGGCTGTGGTCGGAGGAGTCCGGGAAGGACTCGGCGCACGACCGCGCCGTCGAGCACTGGGAGCGACTCGCGTCCTCCGACGAGGACCTCGTCCTGGGCGACCCGGGCCCGGAGCTGATGTTCGACGACCGCGTCTACAAGCGCGGTGCACTGCTCCTGCACGCCCTGCGTCTCACCGTGGGCGACGACTCCTTCTTCGGGCTCCTGCAGGGGTGGGTCGCCGAGAACGCCCACAGCACCGTCACCACCGAGGCATTCGTCGACTTCGCGCAGGCACACGCGGACGAGGACCTGGCGCCGTTGTTCGACGCCTGGCTCAATCAGCCAGAGCTGCCGGATCTCCCTGACGCAGCGTGAGCCGCGGTGCTCGGTCACCCAGCACCGCGACGCAGGCGATGTAGCCGTCCAGCTCCACGTCGAGCAGGTGCACGGCGGGCGTCGGCTGCTCCGGCCAGGCGAGCAGACGTGGATCCTGCGCCCCGTCGCTGATCCGGATCCGGCTGGGGTCGAGGCGCAGGCCGTCCCCGGTGGCCTTGAGCACTGCTTCCTTGCGGACCCACAGCCTCGACCGGTCGCGGGGACCGGAGGCGGTCTCGTCCGGGTGCTGGGCAACGTCGGCGAACCCGGGAAAGCCTCCGGCCTCGGCTTCCTCGACGTCAATCCCGACGGGGCAGTCCGGCGACACCGCCACGAGCACGACTCCCTCGGCCCGGCTGAGGCTGACGAACGGGGCCCCCGGCGCGGTCACGATCGGCCTGCCGTGGGTGTGGCCGCCGCAGTGAGCGCAGCTCCTCGCGATCTTCACCTCGTCGGGTCGCAGCTCAGAGACCCGGGCCACCTCCGCTGCGAGCAGCCGGTCGCCAGCGTCCCGGCCGCCTGACCCGTACATGGTCGTGACGATGACCTCGACGGTCACGTCAGCCACCTGCGGTTCTTCTTCTTCGCGAGAGCTGCCCATGACTCGGCGTACCGCTCCTCCGCCTCGCCGCCACCAGGGTCCTCGTCGGCGTGCAAGGCGCCCAGCACGAACGCGTCGTGGGCCTCACGGCCTGGCTGCGCGGCCAGGTCGCGCAGCATCTCGCGGGTGACGGCATGGTCCTGGATGTCTCCGAGGTCGGTCTGCATCCGCTTGGCACACCGGGCGAGACGCGCCGCCTCCGTGCCGTACGACGGTGTCAGCGTCTCGGCTGCGTAGCGGAGCCGCTTCGCCGCCTTGCGCACCTCGTGGAGCGCTTCCTTGCGACCGTCCTGGTCGTCGGCTTCGTCCACCCTCGCGACGCGGCTGCGCAGCCGCCTCCACTCCCGGCGCACCCGTCGCAGCGCCACCTTCTCGACGGGTCGCGTTGTCCGGGTGGCGCAGGGAGGGTCGGTCACGAAACCGGTGAGCACGCGCAGGAGGGCTGAGTAGCGATCCGAGTCCAACGCAGCCACGGCGTCCTCCCTCGCGGCCGCCTCGACACCGGCGAGCTCCCCATCGATCCGGCCGACGACCTCGCGCTGCTCGTCGGTGCTCACCAAGGCCGTCAGACGCGCACGGATCATCTCGACGTCACGGGCGTCGCCGAGCTCCTCGGCGACCCACTTGAGCTCAGCGCGCAGTGATGCCACCGCGCTCTCGTCATAGAGGGGCGCAAAGGTGGCCAGGAGACTGCGCAGCCGTCGCAGCGTGACCCGCATCTTGTGAATGCCGTCGTCGCTGCCGCGCCGCACTCGCGAGTCGGAGAGGGCGAGTCGGTCGACCAGCACCCGAATCCGTTCGTGGACGACCAGGGCGGTCGAAGTGGCGTCGCTCGTAGTGGGGGACACGGCGCAGGTCTACCACCACGAGATGACCTGTGTGCGAACCCAGCCTCGGGTCAGCCGAGCAGCTCGTCGGTGGCGTTGTCCGGGTGGCCGCCGAAGAACTTCTCCAGCACGGCGTCGAACACCGGCTCGTCCGGCTCGGCCCGGGAGAACAGCGTCATCGACGAGCGCAGCTTGATGGCGTCCACGGAGCCGAAGACGTGCTCCGCCGAGGAGTCATCGAGGTCCAGGAGGGCCTCGCAGCACTCCCGGAGCCGGGCGCCCAGCACCGGGTGGGCGAGGTAGGCACGAGCCTCGTCGAGACCGGACACGGCGTAGTGGCGGGCGAGGGCGCTGCGCCCGAGCCCGTCGATCTGTGGGAAGACGAACCACATCCAGTGGCTGGTCTTCCTGCCCGCACGGAGCTCCGCCAGCGCCTGCGCGAAGGTCCCGCGATCGTCCTGCGCCAGCACGAAGCGTCCGAGATCGTGGTCGCTCACGAGGACCCCGGCGTCGCCGTGTCCCTCAGCGCTTCGCTGAGGCTCGCTCGTCGGGCCAACAGGTCCTGGCCACGCTCGTAGTCGTCGTCGCACTCGTGGGTCAGTACGCCGACGACCTCGCCGGCCGCGTCGGCGTACCAGACCGTGAAGGCGTCCTGGCCGTGCTCGACCACCCGCACGTCGTCGAAGCCGTCGCCCCATGCGGAGTACTTCAAGGTGTGCTCCCCGATCTCGCTCCAGAACCCCGGCGGGTCCGACCACCGGCCCGACTCCCCGGTGTTGTCAGCTCCGTGTGCTGCGGCGTTGCGGCCTGCGAGCTGGCCCATCGTGACCGCATCACCCCAGTGCTCCACCGTCAGGGCACGGCCCGCAACGGCATGGCGCGCCCGCGCCACGTCGCCCGCAGCCCACACCCACGGGTCGCTGGTGCGCAAGCCCTCGTCGGCCGCGAGCCGTCCGCCGTCCATCAGCAGCCCGGACCCCACCAGGAAGCCCTGGGACTGGGTCACCCCGACGGCTGCCAGGACCAGGTCGGCCACGACGGAGGAACCATCGTCCAGCTCCACCGTGCCGGGCGCCGGGACCCCCTCCACCTGGACCTCCGGGCGCACCTCCACGCCGACCGACGCCAGCCACGCCGCGATCCGGCCGCCGACCCACTCGCCGAGCCGTGCCGCCTGCGGTGCGGCTTCCGGAGTGACGAGGGTGGTCCGCACCCCGCGGACCGCGAGCGCGGCCGCCGCCTCGCAGCCGATGAATCCCGAGCCCACGACGACGGCGGAGTGTGCGGCCTGCACCGCCTCGACGAGGCGCCGCCCGTGCTCGAGGCTGCGCAGGCTGAAGACCTGGGCCTCGGGGTCTGCGCCGGGCAGGGGAGTCGGCTCGGACCCGGTCGCGAGGACCAGCCGGTCGTAGGAGAGCTCCTGGCCGTCGTCGGTCCGCACCCGGTGCCGGTCGGTGTCGAGGGCATCTACGCGCGTGCCCAGCCTGAACCCGATCCGCGCCGCGACCGAGCCGTCCTCCAGGATCGGCGTCGCCTCGGCGGGCTCGTCCCCGCTGAGGACGCCCTTGGAGAGGGGTGGGCGCTGGTAGGGCTCGTCCACGTCGGCCGAGACGAGGCAGACCTCGCCCGGGCCACCGGCTTCGACGTACGCCGCTGCCGCGTGCACGCCCGCCGGTCCGCTGCCGATGACGAGGAGACCGAAGGGCTGGAGGGGGGTGGATTCCATGCGGACCTGTACCCCGAGTGCGTCGGCTCAGCGCAGCGAGAACGGTGGATAACGGTCGGTGACGAGCAACGCGGCGTAAGCCTGCACGCGCAGCCCCCAGCGACCGACACCGACGACGTAGTCGAACAGTCCACGGGGGTATCTCCCGGTGAACAGGATGGCGAACCAGGCGATCACGACGGCGAAGGCGGCGCCGATGAACAAGAAGAAGAGGATGACGTAGTGCGGGATGGCCAGCAGCCACTTCACGAGTGGCAGCCAGCGGTTCAGGTCGTGTTCGACGTCGGGGTAGTCGATGTCGAGGTGGACGCTCTGCTCGTCGGCCGTCGAGGGGTACTCGTCGGTGAGCAGCACCAGGTAGGCGCAGACACGGGCGCTGAAGCGGGTGAGCTCGCGCGCGAAGTCGAACCACCAGCGCGGGTAGCGCTGTCGGAAGAGGATCATCAGCAGAGTCGCCACGAAGAGTCCGGTGGCGATGCTGCCACTCGTCTGGCTGACCACGTGGCCGCTCTGGTCATAGACCGTCCGGGTCGCCCCAGCCGTGAGCACCGAGATGACGATCGCGATCGGAATGATCAGCACCACCCGAAACGCGGTGGTCACCCGGTTGAGCTGCTCCGGGTAGTCCACGTCCAGGCGTGCGGGGTAGGTGGGCGGCGCCGCCGAGGGCGTGCTCATGTGTCCTCCAGGTCCGGGTCAACCGCTCGTGACGTCAGACCACGAGGCCTTGGCGCCGCTGTGTCCGATGCGCGCCACCTGGACGAGCGTGCCGGTGGCGGCAACGACGGTGACCACGGCGAGAGCGATGCTCACCCATCGGGCCGCCCAGGCCGGAGCAGGCGTCTCGGACGAGCGACGTGAGGCCAGCAGAGCGAGCACCAGGAAGGCCACGATGCCCACGGCGAGGGCGATGACCCAGGGCAGCAGCTGCTCTCCCATCTCCGTGTGGGCCTCCACGAGTGCGGTCTCCTTGACCCGTTCCTCGAGGGACTCACCGCTCCCGGTGGCCAGTGGGACGAGCAGGAGGTTGAGCACGGCTGCTGCTGCGACGAGCCACGCGACGTGCGAGCGCACCCAGGAGGAAGCCACGACCGCGATCGCGCCGAGAGCGGACAGCGGGACGAGCACCACGACGGCGTGCACGATCAGCGGGTGTGCCGGGAGGCCGAAGATGTTGCCGAGCTCCACGATCGTTTCCTGTCTCTGGGGCACCCCACTGTTGGAGTGCTCAGTCGACCCTCGCGCCGGCGTCGGGCCTGGCACAGGGCCGAACGTCCCGGTCACCCCGGGTCATGTGACTCCTCGCGCAACGCTTCGGCGAACACGATCGTGACGAACAGCAGGAACGTGATGACGTGCACGGCGGTGCACCACAGGCAGATCGCGCCGACGCCGAACAGCTCCGCTCCCACCAGATAGAGGGCCATCGCCACGCCGAGTCCGGCAGCGCCCAGGCGGGTGACCCGCAGCCACGGGGCACGGATCGACCACGCGGTGGGGAGCAGCACGGGCACGAGGGCAGCGAAGTAGACCGTGCCGAGCAGCGCGACGGGGACGCCGAGCACCGTGCTGTACCGGCTGCTGGTGACCTTGGCGCAGTTGACTCTTCCGGTCTCCGGACAGGCGAGCGTCGTCGACCCGGTGTAGTGCTCGTAGGTCAGGTAGCCCGAGATGACGAGGCCCGCAACGCCGAGCAGCAGCGCGAGCCAGATCATCGTCCTGGGCACCCCGCCCGACGTCGTGGCGCTGCCCCTGGCAGGTGTGCTCACGGGTTGCCCAAGGTCTTCGCGGCCGCCCGCACTCCGGCCGAGGTGCACACGTCCGCGGGCTTGTCGCCGGTCAGCTCGCACAGGGCGGCGGTGTAGACGTTCGCGGTGCCCACGATGGCCTTGGCGATGGCACTGCTCGGATCGGAGAGCGCCTCCGCGATCTGGGTGTGGGTCTTCCCCGCCAGGAGCTGGGGGTCGAGGCTGGCGCCGGCGGAGACGAACCTGCCTCCGAGGTCGGTGAACGGGATGGCGCCGCCCTGGCCCTCCACGTAGGGCGGCGCGTTGTACTTCGCCACCAGCTTCTCGTCCGCGGCGCCGAGCTTGTCCAGGGGCGCGTACCCAGATCCCTCTCGCTGGTTGGAGGTGGTCTCCACGCCGGTGAAGGACAGGTAGTCGCTGGTGTAGGTCGCCCCGTGGAAGCTGAGCGTGGCCGTGTTGGGAGACACGTCGTCTGCCGACGAGGCAGTCTGTCCCAGGTCGGTGAACGTGCCGAACCGGGAGAGGGCTGCTGCGACGCCCCAGCGCTGCGCGGCGCAGTAGGGGCAGTACTCCGCGCCGACGTAGAGCACGCGGGGTTTGCCGTCCGCGGTCAGCGCGGGAGCGTCGATGCGCCTCGGGTGGTTGTCGGACGTTCCAGCACCGATCTGGTCGTAGGTGGCGGCAGGCACTCCGGTGACGCCCTTGACCACCGCCGCCGAGGCGGTGCTCGTGGTCGCCGACTTCGACGGCTCGCGGTTCAACCCCGCGACGACCACTGCGGCAGCGACGAGGGCGACCGCCACCACGGCGGCGCCGGCGATCTGGAGCCGGCCGCGGCGACGCGCGCGCTCCTCGGTGCGTCGAAGCTCGTCGAGCGCATGTGCTCGTCGGCTGCCGGGTGCGGGTGGCCGGTTGCTGGTCTTCTTGCTCATGGGTGTTCCTTCCGTGGTGGTCGGTGCAGCCGAGGATCACGCGCCGAACAGCAGCCAGAGGCCGGCGCAGGTGTAGGCGACCATCACGAACAGCAGGGGCAGCTGTCCGGTGAGCTGGTCGCGGGTGGGCAGGAGCTTCAGGGCACGGTCGTGCGCGGCGATGACGCCCAGGACGTGGCCACCGATGATGGCTCCGACCTTGACCAGCGCGAGCGTGGTCGTGTGGGTGACCAGCCAGAAGCTGGTCCCCAGGTCGCCGGTGCCCAGCAGGTTCGAGCCGTTCACCAGGGGATCGGAGAGCTGGACCAGGGTCTGTTGCCCGGTCGTCACGAAGTAGGACAGGTAGTGCGCGGTCATGTAGCCGATCACGATCGGCACCACAGCATGCGCAAACACGTTCGGCAGCTCGCGTCGCCGGGTGGGTGGCCTCGCGGGTGTGGCCATCGTGGCTGCGCTGAACAGTCCTGCGGTCACGGCACAGAAGACGACCAGGCCGAGGCTGTTCGCAACGACCCGATCCATCCCCAGGTCCGTCGTGAAGCGGGCCCAGGTCACCGAGTCCCGGAAGCTGTCGAAGACCGTTGACCCGAAGAGGACCGTGACGACGGCCGTCAGCCCTGGACGTGCGGGGAGGCCGTCGAGGTTGCGCAACGGACTTCGAACCACCAAGGTGCCGTCCCCGCGGCGCCCGAACACTGACAGGTGCGCCACCAGGCTCGAGTAGACCTCGAACGGGTCAGCCGCTGCGAACCAGCGGTTGCCGAAGAGCACCGCTCCGCCGCCGACGAGCAGTGCGTAGCCGAGGAACCAGAGCCGGACCGCCTCCAGGGAGGTGCTGTTCGGCGAGGCGAGCTCCAGCCAGGTGAAGGCCAGCAGTCCCGCCGCGGCCGGCCAACAGCCCACCCGGGCCGGAAGCCGCACCAGCCCCTGCTCGGGGTCACGGCGCAGGAAACGGTTCCCGAGCAGGTGCACGGTGCGCAAGGGGCTCAGCTGCCAGATGACCGGGCCGAGCACCAGCGAGGCGGGGATGAGGCCTACCCAGAGCCACGAGTAGACAACGCCGAAGGCAGGGTTGATGACCACGTCGGGACCGGCCACTGCCGCGACGACGACGTATCCCGCGCACACGAGCCCGAATGCTCGCCACAGCACCTGCCAGCCTCGGGACTCCACCAGGCTCTGCAGCCTCGGGACGGCCCTGCCTTGGGTGGCGGCGTCGAAACGAGGTGTGCGCCAGGCGAGGCCGAGGACGGAGAAGGAGACCTGCAGCGCCGCCGCTCCACCGGCAATGGCGAGAAGTGGTGAGATGGGCAGGTCCTTGGCGCCGCCGATGCCGTGCATGGGCAGCATCAGCGCCAGCTCGTGGAGTCCACGAGCTGTGCGCTCCCACCCGTCTGCGACCTGTGCCTGACCTGCCTGGGTCCAGGCGAGGTCAGCCGGCATCACGAGACTTGCAGCTGAGCGACCAGGGCGTCGGCGACGTGGTCCTCGACATCGACCACCCCCGGCTTGTCGATGGTCAGCTCGAGAGTGGTCTCACCCTTCTTGTAGGCCAGCTCCTGTTCGGGGCTGGAGTGCACGTGCAGCTCGCCCGCCCGGTCCGAGCTCACCGTGATCGTCAGGGTCTCGTCGACGTCGAGCTTGATCTCCTTGCCGGCCGGAGTGACCTTGTCGCCCACGACGTCCACCTCCAGCTGGGGGCCGGTCGCGTCCGGGGCCTGTGAGGGAGTCTCCGTCGGGCTGGGTGTGCTCGCGGTGTCCGCGGAGGAGTCCGCCTTGGGGGTGCTCGAGCCGGCGTCGTCCGAGCTGCCGCAGCCGGTGAGGCTGAGCGCGAGGACCAGCATGAGAGGGGCGGCCAACCCGGCCGACCTGGACGCGCGCGCGGTGTGGTGCAGGAGGTTTCTGTTCATGGTTCTTCCTTCGGGGTGTGACCTGTGCCGGCACGGCGCGCCTGGGAAGGCACCGGTGCCGGGCAGGCAGAACGGGTCGCCGTCCCGATAGGACCGCTGCGGCGCAGCGATGCTCTGTCGGGTTCGCGCGGGGTGGATTCCGGGAACGGGCGGATCAGTCCGGCGTCGTACGACGCTCAGACGCCCGCGAGCACTGGCGGGCCACGCCTGGCCGCTGCCGGGGTGAACCACCGCACCGGCCTGGACAGCCCAGCGTCCTCGGGGGCCGCACCGCGCGTCGCGGTGACTGGACCAAGGTGGCGAGTCACGGCCGGGCCGCGCAAGACCGCCACGATCGAGGAGGCGAACGCGACCGCGGACTGGGCGCTGAGCGAGACGAGCGACCACACCAGCTGCTCCCCGCGGGCCAGCCACAGCCCCACGGCCGCGGCGGCGACCAGGTGTGCGATCGCCATCAGCGCGTGCGGACCGGTGAAGTCGGCAATGAGGTGCTGGACCGGGGCGGGAACGCTCAGCTGCACCGGAGCGCCGGCGGCAGGGTTCGCGGCGTGCATCTGGTCGCCCCAGGGAGCGCGCTGGCTGCCGTCCATCACAGTGGCTGGTGGCACAGGCAAGGGCTTCGGGTGGGACGTGCTGCTGGCGATCACCGGGTCTCCACGGTGACCCGACATCGCGGTCAGGGCACCGTGCGTGAACGTCTGGACCGCCATCACCATGAGCACGACCCGACGAGTCGTGGCGGGGCGTCCGAGCAGGGCAGCGGACCACGCGAGGCAGACGGCGAAGATGACGATCAGGCCCGCGGCCCCCGGCATCAGACCGCCGGCGCCGAGGTGCGCAGCCACGCCGGTCGCCGCGGCCACGGCGGCCAGCACGGACGCGCGTCCCCAGCGCAGCTCCCAGCCGGCTCGCGTCTTCACGGCCCCATCATGACGGAGGTTTGGTCACGGCCGGGGAGAGGGCCGCGGTCGCTCACAAATCTGTCACCGAGGCGCCTCGACGGCGGCCCCGAACCGGCGGCGCCAGCGGGCGATGGGCTCCACTGGTCTCTACCACCGCCGGCAGTGACAGCCGGGCGGGAGCCACCGCGTGATACTCGATGCATGATCTGCGAGATCACCGCGTGGCACATCTCCACCGAACACATGGATGGCCATGCGTGGCTCGTGTTCGGGCTGCTTCTCGGTGGCCCGCTGGTCCTGCTCTTCTGGACAGGCCTTCGAGTCCGGCGCGACGCACCCGAGGCGTCAGACATCGTGGGCCTTGGCCTGACCCCGGAGGGCTACGGGAGCGATGAGCTCCACGGGCCGGTTCCGCCTGTCCCGTAGGCGCGACCACGGGTGGTGTGGCAGCAGGAGCACGCGCGCGGGCCCGAACAGAAAGGTCAGGACCCCGGAGGGTCCTGACCTGCTTCTCTGTGCGCCATCAGGGACTCGAACCCCGAACCCGCTGATTAAGAGTCAGCTGCTCTGCCAATTGAGCTAATGGCGCGAGCGCGTTGAAGCGACTGGAACCTTAGCAGTCACCGGGGGGCGGACGAAATCGAGATCGAGTGCGCTGGAGCACACCGCCGAGGGGGCGGAGAGCAGGTGGTCGGGGAGCCGTCCGCGCGGCGGGAACATTGAACCTTCAACTAGTGTTGGGAGGGCATACTCGAAACCACCGGAGGTGCGCGATGCCCGCTGTGACCGTTGACGACCTGACCGTCCTGGACCGATTGAAGACGCCCGGGCTCGGTGACACGGTCCGTCCCGTCAAGCAGCTGATCGAGGCGCCGAAGGGTTACGAGGGCGAGGGTTTCCCCGTACGCCGCGCGTTCGCCGGTGTCGACCTGCGTGACCTCGACCCGTTCGTGCACATGGACCAGATGGGTGAGGTCGACTACGCACCCGGAGAGCCCAAGGGCACCCCGTGGCACCCGCACCGCGGTTTCGAGACGGTCACCTACATCATCGACGGCGTCTTCGACCACCACGACAGCCACGGTGGCGGCGGCACCATCACCAACGGCGACACCCAGTGGATGACGGCCGGCAGCGGCCTGCTCCACATCGAGGCCCCGCCGGAGTGGCTCGTCCAGCAGGGTGGCCTGTTCCACGGCGTCCAGCTCTGGGTCAATCTCCCTCGCGACGCGAAGTGGAACGCCCCGAGATACCAGGACATCCGCAGCCGCCAGGTCGGCCTGGCGACGTCGGCGGACGCCGGTGCGCTCGTCCGGGTGATCGCCGGCTCGGTGGGGGAGACCCACGGACCCGGTTCGACGTACACCCCGATGACGATGGTCCACGCGACCGTCGAGCCCGGCGCGCGCCTCGACCTGCCGTGGGACGCCGCCTACAACGGCCTCGTCTACGTCCTCTCCGGTGAGGGCACGGTCGGTGACGAGCAGGTCGCCGTCCGCGCGGGCAACCTCGCGGTGCTCGGCGGCGGTGACTTCGTGACCGTCAGGGCCTCGGGCACCCAGGACAGCCGTACGCCGGCCATGGACGTCCTGGTCATCGGCGGCCAGCCGATCCGCGAGCCGGTCGCCTGGGCCGGACCCTTCGTGATGAACACCAAGGCCGAGGTGATGGAGGCCTTCGAGGACTTCCAGAAGGGCCGGCTCGGCACCATCCCGAGCGTGCACGGAGCCCCGACGACGCCCGTCACCACCGAGGACTGAGCCAGAGGACCGAAGAACCGCAGGCCGGAGCTTGAACCCGCGACGTCCGTCCACCACGTTGAGCAGAGCCTCGGCCCGGGACACAAGAAACCGCAGGCCGGGAGATCCCGACCTGCGGTTCCTGCTTGGGGTGAGTAACGGGACTTGAACCCGCGACATCCGCCACCACAAGGCGGCGCTCTACCAGCTGAGCTATACCCACCACGGGTTGTTGCGAGGCAAGAGTGTACCGGTCACTCAGGGATGCTCCGAACCGGGTTTGGCCCCGGTCAACGAGCCCTGGTGGCGGGCGGCGATCCGCTTCGACGCGGCCGAGTCCGGACCGGGGGAGGGCACGAACACGGCCTCCCGGTAGTAGCGCAGCTCCTCGATGCTCTCGCGGATGTCGGCGAGGGCACGGTGGTTGCCGCCCTTGGCCGGCGCGTTGTAGTAGGCGCGCGGGAACCAGCGCCGTGAGAGCTCCTTGATCGAGGAGACGTCGACGATCCGGTAGTGCAGGAACTGCTCCAGCTCCGGCATGTCCCGTGCCAGGAACGCCCGGTCGGTCGCCACCGTGTTGCCGGCGAGCGGAGGACGGCTGCCCTCGGGGCAGAACTCCCGGACGTAGGCGAGCACCTGCGCCTGTGCGTCCTCGAGCGTGGTCCCGTCGTCGAGCTCCTCGGTGAGGCCGGAGGTCTTGTGCATCTGCTGCACGAACTCCACCATCTGGTCGAGCGCCTCGCTCGGCGGCTTGATCACGATGTCGATGCCGTCGCCCAGCACGTTCAGGTCGAAGTCGGTCACCAGCGCCGCGACCTCGATCAGGGCATCGGCCTCGAGGTCGAGGCCCGTCATCTCGCAGTCGATCCACACAAGTCGCTCAGTCACGAGGATGGAGCCTACCTGCGCGGGTCGCGGAGGCCGGCCCATGCGGTGACTAGTGGTGTGCGAGCCGGTCCTAGAGTGAAGTCATGCTGCGATGGGTGGGCCTGCTGGCTCGGATCGTCGTCGGCGGCGTGTGGCTGTGGGCGGGACTGCTCAAGGTCACCGAACCAGAAGCCAGCGTGAGCGCCGTCCGTGCCTACCAGCTCCTCCCCACCGGCGTGGCCGACGCCGTCGGCAACGTGCTTCCCATGCTCGAGGTGGTCCTCGGAGCCTGCCTGCTGCTCGGCCTGCTGACCCGCGTCGCCGGGGGTCTCTCGGCGCTGCTGCAGGTCGCGTTCATCATCGGGATCGCGTCGGTGTGGGTGCGGGGCATCTCCATCAGCTGCGGCTGCTTCGGCGACGGTGGGGCCGATCCCGACGCGATCGGCAAGTACCCGTGGGAGATCGCGCGAGACAGCGGCCTCCTCCTGCTCTCACTCCTCGTCGTCTGGCTGCCTCGGACGCCGCTCGCCCTGGACAACCTGATCTACTCCGCACCGAGAGGCCGTGATGTCGAAGAAGCAGCGTGAGACCAACCGAACCGCCCGCGCCGCCGCTGTCCGCAAGGAGCAGGCGAGCCAGGAGCGTCGCCGACGCGTCGTGATCACGGTCGCCGTCCTCGCCGTTCTCGCGGCGGTCATCACGGCGGGTGTGCTCCTGGGCGGTGGCGGGAGCAGTCCCTCGGCGGCGACGAAGGTGGAGGCCCGGGCAGAGGGGCAGGCGCTCGGCGTCGGCACCGACCCCAAGGCCACCAAGGTGGTCATCTACGAGGACTTCCTGTGCCCCTACTGCCGGGAATTCGAGTCCGCGTCCCGTACGACGCTGCGAGACGCCGCTGCACGCGGTGACGCCTACGTCGAGTACCGGCCCTTCCACCTGCTCCCCGACAGCTACTCGACCCTCGCCCTGACCGCCTGGGCGGCCGTGCTGCAGAAGGGCACTCCTGCGCAGGCGCTGAAGTTCCACGACCTGCTCTACGAGAACCAGCCCTACGAGTCGGCCACCGACAAGCCCGGCATCGACGACCTGGTCGCCCTGGCCAAGAAGGCAGGGGTGAAGGACGCTTCGGTGCTGAAGGCGATGGGCGAGCCCGACCAGCAGTTCGTCGATGCCGCCGACACGGTGGCCGCCGAGGCCGGCGTCGAGGGCACCCCCACCGTGACGGTGGACGGCAAGCAGCTGAAAGGCTCGGTCGCCGAGCTGGCCGGTCAGCTCAAGGAGCGCCTCGGGAAGTGAGCATGAGCACCAGCACCACGCAGCCTCCCGACCAGGAGCCGGCCTCGGAGCGCAACACCGTGCTGCTGCTCGCGATCGGTGGCCTGGTCGCCATCTCCGCGGTGATCGCGGGGCTGGTGATCTTCTCCAGCGGCGAGGCACCGGCCGAGAAGCCGGAGCCGGCTGCGTCGGTCAGGGCGGGGGACCAGTCGATGCTGGTGGGCAAGGCCGGTGCCGCCACCGAAGTGGTCGTCTACGAGGACTTCGCCAGCCCGGCGAGCCGCGAGTTCGAGATCGCCTCTCGTGACTTCCTGCGGATCGAAGCCGCCCAGGGGCGGGTCCAGGTGGAATACCGCCCGTTCGTCTCCGCCGATGTCGCCTACTCCCGCGAGGCGGTGGCGGCCTGGCTGGCCGTGCTGGGAGCGGGTACGCCGAAACAGGCGCTCGCCTTCCACAACGTGCTCTTCGACCGGCAGCCGGACCCGGGGTCCACCGAGCACGACTTCGCCGCCTGGGCCAAGGACGCCGGCATCGACGACGAGGACGTGCTCGGGTCGATCGATGCCCCCGACGAGGACGGCACCGCGAAGGCCGATCAGGCGGCCGCCGACGCCGGCGTGACGAGCACGCCCGCCGTGCTGGTCGACGGGGATCCGCTGACCGGTGGCACCCCGACCCAGCTCGCCGACAAGCTGCAACGGCTGCTGCTGACCAGGAAATTGACCTCGACCCGCTGCTTCGTCGCCCCCGGCGGGTGCGACATGCTGGCGCCATGTCCGACCTCACCGGATTCATCGCCCGACTGCCCAAGGCCGAGCTGCACGTCCATCACGTCGGCTCGGCGTCGCCACGCATCGTCGCCGAGCTGGCGACCCGCCATCCCGGCACTGTGCCCACCGACCCGGGCGCGCTCGCCGAGTTCTTCGCGTTCCGCGACTTCGCGCACTTCATCGAGGTCTACCTCGCCGTGGTCGACCTGATCCGGACTCCCGAGGACGTCCGGCTGCTCACCTACGAGATCGCCCGCGAGATGGCCGAGGTGCAGCAGGTGCGCTACGCCGAGCTGACCTGCACCCCGCACACCTCGGTGCTCACGGGCGTGCCGATCGAGGCCTACACCGAGGCGATCGAGGACGCCCGCGTGAGTGCCGAGCGCGACTTCGGGATCGTGCTCCGCTGGATCTACGACATCCCCGGCGAGCTCGGAGTCCCCGGGGCCGACGCGACGATCGGCTATGCGCTCGACCACGCTCCTGACGGGCTGATCGGCTTCGGGCTCGGCGGTCCCGAGGTCGGCGTACCCCGGCCCCAGTTCAAGCCCCACTTCGACGCCGCCCGGGCCGCCGGGCTGCGGAGCCTCCCGCACGCGGGGGAGACCACGGGGCCTGAGACGGTCTGGGACGCGCTGCGTCACCTGGGGGCCGAGCGGATCGGGCACGGCACCTCGTCGGCGCAGGACCCCGAGCTGCTGGCGCACCTCGCCGAGCACCGGATCCCGCTGGAGGTCTGCCCGTCCTCCAACATCGCCACCCGGGCGGTCGCCACGCTCGAGGAGCACCCGCTGCGTGCCTTCCGGGAGGCCGGTGTCGTGGTCACGATCAACAGCGACGACCCGCCCATGTTCGGGACCACGCTCAACCGGGAGTACGCCATCGCCGCCGACCTGCTCGACCTCGACGAGGCCGGCGTCGCGGACCTGGCGCGGACCGCGGTGGAGGTGTCCTTCGCCCCCGACGACGTCAAGGCGCGGATCCTCGCGGAGATCGACGAGGCATGATCAAGGCCCTGGAAGCTCATACCTTCCAGGGCCGACTCCTTTGTATGACGAGCAGGACTCCCGCCCCGGCACCGACACGCGTCCTAGGGTCAGGGGATGAGCACGCAACCCGAACCCCTGCGCCGGTGGCACGAGATCGCCGAGACCCGTGACCCCGCCCTGCTCGACGGCCTGCTCGCGGAGGACTGTGTCTTCCGGTCGCCGGCGGTGCACACGCCGCAGCAGGGCAAGGCCATCACCACGGCCTACCTGAGCGCGGCGCTCGTCGTTCTCGGCCCGACCCTGACCTATCGGCACGAGTGGTGGGACGACGCGTCGGCCGTCCTCGAGTTCGAGGCCCAGCTGGGCGGCTCCGAGGTCCACGGCGTCGACATGCTGCGTTGGGGGGCCGGCGGCCGACTGACCGAGTTCACGGTGATGGTGCGCCCGTTCAAGGGCCTCACGGCGCTGATGGAGCAGATGGCCGCGGAGCTGGCGGCGCAGCGGAGCTGAGGGCCGGTCGACCCGGTCGCGGAGCGCCGCCCGCGGCCGTATGGAGGGCGACCACGGGCGGCTGAAGATCCCCGGGTCGTGGGGGGTGCCTGACCCCGAGAACCTCTCCGCGCGCATCGTCGCCTGAAAGGTGACCCGGACGCGAGTGCGCACTTTGCCCGGTCTAGCCCCCTTGGTCCGAAGCCGGGTGATCCGCACGGGGACGAGGAGGGTTGGGCGGCCAGCTGTGGGGTACCTCTGAGGGGTCACAACGTTCTAGGGAGGGACGCATGGCTTTCATTTTGTGGATCATCGCCGTCGTACTGGTCATCAGCGGGATCGTCACCCTCGTGCGGGGGCAGGTCCTCTTCGGCATTCTGCTCATCGTCGTGGGTCTGCTCGTCGGGCCAGGAGGCGTGAGCATCTTCACCTGAGCACGAGCCTGGGCAGGGCCCGCCCCTCGAAACTGGGCCCTGCCCAGGCTTTCTGCCTCCGACCCACCGAGTCCATGCCGGTCGTGCCGGCTGTTTCGCCCTCGGGACCCGATGCGGTCAGCCCCGAGCCGTCGCTCGGTGGCAGGACCCGGGCGTGGCCGAGACCTGTCGGCGCCTGTCGGTGCCCCTGGCAGGAGTCGAACCTGCGACCTAGAGATTAGAAGGCTCTTGCTCTATCCAGCTGAGCTACAGGGGCGAGGGATCGGCAGTGCGGTCGTGTGACGCCGATCCTTCGGCGCCGATTGTAGAGTCATCTGCCCCTCGAGCCTCCGACCCGGCATGGCTTGGCCCAGAAGACACCCGGGCAGGGCGCTGCCGCGGGAGGGCTAGCGTCACACCATGGAACTTCGCCAGGTCGCCTCCCCACGCAACCTGGGTCCGATCACGATCGTCGGTCTGCTGGTCGCCTACGTGGCGCTGTGGATCGCCGCGCGACCATCCGGGGAGCCGACGGGGGCCTACGTCGGACAGCTCGTCGGCGCGGTCTCGATCCTGCTCCTGTCGCTGGCCCTGGTGCTGATCAGCTCCCTGCCCTGGGTGGAGGAGTGGTTCGACGGCATCGACCGCGCAGCGATCTGGCATCGCCGGATGGCGATCGCGGGCCTGGTCCTGCTGGCGGCCCACATCCCGTTGTCTTCCAGCCCGATCCACTCGCGGTGGGGTGGCCAGCTCGGCGCGATCGGGGCGTGGGGGATGGTCGGGCTCGCGCTGTGGGCGATCCTGCCGCGCTGGCAGTCAGTCGTCCCCACGCCGCTGCGCGGGTCGATCAAGCTGCTCAAGGACGCTCCCGGGATCCGCGAGGTCCGCAAGCTCTTCGGCGGCTATGACCGTTGGCGCCAGGTGCACCGGCTGACCGGGCTCCTGGTCGCGGCCTCGTTCTTCCACGGCCTGCTCGACGGTTCGCCCTTCCCGAAGTCCCCGCTGCTGCGTTGGTCCTACGTCGTGATCGGCGGCATCGGCCTCGCCTTCTATGTCTACCGCGAGCTGCTGGCCAGATTCTTCCTGTCGCTGCACGACTACGAGGTCGACACGATCACCCCGGCGGGCGAGGGGCTGGTCGAGATCAGCCTGCGGCCCCTGGGTCGCCCGGTCTCCTTCGTGCCCGGCCAGTTCGCCCTCGTCTACATCGAGGCCAAGGACGGATGGCACCGACATCCGTTCACCATCGCCAGCGCGCCCGCCGAGGGTGTCGTCCGCGTGACCGTGAAGGCCCTGGGTGACTACACCTCCTCGCTGCACCACCTGCTGGAGCCCGGTATGCCGGCCGTCATCGGTGGACCGCACGGGCGTTTCAACCACTCCAAGGGGACCAAGGACCAGGTCTGGATCGCCGGAGGTGTGGGTGTGGCACCCTTCCTCAGCTGGATGCGCGCTCTCGAGGATCACCCACCTCCGGGGCAGGTCGATCTCTACTACGGGTTCACGGGGACGCCCGCGCCGTTCGCGGCCGAGCTCACCTCCATCGCGTCCACCTCCGCCGAGGTCCGGGTCCACCTCGTCGACTCCGCCGTCGACGGTCGGCTGACCGCAGACCGGATCATCACGGAGTCGACCGCGCAGCCCGCCGACGTCTCGGTCTTCCTCTGCGGTCCAGCGGCCATGCTGCGTGACCTGCAGGCCGGTCTGCGCGAGCGGGGTGTCCGGACGCACAACATGCACCGGGAGTACTTCGACTGGCGGTGACCGCCTCGCGCCCGGCGTCTCAGCGTGCGGGCGTGGCGAACGCAAGCAGGTCGTCGGCTGCGGGGACGAAGTAGTAGGCGCCGGTGAGCGGCCTGGAGAACCTGGTCAGCTCGTCGCGTACGCCGGTCCGGCCGGCCATGCTGTCGAGCATGTCGGCCAGGGGCTCCTGCTCGGCGGCGAACCCGACGAAGACCGTGCCGTGCTCGGTGACCCCGCCGTAGGGCGTGTTGCGCCGGAAGATGTGGCCGAGCTCGTCCTGGTCGGTCCGAGCCACGTGTGAGCCCTCGGGACGGTCCTCGAGCTCGATGCTGTCGGGCTTGGTGCGACCGATGACCTGCTCCTGACGCTCCTGGCTCAGCTCGCTCCAGGCCGCCGCGTCGTGAACCCACTTCTGCAGCAGGAGCACCGACCCGCCCTCGCCCGGCGATCCCGGCGGGACCAGCACCTGCTGCGGAGCGAGGAGCAGCGAGGGGTTCTCGGTGCCGTCGATGAAACCGGTCAGGTCGAGATCTCGGTGATAGGACCAGCCCGGGATCTCCTCGACCACGACCGCCAGGTCGCGCAGGGCCGCGATCATGCCGATGGCCGCGTCGAAGACGACGTCGTAGGAGCCGCCGGCGATCCACAGCACCAGGTCGCGTTGCGTGGCCGGCATCGTGAAGTCCTCGGTGCCCACGACGGGTTCAGTGAAGTCGTGCAGGTCCGCCGGCGTGCGGTCGGGCGCCACCTCGCTCCAGAGCCCGGGACGGAACCCGGTCACCAGGTTGACCCCGCCCATCGTGGTGCGCGGCTCGCTCAGGTCTGCCACGGCCTCCACCAGGTCGGCGGGCGATGCCGAGCCCGTCAGGTCGAGCTCGAGGTAGGTGTGCGCCAGGGTGCCCAGCGCGAAGATGCCGGTCTGCGGGAGGGCCACCCGTCGGAGTCTAGGCAGCATCCGGGGTCGCGGCAGCACGAGATCGTGACAGGACCGCTTGTGGTGGCCTGGACGTTTCCGTCCTGCACATCCCGGGAACGACCGGCGCAGGACGCACGAGAGGAGATCACACCGTGTGGGTCACAGCCGTCCTGCTCGGCCTGGCGCTCGCCTACGTCGGGTATCGCCTTTCCCTCACCGTCCGGGCCGTGCGAGCCGATCGCGCGGGCGACGGCGAACGCGCGGATGCGTACAGGTTGAGAGGGAGCCTGCTCTACCTGGGACTCACGACCGGGATGACACTGCTCGTGCTCATCGCCGTGGCCGTGATGCTGGCTGTCCGGTGAGCGTCACGGCTGGTGGCGCACAGCGTGGCTTTCGAGCTCAACGTGCGCGGACGATGTGCGTGCGGGCCGAGGTCTTGAGGACCTTCTTGCCGCTGCGCACCGCTGTGACGCGCACGCTCATGTGCTTGCGGACGTCGGCCTTCTTGAGGCGATAGACCGACGAGGTGGCGCCGCGGACGGCGTGCCCGTTGCGCAGCCACTGGAAGCGGAGGGTGGTGGGCTTGTAGTTGTAGCGCCCGGCGGTCGACCGGAGGACCGCACCCTTGCGCGTCGTACCGCGCACGACCGGCGCCTTGAGGGCGCGGAAGGGCGTCGTCGCTGCCGGCTTGGGAGCGGCCGGCGCCACCGACTGGGCCGAGCCGACCGGGAGGGTGATGTCCTGGTTGGTGAACGCCTGACCCGGTGTGGGGTTGAGGTACCAGTCGGGCTCGTAGCCGCTGCCGCCGCCGAGCCACGCCCAGTTGTCACCGGTCTCGTCAGAGCCCAGGATGCCGTTCTCGTACCAGGAGGTGGACTTGGCGGGCAGGAGCACGTGGTAGTCGCCCGACGGACCGACGACGATCGGGGAGGGCACCAGCGGGACGCTGGCACCATCGGTGTTGGAGGTCGGGATGACGGTGCCGGAGGTGGGGCGCCCTGCGCGGTCGAGCAGGCGGCCCGAGTAGCTGACCGGGGTCGGGACCTGGAGATCGATGCCGGAGACCGTCGTGCCGGCCGCTGCCTGCACCGGGGTGGCCGTGTCGGCACCGAAGACGTCGCCGTACCAGTAGCCGTAGGTCGGTTCGCCGTAGCTGACGCGGAGCTTGACCGGGACGCCGGACGGGGCGTGCACGGTGTAGCTGCCGTTGCGGGCAACCGTGGTCTGGAGCGACGTGTCCTCGACGAAGGTGCCGTCGCTGGCTTCCCGGTAGACCTCGAGGGTCCGGTCGGGGTTGGTCTCGTGGAAGGTGACGGTCCCGGTGATGAGACCGTCGGCAGCCGCCGACGCGGAGGTGGCGGGCAGCCCGGCGACGACGAAGCCGAGCGTCAGCAGTGTGAGGAAGGCCCATCGGAGGGGACGGATCCAGTGGTGAGCGGGGGACTGCGACATATTAGGAGAGTAGGAGTCATAACGGACGCTGACGAACGTCGCTAAACACCGATCTAGTCCGGTTAGCTGACAAATGCTTCAACTGGTGCGAGTTGGGGAAAAGTGCGCTAGTCAGTTTCGAAACTATTTCAGCCCCGAAGTCTCGCCATCCACGCCTCGACCTCGTCCGGTTCTCGGGGGAGCGCCGCGGACAGGTTGCGTACGCCGTCGGCGGTGACCACGACATCGTCCTCGATCCGGATCCCGATGCCGCGCAGCTCCTCGGGCACCAGCAGGTCGTCCTCCTGGAAGTAGAGACCGGGCTCCACCGTCAGGACCATGCCCTCCTCCAGCTCGCCGCCGGGGTAGATCGTGGTGTCGGCCGCCGCACAGTCGTGCACGTCGAGCCCGAGCATGTGGCTGGTGCCGTGCAGCGTCCACCGGGCATAGATCCGGCTCTCGGCAGAGAGCGCCTCCTCGACCGACACCGGCAGCAGCCCGAGGTCGTCGAGGCCGTGGACGAGCACGCTCATCGCGGCCTCGTGGGGCGCCCGGAACGCCGCCCCCGGGCGTACGACGTCGATCCCGGCCTGCTGCGCCGCCAGCACCAGGGAGTAGAGGTCTCGCTGGAGGGAGGTGAACGTCCCGTCGACCGGGAGGGTGCGGGTCACGTCGGCGGTGTAGAGCGAGGTCGCCTCGGCACCCATGTCGAGCAGCACCAGCTCGCCGGGCGTGAGTGACCCCGAGTTCTCGATCCAGTGCAGCGTGGTCGCGTGCTTGCCACCGCCGACGATCGAGTCGTAGCCGATGTCGTTGCCCATCGTGCGGGCCCGGCGGAAGAAGGTGCCCTCGAGCCACCGCTCGCCGTGCTCCAGGACCCGGTCCCACTCACGCACGCAGTCCTCGAAGCCGAGCGTGGTGATGTCGCAGGCCGTCTGGAGCTCGCCGAGCTCCCAGTCGTCCTTGACCAGGCGGGCCTCGGAGAGGACGCGGGCGAAGTCGTCGTCGCGGCCCGGGTCGCCGGCGACGCGCGCGTCGACCCGGGGGTCCGCGCCGCGGAGGACCCGGGTCTTGGCGGTGCCGGTGAGGCGGTCGCCGAGGTCGTCGAGGTGGCGGGTCTCGATGCCGAGCGAGTCGGAGATCTCCTTGAGCGAGGGGCGCCGGCCGGCCCAGAGCTCGCCGTACTGGCGGTCCCGGAAGAACTCGTCGGTGTCGCGTGAGCTGCGAGGGCGCGCGTAGAGCACGGACTCGCCGCCCTCGATCACGAGCACCGCGTCGCTGGTCTGGTTGCCGCACAGATAGGTGTGCGCCGTCTCCGCGCGGAAGCGGTAGTCGGTGTCGTTGGCACGCACCTTGAACCCGCCGGCGGGGACCACCAGGCGCTCGCCAGGGAACTGCTCGCTCAACCGCTGGCGACGGGCCTGGGCCCACGGCGTGACCGGGTGCGCCGGGAGGTCGAGCTCGCGCTCGCCCCAGCCGGTGCGCATGAAGGCCGAGTAGGCCTCCGGCACGGGCGGGTCGTGGCTCTCGGTGACGGGCTCGTGCGAAGCCGGCCCTGCTTCCGGTGCGGTGTTCTCCTCGGCGTCCAGCGTGGGTTCGCTGTGCCGTCTCGTGGCGTCGGTCACGGTGTCACTCTACGTGTGGCGTCTCGTTACGCTACGCGCATGCAGGGACGTCGCAGCTCCGCCGCCTTCACCATCGTGGTCTCGGTGGTGATGTTCATCGGGGCTGCCGCGATGGGCCTCGTCCTGCTGCTCTCGGGGGCTCCCGGGGCCCTGGTGACCGGCCTTGTCCTGGCCTCGATCCCGGTGGCCCCCCTCATCTGGGTCTACATGTGGCTGGACCGCTACGAGCCCGAACCGCGGTCGCTGCTGGTGCTCGGCCTCGGCTGGGGCGCGTTCGTGGCGACCTCGGCCGCCCTGGTGCTCCAGCTCTTCGACAGCCTGATCTTCCAGAGCACCGACGCCTTCACCTCCACGGTCGTCGCACCCGTCACCGAGGAGGCCGCGAAGGGTCTGTTCATCCTGCTGCTGCTGATCTACCGCCGGCACGAGCTCGACGGGGTGCTCGACGGTCTGGTCTATGCAGGGATGGTCGGGATCGGCTTCGCGTTCACCGAGAACATCCTCTACCTGGCATCCGCCTACATGGGCCAGGACGGTCAGGCGGGCGGATTCGGCGGCGCGGTGGGGCTGTTCATCGTGCGCTGCGTCTTCGGGCCGTTCGCCCACCCGTTCTTCACCGCGTTCACCGGCATCGGCATCGGGATCGCCGTGGCCTCGCGCCGTCGCGGCGTGCGGGTCGCCGCGCCGATCCTCGGCTACCTCGTGGCCGTCGGCGCCCACGCCTCCTGGAACGGCGCCCTGATGCTCGACGAGGGCAGGAACGCCCTGGCCACCTACTTCTTCTTGATGGTCCCGGCCTTCCTGCTGCTGAGCGGCTTCGCGGTCTGGTCCCGGCGTCGGGAGGGAGCGGTGCTCACCACGGCACTGGGCGACTGCGCCCAGCGCGGCTTCCTCGACCCTGCCGAGATCCCGTGGCTCTCCCGCATCCCGGCACGCCGCTTCGCCCGGAGGTACGCCGAGAAGGTCGGTGGCCCTGCCGCACGACGGACGATGGTCGCCTACCAGAACGAGGCGGTGGAGCTCGGCTTCCTCCACAGCCGGTTCCTGCGCGGCGTGCCGCCGCCCGACTTCGCCGTGCTCGGGCAGGAGCACGTCGACCGGATGCGCGCCCTGCGACCCGGGTTGATGTGGCCCCAGCGGGTGGCCGGCGCGGCCAGCGGGCTCCCCTCGATCCCAGGAAACATCCCGGGAAGCGGAGTCCCCCGGTGACGCACGCCGGGCACTCGTCGGGGGAGCCGCCCGGTCGACCGCGCTGGAGCGCGGGTCCGAGCCAGATGCTCACGACGCTGACCGCGCTGCGGACGACGCTGCAGCGTGCCGGCCTGCCGCTCGAGATCCCCGGTGCCGCGCACAGCCGGGCGCAGCGCGACGAGATGGTGGACCAGCTCGAGGACTACGTGCTGCCCCGGCTCCTGACGATCGACGCGCCGCTGCTCACCGTCGTGGGTGGCTCCACCGGCGCCGGCAAGTCGACCCTGGTGAACTCGTTGGTGGGGGAGCGGGTCAGCGAGACCGGCGTACTCCGCCCCACGACGCGCTCGCCCGTCCTCGTGCACCATCCCGACGACGCGGACTGGTTCGACCAGCAGCGGATCCTGCCCGAGCTCGAGCGCACGAAGCGTGCGACCGCCGACCCGGGGGCGCTGCAGCTGGTCGCCTCGATGGCCATGCCCAAGGGGCTGGCCCTGCTCGACGCGCCCGACATCGACTCGGTGGTGGAGCAGAACCGCAGCCTGGCCGCACAGCTGCTGGCCGCCGCCGACCTGTGGCTGTTCGTCACCTCGGCCGCACGCTATGCCGACCAGGTGCCGTGGGGCTTCCTGAAGCAGGCGGCCGACCGCAGCGCGGCCGTCGCGATCGTCCTCGACCGGACCCCGCCCGCAGCGGTGGCGGAGGTGAGTGGCCACCTCGCGCGGATGCTCACCTCGCGCGGGCTCAAGGACTCCCCGCTGTTCACGGTCGCCGAGGCGCCACTCGACGACACCGGGCTCCTGCCCGGCACCGCGGTCCAGGACATCCGCGCCTGGCTGCACGAGCTCGGTGCGGATGTGGACGCCCGCAACGGGGTGGTGCGCCAGACCCTGGACGGAGCCGTGCGGTCGATCGCGCGCCGCACCTACGACCTCGCCGACGCCTGCCAGGCCCAGGCAGACATGCGGGTCCGGCTCGAGCGCGACGTGGACGTGTCCTACGACCAGGCCGTGGCCGACCTCGACGAAGGCTCCGCCGACGGCACCCTGCTCCGCGGTGAGGTGCTGGCCCGGTGGCAGGAGTTCGTCGGCACCGGCGAGCTGCTGCGCAGCCTCGAGTCCAAGGTCAGCTGGCTGCGCGACCGGATCACCAACGCGGTCAGGGGCAAGCCCCAGCAGGCCGAACGGGTCACGGTCGCGGTCGAGTCGGGGCTGCAGACGCTGCTGCTCGAGCACGCCGAGGCAGCCGCCGAGCGCGTCGACGCCTCCTGGCGTTCCGTCGCGGCCGGAAGCCAGGTCCTCGAGGAGGCCGGCGTCGACCTCTCCCGCGCCTCGCGCGACTTCCGCACCCGCGCCGAGCGGATGGTCCGCGACTGGCAGTCGGGCGTGCTCGACCTGGTCCGCACCGAGGGTGGAGACAAGCGCACCACCGCCCGGTTCCTGGCCTTCGGGGTCAACGGGTTGTCGGTGGCCCTGATGGTGGTCGTGTTCGCCTCCACCGGAGGTGTCACGGGAGCCGAGGTGGGGATCGCCGGTGGTTCGGCCGTCGTCGGGCAGAAGGTCCTCGAGGCCGTCTTCGGCGACCAGGCCGTCCGCCGCCTGGCGCTGAACGCCCGCAAGGACCTCACCCAGCGGGTGCAGGTGCTGATGGACCAGGAGCGCCGCCGCTACGTCGACCTGCTCGATGCCCTCGAGCTGCCGACCGACTCGGCCGAGGAGCTGCGCGCCCTGGCCCGACAGGTCGACGACCTGCGCCTGGCCCCGAGGACGCACCCGTGAACGGGTTGGTCGCCGGCGCCCGCAAGATCCTCGGTCGCGGCGCCCCGCTCGACGCCAGGCTCGACGGGCTCGAGCAGGCGGTGGGGGCGGCTCGCGGACGTCTGGACGACGCGCTCGTCGAGCAGGCGTCGGTCGTGGTGGACCGAGCCGGTGCGCGCCTCCGGCTCTCGGCCGAGCACACGGTCGTGGCGCTCGCCGGTGCCACCGGTTCGGGCAAGTCGTCCACGTTCAACGCGCTGGCCGGGCTCGACCTGGCCGCTGTCGGCGTACGCCGTCCGACCACGTCCTACGCCACGGCCTGCATCTGGGGCGACAACCCCGCCACTGGGCTGCTCGAGTGGCTCGAGATCCCCCCGCGCCACCGGGTGGAGCGGGGCTCGATGCTCGACAGCGGGCGTCAGGACGGCGGCCTGGACGGCCTGGTGCTGCTCGACCTGCCCGACCACGACTCGACCGAGGTCAGCCACCACCTCGAGGTGGAGCGGCTGATCGGACTGACCGACCTGATGGTGTGGGTGCTCGATCCGCAGAAGTACGCCGACGCGGCGATCCACGAGCGTTTCCTGGCTCCCTTGGCCACCCACCGCGAGGTGATGCTGGTCGTGCTCAACCACGTCGACGAGGTCGCCCCGGACGCGCGGGGGCAGATGCTCGGCGACGTACGACGGCTCCTGGCGGCCGACGGCCTCGCCGAGGTGCCGGTGCTCGCCACCTCGGCCCGCACGGGAGAGGGGATCGACGAGCTGCGCCGCGTCATCGGCAAGCGGGTCGCCGACAAGGCGGCCAGACGCACCAGGCTGGCCGGTGACATCGCTGATGCGGCCGCGCGACTCTCCGAGCAGAGCGGCGACGCAGAGCCCCGCGACCTGGGGGGCAAGGACCGCCGCGAGCTGGTGGACGCGCTCGCCGACTCGGCCGGGGTGCCGATCGTGGTGGAGGCCGTGCAGCGGGCCAGCACCCTGCGTGCGCGCCAGGCCACCGGCTGGCCGTTGACCGCCTGGGTCTCCCGGCTCCGTCCCGACCCGCTGCGGCGACTCCACCTCGGCCGCGGGACCAGTGGCAGGGACGTGATCGCCGCCGCCCGGTCGTCCATGCCGGTCGCCGACTACGTGCAGAAGGCCCGGGTGGAGACGACGGTGCGCAGCCTGTGCGACGACGTGTCGAACGGTCTCGCGCAGCCGTGGGTCCGCTCGGTGC
Organism: uncultured Actinomycetota bacterium; assembly: GCA_963843075.1. GTDB lineage: Bacteria > Actinomycetota > Actinomycetes > Propionibacteriales > Nocardioidaceae > Marmoricola. Next base: position 760,169 of record CAWJJD010000002.1, on the reverse strand, counting down.
GGCACGCGTCCACGTCGCGGTTCGCCGACCTCGAGGACCGGCTCGACCGGGCGGTCACGACCACGGAGCTCGGGGTGAACGACACGCCTGCCTGGTGCCGTGCCGTGCGGGTGCTCCAGTGGGTGCTGCTGCTCACGGCGCTCGTCGGCGCCGTGTGGCTGGGGGCGCTGGCCGCGATGTCCTACCTGCAGCTGCCGACGCCGGGCACCCCGGACTATCGCGGTTTCCCGGTCCCGACGTTGATGCTGGTCCTGGGCGTGGTCGCCGGCGTGGGGCTGGCCCTGCTCTCCCGGGTGTTGATCTCGGTCGGCGCACGGTCGCGCGCCCGCAAGGCGGACAGACGGCTCCGCGAGGCGGTGGCCGAGGTCTGCGAGGAGCTCGTGGTCGAGCCGGTGGCGGCCGAGCTGGCGGCCTACCGCACGACCTGGGAAGGCCTGCGCACCGCGCGCGGTTGACCGGTTCACGTCCACAGCCCCGCCTGCACGCCCGCTCGTCCACAGCCCGGCCGCCGGCCGTTCCGTCGTACGCCGAGTGCCGCTGGACTTGCCTCCACACGAGCTGATCAGGAGGCATGGCAATGAACGAGTCATACGTGACGCTGCAGGGCTGGGTCGGGGGAGACGTGGACATCCGCACCGTGGGGGAGACCCAGTGCGCCTCGTTCCGAGTGGGGTCGACGCCCCGCTACAACCGCAACGGCAGCTGGGTCGACGGCCAGACGTCGTGGTTCACGGTCAACTGCTGGCGGGCGCTCGGCAAGAACGTCCACGACAGCATCAAGCGTGGCGACGCGGTCGTGGTGCACGGACGGGTCCGCGTGGACGTCTGGGAGCGCGAGGACCACAGCAGCTCGGTGACCTGGATCATCGACGCGACGTTCGTCGGCCACGACCTCACCAAGGGGACCAGCAGCTTCCTCAAGACCGCGAAAGCCGTCCGCGACCCGCGCGAGAACGAGGAGGTGCGCGAGATGGTGCACGCCTACGAGCCCGACGGTCCACAGCTCGACGCAGCAGGCGACCCGGTCCAGCCGGCAGCGTCGACCACGGACACAGCGGCGGGTTCCACCGCCGCCTGACCCGATTCGGTCAGGAGGGGTCCCACCCTTAGGCTGGCCGAACCATGGCTGAATACGTCTTCACGCTCCGCAATGTCCGCAAGGCCCACGGCGACAAGGTCGTCCTCGACAACGTGACGCTGTCGTTCCTCCACGGCGCCAAGATCGGTGTCGTCGGGCCCAACGGCACCGGCAAGTCCACCCTGCTCAAGATCATGGCCGGCCTGGAGAAGGCCAACAACGGCGACGCGATCATCGACCCCGACGCCACCGTCGGCATGCTCCAGCAGGAGCCGCCGTTGAGCGAGGGCAAGACGGTGCTCGAGAACGTCGAGGAGGCCGTCGGCGAGATCAAGGGCAAGCTCGACCGCTACAACGCGATCTCCGAGGAGCTGGCCGACCCCGACGCGGACTACGACACGCTGCTGGCCGAGATGGGCGACCTCCAGACCGACCTCGACCACTCCAACGCGTGGGACCTCGACAGCCGTCTCGACCAGGCGATGGACGCGCTCCGGTGCCCGCCGCCCGAGGCCCTCGTCGACAACCTCTCCGGTGGAGAGCGTCGTCGGGTGGCGCTGTGCAAGCTGCTCCTCCAGCAGCCGAGCCTCCTGCTCCTCGACGAGCCCACCAACCACCTCGACGCCGAGTCGGTGCAGTGGCTCGAGGGTCACCTCGCCTCCTACCCAGGCGCCGTCCTGGCCGTCACCCACGACCGTTACTTCCTCGACAACGTCGCCAGCTGGATCCTCGAGCTCGACCGGGGCAAGGCACACCCCTACGAGGGCAACTACTCGACCTACCTCGAGACCAAGAAGGACCGCCTCAAGATCGAGGGCCAGAAGGACGCCAAGCGCGCCAAGATGCTCGAGCGCGAGCTCGAGTGGGTCCGGTCCAACGCCAAGGCTCGCCAGACCAAGAGCCGGTCGCGTCTGGCCCGCTACGAGGAGATGGCGGCCGAGGCCGACCGGATGCGCAAGATCGACACCTCCGAGATCAACATCCCGGCCGGACCGCGGCTCGGCGACATCGTCCTGGAGGCCCACGACCTCGAGAAGGGGTTCGACGGGCGCACCCTGATCCGCGACCTCTCCTTCACGCTGCCCCGGGCGGGCATCGTCGGCGTGATCGGCCCCAACGGTGTCGGCAAGACCACGCTGTTCCGGATGATCACCGGTGAGGAGAAGCCGGACGGCGGCGAGCTCAAGGTCGGTCAGACGGTCAAGATCTCCTACGTCGACCAGAGCCGCGGCGGTCTGGACCCGACCAAGAACGTGTGGGAGGTCGTCTCCGACGGACTCGACTTCATCAAGGTCGCCAACTTCGAGATGAACTCGAGGGCCTACGTCGCCTCCTTCGGCTTCAAGGGCCCCGACCAGCAGAAGAAGGCCGGGGTGCTCTCCGGTGGTGAGCGCAACCGCCTCAACCTGGCGCTGACCCTGAAGATGGGCGGCAACATGCTGCTGCTGGACGAGCCGACCAACGACCTCGACGTCGAGACCCTGTCCTCGCTGGAGGACGCGCTGCTGGACTACCCGGGCTGTGCCGTGGTCACCTCCCACGACCGTTGGTTCCTCGACCGCGTCGCGACCCACATCCTCGCCTGGGAGGGCGACGACGAGGACGACGCCAAGTGGTTCTGGTTCGAGGGCAACTTCGCCTCCTACGAGGAGAACAAGATCCAGCGTCTCGGTGCCGAGGCGGCTCGCCCGCACCGCGTCACGCACCGCCGCCTGACCCGCGACTGACGGCCATCGGCGGCCGCCATCCCTCAGCGGATGTCGGCCTCTTCGGGCTTGTCGGTGAGCAGACGCTCGCTGACCTCGTCGAAGATGCGCCCGAGCGCGGCGAAGTCCTCCTTGGAGGCCAGGTCGACCAGGTGCTCGCGCACTCCGCGCACGTGCGTGGGCGCCGCCTCGGCCAGGACCCGTCGCCCCTCGTCGGTCATCACCGCCTCCACACCGCGCCCGTCGGCCCGGGAGGCCTCGCGCAGGACGAGATCTGCTCTCTCCATCCGGGCGATCGTGTGGGTCACCCGGCTGCGGGAGTGAGACATGGCATCGGCGAGGATCGCCATCCGCATCCGGCCGCCCTCCGACTCGGAGAGCCGGACCAGGATCTCGTACTCGCTGAAGGAGATGTCGTGCTCCTCGCGGAGCTCCCGGTCGAGCTGATGCTGCAAGAGCTCGGTGCCCATGATGTAGGCGCGCCACGCCTTCTGCTGATCGCCGGTGAGCCAGCGAACCTCGCTCCGAGATGCCATGGCGGGAGTGTAGGACCGTCTGTCCAGATTTTTCCGAGCCGCGGGAATATTGTCGCCGAGGCGTTAGTTGAAGGTTGTACTAATGCCGGTGCGAGACACGCACCGTCCCACTACGTGAGGACTGATGTTGCATGACCACCACAGCTGACGCCACCTTCGGCACCGAGGTCACCCCCGGTTCCTGGACCATCGACGCGAGCCACTCCGAGGTCGGATTCACCGTCCGTCACCTGATGAGCAAGGTCCGCGGCCAGTTCACCAAGTTCGAGGGCTCGCTGACCACCGGCGACTCGGTCGAGTCCGCCCGCGCGACCGCCACCATCGACCTGAACTCCATCGACACTCGTGACGAGCAGCGCGACGGCCACCTGCGCTCCGCCGACTTCTTCGATGTCGAGAACTCGGGCCAGATGACCTTCACCACCACCTCCTTCGACGGCACCACCGCGACCGGCGAGCTGACCATCAAGGGGATCACCAAGCCCGTCGAGCTCGACGTCGAGTTCCTCGGCGCCGGCCAGGACCCGTGGGGCAACGCCCGCCTGGGCTTCGAGGCCACCGCAGTGATCAGTCGCAAGGACTGGGGCGTCGACTTCAACATCCCGCTGGACGGCGGCAAGGTCCTCATCGGCGACAAGGTGAACATCCACCTCGCCGTCGAGGCCGTGCGCGACCAGGCCTGATCTCGACCAAGACCTGACGAGGGCGCATCCGGAGTGCCGGATGCGCCCTCTCGGCGTACTCAGGGAGTGGTCAGGACAGGCGCTCCAGGATCATCGCCATGCCCTGGCCGCCGCCGACGCACATGGTGATCAGGCCGGTGGACTTGTCGTGCCACTTCAGCGAGTTGAGCATCGTGTTCTGCAGCCGGGCCCCGGTCATTCCGAACGGGTGGCCCACGGCGATCGAACCGCCGTTGATGTTGAGCCGGTCGATGTCGATGCCGAGGTCCTGGTAGGACGGCACCACCTGTGCGGCGAACGCCTCGTTGATCTCGACCAGGTCGATGTCGTCGATCGTCATGTCGGCGTGCTTGAGTGCCTGCTTGGTGGCCTCGACCGGGCCGAGTCCCATGATCTCGGGGGAGAGGCCGGTGACGCCGGTCGAGACGATCCGCGCCAGCGGGGTCAGGCCGAGCTCCTTGGCCCTGGTGTCGGACATGATGATGACCGCTGCCGCGCCGTCGTTGAGCGGGCAGCAGTTGCCGGCCGTGACCACGCCGTCGGGTCGGAAGACGGGCTTGAGCCCGGAGAGCGCCTCGTAGGTGACGCCGGCGCGGGGCCCGTCGTCGCTGGAGACCATGGTGCCGTCCGGTGCGGCGACAGGGGTGATCTCGTTGGCCCAGAAGCCGTCGTTGATCGCCTTCTCGGCGAGGTTCTGGCTGCGCGCCCCGAACTCGTCGAGCTCCTTGCGCTCGAGGCCGCGCATCCGGGCGACGTTCTCGGCCGTCTGGCCCATCGCGATGTAGACGTCGGGGAGCTTGCTGTCCTCGCGCGGGTCGTGCCAGTCCTGGCCGCCCTGGGCGTAGTCGTCGGTGCGGGCGGCCGCTTCCTCGAACTTCGGGTTGCGAGTGTCGGGAATGTGGTCCGAGGTGCCCTTGGCGAAGCGGGAGACGGTCTCGACGCCGGCAGAGATGAAGGCGTCGCCCTCGCCGGCCTTGATGGCGTGGAACGCCATCCGCGAGGTCTGCACCGAGGAGGAGCAGTAACGGGTGATCGTGGTGCCCGGGATCTCGTCGTACCCGAGCAGGGTCGCGACGACTCGGCCCATGTTGTTGCCGGCCTCGCCGCCCGGGAGCCCGCAGCCGAGGATGAGGTCGTTGATCGTCGTGGGGTCCAGCTCGGGGACCTTGTCCAGTGCGGCCTTGATGATCAGCGCGCTCAGGTCGTCGGGCCGGAAGTCCTTGAGGGATCCCTTGTTGGCGCGGCCGATGGGGGAGCGGGCCGCAGAAACGATCACTGCCTCGGGCATGTGGTCTCCTGCTCGTGTGGGTGAGCGACGCATCGCGCGCCGCCGGGCACCGCCACCCTAGGACAGGTCCTGGTGTCCTGGCTCTGTGCTCTTCCCCACCAAGGACGACATCAGCAGCTCGAGGCTGTCACGCAGGAATCCCGCACCGTCGTCAGCCTCCTCGCGCACCGCCCGGAGGAGCACGCCGTCGATGGCCGCGATCAGGGTCTTTGCGCCGACGGGGCTGTGCTGCTTGCCCGTGGTGTCCATCGCGTGCTGCACGATCAGCACCAGCTGGGCCCACTGGTCCTGCAGGATCTCGGCCACGGCGGGCTGTCGAGAGCCTTCGATGGTGAGCTCGAGCCGCACCATCAGCAGGTCGGTGTCCTGCAGCCACGAACGCAGCATCACCACCGTCTGCTCCAGCGGGTAGCCCTCGTCCCCGGCGTGGTCCTCGATCCGCTGTGTGAGGTCCTGGATGTCCTGGGCGAACTGGGCCGTGACGTAGGCCGTGAGCCGGGTCAGCAGGGCCAGCCGGGTGCGCATCACCGCCGAGCAGCTGCCCTCGGGCAGGCCCGCCTCCGCGTCGACGGCACGGTGGGTGAGGCCGCGCAGCCCGCTGCGGGCGACCACCCGGGTGGCGGCCGCGAGCAGCTGCTGCTGTCGCGGGGTGAAGCGTGGCTCGCTGATGCCCATGGTCCTCCTGCCGGTCGTGCCCGAGTGACGCAGGACACTACCGGCTGCCTTGTCCAGAGGCATCTACACTTGTAGATTCTACAGATGTAGAAACCTCTGAAAGGAAATGCTCATGACTTTCGACCTCCCGAACCTGACTGCCTTCTTCACGGTCTTCTTCGCCGTCGCCGCGATCGCCGCAGTCGTCACGGTGGCTGCCTTTGCGACGTTCTTCACCCAGAACCACAGCATCCGCGTACGCCGCCACGAGGGCGTCGCCCACTACTACGGCCACCTCGTCCTGGGTCACTGAGGCGGCCCCGCCCGACCGCGGACCACTCTTCTGGGACGATCTGCGCGTGCCGCACACCTATCAGTGCCCCATGCGCTGGGCAGACATGGATCTGCTCGGACACGTGAACAACGTGACCTACCTCGACTACGTGGCCGAGGCCCGCGAGCGCCTCTTCCCGGGGAGCCCCACGGGCCGGGCTGCGGTCTCGCGCCACCAGGTCGAGTTCGTCGCACCGCTGGTGTTCCGCCGGAGGCCGGTGCTCGTCGACTCGTGGGCGACCTCGGTGACCGACGAGGGACTCGGCCTGGCCCACGAGATCTATGACGCTCCCAGGACGCCGGACGGTCAGCGGGTCGTCCATGCGCGGGTCTCGACCCTGCTCGCCGCCCGCCCGACGGCCCTCGAGCGGGATCTGCTCGAGTCGCAGGTGGCGCCGGACCACGTCTGGCGACCGATGGCGGTCGATGCCCGGCCCCGCGGTGACGTCTACCCGCTCACGGTTCGCCGCGCCGATGTCGACGAGCACGGTCTCGTGCGTGACGTCGCCTTCTTCGAGTACTTCCAGGAGGCGCGCATCCAGTTCATCATGAACCTGCACACGCGCGGCGAGGCCTGGACCCACCACGTCATCGCGCGCACGGACGTCGACTTCCTCGAGCCGGTCCCGCACCGCCCGGAGCCGTACGCCGTGCGCTCGTGGATCGGTCGCGTCGGGACCAGGTCGTTCACGATCCAGGCCGAGGTGCTCGACGGCGAGCGGGTCGTGGCCCGCGCCTCGGTCGTGATGGTCACCTTCGACAAGGAGACCCAGCGCCCCACCGACATGGCACCCGCGCAGCGTGAGCGCCTCCTGCAGGAGCTTGCCTAGCCTCAGCCGCTGGGGCGTTCCTCGAGGTCTTCCATGGTGTTGATCATGAACTGGGCGGCGTGCGTGACGTAGTCCCAGAACTGGGCGCGTTGCTCCGGGGTCAGATCGGCCTCGTCCAGCCCGGCACGGAAGTGGTGCAGCCAGTGGTCCCGCGCGGTCGGCGTGACAGCGAAGGGTGCGTGCCGCATCCGCAGGCGTGGGTGCCCCCGTTGGTCGGAGTAGGTCGTCGGACCGCCCCAGTACTGCTCGAGGAACATCGCGAAGCGCTCCTCGGCTGCGGTCAGGTCAGCCTCGGGGTAGAGCGGGCGCAGGACCTCGTCGGTCGCGACGCCCTCGTAGAAGCGCTTGACGATGGCACGGATCGCCGGGCTTCCGCCGATCTCGTCGTAGAAGGTCGCGCTCTCCGGGGTGGACATGAAGCCATTGTGCAGACCGGGGCTCAGCGCAGCGCGGCCAGGTAGCGCCCGGCAGTGTCCAGGTTGCGACGGCGCGCCTCCCAGGTCACCCCGACGACCAGCAGTGCCAGGCCCACTCCGCCGAGGGAGATCCAGCGCGGCACCGCGTCGGCATAGGGCTGGAGATGGCGCAGGGCGAGGATCGCCGTGGTCGCGGCTCCGAGGACGAACGGAGCGGCGAGACGCTCCCGGACCCCCACGCCCAGCACGAGCACTCCGCCAGCCGCGATCAGGGCGCCGCGCAGGGACACGGGCTCGTCCAGCGTGAGCAGGAGGCTCGGCAGCAGCGCCAGGGTCAGGCCACTGCCCAGGACCGCGAAGCTGTTCGAGCCGCGGTCCTGGTGCAACCTCCAAGCACCCGCCGCGAGGAGCACCGCCGCAGCCGGGAGGGTGTAGAGCTCCGGAGCCTGGACGTCGATGGCCACGCGCACGACCGTCGCGGCACCGAGCACGACGGCGCCGGCCCAGCCGAGCAGCGCCCGGTCACGGTTGGCCACGGAGACCAGGCAGATCGCGCTGCCCACGATGGTCAGGGCCATCGCCATGGTGCTCTCGTCCGTGGCGGCTGCGGTGGCCAGCATGGCGACCACGAGGGCGGTCGCCTCGAGGGTGACGCGCGGGACGGCCCGCCGCGTGACGGGCGCTGCGAGCAGGGCCACGATGCCGGCGTACACAGCGACCGCGACCACGCGGCCGTCCACGTCCGCGCCGAGCTTGACTCCCCAGGAGGTGACGGCCCAGGCGCCGGCCAGCGCCGCCAGCGAAGCGGCGAGAGCCGAGGAGAGTTCGCTGCCCGCCCGTTCGCGCAGCGCGAAGACTGTGGCGAGGGCAGCGAAGACGGCGGTGGTCACCAGGGCGACCAGCAGGTCGTTGGCCGTGGCGGCGTAGAGCGTGACCCCGGCGAGGTAGGCCGTCGTCGCGCTGCCCGCCCAGCCCGCCAGTGCCTCCTCGCGGACAGCCCAGGCGGCACCAGCGGCGATGGCAGTGGCCGCGGCAGCGGCCAGGACACCGCCCCACAGCGGGGGCTCGAGGTCGAGCACCAGCGTGAGCCCGCCGAGGGCGACCACGGCAGGGGCCACCGCGCCGACACACCGGGATGCGACAGCGCGGTGCCTCTGGGGCACCCGGCGCAGGAGCAGGACCAGCGTCGCCGCGATCGCCAGAGCGACCAGGCCGGCGGTCCACGCAGCGGCGATGTCGACGGAGACGACGAGCCGGCTGTCCAGCGACGCGGTGCCATCGGGCTCCAGTCGGCTCAGGACGTCCCACGGACCGAACGTGAGCACGAGGCCTAGCCCGAGCACGCCGAGGCCCGCCAGTGCTGCTGCACCCAGGGCCCAGGCACGAGGGGCTACCGCGGCGAGGATTCCGAGAGCCAGGAGCAAGGCACACCGGATGACCTGGTCGCGGGTCTCGACCCCGATGGTCTGGGGGGCGTTCGCGAGCAGCGCCAGCGCGAGCAGGGAGAGTCCTGCTGCCACCGGCCGTGCCGGCGCGGGGGACCTGGGAAGGTGGACCACGGCCGCTGCGAAGAGCGCTGCGGCCAGGAGCGGCCAGCCACGGACGTCGGCCCACCACGCACCGAAGCCGACCGGCTCGAGCGCACGGTCCCAGCCGACGAAGAGCAGGGCGAACCACGAGGCCACCGCCAGGCCACCGATGCCGTACGCCGCGACGGGGATGCGGCTGCGCAGCAGGGCGAACAGGCCCGCCAGGGCCGGGACCGCGATCGTGCCGGCGACGGCGGGGTTCCCGGCGAACCAGACGTTCGTCGAGCAGACCACGAGAGCACCGGTCGCGGCGACCGCCTCGGCGCCGTACAACCGTCCGAGTGCCTGCGTGCGTGCCCACAGGCCCACGCCGACACCCATCGCCAGCAGGGCGCCGCCGACCAGGGCGCCGGTGCCGCGCCAGTCCAGCGCGTCGAGACCGGCGAGGCCCGCCGACTGGGCGCCCAGCAGGTCGACGGTCAGCATGCCCGCGACGACGAGCCAGAAGGTCTCCGCAGCGCCGCGGAGCTCCCTGCGGGTCAGCAGGACGGCGACGATCGAGAGCAGGGTGGTGAACCCGAGGAGCACCAGGGTGCGACCGGTGAGCCCGAGAAGGCTCCAGGTCACCGCCACGAAGACCACGGCTGCCACCAGGAGACACAGTGCGCCCAGCGACAGCAGGACCACGGGGACCGAGGCGGACGGCAGCCGCCGGGGACGACGCGGTGCCGGGGTGGTCCGAGGGAACGCCGGCAGTGACGACGCGGCGGGCGCGGCACCCGATGGGGCGACTGCCGGGCCGACAGCCGGTGCCGGTGAGGGGCCCGAGAGGGCACGCAGCTGCTCGACGATCGCGTCCGCGTCGACCATCACGCGCCAGAGGTCCGCTGCCAGCGAGCCGGTGAGCCGAAGTCCGCAGGCCGGGCAGGTGGCTGCCGGGTCGAGGGTGGCGCGACAGTCAGGGCACAGCGTGGGGTCGACGAGTCTGCTCATGTCCTGATGGTCGCGCTGCGGAGCCCTCGGCCGCGCGAGGCGCGGGACTCATTCGCACTGAGTACTTCTACTCAGCGGCTGCGCCCTCGGGCTCCCCGGGTGCGTCGCGGTGCCAGACCACGCGCTGCGGGAAGGGGATCTCGATCCCCTCGTGGTCGAAGCGACCCTTGATGCGGGCCCGCATCTCGCGGGCCACCTGCCACTGCTCCATGGGGGCGGTCTTGAGGGTGACGCGCATCAGCACGGCGTCGGCGGCGAGGTCCTGGACGCCCCAGACCTCGGGCTCCTCGATGATGACGTTCTTGTAGTCCTCGTCCTCCCACAGGTCGTGGGCGACCTCGGCCAGGACCCGGCGTACGCGCACCAGGTCCTCGCGGTAGCCGACACTGACGTCGAGGACGGTGCGCGCCCAGTTCTGGCTCTGGTTGCCTACTCGGAGGATCTCCCCGTTGCGGACGTACCAGACGGTGCCGTCGACGTCGCGCAGCCGGGTCACCCGGAGGCCGACGTTCTCCACGGTGCCGGACGCCTCGCCGAGGTTGACGACGTCGCCCACGCCGTACTGGTCCTCGACCATCATCATCACGCCGGAGAGGAAGTCCTTGACCAGGTTCTGGGCGCCGAAGCCGATCGCCAGTCCGAGCACCCCGGCGCTGGCCAGGATCGGAGCGACGTTGAGGCCGAGCTCGGAGAGCGCCATCACGAAGGCGATCCCGAAGACCACGGTCGTGGTGATGCTCTTGAGCAGCGACCCGAGACTCTTCGCCCGCTGGCCGCGGCGGTTGAAGCCCTGCCTCCCGCCGTGCACGGGCGAGGTCTCGGCACGTCGTACGACGCGGTCGATGGCCTTCGAGGCGAGCCAGCGCACCACGATCGCGCCCAGGACGATGACCAGGATCGCGAGCGGCTTGCCGATCAGCCACGTCGCCCCGTGGGCCAGCGTCTCGTTGCCGGTCCACTGGTAGACGGCCGCGCACGTCCAGCTGTCGCTGTCCTGGCAGGTCGCAGGCATGTCGAACAGGGCGTGCGGGAGCACGGAGTGGACGGAGGTCAACGCAAGCATGTGAGGGAGGCTACGAGGAGTGGCGAGGCTGACCAAGCCGGGAATCGCTATCCTTCGGTGTGTGTTCACTCACGACTCGGTCCGCCGCCTCCTGCGCCCGCTGCTCCTGCTCGCCGGGGCGGTGTGGTTCGTGCTCGGCGCGCTGGTCGCTCCGGCCGTCGCCGACACGCCCGAGGCCTGGGAACAGGCCCCGGACGTCTCACCACTCGGATTCCTGCTCGTCCTCCTGATCCTGCCGCTGGGTGCGGCCGCGGTGATCTCGTTGCTGGTGGTGCTGCCCTCCCTGGGTCGCGACCACGGCTACGAGCCGGGGCAGTCCTGGCGAGGCGACACGGAGTGGTTCGGTGGCCCGGCCAAGGGCGTGAAGGCGGCCGACACGGTCACCCCCGAGCAGATCGAGCAGAGCTCGAAGGACGCGGGAGGCACCAGTGGCCGTTGGTGACTTCTCCAGCGCGCAGGAGGCCGAGATCGACCGCGCGATCCGCGCGGCGGAGACGGCGTGCCGCTTCGAGTTCTCCGTGTTCGTCGGCCCGACGGACGGCGACCCGCACGCCTACGCGCGGCGGCTGCACGCCTCCCTGTCCTCGCCCGCCCGGAGCGTGCTGATCCTGGTCGACCCCTCGTCGCGGGTCCTCGAGGTGATCACGGGCTCCGTCGTACGCCGCTCGCTCAGCGACGACTCCGTCCGCCTCGCCGTGGCCGGCATGGAGTCCGCCTTCTCGGGTGGTGACCTCGTCGGCGGCATCAAGCACGGCGTCGGTCAGCTCGCCGAGGCAGCCCGGAAGCCGGCGACGCTGCACGGGTAGCTGGGCGTCGGTTTCACAGCGCCCGCTGTGAAACAGTCACGAACCGAGTGAAGTTTTACTCAGATGGCGTCAGTTTCACAGCGGCCGCTGTGAAACTGTGAGCCGCCAGCCGCCCCCCACAACCTCAGCGGTCCCCGGCGTCCCTCGCCTGGCCGGCCAGGTAGCGCTCCACGTCGGCGGCACCCTCGTGCACGTAGCGCTTCGCAGCGGGGTTGGCCGGCGAGTCCTGCAGCCAGGTCCCGACCCGTTCGAGCAGCTCGCGCGAGGCGAGCGGACGGGGGAAGAGGAACTCGAGCGCGGTCGACGCGCGCTGCGTGCCCTTCTCCTCCCACAGGGTCTCGGCCACGGCGAGGTACTTCTCGACGTAGGGCTGGAGCAGCTCCTCCTGCCCGTGCTGCATGAAGGCCAGCACCACGCTGCGCTGGGTCTCGTTGGCGACGTCGTCGCGGACGACGGCGATCTCCCAGGCCTCTTCCTTCGCCTCGACCGTCGGTCGTGCCGTCCGGGCGGCAGCAGCGCGCTCGCGACCGGAGATCGTGTTGTCGCGCCGCAGCTCCTCCTCGATGCGTGCCTCGTCGGCCCGGCCCGCACGGGCCAACCCGCCCAGGAGCGTCCAGCGCAGGTCGGTGTCGATGGCGAGACCGTCGATGACGAGCGACCCGTCGAGCAGGTGCTCGAGGTCGTCCAGCGCGGCATCGGTGTGTGCCGCCGACGCGAACGACCGGGCGAAGGTGAGCTGGTGGTCGCTGCCCGACTCGGCCTCGTCGAGCAGCCGGCGTACGCCCTGCTCCCACGTCTCGCGCAGCTCGGCCCGGTTGGCCGGTGCGGAGAAGTTGTTCGCGGCCTGCGCGGCGTACCCCGGGATCCGGGAGGAGCCGAAGGCGTCGGTCTCGACCGCGATGTTGCCGAGCACGAGCGCGACGAAGTCGGTGGCGCGCATGTCCGCGTCCCGGGTCATGTCCCAGGCGGCGCCCCAGCACAGCGCACGGGCGAGCGAGTCGTCGAGGCGCGAGAGCCCGCTGACCAGCGTCTGGAGCGACCGCTCGTCGAGGCGGATCTTGGCGTAGGTCAGGTCGCCGTCGTTGAGCAGCAGCAGATCGGGCTGGCGGGCACCGACCAGCTCCTCGATCGCGGTGCTCTCACCCTCGACGTCGACCTCCACGTGCGTACGACGGACCAGGTGGCCGTCGATCTCGTCGTAGAGGCCGATGCCGATGCGGTGCCGGCGCAGCGTCGAGTGCTCGACCGTGGCGCTCTGCTCCACCGAGAAGGAGGAGTAGCTGCCCTCGGCGTCGACCTCGAACCGCGGGGACAGGGTGTTCACGCCGCTCGTCTGCAGCCACTCCTTGGCCCACGAGTCCAGCTCACGTCCCGAGGACTCCTCGAGCGCGCTGAGCAGGTCGCTGAACTCGGAGTTGCCGAACGCGTGCCTCTTGAAGTAGCCGCGCAGTCCCACCAGGAAGTTGTCGAGCCCGACCCACGCGACGAGCTGCTTGAGGACGGAGGCGCCCTTGGCGTAGGTGATGCCGTCGAAGTTGACCTCCACCGCCTGGAGGTCGTAGTTGTCCGCGGCGATCGGGTGCGTGCTCGGGAGCTGGTCCTGGCGCAGCGCCCAGTTCTTGCGCGCGTTGGTGAAGCCGGTCCACGACTCGTCGAACTCCGTGGCCTCGACCGCGGCGTGGTAGCAGGCCCACTCGGCGAACGACTCGTTGAGCCAGAGGTCGTCCCACCACTTCATCGTGACGAGGTCGCCGAACCACATGTGCGCCATCTCGTGCAGGATCACCGAGCACCGGAACTCGTAGAACGAGGCGTCCTGGCGGCTGCGCGGGAGGTATTCGTCGCGCAGCGTCACGGCGCCGGCGTTCTCCATCGCGCCCATGTTGTATTCCGGCACGTAGAGCTGGTCGTACTTGTGGAACGGGTAGGGGAAGTCGAAGGCCTCCTCGAAGAAGTCGAAGCCCTGGCTGGTCAGCTTCACCAGCTCGTCGGTGTCCATGTGGTCCACGAGCGACTGGCGGCAGTAGTGACCCAACGGGATCTCGCCGAACTTGCCCGCGTAGGTCGCGAACTCGGCGTGGTACTCGCCGGCGATCACCGCGGTGATGTAGGTCGACATGCGCTCGGTCGTCGGGAACTCCCAGACCGCCTTGCCCTCACCGAGGGGGCGGGGATCGGGCGTCGGGGCGTTGGAGACCACGACCCAGTCCTCGGGGGCCGTCACGTGGAAGGTGAAGACGCTCTTGAGGTCGGGCTGCTCGAAGGTCGCGAACACGCGCCGCGCGTCGGGCACCTCGAACTGGGTGTAGGTGTAGACGCGGTCGTCGACGGGGTCGACGAACCGGTGCAGTCCCTCGCCGGTGCGCGAGTAGGGGCAGTCGGCGCTCACGACGAGCTCGTTGTCCTCCTGGAGGTCGCTGAGCCTGATCCGGTTGTCGGCGTAGACCTCGGCCGGATCGAGCGCGGAGCCGTTGAGCGTGACCTGGCGGATCGTGGCACCGACCAGGTCCGCGAACGTCTCGGCGCCTGCCTCGGTGCAGGTGAAGGCGATGGTCGTCGTGCTGGCGAAGGTCGATTCGCCGGCCGTCAGGTCGAGCTCCACGGTGTAGGAGTCGACGCCGATCAGCCGGGCGCGGGTCTGCGCCTCGTCACGGGTCAGGTTGGTTCCAGGCATGTTCGGCATCATTGCACCCAAGCCGGGCGCCTTCCCAACCGGAAAGGGATCGTTGATCTCGACAACGGGAATGATCCTCGCGCCCTCGAGGTTTGGGTGGTTATGACCAAGGAACAGGCTGACTTCTGGTTCGACCCGCGTTGTCCGTTCGCGTGGATCACCTCGCGGTGGATCCTCGAGGTGGAGAAGGTGCGCGACATCGAGGTGCGCTGGCACGTGATGAGCCTCGCCTACCTCAACAAGGACAAGGACATCTCCGAGGACTACCGCGCCATGCTCGCCACGGCGTGGGGTCCCGTGCGGGTGCTGATCGCCGCCGAGGAGAAGTACGGCAACGACGTCCTGCTGCCGCTCTACACGGCGATGGGCAACCGGATCCACCTCGAGAAGCGCGACAGCGACCGGGCGATGGTCCTCGAGGCGCTCGAGGAGACCGGGCTCGACGTCTCTCTCGCGGACTCGATGGACGACTCCTTCCTCGACGAGGCGGTGGCCAGGTCCCACCACGAGGGCATGGATGCCGTCGGCGACGAGGTCGGCACGCCCACCATCCACTTCAACGAGGTCGCGTTCTTCGGACCGGTGATCACCAAGGCACCGCGTGGCGAGGACGCGGGCAGGCTCTGGGACGCCTGCGTGACGCTGGCGTCCTACCCCGAGTTCTTCGAGCTCAAGCGCAGCCGCAACCGGGACCTCGACTTCAGCTGAGTCAGCTGCTGGTCGTCGCCGCCGTCGTGGCAGCGACGGCTCCGGCGGCGACGGCCGCCTGAGCAGCGGAGACGGCGTCGCGCACGGCCTTGGCCGCCCAGTCACCTTCGGCGATCTGCTTCGCCCGCTTCTTCAGCTCCCGCGCGGGCAGACCCTCCCGGTCGACGACCTTGTGGGAGATGTCGAGCGAGGAGAGCAGGGCGATCAGTGCCGCGGTGCGCTCGTCGGGCTGAGCCCCGCGGACGAGTGCGTCTCCGAGCACCCGGCGTACGTCGGCCTCGTGGCTGCTGTCGACCGCGGGCCAGCGACGTCGAGGGAAGAGGCCCAGGACCGCGTCCTCCTCGCGCCGCAGGATCCCGTCGGCCTCGAGCCGGGAGAGCAGGGGCTCACGCCGCTTCTTGCCCAGCCGACCCACCAGGTCCTGGGCCGTGCGTTGCTTCTCGGCGACCAGCCCGAGCGCCTCGGCGAGGATGGGGTCGGCCGGGACGTCGTTGACCTTGGTGTGCACCTTGGCGCGAGCCCAGATGCCGGAGCCCTTGACCACCTCGACGTGACCTCCCAGGGCCAGCTCGACGAGCAGCGCACCACCGATGCCGATGTCGAGGTAGGTCGAGAAGTTCTGCTTGCCGGACTCGTCGTCGAGCAGCAGGAGCAGCAGGTCTTCGGCGATCAGCATGCAACGAGCGTAGGACGCTTCGCCCCTGAACCCCGTCAACCAGCCCTCCGCAACCCCCATAGGATCGCGCCATGAGTCGAGTCCTGTCCGCCGTCGCCTGGCCCTACGCCAACGGCCCGCGCCACATCGGCCACGTGGCCGGTTTCGGCGTGCCCTCCGACGTGTTCAGCCGCTACATGCGGATGGCGGGCCACGACGTGCTGATGGTCTCCGGCACCGACGAGCACGGGACGCCGATCCTGATCGCTGCCGACGAGGCGGGTGTGACCCCGCAGGAGCTCGCCGACCAGAACCACCGGCTGATCGCCGAGGACCTCGTCTCGCTGGGGGTCTCCTACGACCTCTACACCCGCACGACGACCCGCAACCACACCGCGGTCGTCCAGGAGCTGTTCACCGGCGTCTACGACAACGGCTACTTCATCGAGAAGACCACCTTCGGCGCGATCAGCCCGTCGACCGGCCGCACGCTGCCCGACCGCTACATCGAGGGCACCTGCCCGATCTGCGACTACCCGAGCGCGCGCGGCGACCAGTGCGACAACTGCGGCAACCAGCTCGACCCGGCAGACCTGATCAACCCGAGGTCGCGGATCAACGGCGAGGTTCCGGAGTTCGTCGAGACCCAGCACTTCTTCCTCGACCTGCCGGCGCTGGCCGACGCGCTCAAGGTGTGGCTCGACGAGCGCGAGGCCACCGGCCTGTGGCGGCCCAACGTGATCCGCTTCAGCCAGAACATCCTCGAGGACATCCGTCCGCGGGCGATGACGCGCGACATCGACTGGGGCATCCCGGTGCCGCTCGACGGGTGGCGCGACAACCCGACCAAGCGCCTCTACGTGTGGTTCGACGCGGTGATCGGCTATCTGTCCGCGAGCATCGAGTGGGCTCGTCGTACCGACGACCCGGAGGCCTGGCGCGAGTGGTGGAACGACCCGGAGTCGTTGTCCTACTACTTCATGGGCAAGGACAACATCACCTTCCACAGCCAGATCTGGCCCGCCGAGCTGCTGGCCTACTCGGGGAAGGGTGACAAGGGCGGCAAGCCGGGGGAGTACGCCGAGCTCAACCTGCCCACCGAGGTCGTCTCCTCGGAGTTCCTCACCATGGAGGGCAAGAAGTTCTCCTCCTCGCAGCGCGTGGTGATCTACGTCCGCGACCTGCTCAGCCGCTACCAGCCGGACGCGTTCCGCTACTTCGTCGCAGCGGCGGGTCCCGAGAACCAGGACTCCGACTTCACCTGGAGCGAGTTCGTACGCCGCACCAACGACGAGCTCGTCGCCGGCTGGGGCAACCTGGTCAACCGCACGGCCAACATGATCGCCAAGAGCTTCGGGGAGATCCCGGCTGCCGGAGAGCTGACCGACGAGGACCGGGCCCTGCTCGACCACGTCCAGGCAGCGTTCGGCGTCGTCGGTGAGCTCATCGGTCGACACCGGCAGAAGGCCGCCATCGGCGAGGCGATGCGCGCGGTCGCCGAGGTCAACAAGTACGTCTCGGACACCGAACCCTGGAAGCTGAAGGGCGACGACCAGCGCGCCCGGCTCGGCACGATCCTGCACGTCGTCGCGCAGTGCGTGGCCGACCTGAACACGATCCTCTCGCCGTTCCTGCCGTTCTCGGCCAACGCCGTGCACGCCGTCCTGGGCGGGACCGGCGAGGTCCAGCCGATGCCGGAGCTGCACGAGGTCGACGACCTCGACGGCGGAGCGGGCTACCCGGTCATCACCGGCGACTACTCGGGAGCCGCCCGCTGGGAGCGCACCCTGATCGAGCCGGGGACCCCCGTCACCAAGCCGGTGCCGGTGTTCACCAAGCTCGACCCGACCGTCGTCGAGGAGGAGCTCGCCCGACTCGGCTCCTGAACGAGCACTCGACGGCGTCGACGCGCTGACGGCTCGTTGGCCGACCCCGACTAATCTTCTGCGCATGCGCGTCCACCTGGGATCCGACCACGCCGGCCTCGACCTCAAGGACCACCTGGTCGGGTGGCTGAGCGAGCAGGGCCACGAGCCGGTCGACCACGGTCCGTTCGTCCACGACCCCGAGGACGACTACCCGGTCTTCTGCCTGCGGGCGGCCGAGGCCGTCGTCGACGACGAGGGGAGCCTCGGCGTCGTCATCGGCGGCTCGGGCAACGGTGAGGCGATCGCGGCCAACAAGGTCAAGGGAGTCCGCGCGGCACTCGCCTGGAGCGACGAGACGGCTGCGCTGGCCCGTCAGCACAACGACGCCAACGTGGTCTCGGTCGGCGGTCGGATGCACACCCTCGCGGAGATGACCAGGTTCATCGGCATCTTCCTGCGGACCGACTTCACCGGCGAGGCCCGTCACGTGCGCCGCATCGGGATGCTCTCCGACTACGAGAGCACCGGCGACCTGCCGCCCCTGCCGGACTCCGCGCTGCACCCCGATGCCTGAGGGGCACACCCTCCGTCGACTGGCAGACGAGCTCGAGGTCGCTTTCGCAGGACGTCGGGTGCGGGTGACCAGCCCCCAGGGCAGGTTCGCGGCGGACGCTGCCCTCCTCGACGGGGAGACCGTGCTCGGCGCCGACTCCGCCGGCAAGCACCTGTTCGTGGAGTTCCCGGGGGACCGGTTCATCCATGTGCACCTCGGGCTGATCGGCAAGTTCGACGTCCAGTCAGGTCCCGCCGGGTCGCCGGTGGGCCAGGTGCGGCTGCGCCTGCAGAACGACACGTCGTACGCCGATCTCCGGGGCGCCATCCTGTGCGACCTGATCGGCCGGGAGAAGCACGACGCGGTGATCGGCACGCTCGGACCCGACCCCCTGCGACCCGACGCCGATCCGGAGGTGGCCTGGAGGCGGATCAGCCGCAGCCACCGACCGATCGGTGACCTGCTGATGGACCAGGCGGTGGTGGCCGGGATCGGCAACGTCTACCGGGCCGAGGTCCTCTATCGGCACCGGATCCACCCGCTGCGCCCTGGCAAGACGTTGCGCGTCGGTCAGTTCCGCGCGATCTGGGAGGACCTCGTGGAGCTGATGCAGGAGGGCGTGCGCACGGGCAGGATCGACACGGTCCGCCCGGAGCACACCCCCGAGGCGATGGGTCGACCACCCCGCGCGGACGACCACGGTGGTGAGGTCTACGTCTACCGCCGCACCGGCCAGCCCTGCCTGGTGTGCGGGAGCCGGATCCGCACGGGCCTGCTGTCCGGCCGAAATCTGTTCTGGTGTCCGCGTTGTCAACCCACGTTCCGCTCGCGAGCCGTAGGCTGATGGTCCACATTTCGGACACTGGGGGAGAACGCCTTGCCTGACCGTGCTCTGCCCTGGCGCGGTTTCTCCCTGCGCGTGCGGCGGGAGATGTCGGTCTCCGACCGGCCGGCCCTGGTGTTCCTGGTGCTGCTCACGCTCTCGTGCACCCTCGCCGCGATCGTCTACCCCGACTACATCCCCTCGACGGTGATGCTGGTGCCGATGTTCATCGGCAGCCTGTGGCTCGGCCCCAAGTCGCTGCCGTGGTTCATCGTGTTCGTCTGCGCGTGCTTCTGCGTGCTGCTCGTGGACCAGCCGACCGTCAGCCTGCGGGCCATCGGGCGTGCCGTCATCACCTTCGCGATCGCGCTGCTGATCATGGCGACCTCCTTCCGGCGCAGCCGTCTGGGGGTCTCGGGTCCTCTGGGCGAGTCGATGTTCGTGGACCTTCGCGACCGGATCTCCAAGCAGGGAAACCTGCCCCCGCTGCCGCGCGACTGGCTGGCGGAGTCGGTCGTGAAGTCCGCTGGCGGCACCTCCTTCGCCGGCGACTTCATCGTCGCCAGACGCTCGGTGGACGACAAGTTCGACCTCGTCGTGGTCGACGTCTCCGGCAAGGGGGTCGAGGCAGGCTCACGCTCGCTGTTCCTGTCCGGAGCCTTCAACGGCATCGTCTCGGCGCTGCCCGGCGAGGAGTTCCTGCCGGCCGCCAACAACTACCTGATGGGGCAGAACTGGGGCGAGGGCTTCGCCACCGCCATCCACCTGCACGTCGACCTGCCCACGGGTGACTTCGAGCTCCGAAAGGCCGGGCACCCCCCGGCCGTCTGGCTGCACGCAGGGTCCGGGCGATGGACGGTCCTGAACTCCGACGGCCCTGCACTCGGGCTCATCGAGGACGCCGAGTTCGAGTGCGTCAGCGGTCGTCTGGCCCCCGGCGACGGGGTCCTGCTGTTCACCGACGGTCTCGTGGAGACCGCCGACCGCGACATCGCGCTGGGGATGGACAAGCTCGCGGGGCTGGGGGAACGGCTGGTGCAGCGCGGCTTCGACGGCGGCGCGAAGCTGCTCATCGACTCCATGGAGCAGACCAACGACGACCGGGCGCTCGTGGTCGTGCACCGACGTTCGGCAGCCTCGAACGGTTCGTGACTCCGGTTCGTGGACCCGGGGTCCGCTGTGGCACGATGGTCCCCGCCCTCTGATGGACGCCGTCGAGGGGCATGCGCGGATGTAGCTCAATGGTAGAGCCTCAGTCTTCCAAACTGATGACGCGGGTTCGATTCCCGTCATCCGCTCTCAGGAGCCCCCGGCAGACTCATGGGGGCCTTCTGGCGGGGCGTAGCGTAGTGGCTAGCGCGCCTGCTTTGGGAGCAGGAGACCGCAGGTTCGAGTCCTGTCGCCCCGACACATCCCACCGACCGAACCGCACCACCGACAGACCTAGGAGAAACCCTGTGAAGAGCGCCGTCGAGACGCTGAGCCCGACCCGGGCCAAGATCACCGTCGAGGTGCCCTTCGAGGAGCTCAAGCCGAGCCTCGACGCGGCGTACCAGGCCATTGCCAAGCAGATCAACATCCCCGGCTTCCGCAAGGGCAAGGTGCCGCCGCCCGTCATCGACCGCCAGGTCGGGCGCGGTGCCGTGCTCGACGAGGCGATCAACGACGCGCTGCCCAAGCTCTACGTGCAGGCCCTCCAGGAGAACGACCTCCAGCCGCTGGCCCAGCCCGAGATCGACGTCACGAAGCTCGAGGACAACTCGCTGTTCGAGTTCACCGCCGAGGTCGACGTGCGTCCCACGATCGAGGTGCCGTCCTACGACGCCCTCAGCGTGCAGGTCGATGACGTCGCGGTCTCCGAGGACGACATCGACGAGCAGGTCGAGTCGCTGCGCGAGCGGTTCGCCACCCTCAAGGACGTCGAGCGCCCCGCGCAGGACGGCGACGTCACGACCATCGACCTCTTGGCCAAGCGCGACGGTGAGCCCGTCGAGGGCGGCGAGGTCAGCGGCTACTCCTACAAGCTCGGCTCCGGCGAGATGCTCGACGGCATCGACGAGGCCCTGCGCGGCCTGAGCGCCGGCGAGGAGAAGACCTTCACCTCGTCCCTGCTCGGTGGCGACCTGTCCGGTGAGGAGGTCGAGGTGACCGTCAAGCTCTCGGCCGTCAAGGAGCAGGAGCTGCCCGAGCTCGACGACGACTTCGCCCAGACCGCCTCTGAGTTCGACACCGTCGCGGAGCTGCGCGAGGACGTCGCCACGCGACTCGAGCGCGGCAAGCGCCTCGAGCAGGCGGCAGCCGCACGCGACGCCGTGCTGGAGCAGCTGCTCGACTCCGTCGAGATCCCCCTGCCCGAGAGCGTGCTCGCCGAGGAGCTCGCCGGGCGTCGCCAGGAGATCGAGCAGCAGCTGACGTACGCCGGCATGACCATGGACCAGTACCTCGACAACGAGAAGCAGACCGTCGACGAGTTCGAGGCCGAGCTCGAGAAGCGGGTCCGTGACGCGATGGCTTCGCAGTTCCTCCTCGACGAGATCGCCAAGGCCGAGGAGATCGGGGTCGAGCAGGACGAGCTCACCGGGCACCTGATGCGTCGTGCGCAGCAGTCCGGCCAGAACCCCGAAGAGTTCATGAAGCACATGGTCGAGCACAACCACATCCCCGAGATGGTCGCCGAGGTCGTGCGCGGCAAGGCGCTCGCCAGCATCGTCGAGGGTGCCACCGTCACCGACGAGTCCGGCAACGCCGTGGACCTGAAGAACCTGCGTCCTGACGGCAGCATCGGCGACCCCGACGCGGAGCCGGCTCCCGCCGCCAGCCCGGCCGACGTCATCGAGTCGATGACCGAGCCGGTCGAAGGCGCGTCGGCCGAGGCCGACGACGCTGCCGAGGGCGTCGAGGAGACGAACACCACCCAGGCCTGACCGCGTGGGTCGTTGACCCGCCACGTTCTTTCAGTGAACACTTGTGCACTGTGAGACGGGACCATGCGAGCACCCTGGACGCGGCTGCCCTGGCGGCCGACTACGCCGAGGACCTGATCATCGGCACCGTGCGTGAGGTGCACGGAGCGGTGGCGGGGCGGGTCCACGGCATCAACGACCGGATCAACGGCGGCGGGCCCACGGTGAGCCACCGGGTGCACGACGGCATCTCCAAGCTCGTCTACGGCGGGATCCGGGCGGGCTTCAGGGCCGGCTCGACCGGTCTGCGTGCCGCCAGCCGTGCCGGACTGGGCGTCGAGCTCGAGGCGACGCCGCGCGGACGGTTCGTCCGTGCCGCCGTCAACGGGCTGATCGGTGACCGGCTGCGCGACGAGGGCTCCAACTTCGTCTTCGACATGGGTGTGCGCGTCGACGGACGCGACGTGGTCCTCGACCGTGACGGGGTCGCGGCAGCGTTTCCCGGGGCCGGCCACGACCTCGTGGTGTTCATCCACGGTCTGAGCGAGAACGAGGCCTACTGGAACCGGGCCGCGCGCCCACGCACCGAGGCCCGGCGCGAGAGCCCGGACAAGAGCAGCTACGGCGACCGACTCGCCGAGGAGGGCTGGTCGCCGGTCTACCTGCGCGTCAACACGGGGCTGCCGATCGCCGAGAACGGGGTCGCGATGGCGGCACTGCTCGGTCGACTGGTGCGGTCCTGGCCGGTCGACGTACGCCGCATCGCACTCGTGGGCCACTCCATGGGTGGCCTGATCATGCGAGCCGCCTGCGCCGTGAGCACCGACAGCCACGAGCCCTGGACCGACCTGGTCACCGACGTGGTCTGCCTCGGCACCCCGCACCTCGGCGCGCCGCTGGAGCGCGTGGTCGACAAGGGCGTCACGGCGCTGGGTCGACTGCCGGAGTCGGCGCCGCTCGGACGGATCCTGGAGTACCGCTCGGTGGGCATCCTCGACCTCCGTCACGGCCTCGCCCAGGACGTGCAGAACCTGCCCAACGCCCGCTACCGGCTGGTCGCGGCCACCCTGACCCGCTCCTCGGGATCGATCACCTCGAGCACCATCGGTGACTATCTCGTCCCCTACTCCTCGGCCCTGGGACGCAGGCGCGGTGGCGAGGAGATGTTCCCGGGAGCCGAGACCCTGCACGTCCCGCTGGCCGACCACTTCGACCTGCTCAACCACGACGACATCTACGCTGCCCTGCGGGGCTGGCTCGCCAGCGACCCGGACGACCGCTCCGACCCACCGACGCAGCAGGAGGCAGCACCCGCATGACCGCACCCACACCGATCTCGACGACCGTGGACATCAAGGCGAGTCCTGAGGAGGTGTGGCGAGTCCTCTCCGACCTGCGCCGGATGCCCGAGTTCAGCCCGGAGCTGCGCAAGGCGTTCGTCATCGGCAAGCCTGGCGTCGGAGCCAACATCATCGGCATCAACCGCCGCAAGGCCGTCGTCTGGCCGACCACCTCGAAGGTCGTGCGTTGGGAGCCCGGTCGTGCCGTGGCGTGGAAGACGCGCGAGAGCGGCGCCACCTGGGTCTACGAGCTCGAGGCGACGGCGGCCGGCACGGCTGTCACCGGCCGTCGGGTGCTGCCGAAGTTCACTCTCGGCACGTCGCTGCTCGGGCCGGTCATCGGCGGAGCGCAGGGCCACGACGCAGAGCTGGCCGAGGGCATCCGCACCACGCTGGAGCAGATCAGGACGACCGTGGAAGCAGGAGCGACCCCGGCCTGACCAGCCCCGCGGTCGGTCCGGAGGACAGGACCGGAGTCTGCTGTGGGCGAACACGGGGGGTTTCCCCGTGAACATGTCCGGGTCGCCGTCTAGGGTCGGACCCGTGACTGACAACTCCATCCCCGCGGACCAGACTCCTCCGCAGATGAACGGCGGAACGGCTGGCTACGGCCTCGACGACCACATCTACCAGCGCCTGCTCCGGGAGCGCATCGTCTTCCTCGGCTCGGAGGTGCGCGACCAGAACGCCAACGCGATCTGCGCCCAACTGCTCCTGCTGAGTGCCGAGGACCCCGACGCCGACATCTTCTTGCACATCAACAGCCCGGGTGGCTCGGTCGACGCCGGCATGGCGATCTACGACACGATGAACTACATCACCAACGACGTCGCCACCGTCGGGATGGGCCTGGCGGCCTCGATGGGCCAGTTCCTGCTCTGTGCCGGCGCGAAGGGCAAGCGCTACGCCCTGCCGCACGCCCGCATCATGATGCACCAGCCCTCGGGCGGCATGGGCGGCTCGGCCTCCGACATCAAGATCCAGGCCCAGCAGTCGCTGCACATCAAGAAGGTCCTCTTCGAGCTGATCAGCGAGCACACCGGTCAGCCGCTCGAGCAGGTCGAGACCGACGCCGACCGCGATCGCTGGTTCACCGCTGCCCAGGCGAAGGACTACGGCTTCATCGACCACGTGATCACGAGCGCACGCGAGGCGGCCGACCAGGGCCGTCCCGCCCGCGCCAAGTGACCCCCTCCCGTCTGAAGAATCGAGCCAGCAGATGAACTACTACATCCCCCAGTGGGAAGAGCGAACCTCCTACGGGATCCGGCGCATCGACCCCTACGCCAAGCTCTTCGAGGACCGCATCATCTTCCTGGGCACCCCCATCAGCGACGACATCGCCAACGCGGTGATGGCGCAGCTGCTGTGCCTGGAGTCGATGGACCCCTCGCGCGACATCCAGATCTACATCAACAGCCCCGGTGGCTCCTTCACCGCGATGACGGCGATCTACGACACGATGCAGTTCATCCAGCCGGACGTCCAGACCGTGTGTCTGGGGCAGGCAGCCTCCGCGGCCGCCGTGCTCCTGGCTGCCGGCGCGCCCGGGAAGCGGCTCGCCCTGCCCAACAGCCGCATCCTGATCCACCAGCCCTACACCGAGGGCACCTATGGCCAGTCCTCCGACATCGAGATCCAGGCCAACGAGATCCTCCGCATGCGCGAGCTGCTCGAGAAGCTGATCGCCGAGCACTCGGGCAAGACGCCCGAGGAGGTCAACCTCGACATCGAGCGCGACAAGATCCTCACCGCGGACGCGGCCCTGGACTACGGCCTGATCGACTCCATCCTCGAGTCGCGCAAGGCCGCCACGGTGGGTTGACCCACGATCATCGTGGGACCACTCCGGTCGTCGTGTCCTCCACCACGGAGCCCGATCTCGGAGTAACGTTTTTGCAACTGGTCACTAGCAGCGAGTCGGACTCGATCCGACCTGAAGGATGAGGGACGGATGGCACGGATCGGTGACGGTGGCGACCTGCTGAAGTGTTCCTTCTGCGGCAAGAGCCAGAAGCAGGTCAAGAAGTTGATCGCGGGTCCAGGTGTCTACATCTGCGACGAGTGCATCGACCTGTGCAACGAGATCATCGAGGAGGAGCTCAACGAGACCACCGAGGTGGGCCTCGACGAGCTGCCCAAGCCTCGAGAGATCTTCGAGTTCCTCAACTCCTACGTGATCGGTCAGGAGACGGCGAAGAAGTCGCTGGCCGTCGCGGTCTACAACCACTACAAGCGGGTGCAGAGCGGCGCCACCTCGAGCGCGGCGAAGCACTCCAAGGACGACGCCGTCGAGGTGGCCAAGTCCAACATCTTGGTGATCGGGCCCACGGGCTGCGGCAAGACCTACCTGGCGCAGACCCTCGCCCGGATGCTCAACGTGCCTTTCGCCATCGCGGACGCCACCGCGCTGACCGAGGCCGGCTACGTGGGCGAGGACGTCGAGAACATCCTGCTCAAGCTGATCCAGGCTGCGGACTACGACGTCAAGAAGGCCGAGACCGGGATCATCTACATCGACGAGATCGACAAGGTCGCGCGCAAGGCCGAGAACCCGTCGATCACGCGCGACGTCTCCGGCGAGGGGGTCCAGCAGGCGCTGCTCAAGATCCTCGAGGGCACCACCGCCTCGGTGCCGCCGCAGGGCGGGCGCAAGCACCCCCACCAGGAGTTCATCCAGATCGACACGACCAACATCTTGTTCGTCGTGGGCGGTGCGTTCGCTGGTCTCGAGCACATCGTGGAGCAGCGGGTCGGCAAGAAGACCCTGGGCTTCACCGCCGAGATGCGCAGCACCAACGAGATCGAGTCCGACGAGATGTTCGCCCAGGTCCGTCCTGAGGACCTGGTGAAGTTCGGCCTGATCCCGGAGTTCATCGGCCGGTTGCCGCTGATCGCGAGCGTCAACAAGCTCGACCAGTCCGCGCTGGTCCAGATCCTCACCGAGCCGCGCAACGCGCTGATCAAGCAGTACCAGAAGCTCTTCGACCTCGACGGGGTCGAGCTGGAGTTCACCGACGACGCCGTCGAGGCCATCGCCGACAAGGCGATGGAGCGCGGCACCGGTGCGCGCGGGCTGCGGGCGATCATCGAGGAGGTCCTCCTCAACGTCATGTACGACGTGCCCTCCCGCGAAGACATCGGCAAGGTCGTCGTCACCGGCGAAGTCGTCTCCGACAACGTCAACCCCACCCTCGTGCCGCGCGAGGACGAGCCGAAGAAGAAGAAGTCCGCCTGAGCGGTGCCTCGTAGACCACTCCCGTGACTCTGACCACGCTGGACCGGACCACGAGGCGCTTCAACTAGACCAGTTGGGCCCTGAGGTAGACCACCCCGGCAAAACGGGCAAATTCCCCGTAGCCTAGAACCGGACTTTTCGTGCGCACTCACGCGCACCCTTGGGGGAAATCAGTGATGATCGCAGAGCACCGCCGACCGTTCGCGGCCTTCTTGCTGGTGTTCGCCTTCGCCTGCGCCATCATGGCCAACGGCCTGCGCGAGCGGGTCGTGGAGGTCTTCGTCAGCTCGGGTGCTCCGCGGCCGCTGGTGGGCGCCGTGCTCCCCGACATCGTCCTGGGCCACTCGCTGCGCAACGCACCCCGGGCTCCCGCACCGGCCGTGACCGAAGCCTCGGTCTCGCCTTCCGTCGAGGGCCTGGCGGCACCCGGTCGCCGGGTGGACCTGGTCGCGTCCGACGTCGCCGCCCCGGCCACTGCCGCGACCGCGCAGCCCTCGCGCCCGCACCGCCCCGCCGGGCACCCGACCCAGCACGTCGCACACGTCAAGCCGGTCAAGCCCGTGAAGGCGGTCAAGCCGGCGGCGCCTGCTCCCGCGGTTCCGGTCACCCACCCGGCTCCCGCCGTTCCC
Organism: uncultured Actinomycetota bacterium; assembly: GCA_963843075.1. Lineage (GTDB taxonomy): Bacteria > Actinomycetota > Actinomycetes > Propionibacteriales > Nocardioidaceae > Marmoricola. Next base: position 732,863 of record CAWJJD010000002.1, on the reverse strand, counting down.
TCGCCGCCGGGCACCGGCGGCAGCACGGGCACCGGCAACGGCGGCACCGGGCGGCCGGGCATCAGCCCCACGACCCACGGGCTGACCGCGGGCGGCACCGGCTCGTCAGGGCAGCAGCCCGGTCACCACAGCACCGGTCACCAAAGCACCGGCCAGCACTACAACGGCCAGCACTACAACGGCCAGCACTACAACGGCCAGCACTACACCGGTCACCACGGCACCGGCCACAGCGGCCCCCCGGCGGACCGTGGCGGCAGGGGCGGCCACGTCCAGGGCTACGACCCGAACCGCGGGCGCCACAACAGTCACCGGGGCGACGGGCGCAACGACCACCGCGGTGGCGGTCGCCCCGACACCGACCGCGGCGACCGGGGCCAGGGCCGTGGCCCGGACCGGGGACAGGACCGCGGGGGCCGCGGCCATGACAGCAGGGACAGCCGGGACAGCCGTGGCGGCCACGGGTCGGGCCACGACCACCAGGGTCACCGCGGTCACTGAGCCCGCACCCCTGAGGGTCACCTCTTCGGCGGGGGCTCCCCGAGCACGGCCTCGACCACGATGTCGCTGTCCTCGGCTGCCACCAGGTGCAGCTCGCCGGTGATCGAGCCCACCGAGCGCAGGTCGCTCTCCGCGGCCCGGATGGCCTCGAGGGCTGCGGGTGGGCCGGTGACGGTGGCGTGCTCGACCGGGGTCCGCATGCCGACCTTGGCACTCGACTTGGCGCCACGGACGCCCGCGAGCACGGCCGCCACGGCGTCGAGGCCCTCGGGCTCGGCGTCGGCCGCGCCGCCGAGCTCGGCCTCGGTCGGCCAGCTCTGCAGGTGCACCGACCCCTGCTGCCACCACGACCAGACCTCCTCGGTCGCGTAGGGCAGGAACGGCGCGAACAGCCGCAGCTGCAGGTGGAGGGCGGTCGCGAGCGCTGCCCGGGCCGACTCGGTCGCGGTGGTCGTCTCCGGGTGGCCGGTCCCGCCGTACGCCCGCTCCTTGACCAGCTCGACGTAGTCGTCGCAGAAGTCCCAGAAGAAGCGTTCGCTCGACTCGAGTGCGGTCGTGTAGTCATAGGCCTCGAACGCACGGGTCGCCTCTGCGAGGGTGCGGGCGAGCTTGCCCAGCAGGGCGCGGTCGACCGGCTCGGTCACGGCAGTCGGGTCGATCCGGGTGGCACCGACACTGCCCAGGACGAACTTCGAGACGTTGAGGACCTTCATCGCGAGACGGCGACCCACCTTCATCTGGGTCTCGTCGAAGGGGGAGTCCAACCCGGGGCGGGCCATGGCGGCCCGCCAGCGGACCGCGTCGGCGCCGTACTGGTCGAGGATCTCGGTGGGCACGATCGCGTTGCCCTTGGACTTCGACATCTTCTTGCGGTCCGGGTCGACGATGAAGCCCGAGATGAGGGCGTGCGACCAGGGTGCGGTGTGGTTCTCGAAGTGGGCGCGCACCACGCGGGAGAACAGCCAGGTGCGGATGATGTCGTGGGCGTGGGTGCAGAGGTCCATCGGGAAGACGCGCTCGAAGAGGTCCTCGTCCTCCTCCCAGCCACCCGCGATCTGGGGTGTCAGGGACGACGTGGCCCACGTGTCCATGACGTCGGGGTCGCCGATGAAGCCGCCCGCCTTGCCGCGCTGGTCCTCGGTGTAGCCCGAGGGCGCGTCCGTCGACGGATCGATGGGCAGCTCGCCCTCGCGCGGGAGGAGCGGGTGCTCGTAGTCGGGCTCACCCTCCGCGTCGAGGGAGTACCAGACCGGGAACGGGATGCCGAAGAACCGCTGTCGTGAGATCAGCCAGTCGCCGTTGAGGCCGCCGACCCAGTTGTCGTAGCGGTGCTTCATGTGTGGCGGGATCCACTGGACCTCCGCTCCGCGCGCGATCATCTCCGCCCGCAGCTCGGCGTCGCGGCCGCCGTTGGTGATGTACCACTGTCGGGTGGCCACGATCTCGAGCGGCTTGTCACCCTTCTCGTAGAAGTTGGCCATCCGCTGGGTGGGCGTCGGCTCACCGTCGAGGTCACCGCTCTCGCGCAGGGCGGCGACCATGGCCTCGCGAGCGCTGAAGGCGGTCTTGCCCTTGAGCTCGTCGTAGGCCGCCGCGGCCGGACCGCTCGCGAGCCACTCGGGCGTCTCGCGCGACATCCGGCCGTCGCGGCCGATCAGGGTGCGCACGGGAAGCTGCAGCTCGCGCCACCAGATCACGTCGGTGAGGTCGCCGAAGGTGCAGCACATCGCGATGCCAGCACCCTTGTCGGGCTCGGCGGCGGGATGGGCGAGGACGGGGATCTCCACCCCGAAGACCGGTGAGGTGACGGTGGTGCCGAACAGCGGCTGGTAGCGCTCGTCATCGGGGTGCGCGATCAGCGCGACCACCGAGGGGATCAGCTCGGGTCGGGTGGTCTCGATGAAGATCGGGCGGTCGGCGGCGTGGAACGCGACCCGGTGGTAGGCCCCGGCATAGTCCCTGGCCTCGAGCTCGGCCTGGGCGACCGCGGTCTGGAAGGTGACGTCCCACAGAGTGGGGGCCTCCTGCAGGTAGGCCTCTCCACGGGCGAAGTTGCGCAGGAACGCTCGCTGGCTGACCTTCTGTGCCTTGGGGCCGATGGTCGTGTAGTGCTGCTTCCAGTCGACCGAGAGCCCGAGCTTGCGCCACAGGTCCTCGAAGACCTTCTCGTCCTCCTCGACGAGCCGCTCGCACAGCTCGATGAAGTTGGGCCGGCTGATCGGCAGCTGACGCTTGGCGTCGGGCTTGTCGGGCGGGGTGAAGTCTGCGTCGTAGGGCAGGGAGGGGTCGCAGCGCACGCCGAAGTAGTTCTGCACCCGCCGCTCGGTGGGCAGGCCGTTGTCGTCCCACCCCATCGGGTAGAACACCGACTTGCCCCTCATCCGCTGGTAGCGCGCCACCAGGTCGGTGTGGGTGTAGGAGAAGACGTGCCCGACGTGGAGCGAACCCGAGACCGTCGGCGGGGGCGTGTCGATCGAGTAGACCTGCTCGCGCGTGCGGGTGCGGTCGAAGGCGTAGGTGTCGTCGTCCTTCCAGCGGGCCGACCACTTGTCCTCGAGACCTTCCAGCGCGGCCCGGTCCGGTACGACGGCCGCAGGCGCTGCGGTCGTCTCTTCGGACAGGTCGGTGTGAGGGGCTCCAGTCATGGCCCGAATCCTACGGAGGGAGGACTGCTCTCCGAAAACGAGATACCCGGCGCGCTCAGGCGCACCGGGTATCCACGAGGCGACGGCTACTGCCCGGGCACCTGCTCGAAGGTGAGCGGCTCCGGACCGTGCTCGTGCACCGTCACCTTCAGCCAGTCGGCCTCACCGAGGTCCGAGCCGTCGACCGTGATCCGGTGCAGGTTGCGCGAGGAGCCCTTCACGCCGTAGAAGGCGAGCCAGGGTGAGCCCTTCGCCAGGGGACTGTCCATGTTGAGCCTGTGGCTGTCCCCGTTGAACAGGTAGGTCACACCGTGGAACCGGCGGGACTCGTCGATGAGCGCCTGCACGAGGGGCTTGAACGCCGAGTAGTCGCCGATCTGCGGGTCGGTGACCGTCTCGTCGAACATGTCCGCCTGCTGCTGGACGACGACCGTGCGCCGGTGGTGTCTGCGCGCGTCGGCGTAGGCCGCCTTCACGTTGGCGATGGCGGCCGCCATGCGGTGCTTCTCCTCGTCGACCTGCTGTGGTGTCGCCGCCGTCTGGCCGATGCCTGTCCAGGGCGCCAGGTCGTCGTTGCTGCCGACGACGTGGATGGTCGCGAACGAGACGTCGCCGCGGGTCCAGCGGAAGTTCTCCGGGAAGCCGCGGTGGGCCTGCGTTGCCACCGCCGTCTTGCGACCCTGCGTGCGTCCGGTGGGGGTGAAGAACAGCGAACGGACCTTCTCGAGGCGCTCCAGCGGCTGGTAGGCGCCGTTGTTGGCGCGGTGGCAGTCGGTCCACTCGTTGTCCCCCGGGGTGTAGTAGAGGGGATCCGCGAACAGGTCGAAGTCGGTGCGCACGGCCTGGAAGCGCTCATCGGTGCACGTGGTCGACCCGCTCTTGATGTCACCGAGGTGAGTGACCTGCCGGACGTCGGGGTCGGCGTTGATGCCGTGGATGAAGCTGGGGAAGTGCGCCTCCGCGTCGGTGCCGTAGGGCACGTCGCCGATGACCGCGAACGTGAAGGGCCGCTCGTGGTGGCGCGGTGGATGCGGTCGTCCGGAGTCGGATGCGAGCGCCGGAGCGGCGTACGTCAGTGCGATCGTGGTGGCGAGGGCGAGGATGGCGTTGCGACGTCGCATGTGGTCTCCCTGGAGGCTGGGGCGGTGCCTGGAAATCTGGTCGGGTGGGTTGAACTGCGCACGGCCTCCAGATGAACTTCCCCGATCCACTCCCACCGGGGTGACGGCGGAGTCGGCGCCGTAGACTCGTCCGGCCATGACCGAGAGCCCCCGTCCCGCCGAGACCTACGCCGAAGCTGAGGACGCGCTGCTCAGCCGCTGGCCCGAGACCAGGCTCGACCCCACCCTGGACCGCATCGAGGCGTTCATGGAGGTGCTCGGCGACCCGCAGCGCACCTACCCCTCGATCCACCTCACCGGGACCAACGGCAAGACCTCGACCGCCCGGATGATCGAGACGCTGATCGGCGCCCTCGGTCTGCGCGTCGGCCGCTTCACCAGCCCGCACCTGGAGTCGATGACCGAGCGGATCAGCCTGGACGGCGAGCCGATCGACGAGGAGGCGTTCGTGCGCGCGTTCAACGACGTCGCGCCCTACACCCACCTCGTCGACGACGAGTACGACCACCCGCTGTCGTTCTTCGAGACCGTCGTCGGGATGGCGTACGCCGCCTTCGCGGACGCTCCGGTCGACGCGGCCGTCGTCGAGGTCGGGATGGGCGGCGCCTGGGACGCGACCAACGTGATCGAGGCGAAGGTGGCCGTGCTGACTCCCATCGCCGTCGACCACGTGCAGTACCTCGGCTCGACACCGGCAGCGATCGCCCGCGAGAAGGTCGGGATCATCAAGTCCGGCGCCACGGTCGTCTCGGCCGTGCAGCCCGAGGAGGTGATGCCGATCCTGCTCGAGAGGTGCACCGAGGTCGGCGCCACGCTCGCCCGCGAGGGGCTCGAGTTCGGGGTGACCAGTCGGGTGCCGGCCGTCGGCGGACAGCTGATCGGCCTGCAGGGTCTGCGCGGCAGCTACGAGGAGGTCTTCCTGCCTCTCTACGGCGCCCACCAGGCCCAGAACGCTGCGCTGGCCCTGGCAGCAGTCGAGGCCTTCGTCGGCGGTGAGGACCCCCTGGACACCGAGGTGGTGCTGGCGGCCTTCGCGGAGGTGACCTCACCCGGGCGTCTGGAAGTCATCCGGCGCTCGCCGACGATCGTGCTCGACGCAGCGCACAACCCCCACGGAGCCGCTGCCGTCGTGGCCGCCCTGGAGGACTCGTTCACGTTCTCGCCCCTGATCGGCGTGATCGGGGTGATGGCCGACAAGGACTACGAGGGCCTGCTCTCCGAGTTCGAGCCGGAGCTGGCCCACGTCGTCTGCACCCAGAACTCCAGCGACCGCTCGATGCCCTCGACCGAGCTCGCCGAGGTGGCGCGCGGCATCTTCGGCCAGGACCGGGTCAGCGAGACCAGCTCGCTGGCCGATGCGATCGACCAGGCCGCTGCTCTGGCCGAGGCAGGCGGAGTCTTCGGTGAGGCCATCGGGTCCGGCGGTGTGCTGGTCACCGGCTCGGTCGTCACCGTCGGGGAGGCCCGGGCCATGCTGCGGTCCCGGCGGGAGCAGGGCTGATGCAGCGCCGGCTCTGTGCCGCGATCCTGCTCCTCGAGGCGATCGCGTTCGGTCTCAGCACGCCCGTGCTCGCCTCCCTCACCGACGTCGGCACGGCGACGGCGCTCTGGGTGGGGCTCGGCCTGACGGTGGCCTGCCTGCTCGTGGCCGGGCTGCTCCGCTTCCCCTGGGCCTACTGGCTCGGCTGGGCGCTGCAGGTCGCCGCGATCGCCGTCGGCTTCGTCGTCGCGACGATGTTCTTCCTCGGTGCGGTCTTCCTCGCGCTGTGGGCCACGGCGTACTTCCTGGGCCGCAAGATCGAGGTCGAGCGCGCCCAGTGGGAGGCGACGGGGGAGTACCCCGGGAGGGTCTGACCGGCCGACCCTCAGGCAAGTCCCCGTGCGATGTGGTCGAGCATCACCTCGAGGGTGGCGTTGCGCTCCTCGACGGGGGCTGAGGCGCGGGGGCCGTGGACGTGCAGCGTCGCGAACCCGTGGACCGCCGACCAGCAGACCACCTCGGCGCCCGGGCGGAGGTCGGGGGAGACCGCGCCCGCGGTCACGCCCTCGTCGAGCACCTGGGTGAGCAGGTCGTAGGGATCTGTGTCCGAGTCGAGGCCGTCCTCGTCGGGGATGGCCTCGAAGGCCACGTCGAAGAGTCCTGGCTCCCGGATCGCGAAGTCGACGTAGGCCCGCCCGGTCGCGCGCAGCCGGGCCGCGGCACGCGACTTCTCGTCGGGGTGGTCCTCGGCGTCGGAGGCGTCGATCTCCTGCTGCATGGCGCTGCGGAGCTCGTGCATGGCGAGACGGGCGACCTCCGCCAGGAGCGCCTCCCGGTCGGAGAAGTGCCGGTAGGCCGCGTTGTGCGAGACGCCGGTGCGGCGAGCCACCTCGCGCAGCACGACGCCGTCCGGCCCCTTGGTCCGCGCAAGCTCCACGGCCGCCTGGATCAGGGCCGGTCGCAGGTTGCCGTGGTGGTAGGTGGTCACGAGTCCACCCTAGCCTGATGTTGACACCAGCAACATGCGCGCCTAATCTCCATGTTGGCACTGTCCACATCGACGCCCGGAGGTTCCCATGAAGGGAAAGCTCGCGATCCTGATCACGGTCTGCGCGGCCGTGCTCGCGATCAATCTCGACACCACGATCGTCAACGTCGCACTCCCGACGATCTCCGACCAGCTCGATGCCGGGACCCGCCAGCTCCAGTGGATCGTGGACGGCTACAACCTCGCCTTCGCCGGCCTGGTGCTCGCCGCAGGCAGCCTCTCCGACCGGTTCGGACGACGTCCCGCCCTCATCGTCGGGCTGGTCGGCTTCGCAGCAGCGAGTGCTGTCGGTGCCGTGGTGACCGACGCCGGCGCCCTCGTCACCGCACGGTTCGGGATGGGCGCCTTCGCCGCGTTGATCTTCCCGACCACCCTGTCGATCATCAGCAACACCTTCCCCGAACGCCGCGAGCGCGCCGCCGCTCTCGGCGTGTGGGGCGCCGTGGTCGGCGTCGGCGTGGCGACCGGCCCCGTCGCGGGTGGGTTGCTGCTCGAGCACTTCGCCTGGGGCAGCGTCTTCTGGGCCCTGGTGCCCTTGGCCCTGCTGACGGCGGTGGCCGCCTTCGTGCTGGTGCCGGAGTCCCGCGACCCCGGAGTGCCGCGGCTCGACTTCCCAGGACTCGGCCTCTCCGTGGTGATGCTCGGGTCGCTCACCTGGACCATCATCGAGGCACCCGAGCACGGCTGGTCCTCGGGCGCGACGCTCGCCGGGTTCGCGGTCAGTGCCCTGGCCCTGGTGGCGTTCGTGGTCCGCGAGCGTCGTACGTCCCACCCGATGCTGGACGTCTCCCTGTTCCGCGACCCGCGGTTCAGCGCCGCCAGCGGCGCGGTGACGATCACCTTCTTCGCGCTGTTCGGCTTCATCTTCCTGATCACGCAGTACTTCCAGTTCGTCCGCGGCTACGGGACTCTCTCCACCGGCGCCAGGATCCTTCCCGTGGCGCTGAGCATCGCGGTCGCCTCGGTGGCCGGCGCGCTGCTCGCGCCACGCATCGGCACCAAGACCGTGGTGACCAGCGGGCTCGTCCTCTTCGGGACGGCCTTCTGGTGGATCTCCACGGTGTCCGTGGACGCGTCGTACGCCGGCGTGATCGTGCCCCAGATGGTGCTGATGGGCCTGGGCATGGGCCTGATCTCGACCCCCGCGACCGAGTCGATCCTGCTCGTGCTGCCGCCTGCGCGCGCCGGCGTCGGTTCGGCCGTGAACGACGCGACCCGCGAGCTGGGCGGGACCCTCGGGGTGGCGGTCGTCGGGTCGCTGTTCGCCTCGGTCTACGCCGACCACCTCGCCGGCGGTGCCTTCGGTCGGCTTCCCGGGAACGCCCTCGCGCAGGCACAGGACTCGGTCGGTGCGGCGCTGGCTCTCGGTGGCGGTGACCCGCGGCTGCTCACCGCGATGCAGGACGCCTTCATGTCCGGGCTGAGCGCCTCCTGCCAGGTGATCGGGACGCTGTGCCTGCTCGGTGCCGTGGGTGCCCTCGTGTTCCTTCCCGGGCGGATCCGCCCGGCGGTGGAGGCGACGGGGCTCACCCCGGATCCGGAGCCTGTGGCTGCCTGAACGGGGGCGCCGTCTAGGGTTTGCGCCATGTCTCAGCGCACCCTGGTCCTGCTCAAGCCCGACGCCGTACGACGGGGCCTGGTCGGCAACATCCTGTCCCGCTTCGAGTCCAAGGGATTGAGCATCGTCGCGCTCGAGCTGCGCCACATCGACGCCGAGCAGGCAGACGCGCACTACGCCGAGCACGTCGAGCGCGACTTCTACCCGCCGCTGCGCGCGTTCGTCACCAGCGGTCCGCTCCTCGCTGCGGTGCTCGAGGGCGACGAGGCGATCGAGGTGGTGCGGGCCATCAACGGCGCCACCGACGGTCGCAAGGCCGCACCCGGCACCATCCGCGGTGACCTCTCGCTGTCGAACCGCGAGAACCTGGTGCACGGCTCGGACGGCGAGGAGTCGGCCGCCCGCGAGATCGCGCTCTGGTTCCCGGGGCTCTGAGGCAGCTGCAGTTTGGCCGGGCGCCCGGCCATTCCTCCAGTGGAGGGGTGAAGTTTCACCCGTCCACTGACAGTTTGGCCGGGCGCCCGGCCAAACCGCAGCGCGCGTCGCACCTACGTGCCAGCTCGCCGAACTGCCCCCTCGCACGCGCAGCGTGTCGTCGCGGGAACTGGACGTTTCGCTCCTAGTCTGCTGTGACAGGTGGGGCGCATCGCGTCATACCTCTTCCCCTTCACTGCACCTGCGAGGCGAAACGGATGGCGAACAGTCTCATCGGCCGTGACATGGCGGTGGATCTCGGCACGGCCAACACGCTGGTCTACGTCCGTGGCAAGGGCGTCCTCGTCGACGAGCCCTCCGTGGTCGCGATGAACGAGCAGACCCACGAGATCCTGGCGGTCGGTCACGAGGCCAAGCGGATGATCGGCCGCACACCTGACGGCATCACCGCCATCCGGCCCCTGAAGGACGGCGTGATCGCCGACCTCGACGCGACCGAGCACATGCTGCGTCACTTCATCCAGCAGGTGCACCGGCGCCGCTACTTCGCCAAGCCGCGGATGATCATCTGCGTGCCGAGCGGTGTGACGGCAGTCGAGCAGCGCGCGGTGAAGGAGGCCGGCTACCAGGCCGGCGGACGACGCGTCTACATCATCGAGGAGCCGATGGCCGCCGCCATCGGAGCGGGCCTGCCCGTGCACGAGGCCACCGGCAACATGGTCGTCGACATCGGCGGCGGCACCACCGAGGTGGCCGTCATCTCGTTGGGGGGCCTGGTGACCACGCTCTCGGTGCGCACCGCCGGTGACGAGCTCGACGCGGCGATCGTGGCCTGGATGAAGAAGGAGCACTCCCTGATGCTGGGGGAGCGCACCGCCGAGGAGATCAAGATGACCCTCGGCTCGGCCTTCCCACTGCCGCAGGAGCGCCAGGCCGAGGTCCGCGGACGTGACATGGTCTCCGGCCTGCCGCGCACGGTCACCGTCTCCAGCCCCGAGATCCGCCGGGCGATCGAGGAGCAGCTGCACGCCATCGTCGACGCCGTGCGCACCACCCTCGACCAGACGCCTCCCGAGCTCGCCGGCGACATCATGGATCGCGGCATCGTGCTCACCGGTGGTGGGGCCCTGCTGCTCGGCCTCGACGAGCGGATCCGCCACGAGACCGGCATGCCGGTCCACATCGCCGCGGACCCGCTGACCTCGGTGGCCCTCGGCGCCGGCAAGTGCGTCGAGGAGTTCGAGGCGCTCCAGCAGGTGCTCGTCTCGGACCACAGGCGGTAGTCGGTGGCCAACCAGCGACTCCGCAACGTCAAGGGCCCGTCCCTGGGCCGACCTGTCACCGATGACGGGGGCCGTGCCGGTTTCGGTCGCGACCGCGGCGGATCCACCAAGGTGGTCGTCGGACTGCTGATCGCTGCCTCGCTCACCGTGATCACCGTCGACGCCGCGAGCGGGGACTCCTCGCCGGTCGACCCGGCCCGCAGCGCCGTCGGCAACCTGATCGGACCCGTGGAGTCCTCCGCTGCCGCGGCCACGCGGCCGATGCGTGAGACCTTCGCCTACTTCAGCAAGAACAGCCACCTGCGCGAGGACGTCGCGCGGCTCTCGGCCCAGAACTCCAAGCTGCGCTCGCAGGTGGAGCAGGCTCCCCTCGACCGCAACCGGCTCGCCGAGCTCGACGGGCTGACCACGGCCGCCAACCAGACCGGCTACGCGCTCGTCGCCGCCCGGGTCGTCGGCATGGGTCCGATGCAGTCGTTCTCGCGCACCGTCACGATCGACGCCGGCACCACCTCCGGGGTGCACAAGGACATGACCGTGCTCAACAACGACGGGCTCGTCGGTCGCGTGATCAGCGTGACCCGCTCCACCGCCAACGTCCTGTTGATCCTCGACACCGACTCCGTGGTCGGTGGGCGGCTCGGCTCCAACAACGAGATCGGGTTCCTGCGCGGCCGCGGTGTGACCAGCGACCGTGGCCGGCTCGACCTCGACCTGGTGGACCACTCCGTCTCACCGGCCAAGGGCGACGTCGTCGTGACGTGGGGGAGTCAGCACGGTGTCCCGTACGTCGCCGGCATCCCCATCGGGCGAGTCGAGTCGGCGTACTCCACGCCGCGCGAGCTCGCCAAGCACGCCGTGATCGACCCCTACGTCGACTTCACCTCGCTCGACGTGGTCGGAGTCGTCGTGCCGCGACAGACCAAGGGAGACCGCCAGGTGATCAACGGACAGGCGGAGGGTCGATGAACAACAACCTCTCACGCTCCGCGCTCGTCGCTGTCCTGGTCGTCCTCGCCGTGACGCTCCAGACGGCCGTGTTCAGTCTCTTCTCGGTCAACGGCGTGGTGCCCAACCTGGCGCTGATCGTGGTGGTGGCAGCCTCCATCGCCCGCGGCCCGGCGTTCGGCGCCACCGTCGGATTCCTGGCCGGCATGCTCCTCGACCTCGCGCCGCCTGCGGACCACGTGGCCGGACGTTGGGCGCTTGCCTTCGTGCTGATCGCCGTCCTGGCCGGCCGCGTCCGCGCCGACGCCCGGCGCAGCCCGCTGGCCGGGCTCGCGACCGTGGCGGTGTGCTCGTTCGTGGCCACCTCGGTCTTTGCGCTGAGCGGCGTCGTCCTCGGCGACCACGCCCTGCCGGTGGGGGAGATGATGCAGGTCATCTCGATCGCGCTGCTGTGGGACGTGGTGGTCACGCCACTGCTGCTGCCGCTGCTGATGAACCTCTTCGAGCGGACCCGACCGGCCGAGTTCGCCTACTGACATGGCTGCCGTCCTCATCCGGCCCAACGCCTCCGAGAAGAGTCGCCTGCGGCTGTTCGTCGTCCAGGCGCTGGTGCTCGCGCTGTTCCTCACCCTTTTCGCCCGGCTCTGGTACATGCAGGTCCTCACCGGCGACGGCTACCGCGCCCAGGCTGCCTCACAGTCGGTGCGCGATGTCGTCGTGCAGCCTGCGCGTGGGCTGATCGTCGACGACATGGGTCGGCCGCTCGTGGCCAACCGCAGCAGCTGGGTGGTCAGCATCGACCGGACCCTCCTCGGCAAGCTGCCGGAGGACGAGCGTGGGGCCACGCTGAAGAAGCTCGCCCGCGTCGTGAACGTGCCCTTCGCCAAGATCGAGGAGCGCACGCTGCTCTGCGGCCAGACGGGCGCCCAGAAGGGCACCTGCTGGAACGGCTCCCCCTACCAGCCGGTCCCGGTGGCGCGTGACGTCCCGCAGAAGGACGCGGTCAAGCTGCTCGAGCAGTCCGAGGACTACCCCGGCGTGCTGGCGCAGCAGGAGAGCGTCCGTGCCTACCCCTCGCCGTTCGGAGTGAACGGTGCCCACGTGCTCGGCTACCTCAGCCCGATCACCGAGGGCGAGCTGGACGAGGCGAAGAAGGACGACGACACCTCGGTCAACGGCGCTTCGGTGGTCGGCCGGGCCGGCGTCGAGAAGGCCTACGACGCGTGGCTGCGCGGCAAGCCGGGCTACAAGAAGGTAGCCGTCGACTCGATGGGTCGGGTGCTCGGCGACGGCGGAGAGATCGAGTCCACCCCGGGTGACACCCTCGTGACCTCGATCGATGCCGAGGTGCAGTCCTATGTGGAGAAGCAGCTCCACTCGGCGATGATGACCGCGCGCGGCACCTTCGACAAGGTCACCGGCCGCAACTACGCCGCCGACAGCGGGGCCGCGGTCGTGATGGAGGCCAAGACGGGTCGGATCGTCGCGATGGCCAGCCAGCCGACCTACGACCCGACGGTGTGGTCCGGCGGCATCTCCAGCAAGGAGCTCAAGCAGCTCTACTCCAAGAACTCCGGGAACCCCCTGCTCTCGCGTGCCAGCCAGGGCCAGTTCGCGCCTGGCTCGACCTGGAAGCCGATCATGACGGTCGGCGCCCTGAACAACGGCTTCTCCGAGGGGACCCAGCTCGACTGCTCCTCGGGCCTGCAGGTCGGCAACCGGTTCTTCAAGAACTACGAGTCCGCCGCCTACGGCTACATCAGCTTCGCCAAGGCGCTCGAGCTCTCCTGCGACACCTTCTTCTACCGGGTCGGCCTGAAGTTCTGGCAGCAGTACGGCAGCGACCCGGCCAATGTGAAGGCCAAGGACCCGCTCGTCGCGATGGCCAAGGAGTTCGGCTTCGGTTCCACCACCGGCGGCGACGTGACGGGCGAGGCCAGCGGTCGGATCGCCGACCGCAAGTGGAAGCTGTCCTACTGGAAGGCCATGAAGGGCTACTACTGCAAGGTGGACAAGAAGAACACCACCGGCCAGCGTGACTTCCTGCACGTCTTTGCCCACGAGTTCTGCCTCGAGGGTTTCAACTACAGGGCGGGCGACGCGGTCAACTTCGTGATCGGCCAGGGCGACACCATGGTCACCCCGCTGCAGCTCGCCCGCGCCTACGCGGCGCTGTCCAACGGCGGCAAGCTGCTCGCGCCGCGGGTGGCCAAGGCCGTGGTCAGCCCCGACGGGAAGCTGATCCGGGAGATCAAGCCGAAGGTGGAGCGCCGGATCAAGTCCAAGAAGTCCGCACTCGAATACGTCGACAACGCGCTCAAGGGCACCCCCAAGGAGGGCACCCTGGCATGGAAGTTCGGCGGCTTCCCGCTCGACAAGGTGCAGCTGCGCGGCAAGACCGGCTCGGCCGAGGTCTACGGCAAGCAGTCGACGTCGTGGGTGGCGACCTACACCAAGGACTACGTCGTGATCATGATGATCACCCAGGGCGGCACCGGCTCGGGCACCTCTGGTCCGGCTGTCCGCAAGATCTGGGAGCACCTCTACGGGATCAAGGGCGAGAAGGTCATCGCGAGCAAGGCCGCCATCCCGGGGACCACCCCGCCCACCCGGCTGCCGACGTTCGCTCGCGACGGTTCCATCCTGCCGCCGAGCACCAAGGGCGCCGGCACGGAGAAAGGGGACTGACATGACCGTCGTGCCGATGAGGCGTCTCTCGATCGCCCGCAGCCGCGTGGCCGTGCCTCGCCTCGACTGGGTGCTCTTCGGCACCGCCGGGCTGATCCTGCTGACCGGCACCCTGCTGGTCTGGTCGGCCACGTCGAGCAACGAGGTCCTCACCCAGGGCGACTCCACGGCCTATCTCCACAAGCACCTCGTCAACATCATGATCGGGCTCGTCCTGGCGGCCGCGGTGATGGCCACCGACCACCGCTGGGTGCGCATCGTGACCCCGCTCGTCTATGTCGCCTCGGTGATCGGACTCGTCCTCGTCCTCGTCATGGGTACGACGATCAACGGGTCGCGTTCCTGGCTGATGCTCGGCGGACTGTCGATCCAGCCGGCCGAGTTCGCCAAGCTCGCCGTCGTGATCGGCATGGCCATGATCATCGCGGAGCGGGTGGAGAACTCCCGCCAGCGTCGCGTCGGCGTGGTCGACGTGGCACTGATGGGCGCGATCGCCGGGATCCCCGCGCTGCTGATCATCCTGCAGCCCGACCTCGGCACGATGCTGGTGCTCTCGGCCACGGTCTTCGGGGTCCTCGCGGTGGCCGGCGTGCCACGCCGCTGGCTGGTCTCGCTCTTCGTGGTCGGGGTCACCGTCGCCACCGCGGCGGTGATGGCGGGAGTGCTCAAGCAATACCAGATCAACCGCTTCATGGCCTTCACCGATCCTGGCCTCGACCCCCGGGGCGCGGGCTACAACACCACCCAGGCACGCATCGCGATCGGCAACGGCGGCCTGTTCGGCCAGGGGCTGTTCGACGGGTCGCAGACACGCTCTCGGTTCGTCCCCGAGCAGCACACGGACTTCATCTTCACCGTGGCGGGCGAGGAGCTCGGCCTGATCGGGGCCGGCGTGCTCATCCTGCTCTTCGCCGTCCTGCTCTGGCGCGCGCTGCACATCTCGCTCAACGCCGACGACATGTTCGGCCGGGTGGCGGCGGCCGGCATCGCCTGCTGGTTCGCTTTCCAGACCTTCCAGAACATCGGCATGTGCCTGGGCATCATGCCGGTGACCGGGGTGCCACTCCCACTGGTCTCCTACGGCGGCTCCTCGATGTTCGCCTCGATGATGGCGCTGGGCCTGCTCCAGAACATCGCGATGCGCGGCAGCATGGCCTCACGTGCCGTCGCGCCGCGCTCCCGGCTCCTGTCCCGCTGAACCCTGCCGACCGCGCCGCTCAGGCCTCGGGCAGGGTGAAGGTGAAGGTCGAGCCTGCGTCGGGGTTGCGGCGCGCCCGCATCTGCCCACCGTGGAGGCCGACGATGCGTCGCGTGAGCGCCAGTCCCAGACCGGTGCCCGCCGAGCGTCCCTCCTCGGGGCCGCGGTGGAACTCCTCGAAGATGAGCTCCTCCTCGCCCTCGGGGATGCCGATGCCGTGGTCGCTCGACGTGCACGCGGATCCAGCCTGGCTCGTCGTCAGGCTCGGAGCTGATCTGCACCCAGGGCTGCTGGTCCGGGGCGGTGTACTTGATCGCGTTGCCGACCAGGTTGTCGAGCAGCTGGCGCAGCAGCCCGGGGTCGGCCTCGACACTGTGGTCGAGGTTGAGCACGAACTGCGCCTCGGCGTCGCCGGCCCAGCGTGCCCGTCGGCCGTCCACGATCTCGCTGGCAACGCCGTACAGCTTCACGGAGTCGGGTCGGAGCTGGCCGTTCTGGACGACGGTGTAGTTCAGCCAGTCCTCGATCACCTGGCGCATCCGACGGCTGGACTCGCGGGCCTTGCGCAACGCGTCGTCGACCACCTCGGCGTCCTGCACCGGATCGCCGTCCTCCACGACCTCGAGCCACCCGTCGAGCACCGTGAGGGGCCCGCGCAGGTCGTGGGCCACCATGCCGGCGAAGTTGGTCAGCTCCTGCAGCCGCGCGCGCTGGGCCGTGACGTCGTGGAGCAGCACCATGGTGGAGCGTTCCTCGGTGGTGCCGATGGCCTGAGCGGAGAGGTCGAGGATGCGCGGAGACCCGTCCTTCCCGACGGTGACCTGGAGGGTCTTCTGTCGCACCTCGCTGGCGTCGACCCACAGCGCATCGCGCAGGGTCGCGTCGTCGAGTCGCTGCCCGTCCGCGGCGGCCAGCCCGAAGTCCGCCACCCACGACGCCGGGGTGTCGGCCGGGATGGGGCGACCGAGCAGCTGTCGGGCAGCCGCGTTGTACATCGAGACGCGTGCGTCGTCGACGATCACGACGCCGTCGCTCATCGAGTCGAAGACCGTCTCGAGCATCCGCCGCTGGTTCTCGGACTCGGCGCCCTTGCGGTCGAGCTCGGCGATCAAGGCACCACGCTGCTCACGCATCAAGGTCAGCAGCAACGTGAAGGCCGCACTGGCGATCACCAGCAGGTCCATGATCGAGGAGGCGGGCAGCAGCCCCTTGTAGCCGAACTGGTTCTGTGGCAGATAGCTCATCGACGCCGCGGCGAGGGCCACCGTCAGCGCGAGATAGGCGGTGCCGCGCACGGTCAGGGTCAGCCCACCCCAGATGCTCGGGATGATCAACAGCCACGACAGCGGCAGCGACGGGTCGTGGTAGCTGCCGTAGACGCACGCGACGGCCGCGATCAGCAGCCCGACCCGGTTGAACATCGGGCTCGGCGGGAGCGCGCCATGCCGTCGGCCGTAGAAGATCACCATGAACGTCACGCCACCGACGAAGCAGAAGACGACGTTGCGCAGAACCCACCACCACAGCACCTCGGTGCCGTAGGCGCTCGGGTCGAGGGTGGGGAACCCGCCGACGAGCGCGAGCAGGATCGAGGAGCCGATCGCCGAGAAGAGCAGCGCGGCGATATCGCGGGGGCTCTCGGGCGCCCAACCGGGGTGACTCAGCTGGCTCCGGTAGAGCGCGGCCATCATCAATGGTTGCAGTGCGCCGACCACAGCCAGCCACACGGAGGGCAGCAGCCCGTTGCCGAGCACCACGGCGGTGACGACGAAGACGATCACCATGAAGGCGAGCGTGAGCGTGATCGCGCGCCTGCCTGCGAACCAGATGGTGGTCAGCAGCACGAAGCCCACCCCGCCCGGGGGCCAGACCTCCGCGATGCGCTTGTCCACTTCGAAGCTGCTCAGCCCGAGGTAGGGGGAGACCAGGTAGCAGGCGGCGGCGAAGGCGAAGAAGGGCGCGATCTGTCGCCGGGACAGCAGCAGGAACGCGCCGTCACCGTGGTGACTGGGCGCGCTCTTCGAAGTTTCAGCCACTCGTCGCATTTATCCCTTTTCCCCGCGTTTCAGTCTAGGGATCCCTGAGGCCAGCGTCTCGACAATGGGTGAATCGCACACCGTCGAACGCATGTGCGGAAACACCAGACCGAGGCGGTGCTCATGGCTGCACCGAGAGCACGAGGTAGGCAGCGAGCACGACCAGGTGGACCCCGCCCTGGAGCCGGGTCGCCCGACCCGGGACGACGGTCAGGACGCTGACGACGGCGGTCAGCGCCAGCAGCACCATGTGGGTGGGCTCGAGTCCGAGGTTCAGCGGACCGTCGAGCCAGATGGAGGCCACCGCGATCGTCGGGATCGTGAGCCCGATGCTGGCCATCGCCGAGCCCAGCGCCAGGTTCAGGCTGATCTGGGTGACCCCGCGTCTCGCCGCGTTCACGGCGGCGATCGACTCCGGCAGCAGGACGAGCAGGGCGATGATCACGCCCACGAGGGCCTGTGGGAGGCCCAGTCTCGTGACCGCGTCCTCGATCGGCGCCGACTCGACCTTGGCCAACCCGACAACGGCGACCAGCGAGGTGACGAGCATGCCGAGGCTGACCATGGTCCGACGCACGGTCGGGCGTTCGGCGTGCGCTTCCTCCTCGAGCAGCTCCCCTCGGGAGGTCACGGGCAGGAAGAAGTCACGGTGCCGCACCGTCTGGGTGACCACGAACAGCAGGTAGAGCAGCAGCGAGGCGGCCGCGACCAGCCCGAGCTGGCTCCCGGAGAACTCCGGGCCCGAGGTCGTCGTGGTGAAGTTCGGCAGCACCAGGCAGGTCGTGGCCAGGGTGATCACGGTGGCCAGGGCGGCGCCGGTGCCCTCCGCGTTGAAGTGGGTGGTGCCGAACTTCACCGCACCCGCCAGCAAGGACAGGCCGACGATCCCGTTGCAGGTGATCATGACCGCCGCGAACACGGTGTCGCGAGCGAGCACCGAGGTGTCCTTGCCGCCGCTCACCATCAGGGTGAGGATCAGCGCGACCTCGATCACCGTGACGGCCACCGCCAGCACGAGCGACCCGAACGGCTCTCCCACCCGCAGGGCCACCACCTCGGCGTGGTGCACCGCTGCCAGCACGGCGGCCGCGAGGAGCACCCCGACCACGACGAGACCGATCGTCCCCGGGTGCCGGCCCCACACCCCGGCCAACGCCACGAGCGCCACCGGTGGCGCCACCTCGGTCCAGGTCGGGCGTCGAGAGTTGGGATCGGCGCTCATGCCCGAACCCTACTGAGCCGCGCTGAGGTGGCCCGGACTGACGTGAGCCGGTCAGCCGCTCGGCAGCGTGACGGTGATGGTCGTGCCGGGGCCCTCGTTGCGCTGGGCGCTGATCAGGCCCCCGTGGCGGCGCACGATCCGCTTGCACAGGGCGAGACCGAGGCCGGAGCCCTCGTAGGTGTCCTTGACCGTGGAGGCCCGGCGGAACGGCTCGAAGATCGCGGCCTCCTCGCCCTCGGGGATGCCGATGCCGGCGTCCACCACGTAGAGGCGGACCCAACCGCGGTCCCCGCCCGAGAAGCTCCGGATCGTCACCGAGGGTCGCTCGCCGGGGTGGGTGTACTTCACGGCGTTGCCGACGAGGTTGACGAGCAGGTGCTGCAAGAGCGTGCGGTCGGCCATCACCGAGTCCGGAGTACGCACCACGAAGTCGACGTCCGGGTGGTTCTTGACCAGGGCGTCGAGCACCGGCTGGAGCTCGACGGACTCCGGCTGCAGCACGCCCTCGCGGGCGACGTTGTAGGTGAGCCAGTCCTCGATCTCCTGCGACATCCGGTCCGTGGCGTGCCGACCCCGCTCCAGGGCCTCGGTGGCCATCTTCGGGTCGCTCTCCATCACGTCCTCGGCGACCTCGAGCCAGCCCTGGACGGCTGCCAGGGGGCTCTTGAGGTCATGGGCGGCCACGGCTGCGAAGCTCGCCAGCTCCTCGATCCGGCGCTGCTCGGTGGTGACGTCGCGCACGATGGCCACGACGCCGTCGGATCCGGCGTAGGTCACCCGGGCGAGCTGGACCGCCAGGATGCGCAGGCCGTCCTCGGACCCGTCGCGGTTGTAGCCGTAGGTGAACGACGGCGACTCGGCGAGGCGGCGCAGCCAGCGCGAGGGCTCGGCGGTGAGCTTCTCGCGACCCAGGATCTGGACGGCGGCCGCGTTGTGCAGCTGTACGACGCCCAGGGTGTCCATCAGCACCAGGGCCTCGTTGATGGACTCGAAGACCGTGCCGAGGAGACCCGCCTGGTCCATCGCCTCCTGACGACGACGGACCACCTCGTTGGAGAGGTAGGCGCGCTGGTCGCGGACCAGCGAGAGCAGCAGGACCACGAACACGAAGGCTGTCATCAAGGTGTCGAGCAGCAAGATGTTGGAGAGCTGCGCGTCGTCGTAGGACCGGTTGGCGGCCGGGATCGTCTGGGCGACGATCACCGCGAGCGTGCCGGTGAGGCTGTACGCCGCAGAGGTCCACGGGCCCATCGAGAGACCGGCCCAGACGGCGGGAAGCAGCACGATCCAGGTGAGGGGGAGATCGCTGAACGCGAAGACGGCGCCGAGCGAGACCGTCGTCACGACCAGGTTCAGGTAGACGTCGAACAGGCGGGTCGGGATCGCCTCGGTGCGTGGGCGGCGCTGCACCAGCAGCATCACGCAGGCGCTGCCCACGAACATGTAGGCCGTGCTCAGCGCCACCCACCACGCGAGGGCGAGCGCGCTGCTCGTGAGCCAGAGCCCCGGTGCCGGACCGAGCGGCAGCACGACGACGGCGCCCAGGATGCTGGCCAGGGCCAGGGCGACGATGTCGTTGGGACGGTGGGGCGTGAGGTTGTCATCGCCGATGCGCCAGCGGTAGAAGGCGAGGGTCACCACGGCCTGGAGCACCGTCGCGACGGCCACCCGGCCGGCGACCGCCCAGTCGTCGCCGAGGAGCCAGCCGGTGACCGCCTGGGCGGCCAGCGCCAGGGGAAGGGTCGCTGCCAGGATGCGGCCGCGCTTGTCCCGCTCCGGCCACAGCCAGGCGAGCAGCAACCACAAGAAGACGATCAGCGCGGTGGCACGGATGGAGCTGATCGAGTCGAGCCGGAGCGAGGTGGCATGCGCCAGCGCCATGGTCCCGGGGGTGAGCACGAGGCACACCAGCCACAGGAGCCACATGGCCTGGGTCGAGAGACGTCGCGATGGACGCCAGGACATGGCGATGTCGCGCACCCGACCCCCCTTGGACGCTCGGGCATGAGCAAGTATTCAGTGCTGGGCAGCACACGTCGCATTCTGGGCAAACACGTACCCTTGGTCTCCCCGTTAGTGGAAGGTTCATGCATGGCCGTCTCAACAGGTGAGTCGATCTTCGCCACACTCGAGCCCCATCTGGCGGGAATCAGCAAGCCAATCCAATATGTCGGCGGAGAACTCAACTCTGTCCAGAAGCCGTGGGCCGAGGCCGATGTCCGCTGGGCGCTGATGTACCCCGACGCCTACGAGGTTGGCCTGCCGAACCAGGGTGTGCAGATCCTCTATGAGATTCTCAACGAAAGCGATGGTGTTCTCGCGGAGCGGACCTATTCCGTGTGGCCAGACATGGAATCGGTGATGCGTGAGCACCGGATCCCGCAGTTCACCGTCGACAGCCACCGCGCCGTCCGGGACTTCGACCTCTTCGGGCTGTCCTTCTCCACCGAGCTCGGTTACACCAACATGCTGACCGCCCTCGACCTCGCCGGCATCGCGCTGCACACGGCCGACCGCACCGACGACGACCCGATCGTGCTCGCGGGCGGTCACTCCGCCTTCAACCCCGAGCCGATCGCGGACTTCATCGACGCCGCGGTGCTCGGGGACGGCGAGGAGGTCGTGCTCGCGATCACCGAGGTCGTCCGCGAGTGGAAGGCCGAGGGGTGCCCCGGTGGCCGCGACGGCGTGCTGCTGCGGCTCGCGGCGAGCGGTGGCGTCTACGTGCCCCGCTTCTACGACGTGTCCTACGACGGTCAGGGTGCCCTGCTCGCCGTCACGCCCAACCGTCCCGGCGTCCCCGACCGGGTGCACAAGCACACGCTGATGGACCTCGACTCGTGGCCCTACCCGCGCAACCCCCTCGTGCCGCTCGCCGAGACCGTGCACGAGCGGTTCAGCGTCGAGATCTTCCGGGGCTGCACCCGGGGCTGCCGGTTCTGCCAGGCCGGGATGATCACCCGTCCGGTCCGGGAGCGGTCGATCTCCACCATCGGCGACATGGTCGAGAACGGCATCCGCAAGACCGGCTTCGAGGAGGTCGGCCTGCTGTCGCTCTCCAGCGCCGACCACTCCGAGATCGGCGAGGTCGCCAAGGGGCTGGCCGACCGCTACGAGGGCTCCAACGTCTCCCTGTCGCTGCCCAGCACCCGGGTCGACGCCTTCAACATCACCCTGGCCAACGAGTTCTCCCGCAACGGCCGTCGCTCGGGGCTCACCTTCGCCCCGGAGGGTGGGTCGGAGCGGATGCGCAAGGTGATCAACAAGATGGTCACCGAGGAGGACCTCATCCGGACCGTCGCAGCGGCGTACTCCCACGGCTGGCGGCAGGTGAAGCTCTACTTCATGTGCGGCCTGCCGACCGAGACCGACGAGGACGTCCTGGCGATCGCGGACCTGGCCCGCAAGGTGATCGCCAAGGGTCGCGAGGTCGCGGGGCACAACGACATCCGGTGCACGGTCTCCATCGGCGGGTTCGTGCCCAAGCCGCACACGCCGTTCCAGTGGGCCTCCCAGCTCGACGTGGCCACCACCGACGAGCGGCTGCGCAAGCTGCGCGAGGACGTCCGGGGCGACCGCAAGTTCGCCCGCGCGATCGGCTTCCGCTACCACGACGGCAAGCCCGGCATCATCGAGGGACTGCTCTCCCGGGGCGACCGTCGCGTCGGCCGGGTGATCGAGGAGGCGTGGCGCGACGGAGCCCGGTTCGACGGCTGGAGCGAGCACTTCTCCTACGATCGCTGGGTCGGTGCCGCCGAGCGCATGCTGGCCGACACCGACGTCGACCTCGACTGGTTCACGACCCGGGAGCGCGGCTACGACGAGGTCCTGCCCTGGGACCACCTCGACTCCGGCCTCGACAAGGACTGGCTCTGGCAGGACTGGGAGGACGCCCTCGACCCCGACTCGATCGATGTCGAGGACTGCCGCTGGACCCCCTGCTACGACTGCGGCGTCTGCCCCGAGATGGGCACCGACATCCAGATCGGCCCCACCGGCCAGCAGCTGTTGCCGCTGTCGGTGGTCTGAGCGCGCCGGGACGTCATACGAATTGGCTG
Organism: uncultured Actinomycetota bacterium; assembly: GCA_963843075.1. Lineage (GTDB taxonomy): Bacteria > Actinomycetota > Actinomycetes > Propionibacteriales > Nocardioidaceae > Marmoricola. The sequence goes on along the minus strand of CAWJJD010000002.1, from coordinate 710,642 downwards.
CCCTGGCGACCGACTCGCATGACGTCCCGTGCAAGGTCATACGTGGTGGCCGTCCAGGCGACCGATCCGCATGACGTCCGGTCCGGACCTCAGATCCCCGGCGGGCAGTACACCCGCGGGTTCCACATCGCGAAGGTGCCGGCGGGGTTGGACTTCCACACCCAGGCGTGCAGCGAGTAGTACGCCGGGAGGCCGAACCGGTTGTTCGCCCCGGTCAGGACGAACCGCTTGCCGAAGAGCTTCGGTCGCGGTGCCCCGGCGCCGTGGACGGACTCCCAGGCGTCGCGGGTGACGACGTACTCGAGCGCCGCCAGCTTGAGGTGCCCGTTCTCGGCGAAACGGTAGACGAGCGCCTCGGGCTGCCTCAGCCGGATGATGCCGTCGACCCGGGAGCCCTTGACGTAGTGAACGCCCATCGCGCCCATGCCGGGCATGGCGATGCAAGCGATCCCCTTCTTGTCGCGCAGGAGGTCGAACCCGGCCTTCAGCGCCTGGCCCGGGGTCGGGTAGCCCTTCGTGGCGGCGCGTGCTGCGTGGATCTGTCCTCCGGTGCTGCCGGAGGCCGAGGAGGCCACCAGGGTTGCGGAGAGGGCCACGCCGACGGCGAGAGCGGTGGCGAGCAGACGGACGCGCATCACGCTCCCTCCCTGACTTCGAAGATCGCCTCCGCGACGGGTCCGTGGGCCTCGACGACGGCGACTCCGCCGTCGAGCCGGTGGACGTCCATGTAGAGCGGCATGTCGTTCCTCCTTGGTGGTGTTGGACTGACACCTCGACGCTAGGAGCCTGCGACCCGGATGAGATCCGGAGAAGTCCCCATGTTGTGGGGGAGGTCTCCCTAGGTTGCGACGGCGGTGAGGCCAGCCTCCGCGCCTCCGTCGGTGCACCGTCACCGGAGGCGACGCCGAGCCCGGGCCCCGTGGCCGAGCCAGCCACAACGGCCTAGACCGGGACACGGACAATACGGAACGGGTGGAGACCCGGCAGTTCCCCCGTCGGTAGCGTCCGAACGTTCGGCGGCTCGGACGTCGCCGGGCCGCATCGGGACTGGCCCGGTGCGGTGCTCACATCCCGGAGGACGCCATGACCCTGCGCCGCAGGACCCTCACCGCCATCGCAGTCGTCTCGTCGACGGCGCTGTTGGCAGCAGCATCGACCACTGCCCCCGCGTCGGCGAAGAGCTCGCCGTCCAACGCCCGCAAGCTGGACTCCGCCGCGTTGGCGCCGTTCCAGATCGCCGTCCGCGGCGGCACCATCTGGTGGGGTGACGGCTTCGCCGGCACCATCACCCGGCTCCACAAGGGGCAGAAGAAGGTGATCGCCCACGTCAACGGCGAGATCGCCGGCGTGGCGGTCTCCGGCAACAAGCTCGCCTACACCAGCAGCCCCAACAACTCCTACCAGCGCCTGACCGTCCGTCAGCCCGGGCACAAGCCGGTGATCTCCAACCTGAAGGCCTACGAGAACAACCACAACCCGGATGCCGGCAGGACCTACGGCATCATCAGCGGCGGCAACGCGTGTGCCCGGCAGTTCCTCCAGCAGGCGACCGGGGCGCCGGCGAGGTACAAGGGGGTCAAGGACTCGCACCCCTACCAGGTCGAGGCCCTGCCCGGCGGGTCGTGGGCCGTCGCCGAGGCGGCTGGCAACGCGATCCTGCGGGTGAACAGACTCGGCCGGATCTCCACGATCGCGGTGCTCCCGCGACAGGCCGTCACCTTCACCAAGAAGATGGCGGACGCGATGGGCGCACCCGACTGCGTCGTCGGGGTCACCTACGGCTTCGAGCCGGTGCCCACCGACGTCGAGCGTGACCGGCACGGCAACCTCTGGGTCTCGCTCCTGCCCGGAGGTCCGGAGGACCCGAGCCTCGGTGCACGCGGTGCCGTCTACAAGATCACTCCGCGGGGGCGGGTGATCCGGATGGCCAAGGGCTTCCTCGGTGCCACCAACCTCGCCGTGAGCGGCAACAAGGTCTACGTCGCCGAGCTCTTCAACGGACGGATCTCCACCGTCCGCAGGGGCAAGATCGTGACCGTGAAGACGGTCAAGAGCCCGGTGTCCGTCGAGGTGAACAAGCGCAACTTCTTCGTCGGCACGCTGGCCGACTTCGGCCAGCAGGGTCCGACGCCCGGGACGGGTGCCGTCTCGGTCCTCCCGCGCTGACTCCAGACCGGCCGCGCCGGTGCTGCCCAGGGTCTCGGACCTGCGGCAGCGCCGGCGCGGCCGTTCGTGTCCGCGTGCGGGTGCGCCTCAGCGGTCGACCAGCTCGTCCTCGATGTACGCCGGCCGCGAGACCGCCAGCCCGAGCAGGAGCTGGGGCACCGTGATGACCAGGAGGGCGATCAGGGGCACCGTCCAGCCGCCGGAGAGGTCGTGCAGCAGCCCGATCCCGAAGGGACCGATCCCCGCGATCAGGTAGCCGGCCGACTGGGCGAACCCGGACAGGGCGGCCGTGCCCGCCGAGGAACGGGCCCGCAGCCCGAGCAGGGTCAGGATCAGCGGGAACGTCGCGGTGCCCACGCCGACGAGGACGGCCCAGGCCCAGGCGCCAGCGTGCGGGGCGATGATCAGCCCGAGGTAGCCGATCGGGTAGCAGACCATCACCGCGATCATCACCGCTGTCTGGTTCTCACGTCTGGCGACCAATGACGGGATCAGGAACGACAGCGGGATGCTGACTCCCGTGATCACGCCGAGGAGGAGCCCGGCCGTGTGCGCGGAGAACCCGGCGTCGCGGTAGAGCTCGGCGAACCAGCCGAAGATCGAGTAGGCCTGGAGCGACTGGAGCCCGAAGAAGAGGGCCAGCAGCCAGCCGAGACGGGTGCGGGCGACGTCGAGCAGGCCGACATGTCCCCTGACCTCCTCGGGCCGACGGTCGTGGGCGATGAGCGCGAGCCAGGGGAGCACCGCGATGCCGGCCGTGATCGACCAGGCGAACAGACCCGATCGCCACCCGTCGTACGCCTCGCTGATCGGGACGGTGAGCACCGAGGCTGACGTCAGCCCGATGGCCAGGGCCGTCGAGTAGATCGAGGTCATCAGGCCGACGTGGTCCGGGAAGTGCAGCTTGACCAGGGAGGGCAGCAGCACGTTGGCCGAGGCCATGCCGGCGAGGGCCAGCAGCGAGAGCGCGAGGAACAGCGGGACGGACGAGACGTGGGCGCGCGCAGCAAGTCCGCCGACCACGCACAGCAACGCCGCGAGCGTCAGTCGGTGCAGCCCGATGGCCCGGGCGCCGCGGGGTGCGAGAGCCCCGAAGACGGCGAAGGCGAGCACCGGCAGCGAGGTGAGCACGCCGGTCTCCGCGGCCGTCATGCCGAGTCCGTCGCGCACGTCCCCCAGGACCGGCCCGACACTGACCGCTGCGGGACGCAGGTTGAACGACAGGACGACGATGCCGAGGACCACCAGCCCGCGCTGCAGGCGGCTGCGGGTCCCGGACGTCACCCCAGCATGGTGCCGGAGAGGTGATCACGTGTCGGCGCCGGGTGCGAGGATCGCGGCATGCAGATGTTCACCGACGAGCAGCGTCGGGCGCGGCTGGCCCGGCGGCACGCACTGGCGGAGCGGGTGGAGTCGGTCGAGGAGGCCGTCGAGGCAGTCACCTGCCTGCACGCGACCGAGGCGCCGAGCGTCTACCTGTCGGTGGTGGCCCGCTCGGACGCCGCACGTGAGGACATCGACCGGGCGCTCTACGACGACCGCAGCATCGTCAAGCAGCTCGCCATGCGGCGCACCCTCTTCACCTTCCCGCGTGACGTCCTCCCCGAGGTGTGGGGGAGTGCCTCGGAGCGCGTCGCCCAGCAGCTGACGGTCCGGCTCGCCAAGGAGATCGAGGCGCACGGCATCGCCAAGCGGGGCGACGTGTGGTTGACCCGGATGTCCAACACGATCCTGCGGACGCTCGAGGAGCGTGGGCCCTCGACGACGGCCGAGCTCCGCGAGGCGATCCCGCCGCTGGCCCGTCGGCTGGACCTTGCGCCGGGCAAGTCCTACGGCGCGAACGTCCCGGTCGCACCGCGGGTGATCGGCACGATCGCCGCCACCGGGCAGATCCTCCGCGGCAGCAACGAGGGCGACTGGCGCACGTCGCGCCCGCGCTGGACGCGCACCGAGGAGTGGCTCGGCAGACCCGTCGAGAAGTCCGCTCCGGAGGCGGGCTACCTCGAGCTGGTGCGTCGCTGGCTGCGCAGCTTCGGTCCCGGCACGGAGGCAGACCTGGTCTGGTGGCTCGGAGCGACCAAGGCCGCCGTACGCCGTGCCCTGGCCGAGCTTGACGCCGTGGAGGTGGCGCTGTCCGACGGCACCGGCTACCTGCTGCCAGACGACGTGGACGACGTGCCCCAGCCGGAGTCCTGGGCGGCGCTCCTGCCGGTCCTGGACCCGGCCACGATGGGGTGGAAGGAGCGCGACTTCTACCTCGCCCCCGAGGACCGGCCCTTCCTGTTCGACACCAACGGCAACGCAGGGAGCACCGCCTGGTGGTGCGGCCGAGTGGTGGGGTGCTGGGTGCAGGACCCGGACGGCGTCGTGGTCGTGGTGCCGCGGGGGGATCCCGGGCGCGAGGCGCTCGCGGCCCTCCAGGTCGAGGCGGAGCGCCTGAGCACGTGGCTGGCCGGGGCCAAGGTCTCGACCGTCTACGCCTCCCCGCAGATGAGGTCGGCCACCCTGCGCTGAGGCCCGCGCGTGCCGCTGACCGTCGCCGACGACCGCGCTGCATAGACTTCGCGGGTCCGACGAAGGCACCACGTCAGGGAGTGCAGATGGCGCAGGAGGCCACAGGTCGCCGCCACTTGGACGTGGTGGTGGTGGGCGGATGCGGTCATGTCGGCCTGCCACTGGCGATCGCCTTCGCCGACCGCGGGCTCGAGGTCGGGATCTATGACATCAACGAGTCGGCGGTCAAGACGGTCGGGAGCGGTGAGCTGCCGTTCCAGGAGCCCGACGCGCAGGAGGTGCTGCAGCGGGTGCTCGACGCCGGCCGGCTGTCGGTCGGCACCGACCCGGAGATGATCGCCGACGCCGAGGTCGTCGTGGTCGTCGTGGGCACGCCGGTCGACGAGCACCTGAACCCCAATCCCAGGGTGGTCACCCGCACCCTCGCCGACGCCATTCAGCACTTCCGCGACGGCCAGCTGCTGGTGCTGCGCAGCACCGTCTATCCGGGGGTGACCGGCGGTGTCGAGCGCCTCTTCCTCGAGCACCGGCTCGCCGTGGACGTCGCCTTCTGCCCCGAGCGCATCGCCGAGGGCAAGGCCATGGAGGAGCTGTTCACACTGCCCCAGATCGTGGCCGGACGCACCCAGCAGGTGCGTGACCGGGCAGCGAAGCTCTTCGGCAACCTGACCGACACCATCGTCGAGCTCGACCCCGAGGAGGCGGAGCTCGCCAAGCTGTTCACCAACACCTGGCGCTACATCAAGTTCGCCGCGGCCAACCAGTTCTACGTGATGGCCAACGACCACGGCCTCGACTTCGACCGGATCCGCACGGCGCTGGCCCACGACTACCCCCGCGCCGCGGACATGCCCGGTGCTGGTTTCGCGGCCGGGCCGTGCCTGTTCAAGGACACGATGCAGCTGGCTGCCTTCACCGACAACTCCTTCGTGCTCGGCCACGCCGCGATGCTGGTCAACGAGGGACTCCCGCTCTATCTGGTGACCCACCTGGAGAAGAAGTTCGACCTCGCGGAGCTCAAGATCGGCATTCTCGGGATGGCGTTCAAGGGGGAGAGCGACGACATCCGCTCGAGCCTGTCCTACAAGCTCAAGCGCATCCTGGAGTTCCGGGCGCGCGAGGTGCTCACCACCGACCCCTACGTGACCGTCGACGACTCGCTGGTCCCCCTGGAGCAGGTGCTCGATGAGTGCGACCTGCTCGTCATCGGCGCACCCCACGCCGTCTACCGCGAACTGCGCACCGCCCTGCCCGTCGTGGACGTCTGGAACCTCCTCGGACGGGGCAGCGCCGTATGAGCCTGGGGGTCTCGGTCGTCATCCCGGCCTACAACGAGGACGAGTCGATCGTCCCGGTGCTCGAGCGCATCGTCGAGTCCGTGCAGTCCAGGTGTGAGGTCCTCGTCGTCGTCGACATGGCGGAGGACACCACGATTCCCGTGGTCGAACGGTTCGCGGCCCAGGACGCACGGGTGCGGTGGGTGCTCAACACCTACGGCCGGGGTCCCGCCAACGCGATCCGCTTCGGCATCGACCAGGTCACCAACCCGGTCGTGGTCGTGACCATGGCCGACGGCAGCGACGATCCGCGCCAGATCGACGACCTCGCCCGACTCGTGAACCGCGGAGTGGTGGTGGCCGCTGCCTCGCGCTACAGCGCCGGGGGGCAGCAGGTCGGTGGTCCCGCGTTCAAGGGTCTGCTCTCCCGGGGCGCCGGGAGGTCGCTGGGGTTGTTCGGACGCGTGGGCACCCGTGACGCCACGAACAGCTTCAAGGCCTATTCGACGGAGTTCATCCGCGAAGTCGGCATCCACAGTCGCAGTGGGTTCGAGATCGGGCTCGAGCTCACCGCCAAGGCACGCCGGCTGCGTCGGCCGGTGGCAGAGCTGCCGACGATCTGGCTCGACCGGGAGGTCGGCTCCTCGAACTTCCAGCTCAGGGCCTGGGTCCCGAAATACCTGCGGTGGTACCGCTTCGCGTTCGGCCCGCCCCTGTCCCTCGAGGAGGTCACGCGGCGTGCTGCCCGGATCGCCGACCTCAACTACCAGAACGGATCCGACTCATGACCCCAGACCGTCAGGCAGACAAGCAGAAGGTCCTCGTCTCCGGCTCCGCCGGCTTCATCGGCGGCTACGTGGTCGAGGAGCTGCTGGCTCGCGGCTACAGCGTGGTCGGGGTGGACAACTACTCCAAGTACGGCCCCGTCGCGAAGTCCTACGACGACCACCCGGACTACCACTTCGTCGAGGACGACGTGCGCGACGTGCAGCTGATGACCAAGCTGCTCACCGACTGTGACCACTTCATCGCAGGTGCCGCACTCATCGGCGGCATCTCCTACTTCCACGCCTACGCCTACGACCTGCTTGCCAGCAACGAGCGCATCATGGCCTCCCAGTGCGACGCGGCGATCGAGGCCCACCGGAGCGGAAAGCTCCAGAAGGTGACCTACCTGTCGAGCTCGATGGTCTTCGAGTCGACCGAGCACTGGCCCTCCAAGGAGGGCGACGAGCGGAAGATCCCACCGCCGTTGTCGTCGTACGGCTTCCAGAAGCTCGCCGTCGAGTACTTCGCGAAGGCCGCCTGGGACCAGTACCAGCTGCCCTACACGATCGTCCGACCCTTCAACTGCGTCGGGATCGGCGAGGGGCGGGCACTCGGTGACGTCGAGGTCGACTCCGGCAACGTCAAGCTGGCGATGAGCCACGTCGTGCCTGACCTCGTGCAGAAGGTCGTCAAGGGCCAGGACCCGCTGCACATCCTGGGCGAGGGCAACCAGATCCGGCACTACACCTACGGCGGTGACCTGGCGCGGGGCATCGTCGAGTGCATGAGCCAGGAAGCGGCGTTCAACGAGGACTTCAACATCTCCACGCCGGAGTCCACGAGCGTGCACGACCTCGCCGGGGTCATCTGGCGCAAGATCAAGGGTGACGCGCCGCTGACCCTGGTCAGCGACCCTGCCTACGAGTACGACGTGCAGAAGCGGGTGCCCGACGTCGAGAAGAGCAGGGACGTCCTCGGGTTCGAGTGCTCGACCTCGCTCGACGAGATGCTCGACGAGGTCATCCCGTGGGTGACCCAGGCCGTCAAGGACGGGCGGCTCTAGCGGGCAGGTCGACCGACCTCAGCTCGACGGAGTAGTCGCGCTCCCACAGATCCGCCGACCCCTGGGCGTCGACGCGGATCGCACGGACGGCCGGGGGCGTCGAGGCGCCTTCAGTCCCGTGCGGTTCGACCAGACCGGCGAAGTTCTGGGCGGTCTGCACGAACGGGGAGAGCAGGAACTCCGAGCGCGCCATCTCCGGCACGAACCTGAAGTGCCGGCGGCTCCCGTCCTCGAGCACCAGGGTGATCGTCATGCTGGGTGTCTTCCACAGCAGGTTGCGCAGCCGCCCCCGCGTGGAGGGGCGCACGTCGAACGAGGCCAGCCAGCCACGTCCGGAGGGCAGGTCGAGCTGATCGCCGAGGGTGCCGCGCACACGGGTCGGATCGCCGGTCTCGATGGGGAGCTCGGTCGACCGTCGACGCATCCGCAGGTAGTCGTGGACCGCGTCGTAGTCGGTGCCCTCGTATCGCTGGAGCAACGGCAGCCAGCTGGCCCCGTCCTCGAGCGCCGGCAGTCGTTCGTCGATCGTGTCGATGGTGAACAGGACCTCCTGCGGTGCGCCGCTTCCGCGCAGGTGGTCGGCGTTGAGCTCGATCAGCTCCGGCGTGTAGGCGACGTAGCTCTGGAAGACCGGTCGCGGGTTCCAGCGGACGTGCTGCACGAAGAGTCCGGCCAGCTCGGAGGGGTAGAGATCCACGTCGGTTCCCGGTCGCACCGTCGGCACCAGGTCCTCGTCACGGATCTCCGCTCGCGCCCGGTCGTAGCGGCGTACGAGCTGCCGGTCGTCGGCGAGGCGCTCGAACAGCCCGACCGGGCCGGCGACCAACGCGTGCCTCGCGTTCTCGGCGATGCCGTGCGGACCGGCGTAGTTGTAGGCATACATCGGCACCGCCACGAGGAGTGACGCGACGAGCACGGCGACGGGGAGCCCCCGGCCGCGCGCGAACGACGCCGCGGCCAGACCGGCGACGATCAGCGGGAACGCGACCAGCAGCACGTGGGCGTCGTGGCGGACGAAGCCCGCCTTGAGCGCGACGAACAAGGTGGCAACCACCATCAGGGTGATGACGGCGCGCTCGGTCGGCGGCAGGCTCGTGCAGAGGGCGAGGACGACGACCGCGAAGGTGGCCGCCGCCAGGAACAGCACCAGCTGGCCGTTGTTGCCGGACAGCGACATGGACTGGCTGAAGCCGGTGATCGTCGGCAGAGCGGTCAGTGCGTAGTCGGCGATGGCCGTGACCGGCTGGCCTGCCAGCAGCCAGAGCCCGAGGGCGGTGATCGCCGCTGCGGCCCACACCAGGACCATCTGGGTCCAGCAGCGCCGCATCGCCAGGAGCGCCGAGGCGGCCAGGAGCCCGGCGACCACCGCCGGCGCGGAGGAGAGCTTGACCAGTGGCAGCAGGCCGAGGGGCGCGGCCGCGACGACCAGCAGGACCCGATCCCCCCAGGGTCGAACCGCGTCGGCGCCACGGGTCGCGAGACGGGTCGCGAGCCGGTGCACCACCAGCACCGCGACGAGCGGGTAGGCCATGGACAGGGAGTCGAAGGAGGCGATCCCGGTGACGAGCACGATGCTCAATCCGACCGCGATCGTCCAGTGGCGGTCGACCAGCAGCACCAGCACCGCGGCGACGTAACCGGCTGCGAGGACCAACCCTCCTCCGACCGCGAGCCAGGGCAGGCTCGGGTGGTACTCGCCGGTGTTGGCCGAGCCGTAGGGGCCGTAGGTGAACACCACGTCACGGCCGAAGACGAGGTGGCGCACCACCGCCTCGTTGAGCGCCGTCATCCAGCTGGGGTCCCTCCCGGGGCCGGGGAACGACGGTTCGAACGGGGTGATCACGAACACGGCCGCATACACCAGCAGCACGACGTGCCAGCTGCGCAGGAGTCGGCGAGCTGTGCCTGGTTCAGCCATCCGCGGCCGGGGTGCCGACCATGAACGCCTGTGCGCCCAGGAGCCGCCAGGCGGGTCGCACCTTCAGGTAGAGCCTGACCAGGGCCGGGTGGCTCGGCAGGCGACTCTTGGTGGTGTAGGGCAGGAACCGGGGGATGTTCAGCTCCACCCGGAACCCGGTGGCGGCGAAGGCCTCGGCCAGTGCCCGGTCGTCGACGGGGGTGATGTGGTCGAAGTACATCCAGTAGTCACGGGCGCAGTAACGGATGTTGGGCTGCAGCACGAGCAGCTTGCCGTCCGCCCGCAGCACGCGGCGGACCTCGAGCAGCGTCGAGACGATCACCTCGCGGGGAATGTGCTCGAAGAAGTTGCTGATGAACACCCGGTCCACGGACCCGTCCTCGAGGTGGCTCATGGCATCGGATCGGCACACGACCGCCTCGACACCGGCGGCTGCGCGCACCACGACGTCGGGGTTGAGATCGACCGCGAGGCGTCGCCCGGCCTCGATGTTGTTGATGAACTCGCAGTGACCCGCCGCGACGTCGAGCACCGTGGACCGCGAGGGCACCCATCGCTGGAAGAAGTCCGAGCAGAGGACCTGCCACAGGTCCTGGCGCTGGACCTCCTCGGAACCGAACCGGTTGAGGTACAGAGCCTGGAGGTCCTCTGATTCGGTGCTCATGTGGTCCTCGGAGATCGACGGCGCGGGCTGCGTCATCCTAAGCGGGGAGGGCGCGCGGCGCCGGTTGTCACCGCCTGCCGTCGTGGCGTGAAAACGAGCATCTCGCCCGCCGCCCGCACCTAGACTCGGGCGGTCAGCGGGATCGGCACACGCGAGGGAGACCAGCCCAGGTGAGTCAGCGCCGCGTGCCCTCGCCGCCGGTCCTGGCGATCGCCTCGCTCCTCGTGGCCGCGGGGGTCTACCTGACCTGGCTGGCCGGCCGCCTGTGGTTCATGGCCGACGACTGGGCATTTCTCCTGCACCGCCGGGTGACGCTGAGCGGTGACGGGTCGCTGCTCCAGCCGCACAACGACCACTGGGTGACGCTGCCGATCCTCGTCTTCCGGCTGCTCTTCCATGTCGTCGGCATGCACCACTACCTTCCCTACGCGCTGGTGACCATCGGACTGCACCTCACCGTCGCAACTCTTCTGTCGCTGCTGCTCTGGAGGGCCGGAGCACATCCCTGGGTGGTCGTCCTCGTGACGGTGGTGATCGCGTTCTTCGGGCCGGGCGGCCTCGACATCCTGTGGGACTTCCAGATGGTCTTCGTCGCGCCGGCCGCGCTGGCCCTCGGCTGCCTGGTCCTCCTGGACCGGAAGGAGCACGTGCCCCGGTTCCCGGTGGCCGTCTGGCTGCTGCTGGCCGCAACGCTGATGTGCTCGGGAGCCGGGGTGACCATGGTCGCGTGGGTAGCGGCGTACACCTGGTTGCGGTGGGGTCTGCGGCCGGCTGTGGTGGTCGCACTGCCGCCCACGCTGGTCTACGTGGCCTGGTATCTCGCCTATGGACGGGGCACCTCGCCCGCCCCGTCGGCACCACCCGGGCGCATCGTGCCGTTCATCGTCCGCGGCCTGGCGAGCCTCTGGGAGAGCGTGCTGCCGGTGCCCTGGCTGGGCGTCGTCGTCCTGAGCGTGATCACGGTCGTGACCGTGCTCGCGCGCAGCAACCGTCGACTCTGGGCGTTCGCGGCCGCCGGCCTCCTCGCACTCCTCTTCAACTACGTCCTCCTCGCGCTCACGCGTGCCGGTCTGGGGGTCGACACCGCGACATCGGTGCGCTACCTCTACGTCGGCGTGCTCCTCACGTTGCCGGCGGTGGGTCTGACCCTCGACCTGGTGTGGCGGCGGATGGCCGCCTTCGCGATGCCGCGGACGTTCGTCTGGCTGGCGCTCGGCGTCGTCCTCGTCGGCTCCGGAGTCGTCCTGCTGCACCGGGCCGCCAACCAGAACGAGTACTGGCAACAGGGCCAGCGCGGCCGCGTGGTCGCTGCCGCCGAGCTGGTGGGGAGTGGCGCCCCGCTGCTGAACGACCGGGCGGAGCCCGAGGCCGCTGCAGACATCGACGTCGCGTCGCTGGCGCGCCCCGACGTCCGATCACGACTCCCTGACCTCCACCCGTCGCCGCAGGACGTGCTCGGTGCCGCCGGGTTCCTGCAGGTCGACGTCTCGGTCGCTCCGCTCTACCTGCCCTTGGCCGATGGCCTCGCGGTGCGGAGAACTCGCGCGCTCTCCACCGAGCTGGACGCCGCTTCGTGCCAGCGGCTGGTCGCGGGGGATGGTGCGACCGTCGAGCTTCCACCGACGTCGGGATCCGAGTTCCGGCTCACGGTGTCCGGGGACGAGGTGTCCACCCAGCTGGTCCGGGACGGGAAGAGCGGGCCACGCTGGAAGCACAGGGTCGAGCCCGGGGTCGAGCTGCACGTCGGCAGCGCCGCCGCTTCCGCCACCCTCCGGGTCGCGGTGCCCCCGGGCGACGTCCTCCTCTGCAGCGGCAGTGTGGCCACGGCTGGACGGTAGGGTCACGCCTCGTGCGTGATCAGCCCGAGCAGCAGCCGCCGCCCGTCCAGCGGTTGCGGCTGCGTTACGCCAAGCGCGGCCGGCTGCGCTTCTCCAGCCACCGGGACTTCAGCCGTGCTTTCGAGCGTGCGGTGTTCCGGGCGCGGATCCCGATGGCCTACTCGTCGGGATTCAACCCCCATCCACGCATCTCCTACGCCGGCGCCGCGCCGACCGGATCGGCGAGCGAGGCGGAGTACCTCGAGATCGCCCTGGCCGACGTCGTCGACCCGGCGAAGGTCCACGCCGACCTCGACGAGGCACTGCCCGACGGCCTCGACGTGCTCGAGGTCGTCGTCAGCGCGGGTGGGTCCCTGGCCGACCTCCTCGAGGCGTCGTGGTGGCGGCTCACGCTCAGCGACGTCACGCCCGAGGAGGCGCAGGCTGCCGTCGACTCGCTGCTCGCGACCGACGAGGTCGTCGTCGAGCGGATGACCAAGAAGGGCCTCCGCAGGTTCGACGCCCGGGCCGCCGTCGCGTCGGTCGTGGTGTCGGGGCCGGACGCGGATTCGCTGCCCGCACCGGGACCGTGTGCGATACTCGACGTGGTCTTGCGTCACGGCTCGCCGTCCGTGAGACCCGACGACGTTCTTGCCGCACTTCATCAATCTTGCGGACTCCGGGTCACCGCCGCCCTACAGCGGCGAATGGCCCAGGGACCGTGGGACGACGAGGTCGGCACGGTGGGTGATCCATTGACACCCGACCGCGACGCGGCTGGGCAGTGAAGGTGACAGCTTCACTGCAGTGACACAGCCCGGCGACCGCGGTTGGTGCAGGGACCACGCATGTGACGCGATGCCGCGAAGGGTGTCGTCGCCGACCGAAAGCTTTCGTCGTACGCCGCAGGGCCCAACCTCGCGCCGTACGCCGCGACCAGCACCGTCGCACGGGTGACAGCCGTGAGGGGGGCAGAGGAGCTCAACCAGTGCTCGACAACGACGACACCACCGGCACCAACGACCAGACCACCGGACCGGACGACACCGCCCCGGCTCCGAGGTCCCAGGCGCCCGACACGCCCGGGCCCGAGAACAACTCTGAGGGCGGCTCCGCGGGCGACGCACCGGGCGACCGGCCGGTGAAGAAGACTGCCGCCAAGAAGGCCGCCAAGGCACCTGCCAAGCGGGCGGCCGCGAAGAAGACCACCGCCAAGAAGGCGGCCAAGACCGCCGAGACTGCCGAGACCGCCGAGACCGCCGAGACCGGCGAGTCGGGCGACGTGGCCCCTGAGCGGCCCCGGAAGAAGGCCGCGACCCGCAAGCGGACCGCCGCAGCCGCGACTGAGCCGGCGGCCGAGGGCGAGACCCCCTCCGACGACGGCCCGGCCGCGCCGATGGTGCTCTTCCAGGCACCCGAGAAGAAGACCGCACCGCCCCGCAAGCGGGCGGCCAAGAAGACCGCCGCCGCCGACGAGAAGCCGGGCGACCAGGAGCAGGCCGTCTCCGCCGACGCTGCCGGTTCCAGCGATGCAGACGATGCCGAGGCCAACCGCCCCAAGGGTGGCGGCAAGGGCAAGGGCAAGAAGAAGTCCGGCGGCAAGGGCACCAAGAGCGCTCCTGCCGACCAGGGCGGTGACCAGCGCGAGGACCAGCGCGAGGACCAGCGCGAGGACCAGGACGAGCCGGCCAAGGCCGTCGAGGCCGAGGAGCCCGACACCGACGAGCAGGGTGACGGCGAGGAGTCCGGAGACGGCGAGGGCGGTGCCCGCCGGCGCCGCCGCCGGGGAGGCAGGCGTCGTCGCCGCCCCTCCGACGGCAGCGGTGACGACTCCGGGGACGGCGACGACTCCGATGATGATTCCGACGACTCGCGCGACTCCGACGCCGAGGGCTCCGACGGTTCCGACTCCGGCAACGAAGGCGGCAACGAAGGTGGCACCGGCGCCTCACGTCGTCGCCGTCGTCGTCGCCGCACCGGCGACGACTCGGGCAACCAGTCCGAGGACTCCGAGAACACCTCGTCGCGGGCACGCAAGCCGCGCAACCCCGAGGACGAGATCACCAGCATCGGCGGGTCCACCCGCCTCGAGGCCAAGAAGCAGCGCCGTCGTGAGGGTCGTGAGGCCGGTCGCCGGCGCGCGCCGATCGTCAGCGAGGCCGAGTTCCTCGCCCGGCGCGAGTCGGTCGACCGCGTGATGGTCATCCGGCAGAAGGACGACCTGACCCAGATCGGCGTGCTCGAGGACAAGGTGCTCGTCGAGCACTACGTCGCTCGCGAGTCGCAGACCTCCCTGATCGGCAACGTCTACCTCGGCCGGGTGCAGAACGTGCTCCCCTCGATGGAGGCGGCGTTCATCGACATCGGCAAGGGCCGCAACGCGGTCCTCTACGCCGGCGAGGTCAACTGGGCGGCCGTCGGCCACAAGGACGGCCAGCCCCGCAAGATCGAGTCGGTGCTCTCCTCCGGCCAGACGATCCTGGTCCAGGTGACCAAGGACCCCGTCGGTCACAAGGGCGCGCGCCTGACCGGGCAGGTCAGCCTGCCCGGCCGGTTCCTGGTCTACGTGCCCGAGGGCAACACCTCCGGCATCTCCCGCAAGCTCCCTGACACCGAGCGCAACCGGCTCAAGACGCTGCTCAAGGAGATCGTCCCCGAGACCGCCGGCGTGATCGTGCGCACCGCGGCCGAGGGCGCCTCCGAGGACGAGCTGACCCGCGACGTCGAGCGCCTCACTGCCCGCTGGCAGGACATCGAGGAGAAGGTCAAGGCCGGGAAGTCGCCGCAGCTGCTCTACGGCGAGCCCGACCTCACCCTGAAGGTCGTCCGTGACCTGTTCACCGAGGACTTCGCCAAGCTCGTCGTCCAGGGTGACGACGCCTGGGACCTCGTGGACGGTTACGTCAAGCACGTCGCCCCTGACCTGTCCGAGCGCCTCGAGCGCTACCAGCCCGGTGAGAACGGCAAGGACCTGTTCACGACCTATCGCGTCGACGAGCAGATAGCCAAGGGCCTCGACCGCAAGGTGTGGCTGCCCTCGGGCGGGTCGCTGATCATCGACCGCACCGAGGCGATGACGGTCGTCGACGTCAACACCGGCAAGTTCACCGGCTCCGGCGGAAACCTCGAGGAGACCGTCACCAAGAACAACCTCGAGGCCGCGGAGGAGATCGTGCGCCAGCTCCGGCTGCGCGACATCGGCGGCATCATCGTGGTCGACTTCATCGACATGGTCCTGGAGTCCAACCGCGACCTGGTGCTCCGCCGCCTCGTGGAGTGCCTGGGCCGTGACCGCACCCGCCACCAGGTGGCCGAGGTGACCTCGCTGGGTCTCGTGCAGATGACCCGCAAGCGGATCGGCACCGGCCTGCTGGAGGCCTTCAGCCATGACTGCGAGCACTGCAAGGGACGCGGCGTGGTGGTCCAGGACCACCCGGTCGAGTCCGGCAGCAGGTCCGAGGACGACGAGCCGCGCGGACGTCGCAGCCGAGGGGGCCGCAACAGTCGCGGGCGCTCCGGTCAGGAGAACGGCAACGGCAATGGCAACGGCAACGGCAACGGGGGAGCGCACGGGAAGCCGTCGCCGGCCGACCTGGCGCGGGCCCGGCGCCCGGAGAAGTCCGAGGACGGGGCCGAGGTCGACGACCAGGACCTGATCGATCAGGACCAGTCGGGCCAGGACCAGTCGGGCCAGGACCAGTCGGGCCAGGACCAGTCGGGCCAGGACCAGTCGGGCCAGCCCGACCAGCCCGTGATCGGCACACCGTCGGTCACCCCGCCCGAGCCGATCACGGTCCCGACGAGCTCGTCGGAGGAGTCGACCGGCGACGCCGCGCAGACCCCCTCCCAGCCTGCCCCACCCGAGCCGCCCCGACTGGTGACCAGCACCCGGCGTCGTACGGCGCGTCGGCCGGCCGGGCCTCCCGTCGCGAACACCGAGCTCACCACCAATCCGGGTGCCGGCAAGCAGTCCATGCCCTCGGCGGAGCCGGTGGACGTGCCGGTCGAGCCGGCTGCTCCGGGACACGTGCCCGAGGTGGCCTCCGAGGAGACCCACGACCCGACCGCGACGCCAGAACCCGTCGCGACCCCGGACCCCCGGGCCGACGGACACCTCGAAGGTGCCGCCGACGCGGATCCGACCTGGCCGGAGAGTGCCCAAGACACGACGGTGCCAGCGACGGTGCCAGCGAGGGCGACAGCGAGGGCGATGACGGGGACGAGTCCGGCAACGGCGCCTCGCTCTCGCACGTGCCGATCAAGCGCAAGGGGTCGCGCAAGCGCTGAGCCGGGCCCGGCTCAGGCGGTCGTTTTGACCCTGCGACCGGCGACCCCGTAAAGTTGACCCTCGGTGTGCTTGCGCGCACCCTTCGTCTGCGCGGAGCGCGCCCCCTGTCGTCCGACCGGGTGGTCGTCGTGCCGTGGCAGGCCTCCCAGCTAGATGCACAGCACAGATGCAGTTTCCAGACGTTGTAGACCCGAGGAGAGTGAACCCGCCGTGTACGCAGTCGTGCGCGCTGGCAGCAAGCAGCAGAAGGTTGCCGTGGGCGACGTCATCGAGATCGACAAGATCGAGACCGGTGTCGGCGAGTCGCTCACCCTGCCGGTGGTCATGATCGTCGACGGCGAGAAGGTCACGGCGTCGGGTCTCGACAAGGCCGGCGTGACCGTCGAGGTTCTCGGCGCCACCAAGGGCCCGAAGATCGTCATCCAGAAGTACAAGAACAAGACCGGCTACAAGAAGCGCCAGGGTCACCGCCAGAAGTACACCCAGGTCAAGGTCACCGACATCACCGTCTGACGCTCGCGTCAGCATCACCTCAAGGACAGCTCATGGCTCACAAAAAGGGTGCAGCGTCGACCAAGAACGGTCGCGACTCCAACGCCCAGCGCCTCGGCGTGAAGCGCTACGGCGGTCAGCTCGTCAGCGCGGGCGAGATCATCGTCCGCCAGCGGGGCACGCACTTCCACCCCGGAAGCGGCATCGGCCGTGGCAAGGACGACACCTTGTTCGCGCTCGTCCCCGGCAGCGTGGAGTTCGGCACCAAGCGGGGCCGTCGCGTCGTCAACATCGTTCCTGCGGGGGAGTGAAC
Source organism: uncultured Actinomycetota bacterium (assembly GCA_963843075.1). Lineage (GTDB taxonomy): Bacteria > Actinomycetota > Actinomycetes > Propionibacteriales > Nocardioidaceae > Marmoricola. Next base: position 693,362 of record CAWJJD010000002.1, on the reverse strand, counting down.
CTCCTCCTCCGCTGACAGACATCACCACCGAGGGCGTTCCTGAGACCATCAGGGGCGCCCTTCGTGCTTCACGCTCGACTCTGCTCCTCGAAAGGTTCCCCATGGCCGTCCCGACGTTCGTCGACCGGGTGACGCTCAACGTCGTCGCCGGCCGCGGCGGCAACGGCGTGGCCTCGGTCCACCGCGAGAAGTTCAAGCCGCTCGGTGGTCCCGACGGGGGCAACGGTGGTCCCGGCGGATCGATCATCCTGCGCGTGGACCCCGACGTGACCACGCTGATCGACTACCACCACAACTCCCGACGCCAGGCCGAGAACGGTGGTCACGGCGCCGGTGGGCACCGCAACGGCTCCCACGGCGAGGACCTCGTGCTCCCCGTGCCGGACGGCACGGTGGTCACCGACGCCGCCGGCGAGGTCCTGGCCGACCTGGTGGGCCCCGGCACCGAGCTGATCCTCGCCCAAGGTGGCCGCGGTGGGCTCGGCAACGCGGCGTTGGCCTCGTCCAAGCGCAAGGCGCCCGGGTTCGCGCTCCTCGGTGAGCCCGGTGACGATCTCGTGGTCGGCCTCGAGCTGAAGGTGGTCGCCGATGTCGGCCTGGTGGGCTTCCCGAGCGCCGGCAAGTCCAGCCTGATCGCCGCCCTGTCGCGGGCGCGGCCGAAGATCGCGGACTACCCCTTCACCACCCTGGTCCCCAACCTCGGCGTCGTGAAGGCCGGGGACACCACGTTCACCGTCGCCGACGTCCCCGGACTGATCGAGGGCGCCAGCGAGGGCCGCGGCCTGGGCCACGACTTCCTGCGCCACATCGAGCGGTGCGCCGCGATCGTGCACGTCGTCGACCTGGCCACGATGGAGCCCGGGCGCAACCCGGTCGGCGACCTCGACGTGATCGAGGAGGAGCTGCAGAAGTACGGCGGGCTCGAGGACCGCCCCCGTCTCGTGGCACTGAACAAGATCGACGTGCCTGACGGCCGGGACATGGCCGACCTCGTCACCGAGGACGTCGCCGCCCGCGGGTGGCCCGTGATCCCCGTCAGTGCCGCGAGCCACGAGGGCCTGCGCGAGCTGATGTTCGCGATGGCGGCGATCGTCGCCGCCCGACGTGCGGAGGAGCCCAAGGCCGAGAGCACCCGCATCGTGCTCCGACCGAGGTCCGTGGGCCGTGAGGCGGAGTTCACCGTCAAGGAGACCGGCGAGGGCTGGCGCGTGCGCGGTGAGAAGCCCGAGCGCTGGATCAGGCAGACCGACTTCGGCAACGAAGAGGCCGTCGGGTTCCTCTCCGACCGCCTCAACCGGCTCGGAGTGGAGACCAGGCTGGTCGAGCTCGGGGCGGTCGAGGGGGACACCGTCCTGATCGGCCACCCGGACAACTCGGTGGTCTTCGACTTCAAGCCAGGCATCGACGCGGGCGCACAGATGCTCGGTCGCCGCGGTGAGGACCAGCGTTTCAGCGAGTCGCGCATGGCCACGCACCGTCGCCGCGCCATCGACGCCGAGATGCCCAACCGCGCCGAGGGCGAGACGCGGGCCGATGTCGCTCGCCGCTACGACGAGGAGCACGGACTGACCGGGGTGGACTTCGGCGACGACGATCACGAGTCCAGCGCCGACGAGTCCCGCGACGACCGGTTCGGGGACGACGAGGAATGAGCCGCGCGGCGGTCTCCGGCGCCCGGCGCGTCGTGGTCAAGGTGGGGTCGACCTCGCTGACGACGGCTGCCGGGGGGATCGATCCCGACCGGGTCCGGCTGCTGGTCGACAGCCTGGCCGGCGTACGCCGCAGGGGAGCCGACCTCGTCCTGGTCTCCTCAGGAGCCATCGCCGCGGGACTGTCCCCGCTCGCCTTCAAGCGCCGACCGCGTGACCTCGCTCGCCAGCAGGCAGCCGCCTCCGTGGGCCAGGGGCTGCTGGTGCACCGCTACACCGAGGAGTTCGCCCGCCACGGCCAGGTGACCGGGCAGGTGCTGCTCACGGTCGACGACGTCACCCGACGCAGCCACTACCGCAACGCGCAGCGCACCTTCGACAAGCTCCTGGAGCTCGGCGCGGTGCCCATCGTCAACGAGAACGACACCGTGGCCACCTCGGAGATCCGCTTCGGCGACAACGACCGCCTGGCGGCGCTGGTGGCCCACCTGGTGCACGCCGACCTCCTGGTGCTGCTCTCCGACATCGACGGCCTCTACGACGCACCTCCCGGTCTCGAGTCGAGCCGGTTGATCCCCGAGGTCGCCAACGGCGACGAGCTCGGCGGCATCCGCGTCGGTCGGGTCGGTGGCGAGAGCCTCGGCACGGGGGGGATGCAGACCAAGCTCGAGGCGGCCCGGATCGCGACCGGTGCCGGGATCCCCGTGGTGCTCACCGACATGGACCACGCCGGCGTCGCCCTGGAGGGAGACGAGACCGGCACGCTGTTCCATCCGACGGGTCGACGACGACCGACGCGTCTGCTCTGGCTGGCGCACGCCACCGACCCCAAGGGCAGGGTCGTCCTCGACCCCGGTGCGGTCAGGGCGATCACCGAGCGTCGGGCCTCACTGCTGCCGGCAGGCATCACCAGCGTCGGCGGGACGTTCATCGCAGGTGACCCGGTGGACCTCGTCGACGAGTCCGGGTCGATCGTCGCGCGCGGCCTGATCAACTACGACTCCTCCGAGCTGCCCGGCCTGCTCGGACGCTCCACCCGTGAGCTGGCCCGGGAGCTCGGATCGGCCTACGAGCGCGAGGTCGTTCACCGCGACGACCTGTTCGTCTTCTGAGCACACTCGTGCACTCAAGAATTTGCTGGATTCACTGCCCCCGGAACGCGAAATCGGACAGACTGGCAGCCCCGGGTGTCGTGCCCGGTCATGCAAGGGGAAGCGCTTGAAGACACTCGTGCGCCACTGGCACGTGACACTGACGCTGGCCGGTGAGCCGGTGGAACCGCTGATCGTGCGCGCCGCCATGCAGCGCCTCAGCGAGCAGCACCAGTTCCTCGACTCGGTCACCTCGACCGGGGACTCGGCCGAGATCCAGTTCTGGGACGAGGGCGAGTCGATGCTCGACGTCGCCTCCCTGGCGATGCGGGTGTGGAACGAGCACCGCGAGTCCGCCAACCTGCCTCGGTGGGAGGTCGTCGGGCTGGAGGTTCTGGAGAAGTCCGTCCGCGACAGCCGGACGCTGCTCGAGCAGCGCGCGTAAGGCGCTCATCTCAGCACCGGCACGGCTCGATACGCTGGCGCCATGCCCGAGAGCGCCCACCCGAGTGGTCAGTCAGGTGCGTTCAGCGCCGTTGCGACGCGTGCCCGCACAGCGGCCACCGAGCTCGCCGTGGCCACCAGGGCCGTCAAGGACACCGCGCTCCTCGCGATGGCGGACGCGCTCGTGGCCGGCACCGACCTGATCCTCGAGTCGAATGCCGCTGACGTGCGGGTCGCCGGGGACAGCGGCACGCCCGCCCACATGGTCGACCGGCTGCGCCTCGACGCCGCCCGCATCGTGGGGATGGCCCAAGGACTTCGTGACGTGGCCGGGCTGGCGGACCCCGTCGGGGAGGTGGTGCGTGGCTCCACGCTGGCCAACGGCCTGCAGCTGCGGCAGGTCCGGGTGCCGTTCGGCGTCGTCGGCATCATCTACGAGGCCCGGCCCAACGTGACCGCGGACGCGGCAGGCATCTGCCTGAAGAGCGGCAACGCCGTGCTGCTGCGCGGCTCCTCGAGCGCGCGACGCTCCAACGAGGCCATCGTGGCCGTCCTGCGCGCCGCCGCCGCTGCCTCGGGGCTGCCCGAGGACGTCGTGCAGCTGGTGCCCGGCGAGAGCCACGACTCGGTCAAGGAGCTGATGCGTGCGCGTGGCCTGGTGGACGTGCTGATTCCGCGCGGGGGTGCGGGCCTGATCCGCTCGGTCGTCGAGGAGTCCACGGTGCCGGTCATCGAGACCGGGGTGGGCAACTGCCACGTCTACGTCGACGCGGCGGCGGACCTCGACATGGCCGAACGCATCGTGCTGAACGCCAAGACCCATCGAACCTCGGTCTGCAACGCCGCCGAGTCGCTGCTGGTGCACCAGGACGTGGCCGTCGAGTTCGTGCCGCGGATCGTGCACGCTCTGCAGGACGCCGGCGTCACCATCCACGGAGACGCCACGTTCGCCGGTCACGAAGGCGTCGAACCGGCGACCGCCGAGGACTGGGGCACCGAATACCTCGCGCTCGAGATCTCCGCGGCCGTCGTACCCTCCCTCGGGGCGGCCATCGAGCACATCCGCACCTTCTCCTCGGCCCACTCCGACGCGATCGTCACCGGCTCGCAGGCGAACGCACAGCGATTCGTGGCCGAGGTGGACTCGGCCGCCGTGCTGGTGAACGCCTCGACCCGCTTCACCGACGGCGGGGAGTTCGGGTTCGGGGCGGAGATCGGGATCTCCACGCAGAAGCTGCACGCCCGTGGCCCCATGGGCCTCCCGGAGATGACCTCCACCAAGTACGTCGTCACCGGGGCCGGCCACATCCGGTGAGGCTGCTCCTGCTGACCTTCGGGTTCGGCGTCGCCTCGGCGATCATCCCGATCTTCAACATGGAGGCCTACATCTCGGTGGTGTACGCCAGCACCGACCAGCAGGCGGCGCTGACGCTGGCCTTCGTGGGATCCCTGGGCCAGAACATCGGCAAGCTGGTCTGGTTCTACGGCTCCCGTGGGGCGCTCGACATCCCGTGGCTCAAGCAGCGGATGGGCTCGCCGAAGCGGCAGGCGCAGTACGAGCGCTGGAGCGAGTACGTCCAGGGGCGCCCCGTGATGAGCGGAGCGCTCACCTTCGTCTCTGCTGCCGTCGGCTTTCCGCCGTTCTTCGCGATGGCGATGGTGGCCGGCACCCTGCGGATGAACGTCGTCGTCTTCTTCGTGGCAGGACTGGTCGGGCGCACCCTCTTCTTCTGGGCCTGGCTCACCGGCGTGGGCCTGATCTTCCGCTGAGGTCCGGTGCGGCTAGGCTTTGCGCCATGCCGATCCTCCAGCTGCTGGCTCTGCACACCGAAGAGGGCCCCGGAATGACGCCTTACCTCATCGGGGGCGGGGCACTCCTGCTCCTGCTGGCCTTCCTGTTCGGAATGCTCGCCTTCGGCAAGGGACGCGAACACTCCTGAGCGCCGCACCGACCCCCCGGAGCCGACGCGTCGGCGTGATGGGTGGCACCTTCGACCCGATCCACCACGGCCACCTGGTCGCTGCGAGTGAGGTCCAGTCCTGGTTCGACCTGGACGAGGTCATCTTCGTCCCGACCGGTGAACCCTGGCAGAAGTCGGACCGGGTCGTCTCCCCGGCCGAGCACCGCTACCTGATGACGGTCATCGCGACGGCCTCGAACCCCCGGTTCACCGTGTCGCGGGTGGACATCGACCGCGGCGGCCCGACGTACACCATCGACACGCTGCGCGACCTGGCCGCGAGGATGCCGGGCGACGAGCTCTACTTCATCACCGGTGCCGACGCCCTGACCGAGATCTTCACCTGGCGTGACGCCGACGAGCTCTTCGCGCTCGCCAGGTTCGTGGGCTGCACCCGGCCGGGCTACCTCGTGGACGCGAACACGCTGGGGGAGATCCCGAGCGACCGGGTCACGATCCTGGAGATCCCGGCCCTCGCGATCTCCTCGACCGAGTGCCGTGAGCGGCGCGCCAAGGGCGAGCCGGTCTGGTATCTCGTGCCCGACGGCGTCGTCCAATACATCGCCAAGCACCATCTCTACGGAGCCGCGGACACGCAGGAGGAGTTTGCATGAGCAACGCAACGAGACACCCGCTGCGCTCCCGTCTCGCCGGGGACCTCGCATGAGCGCCACAGAGCACGCCCTCGAGCTCGTGCACACCGCCGCCCGGGCCGCGTCCGACAAGCTGGCCGAGAACATCCTCGCCTTCGACGTGAGCGAGCAGCTGGTGATCACCGATGCTTTCCTGCTGTGCTCGGCCACCAACGAACGGCAGGTGAAGTCGATCGTCGACGAGATCGAGGACAGGCTGCGCGAGATCGGCGCCAAGCCCGTACGCCGCGAGGGTGAGCGCGACGGTCGCTGGGTGCTGATCGACTACGCCGAGATCGTGGTGCACGTGCAGCACTCCGAGGAGCGCGAGTTCTATGCCCTCGAACGGCTCTGGCGCGACTGCCCGGTGATCCCGATGCCGGCCGACGTCACCTCCGGCCGTGGTCGCTGAGCAGCCGCGCGGCCGGCGCATCGTCCTGCTGCGGCACGGCCAGACGGCCTGGAACGCCGAGGGGCGTGCGCAGGGCCACGCAGACATCAGCCTCGACGACGACGGACGTCGGCAGGCAGAGTCCGTGGCCGCTGTCCTCGCCGAGCTCGACCCCGCGCTGCTGGTCAGCAGCGACCTCGCCCGCGCCCGCGAGACGGCGGCCTTCCTGGAGAAGGCCACCGGTCTCACCGCACAGGAGGACCCCCGGCTGCGCGAGTACGACGTGGGGGAGCGGACCGGCCTGACCCGCGATGAGTTCGCCGAGCACCTCGGGGCGGACGCCGCACTCGCCTGGGACGCCCACGCCCACGTCGACGCGCCGGGAGCCGAGACCGTCGAGCAGGTCGCGGAACGGATCGTGCCGGCCACCCGCGAAGTCCTCGAACGCCTCGGACCGGGCGAGACCGCGGTCGTCGTGACGCACGGTGCGGCGCTCCGGATCGCCCTCGCCGGTGTCCTGGGCTGGCCGCTCTCCACGGCGGACACGCTCGAGGCGATGGCCAACTGCGGCTGGGCCGTGGTGGTCGAGCACGGCGTCGGACGGCTGCGGCTCTCGTCGTACAACACGACGGCGGGGGACCCGCCCCCCGATTAGGAATCGGTGGCGGCCGCCCGCTAAGATTTCCGGCGTTGCCCGGGAGGGCGACGCACCCATCTGGGGCTGTGGCGCAGTTGGTAGCGCACTTGCATGGCATGCAAGGGGTCAGGGGTTCGAATCCCCTCAGCTCCACTCGGCGAGGGCCGCCTGCGGGCGGCTTTTCGGCTTTCTGGGGCGCGGGGCGCTGGGCGCGGGGCGCAGTTGGTAGCGGCGGTGTCGTGCTGGGCGATGGCATGCAAGGGGTCAGGGGTTCGAATCCCCTCAGCTCCACTCGGCGAGGGCCGCCTGCGGGCGGCTTTTCGGCTTTCTGGGGGCGCTGGGCGCAGGGCGCGGGGCGCAGTTGGTAGCGGCGGTGTCGTGCTGGGCGATGGCATGCAAGGGGTCAGGGGTTCGAATCCCCTCAGCTCCACTCGGCGAGGGCCGCCTGCGGGCGGCTTTTCGGCTTTCTGGGGGCCGGGGCCTAGCGGTTGTGGTCGGCCACGTCGCGCAGGTGCTGAGCGAACTCGCGGCCGCGTGCGGCCTTGGCGAGCAGGTCTGTGGCCTTGGCCTCGACCCGTTCCCGGTGGACGTCGACCTGTGCGGCCAGCTCAGCGCGTTCGGCGCGGCCCGTGTCCGGGTTCGCGAGCGCGTCCAGGGCGCCCAGGACCTCGACCATCTCCTCGACGCTGAACCCGAGCGGCTTCATCCGCTTGATCAGCTCGAGGCGGTCGACGGTGTGGCGCGCGTAGAGGCGGAATCCGCCTTCGGTGCGACTGTCGGGTACGACGAGTCCGGCCTCCTCGTAGAACCGGATCGTGCGCAGGCTCAGGCCAACCCGGTCGGCGACCTCGCCGATCTTCAGCAGGGTGGTCTCGTCCTCCGGCGCGGGGCCGGGGGTCCAGGCGCTCATCAGTGGCCACCCAGGGTGCCCGCGAGCCGCTGGTGGCGGTCCTGGCTGGCGTCGTTGAGCCCGCGGATCTCGACCTGCTTGCCCTTTCGCGCGTACTTGGTCTCGATGGCGTCCAGGGTGGCGACGGTGGAGGCGTCCCAGATGTGGGAGTCGGTCATGTCGATGACGACGTGGTCGGGATCACCGGCGTAGTCGAACTGGTAGACCAGATCGTTGCTGGAGGCGAAGAACAGCTCGCCGACGACCTTGTAGACGCGGGTCTGGCTGTCGTGGGAGACGTCGATGACCTCGGTGAAGTGGGCGACCCGGCGGGCGAACATCACCATCGCGACCAGGACTCCGACCACGACCCCGATGGCGAGGTTGTGGGTGGCCACGGTGACGATCACCGTGGCGGTCATGACGGTGGTCTCGCTCTTCGGCATCCGCCTGAGCGTGGCCGGGGTGATGGAGTGCCAGTCGAAGGTGCCGACCGAGACCATGATCATCACCGCGACCAGGGCTGCCATCGGGATCAGCGCGACCACGTCGCCGAGCCCGACGACCAGGACCAGCAGGAACACGCCGGCCAGGAACGTCGAGATCCGCGTGCGGGCACCCGAGGCCTTCACGTTGATCATGGTCTGTCCGATCATCGCGCAGCCGCCCATGCCGCCGAAGAAGCCGGTGATCAGGTTCGCGCCGCCCTGGCCCCAGGCCTCGCGGGTCTTGTCTGAGTGGGTGTCGGTGATGTCGTCGACCAGCTTGGCGGTCATCAGCGACTCCAGCAGTCCGACCAGCGCCATCGCCAGCGCGTAGGGGGCGATGATCTGCAATGTCTCGAGGTTGAGCGGCACGTTGGGCAGGAACCAGGACGGGAGGCTGTGGGGCAGCTTGCCCTCGTCGCCCACGTCGGGCACGTTCAGGGAGACCACCAGGGCGAACGCGGTCAGCGCCACGATCGCGACCAGCGGCGCGGGCACGACCTGGGTGAGCCTGGGCAGGCCGACCATGACGGCGATGCCGGCCACGACCATCGGATAGACCAGCCACGGGACCCCGAGCAGGTGCGGCAGCTGGGCACCGAAGATCAAGATGGCCAGGGCGTTGACGAACCCGACCATCACCGAGCGCGGGATGAACCGCATCAGCTTGGCGACGCCGGTGAGTGCCAGCGCGACCTGGATCAGGCCTCCGAGCAGCACCGTGGCGATGAGGTAGTCGAAGCCGTGGTCGCGCATCACCGGGGCGATGACCAACGCGATGGCGCCGGTGGCGGCCGAGATCATCGCCGGACGTCCGCCCAGGAACGAGATCGAGACCGCCATCGTGAACGAGGCGAACAGGCCCACCCTGGGATCGACGCCGGCGATGATGGAGAAGCTGATCGCCTCGGGGATCAGCGCGAGCGCGACCACGAGTCCGGCCAGGGCCTCGGTGCGCAGCAGTCGGGGAGACCGCAGGGCCGCGCGGACCGAGTGCGTCTCGGAGGCCTCTGGCGGATGTGGCTGCAGGCCTGCCTGGTGTTCGGGCTGCGGTCCGGGGGAGGTACTGGTGGGGGCGTGCGTCATGGTGTCCGATCAGGAGTGGAGTGGGGCTCGATGCGCAGGCGGAGCCCGGGGTCAGGGCAGTGGGGTGACGTGGCCGTGCGGATCTGCTCGCTCCGGCACCCTGACTCTACCCTTACGTGAGAGTCGAGATGCGACGTCAGGCGGCGAGGGTGCGGCAGATCACAGCACCGCGGCTGGACCGGCGAGCCACCGTCGCTGCCGCGAGGTGCGCCGGCTCAGGCTGGGCGGTCGACGCGCAGGAGTACGCCGCGGTCGCCGTACTCCCTCACCTCGCCGACGACCAGGTCGGTGCCCTCGAGCAGGGACGCCACCGCGGCCACCTGGTCGGTGGTGCCGAGCTGGAGCAGCGCGACGCCACCGGGACCGAGATGTGCCGTGATCGCCTCGAGGCAGTCGCGGACGATGTGCAGTCCGTCGTCGCCGCCGTCGATCGCCACCAGCGGGTCCTCCGGGAACCGCTCCGTCTCGGCGCGCGGCACCCAGGGCGGATCCGCGATGATCATCGCGAAGCGTTCGTCGGGCCGGAGGGACTCCGCGATCAGCCCCTCGCGCACGCTGACCCGCGTGGCCAGCCCGGCGGACTCCGCGTTGCTCCGGGTGTAGGCGGTCGCCACCGGGTTGACGTCGACGCAGACCACCCGCCTGGTGGAGTCCTTGACGGCGAGGAGGCCGATCTGCCCGGCTCCCGAGCACAGCTCGAGCACCTCGCCGTCCGGGAGGTGTGGCAGCAGCGAGGCTGCCCACCAGGACTGGGCCGTCGTCCAGCCGCGCGGTCGGAGCACGCGGCGGTCGTAGGCGATCTCGAGCCCACCGAACTCGATCGTGCAGGTCTCCGCGGCGGTCTCGGTCCTCTCGTTCACGAGGCGGACTTCGGGATCGCCTTGTGGGTGCTGTCGCACCAGGGCTTGCGGCCCGACTTGCCGCAGGTGCAGACGGCCACCACCGGCCGGGTCACCTGATGGTGCTCGCCGGCGTCGTCGACCACCGAGTCGGCGCCGCGGACGAGCATGGGTCCGCCCGGGCACATGCGCACGACGACCCCTCCGTTGGTGACTCCGCCGCTCACGAGGCCTCTTCCATGGCGGGGGCCCAGCGGCCCAGCAGCTCGCCGCTGGAGAGTGCTGCGAGGTGGAGGCAGCAGGCGGCGCCGAAGAGGACGTCGTCGTGGAGGGAGGGGTCCTCGGCGACCAGGGTGCCGCAGATGTCCCGCACCGCGACCTGCTCGTGGACGGCGTCGGCCTCGACGTGCTCGTGGAAGTACGCCGAGACGGTCTCGGAGAGCCCGACCCGCTCGATGCCTGCGGCGATCTTGCGCGAGGGGACCGAGCTGGTCGCCTCGAACGCCGCGAGGTAGCCCATCGCCGCGCCACGGAGCCTCCTGCTCAACCCGAGGAGGGACATCACGTTGGCCGAGGCCAGGGACAGGGGCGACACCTCGTCGATGTAGGCGCCGTAGGAGCGGTCGAGCCCGGAGGCTTCCAGCGCGTCGGCGTAGAGGCCGGCGTGCAGGCGTTCGGGCCGCCCGCCGCCGTACTCGTCGTACTGGATCTCGGCCAGGGCCACCTTGGCCGCGCCGTCGATGCGCGGCAGCACGAACGACTGCGGGTCGGACTCCTTGAGCTGTTGCACGCTGCGTTCCCTCAAGAAGTCCAGCACCTGCTCGCGCGAGGCGTCCCGCTGGAGGAAGGCTGCCGGGGAGGGGCTGTCGTCGCCCTCGACGAGCGCGAACAGACGCTGGCACACGTCACCGCGAGCGGGCACGGCCTCGAGCCTCGCGCTGACCCCGGAGCGCAGCTCCGCCTCGAAGCGGCTCTCCAGCTTGCGGCGCAGGGCGAGCAGGTCGAGGTCCCACTCCCGGTCGTCGGGCACGTCGTCGAACCCCCGGTAGTGCAGCTCGTAGAGGATCCACAGCGCCAGCTGGGCGTCCGGATCGTCGAGCACGGGGCAGGGGCCGACGTCGATCGTCGCCATCTCGTCGTCGGGGCCGGTCAGTCTCTCGATGACGCGCCGGCTGATCGGCCCTCGCTCGAGGGGCAGCTGCATGGGGACCTCCGGTGAGTTCGGTGGACCTCCTGTACCCCGGTTGAGGCCTGATGCACATTGCCTGCGTCACACCGGGGGCCGGGAGGGACGTCGCGCCGGCGGGCGGCTGGTCTCCTAGAGCTCCGGGAGCCTGCCGTGCTCCACGACCGTCTCCGCGACCTCGCTGAGCTTGGTGTTGCTGTGGCTGGAGTAGCGGCGCAGCAGCTCGAAGGACTGCTCCATGGTGAGGTCGTACTGGTGCATCAGGATTCCCTGGGCCACGCCGATCATGTGGCGTGAGTGCAGTGCCGTGCGCAGGCCGCTGGACATCCGTGCTGCCGTGAGCGCGTTGGTGGCGTGCGCGGCGTAGACCTCGGCCACGTCGAGGTCGTCGCGGGTGAACGCTCCCTCGGTGCCGGAGTAGAGGTTGAGGGCGCCGAGCACCTCCTCGGCGGTGGAGAGCTCGATGCCGAGGATCGCGTTGACCCCCATCCTCGAGGCTCGGGGACCCCAGCGCGGCCAGTCCGTGGAGTTGTCGAGCCGGTTGGCCAGACGCGGTTCACCGGACTGCGCGGCCTCGAGGCAGGGCCCCTCGTCGAGCTCGTACTGCAGCGCGTCGGCCTCCCGGGCGACGTCGGAGGACGCTGCCACGGTCTCGGTGCGGTTGCGACGACGGCGCAGCGTGACGCTGGCCCAGTCGCAGGCCGGGACGACCTCGACGGCTCGTTCGACGACGCTCTGCAGGGTGGGCCGCTCCTCGCCGAGCTGCATGAGGTCCTGGCTCACCTGCGCGAAGAACGAGGCAGAGCGCGGCGTCGTCTCCATGTCGCCACCCTTTCCCCGGAGATGCGTGGACCGCAATCCTAGTGGTGGCGACCCCCCGGATCGCCCACAGGCCCGAGGTCGTTGCGGAGGTCCCTGAAGATCCGTGAGAGCAGGCGGGAGACCTGCATCTGCGTGACTCCGATGGCGTCGGCGATCTCGCGCTGGGTCAGCCCCTCGAAGAACCGGAGCTCCAGGATGTGACGGTCACGAGCACTCAGCCGGCGTACGACGGGGGCCAGCACGACCCTGGCCTCGGCGGCAGACCGATCGACGTCCTCGACCCCGATGAGCTCACCGAGCGCCGCGCCCTGCTCGTCGCCGACGGGTCGGTCGAGCGAGGTGGGCGTGAAGCAGCCCTGCCCGTCGAGGGCCTCGCGGACGTCGGACGGCTGCTCGTCGAGGTGTTCGGCCAGCTCCTCCGCTGTGGGCGGCCTCCCGAGAGAGGTGGTGAGGTCTGCCCTCGCCCCGGTCAGACGTTGTTGGAGCTCCTGGATGCGCCGGGGTGGGCGGACCATCCAGCCCTTGTCCCGGAAGTAACGTCGTACCTCGCCCCTGATGGTCGGCACGCAGAAGGACAAGAAGTCGTGGCCCGAGCGTGGGTCGAACCGGCGGGCGGCCTTGGTCAGGGCCAGATAGGCCACCTGTTGGAGGTCCTCGGTCGCGATGCCGCGACCGCGATAGCGGGAGACCACCGAGTCGGCGACCGACATGTTGGCTGCGGCCAGCTCGTTGGTCAGCTCGTGCCGCTCGTGCTCGTCGTGGCAGGAGGCCAGCCGGGCAACGAGCAGGTTGGTGCGGTCGGCGCGGCTGGAGCGGTCTCGGCCAGGCGCGGTGTAGGTGGAGGAGGGGGACAGGGTGGAGAGAGAGCTCATGGCTCACCGCCGTCTGATCAACCCGCGAAGCACCGCGGGCATTGGAGCATCCGCCGTCTGTTCCAGCGGGCATCAATCCCCGAGTGATCTCGCTGCTGCTCAACGCGACACCCGATCAAATCGCCGTCGGGCGCAAGGTCAGCCCGACGTCTTCGACCGTACACCCGGCCAATCAGGGCACAACAGGCGGTCGCCGACCCGTGTGCCGGCCGCGGGGCGGGGTACGAGGTGGCAAGGTCCGCGTGCACGCCAGCCCACGGAAGGACGCGCATGGGTTCACACCACCGAAACTCCGGAGACATCGCTGGCGCCCTGGGTGCCTATGAGACCGCCCCGGCGATCATGTTGGCCTGCGAGGGCGAGGAGATGGTCCTGGCGAGCGCCAACGAGGCTGCCCGGCATGCGCTGGGTCGGGAGTGCGAGTTCGGCAGACCGGTCCGTGACCTGGCCCCGGCCGTCGTCGACCAGCTCTCGACGGCGCTCTCGGAAGATGTGCTCGGCACCGTCTACGCCACTGGCAGATCCATCACGAGGACGGCCTGCCGGGTCGAGGTGCCGGACGAGGGTCGCCCACCGTTCGAGGTGTTCTGGGACGTCACCGTCAGCCCGTGGTACTTCGACGACGGGTCGGTCCGCGGCGTGCTGGCCCACGGCGTCGACGTCACCGAGACGACCCGGGCCCGGCGTCGGGAGATCGCGGCTCGTCGCACGATCCACGAGGGCGGTGCCTTGCACGACGTGATCACCCTCCAGGACGCCATGCTGCCCCAGTGGCTGCCGGTCCTTCCGGGTGTGGAGATCGCGGGTCGGTACCTGCTCGCGCAGGAGGAGCAGGCGGCGGGGGGCGACTGGTACGACGCTGTCGGTCTGGGTGCCGGACGGGTGGCCCTGATGGTCGGCGACGTCGTGGGTCACGGTGTCGCCGCCGCGGCTGCCATGGGGCAGCTCCGGACCATCGTGCACGAGCGTCTCCTGGGTGGCGACGACCTGGGGCAGGCGATGCAGGCGCTGGACGTGTTCGCGAGGAGCTGCCCCGATGCCCGATGTGCCTCCGTCTGCGTGGCCGTTCTCGACACCTCGACGGGTCGCCTCGAGTACTGCACCGCCGGACATCCCCCGCCGCTGGTGGTCCGACCCGAAGCCGGACGCTCCCGGTTCCTGACGCACAGCGGCGGCGCGCCCCTGGCCACCAGCGGCGAGATGACGGTGGCCGTGGACCACGTCGACTGCGGTGACCTGGTGATCCTCTACACCGACGGCATCCTGTCCAGGCCGGGGCGATCCATGGCCAGCACCACGGTCGAGCTCGGGCAGCTGGCCGTCGATGCGGCAACCGGGCGGGACGGGTCCGTGGCGGCCGGTCCCGCAGACCGGGTGTGCGAACGCGCCCTCGAGCTGACGACGGGCCGGACGGGCTACACCGACGACATCGCCGTCCTGGTGGCCGAGGTGACCGAACCGCCGATGCCGATTCACCTCGATGTCCCCGCTGACGACGACGCGGTGCGCGTCGTGCTCGACGCTCTCGCCGAGTGGCTGGAGTCCCTGCGGGTGCGAGACCTCGACCAGATCGTCATCCAGCACGCGGTCGACGAGCTGGTCGCCAACGTCGTCGACCACGCCTACCCGTCGGGTTCCGAGCACGAGCACGACGGCCGGCTCACCGTCGATGCCGAGCTCACCGAGGTGGGCGACGTGCAGATCCGCTTCGCGGACACGGGTCAGTGGGTGGAGCCGCCGCTCGTGACCGAGCGCGGACGTGGTCTGACGATCGTGCGCGGGATGGTCGACCGGCTCGTGGTGCACAGCGCCGGGAGCGGCACGTCAGCCACCATCCGGCACCGGTTGAGCCGTCCGGCGCGGATGCTGACCGGTGTCACCACGCCGACGGGGCATCGGTGGGACGACGAGACCAGGGAAGAGCCCTTCAGCATGATCGTCGAGGGGTCACGACTGCGGCTGGACGGTCCGCTCGATGCCGTCCACCTCGACGACGTTCGCGGCGCCCTGGCCGAGACGCCCGGCTCCGGCCGCGTCGTGCTCGACCTGTCCCGGGTCAGCCGGTTGCCGAGCGCCGCCGTACGCGCGCTGCACCTGGCACGTGAGAGCGCGCTGGACCGGGACCAGGAGCTGGTGTTCTACGCGCCGGCCGGAACGGCGGCCCAGCACGTGCTCGAGCTGGTCAGGCTTCCCTACGCACTCACCGAGCCCGGCTGAAGACGAAGTCGCCCGGGTCGAGCTCGGAGCAGCGCTTCTGGTACTCCGCGACCAGCCCGGGCCAGTTGGTGCTGATGCGTCCGCCGTCCTGGTGGTACCAGTTGTGGCAGGACGCCCACACGCTGTCCCTGAGGCGTTCCTGGATCTCCGCGTCGAAGCGGTCCTCGGCATCGGGGCGTACGCCGACGGACCGGGCGCCCTGCGCGTCGGCCTGACGCAGCAGGGTCGTGATGGCTCCCGCGGCCGCCTCGAGCATGTTGATGATCGAGCTGCCGCCCAGGTTGGTGTTGGGGCCGTAGACCACGAACAGGTTCGGGAAGTCCGGGACGCACAGCCCCAGGAAGGCGCGAGCACCGCCCTTCCAGAGTGCCTGCAGGTCGGCGCCGTTGGCGCCCGTGATCTGCATCGGGGCGAGGAACTCGGTCGCGGCGAAGCCGGTGCCGTAGATGATCACGTCGACCTCGTGCACGGTGCCGTCGCCGCTGCGCACGCCCTCGGGCAGCACCTCGACGACCGGCTCGGTGACCACCTCGACGTTGGGCTTGGCGAGGGTGGAGTACCAGTCGTTGGAGAACAGCACCCGCTTGCACCCGAACTCGTAGTCGGGCAGGAGCTTCTTGCGCAGCTCGGGGTCGCGCACCTGGGCGTGCAGCTGCGCGCGCCAGCCGAGCTCGACCATCTTCTTCAGCGGCGTGCCCTCGATCAGGGCCTTGTTGAACTGCTCGGTGATCCGCCAGGTCAGACCGCGACCGAAGGCCTGGGTGCGGGGGTAGCGGGCGAACAGCTTGCTGTGGGTGCGGGTGTACTCGCGGTCAGGCTTCGGGGCGACGTACGGCGCGGACCGCTGGAAGACGGTGACCTGAGCCGCCTCCGGCGCGATGCCGGGGACGAACTGGATCGCGCTCGCACCGGTGCCGAGCACGGCGATCCTCTGGCCCCTCAGGTCGACGGAGTGGTCCCACTCGGCGGAGTGGAAGGCCGGGCCGGCGAAGCTGCCGAGCCCGGGGAGCTCGGGGATGGAGGGTCGCGAGAGCTGGCCCACGGCTGTGACGAGCACGTCGGTGTCGATCTTCTCGCCGGTCGTCGTCTCGAGGTGCCAGCAGGCGCCGGTCTCGTCGTACGCCGCTGAAGCCACCTCGACGCCGGTGCGCACCAGGTCGAGCACGCCCTGCTCACGCGCGGTGCGCTCGATGTAGGCGAGGATCTCGTCCTGGCGGGAGTAGCGGTGCGGCCAGTCAGGGTTGGGCGCGAACGACCACGAGTAGAGCGACGAGGGGACGTCGCACGCCGCGTTGGGGTAGGTGTTCTCGCGCCAGACCCCACCGACCCCGTCGGCCTTCTCCAGGATCGTGATGTCGCGGTAGCCCGCCTGCCGGAGCTGTACGGCGGTGCCCAGGCCGCCGAAGCCGGCACCGATGATCGTGATCGAGGGTTGGTGCATGGGGGGACCCTAGTGCCGCCCCGGCCGGTCAGGCCCCCGGTCTCAGGTCCGGTCTCAGGTCCGGGGCTCGGTCATGGTGGCCAGCAGCTGGCGGCCCTGCTCGGCGAACTTGTGCTCGACCAGCACCTCGTAGCGGGTCGCGACCACGCGGGTGACGGAGGTGAAGTCGCGCTGGCCGCGCGTGGCGAGGTAGCCGGCCATCGCCCAGACCAGGCCGAACAGCGCACCGAACAGCATCGTCGAGACGATGATCGCCAACGTCGCGCCGTCGCCGAACAGCGAGACGATCAGGCCGACGAACAGGCCCATCCACAGGCCCGAGAGCAGTCCTCCCGCGGCCACCTTGCCGTTGGTCAGACGACCCGTGACGCGCTCGACCTGCTTGAGGTCGGTGCCCACGATCAGGCAGTTCTGCACCGGGAACTCGTGGTCGGAGAGGAAGTCGACGGCCTGCTGGGCCTGCTCGTACTTGTCGTAGACCCCGAGCGACATCGGGTAGTCGAGGGTGAGCGCGGAGGTGGGGATGCGGACGTTCTGCGGCTGGGACATGGGTCCAGTCTCGCAAACATCCCCTCGTCGGTGGGTAGCCTGAGCCCGTGCTGGTCGTCGCCTGCGTCTTCGCCGCTCTCGCAGCCCTCCTGCACGTCTACATCTTCGTGCTCGAGTCGGTGCGCTGGCAGCACCCCGCGACGAGGCGCACCTTCGGCACGACGGAGGAGACCGCGGCGATCACCCAGCCGCTCGCCTACAACCAGGGGTTCTACAACCTCTTCCTCGGGATCGGCACAGCGGTGGGCATCGCGCTGATGGGCACCAACCGGGACGCTGCCGTGGCCCTGGTGATGTTCGGCGTCGGCTCCATGCTCGCCGCCGCCCTGGTCCTGGTCACCTCCGACGCCTCGAAGGCCCGCGCGGCGCTCACCCAGGGCCTGTTCCCGGCCCTCGCGCTGCTGTGCCTGCTGGTCTGGGCGCTCTAGCTGGCCGCGGTGCCTGGAAACCACGGGTACGACGGTGCTCGGCCGCGACCCCCGTGGGTGGTCGAGCGGCGCGCGAAGCGAGCGGATAGTCGAGGCCACGCTCCGTATGCCGAGAAGCAGCCCGGAGCACCCGCTGGTCGAGCCTGGCGAAACCCCGTCACCAGACGCCCTCGACAAGGGGTCGCAGAAGTTTTCCACATTTTCGATCACAGGATCGAAACTGTCAGTTCGCAGGCGTAAAATCGATGCATGAACACCGACACCAGCCCCGACACCGACGCTGATCTGCGGCGTCGTCGTGGCGTGGTGATCGACCGTGTCCGTGCCGCGCGTGAGGCCGAGCAGGCTGCTGCGGTGGCGCAGGTCGAGCTGGTCGTGGAGTGGGCCCGGTTGAACCCGTGCCCGCAGGACGAGCTGCCCGCGGCGTGGAGCGAGGGGGGCCTGTTCGAGGAGTCGTGGCCCCGTTGGCCGGTGTGGGGGCGCCGTTGGTGCGGGAGTTCGCGCCCGCCGATCTCGGTGCCGCGTTGGGGATCAGCCTGGACGCGGCCCGGCACCTGCTGGCCGACTCCTTGGAGCTGGTCCACCGCCTCCCGCGGCTCTGGGAGCACACCCGCGCCGGTCGGGTGCCGCTGTGGCGCGCCCGGCAGATCTCCCGGGAGACCCATGACCTGGGACCCGAGGCGGTCGCGTTCGCCGACCGGCTGCTGGCCGCGGTCCCACACAGGATCAGCCGGGTCGACGCCACCCGCCTGGTGGCCGAGGCGCGGTTGTTCTTCGACCCTGACCGCGCCATCGCCGAGGAAGAAGCAGAGCTGGCCCGTCGCGGGGTGTGGGTCCGCCACCACGGCAACCCGGCCACCACCGATGTGGTGATGACCCTGGACACCCTGGACGCCGAAGCGTTCCACGCAGGCGGTCACCATCATCGCCGCCGAGCTGCTCGCAGGCGGTGACACCGATGACCTCGAGGTCCGTCGGGCGCGGGCGGTGGGGATCCTGGCCGACCCCCGCTACGCCCTGGACCTGCTCACCCTGCCCGACGGTGGCGCGGCCACCGCCGGGCTCCGGCACCGGCGCGATCAACCTGTTCGTCCACCTCACCCCCGAAGACCTCCCCGACCAGGACCTCGCCGGCCACCTTGCCGGCTCCACCGGTGCCGTGGACATCGAGCGGCTCGGTGCGGCGACCACCGGGCTGCTCGACGACTGGTGCACCCGCCACACCGCCGCCGGCGGGAAGGTCATCGTGCGCCCGGTGCTGGACCTGGCCGACCCGCGGGCGGTCGACCAGCACGACCCGCCGGCGTGGATGCGTGAGCAAGTCGTGGAGTCCAACGCGTTCTGCGTGTTCCCCGGCTGCAGGCGGGACTCCCGGTCCTGCGACCTGGACCACATCACCGAATACGTCCCCCTGCACGAGGGCGGACCACCGGGCCAGACCCGCGCGGCCAACCTCGCCCCGCTGTGTCGCACCCATCACCGGGTCAAGACCTTCACTTCCTGGACCTACAAACGACTCGATGACGGCACCCACGTCTGGACCGCACCCACCGGCCACCACTACGACGTGGACCCCGCACCCCGCCACCCACCCCACCGTCCCGCGAGACGACGAACCTGACGCCCCGCGACCCCGGCCACCCGCGGCCGGGGACGTCGGCACGCCCGGTGAGGGCCTGATCGCCCTATCGTGGGCCCATGGCCAAACATCCCAGCGAGATCAACATCAAGCCGGGTCTGAGCAAGGCGGTGCTGCTCTACGGGCTCTTCCTGCTGCTCCTGCTCGGGTACGCCGCAGCCGGCTTCGGCGTCGGCGTGCCCGAGATCCTGATCTGGCTGGCGCTGGTGGCCGGCTGGGTCACGATCTGGTCGGTGAAGCGTCGCCGCTGAGCAGCAGCCGATGACAAGTCCCGACACCGGCGCGCGTCGGCTGACGTGGCTCGGTCAGGCGGTCCCGATGCTGCTGGCCCCCGTGCGCCACCACGTCGGCACCGTCGCCCGAGAGCCTCGCCCGAGAGCCTCGCCCGAGAGAGCCGCCTGAGAGAGCCGCCTGAGAGCTCACGCGCGAGCGAGCGCGTGCCCCGACCCTCAGGTGATCGTCATCCCGCCGTCGACGGGGAGCGTCTGGCCGGTGATGTAGCCGGCGCCGTCGGAGGCCAGGAAGACAGCGGTGGCGGCGAGCTCGCGGGGGTCGCCCTTGCGCCCGGAGGGGATGCGCGGCCCCTGGGACTCGAGGTAGCCGTCGGGATAGCTGTCGGTCATCTCGGACTCGAAGAAGCCCGGGGCGATCGCGTTGACGCGGATGCCCTTCCGGCCGGTCCACTGCTGGGCCAGGTCGCGGGTCAGGCCGATCAGGCCGGCCTTCGACGCGGCGTACGCCGCCTGCGGGAGCCCGGCGGTGGTGAGGCCGAGGACCGAGGAGATGTTGATGATCGAGGAGCCGGGCTGCATCACGCGGCCACAGGCCTGAGCCATCCAGTAGCAGCCGTTGAGGTTGACGTCGATGACCTGGCGGAACTGCTCGGGCGTCTCGCGGGTGGCGGGCACGGCGGTGCCGATGCCCGCGTTGTTGATGAGCACGTCGACCCGGCCGAACGTGTCCATCGCCGAGTCCACCAGCTTCTGGCAGGCCTCGGGGGAGGCGACATCGGTCTCGACGGCGATCGCTCGACGGCCGGCGTTCTCGACCAGGGCGGCGGTGTCTGCGAGCCGGTCCGCGCGGCGTGCACCGAGGACGACGTCGGCGCCGGCCTCGGCGAACCCCTGGGCGAACGCGACGCCGAGGCCCGAGGACGCGCCGGTCACGATCGCGACCTTGCCGTCGAGGGAGAACAGGTCGGTGATGGAGGTCATGCGCCGATCATGACATCGGGTGAGAACTGCGCGCCTGCCAGGCCGAACGCACCATGTCCTCGAGGTCGTGGGTCATCTTCCAGTCCAGGTCACGAGCGGCAGCCTCGCCGCTCGCGACGATGCGGGCGGGGTCCCCGGGACGGCGCGGACCGATGTCGGGGGTGAAGTCGATGCCGGTCACCGTGCGGATCGCACTCATGATCTCGGCGACCGAGCAGCCGGTGCCGCTGCCGAGGTTGTAGACCGGCTGGAGGTCGTCGCCCTTCGCGAGCCGCTGCGCCGCGACGGCGTGGGCCGCCGCCAGGTCGCTGACGTGGAGGTAGTCGCGCACGCAGGTGCCGTCGGGGGTGTCGTAGTCGTCGCCGTTGATCCGCGGGGTCTCGCCGGCGAGCAGCTTGTCGAAGACGATCGGGAACAGGTTGTGCGGGCTGGTGTCGTAGAGGTCGGCCGCGCCGGAGCCGACCACGTTGAAGTAGCGCAGCGACGTGTGCCGCAGCCCCCGTGGCGCGGCCCTGGTCGGCCATCAGCCACTCGCCGATCAGCTTGCTCTCGCCGTACGGCGACTCGGGCCGCGTCGGTGTCTCCTCCGTGACCAGGTCGACGTCGGGGGTCCCGAAGGTCGCCGCGCTCGAGGAGAACACCATCTTGTCCGCGCCGGTCCGCTCCATCGCCTCGAGCAGGTTGACGGTGCCGGTGACGTTCTGGGTGTAGGTGTGCAGCGGACGCTCGACCGAGACTCCGGCGTACTTGAACCCGGCGAGGTGTACGACGCCTTCGACGTCGTGCTCGCGCATCGCACGCTCCATCACCTCCGTCTCGACGATGCTGCCCTCGACGAAGGGAACACCCTCGTGCACGAACTCGCGGTGGCCGCTGGACAGGTCGTCGACCACGACGACGTCCAGCCCGGCAGCCTCGAAAGCCCGCACCACGTGGGAGCCGATGTAGCCGGCCCCTCCGGTCACCATCCACGACATGCCGGTCCTCCAGATACGAAGAGTCGATTGCGGGGGGGTCCGTGAGGAGTAACGTGCCTCTCGGTCCGATCTGATCCCGGGAGGCTTGATGGTACTGGCAGCCAATCTCCGTCTCGACGCGAACTGGGTCGACTACCTGTTGGTGGCCGTCTACTTCGTGTTCGTCATCGGCATCGGCATCATGGCGCGACGCTCGGTGTCGAGCAGTCTCGACTTCTTCCTCTCGGGACGTTCACTTCCCGCGTGGGTGACCGGTCTGGCGTTCATCTCGGCCAACCTCGGCGCGGTCGAGATCATGGGCATGTCCGCCAACGGCGCCCAGTTCGGCATCCCGACGGTGCACTACTTCTGGGTCGGTGCCGTGCCGGCGATGCTGTTCCTCGGTGTCGTGATGATGCCGTTCTACTACGGCTCCAAGGTGCGCTCGGTCCCGGAGTTCATGCGCAAGCGGTTCGGCACCGGTGCCCACCTCGTCAACGCGCTCAGCTTCGCCGTCGCGCAGCTGCTGATCGCCGGCATCAACCTCTACCTGCTGGCCAAGATCCTCAACATCCTGCTCGGCTGGAACCTCTACGTCTCGCTGCTCGTGGCGGCAGCGATCGTGCTGTCCTACATCACCCTCGGCGGTCTCTCGGCCGCGATCTACAACGAGGTGCTCCAGTTCTTCGTGATCGTCGCGGCACTGCTGCCGCTGACCCTGGTGGGCCTGCACAAGGTCGGTGGCTACGGCGGTCTCAAGGACGCCATCACCAAGACCGGCAAGGACGTCGACCTCCAGCTGAACTCGTGGCCGGGCACCAACCTGACCGGCATCGAGGACCCGTTCTGGTCCGTCGTCGGGCTCGTCTTCGGTCTGGGCTTCGTCTTGTCCTTCGGCTACTGGACGACCAACTTCGTCGAGGTCCAGCGGGCGATGGCGTCCAGCTCGATCGGGGCGGCCCAACGCGCGCCGATCATCGGTGCCTTCCCGAAGATGTTCGTGCCGTTCATCGTGATCTTCCCCGGCATGATCGCCGCGGTCGTCGCCTCGGAGGTCGCCAACGCGAAGGCCTCCGGTGACCCCAACTTCGACTACAACAACTCGTTGCTCTACCTGATCCGAGACCTGTTGCCCAACGGCATGCTCGGGGTCGCGATCGCGGGCCTGCTCGCGTCCTTCATGGCCGGCATGGCAGCCAACATCTCCGCGTTCAACACGGTGTTCTCCTACGACCTGTGGGAGACCTACGTCGTCAAGGGTCGCAGCGACGACTACTACCTGCGGGTGGGCCGGATCGCGACGATCGCGGCCACCGTGATCGCGATCGGCACGGCGCTGTTCGCGCGTAACTACCAGAACATCATGACCTACCTGCAGACGCTGTTCGGGTTCTTCAACGCGCCGCTGTTCGCCACGTTCATCCTCGGCATGTTCTGGAAACGGATGACCGCCACCGCCGGCTGGACCGGCCTGGTGAGCGGCACGGCAGCCGCGGTCATCGTCGGAATCCTCAGCGAGGACGCCCTCGGGTCGCTCTCGATCGGAGCCATCGACGGCCTGAAGGGTCAGGGTGCCAGCTTCGTGGCTGCCGGTGCCGCTTTCGTGGTCGACATCCTGGTCAGCGTCGTGGTCACGATGGTGACCAGACCACGGGAGGAGTCCGAGCTGCGGGGGCTGGTCTGGTCGCTCACCCCGAAGGCCGACTTCCACGACGAGAACGCCGGTGCACTCTCGTGGTACCAGCAGCCGACCAAGCTCGCCGCCGTCGCAGGAGTGATGGTCATCATCCTCAACATAGTCTTCTGGTAGGAGCTCACCATGGCTGACAAGACCTCCGAGAGCGGCACCCGCGTCAAGGCGGGGCTGTTCGACATGCGGATCATCATCGGTGCCCTGCTGGGTGTCTACGGGCTGATCACGACGCTCACCGGGCTGTTCGTCAGCGACTCGCAGGTCGACAAGGCCGACGGGCTCAACATCAACCTCACCGCGGGGATCGGCATGCTCGTCGCCGCGGCGCTGTTCATCGCCTGGGCGAGGTGGCGCCCGATCGTCGTGCCAGTGAACCCCGACGCCACCGACGACACCGACGACACCGACGACCAGCCGCCAGGTCACTGACCTGACCGATCGACTCACGCCGGCGAGGCGTCGACTGTTCCTCGCCCTGACGGGGATCCTGGTGGTCGCCGTGCTGACGGTCGCGGCCGTGCTGGTCGTGCGCAACCTGGGCGGTGACTCCGTCGACCAGGCCGTGCCGGGACCGGTGATCGTGGTGCCGGGGTACGGCGGGGACGCCAGCGACCTCGACCCGCTCGTCGAGCAGCTTCGTCGGGACGGTCGGACGGTCGTCGCCTTCGAGCCGACGCAGGGCGGCACCGGGGATCTGCGGGTGCAGGCCCGGCGGCTGGCCGACCTGGCAAGGCGCACCATGGCCAAGGTCGACGCGAGCTCGGTCGACGTCGTCGGCTACTCCGCCGGGGGAGTGATCGCCCGGCTGTTCGTGCGTGACGAAGGTGGTGCGTCCGTCGTACGACGGGTGCTGACGCTGGGCTCCCCGCACCACGGGACCGAGGTGGCCGCCATCGCGCAGGACGTGGCCGGCGGTTGTCCCACCGCGTGCGAGCAGCTGGCCACCGGGAGCGACCTCCTCCGCAGGCTCAACGCCGGTGACGAGACCCCCGCGGGTCCGCGATGGATCACCGTCCGCACCGACGTGGACCGGACCGTCACGCCGCCGAGCTCGGCCGAGCTCGACGGCGCCCTGAACCTCGACGTCCAGGACGTGTGTGCAGGGTCCACGACCTCCCACGGAGAGCTCCCGGGTGACCCGGTCGTGCTGGCCACGGTGCGCAGCGCCCTGGGCGCAGGCTCGCCGCAGGCGCCTACCTCGGTCACTTGTTGACGTCCTTGCTGGCGAAGTTGGCCCACGCCGCCCCGGCGAACACCACCAGGTAGGCGAGCTGTGCGAGCACGCCGTGCATCAGGTCGCGCCACCTGATCGGGTCGCGGAAGAGGTCGACGAAGGCGAGCCAGTACCTCGTCAGCAGGTAGGGCCGCAGCGACTCGGCGGCGTCCAGCCCGAGGAGCACCGTCGAGGCGACCAGGAACCCGATCGTCCCGAGCGCTGCCGCCACGGCGGAGTCGGTCATCGTGCTCAGGAAGAGCGCGATGGTCGCCACACCGAGCATGGCGAGCACGACGTAGGCGAAGGCCATCAGGGTGCGCTGGATCATCTCGGTCTGGGTGAGCGTCGTGCCCGAGACGCTGACCACGCCGGTCGCAGGCGCGCTGCCGAGGAGGAGTCGGCCCTCGACGTAGGCCACCGCCGCGACCGCCAGCGTTGCGATGAACACGAACGCCACCACACTGACCAGCTTGGCGACCAGGATGCGCAGCCGCGAGACCGGCCGCACCAAGAGGTAGCGCAAGGTGTCGGTCTGCACCTCGCCCGCGATCGCGTCGCCGCCGACGACGGCGACCGCCACGGGCAGGAAGAGCGGCAGGACGATGCCGAGCGCGGCCAGCGGGAAGAGCGTCCCGTCGGTGAGGACCGCGGAGAGAAACGGTGGGCCTGTCCCGGGCCGCGGACCGAGGTCGGTGACCGCCAGCAGGATCGCGACCAGGGTCGGCAGCGCGTTGAGGGCCGCGATCGTGACCCACGTGCGTGGGCGGCGCAGCAGCTTGAGGAGCTCGACCCGGATCACGACGTCGCCTCCAGCACCACTTGCTCGAGCGTGCGGCGCACCGGTTCGAGGCCGGTCACGCGCACGCCTGCCGCGACCAGCCTGGCGTTGAGGTCAGCCGTGTCATCGGCGCGCACCACGACCTCGGCCGTTCCGCGGTGCTGCACCCGACCGTCGAGCAACGCGACCGCGGCGACGACGTCGGGCGTGTGGACCCGCACCAGACCGGTGTCGGCCCGGATGGTCGACATGTCCTGCTGCAGCACCAGGCGGCCGCGGTCGAGCAGGCCCACCCGGGTGGACATCTGCTCGATCTCGGCCAGCAGGTGGCTGGAGAGGAAGATCGTCGTGCCGGAGCGGTGCAGGCCGAGGAGCAGCTCGCGGATGTCGCGGATGCCCTGGGGGTCCAGCCCGTTGGTCGGCTCGTCGAGCACCAGCAACGGAGGGCGGCGCATCAGGGCCGCGGCGAGTCCGAGCCGCTGACGCATGCCGAGCGAGTAGGCCTTGGTCGGGCGCCGGTCGGCAGGGTCGAGACCCACCTGTTCGAGGACCTCGAGGATCCGCGTTCGTCGAGCCGCCCGGCCGGGGCCACGCCCACCCGCGGCGTCGAAGAGTGCGAGGTTGGCCGAGCCCGAGAGGTGGGGGTAGGCACCCGGACCCTCCACGAGCGAGCCGACGCGGGGCAGCACGGACCCGGCGGCACGCGGCATCCGCTCGCCGAAGATCTCCACGTCGCCCGAGTTCGCCAGGACCAGCCCGAGGAGCATCCGGACGGTGGTCGTCTTGCCGGAGCCGTTGGCCCCGAGGAAGCCGTAGATCTCGCCTTCTCTCACGTCGAGGTCGACCTCGTCGACGGCCCGCAGGCCGCGGTAGGCCTTGGTCAGCCCGCGGGTGCGGATGATCGCCTCGCTCATCGCGTCCGCACGGCCTCGCGCTGGATCTCGATGGCCGCCTGCCGGAGGGCAGCAGGCGTGATCGTCCCGGTGAGCAGGAAGTTGGACCGATCACTCTCCACGAGCAGCACCGAGAGCGGCCCCACCTCCACGGCGACGCTGCCTTGGTTCTCGCGCGCGTCGCGACTCTTCGCCATCTGCTCGTGCAGGCCGTGCGCGACCGAGCTGCGCAGGGGGACGGCGAGCAGGGCGGTCGGACCGCGTCCATAGACGCCCACGGCACCCAGGCCGCTCTCGGCTCCTCGGCGGGCCAGTCCGTTCACCCGCGAAGGGAGGATGAACGGAGCGAAGGCGTTGGCGCTGGCCACGGCGTCCAGCGACGGTGCCCGCTCGAAGTCCGCCTCGGGGGAGAAGTCGAAGCTGGTCTGCTCGTCGGTGGGGTCCTTGGCTCGGAAGGCGACGACCTCGCTGGTGAACGTGGGATGGCTCGCGTCGCCGTCGCCGTACACCTCGATGCGGAGGGGCACACCGGACTCCTGGTCGGTCCACACGTCGACCCGGCCGATGGTGGACATCCCGTCCGACGGCACGAGCCGGAGACCGATGGCGCTGCGGCCGGCGACGCGCCTGGACGGCAGTCGCTCGAGCTCGTCGGGCTGGGCGCCGGCGAACATCCGCTCGGCCAGGGCCGCGGGCACGATGTCGTTGTCGTCGGGTTCGCGGATCGGGGAGTACGACACGATCCGCGCCGTCCCGGCCTCGTAGCTCCAGCGGATCGTCACGTTGGCCTCGCGCAGCTGGTCGGACTCACCGCTGGTCCGCAACCGGTCGGTCCGCCAGTGCAGGGCGTCGCGCCACCAGACCCTGAGGTCGGTGCGCTCACCGAGGATCCGCGCGACCCCGCCGAACATCGAGCCGCCCAGCGGCAGGTCGAGGGAGCCCTGGGCGCGGACCTCGCCGGTCCAGCCGATGGAGGTCGACGACTGCACGCGCCGGGCGAGCGCCGTCGCGCTCACGTCGGAGTCCGAGGCAGGCCAGAGTCGCAGCAGCGTCGGCGGTGCGGCGACGGCGATCGCGAGCAGCGCCACCACCAGCCAACGCGCCGCAGGGACCATCCTCACAACGTACGACGCGGCACCGAACGAACCCATCGGACAATGGGGCTACGACCACCCCGCCTCTCGCGGGTAGGATGGCCCCATGAGCCAGGTCCTGCTCCTTCCCTAGCCGCGTCGTCAGCTCGACGCGGCCGCCCCTCTGCGCGAGGGGCTTTTTCGTGCCCCGGCACGTCCACGCGACCACAGGACCCGAGAAGGATGAGCGAGATGACTGAGCAGGACGAGAGCCAGCACCACTACGACGTGCATGCCACCGAGGAGAAGTGGCAGCCGGTGTGGGAGAAGCTCGACCCGTTTCGCGCCGACGACGACAGCCCGCGCGAGAAGCGCTACGCGCTGACGATGTTCCCCTACCCGAGCGGTGACCTGCACATGGGTCACGCCGAGGTGACCGCGCTGCACGACGTGATCGCGCGCTACTGGTGGCAGCGCGGCTACGAGGTCCTCAACCCGATCGGCTGGGACTCCTTCGGCCTGCCCGCCGAGAACGCCGCGATCCAGCGCAACGAGCACCCCGCGACCTACACCTACGCCAACATCGAGACCCAGGCAGCGTCGTTCAAGAAGTTCGCGGTGTCCTTCGACTGGTCGCGCCGGCTGCACACCAGCGACCCGGAGTACTACCGCTGGACCCAGTGGCTGTTCCTGAAGTTCCGCGAGCGAGGTCTGGCCTACCGCAAGTCGAGCCCCGTCAACTGGTGCCCCAACGACCAGACCGTGCTGGCCAACGAGCAGGTGGTCGACGGCTTCTGCGAGCGCTGCGGCGCCGAGGTCACCAAGCGCGAGCTGACCCAGTGGTACTTCAAGGTCACCGACTACGCCCAGCGGCTGCTCGACGACATGGACGGGCTGGACTGGCCCGAGCGGGTGCTGACCCTGCAGCGCAACTGGATCGGTCGGTCCGAGGGCGCGCACGTCGACTTCGAGGTCGCCACGGACGGGGGCGGGTCGAGGACCGTCCCGGTCTACACGACCCGTCCGGACACGCTGTTCGGCACGACGTTCATGGTGGTCGCCGCCGATGCGAAGCTGGCCGCCGAGATCGTCTCGGACAGCCAGCGCGCGGCGTACGAGGACTACCTGGAGCAGACTCGCAAGTCCTCCGACATCGATCGCCTGGCCACGGACCGGCCCAAGACGGGTGTGTTCCTGGGCGCCTACGCCGTGAACCCGGTCAACGGTGAGTCGGTGCCGGTGTGGGCGGCGGACTACGTCCTGGCCGACTACGGCACGGGCGCGATCATGGCGGTGCCCGGGCAGGACCAGCGCGACTGGGACTTCGCCCAGGCCTACGCCCTGCCCGTCGTGCGGACGGTGCAGCCGCCCGAGGACTGGGAGGGAGAGGCGTTCACCGGCACCGGTCCGGCGATCAACTCCTCCAACGACAGCGTCTCGCTGGACGGCCTGCCGATCGACGAGGCCAAGCGCACGATCATCACCTTCCTGGAGGAGCAGGGGGCGGGTCGCGGCGCGGTCAACTTCCGCCTGCGCGACTGGCTGCTGTCCCGCCAGCGGTTCTGGGGCTGCCCGATCCCGGTGATCCACTGCCCGGTCGACGGGGAGGTCGACGTCCCCGAGGACCAGCTGCCCGTGGTGCTGCCGGAGCTGAAGGGTGCCGACCTGAAGCCCAAGGGCGTCTCGCCGCTGGCCGCGGCCGAGGACTGGGTCAACGTCGAGTGCCCGAAGTGTGGCGGCCCCGCGAAGCGGGACTCCGACACCATGGACACCTTCGTGGACTCCAGCTGGTACTTCCTGCGCTACTGCTCGCCCCACGACGACACCCAGGCCTTCGACGTCGAGAAGGTGCGCGAGTGGATGCCGGTCGAGCAGTACGTCGGCGGCGTGGAGCACGCCGTGCTGCACCTGATGTACAGCCGCTTCTTCACCAAGGTCCTCCACGACATGGGCCTGGTCGACTTCACCGAGCCGTTCACCGCGCTGCTGAACCAGGGCGTGGTGATCAACCAGGGCAAGAAGATGAGCAAGTCGCTGGGCAACGGCGTCAGTCTGGGGGACCAACTTGCGGACTTCGGAGTGGATGCGGTTCGCCTGACCCTGGTCTTCGCGGGACCACCCGAGGACAACATCGACTGGGCCGACGTGTCGCCTGCGGGGTCCCTGCGGTTCCTGCAGCGGGCCTGGCGACTGTCCGGCGACGTCACCTCCGACCCGGGCTCCTCACCCGAGGACGGCGACCAGACGCTGCGCAAGATCACCCATCGCACCGTGCACGACGCTGCCGGACTGGTGGAGTCGCACCGGTTCAACGTGATGATCGCCCGGACGATGGAGCTGGTGAACGCCACCCGCAAGGCGATCGACCAACCGAAGGAGAAGGGGGGCTGCGGCCCCGCGGACCCGGCGGTGCGCGAGGCGGCAGAGGCCGTCGCCGTGCTGCTGTCGCTGGTCGCGCCCTACACGGCCGAGGAGATGTGGGCCCGGCTCGGACACGAGCCGACGGTGGCGAAGGCCGGCTGGCCCGTTGTCGAGGAGGCCCTGTTGGTCGAGGACTCGGTCACGGCGGTGGTGCAGGTGCAGGGCAAGCTGAAGGCACGAGTGGAGGTCGCACCGGACATCAGCGAGGCCGACCTGGAGGCGGTCGCCCTGGCCGACGAGGGCGTCCAGCGCGCGCTGGAGGGCAAGCAGGTCCGCAAGGTGATCGTGCGTGCGCCCAAGCTGGTCAACATCGTCACCGGCTGAGCCAGCTAGAGCTTGGCGATGGCCGCCTTCACAGGTCGGTCGCCGTTGAGCACGTCGAACGTCTTGCCGATGGAGCCGCTGTCCTCGACGACCTCGGCGAGCACGTGGGCGACGTCGCCACGTGTCACCGAGCCACCCTCGAGCGTGCCGAGCTCCACGAGCCCGGTCGGGACGTCGTCGGTGAGCCTGCCCGGGCGCACGATGGTCCAGTCGAGGTCGCTGGAACGCACGTAGTCGTCGGCCGCCAGCTTGGCGCGCAGGTAGACCTGGAACACGTCGTCGGAGTCCGGGTCGGCCTGCTCGGTGCCCATCGCGGAGAGCATCACGTAGCGGCGTACGCCTGCGGCCCGGGCGGCATCCGCGAGCATGATCGCGGCGCCCTTGTCCACGGTCTCCTTGCGCGCTGCGTTGCCGTCCGCACCGCCGCCGGCAGCGAAGAGCACCGCGTCGGCTCCCCGCACGATGCCCGCCATCTCCTCGACGTCAGTGGCCTCCAGGTCGATCAGGGCCGGTTCGATCCCGTCGTCCTGCAGGTCGGGGACCTGCTCGGGCTTGCGGATCATGCCGACGGCCTCGTGCCCGGCCTGGGTGACCAGTCGGCCGAACTGGCGGGCGATCTGTCCGTGGCCTCCGGCG
Organism: uncultured Actinomycetota bacterium; assembly: GCA_963843075.1. GTDB lineage: Bacteria > Actinomycetota > Actinomycetes > Propionibacteriales > Nocardioidaceae > Marmoricola. Next base: position 662,900 of record CAWJJD010000002.1, on the reverse strand, counting down.
ATGACGACTCGCATGCAGGTCTCCGTGGTGGTGTGAGGACCGCTTCCGCGGCGGAGCTCCGACGTTACTAGGGGGTGGTCGTCCCGTGCACCGCGAGGGCGTGCTTGCGAAAGGGTCAGCGATCGGGCAGCGAGGGGGAGCAGCCGGGGGGCTCGAGGTGGTGGGACCACTCTGGGACCGTCCAGTTACCGCGGCCTTGCTGGCCACTTGCCCCGGCGCCGGGACCGCGGGCACTAGCCTGAGCGCCATGTCCGTCGCCCTGGTCACCGACTCGACCGCGTCCCTGCCAGCGGAGATGGTCGTGGAGCGCGGCATCACCGTGGTGCCGCTGCAGGTGGTCATCGGCGCCACGGCGTACGACGAGGGCGTCGGCTCCGGCGACGGGCAGGGCGTGACGCCGCAGATGCTGGCCGACGCGCTCAAGGACTGGACGCCGGTCAGCACCTCGCGTCCCAACCCGGAGGCCATCCTGGAGGTCTACGACAGGCTCGCGGCCGCCGGTGCCGAGGAGATCGTCTCGGTGCACATCTCCGCGGAGCTGAGTGGGACCTTCGAGTCGGCCCAGCTGGCGGCCAGGCGCGCCTCGATCCCGGTGACGCCGGTGGACTCGCGACAGGTCGGGATGGGCACGGGGTTCGCCGTCCTTGCGGCGGCAGATGCGATCGACGGCGGGTCCGACGCCCAGGGGGCGGCCAGCGCTGCCAGGACGAGGGCGGCGAACACGACCTCGCTGTTCTACGTGGACACCCTGGAGTACCTCCGTCGTGGAGGTCGCATGGGGGCGGCGGCCGCGCTGGTCGGTTCTGCGCTCGCGGTCAAGCCGATCCTGCGGGTCGAAGACGGACGGATCGGCCCGTTCGAGAAGGTTCGCACCTCGTCCAAGGCTCTGGGCCGGCTCGAGGAGCTCGCCGTGGAGGCGGCCGACGACGCGGAGGTCGACGTGGCCGTCGCCCACCTGGCCAGCCCCGACCGCGCCGGGCAGCTCGCCCTCAGGCTCGCCGAGCGGCTCGCGAAGGGGCTCGGCGACCGCGAGGTGTCCGTGGGCGAGATCGGCGCCGTGCTGGGCGCGCACGTCGGCCCGGGCATGGTCGCCGTGGCTGTCTCCCGGCGCACCTGACCGTCCACAGCGTCGACGCTGGGCCGGTTCTCCACAGGCCGCCAAGTCGTGCTTCCGGTGATGCCGTCTGCTTCCTAGCGTCGGGGGATGCACAGGCAGTCACAGGAGGAGGTCGCCGCGGCCGCACGCCGGCGGCTCGAGCTGCTGGGTCGTGAGCTGGACCGGGCCGGTCTGCGTCGGGTCGACGACCTCGAGGACGAGACCGCGGGGCCGGCCCTTCCCGAACCGACCAGCGTGCCACCCGTCGGGCGGCACGCCAGGCCTCCCCGAGCCGGGCTGCCCAGCCGGTTCTCCGGGTGGGTGGGCGAGCAGGTCCCGGACACGTTGCGTGGCCGCACCGACCTGGCGACCGGTCCGGTCCTCCTGGTCGTGGCGCTGGTCGCGCTCGCGGTGACCGGGACGGTCTTCGTCGTGCTCCGGATGGGCGGTGCCAGCGAGCCGGTCCCGGTGCGTGCGACGACGAGCTCGACCGGCGCTGCGGTCCCGCAGCTGACCGCCCCCTCCGTGTCACCGACCTCGAGGCCCGCACCACAGAGCGCCGGCGCGGTGACCGTGGACGTGGCCGGCAAGGTGCGTCGTCCTGGGGTGGCCACGCTGCCCGCGGGCTCACGGGTGGTCGACGCCCTGCGGAGGGCCGGGGGTGCCAGGGCGGGAGTTGACCTGAGCTCGCTGAACCTGGCCCGGGTGCTGGTCGACGGCGAGCAGATCCTCGTGGGTCGCGCCGCGGCACCCGCCGGCGGGATCGCGGCGAGTGCCAGCACGACTGCTCCGGACCCGGCCGGGTCGCTGGTCAACCTGAACACCGCGACGGCTGCGCAGCTGGACACCCTGCCCGGGGTCGGTCCGGTGACCGCGCAGAAGATCCTGGACTGGCGCGCGGCCCACGGCGCGTTCTCGGCCGTCGACGAGCTCCTCGAGGTCGACGGGATCGGCGAGAAGACGCTGGCGGACCTGGCGCCGCACGTCACGTTGTGAGCGATCCGGGCCGGGTCGACCTCAGGGCACCGGTCCTGGCCGGGGTGGCGTGGCTCTCGGCCCTGGCAGCCCTGCGTGCGCCGGGCTGGGTCCTCCTCGTCGCCCTGGGGCTCGGCGTGGCGCACGTGGTGCGGCTCCGGCGTCGTGGCCGCCAGGTGCTCAGCGGGCTCGCGTGGATCGTGGCGGGGTGCGGTGTCGCTGGCTCGGCCCTGCTGCGCGCGCAGGCGGTGCACGTCAGCCCGGTGGAGGCACTCGCGCGCCAGACGGCCTCCGTGGACGCGCGGATCGAGGTGACCTCTGACCCCGTGCTCCGGCGCGGTGGGTTCGAGCCCTACGTGGTGTTCCGGGCGCGCACGGAGTCCGTCGTCGCCCGCGGGCGACGCCACGAGGTCCGCGCCCCGGTGCTGGTCATCGCCGACGAGCGGTGGGCCGACCTGGAGCTCGGTTCGACGCTGCGTGTGCGAGGACGACTGCAGCGGGCCCGCACCAACGACCTGGCAGGCGTGCTCAGCTCGCGGGGTCCACCTGAGGTGCTGGCGGGGCCAGGCATGTTGCTGCGCGGTGCCGGCCACCTCCGGGACTCGATCCGCGACGCCGTCGCGGGTCGCGGGGAGGGACCACGAGCACTGGTGCCGGCACTCGTGGACGGCGACGACGCACGGATGCCGGACGATCTGGCCGACGACTTCCGCACCTCGGGTCTCACCCACCTGCTGGCCGTCTCGGGCACGAACCTCACCCTCGTCGTGGGTTCGCTCCTGCTGCTGGCGCGTTGGGCCGGTGTCCGGGCGCGAGGGCTGGTCGTGGTGGGTGTGCTCGGCGTCGCGGGGTTCGTCCTCCTGGCCCGGCCCGAGCCGAGCGTGCTGCGAGCCGCCGCCATGGGCTCGGTGGCCCTGGTGGGCCTGGGCAGCAACGGTCGCCGGCGCGGCCAGCGAGCCCTGGGTGCGGCTGTGCTGCTCCTCCTGCTCGTCGACCCGTGGCTGGCGGTCTCACCGGGCTTCGCCCTCTCGGCGCTGGCGACCGCGGGCATCCTCTGGCTGGCTCCGGGCTGGCGCGACCGGCTGATGCGATGGCTGCCGCGCTGGGTGGCGGAGGCTCTCGCGGTCCCACTCGCGGCCCAGCTCGCCTGCACCCCGCTGGTCGCGGCGATCTCGGGTCAGGTCTCGCTGGTGGCGGTCGCCGCCAACCTGCTCGCCGCGCCTGCCGTCGGGCCGGCGACCGTGCTGGGGCTGGCCGGCGGGGTGGTGGGACTCGTGTCGGGCACGCTCGCAGTCTGGGTCGCGGCGCCGGCCGCGTGGTGCGCCTGGTGGATCATCGCCGTGGCCGGGAAGGGTGCCGACCTGCCGGTCGCGGCGGTGGCCTGGTCGTCCGGGCCACTCGGCCTCGCCGTCCTGACCGTCGTGTGCGTGCTGATGTGCCTGTTCCTCGGGGCGGTGCTCGCTCGGCGGACCAGCACGCTGGCACTGGGTTCGCTGATGGTCGGCGTGCTGCTCGTCCCGCTGCCCACCCCGGGCTGGCCTCCCGAGGGGTGGGTGATGGTCGCGTGCGACGTCGGTCAGGGTGACGGCCTGGTGCTCGATGCCGGACCGGGCGCGGCGGTGGTGGTCGACACCGGCCCTGACCCTTCGGCGATGGACGGCTGCCTGCGGCGGCTCGGCGTACGCCGGGTCCCCCTCATCGTGCTCACGCACTTCCACGCCGACCACATCGACGGCCTGGCCGGTGTGCTGCGCGGCAGGTCGGTCGGCGCGATCGAGGTGACCTCGTTGGCGGACCCGCTGTCCGGGGCGCAGCAGGTGTGGGGGTTGGCGGCCCGGTCCGGCGTACCCGTCCGTGTGGCGACGTACGCCGAGACAGGGCGGGTGGGTCCCCTGACCTGGCAGGTGATCGCGCCGTCGCACGAGCCGTCGGCCGGCTCCGAGTCGCCGCCCAACGACGCGAGCCTGGTGCTTCTCGTCCGGATCCACGGCGTGCGCATCTTGATGATGGGCGACGAGGAGGACGGCTCCCAGGGGCAGCTGATGCGCGACACCGGGGGAGTGCCGGCCGACGTGTTGAAGGTCGCGCACCACGGCAGCGCCCGCCAGGACCCTGACCTCGTGCGTGCGACCGGAGCTCGGCTGGCGGTGATCTCGGTGGGAGTCGACAACGACTACGGCCATCCGGCACCGTCGCTGCTCGCCCTCCTCCGCGACGCGGGCATGCCGGTGGCCCGCACCGACCGGGACGGTGATGTGGCCGTCGTGGTCGACGGTGGTCTCCGCGTGGCCGAGCGCGGAGGTGTTCCGGCCGGCGCTCGTCAGTGAAAGGCTGGCAGCGTGGCGACGTACTCCTTCTCCCAGGTGGACGTGTTCGGCAGCCGTCCCCTTGTCGGCAACCCGGTCGCCGTGGTGCACGACGCCACCGGTCTCGACGACGACCAGCTGGCCGCGTTCGCGCGCTGGACCAACCTGTCGGAGACGACCTTCCTGCTGCCTCCGGAGGACCCGGGCGCGGACTACCGCCTGCGGATCTTCACGCCGGGGGAGGAGCTGCCGTTCGCCGGCCATCCCACGCTGGGCAGTGCCCACGCGTGGCTCGAGGCCGGGGGCGTCCCGGCGTCGGCGGACCGGGTGGTGCAGGAGTGCGGCCTCGGCCCGGTCGAGCTGCGCCGCGAGGGTGACGCGCTCGCCTTCCGGGCCCCGGACTTCCTGCGCACCGGGCCGGTCGACGAGGAGACCCTCGGACGGGTGGTGGGAGCCCTGGGGATCGAGGCGGGCCAGCTGCTAGACGCCTGGTGGATCGACAACGGGCCGGGCTGGCTCGGCCTCGAGCTGGACAGCGCCTCGACGGTGCTCTCGCTGCGCCCCGAGTTCGCGGCGCTGGCGGTCGACACCGGGGTGATCGGGAGGATGAGTGCCGAACAGCGCGACGCGAGCGGCGCAGAGGTCGAGGTCCGCGCCTTCTGCCCGGGGATGGGCATCAACGAGGACCCGGTCACCGGCAGCCTCAACGCGGGCTTCGCGCTGTGGCTGTCCCGGGCCGGACGTCTGCCGCCGAGCTACGTGGCTCGCCAGGGCACCGTGATCGGACGCGACGGGCGGGTGCACGTCAGCACCGATGACTCCGGAGGCGTCTGGGTCGGCGGCTCCAGTCGCACGGTCGTGAGGGGCACGGTCGATCTCTGAGGCAGCCTCTCGAGGGGTCCTGTCGGGCCCCCGTGAGAGGCTGCCGCCATGGCCAATCCCCAGCCGCAGGATGTGCTCGGACGCATCACGTTGGTGACCGGTCCCGAGGAGTTCCTGGGCGAGCGCGCGATCGTCGGCATCCGTGCAGCCGTGCGCTCCCATGACGCCGAAGCCGAGTTCTCCGAGACCATGGCGGCCTCGCTCACGATGGCCGAGCTGGGCGACCTCGCCTCGCCCTCGCTCTTCTCCACGACCCGGTGCGTCCTGGTGCGGGGTCTGGAGGACCTGCCTGAGGAGTCGGCCCCCGGCCTGCTCGACTACGCCGCCTCGCCGGCCGAGGACGTCGCCCTCGTGCTGCTGCACGGCGGTGGTCCCAAGGGCAGTGGCCTGCTCACCAAGCTGCGCAAGGTCGGCAGCGTCACGGAGGTGAAGTCAGCACCGCTGACCGCACGCGAGTTCCCGGGTTTCGTGGTCAACGAGCTGCGTTCGCACCAGGCGCGGATCGACCCCGACGCGGCCGAGTTCCTGATCCAGGCGGTCGGGCAGGACCTCCGCTCGCTGTCCGCGGCCGCGAGCCAGCTCGCCAACGACTTCGAGGGACGAGCCCTCAGCGTCGAGATGGTCCGCAAGTACTTCGGCGGCCGGGCCGAGGCCAAGTCCTTCGCCGTGGCCGACCACACCCTCTACGGCCAGACCGCCAAGGCGCTCGAGGAGCTGCGCTGGGCCCTGGACCGTGGCACCCCGCCGGTCCTCGTGACCAGTGCGATGGCAGGTGGCCTGCGGAGCCTGGCCAAGTTCATGGGTGCGCCCCGCGGGATGCGCAACAACGACCTGATGCGCGAGGTCGGGGTGCCGGGGTGGAAGCTCGACACGCTCCGACGACAGTCGCACGGCTGGGACGCCGACGGGGTGGGCCGGGCCATCCGCTCGGTCGCCCGAGCCGACGCCGACATCAAGGGCCAGGCCAGCGATGCGGCCTACGCGCTGGAGAAGATGGTGCTCGACGTGGTGCGGGCACGCCCCCGCAGCTGAGCGACCAGGCGCCCAGATGCACAAAGGCGCCGCACCACAGTGGTGCGACGCCGTGTGCTGGGGCCTACCTCAGAGCGAGGCGACCTTCTTCTGGATCGACGACTTGCGGTTGGCAGCCTGGTTCTTGTGGATGACGCCCTTCGACGCAGCCTTGTCGAGGCGCCTGCCGGCGTCGTGCGCCGCAGCCTTGGCCTCGTCGGCGTTGCCCGACTCGGCGGCCTCGCGGAACTTGCGCACGGCCGTCTTCAGCCCGGACTTCACGGCCTTGTTGCGCTCGTGCGCCAGGTCGTTCTGTCGATTGCGCTTGATCTGGGACTTGATGTTCGCCACGTCAGGCTCGCCTCTTCGCTGGATGTATCAGTTCGGGGGTGCCCGGACCGCGTCCAGACACGAAGGGAGACGATATCAGCGGGCGCCGGACGCACCCAAATCGGCGGCCCAGCGGGAGATGTCGCGTGTCGAGGCGGCCCCGGTCCCCGGGGCTCCCGTCCTGGCCCGCTGCACCATCGCGCGGGCGACGTCCTCGGCGCGCGTGGGCCGGAACCGGCCGAGCACTGGCGACAGGGCGCGCATCACGACCAGCCCCGCCTGCTCGCCCAGGCGCGACTCGGCGCGGTCGCCGTCGAGGATCGAGGGACGGAAGGCCACCGTCGTGGGGATGCCGAGGGCGGCCACGTCGCGCTCGGTCGCGCCCTTGACCCGGTTGTAGAAGATGCGGGAGCCGGCGTCGGCCCCCATCGCCGTCACGTGCAGGAAGCTGCTCGCGCCGGCACTCTTCCCCGCAGCCGCCAGCGCGACGACGGCGTGGTGGTCCACGGCCCGGAACGCGTCCTGGCTACCGGCCTGCTTGATGGTGGTGCCGAGGGCGCAGAAGACGTCGTCGACGGCGGGCAGGCCGGGGACCTCGGGGAACTGCGCGACGAGCTGGTCCAGCTTCGCGTGGCGGCAGCCGACCTCCCGCCTGCCGATGCTGACCACCCGGTCCCAGGTGTCGTCGTCGAGCAGGAGTCGCAACAGATGTCCACCGACGAGCCCTGTGGCTCCGGCGATGAGGGCGGTCCGCACGGGCGTCAGCCTAGTTGCGGTGGGTACTGGTGCACGACGAGAGGAGTCCGATGACAACCGTCGCAGAGCTGCTGGTCGAGTCGCTGGCCGAATACGGGGTCTCCACCGTGTGGGGAGTCGTGGGCGACGCCCTCAACCCGGTGACCGACGCCATCCGCCGCGAGGACCGGATCGACTGGATCGGCGTACGCCACGAGGAGGCGGGGGCCTTCGCGGCCGGCGCCCAGGCCCAGCTCACCGGCCGGCTCGGGGTCTGCATGGGCACGGTCGGGCCGGGTTCCATCCACCTGCTCAACGGGCTCTACGACGCCAAGAAGTCCCACGCACCCGTGCTGGCCATCTGCGGCCAGGTCCCGCGCGAGGAGATCGGCAGCGAGTTCTTCCAGGAGGTCGACAACGACCAGCTGTTCGCCGACGTCGCCGTGTTCAGCCGGACGGTGACGAGCATCGACCAGCTGCCGTTCCTGATCGAGCAGGCGGCCAACACGGCCATCCAGGAGTCGGGGGTGGCGGTGCTCACCCTCCCGGGTGACGTCGGTGGCCTCGAGCTGCCCAAGGACACGGCGCTGCCGAAGTTCGTGCAGACCACCGCGCGCAGCATGCCCGCGCCCGAGGCCGTCCAGCAGGCCGCCTCGCTGCTCAACGACGCCGAGAAGGTCACGCTCCTGGTCGGGCAGGGTGCGCGGGAGGCGCGGGAGGAGGTCATCGAGCTGGCCAGGCGGCTGGCGGCGCCGATGGTGCTGACCCTCAAGGCCAAGGAAGGTCTCGAGCGGGACAACGACCACGAGGTGGGTCAGTCGGGGCTGCTCGGCAACCACGCCACGGCCAAGGCCTTCGGGGCGTGCGACGTGCTGTTCCTGGTCGGCACCGACTTCCCCTACCGGGACTTCCTGCCGGACGGCAAGAAGGTCATCCAGCTCGACGTGCGCGGCCGGCACGTGGGGCGACGTACGCCGGTCGACCTCGCCATGGTCGGCGACGCCACCCTCGGACTGCAGGCGCTGATGCCGCTCCTGGCCCAGAAGGAGGACCGCGACCACCTCGACAGCGCGCGGCACACCTACCTGAAGTGGCAGGAGCGGCAGGCGCAGTTCACGGACCCCGCCTACGACCGCAAGCCCAAGGGGCTCCTGCGCCGCAAGGTCGACAACCCGGAGGGGCGCATCCGTCCCGAGCTGCTCGCTGCCGAGCTCGACCGTCAGGCGGCCTCGGACGCGGTCTTCACCACCGACACGGGGATGGCGACCGTGTGGCTCTCCCGATTCGTGCACCTGTCCGGGACCCGTCGCCTGCTCGGCTCCTTCAACCTCGGCTCGATGGCCAACGCGATGCCCCAGGCGCTGGGAGCCAGCGCGCTCGACCGGCAGCGACAGGTGATCGCGTTCTGCGGCGACGGCGGGCTCTCGATGCTGCTGGGCGACCTGATCACGGCGGTCACCTATGACCTGCCGGTCAAGCTGGTGGTCTTCGACAACGGACGCCTGGGCATGGTGAAGCTGGAGATGGAGCAGGTCGGGCTGCCGGAGTACGGCACCGTCCTGCACAACCCCGACTTCGCCAAGGTCGCCGAGGCGATCGGCATGCGGGGCATCCGGGTGGAGCGACCCCACGACGTCGCCGGCGCCATCGGTGAGGCACTCGCCCACGACGGTCCGGTGCTGCTGGACGTGCTCACCAGCCCGGAGGAGATCGCCGTGCCGCCCTCGCCGACGGTCGAGCAGGCATGGGGCTTCGCGATCGCCAAGACCCGCGAGTTCGTGGACAGCGCCGAATAACCGGTGAGTTCGGACCGCCGCCCCCTGCGTGGGAGGATGGGCGCCCGCTGACCGACCCTCACTCGAAAGCAGTCCGTGCCCCGAAACGCAGCCGCGCCCGTCCCCGGCGCGACCGACCCCGCGATCATCCGCAACTTCTGCATCATCGCGCACATCGACCACGGCAAGTCGACGCTGGCCGACCGGATGCTGCAGCTGACCGGCGTGGTCGACGAGCGCGCCGCGCGGGCGCAGTACCTCGACCGGATGGACATCGAGCGCGAGCGCGGCATCACGATCAAGAGCCAGGCCGTGCGGATGCCGTGGACGGTGAAGCCCGAGAACGACGCCATGGCCGAGCCCGGCACCTACGTCCTCAACATGATCGACACCCCCGGCCACGTCGACTTCACCTACGAGGTGTCGCGGTCGCTCGAGGCGTGCGAGGCGGCGGTGCTCCTGGTCGACGCGGCGCAGGGGATCGAGGCGCAGACGCTCGCGAACCTCTACCTCGCGCTGGGCGCGGACCTGCACGTCATCCCGGTGCTGAACAAGATCGACCTGCCCTCCGCCCAGCCCGAGAAGTACGCCGCAGAGCTGGCCGGCATCATCGGCTGCAGCCCCTCCGACGTGCTCCAGGTCTCCGCCAAGACCGGGATGGGGGTGGAGCACCTGCTCAACGAGATCGTCGGCCAGACCCCGGCGCCGGTCGGGGATGCCGACGCGCCTCCGCGGGCCCTGATCTTCGACTCGGTCTACGACACCTACCGGGGCGTGGTCACCTACGTCCGGGTGATCGACGGCAAGCTCACTCACCGTGACCGGATCAAGATGATGTCGACCGGGGTCGTGCACGAGATGCTCGAGGTCGGCGTGATCAGCCCGGAGCCGGTGAAGGCCGGTGACCTCGGGGTGGGCGAGGTGGGCTACCTGATCACCGGCGTGAAGGACGTCCGCCAGTCGCGGGTCGGTGACACCGTCACCTCCCAGCACCACGGGGCGAGCACCCCGCTCGGCGGCTACAAGCACCCCAACCCGATGGTCTACTCCGGCCTCTACCCGATCGACGGCGACGACTACCCGACCCTCCGGGACGCGCTCGAGCGGCTCCAGCTCAACGACGCGGCCCTCGCCTACGAGCCAGAGACCTCCGGCGCCCTCGGCTTCGGCTTCCGGTGCGGCTTCCTCGGCCTGCTGCACATGGAGATCGTGCGCGAGCGGCTCGAGCGCGAGTTCGACCTGGAGCTGATCTCGACCGCGCCCAACGTGGTCTACAAGGTGGTCATGGAGGACGGCTCCGAGCAGGAGGTGACCAACCCCAGCGAGTACCCCAACGCCGGGAAGATCGCCGAGGTCCGCGAGCCCGTCGTGAAGGCGACGATCCTCAGCCCCAGCGACTACATCGGCGTCATCATGGAGCTGTGCCAGTCCAAGCGGGGGCAGCTCGAGGGCATGGACTACATCTCCGCCGACCGCGTCGAGATGCGCTACACCCTGCCGATGGGCGAGATCGTCTTCGACTTCTTCGACCAGCTGAAGTCCAGGACCAAGGGCTACGCCTCGCTCGACTACGAGCCCACCGGAGAGCAGGCGGCCGACCTGGTCAAGGTCGACATCCTCCTGCAGGGCGAGACGGTGGACGCGTTCAGCGCGATCGTGCACCGCGATGCGGCGTACTCCTACGGTGTGATGCTCGCGGGCAAGCTGCGTGAGCTGATCCCCAGGCAGCAGTTCGAGGTCCCGATCCAGGCGGCCATCGGTGCCCGGGTGATCGCGAGGGAGACGATCCGAGCGATCCGCAAGGACGTGCTCGCCAAGTGCTACGGCGGCGACATCACCCGCAAGCGCAAGCTGCTGGAGAAGCAGAAGGAGGGCAAGAAGCGGATGAAGATGGTCGGCCGCGTCGAGGTCCCCCAGGAGGCGTTCATCGCGGCGCTCTCCACGTCCGGCCCCCCGGAAAAGGGCAAGAAGTAGCCAGCGGATCGAGGGCTGGGATGCAGCTGCCCGACGGGGTTCTCGGGATGGCACGTCGCGGTCCGGTCTGGGCTGCGTGGGTGGACCAGCTGCCCGCCCAGGTCGAGAGCCTGCTCGACGAGTGGCAGCTGACCACCGATGGCTGGATGATGCACGGCTTCGTCGCCCTGGTGGTCCCGGTGCGCACGTCGTCGGACCGGCCGGCCGTGCTCAAGGTGTCCTTCCCCGCCGAGGAGTCCGAGCACGAGCACCTCGCTCTCCAGCACTGGCACGGGCGCGGCGCCGTCCAGCTGCTCAGGGCCGACCCGCACCGTCGAGCCATGCTGCTCGAGCGGTTGCATCCGGAACGCCTCACCGACCTGTGGGACCTCGAGGCGTGCGAGGTCGTGGCGGGTCTCTACGCCCAGCTGCACGTCCCGGCCATCCCGCAGCTTCGGCCGTTGACTGCCTACGTCGAGCTCTGGGCCGACCAGCTGTCCGCCCTCCCGCGCAGCGCACCCCTGCCGCGGCGCATGGTCGAGCAGGCGGTCTCGCTCGCGCGCGACTTCGTGACGGACCCGGCGAGCACCGGCACGCTGGTCCACACCGACCTGCACTACGAGAACGTGATGGCCGCGGACCGTCAGCCGTGGCTGGCCATCGACCCCAAACCGATGAGCGGCGACCCGCACTACGAGCTCGCGCCGATGCTCTGGAACCGGTGGGCCGAGCTCGACGGCGACATCCGCAACGGCGTACGCCGCCGCTTCCATGCCCTGGTCGACCACGCCGGGCTCGACGAGGACCGGGCCCGCGACTGGGTCGTCGTGCGGATGCTGAACAACGCCTCCTGGCGGCTGCAGGGGGAGGAGGGCGGGTCCGAGGACACGGCGGACCACCTCACCATGTGCATCGCGATCGCCAAGGCGGTGCAGGACTAGGGCCGGGAGCTCCAGGGCAGGACGTCGCGCCGTGCGCCCAGGAACGTCTTCTCTGCCGCGCTGCCGGCGAGCTCGATCGCCCGGTCGTAGGCGCCGCGTGCCTCGGCGTGGCGTCCCAGCCGGCGCAGCAGGTCGGCCCGGGTGGCGTGCCAGGCGTGGTAGGTCGCCAGGTCCAGTGGCTCGACCAGGGCGAGGGCCACCTCCGGGCCGTCGACCTCGGCGACAGCGACGGCGCGGTTGAGCGCGACCACGGGACTCGGCGACATCGCCAGCAGCTGGTCGAACAGCGCGACCACCTGGGACCAGTCGGTCATCGTGGCGTCGACCGCGTCCGTGTGCACCGCGTTGATCGCTGCCTGCACCTGGTAGGGGCCGGGTCGGTTCAGTGCCAGGCACGCGCGCACGAGGCGATGCCCCTCGTCGATCTTCGCGGCGTCCCACAGGGTGCGGTCCTGCTCGTCCAGCGGGACCAGGGCTCCCTGGTGGACCCGTGCCGGGGCGCGCGAGTCGACGAGCAGCATCAGCGCCAGCAGGCCGTCGACCTCGGGCTGCCGTCCCAGGGAGGGAGTGGCGGCGACCATCTCGCGCAGCTGCCGGGTGAGCCGGATCGCCTCGGAGGTGAGCTCCGAGCGCTGGGCCTCCCCGGAGGAGCCGAGGTAGCCCTCGTTGAAGACCAGGTAGAGCACGGCCAGCACCGCTGCGAGCCGTCCGGGCAGGTCCTCGGCACGGGGGATCCGGTAGGGGATGTGAGCGGCCCTGATCTTCTGCTTCGAGCGGGTGATCCGCTGGGCCATCGTCGTCTCCGGCACCAGGAAGGCAGCCGCGATCTCGCCCACCGTGAGGCCGCCCAGCAGGCGCAGCGTCAACGCCACGCGGTTCTCCGGTGCGAGCGCGGGGTGGCAGCACGTGAAGACCAGCCGCAGCCGGTCGTCCTCCACCGGGCCGGTGGGCTCCGGTGTCTCGTCTCCCCAGGGGGAGTGGTGGCGTTCGTCCATGCGTGCGACCTCGGCGTACTTGTCCTGACGACGCTTCTCGCGACGGATCCGGTCCAGCGCCTTGTTGGCGGCGACCGTGGTCAGCCAACCGCCCGGGTTGGGCGGGACTCCCTCGCCCGGCCACCGCTCGGCGGCGACCAGCAGGGCCTCGCCGGTGGCGTCCTCGGCCAGGTCGAGGTCGCCGAACCGGCGGGCCAGGCTGGCCACCACCCGTCCGTGCTCGGCGCGGAAGACGGCCGCCAGGTCCGGCTCGCGTTCGGTGCCCGGGTGCTGGCTCACTCGCCCTGGAAGGGACGGACCTCGACCGGCTGCCGACAGGCGGCCGAGCCCCGCTTGGCGATGTCGAGAGCGGCATCGAGGTCGGGTGCCTCGACCACCCAGAAGCCGCCCAGCTGCTCCTTGGTCTCCGCGAAGGGTCCGTCGGTGACGATCACCTCACCACCGGAGATGTTGGTGACCACGGTGGCGTCGCTCGGCTCGGTGAGGCCTCCGGCGAAGACCCAGCTGCCGCTGGACATCAGCTCCTTGTTGAAGGCATCGGTGTCCACGAAGGCCTGCTGCATCTCTTCGTCGCTGGCGTACGGCGTGCCCTCGGCGTGGTGGACGGCGAGAAGGTACTGCGTCATGGCGGTGCTCCACATCTGTGAGTGCTCGGGGGCGGTACGGCGTACCGCCCCATCATGTCGACCTCCCCACGAACGGGAGCCGGTGGATACGACAGTTCGACCCGACTTTCTTGCCGGGACTTTCTCGTCACGGGGAAGCCCGAGCTGGAATGGGGGGCGTTTTCCCCGCTGTCCGCCGAAGTGGTCTAGGGGGGATTGTGGCGTAACGGGAAAAACGGACTATCACGCCGCATAATCCTCTGCGTGAGCTCTCCGACCACCTGTCCCGACGCCCCGGGGTGGTATCCCGACCCCGCGGGGGCCGACGGACTGCGCTGGTGGGACGGCGAGGACTGGACCGGCAGACGTTCGTTGCATCCGCGGCGGGAACGCCTGGTCCCGCTCGGCCCCCGGTTCGCGCGGCTGGCCGACCTCCTCGGTGGTCTCCTGCTGGTCAACGCCGGCTTCAGCGTGCTGACGGGCCTGATCCAGCAGGTGGAGAACCACGAGGTGGTCTCCCAGCTGCTCGCGGTCGTGTCGCTGGGCCTGGTCGCGGTGACTGCCTTCTTCTGGTCGGCCTGGCAGTGGCGGCTGGCGGTCTCCTCTCCCGACGAGCTGCGCCGGTCGCCACGCGCACACGTCGCCGCGTGGTTCGTCCCGATCGCCAACTGCTGGGTCCCGATCCAGAACCTCAACGAGCTCTGGTACGCCTACGAGCCGCCCGACCCCAACGGGCGGGGCCGGGGCATCTCCCTGGTCCTCCCCTGGTGGACCTGCTGGATCATCTCGGCCGTTCTCGGCGCCATGGGTCTGCGCACGCTGCTCGCCGGTGGGACCCCCGACGCCTACGTCAACGTCGCGTGGGCACTCGCGGCCGTCCTCGCCTGGTTCGTGGTGCGCCGGCTCAGCTGGCGCGCGCTGGTCTACCACGCCGTCGAGGCCTGAGACACCTTCGGCGGCGCTGGATCAGACCGGTGGCCGGCCGGGCGACCAATGAGCCCTGATCCGTTGCGGCTGACGACCGCCCGGCGTACGTTCCGGTGACCTGAGGAGCCGGGGGAACGCCGTTGCTCGCCCACGTACGCCACCTGTCCGTCCTGGTCGCCGCATCCGTGCTGGCGGCCCTCCTCGCCGTGCTGGCACAGACGACCACCGCGGGGGCTGCCGAGGCGCCCGTGTTCGTCCCGTCCGACGCCGAGACCGTCCCGGTGAACCACTCCGGCGACGCGATGGACGATCCGGCGATCTGGGTGCACCCGACCGATCCGTCGAAGTCCCTGCTGATCGGCAACGACAAGGGCGGTGGTTTCGAGACCTACGACCTCGAGGGCAACCTCGTGCAGCGCATGGGTGGCTCCTTCTTCGGCAACGTCGACGTGCGTCAGGACGTCGTCGTCAATGGGATCGTCCACGACCTCGTGGGCATCGTGCACCAGGGCGTCCGCTTCTACACCGTCGACCCGGACACCCGCCAGCTGTCCTCCATCACCGAGGGTGCGGCGTCCATCGGGGTCAACGGCGAGGGCTTCTGCCTCTACCAGAGCCCGACCAGCCAGAAGGTCTACGGGATCTCGGTCACCATCGGGGGCGTCGTCAACGAGTTCGAGCTGACCGACAACGACGCCGACGGGTTGCTGGAGAGCACGACGGTGCGCACCTTCTCGGTCGGCTCCGAGGCCGAGGGCTGCGTGGCCGACGACGACACCGGCGCGCTCTACGTCAGCGAGGAGAACGTCGCGCTGTGGCGCTACTCCGCCGAGCCCACCGGGGGTACGACGCGCACCGCCGTCGACGTGCTCACCTCCGCCGGGGGTCACCTGATCAACGACATCGAGGGGGTGACGCTCGTCGACCAGCCGGGCGGCAAGGGCTTCATCATGGTCTCGGCCCAGGGCAGCAGCGACCCCACCACGTCCTACTTCGCGGTCTACCGACGTGAGGGCGCCAACGACTTCGTGAAGACCTTCCGGGTCAGTGACGGCACCAGCTCGGATGACTGTGACCACACCGACGGCGTCGCTGCCACGACGGCCGCACTCGGGGCGGCCTTCCCGCGAGGGATGTTCGTCTGCCAGGACAACAACAACGACCTTCCCGGCATCGCCGGCCACCAGGACCTGAAGATGGTCCGGCTGGAGAAGATCGTGGATCTCGACGGTGGCGAGGAGCCACCACCACCGCCACCGCCCCCGCCGCCGACCTCGGTGTCGTTCCTGGGCCAGGCGACGCGCAACGCGAACAGCACCGCCTTCACGGTGCAGGTCCCTGCCACCGTGCGACCGGGCGATGCGCTGCTCCTGTTCGCCTCGGCGGCGAGCGACCGGGCGTTCACCGGACCCGGCGCCGGCTGGGTCCAGATCGGCAAGGTCACCGACGGTGAGGCGACCACGGTGTGGCGCAAGGTCGCGGTCGCCGGGGACGCGGGGTCGACCGTGCGACTGGCCACCGGCAGCAGCTACACCAAGGTCGGCGTGACGCTGGCCGCCTACCGCGGCGTCGATGCCACCAACCCGGTCGTGTCGATCACCGGCGCCGCGGAGCCCGGCACGACCGCGACCCACCGGACGCCCTCCGTGCCGAGCTCGACCAACGGTGCCTGGCGGGTCTCCTACTGGTCGGACAAGAGCGGCGCGACGACAGCGTGGACCGCACCCGCGGGGGAGACCGTGCGCGCGACGACCGCCGGGTCGGGCGGCGGCCGGGTCAGCACCCTGCTCACCGACCTGCCGTCCGGGCTCACGGCCGGGAGCCCGGCGACAACCGGAGGGCTGGCGGCGACCGCCAGCTCGAGCAACCCCACGGCGACGATGTGGACCATCCTGCTCCGCCCCGCCACGGAGACGACCCCGGCCAACCAGCCCCCGACGGCGGCCTTCGACCGCATGTGCACCGGACGCGTCTGCACGTTCGACAGCGGTGGCTCCACGGACCCGGACGACGGCATCGACAGCTGGGCGTGGGACTTCGGCGACGGTGCCACCGGCGCGGACCCGGTCGCCGAGCACACCTACGACGCCGACGGCACCTACACCGTGAAGCTCACGGTGACCGACGACAGCGGCGCCACCGACGAGGCCGACCAGACCTTCACCTTGGGCGCCACGCCGCCACCCACCCCCGTGACCTTCGTCGGCCAGGTGACCCGCAACTCCAACACCACCGCCTCGACGGTCCAGGTGCCGTCGACGGTCCAGCCCGGCGACGCACTGCTGCTGTTCGCGTCGCAGGGCAGCACCACTGCCCTCACCGGGCCGGGTGCGGGTTGGACCCAGATCGGCAAGGTCACCGATGGCGAGGTGACGACCGTCTGGCGCAAGGTGGCTGTCGCGGGTGACGCCGGGAGCACGGTCCGCCTCACCAGCGGCTCGACGTACGTCAAGGTGGCCCTCACCCTGGCGGCCTATCGCGGCACCGATGCCACGAACCCGGTCGCCGGCATCACGGGCGCCCCCGAGGCCGGGAGCTCGACGTCGCACACCTCGCCGTCGGTCGCCAACGCGACCAACGGCGCCTGGCGCGTGTCCTACTGGTCGGACAAGAACAGCGCCACCACCGCGTGGACCCCGCCGGGCGGGGAATCGACCCGGGCCACGACCGTGGGTTCCGGGGGCGGCCGGGTCAGCAGCCTGCTCACCGACTCCGGCGCCCCGCTGACGGCCGGCGCTCCGGCCACCACCGGTGGACTGGTGGCCCGGAGCAACGCTTCGTCGAGCGCCGCGACTACGTGGACGATTCTGCTGAGGCCTGCTTCCTGAGAGGATCACCCCATGGCGCAAGTGATCTCCGTGAACGTCGGCAGGGTGCTGCACGCCCCCTGGGCCGGCATCGGGCGCACCGCGATGGACAAGCAGCCGGTCACGCACGCGGTCCGTGCCGACCGGCTCGGTCTCGAGGGCGACGAGGTCGGGGACACGAAATACCACGGCGGGGTGGACCAGGCCGTCTATGCCTTCGCTCGCGAGGATCTCGACTGGTGGGCTGGCGAGCTCGGCCGGGAGATCCGCAACGGGCAGTTCGCCGAGAACCTCACCACCCGGGGCATCGACGTCAACGAGTCCGAGGTGGGGGAGCGCTGGCTGATCGGCTCCGTCCTGCTCGAGGTGTCGATGGTGCGGATCCCGTGCAACGACTTCAAGAACTGGCAGCGCCTCAACGGCTACGACCACCGTGCGTGGGTGAAGCGATTCACCCAGCAGGCACGTCCAGGCGCCTACCTGCGGGTGCTTCAGGAGGGTGAGGTGCGCCCGGGTGACGACCTGCTGGTGGCGCACCAGCCCGGCCACGGCGTGACGATCTCGACCATGTTCAGGGCGTTGACGACCGAGCGGTCCCTGCTGCCCGAGCTGGCGCGGGTCGAGAACCTGGCGCTCGAGGCACGTCGCAAGCTCGAGGCGTTCGCGGGCTGACCCGTCAGCAGTGCGAGCAGTCGCTCGAGAGCCGGCGCAACCTCAGGAGCGAGTCAGCGTCGTGACCAGGTCGTGGGCGCCGTCGGGTCGGGCCAGCTCGAAGTAGAAGCGGGTCGAGCCGTCCGGCTGGGGCACCGCACTGGCGTAGCGCAGGGCGCCGTCGGAGTCGGGTGAGCGCAGGACCGGTGCCCCCGGCGCGGCGTGCAGGACCCCTGTCGCGTCGGCGCGGGCGACGGAGGTGGTCTCGTGCCAGTTGTCCTCGGCGGTCGGGCGCCCGTCGTAGAGCACGACGAGCGGGTCGTGCGAGAGCACCGTGGTCACCCGGGCCCCGCGGGCGTCCCACTCGCCGGGTCGAGGCTCGAGAACGGTGCCGTGCCGGGTCCAGGCGAGGCCGTCGGCGCTGGTCAGGTAGGACGTGGTCATCCGGTCCTCGTGACCGGGCACCGTCAAGGGGTGCTCGCACAGCCACATCTCCCACAGCCCGTCGCGCAGCGTGATCACCGGGTCCTTGACCGCGACCTCTTCGTCGCCGGGGAGCACCACGGTGCGGTTTCCGGCGGGCAGGTCCTCGGGACGATCGGCGTCCAGGGCCTCGATCCACCAGTGCTTGGAGTCGGGCGTGGCGCAGGACAGATAGAGCCGCCAACCTCCCTCGGGCCGGCGCAGGACGACGGGACGCTCGAAGGAGTCGGCGCCGAAGTCGTCGCGGTAGACCTCGCAGACCGGCTCGAAGTGGACACCGTCGTCAGACCGGCTGACGATCGTGGCGATCCCTCGGCCGTCGTGCAGCGGACGGCGTACGCGGTAGGCCAGGTAGGTCACGCCGTCGACCAGGACTGCCGAAGCGGCGCCGGCCCAGTTGCCGGGCCCGACGCCGGGCGCGGGTGCGACGACGCGAGGATCGTCCAGCACGGGCAGCGGGGTGTCGAGCAATTCCATGCCCATAGTCTACTGATCGAGTCGGATTTTGGTGGTTGTCCGGGTCCACCATGTCGCGAGCCACGAACGCGCGCCCTTGACGAAGTGATCTAGGTTACTGCCAAGTCACCGCTTTCCAGGGTCCTCCGTGGGGGGCCGGTCCGAGCCGAGCCAGGAGCACCGCAATGTCGCCCGTCAACACCGACACCTCCTTCATCGAGAACCGTGCGCCCAACGTCGCCGTCCAGTTCCGGGACCGGGTGCACAGCAGTCCTGACCGGGAGGCCTACAGCTATCCGGCGGAGGACGGTCAGCCCTGGAAGACGTTCACCTGGAAGGAGACGGGCGACCGGGTCGAGAAGCTCGCCGCAGGTCTGCTCGCCCTCGGTCTGGAGACCGAGCAGCGGGTGGGGATCGCCTCCGGCACCCGCGTGGAGTGGATCCTCGCCGACCTCGCGATCATGTGCGCCGGCGGCGCCACCACCACGGTCTACCCGTCGACCAACGCGACCGACGTGGCCTACATCCTCTCCGACTCCGAGTGCCGGGTCGTGTTCGCCGAGGACGACGGCCAGCTGGCGAAGCTGAAGGAGCACCGCTCCGAGCTGCCGCACCTCGGCAAGGTGGTCCTCTTCGAAGGCACCCCCGATGGTGACTGGGCGATCAGTCTCGAGGAGCTGTTCGCCCTGGGCGAGAAGCACCTCGCGGAGAACGCCGACGCGGTGACCGAGGCGATCGACGCGATCGAGCCCGACCAGCTGGCGACGCTGATCTACACCTCCGGCACGACCGGTCAGCCCAAGGGCGTACGCCTGCGGCACTCCTCCTGGACCTACGAGGGCGCGGCCATCCAGGCCCAGCAGATCCTCACCGAGGACGACGTCCAGTTCCTCTGGCTGCCGATGGCCCACTCCTTCGGCAAGGTGCTGCTCTCGACCCAGCTCGCGTGCGGCTTCGCCACCGCGGTGGACGGGCGCGTCGACAAGATCATCGACAACCTGGCTGTCGTGAAGCCGACCTTCATGGGGGCGGCTCCCCGCATCTTCGAGAAGGCCCACGGGCGCATCGTCACCATGCAGGCCGCCGAGGGTGGCGCCAAGGAGAAGATCTTCAACGCCGCGTTCGCCGTGGGCAAGAAGGTCGACCGGCTCAAGCGCGAGGGCAAGTCGGTGCCGCTGCCCCTGAAGCTGCAGCACGCTCTCTTCGACCGGCTGGTCTTCTCCAAGATCCGGGAGCGGTTCGGTGGACGCGTGCGCTTCTTCATCTCCGGTGCCGCCGCCCTCAACCGCGACATCGCCGAGTGGTTCAACGCTGCGGGCATCCTGATCCTCGAGGGCTACGGGCTCACCGAGACCTCCGCCGGCTCGTTCGTCAACCACCCCGACAGCTACAAGTTCGGCACCGTCGGTCCGGTGTTCCCCGGCAGCCGGGTGCGCCTGGGTGAGGGCGACGAGATCCAGATCGCCGGACCCGGCGTGATGGACGGCTACCACAACCTCCCCGACGAGACCGCGAAGACGCTGACCGAGGACGGCTGGCTGCGCAGCGGCGACAAGGGATCCATCGACTCCGAGGGCTTCCTGACCATCACCGGCCGGATCAAGGAGCTGTTCAAGACCTCGGGCGGCAAATACATCGCGCCGCCGATGATCGAGGCCAAGTTCAAGGCGGTCTGCCCCTACGCGAGCCAGTTCATGGTCTTCGGCAACGAGCGCAACTACTGCGTCGCCCTGGTCACCCTCGACCCCGACGCGATCGCCGACTGGGCCAAGGACAACGGTGTCTCCGGCGACTACGAGGCGATCGTGGCCGACGCCAAGACCCGCGAGATGGTCCAGGGCTACGTCGACGAGCTCAACGGCCAGCTCAACCGCTGGGAGACGATCAAGAAGTTCGAGCTGCTCGACCACGACCTCTCGGTCGAGTCCGGCGAGCTCACCCCGTCGATGAAGGTCAAGCGCAACGTCGTGGAGGACAACTACTCCGGCCTCATCGACAAGCTCTACGCCTGACACAGCAGCCGCATACGGGTCAACCGGCCCGGGGGTGCGCGAGCCTCGGTGTGACACTGGTGCGGTGCCTTCCGCCGTCCCGCCCGGAGTCCCTTTCGGCTTCTACGTCCACGTGCCGTTCTGCGCCGTGCGCTGCGGCTACTGCGACTTCAACACCTACACGGCGACCGAGCTCGGCGGAGGCGGTTCGCAGGCGGCGTACGCCGGACACGCGGTCGCGGAGGTGTCGATGGCGGCACGGTCGCTCGGTCCCGATCGTCCTCCGGTCGAGACGGTGTTCTTCGGGGGCGGCACCCCCACGCTGCTGGCAGCAGATGACCTGACGCAGGTGCTGCGAGCGATCGACACCGAGTTCGGGCTCGTGCCCGGCGCGGAGGTCACCACCGAGGCCAACCCGGACAGCGTCACGCCGGAGAGCCTGGCGGCACTGCGCGCAGGAGGGTTCACGCGGATCTCCTTCGGGATGCAGTCGGCGGTGCCGCACGTGCTCCAGGTGCTGGAGCGGACCCACGACCCGGCGCGGGTCGCCCAGGCGGTGCGCTGGGCCAGGGAGGCCGGGTTCGAGCAGGTCAGCCTGGACCTGATCTACGGGACCCCGGGGGAGAGCCTCGCGGACTGGCGGGCCTCGGTCGACGCGGCACTCGCGTGCGGGCCCGACCACGTGTCGGCGTACTCCCTGATCGTCGAGGACGGCACTCGGCTGGCCCGTCAGGTGCGGACCGGTGTGATCCCGGCCCCGGACGACGACGACCTGGCCGACAAGTACGCCCTGGCCGATGACGCCTTCGCCGCCGCCGGGCTCGAGTGGTACGAGGTCTCCAACTGGTCGCGCGACCCAGACGGCACCGGTGCGTCGCGGTGCCGCCACAACGAGCTCTACTGGACCAGCGCCAGCTGGTGGGGCATCGGCCCCGGCGCGCACTCGCACGTGGCCGGGGAGCGGTGGTGGAACGTCAAGCACCCCAGCGCGTACGCCGCTCGCCTCACCGCCGGTGAGTCCCCGGCCCTGGACGGCGAGGTGCTCGACGAGCAGACCCGCGCGATGGAGCGAGTGCTCCTGGAGATCCGCCTCCGTGATGGCCTGCCGCTCTCGCTGGTCTCCGCTGAGCTCGTCGACGACGTGGCAGCCCGCGGGCTCGCGGTCCGTCAGGGCGACCGGCTCGTGCTGACCCGCCGGGGTCGGCTGCTGGGGGATGCGGTGGTCCGCGAGCTGGTGTAGGGGGCCGGCGGTTTCCCCGGGCGCCCGGGGAAACCGGAGCCGGTAGGCCGATGTATCCCCCTTCCGCCTCCAGATTCGCCCACCCGGTCCGCCCGATTCCGTCCGTCAACATCGGTTGACATCGCCTAAACGTCAACCTACATTGACACCATGACCACCGAGTCGGATCTCGCCACCGCCGCCAGTGCCTCGGACCCACGGGTCGGGCTGCGCGCCGTGCGTGCGCTGCGTCGGCTGCTCGAGGAGCTCGAGCGGACGCAGGTACGACGGGCCAGCGGCGCAGGGCTGGTCCTGGGCGGAGATCGGGGCCGCGCTCGAGGTCAGCCGGCAGGCCGTGCACAAGAAGCACGGCAGGGACTGAGGGAGACAGGCGATGTTGGAGAGGTTCACCAAGCCGGCGCGGGAGCTCGTCGAGCGGGCGCAGTCGATCGCGGTCGAGTCACGCGCGAGCAAGGTCCGACCAGAGCATGTCTTCGCCGCTCTGCTGTGGGACGACCACTGCCTCGCCGTACGCGTGCTGAACGCGCAGGGCGGCACCACCGAGCGGCTGCACGCCGAGCTGGACAAGCGGCGGGCACGTTACGTGGACGGGCTCGACGACGACGATGCGGCCGCGCTGGCCAGCATCGGGATCGACCTCGAGGAGGTGGTCCGTCGGCTGGGGGACGACGAGCCCGATGTCGGCAGGCGCGCCGGGTTCCGTCGGGTGCACCTCAGGTTCTCCCGCAGCTCGAAGAAGGTGCTCGAGCTGGCGTTGCGTGAGGCGGTCTCGCTGAAGCACAACTACATCGGCACCGAGCACATCCTGCTGGGGCTGGTGCGCGAGGGCGACGTCATCGTCCGCGACACCTTGAGGGAGGCCGGCGTGGACCCGACGACGCTGCGTCAAGCGGTCCAGGAGGCCGTACGACGCGCGAGCTAGCGCGATCCTTCCTGCGTCACGAAGTCGATCAGCTCCTCGACCCGGCCGAGCAGTGCCGGATCGAGGTCCTGGAAGCCGCGCACTCCACCGAGGATGTGCTTCCAGGCGCGGGCGATGTCGGCCTGGTCTCGGTGGGGCCACCCCCACTGCTGGCACACGCCCTTCTTCCACTCGATGTCGCGCGGCACCTTCGGCCACTCCTTCTTGCCGAACCGCTCGGGCCGCACCGCCGCCCAGATGTCGATGAAGGGGTGCCCGACGATCAGCACGTGCCTGCCGATCGGTGACTTCGCCACGGACTGGGCGATCCGGCTCTCCTTGGAGCCCGCCACCAGGTGGTCCACGAGCACGCCGACCCGTCGCTCCGGGCCGGGCTGGAAGTCCTTCAGCTTCTCGCCGAGGTCGTCGATGCCGTCGAGATACTCCACGACCACACCCTCGATGCGCAGGTCGTCGCCCCACACCTTCTCGACGAGCTCGGCGTCGTGGCGGCCCTCGACCAGGATGCGGCTGGCCCGCGCGACTCGCGCCTTGACCCCCTGGACGGCGACCGATCCGGACGCCGTACGGGTGGGAGCGGCAGGACCCTTGCGCGTCGGTGCGACCAGCACCACGGGCCGCCCCTCCAGCAGGAACCCCGGGCCGAGGGGGAAGGTGCGCTGCTTGCGCCGGCGGTCCTCGAGCGTCACCGTCCCGAGGTCGCGCTCGACGCGCACGATCTCGCCGCACCAGTCGGTCGTGACCTCCTCGACCACGAGTCCGGTGTCGGCGTCGATCTCCACGGCCCGGCCGTTCCTGGGGGTGCGCCAGTCGGTGGCGAGGACGTCGGAACCGTAGCGGTCATGAGGGCGGTCGTGTGGGGGAAGAGGCACCCGGCCAACGCTAGGCAACGAGGGCGGGGGAGGACGGAGGGCGCGCCCAAGCATTCAAGGCTTGCGTTCGGAACCATCGCGATATATCGTTGACGTATCGAGACAGTGTCGCGAGGTTCCGTGAAGAAGTCCGGACCCCGGCACCGCACGAAAGGAGATCTCGATCATGAACCGCAACATGTGGAACGAAGAATTCGAACCGTCCCGTCGCCAGCGCGGCGGCGGGCGAGGCCGTGGACGCCACGGCCATGGACAGCACGGCGGCGGCTGGGGCGGACCTTGGGGTGGCCCCGTCGGCGGCCCCCCGCCCTGGGTGGCGCAGATGTTCGGCCCCGACTTCGTCGGCGGTCCGGGCGGACGTGGTGGACGCAGGCCGAGGGTGCGCCGGGGCGATGTCCGCTCCGCCATCCTCGACGTGCTGGCCACCAGCCCGGAGCCGATCAACGGCTACCAGGTGATCCAGCAGATCGCCGACCGCACGGACGGTGTCTGGAAGCCGAGCCCCGGCTCGGTCTACCCGACCATCGCCCAGCTCCAGGACGAGGCCCTCGTCGAGGACGCCCCGACGGGGCGCAAGGCGATCCAGCTGACCGAGGAGGGCCGCAGCTACGTCGCGGACCACCCCGAGGAGCTGGCCGCCGTCTGGGCGCCGTTCGCCGAGGAGGCGGACGACGACGAGGCGGTCAATTTCAAGCAGGTCATCGGCCAGACGGTCGGCGCCATCGTCCAGGTGGCCACGACCGGATCCCCCGACCAGCGACAGAAGGCCATCGAGATCCTCGGCGACACCCGCCGGCGGCTCTACGGCCTGCTGGCCGAGGGGCCGGAGACCACCGAGGACGAGTCGCCCGAGGACGAGTGATGGACTCGCTGCGACTCAGTGACGCCGACCGCGAGGCGGCCGTGGACCTGCTCGGTGAGCAGTACTCCGTCGGCCGGCTCAGCCGGGAAGAGTTCGACGAGCGCAGCGACGCGGTGTGGTCGGCGAAGACCCGGGGCGATCTGGCCCCGGTCTTCGTCGACCTCCCCGTTCGGTCGCCCGGTCGCGCACCCGCTCGAGTGCCGGCGGGAGCGCCCCACCGTCCCCGCTGGTGGCCGATGTCGTTCGGACCGGTGCTGGTCGTGCTGATCGCACTGACCGTGCTCACGCACCTGCCGTTCGTGCTGCTCCTGGTCGTGGCTTTCTTCTGTTTCGGACGCTGGCGCCACCCGGCCAGGTCCCACTGGGGCCACCGCAGCATGGGCCGCCGCTAGCGCAGCCGCTCCGTCGCCCCAGACGATCAAGTCCGAGGGGGAGCACGCTGCGCCCCACTCACGACGCGCGCTGGACTGCGTTCGTGCCACCGGCGCAGCCCTAGCCTCCTGTCTCCCACCGCTGCCGGGTGAGCCGGTGCAGCACGGCTGGCCGGAGCGGATGACCGACCGGCAGGTGCGCCTGCTCGAAGTCGTCCGCCGGGTCGCGGGTCATGCCGAGACGACGCATCACGGCCTGCGACCGAAGGTTCCTGGTCGTGGTGATGGACACGACCTCGTCGAGGCCGAGGACCTCGAAGGCGAAGCCGAGGCTGGCCCGTCCGGCCTCGGTGGCGTAGCCGTGCCCCCAGGCAGTCCTGGCCAGGCGCCACCCCACCTCGACCGAGGGGTTGAACGGCGCTTCGAAGGTCTGGCGTGCCAGACCGGTGAAGCCCACGAACTCGCTGCTGGCCCGCACCTCGACCGCCCACAGGCCCCAGCCGTCGTCCTCGAAGTGCCGCTCGATCCGCTCGGCGAAAGCGTCGCTCTCCACCCGCGTCATCGGGTCCCGGATGGAGCCGATGACCGCCGGGTCGGCATTGAGCTCGCCGAAGGGAGCGAGGTCGGAAGCCTCCCAGCGCCTGAGCAGGAGCCGTTCGGTGAGGAGCTGCGGCCCCGGTTCGTCCGCGGGCCGGCTGCTCACAGGAGCGGCAGCCGCTTCTGGGACCGGGGGAGGTGCTCGTAGCCGCGGGCGACGGCGTTGACCAGGTGCTCGGCGGGGTAGGGCCACTCGGCGGCCTCGACGGCCTGCGCGAGGGGCACCCCGCGCCCGGCCAGGTCGCGGATCGTCTCGGCGACCACCCCGATCGCTGAGCGCTGCTCCTGGACGAAGTCGCGGTCGACCGGCGCGCCGTGCCCTGGCACGACCACCGTGCTCGGACCGACGAGGTTGAGCACCAGGTCGAGCGAGCTGGGCCACTCCATGGGGAAGCAGTCCGTGCCGTAGGCCGGCATCCCCGACTCCTCGACGAGGTCCCCCGCCAGCAGCACGTCCGCGTCATCGAGGCGTACGACGAGGTCGCCGCCGGTGTGCCCGCGGCCGGGATGGACGAGCTCGGCCGCCCGGTCGCCGAGGTCGATCGTGGTGACCGACGAGAACGTGTGGTCCGCCGCGACCAGCGGGGTCTCGGCCATCTCGGCGTCCCGCTCTCCGTCCTGCTCCAAGGCAGCCAGCTTGACGCTGCTCGCCCTCGGGGACCGTGTTCGCCGCCGCGGTCTCGTGGGCGGTGATCGGCACGTCGGCGTACTCCTCACGGAACGCGACGTTGCCGAAGACGTGGTCGAAGTGCTCGTGGGTGTTGACCACCCCGATCACCGGACGCGACGAGAGCCGCCGGATGTCGGCGACGACGTCGCGGCCCGCGCGGCGCGAGCCGTGGGTGTCCACGACCAGCAATCCGGCCCCGCCCTCGATGACGGTGACGTTGACGTCGCACCACTCGTAGCGCGCGACCCAGACCCGGTCCCCGACTTCCGTGAACTCCGACACGTCCAGGAGCCTAGTATCCTTGGCACTCTGGACAAGTGAGTGCCAACCACGACGCGAGGAGGCGACATGCAGGAGGACCGCAAGCTCGCCGTGCTCCGCGCGATCGTCGAGGACTACGTCTCCACCCGTGAGCCGGTCGGCAGCAGGGCCCTGGTCGAGCGGCACCGGCTCGGTGTCTCGCCGGCCACCGTGCGCAACGACATGGCCGCGCTGGAGGAGGAGGGCCTGATCGCCCAGCCGCACACCAGCGCCGGGCGGATCCCGACCGACAAGGGCTACCGCTTCTTCGTCGACCGGCTCACCCAGGTCAAGCCGATGTCGGCCGCCGAGCGCCGTGCGATCGCGACGTTCCTCGAGGGCGCGCACGACCTCGACGACGTGGTCCAGCGGTCGGTGCGCGTGCTGGCCCAGCTGACGCAGCAGGTCGCGATCGTGCAGTACCCCACGCTGGCGCGATCCACGGTTCGGCACATCGAGCTGGTCTCACTGACTCCGCAGCGGCTCCTGGTCGTGCTGATCCTCTCCACCGGCCGGGTCGAGCAGCGGGTGGTCGAGACTCCCGGCGAGCTCGACCTCGAGACCCTCGCCGACCTGCGCTCACGGATCCTCGCCGCCGTCGTGGGGGAGCGGATCACCGACGCGGCGACCGCGCTCGGTCAGCTCACCGAGCAGGTGGCGGCCCAGAACGCGACCCAGATGGCCGTGATCTCGGCGGCCCTGGTCGAGGCGATGTCCAACGAGCGCAACGACGAGCGGGTGGTCGTCGGTGGCACGGCCAACCTGGCCCGGTTCGGTGACGGGTTCGACCAGTCGATCAAGCCGATGCTCGAGGCGCTCGAGGAGCACGTCGTGCTCCTCAAGCTCCTCGGTGAGGCGACGTCGCCCGACTCCATCACCGTCCGCATCGGTGCCGAGGGGCCCTACCAGCAGCTGGCGACCACGTCGGTGATCGCGACGGGCTACGGCCCGGGTGAGGAAGCTGTGGGGTCACTTGGCATCGTGGGACCCACCCGCATGGACTACCCGGGCTCGATGGCCGCTGTCCGCGCGGTCGCCCGCTACGTCTCCACCATTCTCGACCAAGCCTGAACCATTCCCATCACCAGTCACAGCCTGACCGCAGGAGCGAAAGACACCACGTGAGCACGGACCCCTACGAGATCCTCGGCGTCTCCCGCGACGCCGACTCCGACGAGATCAAGAAGGCCTATCGCCGGCTTGCGCGTCAGCTGCACCCCGACGTCAACCCGGACCCCGAGACCCAGGAGCGGTTCAAGGAGGTCTCGGCTGCCTACGAGGTGCTCTCGGACCCCGAGAAGCGGCGGATGTTCGACCTCGGCGGCGACCCGTTCGGCCGCAGCGGTGCCGGCCAGGGAGCGGGCTTCTCCTTCACCGACATCATGGATGCCTTCTTCGGCGGGCAGCCCGGGGCCCAGGGCCGCGGCCCCCGTCCCCGCACGCGCCGCGGACAGGACGCCCTGGTCCGCATCGAGATCGAGCTCGCCGAGGCGGCCTTCGGGGTCACCCGCGAGCTGAAGGTCGACACCGCCGTGGTCTGCACCGTGTGCCAGGGCAGCGGAGCGGCACAGGGGTCGCACCCCATCACCTGTGAGACCTGCCACGGGCGCGGCGAGGTCCAGCACGTCCAGCGCTCCTTCCTCGGCGAGATCCGCACCCTGCGTCCGTGCAACGCCTGCCGTGGCTACGGCGAGATCATCCCCGAGCCGTGCCGGGAGTGCTCCGGTGACGGTCGGGTGCGCTCTCGCCGCTCGATCACCGTCAAGATCCCGGCGGGCGTCGACACCGGCACCCGCGTCCAGCTCGCCAACGAGGGCGAGGTCGGCCCGGGTGGTGGGCCGGCGGGCGACCTCTACGTCGAGATCCACGTGGCCGCACACCCGGTGTTCACGCGCGACGGCACCGACCTGCGCAGCCAGGTCACCATCCCGATGACGGCGGCGGCGCTGGGCACCACGATCCAGCTGCCGTTGCTCGAGGCCGACGTCGCCGAGGCCGACTCCGACATGGAGCTGTGGATCGACCTCGAGATCAAGCCCGGCACCCAGTCCGGCACCGAGCAGACGCTCCGCGGTCGCGGGGTGCCCCACCTGCGCTCACAGGTCCGCGGCGACATCATCGTGACCATCGAGGTGGAGACCCCGGCGCGACTCGACGACCGGCAGCAGGAGCTGCTGCGCGAGCTCGCCGCCCTGCGCCAGGAGGAGTCGCCCGACGGCAAGATCCAGTCGCCGCACAAGTCGGTCTTCGGCCGGCTCCGGGACGCCTTCAACCCCCGCTGACGTGTCGCTCCCCGTCTTCGTCGCCCCGGTGACCGGCGTCGCCGCCGGCGAGGCGGTGGTGGTGGAGGGCGACGAGGCACGCCACGCGGTCGTCGTACGCCGCACCAGGGTCGGTGAGCGGGTCGTGCTCGTCGACGGCACCGGCACCTCCGTCGTGAGCACTGTGGTCGCCACGACCAAGTCGACGATGACCGTCGAGGTCGAGTCGGTGCGCGTGGTCGAGGCGGCCCTGCCGTTTGTGACCGTCGTGCAGGCGATCCCCAAGGGCGACCGGGCCGAGCTCGCGGTCGAGGTGCTCACCGAGATCGGTGCCGATCGCATCGTCCCGTGGGCCGCTGCCAGGAGCGTCGGGGTGTGGCGCGGTGAGCGGGCCGCCAAGTCGCTCGCGCGATGGCGCGCCACTGCCCGGGAGGCCGGCAAGCAGTCGCGGCGCGCGTGGCTGCCGGAGGTGGCCGAGATGGCGTCGACCTCCGACGTGGTGGAGCTGGTCGAGTCCGCCGACCTGGCCGTGGTGCTGCACGAGTCGGCGAGCCTGCCGCTCGCCTCGTTGTCGCTCGAGGGAGTCGCCTCGATCGTGGTCGTGGTGGGTCCCGAGGGCGGGCTCACCGACGAGGAGCTCGCGGCGTTCGGAGCGGGCCACGTCGTGCGGATGGGGGAGCCGGTGCTGCGCACGTCCACGGCCGGCGTGGCCGCGGTCGCCGCACTGCTCTCACGCACCGCCCGCTGGTCGTAGCCCCCGGAGGAACGCGAGCACCTTCTCCTCGGGCATCTCGCAGGGTCTGAGGGCGTCCTCGCCGTCGAGACGGTAGAGGTTCGCGCTCACCAGGTCGCTCCCGTCGAGCGCCTCCGCGAGGATCGACTCGCTGCGACCGTTGCCGTGCACCGACCGGGTGACGGCGTAGCGGCGGCCGTCGTACACCACCAGCGACCAGCCCACCGGGAGCCGGTCGAAGAGCTCACTGACCTCGTTCACGCTCCCATCCTGCCGGTGGACCACTAGCGTGAGCGGCGTGAGCGAGCCGAGTGGGGTCCCCGAGGCTCCGCGGCTCGAGGCGAGGTACATCGCCCACGCCGCGGCCAAGCTCGAGGCACGCATCCGGGCGCGGCTGCCCGGCCGCAGGCTCGCCGACGTCGCGCACCGGCTGTCCGAGCAGGTGCCCGAGATCCACGACGGCTTCGCCACCTCCTTCGACCGCTACCAGCGCACGCGGTGGTGGTCGCGGGCGACCAGCGGGCTGATCGTGGTCGGCACGCTCACCGTCCTGGTGTTCGCTCTCCGGGATGCGTTCCGAGGCGGCGAGCTGCACTCGTTCGAGTGGTTGTCGCTGGTGGAGACCACGATCAACGACGTCGTCTTCGCGGCGATCGCGGTGTTCTTCTTGTGGGCGCTGCCCGAGCGGCGGGAGCGTCGTACGCTCGTCGGCCTGCTGCACCAGCTGCGCACGCTCGCCCACGTGGTCGACATGCACCAGCTCGACAAGGACCCGGAACAGGCCCGCGCCGACTACGTCCCGACCGCCGTGAGCCCGCAGAACCGGATGAACGCCGAGGAGCTGCACCACTACTTCGACTACTGCAGCGAGCTGGTCTCCCTGATCGCCAAGACCGCGGCCCTGTGCGCCGAACGCACGGCTGACCCCGTGGTTCTCGAGATGGTCAGCAACCTCGAGACCCTGGCCGCCCAGATGAGCCAGAAGATCTGGCAGAAGATCTCGCTGCTGCCGGAGCACTGAGGGGGTCATGGTCTCCCCGGTCAGCAGGGAAACCGACACCACCCCCTACTCGACCGTGATGTCCTTCGTGTCCTGGCTCGTCCCCACGCCCTCGCCGTCGGACTCGTCGGTGTCGTGGACGACCAGGGTGTAGTCGCCGGGCGGGGCGGTGACCTGGAAGGAGTACGGCGCGAGGGTGCAGCACTCCTCCGCAGTGGTGAACCCGTGCCGGACCGTCGTGTCCCCCCTCATCAGCTCCCAGACCACGTTGGCCTCGAAGGTGGCGGCACGACCCTCGACGGTGAAGGTCGTCGGGACGGTCGCGCCCTGGGCGGGGGAGTCGACGATCACGGGGGAGAGGATCGAGTCCTCGCCGGCGCGTTGCACGGGGCCACCTGCCGCGTCGCCCGCGAAGGGGTCGGCGACCGGCTCGCCGTCGACGCGGAACTGCACACCCAGGTCGTGTCCGGCAGTTTCGGTGGCCGTCCACACCATGGCCTGGAGGTAGGCCGTCTGGGCCTCCTCCGTGAGCTCGGAGACACCGTGCTGGTCGCTCAGGTCCACCTCGATCACCCCGTCGGCCAGGGTCGCGCGGACGGTGCCCCAGTCGCTCGGGAAGCCCTCGTAGTCGGGGTCGGCGGGCTCGTGGCTCACCAGTGCTTCGACCGCGGCCTGCAGCGAGGTCCCGGAGACGTCGGTCAGCCGCACCTGCTCCGGGAAGAGCCGCGGACCGCTCGCCGTCTGCCCGACGTAGTAGACCGGCAGGGACACCGTGCGCGTCGCCGGCTGGGAGGTCGGCGACTGGGAGGTCGGAGCCTGCGGGGAGCCCGGACCGGCAGCGGGCGGACTGGAGGACTGGTGCTGCGCGAGCCAGGTGCCACCCCCGATGACCACGGCCGTGGCTGCGGCCGCGGCGAGCGTGATCGGGACCCAGCGGGTGGCCGACGGGCGGTCCGCGCGGGCCCGGATCTGCTCGGTCCCACCCTGGGGGTGCACGTCGGTGACGGCGTCGTCGAGGATCCCGCGCAGGTCGCTGTCGTCGGGGTTCATGAGGTCTCCTCCAGGAGTGGGGTCAGGGAGCGGCGCAGCGCGTCGGCGCCACGCGACGCATGGCTCTTCACCGCGCCCTGGCTGATCCCCAGGGTGTCGGCGATCTCGCGCTCGGAGAGGTCGAGGTAGTAGCGCAGGGCGAGCACCTCGCGCTGGCGTCGTGGCAGCCCGGCCATCGCGTCGATCACCGCGCGTCGCTGGGCCCCGCGGAGCACGTCGTGGTCGGCGCCTGGTTCGTCGACCGGTGCGTGGGGTGCATGCTTGGAGACGACCGAGAGGTGGCGCAGCACGGACCGTGACCGGTTGACGACCGTCTGGCGGAGGTACGCCGGGACATCGGCGACCTGCAGCCGGTCCCAGCGACGATAGATCGCCACGAACGAGTCCTGCACGACCTCCTCGGCACGACCCACGTCGCCGAGCAGGAGCACGGCCAGCCGGACCAGCCGCACGTAGTGGGCGTCGTACAGCTGCTCCAGGGCCACGTCGGCAGCGGTGCTGCCGTTGGCGTCGGTGTCGATGGACACCCCCTCGATCAGTTGAGTGGTCACGTTAGTAGGACGTTCTGGTCATCTCGGTGGTTTACACGCCGGTTTCGCTTTCTGAGGCATGCTGGGCCCATGACTGACGGAACCGCCGATCCGGAGTGCCTGTTCTGCAAGATCGTCGCGGGTGACGTCGACGCCGACGTGGTGCACGAGTCGGAGACCACGCTCGCGTTCCGCGACCTGAACCCGCAGGCGCCGACGCACGTGCTGGTGATCCCGCGCAGCCACTACCCGAACGCCGCGAGCCTGGCAGCGGCGGAGCCGGAGACCCCGGCGCACCTGTTCGACGCGGCTGGCACCATCGCGGAGAACGAGGGGCTGGGGGAGGGCTACCGCCTGGTGTTCAACACCGGCGCCCAGGCCCACCAGACCGTCTTCCACGCCCACATGCACCTGCTCGGCGGGCGCTCGATGACCTGGCCCCCGGGATGAGCACCCGGACGGTCGCCGACCGTCGTACGCCGTCCCTCACCCTCGCCGTCCTCCTGGCCGTGCTGACGCTGGTCCTCGCCGCGTGCGGGACCAGCAGCCACGAGGGACACGAGCAGTCGAGCTCGGCACCCAAGGCGGACACCGCCACCGAGACGCCTCATGACCAGGGTCACGCCTCCTCGCAGGCGGCGCCGGTGAGGCACAAGCCGTTGCGACCGGGGGAGCGCCGCGTCGAGGTGCGGATGCCCGAGCCCTACACCCCCTCGCCCCCGACGGGCGTCGGCACCGACGACTACCGCTGCTTCCTGCTCGACCCGAAGATCGCCAGCGACCAGATGATCACCGGCTTCAACGTGCTTCCGGGCAACGCCGACGTCGTTCATCACGTCATCCTGTTCCGGGTGCCGGCCGACCTCGTCGACGACGCGGAGGCCAAGGACGACTCGACCCAGGGCCAGGGATGGACGTGCTTCGGCAACTCCGGCCTGCGCAGCAGCGCCGCGGAGATCGACGACGCCCCCTGGCTGGGGGCGTGGGCCCCGGGTGGGAGCGAACAGGTCTACAGCTCGGGTTTCGGTGAGGAGCTCGGCAAGGGGTCGCGGGTGATCATGCAGGTGCACTACAACCTGCTGGCCGGCAAGGAACCCGACCGCAGCGCGGCCGAGCTCAGGCTCGCGCCGGCGAGCGACAAGATCGAGACCCTGCAGACCCGGCTCCTCCCCGCGCCGGTCGAGCTGCCGTGCCGGCCCGAGCACGCCGACGGCAAGCTCTGCGACCGAGCCGCCGCGCTGGCCGACGTCAAGGAGCGCTTCGGCCAGGGCCCTGGCTCGACGGCAGACCTGCTGCACTTCCTGTGCGGGCCGGTCAAGGCGAGTCCGCTGCAGTCCTGCACGCGGATGGTCGCCCGGCCCGAGACCGTCCGGGGTGTCGCCGGTCACATGCACCTGCTGGGCAAGTCGATCAAGGTCGAGGTCAACCCCGGAAAGCCCGGCCACCGCACCCTGCTGGACATCCCCGTCTGGGACTTCGACAACCAGGGCAGCAAGCCGGTCAAGCCGGCCAGGCTGGAGCCGGGCGACACGATCAAGGTCACCTGCCGGCACAGCCAGGAGCTGCGCGACCGGTTGCCGTCCTTCGAGGGTCAGCCGGACAAGTACGTCGTCTGGGGCGAGGGCACCACCGACGAGATGTGCCTCGCCATCCTGCTCGTGACGCGTCCCTGAGGGCCACACCCGGAAACGAGGGGGCGGTCCCACGGACCTCTCCCGTAGCATTGTGGGGTCAGCACACCTCGACAGAAGGGCCGCCCCCACCGGGGCATCCATGACTGAGACCAGCAAGACGGGCACCCTGGCCACAGGACCCACCCGGCGCGAGCCACAGCAAGAGACCGTGCACACCGTCGTGGTGCCCAACAGCATCAACATGGTCTCCCTGCTCGGCCCCGGAGACGAGCACCTCTCGCTGATGGAGAAGGCGTTCGAGGCCGACCTCCACGTGCGCGGCAACCAGGTCACCCTGCGTGGTGTGCCCGCCGAGGTCGCTCTCGCCGAGCGCATGCTCGACGAGCTCGTGACGATCATCCGCACCGGCCAGGGTGTCAGCCCCGAGACCGTCGAGCGCGTGATCACGATGCTCCGGGCGGAGACCACGGAGCGCCCGGCCGACGTGCTCAGCCTCAACATCCTGTCCAACCGCGGGCGCACGATCCGGCCCAAGACGCTGAACCAGAAGCGCTACGTCGACGCGATCGACAAGCACACCATCGTGTTCGGCATCGGCCCCGCAGGCACGGGCAAGACCTACCTGGCGATGGCCAAGGCCGTCCAGGCCCTGCAGGCCAAGAAGGTCAACCGGATCATCCTCACGCGCCCTGCGGTCGAGGCCGGAGAGCGTCTGGGGTTCCTGCCCGGCACCCTGAGCGAGAAGATCGACCCCTATCTCCGGCCGCTGTACGACGCCCTGCACGACATGCTCGACCCCGACACGATCCCCAAGCTGCTCGCGGCCGGGACGATCGAGGTCGCGCCGCTCGCCTACATGCGCGGTCGCAGCCTCAACGACGCGTTCATCATCCTCGACGAGGCGCAGAACACCTCGCCCGAGCAGATGAAGATGTTCCTGACCCGGCTCGGCTTCGGCTCCAAGATCGTGGTCACCGGTGACGTCACCCAGGTCGACCTCCCCAGCGGGGTGAAGAGCGGCCTGCGGGTGGTCGAGGAGATCCTCGACGGCGTGGAGGACCTGAGCTTCAACCGGCTCACGGCGCACGACGTCGTCCGGCACCGCCTGGTCGGCAAGATCGTCGCGGCCTACGACGCCTTCGACTCCAAACAGCAGGGTGATGCTCGGCGCGAGCACCACGAGCATCGTGAAGGGCGCGAGCGCCGATCATGACCATCGAGGTGCAGAACGAGTCCGGGCTGGAGATCGACGAGCTCCGCACCCAGCGCCTGGCCCGCTTCGTGATGGATCGCATGCGCGTCCATCCGCTGGCCGAGCTGTGCGTGACCGCGGTCGACGAGGAGACCATCGCCGAGCTCAACGTGCGCTGGATGGAGAAGGAGGGGCCGACCGACGTGCTCGCCTTCCCGATGGACGAGCTCCGGCCCGGCCTGGTCAACGAGGAGCCCGAGGAGGGCATGCTCGGCGACCTGGTGCTGTGTCCGGCGGTCGCGGCGCAACAGGCGAGGACGGCCGGGCACTCCACGGCCACCGAGCTCGACCTGCTCACGGTGCACGGCATCTTGCACCTGCTCGGCTACGACCATGCGGTGCCGGCCGAGCACAAGGAGATGTTCGGCCTGCAGGACCAGCTGCTGGGCGAGTGGGTCAGCCACGAGGCCGGCCGCGCCTCCGAACGAGCGTGACCCGGTGAGCGGGGCGGCGCAGAGATGAGCGGGCACAGTCCAGGGTCTTTCACCCCGCGACGCTGCTCGCTGCGCTCACCTCGCCGCAGGGACCCCGAATGCTGATCATTCTCGTGGTCGCCCTGGTGCTGCTCGCCGCCGTGCTGACGACCGTCGAGGCCGCGCTCTCGTCGTTCTCGCGCGCCCGCGCGCTCGAGCTGGCCCAGGAGCAGCGACCCGGTGCGGTCAGGCTGCTGCGGCTGCTGGACGACGCCGCACCCAACCTCAACTCCGTGCTGTTCCTGCGGCTGCTGACCGAGACCTCCGCGGTGGTGCTCGCCACCGCCATGGTCCTCGACCTGCTGGGACCCGACCGCTGGACCTCGGTGCTCGTCGCCGTCGGCCTGATGTTCGTGGTGCTCTTCATCGTCGTCGGCGTCGGGCCGCGCACGATCGGCCGGCAACGGGCCGAGGCGATCTCGCTGTCGACTGCGGGCGCCGTGCTCGGCCTGGGGCGTTTCCTCGGGCCGCTCCCGCGCCTGCTGATCCTGATCGGCAACGCGCTCACGCCGGGCAAGGGCTTCTCCGAGGGTCCGTTCTCCTCCGAGGCCGAGCTGCGCGAGATGGTCGACCTGGCCGAGGCCTCGAGCGTGATCGAGTCCGACGAGAGCAAGATGATCCACTCGGTCTTCGAGCTCGGCGACACCTCGGTGCGTGAGGTGATGGTGCCGCGCACCGACGTGGTCTACATCGAGCGCACCAAGACCCTGCGCCAGGCGATGTCGCTGTTCCTGCGGAGCGGCTTCTCGCGCATCCCGGTGGCCGGGGAGGACCTCGACGACATCGTCGGCTTCGCCTACCTCAAGGACGTCGTCAAGCGCGTCTTCGACCGCCAGGCCGCCGAGACCACCGAGCACGTCGACTCGGTGATGCGACCCGTCTTCCACGTGCCCGACTCCAAGCCGGTCGACGACCTCTTGCGCGAGATGCAGGCACTGAGGCGACACATCGCCGTCGTGGTGGACGAGTACGGCGGCACCGCCGGCATCGTCACCATCGAGGACATCCTCGAGGAGATCGTCGGTGAGATCACCGACGAGTTCGACGCCGAGGAGGAGGGTGTCGAGGAGCTCGACGACGGCTCGAAGCGGCTCTCGGCCAGATATCCCGTCGACGACCTCGACGAGATCCTCGGTGCCTCGTTCGAGGACGACGAGGTCGACTCCGTGGGCGGCCTGATGGCCAAGCACCTCGGCAAGGTGCCGATCCCCGGCTCCACCGTCGAGGTCCAGGGGTGGCTCTTCACCGCCGAGGAGGTCAAGGGCCGGCGCAACCGGATCGGCTCGGTGCTGATCTCTCCGGTCGTGCGCCCCGAGTCCTGGACGCCCGGGCTCGACAAGCTCGACAAGGGTGACCGCGCCCTGCCGCAGAAGAAGCTGCAGCACTAGGGTCTTGCGGGTGACTTCACTGCCACCCGAGGACCACAAGCTCGTCGTGCTGGCCAAGGCGACGCGGGCGCGCACCGGTGCTGCCGAGGGGGCCGCCCTGCGCGACCTCGACGGTCGGACCTACGCCGGAGCGACGGTCGACCTGCCTTCGCTGAAGGTCTCGGCCCTCGGGGTGGTCGTGGCGATGGCGGTCGCGAGCGGCGCGAAGGGCGCCGAGGCGGCCGTCGTACTCACCGAGGGTGAGGTCTCGATGACCGACCTGGACGCTTTGCGGGACTTTGCCGGGCCCGGGGTGCCGGTCCTGCGAGGAACTCCCCCCGGATCCGTCGAGGAAACCACGACGACCTAGGGAATACCGGGGCGACTCCGCGGTTGGGGAGTGGCAGGATCAGACCCGACGAATTCTGGGACTATGGTTGTGGTTAACAACCAGTAAGGCAGGGGGTTGCCGGCTTGACCGTCACCGTGACCGGCACGACGCAGCACGCCGAGGCAGTGCGGCGGCTGCGTGCGTCCTACGACGCCATCGCGCCCGGCGCTCCTGTCCGGCTGGCCAAGCGCACCTCCAACCTGTTCCGCCCGCGTGACGCGATCGCGACCAGCGGTCTCGACGTGTCGGGGCTCGACGGCGTGATCAGCGTCGATGCCGAGGCCCGCACCGCCGACGTGCAGGGGATGTGCACCTACGAGGATCTCGTCGACGCGACCCTGCCCCACGGGCTGATCCCGTTCGTCGTGCCCCAGCTCCGCACGATCACCCTGGGTGGCGCGGTCACCGGCCTCGGCATCGAGTCGACGTCGTTCCGCAACGGGCTGCCGCACGAGTCGGTGATCGAGATGGACATCTTCACCGGCTCGGGTGAGGTGCTGACCTGCACCCGCGACAACGAGCACGCCGACCTGTTCGAGACCTTCCCCAACTCCTACGGCTCGCTCGGCTACGCCACCCGCCTGCGCATCGAGCTCGAGCCGGTCGCCTCCCACGTGGCGCTTCGGCACGTCCGCTTCTCCGACACCGCCGCCTTGCAGGAGGCGATCGCGACGATCACCGAGACCCGGGAGTGGCACGGCGAGCGCGTGGACGGCCTCGACGGGACGGCCTTCGAACCGGGGGAGTACTACCTCACCCTGGCGCGCTGGACCGACGCGGCCGCCGGCGCAGGCAGCGACTACGCCGGCCAGCAGATCTTCTGGAAGTCGATCCAGCAGCGCGAGGTCGACCTGCTCACCACCTACGACTACCTCTGGCGCTGGGACACCGACTGGTTCTGGTGCTCCCGAGCCTTCGGCGCGCAGCACCCGGTCCTCCGTCGGCTCTGGCCGCGGCGCTTCAAGCGGTCCGACGTCTACCACAAGCTGGTGGGTCTCGACCTGCGCTACGGCATCGCCGACCGGCTCGACCGCCGTGCCGGACGACCCAAGCGCGAGCGCGTGATCCAGGACGTCGAGGTGCCGGTCGAGCGGCTCGGGGAGTTCCTCGACTGGTTCGACGAGAAGGTCGGGATGCGCCCGGTGTGGATCTGCCCACTCCGGCTGCGTGGCCAGACCTCCTGGCCGTCCTACCCGCTCGCTCCGGGGCGCACCTACGTCAACGTCGGCTTCTGGGGCGCGGTGCCCGTCGGCGACGATGCCCCGTCGAGTCCGCTGAACCGGGCGGTGGAGGCCAAGGTCTCCGAGGTCGACGGACACAAGTCGCTCTACTCCGAGTCCTTCTACGACGCCGAGACGTTCGACCGTCTCTACGACGGCCCCAATCTCGCTGCGGTGAAGCAGCGGTACGACCCTGAACAACGGCTGACCAGCCTCTACGACAAGGCGGTGCGACAACGATGACCCAGATCAAGGACATGACCCCGAGCCGGAGCGGTGCCAAGCTCTCGCTCGCCGAGGTGTTCGAGTCCCTGCTCGCCAACCCGGCGCCGGTGCGGTTCACGGCGTACGACGGCAGCAGCTATGGACCCGAGGACGCCTCGGTCACCCTCGAGCTGAAGAACGAGCGCGGCCTGGCCTACATCGTCACGGCGCCCGGTGACCTCGGCATGGCGCGCGCCTATGTCTCCGGCGACCTCGACATCC
The DNA here is from genome assembly GCA_963843075.1 of uncultured Actinomycetota bacterium. Taxonomy (GTDB): domain Bacteria; phylum Actinomycetota; class Actinomycetes; order Propionibacteriales; family Nocardioidaceae; genus Marmoricola. The sequence goes on along the minus strand of CAWJJD010000002.1, from coordinate 623,750 downwards.
ACGGGATCCACCCGGGTGACCCCTACGAGGGCATGGTCCTGCTGCTGCGGGCGATGCGTTTCCGTCGGCCCTCGCCCGCGCAGGTGGTGCAGCTGCTCCGCTCGATCGGCCTGAGCCACATGGTCCCGCCGGCCCCGCCTCCGCAGGAGCACCTGCCCCGGTGGCGTCGCCTGGTCGAGGGCTTCCGGCACAGCCCGGAGCGCGACGGCAAGGTGATCCAGCACCACTACGACGTGTCCAACCGCTTCTACGAGATGGTCCTCGGCCCCTCGATGACCTACACCTGCGCGGTCTACGAGACCGAGGACGCGACGCTCGAGGAGGCCCAGCACGCGAAGTACGACCTCGTCGCGCGCAAGCTCGACCTCCAGCAGGGGCAGCGCCTGCTCGACGTCGGCTGCGGCTGGGGCGGCATGGTGCGCCACGCGGCTCGCGAGTACGGCGTCCGCGCCCTCGGCGTGACCCTCTCCAAGGAGCAGGCCGAGTGGGCCCAGAACCGGATCAAGGAGGAGGGGCTCGACCACCTCGCCGAGGTCCGACACCTCGACTACCGCGACGTCCAGGAGACCGGCTTCGACGCGGTCAGCTCGATCGGCCTGACCGAGCACATCGGCGTCGACAACTACCCGGCCTACTTCGCCTTCCTGCGCGGCAAGATGCTCCCGGGTGCCCGGCTGCTCAACCACTGCATCACCCGGCCGGACAACAAGCCGACGCAGACCGGCGCGTTCATCGACCGCTACGTGTTCCCCGACGGTGAGCTGACCGGCTCCGGCAGGATCATCACCGAGGCCCAGGACGCAGGGCTCGAGGTGCACCACGAGGAGAACCTGCGCGTGCACTACGCCAAGACCCTCGCCGGCTGGAGCGCCAACCTCGAGACCCACTGGGACGAGTGCGTCGCCGAGGTCGGCGAAGGAACTGCTCGCGTGTGGGGGCTCTACATGGCCGGCTCCCGGATGGGCTTCGAGCGCAACGAGATCCAGCTCCACCAGGTGCTCGCCACGCGCACCGACGACAACGGGGAGAGCGGGTTCCCGCTGCGGCCCAACTGGTGAGTCGCTCGCGGCCGTAGACATGTCGGCGGATCGGCGTACGAAGGCGCCCGGCGATCCGATCGACTAGGAGGAGCCCTGCTGTCATCTGGTGACCGCAGGGCTCCTCCTAGTGCGTGTGGCCTCAGGGGCCTGGCAAGCGCACTGACATAGCCGATGACGGAAGCGCGACGGCGTGGACGATGGACCCAGGGCGAGGGGACACGCCGCACCCGCGACCGACCGCGTTGCCGAGGTTGTCGCGGATAGCCTGCCCGGCGTGACCCGTGTGGAACGGTGGGAGCGCCGCTCCGAGATTCCGCTGCTGCTACTCGCGGCCGCGTTCATTGTCGCCTACGCCTGGCCTGTGCTTGACCCCAACATGGACAAGGACCTGCGCGGGTCGTTGGTTGTCGTGTCGTGGACGGTTTGGGCGGCCTTCGCTGCTGACTTCGCGGTGCGGCTCATACTCACTGACGATCGGTCTCGGTACGCATGGCGGCACTGGTACGACGTGGCGCTCATCGTGCTGCCGATGCTCCGACCGCTGAGGCTCTTGCGCCTGCTCGCCTTTGCGCGCATTCTCAACCGGTCTGCGGCCAACTCGCTCGTCGGTCGGGTCTCGGCCTACGTCGTTGGCGTTGCCGTGGTCGCAGTAGGTCTTGGTGCAATCGCGATGCTTGACGTGGAGCAGGATGCTCCGGGTTCGAACATCAAGACCTTTGGCGATGCGTTGTGGTGGGCGTGCACGACAGTCACCACGGTCGGCTACGGAGACCGTTATCCGGTGACTACCCAAGGGCGGTTCATCGCGGTGGCGCTGATGGTTGTTGGCATCGCGACCGTGGGTGCGGTCACTGCCTCCGTGGCAACGTGGATGATCGCGCAGGTTCAACGAGAACGTGATGCCGACCAGGACGAGCGCGCCAAGCTCAGTTGAGGTCTGCTTGCTGTGTATAGCCGCCACTGGGACGAGCGCCGAGCCTGGTCCCAAGTCTTGTTGTGCTCGTAGCGCTCGGCCCTCTGACCACTCGGCGGACCTGCTGAACAGTGTGCGCCGCTGGGAAGCATGGAAGGCGGCTTGGGTGTACACGCGGCGGCCGTGCGACCGACGTCCGGGCACGCCGCAGGTAGTGCGCGCGGAGGCCGGTGACATGCCGTCGAGAGGGCGAGAACGACACGATGGGTGATGGATGACCGGCTACGAGGGTCAGCCGGCGCGAAGGAGCAGCGCGAGCGCGAGCAGGCCCAGGCCCAGAGCCAGCAGAGCCAGGTGGATCAGCTTGACCAGGCGCACGCCGCGAGCGGCGCGAGTCAACGCCGCGGCGGTCGCGGGATCGGTCAGGTCAGGCTCGGGACGATCCTCGTCGTCGTCCCAGCGATGGTGCAGTCGCACCCCGCCAGTCTTACCCACGCACCAAGGTCACCGAACGCGACGAACCTGGCGACTGGTCCGGGCCGGGCAGCAGACCAGTTGGCCGATGCACGGATAGTCCCGAGTGGACGGACCCGGATGTTGGCCCGAGAGGGTCCATTTGATCGGGACTATCCGGCTCGGGCGCGGACAGCTCGCAGCCGCAAGTGCCTCACGGGCAGATGATCTCGGCACGCGAACGCGAACCCTGAGCGCGCGCGGCTCGGACACCCAGCGAGACATTCCGCGGTTCGGCGTACGACGGGCACCCGGTCGGGAGATAGTGCCCAGACGCCATCGAGCCTTCCGGGAGCCCGTCATGTCTGCTGCGTCAGCCGCGCGCGCGTCTGTCCTGGTGATCCTGCTGTCCCTGCTGACCGCTGGACTGCTGCCGGCCGACGACGCCGCGGCGCGCGATGCCCGACCGGCTCCGGTGGGCAGTGACCGCTTCGCCACGGGGGCCCTCTATCGCGGGGACTTCCCGGACCCGAGCGTGCTCAAGCTCGGCCAGGTCTACTACGCCTACTCAACGACGATCGCCGGGCTCAACCTGCCGGTGATGACCTCGCGCGACCTCGTCCACTGGCGAGCCCGGGGCGAGGGTCTGCAGAGGGTCGCGGCGTGGGCCCGGTCCAGGAAGGCGGGGTCGCGGACCCACGCGACCACCTGGGCGCCGACGGTGGCGCGGTTCCGCAAGACGTTCGTGCACGCCTACGCGACGCCGACCCGGTCGAACCCTCGCCGGATGTGCATCTCGACGTCACGGTCGAGCTCCCCGCTGCGCGGGTTCGTGGACCGTCGACGCTCGCCGCTGATCTGCCCCAAGGCACGCGGCGCGATCGACCCCGCGTTCTTCACCGGCGCCAGCGGGGGCCGCTACCTGCTCTGGAAGCGCGAGCAGCAGCCGGGATCGCCGAGCCACCTGTTCATCAGCCGGCTCTCCGGCGACGGCCAACGGGTGCTCGGCAAGCCGACCCACCTGCTCACCACGCAGGACGCCTGGGAGCAGCCCCTGATCGAGAACCCCGCGATGGTCCGCTACTACGGGCGCTACTACCTGTTCTGGTCGGGCGGTTCCTACGCCGACGACTCCTACGGCACCGGCTACGCCCGCTGCGCCTCACCGACGGGACCCTGCACGCGAGTCAGCGACCAGCCCCTGCTCGCCACGGGTGGTCGCGTGTCCGGCCCCGGCGGCGCGATGCCGTTCGTCGACCGCAACGGCCGCCTCAGACTGGCGTACGCCGCCTGGGACCTCGGCCGCACCGGCTACCCGAAGTCGCCGGCCTGCCGGAAGAGCCCCGGTGGCTGCCCGCAGCGCAAGCTGCACATCGCCACCCTCGGGGTGACCCCGAGCGGAGACCTCGTGGTGACCGCACGTGGCTAGGCGGCTCTTCCTCGGCAGCGCGGTCGTGCTGGTCGTGGCGCTGCTGGCCTCCGGACTCGGGGCCGCCTCGGCGCAGACCAACCGGCCCGCACCGGTGGGCAGTGACCCGTTCCGCGGCGGAGCGGCGTACTCCGGCGACTTCCCCGACCCCACCGTGATGCGCGTCGGCAGCACCTTCTACGCCTACGCCACCACGGTCGCGGCGCTCAACCTGCCGGCGATGACCTCGACCGACCTGCGCCACTGGACGGCTCGTCCGGCCCCCGAGGAGTCACATCCCTTCCAGAACGACGCCCTGCCCCAGGCCGCGGGCTGGGCCGAGCGACGCTCGACCCCGAGCGGGCGGGTGTTCTCTGCGACGTGGGCGCCGTCGGTCGTCCGGATGGGTGCAGGCCGGTTCGTGGCGGCGTACGCCGTGCCCCGCGCCAGCGACGGACACCGCTGCATCTCGCTGGCCACCTCCCGCACCCCGCTGGGCCCCTTCGTCGACTCCACGTCGAAGCCCCTGACCTGTCTGGGCACCAACGCCATCGACCCGCAGGTCTTTCGTGACCGCGGCGCCGTGTGGCTGCTCTACAAGGCGGCCGGATCGCCGGACCGGTTGATGGTGCGCCGGATGACCGCCTCGGGAGGCGGGTTCGGGCCTGCCAGCCGCAACTACGCGTTGCTGTCGCCCCGCACGGCCTGGGAGGGGTCGACCCTCGAGAACCCGGCGATGATCCGGTTCAACAAGTTGCTCTACCTGTTCTACTCGGCCAACAACTACAAGTCGGCGAAGTACGCCACCGGCTATGCCGTGTGCCGTGCGGTCACGGGTCCCTGCACGCGGATGGGTCGGCTGCTGGCCACCGGTCCCTACCTCGCCGGACCGGGTGGGGCCACGCCGTTCCTCGATCGTGTCGGCCGGCTCCGGCTCGTCTACCACGCCTGGCGCACGGGCCACGTCGGCTATCCGAGCAGCACCAGCTGCGTGAAGAGCTCGTCGGGATGCCCCCAGCGGCGGATGTATGTCGCCATCCTCGGCCAGGGCGCCGGCGGCAAGCTCGTCGTACGCCGTCGCTACTGAGGACCGCCCCGCCGGATAGCCTGCGCGGGTGACCTCCCGAACGCCCTTCGACGCCGTCGTGCGCGAACGCACCGTGCTCAGCGAGCACCTGGTGCGGCTCGTGCTGGACGCGCCCGCTGGGCTGGAGTCGACAGGCGTGCCGGACGAGTGGCTCGCACTGACCGTCCCGGGACAGTTCCAGACCCGCTACTACACGGTGCGCTCGCTCGACGCGAGCTCGCTGACCATCGACGTGGTGGTGCACGAGCACGGGCTGGTGACCGAGTGGGCGCAGACCGACTGCGTCGGACAGACCGTCGGCCTGTCCGCGCCGAAGGGTTCCTTCCAGCTGCCGACGGACGCGGGCTGGGTGGTGCTCGCCGGGGACCTCACCGCGCTGCCGGCGATGGCACGCATCCGGGAGTCGGTCTCGTCGGTGCCCGTGACGGTCCATGCGGAGGTCTCCGACGCGCCGCTGCAGGACTATGTCGACGCCCCGGTCGAGTGGCACCAGGCAGAGCCGGGGACCAGCGAGCTGGCGTCGATCGTGCGTGGACTCGACTGGCCCGAGGGCCCGGGCTACTTCTGGATGGGGGGTGAGTCCGCCCAGATGCGCGACATCCGGCGTCACCTGCGCCACGACCTGGGTCGGGACACCCGCCACTACGACGTGATGGGCTACTGGAGCGGCAGTCGCGGCCGACAGGTCCGCCACGTCGACCCCGGACCGATCTATGCGGCGGGGAAGGCCGCAGGCAGGTCCGACGAGGAGATCTGGGCCGACTACGACGACGCCCGGGACGCAACGAGGAGGCAGGCATGAGCGAGGACACGTTCCGCTCGGGGTTCGCGTGCTTCGTCGGTCGTCCCAACGCCGGCAAGTCCACGCTCACCAATGCCCTGGTCGGCACCAAGGTGGCGATCACGTCCTCGAAGCCGCAGACCACCCGCACGGTGGTGCGCGGGATCGTGCACCGGCCCGACGCGCAGCTCATCCTCGTCGACACCCCCGGGCTGCACCGGCCTCGCACCTTGCTCGGCGAGCGGCTCAACGACCTCGTCACCTCGACGTGGGCCGAGGTCGACGTCGTGGCGGTGTGCTTCCCGGCCGACCAGAAGCCGGGTCCCGGTGACCGGTTCCTGGTCAACGAGCTGGCCAAGGTCCGTCGTACGACGAAGGTGGCCGTGGCCACCAAGAGCGACCTGGTCACCCACGAGGCTCTGGGGGAGCACCTGCTCGCGATCCAGCGACTCGGCGAGGAGACCGGCACCGAGTGGGCCGAGATCGTGCCGGTCTCGGCGAAGGACGGCACCCAGGTCGGCCTGCTCACCGACCTGCTCGTGGGGATGCTTCCGGAGGGACCGCCGCTCTACCAGGAGGGCGAGCTGACCGACGCCCCCGAGGAGGTCCTCGTCGCCGAGCTGATCCGCGAGGCGGCCCTCGAGGGCGTCCGCGACGAGCTGCCGCACTCGATCGCCGTGGTCGTGGAGGAGATGGGGCTGAAGGAGGGTCGTCCCGACGACAAGCCGCTGCTGATCGTGCAGGCCAACCTCTACGTCGAGCGCGACTCCCAGAAGGGGATCGTGATCGGCCACCAGGGGTCACGCCTGCGCGAGGTCGGCACCGCCGCCCGCCTCCAGATCCAGGCCATGCTCGGCACGCCGGTCTATCTCGACCTGCACGTGAAGATCGCCAAGGACTGGCAGCGCGACCCCCGCCAGCTGCGCAAGCTCGGCTTCTAGTCCCCGCCGAGAGGGCGTTTCTGGTTGGCCGCAGGGCGCCGAGAGGGCGTTTCTGGTTGGCCGCAGGCGCCGAGAGGGGAGTTCTGGTTGCCGTGAGGCTGCCGAGAGGGCAGGTTTGGTTGGCCCTGACCAACCAAGATCGCCCGGTCGGCGTACGACAGCCAACCAGAACTGCCCGGTCGGCGTACTTCAAGCAACCAGGACTGCCCGGTCGGCGTACACCACTGACAGATGTCACGGTCGGGTCGTGACGGGCGATCTGGGAGCTCGGCGCTCGCTTCCAGAATGCTGGACGCATGACGACAGACAACCCACTTTCGGGCACACCCGCTGTCCGCCTGACCGGGGTCACCAAGGACTTCGGCCACGTGCACGCAGTCCGCGGCATCGACCTCGAGATCGAGCCGGGCGAGATGGTGGCCTTCCTCGGACCCAACGGAGCCGGCAAGACGACCACGATCGACATGATCCTGGGTCTGTCCCGCCCCACCAGCGGTGACGTCGAGGTCCTCGGCATGCACCCGCGGCAGGCGGTGGCCCGGGGTCTCGTCGCCGCAGTGATGCAGACCGGCGGGCTCCTCAAGGACCTCACCGTCCGCGAGACCGTGCAGTACACCGCCAGCCTCTTCGTCGACACCAAGCCCGTGGACGAGGTGCTCGAGAGCGCCGGCATCACCGGTATCGCCGACCGGCGCGTCGCGAAGTGCTCCGGTGGTGAGCAGCAGCGGCTGCGCTTCGCGATGGCCCTGCTCTCCGACCCGGCACTGCTGCTGCTCGACGAGCCGACCACCGGCATGGACGTCGAGGGGCGCCGCTCGTTCTGGTCCGCGATCCGCGAGGACGCCCAGCAGGGACGCTCGGTTCTCTTCGCGACGCACTACCTCGAGGAGGCCGACCAGTACGCCGACCGCATCGTGCTGATCAGCAACGGGCTGGTCGTCGCCGACGGGACCGGCAGCGAGATCAAGAGCCTCGCCAGCGGCCGGATGGTCCGGGCGACCCTGCGCGACGCGGACACCGACGCGCTCTCCGCGATCGGCGGGGTCGACACCGTCGAGGTGCGCGGCGACCAGGTCTACGTGCATGCCAAGGACAGCGACGCCGTGGCGCGCTACCTGCTCAACGAGACCGGCGCCCGTGACCTCGAGATCGTGGCCCGGGGCCTCGAGGACGCGTTCCTCAGCCTCACCGGCCGCACCGACGCCGCCGCCCAGACGACGGACCCAGAACCGACTCGCGACACCGAAGGAGCACTGCGATGAGCGCCATCCAGGGCATCGACCCCACGACCCGGCGGGTGCCCCCGCTCGGCGGGTTCAACCTGACGCTGCTGACCATCGAGCTGCGCCGGATGCTGCGCAACCGCCGCACGATCATCTTCGCGCTGGTCTTCCCGACGGTGATGTTCCTCGTCTTCGGCTCGGGCAGCCAGGGCGCCGAGAAGGTCGGTGACGGCAACGTCTCGGCCTACGTCATGGTCTCGATGGCGCTGTACGGCGGAGCGCTGATCGCCGCTGCCACGGGTGCCGGTGTCGCCGTCGAACGTGCCCTCGGCTGGTCGCGCCAGCTGCGCCTCACCCCGTTGCACCCGACGGTCTACATCCTGGTCAAGGCGTTCGTCGCCCTCGTCATGGGTGGCGTCGCGATCGCGGCCGTCAACGTCGTCGGCGTGCTCAAGGGCGACCCACAGATGCCCACGGCGACGTGGATCTGGTGCGCGTTGCTGACGCTGGTCTGCGTGATGACCTTCGCTGCCCTCGGTGTGTTCGCCGGCTACATGGTCCCCGGCGAGAACGTGATGCAGATCCTCGGCCCCGGCCTGGCGCTGCTGTCCTTCCTTGGTGGCCTGTTCATCCCGCTCGACCAGTACAGCGAGGTCGTCCGCGACATCGCCTACTGGACCCCGATGTACGGCGTCGCCGAGGTCGCTCGCGCGCCCCTGACGCACGAGCTGCCCTGGTATGCCGTGGTCAACGCCCTCGGCTGGCTGGCCATCTTCGTGCTGGGCGCCGCGTGGCGGATGAGCAAGGACACCGCACGCGTGTGAGTGCCACTACCGTGACGCTCATGTCACAGCCGGTGCTCGCGTCGGGACAGGTGGCCAGCCCCATGTCCCGACGCGGCCCCCTGTTCGCCGCGATCTGGCTGTTCTTCCTGGTCGAGCCGATCCGGGTGGGCTGGGGCCAACGCGACACGCTCGAGGGGATGCTCGGCATTGCCGCGACGGTTGCCTTCGGCGTCCTCTACATGGCCTCGTGGGTGACGCTCCGGCGTGGTCGTGCCGAGCTCGTCGCGCGGCCGCCGATCAGGGTGGCGATCGCCTGGATCACCGGGATGGTCGCGCTGGGCGGGGTCATGGTGCTCACCCTCGGCCAGATCGGCACGACGGCCTCGGTCTACGTCGCGGTCGCGTCCGTGATGTTGTTCCCGCTTCGGGTGGCACTCGTGCTGGTCCTGGCCAACGCGACCCTGCTCGTCGTGCTCGGCGAGACGGTGTCGGGCTGGGACAGCGGAGCCGGGCTGGCCTTCGCCGTGTGCGCGGCGTCCGTCGCGATCTTCGGCATCCAGCAGATGATGCTGCGCAACATCGCCCTGGTCTCGGCCCAGGAGGAGAATGCCGAGCTCGCGGTGGAGAACGAGCGCAACCGCTTCGCCCGCGACCTGCACGACATCCTCGGCCACTCGCTCACCGTGATCACGGTCAAGGCAGAGCTGGCCAACAAGCTCCTCGACGTCGACACCGAGCGGGCCCGTGCGGAGATCGCCGACCTCGAGCGGCTCTCGCGTGACGCGCTGGCCGACGTACGACGGGCCGTGGAGGGGTACCGCGAGATCAGCCTCCCCGGCGAGCTCGCCCGGGCCCGGACCGCACTGGAGGCGGCCCAGATCGACGCGGTCATCCCGAACTCGACCGACGAGGTGCCCTCGGACCTCCGCGAGCTGTTCGCCTGGACCATCCGCGAGGGCGTGACCAACGTGATCCGGCACAGCCACGCGAAGCACTGCACCGTCGTGCTCGAGCCCGGCTGCGTCGAGATCCGCGACGACGGAGTCGGGACGGCGGTCTGCGGGGCGGGCCACGGGCTGATCGGGCTGCGCGAGCGCGCCGGCGAGGTCAACGCCACGGTCGTGACCCGGACCCTCGACCCCGGCTTCTCGCTGTCCGTGGTGCTCCCGTGAGCGAGACCATCCGGCTGCTCCTCGCCGACGACCAGGCGCTGGTCCGGGGCGCCCTGTCGGCCCTGCTCGGGCTGGAGGGCGACCTCGAGGTCGTGGGCGAGGTGTCCTCGGGCGACCAGGTCGTCGAGGCTGTGCGCCAGCACCGACCGGACGTGGCGCTGCTCGACGTGGAGATGCCCGGCATGGACGGCATCGAGGCCACGGCAGCGCTGCGCGCGGAGTTCCCGGAGGTCCGGGTCCTGATCGTGACCACCTTCGGTCGGCCGGGCTTCCTGCGGCGCGCGATGCAGGCCGGTGCCTCCGGGTTCGTCGTGAAGGACACCCCGGCTGCCCAGCTCGCGGACGCCGTACGCCGGGTGCATGCCGGCCTTCGCGTCGTCGACCCCGTGCTGGCGACGGAGAGCCTGTTCGCCGGTGACTCGCCGTTGACCGCACGGGAGACCGAGGTCCTGCGCGCCGCCCGTGGAGGCGCCGCCGTCTCGACGATCGCCCAGGCGCTGTTCCTCTCGGAGGGGACCGTGCGCAACCACCTCTCGGCCGCGATCGGCAAGACCGGTGCGGCCAACCGGGCCGCGGCCGTGACGATCGCCGAGGGCAACGGCTGGCTCTGACGTCCGCGCCCGGGGCTAGCCTGTTCGCCGTGACCTGGGAGGAGCTCTATGACGATGCCGCGCGGGAGCGGCTCGTCGGGGAGCCGGCCAAGCGGGTCGAGGCGCCGCTGCGCACACCCTTCGAGCGCGACCGGGCGCGGGTCGTGCACTCGGTGTCGCTGCGGCGGCTGGCGGCGAAGACCCAGGTGCTCGGCCCCCAGGCCGACGACTTCGTGCGCAACCGGCTCACGCACAGCCTCGAGGTGGCCCAGGTGGCTCGCGACCTGGCCCACCCGCTGGGCTGCCATCCGGACCTCGCCGAGACGGCTGCGCTGGCACACGACATGGGTCACCCGCCCTTCGGGCACAACGGCGAGGTGGCGCTCGACGAGCTCGCGGTGGACATCGGGGGGTTCGAGGGCAACGCCCAGACGCTGCGGATCCTGACCCGGCTCGAGGCCAAGACCGCCGACGCGCAGGGCCGTTCCGCCGGGCTCAACCTCACGCGCGCGACTCTCGACGCCTGCACCAAGTACCCCTGGGCCCGGGTCTCGACAGGCTCGACCGGCGGGAGCGGGAAGTTCGGGGTCTACGAGGACGACCGACCGGTCTTCGACTGGATGCGGCGCGGGGTCGACGGACAGGGCCGCTGTGTCGAGGCGCAGGTGATGGACTTCGCCGACGATGTCGCCTACTCGGTGCACGACCTCGAGGACGGCATCGTCGGCGGTCGCATCGACCTCGACCTGCTCGACCGCCGCGAGGAGCGGGCGGCCACCTGGCAGACGGTGCAGGAGTGGTATCTCCCCGAGGCGACCGACGATGCCCTCGAGGAGACCTTCCGCCGGCTTCGTGCGGTCGGCGCGTGGCCCGGTGCGTCGTACGACGGGAGCAGGCGTGCCCTGGCCAGCCTGAAGAACCTCACCAGCGACCTGATCGGCATCTTCTGCGGCAGCGTCCACCAGGCGACCCAGGCGGCCCACGGGACGGGGCCGCTCGTGCGCCACGAGGGCGACCTCGTCGTGCCGGTGGAGACCCAGCAGGAGATCGCGGTGCTCAAGGGGATCGCAGCCCACTACGTGATGCGGGCCCAGGACCGCCTCGACCTGATGGAACGCCAGCGCGCCCTGCTGCACGAGCTGTTCGCGGCGATCTGGGAGCGGGGGAGCGACGGGCTCGACCCCGCGTTCCGCGACGACTTCGAGGAGGCGCCCGACGACCCGGCCCGGGTGCGCGTCGTCGTCGACCAGGTGGCCAGCCTCACCGACGCCTCGGCGGTCGCGCGGCACGCGGCCCTGGTTTCCGGAGACGGGCCGAGTCGCGAGAGGCTTGGACCATGACCCACGACCCACTCGTCTGGCTGCCCTTCGAGCCCGAGCTGCTCGGGGACGTGCCGGAGAACCTCCGCTACGAGCACATCGACCCCGACAACCTCCCCGAGAGCGCCGATGAGGTCGAGTTCTACGTGCTCGCCTATCGCTTCCGCCCGGCCGACGGCGAGGCGCTGGCCACCCTCCCGAGGCTGAAGGTGGTGCAGACGCTCACGGCTGGGGTCGAGCACATCCGGCCCTACGTGCCCGACGGCGTGCCGCTCTGCAACGGACGCGGGATCCATGACACGTCGACCGCCGAGCTCGCCGTGGCTCTGACCCTGGCGAGCCTGCGCGGCATCCCCGAGTTCGTGCGCGCGCAGGATCGCGCCGAGTGGGCGCCGGACAATCGCGAGTCGCTCGCCGACAAGCAGGTGCTGATCGTCGGCTACGGCCAGATCGGTGAGGCGATCGAGCGGCGGGTCGAGACGTTCGAGGCCGAGGTGACCCGGGTCGCCCGCAGTGCCCGGGACGGCGTACACGCCATCGAGGATCTGCCCGACCTGCTCCCGACCGCCGACGTCGTCGTCCTGATCGTGCCGGGCACCGACGAGACCACCGGGCTCTTCGACGCCGACATGCTCGCCCGGATGAAGGACGGCGCGCTGCTCGTCAACGTCTCCCGGGGTCCGGTCGTCGACACCGGCGCCCTGCTGGCGGAGCTGCAGAGCGAGCGAATCCACGCGGCGCTCGACGTCGTCGACCCCGAGCCGCTGCCCGGCGACCACCCCCTGTGGCGGGCGCCCAACCTGCTCCTCGTGCCGCACGTGGGTGGCAACAGCAGCGCGATGTGGCCCCGCGCCTACAAGCTGGTCCGCGAACAGCTCGAGCGGTTCGCCAGTGGCGAACCGCTCGAGAACGTGATGACGGGGGACTACTGACTACGGCAGGTCGCCGCGGGGGCCCGAGTTGTCCTGCAGCGCGGTGCTGTCGGGGTTGAGCTTGCTGGCCGGATCGCTGGAGCCACCGGTTGCGGACTTGACCTTCTCGGTCGCGTTTCCCGCGACGTCGGTGAGCTTGTCCTTGACCACGGGGGCCTTCTCCTTGGCGAAGTCGGCCGCCTGCTCGGTCTTCTCCTGGACCCGCGGGTCGTTCTTGACCTTGAAGAACGTGGACTGGATCTGGTCGTAGCGCTCGCGACCGGCCTTGGTGCCGAGCACGTAGCCGATGCCGCCGGCGATCAGCAGGGGGAGTCTCTTGATGATCATGATTTCTCCTTCGTGGAGCCGTCCGGCTCCGTGTTGTGGTCGCCGGAAGCCTCCGCCTGCTTGCGGATGCGGCGTCCCAGCGCGACGTCCTTGTCCCGCTTCTTGCGGGCCTTCTTGATGTTGCGGGTGTCCCGAGCCGGGAGCTGGAGCTCCTCCTCGGCCGCGATGCCCGCCTGCAGCTGCCGTCCGCGTTCGAGCTCGGCGTCGAGCTCGCCCCCGAACAGCAGCGCCAGGTTGGTGATCCACAGGAACAGCAGGGTGACGATGACGCCCGCCAGTGATCCGTAGGTCTTGTTGTAGCTGGAGAAGTTCCCCACGTAGAAGGCGAAGCCGACCGAGGCGATCACCCAGACGAGGATCGCGACGCCGGCACCCAGCGAGATCCATCGGAACTTCGGCTGCTGCACGTTGGGGGTGGCGTAGTAGAGCAGCGCCACGACCACGACGACGATCACGGCCAGGACCGGCCACTTCGCGATGGACCAGACCGTGAGTGCGGTGTCGCCGAGTCCGATCGTGTTGCCGATGGACTCGGCCAGCGGACCCGAGACGATGAGCAGCAGCAGTGCGACGGCCGCGAGCGTGACCGCGACGAGCGTCAGCAGCAGCATGATGGGCCGCAGCTTCCAGAACGGACGGCCCTCGTCGATCTCGTAGATGCGGTTCATCGCGCGTCCGAAGGCGCCGACGTAGCCCGAGGCCGACCAGAGCGCCGCCAGCACGCCGATGACCAGCGCCACACCCGCGCCCTGCGACGCCGCCACCTGGTTGAGCGCCTTCTCGACCAGGTCGAGCGTCTGGGTGGAGAGCAGAGGCTGCAAGGTCTCCACGACCGTATTCACGGCCTTCGGCGCCTGTCCGAGCACGCCGAGCACCGAGATCAGCGCCAGCATCGCCGGGAAGATCGACAGCACGGCGTAGTAGGTGAGCGCTGCCGCGAGGTCGGTGCACTGGTCCTCGCCGAACTCGTGCCAGGTCTTGCGGAGCACGTAGAGCCACGACCGCTTGGTCAGGTCGCTCGGGTCCTCCGGCTTGCGGGGGTCGTCCGGGTCGGGGGTCGTCGGCTCCGTGCGGTTCTCGCCCTGGACCTGGTCGGTGTCGCTCATCTTCGTCGCCGCAGCCACACGATGAGCGTGATGCCGACCAGGACGGCGGCGGCCGCGCCGATGACCTCGGGGCGGGGCTTGCCGTCGCCGGTCGTGGCCCGGTCCCTGACATCGGCGACCTTGGCCTTGGTCTGGGCCTTCACGTCGAGCTTCTGGGTGAGCTGGTCGACGGTCTGGGCGAGCTGCTCACGTTGCTGCTCGATGTCGGCCTGGATCTCCTCGGGCGTGCTCATTTCGGGGTCCCTACGGGGTTGTTCGGAGGAGCGAAGCGGGGGAGAAGGATCTCGTGGGGTGATTTCATGACCGGTTTCCCTTCACGGTGGCGATGTCTTCCTTGACGCCTGCGACCGCGCGCTCGGGCACGGGTGGCGTCGCCTCCTCGACCTGGCTCTTGCCCATCAGGGCGAGCACGCCGGCTCCGGCGAAGAGGACCACGGCCACGATCAGGGCGGCGATCCACCCGTCCATGGCGAGCGAGAGGGCGAGCACGACGGTTGCGATCAGGGTCGCCGTACCGAAGAACGCGAGCAGGCCGGCCGCGCTGAACATGCCGATGCCGATGCCTGCGCGCTTGCCCTTCTCCGCGACCTCTGCCTGGGCCAGCCGGAGCTCGGAACGGATCAGGTCAGGGACCTGGGTGGTCAGGTCGTGCACGAGGGCACCGAGGGTGGGGTCGGACTCGCCCGGGGGACGGGTCACGGTTGGCTCTGTCATACGAGACGGGTAGCCAATCGTCGGTGTTTCAAACCCTGTGCACGGCCGGTCGGCGCCGTGGGCGGCGACCCGTAGACTCCGCAGCGTGGCGGGCAGGATCCGGGAAGACGACATCGCAGAGGTGCGCGAGAAGGCGCGAATCGACGACGTCGTCTCCTCCTACGTGACCCTCCGCAACGCCGGCGGCGGGTCGATGAAGGGCCTGTGCCCGTTCCACGACGAGAAGTCGCCTTCGTTCCATGTGACCCCTTCGCGAGGTTTCTACCACTGTTTCGGCTGCCAGGTCGGTGGCGACGTCATCAAGTTCGTGATGGAGATGGACGGGCTCGGGTTCACCGAGACGGTGGAGCGGCTGGCGGAGAAGTTCGGCGTCCAGCTGCGCTACGAGGAGGGCGGCCCACCCCGTCCCCGCTCCGGACCCCAGCGACCTCGTCTGCTCGAGGCCAACAAGGTGACCGCCGCCTGGTACTCCGAGCTGCTCGCCAGCCCCGAGGCCCTCACCGCCCGGCAGTTCCTGGACTCGCGCGGCTTCGACGCCGATGCGGCTGCCCATTTCGGGGTCGGCTTCTCGCCGCGCGGGGGAGAGGACCTCGTCAAGCACCTTCGCCAGCTGAAGTTCACCGACGAGGAGCTCGTCGCGAGTGGACTGGCCGGCCAGGGCAACCGCGGGCTCTACGACCGCTTCCGCGGGCGGCTGATGTGGCCGATCCGCGACTCCAGCGGCGACACCATCGGGTTCGGGGCCCGGCGGATCTTCGAGGACGACCGCATCGAGGCGAAATACCTGAACACCCCCGAGACCACGATCTACAAGAAGAGCCACGTGCTCTACGGCATCGACCTGGCCCGTCGCGAGATCGCGCGGGCCAGCCAGGCCGTGATCGTGGAGGGCTACACCGACGTGATGGCCTGCCACCTCGCCGGGGTGAAGACCGCGGTCGCCACCTGCGGCACGGCCTTCGGCGACGACCACGCCCGCGTGATCCGGCGCCTGCTGCACGACCACGACGAGTTCCGCGGCGAGGTGATTTTCACCTTCGACGGCGACGACGCCGGGCAGAAGGCGGCGATCCGGGCCTTCGAGGGCGACCAGATCTTCGCCGGGCAGACCTACGTCGCAGTCGAGCCCACCGGGATGGACCCGTGCGACCTGCGCCTGAAGTCGGGTGACGCCGAGGTCCGCGAGCTGGTCGCGCGGCGCGTCCCCCTCTACCGGTTCGTGCTGGCCAACGTGGTGCAGCGTTACGACCTCGACCGGGCCGACGGGCGCGTCGACGCCATGCGCGAGGCCGCCAAGCTGGTCACCAGCATCCGCGACCGCTCGAAGGTCGACGCCTTCGCGCGCGAGCTGGCCGGCATGCTCGGCATCGAGCCCATGGACGTGCAGCGAGAAGTACGCCGCGCCGCCGCACGTGCCTCCGGCCCGACCCAGCCCGGTGCCGGCGCCCAGCGCCCGGCGGCCGAGCTTCCCGACGCCCGCGACCCGCGGCTGATGCTCGAGCGCGAGACCCTCAAGCTGGTCGTGCAGCACCCGGGCGTGGTCGGCCGCGCCGCCCGCGAGGTCGACGCCGACGACTTCACCCACGGCGCCTACCGCGCGCTGTGGGCCGGCATCCAGGCGGCGGGCGGCCCGGCAACCGCTGACGCGCAGTGGGCCTCCAGACTGCGGGACGCCCAGGGCGACGCGCGGCTCCAGTCGCTCATCAGCGCCCTGACGGTCGAGCCACTCCACTCCGACAAGGAGCCCGACGAGGCCTACGTCAGCCAGCACGTCCTCCGGCTGCGCGAGCTCACCGCGATGCGTCGCATCGCCGACCTCAAGTCCCGGCTGCAGCGCACCAACCCGGTCGACCAGGCCACGGACTACAACCGGATGTTCGGCGAGCTGGTCGCTCTCGAGCAGCACCGCCGCAGCCTGCGTGAGCGCGCCCTGGAGAGCCAGTGAGGTTGCGCCGTCGCGGCGGGGAGGTCCCCGCCGAGGTGCTCGCGCGCGCTGCCCTCCCTCGCGGCGAGAAGGTGCTCGCGCACGCCCGGGCCGGAGACGCGACCTGGCTCCTGGGCACGCGGCGGGGGCTGGTGATCGCGGGGACCGAGCTCGTGTGGCTGCCGTGGGAGCGGGTCGAGGACGCTTCCTGGGACAAGGAGGAGTCGCGCCTCCGGATCACCGGGATCGGCGACTACGGCCGGCCGCGACCGTCCTACACCTTCACGATGGACGACCCCGCCCTCCTGCTCCAGCTCCTGCGCGAGCGGGTGACCGCCAGCATCGTGCTCCAGCGTCGTGTCCCCGTGGACAGCCGGCTGGGACTCACCGTGATCGGTCGCCGCAGCCCCGTCGGCGGCCCGGTCAGCTGGATGCACTCCTACGATGCCGGCCTCGACCCCGACGACCCGGTCGTCGGCCTGGTCGCCGACCAGGCGCTGGCCCAGGCCCGGGCCGAGGTCGGGGACGACCCGCAGCTCTAGCCGCCACGTGCGCGAGTTCGCGACCCAGCGAATTTCGCCGCCGCGCCCTCGGGGAACCTGATTTAGTGATGCCCCCGGGACTTGCTAGGGTTTGCGGGCGCGATCCCCTGTAGCTCAATTGGCAGAGCATTCGGCTGTTAACCGGAGGGTTGTTGGTTCGAGTCCAACCGGGGGAGCCACCTCGAGGCCCTGATCCGTCACGGATCAGGGCCTTCGGCGTCCCGTGCCGACCGTCGGCGGGTTTCGGACGTCGAGCTCCCGAGACCGCATGGCGGCACGTCGTCGCGGGTAGTGCGGCGCCATGCCCGCACACATCGCCCAGGTGACCATCGACGTCCACGACGTCGACGTCCAGGCGCGGTTCTGGTCCGCCGCGCTGGGCATGACTGCCGACCAGGGGGAGGACGGGGCGGCCAAGCTCTACCCGCCCGACCACGGACAGGCACCGAGGCGGCTGATCTGGCTGCAGCCGGTGTCGGAGGCCAAGCGTGAGAAGCTCCGGCTGCACCTCGACCTGCGACCCGATGACGGGGACGTGGAGCGCGAGGTGGAACGGCTGATCGCTCTCGGCGCCACGCGTGCGGACGTCGGACAGACCGGTGGGGAGAACTTCACCGTGCTGGCCGATCCGGAGGGCAACGAGTTCTGCGTGCTGCACCGGGACCCGAGCTAGCGAAGACCCTTCACTCGCCCCAGCCCGTGGGGAACACCTCGAAGGGAGCCGCGAACGCTGTGCCGAGCCGCTGGCCGGTGCCGCGCGCCATCCCCTCGAGGAACTCGCGGGGGTCCCAGTTCTCCCACCCCAGTCCCTCGATGTAGGCAGCGTGCGCCTTCAACGACTCGACGCCTGCGTCGAAGGTGTCGGTCGTGTCGACGGCGTGGGTCGAGCCGGGCGATCCGAACGCCCACACCTCCCGCACGCCGCCCCAGGGCTCGAGGTCGCCGTCGAGCTGCTCGGGGAAGACCCATCGGTTGCCGGCGTCGCGCACGGCGTCGAGCACCGCCCGTCCCACCGCGATGTGGTCGGCCTGGTTGAGGTTGCGTCCGCCCCAGGTGTCCCGGAAGTTTCCGGTGATCACGATGTCGGGGCGGTGCCGGCGCACCTCTGCGGCGAGCACGCGACGCATCGCTACGCCGTACTCCAGGATGCCGTCCGGCTGATGGAGGAAGTCGACCGTGTCGACCCCGACGATGCGGGCCGACTCGACCTGCTCGGCCTCCCGCACCGACCTGCACTCGTCCGGCGGCATGGCGTCGATGCCGGCCTCGCCGCTGGTGACCATCGTGTAGCCGACCCACTTGCCCTGGCCGGTCCAGCGAGCCACCGCCGCGGCGGCGCCGAACTCCATGTCGTCGGGATGGGCGACGATGCACAGGGCTCGCTCCCAGGTCTCGTCGAGCGGCTCGAGGGGGTCGGGCTGGGGTGCGTCCATGGCCCGAACCTACGCCTGCGGACGGCGCGGGGGGAGGGTCAGCGTGGCAGCGTGAAGCTGAACCGGCTGCCGCCCCCGGGGTGGGGATCGACCCAGATCGTGCCGCCGTGCCGCTCCACGATCTGGCGGCAGGCGGCCAGCCCGATGCCGTGCCCCGGAGTGCTGCTCTCGCCGCGCGCGAACATGGAGAACACCGACTCCCGGTGCTCGGGCGGGATGCCCAGGGCGTTGTCGGTCACCGTGATCAGCCAGTCCGCCTCGCGTTGCTCGACGCACACATCGCAGCGGGGGCTCCGGTCGGGATGGCGATACTTCCACGCGTTCTGGAGCAGGTTCTGCAGCACCTGGCGCAGGCGCGAGGGGTCGGCCACCACGGCGGGGCTGTCCGGGTCGACCACGATCTCGACGGCCGCGGCCCACTCACCCAGGTCGTGACGCACGACCTCGACCAGGTCGACGATCGAGACCTCCTCGCGCACCTGCGCGCCACCGACCCGTGAGAAGTCCAGCAGTGAGTTCACCAGCTCCGACATCCGCTCGGTCGCCCGGTCGATGCGCGTCACCCAGACCGTGGAGGTGTCGTCGAAGACGTCCCCATAGGTCGTCTGCAGCAGCTCGAGGTAGCCGCGGATCGTGGCCAACGGGGCCTGCAGGTCGTGGCTTGCCAGCATGGCGAAGGCCTCGAGGTCGGCGTTGGAGCGCTCGAGAAGGGCCTTCTGCGCGCTCAGCTCCCGGTTGATCTCCTCGATCTGCGAGGCCGCCTCCATCTCCTCGGTGAGGTCCGCGACGTGGGAGACGAAGTGCTGCGGCACACCGCCCCCATCGCGCACCAGGGAGACCGACAGGTCGGTCCAGACGGGGTGGCCGTCGGCGTGCAGGTAGCGCTTGCGCATCCGATAGCTGGGGATCTCCCCGGCGACCAGCTGCTCGAGCTGCTTGAGGTCGGCGTCGAGGTCCTCGGGATGTGTGATCTGCTGGAAGTCGAGCTCGAGCAGCTCCTGCTGGGTGTGGCCCAGGATCTGGCACAGCGCCGCGTTCACGCGCACGAACTGACCTTCGAGGCTCACCAGGGCGATTCCGACGGGGGCGTTGTCGATGGTGAGCCGCCAGCGCTCCTCTGCGGCGGCGAGTGTGGGCACTCCTCCACTCTAGGTGCGGCTGAGAAGCCCTGTCGTCCCCATCGGCGGTCGGCGCAGGTGCGCCCTCCTGCACGCTCCCGAATAGGGCCTGAGCGCGCGCGGCTCTACGCTTGGCCGGTGAGTGAGAGCAGCGCGACGGAGGTCCCCGGGTTCGACGAGCTGGGGTTGGACCCGAAGATCCTGAAGGTCCTGCGGGACGTGGGTTATGAGACCCCGTCGCCCATCCAGGCCGAGGCCATCCCGCCGTTGATGGCGGGGCAGCACGTCGTGGGCCTCGCCCAGACCGGCACGGGCAAGACAGCGGCCTTCGCGCTGCCCATCCTCTCGCGCATCGACCTCTCCCAGAAGTCGCCGCAGGTGCTGGTCCTCGCGCCGACCCGCGAGCTCGCCCTCCAGGTCTCCGAGGCGTTCGGCCGCTACGCCGCGCACCTCAAGGGGCTCCACGTGCTCCCGGTCTACGGCGGCCAGGGGTACGGCGTCCAGCTGTCCGCCCTGCGTCGCGGGGTGCACGTCGTGGTCGGCACGCCGGGCCGGGTGATGGACCACCTCGAGAAGGGCACCCTCGACCTGAGTGCGCTGCGCTTCGTCGTGCTCGACGAGGCCGACGAGATGCTCAACATGGGGTTCGCCGAGGACGTCGAGACCATCCTCTCCGGCACGCCGGAGGACAAGCAGCTCGCCCTGTTCAGCGCGACGATCCCGCCCCAGATCAGGCGGATCATCAAGAAGTACGCTCCCGGCGCCACCGAGATCACGGTGAAGTCGACCTCCGGCACCGCGACCAACGTCGCCCAGCGCTACCTCAAGGTCGCCCACCACCAGAAGCTCGATGCCCTCACCAGGATCCTCGAGGTCGAGAACTTCGACGGCATGATCGTGTTCGTCCGCACCAAGAACGCCACCGAGGAGCTCGCCGAGCGCCTGCGTGCGCGTGGGTTCGCGGCGGCGGCGATCAACGGCGACGTGGCGCAGGTCCAGCGCGAGCGCACCATCGACCAGCTGCGCAAGGGCAAGCTCGACATCCTCGTGGCCACCGACGTGGCCGCGCGCGGTCTCGACGTCGAGCGGATCAGCCACGTGATCAACCACGACATCCCGACCGACACCGAGAGCTACGTCCACCGCATCGGTCGCACCGGCCGCGCCGGTCGCAGCGGTCAGGCGATCTCGTTCGTCACCCCGCGCGAGAACTACCTGCTGCGGGCCATCGAGAAGGCCAACCGGACCACGCTGGAGCAGATGAGCCTGCCCACCGTCGAGGACGTGAACGCGTTCCGCGTCGCCAAGTTCACCGAGTCGATCGGGCAGGCGCTCAGCGACCCGCAGCTGGGGATCTTCCGCGAGCTGGTGCAGTCCTACGAGCAGGAGCACGACGTGCCCGCCGAGGACATCGCGGCCGCGATCGCCGTACTCGCCCAGGACGGTGAGCCGCTCTTCCTCGAGGACATGCCCGAGCCGCCGGCGCAGGAGCGTCGCGAGCGCCGGGAGCCCGCCGGTGGCCTGGTGCGGTGGCGGATCTCGGTCGGCAAGCGCCACCGGGTCGAGCCGCGCCAGATCGTCGGCGCGCTCGCCAACGAGGGTGGGCTCAAGCGGGCCGACTTCGGCCGCATCGACATCAAGCCCAACTTCTCGCTGGTCGAGCTCCCACCCGACCTCTCCCGGGAGACGTTGGACAAGCTCGCCGACACCCGCATCTCCGGCATCCTGATCGACCTGCAGCGCGACAAGGGCCCGGACCCGCGCTCGGGCCCGAAGCGGTTCAACGACCGTCAGCAGGGTCGTCCGGGCGGGAAGAAGCCGCGCCACAAGGGCTGATCGCGTTCCCTTTCCAGCCAGCGCTCGTTGCACCTCCTGACACCCCACCCGGAGGCACCGTGCGCCGCATCTTCTTCGCCCTGACCAGCCTGCTCGCCGCCACGGCCCTGGCACTCGCGGGAGCACCTGCCTCGTCGGCCGCGGACCAGCACCCCGTCAGCTACAACTTCCTGAGCAGCGCGGTCCTCGCGGGTGCCCAGATGGACGCCGACGCTCCCGGCTCCAACGACTGGAGCTGCAAGCCGACCAGCCGGCACCCTCGGCCCGTCGTGCTCGTGCACGGCACCGCCGGCAACAAGAACACCAACTGGCAGACCTACGCCCCGCTGCTGGCCAACAACGGCTACTGCGTCTTCGCACTGACCTACGGAGTGCCGGCCGGCACGCCGAAGGGCCTCGACCAGTTCGGCGGTCTCGACAAGATCGAGACCAGCGCACAGCAGCTCAAGGCGTTCGTCACCAAGGTCCGCCAGACCACGGGCGCGCGCCAGGTCGACATCCTGGGCCACTCGCAGGGCACGTTGATGCCGAACTACTACGCGAAGTTCCTCGGTGGGGCGGCCTCCATCCACAGCTACGTCTCGCTGGCACCGCTGTGGCGCGGCACCGACCTCGCCGCGGCGGGTCAGGTCGGACAGTCGACGAAGGTCTATGCGCCGTCGTCCAGCGAGACGCCGGGATGCCCCGCGTGCAGCCAGATGGGCACCGGCTCGCCGTTCATGCAGAAGATGAGGAACGGGGGAGTCGCGGTGAAGGGGATCAGCTACACCAACATCGTGACCAGGTACGACGAGCTCGTCTCGCCGTACACCAGCGGCATCGAGACCGGCATGCGCAACATCACCGTCCAGGACAGGTGCGCGACCGACTACACCGAGCACTTCGAGATCGCGGCCGACCCGGTCGCGGCGGGCTACGTGCTCAACGCCCTCGACCCAGCCCACCCGCGGCCGGTCCCGTGCACCGTGGTGCTGCCCTTCGAGGGCCCCGCCGCCTGAGCGCACCGGGGTCGAGTCGATAGGCTCGGCCGCTCCGGGGAGGTAGCTCAGTCGGTCAGAGCAGAGGACTCATAATCCTTGGGTCGTGGGTTCGAGCCCCACCCTCCCTACCAGTGCCCTACCAGTGCCGTGCCGTGGGCACAGTCGACACGTCTCCGACAGGGCATGGACGTGAACGCGTCTCGCCGGCTCCCGAGAAGGTGCATGTTTCCTGCGGCCCGGTGGCAGGGACCCTTCTAGACCCGTTAAGGACTGGACGGTCGAGGGTCTTGCGGGATTAACAAATGTTCATTAACCTCTGGACACGATTAGTCGGGCACTGGCGCCCAGCACCGCGAGCAACTCCGCAGCGGCCAATCCCCAGGAGAACAAACATGTCCGAAGTAGCCCCGCTTGAGGCAGGCCCTCATGACGCGCACCACGGCAGTCTGAGCAGAAAACTCACAACGTTCGGCAACTTGGCCATCACCTACTCGGGCGTGGGCGCGGCCGCCGGTATCTACAGCCTCTTTGGCTTCTCCCTGGGGTTCTCGGGCGCCACCATGCTCTGGGGTTGGGTCTTCGTCGGTTTGTCCATGGGCGTGATCTCGCTCTTGTGGGCTGAGCTCGCATCCCACTACCCGTACGCCGGCGCGGTCTACCAGTGGTCGGCAATCCTCGGCGGACGGAAGGCCGGCTGGTGGGTCGGCTGGATCTATCTCTTCGGAGTGATCTTCACCCTGACCAGCTACTACTTCGTCGTCCCGGCATCGCTGGTGCCGCTCCTCGGAGTCGAGGGAACTCAGGGGCAGATCGTCACGATGGCGATCGGGTGCCTGATCGTCGCACTCGCGGCCAACGCCGGCGGGATCACCATCCTGGGACGACTCAACAGGTACGGGGTGATCCTCGAGCTCGGCGTCTTCATCCTGTTCACGGTCCTGGTCGTCATCTTCGCCCCAGACCACCAACCCCTGTCGATCCTGACCGACACCCTTGGTACGTCGAGCGACGGCGGCACCTGGCTCAAGAACTTCCTCGGTGGCGGCATCTTCGTCTCCTTGTGGGTGCTGTTCTCCTTCGAGAACGGAGGGACGCTTGGCGAGGAGACGGTTGATGCCCACCGCAAGGCCCCCCGTGCCGTGATGGGCGCGTGGGCCGTGACCTTCGTCGCGGGCCTGGCATTCATCCTCGCCATCCTGACGGCCATTCCAGACCTCGGCACGATCAACACCACCGGGACCCCGGTGCAGGACGTGGTCTCGGCGGCTCTCGGGCAGACCGGCGCCAGGCTGTACCTGGTGTTGATCGTCTTCATCACGCTGCTGGGTGGGACCGCCTTCATGGCGGGTGCAGTCCGCCACGCGTTCAGCATGGCCCGCGACGGCATGCTCCCCGGCTCGAACTTCCTGAGTCGGACCTCCCAGCGCACCTCGGCCCCCATTGGCGCGATCGTCACCGTCGCTGTCATCACGGCACTCCCACTCATCGCGTCGAGCACCATCGCGGTTCTGGTCACGGGAGCGGTCGCCGTCATGTACGTCGGGTACTTCCTGATGACCGGCGTGCTGCTGATCGCCCGACTCAAGGGGTGGCCGAACGCGCACAGTCCCTTCAGGCTCGGCGGCTTCGGAGTGGTCCTCAACGTCTACGGCGTGCTTTTCAGCGCCGCGATGATGGTCAATCTGATGTGGCCACGAGACGCAACGAACCCGGACAAGGCCGGGATCCCGGTGGCCTGGTGGCTCCTTGGTGTCCCGCTCCTCATCGGCGTCGGCTACTACCTGATCTGGGTGGCTCCGAAGCTCAACGATGAGGACACCGAAACCGTGGCCGCGTCTGTGAGGGATGCCGCCGAGAACAAGCTTCCCTCCTAGCTCGATTGGTCGCACATGTGCTACCCCAGGGCGCGCCCCCCCAGCGCCCTGGGGTGGGTCATCGCCGTCAGCGTGTGACCGGCTGGACGACCTCGCGACGCGCGACTAGCGGAGCATGGCGGCGGCAAGTTCCCAGTAGGTGTTACACACGTCGTCGATGCTGAACCGTCCACCCGGGCGATACCAGCTGCTCACGCGGTCGCTCATCGTCACAATGGCGAGGGCGCACAGCCGAGCATCGGCGGAGCTCCCATCGCTCTGTGACTGCGAGACCAGCTCCGTTGCCAGGTCCAGGTGGCCTCTCATGCGTTTGCGGATGCCGTCGACGAGCTCGCTGGGCAGGACTTCTTGCAGGGTGACCTCGTCCAGGACGAGGTCGTTTGCTCGCGCGATGTCCAGGTTCTCCAGCTGGTAGCGGATGTGCCGGCGCACGAGTCCCTCGAGGCGCTCTGGTGCCGGACGCTCGGGATCATCTGGACCCAGAACCGCTACTTGGAAGGCATCGAGCGCCCAGGTCGTCGCTGCGAGGAGGAGCTCCTCCTTGGACGAGTAGTGGTTGTAGATGGCAGGTGCCCGCAACCCCACGTCGGCGGCGATCTGCTTGACCGTGGTGGCGCCGAAGCCTCGCTCGCTGAACCGGCGAATGGCCGCCTGCAGCAGGCGCTCACGAGTGTGCTCAAGAGGCTGAGACTGCGTCATGTGCCTGGGCTCCTTTGGCGGGTGGGTGTGGCTGGGCCCCACGGTGTGAACGAATGTTCGTGAAGAAACACTAGGGGATGGGGTTGACACTGCACGACAGATCTCGCAAGATTAACGAACATTCGTTAACAAGGAGTGGCATGACAGAGATCGCGATCGTCGGGGCCGGTCACATGGGCCGCAGCGCCTTGGCCATCCTGCTCAACCGCCTCCCCACGGCCACTTTCTCAGTTCACGACCGGCATCCAGCCACCATCGCCTCAGCGACCGCACTGGACCCCTCCCGAGTCCACGGACACCAGGTTGATGTCACGAAGGACCCCATCGAACTGGACGGGGCGGACGTGGTGCTGAACCTGGCCGGTCCGTTCTTCGCAGGATCTGATGCTGTTGCGAGAGCCGCCCTGGCCCAAGGAGTCGACTACGTCGACATCGGCGATGACGTCGAGGGAACCGACGCGATCCTGGAGCTGGATGGCAAGGCCCGCGAGTCGGGTGTCTCGCTGGTCACCGGTGCCGGACTCTCTCCAGGGGTCTCGAACTGGATGGCCTGCCGACTTCTGAACGAGCACTCCGACGCAGACGGGGTGCAGGTGGCCTGGGTCGTCCACGAGAGCGACCCGGGCGGGCTCGCGCCCCTGCGTCACATGCTGCACATGGCAGTCACGCCATGTCCGGTGTTCAGGGACGGCGAGTGGTCCCAGTCGCCCGGTTTCGTGCCAGCCACCGCGGCGTCCTTCAGGTTCCCTGAGCCGCTCGGCGAGGTCGAGGCCTACGACACCGCTCATCCGGAGCCCCGCACCCTGGTGCGTCACTTCCCGCAGCTGCGGTATGCGAACTGCAAGGGTGCGCTCCAGCCGGCCTGGGCCAACCAAGCCTTCTCCACCTTGGGTCAGATCGGATTCGGCTACTCCGACGTCAAGGTGGACGTCGCCGGCACGCAGGTTGAGCCGGCCGAGTTCCTCTGGAACCTCATGTGGGCGCGATACGAGCGGCGGCCCGCCCGAGTTCGCCGTGCCACCACAGCGGTCTTGGTTCAGGCTCTGCGTGGTCATGAAGTCCTGGGTGCCGTCGCCATCTCCGACGACGAAGTGATGGCTCGGGGCACCGGACTGGGTGCAGCGGCTGCGGTGATCACCCTCCTCGATGAAGGCGCTGCGCCTGGTGCCTGGGGTGCGGAAGCTCTGGCTTGGGACAAGGCACTCGGCGTGTTCGAGGAGCTCGCGCTGCGGCAGGGTGGGTATCGCGACGGAATTGTGGCGCTGGATTCCACACCCGCCTGATCCCGACACCCGACTCGAGCTCGAACGCACGCGACCTCCCACGACACCGACCCTAGGAACCCCATGAGCAGCGAGATTGACCTGAGCCCGGTCATCAACGGCGAGCGTTACACCGTCGGCGACGTGGTGGGGGTGCTCGAGCCTGCAACGGGCGGGACTGTGACCCGGATCGTCGAGGTCGACGCAACCGGAGTGGACAAGGCAGTCGACGCGGCACGTGCCGCCGTATCCGGCTGGGCCACCACGACGCCCAAGGACCGGGCCAACGCCCTTCTGGCCATCGCTGACGCCCTGGACTCACGCATCGACGACTTCGCCATGCTCGAGTCCCGTGACGTAGGCAAGCCGTTCGCGGACGCCCGCGGCGAGATCGCTTCAGCAGCCGACAAGTATCGCTTCTTCGCCGGCGCTGCACGGTCCATGACCGCCGCTGCGTCGGCGGAGTACAAGCCCGGCATCACCAGCATCGCTCGCCGCGAACCACTCGGCGTGGTAGCCGCCATCCCGCCCTGGAACTACCCGATAGGTCTGACCAGCTGGAAGCTGGGCCCCGCCCTCGCAGCCGGCAACACGGTGGTTCTGAAACCGTCTCCGGACTCCCCGCTCACGGCACTCCTGCTCGGCGAGGTCTCCCGCGACATCCTCCCGCCCGGAGTGCTGAACGTCATCACCGGCGACGGTCCCAGCATCGGGGCCAGGCTCGCGGCACATCCAGGGATCGACATGATCTCCCTGACCGGGGGGACAGCCACGGGGCGGGCAGTGATGGCCGCCGCCGCGGCCACTCTGAAGCGGGTGCACCTCGAGCTGGGAGGCAAGGCGCCGGTCGTCGTCTACGACGACGCCGACCTTGACGTACTGCAAGCGACGATTCAAGGTGCCGCATTCCGCAACAGCGGGCAGGACTGCACCGCCGCCACGCGCGTCTACGTGACACCGCAGCGCCACGACGAGGTGGTCGACCTGCTCACCGATGTGGCCAAGAACCTCAACGTGGGCAACGGCTTCGATGACCCGACAGTCCAGATGGGCCCAGTCGTGTCCTTCCGGCACCGCGAGAACGTCGAGGGTTTCCTCCAGCGTGCGGTCTCCAAGGGCGCGAAGACCGCCACCGGTGGTGGCCGACCTGATCTGGAGGGGGCGTTCGTTGAGCCGACCGTCGTGCTCGGGGTTGAGCAAGGTGACGAGATCGTGCAGGAAGAGATCTTCGGCCCCGTGGTCGCTGTGACCACGTTCCGCGACCACGATGACGCCATCGCCAAGGCCAACGACGTGGCCTACGGGCTGGCTGCCTCGGTGTGGACCCGTGACCTCGACCGTGCCATGGACGCTGCTGCGAGGATCCAGGCCGGCACAGTGTCGATCAACGACCACGGCCCGACGGCTGCGGAGATGCCATTTGGCGGATACAAGCAGTCCGGTGTCGGCCGCGACCTCTCGTTGCACGCGGTCGAGGAGCACACCCAGCTCAAGCACATTGCGATCACCCGGCGAGGCCTGTGATGACCACCGTGGAGCGGACCAGATTCACGGCCGTGGCCCCGATCGCCGAGGACGTCGAGGCTCAAGCCGTGCGCTTCCTGGGGAACTTCGCCGCTGACCTCCTCGGCCCTGAGGTCTCCCTGAGCCTCCTGCAGGGTGGTGCCAGCAATGTGAACCTGATGGTCGAGACCAACGGGGTCCGCTATGCGCTGCGCCTGTGCGACCCGCACGCAGCACGCTGGGGCGTGGACCGTGAGTCGCCATCATCGCCCAGCAGGAGGCGGCCGAACTCGGCCTCGCCCCGAAAGTGCTGGCACACGAACTTCCATGCGGTGACTACCTCTCCGAGTTCATCCCCGGGCACCAACTGACCCCGCAGATGCTGCACGAGGAGAAATACCTTTCCATGGTCGCTGGCGCCTGGTTGCGTCTGAACGCGAGCACCAGCACCTCCCGTCGGTTCTCTCCGTTCGACGACGCCCGCACGTTCATCGACTATGCCGACAGTGACAACGCCCCCCGCCCGGATCGGCTGGACGAGATGTTTGCCGCGCTGCTGCGGGTCGAGGCACTCTTCGTCAACCGCGATCTGCCCACCGGGTTCTGCCACAGCGACTCAGTACCACAGAACTACCTCATCGACGACGACACCATCCGACTGGTCGACTGGGACTACGCCGGCAACGGCTGGACCGCCTTCGAGCTCGGCTCGCTGTGCTGCCAGGCGGAGCTCGACGACTGGCAGACCACCACCCTGCTCCGCTCCTACGACCCCGACGCAGACGAGGGCCAACGCGCCCGCGTCGAGCTGATGAGGTTCGTGGCCGGCATCCGGGAGGCCACCTGGCTCTGATGGCCGAGCCGTTCCTCGGGTACAAGACCACGCCCTTGGACGGGTGGACCTACGCCGGCCACGCTGCCCGCACATCCGCCAAGCGGCACTCGTCATCGACAGCGGCCAGTTCGCCCTCTACCTCAAGCAGGCCCGACACGTGCGGCCGGGCGCGCGATGCTGAGCCCTAGCACTGCCCCTGCACGAACCCGGGTCCCGTTTGCCACCATCCCCGGCGCGCTGCGTCACTGGGCCACCGAGGCACCGGGCCGGGGCGCTGTGGGGTGCGGCGACGAGCTGTCGAGCTACGCGGCTCTTGACGCAGCGGTCACCTCGGCGGCATCTCAGCTGATCCGTCAGGGTGTCGGACACGGAGACCGCGTCGTCCTCGCAGGACACAACAGCATCGCCTGAGTCATCTGGTACCTGGCCACGCTGAGGATGGGCGCGATCGTGGCGCCGGCCAACAACAGAGTCAGCCCCCCACAGTTCCTGCACCAGGCCCAGCTACTCGATGCCGTCCTCATCCTGAGCGACCCGGCGCACGTCCAACTCACCCACGACGCGCAACGTGCCAGCTTCGTCGTCGGCGAACTGGCCCTCCCACAACCCGCTGACGTCCACGAGGACTTGGCGAACCCCGTGCCCGGTGCGCCGGCTCTGATCAGCTTCACCTCGGGCACCACGGGTGACCCGAAGGGAGCAGTCCTCACCCACGAGAACCTGCTACACAGCTCCCGGGCCTTCGCCGACGTCACTAGACCACCCCCGCCTACTCCACGCTGGTCCTGGTTCCCCTCTTCCACAACACCGGCTTCGTCGACCAGCTCGGGCACATGCTGGTTGTGGGCGGTCAGACCAACCTGCTTCCGCTATACAAGACGGCGCACGCCGTCGCCGAACTTGAGCGGCGGCCAGTGACTTTCCTGACCGCCGTCCCCAGCATCCTGCAGTTTCTCATGGTAGCCGAGTACGCAGACACCGCGTTCGCGATCGCACACACGGTCCTGTTCGGTGGCAGCCCCATGCCGGCTGCGTGGACCGCGGAGCTCTTGAATCGCTGGCCCCACCTGAAACTGATCCACGGGTATGCTGACCGAGTTCACCTCTGCCTGCTCATTTCTCCCTCTCGCCCTCGTCCAGACCGACGGCGAGTCGGTCGGCTACCCGTCCCCCGGGGTCCGCCTGCGCATCGTTGACGGCGGAGCAGACCAGCCCGCTGGATCGGTGGGCGAGGTCTGGGCAGCGGGACCGACGCGAATGACTGAGTACTGGCGCGCACCTGAGCTGACGGCAGCGAAGCTGGAGGGGGAGTGGCTTCGTACCGGGGACCTCGGCTACCTCGACTCGCGTATCCTGCTGTGGCTGACCGGTCGCATTTACGACGTCATCAACCGCGGCGGTGAGAAGGTCCTGCCCTCCCACGTCGAGAGCTGCTTGGCCGAGGTCGCCGCCATCTCCGATGCCGCCGTATTCGGAGTCGACGACCCCATCCTGCAGCAACTAGTTACCACCGCAGTCTAACTGCGCCCCTAGAGCGCCTTCGACGAGCAGGAGGTGCGCGCACACCTCGCCGTTCGACTGCCCGACTACGCCATTCCGGAGAGGTGGTTCGTCCTCGATCAGCTCCCGCGCACAGCGTCGGGAAAGGTCGATCGACGCGCCGCCCAGACAGCCACCATTCCCCACCTCCAGGAGAACACGCCATGACCCTCACCTACGCCGTAGTCGTCATCGGGGCCGGCGGTGCCCAGTCGCAAGCCATGCTTCAAGCCGCAGCCCGCGGCACCGATGTCTCCGACTGGCTGGCCGTCGACCGGCGGTGGCGGCCCGAGACCAAGCGGCCACCGAGGCGCTCTGGATGGGCACCCGCGAGGTCGACCCGCTCGCCGACCCCGAGGCCCTGCGTGCGCTGCTCGCCGAAGGGCTGGTCGTGGCCAACCTGGCCTGTCCCTACTACCGCACCGGGACCCTGATCCTGGACGCCGCCATCGATACGAAAACCACCTACCTCGACATCTGCGATGACGCCGACGTCACCTTGCCCATGCTCGAACGAGCCGAGCGCGCCCGAGCAGCCGGAGTCACCGCCGTCATCGGAATGAGCTCGTCGCCTGGCACGACGAACATCCTCATCCGGGCCGCCGTCGACTACCTCGGTCCAGTCCAAGACGTCGAGATATCCTGGACCTGCGACGTCGCCGACCTCACCGATGCAGCGATCCGTCACTTCTGGCACTGCTTCAACCTCGTCGAGTCAGACGGAACCATCCATCCCGTCCCAGCCTGGGATGACCTCGAGACCCGTGTGGTCGAGTTCCCCCGCACGGTCGGCAGCCAGATGGTGGCCCGACTGGCCCACCCCGAGCCGATCACCGCGCCGCTGTTCCTCAACGTGGAACGGGCTACCAACTACGGCGCCATCACCCCGCTGGACGCCATGCGCACAGCTTGGAGCCTCGCCTACGCGGTCTACCCTCAACGGTCCACCCCTCCCGACGAAACGGTCGACGCCGCCGTGACTGTCTTCTCCGCCTATCGCGACACTCAGCCCGCGGGTCCGCGAGTCGGTAGTGGCCTGCAGATCGACGTGCACACGAACGGCAACGAGCTGCGCTTCGCCTCAGGTGCCGTCACGCCCATGGAAGAGGCAACGGGCGTCCCCGCGGCCGCCGGCCTGATGATGATCCTCGACGGCAACGTCACCTACCCAGGTGTTCTCGCACCCGAGTGTCTCTCACCCGTCTGGTTCTTCACCGCCCTGCGCCGCGTCAGCCGCGGCGGGGTCGGCCTGGAGCTGCACCGAGCTCGTCGACGGCCAGGTTGGTGAGCGAGTCCGCATCCGCGACATCATCGCCGCCAAGACATCGCAGAGAGCCTGACGTGTCACGCCTTGAAGGCCACGTGGCCATGATCACCGGCGGCAACCGTGTCCTCGGCTACGCCATCGCCGAGCGCTTTGCGCACGAGAGCGCCACTGTGGTGGTCGTCGCCCGCAACGATGCCTCGGTCGAGGCGGCGGTGAAGCAGCTCAAACAGATCAGTCCCGACGCGTTCGGCGTGGTCGCCGACGTTGCCATCGCTGCAGATCGCGACCGTGCCTGCGCTGAGATCCGGGACCGTGGCCTCACGCTGTCGGCGCTGGTGAACAACGCGGGATCGCGGACGAGGCCCCGCTCGCCGAGGTCACCCCTGAGGGGTGAGACAGCGTGATCGCGGTCAACCTGACCGCCCCGTTCTTCCTCACCCAGCAGGCCGCCAAGTACATGACCAATGGCGGTGCGGTGGTCAACATCACCTCGATCGATGCCTACGGGGCGGACGTCCCTTCGTCAGCTACATCGCGGCCAAGTCCGTCTTGATCTGTCTGACGAAGCGGCCGCGGTCGAGCTGGCGCCTGCCGGGATCAGAGTCAACGCGGTCAGCCCTGGCTGACGCTGACAGACATGGCAGAGGAGGCGACCAGCGAGGCGATGCTCGCCCACATGAAGAGCGGCTTTGCGCGGGTGCCCATGAGGCGGCTGCTGACCCCTGCTGAGATCGCCTCCGCGGTGACCTATCTGGTCTCCGCGAAGCGTCCGGAGTCACGGGTGTCGACCTGATCGTCGACGGAGGCACCCTGGCCAACCTCTACATTCTCGAAACCCTCCCGGAGTGAACCGCATGAGCACCCCCAGGATCGCCATCATCGGCGCCGGAGTCGCCGGAGCGGGAGCCGCCAGACGCGCCGCCGAGCTCTGTGCCAACGTCACGTGCTCGAGCACTAATACCCGGGTTCGGTGTCCTCGTGCCTCAGCGCAAACTTCTACAACATCCAGAACCTCTACCTTCTATATATCTAGATCCTCATCCGCTCTCTCTAGCTGTTCTTCAAGCTCTAACTAGACCGCTACCTCCACCTGGCCCGCATCAGCAATATCCTCGTAGCCACCGACGAGTACCAGCTCCCGATCCTCGAAAGAGTGATCGAGCTGCAGAAGTCACTCGGCTCCGACGACTCCATCTTTCTCGACCTTGCCGATCTGGCACGGCTCTTGCCAGACCTGTAGTCGGAGATCTTGCCTGCGGTCTGCTCGGTCCCAACGACGGCCACCTGGACGGCCACCTCCTGTGCGAGGCACTCATCGCGGACACCATCTACCACGGGTCGAGGTTCGACGCAGGGCGAGCGTGATCGCACATGAGGCAACGCCGATGGCAGCCACACCCTGACCGTCAACGACACCGAACTCATTGCAGACGTCGTCATCAACGCCTCCAGCCCGTGTGTCGGCCGAGTCAGCGACCTCCTCGGGCACCCTGTTCCCTTGGTTCCGCAGGTGCACGAGGTCATTCAGGTCTAGGTGCCTCGCGATCTGGGTTACACGGTACCGATGGTCAACCTGTACATGCCCGTCCAGTCTGGTGAGGCGCTGTACTTCCGACAATGGCCCGTATCGCTAATCGCCGGGATGCACACCTACGCCGTGCTCTACAACATCTAGGTCACCTACCCCTACTCGTACCTCTCGAAAGTCAACGACGACTACCTGGTCGAGGTCTCAGAGGATCTCAGTACGCGATTCCCGGTGGAGGATCTTCGGTTGAAGCCCGCTGTACCGGCCTCTACCCACTCAGCTCGGATAGCAAGTTCATCCTTGTATCTGAGAGCGATCCCACCATCATCACCTGCGCTGGCCTCGGCGGCGTTCTGGTCACCATCTGTGCGATCTCAGTCGCCACCTACCTAGTGTGGCATGCAAAGTCTCCCGACAACGATTCCGTCGACCTACGCGTTGCACCCCGAGCGTACCACACTTGTTGAAGCACGTGCCAAGGCCCTAGAAATTTCCCGATGACCGTTCTGCTCACCAACGACGACGGTTACCAGAGTGACGAGCTCGCTGCCGTTCTGACAGCCCTTCTCACCTCTGGCATGCGCGTCGTCACGGTCGCTCCAACGGACCGCGTAGCGGAGGGTCACGGGCAGCCACCTTCCGCAAGCCCGTCCGTATCGACCAGGTCAACGACGACGATGAGAACCCGATCTACGCCTGCGACGGCACGCCCGTCGACTGCATCCGCGTCGCACTGATGAGCCACGTTGCTTCCGACGTGCGTGTCGTCGTGTCGGGCATCAACGAGGGCGCCAACCTCGGCGACGACACCACCTACTCCAGCACCGTCGGGGCGGCCGTGGAGGGCGCCCTGCTGGGCATCGGGAGCATCTCGATCTCCCAACAGTCAACCGACGGCAGGTTTCGTCTCGTCGACCGCGCAGGATACGACTGTACGTACTCCTCGACGGTCGCCGCCGAGCTGGCACTGGCCGCCATCGAGGAGCCAATCCCCCCGCGAACCCTGGTCAACGTGAACTTGCCCAGCCAGGTTCCAACCGGCCCCACCGAAGTGGTCCGTCTCGGTCGGCGCGCCTATCGCCGCGGCGTACTCGAGATGAGCCGCAACGAGCACGGTCACGGCTTCTTCACGTTCCTCGTCAACGAAGACGAAGACCCGCCGATCGCACCCGAAGCCGGCACCGACTTCAACGCCATCTCGAACGGCGTCGTCGCCCTGACCCCGCTCTCTCTCGCCTGGGGAGACACTGCGTCCTTCCACTAGGTCCACCGTTGAGCCCAAGCCGCAGCAGTGCTCATCTACAACGGACAAGGAGTCCCACGTGACCAGTGATCCCACCGATGAGCGCCGCGTCGCCATCGTGACAGGAGCAGCCGGCGCCCTCGGTTCAGCCACGGTGGAAGCTTTGGCTGGCGACGGCTATCGCGTCATCGCCATGGACCGCGCCGCGGAGCAGCTCAAGGCCGCAGGCACCTATTGGGAGCGCTCTGGATGTGGCCACGTCGTCGCCATGGTCGTCGACCAGACTGACCGAGCAAGCGTGGACACCGCGGTAGCGGACGTGGTCAAACGCTTCAGTCGCCTCGACGGCGTTGTCGCCAACGCGCGCTACGCCAAGTTCGGATCCATCCTCGACATGCCGGCCGCCGTCTGGGCACGGCACGTCGACGTCAACCTCACCGGGACCTTCAACATGCTGCAGTCCGCCGCACTAGCCATGTCCACCGGCGCAGCTGGCGGATGGATCACCGTGATCTCCTCCAACCTCGCCTAGCGCCACGTGACCAGGTCGGCGCCTACTTCGTCACCAAGGCAGCGTTGCTGCACCTGGTGAAGTCAGCTGCAGGTTACTCGGCGTGCACCGGATCCGCGTCAACGCCATCCAGCCCGGCGTCGTCGACACTCCCGTTGACCCACGTCATGCTCTAACAAGACGGCGTCCGGGACGGTCTGGTCAACATGACGCCCATCGTGCGACTCGGAACCCCCAGGGACATCACGTCGCTGGTCCGGTTCCTCGCCTCCGACGAGGCCGCCTGATCTCAGGCGCAGCCGTGCTCGCGGACGGCGGCCAGTCCATCTACGGCCAGCCCACCTGGATCAGGCAGAACCGCTCTGTGCCACACCACCCGAAGTGGGACTGCGGCTACCCGGCACTACCCGACTGTACAGCCAGCTAGCAGGAGCAGAGCTTCTCTACGACCGAACCTGACACCGGTCTGCACCTCATGCAGTACCTACCACCAGACCCACTACAGATCACTGAACTGGAAGGCATCATCATGGCCAACATCGACTGCGAGCGCGTCAACAAGGGCGTCGCCCGCTAAAACGAGAAGATGATCTGGAGGCCTTACAGGCTGCCCACTGTCCTCTACCTCGAGATCTCCGCATTCCACGACGCCCCCATCTCCACCCCCTGGGACATCCCCGAGAAGCTCGCCTTCTCTGTAGCGATCACCGGTGCCTTCTTCCAGCACTCCCAGAACCCCAACCAACCTATCGCGCCACAGGAGATCCTCGACTCAGCACGGGAGGTGGCCCGAGAGGCGCCAGTACCGTGCACATCCATGTCCGTGACGACAATGGCTACAACGTGCTCTCGCCCGAACGTTTCGGGCAGGTCATCGATCCGCTGCACGAGGAGTTCCCTGACCTCGTCGTCGACGGATGTCTCGTGCCGGCTCTGGACGTGGAGTGGGCGCTCATGAAGCAGGTCCTGGAGAGCGGGCTGCTCGACGCGGCACCGATCAACACCACTGCGACGTACATCGGCGACTCACTTGTTCGTCAAACCCGCACCCGTGATGATCGAGAAGGTCCGGTTGATCAACGAGTCGGGCGCCGTCCCAGAGATCGCTGTCTACACCGACGCCGATGTCTCCAACGCGGACCGGTTCCTCATCAAGAGCGGGCTGATCCAGACCCCCGCCGTGTGGCTTGTTCTTCCGGCACTGCCCGGCTGCAGCCCCATGGACAACCCCCGTCAGATGATCGACGGGCTAACCCTGACGGTCTCGGCGATCAAGTACGTGGATCCCGACGCGTTCATCATGGTGTGTGCAGCGGGTCGCGCCTCAACCCACGTTGCCACCCTGGCGGCCCTGATGGGGCTACACATTCGAGTCGGAATGGAAGACACCTACTGGCTCTATCCCCACCGCGAGGACAAGATCGAGAGCAACCTGCAGGCGCTGCGCATGGGCCAGATGATCTCCCAGGTTACCGGCCGCCCGGTGGCCACCCAGCTGGAGTACCGGCAGATGCTCGGACTCACCGACCGTGTCCCTGCCAAGCAGCCCTCAACGGTGTGAGCCGCGTGAGGCCGGGCGCCGTCCTGATCACGGGTGCGGCGTCCGGCATCGGGCGTGCCACGGCAGCTCTTGCTGCCCAGGAAGGGCACGACCTCCTTCTGCTGGACCGCGACGAGATCGGTCTGGTCTCACTGCAATCCGAGCTCTCGAGTGAGGCAGACGATCTCCGCGTCGTCTCCCGCCCGTGCGACGTCACGGACGGTGACGGCCTGAAGGTGGCCGTCGATGAAACGAAAGGACAGCGCAGCCCGCTCAGCGGAGTTGTCTCCTGCGCCGGCATCGAGGTCCTCGGTGACGTCGAAAGCCTGAGCCCGGAGGCATGGAGCAATTGCTTGGACGTCAACCTGACCGGGACGTTCCATACCGTCCGGGCTGCCCTCCCTGAACTGAGAGAGACCAAGGGAGCCATCGCGATGGTGGCCTCCGACGCCGGAGTCATCGGTGCCACGGGTTATGCCGCCTACTGCGCGGCCAAGCACGGCATCATCGGACTGATGAAAGCCATGGCTCTCGACCTCGGGCCGGCTGGGGTCCGCGTCAATGCCGTCGCACCCTCGTTCGTGGAGACTCCGATGGCTGCGCGGATCTTCGAGAACGACCCCGCCGGCCAACGGTTCTACGAGCAACTGGTGCCGCTCGGACGCTTTGCGACGCCAGACGAGGTAGCCGGCGTCGTGCTGCACCTCCTCGGGCCAGCGGCCTCCTACACCACGGGGATGGTCTACCGAATCGACGGTGGCACGACTGCGGGGTACTTCGAGGCCGCACAAGCCCTGGGGGAGTGACCGTCGACGCCTCGAGCGAGGTGCCGGCGTTCCTCAGAGCTGGTCCGGGGTGCGCGCCCGGGCGACGTTGCTGGCGGCGGTCGCGCCGATCGCCGTGCCGAGGAAGGCGTAGACCGACAGCGTCACCTTCAGCCAGTCGGGGGAGGCGACGCTGATCGAGCCGTAGGCGGCCTGGATGCCACCGACGACGAGCCCGATCAGGGAGTACGCCGTGTAGAGGGCCCTGCGCGGACCCGCGCCGAAGATGCCTGTGAGTGGATTGGCCATGGCGGGTCCTGTTCTCGGGCGACGGTTCGGACCTAGTCACCATGACAGGCAAGGGGGCTGCGGGCAGCAGGTGAACGAGCCTCAGCAGACGTTCCGGGGCGAGATTCCCCCGCCGGTGTCGGTGTTGTCCGGGGAGATCCCGATCTGGAACTGGTCCTCCTCCGCACTCCCGACGTCTCGACGGGACTGCGACATCGAGCTGGCGGCGGTGTAGCCGCCCGGCGTCTTGGTGACACTCCAGGAGTCCCTGGTCTGACCACCCAGCACGCGATAGATCCGGGCGTTGTACCTCAGCGTCTGGTCGGTGCGGGTCGCATCGCCGCGGAAGCGCCAGAACCACCGTGGACCACGCTCGTCCAGGAAGGCGTTGGTGCACGTCTGCATCCGGCCCAGGGTGGGGGAGAGGTATCCCGAGCCCTGCCACGAGATCGCGTGCACGGGCAGGTCGCAGCGCGGTGCGCCGGTGGGATACATGGTCTCCCACTGGAGGACCTGGCCGTCACTGCTGGGACGACCGATGCGGAAGGAGACGAAGTCGGCGAACCGGCCCTCGCTGGCGTGGTGGTCCCAGACCCGGATGCTCCCGACCGGTGTCGAGCCGTCCCGGGGGACGGTCCGCACCCAGGCCTGCTTCGTGAAGGTCCGGTGCTGGTCGAAGACCCAGCGCCTGACCCGGACCGAGACCTTGACCTGGACCCGGGAGTGGTTCGCGGACCGCACGTAGTAGCGCCACACCGTCCCCAGGTCGGAGTGCTCCGGGAGCCGGCACGCGAACAGCTTGGCGCCGTAGCTGTCGAGCACCTGGCCCCACTTGCGGTTGACGGCCGCGTCCGCAGGCGACATCGGCACCAGGCCCGACAGGCAGCCGGCGAGGACGATGACCAGAACACGACGTCTCACAGTGTGTCCAAAGTACGCGCCCCGGCGCCCGCCCTGAAGGGCGTCAACGGATCGTCAGCCGCCTGGTGACGACCACGGCCTCGGTGCTGCGGGTGGCCGGGACGCGGAACGTGTAGGTCCGCGTGCCAGGCCGCAGACCCGCCAGGGTGCTGCTCGCCGCGCCGCCACGGATCGGCACCACGCGCACGAGCTTCCCCCCGGTGCGGACCTGGACCCGCCCGTTGACACCGGCAAGCCCGGCGGCCCGCATGGTGACCCGCAGCGACAGGCGCTGGACGCCCGCGGCCGTCGACATCCGCACGGCCGGCTTCGTGCGGACCAGCCGGGACCACGGCGTCCGCGCCGCCAACGGGGTGTAGCCCGGGCGGGTGACGCGGACGCGTGCCCGCAGGCGCTGGCCGAGGTCGGCGCTGGTGACCCTGTAGAGATAGCTCGTCGCGCCGGGCACGGGCTTGCCTGCACGCACCCACTGCACGTGCGTCGTCGCGCCGGGCCCTGCCGCCACCGGAGCGAGGCGCAGGTTGTGTCCCGGAGCAGTGACGCCGGTGAAGGTCGGCGTGGTCGCCAGGGTCAACGTGCCGGGCGCCACCGCGGGGGTCGCGGCTGACGTGGCACTCACGGCGGCATAGCCGGTCCGGGTGGCGGTCACCTTGACGCTGATCGCCTGGCCCACGTGCGACGGGTCCAGTGGCAGCGTCGTGGAGGTGGCGCCGGGGACCGGCTTGCCGTCGGCGAGCCACTGGTAGCCCACCCCACCGGGAGCCGGGTCCCACGAACCGGGCTGCGCGGTGAGCGTGGAGTCGACGCGTGGGTCGCCCGCGATGGTCGGCTTGGCGGTGTTGCTCAGAACACCGGGCTGCACGGCCACCGTGGCTGCGGAGACCGCCGAGGTCGTCGGGTAGCCGGGTGCGGTGGCGCTCACCTTGACGCTGATCTTCTTCGCCTTCATCGCCTGCGTCAGCGAGAGGGTGCTGCCGGTGGCCTTGGCGATCGCGGCCCCGTCGGCCAGCCACTGATAGGCGTACGTCGCACCGGAGGCGCTCCACGTGCCGGGCGAGGCGGTCAGCTTCGAGCCGACCTTGGCCGTGCCCGTGACGGCGGGGAGCTTGGTGTTGGCGAGGCGGACGTCGTTGAAGTGCACGAAACCGCTCGGCCACCCCCGGCTCGCCCGGGTGATCTTCGCCCAGGAGAAGTCACCCCGCCAGCTGTCCATCGAGACGATGATCTCGTCGGGGGAGACGACCTTCTCGACGTACGCCACGTGCCCGGCGGACCCGGCCGGGTAGACGCCGGCCTTCCACCAGGCGACGGACCCGACCGTCGGGGTGCCGTTGGTGATCTTGCTCATCGAGGTGCCCCACCGGGTGGCGTTGCCTCCGCCCGACCAGGGACGTGAGTTCGGCAGGCCGCCGTGCACCATCCGGTAGGCCGCGTAGTTGGTGCAGTTGTGGCCGGAGTACATCCGCCAGTACATCGTCGAGCTGACCTTCGAGTACCCGGCGTCGGACATGCCGAGCTTGGCGCAGCCGGTGTAGCCGACGCACAGGGTGGTCACGGTCGCCGAGGCGGGGGCGGCTGTCGTAGCGATGCCGGCACTCGCGAGGAGCACGGCGCACAGCCCGGCACTGAGACGTCTGGGGAAGGAAGTCACCCGTGGGAGTGTAGGGACAAAAATGAATCAGAGTGACTGAAAAGTTCATTGGTCAAGACGACACGCCGGGCGCCACGCTCAAATTTCAGCGGTGTCATTCACATGTCAGGCCGGTGAACGCGCCGGATTGTCCGTTTCGGAGGTCAGGTCGAGGGTGTGCAGCAGCGCATGTTGCATCCGGTTCCACTGCTCGCTCCAGGCCTGCACCGGTGCCAGGGACCGCTCGAGGAGGTCGAGCTGGTGGTCGAGCACGTTCAGCTCGGACTGCACGGCCTGGATGCTGAGGCGCTTGGCGTGCAGCTCCTCGGTGAGCACCACGATCTCGTCGGTGATCTGGGGCGCCTGCTCGGCCATGTCGCGCAGGGAGGCGAGCATGTGGTTGACCGAGTCGTTCACGGGTGCAGGCAGGACCGCGCGGGCGCCGGCGGCACCGGCAGCGGTGACGAGGTCGGTCACGGCGCGGGTGCTGGCGAGGAAGACGTCGAACGTCGACTGCAGGACGCCGGGGTGTTCGGCGGTGGCATCGTGGTCGGTCACGTGGTCCTCCGGAGGCAGGGGGTGCTGAGACTCCGATCCTCGGACGCGTACGGCGCGGGCGGGAGGGCCACAAGTCACCAGCCGCGTGCCCCGAAGTCACACCACGGCGCGTCCACGCCCCTGATGAGCTCGCGTGCGAGCATGACCGCATGGAGAACGTGAGGCCCATCGAGACCTGGCTGACCGACATGGACGGCGTCCTCGTGCACGAGGAGGACCCCATCGCGGGGGCCAAGGAGTTCGTCGAGGCGTTGAAGGCCTCGGGCAAGAAGTTCCTGGTGCTCACCAACAACTCGATCTTCACCCCGCGTGACCTGCGCGCGCGGTTGCTCGGCAGCGGCATCGACGTGCCGGAGGAGGCGATCTGGACCTCGGCGCTCGCGACGGCCGACTTCCTCGCCGACCAGCGACCGCACGGGACCGCCTACGTCGTCGGGGAGGCCGGGCTCACCACGGCGATGCACGACATCGGTTATGTGATGACCGATCGCAACCCCGACTACGTGGTGCTGGGCGAGACCCGCACCTACTCCTTCGAGGCGATCACCCGTGCCATCCGCCTGATCGACGCCGGCGCCCGGTTCATCGCCACCAACCCGGATGCGAGCGGGCCGAGTGCCGCGGGGAAACTGCCCGCATGCGGCTCGGTCGCGGCGTTGATCAGTACGGCGACCGGCCGGCAGCCCTACTTCGTCGGCAAGCCCAACCCGCTGATGATGCGCAGCGCCCTGAACCGTCTCGAGGCGCACTCCGAGACCACCGTGATGATCGGGGACCGGATGGACACCGACATCATCAGTGGACTCGAGGCGGGCCTGCGGACGGTGCTGGTCACCACGGGATCCACCCGGCCGGACCAGATC
This sequence comes from uncultured Actinomycetota bacterium, assembly GCA_963843075.1. Lineage (GTDB taxonomy): Bacteria > Actinomycetota > Actinomycetes > Propionibacteriales > Nocardioidaceae > Marmoricola. The sequence continues at coordinate 582,301 of CAWJJD010000002.1, read as the reverse complement.
GACACGTTCCCCTACCGTCCGACCCGGGTCATCGACTCCATCTCCGACCTGGTGGAGCTGGCCAGCCAGCCCCGCGGGGAGATGTGAGGCTCAGCTCGAGCTCTGGTCGGCCTCCGCCAGCTCGGGCTCGACCTGGGCTGCGATCTGCTCCAGCAGCTTGGTCGGGGAGGCCGCGAAGCGGGGCGTGATCGCAGCCTCGAGGGCCGCCTCGCCCTGGGCCTCGCTCATCTCCGGCGGGATCACGATCAGGCAGAGCTTCTGGCGGTCGGAGGTCGTCAGCATGATCACGTGGGTGTCGTCGCCCTTGGCGAAGCCCGTCTCGATGTAGCCCCGGGCAGTCGGGACGCGCTTGGGCGCCTCGGGCCAGTCGGGCGGCGAGTAGAGCGCACGGGTGATCCGTGCCCGCTCGGGCGGGAAGTTGTCGACGAGGTCGGCGAGCTCGGCGGTGAGGTTGCGGCTCTGCGGCCACCAACCGCCGTCGAGGGGGTGGGGGTGCTCCGGATCGGAGAGCCGCAACCGCAGCGGCACGCGGTTCGCAGGGGGAGCAGGTTGGTCGGACGGTGTCATTGATGCGCCTCTCGGCCGAGCCGAAGGCTCCGGGCTGGAGGCTGCTTCCTGAACGGTCACAGACAAATCTACCCTGCGCAGCCGCGTGAGCTGACAGGACGTGACAGCGGGCCCTGTCCGAACGCCGCGCCGCTGCCCACCCGTGAGCGCCCGAACGAGGAGCCGGGCGACCTACGATCAGCGGGTGATCAAGTACCTCGGGTCGAAGCGGGTGCTCGTGCCGGTGCTCGGGGAGATCGCCCACGCGGCCGGTGCGCGCACCGCCGTGGACCTGTTCACGGGGACCACACGGGTGGCCCAGGAGTTCAAGCGTCGTGACATCGAGGTCACAGCGACCGACCTGGCGTCCTACAGCGAGGTGCTCAGCGACTGCTACATCGCGACCGATGCCCAGGACGTCGATCGCGCCTCGCTGGTGGCCGAGCTCGCCCGGCTCAACGGCCTGCCCGGTGAGCCGGGATACATCACCAGCACCTTCTGCGAGCAGGCACGGTTCTTCCAGCCGCACAACGGCGCCCGCATCGACGCGATCCGTGCGGCGATCGAGCGCGACCATCCCGCAGGCACGCTGCGACCGATCCTGCTCACCTCCCTGCTGCTCGCGGCCGACCGGGTCGACTCGACCACGGGGCTGCAGATGGCCTACCTGAAGAGCTGGGCACCGCGCTCCCACCGCGATCTGGAGCTGAAGACGCCGGAGCTGCTCCCGGGTTCGGGCCACACGGTCCGAGGCGATGCCGTCGAGACCATCGACCGGCTGCCGGCGGTCGACCTGATGTATCTCGACCCGCCGTACAACCAGCACCGCTACTTCACCAACTACCACGTCTGGGAGACGCTCGTCCGGTGGGACGAGCCCGCCCACTACGGGATCGCCTGCAAGCGGGTGGACGCCCGCGACGACGAGGGCACGCGCAGCGTGTTCAACCGCAAGCAGGACATGCCCGCCGCGATGGCCCGGCTGCTCTCCCGCGCACGGGCCGAGCTGCTCGTCGTGTCCTACAACGACGAGTCGTGGATCACCGCGGAGGAGATGACCGCCGCACTGCGGGAGGCAGGGTGTGCCCGCGTCGAGGTGGTCGCCTTCGACTCCAAGAGGTACGTCGGTGCGCAGATCGGCGTCCACAGCCCCACCGGCGAGAAGGTCGGTGAGGTGAAGCGCCTGCGCAACGTGGAGTATCTCTTCCTGGCCGGCGATCCCGAGCGGGTCGCCGCCGCGGCGGCCGTCGCGACCCGCGGCGCCAACGTCACCGCCACGGGCGCGACCCGGTGAAACAGCGAATTGCTGCACGCAGCACCCGTTGAATCCCGACAATGGAGCCCTATGACAGTGCAGGCTGCGGCCGACGAGCCGACTGAGCCCGCGAGCCCGAGCAGGCGCAAGCAGGTCGTCTGGCTGGGGCTCGGGGCGGTGGCCTACTTCGCGCTCGGCTTGCTGGGCCGCGCCACGATCGCGGACGGCGAGGTGCTGAGCCTGGTCTGGCCGGCGGCGGGTGCCGCGATGCTCCTGTTCGGACTCGCGCCACTGCGGCTCTGGTGGCCCACGGCCGGCCTCGTCGCGGTGGCCACCGTCGCGCTCAACCTCCTGACCGGGGCCACGCCCACCCAGTCGGCGATCTTCGTGGTCTCCAACATCGCCCAGGCGATCTGCGCGGTCCTCCTCCTGCGCTCGCTCGCCCCTCGGCTCCGGGGTGCCGGTGGGGACGAGCCGCTGGAGGAGCTGCGCGACTTCTACCCCGTGCTGACCGCCTCGGTCATCGGGTCGCTCGTCGGTGCGGCCGTGGGCGGCGTCGGCCGGGGGCTCTTCCTGGACACCTGGTCCCTGACCGACGTCGTGATCTGGTGGGGACGCAACGCCACCGGGTGTGTCGTCGTCGTGACGACCGTCCTGCTGGTTGTCGCCGTGCTGCCGGGCATCCGGGGACACCGGGGTCGTGCGGTGCTGGAGGACCTGCGCACCCGCGGCCCGGAGGCAGCGGTGCTCGCGGCGTTCACGGCCGTGATCTATCTCGGTGTCTTCGGGATCTACGACTCGCTGCCACTGGCCTTTCCCCTTCTGGTGCCGACGGTCTGGGCGGGGCTGCGGTTCAGCGCGCTGTTCGTGGGCCTGCACAGCATCGTGGTGTCCACGATCGTGGTCTCCTTCACGCTCGCCGACCGTGGTGTCTTCGCCTCGGTCGACACCTGGAACGAGAAGGTGCTGGTCTCCCAGCTCTACGTCGGCCTCGTCTTCTGCCTGGGCATCCTGCTGGCGCTGGGTCGTGGTGAGCGGCTCTCGCTGAGCGCGAGCCTGACCTCGACCCAGGCCGTCTCGGAGAGCCAGGCCGAGGTGCTCTCCGCGATCATCGACACGATGCACGACGGCCTGAGCGTCATCGACGAGACCGGTCAGGTGCTCCGCCGCAACCCGGCCGGCGCGGAGATGCTGCGCACCGACGCGGATCGGCTCGACAACATCAGCGAGTCGCAGTTCACGATCACGAACAGCGACGGGAGCCGGCTTCCCGCCGCCGACTATCCCTGGATGCGGGCCATCGAGGGGGAGAACGTGGTCAACCAGGACATCGTCCTGGCCTTCGACGACGGCTCACCCAGCCGGACCCTGGCCGTCAGCGCCCGCCGGCTGCCGACCCTCGATGACCGCGGGCTGCGCCAGGCCGTGGTGATCTACCACGACGTGACCACCGACCGGGCGCAGCGCACCGCGCTCGAGTCGTTCGCCCGGGTGGTGGCCCACGACCTGCGCGGCCCCCTCGGCGTGATCGACGGGTGGACCGAGCTGCTCTCCCTCGACCTCGAGGTGCAGGAGGCCGTCGTACCCCGGGAGGCGGCCGCGGCGAAGCTCGGCCGGATCGAGACCGCTGCGCAGACGATGCACCGGCTGATCGACGACCTGCTCGACTCCTCGATCTCGCGGGAGCAGCAGCTGCGCACCAGCATCGTCGACCTCGAGGACCTGGCCTGCTCCGTCGCCGACCAGTGGGCCACCGCCGGCCCCAGCGGGGTCACCCCACCGCGGATCGAGGTGGCCACCTTGCCCGACGTCCATGCCGACGCGGCACTGGTGCGGCAGCTGCTCGACAACCTCGTCGCCAACGCCGTCAAGTACGTCGTGCCCGGGTCGGTGCCCCGGGTCGAGATCACCGGGCGTGAGGTCGGTGACCGGGTCGAGGTCACGGTGGCCGACGAGGGGATCGGTATCCCGGCATCGGAGCGCGACCGGATCTTCGAGGCCTTCCACCGCGGCGAGTCCGCGCACGAGTACGACGGCCACGGGATCGGCCTGGCCGTGTGCAAGACGATCGTCGAGCGACACGGTGGACGGATCGCCGCCCGCCCCCCGGTCGGCTCCTCCGGCACCCGGATCGTCTTCACCCTGCCGGCCGTGCGCGACTTCGACTGAACGGCTCGGTGACCCGTTTCGGTGCCGGATCACTCGATCGGGAGAACTGTTCGTTAAAACCTATTCGTTAGGAATGTGTAGAACGTCCCTCTTTAGGTACCTTTGGAGCACGCCGGGGCAGCCCGCGGGGGGCTCCTCGGCGAAACAGCCCGGCCGAGGGGCCCTCCTACCACGGCGCTGGTCCCTCGGCCGGGTCTCCGCTCAGTGACCGTCGGCGTGCGCCGCGTCCCGGATCTCGCCGACGAGCTCCTCGATGACGTCCTCGAGGGTGACCACGCCGACGACCGCGCCGGTGTCGTCGACGACCTTGGCCATGTGGGCGCCCTTGGCCTGGAGTGTCTGCAGGGCGCTGACCAGCGTGTCGCTGAGTCCCACCACGGCGAACGGGCGGATCCAGCGGTCCTCGACCACCCGGGCACGGCCGTGGGGGTCGGCCTGGATCACGTCCTTGATGTGCAGGTAGCCCACCAGTGAGCCGTCGTGGCCCACGACCGGGAAGCGGGAGTAGCCGGTCTGCCCGCACGCGGCCTCCACGTCGGTGGCGCGGGCCCCCTGCGAGACGGTCTCGATCTGGTCGAGAGGGAGCAGCACCCCCTGGACGGTGCGAGAGGTGAACCCCAGGGCGCCGGCGAGGCGTTCGTACTCGCCCTCGTCGAGCATCCCCTCGTCGTGGGACTCGTCGACCATCGCCTCCACCTCCTCGAGGGTGAAGGCGGAGATCACCTCGGTGCGCGGCTCGACCCCGAGCCGGCGTACGACCCAGTTGGCCACGGCGTCGAGCCCGTAGACGATCGGCTTGAGCAGGGTCACGATCGCCACCATCGGTGGGCCGAGCACCATCGCGGCCCGCTCGGGCCCGGCGAGCGCGAGGTTCTTGGGCACCATCTCGCCCAGCACGACGTGCAGGTAGACCACACAGGCCATCGCCAGCGTGAACGCCACCGGGTGGAGCCACCCCTCGGGCAGGTTGACGGCCTCGGCGACCGGCTCGATGAGGTGCGCCAGGGCCGGCTCGGCGACCGCGCCGAGACCGAGGGAGCACACCGTGATCCCGAACTGCGCCGCGGCGATCATCTGGGACAGCCCCTCCATCGCCCGCAGCGTCGTGCGTGCGACCCGGGAGCCGGCGGCCGCCTTCGGCTCGACCTTCGTGCGGCGGGCCGAGACCAGGGCGAACTCCGCCCCGACGAAGAAGGCGTTCCCGAGCAGCAGCACCACCCCGAGCCAGATCGCGCCCTGGGTGCTCATGAGGTGCTCCCGCCGTCAGCGTCTGCGGGCGCCGGGTCCGGGTCCGGCGCCAACCGCCTGATGGAGAGTCGGTCGACCCGCAGCCCGTCCATCCGCTCCACCCGGAGCAGCGCGTGGTCCTGCACCGGCTCCTCGTCGTCGTCCTCGGGGATGAACACCGGCAGCGGCACCACCACCTGGTCTCCGCGGACAGGAATGCGGCCGAGCTCTCGGACCAGCAGGCCGGCCACGGTGTCGTAGGCCTCGTCCTCGGGCAGGGCGAGCCCGGTCGCGTCGGCGACCTCGTCGGGCCGGAGCAGTCCCGAGATGATCCACGACCCGTCCGGTCGCTGGCGCAGCCGCGAGCCGTAGCGGTCGTGCTCGTCGGCGATGTCCCCGACGATCTCCTCGACGACGTCCTCGAGGGTGACCACGCCGGCCGTCCCGCCGTACTCGTCGGAGACGATGGCCATCTGGAACCCCTCGCCCCGCAGCAGCGAGAGCAGTGGGTCGAGCCGGAGCGACTCCGGGACGACGGTCGCCTCCACCATCACCTCGCGCACCAGCGTGTGAGCTCGCTCGGAGCGGGGGACGGCCACGGCCTGCTTGACGTGCACCGAGCCCACGACGTTGTCGGAGGTGCCCTTGATGACCGGGAACTTCGAGAAGCCCGTCGAGCTGGACAGCTCGATCACCTCGCTGACCGGGTCGGTGGCGTCCACGCACGCCATCTGCACCCGCGGCGTCATGATCTCGCCGGCCGTGCGCGGTCCGAAGGCGATGGAACGCTGCACCAGGTGGGCCGTGTCGGTGTCCAGGGTCCCTTCGCTCGCCGAGCGGGTGGTGAGCGAGGCGAGCTCGTCGGAGGACCTGGCCGAGCGCAGCTCCTCCTGCGGCTCGACCCCCAGCGCGCGCACGATCGCGTTGGCGGAGCCGTTGAGCAGCCGGATCGGCCAGGTCATCACGGTCGTGAAGCCGCGGATGAGGCCCTGGGTCCTGCGCGCGATCGGGAAGGGCGCCGCGATCGCGAGCTTCTTGGGGACGAGCTCGCCGAAGATCATGGTGGCCACGGTGGCCAGCACCAGGCCGAGGGTCACCGCGATGCCGGGGACGGCGCCGCTGGGCACCCCGGCCGCTTCGAGAGGCGTCTCGAGCAGGCTGGCGATGGCCGGCTCCGCCAGGAAGCCGATCACCAGGTTGGTCAGGGTGACGCCGACCTGGGCGCCGGACAGCTGGGTCGACAGCGTCCGCAGCGCCGCCCGCACGCCCTGGGCCTGCCGATCGCCCTCGGACGCGGCCTTCTCGACCGCCGAGCGGTCGACCGCCACGAAGCTGTACTCGGCTGCTCCGAAGACCCCGCAGGCCAGGATCAAGCACACCGAGATCCCGAGCAGCACCCATTCCATGCGCCCATTGTGTCGGGTGGACCTCTGCCGACCGCGGGACACCCACCCGGGAACCATGAGATCGTCGGAAGTCGTTGGACCGGCAAGGGGGTGTTTCTGGTGTTGCGGTTCTCAGGCGTCGCGCTCAGCCACGTGGGTCTGGTGCGCACCGGCAACGAGGACTCCGGGTTCGTCAGTCCCTCGTGCATGCTCGTCGCCGATGGGGTGGGTGGCGCTGCCGCCGGCGAGGTCGCGTCCGCGACGGCGGCGTACGTCGTCTCGGCGATGTCCATGGCCGCCGTCGAGCCGGACCCGTTCTCGCTGCTGAGATCCGGGCTCCGCCTCGCGCAGCAACAGATCGGTGACGGCGTCGCGGCCGACCCGTCCCGCGCCGGCATGGCCACCACCTTGAGCGCGGTGGCGACCGACGGCAAGCGTTTCGCCCTCGCCCATGTGGGTGACTCCCGTGGCTACCTGTTCCGCGCCGGGGAGCTGACCCGGGTGACGCACGACCACACCTGGGTGCAGCGTCTGGTCGACGAAGGGTCCCTGGCCGAGGAGGACGTGCCCTACCACCGTTGGCGCAACGTCGTCACCCGCAGCGTCAACGGTGACCTCGCCGAGGTGGGCGACCTCGAGGAGCTGGCGCTCGCGCCGGGCGATCGCATCCTGCTCGCGAGCGACGGCCTGACCGACCTGGTCACCGATCGCCGGATCGAGGCGATCCTGCGACGGCACCACGACGACGCCGCCGTGGAGGCCTTGGTGGAGGCCGCCCTCGCGGCCGGCGGCAAGGACAACGTGACCTGCCTGCTGGCCACGGTGATCGAGGGCCAGCCGGTCCCCAGCGAGGGCGTGCTGGTCGGCGCGGTGCGCGACCCGCGCAACGTGGTGGACGCGGCAGCCGTCCGCATCTCGCGCAGCGCCTGAGCCGGTGCCGCCTGCGTGCGAGAATCCGCCCCATGACCACCCCACGGAGCGAGCTCGATCGCCCGCGGCTCGAGGGCTCGGTGGCCGTCCGCGGCGGGCGTCGTCTCTCCTTCGCCGAGTTCGGGAGCCCGCGCGGCGCTGCCATCGTCTGGATGCACGGCACCCCCGGCGCTCGCCGCCAGATCCCGGTCGAGGCCCGGCTCTTCGCCCTCGAGCACGATCTGCGCATCATCGGGGTGGACCGTCCGGGCATCGGCTCCTCGACTCCGCACCTCTACCCCGACATCCTCGACTGGACCGGTGACCTCGTCGAGCTGTGCGACGTCCTCGACATCGACACGCTCCGGGTGATCGGGCTCTCCGGCGGTGGGCCATACGCGCTGGCGGCCGGTGCCGCGATGCCCGAGCGGGTGCACGGGGTCGGGGTGCTCGGGGGAGTGGCTCCCACGAAGGGCCCCGACGCCATTGCCGGCGGGCTGGTCGCGCTGGCGCCGTACGTCGCCCCGCTGCTGTCCCTGACCCGGGTGCCCCTCGGGTTCGCGATGGCCCAGATGATCCGGTTGGTCCGGCCGATCGCCGGCCCGATCATCGACGGCTATGCCGCGGTGCAGCCGCGCGGGGACAAGGAGCTGCTGGCGCGACCTGAGTTCCGGGCGATGTTCCTCGACGACCTGCTCAACGGAGCCAGGTTCCAGGTCAGCGCGCCGCTCTCCGACGTCATCTTGTTCACCCGGCCCTGGGGCTTCGAGGCGGCCGACGTGCAGGTGCCCGTGCACTGGTGGCACGGCGACTCCGACCACATCATCCCGCACGCCCACGGCGTCCACATGGCCGCGCGGCTGCCGCACGCGCGCTTCACCACCATCGACGGCGAGTCACACCTGGGCGGTCTCGGCGTGGCGACCGAGGTGCTCAGCCAGCTGATGGAGCTCGGTCCGCGATCCACAGTCCGGTCATCCGCGACATAACAGACACGCCGAAACGTCCGAAGAGGGCGATTGGCTGGCGTGGAGGCCCCTCGTCAGTCACAATGGGCTCACAAGTTCACACAAGCACCACCGGGTCATCACGACTGCCGGTTGCTCCAACTCTCGAGACCGCTGGGGAAGGCGTATCTCGACGCCGGAGCAAGAGGAGGTCCGTCGTGACTCGTACAGCGACCCGTGGAGTGCTCTACATCCACTCAGCGCCGTCCGCGTTGTGCCCGCACATCGAGTGGGCCACCGGAGGCGTACTTGGCGTTGCCCCACAGATGGAGTGGACCCCTCAGCCAGCACAGTCCGGGAGCTACCGCACCGAGTACTCCTGGTCGGCCGACCCCGGCACCGCCGCCGCCATCACCTCCGCCCTGCGGGGCTGGGACCAGCTGCGCTTCGAGGTCACCGAGGAGGGCACCACCAGCACCGAGGGTGCGCGCTTCGCCTCCACGCCCGACCTCGGCGTCTTCCACGCGGTCACCGGCCTGCACGGCGACATCATGATCCCCGAGGACCGGCTCAAGGCCGCCGTCGTGAAGGCAGCCCTGGGGGAGACCACGCTCCCGATCGAGATCGACAAGCTGCTCGGCAAGCCGTGGGACGACGAGCTCGAGACCTTCCGGCACGCAGGCGACGGTGTCCCGGTGCGCTGGCTGCACAAGGTCGTCTGAACGGGTCCGTCAGGCGGCCAGCCGGGCTGCGACGTACTGAACAAGATCCTGCACGCGCACGAAGTGCTTCGCGTCCTCGTCCTCGATCCGCACCCCGAAGTGTCGGGCCGCCCCCTCGAGGATCTCGACCATGGCCAGTGAGTCGATGCGCAGCTCGTCGACGAACGTGCGCTCCAGGCGTACGTCGTCGACCGGCCGGCCGGTCACCAGATGGACGATCTCGGCGAGCTCTCCGAGCACGTCGAAGGAGCTCGTGGCGGTCCCGTCGGCCTGCACTGACATGGGCTCAGGCTAGCCCCAGCGCCCCCAACAGCCCCATGGCAGCGGGGAGTTCGCGATCTCAGGCCCCCGGGTGACCACATGTCGGCGCCGGGTCGTGGAAAGTGGAACCAGTTCTGGTTGACTGGTGTCAAAGGTGCCCCAGAACCCGGCTCGAGGAGATCGCGTGGAGCATGTCCGAGGCACGTCCGTTGAGCTCCAACGCCTCACGATCCACGGACACGAGCGTGCGTTCGTCAAGGTGGGCGAAGGTCCTGCGTTGCTGCTCCTCCACGGTCTGGGCTGTGACCACACCACCTGGCTGCCGGTGATCCACGAGCTGGCCCGGCACTACACGGTCATCGCCCCGGACCTGCTGGGTCACGGAGTCAGTGCCAAGCCGCGCGCGGACTACTCCGTCGGTGGCTACGCCAACGGCATGCGCGACCTCCTGACCGTGCTCAACATCGACAAGGTGACCGTCGTCGGGCACAGCTTCGGCGGCGGCATCGCGATGCAGTTCGCCTACCAGTTCCCCGAGCGCACCGAACGGATGATCCTGGTCGCCCCCGGTGGCCTGGGCCCCGAGGTGTCGCCGTTCATCCGCGCCGTCACGCTGCCCGGCTTCCACCAGGCGATGGGTCTCGCGACGCTCCCGGGCATCCGCCACGCAGGCAAGGCGGGACTGCGAGCCCTGTCGCGGTCCCACGTGACGGCCGCGCGCGACCTCGGTGAGGTCGCCGAGATCTATGAGTCGTTCAAGGACCCCCACGCCCGAGCGGCGATCCGCCACGTGGTCCGTGCCGTGGTGGACATGAAGGGCCAGATCGTGACGATGGTCGACCGGGCCTACCTCACCCAGGCGATGCCGATGCTGGTCGTCTGGGGGAGCGACGACGCCGTGATCCCGGTCAAGCACGCCGAGAACGCCGCCCGCATCGCCCCGGGCGCCGTCGTCGAGGTGCTGCCGAACAGCGGCCACTTCCCCCACAAGGACCACCCCGACCGCTTCGTGAAGATCGTGCAGAGCTTCATCAAGGCGACCACTCCCGCGTCGTACCACCGCGGTCGGTGGCGCCAGCTGCTCCGCAACGGCCCCACCGAGCCGACCAACCGCGCCGAGGCGGGCGACAGCCCGATGGCCCCCGTCGCGCGGCTCCCGCGGCGCCGAGGGGCGTAGGGCTGGGGCTCGCTGCTGCTGCAGTTTGGCCGGGCGCCCGGCCAAACTGTTACTGGAGGGTTGAAACATCACCCCTCCACTGCAAGGTTCGGCCCTCCGGTCACGTGTCAGCGACCACCTCGCGTCCACATGACCGGGTCGGCAGCTGGTTCTCCACAGGCGGCAACGCGGCCCGTGCACCTCGGCGGAAAGACCCGCATGGTCCGCCTATGGACAACTTGGCATTCCTGGCCGACGTGGACGGCATCGTCCTGCGGCGCGACGTGATCATGGCTGGAGGCACGGACACCGACCTGAGACGTGCATGCCGCGCTGGTCAGCTCGTCCGGATCAGACACGGGGCCTACGCCTCCAGAGAAATGTGGGAGGCACGGACTCGCGAGGCTCGACACCTGCTGTTGAGCAGGTTGGCCTATGAGTTCGCGCGCACCGAGGTGGCGCTGTCGCACGTGTCCGCGGCGGTCATTCACGGTGCACCACTGTGGGACCTGTCCCTTCTGGAGGTCCACCTCACGCGCACCGACCGGAAGGCCGGCCGGCGCGAGGTCGGCGTCGTCCAGCACCGGGGACGCTTGCGGAAGCGTGACGTGGTGCTGGTCGAGGGAATCAAGGTCACGTCGCCGACGCGTACGGCGCTCGACCTCACGACGCTCACGGATCTGGAGCATGCTCTGCCCGCGATGGACCACTTCTTGCGGACGGGGCAGACGTCGAAGGACCAGTTGCGCACGAGCGCGAGGGACATGGCGCGTTGGTCCAACACACTCGGCACGGATCTCGTCATCAACTTCGCCGACGGCCGGCGCGAGTCGCTGGCCGAGAGCCGGTGCGCGGTGATGCTGATCGGCACTGGAAAGCCCGCCCCGGTGCCCAACTACGAGATCCGCGACGCCTACGGAAACGTGCTGTGGCGGGTGGACTTCGCCTGGCCCGAGCTGGGGGTCTTCCTCGAGTTCGACGGCAAGGTGAAGTACCGGAAGTTCCTGAAGGAAGGCGAGGACGTCACCGATGCCGTGCTCCGCGAGAAGAAGCGCGAGGAGCAGATCTGCCGGCTCACCGGCTGGCGCTGCATCCGCCTGACCTGGGCAGACCTGGAGCGACCCGCTGCGACGATCCGCTACATCATCTCGGTTCTCGAAGGCGGACCCATCCACCTGTGATGGGCACCGGATGGGTGAAACCTCCAGTGGAGGCGTGAAGTTTCACCTCTCCACTGGAGGTTTGGCCGGGCGCCCGGCCAAACCGCCGCTGCCGACACCGCCCCCCTCAGACCCGCGGCCCGACCCGCTTCTGGTCGGCGGTCAGGGTGCGTGCCGTGGCGAGGATGATGACCAGGCCGAGGACGAGCAGGATGACGCCGAGGCCCTTGAGCAGGGGGTCGAGGTCCTCGATCGCAGGGATCGAGGCCACCAGGCAGACGACGCCCAGCACGATGGGTACGGCGCCACGGCGGGCCGCTCGGGCCCAGGGCGTCACTAGGCGTCGCCGCCTTCCTGCTTGACGTCGGCGACGGCGGTCGGGTCGTCGATGCGGTACTTGGTGAACGCCTCGGCAGCCAGCTCGGGCTTGACCTCGCCACGCTCGGCGAGGGCCCGCAGGGTCGCGACCACGACGCTCTCGGCGTCGACCTGGAAGAAGCGTCGCGCCGCCGGACGGGTGTCGGCGAAGCCGAAGCCGTCGGTGCCGAGGACGTGGTAGTCGCCCGGGACCCAGTGCGCGATCTGCATGGGTACGGCGCGCATGTAGTCGCTCACCGCGACGATCGGGCCCTTCGCGTCGGCCAACGCCGTGGTCACGAAGGGAACCTTGGCGTCCTCGTCGGGGTGGTTCAGCGTCCACTTCTCGGCCTCGACACCGTCACGGGCCAGCTCGTTCCACGACGTCACCGACCACAGGTCGGCAGCGACGCCCCAGTCCTCCGCGAGCAGCTCCTGCGCCTTCTGGATCCAGGGGAAGCCCACACCGGAGGCCAGCAGCTGGACCCGGGGAGCCGAGTCCCCAGAAGAGTCGCCGCCGGAGACCTCGGGTGCGTCCGCGAAGTGGTAGATGCCCTTGAGCAGGGCGTCCACGTCGAGGTCCTCGGGCTCCTTCGGCATCAAGATCGGCTCGTTGTAGACGGTGATGTAGAAGATGACGTTCTCACCCTCGGGGTGCTCCTCGGTCACGGTGTACATCCGCCGCAGGCCGTCCTGCATGATGTGGGCGACCTCGTGGGCGAACGCCGGGTCGTAGTGCACGACCGCCGGGTTGGTCGCCGCCAGCAGCGGCGAGTGGCCGTCGGCGTGCTGGAGGCCCTCACCGGTCAGCGTGGTGCGGCCGGCAGTGGCGCCGATCAGGAATCCGCGGGCGAGCTGGTCGGCCATCGCCCAGATGGAGTCGCCGGTGCGCTGGAACCCGAACATCGAGTAGAAGATGTAGAACGGGATCATCACCTCGCCGTGGGTGGAGTACGACGACCCGGCGGCTGTTGCGGATGCCATCGCACCCGCCTCGGAGATGCCCTCGTGGAGCAGCTGGCCGGCCTTGTCCTCGCGCCACTTCAGCAGCAGCTTGCGGTCGACGGACTCGTAGCGCTGGCCGCCCGGGTTGTAGACCTTGGCGCTCGGGAACATCGAGTCCATCCCGAAGGTGCGGTACTCGTCGGGGGCGATCGGCACGATGCGCTGGCCGATCTCCTTGTCCTTCATCCAGTCGCGCAGCTGGCGTACGACGGCCATGGTGGTCGCGATCTTCGCCTTGCCCGAACCCTGCTTGAGCTCGGCGTACATCTCGTCGCCGGGCACCTTGAGCGGCTTGGCCCGGACCACGCGCCGCGGCAGCGACCCGCCGAGCTGGCGGCGCCGCTCCATCATGTACTCCATCTCGGGGGAGTCCTTGCCCGGGTGGAAGAAGGGCGCGGCGCCGGTGTTGTCATAGGCCTCGTCGATGTCGCGGTCGCTCATCGGCAGGTAGAGCCGGTCGCGGAACTTCTTGAGGTCGTCCTTCTTCAGCTTCTTCATCTGGTGGGTGGCGTTCTTGCCCTCGAGGGCCTCGATCGTCCATCCCTTGATGGTGTGCGCGAGGATCACGGTCGGCTGGCCGACGTGCTTGCTGGCGGCGTCGAAGGCGGCGTAGACCTTGCGGTAGTCGTGGCCACCGCGCGGCAGCTTCTCGATCTGCCGGTCGCTCATGTGCTCGACCATCTTGCGCAGCCGCGGGTCAGCGCCGAAGAAGTGCTCGCGGTTGTAGGCGCCGTCCTCGACCGAGTAGGTCTGGAACGCCCCGTCGGGGGTGCTGTTCATCTGGTTGACCAGGACGCCGTCGACGTCGCGGGCGAGCAGCTCGTCCCACTCGCGGCCCCAGATCACCTTGATCACGTTCCAGCCGGCGCCACGGAAGTTGGCCTCGAGCTCCTGGATGATCTTGCCGTTGCCGGTGACCGGCCCGTCGAGCTGCTGCAGGTTGCAGTTGATGACCCAGGTGAGGTTGTCGAGCTCCTCGCGCGCGGCGACCCGGAGCGCGCCCAGGGACTCCGGCTCGGCCATCTCGCCGTCACCGAGGAAGGCCCACACGTGCTGCTGGGAGGTGTCCTTGATGCCACGGTTGGCCAGGTAGCGGTTGAACCTGGCCTGATAGATCGAGTTGATCGCGGTCAGGCCCATGGAGACGGTCGGGAACTCCCAGAACTCCGGCATCAGCCTCGGGTGGGGGTACGACGGGAGCCCCTTGCCGACGCCGTGCTGCACCTCCTGCCGGAAGTGCATCAGCTGCTCCTCGGTGAGCCTGCCCTCGAGGTAGGCGCGGGCGTAGATGCCCGGGGAGCCGTGGCCCTGGATGTAGACCTGGTCGCCGCCGCCCGGGTGGTCCTTGCCGCGGAAGAAGTGGTTGAAGCCGACCTCGTAGAGGCTGGCCGCCGACTGGTAGGTCGCGATGTGACCGCCCACCTCCAGACCGGGGCGGTTGGCGTCGGAGACCATCACCGCCGCGTTCCAGCGGATGAACGCCCTGATCCGGCGCTCGACCTCCTCGTCGCCCGGGAACCACGGCTCGCGCTCGGGAGGGATGGTGTTGATGTAGTCGGTGCTGCGCAGCGCCGGCACGCCGACGGCCTGCTCGCGCGCTCGTTCGAGCAGGCGGAGCATCAGGTAGCGGGCCCGGTCACGACCCCGGTCCTTGACCAGCGCGTCGAAGGACGCCAGCCAGTCCTGGGTCTCGTCGGGGTCGATGTCGGGCAGCTGGGTCGGCAGTCCCTCGTGGATCACGGACGTGCGCGGGGTCGCCGCGGATGGCCCGGTGGTGGTCTTGTCGGAGTCGCTCACCTCTCAATCGTGTCACTTCTGGGAAGCGCAGGAAATTTACCGGCGAGTACGCGGTCGAGCGGCCCCGGATGCTGGACACGACGCGCGTGGGGTTGCGTCCCGTCGCGAAGTCCAGTGGACTACCTTCCACTGGACCCTGGTTTGACCACGGGCGAGCACACGTTGAACAAACATCATTGGAGGCAGACAGTTGAGCCCGACAGGCGGCGCGGACGTCCAGCTGGGGGACCGGTTGGGCCTGAAGCCCGGACTGGTCGTCCAGGAGCTCGGCTGGGACGAGGACGTCGACGACTCCGTCCGCGAGATGATCGAGAACGCCATCGACTCCGACATGGTGGACGGTGACCACGGTGATGTCGTGGACCTCGTGGTGCTCTGGTGGCGCAACGACGACGGAGACCTGGCCGACGCCCTGATGGACTCCCTGGCCGACCTCGTCGGCGGTGGGGCGATCTGGCTGCTCACCCCGAAGGTGGGCCGACCCGGCGCCGTGGATGCCGCCGATGTCGCAGAAGCTGCGCCGATAGCGGGACTTTCGACGACGACGACCGTTGCTGTGGGTAAGGAATGGACGGCGACCAGGCTGGTCGCCCCCAAGAACCGCTGAACCCAACAGCACAGGAGGCTCCCGCCCGATGTTCCAGCAGCTCGGCCAACAAGCGCTTCGTCATGCCCGGATGATGAAGGTGATGACCACCTCGGGCGTGATCCGCCCCTACGGGCCCCGCACGCTCGCGGGCATCGGCAAGACGATCTTCGACTGGGGCATCGGCTTCGCCGGCGGTGTCGGAGCCCTCGCGATCCGCGCCCCGAAGGACGTGGGACTGGTCGACGAGCTCGGGGAGCTCACCTGGGGCGAGATCGACGAGCGGTCGACTCGACTGGCCCACGCGCTGAAGGACCTCGGTGTCGACGAGGGCGACAGCGTGGCTCTCCTGTGCCGCAACCACCGCTACTTCCTGGACGTCTCGACGGCCCTGTCGAAGCTCGGTGCGGACATCCTCTACCTGAACACCGCCTTCTCCGGGAAGCAGCTCGGTGAGGTCTGCCAGCGCGAGAAGCCGGCCGCCATCGTCTTCGACGAGGAGTTCAGCGAGCTGATCGACACCTCGGGCGTCGACCTCCCGAAGGTGATCGCCTGGCACGACGGTGAGGTCGGCGACGTACCCCTCGTCGAGGAGCTGATCGAGAAGGGCTCCACCGACAGGCACCCGGTGCCCGAGCACACCACGCGTCCGGTGATCCTCACCTCGGGGACCACGGGCACGCCGAAGGGTGCGCCCCGAGGCGAGTCCGGCATCGACGGCGCGGTCGCGCTGCTCTCGAAGATGCCGTTCAAGGTGGGTGGCACCACCTACATCGTCGCGCCGCTGTTCCACACCTGGGGATGGGCACACCTCAACATGGCGATGCTGCTCGGGTCGAAGATCGTGCTGCGGCGCAAGTTCGACCCCGCAGAGTGTCTCGAGACGATCCAGGAGCACGACGTGGACGCGCTGATCGTCATCCCGGTGATGATGCAGCGGATCATGAAGCTCTCCGAGGACGAGCGCTCCGGTGACTGGTCCAAGCTGCGTGTCGTGGCCGCCTCGGGCTCCGCCCTGCCGGGCGACCTGGCCACCGACTGGATGGACGCGTTCGGCGACAACCTCTACAACACCTACGGCTCGACCGAGGTCGCCTGGGCCACGATCGCCCAGCCCCAGGACATGCGCGCGGCCCCGGGGACGGCCGGCAAGGCGCCGTACAACACCGTCGTCCGCATCTACGACAACGACGGCAAGCCAGCCGAGGACGGGGAGTCCGGGCGGATCTTCGTCGGCAACACGATGCTCTTCGGCGGCTACACCGGCGACGAGGCCGAGAGCAAGGAGATGATCGACGGCCTGATGTCGAGCGGCGACGTCGGCAAGCTCGACGAGCACGGTCGGCTCTTCGTCGAGGGCCGCGACGACGAGATGATCGTCTCCGGCGGGGAGAACGTCTTCCCCAAGGAGGTCGAGGACTGCCTCCAGCGCCACGAGAACGTCCAGGACGTCGCCGCGATCGGCGTCGACGACGACGACTACGGCAAGCGCCTGCGCGCGTTCGTGGTCAGGGACGGCGACGTCGAGGAGGATGAGCTCAGGGACAGCCTGAAGAAGCACGTCAAGGACAACCTCGCCCGCTACAAGGTGCCGCGCGAGATCGTCTTCCTCGACGAGCTGCCGCGCAACGCGACCGGCAAGGTGCTCAAGAAGGACCTCAAGGAGTACGACGAGGAAGGCAACCCGGGCGACGGGGACAAGGACCCGGACACCGACCCGGGCACCGACCCGGACACCGACTCGGACCCGGGCGACTCGGATTCGGGGGACTGATGGCGAGCCGGTCCGGGGCGACTGGCACCATGGCGCCATGACCTTGGCGATCGGGGACAAGGCCCCGGACTTCACCCTCAGGGACCAGCACGGCCAGGAGATCACCCTGTCGTCCTACGCCAGGGGCAAGGCCGCCCTGATCGTCTTCTACCCGTTCGCGCTCAGCGGGGTGTGCACCGGCGAGCTGACCGGCCTCCGCGACCGGCTCGGGGAGTTCGAGACCGATCACTCGACGTTGATCGCGTTGAGCTGCGACCCGATGTACACCCAGCGCGCCGTGGCCGACCGGGACGGCATCTTCTTCCCTCTGCTCAGCGACTTCTGGCCCCACGGCGTGACCGCCAAGGCCTACGGCGTCTTCGACGAGATCTCGGGTGGACCGAAGCGCTCGTCCTACGCCATCGACCGCGACGGAATTGTCGGTTGGTCGGTGCACAACGCGACCGGGGAGAGCCGCGACCTCGGCGCCCACGCCAAGGCTCTCGCCGACCTGGTCTAGTCATTCCAGACTATTTTTCCGCAATGACTTGGAAGGCGGTCTCCGGTGCGGCACTCTTTGGTTGTCGCGCCGCTGGTGACCCGAGACGCCAGCGGCGCGACTTCGCATTTCCAGGCTCCCGCGAGCTCGCAATTCCGGACTCTTGGGGCACGGAAAGTCCGCCTCCCGTAGTCTGTCCGCGGCCCGAAATGTCTGGGGTCGCCACTGCGTCACTGGGGCGTATAGCTCAGCGGTAGAGCACCTCGCTTACAACGAGGTGGTCGCAGGTTCGATCCCTGCTGCGCCCACCAGTTCCGGTCCAAACCACGGGCTCGATCGATCGCTCGAACAGTTGCAGGAGAGAGACCGTGTCCAGCGCGCTCTATCTCGTGGCTGGCCTGGCCATCTTGCTGGCGGCCGTGCTGCCGTCGGTGCTCAGCCGGTTCGCGCTGTCGCCACCCATCGTGCTGCTCGCCGCCGGCATGGCCATGGGGTTGCTGCCGGTGGGTGACGAGGGTCTGCTCGACCCGGTGACCAACCGGGTGCTGGTCGAGCAGGTGACCCAGTTCGCCGTGCTGCTGGCGCTGATGGGCGTCGGGCTCGCGCTCGACCGACCGCTGCGGCTGCGCCGACCCGGCGACTGGCGTCGCTGGTCGGCGACGTGGCGGTTGCTGTTCGCGGCCATGCCCCTCACCATCCTGGGCGTGTGGTTCCTGGGGTGGTGGGGCCTCGGCCTGGCACCCGCGACGGCGCTGCTGCTCGGTGCGGTGCTGGCACCGACCGACCCCGTGCTCGCCGGGGACGTCCAGGTCGGCGGCCCCGACGTGGCCACCCAGAACGCGGACGAGAGCGACGAGCGGCACGAGGTGCGCTTCGCCCTGACCTCCGAGGCCGGTCTGAACGACGGTCTCGCGTTCCCGTTCGTCTACGCCGCGATCTTCCTGCTCGAGAAGGGCGACCCGTCGTCCTGGTTCGTGGAGTGGTTCGCCTGGGAGGCCCTCGGCAAGGTGGTCGTCGGGTTCCTGGTCGGCGCATTCGTGGGGTGGCTGCTGGCCAAGCTGGCCTTCCGGGCGCGCAGGGTGTCGCTGCGGCTCGCCGAGCAGGGGGAGCCGTTGCTCGCCCTCGCTGCGCTGGCCACCTCGTTCGGCGCGGCCGAGCTGGTCGGTGGCTACGGGTTCATCGCGGTGTTCACCTGCGGCATGGCCGTGCGCAACTCCGAGCGCAGCCATGACTACCAGCAGGAGATGCACGGGGTCGTCGAGCGACTCGAACGGTTGCTCACCTTGCTGGTGCTCCTGTGCCTGGGCATCGCCATGACCCGCGGGCTGCTCGACGCGCTGGACTGGCGGGGCGTCTGCGTCGGGATCGCGCTCGTCCTGGTGCTGCGCCCGATCAGCGGCCTGCTCAGCCTGATGCCGTTCGCGAGGCGGGGTCACGGCATGGGCAAGCGGGAGCGGCTCGTCACCGCGTTCTTCGGGGTCCGGGGAGTGGGGTCGCTGTTCTACCTGGCCTACGCGAGCGCCCACGCGTTCGAGGACGTGCGCTGGCTGTGGTCCACGGTGGCGTTCACCATCGCCGTGTCGGTGCTCGTGCACGGCGTGCTCGCCAAGCCGGCGATGGCCTGGCTGGAGCGAGCCGAGGAGCGCCTGGTCCGCAGCAGGCAGGGCGACTTCGACGGGTCGTGACCACGGGCCGGAGGCACACCGAGTTCCGGTGACCCACCGGCGTGGCTAGGGTGAACGAAACCGACTGTGAGGGGAGCCACACCCGTGATCGTCCCGTTCTCTGCCGCCGACTTCCTCGACCGAGCCCTGGCGGTGTACGCCGAGCGCATCGGCATCGTCGACGAGCCGGACCAGCCAGCCGTCTCACTGGGCGAGGTGACCTATGCGCGCGTGGGTGAGCTGGCGCGTGCCCAGGCGGCCAAGCTCGACGAGCTCGGGATCGGGTTCGGTGACCGGGTCGCCTACGTCTCGCACAACAGCGCCCGCCTCTACACCGCGTTCTTCGGTGTCACCGGGCACGGGCGCGTGCTGGTGCCGATCAACTTCCGTCTCTCCGCCGACGAGGTCGCCTACATCGTCGAGCACTCCGGCGCGCGGGTCCTCTACATCGACCCCGAGCTCGAGGAGGCCCTCGCGGGCGTCGAGTGCGAGCACAAGTTCGTCATCGGCAACGACGAGGACATGTACCTCAATGGCGGAGCGCTCGAGGGCACCGAGCCCGAGCCGTGGGAGCGCGAGGAGAACGCCACCGCGACGATCAACTACACCTCCGGCACCACGGCCCGGCCCAAGGGTGTCCAGATCACGCACCGCAACATCTGGACCAACGCGCTGACCTTCGCCCTCCACGCCGGTGTGACCGACCGGGACGTCTACCTGCACACGCTGCCGATGTTCCACGCCAACGGCTGGGGCATGCCCTTCGCCATGACCGGGCTCGGGGTCAAGCAGGTCGTGATCCGCAAGATCGACGGAGCCGAGATCCTGCGCCGGGTGCAGGAGCACGGCGTCACGGTCATGTGCGCCGCGCCCGCGGTCGTGGCGTCCGTGCTCGAGGCCGCCGAGACCTGGGACGGGGAGATCCCCGGCCGCGACAAGGTGCGCATCATCGTCGCCGGCGCCCCGCCCCCCACCAGGACGGTCGCGCGCGTCGAGGCGGAGCTCGGCTGGGAGTTCATCCAGATCTACGGGCTCACCGAGACCTCACCGCTGCTGACGATCAACCGCTCCCGCCAGGAGTGGGACGACCTCTCCGGTGAGGACCGGGCGGCCAAGCTCGTGCGTGCGGGGCAGCCGGCCCTCGGGGTGACCTTGAAGATCTCCGACTCCGACGAGGTCCTCGCCCGCTCCAACGTCGTGCTCGAGGGCTACTGGGAGCAGCCGGAGGAGACCGAGGCGGCGCTGGACGACGGCTGGTTCCACACCGGCGACGGCGGTGCGATCGGTGACGACGGCTACCTGACCATCCAGGACCGCAAGAAGGACGTGATCATCACCGGCGGTGAGAACGTCTCGTCGATCGAGGTGGAGGACGTGATCTTCTCCCATCCCGACGTCGCCGAGGTGGCCGTGATCGGCGTCCCGAGCGAGAAGTGGGGCGAGACGATCAAGGCGCTCGTGGTCAAGACGGAGGGCTCGGAGCTCACCGAGCAGGAGCTGATCGACTACTGCAAGTCCAAGGTGGCCCGCTTCAAGGCGCCCTCGTCGGTGGAGTTCCGCGAGGTGCTGGCCCGCACGGCGACCGGGAAGCTGCAGAAGTTCAAGCTGCGCCAGCAGTACTGGGAGGGCCGGGAGCGACAGGTCAACTGACGATGGCGTCGGAGGACTACCCCCGGATCGACGTCACCGTCGACGTCGTCGCGCTGGCCCCGGTCGGCGGGCGGCCGCACCTGCTCGTCGTACGCCGGGGCAACCCGCCGTTCGAGGGCCAGTGGGCCCTGCCGGGCGGCTACCTCGAGGTCGACGAGGACCTCGCGCCCGGGGCCGCCCGGGAGCTGCAGGAGGAGACCGGGATCGAGCTGCGGCCCGAGGACCTCCGCCAGCTCCGGGCCTACGGCGAGCCCGGGCGCGACCCACGCGGCCGCACCATCAGCGTCGCCCACCTCGTCGAGCTCGACGAGGCGACCGAGCCGAAGGGTGGGTCCGACGCCGACGACGCCCGCTGGCTGCCAGTCGAGGAGCTCCTCGACGGCGACGTCCTGGCCTTCGACCACGACACGATCGTGCGCGAGGCCCTAGGGTCACGCGAGTGAGCCTCACCTTCCTGCTGACGTCCCTCGTCATCTGTGTCAGCCCGGGCACCGGCGCGCTCTACTCGATCGCGGCCGGCCTCACCCGGGGAGCCCGCGCCGGAGTCCTGGCCGCCTTCGCCTGCACGCTCGGCGTCGTGCCCCACGCGGTCGCGGCCATCACCGGTCTCGCTGCCCTCCTGCATGCGAGCGGCGTGGCGTTCGCCGTGGTGAAGTACGCCGGCGTCGCCTACCTCGTCTACCTGGCCTGGGCGACCTGGCGCGACACGGGCGCGCTGTCCGTCGAGCGGGGAGAGCACCACCGCACCGTGCGCCAGGTCATCGCCTCCGGCATCACGCTCAACCTGCTCAACCCCAAGCTGACGATCTTCTTCTTCGCGTTCCTGCCGCAGTTCGTGCCCGCCGGCACGTCCCGCTCGCTGTTGCACATGGTCGCCCTGAGCGCCGTCTTCATGGCGATGACCTTCCTGACCTTCGTCGGCTACGGACTGCTCGCCGCTGCCACCCGGGAGCGCGTGCTCAGCCGGCCGCAGCTGCTGACGCGGCTGCGGAAGGTGTTCGCGGCCTGCTTCCTCGTCCTCAGCGGCCGTCTCGCGCTCGAGTCCCGGTAGCCCCCGTGCCGACACTGGGTGAGGTCACCGCGCTGCTCGACGACTGGTTCCCGCCGGGCCACGCGGACGACTGGGACGCGGTCGGGCTGGTGCTGGGCGACCCGGCGGTCGACGTGCACCGGATCCTGCTCGCCGTCGACCCGGTCGCTGCCGTGGGCGACGAGGCCGTGCTCGAGGACGCCGACCTGCTGATCACCCACCACCCGCTGTTCCTCAAGGGAGTGCACGGCTTCGGTGCCACCGACCCGAAGGGTCGCCTGGCCCACCGGCTCGTGACCAACGGCTGTGCCCTCTTCACCGCGCACACCAACGCCGACAGTCCCGCCGGGGGCGTCTCCGAGTCGCTCGCGCTGGCACTCGGGCTCGAGGACGTGCGGCCCCTCGAGGCAGACCCGGCTCCGGCGCTGGACAACATCGTGGTCTTCACGCCGGTCGACACGGCCGACCAGGTCAGGGCTGCGCTGGCGGACGCGGGTGCCGGCCGGATCGGTGACTACGACCAGGCGTCGTTCAGCACCACTGGTGAGGGTCGGTTCAGGCCGCTCGAGGGTGCGCAGCCCGCGATCGGCGAGGTCGGTCGCGCCGAGGTGGTCGAGGAGGTGCGCATCGAGGCGGTCTGCGCTCGCTCCCTGCGCGAGACGGTGCTGGCGGCGATGCGGACTGCTCATCCCTACGAGGAGCCGGCGTACGACGTGATCGAGCTGGCCGAGCTCGACGAGCCCGATCGTGGCTCGGGGCGGGTCGGTCGACTTCGGTCGGCGATGACGCTGCGCGAGTTCGCCGCGCACGTCGCCGACGTCCTGCCACCGACCGCCCACGGCGTCCGGGTGGCCGGTGACCCCGACCTGCTCGTGCGGCGGGTCGGACTCTGCGGCGGGGCCGGCGACTTCCTGCTCGACCGGGCTCGCTCGGCGGGGGTGGACGTCTACGTGACTTCCGACCTGCGGCACCATCCGGCCTCGGAGCTGCGCGAGCACGGGACGCCGGCTCTGGTCGACGTCGCCCACTGGGCGGCCGAGAGCACCTGGCTGCCGGTGCTCCGGGATCGGCTCCTCGCGGCGCTGGGCGATACGGTGGAGGTGCGCGTCAGCGCCACCAACACAGACCCGTGGACCTTCCGGTCCTGAAAGCTGCACCCAGCAACAGGAGATCGCTCTGCTAGCCGACCCGTTCGTCCAGCTCAAGCTGCTCGACGTCCAGGAGCTCGATTCCAGGATCGACACGCTCACCCACCACCTGGGCTCCATTCCGGAGGTGGTCCAGCTGCGCGAGCTCAAGGCTCGTCGCAAGACCCTGGACAACGCCCTGCGCGACCTCCGGGTGCAGGTCGACGACCTCTCGGGCGAGCAGAGGCGTGCCGACGCCGACGTCGAACAGGTCAAGACCCGCCGGACCCGGGACCAGGGGATGATCGACGCCGGTCAGGTCAAGGACCCGAAGGCGCTCGAGCGGATGCTCGGCGAGCTCCAGTCGCTGCACCGCCGCATCAACGACCTCGAGGAGGTCGAGCTCGAGGTCATGGAGCGGCTCGAGGAGGCCCAGCAGGCGGTGGAGCGCTACACCGCCGACATGGCCGAGCTCGACACCGAGATCGAGGCCCTGCAGTCGGCCTACGAGTCGTCGTCGCGGGACCTCGAGGCTCAGCTCGCCGAGGTCAGGAAGGAGCGCAGCGTCGCGGCCTCCGGGATGCCGGAGGACCTGATGGCGCTCTACGAGAAGCTGCGGGCCCAGAAGGGCGGGGTCGGCGCGGCGGCCCTGCGACGCCGCGAGTGCGAGGGATGCCGGCTCACGCTGAACGCCTCGGACCTCGGCATCATCGCGAAGAAGCCGTCCGAGGAGGTGGTGCGCTGCGAGGAGTGCAACCGGATCCTGGTGCGCACCGGGGAGTCCGGGATTTGAGCCAGGAGCGCCGCTCGGTCATCGTCGAGGCCGACGGAGGATCGCGGGGCAATCCCGGACCGGCGGCCTACGGCGCCCTGCTCAAGGACGCGGAGACCGGCGAGGTGATCGCCGAGCGCGGCGAGACGATCGGCACGGCCACCAACAACGTCGCCGAGTACCGCGGCCTGATCGCCGGGCTCGAGCTGGCTGCCGAGCACGCGCCGGAGGCCGAGGTCGAGGTCCGGATGGACTCCAAGCTGGTCGTCGAGCAGATGAGCGGCAACTGGAAGATCAAGCACCCCTCGATGAAGCCCCTGGCCGTCGAGGCCAAACGGCTCGCCCCGAAGGGAACCTCCTACACCTGGGTGCCGCGCGCGGAGAACGTCCACGCCGACCGGCTCGCCAACGAGGCACTCGACGGGCTGCGGGACGCCAGCGGGATGCTTGACGGCTCCTCGACGGCGACGGCGACGGCGACGGCGACGGGGGCCTCGGCGGTCGAGGAGGGGGCGCCGGGAACAGTCACGGCACCACCGGCTGGGAAGCCGGTGCGCGGCTGGGGTCGCTCCCACGACAAGCCGACCACCCTGCTCCTGGTCCGGCACGGCGTCACCGACGCGACCACGGGCAAGCTCTTCTCCGGTGGCCTGGCCAGCAGCAACCCGCCGCTGAACGACGAGGGCCGCGAGCAGGCCCGGGCGACGGGGGAGTGGCTGGCTCCGCTCTCGGGCACGTTCGACGCGCTGGTCAGCTCGCCGGTCCGTCGTACGCGCCAGACCGCCGAGATCCTCGCCGAGTTCTTCGACCTCGCGATCGAGGAGGAGCACGCCGTCGCCGAGATGGAGTTCGGCACCTGGGACGGCATGAGCTTCACCGAGGTCCACGAGAAGTGGCCCGACGAGCTCGGCTCCTGGCTCGGCGACCTCGAGTCCGCGCCCCACGGGGGCGAGTCGTTCCGGGCTGTGGAGCAGCGCGTGCTCGAGGGACGCGACCGCATCCTGGAGTCGTACGCCGGCCAGACCGTGGTCGTGGTCAGCCACGTGACACCGATCAAGACCCTGATCGCGGACGCGCTCGGCGCCCCGCTCGACGCGGTCTACCGGATGGAGCTCGCACCCGCCTCGGTGTCGGTCGTGTCCTACTTCGACGGTGGCCCCGACGGCGACGTCCCGATGGCCAACCTGCGGCTCTACAACGCGCGGCCGACCGAGATCTTCGGCTAGTCGCTCCGCTTCCGGCCGACCACGAACGACGTCCCCGGACACTCCGTGACCTGCCAGCCGGCGGCCGGTCCCTGGTCGGCGGCGAGCTCGCGGATCAGGTCGCCCGTGACCCAGGTGCCTGCCGGGCAGGCCACCACGCGACCGGCGTGGTTGACCACGACACAGTCCTCGTCGAGGTCGCCGCGCTCGTCGACGAGCACGAACAGGTGCTGCTCGAACCACCGTGCGAGCACGTCCACCCCGGCGACGCCGAGGAACCGTTCGTGGGCGACGAGAGGTGCGGTGAAGGTGAGGGTGTACTGGTCGGTGCACAGGTAGTCCACGTAGGGGCCGGTGATGCAGCGCTCCCCGGTCTGCTGAGGCTGCTCGAACCACGCCAGGGTCGTGTAGTCGCGGAACGCCACCGAGTCGGGATTGACGTCGGCCGCCAGGCGGGTCGCCCCGCCGGGGGAGGCGCCGGCGCCGGCCAGCCACCACTCGAGCCAGAACGGCTCGTCGCTCAGCACGTGCGGCGCGACCACGACACCGGCCCCCGCCAGGGGAGGGTCGGTCGACGCGAGGAGCCTGCGGCAGTGGCGCTCGATGGCGAGGCCGGAGCGACGCGGCGCCGCGACCGACAACGGTCCCGTGGCGAGCTGCGCGATGGCGTCGACCTCCGCGAACCGCTGCTCGCAGAAGGTCGTCACGTCCTCGGCCAGTGTCCTCGTCGGATCGTTCATCGCGACCTCCTGGCCTCATGGTGCAACGGGCGCAGCGCCCGCACGAGCTGGTGGACGTGGTTCTCGAGCAGCGTCCGCGCGCGGGCCCCGTTTCCCCTGGCCACGGCGCGGGTCAGGTGCTCGTGCGAGCTGGCTGCGTCCTCGTGGGCGTGCGCGTGGGCGTGCGCGAGCCAGAGCAGCGGACCGATCTCCGCCTGCAGCATGATCTCCTCGCGTGCGAGGCGGGCCGACTGTGCCGCGACCGCGAGCTCGAGGTGGAAGGTGCCTTCGGCCCGCAGCCACTCGCTGGCCACCCGGCCGTCGCGCACGGCCGGCGCCAGCATCGTGAGCCGGGACACGTCGCCCGGGTCGGCACGCTGCGAGGCGAGCACCGCGCAGGCCCCGCCGACCGCGGCGTAGTGGTCACCGAGGTCGCGCAGCTCGCCCTGCCCCAACCCTCGCAGCCGGTCGAGCAGGGCGGCGCGTCCACCGTCCGCGGGCGAGCACACGAACGACCCGCCGCGGCGGCCGCGCCGCGTCCGGATCAGTCCGGCCGTGCGCAGCGATCCCAGCGCCTCACGCACGGTCACGGTGGCCACCCCGAGACGGTCGGCCAGCTCGGTCTCCGAGGGGAGCAGCAGCCCGTCGGGCAGCACACCGAGGCTGATCGCGTCGGAGAGCCGGCGTCGGATCACCTCCGCACGGCCGGCGGTCTCCAGCGGCGCGAAGACGGCGGCATAGGTGCCGATGCCCAGGGAGAGGTCCGCCACGTCCACCTCCCTTCCGCGCCGTGTCACGACGAGATTTCCGTTGTGTAGCCCGCTGGCAACGATCTGGACAAGGGGCTTGCCGTCAAAACATATGGGGCCATAGGTTTTGATGCCAGACCCACGGCTCTGCGACGAGGCTGCGGCGAGCAGCGACCGCAAGGAGGCACATGACCTCGGCACCGACCGACCCGACTCCCGGGGCGACCGCGCCTGCCATCCGGCTGGCCGGGCTCCGCAAGGAGTTCGGAGGACGGCCACCGGTGGTCGCCGTCGACGACGTCGACCTGAGCATCCAGACCGGCGAGTTCTTCTCGATGCTGGGTCCGTCCGGCTCGGGCAAGACGACCGTGCTGCGGATGATCGCCGGGTTCGAGCAACCCACCAGCGGCACCATCGAGCTCGCCGGCGAGGACGTGACCGGCCGTCCGCCGTACGCCCGGGACGTCAACACCGTCTTCCAGGACTACGCGATCTTCCCGCACATGAGCGTCCAGCAGAACGTCGAGTACGGCCTGCTGGTGAAGAAGGTCGGCAAGGCCGACCGGCGCGCGCGTGCCCAGGAGGCCCTCGAGCAGGTGCGGCTCTCCGCGCTCGGTGACCGTCGCCCGACCCAGCTCTCCGGTGGGCAGCGCCAGCGCGTCGCCCTCGCGCGCGCCCTGGTCAACCGGCCCAAGGTGCTGCTCCTCGACGAGCCGCTGGGCGCGCTCGACCTCAAGCTGCGCGAGCAGATGCAGGTCGAGCTCAAGGAGATCCAGCGCGCGGTCGGGATCACCTTCCTGTTCGTCACCCACGACCAGGACGAGGCGCTCACCCTCAGCGACCGGATCGCGGTGTTCAACGAGGGCCACATCGAGCAGGTCGGCACGGCGCGCGAGATCTACGAGCAGCCGGCCAACTCCTTCGTCGCGGGCTTCGTGGGGACCTCCAACCTGCTGCGCGGCGAGCAGGCGGAGCGGACCACGGGCCGCCGCGGCACCTTCGGCATCCGGCCCGAGAAGCTCACCATCGCCGCACCCGGTGGCGGGCGTCAGGAGAGCGAGGGCTCCGTCTCCGGCACCGTCTTCGAGGTCGTCTACGCCGGTCCGGTCACCCGCTTCGTCGTCGACCTCGACGGTGGTGGCCGGCTGATCGCACTGGAGGAGAACGGCCACCGCGCCAGCCACGACGAGCTGCGCCGAGGCGACCCCGTGGAGCTGCGGTGGCACCCCGAGCACCTCATCGAGGTGCCCGACACCGAGCCCGCGACCACGAGCGACACCGACGATTCATCCACCGCACAAAGGAGTTCCCTGTGAGAACGACCATGAAGCTCGGCGCGGCTCTCGTCTGCGCCACCCTGGCCCTGGCGGGCTGTGGGTCCGACAGCGGCTCGGAGAAGAAGGCGGCGGGCGGTTTCACCGTTCCCGATCTCAAGCCGCTCGACAAGCTCGGGACCCCGGAGGGAGAGGTCAGCGTGCTGGCGTGGCCCGGCTACGTCGAGGACGGCAGCAACGACCCCGCGGTCGACTGGGTGAGCGACTTCGAGAAGGAGTCCGGCTGCGACGTCACCATCAAGACGTTCGGCACCTCCGACGAGGCCGTGCAGCTGATGCGCACCGGCCAGTACGACGTGGTCTCCGCCTCGGGTGACGCGACCCTGCGGATGATCGCCGCGGGCGACGTCGAGCCGATGAACACCGACCTGATCACCAACTACAAGGACATCTTCGACAGTCTCAAGGACCAACCCTGGAACTCCGTCGACGGGCAGATGTACGGCGTTCCGCACGGTCGGGGCGCCAACCTGCTGATGTATCGCACCGACAAGGTCAGCCCGGCCCCCGACTCCTGGGCGGCCGTCTTCGACGACTCCTCGAAGTACTCCGGCAAGGTCACGGCCTACGACTCGCCGATCTACATCGCCGACGCGGCGCTCTACCTGATGGCCACCGAGCCCGACCTGAAGATCAAGGACCCCTACGCCCTCGACGAGAAGCAGCTCGACGCGGCGGTCGAGCTGCTCAAGAAGCAGAGTGCCGACGTCGGTGAGTACTGGGCCGACTACCTCAAGGAGATCCAGGCCTTCAAGAACGGCTCCAGCGTCGTCGGGACCACCTGGCAGGTGATCGCCAACCTGGCGCAGGGCGAGAAGGCGCCGGTCGAGTCGGTGCTGCCCAAGGAAGGCTCCACGGGCTGGTCCGACACCTGGATGGTGGGAGCGAAGAGCAAGCACAAGACCTGTGCCTACAAGCTGGTCGACCACCTGGTCTCGCCGAAGACCAATGCTGCGATCGCGGAGTACTTCGGTGAGGCACCGGGCAACCGGCTCGCCTGCCAGGAGACGGCCGACCCCAAGCACTGCGACACCTTCCACGCCGAGGACGAGGACTACTTCTCCAAGGTGCACTACTGGAACACGCCGATCTCGGCGTGCCTGGACGGCCGCAAGGACGTGAAGTGCACCGACTACGCGGAGTGGACCAAGAAGTGGTCGGAGATCCGCGGCTGATCAGGTCGCGGGCACGAGGGTCGTCGACGAGGGGGCGCGATGAGGCAGCGGAGAACGCCGTTCGGCCTGCTGGCCGCACCGATGACGTGGCTGGTCGTGGCCTACCTCGGTGCGCTCGCGATGATCTTCGCGACGGCGTTCTTCACCACTGACCCCTTCACCAACAAAGTGGTCACGACGTTCACCACGGAGAACTTCTCCGAGCTGTTCACCTCGACCTACCTGAGGATCATCGGGCGAACGCTGCTGATCGCCGCGCTCGTGACGATCCTGTGCATGGTCATAGCGGTGCCGTTCGCGTTCTTCATGGCGCGAGTGGCACCGCGACGACTGCGCGCCGTGCTGGTGGCCGCGGTGCTGGTGCCGCTGTGGGCGTCCTACCTCGTCAAGGCCTACGCCTGGCGCGCGATGCTGCAGCCCGAGGGGGTGATGGACTCGGTCTTCGGCGGGACGCCGGGCTACGGCCTGGTCGCGGTGGTGCTGACGCTGACCTACCTGTGGCTGCCCTACATGATCCTGCCGGTGTACTCCGGGTTCGAGCGGCTGCCCGAGGCGCACCTCGAGGCGTCGGCGGACCTCGGCGGCAGGACGGGGGCGACGTTCCGCCGGATCGTGCTGCCCTCGCTGAAGCCGGCGATCGTGGCGGGGTCGATCTTCACCTTCTCGCTGAGCCTGGGTGACTACATCGCGGTCCAGATCGTCGGCGGCAAGCTCCAGGTGATCGGCACGGCCGTGCGGCAGAACATCGTGCTCGACCTGCCGTTCGCGGCGGCGCTCGGCACCGCTTCGGTGCTGATCATGGTCATCTACCTGACCCTGGCCGGACGCACCGGAGCACTGGACAACCTGTGAGCGGGCCGACGTGAGCGGGCCGACGTGAGCGGGCCGACATGAAAGGGCCGACATGAAGGGGGAGGCGTCATGAGGCTGGGCCGGGGCGGCAGGATCGGGCTCTGGGTGCTCGCCGCTGTCGTGCTGGCGTTCATCTACGTCCCGCTCGGCGTGGTCGCGCTGAACTCCTTCAACGCGGACAGGACCTTCGGCTGGCCGCCGCCCTCGTTCACGACCGAGTGGTGGCAGGCTGCGGCTCACGCGCAGGGTCCACGGGACGCCTTGTGGACCTCGGTGAAGGCCGGGCTCGGGGCGACCGCGATCGCGCTCGTGCTCGGCGCGCTGCTGGCCCTGGCGCTGACCCGGTTCGACTTCTTCGGCAAGCGCGTGGTCAACGTGCTGGTGATCCTGCCGATCGCGCTGCCCGGCATCGTCACCGGCGTCGCGCTCCAGTCGACGATCCAGAACATCCTGCAGCCCGTCTTCGGCATCAACGCCGGACTGTTCACGATCATCGTCGGCCACGCCACCTTCTGCATCGTCGTGGTCTTCAACAACGTCGGCGCGCGACTCCGGCGGCTGGGTGGCTCCCTGGAGGCAGCCTCGGCCGACCTGGGCGCCAAGCCCTTCGAGACGATGCGCCGGATCACGTTCCCGCTGCTGCGGTCCTCGCTGGTGGCGGGTGCGTTGCTCGCCTTCGGGCTGAGCTTCGACGAGATCGTGGTGACCACGTTCACGGCCGGCCCGGGCACCCCGACCCTGCCGATCTGGATCTTCGACAACCTGTTCCGGCCCAACCAGGCCCCGGTGGTCAACGTGGTCGCGGTGGTGCTGGTGCTGATCTCGATCCTGCCCGTGTGGGCGGCGCAGCGGCTCGGTGGCGAGGCGGCGGTGGAGAGCCGGCTCTAGACCTGGTCCACGATCACGTCGAGCCGGCGCGTGTCCGGCTCGAGCTCGGCCTTCCAGCCGAGGTCACGGATGGCGTCCGCGAGCGCGGCGGGCGTCGCGGGGTTGGCGCCCTGCTCCAGGAGCGCGCGGACGATGCGCCCCTTGGTGGCCTTGTTGAAGTGACTGACCACGGTGCGCTTGGTGCCCACCTCGTGCAGGACCCGCACGGTGGCCACCTGCTCGGCGAAGTCACGGTCGGGACGCCAGAAGGCGGAGTAGGTGCTGGAGCGAAGGTCGACGACCAACCCGTTGCCGGCGGCCTCGCGCACGCTGGGGTCGAGCGCCGGTCGCCAGTGCGACGAGACCACACCGAGACCCGGGAGGTTCACCCCTCCGGCGAGCCGGTAGGACGGGATCCGGTCGCCCGGCCGGACCAACCCGAAGACCGACGAGGTCACCGCGATCCACCGGGACGCGCGACGGCGGGCCGCCGCGTCGAGGGTCGCGAGGTCGAGGGCCTCGTAGAGCACGCCGGTGTAGGTCGCGTCGGCCCGGGTCGTGGGTGCGTCGAGGAGATCCGCGTTGCGGCGTACGTCGTCGGCCTGGGTGGGACCCAGCCCGAGGACCTTCATCGCCCGGTCCGGGTCGGCCCGGCACAGCTCGACGAGAGCAGCGAGCACCCGCTCGCGATGGACGGTGAGCTCGGGCGAGCTCAACCGACCGAGGTCGAGAGGAGCACCCCGGCGTGGCGTGGCCTTGCCCTCCGAGGGGGGAAGCAGGATCAGCACGAGGGCCACCTTAGGGTGAGCTTCCGGAACAGATGGAGGTGCGGGTGGCTACTCGGGTGCTGCAGGCGAGGAACGCGGCCCGCGACGAGCTGCGCACCGGCATCGCCGCGATCCAGCAGGAGCTCGGCGTCACCCCGGGCTTCCCGGCGACCGTCCAGGCATCCGCGGAGCAGGACGCGTCACAGCCCCGCCTGCCAGACCTCGACCTCACCCGACTTGACTTCGTCACCATCGACCCTGCCGGCGCGATGGACCTCGACCAGGCGATGCACCTGGAGGCCGACGGCGACGGCTACGTCGTGCACTACGCGATCGCCGACGTGATGGCTTTCGTGGGCCCGGGCGACCCCGTCGACGTGGAGGCGCACGAGCGGGGGGAGTCGCTCTACGGTGCGGACAGCAAGATCCCCCTGCACCCGAAGGTGCTCAGCGAGGGAGCCGCCTCCCTGCTCCCAGGCCAGGAGCGTCCGGCGTTCGTCTGGACGATCGCGCTCGACGCCGAGGGCGACGTCACCGGTGCCAGGGTCGAGCGGGCTCGGGTGCGCTCACGCGCCCAGCTCGACTACGACAGCGTGCAGCACCAGCTCGGCCAGGCGCCTGCGGGGTCAACGCTCGCGCTGCTGCGGACGGTCGGCGAGCTGCGCGTCGCCAAGGAGGCCGAGCGCGGGGGAGTGTCCCTGCCGATGCCGGCCCAGGAGATCGACCTCACCGACGACCGCTATCGCCTCGAGTTCCGCGAGATGCTCCCGGTCGAGTCGTGGAACGCACAGCTCTCGCTCCTCACCGGCTTCGCAGCAGCGCAGATGATGATCGACGGCAAGGTCGGCATCCTGCGCACTCTCCCGCCGGCCCCGGAGGACGCGGTGCGGCGGCTTCGGCGTACGGCGCGGGCGCTGGGGATCGACTGGCCCAACACCATGGCCCACCCCGAGCTCATTCGCTCGCTGGACCCGTCGCGCCCTGCTGATGCAGCGATGGTGGTCGCGTGCACGACGTTGCTGCGCGGTGCGGGGTACGCCGCCTTCCGGGACCACCTTCCTGACCTGACCGAGCA
The DNA here is from genome assembly GCA_963843075.1 of uncultured Actinomycetota bacterium. GTDB lineage: Bacteria > Actinomycetota > Actinomycetes > Propionibacteriales > Nocardioidaceae > Marmoricola. Next base: position 549,581 of record CAWJJD010000002.1, on the reverse strand, counting down.
CGCGGCGCTGGCCTCGCCGTACGCCCACGTCACGGCACCGCTGCGGCGGTTGGTCGACCGCTACGGCCTGGAGATCTGTGCAGCGCTGTGTGCCGGGACGGACGTGCCGGAGTGGGTGCTCGAGGGCATGGACGCCGTGCCTGACCTGATGCGTGACTCGGGCCGGAAGTCGCACGCCTACGAGAACGCCGTCCTCAACCTCGTCGAGGCGCTGACCCTCCGCACGCGGGTGGGGGAGACGTTCGACGGCGTCGTGCTCGAGGTGGAGCACGACGACGAGCGCAAGGGCAGCGTGATGATCCGCGAGCCCGCGGTCGAGGCACCGGTGTCGTCGTCGACGCCACTGCCGGTCGGTGAGGACGCCACCGTGACGCTGGCGGAGGCCGACCCGGCGACCCGGAAGGTGCGCTTCAGCCGGCCGTGACCATGGGGGCCGGCGCAGGCAACGTGACCCGGAAGGTGCTCCCGACACCGGGCGCCGACTCGACTTCGATGGCACCTCCGTGCCGCTCGACGATGCGACGGACGATCGTCAGCCCGAGGCCCGTGCCGGGCAGTGCGACCGCGACCGGGTTGGTCGAGCGGAAGAACTCCGTGAAGAGGTGCTGCTGGTCCTCCTCGGAGATGCCGATGCCCTCGTCGCGGACCGTGAGCACGGACTGCGTCCCGCTGCGTTCCGCGGTGATCTGCACCCAGCCACCGGTGGGGGTGTACTTCACCGCGTTGCTGACCAGGTTGTGCACCACCTTGTCGAGCTCGTCCGGCTCACCGAGCGCGAGGGCGTGACGACCTCTGAGCTCGACCTGGACCCGCAGCTCCTTCTCCGCGGCGGCGAGGGCCGTCAACGCGACGGCGTCCCGGACGAGCTCGCCCAGGTCGACGGGGTCCAGGCGGGGCGGCTTGTGGCTGTCCCCGACCTTGCGGAGGAGCAGGAGGTCCTCGATCACACGCGTCATCCGGTCCGACGCGCGCCCGATGGCCGCCAGTGACGTGCGGGCCTGCTCGCCGATGGTGATCGTGCCCGACTCGAGCATCTCGAGGTGGCCCGCCACGGTCGTGAGCGGGCTCTTCAGCTCGTGGGAGACGGTGGCGATCAGCTGGCTCTTGTAGGTGTCCAGCGCCTGGAGCTCGGTGACCAGCGCGTGCTCGCGCTCGAAGGTCCGGGCGTTGAGCGCCGCGCGTCCGAGGTCGTGTCCGATGTCGAGCAGCGCTGCGCACTCGACGTCGGTCCACTCGCGGTGCGCGTCGCTGCGCAACAGCACGAGGCTGCCCATGCACTCGGGGCCGGCGCCGAGCGGCACGAAGACCAGTGAGGACATGGAGATGTCGCGGAGCAGCTCCACGATCTGATCGAAGTGATGGGCCTCCATCCTGGCCGGCACCGGATAGTCACTCCCGATCTTCATGACGACCTGGTGGCGCCAGCAGTAGGACGCGGAGCGTTCGGCGAACTCCACGACGTCGGGTGGGAGCGCCAGTGAGAGGTCGTCCGGCAGGTAGTCGTTGGACGACTGGTCGTCGTCGGCGACGGTCTTGATCCAGAGCCGCTGGGCCGCGAAACCGTCGAGCAGCGTCTGCTCGCTGGCCTCGATCAGGCCACCGAGACTGAGCTGCGCGCTGGTGGTGCGCACGATCGCCTTGACCGTGTCGGCCATCGCCACCTGCTCCGCGAGCGACTCCCGCTCGACCGAGGCGAGCACCGCACGTGCCGCGAGGACGGCGAACCGTTCGAGCAGCTGTCGGCGGTCGTGGTCGGGCAGGCGCCCGTCGAGCGGCTCGTCGATGGCCAGGGTCCCACGGAGCACGCCTCCGGCGTCGTACAGGGGAGCGACGAGCATGTCCATCGGATGCCACGCGTCGGGTTCGTCGGAGGCGACCACGCCCTGGGGGACGACCCAGCCGGCCGAGGTGTCACCCACGCCGTGCGGCACGAACTGGAGCAGTCCCCAGTCCTCGGCCAGGGCCAGCTCGTCGAGCATCAGCTGGACCGGGATCCGGGTCCCGATCTCCTCGGGGAGGCCGGTGTCGACGATCAGCTCGAGGTCCTCGCCCCGGCGGATCCGGATCGCGGCCACGGCGAAGCCCGCCATGGCGACCACGCCATCGGCGATCAGCTGGAGGTTCTCGAGCAACGTGTCCGGCGCGCGCCACCGGGCCCGTGGCGCACGGTCGGTGCCCGAGGCCGCCTCTTCGATGAGTGTCATGTCGTTCCCCCGGCGATCACGATAAGGGAAACCAGATCGAACTGTGGCCGAAATATCCGCTTTAGGGACCTCCCCGATCGCTGACGGAGGTGGCGTGGTCCACGAAGTGGCCTCGGCGCCCCAAGGAGTGCGGGTCATGCTCGACATGCCCACGGCACCCCTCGAGGACGACAGCGTGATCATCGAGATCCAACCGATCGCACACGCCCTCGAACTCCTGCAATCGCTCGGTCGTGCCTGCGGGCGTTGGGTGACGGGACGACGTCATACGCCCTGGTCGTCCCACCCGCCACCTCGCATGACGTCCCGAGCAACGTCGTACGGCATGGTCGCCGGGACGCCCAATCGGTATGACGTCCCACGAGCCGAAGGGCCGCGCGCGACCGGAACTGCCGCGATCAGTGCGCGATCAGGCGTCCGTGGTCTGAGGCTGCTGGGCCCGCGCACGACGGGTCTTCTGCCGCCTGGCGTGGCTCAGGTTGAGTGCCTCCACCGCGATCGCGAAGGCGATCGGACCGTAGATCAGTGGCTTGTCGACGTGGACGTCGAAGCCGTCCGCGACCAGCGTCGCGCCGATCAGCACCAGGAAGCTGAGCGCCAGCATCTTCACGGTCGGGTGGGCGTTGACGAAGTCGGCGATCCGGCTGGCCAGCACCATCATCAGGCCGATGGAGATCATCACCGCCGCGATCATGATGTAGAGCTCGTCGACCATGCCGACCGCGGTGATCACCGAGTCGAGCGAGAACACGGCGTCGATCAGGATGATCTGCACGATCACCGCCCCGAAGGTGGCCCGGGCGCCGCCGGTCTGGCCGTGCTCGTCCTCGCCCTCGAGCTTGGCGTGGATCTCGGTGACGGCCTTGTAGATCAGGAACAGCCCACCGACGATCAGGATCAGGTCGCGGCCCGAGAAGTGCAGCACCTCGGCATCGCCGATGGAGAACCACGGCTCCGTGAGTCCGACGATCCACGAGGCGACGAACAGCAGCAGGATCCGCATCACCAGGGCGAGGGTCAGGCCGAGGATGCGGGCGCGCTGCTGCTGCGACTCGGGCAGCCGGTTGGTCAGGATCGAGATGAAGACGATGTTGTCGATCCCGAGCACGAGCTCGAGGGCGAAGAGGGTCAGGAAAGCGACCCAGAGATCAGGGCTCGAGAAGAAGTCCACACTGGGCCAACGGTTAGCGGCGTACGACGGTTCCAGATGGCCATGTGTGGCCGAGCACCCCTATCCTTGCGAGGCGGATGGGCTGGCCGGGCGACCGCGTCACCGAACGGGCAACCGGGAGGTGTCGAGGAAGGTCCGGGCTCCACAGGACAAGGTGGTGGGTAACGCCCACCCGGGGCAACCCGCGGGATCAGTGCCACAGAAAACAGACCGCCTCCGTCACCGGTTCGCCGGGGTCGGAGGTAAGGGTGAAACGGTGGTGCAAGAGACCACCAGCGCGGCGGGCGACCGTCGTGGCTAGGCAAACCCCACCTGGAGCAAGACCAGACAGCGAGTGTTCGAGGGCGGTCCGCCCGAGCTCGCGGGTAGGTCGCTGGAGGGTGTCGGCAACGGCAACCGGAGATGGATGGTCGCCAACCGTGTCGCCGAGAGGCGTACGGCGAACAGAACCCGGCCTATGAGCCAGCTCATCCGCACCAGCTCGTGGACGAGTCAGCGCATGTTGTCCCGGAAGACCCGGTGGAAGATGCCGGGGCGGCCGAGTCGCTCGCGGTCCTCGGGGGAGAGGGTCCCGTGCGCGAGATAGTCGTTGAAGCCCGGCACCTGGGCGGCCTCCTCGTCCTCGAGGGTCTCGAATCCCATGGACCAGTCGGGGAAGGACCGTTGCGCGATCTTCTCCCGCAGCGCCACGATCAGGTTGCGGTGTCGCCGGTCGTGCTCGATCCGGCTGAAGGTCGCATCGACGACGTCCTCGGGTCCTTCGAGGGTCTGGATGAAGTGGCCACCGGCGTACAGCATCACCCCGGTCAGCCCCGCGGCGTGGTTCTTCTGCCGGACCAGCTGCAGGAGCTGGTGCAGCTCGGGCTTGCTGAAGGTGGCACTGGCCGTGCTCAGGTAGGTGAGCGAGATGATCTGACTCAAGAATGCTTCCAGACGTCGTGATTGTCATGAGGATAACGGGGGCTGCCAGCCGATACGCCGCGAGCACGGAACTGACCTTCGTGCCGCGACGAAGGACCTTGGTCCCTAGGCGGCGAGAACGGCTCCGCCATTGGATGGAGCGTGGTGTTCTTCGTGCATGCGGTCGAGGAGTCTGACGGGCGCTGGACCTGCCAGCGTGGTCGTCAGCGGATCGACCCCTCCTCCGGCCATCACCCGCACGTCGACGATGCCTTGGCACACCTCCGCGAGGTCGCACAGACCCTGGAGGGCGCCATCCAGATCGTGCTGCACTTCTCGGACGGGTCCGCGCACTCGCTCGATGTCGAGGGGTGAGGAGCATGGTCGTGCCCACCAGCAGAAAAGTGGGGACCTTGTCCCCTGTTTCGGCACCCACCCGGTTCGGACCATGGTCGGACGGGCCGAGAGTCGGCTCGACGAGGAGGACGGCGTGACCGCTCCCGCACTGCCCCCGAGAGCCCGTCGCCTGCGGCGGTCCACATCGGCCGCCGGCCGTCGGTTCATGGCCCGTGCCTTCGGAGTGGGCTGGAGCTCGACGGCGCTGGGTGCAGGTCCAACACTTCGTCCAGAAGACGACCAAGAGCGCACCATAGGAGAAGACATGTTGCCCACGGCAGAGCCGATGACCGCCCAGGAGTGCTGGGAGCAGGTCGGCAACAGTGGTGCCGGCCGGGTCGGCTTCGACGCAGGCAAGGGCCCGCGCATCCACCCCGTGAACTACACCTCCGACGGGTCCGAGGTCTACGTCCTCACCTCCGAGACGTCGGAGCTGGCGCGGTTCACCCGCCTCTTCGCCGAGGGGTCGCTGCTGACGTTCGAGGTCGACCAGCTCGACCCGGCGCAGGGTGACTGCTGGAGCGTCCTGGTCTCGGGACATGCGATCGATGCCGAGGAGCACGGGCCGGACGACCCGGCACTGCGCCCGTCACCGGAACCCGCCGGGGAACGCACCTGGTGGGTGCGGCTGGTGCCCACGCAGGTCACCGGGCGTCGTCTCACCCCGGCGGAGAGCGCAGCCAGCGTGCCGGTCGCCGACGGCGCCTGAGGTCGCACACGGACCAGCGAGGTCAGCTGCCGGAGCCGGGCCCCGCGGAGGGGGCTGAGTCCCGGGCGAGACGCGCGGCGCGTTCGGCGGTGACCGAGCCGACGATCACGCGGAGCTGCTCGGGCAGGGCGGGGAGGCGACCGTCCTTGTGCAGGTAGCCGCAGGCGCCGGCCGCAAGGGCCTTCTGAGGCAGACCGCTGTCCTCGGTGAAGGCCGAGAGCATCACCACGATCGAGGTGGGGCACCGGTCGCGGATCAGGGTCAACGCCTGGAGACCGTCCATCACCGGCATCGCGATGTCGAGCAGCACGATGTCGGGATGGGTGGCGGCGACCACTTCGACTCCCTGCTGTCCGTCGCCCGCCTCGGCCACCACGCTGAAGCCACCGCTGCGCTCGAGGCACGTGCGCAGGAGCAGGCGGAGGTCCTCGGCGTCGTCGATCACGACGACGCTCATCGGCGTGGCCTCGGTCATGGGCATCTCTGGGCAGCTGTCAGTCGGGGACTGAAGCTCACGCTAGACCTGTGCTCGCCCGTGCGGGTGGGAATGGAGTCGTGGTCTAGTGACGCCGCACGGCATTGCTCCCCGTGGGCATCCGGTGGAGGCTGCTGCCATGTCCTTCGACGTCCACGCGCTCTTCGATCTCTGGTCGACGCCCCTGCCTGGCTCCCGGGAGGAGGCGATCGAGCTGGTCCGGACGATGTACGCCGACCCGGTCACCGTCAACGGCGTACCCCTGAACGCGGGGGAGCTGGTCGTCCAGCTCCGGGCGGCCCAGGGCACCTTCGACCCGCGGGAGACCCAGCTCCTCGACGTGGTCGAGGCCGGCGACAAGGTCGCGGTGGCGTTCGAGCTGGGCGGCGTGCAGGTCGGCCCCCTCGCCACGGCGCTCGGCCTGCTCCCGGGGACTGGGGAGCGGTTGGCGATCCGGGTGGTCGACCTCCTGACCATCACCGACGGGCGGATCAGCAACATCTGGAGGTGTGCCGACGAGCTCGGTGCGCTGGTGTCGGCCGACGCCGTCAGGTGGAGCTGAGCCGGGCATGCCCGACCCTGCTCCGATCGGTCGGATCCGTGAGGTCGTGCTGAACACGCGCGATCCGCACGCCCTCGCCGCCTTCTGGGGGCGGCTCGTCGGAGGTTCCCCGGTGGAGTGGTACGACGGCTGGGTCACCCTCGAACCTCCACCCCACGGGCAACGGCTCTCCTTCCAGCGGAGCGAGAGCGATGGCGCTGAGGGGATCCACGTCGACGTGCTGGTCGACGATCTCGAGGCCGCGCAGGCAGCCGTTGTCTCCGCGGGCGGCACGTTCATCGAGCAGCGGTGGTCACCACGGCCCGACCCGGAGGGCGAGCCCGTGCCCTGGCGGGTGTGCGCCGACCCGGACGGCCACACCTTCTGCCTGGTCGTCCGCTGACCGGGCGGTCCTGGTTGTCTGGAGCTCGCCGAGCGGGCGGTCCTGGTTGCCTGGGGTGCGCCGAGCGGGCGGTCCTGGTTGGCCGGGGTGCGCCGAGCGGGCGATCTTGGTGGGCTGGGGTGCGCCCAGCGGGCACCAACGGTTCGTGAACCGTCAGGACTTCTTGCCCTTCTTCCCCGACTTGGACTTCTTCCCCGCCTTGGCCTTGGGCTTGCCCTTGCCGTTGGCGCGCGGGTCGATGGCAGCCGCGGTCGTGGCTGCCCGGTCGGCTGCCTTGCGGGCCGCCTTGCGCGCCCGCTTGGTCTCCTTCTCCAGCAGGGACAGGCTCTTGGTCAGCTGGCCGGTCACTTCGCGAGTGACGCGCTCGGCAGTCTCCCGGGCGATCTGCTCGATCGTGCTGGCCGAGAGCTGGGGGGAAGCGGCGGCCGTCGTCGCCGTCTTCTTGGCGGGAGTCTTCTTGGCGGCGGTCCTCTTGGCGGGAGTCTTCTTGGCGGGTGTCTTCTTGGCGGGTGTCTTCTTCGCGGTGGCCCTCTTGGCGGGTGTCTTCTTCGCGGCCGCCGGTGAGGCGGTCGCGGCCGCCTTCTTGGGGGTGGGGGTGCTTGAACTGCTGGTGCTCGATGCCACAGGGTGCCTCCCGGTTGCAGGCGGCCTTCGACGTGGTTCGCCCTGCCGCGCATCCCCAGCCTGCCCCAACCGGGGTGACATCGCACCTGACGGGTGGCCCGAGGCGCCCTCTCGGCGGCGTACGGCCAACCAGATTTGCCCTCTCGGCGGCGTACGGCCAACCAGATTTGCCCTCTCGGCGAGGTACAGCCAACCGGGAGAGCCCTCTCGGCGGGGTCAGAGCAGGCGGGTGACCTGGACGTCGACGAACATCCGGGAGGTGCCGGTGCCGGAGAAGATGCCGGAGAGCGGCTTGACGTCGTTGTAGTCGCGGCCGGTCGCCGTGATCACGTGGCGGTCGCCGGGCTCGGTGTCGTTGGTCGGGTCGAAGCCGCGCCAGCCGTCGTCCCACCACTCGACCCAGGCGTGCGACTCGCCCTTGGCGGGTACGCCGACCTCAGGATCCTTCTTGGGGTGCAGATAGCCCGAGACGTAGCGAGCCGGGATGCCGACGGACCTCAGTGCCCCGATGGCGATGTGCGCGATGTCCTGGCACACCCCCGACCGCTCGGCCCACGAGTGGGCGGCGAAGGCGTCGACCGTGGTCGAGCCGGAGACGTACTTGACCTCGCTGTAGATCAGCGAGCAGATCTCCAGAGCGGCAGCGCCGGGTGTCTCGCTCCGGTCGGCGATCTCCCTGGCCAGCGCGACCAGGTCGTCCTCGGGGCGCACCCGGTCGGGGAGCGTGAGGTACTCGGTGTGCAGGTCGGAGGTCTCGGGGCTGCGGATCTGCTCCCAGGTCATCGTGGGAGGCCCGGCAGGGCTGCGGTCGGTGTGCACGGTGGCGGTCGCCGTGACCGTGAGCGAGGTGTGCGGGTCAAGCACCTCGAAGGCGGTCACCTGGGCGCCCCAGTAGTCCTTGTAGGTGTAGACCCACGGTGTGGGGGAGACCTCGACCCGTGAGTGGACGACGATCTGGCCGGGCAGGGTCAGCGGCGTCAGGCGGGCCTCGTTGAAGGAGGTGTTGGCCTTGCCGTCGTACTCGAAGCCCGTCGTGTGCGCGATGCGCAGTTGCATGGTCATCTCGGGGTCCCCTCGGAAGTGAGAGCGTCTCCGCCGCGAAGCGGCTCCTTGCGAACACGCTGTTGATCCAGGAGGGCGTGGGGTGGGTTCATGCCCTCACCCCGTGCCACTCGGTCGCCTCGGCCCCGGCGAAGTAGCGCCGGCTGATCGCGTCGGTCGCCAGCGCGCAGGTGCGCTGCAGGCGTTCCATCTCGCTGGGGAGCTCGGCGACGAAGTCGCTCAGCGAGCGGTACTCCAGCTCGGCCCGGGTGCGTCCGAGCAGTCTGAGCGCCTCGTTGGGGAAGCCGGCCCGGGTGCCCGAGGACTGCAGCCGCTCCAGGCAGCGCTCGGCCTCGCTGAGCCCGAAGACCACCGATCGCGGGAAGAGTCGGTCGAGCAGCAGGAACTCGGCCGCACCACGCTCGGTCTCCAGCCCCCGGTAGGTGCGGAGAAAGGCCTCGTAGGCGCCGCACGCGCGCAGCGAGGTGCCCCACGCAGAGCCTGAGGTGATCGCGGCGGTGGCGACGAGCCGCGACGTCATGTCCGCCCGCTCGATCGAGCGGCCCAGGACCAGGAACTGGTAGCCCTCGTCGCGGGTCATCGTCGCCTCGGCGATGCCGTTGATCATGGCGGCCCGGTCGCGCACCCAGCGGAAGGCGACTGGTGGCCGCATCGAGCGGAAGTGCCCCGAGGGTACGGCGCGGTAGGTCGTGTTCAGTGCCTCCCACATCGAGGTCGACAGCGTCTCGCGGGCCCGGCGCGCGCTCTCCCGGGCGGCTGCGAGCGTGGCGGCGATCGACGCAGTCGAGCCGGTGTCGTAGGCCAGGACCCGCATCACCTCGGAGGTGTCGAAGACGGCCGTGTCCTCGTCGACCTCGACGCCCATGATCGAGAGCAGGCTGCGGCAGGTCGAGCCCTCGTCGACGCCCGGGTCCTCGAGGATCAGCTGGGTCTGCACGTCGAGGATGCGGGCGGTGTCCTCCGCCCGCTCGACGTAACGGCCGATCCAGAACAGCGACTCGGCGATCCGGCTCAGCATGACGCCACCGCCTTGTCGGTCCGATCCAGTGGTTTCGAGACGCTCGCTGGCGCTCGCTCCTCAACCACCGAACGCGACTGCTGTTGCTGTTGCTGTTGCTGGTCGTGCTGGGAGGAGAACGAGTCGAGCGCCGGGCCGACGTCCTGGGGTGCGGTGTGCAGCTCGATGCGTTCCGGCTCGACGCGGGCACCGGCACGACCGTGGCCGGCCAGCACCCAGGTGTCCTTGGAACCGCCGCCGCGCGAGGAGTTCACGATCAGCTCGCCCTCACCCAGAGCCACCCGGGTCAGGCCGCCGGGCAGCACCCAGACGCGGTTGCCGTCGTTGACGGCGAAGGGACGCAGGTCGACGTGGCGGGGACGCATCACGCCGTTGATGTACGTCGGCACCGTGCTCAGCTGGATCACCGGCTGGGCGATCCACGAGCGGGGGTCGTCCATCACCTTGCCGCGCAGCTCGTCGAGCTCGGCCTTGCTCGCCTGCGGGCCGATCACGATGCCCTTCCCGCCGGACCCGTCGACCGGCTTGAGCACGAGCTCGTCGAGGCGGTCCATGACCTCCTCGCGGTGGTCGGCGTCGCCGAGGCGCCAGGTGTCGACGTTCTTGAGGATCGGCTCCTCGTCGAGGTAGTAGCGCACCAGGTCGGGCAGGTAGGTGTAGATCAGCTTGTCGTCGGCGACCCCGTTGCCGACCGCGTTCGCGATCGTCACGTTGCCTGCGCGCGCGGCGTTGAGCAGCCCCGAGCAGCCGAGCAGCGAGTTGCTGTGGAAGTGCACCGGGTCGATGAACTCGTCGTCGACCCGGCGATAGATCACGTGGACCGGTTCGAGGCCCTGCGTCGTACGCATCATCACGCGGCCGCGGCGGCACTCGAGGTCGCGGCCCTCGACCAGCTCGACCCCCATCGTGCGGGCCAGCAGTGCGTGCTCGAAGTAGGCGCCGTTGAACACGCCGGGGGTGAGCACCACGACGTTGGGGTCGGTGACACCGGCAGGAGCGGCGGCGCGCAGGGCGGTGAGCAGCTTCTGCGGATAGCCCGCCACGGGGCGGATGCGGTGCTCGGCGAAGGTCTCGGGCAGCGCGGCTGCGATCGCGCGGCGGTTGGTCATCACGTAGGAGACACCGGAGGGGACGCGCACGTTGTCCTCGAGGACGCGGAACTCACCGTCGTCGTCGCGGATCAGGTCGATGCCGCTGACGTGGACGCGGACGCCGTTGGGCGGCTCGATCCCGGCGGCCGCACGGTGGAAGTGTGACGAGGTCGTGACGACCCGCCGGGGGACGATCCCGTCGTCGAGCACCCGGCCGGCGTCGTAGACGTCGTCGAGGAACTTCTCGAGCGTGTGCACCCGCTGCTGGACGCCAGCCTCGACCTTGGCCCACTGGTCCATCTCGATCACGCGTGGCAGCACGTCGAGGGGGAAGGCGCGCTCCTCGCCGCCGATGTCGAAGGTGACGCCCTGGTCGAGGTAGCTCGACTGCAGTGCCTCCACCCTCGTCTGCAGCTCGGCCTGCCCCATCTCCTGGAGCGAGGGTTGCAGCTGGCTGTAGGGCGTGCGGAGCTCGGTGGCCTCGGCGGCGTACATCTCGTCGTACGCCGCGCCCATCCCGGTCGCGTAGTCCTCGAACATGCTGGTCACCCGAGCGACCATAGCGAGAACGTGTTTCGAGCGCGCGCCCGGTCTCGGCGGCGTCGCCTCAGGGGAGCGTCAGCACCTCGGCGCCGTCGTCGGTGACCAGCAGGGTGTGCTCGAACTGCGCGCTCGGACGACGGTCGCGCGTGACGACGGTCCACTTGTCGTCCCACATGTCCCACTGGTGGGTGCCGAGGTTGAGCATCGGCTCGATGGTGAAGGTCATGCCGGCCTCGATGACGTCGCTGTAGTGCTGGTCGTCGAAGTGCGGGATCACCAGGCCGGAGTGGAACGACGTGCCGATGCCGTGGCCGGTGAACTCGCGGACGACGCCGTAGCCGAACCGTCGCGCGTAGGACTCGATCACCCGGCCGATCACGTTGATCTGCCGGCCGGGCTTCACCGCGTTGATCGCGCGACGCAGGGCCTCCCGGGTCCGGTCGACCAGGTCACGCACCTCCTGCGAGACACCGGGGGTCAGGAACGTCGCGTTGGTGTCGCCGTGGACGCCGTTGAGGAAGGCGGTGATGTCGATGTTGACGATGTCGCCGTCGCGGACCTCGTAGCTGTCCGGGATGCCGTGGCAGATCACCTCGTTGACCGAGGCGCACAGCGACTTGGGGAAGTTCTTGTAGCCGAGCGTCGAGGGGTAGGCGCCGTGGTCGCAGAGGAACTCGTGCCCGATGCGGTCGAGCTCGTCGGTCGTGATCCCGGGCGCGACGTGGGACCCGACGAGGTCACGGGCCTCGGCTGCCAGCCGCCCGGCGATCCGCATCCGCTCGATGGTGTCGGAGTCCTTGACCTCGGAGCCGGTGAACGGTGCGGGGCCGGGCTTGTCGACGTACTCCGGACGCGGGACGGACGCGGGGACCGGGCGACGTGCGGAGATCCTTCCGGGTGCCATGGTAGTCACGCCGACGAGTGTACTTTCGAGCACATGAGCGACTTCTGGTACTGCCTCAAGCACCACCGGGTCGAGAGTGAGGACCTGTGCAGCTATGCCGACAGGCTCGGTCCCTATGCCTCCGAGGCCGAGGCCTCACGCGCCCTGGAGAAGGTCAAGGAGCGCAACGATGAGTGGGACAACGACCCCAACTGGAACGACGACTGAACGACGTCCTGGGTCAGCCGACGAAGCTGCCGGCGAGCGCCGGGGTCCGCCCGTCGACGTGCTGGCTGTCACCGTTGCCGTAGGTCCACCGGAAGCCGTGCGAGCGCCAGATGCGCACCACGGCGTGTGAGCCCGACCGCCAGGCGTAGCGCGGGTTGCTGTGGGAGGCCCACCAGGTGTTGGGCACCAGGCCGGTCGCCGATCGGTAGGGGTTCTCCCAGGTGTTGACGTCGACCGCCCGACCGCGGGCATGTGGCGACAGGACGCTGGGCTTGTTCACGACGCTGCGGCAGTTGAAGGCCGAGGTGTTGTCGGCCCGCATCGAGGCGTAGTCGTTGGCACCGTGCAGCTTCTTGCTCCACCCGAAGCGGTCGACGCGATACATCCGGCGGATCGGGTATCGACCGTCGTACATGTCCTCGAGCGCAGCCGCCGCCCGCCGGGCCACCGCCGAGCTGATCACCATCTCGCCGCGGTAGCGGTAGCCGTCGAAGCCCCAGTAGTTGATCCGGATCAGCCTCAGTCCGGAGCGCCCCAGGGGGCAGCCCGCGTGCCACGTGCGTCCGGTCATCGAGCGCCAGACTGCGGAAGGGACCGCGGACACGACCGGGTTGGCACCCGCACCGCGGGCTCGGGACTGGGCCGCCGTCCGGACCGGTCGCGGGGCGGCCTTGGGGTAGGCGAGTGGCCGCATCTGGGGGACGTTGTCGATCGAGAGGTACGCCGAGGCGTCGGCCAGCCACCAGGGCCCGGCGGCACCGATGGCCCTCCACTGCGAGTCCACGCGCGGTGCCACGCCCAGGGCGAACCGGCCCGTGCTCGAGGTGCGCACCGTGCGCAGCACCGACCACCTCCCCGACCCGAGCTTGCGGTGGATGGTGACCAGTCCGCTCACGGGCGAGCCGTCGGCGGCCGTCCAGACGATCGACAGGCGCGCGGCGTGCTCGTCGACCAGCCGGGTCGGCCCGGTGAGCTGGACGCTGCTGGCGTAGCGGCGGCCGACCACGCTGACCACGGCCGAGACCGAGGGCGCGTGCACCGCGTCTCCGGCGTAGGACGCCTGCCAGGTGCTCGTGCCCGCAGGGAGGTGCGGGGTGAGCACGACCCTGCCGCTGCCGTCCGTCGTGCCGGAGCCGATGACCGCGGGTGTCCCGCTGGTCCGGCGCAGCGTCACCGTCGCGCCGGCGATCGGCGTCCGGGCCTCGTCGAGGAGCGTCGCCGTGAACGGCGCAGCGACCCCGGTCCTTCCAGAGGCCGGAGCGACCAGCGTGAGGGCGCTGGGTGTCGGGTCGGCCGCTCCCGCCGAGCCTGCGGGCCCGATGAGTGCGAGAAGAGCCGCCGTGAGCAGCACGAGGAGGCGGCGGACATGGGTGCTGGGGAAGGGCACGGTGCCTCCGAGGGCGTTCGAGACCGCGCCCGAGTCGGCACCGTCCGGATCAGGCTAAGGCAGGCGACCGGATCTCTTCTAAGGTTTGCCCGTGGCGCGGTCGAAGATCTCCCCGTGGGGGTTCGTGGGCATGGGGGCGATGACCTGCGTGCTCTTCCTCGACCTCGGCACCGCCGGCGTGGCCCCCTGGTGGGTCACCACGCTGTTCCTGCTGCTGTGGCTGGTGCTGTTCGCCGTCGGGGCTCGCTGGTTCGTCCCTCACCCCACGCGGGTGCCGTGGCTGCCCGTGATCGCCTTCCTGGTCTGGCTGCCGACGATCGTGCTCGGCACCCGCAACCTCGGCTGGGGCTGAGGACGCTCAGCGCTGCGGTCGGACCCGCAGCACCGAGTCGCGGCCGTCGCCGTTGGCCGTGGTCACCAGCAGGTCGCCGTTGGCGAGGCTGGTGATGGACCGCAGCCGGCCGAAGTGCCGCAGGGCTGCCGGCGTCCGCATCCCTCGGTAGCGTCCCGCCGCGTCGAAACGCATGAACATCACCCGCGAACCCTTCAGGGCCGCCACCGCGAGTGTCCCGCGGTAGGCCTGCCACTTGTCGCCCCTGACCCAGGCGATGCCCGAGGTGGCCACGGTCGGGGCCCCCGAGCTCCATCGGGCACCCATCTGTGTGCCGGGAAGGCTCTGGTCGGTCATCGGCACGCTCTCGTTGTAGCCGGGCACCGGGTTCCAGCCGTAGTTGCCACCGACCCTGAGGCGGTTGATCTCGTCGTCGCGGTCCGGGCCGTGCTCGGCGGACCACAGCGACCCGTCGGCGCGCTGAGCGAGACCCTGCACGTTGCGGTGCCCGTAGGTCATCACGTAGCGACGGTTGCGGCTCGAGGATCCGACGTAGGGGTTGTCCTTCCACGGCGCACCGGTGAACCGGTTGAGGCGCAGGGTCTTGCCGCCGAGCGAGGAGAGGTTCTGCGGGTTGGTCCCGCCGGTCGCGTCACCGGTGCCGACGACCATCGCACCGTTGCTGGTGATCATCAGCCGGCACCCGCCGTGACGGCCGCTGGTGGCCGGAAGACCGACCAGCAGCCGGCGTACGAGGGTGGCGCGGAGTGGTCGCGTGCCGAACTTCCACGCCATCACCCGGACGTCGTGCCCGCCGCCCGAGGTGGTGCTGCCCTGGCAGGTGTAGAAGCGGTGGTTCTTGCTGAAGCGCGGGTCGACCGCGAGACCCATCAACCCGGTCTCCCCGGAGGCCCAGACGGTCGACGCGGGGAAGCGGACCCGGCTGAGGCGACCGCCGGGTGACCACAGCAGGAGACGCTTCGACTCGCGCTCGGTGATCAGGAGGCGTCCGCCCGGGATCGTCTTGACGTCCCACGGCTGGTTGAGCCCGCGGACCATCCGGGTCACCCGCAGGGCAGGGACCTTGGCGGCAGCAACGGCGGCCAGGGTCTTGGTGGAGGTGGTGCCGCCGGAGGCGGAGGAGGCAGGAAGGCCTGCAAAGGTGAGGGCGGTGGCGCCGACAGCACCTGTCAACCCGAGAAGGATGCGTCGCATGTGCGACGGTAACCCGGGGTCGCCCGAAGCGTGGGCGATTTGCGGACCGCGGGTCCTCAGGCCATGAACCCCACGGGCTCGTAGGACAGGCCGGGGAACAGTGCTGGCACCGACCGGTCGGGGAAGCGACGGCTGACGATCTCGCCGAGCACGTTGCGGTAGTCGGTGGTGACCTTGAGGTCGCCGTCGCTCTGGGAACCGGCGGCGAGACCGGGCCAGCTGCCGTAGTACTTGCCGCCCTTCACCCCTGCTCCGGCGACGAGCATCATGTTGCCCCAGCCGTGGTCGAAGCCCTGGCTGCCGTTCTCGGCGACCCGGCGGCCGAACTCCGAGATGGTGACCACCGTGACCCGCTGGCGCAGCGTGCCGAGGTCGTCGAAGAACGCCTTCAGGGACTGGGCGAGGCCGTCGATGTTGCTCTGCATCGAGCCCCACTGCAGGGTGCCGTAGTTGGTGTGCAGGTCCCAGTTGCCGGCGTCGATGGCGATGACGTCGGTGCCGAGGTTGGCGCGGATCAGCTTGGCAGCGTTCTGCAGCGGCTCGGCAAATGGACTGGCGTTCCACACCGTGGGGTAGGCGACGCCGGAGCCCGCAGCCTTCTTCAGCTGCTGCCCGGGTCCCTTGGAGATGTTCACGGCCTCGTTGGCGCCGCTGGCCAACGGGCCGCTGAAGCCGTTCCAGGCCGAGGTCAGCGAGGCGTAGCGCCTCGATGCGTCGGTGCCGTCGGCGCCGGTGACCTGCAGCCCGTCGAGGTCGGCCGTGGCAAGGACGGGGCGCGGTCCCATCATCGCGGTGGTCGGGAAGTTCATGCCGAGCTGTACGGCGTCGAGGGTGCCGCTGCCGAGGCCGATCATCCGGTTGATCCAGCCCGAGCGGGTCGACGAGCCGGGGTCGGCGTCCTCGACCTCCTCGATCGCCGAGAAGTGCGAGCGGTTCGCGACCGGGAGACCGACCGCCTGGATGGCGGCGAGCTCGCCTGAGCTCCAGAGCGACGTCAGCGGAGCCATCATCGGGTGCAGCCCGAACATGGAGTCGCCGCAGATCACCGCACTCTTGGCCACCGAGGTGGTGGGTCGGGCCGAGTAGTAGCCCGGGTCGCCGTGCGGGACGACCACCCCGAGCCCGTCGATGCCGCCGCGCAGGCTGATCACCACGAGGGTGTTGCCGCCGGGAGTCCCGGCGAACGTGGCTTGCATCATCGCCTCGCCGAACATCTGGGTCATCGCCATGGTGCCGCCGAGTGCGGCTGCGCCCTGCAGCATGGAACGGCGCGAGACCTGCGCCCGGGCGAAGTCACGGCAGCAGGCGTCGTCGGGTCCGTGCGGGTCGGCGGGTGTGGCGTGAGCGGTCATCAGGGCCTCAGACGGTCATGTGGTCGGGGGTGTCGAGCAGCGCCATCACCAGGCGCGGGAACAGCCAGCCGCCCAGGCTGTGCTTGGGCGTGACCACCGTCGAGGCGGTGACGACCGCCCACGACTCGGGCCCGGTGACCGCCTGGGTGGCGGCCTTCAGCAGACGAGCATCGGCGGCGCGGCCGAGCCACGTCTTGCACAGGTGGTCGACGTAGGCGTCGAAGCGGATCGAGCCGGCGGGCAACCACGACGCAGGTGTGCGGAAGGCGGCGTCCTTGGGCCACCAGCCGCCGGCGTGGTTGTGGTGCATCTCGTAGGACGCGAAGACCCGGGACGCCGACGACCAGAGCCGTCCGGTGACGGGCGGACCGTCGGGCCGTGGCCAGGAGAACAGCGGTGCGCTGCCGTGGGTCCAGTTCGCGTGCCGGGTGTAGGAGTTGTCGCCCTTCGGGCCCTGGACGTTGACGTCGAGGACACGTGCGGTGGCCACGAGATCGGCGATCGGCGTACGCACCTTCTGGCCCTCGGAGGTCAGGAACTCGGGGTGCGCCGACAGGGTGCGCAGCACCGCCTTGATGTCGGTGCCCGAAGCCAGGTAGACGTCGGCGAGCGTGTCCACAAGCTGCGTCGAGGGGTCGTCGGAGACGAAGTAGGTGGCCAGCTTGCGGGCCAGGTTCTTCGCCGTGGCCGGGTGGTTGGCGAGGTGCTTGAGGTAGGCCAGGGTCGCTGCCTGTCCGTCGGCGCTCGCGTTCGGGTGGGTGAAGTCGAGCACCTGGACGGCGCCGGTGGTGTGCTTGCTGGCGTCGTACGACGCGGCGAAGGTGGTGCCCCAGTCGGCGGTGTAGCCCGAGAGCAGCTTGGCGGAGTCCTTGACCATCGCCTCGGTGTAGCCGGCCGCCCGACCCACGGTGTGCAGCTCGAGGAGCTCACGTCCCTGGTTCTCGTTGGGCTTGTTCTTCACCGACTTCCAGTTGTCGAGGTAGAAGCGCATCGCCGGGTGCAGCGAGCACGCGACCAGCAGGTCCTCGAAGCGGCCCAGGGCGTTCTCGCGGATGGTCTTGTCGTAGTCGAAGCGGTGCACCCACGCCCGGTCGTGGCCCACGGGGATGTGCAGGTTGGTCGACCAGAAGTCGGTCATCGTCTCCAGCACGGAGCGCTCGGAGTAGATCCGACGCAGGATGGCCCAGTTGCCGAGGTCATGGCCGTACTCCCAGGCTGCCTTGGTCTTCGCCCGGTCGGTGGCGTACTTCTCCGCGGCGGAGCGCCACAGGTAGTCGAACCAGGCGTCGACGTCCTTCGCCTTCGCCGACTCCGGCACGGAGGCTGGGGCGAGCTGGGCCTCGAGCCACGTCTCGGGGGTGCCGGAGGCGCGCAGCTGCTTGAGCGACTTCTGGGTGAAGCCGGTCCCGAGGCGGTTCAGGAAGAGCCGCTCCCGCGAGGTGGCGGCCAGACCGGCCGGCTGGTAGGTCGTGGCGGGCGGGGTGCTCGTGCCCGGGTTCCCGGCAGGCGGGGAGGGTGGGTTCGGAGGCTGCGGCGCCGGCTGCGGCGGGGGACTGGGCGGCTTGGGCTTCGGCTTGGGCTTGGGCTTGGGCTTGGGCTTGCGGCTTCGGCTTCGGTTTGGGCTTGGGGTGGGGCCGCTTCTTGCTCCGGACCGGGTGGCGGCGCTTCTTGCGCCGCTTGGGCTTCTTGGTCGAGATGGCCATCGGGGTCCCTGAGGAGGCGTGGGGCGGTCAGTGGCCCCATGGTGGCAAGCGAACGCCGCCGATGCTGCCGAAATGGCAGAAATGGGTCAAAAAGGGCAGGGTGTGGGTCAGAAGGTGTGCTCGGGGCCGGGAAAGGCGCCGGACCTGACCTCGTCGGCATAGGCGCGCGCGCCGTCGAGGAGTACGCCGCGCACGTCGGCGTACTGCTTGACGAACCTGGCCATCTTGCCGCCGCGAAGGCCGAAGGCGTCCTGCCAGACGAGGACCTGGGCGTCGCAGTCGACGCCTGCGCCGATGCCGATGGTCGGGATGGTCAGCTCGGTGGTGACCTTGCCCGCGACGTCGCCGGGCACCATCTCCATCACGACGGCGAAGGCGCCCGCGGCCTCGACGGCCCGGGCGTCAGCCAGGATCCGCTCGGCGGTGTCACCTCGACCCTGCACGCGGTAGCCGCCGAGGGCGTGCTCGCTCTGCGGCGTGAAGCCGATGTGCGCCATCACCGGGACCCCGCCGCGGCTGAGCAGCTCGATCTGGGGCCCCATCTCGCGACCGCCCTCGAGCTTGATCGCGTGCGCGCCGCCCTCCTTCATGAAGCGCACGGCTGTGTCGTAGGCCTGCTCGGGCGAGCGCTGGTAGGAGCCGAACGGCAGGTCGCCGACCACGAGCGACCGCTTCACCGAGCGCGAGACAGCACGTGTCAGCGGGATCAGCTCATCGACCGTGACCGGCAGGGAGGTCTCGTTGCCGTAGACGTTGTTCGACGCGCTGTCACCGACGAGGAGCACCTCGACGCCCGCCTCGTCGAAGATCTGCGCGGTGTACATGTCGTAGGCGGTGAGCATGGAGAACCGCTCGCCGCGCTCCTTCATCTCGCGCAGGTGCTGGGTCCGAACGCGCTTGGCGGGCGTGGCCGTCGGCTTCTCCGGTCCCTGGGCGCCGGTGCCGTAGGGCGCGGTCTCTTCACTCGGTGAGCTGCTCATCGGTGAGCTCCTTGTCGTCTGACTCGAGGCTTCCTCGTCGAAGTCCCCGGACGCTCCACAACGCTAGACCCGTCCGTGTTGTCGCGGGGTGTCTCGTGGGTCACAGGGGGGCGGCGGAACGGCGGCCGTGCCGATGAGCGGTCCTGGTCCGATCCGCACACCGGGCCTTGCCGTGGCGCGTGGATGATGGCCTCGCTCGAGGCAGCCATCCCGGAGTGCCATCGACGGGGGGACGAGACACCCGAGATGGCTGCTCACCTGAAGTGTTTGCGAAACCTTGCCCCCCGTCAAAGGGTGGACTAGATCGTATTTACCGTCAGGGTGCCGGCACGGGGCTGACGCCTGATAGTTGACCCATGCGCTCCTCAGGGCGGCTCCGTGTCGACGCGCAGGCGGAAGCTTGCGGGTGGGTCTCGGCTGTGCTGTCCCTGAAGGTCTTCTGCCGGCTGTTCCTCCTCCTCGGCGCGACGTTCGTCGCCTTCCTGCTCACCACCAGCACGGCACAAGCCGATGATGGCTCCGGTCAGGCAGGCGAGGTGTCGGTGAGCAGCGGGATCGAATCGGAGCCGGTTGCCGATCCGGTCGAGCAGGCGACTGAGCCGGCCCCGGAGCCGGCCCCTGAGCCGGTCGCCGAGCCGGTCGCCGAGCCGGTCGCCGAGCCGACTCCTGAGCCGGTCGCTGAGCCGGTCGCTGAGCCGGTCGCTGAGCCGACTCCTGAGCCGGTCGCCGCGCCGGCCCCCGCACCGGCCCCCGAGCCGGTCGCCGAGCCGACTCCTGAGCCGGTTGCGGAACCGGTCGTCGAGCCGGTCACCGAGCCGGTCGCCGAGCCGGTCGCCGAGCCGGTCGCCGAGCCGGTCGCCGAGCCGGTGGTCGTGCCATCGGCCGTACGTGGAAGCCCTCCTCCCGTCGCTGCTGTCGCGCTGCAGGTGGCCCCGCGGGGCGCCTGCGGCAGCATTGCGGGGGCGGAGCCCGTCATGGGTTGGACAGCCGCTGATGCCGGGACTTTTCGCGGCGCCATGACGGAGGGCCCGAGGGCTGGTCCGAAGAACCCCGCACAGGCGCCGTCCGCTCCCACGGCTCCCAGCGCTCCCCAAGCTCCCAACGCTCCCAACTCTCCGGGACACGGGCCAGCCTCGGTCAGTGGAGAGGGTGGCTTGGCGCCCTCGCTGGGGGTCCTGGACAACCCTGACGTCGGCGCCACGCTGAGCGCTGATCGATTCGCTGCTGGGGATGACACAGTGCCGCACAGTCGTGCTGCACTGCTCCGCACCTGGCCTGGTTGACCCCTCCCTGCCAGGGCTCGTCCCTGCGCGCTCCGTAGCCCTCGCCGCGTGCGAGCGGCACGGGGACCGCGACACGGACAGTGGGCCCGGCGCCGGTCCGTCCACTTCTGACACCGGTCCACCGCGCGCATTCGGTCCCGGTTGCCACAGGCGGTCATCACCACGAAGTGACGCCGGAGTCAAGCAGCGTCCCCCCCTTCGCGGGGGGAGGGGGAGGCGCTCCGCACCACAGCGTCTCCCCCTTCGCGGGGGGAGGGGGAGACGCTGCGAGGTGAGATGGTTGCCGCTTCAGAGCTCAACCGGCATTCAGGCCGGAGATCCTCCGCACATTCCGCAGTCAGTGCCCGGTGCGCCTGCGGGCGGCTGAGGCCCCATGCTGCCCAGGCAGGTCGGGGCGGCCGCGGACCCATCTCGTGACGCTACGTAGACCTTCCACGTGGAAGGTCTACGTAGCGCCTCCGGAACGAGTTGGTTCAGCCCCCCGGAGCCCGTGGCGTCGTCAGTCCTCGTCGTGCTCGACGACGTCCTTCATCTGCTCACCGCGCGATTCGCCCGACGGCTCGTTGCCCGAGGGCGTGTGGCCGGTGTCCTCGGCCTGGGTGCCCTCCTCGGAGTTCTCCACGGCCTCGTCGATCGTGTCTCCACCGAGGCTCGGGTCGGAGTCGTGCAGGATGCCGTCGGCTTCGCTCGTCATGTGAGCCATTGTCGCGGCGCGCCGCGATCCGCGCCACACCTCGGAGGTCTTCGACGTGAGTGCCTTTCGCGGGACTGACCTGACCGTCGAGAGTCCTCTTACTCAGCGGGCATCGAGTACGCGCGGTCCACCGTGGCGACGCGGACGGCGTCGGGGCCGACGTAGCCGGGCTGCTGCACGACCAGCTCGAGCATCCGCGCCATCATCGGCGCATAGCCGCGGTCGTCCTCCCGGCGGAGGCTGGTGAACACCACGGCGGTGTACGGCGGGTCCGGTGTCCGGGTCAGTGGTGGGACGTCCATGACGCCCATTCTGCGCGATCGGCTCTGCCACACTGGGGACGTGGACTTCAACTCCGCCTACGCGCACGGATTCGCCCGGGTGGCTGCGTGCACCATGCCGGTGGCGATCGCCGACCCGGCGACCAACGCTGCCACCGTGCTCGCCGAGGCGCGGGCCTGTCACGACGACGGTGTGGCGATCGCACTCTTCCCGGAGCTGTGCCTGAGCGGCTACTCCATCGACGACCTGTTCATGCAGGACGTCCTGCTCGATGCGGTGGAGAAGGCGATCGCGGAGGTCGTCGAGGCCAGCAACGAGCTGCGACCGGTGATCGTGGTCGGTGCACCGTTGCGCAACCGGAGCCGGATCTACAACTGCGCCGTCGTGATCCACCGCGGCACCATCATGGGCGTGGTCCCCAAGGGCCACCTGCCCACCTATCGGGAGTTCTACGAGTCGCGCTGGTTCGCCTCCGGCGCCGACCAGCACGGCGCCGACATCGAGCTCGGCGGAGTGCTCTGTCCCTTCGGGCCGGACCTGATCTTCGAGGCCAGCGACGTGACGGGCCTCGCGCTGCACGTGGAGATCTGCGAGGACATGTGGGTGCCCGTCCCGCCGAGCGCCACGGCGGCGCTCGGCGGGGCCACGGTGCTGGCGAACCTCTCCGGGTCGCCGATCACCGTCGCCCGGGCCGAGGACCGTCGGCTCCTGGTCCGCTCGGCGAGCGCGCGCTGCCTGGCGGCATACCTCTATGCCGCCGCCGGCGAGGGCGAGTCGAGCACGGACCTGTCGTGGGACGGGCAGACGATGGTCTACGAGTGCGGCGACCTGCTCGGCGAGAGCGAGCGGTTTCCTGCAGGGCCGCGGCGGACGGTCGTCGACGTAGACCTCGACCGGATCCGTCAGGAACGTCTCCGTCAGGGCACCTTCGACGACAACCGCAAGTTCGAGAACCAGTCGTTCGACGACCTCCGGGTCCTCACCTTCACCCTCGACCCGCCCTCCGGTGACATCGGGCTGCGCCGCAAGGTCGACCGGTTCCCGTTCGTGCCCGACGACGCCGACCGGCTGGCGCTGGACTGCTACGAGGCCTACAACATCCAGGTCTCGGGCCTCGAGCAGCGGCTGCGCTCCATCGGTCAGCCCAAGGTGGTCATCGGCGTGTCCGGCGGGCTGGACTCGACGCACGCGCTGATCGTCGCGGCCAAGGCGATGGACCGCCTCGATCGTCCGCGCAGCGACATCCTCGCCTTCACGATGCCGGGCTACGCGACCGGCGCGGCGACCAAGTCGCTGGCCACCCGGCTGTCCAAGGCGCTCGGGGTCACCTTCGAGGAGCTCGACATCCGCCCCGCGGCCAAGCAGCTGCTCACCGACATGGGCCACCCGTTCGCCGACGGGGAGGAGGTCTACGACATCACCTTCGAGAACGTCCAGGCGGGGCTGCGCACCGACTACCTCTTCCGGCTGGCCAACCAGCGCGGCGGCATCGTGCTCGGGACCGGCGACCTCTCCGAGCTCGCGCTGGGCTGGTGCACCTATGGGGTCGGCGACCAGATGTCGCACTACACCGTGAACTCCGGCGTCGCGAAGACGCTGATCCAGCACCTGATCCGCTGGGTCGTCGACAGTGAGCAGTTCGGTCCCGGGGGCGACGAGGTCAACGAGCTGCTCACCGAGATCGTGGCGCAGGAGATCACTCCCGAGCTGGTCCCGACCCGCGAGGGGGAGAAGCCGCAGTCCACCGAGGGGACGATCGGCCCCTATGCGCTGCACGACTTCACGCTGTTCCACGTGCTCCGCTTCGGCCTGCGCCCGAGCAAGATCGCCTTCCTCGCGCAGCACGCGTGGTCCGATCCCGAGGCAGGGGAGTGGCCGCCGAACTACCCGGAGGACCGGCGTCCGGCGTACGCCCTGGGGGAGATCCGCTCCTGGCTCGAGGTGTTCCTCAGGCGGTTCTTCGCCAGCCAGTTCAAGCGTTCCGCCCTGCCCAACGGGCCGAAGGTGAGCGCCGGCGGCACCATGTCGCCCCGGGGCGACTGGCGGATGCCGAGCGACGTCAGCGCCACCGCCTGGCTCGCAGAGCTGGAGAACGTGCCGAAGTCCTGAGCGCCTGGCTCGAGACGCTCGCGACGAGCGCCGTCTAGTTCCCCGCGTGGGCGGGGTCGGGGGAGAGGTGCTCGTGCACGCAGGTCCACGTGTCGCCGTCCCGGCGGAGCACGATGGTCTCGCGCTCGAAGACCTCGTCCTCGGCCCCGTCGATCAGGCGCACGGTGTGCACGTCATGGCTGAAGACCGCCGTGTCGGCGTACTCCTGGACGCGCTGGCCCGTGGACTCGCAGGAGAGCACCCGGAAGCCCGCGTCGCGCTCCCACTCCGCCCACATCTGCTCATAGGCCGCGCGTGACTCGATGCGTCCGGGAGTGTCGTGGAACACGAAGGTGGCGTCGGGGTGGAAGTGCGCGAAGTACGCCGCGGCGTCGCTGGCCGCGAAGGCTGCGACCAGTGACTCGGCGAAGGCCAGGGGAGTCATGAGGACACCCCCGGAGCCATCGCGCTGAGCAGCTCGTAGGCGGTGTGGGAGGCGGCGATGCCGGTGATCTCGGCGTGGTCGTAGGCCGGTGAGACCTCGACGATGTCCGCTCCGACGATGTCGAGCCCGGCCAGCTGGCGCAGGACCGCCAGCAGCTCGCGGCTGGTCAGGCCACCGGCCTCCGGGGTTCCGGTGCCCGGCGCGAACGCCGGGTCCAGGACGTCGATGTCGATCGAGACGTAGACGGGACGCTCCCCGACCCTGGCCCGGATCCGCTCCGCGACGCCGCCTGCTCCGAGGGCGTCGATCTCCGTCGACGGCACGACCGCGAAGCCGAGCTCCCGGTCGTCGACGAGGTCGCGAGCGCCGTAGAGCGGGCCGCGCGTCCCGACGTGCACGCAGGCGGAGGTGTCCAGGAGTCCCTCCTCGGAGGCACGCCGGAACGGCGTCCCATGGGTGTACGCCGCACCGAAGTAGCTGTCCCACGTGTCGAGGTGCGCGTCGAAGTGGACCACCGCCACCGGCTCGTCGGAGGCCAGCGCCCGCAGCAGCGGCAGGGCGACGGTGTGGTCCCCGCCGAGGACGAGCAGCCGGTCGGCCCGCTCGCGCAGCTCTCTGGCAGCGCGCTCGATCCCGCTGACCGCCTCCTCGAGCGAGAACGGGTTGGCGGTGATGTCACCAGCGTCCGCCACTTGCTGCACCGCGAAGGGGGACAGCTCCATCGCCGGGTTGTAGGGGCGGAGCAGCTTCGAGGAGCCACGGATGTGCGCCGGGCCGAAGCGGGCGCCGGGGCGGTAGGACACCCCGGCGTCGAAGGGGATGCCGACGACAGCGATGTCGGCGGCGCCCACCTCGTCGAGCCTGGGCAGCTGGGCAAAGGTCGATGGTCCGGCGAACCGGGGCACCTGGGTGTTGTCGACCTGACCGACGTGGTCGCCGTCGACGATGCGCGGTGGCGAGTCAGGCACTGGCCTGTCCCTCCTTGAGCTCCTCGACCGCTTCGGCGTCGGCCTTGCGGTTGCGGATGATCTGGCGGTGCGACGAGGCGTTGGGGTCCTCGACGATCGGGGGCGCCTCACCCTCTCGCGCAGGCACCCAGCGCGGACCCTCGGGGCCGAAGACGTAGCGCGGCTCGGGAGCCAGGAAGAGCATAGTGAGGTAGAGCACAGCGGCCAGTCCGATCGCCACCGGCAGGCTGATGTCGACGCCTCCGGCCGCGTTGCGGAAGGGGCCCTCGATCAACGGGGGATAGTTGGCGAAGAGCAGACCGGCGACCGCGGCGGGGATCCAGGCCGCCATGCCGCGCCAGTTGACGCCGTTGTCGAACCAGTAGGGGCCGCCACGCAGGCCGAGGTTGAACACCTGGAGGTCGGCGGCGTTGTAGTGCCCGCGGCGCACGAGGTAGCCGATGGTCATGATGATCATCCACGGCGTCGTGCAGATGACGATGGCGCCGATGAAGGCGTTCACGCTGTCGATCAGGTCGAACGCCAGCCGCCCGACCAGGATGAACAAGAACGCGAACGCACCGATGAACAGCGAGGCCTGGACACGGCTGAAGCGGGGGAACACCGAGGAGAAGTCGAGCCCGGTGCCGTAGAGCGAGGTGATCCCGGTGGAGAGTCCACCCAGGAAGGCGACCACGATCAGCAGCACGGCGTACCACAGGGGCGAGGCGTTGATCAGGGCGACGATGTAGTCGGCCTCCCCGGCCACCAGCGTTGCCGTGATGACCCCGAAGAAGAACGGCACCAGGGTGGCGGCCTGGGCGCCGAGGGTGGCGAGCATCAGCGAGCCCGGCTTGGTCCTCGCGGGGATGTAGCGCGTCCAGTCGCCGAGGAAGGCGCCGAACGAGATCGGGTTGCCCATCACGATCAGGGCGGACAGGACGAAGGTCGGCCAGAAGCTGCCCAGCGCGTAGGCGTCCGGACCGGGGTCGTAGGAGAGGTCGATCTGGCCGGAGTAGGCGAGCGCGCCCAGCAGGATCAGCACGGTGTTGCCGACGACCACGACCTTGTTGACCAGCAGCATGAACACGTAGCCGTAGACGACCACGACGATCACCATCGCGCCGAGCACGGCGTACACCACACCGCGCAGCACGTCGGAGTCGGAGATGCCGAACAGCCGGATCAGGGCGCCGACGACGGCGTCGCCACTGACCCAGACCGAGATCGAGTAGAACGCGATCGCGGTGAGCAGCGACAGGAACGAGCCGACGACCCGGCCGCGGACACCGAAGTGGGCTCCCGACGAGACCGCGTTGTTCGTGCCCGTCAACGGACCGAAGAGCCCCATCGGCATCAAGAAGAGCGACCCCACCAGGACGCCGACCACGGTGGCGGCGACGGCCTGCCACAGCGAGAGGCCGAGCAGGATGGGGAACGTCCCGAGGATCACCGTGGCGAAGGTGTTGGCGCCGCCGAACTGGATCCGGAACAGGTCGAAGGGGCGGGAGTGGCGGTGCTCGGGCGGGATCGTGTCGATGCCGTGCTGCTCGACCTCGGTGGCCCTCGGCCGCTGGATCGGGGTGTCGATCTCGTGACTGCTCATGGCCGGGACGCTAGATCAAGGTTTACTCCTATGCAATAGTTGTTGCCCATGAGAGTTCACAAGGTCATCGACCTGTCGGTCCCGGTCGACGCCGGCACGGTCGTCTACCCCGGCGACCCGACACCCCGCTTCGAGGTGCACAGCACCATCGCGGGTGACGGCTTCAACCTGCTCTCGATCCACCTCGGCTCGCAGTCGGGCACGCACGTCGACGCGCCCTACCACTTCGAGGAGGACGGACCCCGCATCGACGAGGTGCCGGTGGACCGGTTCGTCGGTCCGGGTGTCGTCGTGGAGGCCACCGACCTGTCGGCCCGGGGGGAGATCACCTGGGACCACGTCGCCCCGGTCGCGGACCGGCTCGGCCCCGGGGTGGTCGTGCTGCTGCGCAGCGGGTGGAGTCGGCACTACGGCTCACCGTCGTACTTCGAGCACCCGTTCCTCTCCGCCGACGCGTGCGAGCGGATGCTCGAGCTCGGGGTGCGCACGTTCTGCATCGACGCGATCAACATCGACGAGACGCCCGACGACGAGCACCCCGGGGTCGGCTTTCCCTGCCACCACCTCATCTCACGCCTCGGCGGCATCATCGGCGAGAACTTCCGGTTGGACGAGCTCCCGTCGGGTGACTTCCTGGTGGCGTGCACGCCGATCCGGCTGACCGGAGCCGACGGCGGTCCCGTGCGGGCCGTTGCGATAGAACTGGCGCCATGAGCTCACGGAGGACACGACTGGCCGCGCCGGAGCAGGAGCGACCTGCCGTCCTCATCGGCACCCGACTGCGCAGCGCCCGGAAGGGACGGGGCCTCACCCTCGACGACGTCGCCCGGGCCGCGGGCCTCACCAAGGGTTTCGTCAGTCGGCTGGAGCGGGACGACGTCTCGCCGTCGGTCGCCTCGCTGGTCGCGGTCTGCGACGCCCTCGGGCTGCGCGTCGGGGACCTCTTCGACCCGCCGCGGACCTCGGTGATCCGTGCGGGTGAGGGCCGCCTGATCAACTTCGGCGGAGAGGGTGCGGTCGAACGCCTCGTCACTCCGGGCACGCAGTCCGCGCTCGAGGTCATCCACTCGGTGATCGAGCCCGGGGGCAACGGCGGCGACGAGCTCTATGCCCTCGCCTGTGACGCCGAGTGCGCCTTCGTCCTCGCCGGCAGCGTCGAGGTCATCCTCGAGGCCGGCTCGGAGACGCTGGCGCCCGGAGACGCGATGACGTTCCCCGGCAGCTCGCCGCACACGTGGCGCAACCCGGGCGCCGAGCCCGCGGAGGTGCTCTGGATCCTGGCGCCCGCACCGTGAGCGGCGCGACTCGAGACGTCCTGGTCGTGCAGCACCAGGACGACTGCCCGCCGGCGCTCATCGGTGGGTGGCTCGCCGAGGCCGGCTGCGACCTCGACGTCCGACGCCCCTACGCCGGCGACCCGTTGCCCGACGACCTGTCCGGGCACGACAGCCTGCTCGTCCTCGGTGGTTCGATGGGCGCCGAGGACGACGCGGGGCATCCGTGGCTGACGCCGACCAAGGGGCTGGTCCGTGACGCGGTCGCCCGCCGTACGCCGACCCTGGGCATCTGTCTGGGCCACCAGCTGATCGCCGTCGCTCTGGGCGGTGAGGTGTCGCGCAACCCGAGGGGGCAGCAGCTCGGACTCCTGCCGATGGGCTGGACCGACGCAGCCGGCCAGGACGCGCTGATGACCGGGCTCGTCGGGACGAGCGCCGGCATCCACTGGAACGACGACGTCGTGACCCGCGCTCCCGAGGGCACCACCGCGCTCTCGATCGCCCCCGACGGTGAGCTCCAGGCCGCTCGCTTCACACCCACGGTGTGGGGAGTCCAGCTGCACCCGGAGGTCGACGAGGGCATCCTGCGTGAGTGGGCCGAGGAGGACCCGGACCGCTATGCGGAAGGCGTGCTCGACGACGTCCTGGCCAGGATCGCCGCCGCCCGTGGGGAGCTCGAGGCCGGTTGGCGACCGCTCGCGCAGGGGCTCGCAGCTCTCCGCTAGCGTCAACCCCATGGGTAAGCAGGAAGACTTCGTTCTCCGCGCTCTCGAGGAGCGGGACGTGCGGTTCGTGCGGCTGTGGTTCACCGACGTGCTGGGCTATCTCAAGTCGGTGTCCGTCGCCCCGGCCGAGCTGGAGAACGCGTTCTCGGAGGGCATCGGCTTCGACGGCTCGGCGATCGAGGGCTTCGCCCGGGTGACCGAGGCGGACATGCTGGCGCAGCCCGATCCGTCGACCTTCCAGCTGCTGCCGTGGCGTGGGGAGACCCCGTCGACGGCGCGGATGTTCTGCGACATCTTCATGCCCGACGGCTCCCCGTCGTACGCCGATCCGCGGTTCGTCCTCAAGCGCACGCTGCAGACCGCCGCGGACAAGGGGTTCACCTTCTACACCCACCCCGAGATCGAGTTCTACCTCTTCCAGGGGCGACCAGGCGTCGGCGAGGACCCGATCCCCGTCGACCGCAGCGGCTACTTCGACCACACCGCCCAGTCGCGCGGCTCGGACTTCCGGCGCGAGGCGATCAACATGCTCGAGTCGATGGGCATCTCGGTGGAGTTCAGCCACCACGAGGGTGGCCCGGGGCAGCAGGAGATCGACCTGCGCTACGCCGACGCGCTGTCCACGGCCGACAACATCATGACCTTCCGCACGGTGGTCCGCGAGGTCGCGCTGAGCCAGGGCATCTGGGCCAGCTTCATGCCCAAGCCGTTCACCACCCACCCGGGCTCGGGCATGCACACCCACGTGTCCCTGTTCGAGGGCGACACCAACGCCTTCTTCGAGGCCGGTGCCGAATACCAGCTCTCGAAGACCGGCCGTCACTTCATCGCCGGGATCCTCCACCACGCCAGCGAGATCACCTGCATCACCAACCAGTGGGTCAACTCCTACAAGCGGTTGATCGGTGGGGGCGAGGCTCCGTCGTACATCTCCTGGGGCCACAACAACCGCTCGGCGATGGTGCGGGTGCCGATGTACAAGCCCAACAAGGGGCAGTCGACCCGCATCGAGCTGCGCACCATCGACGCGGCCTGCAACCCCTACCTCGCCTACGCCGTGGTCCTGGCTGCCGGCATGAAGGGCCTCGAGGGGGAGTACGAGCTGCCGCGCGAGGCCGAGGACAACGTCTGGTCGCTCAACGACCGCGAGCGCAAGGCGCTGGGGCTCGAGCAGCTGCCGAAGAACCTCCACGACGCGATCAAGATCGCCGAGGACTCCGAGCTGCTGGCCGAGACGCTCGGCGAGCACGTCTATGAGTTCTTCCTCCGCAACAAGCGTGCGGAGTGGGAGGAGTACCGCGGCCAGGTCTCCGCGTTCGAGCGCGACCGGATGCTGCCCGTCATCTGACGCAGCCCTCTGAGTACGCCGCACGCGATCTGAGTACCTGTACGGATACGGGCACCCGCCACCGCACGAAACGGTGAGGGCATGCCGACCAAGCGCACCCACTCCGATGCCTTCGGGCTGCCCGCCACCCTCGTCGCCGACGTCCGTCTCGCCTGCACCGGCGCCAGCGTCACCGTGCGCGGCGAGATCGACGTGCACACCGCCCCGGTGCTCCGGGAGCGGCTCAGCGAGGTGGTCCGCCAGGGCGAGGACCTCGTCGTGGTGCACCTCGACGACGTGACCTTCATGGACTCCACCGGACTCGGGGTCCTGGTCGGGGCGCACAAGGCCCAGCAGGCCAGCGGCGGCGCCTTCGAGCTGGTCTGCAGCCAGCCGCGGTTGCTCCGCATCCTCGAGCTGACCGGCCTCCATCAGCTCTTCACCGTCCATGAGGGCGTTCCGGGGCCTCGGACGTGACGATAGATTCCCCGGGTGGCAGCACGCGGTGACTTCACCCAGGGCAAGCTGGTGCGGCTCGGGTTCCTCGACCCCGACCGTGCGCATGTCCTGCTCCAGGGGCTGGGCGAGGTCGCGGCGCCGATCGTCCCGCTGATCGGTCGCAGCGCCGACCCCGACCAGGCGCTGGCGGCGCTGATCGCCCTCTCCGAGGCGGTCGACGATCGCGACACCCTGCTCCAGGAGGTCGCCGACGACGAGGGCACCTCGATGCGGTTGCTCTCGGTCCTCGGAGCGAGCCAGGCTCTCGGGGAGCACCTGCGTCGTCATCCCGAGCAGTGGCACGAGCTGTGCGACCCGACCCTGGGGTCGACCCGCCCTCCGGCGTACGCACTGAGGGCCTCGCTGCTGCGCTCCGTCGGAGCCGACCCCGACGACGCCACACCGGTCTCGACCCTGCCGCAGGGCGAGGCGCAGGACGCGCTGCGCGTCGACTACCGCCGGCTCCTGCTGCGGCTCGCTGCTCGCGACCTCACCCACCACCTGGGGGTCGACGACGCGGCCGCGGAGCTCGCGGACCTGGCTGCCGGGACGCTCGACGCCGCGCTCGCCGTGGCCCGCGCCAAGGTGGGGGAGGACGCCTCCGCGTCGTGCCGGCTGGCGGTCATCGCGATGGGCAAGTGCGGTGGCCACGAGCTCAACTACGTCAGCGACGTCGACGTGATCTTCGTGGCCGAGCCCGCTGAGGGGGCTCAGTCATCGGACGGGGGCGAGCAGCACGCGATGCGGGCCGCCACCCAGCTCGCCTCGACCATGATGCAGGTCTGCTCCGACCACACCCGGGAGGGCACGATCTGGCCGGTCGATGCCAACCTGCGTCCCGAGGGCAAGTCGGGACCGCTCGTGCGGACGCTGGCCAGCCACCGCGGCTACTACGAGCGCTGGGCCAAGACGTGGGAGTTCCAGGCGTTGCTCAAGGCCCGGCCGGTGGCGGGCGACGTGGAGCTGGGCCGGCAGTACGCCGAGGTGATCGGGCCCCTCGTGTGGTCCGCGGCCGAGCGTGACGGTTTCGTGGAGGAGGTGCAGTCGATGCGCCGTCGGGTGCTCGACCACATCCCCGCCACCCACGCCGAACGTCAGCTCAAGCTGGGCTCCGGCGGGTTGCGGGACGTCGAGTTCGCCGTGCAGCTGCTGCAGATGGTGCACGGGCGCACCGACGAGGAGCTGCGACCGCCGACCACCCTGAGTGCCCTGGCGCGACTGACCGAGGGGGGCTACGTGGGTCGCGATGACGGCCGCGCGCTGCACGACGCCTATGCCTTCCTGCGCATGCTGGAGCACCGCATCCAGCTCTACCAGCTCCGTCGGACCCACGTGGTGCCCGAGGACGAGGCGTCCCTGCGCCGGCTGGGGCGCTCGCTCGGCTACACCAAGGACCCCGTGCACGAGCTCGACAAGCAGTGGCACTTCCACCAGCGGGAGGTCCGGCGGCTGCACGAGAAGCTGTTCTATCGTCCGTTGCTCTCCGCCGTCGCGAGGATCAGCGGCGACGAGGTCCGCCTGAGCCCCGAGGCGGCCAGGGCGCGGCTGGCGGCGCTCGGCTACGAGGACCCCAACGCCGCGCTGCGCCACCTCGAGGCGCTCACCGCCGGCGTCACGCGGACCGCCCAGATCCAGCGCACCCTGCTGCCGGTGATGCTCCAGTGGTTCGCCGACGCCCCGGACCCGGACGCCGGGCTGTTCGGCTTCCGCCGGATCTCCGAGGCGCTCGGCTCGACTCCCTGGTATCTCCGGCTGCTGCGCGACGAGGGGGAAGCGGCGCAGCGGATGGCGCAGGTGCTCGCCACCAGCCGCTACGCCACCGACCTGCTCCAGCGCGAGCCCCAGGGGGTTGGCCTCCTCGGGGAGCACGAGCGCCTCGAGCCGCTGACTCGTGACGCCATCCAGAGCGAGATGAGCTCGGCCGCCGAGCGTCGCGACAACGCCGAGGAGGCGGTCGCAGCGATCCGCGCCGTCCGGCGTCGTGAGCTGCTGCGGATCAGCGTCGCCGACCTGTGCGTGCCGTTCGGGGTCGCCGAGGTCGGCTATGCCCTGACAGATCTCACCAGCGCCACCCTGGAGTCGAGCCTGGCCGCGGTGATCCGGGCGGTCGAGAAGTCGCGAGGCGAGTCGATGCCGACCCGGATGGCGATCGTGGCGATGGGTCGCTACGGCGGCTACGAGCTCGGCTACGGCAGCGACGCCGACGTGATGTTCGTGCACGAGCCCCTGCCCGGTGCCGACAGTGCCCTGGCCGCGTCGATGGCCCAGGCTGTGGCCAACGACGTACGCCACCTGCTGTCGGCACAGGCCCGCGACCCCGCCCTCGACGTCGACGCCTCGCTGCGTCCGGAAGGCCGGCAGGGGCCGCTCGTGCGCACGCTCGACGCCTATGCCGCCTACTACGCCAAGTGGTCGGCCGTCTGGGAGGCTCAGGCCCTGCTGCGGGCGGCGCCCGTCGTCGGCGACCCCGATCTGTGCCAGCGGTTCCGCGAGCTGATCGACCCCCTGCGGTTCCCGGAGGCCGGGCTCAGCGGCGACGACGTCGTCGAGGTACGCCGGATCAAGGCCCGCGTGGACTCCGAACGCCTGCCTCGCGGCGCCGACCCGGCCACCAACTTCAAGCTGGGCCGGGGTGGCCTCTCCGACGTCGAGTGGACCGTGCAGCTGTTGCAGATGCGGCACGCCGGACAGGTGCCGGAGCTGCGCACCACCAAGACCCTCGAAGCCCTGCAGGTCGCGGTCGAGAACGACCTCCTCGAGCTCAGCGACGCCGAGGGCCTGGCCGAGGCGTGGCGGTTCGCCAGCCGGGCGCGCAACGCGACCGTGCAGGTGCGGGGGAAGCCGTCCGACCAGCTGCCCCGTGATGCCCGTGAGAGGGCTGCGGTCGCGGTCATCCTGCAGTACGAGCCGGGGCACGCCGACGAGATGGTCAACGACTATCTGCGCACGGCCCGACGGGCCCGCGGGATCGTGGACCGGATGTTCTGGTCCTGAAGCGCAAAGCTTCATCTGTTTCAGAATAAGCTATGATCTTCAGATGGTGGAACTGAAGCAGTCGACGGTGCTGGCCGCCCTGATCGGTGACGTGGTCCGCTCCCGCGGCGCGCTCGACCGGTCCGCGCTGCACGAGCAGCTCGCCGCCGCGCTCGCGGAGGCCAACACCCGGCTGCGGCCCGTCGTACCGCTTCGGATCACGGTGGGCGACGAGTTCCAGGGCTGCTTCGCGAGCGTGGGCGAGGCCGTGCACGCCTCCTTGTGGCTGCGCCTGCACCTCGCCCCGGCGCAGCTGCGCCACGGGGTGGGTTGGGGAGCCGTCGCCGTGCTGGCCGACGAGCCACGGGTCGAGGACGGGCCGGGCTGGTGGGCGGCTCGCGAGGCGATCGACGGGGTCAAGGGCGACGCGGCGAGGGCCGGCACCAAGCTGCTGCGCACGGCCTACCGCCGCGCCGACGAGACCGACGGCCCCGACCCCGGCGCGGTGAACGCAGCCCTGATGTGTCGGGACCAGATGATTGGCTCGGTCTCGGAGCGGTCGCTGCGGCTCCTCCGTGGTGCCATCGACGGTCGGAGCCAGGCAGAGCTCGCGGCCGAGGAGGGCATCTCGGCCTCGGCGGTGTCGCAGCGGATGCGCAAGGACGGGTTGGTCGTGATCCTCGCGGCCGACGAGCTGTTGAGAGGTGCACAATGAGAACCACCCCACGAAAACCTCGCGGTCGGGGCTCGCTCCGCTCGCGCGCGTCACGATTTCGCGGGGACCCCGGATGAGCTGGCTCGCAGTGCTGCTGATCGGCGTGGCCGTGGCCGACCTCGCCCACTCGATCCGTCCGGTGCCGCTCGTCAACGAGGGCACCGGTGCTGCGGTCGCCGTGTGGGTGGGGCTGATGGCCGGGCTCACCGACTGGCCCGACCTGCTGGCGCTCGCCGTGATCGCCGGCCTGGTGGTGCTCTGGGGCCAGACCGTGACGCGGGCGTTCTCCAGCCGCCAGGTCTGGGGTCCCGCCTGGGCGCCGTTGCTGGTGCTGGGCGGCTCGCTGGTGGCCGGCGTCCTCTGCTCGGCGTGGGCGTCGCCCGCCGGAGGGTTGCTCGGGGACTGGCTCGAGGCCACCCAGGTGCCCGCACTGGTCGGGATGTCGCCCGACCGGGCGCTGCTCCTGGCCGCCGCCTTCCTGGTGCTCCTCTCGACGGGCAACGTCATCGTCCGACTCGTGCTCACGGTGACGGGGACCACCAACCCGGCCCTCCTGGACACCTCCGAGGACCCCGAGCACCGGCTCAAGGGCGGCCGCCTGCTCGGACCGATGGAGCGGGTGCTGATCGTGGGCCTGGGCCTGGCCGGCAACCTGACCGCGGCGAGCATCGTGATCGCCGCGAAGGGCCTGCTGCGATGGCCAGAGCTGCAGTCGAAGACCGAGCAGCAGTGGATCCACCGGCTGACCGAGTACTTCCTGGTCGGCAGCTTCGTCAGCTGGCTGGTGGCGCTCGGTTCCCTGGTGCTGCTCGTCCGCTGAACCTCGCACCGGTGACCGAGGACCCCCGGGCTAGCCTCGCGCCATGGCCACCCTGAGGCTGCAGGCCCACGGAGACGCCCCGGTCACGCTTGCCTGGGAGCGGTACGCCGACCCGGCGCTCTGGTCGTCGTGGGCACCGCAGATCCAGCGAGTGGACACCGCTCTCCAGCGACTCGCCACGGGCGGCACCGGGACGGTCCGCGCCGGGCTGCTCCAGCGGCCGACGCTCGGCATCCCTTTCCGGGTGCTCTCGGTCGACGAGGCTGCGCGGGAGTGGGCCTGGGAGGCACGGGTCGGGCTGGTGCGGCTGCGTCTCGAGCACGGCGTCACCGCGCACCTGACCGGGTCTTCCACCTGGCTGCGGGTGCACGGCCCGCTGCCGGTGGTCCTGGCCTACGGTCCGGTCGCCCGGATCGCCCTGGGTCGGCTGGTCGCCGCCTGACCCGAGCGGCGAGGGAGGCGGAGTTCGCGTCACCGCGACTCAGTCGAGGCAGAACTCGTTGCCCTCGACGTCCTGCATCACCAGGCACGACTCGTTCTCCTCGTCAGCGACGAGCAGGCGCACGCGCGTGGCTCCGAGCGGCAGCAGCCGGGCACACTCGGTTTCGAGTGCGGCCAGGCGCTCCTCGCCCACGAGACCCGTGCCGACCCGCACGTCGAGGTGCAGCCGGTTCTTGACGACCTTGCCCTCGGGGACGCGCTGGAAGAACAGCCGCGGGCCCACGCCCGTGGGGTCGATGCAGGCGAAGGCCGATCCTCGTTGCTCGGGCGGCAGCGCACGATCGAACTCCTCCCACGACGCATTCCCCTCGGGGGGCGGCGGGACGACGTAGCCGAGCACGTCGCACCAGAAGCGAGCGACGCGCTCGGGATCTGCGCAGTCGAAGGTGACCTGGAACTGCCTGACGGGTGCCATCGGCACACCCTAGAGCCGCCCGGTCGCCCGCGGTGAGCCGTGGTGTCCCCGCGTGCAGGTTTCACCGGTGGTGGTCGGGGAACTTCCTGGGCGTGCTGCCGGCAACCACGCCGGCAGTCCGATGCACCGTCAACCCGAACGGAGCCCCATCATGTTGTGGACCATTCTCATCGTCCTGGCCATCATCGCGCTCGTCATCTTCATCGTCAGCCGCGTCCGTGGTGGCCGTGTCTGAGGCGGCTCACCATCGTCGGGAGCGCTGCGCAACCTGACTCGGGCAGGTTGACCGCGAACGGGTCACCCTGAGGACTCAGGCATCCTGGGGCTCACCTCGGAGTTGACGCGCTCTCGAAGTCGAGCGCGCCGGCGAGACTGGTCGGGGTCTCTTCGGTCGTCGTCGTGCAGCTGCCGTCGCGATCGGCGCGCCTGGGTCAGGTTCGGCGTGTGTCAGATCGAGCAGTCGGAGGTGTTTGCGATGGACCGTGACATCAGCGCCTCGCTCGCAGAGGCCGCGCGGAGAGCAGGCAGGGCGCCCAGCGTCGACGAGGCCCTCGAGACCATCGTCGAGGCCGCACGAACCTCCCTGCCCGGCTTCGAGCACGTGGGCATCTCCACCGTCGACCGACGGGGAAACGTGGAGACACGCGCCCAGACCGGCGAGATCGTCCAGGCGCTCGACGAGATCCAGTACGACCTCGGGGAGGGGCCGTGCCTCGACGCCCTGCGTGAGGCTCCCATCGTGGCCGTGCCGCACGTCCGCCACGACCAACGCTGGCCACGCTACGTCCCGGAGGCGGTCAAGCTGGGACTGAAGTCGCAGCTGGCGGTCAAGCTCTACCTCGACGACGAGGGAACGATGGGCGGGCTCAACATCTACTCGACGTCCACCGAGGACATCGATCCCGATGCCGTGGTCGCCGCAGACCTGTTCGCCAGCTATGCCGCCCTCGTCCTCGGACGCACCCGCGAGGTGCAGCACCTCAACGAGGCACTCCGGTCCCGTGAGGTCATCGGGAAGGCCCTCGGGCTCGTGATGGCCGAGTACGCCCTCGACGAGCAGGCAGCCTTCGCCTTTCTCGCGCGGGTCTCGTCGCACTCCAACGAGAAGCTCCGCGACGTCGCCGTACGCATGATCGAGGCGCACGCGCACAAGGTCCGCTCGCGGACCTGACCACGGGCATGGCCGGGCCACATTCGGGCACCGGCGTGTCAGGAGCTCACCAACCCGCGCGGGTGAGCGTGCTCCTGGGTCTCGGGCGTCCATCCAACGGCGTCCGGGGCCGCCCCATCACCGAGCGTCGGGCCAGGAGGCACCATGACCGATCGAGACCCGCAGCAGACCGCCGAGGTGGCCGTCGAGGCCGGCACGAAGAAGACCCAACGGACCTGGGACCGGGTGCTGCTCAGCTCGTTCCTGGCTGGCGCCTACATCGCCTTCGGCGGACTGGTCGCGATCAGCATCTCCTCCGGTCTCGACCCGAAGACGTGGGGAACCCTGCCGACCCTGTTCACCGGGGCGGCGTTCACCCTGGGGCTGGTCCTCGTGGTGATCGCCGGCTCGGACCTCGCGACGGGCAACATGATGCTGGTCCCGCTCAGTGCCATGCGCGGCAGGATCGGGCTAGGCGAGGTCGGTCGCAACCTCACCCTCGTGCTGCTGGGCAACCTGCTGGGTGCCCTGTTCGTCGCGTTCTTCCTCGCGATCCAGACCGGTGTCATCGGCGGCGCCGGCGCGGAGGCCGGGAGCGCCGCGGCGATGACTCACGACCGGCTGGCCGCGATCGCCCTGGGCAAGGCGACGGGCGAGTCCGCGTGGCAGACCTTCCTGCGAGCGGTCGGGTGCAACTGGCTGGTCTGCCTGGCGGTCTGGATGTCGCTGGCCGCCACCTCGGTGTCCGGCAAGATCCTGGCGATCTTCTTCCCGATCATGGCGTTCGTCGCCATGGGCTTCGACCACGTCGTGGCCAACATGTTCTTCCTGCCCGCCGCCATCTTCGCCGGCGTCCCGGGGCTCGGCTGGGGGGACGTCCTGCTGAACTGGCTCCTCGCCGGTGTCGGCAACCTCGTCGGCGCGGTGATCTTCGTGGCCACGTCCTACTGGTACCTCTTCCTCAAGGACCAACCCGAGCCTTCAACCCACGCCTGAGCCGCCCTCGACCACCATCCGACGGTCGTCGGGGAGCCGACGCGTGCGGCGCTGGCGGTCCAGGCTCTCGAGCAGCGGGAGTACGACGCGCCGGCTGGTCCCGAGCAGCGAGCGCGCCTGGCTGGTCGTGAACGGCTGCGGGAGCGTGCTCAAGAGCTCGACGGCCCGCTCGTGGCTGCCCGGCAGGAGCACGACTCCGTCGGAGAGACGGAGCACCCGACCCGCCCTGGCGGCCGTGGCGACCCGGGTCGCGTCGAGGCCCAGCTCGCGCAGCCGGTCGGCCGTGGGCGCGGCGAACGGGTTCAAGGCGAGGTCCTTGGCCAGCGTGGCCAGTGCCTCTTCCAGGTCCGGTGGGAGGAGGTCGGCGCCGGGGGAGAGCACCCGTCCGCGGACGATCCGCAGCGGTTCGCGCAGCACCGCCGCGACGAGCTCGGTCGAGGGCAAGCCGAGGCGGTCGGCGAGCACGGTGAGTGGCACGCCGCGATCGAGGGG
Source organism: uncultured Actinomycetota bacterium (assembly GCA_963843075.1). GTDB lineage: Bacteria > Actinomycetota > Actinomycetes > Propionibacteriales > Nocardioidaceae > Marmoricola. The sequence goes on along the minus strand of CAWJJD010000002.1, from coordinate 511,131 downwards.
TCGCTCGCGGTCGTGCTCGGCCACGAGCTGCTCGACCTGGTCGGCGACCTGCTCTGCCCGTCCAGCGCTGACCAGCCAAGGTCCGGCCCTGACCACCGAGTCCGTCGCAGACGCGACGGGCACGCCGAGCTGGCGCAGGGTGGCGATGTCCACGATCTCTCGCCGCTCGACCTCGGAGACCAGGTCGGGTCGCCTCGTCACCGCAGCGAGGACCTTCGCGCGCTCGGCGGCGGCGCCCCGTCGGCGCAGCGGCGGTGGCAGCGGGTCGAGGACCTGGACTCCCCAGACCTGGCGGCTCCCCGGGTCGCGCAGGAGCGCGCGGTCGGCGACCCGCAAGGGGAGGGGCCGCTCCAGGGTCAGCCGCACGAGGTCCTCCCCGAGCGGCCGGCTCCGGGCGCTCAGCGACACGGCACCGATGTGCAGCATCGGGAGCGTCGGCATCCGCTCCACGTCCCCGGACACACGGACGTCGAGCACCTCTGTCCACCGATAGGCCTCCGGTGTGGTCAGGGTGTCCGCGCCGTCGAGGTGCTCGAGGTCGCCGGAGAGGTTGAGCGCCACCCGGGCCACACCCGAGACCGACTCCTCCGCCTGCTCGAGGGACTCCAGACCGCGCACCCGGAGGGTCCCGCTGCCCGTGCTCAAGGTGTCGCCCCTCGTCACCGTCCCCGCCGGCAGCGTGCCGGTCACCACCGTGCCTGCGCCGGTGACGGCGAACCGGCGATCCACCCAGAGCCGCACGTCGGCCGAAGGGTCAGGTGTCGGGAGACCCAGCACCAGGTCGACCAGCCGGTCGCGCAGCTCGGCGAGGCCCGCACCCGTGCGGCTGCTCACCGGCACGATCGGGGAGCCGTGCAAGGTCGTCGACGCCAGCTCGCGCGCTGCCCGGGAGACCGCGGCAGCCGGATCGGCGAGGTCGCTCCGCGTGACCGCCACGACGCCGTGCTCGACCCCCAGGGCGTCGAGGGCGGCGAGGTGCTCCGCGGCCTGGGGCATCCACGGGTCGTCAGCGGCCACCACGAACAGCACCGCCGGCACCGGCCCCACCCCGGCCAGCATGGTGGAGATGAAGCGCTCGTGCCCGGGAACGTCGACGAAGGCGACGTCGCCCGCGCCGGGGAGTGCTGTCCACGCGTAGCCGAGCCGGATCGAGAGCCCTCTGCGGTGCTCCTCCTCGAGCCGGTCGGGGTCCCTGCCGGTCAGTGCCCGGACCAGCGCGGACTTGCCGTGGTCCACGTGTCCGGCCGTGGCGACGACGTGCACTACGCGCCGCTCCCGCGACGCGCAGCGGCCCGGCGTACGGCGTCCGCGAGCAGCTGGTCGTCCTCCGGAGCCACGGCCACGAGGTCGAGGAGCAGTCGACCACGCTCGACCCGGCCCATGACCGGCAGCACGGCGTCGAGCCGGAGCGGCTCGGCGAGCCGCGCCGACACGGCGACCGCGGCGCTCTCCAGGGACACGTCGGGGGCGCCGCCACCGCCGACCGCCGCGGTCGAGGTCACGGCCGACGCCTCGACGGTGGGGGACAGCGAGGACGCGATGGAGACGGCGCGAGCCATCAGGTCGGCCGGGGCGGAGGCCAGCGCTGCCGCCACGGGCGGAGCAGGTCCGCGCAGGGTGGCCTCCAGGGCCGCGAGCGTCAGCTTGTCGACGCGGAGGGCCCGGGCGAAGGGGTGCCGACGCAGAGACTCGACCAGCTCGGCGCGACCCAGCATCAGGCCGCACTGCGGCCCGCCGAGCAGCTTGTCGCCGGACGCCGTGACGAGGTCTGCGCCTGCTCTGAGGGCTGATGCGGCGCTCGGCTCGTCGGGCAGCCTTGGATGGTCCTCGAGCAGGCCGGAGCCGATGTCGGCCACCACCGGGACGGGCAGGCCGGCGAGCTCCTCGATCCCCACCGACGAGGTGAAGCCGGAGACCACGAAGTTGGACGGGTGGACCTTGAGCACGAACGCGGTGTTCTCGTCGACCGCACCCGCGTAGTCCGAGAGCCGCACTCGGTTGGTGGTGCCGACCTCGCGGAGCCGTGCTCCCAGCGACTCGAGCAGCTCGGGGATCCGGAAGCCGTCGCCGATCTCGACCAGCTCGCCTCGCGCGACGACGACCTCGCGACCGGGGGCCAGCGCACAGGTGACCAGGGCGAGGGCAGCAGCCCCGTTGTTGACGACGTGCACCGCACCGGCCTCGGGGACGGCCGCCGCGAGCGCCGCCATCGCGGACCGACCCCGACGTCCGCGCTTCCCGGTGCCCAGGTCGAGCTCGAGGTCGGTGGCTCCCGCCGCCACCGTGACGGCGGCGACCGCCGCGGCAGAGAGCGGGGCACGGCCGAGGTTCGTGTGGACGACGACCCCGGTCGCGTTCACGACTCGGCGCAGCGCCGACGCCAGTGCGGGCAAGGCAGCGAGGGTCGTCTCCACGACGTCCTCCGGCGCGACCTCGCCGGCCCGGCAGCGGGAGAGGGTCGTGGTCACGACGTCCTTGACCAGGGCCCGGCCGAGTCGCTGCACGGAGTCCGCCAGCCGGGGGTCGTCCAGCACCGTGTCCGTGCGCGGGGTCGACCTCCGTGTGTCCGACACGCTCGACCTCCCGACAGGCAACGGAGCCACGGCGGCAGGGCACCGCACAGTCTGGCGGAGGCGGACGGGAATCGAACCCGCCTGACCGAGATGCTCGGTCACTACGGTTTTGAGGACCGCGCCCGTCACCAGACGAGAAACGCCTCCGCGCTCACTCTAGGAGACCGGGACACAGCCCGCTCGCCGCCACCTGTCTGGCGGTCGGGCCTACCCTTGCGCGCATGACCACCCAGCTCTCGGACGTCCGCCTCACGCAGTACGCCGCCGGCGGGGGATGTGCCTGCAAGGTGCCCCCCGGCGAGCTGGAGCGGGTGTTGGCGGACCTGCCGGGGAGCCGCGCTGGCGGTGCCGGGGTCGGGGACCTGGTCGTGGGTCTCGAGCACGGCGACGACGGCGCCGCCGTACGCATCGACGAGGGGCCGGACGGTCGCGCAGTGATCGCCACCGCAGACTTCTTCACCCCCGTGGTGGACGACGCCTACGACTGGGGCCGGATCGCGGCAGCCAACGCGCTCTCCGACATCTACGCCATGGGCGGCGAGCCCCTGCTCGCCATCAACCTGCTCGGGTGGCCACGGGACAGGATCCCGTTCGAGCTCGCCGCAGAGGTTCTTCGCGGAGGTGCCGACATCTGCCTGGAGGCCGGCACCCATCTGGCGGGCGGACACTCGATCGACGACCCCGAGCCGAAGTACGGGCTCGCCGTCACCGGCTTCGGACGTGCGGACGGTCTGCTCCGCAACGACGCCGCCCGGCCAGGTTCGGCGCTGACGCTGACCAAGCCACTGGGCCTGGGGGTGCTCAACAACCGCCACAAGGCCACCGGCCAACGCTTCGAGCAGGCGATCACGGCGATGACGACGCTCAACCGCGACGCTTCGCGGGCGGCTGTCGCGGCGGGTCTCCGTGCTGCGACCGACGTGACCGGCTTCGGCCTGCTGGGGCACCTCTACAAGATGGCGCGCGCCAGTGGGGTGACGGCGATCGTGGACTCTGCCGCGGTGCCCTACCTCGACGACGCCCGGTCGTCCTTCGCGGAGGGCTACGTCCCCGGTGGCAGCCGTCGCAACCTGGAGTGGGTGCGCCCACACCTCGAGGCCCACGTCGACGACGACGAGCTGGTGCTCCTCGCCGACGCACAGACCTCGGGCGGCCTGCTGCTCGCCGGTGAGCTGGCGGGACACCCGGTCATCGGTGAGCTGGTGCCGGCAGGGGAGTTCCCCCTGGTCGTCCGTTGAGAAATGCGTGAGCATGAGGTTGCGCCCCGGGGGTACACGGGTGCCGACGAAAGGGCTGGGATGACACTGGGTGACCGTCTGGGCAAGACGTTCCTGTCCTGGCCCGTCCTGCGTCAGCTCACCGGCTCCGACCCGCTCGGGCGTGGCGTGGCCGCGCGCTCCCAGCAGACCGAGGACACCACGGCCCGCACCGAGACGGCCGACCGCGTCGCGCGCAGCGTCTGCCCCTACTGCGCCGTGGGGTGTGGCCAGAAGGTCTTCGTCAAGGACGAGCGGGTCATCCAGATCGAGGGTGACCCCGACAGTCCGGTCTCGCGCGGCCGGCTCTGCCCCAAGGGCTCGGCCAGCAAGAACCTCGTCACCAGCCCGCTGCGGCAGACCAAGGTCCGTTACCGGCGGCCCTACGGCACCGAGTGGGAGGATCTCGAGCTCGACGTCGCGATGGAGATGATCGCCGACCGCGTGGTCAAGGCGCGCAACGACACCTGGCAGGACCTCGACGAGAAGGACCGCAAGGTACGCCGGACGCTCGGCATCGCCAGCCTCGGAGGAGCGACCCTCGACAACGAGGAGAACTACCTGATCAAGAAGCTGTTCACGGCGATGGGTGCCATCCAGATCGAGAACCAGGCGCGGATTTGACACTCCGCCACGGTCCCCGGTCTGGGGACCTCGTTCGGGCGCGGCGGCGCCACCGGGTTCCTCCAGGACCTGGCCAACGCTGACTGCATCGTGATCCAGGGCTCCAACATGGCCGAGGCCCACCCGGTGGGGTTCCAGTGGGTGATGGAGGCCAAGGCCCGGGGGGCCAAGATCGTGCACGTCGACCCCCGCTTCACCCGCACGAGCGCACTCGCCGACACCTTCGTCCCGCTGCGGGTCGGCACGGACATCGCCTTCCTCGGTGGCGTCATCCACTACGTCCTCGAGAACGAGCTCGACTTCCGGGACTACGTCGTCGCCTACACCAACGCTGCCGTGATCCTCGACGACGACTACGAGGACACCGAGGACCTCGACGGGTTGTTCTCGGGCTTCGACCCGGAGACGAGGACCTATGACCCCACGTCGTGGCAGTACGCCGGGGCGGGCGCCTCGGAGGACGACGGGCAGGAGCAGGACCACGTCCAGCAGCGCGAGACCGCGAGTGCGCTGCAGCACGAGACGCACGGGGCCGGCGTACGCAGCGACCCCGAGCGTGACGAGACCCTGCAGCACCCGCGCTGCGTCTACCAGGTCCTCAAGCGACACTTCTCCCGCTACACCCCTGAGGCCGTCTCTCGCACCTGCGGCGTCTCGACCGAGGCGTTCCTGGAGGTCGCCCGTGCGGTCGCCGAGAACTCCGGCCGGGACCGCACGACGGCGCTGGTCTACAGCGTGGGATGGACCCAGCACAGCGTCGGCGTGCAATACATCCGCACCGGAGCGATCCTGCAGCTCCTGCTGGGCAACATGGGTCGACCCGGGGGCGGGATCATGGCGCTCCGAGGTCACGCCAGCATCCAGGGCTCGACCGACATCCCGACGCTGTTCAACCTGCTCCCGGGCTACCTGCCGATGCCCACGGCCGGTGAGCACGACACCTTCGACGAGTGGGTCGATGGCATCAGCCACCCCGGGTCGAAGGGGTTCTGGGCCAGCGCGCGCTCCTACGGGGTGAACCTGCTGAAGGCCTACTGGGGCGACGCCGCGACGGCCGAGAACGACTACTGCTTCGACTACCTGCCCAAGATCACCGGCGACCACGGCACCTACCGCACCGTCCTGGACATGATCGACGGCAAGGTCAAGGGCTACTTCTTGCTGGGCCAGAACCCCGCAGTGGGCTCGGCGCACGGCAAGGCCCAGCGCCTCGGCATGGCCAACCTCGACTGGCTGGTGGTGCGCGACCTGTTCGAGATCGAGAGCGCGACCTTCTGGAAGGACTCCCCGGAGGTGGCGACCGGGGAGATCGTGCCCGAGGAGTGTCGCACCGAGGTGTTCTTGATGCCGGCTGCCTCCCACGTGGAGAAGGAGGGCACCTTCACGCAGACGCAGCGGATGCTGCAGTGGCGCGAGAAGGCGGTCGAGCCACAGGGGGACTGCCGCTCGGAGCTGTGGTTCTTCTACCACCTCGGGCGGCTGGTCCGGGATCGCTTGGCCGGGGCGGCCGACTCGGCCACCGAGGAGCGCGACCGCCCCCTGCTCGACCTCGCGTGGAGCTATCCGACCATGGGGGCGACCGACGACCCGTCGGCCGAGGCCGTGCTGATGGAGATCAACGGCTACGAGATCGCGACGCGACGCCCGCTCTCGACGTTCACCGAGATGAAGGACGACGGGTCCACCCTGGGCGGGTGCTGGATCTACACCGGCGTCTACAAGGACGGGGTCAACCAGGCGGCTCGGCGCAAGCCTGGCAGCGAGCAGAGCTTCGTGGCCCCGGAGTGGGGCTGGGCGTGGCCGGCCAACCGCCGCACGTTGTACAACCGCGCCTCGGCCGATCCCGAGGGCAACCCGTGGAGCGAGCGCAAGGCCTACGTCTGGTGGGATCCCGAGCTGGGCGAGAACGGCGAGTGGACCGGCCACGACGTCCCCGACTTCCAGCTGACCAAGCCGCCGTCCTACGAGGCGCCGGAGGGGGCTGACGGCGTCGAAGGCATCGAGGGCACCGACCCGTTCATCATGCAGGGAGACGGGAAGGGGTCGCTGTTCGTGCCCAAGGGTCTGATCGACGGGCCGCTGCCCACCCACTACGAGCCGGTCGAGTCGCCGTTCCGCAACCCGATCTACGGCCAGCAGTCCAACCCCACCCGCAAGGAGTACGACCGCTCGGACAACCGGATGAACCCGAGTCCTCCCGAGGAGCACGGGGAGGTCTTCCCGTTCGTGTTCACGACCAGCCGGCTCACCGAGCACCACACCGCGGGTGGGATGAGTCGCTACGTCGCCCGTCTCGCCGAGCTCCAGCCGGAGATGTTCGTCGAGGTCTCACCCGAGCTGGCGGAGCTGCGCGGGCTGGTCAACCAGGACTGGTGCCACGTGGTCACCGCGCGTGCCGCTGTCGAGGGTCGGGTGCTGGTCACCGAACGGCTCTCACCGCTCAGGGTGGAGGGCCGCACGGTCCACCAGGTCTGGTTGCCCTACCACTGGGGACAGGGAGGCATGGTGAGTGGAGACTCGGCCAACGACCTGTTCGGCATCTCGCTCGACCCCAACGTGCTGATCCAGGAGACCAAGGTGGGCACCTGTGACATCCTCCCCGGACGACGTCCGACCGGCGCGGCGCTGCTGGCACTCGTCGACGGCTACCAACGCCGTTCCGGGGTGCACGACGACCACGCTCGACCGATCGTGACGACGGGGACCGCCCGCGCAGAGCACGATGGCGGCGACGAGACACCACGACCCACCGGAGGATCCTGATGGCCGGCAAGCACAGCCTGTTCGGACCGGTGGACCCCGCTGCCGATGCGGGATACGAGGCTGATCACCCCAAGCGCAAGGGGTTCTTCACCGACACCAGCATCTGCATCGGCTGCAAGGCCTGCGAGGTCGCGTGCAAGGAGTGGAACGACGTGCCCGCGACCCACTTCGACATGCTCGGGTCGTCCTACGACAACAGCTTCTCGCTGAACTCCAACCAGTGGCGCCACGTCGCGTTCATCGAGCAGCCCAAGAAGCTCGGCGAGCAGGAGTCGGGGCTGCGACGACAGCTCCAGGACGACGCGCGGCAACAGGCTGTCGACCTCGGCATGCCGGGCATGGGTGCCCCCGGCGTGATGCTGCCCGAGTCCGGCGAGGACGACGCCGTCGATCGGCCGGACTTCCGGTGGCTGATGTCCTCTGACGTGTGCAAGCACTGCACGCACGCGGCCTGCCTCGACGTCTGCCCCACCGGCTCGCTGTTCCGTTCGGAGTTCGGCACCGTCGTCGTGCAGGACGACATCTGCAACGGGTGCGGCTACTGCGTCCCTGCCTGCCCCTACGGCGTGATCGAGCGCCGCACAGGTCCTGAGGGTGCCAAGAACGTCGGGATCGCGCAGAAGTGCACGCTGTGCTACGACCGGCTCGACGTGGGGGAGACGCCTGCCTGCGCGCAGGCGTGTCCCACCCAGTCGATCCAGTTCGGGGACGTCGAGGAGCTCCGCGAGCGCGCCAACGCCCGGGTCGAGAAGCTGCACGAGGCGGGGATCATGGATGCCCGGCTCTACGGCAACGATCCTGACGACGGGGTGGGCGGTGCCGGAGCGTTCTTCTTGCTGCTCGACCAGCCCGAGGTCTACGGGTTCCCGCCCGATCCCGTGGTCACCACCAAGGACCTGCCGGAGATGTTCCGCAAAGCGGGTTACGCCGCGGTGGCACTCCTCGCCGGTGCCGCGATCTCGTTCCTCGGAGGACGGCGATGAGCGGCTCGGTCGGGCGCGAGGGCATCCAGGACGGGCGCCCCGACATCGAGGCCACGCCGGGGTCGGCGGGCAGGCGCACCGGCGGCCGTCGCCGCAGCGGTGGACGGAGGGGCGGCCCGGAGCGAACGATGGTCCCGGACCCGACGTTCACCTCCTACTACGGTCGGGCGATCGTCAAGCCGTCGCCGTGGGAGGCCGACATCCCGGCGTACCTCTTCGCCGGTGGGTTGGCAGCGGGATCCTCCCTGATCGCAGCCGGTGCGGACCTCACCGGTCGTGCGGTCCTGCGCCGATCGGGACGTCTGGGCGCCATCGGAGCGCTGTCGTTCTCCATGGTCGCCCTGGTGCACGACCTCGGGAGGCCGGCCCGGTTCTTGAACATGCTCCGGATGGTCAAGCTGACGTCTCCGATGTCGGTCGGCACCTGGATCCTCTCGCTCTACGGTCCGTTCGCCGGTGCTGCGGCGGCCACCGAGGTCGTCTCGATGCTGCCGGCCCGCTACCGGGTGGGTCCGTTGAGCCTGGCGGCCCGCGTCGGCCGCCCGGCGGGCCTGCTGGCGGCGCTGTTCGCACCGCCCGTGGCCTCCTACACCGCCGTGCTGCTCGCGGACACCGCCACCCCGGCCTGGCACTCGGCCTACAAGGAGCTGCCGTTCGTCTTCGTCGGCTCCGCTGCTGCGGCGTCCGCGGGGCTGGGGCTGGTGACCTCACCGCTGGAGGAGACCGCGCCGGTCCGCCGGCTGGCCCTCGGCGGCGCGGTGCTCGACCTGGTGATGGAGCACCGGATGGAGCAGTCCATGGGACTCGCCGCCGAGACCCTCCATCGGGGCAAGGCCGGTCGACTGATGCGGGCCGCCAAGACGCTCACCGCCGCGGGTGCTGCCGGCTCGCTCCTCGCCGGACGCTCTCGCACGATCGCGGCCCTGTCCGGTGCGGCGCTGCTCGCAGGTTCGGTGTGCACCAGGTTCGGGATCTTCGAGGCCGGCCAGGAGTCGGCGAAGGACCCGAAGTACACCGTGGTCCCCCAGCGGGAGCGGCTCGAGCGCGGCGAGCCGCTCCGTTTCCAGCCGCCCGAGTCACCCGGGCACTGAGGGCGGAGCCTCACGGAGGCGCAGCCAGGCCTGGTATCCGCCGACCAGGTCGGTCGCACCCGACAGCCCGATGCGGCGCAGGGTTGCCGCGGCGAGGCTGGAGCTGTAGCCCTCGTTGCAGACGACGATGACCCGTCGCTCCGGGTCGTTGGCCTCGGACAGACGGTGCGGGCTGGTCGGGTCGAGTCGCCACTCCAGCACGTTGCGGTCCACCACGAGTGCTCCGGGCAGGCTGCCGTCGCGCACCCTCTGCTCGACCGGCCGGGTGTCGACCACCAGCGCGCCGGTCGTCATCTCGGCTTCGAGGTCCTCGGCGGGGACCCGCACCAGGAGCTCCCGCTCCTCGTCCAGGAGCCGGTCGATCGCCGCGGCTGCGGTGGGTTCGGGGGATGGATCAGCCATGTTCAGGGGGGTACCCAGAACGGGTCCGGAGCAGCTCGCGAAGTCGTCGGGCGTTGCGCACGGCGTGGCCCTCACCGTCGTTGTTGAAGTAGGCGTAGACCTCGCGACCGGACGCCTCCCACTCGTGGATCCGTTCGGCCCACCAGGACAGCTCCTCGTCGGAGTACGCGCCGGCGTACAGCCAGTCGTGCGAGGGACCGTGCAGTCGCACGTAGACGAACGGGGCGGTCGACCGCAGGACGCAGGGCAGCCCGGCTCCGCTCATCACGCAGTACGCCGCCCCGTGCCTCTCGAGCAGCGCGAAGACCTCCTCGTCGTGCCACGACGGGTGACGCATCTCGACAGCGACCTGGACCCACCACGGCAGCCGTGCCAGGAACCAGTCGAGGCGTGCGTCGTCCCGCTCGAGGGTCGGTGGGAGCTGCACCAGCAGCACCGCGCGCCGGTCGTAGAGCTCGTGCCACGACTCAGCGATCCGGTCGACCCAGGCCTCGGGGGAGTAGAGCTTCTTGGCATGGGTCAGCCCCCGTGGTGCCTTGACCGACATCTTGAAGCCGGGAGGAAGGCGCCTGCGCCAGCTGGCGAAGGCCGCTCTGCGCGGCCAGCGGTAGTGGCTCGCGTTCAGCTCGACGGTCTCGAACTCACCCGTGTAGACGCCGAGACGCCTGGCCGGGGGAGTACCACCCGGATAGAGCACGCCGTCCCAGTGGTCGTAGCTCCAGCCCGAGGTGCCCACCCACGGACCGCGTCCCTCAGCCACCGAGCTGGAGCAGGGCCTCGGCGAGCTGGTCAGGCCTGATGCCGGCCCTGGTGGCGGCCGTGTGGAGCAGCTCGTGAGCGGTGGCGACGTCGACGCCCTGGTGCACCACGATCATGCCGACGGCGCGGTTGACCAAGCCCTGCGCCCGCAGGGTCCGCGGTGCCTGCTCCGCCACGGCCCGGGTGTCGAAGGACAGGTCGGCGTTGCGGACTGCGCCCGGAGCCCAGGCGCCGAGCAGCTCGGCGAGCTCCGCGTGGTGGCCCTCGAACGCGTTGCGGGAGGCGCCGTAGAGGTTGACGCTGCCCACGGTGGAGCCGCCATCACCCCTCACCGGGAACGTCAGCGTGCTGCGCACCCCGGCCGCCGCGGTGGCCTGTCCGAACAGCCGCCAGTGATCCTCGTCCAGCGGGTCGGCACGCCCGGTCTCGATGCCCGTCCTCATCCGCACCGCGTCGACGCACGGGCCGCCGTCGTAGTACTGGAGGGCGTCCAGGACTGCTATCTCCTCGTCGGATGCCACCAGGGTGAACGTGACGCCGTGCTCCAGCCAGGCGATGGAGATGCCGGTGCAGTCCGGCACCAGTGCCTCGACCTCGTCGCCCAGGTCCTGGAGCCTGGTGAGCAGGTTGTCCTCGCCTCTCCGGCTGCTCACCTGGCCGGCGGCCTCGATCGTCTGGTCGATCGGCTTCATGGTCGACCGTGGTCCTTCCGTGCTGTGGTCATGGCACGTCGTACCCGTCTCGGGGACGGTGATTCCACTCGACTCGCAGACATCAGCCCGCGGGTGGGCTGGCTGCTCAACACGCACCCGCGGACCGATCTGCACCCGGAGGCGTGCTCCGGGGATCCAGGTCGTGTGCGGGGACCAGGCACACCAACGGTTCCATCAGACCACAGATCGGCAGGACGTTGCTGCTCGCGGGGTTGCGCCGAGGATTCGTCGACGGGCACCAGCGGCGTGAGTGGCGGCTTGCGCGGCTGGTTGCGGGGTACGACGGATGCATGACCACCACACCGAACGAGCCCAGTGAAGAGCCGACTGTCGTCCCCTCGGGCGACCCCAGTCCCTCGCACACCGAGCCGGGGACGCCCGGCGAGGCGCCGGACGATCCGGCAGGCAGTCCCGGAGAGCCCCAGGGTGATCCGCTGACCCAGCCCTCCGACGCGGACGAGGAGCCCGGGCAGATGCCCGAGACGACGAACACCGAGGTCGGAGCCTGAGGCGCTCGCCGCGCCCTCAGTGACTCACTCGACCGCGCGAGGACTGGGCAGCGGGCTCGATCCAGCGGTCGGCCACCAGGCCGGTCACAGCGGCGTACACGCTCTTGTGCGCGCAATCCAGCGCGCGTTCGTGCGTCGGCCAGGTGGACGGCGGCGCACCGACACCGGTCGTGTTCTCGACGGTCTGGTCAAAGGCGAGCCGCACGACAACGTGCGTCGCCGTCGCCTCCGGCCCGCGGATGCCAGTCGCGGCCCAGACTCCGCGTAGCGCGCCGAGAAGAGCACCGGTGCCCCAGTGCATGGCGTGGTTCCAGACAGCCGGGGACTCCGACTCCGATGCCGGTCGGCCGGCCATCGCGCGCACGGCGCGTGCGGGGACGAACGAATTCCGGCGTCCTGTGAGTCGTTGTTCCACCTTCTCGCTGGCAGTCATGGCCAATACGCCGGCAAGTCCGGCGAGTGCGCCGCGTCCCGCCGCCGCGAGCAGAATCGTCCTGCGTCCATCGTTCATGTCCCGGCTCCTCTCGTGAGGAAGTGCCGTACCCCTACCAGGACCACCCATGCCCTGGCCCAGCGCTGGTCAGTGGTCGGGCGTGGTGAGCTCCGGCACGCTGCGGGGGTCGTCGACGACGGCGAAGGCGACGTCGCTGAGGCGCTGGTTGCGGCTCCGGCAATAGCTCCGCATCCGTTCGAAGCCCTCGTCGGGCGAACCACCGTGGATCTGGGCCAGCACGCCCTTGGCCTGCTCGATGACGATGCGGGTGTTCAGGGCGTTCTGGAGCTGCTCGGTGAGCAGCTCGCTGTCCCGGAGTGCGCGTGCCTGCAGCAGTCCGATCGTGGCCACGTCAGCCAGTGCCTGGATGACGCGCACGTCCTCGGGAGACATGTCTCCCACGTCGGTCCCGAAGAGGTTGAGGGCTCCGATGACGCGATCGCGCAGACGCAGGGGGAAGGCGTGCACCGACCGGAAACCTGCGGCGACGGCGCGGGGAGCGAACTGCGGCCACATGTCCGCAGCCGTGGTCAGGTCGACGTTGACGACGGGTTCTGCCGTCGCATAGCAGTCCTGGCACGGCCCCTCCTTGGACTGCACCTGGAAGAGCTCGAGCATCTGGGTCCGCTCGTCCGAGGCGGCCATCAGCTGCAGGCGCTGCTGGGGTCCGGCGAGCAACAGGCCGGCGGCTCGCGCGGCAGCGAGCTCGGAGCTGTGCGTGGTGACCATCTGGAGGAACTCGACCAGGTCGAAGTCTCCGACGAGGGCATCCGCGACCTCGACGAAGACCTCGCTCACGTTCTCCGCTGAAACCGTCGCCATGCGAATCACCCTCCTGCACTCAGTGCCAACACCAACCGGTCCGTTCCCGAGACACCCATCAGTGATCCGGGCGGTCTGGTTCCAGGCTGAGTCTACGAGCGATGATCTCGTCGGCCACGACTCTGAGGGGCATCTCCTGGCTGTAGGCATGCGCGCGCATCCGGGAGAGCGCCTCCGCGGGACCGATGCCCAGCTGCGTCATCACCATGCCCTGGGCCTGGTAGACCTCGAAACGGATGTCGTCCAGGTCGGCCAGGGGCGAGGTCGCCGGCGACGCGGTCGCCTGCGCATCCAGCATCGACTGCATGGCGACCTCCGCGTAGGTGAGCGCCCGAGCCAACGACCAGGTCGACAACGATCCCGGCTCGTCCCGGTAGACGTCGAGGGCACCGAGGCAGGCGGTGCCCACCTGGAGCGGAAACGCGAACACGGCGCGTACCCCGTGCTCGTGTGCCGCTGGGCCATATCCGGGCCACGTCGCGGTCGCAGCCCTGGCCAGGTCGGGCACCAGGACAGGTCGCCGCGCGGAGACAGCATCGAGGCAGGGCCCCTCGCCCATGGTGAACTGCAGCTCCTCCACCAGGGCGCTGGTCGGACTCGACGCCGCAGCGCTCATCAGCTCGCCGGCCTTCGACAGGACGCCGACGCCCACCCCGCTCGCAGGCAGGTCACGGCGTGCCGCCCGGCACAGCCGCTCCAGCCTCCCGACAGCGCCCGGCGAGTCGTTGTCCCCGGCAGGTTCGTTGGCCACCAGGGTCAGCACCGCAGCCGAGTGCTCAGCCGCCGACGTCATCAGGGCTCCAGGCGTCGGGTGCGACGATCGCCATGAGTCGGACCTTTCCGGAAGCCGGTCAAGGTCAGGGGCCAGCCACAACTGTGAGATGTGTGCTTCGAGACTAGCGTGGTCGCCCAGTCGCGGCCGCGGAGGAGGCCCCACGGCGGCAACCGGGAGCACGGACTGGCTGGTGACCTACTGGGTGGAGAGGTCCAGCACCTCGACGGCGTGGACCGCCCCGACCGGGCCGGGGTGGCCGATGGTGGTGTCGGAGCCTGATGCCGACCCGACCACGGGCTAGCGCATGTGGTTGCGAAACACGCGGTGGAAGATGCCCGCGCGACCGAGTCGCTCGCGGTCCTCCTGGGAGACCTCGCCAGTGGCCAGGTAGCCGTTGAACCCCGGCAGCTGGCCCGCTTCCGCGTCGTTCAGGGTCTCGAACCCCATCGACCAGTCAGGAAAGGCCCGCGTCTCGATCGGCTCACGCAGAGCCACGATGAGGTTGCGGTGCCGGCGGTCCTGCTCGATCCGGGCGTAGGCGGCGTCCACGACGTCCTCGGGGCCTTCCAGGGTCTGGATGAAATGACCGCCTGCGTAGAGCAGCATGCCGGTCAGCCCGAACGCGTGGTTCTTCACTCGGGAGGTCTCCAGGAGCTCGTGGAGCTCGGGATCCCGGAACGGCTGGGTCGCGGTGCTGAGATAGGTCAAGGAGATGGTCGGACTCAAGGTGCCCCTCGGAGAGTGTCTTCGTGGTTGGCCTTCTCCTGCTCAGTTCCCGGGTCGGGCCGGGGCAAACGGGCGCACACCGGACATGTCCGGGCGGACGGACGGACGCGCAGCCGCCTCCGACCCGCGTGTGGGCCAGAGGCGGCTTTCGTGGCTCGTGCTCGGGGCCGGGTCAGGCGTCGATCGCTGTCCGCGCGCTGTCGTCGTTGGTGTGGACCTGGATCTTGCGCGGCTTGGCCCTCTCGGCGACGGGCACGGTCAGCCGGAGCACACCGCCCTCGTAGCCGGCCTCGATGTGGTCGAGGTCGAGGTTGTCGCCCAGCACCAGCTGTCGGCTGAACCGGCCGCGTGGCCGCTCGGAGGCCAGCATCTCCCAGTCGCCGTTGCGCGCGATGCGCTCGGCGCTGACGGTCAGCACGTTGCGCTCGACGTCGAGGTCGATGGTCTGCGGGCTGACACCGGGAAGATCGAACTCGATGACGAAGCGATCGCCCTCACGCCAGGCGTCCATCGGCATCACGACGGGGCGGTTCGTGGTGCCCAGCAGCTGCTGGGTCAGGCGGTCGAAGTCGCGGAACGGGTCGGTGTTTCGTAGCAACATGGGCTCCTCCTGATCCGGGATCGGTGCGGATCACCCGGCGATCGGGAGATCCGACGTTGTATTCGCTGTTACAGGTTTCTTATAATCCACGCGGCAGTGCAGATCAAGACCCGTCGTCGAGAAATTTCGGAGGACGCGTGGGAGAGCGGCACCTGGGCAGGTTCGGCATCTCCGTCGCAGCGGACATGCTGTCGATGCAGGTGCAGAACCTGCGCGTCTACGAGCGCCACGGACTGGTCGAGCCGGACCGTACGCCGGGCGGCACCCGTCTCTACAGCGACGAGGACCTGGACCGGCTCGCGCACATCCGGGACCTGCTCGGTGAGGGCCTGAACCTGGCTGGCATCGCCCGGGTCATCGCCCTGGAGTCGGAGGTCGACCGTCTCCGGCTGGTCAACCGGCAGCTGAGGCGTCGGCGACCTGACTGATGGTGGTGCTGACGTCTCGCGCGCGATAAATTGTCAAGGGTTCACGGGCATCACTTCGCGCGTGAGGGGACACTCATGGAGGGCAGCTCCGCATCGGCCCCGATGCATCAGCAGGCACGAGAGACCCAGGTCCTGTTCCACGAGCTCCTGGGCACCGTTGCTGCCACCGACAACGGCAACGTGACTGCGCTGGCGCGGGCCAACCAGGAGATCCAGGGCCTGCGCGCGGCTCTGCGCACCAGGACCACGATCGGGCAGGCCGTCGGCATCCTGATGACGCAGCAAGCCCTGTCGACCGACGAAGCCTTCGCGGAGCTCGTCGAGCGGTCCTCGCACACCAACGTCAAGCTGCGAGACGTCGCGACGAGGATCGTCGAGCTCGCCGACGCCGAGGTCGAACGACGCCGGGGTCCGCGCTCCTGACGGAGGCGGGGGCCGAGTCAGCCCAGCTCGGCCAGGACCGGGGGGACCTGGTCGACGAGCTCTCTCGCGAGGAAGCCGACGCCGCCGATGGCGGAGGCGAGGCGTTCACCGGACATCGAGTGCAGATAGGTGCCCCAGCAGGCCGCCTGGGCGGGCTCGACGCTGCGGCCCAGGAGACCGACGACCAGGCCGGCCAGCACGTCGCCGCTCCCGGCGGTCGCGAGGCCCGAGTGGCCCGAAGGCACCCGCCAGCGCGCGCCGTCAGGGTCGGCGATCATTCCTTGGGCCGTCACGCAGGAGGAGTACCGCTCCGCCGCCTCCGCCACGTCGGAGTGCTCGGGTTCGCACTCGCGGTCGAGTAGGAGACCGAGCTCCTTGGGGTTGGGCGTCAGCACCGGACGGTTCGTGCGCTCGGCCAGCTGCTCGCGGAAGTCCGACAGCACACCCAGCGTGAACGCGTCGAGCACGAGTGCGACGTCGTCTCCCAGGTGCGGCAGCAGGTCGCGCAGGAGCGCCGCTGCCTCGTCGGGATCGTCCAGCCCGGGCCCGACCAGCACCGCGTCCGCCCCCGAGACTGCGTCGGCACAGGTCTCGGCAGCGGCCGATCCCAGGATCGTGCCACCGGTGCCTTCGCGCAGGCCGATCACTCCGGCCTCCGGGAATCCGGCCGCCAGAGCCGGTGCGACCGACGATGCGACCGCGAGCTGCACATGACCTGCTCCGACGCGGAGGGCGGCCAGGCCCGCGAGGGCGACGCCGCCCGGGGTCCGGGCCGCGCCACCGATGACCACGACCTGTCCACGGGCCTTCTTGGAGCCGGCGGGGTCGGGCAGCGGCCATCCCCGGAGCAGCTCGGGGGTGACGAGCTCAGGACTTGGCACGGCGTTCTCCCTGGTGCTCGGTGACGTCGAGTCCGGCGTCGTGCAGATGGGTGACCTCGTCGTAGGCCGCCATCGACCAGCTGCCGGCCCGGTCACGGACGAGCCGGCTCAGCGAGGCGTTGCGCAGGGGAGTGTGGCGAGCGAGGTCGAGCACCTGGGTCTCGTCGAGACCTTCGCAGACGTAGCGCAGGAGGGCGATCACGACGTCGTGACTCACCACCACCACCCGTTCCGCCGGCGGAACCCGTTCGATGTCCGCCACCCAGGTGCGCAGGCGGAGAGCGACGTCGACCCAGGACTCGCCGCCAGCCGGCCGGTGGTAGAACTTGCCCTGCCAGCGCCGGCGAGCAGCCTCTTCGGGGTGGCGCGCCTCCACGCCCTCGAACGTGAGCCGGTCGAGGACCCCGAGCTCGCGGTCGCGCAGGCGCTCGTCGACACGCACGGGCAGGTCGAGGCCAGCTTCCTCGCACATCAGCCGAGCCGTCTCGCGTGCCCGCAGGTAGGAGGACACGACCAGCGCCTGCGGACGCGCGTCCGGGGGCAGCTCGGCGAGCGCGAGGCCCACAGCCTTCGCCTGCTTCTCCCCGAGCGCGGACAGACCGACGTCGGCGTCGCGAGCCGGCACCTCGATCTCGTGCGCTCCGCGCGAGTGCGCCTCGGCTGCAGCGAGGTTTCCCTCGCTCTCACCGTGACGGACCAGCAGCAGCTCACTCACATTCATCCCGCAGACCCTAGTCAGTTCCGGGCAGGTCCTCGGCGCGTTCCTGCTTCTTGGTCTCGGCCAGGGCACCGAGGCTGTCCGCGTCGGCGCGCGCCTCTGCAGCGGACCGCTCGGCCCGGGCGGCGTCCTTGAGCTCGGTGCTCGCCTTGCGCCGGGCCGCCTTCCTCCCTGCCTCCGCGGAGCTCCCGACTCGTTCCTTGCGCTGCTCGGCCTCGGCGGTGCGGCTCGCGGCTCGCTTGTCGGCCGCAGCCTTCTTCGCAGCGGCGGCCTTGCGTGCCTTGGCCCCGGCCTCCTTCTTCGCGCGAGCCTCGGCGGCGTCGGCCTCAGCGAGGCCCGAGGCAGCCCGGTCCTGCGCAGCCGTGCGCTTCGCGTCGCCCTCCTGTCGACCTCGGGCAGCGGTCTCCCTGGCTTGCTCGCGGCGGGTCGCGGCCTGCTCCTCGAGGCGTGCGGCCGCCCGCAGCTTGTCGGAACGCGCGAGACGGTCGAGGCCGCGACGCGCGATCTTCGAGTCGCTCAGCAGTGTGCCGGCGATCTTGTCCGTCGAGCCGATGGCCCGATCGAGGGCCGTTCTCGCCGTGGAGGTCTCGGGGAGGCGACCGGAGAGTGCGTTGTCGACGATCACGAGCGGGACACGAGCGATCTCGTAGGGGACGGTGACGAGTGCCTTGATCATGGGTGCTCCTCAGTTCTGGTTCTGGTCGCGCAACTGCGCGGCCTGTCGGTCGGCTGCCGCGGCCTCGCGCTCGAGCCGCTCGCTCTCGGCAGCAGCCTGCTGCTCGGTCGATTCCGCGCTGTCGGCCAGGGACTCGGCCTCACGCAGCCGGGTCTCGGCCAGCTTGTCGGCACGAGCCTCCGCCGCCTGCTGGTCGCGCGACTCCTGGCGTCCGGCCTCGCGTTGGGCCTCGACGTGCTCGTTGTCCCGCTGGCGTTCGGCGGCGGACTCCTCACGCTGGGCCTGGGAGCGTGCAGCGGATTCGATGTCGTCGGCCCTGCGGCTGGACTCGACGAGCTCCTCGTCGGCCGCTTCGCGCTTGGCGTCCGCGACGGCTTCGTCGGCGAGCGCGGACCTGCGGTTGCGAGCCTCGGCCTGCTGGAGGTGGCCCTCCTCGACGAGGTCGTCCTTGCCGCTCACGGCTCCGGCCACTTCCTTGGCCTTGCCCGCGATGGTGTCGAACATCCCTTCACGGGCCTCTGCTGCCTTGTCCTTGGCCGGATCCTTGGCTGGCTTGTCTTTGCTCATGGTTCCCCGTGCCCGTCTGCCCGTGGCTGACACGGGTGGGCGCGTGTGATGTGGGGCGCACCCGCACCGAGCTCGCGACACGAGCCACGTGCTGCAGGCGACAACCGCCGCGGACGTACGGTCTGGCCATGCCGACTCTTCTCCAACGCTCCGGCCGCGCGCTCGCTGTCGCGGGGGTCAGGTCTCGGGCCAGGGAGCACCCGGGGGTGCAGCTCCTGGATCGGCCAGCTGGCCCGCCCGCGGCGGCGTCGGTGCTGGGCGAGCTCGGATCGGGGTTCGCTGCTGGTCGGCTCGCACTGGCGATGCCCCGGCTGCTCAGGGCTCCGCGCGGGAAGGGCGGCGTGGTGATCGACATCCCGGGCTGGAAGGCGCCCGAGGTCTCGGGCGCCCCGTTGCGCGGCTACCTCAGAGCACTTGGCCACGACGCCCGCGGGTGGGGCTTCGGCACCAACGCCGGGGACCCGCAGCGAGACGTGGAGAGACTGACGCGCCGTGTCGTGGAGCTGGCGGAGGAGAGCGAGTCCGCGGTCTCCCTGGTCGGCTGGAGCCTCGGTGGCGTGATCGCCCGGGAGGTGGCGCGGCGGCGACCAGACGTCGTGCGCCGGGTGATCACCTACGGCACCCCGGTGGTGGGCGGCCCCAGGTTCACCGCTGTCGCACGCGCCTACGGTCCCGACGCCGGCCGGGCGGCCGACGCAGTGACCGAGCGCCTCGACGCCGAGTCGCCCATCCGGGTGCCGTTGACGGTCGTGTTCACCCGCCGGGACGGGATCGTCTCCTGGGAGGCGTGCATCGACCGGGTCTCGCCGTACGTCGAGCACGTGGAGGTCCGCTCGACCCACATCGGCATGGGACTCGACCCCGACGTGTGGGGACTGGTCGCCGACCGGTTGGCCGCGATGGATCCTGAGACATCCGGGCAGTCACGGCATGGAGGTCTGGGGTAGGGGTACGCAGGGCTCCCAAACTTCCCGGGAGGACCCCTCATGGCAGACGCCAGCAACGCCGCCAAGGCCGTCAAGAAGGCCGTCAAGAGCACCGTGACCCAGGCCGCCGAGGCCGCCCTCGCCAAGGTGGCCGAGCTGACGGCACCTCCCATCCCTGGAGTGCCGGCTCCGGCGCCGCCGTCGCTGGAGGAGCCGACCAAGGCGAAGGGGCCGCTGCCGCCGAAGCCCGACCAGGCCGGCCCCGACCGCCGTACGGCCACGGGCGCCGAGACCGCCGTCCCGGCCACGGACGTCGCCCAGCAGGGCGCGTTCCTGACCACGGCGCAGGGCGCCCGCCTCCGCGACACCGACCACTCCCTGAAGGCCGGCGAGCGCGGCCCGACGCTGCTCCAGGACCACCACCTGCGCGAGAAGATCACCCACTTCGACCACGAGCGGATCCCCGAGCGTGTGGTGCACGCCCGCGGCGCAGGGGCACACGGGGTGTTCATCGGCTACGGCAACGCCAAGCCGATCACCAAGGCCGGCTTCCTGGCCAAGAACGTCGAGACCGACGTCTTCGTGCGGTTCTCGACGGTGCTCGGCTCCAGGGGATCGGCCGACACGGTGCGGGACACCCGCGGCTTCGCGACGAAGTTCTACACCGAGGAGGGCACCTTCGACCTCGTCGGCAACAACATCCCGGTGTTCTTCATCCAGGACGGGATCAAGTTCCCCGACGTGATCCACGCCGGCAAGCCGCACCCCGACCGCGAGATCCCGCAGGCCCAGAGCGCGCACGACACGTTCTGGGACTTCGTCTCGCTGCACACCGAGGCCCAGCACCACACCATGTGGAACATGTCCGACCGGGGCATCCCGCGGTCCTACCGGACCATGGAGGGATTCGGGGTGCACACCTTCCGCACGGTCAACGCCCAGGGCGAGACCTCGCTGGTGAAGTTCCACTGGAAGCCGGTCCTCGGTGTGCACTCGCTGACCTGGGAGGAGGCCCAGATGATCGGCGGGATCGACCCCGACTACCACCGTCGCGACCTCGCCGACGCGATCGAGTCCGGTGCCTATCCGCAGTGGGAGCTCGGCGTCCAGGTCTTTCCCGACACCCCCGAGGAGACCTTCGAGGGGATCGACCTGCTCGACCCGACCAAGATCGTGCCCGAGGAGCTCGCGCCGGTGCAGGCCATCGGGCTGCTGACGTTGACGAAGAACCCGATCAACTTCTTCGCCGAGACCGAGCAGGTCGCCTTCCACGTCGGTCACCTGGTCCCGGGCATCGACGTGACCAACGACCCGCTGCTGCAGGCGCGGCTGTTCTCCTACGTCGACACGCAGCTCACCCGGCTCGGTGGGCCCAACTTCAGCCAGATCCCGATCAACCGTCCGCACGCGCCCGTCAACGACATGGCGCGCGACGGGTTCCACCAGCACGCGGTGCACGGGGGAGTGGCGCCCTACCGGCCCAACTCACTGGACGGCGGCTGCCCCTTCCACGCCAGCGGGGCCAAGGACGGCGCGTTCGTCGACGTGGCGGCCAGGATCCCCGAGTCGGTCAAGACCCGCGCCAACCCGGCTTCCTTCGACGACCACTACAGCCAGGTGCGCCAGTTCTGGCTGAGCATGACGCCGCCCGAGAAGGAGCACATCGCGCTCGCCTACACCTTCGAGCTCTCGCGGTGCTACGAACAGGCGATCAAGGAGCGTCAGCTCCGGGCGCTCGCGAACATCGACCCGGACCTCTGTGCCCAGGTCGCGGCCGGTCTCGGCCTGCCTGCCCCGAAGCGCGACGATCGCGCTCGAGGAGCTCGCGCCCAGCCCCGCGCTCTCGCAGCTCGGCGGCACGTGGCCGACGGACGGCCGGATGATCGGCATCGTCGTGGACGCCGACGGTGACCTGTCCGGCATCGAGGACCTCGTCACGGCAGTGAAGTCTGCCGGGATGGTCCCGCTCGTGGTCGCACCGCACGGCGGCAAGCTGCCCAACGGGCTCGACGTGCAGCGCAGCTTCGGGGCGACCCGATCGGTCGAGTTCGACGCCGTCCTGCTCGCCGGCGCCCCGGCTCCTGCGCCCGACGCCGTGGTCGCCCGCGACACCAAGGCCGGGGAGTCGGGCGCCCCTGCGGTCGACCCGCGGGTGGTGCTCCTGCTGCAGGAGTGCTTCCGGCACGCCAAGGCCCTGGGTGCCTGGGGAGCCGGTGTCGAGGCGCTGGAGCTCGCGGGCGTGGGTCTGGCCGAGCCCGGTGTCGTGGCCGGGGAGAGCGCCACGGAGGTGTTCGCCGCGGTGCACGAGCTGCTCGGTGCCCACCGCGTGTGGGAGCGCTTCGGGACGGTGCTCAGCTGAGCGCCGGCCCCGTCCGCACGGGCTTGGCCTCCGCTGCGGGGTCGGTGCTGGCCGTGGCGACGCGGACCATCGCGGCGCTGCGGCCGGCAGCCAAGCCGTTGCACCCGGACGGAGTGGTCCTCGTCGGGCGGATCGACCGACGAGGATCCGCCGCTCCCTCGGGCGTCGGATGGATCGACGCCCCGGGTCAGGACGGCGTCGTGGTGCGACTGTCACGCGCGGTCGGTCTGCCGCACCCGTTGCCGGACATCCACGGTCTGGCGCTCCGCATCCCCACCACAGAGGGAGACGGTGACCTGCTGCTCGCGTCGACCGGCTGGGGGCGGCTGGGTCGCTTCGTGCTCACGTTCGGTCGCCGGCCCGGCTCGCGCCCCCTGACCAGCCTGTTGCCCTACCGGACCAGTGCCGGGCCGGTGCTGCTCGGCGCGAGGGCTGTCGGGTCCGGCAGCTACGAGCTCTCCTGGGCGCCGTACGACGGAGACTGGCTGGTGTTCGCGACGCTGACGATCACCGACCAGCCGGCGGAGACACAGGACCTCTCCTTCGACCCGGTGCTCAACCAGCTGCCGGGCCTCTCGCAGTACCCCACCGTCGAGCGCCTGCGAGAACCTGCCTACGGCCGAGCCCGCACATCGAGGTGAACGCGGTGCGCCAGATCGCGTGCGCGCTCTCCTGACGCAGGGTTGGGTGGTCCCATGCACCTGAAGCTCGGGCGACCCAGCCTCGCCGCCTACCGCTCCCGGTTCGACGTGCCGGCCTCGGTAGGCGAATTCGCCGTCACGTTCGCCGGGGTCTCCACCCTGGCGTTCGACGACGGTGGAACGTCGGTCCTGACCGACGGGTTCTTCTCCCGTCCGTCGCTGCTTCGCGTGGGGCTGGGGCGGATCGCGCCCGACGACGCCCGGATCGAGGCGGCGCTGGGCCGTCTCGGGTCGCGCGAGCGGGTGGCGGCGGTCGCGCCGGTGCACGCGCACTTCGACCACGCCATGGATTCGGCCTCCGTCGCGGCCCGGTGCGGCGCGGCACTCGTGGGCGGCGCGTCAGTCGCGAACCTCGGACTTGGCCACGGCCTGCCAGCTGGTCAGATCGACATGGTTGTTCCGGGGGAGACGCGGACCTACGGCGGGTTCACGCTGACCTGGCTCGCGTCTGCGCACTGCCCACCCGACCGGTTCCCCGGCACCATCGTGGATCCCGTGGTGCCGCCGGTCAGGGCAGCGGCCTACCGGTGTGGCGAGGCCTGGTCGATCCTGGTCGGCCACACCAGCGGGCGCTCGGCGCTGGTCCAGGGGAGCGCCGGTTTCGTCGCCGGTGCGCTGGCGGGACATCGCGCCGACGTCGTCTACCTGGGCATCGGCCAGCTCGGCGTGCAGGACCGGGGCTACCTCCGCACCTACTGGGCCGAGACCGTCGAGGCGGTCGGAGCCCGACGGGTCGTCCTCACCCACTGGGACGACTTCTTCCGGGGTCTCGACCGTCCGCTCCGGGCACTGCCCTATCTGGGTGACGATCTCGACACGACCATGTCCGTCCTCACCGAGCTCGCCGAGGACCAAGGCGTCGCGCTGCACTTCCCGACGCTCTGGCGGCGCGAGGACCCCTGGCGGGACGAGCGCAAGCCGCGGCTCCCGAGCGCGAGGGCATGAAAAAAGGAAAGGAGCACCAGCTCCCTTCCGTGTTCAACTTATAACGCACCCCGGGGCTTGCGGCAAGACCCCGGTCGTGCCCCAGAATCGCCGGCCGAGAGCAGAGTCTGGACCGGGGGTCACGAGAAGATGCGGGTGTTGACGTCATACGGGTCGGGCAGCGAGCCGCTCGCCGGTGCCGAGGTGGCCATCACGCGAGTGCGATGGGAGCCGACGAGGTGAACCCACCGACCACGAGCGCATTCGACCTTCCCGAGCACCTGGCTGCGAAGGCCGATCCGGCGCTGATCACACCCGACGAGCGGCACTTCGCCGCGGTCGCACACACCCTCGAGGAGTCGATCGCCGACCTCACCGAGCGCCTGTCCGCCGAGCTCAAGGCGCCGGGAGGCACCGGACAGGAGGCGATGGACCGCGACGAGGAGATCCACCGGCTGACGGTTCGGCTGCGGAGCCTGCGTCGTTTCGGGCTGGACCTGTGCCTGGGCCGCATGGTCGGGGCCGCGGACGGCGAGGCCACCTATGTCGGACGCCTCGGTCTCACCGACAGCGCCGGGCAGCGGCTGCTGGTCGACTGGCGCTCGCCCGCTGCCGAGCCCTTCTTCGGCGCCACCCACGCCCACCCGATGGGGCTGGCGAGCCGGCGCCGCTACCGCTGGACCCGGGGCCGGATCAGCGACTACTGGGACGAGGTCTACACCTCCGACGGGCTCGAGAACCGCGCTGCGCTGGACGACCAGTCCGCCTTCATCGCGAGCCTGGGCAGCAACCGGTCGGCCCGGATGCGCGACGTCCTGGGCACGATCCAGTCCGACCAGGACGCCATCATCCGCGCCGGGTCGCGGGGCGCACTCGTCGTCGACGGCGGCCCGGGCACGGGCAAGACAGTGGTGGCCCTGCACCGCACCGCCTACCTCCTCTACTCCGACCCGCGGCTCGGTCATCGTCGGGGCGGGGTGCTCTTCGTCGGCCCGCACCAGCCCTACCTGGCCTACGTCGCCGACGTCCTTCCCAGCCTGGGCGAGGAAGGGGTGCAGACCTGCACCTTGCGCGACCTCGTCCCCGAGGGCGCCGAGGCACTGTCCGAACCCGATCCCGAGGTGGCGCGGCTGAAGTCGTCCGTGGACATGGTGAAGGCGATCGAGCCTGCAGTCAGGTTCTACGAGGAGCCGCCGAGCGAAGGCATGCTGGTCGAGACGCCGTACGCCGACATCTGGGTCAGCGTCGACGACTGGGTCGATGCCTTTGCCGCGCCACCACCCGGGACGCCCCACAACGAGGCGCGCGACCTGGTCTGGGAGGAGCTGGTCACGATCCTGGCGAGCAAGGTCGACCAGGACGACGCTGATGACGAGGAAGGGTCGGCCGATCTCGTTCGCAGGTCGGTGAGCCAGAACCGGGAGCTCGCCTCGGCCTTCACCAGGGCGTGGCCGCTCCTGGAGGCGGCCGACCTGGTCGGTGACCTGTGGGAGGTGCCGGCCTACCTGCGCCTGTGCGCCCCCTGGCTGGGACCCGACGAGGTCAGCAGGCTCCGGCGCGATGACCCCCGGGCCTGGACCACCGCCGACCTGCCGCTCCTGGACGCGGCCCGTCAACGACTGGGCGATCCGGAGGCGTCACGCCGCAAGCGACGGCACGAGGCCGCTGTCGCCGACGAACGCCGTCGCATGGACCGGGTCGTCGACGAGATCCTCCAGGGTGACGACGACGAGGGCATGCTGGCCCAGCTCCGGCAGGAGAGTCTTCGCGACGCCCTCGTCGACGTGGGCGCCCAGGCGGACGCCGAACCCGACCTGCTGGCCGGCCCGTTCGCCCACGTCGTGGTCGACGAGGCGCAGGAGCTGACCGACGCGGAGTGGCAGATGCTGCTGCTTCGCTGCCCCTCGAGGAGCTTCACCGTCGTGGGCGACCGCGCCCAGGCCAGGCACGGCTTCACCGAGTCGTGGGAGGAGCGGCTCGCGCAGGTCGGACTCGACCGGATGGAGCTCGCCACCCTCAGCACCAACTACCGGACGCCGGAGGAGGTCATGGCCGAAGCGGAGCCGGTGATCCGCTCGGTCCTCCCGGACGCCAACGTGCCGACCTCCATCCGCAGCACTGGCGTGCCCGTCGTGCACGCGCCCATCTCGGCGCTGCGCCCGATCCTGGAGAGCTGGCTCGACCGGCAGGCCGAGGGGGTCGCGTGCGTGATCAGCACCGGGGACGTGGAGGCGGGCACGATCCCGGCGACGTCGCGGGTCCGGTCGCTCACACCGGAGCTGTCCAAGGGACTGGAGTTCGACCTGGTCGTGCTCATCGACCCGGAGTCGTTCGGCGTGGGCATCGAGGGAGCGGTCGACCGCTACGTCGCGATGACGCGGGCGACCCAGCAGCTGGTCGTCCTCACGAGCCCGTGACGTCCGTTGAGCCGTGGTGCTCCTCCCGATACCGCCCGAGCAGCCGGTCCAGCAGTGAGCCGAGATCCGCGGCGAGATGGTC
The DNA here is from genome assembly GCA_963843075.1 of uncultured Actinomycetota bacterium. Lineage (GTDB taxonomy): Bacteria > Actinomycetota > Actinomycetes > Propionibacteriales > Nocardioidaceae > Marmoricola. The sequence goes on along the minus strand of CAWJJD010000002.1, from coordinate 484,939 downwards.
GTCGAGGGAGGTGAAGGCGAAGGTGGCCCGTCCCCGACGGCGGGCACGCAGCTCTGGGGAGGAAGCTGCCACCTCCTCGGGAAACCTGTCCGCGACGACGAGGTAGAGGCTCACGTGCCTCTGGCCCCGCTTGACGGCCGCGAAGTAGTCGTGGCCCGTGGCCCCGGGCCAGACGAGCGAGGAGATGCCATAGATCGTCCCGTCGACGAGCTCGGGCCGGTAGCGGTCCAGCAGCCTCCACAACCGCGCCTCCACGCCCTCCAGGTCGCCCGGCGTCATCGGCTGCTCCTTTCCGGTGATGGTCTCGTAGCCTTCGTCAATGGCCACCTTCATTCTCACCGTGATCGGCGATGACCGGCCCGGTCTCGTCTCAGCCCTCTCGGCCCCGATCAACGATCACGGCGCGAGCTGGGAGCGCAGCCAGATGTCGCGGCTAGCGGGCAAGTTCGCCGGGATCGTGCTCGTCGCGGTCCCCGACGACCGGCTCGAGGCGCTCGCGGCCGACCTCGCGGCGCTGAACGCCCAGGGCCTGCAGGTCACCCTCGAACGCACCGACGAGCCTGTCGAGAGCGCGTCGCAGCGACTCCACCTGGACCTGCTCGGTGACGACCACCCCGGCATCGTGGCGGAGATCTCGGCGGCACTGGCAGCGCGGCACGTCAGCATCGAGGAGCTCAGCACCGAGGTCCGTGACGTTCCGATGGCCGGGGGGACGCTCTTCGAGGCCCGTGCCGTGCTCATCGCCCCGCTGGCCACGAGCACCGAGGCGCTGCGGGTGATGCTCGAAGGGCTGGCCAACGAGCTGATGGTCGAGATCCAGCTGTCGGACGACTGACGCGGGACAACGCGCCCCCGGGGCGCCGTCTCGCCATGACGGTGGGGCGTGCTGCTGGTTCGAGCTCCCGACAGGTGCTCTCGACGAGTCGGCTGACCGTCGCGGAACGGGTGCAGGGCGAGGGGCTAGGTTCGGTACCAGCAGAGCCGACCGACTGAACCAAGGAGAGACGCCATGAGCGGAACGAGCACATCTGGACCGGCGTACCGAACGGTCAACCCGGCCACCGGCGAGGTCGTGCAGACCTTCGACAGCGCGACGGACGCGGAGATCGAGGCGGCGCTGGCGGCGGTTCATTCGGCGTACGACGTCTGGCGCGACGTGCCCGTGGCCGAGCGCGCCAAGACCGTCAAGCGCATCGGCGAGCTGTTCGTCGAGCGCAAGGCGGAGCTGGCCAGGCTCGCGACGCAGGAGATGGGCAAGCCGCTGGAGGAGTCCGACGGGGAGGCCGAGTTCTGCGGCGAGATCTTCGACTACTTCGCGACCGAGGGTCCGGAGCTCGCGGCCGACCAGCCGATCAAGACGTTCTCCGGCGGCAAGGCGATGGTGCAGAAGCTCCCGATCGGGCCGCTGCTGGGGATCATGCCGTGGAACTACCCCTTCTACCAGATCGCCCGGTTCGCGGCCCCCAACCTGATGCTCGGGAACACGATCGTGCTCAAGCACGCGGAGTCGGTGCCGCAGTGTGCACTGGCCGTCGAGCAGATCATGAAGGACGCCGGGCTCCCGGAGGGCGCCTACGTCAACGTGTTCGCCACGCACGAGCAGATCGAGCAGGTGATCGGCGATCCGCGCATTGCCGGGGTCTCGCTGACCGGTTCGGAGCGTGCGGGTGCCGTGGTGGCGGCGATCGCCGGGAAGAACCTCAAGAAGTGCGTGCTCGAGCTCGGGGGATCCGACCCCTACGTCATCCTCGACACCGATGACGCGGCGGCCGCCGCAGACCTCGCCTGGGAGACCCGGATCAGCAACACCGGCCAGGCGTGCAACTCCAACAAGCGCCTGATCGTCATGGAGGACGTCTACGACGACTTCGTGGCCCAGCTGACCGAGCGTGCCAAGGGCCTGCGCCCCGGTGATCCGGCCGAGGGTGCCGAGGGCACCTTCGCCCCGCTCTCCTCGCGGGCTGCGGCCGAGCTGCTGGCCGAGCAGGTCGAGGACGCGGTGAGCAAGGGCGCCACGCTGCACGCCGGAGGTGCGCTCGGTGAGGGGCCTGCGGCCTACTACTCACCCGCGGTGCTCACCGGGATCACCAAGGACATGCGCGCCTACCGGGAGGAGCTGTTCGGCCCGGTCGCCGTCGTCTACTCGGTCTCCAGCGACGACGAGGCGCTCACCCTGGCCAACGACAGCGACTACGGGCTCGGCGGCGCCGTGTTCAGCAAGGACAAGGAGCGTGCGACCAGGATCGCGCAGCGTCTCGAGGTCGGCATGTCCAACGTGAACACGCCTGCGGGGGAGGGCGCCGAGGTCCCCTTCGGTGGCGTCAAGCGCAGCGGGTTCGGCCGCGAGCTCGGCCCACTCGGCATGGACGAGTTCGTCAACAAGCGGATGTTCTACGTGGCCGACTAGTCAGGACCCGTCGGTGCCAGGACCGCCGGGCCGAGCTCGGCGGTCCCGGCGAGCCCGACGGCCTCGAAGGAGAACTCGACGCCCCGGGGGACCAGGGTCTGCAGTGACGTCGCGGTGTGCTCGTCGGAGCCGACGAGGTCGGTGACCCCGTGACCTGGCCGCCGACCGACTCGACCACCCCGGCCGCTTGATGGCCCAGGACCTCCGGCAGCTCGGCGTGGTGGGTGCCGTCGAGGTAGTGCAGGTCGCTCTGGCACAGCCCGGCGTGGGCGGTCATGGCCCGCACCTCGTGCGGTCCCGGGTGGTCGACGTGGACGACCTCCTGGGAGAGGGCGCCTGCTGGCGCAGCACGGCAGCCCGCACCGTCATGGCCTAGGCCGGTTCGCGCGTGACCCTTGACACAGGTGTCGTTCGGCTGCGAATGTTCGATGATCGTTCGGACCCGTACAATCGTGATGGAGACCCACGTGAGCCTTGCACCCGCCCCCGAAGAGACCGAGGACTCGTCGCTACGCAGCGGCAGGCTGGGGGTCGTCGGCATCGTCTTCTACGTCGTGGCCGCCGCGAGCCCCCTGGTCGGCATGACCGGTGCGCTGCCGGTCGCGACCGTGCTCGGCAACGGGGCGGCCGTGCCCGGCGCCTACCTGGCGGCCGGCATCGTGCTGCTGCTGTTCAGCGTCGGCTATGCGGCCATGAGCCAACGCGTCACCAACACCGGTGCGTTCTTCGCCTACGTCGGTCGCGGCCTGGGCATCGGTCCCGGCGTGGGCAGCGCCTACACGTCCCTGGTCGCCTACCTCGCCATCCAGCTGGCGATCTACGGGTTCTTCGGCGCGGTGATGGCCGGGCAGATGGACGCCAAGCTCGGGATCGACTGGGCCTGGTGGGTCTGGACCCTGATCGCCTGGGCCGTGGTGCTCCTGCTCTCGGCCTTCAGCGTCGATGTCGGCGCGAAGGTCCTCGGCATCCTGATGCTGCTCGAGATCGCGTCGCTGGCCCTGGTCTCCGTCGCGGTCTTCGCCCAGGGCGGCGGTCCCGACGGCATCGACTTCGGGGCGTCCTTCGCGCCCGACAAGATCCTCGTCGGTGGCCTCAGTGGCTCCGCGGGCATCGCACTCGCCTTCGCCTTCGCCTCGTTCGTCGGCTTCGAGGCCACCGCCATCTACGGCGAGGAGTCCAAGGACCCGAAGCGGACGGTCCCCCTGGCGACGTACCTCGCGGTCACGATCATCACGGTGCTGTTCGCTGTGACCACCTTCGCGGTGATCTCGGCGCTGGGCGCCGGGAACGCCGTCGAGGAGACCGTCAAGCGCTCCTCCGTGGACGGTGTCCCGCTCGCGGACTCCGCGCAGGTCATCTTCTCGGTGGCGCGGGAGTACGTCGGGGGCTGGCTGGCGGACCTGATGAGCTGGCTGGTGCTCAGCAGCCTCTTCGCCGGGATGCTCGCGTTCCAGAACTCGGCCGCCCGCTACTTCTTCTCGATGGGACGCGCCGGTGTGCTGCCGGCACGTCTCGACCACGTCAACAAGGCAGGCGCCCCCTTGCTCGGGTCTGTCGTCACCTCGGTGCTCACCGGCATCGTGATCGTGCTGTTCGCCGTCACCGACAAGGACCCGGTGCTCAACCTGTTCTTCTGGTTCAGCGGCCTGGCGGTGGTCGCGATCGTGCTCGTCGAGTTCCTCGTGTGCTTCGCGGTGATGGCGTTCTTCCGCCGGCACCCGCACGACCTGAGCCCGTGGAAGACGACCATCGCGCCGATCCTCGCTGCCATCGGGTTGCTCGTGGGCGAATACCTCCTGATGTCGCGCTTCGGCCTGTTGGCCGGGACCGTGGCCGACGGGGTCGACCCGACCACCCAGGCCTGGGGACTCAACTTCCTCGGCTACACGCTGGTCTTCTTGCCGTTCGTGGTGTTCGTGATCGGCGCCGTGGTCGGCACCCTGCGGCGTCGCGGCGAGAACGCCGCCGCTGTCGCCGACCTCGTCGGGTAGCGCTGGATGGCTTCCACTCCCCGGATGCTGATGATCCTCAGCGAGAACTGGACACTCACGTCGGGCCGGGACCTTCCCGGGCTGGTCCGGTGGGCCCAGGTGGCCGAGGACTCCGGCTTCGACGCGGTGATGCTCAGCGAGCACGTCGTCCTGGGTCCCGACGCCAGCGCCAACGGTGTGATGGGCAATCCCCGTGACTACGCGATGCCCGGCAACCAGGACCCGGAGATGCCGTGGCCCAACTCGCTGATGCTGCTGTCGGCGATGGCCTCGGTCACCCGGCACCTGCGCCTGGTCGCCGGCGCGATCATCGCCCCGCTTCGACACCCGCTCCTGCTGGCGCGTGAGCTGGGCACGCTCGACCTGATCAGCGAGGGCCGGCTCGTCGTGCAACCGACGGTGAGCTGGAGCAGGGACGAGTACGCCGCCCTTGGCGTGCCGTTCACAAAGCGCGGCAAGATCCTCGACGAGCAGCTCGAGATCCTCAGCCTCGCGTGGCAGGGAGGTCCGATCTCCTACTCGGGGGAGCACTTCGAGTTCGAGGACATCACCCTCTCCCCGGGTGCCTATCGCCCTGACGGGCCGCGCCTCTGGTTCGGTGGCCAGGGAGTGAGCCCGCCGTTGCTGCGCCGTCTGGTCCGTTACGGTCACGGCTTCCACCCCGTGGGTGAGTGGACGTCGGAAGATCTCGACAAGCTGGCCGCCGGAATGGCCGCGGCAGGGCGTCACGCCGACGACCTCGAGCGTGTCGGGGGCACCCGCGCCGTCTTCGCCGACGACACCTCGACGGCTGATCTCGGCGCGGCGATGGAACCGATGCGCGCCCAGCTGGAGCAGGGATTCACCACCTTCTGCGTCAAGCCCTCGCAGTTCATCGACGACGTCGAGGACCTGCCCCGGTTCTGTCGCGACGTGGTGGGCCGGGCGGAGGCGATGGTCTCGTGACCTCGGCGCCGTTGTCAGTTATCGTTCGTATCCTAACGATCTAGGAGACCCAGATGAGCCTGCACGATCCCGTTCCGTTGAGCGAGGTGGACCTCTCCGACCTCGACCGCTTCCGCGACAACCTCGGCTGGGGTCAGTTCGACACGCTCCGACGGGAGGCGCCACTCCACTGGAACCCTGAGTCGGAGCCCAACAGCGGGTTCTGGTCGGTGACGCGCTACGAGGACATCTGGACCGTCGACAAGGAGACCGAGACCTTCACCTCGGAGCAGTTCGTCAACCTCGAGGAGGTCGACGACGACCTGATGAACGTCCGGCGCTCCATCCTGGAGACCGACGGCCAGCGCCACATGGCGCTGCGGCAGCTGATCGCGCGGGAGTTCAGTCCCCGCAACCTGATGAAGAACTACGAGGGCTTCCTGCGGGAGCTGACGAAGACGACGGTCGACCGGGCCCTGCAGGAGACCGAGTTCGACTTCGTGGAGAAGATCAGTGCCGACTTCCCGATCCAGGTGCTGGCCCGGCTGCTCGACGTGCCTCTGGAGGACACGGGCCAGCTGATCGCCTGGGGCAACGAGATGGTCGGCAACACCGACCCCGACTACACCGAGCACCCGCTGGACTCGCCGGAGAGCGAGAAGTACAAGCACCTTCCCTTCCGCTCGCCGACCACCCAGGACGTCTTCGACTACGGCCGGGCCCTGCGCGACCGGCGCAAGGGTGGCGACGGCACGGACCTGATCAGCCAGCTCGCCAACAAGATCCCCACGGACGGGATCCCGCTGAGCGACAGGGACTTCGACAACTACTTCCTGCTGCTCGTGATCGCCGGCAACGAGACGACGCGGCACGCCATCAGCAACTCGATGCTCGGGCTGCTCGACCAGCGTGACCAGCTGAAGAGGCTGCAGGAGGACCCGAGCCTGATCGCCCCCGGTCTCGAGGAGCTGCTCCGCTGGGCCTCGCCCGTCTACCACTTCCGCCGTACGGCGACGCGCGACGTGGAGATGCACGGACAGACGATCCGCGAGGGTGACAAGGTCGTGATGTGGTTCGCCTCGGGCAACCGTGACGAGTCGGTCTTCGACGACCCCTACGCGATCGATGTGAACCGCCCGAACGTCGACCACCTGACCTTCGGGAAGGGCAGTCCGCACCTGTGCCTGGGCAACGGGCTGGCCCGGATGGAGGTCAGGCTGATGTTCGAGGAGCTGTTGCCCCGCCTCTCGAGCATCGAGCTCGGCGGCGACGTGACCCGGGTCCGGTCCAATTTCGTCAACGGCATCAAGAAGTTCCCGGTGGTGGTGGCTCCGCGCTGAGCCGGTCCTGTCTGCCCTTGTCGAAGGGTTGCGAAAGCCCGACCGAACACATATCGTTTGGATCCGAACGATTGCCGAGACGGAGGTTCCTATGACGGTGACGCACACCGTTGTCCGGGAGTTCGAGGCGGACCTCGTCGTCCGCAAGGCGGAGCAGGTCGCCCAGGACGTCGTGGCCGTCACGTTGGCCCGTCCCGACGGGGAGTCGTTGCCCGACTGGACGCCCGGTGCGCACATCGACCTGCTCCTCGGCGACGGCCTCACCCGTCAGTACTCCCTGTGCGGACGGACCAGCGAGACCGATGCCTGGCGGGTGGCCGTGCTGAGGACCCCGGACAGCCGCGGCGGTTCGCAGGCCGTGCACGGCCTGGGTGCGGGTGCGAACGTCCGCGTGCGTGGTCCGCGCAACCACTTCCCGGTGGTCGCCTCCCGGCACTACCTCTTCGTCGCCGGTGGCATCGGCATCACGCCGCTGATGGCCATGATCTACGAGGTGGAGGCCATGGGCGCCGACTGGCAGCTGCACTACGGCGGGCGGACGCGGGAGTCGATGGCCTTCCTCGACGAGCTCGCTGCGTACGGCGATCGCGTGCACCTCGTCCCGGAGGACGAGCGTGGACGTCTTGACCTCGACGACATCCTCGGCAAGCCCCGGCAGGACACCCTCGTCTACACCTGCGGCCCCGAGCCCTTGCTGGCCGCCGTCGAGGAGCGCTGCGTCGCCTGGCCCGCCGGGAGCCTGCACCTCGAACGGTTCTCGGCCCGCGAGTCCGAATCGCCGGTGGAGGAGAGCTCGTTCGAGCTGGTGCTGCAGCGGTCAGGCAAGACCGTCGTGGTGCCGCCGGACAGGTCGGTGTTCGACGTGGTCCGCGATGCAGGGGTCAGCGTCCTCGGCTCGTGCCTGGAGGGAATCTGTGGCACCTGCGAGACCGAGGTGGTCGAGGGCGACGTGGACCATCGCGACTCGATCCTCGACGACGAGGAGCGCGACTCCAACGAGGTGATGATGATCTGCGTCTCGCGGTGCAGGTCCGCACGACTGGTGCTGGACCTGTGAGCGCCGTGCACCTGCCTCCGGCGTACCCCAGGCACAGCTGGTACGTCGCGGCCACGAGCGAGGAGGTCACGGGCCGACCGATCGGACGGCGCGCGCTGGACACGTCGCTGGTGCTCTACCGCACCTCCGACGGCGCGGCTGTCGTGCTGGAGGACCGTGACGCCCACCGTCCCTACCCGTTGAGCCTGGGACGTGTCGAGCAGGACCTGATCATCTCCTCCTACAGCGGGTTCGCCTATGCGGCCGACGGCACCTGCGTCCGGGTTCCCACCCAGCTCGAGGTGCCCTACGACGCCCGGGTCCGGGCCTTCCCGGTCCGGGAGCAGGACGGGCTGGTCTGGGTGTGGTTCGCCGAACCAGGGCTCGCCGACCTGCGCAAGCCCCCTCGCGCCCCCTGGCTGGTCGACGGCTCCTGGTCGACGCTGGGCAGCGAGTGGACCACGGAGGCGAACTTCCTGCTGCTGCACGAGAACTTCGCCGACATCACGCACGTGGCCGTCGTCCACCCGGACTTCGCGCCTCCCGTGCTCACGGCCGGCCCCGTGCCGCTGCTCGAGGTAGAGGTGACCGAGACCGGTGTCTCCTTCCAGCGTGACTACCCGCCCGCACCACTGGCGGCCTGGCACGCGGCCCTGCTCGGCGCCGAGAAGGACGCCGTGTTCGCGCAGCGTGAGGAGGGACGCTTCGTGTCTCCCGGTCTGTGGGTCGACAGCTGGCAGGTGAGCAGCGAGGACGGCACCGTCCCCTCGGCGACCTTCCGCTTCACCCATGCGGTGACTCCGGTCGACGAGACCAGCACGCGGCACGTCTGGCGGGTGAGTCGCGACGTCGCCCCGGGGGAGCAGGCTTCCGCGGAGCTCGAGCCCCTGTTCACCGAGTACTACCGCCGCGTGCGCCAGATCCTCGAGACCATGCAGAACGTGCTCTCCACCGACGGGCCCCGCGGCGACGTCAGCGTGGCCGCCGACGTCGCGGCCATCCAGGTGCGCAAGATCGTGGGTCGCATGGTCGCCGACGAGCGATTCGCATGAGCCCGCCGTCGTACGACACACCACCGACCAACGCTGCCTTGGGAGGCAACAGATGACTGACGTCAAGGGGTTCTTCTATCCCCGGACGGCTCTGGGGGGATCATCGCTGATCCCTGACCCGCCGTGGTTCTACTCCGGCGACCTGCTGACCGTGGAGTACCGCACCGATCCGGCTCGGGTGGCCGAGCTGCTGCCCGCACCGCTCGAGCTGGCCCCGGAGGACCCCGGCGCGGTGGCCCTGATCTGGGCCGACTGGCAGTCCTGCTCCAGCAGCCGCGAGGAGCTCCTGGACCCGGTCCGGTCGCAGTACAAGGAGACCTTCGTCGTCGTCCGCTGCAGCTTCGAGGGCCAGACCTTCTCCCGGTGCGTCTACATCTGGGTCGACAAGGACTTCGCCATCGCTCGTGGCATGCACCAGGGCTACCCCAAGAAGCTCGGCACCATGTGGCAGACCAGACCGCACCCCTTCCACCACGCGGCACCCCAGATCGCAGCCGGAGGGACCTTCGGGGCATCGCTGGCCGCCGGCGACCGCCGGCTCGCCGAGGCCGTGCTCACGCTGCGCGAGGAGTCGGACTCCAACGGCTTCGTGAACTCCCACCCGATGGCGCACCACCGCATCTATCCCGGCATCGAGCGAGGTGCCCCGGACGCCTATGCCGAGCTGATCTCCTCGGGCGCGGCCGAGTTCCAGGGCGGCCCTGCCTGGAAGGGAGACGTCGAGCTGCGCCTGTTCGAGTCCCCGACCGAGGAGCTCGCGCGGCTGGAGGTCGACGAGATCATCGGCGGTTACTACCGCCAGGTCGGCGTGAAGTGGGACGGCGGGGGCTCGCTCGCGAGAAGGACCGTGGACGGATGGGAGTCGGTGCAGCGATGAGCACGATCGAGGTCGAGGGTGTCCACGTCGACACCCGGCACTGGATCGACGGCCAACGGGTTGCCTCTGCGACCACGTTCAGCGACGTCTCACCCATCGACGAGTCGACCCTCGGCGAGATCTCTGCAGGCGGGGCCGATGAGGTGGACCGCGCCGTCGCGGCGGCACGGGCTGCCTTCCCCGCCTGGGCTGCCCTGCCGGTCGCGGAACGCTCCGCGATCCTGCGCCGCGTCGCGGACGGCATCGACGCGCGTGCCGAGGAGCTCTCCCGGGTCGAGACCCGCGACAACGGCTCGCTGCTGCGCTCCCACCGGCGCGGCGTGATGCCGCGCGTGGGCATGAACTTCCGCTACTTCGCCGACTGGGCCGAGCAGCTCCGGCACGAGGACCGCGAGATCCGCGGACACCGCGAGCGCATCACCTTCGACCCCGCCGGTGTGGTCGCGATCATCACCCCGTGGAACGCGCCGCTGATGCTCGCCACGTGGCGGATCGGGCCAGCACTCGCCGCCGGCGACACCGTCGTCCTGAAACCCCCGGAGTGGGCGCCGCTGACCGCCTCGCTGCTGGCCGAGATCACGCACGAGGCCGGCCTGCCACCGGGAGTCTTCAACGTCGTCCAGGGCACTGGTGCTGGAGCCGGTGCCCCGCTGACCCGGCACCCTGACATCAACCGGTTGTCCTTCACCGGCTCGGTGCCGACTGCCGGCGTGATCGCGGCCGCGGCCGCACCCAACATCGTGCCGTTGTCCTTCGAGCTGGGCGGCAAGTCGCCGCTGGTCGTCTTCGAGGACTCAGATCTCGACCTCGCGGTCGACCTCGCGGTCGAGCAGTTCGACAACGCCGGACAGGTCTGCCTCGGGGCGTTCCGCCTGCTCGTGCACGAGAGCGTCGCGGACGAGTTCCTGGGACGGGTGGTCGAGCGCGCGTCCGCCCTGGTCCAGGGCGACCCGCGTGACGAGGCCACCGACGTCAGTGCGCTGGTCAGCCGCACGCACTTCGAGCGCGTCGCCGGGTTCGTCGACCGGGCGATCTCGGACGGCGCCAAGCCGGTGCTCGGCGGCGGCCCCAACACCGAGCTCGGCGGGCTCTACTTCCGCCCGACGATCCTGACCGGCGCCGAGCCCGGCAGCGAGATCCTCACCGAGGAGGTCTTCGGCCCGGTCCTGACGGTGCAGACCTTCGCGAGCGAGGGGGAGGCGGTGGAGATGGCCAACAACACCAGGTTCGGGCTCGCGGCGACGCTGGTGACCGGCGACCCCGAGCGGGCCGAGCGAGTCAGCTCGGCGCTCGACGCCGGCACGGTGTGGGTCAACTGCTTCTTCGTGCGAGACCTCGGCGCACCCTTCGGCGGCAACGGCAAGTCGGGCATCGGCCGTGAGGGCGGCGACTACTCCTTCGACTTCTACTGCGACATCAAGAACAGCGTGTTCAGCCCTGCGGGCTGGACCGTCGGCACTGCTGAGAGGACGGACACCTGATGGGTGAGGTAGTAGGGGCCGGGCTGATCGCCCACGTGCCCACGATCATGCTTCCCGAGGCCACCCGACGCGAGCTCAACGGAGGCGAGGACAGCACCCTGGTCGCCGGTCTCCAGCAGCTGCGGCGCGAGGTGTTCGAGACCCTCGACTACGACACCGTGGTCGTGCTCGACTCGCACTGGGCGACGACGGTGGAGTTCGTGGTCACCGCACAGGAGCGCCGCGCCGGGTTGTTCACCTCCGAGGAGCTGCCGCGGGGGATGAGCCAGCGGCCCTACGACTTCTCAGGTGATCCCGACCTCGCCCACCTGATCGCGAGCAAGGGCGTCGAGCACAGCACCTGGATCACGGCCATCGAGGACGACCACCTGCCGATCTTCTACGCGACCACGAACGTGTGGGAATACCTCGGCGAGGGACTTCCCGACAAGCGCTGGGTCAGCATCGGGGTGTGCCAGACGGCCGACACGGAGGACAACCTGCGGCTGGGTCGTGCCCTGGGGGACGCCATCGCGGAGTCCGACCGCAAGGTGCTGCTGATCGCGTCCGGTGCCATGTCACACACGTTCTGGCCGCTGCGGCAGCTGCGTGACCACGAGGCGGCCGGGCGCGAGCACATCTTCAGCAAGGAGGCCGTCGACGCGGATGCCCAGCGGCTCGAGTGGTTCCGCAGCGGAGACCACGCCCAGGTGCTGGAGACGATGCCGGAGTTCTACCGCTACCGGCCAGAGGCCCGCTTCGGCCACTACCTGATGATGATCGGTGCCCTCGGTGAAGGGGACTGCAGCGCCACCAGCAGGCAGTACGGCGACTACGAGAACTCGATCGGCACCGGTCAGGTGCACCTCTGGTTCGACCGGCCGCAGGACGGCTTCCCGCGCCCCCGCCGCACACCGACCGACCCCGACTTCGTCCGGCAGACCGCCGGTCCCGACCTGCCCGCCGCGGGCTGAGCGACACCGAGGAGAACCATGTCCCTGCGAGAAACGCGCCGCATCCTGCTCGACGGCAACGTCGTCGACGTGGTCCGGCACGGTGACACCCTGGTCGCCGGCGACGGCCGCGAGGTCGCCGTCCCTGACGCGACCCACCTGGCGCCGGTGGTGCCGTCCAAGATCGTGTGCGTGCACCTGAACTACCTCTCCCGGGTCGAGGAGATGATGACGACGTTGCCGCCCGCGCCGACGTACTTCCACAAGCCGGTCTCCGCGCTCAACGCCCACGAGGCAGCCGTGGTGCGTCCTGCGGGCTGCAAGTGGCTCAACTACGAGGGCGAGATCGCGATCGTCATCGGGCGCACCGCTCGCAACATCTCGCCGGAGGAGGCGGGTGACTACATCCGCGGCTACACCGTCGGCAACGACTACGGACTGCACGACTTCCGCGACACCGACTCGGGCTCGATGCTCCGCGTCAAGGGAGCCGACACGTTGTGCCCGCTGGGGCCGGGACTGGTCGAGGGATGGGACTTCCACGACAAGTCCATCCGCACGATCGTCAACGGGGAGGTCCGCCAGGACGGCAACACCAGCGAGATGAAGTGGGACATGCACTACCTGGTCGCCGACATCGCCCGCACGATCACCCTCCAGCCCGGCGACGTCCTGATGTCCGGCACCCCCGCCATCTCGCGCACCGTCTACCCAGGAGACGTCGTCGAGGTGGAGGTGGAGGGACTGGGCACACTGCGCAACCACATCGTCGAGGGCCCGACGCCGATCCGCACGGACGTCGGTGCGCAGCCGACGGAGAGCGAGGAGGTCCTCTCGACCGCCAAGGGCGGCGACTGGGAGTTCCGCGGCATCCGCAAGCCCGACCTCAGCAAGACCCGCTGAGGCGATGGCCGACGTGGTGGCTGACCGTGGTCACGCGCGGTCCGGACGACCCCGTGACGCCAGACCCGTGGTGGTCGTCCCCGCTCGGTTCTCCGCCTCGGCCTCGGCCCTGCGCTACCGGGCCGAGGTGTCGGCCGCGAAGCTGATCGAGGCCGTCCACGCCGCCGGCGGCGAACCGCTGGTGCTTCACCCGGAGGTGCCCGACGGCCTCGAGGAGGCCCAGGTGGACAGCCTCGTGCGTCAACGGATCTGGATGGCCGACGGCATCCTCCTGCCCGGTGGGGGAGACCTCGCCGCGCACTGGGCGGGCCAGGAGTCCCACGAGACCCTCTACGACGTCGACGAGACCCAGGACGCGTTCGACCTGTCGCTGGCGCGCATCGCGATCGAGGACCGGATCCCGCTGCTGGCGATCTGTCGAGGCACCCAGGTGGTCAACGTCGCGCGCGGGGGAGACCTGGTCCAGGACATGACCGAGGCCCTGGGCGCTGACCACCGCCACCTCGTGCACGAGATCGAGGTGCTCGAGGACTCACCACTGCGCGAGGTGGTGGACGAGGACCGGATGACGATCTCCTGCTACCACCACCAGGGCCTGGGTGCTCTCGGCGCAGGACTCCGGGCCACGGCGTACGCCGAGGACGGGACCATCGAAGCGGTGGCCCTGGACGGCGACGCGGGGTGGTACCTCGGGGTGCAGTGGCATCCGGAGGACACCGCCGCGACCGACCCGCAGCAGGCAGGCGTGTTCGAGGCGTTCATCGACGCGGCCCGAGCACCGGGACTCAGATCGGTCCCGGCGAGCCTCCCGAGCTCTCGATCGCGGTGACGATGGACCGGAGGCTGGTCGTCATCTCCTTGCGTCGCCGGCTGGACAGGCCGTCGACGACGCGGCTCTCGATGGCGTTGAACTTGGGGTACAGCTCCTCCATCAGGGCCTTCCCGGACGGCGTCAGCGACAGCTCGACGAGGCGCCGGTCGTCCGCGCGCCCATGCTTCTCGATCCAGCCCCGGGCCTCCAGGGTCTTCACGACGCCGGTCAGGGTGGCCTTGGAGATGGCCGCGGACTCGGCCGCGTGGCGGGTCTCGAGGCCGTCCCAGATCCACACCACCCACAGCACCACGAACCCGGTCCAGGTGATGCCCGCAGGGCGCAGGACCTCGTTGGTGACGTGGGTCCTGACGGCGTTGGCCGCGCGGTAGATGCTGGAGACCGCGTGGGCAGCCTCGAAGTCGAGTGCGAGCGGGGCGACGTGCCGCTGCATGGCCCGCTCGGTCTCCACGAGGGTGTGTTCGTCAGTCATGGTCGAAGGTTACGTCCCTCTTTGTCGGTCGCGCGGCAGCTCGGCCTGGCGGTTCGGGCGCCAACCTCTTGACACGATCGTTTGGATCCGTACGATCTTAACCCACAGCAGTTCGAGCATCAAGGGCGAGGAGTAGTCATGGTCCATGTGGACCCCGAAGCGATGGAGGCCGCTGAGGCCGAACTGGCCGGCAGCGACATCGACGTGGTCCGGCTGGGCTACAGCGACCTGATCGGGGCGGAGCGGGGACGCGACATCCTCACCCACCGCTTCGCGCGCACCGTCGGCGACGGGGTTGCGTTCTGCCGCTCCGTCTACGGGACCTCGCCGATGGGGGACGTGGTCGACATCGAGGGCGGCGTGTCGGCCGGGCTGCCGGACGTCGTGGCCGTGCCCGACGTGAGCACCGTCCAGCAGGTGCCCTGGGAGCCGGGCGTGGCCCACATGATCGCCGACGTGTTCAACCCGGACGGGTCCCGCTCCCAGGAGAGCCCGCGCAACGTGCTGCGGGGGGTGCTCGAGCGGTTCGCCGAGCTGGGCATGAGGCCGATCGTCGGACCGGAGCTGGAGTTCTACGTCCTCGAGGCCTGTGACACCTCTCCGACCGGCTGGAAGAGGTACGGCGAGGCCACCGGAAACGTCTACACCTCCGGTTACAAGGGCGATCCGGAGAACACCCTGCTCAGGTCCCTGCGCCAGCTCTCCGCCTACGGGCTCGACGTGGTCGCAGCCAACCACGAGTTCTCCTCCGGACAGTTCGAGATCAACCTGTGGCACTCCGAGGCGCTCGACGCCGCCGACCGTGCCTTCCGGTTCAAGACCGCCGTGCAGGAGCTCTCCCGGATGCAGGGAAAGCTGGCCACGTTCATGGCCAAGCCCTTCAACGACGAGGGCGGGTCCGGATTCCACCTGCACTTCTCCACCTGGTCGGACGACGACGAGGCGTTGTTCGACGACCCCGACGGCGAGGACGGACTCTCCGACGTGGCGCGTTTCGCCGTGGCCGGCGTGCTGGCTCACGCCCCTGCCCTCGCGGCGCTCCTGAACCCGACGATCAACTCCTACAAGCGCTTCGGGCCGGACACCCTGGCTCCGTGGCTGATCGACTGGGGGCTCGACAACCGCAGCGCCATGGTCCGGATCCCTCCCGAACGTGGTCGCGCCTCGCGGATGGAGCTTCGCCTGGGCGACGCGTCGGCCAACCCCTACCTGGCGGTGGCCGCGTTCCTGGGGGCGGCGTACCTGGGGATCCGCGACAAGCTCGAGGCGCCGGCCAAGCTCGAGGGCTACGGCTACGACACCAGCAAGGCCGAGATGCTGCCCGGTGACCTGGCCACGGCGATCGATGCCCTCGAGGCCGACACCGACCTGCGCGAGCTGCTCGGGCAGGAGTTCGTGGCGGCGTTCGTGGCCTACAAGCGCAACGAGCTGGAGCGCTTCTCGCACTGGGTGACCGACTGGGAGTTCCGGGAGTACAGCTATCACCTGTGAGGGTGACCCGTCCTTGACCCGCCGAGACCCTCAGAAAGGCCGTCCATGCAGCTCCTGGTGATCCAGCACGACCACGCCTCCCCGCTCGGCCCGGTGGCGGAGCGCTTCGTCGAGCGCGGCTACGAGCCGACCCTCCACCTGATCGTCCCGGAGGATCGGTTCCTCGACCCCGGCGTCGAGCCGGACTTCCCCGACTTCACGCGCTTCGACGCCGTGGTGCTGATGGGCGCTCCGTGGTCGGCGTACGACGACGCCATCGCGAGCTGGGTCGTCCCCGAGATCGAGTGCATCCTGCGCGCCGACCGGGCGGGGGTGCCCGTCCTCGGCATCTGCTTCGGCGGGCAGATGCTCGCCTCGGCGCTGGGCGGAGCCGTCGTCCCCTCCTCCAGTCCGGAGATCGGTTGGACCGAGGTGCACAGCGACGACGAGGGTGTGGTTCCCGCGGGTCGCTGGTTCCAGTGGCACTACGACCGGTGGGAGCTTCCGGCGCAGGCACTCGAGATCGCCCGCAACGACGCCAGCTCGCAGGCGTTCGTGCTGCGCCGCAACCTCGCGGTCCAGTTCCACCCCGAGCTGACCCGCAGCCAGCTCGCCGGCTGGCTCGCCAACGGGGGAGCGACGAAGGCCGGGGCCGCCGGCATCGAGCCGCAGACTCTCGTGGAGGCGACCGAGGTCAGTGAGGCGGAGGCGCACGAGCGGGCCGTCCGGCTGGTCGACGGGTTCCTGGACCGGGTCGCGACCCGTCCGCTGGACCATCACTCGAGGGTCTGAGGAGACCGCGCGCGTCCCGGGTTGTTGCTGGAGTTAGGCTTGCCTAACTAATCGAGGTGGTCTTCATGCATGGTCGGGTCGTCGAGAAACGCTGGCTCACGCCGGCACTGGTGCGCGTGACCCTGGGCGGGGGAGACCTCGATCGCTTCGAGATGGTCGAGGCGACCGACGCCTACGTGAACCTGGCGTTCCGACCCGCTGGTGCGGCCTACGACAGCGTCTTCGAGCCGGCGGCGGTCCGGGATAGCTTCTCCCAGGAGTGGTGGCCCGCCCGACGTCGCTACACGGTGCGTGCGTGGGATCCCGCGGCCAGGCAGCTGACCATCGACTTCGTGGTGCACGGTGATGTCGGCGTGGCCGGCGCCTGGGCAGACCAGGCGGAGCCCGGGGAGGCGTTGGTCTTCGAGGGGCCCTCCGGTGGCTACCGCCCCGACGCAGATGCCGACTGGCTGCTGATGGTGGGCGACGAGTCCGCACTGCCCGCCATCGCGGCCTCGCTCGAGGCGGTTCCGACCGGCACCCTGGCCGTCGTCAGGCTGCTCTGCGACGGGCCCGAGCACGAGGTCGACCTCGAGTGCCCGGGCACCCTGGCGGTGGCCTGGACCCACCGCCTCGGTGACGGCAGCGACGACGGACTGCTGGCCGAGGCCGTCCGCGACCTCCGTTTTCCCGAGGGACGGGTCCATGCCTTCGTCCACGGGGAGGCCGACGAGATCCGGATGATCAGGCGGCACCTGCTCGTGGACCGCGGGCTGGCCCGGAGCGACATGTCGTGCTCGCCCTACTGGCGACGCGACATGGCCGACGAAGCGTGGCGAGCGGTCAAGCGTGAGTTCGTCACCTCGATGGAGGCTGACGTGCCGGAGCAGGAACACGCCCGCTAGGCGCCATCACCACCGGATCGGCATTTCCGTGATTCGGCAACACCGCTCCCTTTGATCGGTATGTTTACATCTGGCGAAGGCCGGACCTCCGTGCTCACCCCTCGTGCCTCTGGGCGGGTTGCCAAGTTTCTGCTGCGGGCCTGGGTTCCCCGCCTCATCCGCGTTCAGGCGCGTAGACGGAGGCGCAACGATGACGAACCCAACGGTGGGCGCTGGTGACTGTGTCGACGGCAAGGTCCTGCTCGGCGTCCTGGCCCAGGTCAAGGGTGGTGACTTCTCCGCGCGGATGCCGCTGGAGTGGACCGGCGTCGCGGGGAAGGTGGCTGACTCCCTCAACGAGGTGATCAGCTCCAACCAGGCGCTCGAGGCAGAGCTGGCGCGCGTCAGCCGAGTGGTCGGACGGGAGGGTGAGCTCTCCCAGCGGGCCGTCCTCGGCGGGTGGACCCAGAGCTGGTCCGGGAGCCTGGAGTCGGTCAACGGCCTGATCGATGCCCTGGTGCGCCCCACGAGCGAGATGCAGCGCGTCATCGGTGCCGTGGTGGACGGTGACCTGAGCAAGAAGGTCACGGTCGACGTGCGCGGTGAGATGCTCGAGCTGAAGAACACGATCAACGCCATGGTCGACCAGCTCAACGGCCTCACCTCCGAGGTCTCGCGGGTCGCCCGTGAGGTGGGGACCGAGGGCAAGCTCGGGCAGGCAGCGGCGTTCACCACCGAGGTGGGTGGCGTCTGGAAGGACCTGACCGACAACGTCAACCTGATGGCCGGCAACCTGACCGGCCAGGTGCGCAACATCGCCGAGGTGACGACGGCGGTCGCCAACGGCGACCTGAGCAAGAAGATCTCGATCGACGTCAAGGGCGAGTTCCTGGAGCTGAAGAACACCGTCAACGCGATGGTCGACCAGCTGAAGACCTTCGCCGGTGAGGTGACGCGCGTCGCCCGTGAGGTGGGCGTCGAGGGCAAGCTCGGGGGGCAGGCGCAGTCCACCGAGGTCGGCGGCGTCTGGAAGGACCTGACCGACAACGTGAACCAGCTCGCTGCCAACCTGACCAACCAGGTGCGGGCGATCTCCGAGGTGGCCACTGCGGTCACCGAGGGTGACCTGACCAGGCAGGTCGGGGTGGAGGCCAGCGGCGAGGTGGCCGTCTTGAAGGACAAGCTCAACGAGATGATCCGCAACCTGCGCGAGACGACCCGGCAGAACGTGGAGCAGGACTGGCTCAAGACCAACCGGGAACGGTTCACCCGCATGCTGCAGGGGCAGGACGACCTGACCGACGTCTCGAGCATGATCCTCTCGGAGCTGGCCACGCTCGTGTCGGCCCAGCACGGTGTCTTCTACACGATGGCGGGCTCCGGCGGCGATGCGGTGCTGGAGCTGCAGGCGGGCTACGGCTACGAGGAGCGCAAGCACCTCTCGACCTCGTTCCGGCTCGGGCAGGGGCTGGTCGGACAGTGCGCCAAGGAGAAGAAGCGGATCCTGCTCACCGAGGTCCCGGGGGACTACGTCCGGATCAACTCCGGCCTGGGTGACGCCCCACCCCTGAACATCATCGTGCTCCCGGTCCTGTTCGAGGGATCGCTGCGGGCCGTGGTCGAGCTGGCCTCGTTCTCGCCGTTCAGCCTCACCCACCAGACCTTCCTCGACTCCATCACCGAGAGCGTCGGCATCGTGCTCAACACGATCCAGGCCGCCGGTCTCACCGAGGCCCTGCTGAAGCAGTCCCAGTCCCAGGCCGAGGAGCTGCGCTCCCAGCAGGAGGAGCTGCGCGGGTCCAACGAGGACCTGGCCCGCCAGGCCCGGTTGCTCGCGGACCAGAACCTCGTGACGGAGCAGAAGAACCTGCAGGTCGAGGCGTCCAGTCGCCTGATCGAGGAGAAGGTGAGCCAGCTCGCGGTCTCCTCGAAGTACAAGTCGGAGTTCATCGCGAACATGTCGCACGAGCTGCGCACGCCGTTGAACAGCCTGCTGATCCTCGCCGAGCAGCTGGAGGCCAACCCCGACCGCAACCTGACCGACACCCAGGTCGAGTACGCGAGCGTCATCCACTCCTCGGGCAACGAGCTCCTGGCACTGCTGAACAGCATCCTCGACCTCGCGAAGGTCGAGTCCGGCACCGTCACGCCCGAGAACCAGGTCGTCCCGCTCGAGGACCTGCGGGCCGCCCTGGTGCGTGAGTTCGGTCCGGTGGCACAGACGCGCGAGGTCGACTTCGCCATGGAGCTCGCCCCCGAGCTCCCGGCCAGCATGGTGACCGACCCGCAGCGCCTGCGGCAGATCCTGAAGAACCTGCTCGCGAACGCGTTCAAGTTCACCGAGCGCGGCAGCGTCCGCCTCCAGGTGAAGCTGACCGACCACGGGTGGGACCCGGAGGTGGCAACGCTCTCGTCGGCCGCCTCGGTGGTCGCCTTCTCGATCACCGACACCGGCATCGGCATCGACCCCGAGCAGCAGGCCAGGATCTTCGAGGCGTTCGCGCAGGGCGACGGCACCACCTCGCGGCTGTACGGCGGCACCGGACTCGGGCTCTCGATCAGCAGGGAGCTGGTGACCCTGCTCGGTGGTGCGATCGACGTGGTCAGCACCCGGGGACGGGGTAGCACGTTCACCGTCTACCTGCCCACCGAGGGGGCAGCCCACCTGGAGAGTGAGAACGCCCCCGACGTCGCGGCCGCGCCACTCGACGGTGACGCTCGAAACTTCACGGCCATCGCCGCGCGGGTCCCGACTACCACCGTCGTACCCCCATCGCTCGAATCCGCCCGCAGCACCCGTCGCGCGCCGTCTCCTGGTGACCGGTTCGTCGACGGCGTGAGGTTCCTCGTGGTCGACGACGACCCTCGCAACCTCTTCGCGATCACGGCGCTGCTCGAGAGTGGTGGTGGCGACGTGACCGTCGTCGACAGCGGCGCAGCGGCCATGTCGGCACTCGACCTGCCCGCCGACTTCGACATCGTGCTGATGGACATCATGATGCCGGTGATGGACGGGTACGACGCGATCCGAGCCATCCGCAGCATCGAGCAGCACAAGGACCTCACCGTGATCGCCGTGACCGGCAAGGTCATGGCCGGCGAGCGCAAGCGGTGCATGGACGCCGGGGCCAACGACTACGTGCCCAAGCCGGTGGACCTGGCGGAGCTCTTCGTCGCGCTCCGGCCGTGGCTGCCGCACCGCCGTCCGGAGACGGCCCTGCCCGTCCGGCCGGGCCCCATCGAGACCGAGGGCCCTCCCGCGGATCTCGACCGCAGACTTCCGGTGGCGATCGAGGCCGGCATGCTGGACGGCCTGCGCATCCTGGTCGTGGACGACGACTACCGCAACATCTTCGCGATGACCGCCATCCTGGAGCGGGGCAACGCCGTGGTCACGGTGGCCGAGAGCGGCGCCGAGGCGATCGCTGCACTGGAGCTCTCGCCCGACATCGACATCGTGCTGATGGACATCATGATGCCCGTCATGGACGGCTACGACACGATCCGGGCGATTCGCAGGATGAGCGGGTTCACGGTGCTCCCCATCGTCGCCGTCACCGGCAAGTCCGCCGCCGGAGAGCGCGAGCGGTGCCTGGCGTCGGGAGCAGACGACTACATCCCCAAGCCCGTCGACACCAGCGTCCTCCTCGGGGCGCTCGCGCCCTGGTTGCCGCCGGCCCGGTCACGAGTCGCGACATGAGCCTGGCAGCGGCGGCGCTGCACCACGAGGACGACGACCTCCCTGCAGCGGGTCTGGGCCGGTCCGTGCCCATCCTGCTGATCGACGACGACGCCGCCAAACGACTGGCGCTCCGGGCGGTGCTCTCACCGCTGGGATATCGCGTGGTCGAGGCCGAGTCCGGCGCTGCGGGCCTGCGCTGCCTGATGGGGGAGGACTTCGCCGTCATCCTGCTCGACGTGCGGATGCCGATCATGGACGGGTTCGAGACCGCGGCCCTGATCCGGCTGCGCCAGCAGTCCGAGATGACGCCGATCATCTTCGTGACGGCGCACAACAGCGACGAGGTCATGACCGACCGCTACGCAGAGGGGGCCGTCGACTTCATCACGACCCCGGTGCACCCTGACGAGCTCCGGGCCAAGGTGTCGGTCTTCGCCAACCTCTTCCTGCAGGCGCAGGCCAACGCCGCGAGGGCCCGGGAGCTGCAGGCGTCCTCGGACCAGCTGACCCTGCTCACCGAGACGGCTCCCATCGGCATCTTCCAGACCGACTCCCACAACCGCTACGTCTACACGAACGCGCGCTGGACTCAGATCACGGGCATTGCGCCCGAGGATGCCTCCGGACGGCACTGGCACGCCATCGTCGAGCAGGACCAGCGAGCCGCGCTCCAGGCGGGGTTCGAGAAGAGCTCCGGGTCGGAGTTCTCCTCTCGCTTCGAGATGCCGGTGGCCGGGGAGAAGCCGCGGATCCTGATGCTGAACTCGAAGGTCATGCTCGACAGTGACGGCGGTGTCACCGGCTGGGTCGGGACCCTGGCGGACGTCACCGCGGAGGCCGGGGCCGAGACGGCCATGGCCGAGGCCCGTGACCAGGCCACGGCGGCGTCCAGGCTCAAGTCCGACTTCCTGGCCAACATGAGCCACGAGATCCGCACTCCGATGAACGGCGTCATCGGCCTGACCGAGCTGCTGCTCGAGACCGACCTCGACGCGCACCAGCGCAGGTTCGCCGAGACCCTCAGCAAGTCCGGCGAGGCGCTGATGACCGTGATCAACGGCATCCTGGACTTCGCGAAGATCGAGAAGGGCAAGCTCGAGATCGAGGACATCGAGTTCGGCACCCAGACCCTGGTCGACGACGTCGTGGACCTCCTGGCCCCGTCGGCTCAGACCAAGGGACTCAAGCTGATGGCCATCCTGGAGGACTCCGTGCCTGCGGTGGTGAGCGGTGACCCGAGCCGGCTGCGGCAGGTGCTGACCAACCTGGCCGGCAACGCCATCAAGTTCACCGAGCAGGGCGAGGTCGTTCTCCGGGTCACCGCCACGCCGAGCGACGGCAACGAGACCGTCGTACATTTCGAGCTCACCGACACCGGCCTGGGCATCGCCCCCGACAAGCTCGCGATGATCTTCGAACCCTTCACGCAGGCGGACACGTCCACCACCCGGGAGTACGGCGGCACGGGACTCGGCCTGGCGATCAGCAGCCAGCTGATCTCGCTCATGGGTGGCGAGGTGGCCATCTCCAGCGAGCTCGGGGCGGGCAGCACGTTCTCCTTCACGATCCGGGTCCGCACGGTCGAGGAGGAGGTGGGCGACAGCCGGGTGGCCTCAGATCTCGGCCTGGTCGACGTCCGGGCCCTGGTGGTCGAGGACAACGCCACGCAGCGCTCGATCCTCTCCGACTACCTGACCCGTTGGGGCATGCGCGTCGAGACCGCGGTGTCGGCGACCGCCGCCCTGGAGATGCTCCGCGAGGCGGCCGCCCGGGAACGGCCGATCGCGGTCGCCCTGGTCGACACGTCCATGCGCAGGCTCGAAGGGGTCACGCTCGAGGCAGCGATCGAGGGCGACCCGGCGCTCACGACCCGCCTCGTCCTGATGACCGACGAGAGCGACCTCGAAGACGTTGCCGAGCTCGGTGGCGGGGTCTGCCTCTCCAAGCCGATCCACCGCGAGCACCTGCGCCTGTGCCTCCGGGAAGCGCTCGACCTGCCTCACCCGTCCGCCGACGCAAGACCGTCGGTCGACGGGGAGCCGCCCGAGGTGGGGGGTTCCGGACGGCTGCTGCTGGCCGAGGACAACGTGATCAACCAGATGGTGGCCGTGGCCATCCTCACCAAGGCCGGCTACGACGTCGACACGGTGCGCAACGGCGCCCAGGCGGTGCGAGCCGCGGCCGAACAGACCTACGACGCGATCCTGATGGACTGCCAGATGCCCCAGATGAACGGCTACCAGGCGACGGCGGCGATCCGGCTCCAGGAGGGCGTCGGTCGGCACACCCCGATCATCGCCCTCACGGCCGGGGCCCGTGGCGAGGACCGAGCCCACTGCCTCGAAGTGGGGATGGACGAGTACCTCTCCAAGCCGCTGCACAAGGACCCGCTGCTCGCCATGGTGCGCGAGTGGGTCGCGCCTCCGGCGGGCGACGGCCGGGAGCTGCCGGTCGCCCACACCTGAGCGGTGGGCGGCCCGGGTTTGAGATTCGGTTCCCTCGGCAATCTGGCTGCCGATAGCGTGAGCCCGCATTTCTCGTTTCGATACTCGAGGTGGCGCAGGTGGAGCAGGAGCTGGCGAGCCCGATCCGGGTGGTCCTGATCGACGACTCGGACGATCTGCGTCTGTTGGTCCGCCTCGCCCTCGAGCGGGAGCCTGACTTCACCGTCGTGGCCGAAGCGGCCGACGGCAGCTCCGGTGTCGCCACCGTCAGCGCCCACAAGCCACATCTGGTGCTCCTCGACATCGCGATGCCGGTGATGGACGGCCTGCAGGCCCTGACGCTGATCCGCGAGGAGTGCCCCGGCTCGATCGTGGTGATGCTCTCGGCGTTCACCGGCTCCAGCGGCGCGATCGAGCGCGCCCTCACCCTCGGCGCTCACGGCTACATCGAGAAGGGCGGTGGCGTTCCCGAGATGATCGCCGACCTGCGCGAAGTCCTGGCTCGGGAGTTCCGGGTCCCGAGCTGAGGTCTGGTGCTGCGTGCCGGCGCTGGGGTCTGCCGCTGCGTGCCGGCGCTGGGGTCTGCCGCTGCGTGCCGGCGCTGGGGTCTTCCGCTGCGTGCCGGTGCTGGGGCTGCCGATGCGTCATACGTCGTGGTGGTCCCGGCGACGAGACCGGATGACGTCCTCCGGGACGTCATCCGAAGTGGAGGTCCGGGCGACCGCAACGTATGACGTCGACGCCGCCCACGCAGCCCCCGCCCCGCCCACGCCGCCCACGCAGCCCACGCCGCCCACGCCGCCCACGCAGCCCACGCAGCCCACGCCCCGCCGACGGCGGCCTTGACCGCCGCCGGTCGAGGCGCTCCAATGAACAGGTTGCGCCAGGACCCCGCGCGGCACGTCTGAGAAGTGCTCCTCGGTCGCGGACCAGGAGATCTCACCGCCGAAGGGGTTCTCGTGGAGCCGGATCGCTACCTGGTCCCAGTGCCGTCGCCCGCCGTCGAGGACGAGTGCCCGGCGTGGTGTGCACGCGTGCACCTCGGCGACGTCGCCGACAGCCAGGGCTTCCACCATGACGGTCCGGTCACGGCCATGGCCCTGGACGCGCCCGTGGCCGGTCGTCCCGTCGACCTGTTCGTGAACGTCTCGCAGCACGCGCGCCGGGGCGACCCACCCGAGGCAACGTTGGTGGAGGTGCAGGACGAGCACCGCACGCTCTTCAGGCTCTCGCCCGTCGAGTGCCTGGCACTCTCGCGGGCGCTGCTCGACGCCGCCTCCCAGGCGTTGACGGTCGAGGAGGCTCCCGCGGCTCGCGTGCAGCCGCTGGTCCACGACCTCGAGCAGTCACTCGCCCACTGGCGAGGGCGGGGCACCGGCTAGCGCCACTCGACGATGTCCTGCAGGCGCTTGGGTGACCGGGAGCGGTAGGTCTCGATGATGCCGCCGACGTGCTCGGCCATCAGGGTCCGCGACTTGTGGGTGCGCCCGGCGGCGATGGCGACGGCCAGCGCTCGGTGCTCGCGCGCGATGGTCCCCGGGTCCTGGACCGGGTCGAGCGCCAACATCACATGGTCGACGACGATGTGGGCGACCGCCTGCTGGATCAGTCCGAGCACACGGTTGCCGCCGAGCTCGGCAAGGGTGGCGTGGAACCCGGTGGCCGTGGTCGCGAACGGGTTCGGTTCCTGCTCGGCTCGATCCTCGTCGATGAACGGCTCCAGCGCCTCCCTCACCCGAGCCCGGTCCGGCAGCCCGGCCACCTTCTCGGCCACGGCCGGCTCGATCGTGAGCCAGGTCTCGAGCACCTCGTCGTACGTCGCGCCGCTGAGGTGGAAGTAGAGGGAGGCAGAGCGCGCCAGATGGCCGGGATCGACCCCCGCGACCCTCGGACCGCCACCGGGACCCCGGTGGATGCTGATCAGGCCCTGGACCTCGAGGAGGCGCAGCGCCTCGCGCAGTGACTCGCGGCTGACGCGGTGCTGGGCGAGCATCGAGGCTTCGTCGGGCAGCCGGTCCCCGACGTGCAGCCGGGCGGAGACGATGCCACGGACGAGCTCGTGCGCCACCCGCTCGGAGGTCTTCAGGTGACGGGGGCCGCCGTGAACCGGGCCACGCCCGCTGGCGGACTGCTCCTCCTGCACGACTGCGTAGTTGATCGGCAACCCGGGGCGAAGCGGCTCGCTGGGCAGAATCCGTGCAGCCATGTTGATCCCGTCCGTCTGCTGGGTGGTCCGACCCTAGTGGAGCCGTCGGGCTGGTTTCAGCGGCCCGTCCACACCGGCTTGCGCTTCTCGGCGAACGCCTTGAAGCCCTCGAGCCCGTCCTCGGAACCGTAGAGGGTGTCGACGGTCTTCAGGGTCCGCCCGGTGACCTGGTCGAGCACCTCCTGGAACGGTGCGCCCTCGGCGACCCGCGCGGTCTCCTTGATCGCGGCGAAGACGAGTGGGGGTCCGGACTCGAGCAGCCTGGCCACCTCCCACACGCGGTCCATCAACGCGGCCTCGTCGGCCAGCACCTCGTTGACCAGACCCCAACGGTGCGCCTCCTCGGCCTCCATCCAGCGTCCGGTGAGCAGGAGCTCCATCGCCACGTGGTAGGGCATCCGCTTGGGCAGCTTGATCGTCGCGGCATCGGCGAGGGTGCCCGCGTTGATCTCGGGCAGGCCGAACTGGACCGGCTCGCTGGCGTAGATCAGGTCGCAGGAGAGGGCCAGCTCGAAGCCACCGCCCATGGCCATTCCGTGCACCGCGGCTATCACCGGCTTGTTGAGCCCCGGAAGCTCCTGGAGCCCGCCGAACCCGCCGACGCCGTAGTCGCCGTCGACGGCGTCACCCCCGGCTGCCGCCTTCAGGTCCCAGCCCGCGGAGAAGAACTTGTCACCGGCGGTGCGCAGGATCGCCACCGCCAGCTCGGGGTCGTCGCGGAAGTCGGCGAACACCTCGCCCATCACCCGGCTGGTGGCGAGGTCGATCGCGTTGGCCTTGGGGCGGTCCAGGGTGACCTCGAGGATCTTGCCCTCACGCCGGGTCCGGACAGCGTCGCTCATCAGGCGCCCAACGGACGGAGCAGGGAGCGGGAGATGATGTGTCGCTGGATCTCCGAGGTGCCGTCCCAGATGCGCTCGATGCGGGCGTCGCGCCAGATCCGCTCCAGCGGCAGCTCGTCCATCAGGCCCATCCCGCCGTGGATCTGGATCGCCTCGTCGGCCACCATCGCCAGCATCTCGCTCGCCTTCAGCTTCGCCATCGCGATGTCGGAGTCGGTGGCGGTGCCCTCGTCGTACTTCCAGGCCGCCCACAGCGTCAGCATCTCGGCGGCGCGAAGCTCCAGCGCCATGTCGGCCAGCTTGAAGGAGATGCCCTGGAAGCGCCCGATCTTCTGGCCGAACTGCTCGCGCTCCGCGGCATGGCGCGTGGCGAGCTCCAGCGCGCGTTCGGCCCGGCCCAGACAGCTGGCGGCGACCTGGAGGCGAGTGCTGCCGAGCCAGGTGCCGGCCAGGTCGAAGCCCTTGCCCTCCTCGCCGAGCAGCGCGTCCTCGGGGACCCAGCAGTCGAAGTCGATGATGGAGTTGGTGTAGCCGCGGTGCGAGACGTTGCGGTAGCCGTCGTGCACCTCGACGCCGGGGGTGTCGAAGTCGACGAGGAACGTGGAGATGGCCTTGCCGTCACTCGACTCGTCGGTCCGGGCATACATGATCACGAAGTCGGACTCGTCGGCGTGGCTGATGAAGTGCTTGGTGCCCTTGATCCGCCACCCCGCCTGCCCGTCCCCGGTCTCGCGGGTCGCCCTGGTGCGCATGCCCCGCAGGTCGGACCCCGCACCCGGCTCGGTCATCGCCATGCAGTCGACCCGCTCACCTCGGACGCAGGGGTAGAGGTACTTCTCCTTCTGCGCCTCGGTGCCGCCCAGAAGGATGTTGGAGGGACGTCCAACGGTGTACTGCAGCGCGTAGCTGGCCTTCCCGAGCTCCTTCTCGTAGAGCACCCAGGTCACGGTGTCGAGTCCCGCGCCACCGGCCTCCTCGGGCATGTTGGCGGCGTACAGGCCGGACCTGAGCGCCTTCTGGGTGATCTCGTCGCGCAGCTCCGGCCGCAGCACACCGGTGCGCTCGACCTCCTCCTCGTGGGGATAGAGCTCGCGCTCGACGAACGCCTTCGTCGTCGCGACCACGGCCCGCTGCTCGTCACTGAGCCCGAAATCCATCAGGACACCCTTCCGTTCAGTGCTGCTCGTGCCGCGGCGCGCCCGGTGCGGACGGCGCCTTCCATGTAGCCGGCGACCCACTGGTCCGATCCGCACACGTAGAACGGCGGCTCGTGGGTCCCGTGCAGGGGACCGACCGCCTCGACGTCGCCGGGTCGCCAGTTGGTCACGTAGCCCTGCGTCCACGGGTCGGTGCCCCACAGACGCGTCCACGTCTGCAGCGGAGTGAGGGCAGCGTCGCCGTACATGCCGGCGATCTGGGCGAGCGCCTCGCGGGTGCGGGTGTCCGGGTCGCCGGCGAGGAACGCGGCGTACCGCTCGGGCGGCACCAGCGCGGAGAGGACTCCGTCGTTCTGCGGCCACGTGGATCCGATGACGCCCTCACTCTCGGACAGCGCGTTCTGTCCGTGGTCGCGCCAGAACGGCCGGTCGTAGGCGGCCACGAACTTGGCGGCCCAGGCGTGCCGCTGGCGACGCAGCGAGGTGAGCCGCTCGTCGCTGACGCCGGTGATGTCGAGGTCGCGAGCCGGGCCGGAGGGTACGGCGAGGACCACCGCGTCGGCGTGGATCTCCTCGCCGGACGACGTCGTGACCGTGCATCCCTGCTTGCTGACGGCGATGTGGGAGACCGGCGTCGACAGCCGGAGGTCGTCGAGCCCGGCGGCCATGGTCAGTGCCACGGTGGCCGACCCCTCGGCGACCCGCTGGTTCTCCCACTCCTCCACGTCGTAGGCAGCAGTCCCACCACCGACAGCCTGCTTGCGGGCGTAGGCGAAGGTGCTCTGCCGCTCGATCGAGCCGTCGGAGAGGCTCAGGTGCACGAGGTCGAAGGCGCGCAGCACGGCAGGCGTGGCGCCGACCTCGCGCAGGAAGTCGCCGAAGCTGAGCTGGTCGAGGCGGTGCAGGTCGGGATGGGCGAACGGATCGGCGGGGTCGATGCCCGACACGATCTTCTCGAGCGCGCTCTCGACGCCTTCGTAGGAGGCGATGTCGGCGTCGGTGAGCCAGGACGGCCAGGGGCCGATGTCGACCGACTCCGGCACCTGGCGAGTGATCTCGCCGGGCTCGGCGACGTAGGACGGCACCATGGTGAGGCCGAGCTCCGCCACGAGGGCGAGGTACGCCGTGTGCGCATTGCCGACCACCTCGCCGCCGAGCTGGACCGTCCGCCCGTCGGGGAGCGTGACCTGCTCGACCCGACCGCCGGGACGGTCACGGGCCTCCAGGACGGTCACGGCGGCACCGCCCGCGGCCAGGTCTCGCGCGGCGGAGAGGCCGGCGAGCCCGGCACCCACGACGACGACGTCGGGGTGGATCATCTGAGCAGCACCGTGTGCTCCGGCAGCCAGCCGATCAGCACGCGCGAGCCGGGCGTCCAGCGGTCACCTGTCTCCATCCGCGGCAGGTTCTGCTCGAGTACCGCCAGCGTGACGTCCGGCGCGACGGACACCAGATATTGCGTGGTCGCTCCGTGATAGGTGGAGGCGACGACCGTGCCGGGGACCTGCACCATGGCGGGGGTGAGCTCGCTGATCCAGATCTTCTCCGGACGGATCGCCACGCTCACCTGGTCTCCTGCGTCCAGGCCGCTGGAGTCCAGGAGCGGGACCCGCAGCTCGGGGCACACCTGGACGGCCCCACCGCTGTAGGTGCCCGGCATCAGGTTGCTGGTGCCGATGAACCCGGCGGCGAAGACCGAGGTCGGGTTCTCGTAGATGTGCTCGGGCGTGCCGCACTGCTCGATCACACCGTTGTTCATGATCGCGATGCGGTCGCTCATGCTCAGCGCCTCGTCCTGGTCGTGGGTCACGAACAGGAAGGTGATGCCGACCTCGCGCTGGATCGCCTTCAGCTCGAGCTGCATCGCGCGGCGGAGCTTGAGGTCGAGCGCCGCCAGCGGCTCGTCGAGCAGGAGGACCTGCGGCCGGTTGATCAGGGCGCGGGCGAGGGCGACGCGTTGCCGCTGGCCGCCCGACAGCTGCGCCGGGCGGTCGCCGGCGCGGTCGGCGAGCTGGACGAGCTCGAGCGCCTCACCCACGCGCTGGTCGATGGTGCGACGGTCGATGCCCTTGCGGCGCAGGCCGAAACCGACGTTGCGCCGGACGTCGAGGTGCTCGAAGAGGGCGTAGCTCTGGAAGACCGTGTTGACGTCGCGACGCTGCGGCGGTGTCGAGGTGACGTCCTCTCCGCCGACCATCACCGTGCCGGAGGTCGGGTCGGTGAAGCCCGCGATCATCCGCAGGGTGGTCGTCTTGCCGCACCCCGACGGGCCGAGCAGGGAGAAGAACTCACCGCTCGCGATGTCGAGGTCGAGGGCGTCGACGACCTTCTGCTGGCCGAACTGCTTGCTGAGCCCGCGCAGGGAGACGGCCGGGCCCCCGGACGTGGCCGGGTCCTGGGTCAGGGAGGTGTCGGTGGTGGTCATGGGCGTTCGCCTCCGGCGATGAGCTCCAGGGTGGAGGACCTGCGGTTGAAGAGGCGCGGCACCAGCAACGCCAGGACGATCAGCAGCGCGGAGAACAGGAGCATCAGCGTGCCCACCGCGTTGATGGCCGGCGAGACGCCGAACCGGATGGAGGAGTAGATCCGCACCGGCAAGGGCTGCGGGTCGACGCCGGTGGTGAAGAACGCCAGCACGAAGTCGTCGAAGACCAGTGCGAAGACCAGCAGCCCGGACCCCAGCAGGGCCGGCGTCAGCAACGGCAGCGTGACCTGGCGCAGTGCCTGCCAGGGGCTGCAGCCGAGGTCGCGCGCAGCCTCCTCCACCTCTGGTGACATCGAGGCCAGCCGGCCGCGGACGATCACGGTGACGTAGGCGATGGAGAAGGTGATCTCCGCGAGCGTGACCGTGACCAGGGAGAGCTTCATGCCCAGCCCGGTGAAGAACAGCAGCGCGGCGACGCCGGTGACGATCTCCGGGGTGACCAGCGGCAGCAGTGTCACGGCGCCGATGGCCCGCCCACCGCGCGAACGGATGCGCTCCAGGCCGAGAGCCAGCATCGTGCCGAGGACCAGGGCACCGACCGCAGCGACGCTGGCGATCACCAGGCTCGCTGCGAGGGACCTCAGCAGGGTCTCGTCGTGGAAGAAGTCGGAATACCAGCGGGTGCTGAAACCCTGGAAGGTGGAGAGTGACTTGACGTTGTTGAAGCTGAACAGCATCACCGCGAGGATCGGCAGGTAGAGCCAGGCGAAGAACACCACGGTGACCGTCACGGCGAAGGCCGGCCGGCGCTCCAGCCGCCGGGGGCTCACTGGGATTCCCGGTTGCGGGTCGCGGTCGCCCGCAGGTAGGCCACCATCAGCACGGTCAGCGCCACCATCATCGCCACGGTCATGGCCGAGCCGAGCGGCCAGTTCTGGCCCTCCAGGAACTGCTGCTGGATCAGGTTGCCGATCATGTAGGTCTTGGGTCCGCCGAGCAGCTGAGCGCTGACGAAGTCGCCCAGGGCCGGGAGGAAGACCAGCAGCATCCCGCCGAACAACCCGGCGCGTGTGGCCGGCAGCGTCACGGCGAGGAAGGTGCGCAGCGGGCCGTGGTAGAGGTCCTTGCCGGCCTCGATGAGAGAGACGTCCATCCGCTCGAGCGAGGCATAGACCGGCAGGATCATGAACACCACGTAGCCGTAGACGAGCCCGCCGATCACGGCGTACGGCGTGTTCAGGAACTGGATCCCGTCGCCGAGCCCGGTGCCTCGCAGGGCGCTGTTCACGATGCCGTCGTCGGAGAGCAGGGCAGACCAGGCATACATCCGGATCAGGTAGCTGGCGAAGAACGGCACCACGATCGCGGCGATGAGCACGCTCTTGAACCGGCCGCCGTAGAGCGCGATCGCGTAGGCGACGGGAAAGGCGATCAGCGCGCAGATCAGCGTGGTGGCGAGCGCATAGGTGAGCGAGCGCAGGAAGAGCCGGAGGTAGACCTCGTTCCAGAGGGCGTCGTAGTTCGCGAGCCGGGTGCCGAACACCGGGCGGCCGTCGCGTTGCGTGCGGCCGAAGGAGAGCAGCACCACGATGACCATGCTGGAGACGAAGAAGCCCACGATCCATGCGGTCGGGAGCGCCAGCAGTGTCCCCCACAGCCGGGTGCGCTGGCCGGACTTTCGTCCCTGACCGGCAGGCGCATCGACGGAGCGGGTCTCCTCCTGGACGGCCACGTCAGCTCGCCTTCACTTCGGTCCACGCCGCCGCCCGGCGCTGGACCTCGTCGGCGCCGAGCAGCCGGAACACATCGGGGTTCTCCAGGTCCTTCACCTCGACGTTGCAGGCGGGGGTGTCCTTGGCCAGGTCGGCGAAGGTGCCGACGGCGTCCTTCACCGGGAACGGGTAGTAGAGGTAGGCGATGTTCTTCTTCGCGTTCTCGGGCCGGAGCAGGTAGTCGATGAACAGCATCGCGGTGCCGGGGTGCTGGGCGTTGGTGGGGATGCAGTAGGCGTCGGAGTTGATCGGGCTGCCCTCCTTGGGCGCCTCGAAGCTGTAGTTCTCCGGCTTCTTGACCACGCCGTTGCGGAGATACATGAAGTCACCGCTCCACATGTGCTGGATCCAGGCGTCGCCGCGCGCCATCGTGTTGACGTCGTCGGAGGAGTAGCCGCGGAGCACCTTCTTCTGGCTGATCAGCAGCTTCTTGATCTCGTCGAGCTGCGCGGGCTTGGAGGTGTTCACGTCGTGGCCGAGGAGCAGGGCGGCCATGGCGAGCGCCTCGTCCTGGTCGTCGAGGGTGAAGATCCGCTTGGCCGCCTGGGGGTTCCAGAGGTCGCTCCAGCTGCCGGTCATCGAGTCGACCTTGTCCGTGCGCCAGCCGATGCCGGTCTTGTAGACGGTGAACGGGACCGAGACGGCCGACTTGTCGTCGTACCACGGGTCGTTGTAGTAGGAGCCGGAGTAGAACACCTGATCGGCGTTGGTCAGCTGGCTGTGGTCGATCGCGCGGAGCTTGCCCTCCTGGCGCATCTTGACGACCCACTTGGCGATCGGGAAGACGATGTCGTACTGGTTGCCGGCCTGGATCTTGGCGTACATCCCCTCCATCGAGTCGAAGTTGGACTGGATGATCTTGACGCCGTACTCGCGCTGGAAGCCCTTGAGCACGCGCGGGTCGAGGTAGTCGGCCCAGTTGAAGTAGACGAGGTCGCCGTCGATCTTCGCCTTCGCCGACTTGGGCAGCTTCACCCGCGTGGTGGTCTCGTTCGGGATGTAGGCGCAACCGGCCGTGGTCAGGCCGGCCGTCGCGCCCAGCCCCAGGCCCCCCTTGAGGAGCGTGCGGCGGGTGAGCGGCGCGGACGGGCTCATCTCGTGGCCTCCTGGAGCGCCTGCTCGGGGCGGGGCAGGGGACCGGAGTGCCCGACCAGTCGTCCCACAGCGGTGACGACCATCGTGCGTGCTTGGTCCAGCGACAGGTCGGGTCCGGAGGCCACCACTCGCGAGCCGACGCCGTCGCACAGGGCGACCGCGGTCTCGGCCACCTGGCGGGCATCGGCGCGGTCGAGGTCGAAGCTGCCGTCCTCGATCCCCGCCTCGATGATCTCCGTGACGCTCGTGTAGATCGTCTCGTAGACCTCTGAACCCACCTTGGCGAGCGCCGGCTGGCGCAGGCACAGCAGGTCCAGCTCCTGCCAGAGCCGCCAGTCGCGCGTCAGCTGGTCGTCGCTGGGCAGGCAGCGGTCGAGGAAGGCGGAGAGTCGCTGCGCCGGTTGCGTGCCGGCCCGCTCCAGTGCGCGTGCGGTGAGCGTGTTCGAGATGGCCGAGGAGTGGCTCAGGACATCGGTGAAGAGCTGTTCCTTGGTGGTGAAGTGGTAGTGCACGAGGCCGGACGAGACGCCCGCGGCCTTGGCGATGCCGGCCATCCGCACGTTGACCAGCCCGTCGCGGACGATGCAGTCGGCGGCGGCCACGAGGATGCGGTTGCGGGCCTCCTCGGCGGCCAGGTCGCGACGGTTGGGTTCCTTCACTCGGGCCCCCATCGGCTCGCTGGTGTTTGACTGCTCAGTCAGTCAGTGACTGATGCTAGGCTCGCCCCTGTGACGCGTCAAGGGTCACCCGGGGGCGCCACGCGTGCCGCTCTGACCGCCCTGTTCGAGCCTCGCTCGGTTGCCGTCGTCGGCGCGAGCAGCGACCCGGCCAAGTGGGGCCACATCCTCAGCAGGCGTGCCCTGGAGTCCGGTGCGACGCGCCCGGTGGCACTGGTGAACCGTGGCGGGACCGACGTGCTCGGCCGCGCGACCTACCCGTCGCTGGCGGCGGCGCGCGAGGGTCTGGGGGAGCCGTTGGACCTCGTGGTCGTCTGCGTCCCCGCGACCGCCTTCGTCGCCACCGTGACCGAGGCCGTCGCCGCGGGCGCCCGCGCGGTGGTGGGCATCACCGCCGGGCTCTCCGAGCTCGGCCCCGAGGGCGCCCGAGCCGAGGCCGAAGCCGTGGCCGTCGCACGAGCAGCCGGAGCGGTGCTGGTGGGGCCCAACTGCCTGGGCATCGCCGACACCGGCTCCGGCCTGCAGCTGAGCCACGCCGTGCTCCCGCCCGGCGAGGTCGCCGTGCTCAGCCAGAGCGGCAACCTGGTGCTCGACCTGGCGGCGCTGCTCGCCGAGCGCGGCCTGGGGGTCTCGAGGTTCGTCTCATTGGGGAACCAGGCCGATCTCACGGTCGTCGACCTGATGCGGGCCTGCGTCGAGCACGACGGCACCCGCGTGGTGGCCATCTATGCCGAGGACGTGGTCGACGGCCGCGCGTTCGTGTCAGCGGCGCGTGCCCTCGCCGAGGCCGGGAAGCCCGTCGTGCTGCTCTCACCGGGGCGCTCCGCGGCGGCCGCGCGGAGCGCCGTGTCGCACACGGGCTCGATGACCAGCCCCTCACAGGTGGTGGACGCGGCGTGCGCGGCCGGGGGAGTACGCCGGGTGGACCACCCGGCCGGCATGGCGGACCTCCTCGAGGGGTTGCTCGGCCCGCGACGGATGCCCGGTCGGTCGGTGGCCGTGCTCACCGACGGTGGCGGCCACGGAGCAGTCGCCGCGGACGCGCTCACCCAGGCCGGGCTGGAGACGCCGCTCCTGGGGGAGGCGACCCGCGAGCGCCTGCGCGAGGTGCTGTGGGCCAGCTCCACCGTCGCGAACCCGGTCGATCTCGCCGGGGCCGGCGACCGCGACCCGATGGGCTATGCACGAGCCGTCGAGGCACTGCTGGCCGGCGAGGAGGTGGACGGGGTGCTGTTGACCGGCTACTTCGGCGGCTACTCCACCGAGCTCTCCGGAGCTCTCCACGAGGTGGAGATCGCGGCCGCCCGCGTGATCGTGGCCGCCGCCCACGCCCAGCACAAGCCGGTCGTCGTGCACACCATCTTCCCGGCGAGTCCGACCTCGGCCCTGCTGCGGGCAGCGGGAATCCCGGTGCACCGTGACGTCGACCGGGCCAGCGCTGTCCTGGCCGGGCTCGCGGCGCACGTCCTCCCGGCGTACGACGACGCACCGGTGGCCGGCCCACCGGTCACCGACCCGTCCTACGACGCGGCACGGCGGCTGTTCGCGGACGCCGGGATCGCGTTCCCGACAGCGCGCACCGTGCACGACCGTGACGAGCTCGAGCGGGCCATGGCCGAGACCGGGTTCCCGCTGGTGCTCAAGGCCCTGGGACAGGTGCACAAGTCCGACGGCGGTGGGGTGGTGCTCGGCCTCCCGGACGGGGCGAGCGCCGTGGCGGCCTACGAGGACCTGGTGCAACGGCTCGCGCCGCCGGCCGTCTCCGTCGAGTCGATGGCCGACCTCTCCGACGGTGTGGAGGTCATCGTCGGCTGCCTCCGTGACCGCACCTTCGGACCGGTCGTGATGGTCGGCCTCGGAGGGGTGCACGCCGAGGTGCTCGCCGACACCGCCTGTGCCCTCGCGCCAGTGGACGCCGAGCGGGCGAGGGAGATGGTGCTCTCGCTGCGCGGCGCACCCCTGCTGACGGGGGCCAGGGGGAGGGTCCCGGTCGACCTCGACGCGCTGGCGACCGTCGTCAGCGCGGTCTCCTGCGTCGCGGCGCAGCACCCGGAGCTGGCCGAGCTCGAGATCAACCCGCTGCTGGCGCGGCCGGCCGGTGCGATCGCGCTCGATGCCCGGGTGGTGGTGGGTGAGCGCTCGACGTGATCCCCGGCCTCACTCGGTGTGTCCCATTTCCGGGGCAGGCGGTCCGGACCCTCGGAACGCACTCTCATGCCGAGGTCCGCTCGCTTGGGGTCAAGGGGACCGCGTTGAGCACAGCGGCGGCATCCGCGGGCGTCTCGGAACCAATCGATCAACTGGGAGGAGTATTGCTGTCATCTGGTGACAGCAAGGCTCCTCCTAATGAGGCGGCCTCAGGTGGGGCACCCGCCATGCGACTCAGCCGCGTAGCGTGAGCCGCGACCCGACCAGATCTGCCGCGATTCCGCGAGGGACCGGAACCGTCAGGCGGGTCCTGGCCTGCCGACCTCTCGACGGACGGCGCTGGTCTCGAGCTTGTGACCCAGACTTTGACCCTTTCGCGAAGGTGCGCAGAGAGCGGGAGCTCATCCTCTAACCCTTCGACGATCTCTTCGCCCCAAAGTGCGATCCCTGAGACGTCATCAGTCATGAGGCGGATCCGCTGCGGCCGCATCCCAGAACCCCTCTCGGCGACACTGTGTACGTCCTGTCGATCCCACCACAAGCATTGCGCAGCCTGCGTTGTTGCCCCCGGAAAGCCGCTCCGAATGACCGGAGCCGCACTCCGCTCGCCCTCGACTCCGATCGGCAGGAGCACCCCCGGGGCGCTACGTAGACCTTTCACCTGGCAGGTCTACGTAGCCCGTGGGTCGGCTCATCCTCCATGCCTTGCTCAACGCGGCAGTCCAGGACTTGGTGACAGCGCTCCAGTCATCCAACTTCGTCAGGCCCTCTCCGGCGGCCGTTGCGCCCGGCGAGCCGTCGGCCAAGATCAGTGAACGCAGTTTGCTGATCTGTTCGTCCGTGGGCATGGCGTACTTGCTCGGCCCGTCGTACTCACACAGCTCGAGGAGAAACGCCCTCTGCTGCGGGAGTGGGAGCGAGGTTAGGCCAGACTCGAAGATCTGCCACCGGGACAGCCCTCCGCCACCCCAGCCCTGGTAGGGGCCGAGCACTTCTGTGTACTCGGCGAAAATGTCGTGGATCTCGGGTCCGCTGAAGCCCGTCTCGCGCGCAAACATGTCGGTCGCGAGCTTCATTACCCGGTGAGGGAGGCGGTCAGTCGTCGAGGCACGTGACCATTCTCTGTGATGCGCGAGATACACGCCTGAAGGTGGCTGCGCGCCGGGCGAGGGAGTCCTGCGGATTGCCCGATCTGAGTTTCAGGGGTCTGGCCGAATGCGCGGCACGCGCCCGGCAAACGCACGCTCATAGCCGCGTTGGGGGCGACAACTTGGCGACCCCAGGCTGATGCAGGATGCGTCTGCTGCCGAGTGCGTGCCTTTGTGAGCTGGCGCAGTGAGGTCGCGATACAGGCAACCTGGAGCCAGCCGGTCGCCGAACTGATGGTGTTCTCGAACGACTTGGGCAGCCGGCGGGCGCGGCCGAGGCGAGCATGGATGACCTCGACGCGCCATGCGTGCCGGATGGGGCGGAACACGGGCTGCCTGTCGTCCCACCCGAACCGGCGCAACTCGAGGTCATGAAGCCGGCCGAGCGTGCGGGCTGACTCGCGCAGTCACCGCCAGATGGGACGCACCCAGTCAGAGCCAGCCCTTGCGCCTGAAGGTGACGTAGAGCGCTCCCGACAGGATCACGATGAGCGCTGTCGACGTGAGGAACCCGGACGTGTGGTTGAAACCGGGGTAGGGCAGGTTCTGGCCGTAGAAGCCGGTGATCGCCGTCGGCACGGCGATGATCGCGGCCCAGCTCGTCACCTGCTTGGTGATGATGTTGAGCCGGTTGCCCTGGATGGTCAGGTTGGTCTCGACGATGGTCGAGACGAGGTCACGCAGGCTCTCGGTCCATTCCGTTGCCCGGAGGACGTGGTCGTAGAGGTCCTGGTAGTACGGCGTCAGCTCGGTGGGCACCAGACCGACGTCGCGTCGCATCAGGGTGTTGAGCAGTTCCCTCATCGGCAGGACGACACGCCTGAGCCGGACCAGGCTCTTGCGCAGGGCGAAGCTGCGACGTTGGACGTCCTTGTCGCGTGGGCGGTCGTCGAAGAGCAGGTCCTCGAGACTCTCGATCTCGTCGTCCAGGGTCTGCACCGCGTCGAACTGCCCGTCCACGACGAAGTCGAGCAGGGCGTAGACGAGCGCGCCGACTCCGTGCACCGTGTGCCCGGCGTTGTCGTCCATGCGGGTGCGCAGCTCGTCGAGGTGGAAGTTCTCGTCCTGCCTCACGGTGACCAGGGCGGTCGGGGTGACGAACGCCGCGATCTCGCTGCTGACCAGCTCGCCGCTGTCCGTGTCGACCCGCAAGGCGTAGACCGTCAGGAAGTCGTGTCCCGGATAGCGGGCGAACTTCGGTCGCTGCCGGCCCGAGGCTGCGTCCTCGACGGCGAGAGAGTGGAGGCCGAGCTCGTCGGCGACGACCTGAAGCTGCTCCAGGGTGGGACGACACAGATCCACCCACACCACGGTCTGCTCGTGCCCGAGGTGCTCGTCGACGTTGTCCAGCGTGAAGTCCACGTCGAAGAGCTCACCAGCGCGGTAGCAACGCGTGTCGGCCACCAGCGCAGTATCACCTACGCAGGCCCTGACCTCCGGGTCGGTCGGGCTCAGCCCTCGACGTCGCGCCGGTAGCGCTCGTCGAAACCGAAGACCCACGCGTCC
The DNA here is from genome assembly GCA_963843075.1 of uncultured Actinomycetota bacterium. Lineage (GTDB taxonomy): Bacteria > Actinomycetota > Actinomycetes > Propionibacteriales > Nocardioidaceae > Marmoricola. The sequence goes on along the minus strand of CAWJJD010000002.1, from coordinate 446,465 downwards.
TTGGCGGGGAACACGCCGTGCTCGAACGCACGCGACGTGACGCCACGCTGCACACGTTCGCAGGCCTCGTTGTCCTGGCGGGTGACCAGCTCGTTGAACTCGATCACCGGGGTGGGGTCGAACCCGGGATCCTCGAGGGCCTCGGGGCTGAAGAGGTATTCAGTCACCAGCCGGCAGCTCTGCGGACCCGTCGGGAAGACGGCCGTGGCCAGGCAGGTCGAGCCGTCGACGTCGAGGAACATCGTCGGGTAGACCTGGGCGCCGTAGTAGGCCTCGGGATCGCCCTGGCCCTGGAAGCCCGGCAGCAGCGGCAGCCGCAGGCGCGGGTCGGTGACCATCGCCGTGCGCCCGTCGGCCAGCGTGACACCGCCGTCCTCGCGTCCGTTCTCGAAGATGAAGCCCTTCTTGTACGCCGGCACCACCGCCACGAGCTCGGGGTGGATCGTCGGGCAGTGCAGGCACTCGTTGTAGTTCTCGATGACGATCTTCCAGTTGGCCTGGACGTCCATCGTCGAGATGTGCCCGATGCGCAGCTCGGCGAGGCCGACGCGGGCCAGTCCGAGCGCGTCGTCCTGCTGGTCGGCCAGGTGCTCGAGCAGCGGTCGCGGTTGCTCGCGGGAGAGGTTGACGAAGACGAACCCCTCCCAGACGTCGGTGTGCACCGGCCACAGCGAGGTGGCCTCGCGGTCGATCTCCTCCTTCTCGATCATCGGAGTGGTCACGAGCCGGCCGTCGAGCGCGTAGCCCCACGCGTGGTAGGGGCAGCGCAGGTGGGTGCGCGCGAAGCCCTGCTCGTCGTCACAGATGCGCGATCCACGGTGGCGGCAGACGTTGTAGAAGCCGCGGATCTGCTCGTCCTTGCCGCGCACGATCAGCAGGCTCTCGCCGCCGAGCTCGACGCGCAGCCACGAGCCCGGCTTGGGCAGTCGCTCCGCCCGTCCGACATAGACCCAGTTGCGGTAGAAGACCCGTTCCTGGTCGAGGTGGTAGGTCTCCTCGGAGTGGTACGCCGGGCCGGGCAGCGTCTTCCGGATCGGTTCGGTGGTCATCGCGACTCCTGTCGGGGCATTCCCCACGTTTCGCTAACTGTACAGTCAGTCAGCCGCGTTGGCCCAGTCCGATCGAGCGACCGGCCTCCGGCGGCGGTGGCACCAGGGCGGCCTCGATCCGCTCGGCGACCTCCACGGGGAAGGGGGAGGAGCGCCCGGTCTCGGTGTCCACGTGGACGCCGAGGATCTCCTCGGTCGCCCGGAGCGTCCCGTCCACCCGCAGCTCGTGCCAGATCCGGAGCAGCTTGCCGGAGGCGCCGATCACCGACGACAGGACCTGGAGGTCGGCGCCCGCCGAGACCTGGTCGAGGTAGCGCACGTGCGCCTCGACGGTGAACAGCGAAGCGTGCTCGCGGGCGCGGTAGTCCGGCCCGATCCCGACCTGGTCCATCACGGCGTCGGTGGCGTGGCCGAGCACCAGCACGTAGTAGGGCTCGGAGAGGTGCCCGTTGTAGTCGATCCACTCGTCCAGGACCGGTTCGGTCCAGCGGACCGGCTGGGTCATCGCCCGGTCACGCTCGTCCGAGTGCGCGGAGGACGGCGATCACGCCCTGGTCCCGCTCGGCGATCAGCTCGTCCATGGACCGGCCGGCCGCCTCGCGGTCGCAACCCTCGACCACGGCGTCGCGCAGCTCCGCGGTGAGGTCCGCCGCGACCAGGCGGGTCCACGGCGAGAGCAGCGAGGGGCCGAAGTGGTCGAGCATGTGGGCCATCCCGCCCTGCCCGCCGGCGAGGTGGAAGGTCATCATCGGGCCGTGCACCGGCCACCGGAGCCCAGGGCCGTCGGTGATGGAGAGGTCGATCTGCTCGACCGTCGCCTCGCCCTCCGCGACCATGTGCAGCGCCTCGCGCCAGAGCGCCTCCTGCAACCGGTTGGCGACGAAGCCCGGCACCTCGCGGTCCATGGTGATCACCGACTTGCCGGCCTGCCGGAAGAACTCCGAGGTCCACTCGACCACCTCGGCAGAGGTGGCGGCGCCGCCGACGACCTCCACCAGCGGGATCAGGTAGGGCGGGTTGAACGGGTGGGCCACCACCGTGCGCTCGGGGTGGGTGCACTTGACCTGCATCTCGCTCATGCCGTAGCCGGAGGTCGAGGAGGAGATCACGACGTGGGGAGGAGCGACCGCGTCGATGTCGGCGAGCAGCTGGATCTTGAGGTCGAGCTGCTCGGGGGCGCTCTCCTGCACGAAGTCCGTCTCGGCCACGGCCACTGCGAGGTCCTTCTCGACGACCAGGCGGTCACGGCTCGCTCCATCGGCGAGACCCAGCTCGGTGAGCGCCGGCCAGGCGCCGTCGACCACGTGGCGCAGCCGGTCCTCGGCGTCGGGCGCCGGGTCCCAGGCAACGACGTCGTACCCGCGCGCCAGGAAGTAGGCCGCCCAGCCGCCGCCGATCACCCCCGCGCCGACGCAGGTGACCGTGCGGACGGCGTCCGGATCCACCCGGTGGGAGGACACGTCAGCCTCTCGCCTTCAGGCCCAGGATCTCGCGACCTTCCTCGGGGGTCGCGACCTCGGCGCCCATGGACTCGACGATGGTGCGGGCACGCTCGACCAGCTGTGCGTTGGTGGCCTTCACGCCCTTGCTCAGGTAGAGGTTGTCCTCGAGACCGACGCGCACGTGCCCACCGAGCAGCACGGACTGCGCCACCCACGGCATCTGCATCCGGCCGAGGGCGAACGAGGTCCACACCGCGTTGTCGGGGAGCTGGTCGACCATGGAGGTCAGCAGTGCGACGTCGGCCGGAGCGCCGTACGGGATGTCCATGCAGAGCTGGAACATCGGCGGCGCGTCGATGAGACCTTCCTCGACCAGCTGCCGGGCGAACCACAGGTGGCCGGTGTCGAAGATCTCCATCTCAACGCGGACGCCGAGCTCCTGGATCTTCTTGGCGCCGTCGCGGAGCATGTCGGGCGTGCTGACGTAGACCAGGCTGCCCTCGCCGAAGTTGAGGCTGCCGCAGTCGAGGGTGCAGATCTCCGGCAGCAGCTCCTCGACGTGCTTGAGTCGCTCGACGCCGTTGACCAGGTCGGTGCCCTCGACGAAGTTCGTGGGCTCCTGCGGGTCGAGCATCAGGTCGCCGCCCATGCCGGCGGTGGTGTTGATGATGACGTCGACGTCGCTGGCGCGGATCCGCTCGACGGCCTCGCGGTAGAACGCCACCTCGCGAGAGCCCTGTCCGGTCTGCGGATCCCGCACGTGGACGTGGACGATCGTGGCGCCGGCCCTCGCCGCTGCGATGCCTGCCTCCGCGATCTGCTCGGGGGTGACCGGCACGTGCTCGGACCTGCCGACGGTGTCGCCCGCCCCGGTCAGGGCGCAGGTGATCATGACCTTGCGATTCATGGCTCGTCTCACGGGTACCTCCAGATCGGCCACGGACGAGGGCGACCGGCGTTCACCATATGAACAAGTCCGTGTGTCATCCGAACATAAGTTGGGGCAGGATGGAGCGTCAAGCGACTCTCGGAGGGTTCCCGGATGGACATCGCCTCGCAGCGCCGGACGGATGCGACCGACGCCCCGGGACCCGGCCGCAGCCCCCGGGTGCAGTCCGTCGAGCGGGCCGCGCAGCTGCTCCGCGCGGTCGCCGCGGCCGACCCTGAGGACTCGACCGCGGCCCGGCTCGCCGAGACCTGCGACCTCAACCGCGCGACCGCGTGGCGGATCCTGCACACGCTCGAGGCGCACGAGATCGTCTCCTGCAGCCGGGACACCGGTCGCTGGTCGGTCGGCGTGGCCGTGATCGACATCGCACAGTCCGCGGGAGTCGGCACCGTCAGCGAGCTGGCTCGACCGCGCCTGGAGCGGCTCAGCCTCGAGACCGGCGAGACGGCGGCGTTGGCGGCGTGGCGCCTGGGCGCCCTCACCTACGTCGACGAGGTGGTCCCACCTGCGATCGTCGCGGCGACCTGGCTCGGCCAGGCGGTCCCCCTGCACGCGACCTCGACGGGCAAGGTGCTGCTGGCCTTCGGCGACGCGTCCGTGCCGGGCCAGGGGAGGCGGGGTCTCGAGCGCTTCACCGACACGACCATCACCACCCGCTCCGCACTCGACGAGGAGCTCGTGCGGGTGCGCGAGCGCGGTTTCGCCACCTGCCGAGGCGAGTACGAAGCCACGGCGTGGGGTGTGTCTGCCCCGGTCGTCGACGGTGTCGGGCGGCTGGTCGCCGTCCTCAGCATCTGGGGGCCGGGCACGCGCATCACGGCGGCCCGGTTCGAGGTCCTCGGGCGGCTGGTCCGCTCGACCGCGGCAACGCTGCTCGACCGATGAACGCGTCTCGCTGTCCGAGATATCTGGTTTGTCCGAATTAGCGGACGGGCACAACTGTTCCAAGGTGGTGCAGCCAGTCGCCGCACAGCGCAGCACGACGGTCGCGAGGAACCCCGATGATTCTCACGTCACCCAGCGAAGACTCTGACCAGACCCCGCCGGTCACCACGACGTTCGACCCGCCCCCGGGCCACCGCGTCGCCCAACTGAACCGCCGGACCCGGGACAGGCACATCGACTGGGAGCGGGTGGAGCGGCTCTACTCCTTCGTCAGGGCCCGTGCCCTGGAGCGCTCGTGCGAGGTCGAGGAGCGGCGCGACCTCGCGGCGTCCCGCGAGCAACGGCGGAGCCTGAACGCCATCGAGGCGATCTTCGCCCAGGCCAGGCAGGGTGATCGGGTCGTCGTCGAGTGCGCCATCACCTTCCTCCGTGCCCGAGCGATGCGGGACGCGCACCACCAGGAGTTCCTGGGCGAGTGGCTGGGGAGCATGTCCCTGGCGTCGCACCCCGCCTGACCCGAGGACCCGTGTCCTTCTGGGCCACCTCGTGCGAGGGCCCGTGGGTACGCTCGAGCAGCATGGAGGAGAACAAGGCCCGCCGAGTCGTCGACGCGCTGCGCGCACGCGGCACGGACGCCGACCTCGCTCGGGTGGGCGTGCACCAGTTCGGGGTGTCGATCCGGCTTCCGGACGGACGCGAGGCGACCTGGGACTCCGACGGCACCGCGTCGCTGGAGGCACAGGTGATGCGCAACGGCATGCTGGTGGGGTTCGTGCCCGAGATCGAGGGCTCGGACAGCTTCACCGAGGAGCAGATCATCGACACGATCGTGCGCACCGACTACGACAAGCCGATCGCCACCCAGCGCTCGACTGCTCCTCCGCCGGCGCCCGCACTCCCCATCAAGGGCGGTCTGTTCCGCCGGTTCATGGACGGATTCCGCTACCGCTGAGGGCGCCGAAGCCGGCGCAGGCACTCAGCCGGGCACTCAGCCGGGCACTCAGGTGGTGAACGACGCGGCGACGTGCGCGGCGATTTCCTCCCGCGCCCGACGTCCCTCCGGAACGGGCAGCAGCGGATAGACGTGCAGACCGCCCTCGAGCTCGGTGTAGCGGATCCCGGTGCCGGCCAGGCGGTCCCGCAGCAGACGACAGTCCGCGACGGTGATGTCGCGAGTGCCGACCCACACCGCGAGCGAGGGCATCGAAACCAGCTCACCGAACAGGGGACTGACGCGTGGGTCGGCAGTCGGGACGCCATTGACCCACGACTCGGCGATCGGCCTGAGCCCGGCCCGGGACAGCCACGGGTCGACCTTCTCGAGCGCCGGGATCTGCGGGTTCGACATCGACATGTCCAGCCACGGCGCGAGGACCGTCACGCCCGTGAGTGCCGGTCGGACCACCGTGTCGGCCTGCTGGGCCACCAGCATCGCGAGGCCGCCACCGGACGAGTCACCGACGAGGTGCACTCGCCTGCCGTCGGCACGCAGCCTGTCCACGACGCCCAGCACGAACGAGATCGCCTCGTCCGCGTGGTGCGCAGGGGCCAGACCGTAGAGCGCGACGTGGACCTCGCACCCGATCCGGTCGGCCAGGATCGAGGCGAAGTGCCACTGCTGCTTCACGATCTCGTTGGTGTAGGCGCCGCCGTGCAGGTAGACGACCGTGCGGTCCTCCGACGGCGTTCCACCGGACGGGTTGACCACCATCACCCGGAACCCGTCGACCCCGTAGCCGTCGAGAGCGCGCTCCGAGACCACGTCGTCGGGGGGCTCGGCCGATCCCTTCTCCTGCTGGAGCCGGGAGAGCCCCTTGTCCTCAGAGGCGTACCTGCGCTTGTAGACGAGCCGCATCAGCACCCCGAGGCCACGCATCTGCCAGCTCGCCACGTGTCCCCCCTTCGTCGCGGTCAGCCTAGGTCAGGTCCTGGTCGCCCTGCGGTCGAGCCAGGCAGTGCCGGGCTCGTCGCAGGCTCAGCCGGCGGGTTTGAACCCCTGGGTCTCCTCGCCGTCGATGAGGTAGCGGCCGTCCTCGAACTTCAGCTGCAGCACCGTCGGACCGGGACCGTTGTCGAAGTTGTCGAACCGGACCTGATAGCTCACCACGAGGTCACCGGGGTCCGCGGAGATGCTGAGGACGCGTCCGTCGGTGGCGTCTTTCCAGAACGCGCGGTAGGTGTCGAAGCCGCCGCTCTCGCGCTGGAACTTCGGCGTCAGCATCTGCCAGGACTTCGCAGGATCCGCTGAGACGGTTGCCACGTAGTCGCGGATGAAGGACTCCATCCCCTTCTCGGTGGGTCGGGCCGGCGGCTTCGTGCTCGACACGCTCCCCGAAGGGCGCTGGGTGCTCGTCGTCGAGGGCTCAGGGCCCGAGAGTGCGGCGTACAGCACGACCGCCAGCACGACCGCCAGCACGAGCCCGACAGCGAGCAGGACCGGCGTGCGTGGTCGCCGACGACGTGGTGGCGGGACGACCGGGGGTGCCGACGAGACGGTGCCGAGCACCTGGGTCCCCGTCTGGTCCGCTGACCGGTCTCCCGATCCGTCGGGCTCGCCCCACGTCGCGCTCGCGCCCGGAGGCACGGGGTGGGCCGGATCGGTGAGGAAGTCACGGACCTGCTCCATCGACCATCGCCGGGACGGGTCCCTGACCAGCGTGCCCTCGAGGAGGGGGTTCATCCAGCCCGCATCGTCGAGCCGTGGCGGTTCCTCGTTGACGATGCGGTACATCGCGGCGAGCACGTTGTCCCCGACCTCGTAGGGCGGCCGGCCCGAGAGCACGAAGAACGCGGTCGCGCCGAGCGACCACACGTCACCGGCCTCGTCCCCGCGGCCACCTGTCGCGATCTCCGGGGCGAGGTACGCCGGTGAGCCGGTGACCATCCCGGTCTGGGTGAGGGCGGGGTCCGTCGCGAAGCGGGCGATCCCGAAGTCGGTCAGCTTCACCCGCCAGCCGCGGTCGACCAGGATGTTGGAGGGCTTGACGTCGCGGTGCGCGATGCCGGCGGCATGGGCGGCCACGAGTGCGTCGGCCGCCTGTGCCAGCAACGGTGCGGCGTCGTCGGGCGACAACCGGCCGCCCCGCTGGACGACCTGGGCCAGGGTGGCGCCGTCGACGTACTCCATCACCAGCCAGTGCGCGCTGGATGCAGGGTCGACCACGACGTCGAAGACGGCGACCACGTGGGAGTGGTTCAGCTGGGCACTCAGGCGAGCCTCGCGTTCGGCCCGAGCCAGGTCGGTCTGGTCCGCGCCCGGCAGCAGGCCGATCCGTTTCAGCGCCACGTGCCGACCCAGCACCTCGTCACGCCCGAGCCAGACCACGCCCGTGCCGCCGCGACCGATCTCTCGTTCGAGCGTGTACCTGCCTGCGATCACGGGTGCCCTTCGGGTCCTGGGAGCTCTGCTGCCGACTGTCCATCGTAGGCGCGCTGGTCGGCGCGCCGGCGGTCGGTTCGCCGGCCTCGGAGCCGTCCGGTCAGGCCTTGCGGTCGCGCTTGACGCGCCGTCGCAGCTGCAGGATGCGCATGGCCCCGGCCGCAGCGACGACCAGCGCGCCCGTGACCGCCGCGATCAGCAGTGTGGCGGCGAGCGGAGCCTTTCCGTTCCAGCCGAAGAAGCTGACCTCGACCTTCTGGGTGTTCTGCAGGATGAAGATCGCCAGCAGGAGCAGCAGCACGGCCAGCGCGATGACGGCCGCCCAGAAGCCGCTGGTCCGGGAGCCGCGGAGCGGGTCCTGGCCGTGGTCCGGCTCGGTGCCGGCCGCCGGCCCGGCTCCAGAGCCTGCATCGTGGCCACCGCCCGGGGCGGCACCCGGGCCAGCCCCCGGGTCGGGGCGGTCGGAAGGCTCTTGGGCGAACGAGGCGAAGTCTTGATGGCTCACGCCTCAAGGTACCCCCGCCCGGCACTCCTACACGCCGGTCGCGGGCGGGCCGGGCCGGAGGTGTCCACGCCTCGAGCGATCCGGACATTTAGGTCTATAACGGTTGATAAGTCGCTTATCGTTGGGCGGTGCCCAGTCCATCATCTCGTGCCCGTGCCCGACTGCTGACCGCGGTCGCCGCGGTCGGCGCCGTGCTCGCGAGCATCGTGGCGATCCAGCTGCCCGCCGGCGCCGACGCGCCGCCACGGATCCTGCTGACCGGGGGAGCGGCCCAGGTCAGTCGCACCTACACCGCGACCACGGCCGAGGGTGAGTGGCCGGAGGGCTCCGAGCTCGGCTACCAGTGGTACCGCGGCGACCACGACGCCACGCCCGACAGCTTCGTGCCGATCGAGGGCGCGACGGCCCAGCAGTACAAGCTCACCGACGAGGACCACTGGAACACGGTCAAGGTCGTCGTCCAGGCCTACGACGGATCCACGAAGGTGGGCGAGAGCGCCTCGTCACCCTCCAACTGGATCATGTACAACATGGCCCCACCGGTCCTTCGCGGCGTCCCGCACGTCGGCCAGACCATCACCGCGAGCCTCGGCATCTGGTCGACCGAGTGGTGGACCACCCTGACGTGGCGTCGCACCAGCGTGCCCATCCCCGGGGTGAGCGGGCTGAGCTACAAGGCCCGCCCGGCGGACGCCGGCAAGGAGATCTCGCTCCTCGCCCTCGGCGAGTACGAGTTCCCCAACGGCGTACACCCCATCGACCGCTATGCCTCCTGGATGCGGATCCGGTGGGCCACGAAGTCGATCCTGCGCGGCACCTCGCCCAAGCGCGGGCAGCTACGGGTGACTGCGATCGCGTACGCCGCGGGCGCCGACCAGGCCACCGTGCGCGGCAAGGCCCACGTCTACGACGGGCAGCGACGGGTGGCGACGTTCTGGATCCCTCGGGGCCGCAAGGTCATCACCCTCAAGGGGCTGCGCAAGGGGCGGCACAACCTGCGGATGGTCTTCGACCAGAACCCGTGGTTCGACGCGTCACAGGGCCGGCGCGCCTTCGCCGTCCGCTGAGATTTCCCTACCGATTTGCACTGGTGCGTTAACCGAATTCCCTAATTACCCCTTGCTGGACCAGACCGGTCCACCTGGCTTCTTCGTGAATGCCACATTTCGGGGGCACTATGGCCCATGGTCGTGCTCGTGGGGGGCGCGCTCGCGTTCTTTTCGCGATTCATTGGGGGGATGGTCGGAGTGCGAAAACTCCTTTCCTTGGTTCTGCTCGTTGTCCTTGCGGTGACCGGCCTGGGTGCCTGGGCGCCTGCTGCCCAAGCGGCCGACACCGGGAACGCGGCGCCGCAGCCGGGCAAGATCGTCAGTGACGAGCCGGGCAAGAACGCGCCCAACATCCTCGACGGGACGACCTACTCGATCGCCAAGGTGGGCAACACCATCATCGTCGGCGGGCAGTTCACCCAGGTGCAGAACTACAACACCTCCTCGACCCTGACGCGCGCCAACGTGCTGGCGTTCGACGCCACGACCGGCAAGCTGCTCACCACGTTCGCGCCCGACCCGGACGGCACCGTCTACAAGGTCCTGCCGGCCGCCGACGGCAACTCGGTCTACGTCGCTGGGCAGTTCAACAATGCCGGCGGCCAGGCGATGCCGGGGCACCTGTTCAAGATCAACGTCACCACCGGTGTGATCGACTCCAGCTTCGTCTCCCAGACCATCAGCGGCACCATTCGCGACCTCGACCTCGTCGGCAACCACCTGTTCGTCGCCGGCAAGTTCACTCACATCAACGGCATCGCACAGAAGGCCATCGGCACGGTCTACGCCGACACCGGCAAGCGCGACCCCTACTTCAACTCGGTCCTCTCCGGGACCCACAACAACAGGACGGGTGCCGCCACCAACGTCCTGCAGATCTCGATCAACAAGCAGAACAACGCCCTGATGGCAGTCGGCAACTTCATGTCGGTCGACGGCCAGAGCCGTGCCCAGATCGCCAAGTGGGACATCGGCAACGTCCCCACGGGCGTGGACACCACGGTCCACCAGACGCTGTCGACCTGGTCGACCCCGATCTACGCGCAGGCGTGCTCCTCCGCCTTCGACACCAACATGACCGACGTCGAGTTCGCTCCCAACGGCAACTTCTTCGTCGTCTCGACGACCGGCGCCTACGGCGGCAGCGGCAGCCTCACCGGCACCTCCGGGTGTGACGTGGTGGCGCGGTTCGAGAACACTGCCAGCGCGAACTCGCCGGCCACCTGGACGGCGTACACCGGTGGCGACACGACGTGGACCGTCGAGGTCACCGACAACGTCGTCTACGCCGGTGGCCACCAGCGCTGGCAGAACAACCCGACGGCCGCTGACCGGGCAGGCCAGGGAGCCGTCAGCCGTGAGGGCATCGCGGCACTGAACCCGGTCAACGGGATGCCCTACTCCTGGAACCCGACCCGCTCACGTGGCACCGGTGTCCAGGACATGCTCGCGACCAACGACGGTCTCTACGTCGGATCGGACACCGACCTGATCGGTCACACGGCCGGCAACACCTACCACGGCCGCATCGCGGTCCTGCCGCTCGCGGGCGGCTCCAACCTGCCGCAGCTGCAGAACACCACGCTGCCCGTCGACATCTACAAGGTCATGACCGGGGCCTCCCAGCTGCAGCGCCGCAGCAACTTCGACGGCAGCACGGCCGGGGCAGCGACCAACGTGCCGACCGGCCCGGGCTGGGGCACCAGCACCGGAGCGTTCATGGTCAACGGCGTCCTCTACAAGGTGAACACCGACGGGTCACTGTCGAAGATGACCTTCGACGGCACCAGCTACGGCACGGCGAGTGCGGTGAACACCAGCGACGCCCTCGCCTTCCAGACCGACTGGCACAACGACGCGAAGCAGCTCTCGAGCATCTTCTACTCCGGCGGCTTCATCTACTACACGAAGGCAGGCGTCAACGCCCTCTACCGTCGTGCCTTCGAGGTCGAGGACGGCGTCGTGGGCCAGCAGCGCTTCTCCACCACGACCGCCAGCATCAACTGGGGCAACGCCCGTGGCGCCTTCGTCGCCGGCGGCAAGATCTACAACGCCAATGCTGCCGGCTCGCTCTACTCGGCCACCTGGGACCAGTCGGCGCACGCGGCCGTCACCGGGACCAACCTGGCGATCACGGGAGCCGGCACCGGCTGGAACGCCCGCGCGATCTTCCCCTACCAGGCAGTGCCGGCCCCGCTGAACGAGGCGCCGGTCGCCGCCGCCACGGTCAGCTGCAACCAGCTCGACTGCACGTTCGACGCCACCGCCTCGACGGACCCCGAGAACGGTCCGCTCAGCTATGACTGGGACTTCGGGGACGGTTCCGCGCACGGCACGACCGCGACGGCCACGCACACCTACGCCGCTGCCGGCGACCGTCCCGTCACCCTGGTGGTCACCGACAACAAGGGCGCCACCAACGCCGTCACCAAGACCGCCAGCGCGACCAGCCAGGCAGACTCGATCAGCTTCGTGGCGAGCAGCACCAGCAACGGCAACCGCACGAACCACTCGGTGGCCGTGCCTGCGGACACCCAGGTCGGCGACACCCTGCTGCTGTTCTTCGCCGCCAACTCGACCGGCCCGGTCTACGCCGGACCGGTCGGCTGGACGCAGGTCCTGACCCAGAACGGCTCCGCCTCCGTCGGCAAGCTCTTCACGAAGACGGCGACGGCCGCAGACCTGGGCACCTCGCCGACCGTGACCAGCAAGAACGCCAACGGCACGACCTACTACGTCCGGTCCGACACGACGCTGGCTGCCTACCGCGGCGTCGGCTCGCCGGCCGTCAGCGCGTCGGCGATCACTGCCCAGAACGTCGCCGGCGCGGTGCACCAGACACCGACGGTGAACGCGTCCGACGGCACCAAGTGGCTGGTCAGCTACTGGACGGACAAGTCGACGAGCGCGGCGGGCACGGCCACCAGCTGGGCCGGTCCGGCGGAGCAGACCCAGCGGTCGTTGGGCACGGGCAGCGGCACCAGCCACATGTCGTCGCTGGTCACCGACAGCAACACCCGGGTCGCCTCGGGCGCCCAGGGCGGACTGAACGCGACCTCGGACGCCAACGCCCAGGGCCTCACGATGAGCGTGCTGCTCAGCTCGGCCGGTCCCCAGCCCGCCAATCAGAGCCCGGTCGCGCACGCTGCGCTGGTGGGCTGCACCGATCTCACCTGCTCCTTCGACGGTGCTTCGTCGAACGACCCGGACGGCGGCGCGCTGACCTACGACTGGGACTGGGGCGACAACTCGGCCCACGGCACGACGGCGACACCTTCGCACACGTTCGCGACGGGTGGCACCAAGACGATCACTCTCACCGTGACCGACCCGCAGAACGCGACCGGCACCGACACCGTGACGGCTGCACCCACCGCGCCGCTCGCCAACGCGGCGCCCACGGCGCGGATCACCGGGGCGAGCTGCACGGGGTTGGGCTGCTCGGTCGACGGCTCGACGTCGAGCGACCCGGACACCGACACGCTCACCTACGACTGGAACTGGGGTGACGCCACCGCGCACAGCACCACGGCGAACCCCACGCACGCCTACACGACGGGGGGAGCCAAGACCGTCACGCTGACGGTCGACGACGCGCACGGTCACACGTCCACGGCGACGACCACGCTCAACCCGACCGTTCCGGTGACCAACCAGGCGCCGACTGCCCGCATCACGGGTGCGAGCTGCACGGCCATGACCTGCACGGTCGACGGCGGCACCTCGACCGACCCCGATGGCGACACCTTGACCTATGACTGGAACTGGGGCGACTCGACTGCCCACGCCACGACGGTCAACCCCTCGCACACCTACACCACCGTGGGCGCCAAGACGGTCACGCTGACGGTCGACGACGGCCACAGCCACACGGCCACGGCGACCACCACGCTCAACCCCACCAGCGCGGCGCCCGTCAGCCAGGTGGCCTTCGTGGGGGCGGCATCGAGCAACGGCAACAGCACCAGCCGCTCGACCACGATCCCGAGCGGGGTCCAGGTCGGCGACACCCTGATCGCGTTCTTCACCGCGAACACCACCACCCCGACCTACACCGGGCCGACGGGCTGGACGCTGCTCCAGACCGGTAACGGCAACGGCTTCGTGGCGCGGGCCTGGACGAAGACCGCGACCTCGGCTGAGGTGGCTGCCAACGCCAAGGTGACGGTGACCTCCACGTCCTCTGCCAAGGCCGACCTGACCGTGTCGGCCTACCGCGGCCTGGACTCGACGACCCCGATCGCCGACTCTGCCATCAAGCTCGACAACGTCGCGGGTGCTGCCCACGTGAGTCCTGCGGTCACGGCCGGTGACAGCACCAGCTGGCTGGTGACCTACTTCGCCGACAAGTCGACCGACACCACCGGGTTCAACGCACCGACCGGCCAGACGGTCCGGCAAGGGGCGGCGACGGCGTCGTCGTCAGGCCACATCACGGCTCTGCTGGTCGACAGCAACGCACCTGTGGCGGCCGGCGCCAACGGTCAGCTCACGGCAACCGCGAACTCCACCAGCTCGAGGGGAGCCACCTTCAGCGTCCTGCTGAAGAGCCACTGACAGGTGGGGGCGGGGGCCACCGGGCGCGGCCACAGGCCGCGGACGGCCACGGCGATCCGGCCAAGGTGATCCGGCCAAGGTGATCCGGCCAGGACGTCGGTTCCGCGCGTTGGCCGACCCCTGGGCGGTATGATCGCCTCGGCACCTGTGAGGACCGTTGTGGTTCGGGCACGAGCGCCAGGCACACCTCCTCCGCCGAGACCCCGCGGGCAACATCACGTCTCTGGGGTCCCCGTGGAAGCTGAAGACCGTCTCTCAGAGGTCCTCGGTGAGTTCGCGCGCACCCTGGTCACCGACTTCCCGATCCAGGGGATCCTGGACCACCTCGTCCGCCGCATCGTGGACATCCTCCCGATCGGAGCCGCGGGGGTCTCGCTCATCTCGGCCACCACCCATCCCCGGGTGATCGCCGGGTCCGACGAGTCGGCGGTGCGCTTCGAACAGCTGCAGTCGGCCCTCGACGAGGGGCCGTGCCTGGCGGCGTACGAGACCGACCAGCCCATCTCGATCCCCGACCTCGCGCAGGACGACCGCTTCCCGCGGTTCGCGCGCAGCGCGCTGGACAACGGGCTGGTCGCGGTCTTCACCTTCCCCTTGCGCCACGGTGACCGGCGCCTGGGTGCGCTGGACCTCTACCGGGCGACGCCGGGGGACCTTGACAAGACAGAGATGGCCACCGCCCAGACCCTGGCCGACGTGGCCACGGCCTACCTGCTCAACGCCCAGGCCAGGTCGGCCAAGACCGAGTTCGTCGCGACGGTGAGCCACGAGCTGCGCACCCCGATGACGAACATCGCCGGCTTCATCGAGCTGCTGCAGGAGGACGAGGGGCACACCCTCACCGACGAGCAGCTGGGCTTCCTCAAGGTGATCCGCCGCAACAGTGACCGGCTGAGCGAGCTGGCCAACGAGCTGCTGGCCCTCTCCAGCCTGGAGTCCGGGACGTTCGGGCACGAGCACGTGGACGTTGACCTCGGGCGGGTCGTGCTGGCGGTGCAGTCCGCACTCGAGCCCATCATCTCGGGTCGACGCCTGGAGGTCGACTTCGAGGTTCCGCCCCATCCGGTGACGGTGTGCGGAGACGCTCGAGACCTCGAGCGGCTGGTGTCCAACCTGGTGAGCAACGCCGTGAAGTTCACCGAGGACGGCGGCAGCGTGCACTGCCACCTCCGCGCAGACGACGGGTTGGCTCGCCTGGAAGTGAGCGACACCGGCCTGGGGATCCCCGAGGCCGAGCAGGCACACCTGTTCACCCGGTTCTTCCGCTCCTCCACCGCCCAGGAGCACGCGATCCAGGGATCCGGTCTCGGTCTGACCATCGTCGACTCGATCGTGCAGAGCCACGACGGGGAGATCTGGGTCGTCTCCAAGCACCTGGAGGGCTCGACCTTCACGGTGACCATCCCACTCGCGGCCGGGGGAGGCCCCCCACCTCGTCGGGAGCGAGGGCGCGATTGACTGACGCCTGACAGCGATGGAGGGCGGTCGGCGGATGAGCGAGCACGTGATCGGGATCGTCGGCGGCGGCATCGTCGGGCTGGCCATCGCCCGGGAGCTCGGCCGACGCCGGCCGGGCCTCCGGGTCGTCGTGTTCGAGAAGGAGGACCGCCTCGGCGCCCACCAGACCGGCCACAACTCCGGGGTGGTCCATGCCGGCATCTACTACCAGCCCGGCAGTCTCAAGGCCCTTCTGTGCACCCGGGGGCGGGTGCTGCTGCGCGACTACTGCGCGGCTCAGGGCATCGCCTACGAAGAGTGCGGCAAGCTCGTCGTGGCGCTCGACGACGGCGAGCTCGCCCGACTGGACGCCCTGGAGCGGACCGCGCGCGCCAACAGTGTGCCCGGTCTGCGTCGGCTCGACGCTGCTGGCCTGGCCGACATCGAGCCGCACGCGAAGGGGGTGGCAGCCCTGCACTCGCCCGCAACGGCGATCACCGACTACGTCGCTGTGGCTCGAGCCCTGGGGGCAGAGATCGAGGCCTCCGGCGGCACGATCCTGCTCTCGACGCAGGTCACCGGAGTCGAGCGCAGCGGGGGACGCATCCGGCTGCAGTGCGACGAGGAGTCCTACGACGTCGACAGGGTGGTCCTGTGCGCCGGGCTGCAGGCGGACCGGGTGGCCGGGCTGGTGGGCTCCTACGAAGGACCCCGGATCGTGCCCTTCCGTGGCGAGTACATGGCCGTCCACCGCAGCAAGCGGGACCTGGTCCGGGGCATGGTCTATCCCGTCCCCGACCCGCGCTATCCCTTCCTCGGGGTGCACTTCACCCGGCGGGTCTCGGGAGAGCTCGAGGTCGGTCCCAACGCGGTGCTGGCGCTGCAGCGGGAGGGCTACGGTCGCTCCGACGTGAGCCTCACCGACGTGCGCACCATGGCGGCGTGGCCGGGGTTCTGGCGGATGGCCCGCGACCACTGGCGCGCGGGCGCGCACGAGCTGCGGGGGTCGCTGTCGGTCAGGGCCTACATGCAGGCAGCCCAGCGTTACGTGCCCGAGATCGGCTCTGCGGACGTGGTCCGCGCACGTGTCGGCGTCCGGGCGCAGGCCGTCGACCGCGACGGCTCACTGGTGGACGACTTCCGGATCCTCGAGGCCGACGGCGTCACCAGCGTGGTGAACGCACCGTCCCCTGCTGCGACCTCGAGCCTGGCGATCGCCGAGCACGTCCTCGACGCGATCGGCATCGGACCCTGACGTCGGTCAACCGCGACGATCGATGTCGTCGGCGTGCGCGTCGAGGATGAACCTGGCGAACTCTGCGTCGGAGACGCTGGCGCGCGTGGCCGCAGAGTGGATCCTGGTCCTGGCCTCGGCGAGGTCGAGGTTCTGGTGCTCCGCGACCACGCCGACGGCCACGTCGAGGTCCCCCCGGTCCGCGAGCCGGTCCGGCGCGGTCGCGGCACGGACCCGGCTGTTGAAGGCCAGATCGGCATTGGTGATGGCACCGTCGGCCCAGGCGCCGCACGCCTCGGCGAGCTGCTCGTGACGCCCGTCGAACCCGTCGTTGGTCGCGGCGTAGAGATTCACCCCGCCGATGGTGCGGCCGTCGCGGATCACCGGCAGCGACAGGGTGCTGGAGATGCCGGTGATCCTCTCGGCCTGCGCGAACAGCTGCCAGCGACCCTCGTCGGTGGGCAGCTCACTGGTGGTGGTGATCTCGTGCTCGTCGACGGCGCGGACACACGGACCCCCGTCGAGGTACTGCATCGCGTCCAGCAGTGAGGCACGCCGGACGGTCCGTCATCAGGGTGAAGGTGAGGTCGCCGTTGGCGACGGTCAGGCTCAGCGCCGACGCAGTCGGGAGCGATCTCTCGGACTCGGCTCGCCATCCGCATCACGGAGCGCTCGACCTGGTCGTCCCCGAACGTGCGCAGCCAGTCGAAGGCCTCCCTGCTCTGCGGGACGGGGGTGAGGTTGTCGTTGGAAGGGCGGTCGGCCATGGTTCCAACATAGCGAGGGGCAGGCGCCGTGTTCGCTCCCGGCAGGTCCCACCTCGGCATCTGGCTGCCTCGGTCGGGCTAGACCGGCCCGCGATGGGCCGAACGGGCGGTCTTTGGGGGCCTACGTCCAGTGGCCCCCACGCTTGCGGACCACGGACCAGCTCGGCCGTCTCTCGTGCCTGCCTGCGTTGCGCATCATGCAGTCGTTGACACCTCTCACAACCGGGGAGCAGGGTCGCCGCAACGTGCGGGGGAGCTGCTCCCGCCGGCGATGGGAGTCCCGGATGAGGCACACCCGATCTCTTGCTGCGGCGGCCGCCGCGCTGGTGAGCACGGCCCTGGTCGTGGGCGGACCCGCCGAGACGGCCAGCGCGCACAAGCCGGCGCGACCCGCTGATCGGGTGTTGATCGTCCTGTTCGACCAGATGGTTCCGCAGTACGCCGACCAGTTCAAGATGCCCAACTTCCGCAAGCTGCGAGGCGGCGGCACGCACTACAAGTCGGCCTACCTGGGCTACATGGCCTCGGAGACGGTGATCGCGCACAACGTGATCACCTCCGGCCTGCGCCCCAACCACATGGGCTACACCGACGAGGCCTACCGGGACCACGCGAACATCTTCGGCAAGGGCTTCGACGCGATGCACATCACCGGCGACCTGAGCCTGGCCGACTTCGGCACGGTGGAGAAGACCTCCACGGTGCAGGGACAGCCCGGCACGTCGTACCCGAAGCTCGCGGACTACCTGCACGGAGCTCGGCCGGGCAAGTTCATCACCGTCGGTGAGAAGTCCTACGCCGTCACGTCGGCGACCGGCACGAACGGCGACATCGCCGTGCACCTCTCGAGCCGACGCAGCGACATCACCAGCGACCAGCCGACCGGGTGCCGCAACCTGTCGATCCCGGGAACTCCCGCGGGGACGAACGGGCAGTGGCGCTCACCCGCAGGCAAGAACGTGCCGGCCTACCTGCTCGAGCCGGACTCCGACGACCCCACGCTGTGTGGTCGCTACTTCATCAACGCGGACAAGAACAACGACTACGGCACCAAGGCTGCCTTCCCGTCCTGGCTCTACCCCAACGAGGGCAACCGGACGGTGCCCGGCAACGACCCCGAGCACCTCGGTGGCGACGTGTGGGCCGCCGACGCGGCGATCACGATGATGCGTCACGAGGACTGGTCGGGCATGTTCGTCACGCTCGCCGGCATCGACAAGGCCGGACACATGTGGGGCGCCCAGGCCGACGCGGCCCAACGGGTCGACTGCAGCACCCTCGCGGGCCAGACCCATGTGCGGTGCGCGGCGGAGATCGCCGACCGGCAGCTGGGCAAGCTGCTCGCCCAGGTCAAGAAGATCGACAAGGCCCGCGGCGGCAAGACGCTGGTGGTCCTCACGGCGGACCACGGCGCGACGTACGGGAAGAAGTTCTACGGCAAGACCGCCGCCGGTTCGGGCGACAGCAACTGGTACTACGCGCCGCCGGCCCTCGGGGTGTACGACGCCGGGTCCGGTGCCGGAGCCCCCGACACGGTGACCTACTCGAACCCGTCTCCCGCGGTCGCCCAGCTCAACGCCGACGGCAACGTGCAGTTCTCCTACCAGTCCACGGCGCTGGAGTCCTGGCTGATCGACCGCTCCCTGCCCGCGATGAAGCAGGGTGCCAAGAACATGCTCGCGATGCCAGGTGTGACCGCGTCCTACTGGCGCGACGGCGACCGCTTCAGGCTCTACGGCACACATGCGATGACCGGCTCGGAGAAGGCGTGGTGGAAGGCGCACGGGCAGGAGATCGTCAACACCATGGCGGCGCCAGACGGGCCGGACGTCATCGGCCTGGAGCACGACCGCAGCAGCTATGGGGTGTACGGCGACCACGGCGGTGCCCAGGAGAGCGTCCAACGGGTCCCGATGGTGTTCTGGTCACCGGGCATGAAGGGCACCTCGACCAGGGAGGCCTTCCGCACCGCCGACGTGATGCCCACCATCCTCAAGGCCATGGGCATCCCGATCACCTCCACCATGGACGGCAGGGCCCACGTGCTGGGTCACTGACGCACACCGGGCCCGAGGTGGGCCGGGTCCCGGGACGGGCCGGCGGAGCCGTCAGGCAGGGACGACCATGTCGTGGAAGTCCCGGATCGTCGCGGCGCTGTCCCCGGCCACCAGCTCGTAGCCGCACAGGAGGGGGAACGGGTCCTTGGCGCGCAACGTGTCCCAGCACGCCTCGAGCTCGAGGGCGAGGTGGTCCTCCCCGCGGCGCCAGTAGAGGTCGACGATCTCGCCGAACACCCGAAAGCGGTGCCAGCGGCTCCGGACCTGCTCGACGGTGCCACCGATCAGGGCTTCGAACCGCTCCCGGTCGATGTGGTGCAGCCTGGGCAGGTCGCGCTGCAGGGCGTCGGCATCGAAGCGCAGGTATTGACCGGACTCGGCAGCGGCCTCGGTGTCGATGCCCAGGGCGACGAGGGCGGAGTCCAGCACCAGGTGGTGGGCCGCGGTGGCGGCGACCAGGACCGCCTCTCCGGCCGCCAGGCCGTGCGCGAGATAGGCGACGGTGCTGCTCACGAGGGGCTCCTCCTCGCTCCACAGGGCCACCGAGTGCCCCTCGGTGGCAAGGTCAGGGCCGAGCCGGTCCGACGGGATCGGCAGCGCCGGGAACCTGGCGGTGAACCGGGCGCCCTGGCTGCCGTCGTAGGCGATGGTGGCGCCCATGGCGTGGCAGAGCTGGCGCACGATCAACATCCCCAACCCGCTGCCGCCGAGGCCGTGGGACTCCGCCCCGCGCGCATAGGCGTGGAAGAGCGTGTCCAGCAGCTCCTCGGGGACTCCGGGGCCGTCGTCGGACACGGTCATGCAGACCTGGGCTCCGTCGCGGGCAGCGCTCACCGTGACGTCGGGACCGCCGTAGCGCAACGCGTTGGTGACCAGGTTGTCGAGCACCTGGGTGACCCGAACGGGGTCGCCGAGGACGAGCGCGTCGTGCGGGACGTCGACGGTGATCTGCCGTCCAGCGCCGGGTCGGCGCTCGGCCAGCACCTCCCCGCAGATCTCGGGCAGGGAGACCCGCTGCAGCGACAGGTCGAGCTCACCTCGTTGGGCCAGGTGGGAGGTGGAGAGGTCGCTGAGCAGCCGGACGAGCATGTCGCTGCGGCGGGTCAGCATCTCGCAGAGGTGTGCCACGACCCCGGGTGGCAGGGTCTCCCTGTTGTCGCTGAGCTGGGTGGCGGCCTCGCGGATCACCGTTGCCGTGTTCTGCATGTCGTGGATCAGCTGAGCCTCGACGTCCTTCATCGGCCATCCCCCTCGAGCACCGGGACCTGGCACCGGCTGGGCTGGGATCCGGCGCTCGACGACCCTGGGGCTACCGGCCAACCTATACCCGAATCGGCCGCCCGGACCGGTCCGGAATTCGTGCATTTCACGACGTCTCGGGACGTGCCGCCGGGTCAGGGGCGGCCCGCGAGCTGGAAGGTGAAGCGGAGGGACCGCCAGCCACCGGGCGCCGCGCTCTCCGGGGCGCCCTGGGGTGCGGAGCCGTCCTCGACGGGGAACGGCACGATGATCGCCGGCTTGACTCCGAACACCGTGTCGCTGTCGAGGTGGTCCCCTCCCTCGACGAACAGCTGGGTCACCAGCGTGCTCCGACCGGGCGCTGCGAGCATGAAGTGCACGTGTGGTGCCCGCATCGGGTGTCGGCCGGTCGCCCGCAGCATCTGACCCACGGGACCGTCGTCGGGGATCGGGTACGGCGCCGGCAGGATCGTCCAGAAGTCGAGGTGGCCCTGCTCGTCCGTGCGGAACCGCCCACGCAGGACCGGTCCGTCGAGGTCGGGCAGCTGGACGTCGTAGAAGCCGTCCCGGTTGGCCTGCCAGACGTCCACAACCACCCCTGGGAGCGGGTGGCCGTCGGTGTCGGTGACGGTGATGTCGGCGTACACCGGGTCGCCGGGCAGCGCGCCGCCGGAGATGTCGGCACCGTGGGCGAGCTCGGGCGGTCCCTCGAGGTAGAAGGGGCCGAGCACGGCCGAGGGAGTCGAGTCGGGGGTGCGGGAGTTGGTGAGGAGGTCCACCAGGCTCGAGACGCCGAGGGTGTCCGAGAGCAGGATGAACTCCTGTCGCACCTCGCTGGTGATGTGTCCGGCACGGGTGAGGAAGTCGATGACGAACCTCCACTCGTCCTCGGTGAGGTCGTTCTCCATCACGAACCCGTGCAGGTGCCGCACCAGACCCTGGGCCAGCGTCCGCAGCCGCTCGGGTGCCGCGTCGAAGCTGGCCAGCACCTCCCCGGTCAGCGCGTCGGCCGCCTCGACCGTCTCGGGCGGCAGGTCAGGAGTGGGCGTCATGGCAGTGCCCTTCACCGGCCTTCACGGAGGGAGGGACGTCGATCGAGGGGTTCTGGTCGAAGAACCCGAACGGCTTGAGCCAGAAGGCGATCGTGTCGGCCGGCATGATCGGCCAGTCCTCGACGCGGGTGATGTGGTGGATGCCGAAGACGTACCAGAGCACGACGTCGGTGTTCTCCAGGGGTTCGTCGTCGGCGATCCAGCGCGTCATCCCGTCATCGTCGGCCGACTGCGTGGGGTAGGCCCCGCAGGGCCAGCGCTCGTCGTCGTGGTGCCGGGTGACCCAGAGCGTGTGCCCGATCACCGGGGCGCGACGGAACTGCGGGGTGTCCGGCTCCATCAGCGGCGGGATGGAGGCGGTGGGCACGAGCTTGTAGGCGGGGTTGGTGCCGAGCTTGTTGGTGCGGTTGGGGTTGACCACCTTCCAAGAGCGCTGGGTGGCCCAGCTGAAGTCGCGGGCCGACTCGGCCTCGGAGGTGACCGGCGTCGCGTCGCTGACGACAGCCAGCCCGTAGGGGTTGTCCTCGGAGACCGGCAGCGCACGGGAGTCGACCTCCATCACGGTGTTCTCGTCACCGTCGACGTCCAGGTCGAGCCGGGCGACCAGGAAGTGCTGGTGGAACGGTGCGTAGGTGCGGTGGTCGACCACGGTGCCGGTGGCAGGAGGTGCTTCGCCCTCGGCGTACGGCGTGGTGACCATCAGACCCGTCGCGCGCACCTCGCACTCGATGTTGCCGTCCTGGTAGAAGCGCCAGTAGACGAGGTACTCGTAGTTCGCCACGGTCGCGTGGCACGACACGACCATGCGACGCATCCGCCGCACCTCGGCGCCGAGACCGTGGTCGACGTGCTTCCAGAGGACCGCGTTGTCCTCCTCGTGGAGGCAGATCGCGTTGGTGATCGTGTAGGGCTCGCCCGACGTGTCGTGCAGGACCGCGTCGAGGTAGCGGATCTCGCCGAGGCAGTCGCAGCCGAGCTCCAGGGAGGTGGTCATGAACCCGAGTCCCCA
Organism: uncultured Actinomycetota bacterium; assembly: GCA_963843075.1. Lineage (GTDB taxonomy): Bacteria > Actinomycetota > Actinomycetes > Propionibacteriales > Nocardioidaceae > Marmoricola. Next base: position 423,855 of record CAWJJD010000002.1, on the reverse strand, counting down.
CTCCCCGATGTCGAAGGCGGTGCGGCGGTAGTGGTCGAAGGACGGGTCGCGGTAGGGAACCACCATCTCGGTGAACGACATCCGGTAGGCGATGTCGCGCGGAGTGCCGTGGTCGTCGTAGGTCACCTGGTAGATGACCGGTCCCTCGCGGTAGTTGAAGCCGAGCCGCATGGTCCAGTTCTGCCACCTCAGCTCGGTGCCCTCGATGGTGAAGGAGACGCCTTCGGGCTGGGTTATCTCGAGGCGGGCGAGGTCCGAGCGCTGCTCGCCGGTCCACGCCCCCGGGACGTACTCGGCGTCCACCGCGGGCTGCCCGTGGTCGTGGTCGTTCTCGAGCTCGAGCAGCTCGAGGGTGTTGACGTCGACGATCACCTTCAAGCCGGAGACCGGGTGCGCGTAGAGGTTGCCGTCGGGGGTCTCGCGGTACCAGATGTCGCACCACCCGAGCCGACGGTCGCGCCACTGCTCCGGCATCAACGCCCTGCCGTAGGTCCACACCTCGATGGTCACCAGCGACATGTCGGTGATCCCTCGTGCGGCCAGGGCCTCGACCACGTCGGGGTGGGCACGCATCGCCTCGTCGACCTCGTGGTACTCGTCGGTCGTGAAGTGCGGTGTCACGCCTGGGACGTGCGTCCAGGACACCACCGCATCGGCGGTCAGGTCGACGACGGCCTCGAAGGCCCGGTTGTCCGCGCGGTTCCAGAGCACCGCGAACGCCGTACGCCGCACCGGGTCGCCGGCACGCCACGCCTTCACCTCTGCCTTGGGCGGTTCGAGCAGCTCGATCGAGGCGAAGCGCCACGACTCCGACAGCGACTGCTCGCGCCGGAGAGCTGCGACGGTCTGGCGGAACTCGGCCTCGTCGAGCGGTTCGAGGGGGTGCTGCGCCATCGGCTTCTCCTGCGTCGGAGGGGCACGCTCCAGGAGCGTGCTTGGCACTATGCCACGGGGGTATCGGGCCGGACAGGGCTGACCCGATCGAGCCATCAGGTCCCGCGGCTGACCGGGGGACGGGTTGTGCTCCCGGTCTTGGCAGATTACGGGGCTGGCACCAAGGGCGGGGGCTCCGGCGCGGGTTGTGCTCCCGGGCTTGGCACCACCGCCGGAGGTCGGGGGGCGGGTGGCGCTCCAGGTCTTGGCAGCGACGAGGGGGTGGGTGGTGCCATCCCGGCGGCCCCACCCCAATCGCGCGCGCGGCCGCCCTTGTCGGTGCGGGCCCCGGGGCGCGACGGGCAGCCAGTCGAGCGTCAGTCGACGTCGCGGTCGGCGAGCAGGGGAGTGGACGGGTCCCATGTGGTCCCGTCGCGCTCGTCCTGGCGCCTGCGGGCGATGGCGGAGAGGGCCTCCAGGACGACCCGGTTGGCCAGCGCGGCGGTGATCTCCGCGTGGTCGTAGGGCGGACTGACCTCGACGACGTCGACACCCACGACGGGGAGCTCGAGACAGATCCGGCGCACGGCGTCGAGCAGCTCCCGCGCGCTCAGCCCGCCCGGCTCCGGGGTGCCCGTGCCGGGAGCGTGGCCCGGGTCGCAGACGTCGATGTCGACGGAGAGGAAGACACCGTCGCAGTCGTCCATCGCGATCACGAACGCCTCGGTCAGGCACTCGCCCAGACCGCGATGGACGATCTCGGTCATCTCATAGGACCGCAGCTTCTGGCCGGCCATCCAGTCGAGGGTCTCCGGTGGTGGCCAGTAGCCGCGAAGCCCGACCTGGAGGAACCGGTCGCCGCGCAGTGCCCCTGACTCGATCAGTCGTCGCATCGGCTGCCCGTGGCCCCACAGCGAGCCGAACTCGATGTCGCCGGTGTCCGCGTGCGCATCGAAGTGGATCATCGAGATCCGGCCGTGGCCGAGCACGTTCGCGACGCCCTTGGCGTCGGGAAACGTGACGGAGTGGTCGCCGCCGAGGATGACCGGGATGGCCCCCGACCGCGTCACCTTCTCGACCGCGGCCTCGAGGGCAGGCAGCGCGACCTCGACGTCGCCGGAGTACATCTCGACGTCACCGGCGTCGACGACCGCGAGGTCGACCAGCCCGTCGGTTCGGAGCGCCAGGCTGGGCCTCGAGCCGTCGTGCGCGAGGTAGTCGCGCATCCGGATCGCCATCGGGCCGAAGCGTGCGCCAGAACGGGCAGAGGTCCCTCCGTCGAAGGGGGCCCCGAGGATCACGACCTGGGCGTCGGCGTAGGACGACGGGTCGTCGAGGTCGCACATCGGGACCCCGAGGAAGGTGAAGTCCGGCCCGAACTGCTGGCCGTAGCGCGTCATTCCCGGAGTCTGGCACCGGCCCGGACGTTGTCAAGCGTGTCGGGCGCGACGGACTAGCGGAACTCAGCCTGACCGGCGGCCAGGACGAACTCCCGGAACACCTCGGCCGAGGGCAGCAGCCGCCGGCTCGTCGACCAGGCGACGCCCACGTCCCGGGTGGCGCCGCTGTCGGTCAGCCGGATCAGCGGCTCGCCCTGGGCGCGGCTCGCGGCAGCCTGGGTGTCGGTCCCGGGGATGACCGCCAGGCCCAGGCCCGCGGTGACGAACCCTCGCACGACGGAGAGGTCGTCGCCCTCGAAGGCGACGCGTGGCTGGAACCCGGCCGCCTCGCAGAGCTGGTCGGTGAGGGTGCGCAGCTCCCACGACGGCCGCAGCATCACGAAGTCGGCATCGGCGGCCTCGCTCAGGGACACCTCGTCCCGCTCGGCGAACGGGTGCTCGGGGGGCACGGCCAGGAGCAGTGGTTGGGAGAACAGCGGCTCCCAGTGCACCTCGGGGTTGTGGGGGCGCCGGGCGGTGAACTCCAGGTCGGTGCGTCCGCCCGAGACGAGCGAAGACCCGAGGGCGTCGTCGGACTCCTCGAGCCTGAAGCTCACGCGCGGGTGCTCCTCGCGGAAGCGGTGGATCAGCCCCGGGATCAGCCAGGTGCCGAGGGAGAGCTGAAAGGCCACGGTCACCACTCCGGTCTCGGGGTCGACGAGCTCGTTGACGGCGGCGAACCCGTCGTCGAGGGCGTGCAGCACGGAGTCGACGTGGCGCTTGAACACGGCTCCGGCCCGCGTGGGTCGCAGCAGTCGGCCGTGACGTTGCAGGAGGGGAGTCCCCACCTGGGCCTCGAGCCTGGCCAGGGCGCGCGAGACCCCGGGCTGGCTCACCCGGTCGATCTCGGCCACCTCGGTGACCGTCATGCCGTCGACCACCTGGGCGAACCAGCGCAGCACATCGGTGTCCATATCCATGATGCTAGGGCATTGGTCACTACTGATCTCATCATTGGACGTATGGATCAGATGAGCGGAAACTTGAGCCATGAACACGATCAAGCCCCTCACCACCCGCTCTCGCCACCTCCTCTCGGGAGTTCGCGACGAGCTGCGCGCCGGCCGCCAGGCGCGCGCCAACCGCCGCGCCCTCGAGCGCGAGCTCGCCAGCTACAGCTCACGCTCCGACGTCGACGACCTCCTCGCGATGATCGGCGACCAGACCGACCCCGACGCCGAGCTGATCCGCGAGATCCTCAACCGCAACCAGGCCAGGCAGCACCCCTGGGGCCTGCTCGCCTCCTGATCAGCCGGCATCGCCGGCAGCGACCAGCCGGTCGATCTGCGGGTTGACGATGTCGCCTGCCAGCAGCTGCGCAGCCTCGGCGTCACCGGGCCGGCCGAGCGCAGCGCCGTGGAGCAGCGAGCGTACGACGAGCTCGCGCATGCCGTGCCGCGACGCCAGCTCCTGCAGGTCCTCCACCCACCGAGGCGTCGCGTCGTGGCTGTGCTCGCGACCGAGCGTGCACAGGGCGTCGAGGATGTAGCCGTCGAGCCAGACATAGGGATCGCTGCGACGGTTGGCCCGCGAGCGTGCATCGGCGAGCACGTCGAAGGCCCGCGCCGGGTCTCCTGCAGCCGCAGCCGCCAGGGCCAGCCCTCGCGCGGAGAGCCCCTCCCAGCAAGGATCGCCGAGCTGGCAGGCCCGAGCGAAGGACTGCTGGAGCAGGGCCGTCGCGGCCACCGCGTCGCCGCGGAGCAGCTCCACCTCGCCTCGCAGGGCCTGTGGCCACGGGGCGAAGAAGAGCCAGTGGTCCTGCTCCACGAGGTCCATCGAATCGTCGAGGCGCTGCGCGGCGAGGTCGAGCTCACCCCTGAGCAGGTGCAGGCGCCCGATCATCGAGGTCGCATAGGCACCACGCCGGAGGTCGCCGATGCTCGTGGCGAGGCGGGCGGACTCCTCGAGATGGGCCAGGGCCTCCGGATAGCGCGCCTGGTCGCTCTCCACCGAGCCGATGTAGGTGGTCGCCTTCGCGGTGATCGCCTCCGCCCCGTCGGCGTACTCCAGCGACTGGGAGAGCCAGACCAGCGCGCGGTCGTAGCGCCCACGGAGGAAGTCGACGTAGCCGAGCTCGCTCCTGGCCTCCGCGACGGCAGCCCGGTCACCGTGGGCCAGCGCGATGTCGTCGGCGCCCTGCAGGGCGGCCATGCCCTCCTCGTCGAGCCCGCCCAGTGAATGGACGAGCGCCTCGGCGAGCACCAGCCGCGAGCTGACCCGGAGCCGCGCGTCGTCGACGAGGTCGGCGCCGCGTACGGCGGTGCGCAACGAGTCCGCGCCCGTCTCGATCGCACCCGCCGAGACCGCGGCTCGGCCGGCCTCGAGCACCGCTTCGACCGACGGCGTGTCACTCGGGAGCTCTGGCACCTGACTGCTCTCACGCAGGGCAGCGCGAACGACCGCCCCGGGTCGGACACCCAGCTCCCGCTCGAGCAGCGCGGTGCAGGTGGCGAGCTGCTGCTCGGCGGCAGCGTTGTCGCCAGAGAGCCGGTACAGGCGGATCAGCAAGGCATGGTGGTTCTCCTCCAGCGGAGTCATCGCGACCAGGCGTACGGCGTACCCGATCGCCTCGGCCAGCCTTCCGCCCGACATCGCCGCGAGCGCCGCCTCGTGCAGGATCTCCTCCGACGCGGCCATCACGCGCCTCTGCTCGGAGAGCAGCCACGACTCGAACGTCGCGGCCCGCCGCCATCGGTGCCCCTCGAGGAGCTCCGAGCCCAGCCCGGGCAGCCGGACGGCGTCGGACCACGTGCCGCGCAGGACAGTGGTGACGTCGACGAGCGTGCCCGGTGGGAGCCGCAACAGCACCGGGTCTCCCTCGACGACGGCATCGCTGCCCAGGACGCGCCGCACCTCGGCCAGTCCCCAGCGCAGGGCAGCGAGGGGGTCGTCTGCCTCGTCGAAGAGCAGCGAGGCGAGCTGCTGGCGCGTCGGCGGACGGTCGCTCAGCACCAGGACCGCCAGGAGGGCCCAGCTCTTGCGACTCCGCACCCGGTAGCCGCCAGGGCGCCCCTCGACGTGGGGGCGCCCCAGCAAATGGACCACGGGACTCATCAGCATCGAGGATGTCACGTCGGGCTCGGCGCGGTCGCGGCTCGACGTCGCTCCTCCGCCCCGGTGCTCAGGCGTGCTCGGTGACGGTGTAGATCTCGTCGGCGACGAGGCCGTGGGCGTCGCGGTGCACCGTCGTGGCAGCCTCCGCGTCGGGGGCATCGACGAGGCAGAAGATCTTGCCCGCCGACTCGTCCACCCAGTAACGCAGGTAGTTCACCCCGTGGGGGCCCTGCGTCGCCAGGTCGGCCGAGTGGGCCGCGGCGACGTCCGCCTCGGAGACGCCGCCCTCGATGTTGTGAACGTCCATGAACAGTGACATCTGAACTCCTCCTCAGGTGGTGCGGCGCCTTGGTGGTCGCACCGGATGAGATGAGCAGACACTGAGCCTGTGTGACGGGGCGTGTGACGACAGAGGGCTACTCGGAGCCGGCTTCGTCGAAGACCATCGGCTCCGGCACTCCCGCCGTGATCTTGGTGCCGTCCGCTCGGGTGCCCCCGGTCTGCGGCTTCTCGCCGAGCAGGCCGTCGATGCGTGGGCCCTGGTCATCGAGTGCCACCCGGAGTGGCTCGTCACGCCTGACCACGTGGAGGGTGCCCCGCACGCGCACGTGCACCCCCGGCTCACCGTCCTCGACGATGGTCACCGAGATCTGGTCCTGGGTGAGCTCGACCAGCAGGCGCGAACCACGCCACGCGATCCGGAACCGGAGCAGGGGCCACCCGACGGGTAGCCGGGGGTCGAAGCCGAGCCGTCCGTTGCGGTCGCTCATCCCGGCGAAGCCGAAGACCAGGGCACTCCACACCCCACCCGCGGAGGCGACGTGCAACCCGTCGACCGTGTTGCCGTGGAGGTCGGCGAGGTCGACGTAGGCCGCCTGCCGGAAGTAGTCCATGGCTGCCTCGTGGTAGCCGACCTCCGCGGCCACGATGCTCTGCACCACCGCAGACAGGGTGGAGTCGCCGGTCGTGATCGGGTCGTAGTACTCGAAGTTGGCCTTCTTCTGCTCGTCGGTGAACCGGTCACCGTGCAGGAACATCGCCAGCACCACGTCGGCCTGCTTGAGCACCTGGAAGCGGTAGATCACCAGCGGGTGGTAGTGCAGCATCAGCGGCCGCAGCTCGGCGGGTGTCCTGGAGAGGTCCCACACCTCGCGGTCCAGGAAGAAGTCGTCCTGGGGGTGGATGCCCAACCCCTCGTCGAACGGGATCTCCATGCCCTCGGCGCAGCTGCGCCACTCGTCGACCTCGTGCTCGGCCAGGCCGATGCGATGCACCAGCTTGTCGTAGTCGTTGGGGTGGTCCCTCTCGATCCGCTCGACGACGAGGGCGGCCTTCTCCAGGTTGTAGCGGGCCATCACGTTGGTGAACAGGTTGTTGTTGACGACGGTCGTGTACTCGTCGGGTCCTGTGACGCCGTGGATGTGGAAGGTCGAGGAGTTGCCGTTGTGGCGCCAGAACCCGAGCTCGGCCCACATCCTCGCGGTCTCGACGAGCAGGTCGACACCGTCGCGGATCAGGAACCCGGTGTCGTTGGTCGCACCGACGTACTGCATCAAGGCGTAGGCGATGTCGGCGTTGATGTGCATCTGGGCGCTGCCGGCGGCGTAGTAGGCCGAGGCCTCCTCACCGTTGATGGTGCGCCACGGGAACAGTGCGCCGCTCTGGGCCATCTCGCGGGCGCGCGTCCGGGCAGCAGGCAGCATCCGGTTGCGGAAGTGCAGGAGGTTCCTGGCCACGTGCGGCTGGGTGAAGGTGGTGAACGGGATGACGTAGATCTCGGCGTCCCAGAAGTAGTGCCCCTCGTAGCCGGAGCCGGTGACACCCTTGGCGGGCACGCCCTGGCGGTCCGCGCGCGCACTGTTCTGGGCCAGGGAGAACACGTTGAAGCGGATGGCCTGCTGGATCGCCGCGTCATCCACCTCGACGTCGCTGGCGGCCCAGAACTCCTCGAACCACGCCTGCTGCTCGGCGAGGTAGTGCGCGGGGCTGTGCCGCTCGGCGCGGTCGAGAGTCCGGTCGCAACGATCCGACAGCTCGCGGACCGGCACGCCGCGCGAGGTGTGGTAGGTCACCAGCTTCTCCAGCCGGACCTTGTTCCCCTCGTGCGCCTCGATGCGGAACACCATCTTGCCGAGGTCGTCGTCGCCGCTGAGGATCGTCTCGGTCTCGTCGCTGGTCTCCAGGTGGTGGTCGGCGGCCACCGCGATGGTCATCCGCGACTGCGCGCACTGGTAGCCCAGGAGCATCCGGTCGTCGCGGATGTAGTGGGCGCGGGGGAGGAGCACCCGTTCGTCGAAGGCAGCTGCCTTGCGCGGGTCGGTGCCTTCACCCATCGCCTCGTAGGGGACGTAGTACTCGTCCTTCCCGTCCTGACGGTTCAGCAATTGCGAGGAGATCACGATCGGCGCGTCACCGGTCAGCATCGTGACCTCGAGGGTGAGGACCGCCAGGTGTCGTTGGGTCATCGAGACCATCCGGGTGGACTCGACGAGGACCTGCTTGCCCGACGGCGTACGCCACACCAGCCGGCGACGAAGGACCCCGTCGCGGAAGTCGAGGGAGCGCTCGTAGCTCTCCAGCTCCGAGGTGCCGAGGATCAACGGCTCGTCGTCGACGTAGAGCTTCATCAGCTTGGCGTCGGGAACGTTGACGATCGTCTGGCCGGTGCGGGCGAAGCCGAACGCCGCCTCCGCGTGCCGGATCGGCCAGGTCTCGTGGAAGCCGTTGATGAAGGTGCCGTGGGCGATCGCGTCGCGACCTTCCTCGGGGTTGCCCCGCATGCCCAGGTAGCCGTTGGCCACGGTGAACAGCGTCTCGGTGGTGCCCAGGTCGTCGGAGCGGTAGGTCGTCTCGACCAGGCGCCAGGGATCGACCGGGAACCGTCCACGGTCCATCGGGTGGTCGGCCCTCGCGCGTCGGCTCACGGGGCGCCCCTGGGGACGAGGTCGGCCAGGTCGGAGACGACCACGTCGGCACCCGCCTCGAGAAGGGTCGGTGCACCGGCGCCCCGGTCCACGCCGATCACGAGCCCGAAGTCCCCGGCTGCCCCGGCGCGAACGCCGGAGACGGCGTCCTCGAGGACGACTGCCCTCTCGACAGGGGCGCCGAGCACCTCGGCCGCGTGCACGAAGGTGTCCGGGGCGGGCTTGCCGGGCAGGCCCAGCCCGGTGGCGACGCGACCGTCGACGACCGTGCCGAAACGTTCGGTCAGTCCCGCCGCCTCGAGCACCGCTGGAGCGTTTGCCGAGGAGGAGACCACGCCGAGGGGCAGCGCGAGCTCGCGCAGGTGGTCGAGCAGACGGACCGAGCCTGGGTAGGCGACCACTCCGTCGCGCGCCAGCACCTCGTTGAACGCCTCGTTCTTGCGGTTCCCGAGTCCCCGCACCGTCACCGTGCTGGGCGCATCGTCGGAGGAACCCTCAGGAAGGGAGATGCCTCGGGAGAGCAGGAAGTCGCGGACGCCGTCGTAGCGGGGCTTGCCGTCGACGTGGGCGAAGTAGTCGGCATCGGTGTACGGCGAGAGGTCGACCTCCCCGCCGAGGCCGGCAGCCTCGTCGCGGAGGAAGGAGTCGAACATCTCCGCCCAGGCCCGCATGTGCACCTCAGCGGTGGGTGTGAGGACACCGTCGAGGTCGAACAGCACAGCGGCGTAGGTGTTCCAGTCGACTTCTTCCACGCGACGAGGCTACGGCCAAGTGGGGGTGACGCGGTGGCAAACGCCGCCGTTGCGCTCGCCGTTCACCGCCCGGTTCACCGGCTCACTGCATGGTCGGCGCGGCCTTGTTGGCCGTCGTGAACGCGTTCTTCTTGGTGGTGTTCGACAGGGCCCAGTTCGCCTGGCTGTGCAGGTTGGTGTTGAAGTAGCTGAACGCGATGCCGCCGTAGCTCTGCATCTTGGTGAAGGTCTGCGAGATCCAGCTGGGCTTCTTGGTGGCGGCGGGGTCGCTGTAGGCGGTCTCGGCCAGTCCCCACGGGACGCCCGTGGACTTCGACCACGCCTTCATCTTGGTGAAGTAGGCATCGAAGTTCTTCCACTCGGTGATCGTCGGCTTGCCGGACTTCTTCACGCCGTACTTCTCGTAGATGTCGAAGCCGGCCACGTCGATCTTGGTCTTGGGCCAGATCGCGCTCATGGAGTACTTCGCTGCGCCGTAGAACTCGTGGTAGCCCATCAAGATGATGCTGTAGCCGAGGTTGGGGGCAGCCGCACGCATGATCGGCGCCAGACGTGCCTGCATGGCCTTCCACTTCTGCACGTCGCCGCCGTCGTTCTCGGGCTCGTGGTCGACCGCGACCCACACGGGGCCACCGACGGCCTTCATCTTGGTGGCCAGGTCCTTGGCCCAGGCATCGCCCTTGCCGGCAGCCATGTCCGTCCAGGAGTGCGGCGCGGAGAAGCTCATCCACGGCACCCGGTGGTTGGCGATGTCCGTCTTCGCGGTGCTCGCGGCGGAGGCGGCCGAGCCCGAACCCCAGAAGGTGCGGTGGACGCCGACCTTCTTGCCCATCGAGGTCTCCCAGGGCTTCAGATCGGCGTTCGCGCCGTACGCCCCTCCGATGTAGGCCCCGCAGGACGGGATGCCACGGGCACTGACGGCGCAGCCGTTGGTCAACGTCGAGGCCGTGGCGGCCGAGGAGCTCGCGACGGGGCCGGAGACGGCCAGCAGCATCGAGCCGATCAGCGGGAGGAGAAGGGCAACGGACATGGGTCTGCTCAGGGAGTTGCGCATGGTCTCGCTTCGGGGGAGGCGACAGGACGGCCCGCACACCGAGAGGAACAGTCCGACGACCTGTGCCGTCCAATGACCTGCGTGGGCGAGAAGGAACCTAGCCCGAATGGGCTATGGACTCGAATCACGGTGGCTGGGTGGACCTCCGGCGGTGGCACGGGCAAGCGCTGGGCCGCACACCCGGCGCGGACCAGAATTTGTTGTTGAACCGGCAACCGCCGAGCCGCTCGACCCGGGCGTGTCGGCCGGTCGGGAGTCGTGCTCGCCTGCGCGCTTCGCCGGTGTGGACAGCGATTGCCAACCGGGCCGAAATATTATGGTTGCACCGGGTTTATGCGAGTGTGGTTGTCCGAAAAATGGCAATGAGTCCGTGATGTCACGAACCGCCGCACCGTGGTCGACGCCGGAACGAATGGGACGAACGGCCTGGCGTTTCGCCCGGCGCACCGCGGATTCGCCGGGTCGGACACCGACCTGCGAGGTGTCGCGAAGGCGACCTTGCGCCGGTCTGCTGGTCTAATTTCCGATACTCGGTGACGTATCTGCGACTCGGTCGAAGGGTCGCGTCCGACCCGGTCCGACCGTGAGCCACTGGCCGCCATCGCGCCCTCGACGGTGGGGTGCACGCGGCCGGCGCCGAGGAGCCCGGCGAACCAGCGAGATCGCAGTGCGACCTCCGGCACTGGCCCGCTCACCACCGGGATGCTGCTGCCCCGGCGGCGGACCCCACCCCGCGGGCTGCCGGTCACGTCCCGGGGAGGGCCTGGGCCCGCGAGACCGACGAGCGGAAGGATCGCAGCCGGATGCCGGCCACGACGGCGAAGGCGCCGTAGGCGAAGAGCCAGACGGCCGTGATGATCACGAGGGCGCCCAGCGACACCTCGGGGTTCACCAACAGGTATCCGCCCGCGACCACGCTGACCACACCCATCACGATGCGCCAGAACCGGTTGGGCGTGTCACTCATCATCGCCGCCATGATCTCGATGACCCCGCTGACGGTCCACCAGACTCCGATCAGGAGACCGATCACCAAGAGGGTCTGCAGCGGCGAGCGAAGGCACAGCAGCCCGACGATGAACGACAGACCTCCGGACAGGCCGATCAGCGCACGTACGCCGCCGTCGGTCGTGCTCGCCGCGAGCGCGCTGACGATCTGGAAGATCCCGTTGACGAGCAGCTGGATGGCCAGGAACACCGCGAGCACCACGAGAGTCTGCTTCGGCCAGACGGCCAGCACGAGACCCAGCAGGATGGTGACGGTGCCGTAGGTGACGACCACGCCCCAGTGGTCGCCCAGACGGGACAGACCAGGGGGCACAGAAGGCATGGGGTCCGACATGACGGCTCCTTGGGCGGGCTAGAGCAGATGAAGCTTGCGGGCGACGGCAAGTGCCTCGCTCCGGCGTCCGACGGAGAGCTTCGAGTAGAGGCTGGAGATGTGTGTCTTGACGGTGTTCTCGCTGACGAAGAGGTTGGCTGCGATGTCGGCGTACGTCGAGCCGCGCGCCAGCTCGCCGAGGACCTCGTGCTCGCGGGGGCTCAGGGTCGGCGTCACGGCAGGCTCGACGACGGACCCGAGCTCGCGGGGCGTGGCCACGAAGGGGCGGAAGATGGAGGTCACCCCAGGGAGGTCCGAGAGCGCGACTCGCAGCTCCTCACCCCAGCCCGAGCCGGCGACGCTCGACTCCTCGGCGAGCAGACGGCCGACGTGGGTCCCGTGCGGACTCCAGCCCAGGAAGGGGAGGGCGTTGTGCCGTGACTCGGTGGCGGTGAGCGCGGCCATCAGCAGCTCGCCGACGGGGGGAGCGTCGGCGAGGTGCCCGTGCAGCTGGGCCGCGCCCACCAGACCGAGGGGCGAGGTGGCGGGTTGCAGGCGGGTGGCCGACCGGCTGGCTTCGAGATAGAGGGCTGCCGCACGACGAAGATCACCGTCGAGGTCGGCGAGGGCGGCCTCCACCCAGGTGCGCTCGCCCGGTGCGTCGAGGGCTGCCAAGGCGTTCGCGGAGGCCCGCAGTGCTTCCCGGTTGCCCTCGGTCAATCCGTGCAGGGCGCGTTCGACCATCAGATTGACCTGCAGGTGCTCGGGCAGCTCAGGCAGCTCCAACGGCAGGCTGATCTGCCGCACCGCCCCTGCCACTGCGCCGGAGACCAGGAGGAGCCGAGCCACGAGGACGCGGTGCCAGAACTTCCCGGCCAGGTCGTCGGGCACGGGTGGTGTCTCGGCTGCCTGCCGGTGGACGTCGGGACCGCGCCACGGCACCGACTGCAGCGTGGCGAGCCCGAGTGCCACATCCGCTCGGGCACGTGTGGTCGGCGGCACGCTCGGGTCGCTGTCGCACAAACCGATCGCGCGCTGCGCGAGGTCCGTGCAGGCGCTCTCGCGTCCCGCCATGAACTGGGTCAGCGCCAGGTGCGTGAGCGCCTCCGCCGTGACGCCCAGCAGCTGCTCGCTGCGACTCGTCATCACCGACTCGCTGAGGTGGAGCTCCGCGGAGGCGAGGTCACCCAACCAGTTCTCCGCTGCTCCGAGCTCCAGCAGCAACATCGCCTGGAACGGGTCGCCGCCCGGGGTGGGACGATCCGTGCCCAGCACGGCGCGGGCCGACTCGACGGCGTCGAGCACGGGCCCGAGTCCGGCGCGGGAGTGTCGCAGCCGCATGCAGAGCGCCTGGACGACCGGGACCGAGCCCGGTTGTGCCGAGTCCAGGCTGAGCAGGCGGGAGGACCAGTGGGCTGCTCCCACCGGGTCGCTGGCCATCCAGCGGGCGTAGGCGATCGCGCCCCAGGTGGCCGGGTACTGCTCGAGCACCGTCCCGGCCTGGCGCACGAAGTCCTCGACGTAGGTCGCGTTACCGCGCGCGAGGAGCCGTGGCCCGTGCTGCGCGAGGACCTCCGCGGCCTCGTCGTACTCGCCCAGCGTCACCAGGCGTCGGAAGCCGTCCTCGACGTCACCGCGGGCGAGGTCGAGTCGTGCTGCTCGCAGCACGGTGCCGCGGGCCTGCTGCACGTCGACCCCCCCGGCGTGGAGCCGGCGCCGGGTCACCTCCAGCAGCAGCGGGTGGATCCGGTAGCGCACGTGCCCGGACTCCGCCCTCCCGTCCGTCGTCGGGGGTTGCCCGTCCCCGTCCCGGCTCACCAGCAACCCGGTCGACTCCAGCGTGCTCAGGGCCTCGCCCGCCAGGGGGTCGCGGGTGAGGTGAATGGCGGTCTCGGCGGTGAGGACAGGCTCCGCGGCGGTGCAGAGGAGCAGGTGGCGCCCTCGGGAGGGCAGCGACACGAAGACCTCGCCCGCGACCAGGTCTGCCACGCCCAACCCGCTGTCCTCACAGCGGCGGATGAACTCGGCGTGGGAGGGCGCGGCAGCGCTGGCCCGCGCGGCCAGGACCACGGCGGCGCACCAGCCCCTGGCCCGGCCGACGATGGCGTCCCGGACGGCGGGGGAGTCAGTGCGCGCATGCTCCGCGACCAGCTGCCGAGCCTCCGGCTCGCTGAGCTTGAGGACGTCTCCACGGATCACCGTCAGGTGCCCGAGCAGCTCGGGCACCAGCCGGCTCAACGCGAGGTCCCATCGCGTGAGCAGCAGCAGGCGCACGCCCTCGGGGTCCTGGCTGAGCGCGCTGTCGAGGTACCTCACGCATGCCGACGGGAGCTGGTGGGCATCGTCGACGACCACCAGCCGGGGGACGTCCCCGTCACGACGAGCCTCGCGCAGGGCCCTCTCGAGCTGGCGGAGGCTCACGGTCTTGTTGCCCGAGATCCAGGTGGCTGCGTCGCGGCCGGCGGCGGAGTGCTGGAGCCAGCCCGCTACGCCGAGGGTCTTGCCCGCTCCCGCCGGCGCGACGACCATCGTGACGGACCGCCGCGTCGAGACGTCGAGCCGTTCCCAGAGCAGCTGGCGCGGGACGTACCCGCGCGGCAACCACGGTGCCCCCGCCAGAGGGACCGCGCGAGCATCGGGGGCCGACGGGTCTCGCTGCAGCTGCGCCGGGACCGTCGCCGGCCCGGGTTGCGCGGCGCCAGAGCCGGTCCTCGCCGAAACCTTGCGTGCTGTCACGACCACCCCCTCTTAAGACCCACGGTTGCCTCCGAGCATGCGTCGGCGCCCGAGTTCAAGAGGCGTTGCTCCCGACTGTAGGGCCCGCTGAACGGACGAGTCCTCACCCGTGCGGGGTGAGATCGGCTCGCTCGTGCGGGCGCATCGGCACGCCCCCCACGTCGAGTCCTGACTCTCCGCCAGGGGGCCACCTGTCGTTCAGACCGACAGCGATGGCCTACACGACGGTGACGTCCGCAGCGAGACGACCAGACCCGGGGGAGGAGGCATCAACAGCGACGGTGGGCCGGCCCAGCATCTCGACGGCGGAGACGTCGAGTGACGGCGAGGTCTCGGCGTCGATCACGACGACGCGCACCCCATCGGCGACGAGCGCGCGAACACGCTCGCGCACGTAGTCGGCGTTGCCGAAGAACAACGGCCGCTCGACCCGGACCACCACGAAACCTCGACGGTCTCCGCCTCGGAGTGACGTTCAGCCCCCACCGGGTCGAACCCGTCGAACGACCTCAGCAGCAGCCGCGCCATGGGCGACCTCCGTCGCGCGTCCCGGTCGATCGTCCCGGTGGAGGGTTGGTGAGAGGGGACCGACCCTGCGTTCCCCCATACAGGAGATGGGCTTGTCGCTCAGCCATTCTTCTCTCGCAGCGACGACTGTCGCTGCATCGATCGTCCGAGCAGCGAGAGAGCCAGCCAGATGATCGCGAGGACAGCGGACTGGGCCCCGGTGTCGGGCCGCCGGAAAAGGTCGAGGCTCCCGTCACCGAGCAGGGCGACGCCGGACAGCACGACGCCGGCGCCGGCGAAGGCCGTGGCCCACTCCAGGAACCGACGCTGGAACCGGCTGGCCAGGAAGCCGGAGACCAGGGCCGCGGCAGGGACGAAGAACACCGCCAGCAGCCAGTTCGTGTCCGATCCCGAGAGCACGACGAAGAGCTTGGCCCCGAGCACGGCTCCGACGATGCACCCGGCGGTGAACATGACGACCTTCGACATCACCAGCGTCACCACGAAGGCAGCCGCGGCGCCCGCCAGTGCGATCGCTAGCCCGGTGACGAACGAGGCCCCGAAGACATTGGCCAGCAGCCACGCGGCGCCGAACCCGGACGCCAGGACAGCCAGTCGGACCGATCGTGCGCCGGCGAGGCACAGCACCAGGCCGACGACGATGAGGATGGCTGCGGACATGGGGTCTCCAGTGATCGGGGTGCGGTCACCATGGCGCCCTGGGGGGATCCGTCCTTCCCCCGATTCCGGTGAGGGGGAGGAGGCCACAGTGGCCCTAGCGTGGCGGTCGAGCCGATCGCGCCTCCGGCCGGAAGAGAGCCAAGCATGGGAACCGTCATCGGTGACATCCTCCCGGTGGCACTGGGAGCAGCCATCTCGCCGGTGCCGATCATCGCCGTCATCTTGATGCTGCTGAGTCCGCAGGCGGGTTCCACGAGCCTCGGGTTCCTGCTCGTGGCGGGCGGTGCCGGTGCTCGGCTTCCTGGTCGCCCGCTCGCGCATGACCGCACCCCTCGAGGAGCTCCCGGAGTGGCTCACCCGCAACAACGCGACCTTGATGTCGCTGTTGCTCCTGGTCATCGGCGTCGTGATCTTCGGCAAGGGATTGCCAGGACTGTGATGAGGACGGAGGGCGTCAGATGACAAGAGTCCGGATCCGGCTGGACGACGAGGTCACCGACGAGCTGCTGAGCGCCTTTCCTCAGCTGACCTCGACGGAACAACGCACCCAGACCACGCTCACCGGCGACGTCGCGGACCAGGAGGAGCTCCAGGGCGTGCTCAACTACCTGAGCTCCATGGGCGTCACCATCGTCGAGGTGCTGACCATTCCCGACTGACTGGGTGTGTCCTATTTGGTTGGGGCACTGCGATGGTCGGCTTCGGCGGCTTCGTTCGGCGGCTTCGTCGGCTTCGTCGGCACGTCGGTGGCGTGCCGTACACAAGTGACTTGGCCGATGGGCAATCGGCACTGCTGAACCGGTCTTCAACAGGCCCAGCAAGCGCGGGCCCCAGCACGCACCAGACCTCCGGCGCGCGCGACGCCTCGACCCTGCGCCACCTATCGCGTGCTCAGGCAGGCAGGCAGGCGCGCGCTCCCTGCCGCAGCGTGACCGTGCACGGATCGCGGCTGCTTGTTGTATTGCTAGAGCCGGGCGTTCAACTTTTCAGCGGGGGTGGTCCAGGACCAGAACGGCGCATGCCTCCGCGTGCCCTGTCCCGTCGACGGTGCCATCCACCAGGACGATCGAGATGCTTGTTCGACTACAGGGCGCTCAGTCGCTACTAGGACCGGCTTCCTGGGCTTTGCGTACTGCGTAGGTGTCGAACACCAACTGGTCAGAGCTGACCTTGCCGTTCTCGAAGACGAAGTGCTCCGCGGCCCGCAGCGTGCCAAATGGTGCGGTCGTCATGTCGTACATGATCATTGCCCGGTCCTGGGTTCCTACGACGGAGATGACTTCGACGCTCGTGACCAGCGCCGCGAACGCGCCCACCGCCGACAGGTACGGCTCCACGCCGGACAGCTCGACCATGGGACTCTCGAAGTGGATGTCTCGTGTGACCAGATGGCGCACGGCGTCCATGTCGCCGCTCGCCCACGCTGTGGTGAAGGCGACAGCGAGATCAGCCGAAGCATTGAGTTCGGGCATGCGTGTTTTCTCCTCGTTTGTCTATGCGGCATGGCTGTCGACGGGTGTGCAGCCTGGACCTGACGGGGCTGCGCGCGCCATCGGATCCGTGGGTACGGCGGGGTAGATCGCTGCGGCAACGAAAACTCATCGCTCCCGGACGAGCGTTGGGCGGGCGGCTCCGGCGTCTCAGGCGTTCGGCACGTGATCGACCGGCCGCCCCATGCGTCTCAGTTGGCCATCGCCCCGCGCGGATCGCGGCAGAGTCGGATGTAGTCCCGGGGATGCTGCACCGGGACGATCAGTTCGCGCCAGGAGGGGTAGCCGTACGCGGAACCGCGGGCGGAGGACGTCGAGCTGATCGTCCTTGTGCAGACTATGGCGATGGCCAGCCTCGACGTGTTTGAAACGATGATGGCATCACGCTCTGTCTAGGGGTTCGCGCGTTCGCCCTCAGACCCCGCGATCGCACACTGGTCCCTCAAAGGCGGTTGTTGTCACACCAGTGCTGTCAAGGGTCCTTGGCGTCAACCCTGATGTGACAAGGATGGCCGGCTTCTCGAGGATCGGCTCCCAGGACCACAGACGACGGAGTGCCGGCGCGATCCGACATGGTCCCGACACGAAGCGACCGGAACTCGGCCCGAGAGCACCCGATCAGCGGCATGGTCGGATGCTTCGCACCGACAGCGGCCATGAGCGTGCGTTCGCAGCCCGGACCGCTCGCAGCAGAAATGGGACACACCCAGTGAGTGTTCACCTATGGCGACCCCGGATCGGATCCCTGCTTCCGGGCGGCCGATCGCCGCTCAGCTGCTGTCCGGACGCGTAGCGAGAGCAGCCTGATCGACGTGGCGACGAAGACGACGTTGAACACGATCTGGACGAGCACGAGCACACGTGCTGCCTGGCCGTTCGCGTGGAGGTCGCCGTACCCGATGGTCGTCAGCGTGCTCACCGTGAAGTAGAGCGCGTCGACCCGGGTGTGCAGCCCGACCACCTGCGCGGGGTTGCGCTGGTTCAGCAGGTAGAAGCACATCGAGAAGGTCACGACGACCGCGATCACGGAGAGCACCAGACCGTCGACGCGTCGCTCCATCCCTTCGTCGATCTGCAGCCGCAGCTGCCGGGTCACCAGCAGTGCCAGAAGTCCCAGGACCACGAGTGTCGCTGCACCCCGCAGGACGAAGTCCTGGGTGGGGATCTCCGGCTCCGCAGGGACGACGAAGTAGAGCACCAACAAGATGACGCAAGGGACCGCCAGCTGCAGCCAGCGACGCACCACTTCCACGCGATCTCCTCGTCCGGTCCACACGGTGCTCCGGCCGGTGCGCCCTCTGCTCACCCGCAACGGGTGAGCACCGGGAAGCTCCGCAGGGAGCAGGGTCGGTCCGGTGGCCGTGCTCCCGGAGTGGTTCCCGTCGTTGCCCTGGATCTTCGGCGCCGCGGTGGTCGCCCTCGAGGTCGCGGTCGTCGTCGCTGCGCTGGGCGTGATCCCCGGGAACCGCCGACCTTCGACCGGGATGGCGTGGCTGATCCTCGTGCTCGCGGTTCCGTTGTTCGGACTGCTCGCGTTCCTGCTGTTCGGCAGCGCCCGCGTCGAACGCAAGCGCCAGGCGACCCAGGTGCGGGTCAACGCCGAGATCCACCGGCGTACGGCGCAGGTCGCCGGCCTGGACGAGAAGGCACCGAACCTCGCCTACGTCTCGTCGGTGGCCCACCTCAACCGTGAGCTGGGCGCCCTGCCGGCTGTCAGCGGCAACTCCGCGGAGCTGTTCCCGGACTACGTCGAGTCCATCACCGCGATGACCGCGGAGGTCGAGAAGGCCGAGCGGTTCGTGCACGTGCAGTTCTACATCACCGCCTGGGACGAGACGACCGACGAGTTCTTCCAGGCCCTGGTGCGGGCAACAGACCGCGGTGTGAAGGTGCGGTTGCTCTTCGACCACCTCGGCTCGCGGGGGATCCCCACCTACAAGACGTGGCTGCCCCGGCTGCGCGAGACGAGGATCGAGTGGCACCCGATGCTGCCGCTGACCCTCCGGCGAGGCAAGATCCGGCGGCCGGACCTCCGCAACCATCGCAAGATCCTCGTCGTCGACGGGAGGGTCGCCTTCGCCGGGTCGCAGAACCTGATCGAGCCGAGCTACAACAAGCCCAAGAACCAGAAGGCGGGCCGGGCCTGGATCGAGCTGACCACCAGGGTCGAGGGCCCGGTCGTCGCTGCATTGAACGCCGTCTTCCTGACCGACTGGTACAGCGAGACCGGCGAGGTGCTCGAGGACACGCTCGACTCGTTCCCTGCGGTCGACAGCGGCGTCGGGATGACCGCGCAGGTGGTGCCCAGCGGACCGGGGTTCGTCACCGAGAACAACCTCCGCATGTTCACGACGCTGCTGTACTCGGCCCAGCGCCGGATCTCGATCACCAGCCCCTACTTCGTGCCCGACGAGTCACTGCTCTACGCGATCACGACCGCCGCGCAGAGGGGGGTCGCCGTCGAGCTGTTCGTCAGCGCCGAGGGCGACCAGTTCATGGTCTACCACGCACAGCGTTCCTACTATCAGGCACTGCTCGAGGCGGGCGTGCGGATGTATCTCTATCCCGCTCCGTTCGTGCTCCACTCCAAGCACTTCACCATCGACGACGACGTGGCGGTCATCGGGTCCAGCAACATGGACCTGCGCTCGTTCGCCCTCAACTACGAGGTGAGCCTGATGATGCTCGGGTCAGGCATCGTCGGACGGATGCGAGAGGTCGAGGACACCTACCGCGCGCTCTCGCGCGAGCTCACGGCCGAGGAATGGGCAGGTCGCTCCCGCGGGTCGAGGTACGTCGACAACGTGATGCGGCTGACCTCGGCCCTGCAGTAGGCCGCGCATCGGTCCTGCAAAATAGTTGAAAGCGTCTCAGATTGCGGACTCCGCGGTTCTGCCACAGAATCGAGGGACGATCGCGCCAGTGCGGTCATGACGACAGGTCAAGCCAGTGCCAGTCCGATCCGGAACGCGCCGGGACGTGACGGTCTCGATCCGGGGCCGTGATCTCAACCTGCGACCTCCACAGTCGGCCGAGCTCGTCCTGATGCGCCAACGGCTGATCACCCGCCTTGACCAGGCCGCGTCGGCGCAGCTCATCCAGGTCATCGGTCCAGCGGGAGCGGGCAAGTCGAGCCTGGTGGCGAGCTGGGTCGAGGGCCGGGAGGTGATCTGGCTCCGCCACGCCCAGCACCATCTGCTGCTGGGCGAGGTCCTGCACCACCATGGTGTGCACCTCGAAACGCCCGATGCGGATTCCGCCATCTCGACCCTGTGCGAGCGGCCTGCCGATCGGCCCCCGGCTGTGCTGGTGCTCGACGATGCGCACCGGAGCTCAGGCGAGCTCGTGGGCGTGGTGACCCGGCTCCTGAGCGAGATCCCCCTCGCCGCCCACTTCGTGCTGATCAGCAATGACGAGCTCTTCACGCCCCAGGACCTGGTGGACCTCGGAGTCTCGACCATGTCCTTGCACGGCAGGGACCTGCGCTTGTGCGACGAGGAGGCCGAGTCGCTGGTTCTGAGCGTGCGCCCCACGATCGACGACGACGAGCTCGCCGCCATCGTCACGCAGGGGAGGGGGTGGGCTGCCGCCCTGGTGAGCGGGGTCGTGGGTGGGCCCACGGGGGAGCTCGCCGCCCATGTCCTCGCGACGCTCCCCGACGGGGTGGGCACCACGCTGCTCTCGACCTGTGACGAGTCGGTCGTTGATCCCTCCCTGGCAGTCACCTTGACAGGCGACCCCGCGGCCGTCGCCCACCTGCTGGCGCTCTCCGGCGACGGGTTGCTCGTGGATCGTGCTGCTGGAGCCGGGGAGGAGCTGTTCAGTGTCCACCCCACTCTGAGGCGATCGCTCCAGGAGTGGTCGCGTGTGGGTGAGCACGGCCACGAGACACGGGTACAGGCCCACGCCCGGGCAGCGGTGGCTCTCGCCCGCGACAAGTCGGAGCTCGCGTCCGCCGTACGCCACGCGATCCTGGCCGAGGACCCGACCCTGCTCCGGGTGCTGCTGCGCACCCACGGGCACTCTCTCCTCGAACCGAGCCTGCACGAGCACCTGTGGCTCGCCCTCGATGCGCTCCCGGTCGACGTGCGCGGCGAGGACCCCGCTGTGCTCGTGCTGGAGGCGATGCTGTGCAGGCTCTCGTTGCGCTACGACGAGGCGGCCAGGCTCTCGGTCGCGGCGGAGCGGTTTTCCGGCACCTTGGTCGACGACGGAGGTGACGAGGGCGATGCGCTCGCGCTCGACTGCATCGCGCTGATGCGACTGTGGCGCGGCCGGTGCGGCTGGACCGACCCGGAGTGGGCCGTGGCGGAGGCACGCAAGCGTCTCGGCTGTCAGCACGAGATCCCGGGTGCCGCGCACCGGTTGGGGCCCGGCCGGTCGGTCGTCTGGTCGACGTGGCTGATGGGTGAGCTGGCGACCGTCGAGATCCGACTCGGGGACCTGACCAGTGCCGGAGTGCATCTGGCCGAGCTGGTCCACAACGGGCAGATCCTGGCCCACGACCGCATGCTCGCCGCAGGGCTGGCCCACCGCAGCCTGCTGGAGCTGGTCGACGGCTCGTTCCAGACAGCGGCATCGACCGCCCTGGCCAGCCTCGGGCATGCTGTCGCCGACGGTGCCACGAACCTGCCGCACCTGGCGTTGGCGCACGTCGTGGCGGGGTGGGGGGCCCTGCACGAGCTCGACCTGGGCGCCTGCGAGGAGCACCTGGCGAGCGCCGAGCGTGAGGGTGCCATGGAGGTCGACCCGCTGGTGGGCGAGCTGAGCCGGCTGCTGAGCGCCCGGTTGCTCGCCGAGCGCGGCCAGGTCGACGACGCGGCCAGGCTGCTGGCGCAGCATCGTAGCTCGGACCAGCTGGCGCCGGCGTTCCTGCGGAGGCAGACCGCCATGGTGGAAGCGCAGACCGCAGCGCTGGTGAACGACGTGTCCACGCTGAGAGACCGAGCGCTGACGCTCGCGGGGCTGGACTGCCACGCTGAGTCCGAGCTCTTCCAAGCCATCGCCGACACCCGGCAAGGACAGCTCGAGGGCGCCCTTGACCGCATCGACGAGATGCTCACCAGGCCCGGTCTCGACGTGCTCACGGGTGCCCTGGCGGCCGCCATGCGCATGGGCCTGTTGGTGCGCATCGGTGACCTCGAGCGAGCGAGGGCCCGGATGCCGGACCTGTTGGCGCGGGTTGCGCCGCAGCGGTTGATGCAGATCCTCACCATCTGCTTCGTCGGCGGGGAGGCGTTCGCGGGGCTGCTCGCCGACGAGGCCAGGAGGCCCGGGGGGCACCCGTTCGCCCTCGAAGCGATCACCAGCTTCGGCAGCTACGTCTCCGTCCCCGACCAGGTCTCGCCCCGCATGCGGCCTGTGGCCCGGCGCCTGCGATCGATCGCCGGGGAGCTGGCCGCCGCCGATGACCAGATCGCGCTGTTGACCCGACGCGAGCGAGAGGTGCTCCTGGAGCTGGCGAACGGGGGCTCCTACAGCGACATCGCCCGCGCGCTCTTCGTCAGCGAGAACACCGTCAAGACCCACCTGACCTCGGTCTACCGCAAGCTGGGAGTCGATCGCCGTGGCGACGCCCTGCGGATCGCCCGCGAACACCACCTGATCTGAACCTCGACCCAGACCGGGGGACCGTGTGGACACCGACTCGGTACGAGCCCGCGTGGACGGTGTGCGTGCCTGGGCGTTGAGGATGCTGGACGTGGTGCCTGGACTCCGGCGCTTCGTCAACGAGCTGGTGCGGGTCGAGATCATCGATCGGGCCATGGTGATCGCCGCCCAGGGGCTGCTCGCGCTGGTGCCACTGCTGATCGTGCTCGCGGCCTTCATGCCCGCAGACCTCGGCAACTTCGTCCTGGAACGGTTCGAGCACGTCACCGGGGTGGGTCCTGCGGAGACACGGGCCGCGCACACGTCCCTGACGACCGATCAGGTGCGCGCGGCAACCGGCGCGATCGGCGTGGTGATCACGCTGTTCTCCGCGACCAGCTTCGCCCGCTCGGTCCAGCGCATGTACGAGAAGGTGTGGGCGCAACGACATGTCGGCGGGATCGCCGGGGCGCGACGATGCTTCCTGTGGCTCGCCGGGTGGCTGGTGCTGCTGCAGATCGTGGCCTTCCTGGGTGCCCAGATCAGCACCATCGGCATGACCGGCTCGTCGCTGCGCGTGCTCCTCCAGGTCGTGGCCGGGAGCCTGCTGTGGTGGTGGACCGCCTGGGCGCTCCTGGTGGGCAGGGTGCCGTGGAGCCGGCTGCTGCCGGGAGCGGTCCTGACCGGGGTCTGCACGGTCGCCTATGCGCGGGCCTCGGGCGTGGTGATGCCGCGCTACGCCGAGAACAACGCCCAGCAGCTCGGCACGTTGGGGCTCGTCCTCGCCGCAACGACCTGGCTGATCGGCTTCGCCTTCGTGATGGTGGTGGCGGCCATCGTGGGTCGCGTGCTGGTCGAGGACGAGCGACTGCGCCACCTGGTGCTCACGTCTCGGGAGATCGTCCGCCTGGGCGGGCCAGAAGCTCCATCACCACCAGGACCAGCAGGGCAACCCCCAGAACCACCAGGGTGAACGTGCCCGTGGGGTGCGCCGCCATGACGTAGACGAGCAGGGCCACGCCGAGGACCACCGCTCGCAACGGCGTCCGGTAGGCGTCGAGCGCGACGCCGAGCCGGCCGGTGTCGAGCCCGGCACGGTCGGACCCGTGCCGCACCGAGTCGAGCGCGTGGTTGGCGCCGCGGCGTACGGCGGTCGGCGCCGTTCCGGGACCGCTCACCCAGGCGATGGCGGCGATCGCGAGGAACAGCACGAGCACGGCGCGCAGGTTCAGGCGGATGAAGTGCGTGAGGGCGTCGTACACCGCTGCCGCGGCGGCTGGGGAGAGCTTCTCGGGAGGGACGGCGTCGAGATAGACGATCCGGAAGGCATTGAGGCCGAGGCCGAGCAGCAGCATCGAGGCTGCCACCGCGAGGGCGCCCGCGACGAGTGCCCTGCGGTGGGAGCGAGCCACGGCGATGGCGACGCCCAGGAGTGCCAACGCCACCCACGGCAGTCCGTTGGCGACCGCGCTCAGCACACGTACGGCGGTCTGTGCGCGGGCCAGGTCGGCGGACTCCAGGATGACGAACTGTGCATTCACCGCGGGAATCCGGTCAGCCAGGGAGAACCCGCGGTCGACCAGGCGCTGCTTGACCGCGTCGATGACGGTCGCGAGGTTGACCGAGACGGTGCCGCCCTCCACGTCGACCGTGTCCGAGGTCTTCCCGGTGAGCACAGCGACCATCTGCGTGTGCGCTTCCCGGTTGGCATCGACCCAGGCATCCTCGAACTGCTGGGAGTGCACGAGACGGCCGACCTGCTCCTCGATGAAGGTGCGGATCGCGCTGGCGAGGGGAGTCGACAGGGCGCCGAGGCTGGTCGCGGCCACGGGTGGCAGCCCTCGCGAGGCGAGTGCGTCCACCGCGTCCTGCGTGACCCCCTTGACGTCCAAGCGGTCGAAGATCTCCTTCGTGATGCGCTCGACGACCGCCTTCTGGACCGCCGGATCCGATCCGAGCGGCTCCACGGTCCGGACGTACCTGTCGGTGTCGCCGATCTGGTCGTGGGCCCAGATCGCCACGACGGACAGAGGAGCGAGCAGTGCTGCGACCGCGATCAGCACACCTGCCACGACGGGCCGCCAGACTCGAGCCTGTCCGCCGCGGGAGGCACTGTTCGTAGCCGCAGGGACGTCATCGGGCGCGCCCCGGCCGAGCTTGGACTCCAGCCGCGCCACCTCACGGCGTAGCCGGCCCACCTCTTCGTCCGTGGCGTCCGGTGGTTGCTCCACCCTCGGACTGTCCTTGGTCCGCCCCGGGCGTCACTTCACCTGCTACGGGTGAGTTGTGCTGCCCGGGCAAGCTCAGCGGCGGTCAGTGGTCAGGTCGCGCAGCACCCGCTCGCTGGCCAGCTTCCCCGGGGAGCCGATGACGCAGCCGCCGGGGTGTGTGCCGGAGCCGCACTGGTAGTAGCCCTCGATCGGGGTGCGGTACTGGCTCCACCCTGGCGCGGGACGGAAGAAGTACATCTGCGGAGCCAGGAACTCTCCGGCGAAGATGTTGCCCTCGGTCAGGCCCGTGACCCGCTCGATGTCGACAGGGGTGACGACCTCACGGTGCAGCACGAGGTCCCCGAACCCGGGGAAGTGCGACTCCAGCACGGCCTGCGTGGTGTCCCCGAAGCGCTCACGCTCGCTGTCCCAGTCGCTGCCGCGCAGCTCGTAGGGGGCGTACTGGACGAAGCACGACAGCACGTGCTTGCCGGGCGGCGCCATGTCCGGGTCGACGACGGACTGGATGGCCGCGTCGATGAAGGGGCGTTCGCTGTACCAGCCGTACTTGGCAGCGTCGAAGGCGCGCTCGACGTACTCGATGGTCGGGCCGATGTTGAGGAACCCTCCGTAGTGGGCGACGGTGTCTGGCAGCGCGGGAAAGACAGGGAGGTCGTCGAGGGCGAAGTTGACCTTGGCGGAGACGCCGCGGAACTTCATCCGCTCGACGTTCTCCACCAGGTCGGCGGGCAGCTCGCGCGGGTCGACCAGGTCGAGGAACGTGCGTCGCGGGTCGAGGGCCGAGACCACGACCGGTGCCCGGAACTCGGTGCCGTCCTCCAGCGCCACGCCGACGGTGCGACCGTCCTCGGTCAGGACGGAGGTGACCGGTGAGGCCAGCCGGATCTCCGCGCCGAAGGCCTCGGCGGCGCGGGCGAGGACCTGGGTGAAGCCACCGTTGCCGCCCTTGTGGAACGCCCACGATCCGAGGTGACCGTCGTGCTCGCCCATCTTGTGGAACAGCAGCACGAGTCCGGACCCGGGCGACATCGGACCGACCTTCGTGCCGATGATGCTCGAGGAGGCGTGGAAGCCCTTGACCGCTTCGTGCTCGAAGTAGTCCTCGAGCCAGTCCGAGGCGCTGCCGGCGAGCAGGCGGACGACGTCGTGCATCACCTTCTGTTCGACCCCGCCGAGGTGGTCGAGCAGCCAGGCGACATCGGCCTGGTCCTCCGGGTCCCGTCCTGACTTTGGGCCGAAGACGTTCGGCGGCGCGTTGTCGAACAACGGCCGCACCGCCTGGACGACCCGGTCGAGGTCGTGGTGGTAGCGGTCGTAGGCATCGGCGTCGTGGCGCGAGTGCCGCCGGATCTCCTGGACGTTCTGGGCGTGGTCGTCACCCAGGAGCAGGTAGCCGCCGTCGCCCGTCGGGTGGAACGAGGAGGGCATCATCAACGGCATGAAGCCGTGTTTGACGAGGTCGAGCTCGTGGATGATCTCGGGGCGCAGCAGGCTGAGCGCGTAGGAGAACGTCGTGAAGGAGAACCCGGGCAGCAGCTCCTCGGTGATGGCGGCACCACCGACGAGGTCGCGCTTCTCGAGGACGAGCGTGCGCAGCCCGGCCTTGGCCAGGTAGCCGGCGTTGACGAGGCCGTTGTGGCCGCCGCCGACCACGATCGCGTCGTACGCCGTGCTGCGCGCGTCGGACTGGTCGGAGCTCATGGCGTGGCCGTCTTCCTCGGAGGGTTGAACAGGGGAAGCCTCGCCGTCCGGGCGAGCACGGTGGTGTTCGAGTGGTTCAGCGCGAGCTCCATGTGCACCTCGGACCCGGGCGGCGCCAGGTCGGGGCGCACGCGAGCCAGCCCGATGTGCCGCTGGAGCACGGGGGAGTACACAAAGCTGGTGACGTAGCCGACCTGGGAGCCTCCAGCGGTCGTCGGCCGGTCGTGGAGCACCGACTCGTAGGACAGTGGGTGCTCGTCCTTGGGGGGCAGCAGCCCGGCTTCGCGGTGCAGTGAGTCCCAGGCCTGCCAGTCGACGACGATGCCGACGGTCGCCCAGCGGGAGGACTTCTCCGCGAGCTCCTTGCGGATGGCGTGACCACCGACGAACGCACGGCCGTCGTCGGCGATGCCGCGCAGCATCCAGCCCATGCCGAGCTCGGTGGGCGTGACCCGCTCGTGGTCGGTGAAGGCGAGCCGACTGTTGTGCCACTCCACGTCGACCAGCGGCAGACCGGCCTCGATGCGCAGCATCATCAACGCCTCCTCACCGAAGGGCCGGATGCTGTGGGGTCGGCCGTTCTCGAGGATCGTGTCGAGCACGTCCACTGCGTGGTCGGCCTCGACCGTGACCTCGAAGCCGAGGTCGCCGGTGTAGCCCGTGCGGGAGAGCGTGACCGGGGCGGAGCCCAGCTTGGTGTCGGCGATCCCGAAGAAGGGCAGCGACTCCGCCTCCGGCATGAGTGACGCGAGGACGGCACGTGACCGCGGTCCCTGGACGGCGAGGATGCCGTAGTTCTCGGTGACGTCCTCGAGCTCCACGCGCAGCCGCCCTCGGAGATCGGTGAACCAGCCCAGGTTGGGCCGCGCCGCCGTGAGCAGGAAGTCGGTCTCCGAGTGTCGGAAGACCACGCCGTCCTCCATCACGAAGCCCCGGTCGTCGCACCAGAGGGTGTACTGCGCGGTGCCGGGACGGCATCTGCGGATGTCGCGGACGAGCACACCCTCCAGGAACCGCTCGGCGTCGGGGCCGTGGATCCGGTACTTGAACAGCGGCGAGGTGTCGAAGACGCCCACCGAGTTCCGCACCGCGAAGTACTCGTGCTTGGGGGCGTCGGTGTAGCGGAGCGCGGAGAGGTGTCCCTGCCAGTGCGTGTAGAGGCCCTGGGTGTTCAGCTCGCTGAGTCGCGAGTGGAACGGCGTGGTCCGGATCATCTCACCCACCGTATCCGTTACTGACTCGTGCGTCAGTAGTGAGGCCGAGTCGGTCGAGCACCCAGGCATAGATCTCGGCCTCGTAGTCGAGACGTGCGTAGCGTCCGGAGGGACCCGCGTGGGCGCCGGCCCCGGTCTCTGCGCGGAAGAGGCACCGAGGTGACCACTCGGGGTCGGACTCACGGAGCGCGGCGACCCACTTGGCCGGCTCGCGGACCATCACCCGGGGGTCGTGCAGCGCACCGGTGACGAGCAGGTCCGGTCGCGTCCCGGAGGGGGGCAGGTGGTCGTACGGCGAGTAGGCGAGCATCCAGTCGAACTGCTCCTTGCGCCGCGGGTCGCCCCACTCGTCCCACTCGTTGACCGTCAGCGGGATGGAGGCGTCGAACATCGTGGTGACGACGTCCACGAACGGCACCTCCGCCACGACGGCGCGCCAGCGGTCGGGTCGCTGGCTGAACACCGCGCCCTGGAGCAGGCCGCCGGCGCTCAGCCCGCGAGTGGCCAGCCGGGTGCCGTCGACGAGGCCGTCCAGGCCGTCGGCGACGGCGATGTGGTCGGTGAAGGTGTTCTGCTTGTGCTGGAGGTGCCCGTCGAGCCACCAGCGTCGCCCGCCCTCACCGCCGCCACGCACATGGGCGTGCGCGAAGACCGCTCCGGCGTCCAGCAGGCTCGGCAGGGCGGGGTCCCACTCGGGCTCGTCGCAGGACTCGTAGGCGCCGTACGCGTAGAGGAGGGCGGGCGCCGTCCCGTCGAGCGGGACGTCGGCCCGCCGCACCAGCGTGACGGGGATCGGGGTGCCGTCAGTCGAGGGGATCGTGCGGGTCTCGCTGACATAGCGCCCCGGGTCGTGCCCCGGCGCAACTCGCCGGTGACGCTCGGTGCGGACGCCGGTCTGCAGGTCGACGTCGGACCAGACCACGGGGTGGATGTAGGACTGGTCGGCCACCGTCACGGCGGTGGCGGCGAACTCCTCGTTGTGCGAGAGCGCCACGGTGCCGCCTTCGAAGGCAGGGTCGACCACGACTCCGGGGGCTTCGAGTGCGGTGATGGGGAGCAGGCGGAGCCGCTGGGTGCCACCGGACCGGAAGCAGAGCACCACGTGGGACGCGAAGGCCTCGACGCTCTCGAGCCGCTCGGTGGGGTCCTCGGGACGCACCGGACGCCAGGCGGCGGGATCCTGATCGGCCTCACGGGGGACCGGGCAGCTCGCGAGCCGGAACTCCTCCGCCTCGTCGTTGGTCACCAGCAGGAGCGTGTCCGAGCCGTCGGGCAGCACCGCGTGCTCCGCGTGGTACTCGACCCCCGGCCGTCGGCCGCCGACCGAGCGGGGAGGGACCGTGGGCTGGCTGGCGTCGAGCACCCACACCTCGCTGGTGTCCCGGTCCTCCGACCAGAGCACGACCAGGCCACCGCTCCTGGTGGCGCGGACGTTCAGCTCGAACCGCTCGTCGGGCTCCTCGAGCACCAGCACGTCCTCGTCGTACGACGAGCCGAGCGCATGCCGCCAGACCTGGAAGGGCCGGTAGGCCTGGTCGTGCACGGTGTAGAAGAACGTGCCCGAGTCTGCACTCCAGGCGCCGCCGTAGTAGCTGCGCGGCACCTCGTCGGGCAGGTCCTTCCCGGTGTCGAGGTCGCGGAACCGCAGCCGGTAGACCTCGTCGCCGGTCTGGTCCACCGAATACGCCAGCACGCGGTCGTCCGGGCTGACCAGGAGCACGCCGAGCTCCAGATAGCCCGAGTCGTCGGCCAATTCGTTCGCATCGAGGAGGAGCTGGCTCGGCCGGCCTGTCCCGCCAAGGTCGAAATCGCGCAACAGTTGGGTGTACTCCCTTCCCGCCGGGAGAACCGTGTAGTAGTAACAGTCCTGATGACGCCAACTGACTGACCGATCAGTAGTCGGCACCCTGCTTTTCATCTCGGACCGCACAGCGTCGACGAGGGGACTCAGATGTCCGGTGGCAGATTCGTACCAAGCGCGTTCGGACTCGAGGTACGCAAGCAGATCGGGCGAGTCGTGGCGCCGCATCCAGAAATAGGGGTCCGGGCGAAGCACGCCGTGCTCGGTGTGCTCGTGCGGCACCCGGGGGGCCCGCGGAAGGTCAGGAGAGGCGGCCACAGCGCGCACCGTACTCTCACTGCCGTCGTCGCGGCACTGGGATTCGTGCTCGGCATGCTGCTGCTCCAGGGTCCGGTGCAGTCGGCCGGAGCAGCGGCCAGGACGGCCGACGGGGGCAAGGTCACCTTCACCGTCGGTCTGAAGAACGAGGTCGACTCGTTCAACCCGTTCCTGGGCATCGAGGCGCCGTCCTACGAGATGTGGGCGCTCAGCTATGACTTCATGGTCGGCTACTCCGTGGACGACATGTCGCCGGTGCCGGCGCTCGCGAAGTCGTGGAAGACCAGCGACGACGGACTGACCTGGACCTTCGACATCCGCGAGGGCGTGAAGTGGTCGGACGGCCAGCCGTTCACGGCCGCCGACATCGCCTACACCTACAACCGGATCATCGACGGTGGTCCGGAGGCGACCACGTGGGAGTCCTACCTCAGCCAGGTCAAGACGGTGACCGCGCCCGACGACAAGACCGTGGTGCTCACACTGGCCAAGCCCAACGCGGTGCTGCCGCTGCTGCCGATCCCGATCATCCCCGAGCACGTGTGGAAGAACGTCAGCGAGAAGGCCGTCAAGACCTACCGAGCGGAGCCGACCGCCGACCAGCCGGTCGTCGGGACGGGGCCGTTCCGGCTGGTGGAGGGCAAGGCGGGCGGCTCGACCTACCGCTTCGAGAAGAACCCGGACTACTGGGGCGGGGAGCCGCACGTCGACGAGGTGGTCTTCCGCGTCTTCAAGGCCGAGGATCCGATGGTCCAGGCCCTGATCAAGGGCGAGGTCGACTTCATCCACGACATCAGCCCCATCCAGGTCAAGGCGCTCAAGGGTCGCGACGGGATCACGGCGATCAACGGGCAGTCGCCCTACTTCGACGAGATCGGGTTCAACACAGGAGCGGTCGACACCGAGACCAAGAAGCCGATCGGTGACGGCAACCCGGCGCTGAAGGACCCCAAGTTCAGGCACGCCCTCGGTTACGCCATCGACATGGACAAGCTGATGAAGAGCGCCTACCAGGACGCGGCCAAGCCCGGTGACTCGATCGTGCCGCCGTCGTACGCCCAGTTCCGTTGGGAACCGACGAAGGACGAGGCGTTCACGTTCGATCTCGGCAAGGCCGGCGACCTGCTCGACGAGGCCGGCTACGAGAAGGGCGCCGACGGCGTCCGCACGATGCCCGACGGCAAGCCGATCGGGACCCTGAGACTCTTCGCCCGCCCGGAGGAGAAGCGCTCGGTCACCGCGATGGACTTCTTCAGCGAGTGGCTCAAGGACCTCGGCATCAAGTCGGAGGTGACCGTGATGGAGAGCAACAAGCTGACCGACACGATCCTCGACGGCGACTACGACATGTTCCAATGGGGCTGGTACATGGATCCCGACCCGGACTCGATCCTCGACGTGTTCACCTGTGCGCAACGCGGTGGATGGTCGGACTCGTGGTACTGCAACCCGAAGTACGACGCGCTGATGAAGCAGCAGAAGTCCGAGGTCGACGACGCCAAGCGTCTCGACGAGATCAAGCAGATGCAGCAGATCCTCTTCGAGGACTCGCCCTACCTCGTGCTCGCCTACACGACCGACGGCCAGGCCTACCGCAGCGACCGGTTCGCGTGCTTCGTGCCCCAGCCGAAGCCGGACGGCAACCTGCTCGTCCAGTACGGCGGCTACAACTACCACATGCTGCGACCGGTCAAGGACGCCGGCAACTGCGACGGCGTCGCCCGCGCAGTGGGGGCGAACTCGTCGTCCTCGACCGCGTCCAGCGAGGACGGTGGCTCGAACGCGCTGCTGATCGGGGGCGTGGCGGTGCTCGTCCTGGTCCTGGCCGGTGGCGGTGTGATGGCCTTCCGGCGCCGCTCGACCGCCAGCGAGCGCGAGTGATCCTGGCGTGAGCCTCATCAACGCGACCGCCGCACAGCCGGTCGCCAAGAGACGGAGCTACGCGAGGTATTTCCTGGCGAAGGTCCTCGGCGCCCTGGGCAGCCTGTTCTTCGTCCTGGTCGTGAACTTCTTCCTCTTCCGGGTGATCCCTGGTGACCCGGCCCGGACGTTGGGCCGGGGGCGCTTCCGGACCCCCGAGCAGCTCGCCGAGTTCAAGAAGACCTACGGGCTCGACCAGAGCCTGCCGCAGCAGTTCGTGACCTTCCTGAAGAACACGTTCACCGGCGAGCTGGGGACGTCCCTCCGCTATCGCGTTCCGGTCGCCGACCTGATCGCCGACCGGTTCCTGCCGACGCTCCTCCTGGTCGGCACGTCGACGATCCTGGCGATCCTGATCGGCGTCTACCTCGGGGTGATCAGCGGGTGGAACCGGGGCAAGAAGGTCGACAAGATCAGCACCAGCGGCGCACTCACGCTCTACTCCATGCCCGAGTGGTGGCTCGGGCTCCTGCTGATCGCCGCACTCGCGGTGGGAATCGGCCCGATCGACGGCATCTTCCCCACCGGGGGACTGCACTCGATCGACGCGGAGCCCGGGACGTTCTCCTACGTCCTGGACACGATCTGGCACCTCACCCTGCCCGTGATCACGCTGACGCTGGCCTACCTGGCCGACTACTCCCTGATCATGCGGTCCTCCCTGCTCGACGAGCTCGGCGAGGACTACCTCGTCACCGCCCGGGCCAAGGGCCTGCGGGACGTCGACGTACGCCGCAAGCACGCCGTGCGCAACGCGCTGCTCCCGACCACCACCATCGTGGCCATCAGCATCGGCTCCGTCGTCGCAGGGGCGATCACCATCGAGACGATCTTCTCCATCCCTGGCCTCGGACTGCTCGCGAGCGAGGCACTCACCCTGCCCGACTACTGGGTGCTCCAGGGCGCCTTCCTGGTCGCGTCGGCCGCGGTGATCTTCGCCAACCTGGCCGCGAACCTGCTCTACGGCCTCCTCGACCCGCGAGTCAGGTCATGACCGAGTCGACTGCAGGAGCAGCCGGTCATCCGTCTGCCAGGCAGCTCGCCCGACGCAGGCGTGCGCTGGCCCTGCGCCGCAACTGGCGGCTGTTCCGCGCCTACCGGTCCGGGACGGTCGGCCTGGTCATCCTGCTGCTGTTCATCCTCGTGGCCGTGTGTGCGCCCCTGCTGGCCAGCCCGGACAGCATCGAGGTCACCAAGGCGACCGGCGGGGTCCTCGAGGCACCGTCGCGGGAGTACTGGCTCGGCACCGACGAGGCCGGTCGTTCGGTGCTGGCGCTGTCGATCTGGGGCGCGCGCATCTCGCTGTTCGTCGGGCTCCTCGCCACCCTCATCTCGATGGTCATCGGCACGCTGGTCGGGCTGATGTCAGGGTTCTTCGAGGGCTGGCCCGCGCGGCTGCTCTACCGGCTGACCGAGTGGTTCCTGGTGATCCCGTTCCTGGTGCTGGCGATCGTGCTGTCCGCCATCCTCGGGCGCTCCCTGTTCAACATCGTGCTGGTCATCGGCGTGACCAGCTGGCCGGGCACGGCGCTGATCATCCGCAGCCAGACCCTCTCGATCAAGGAACGTCCCTACCTGGAGCGGGCCAAGGTGCTCGGTGCCGGTCGGTGGCACCAGATGACCCGGCACATCCTGCCCAACGTGATGCCGATGGTGTTCGCGAACACGACGCTGACCGTCTCGATCGCGATCCTGACCGAGACGACGCTGAGCTTCCTCGGCCTCGGTGATCCGACCCGGGTGTCCTGGGGATCGATGCTGGAGGACGCCTTCGACGTCGGCGCGATGACGACGGGTGCCTGGTGGTTCATCATCCCGCCGGGTCTCTGCGTCGTCGCGGTCGTGCTGTCCTTCAACCTGGTCGGCCAGGCCCTGGAAGAGATCTTCAACCCACGGCTGCGGAGGCGCTGAGATGACCACTGCGGTGACGACCCACCCCTTGCTCGACATCCGTGACCTCTCCGTCGCCTATCCCACCTCCGAAGGCCTGCTCCCGGCCGTGCGCGGGGTCGACCTCGTGGTGCGCGCCGGCGAGGTCGTCGGCGTCGCCGGTGAGTCCGGCTGCGGGAAGTCGACCATCGCGAGCACGGTGCTCAGGCTCCAGCCCAAGGACGCCGCTGTGTCAGGTGAGGTGCTCGTGTCGGGCGAGGACGTCCTGACCATGAAGTGGGGGCAGCTGCGGGCGCTGCGCTGGGCCGAGGCGGCGATCGTCTTCCAGGGGGCGCTGCACTCGCTGAACCCGGTCAAGCGCGTGGAGCACCAGATCGCCGAGCCGATCCGCCTGCACGAGCCCGACCTCCCCGACGACCAGGTCCTCGAGCGGGTGGCCCAGCTGCTCGAGCAGGTCGGGCTGCCGCGAGCGCGCAGCCGCGCCTACCCCCACCAGCTCTCCGGCGGGCAGAAGCAGCGCGTGATGATCGCGATGGCGCTGGCCTGCCGACCGTCCCTGATCATCGCCGACGAGCCCACGACGGCGCTCGACGTGATGGTGCAGGCACAGATCCTCGACCTGCTCTCCGGGCTGGTCCGTGACCTCGGCGTCGGCATGATGATCATCAGCCACGACCTGTCGGTGCTGGCCGACCTGTGCGACCGCGTCCTGGTGATGTACGCCGGCCGCGTGGTCGAGACCGGCACTGCGAAACAGATCTTCTCGGATCCGCAGCACCCCTACACCAGGGCTCTGTCGGCTGCCTTCCCGCGCATCGGCGACCATGCCGCGAGGTTCGCCCCGGCAGGTCTGGCGGGCGACCCACCGGATCCGCGCGAGCTCCCGCAGGGATGCTCGTTCGCGCCTCGGTGCCCGCGAGCCGCCGAGATCTGCCTGGTGTCCGAACCGGCCCTGATCGAGCTCGGGGGGCGCGCCGCTGCCTGCGTGCGCGTGGGTGAGTCATGACATCGGACGCACCGCTGATCGAGGCACGCGACATCGTCGTCGACTTCACCACTCGTGGCGGGAACATCGCGCGCGCCCTCGACGGCGCGGACCTGTCCGTGGCCCACGGCGAGATCGTCGCCCTGGTGGGGGAGTCCGGGTCCGGCAAGACGACGCTCGCCCGGACGCTGATGGGCCTCCAGCCACCGAGCGCGGGTGAGGTCCTGTTCGAGGGCAAGCCCCTGGACTACTCGATCCGCGCCCTCCGCGGGTTTCGCAGCCACGTGCAGATGGTCCTCCAGGACGCGGCGGGGTCGCTGAACCCGCGCCAGACCGTCTACGACTCGGTGGCCGAGGGGATCCGGCTGCACAAGCGGGTCGCCTCCGACCCCGACGGCCGGACCGAGGTCGAGCTGGTCTCTGCCGCCCTCGCCGAGGCCGGACTCAGGCCACCGGAGCGGTTGTTCCTCCGCTACCCGCACGAGCTCTCCGGTGGGCAGAAGCAGCGCGTTCTCATCGCGGGTGCCCTCGCGCTGCGTCCACAGCTGCTGATCGCGGACGAACCCGTGTCGTCGCTCGACGCCTCGATCCGGGGCGAGATCCTGGCCCTGCTCCTGGGGCTTCGCGAGCAGCTGGGTGTCGGGATCGTGGTGGTGACCCACGACCTCGGTCTCGCCTGGAACATCGCCGACCGGATCGCGGTGATGTACCTCGGTCGGATCGTCGAGTGCGGCACCACCGAGGAGGTGCTGGAGTCTCCGCGCCATCCCTACACCAAGGCGCTGCTCTCGGTCGTGCCCGAGATCGACTACCTCGAGCCGGTCGTGCTCCACGGCGAGATCCCGGACCCCACCCACATCCCCGGAGGGTGCCGGTTCCATCCTCGTTGCCCTGCGCTCGCGGACGGGAGCGCCGCACAGGCCGGGGTCGAGGAGCAGTGCCGGTCGGAAGCGCTGCTGCCACTCTCGGCGACCGGGCACCACCGCGTCGCCTGTCACCTGGACGCCGCGCTGCATCGAGCCGAGCAGTGACTCTGGCGTCGTCGGCTCGTCGCGTGCGAGGATCATCTTACTGACTCGGGAATCAGTAAGAACCCGAGCGAGGTACGGAGGCTCCATGGCGAAGGGCTCCCTGGAGGCGGCGCTGCCCCGACAGATGTACGTCGACGAGCAGACCTGGCTCGCAGAACGCGAGAGCGCACTGTTCTCGCAGTGGTTCTGCGTGGGCCGGCTCGACGAGCTGGGCCTGGCGAGCTCGTCC
This sequence comes from uncultured Actinomycetota bacterium, assembly GCA_963843075.1. Taxonomy (GTDB): domain Bacteria; phylum Actinomycetota; class Actinomycetes; order Propionibacteriales; family Nocardioidaceae; genus Marmoricola. The sequence continues at coordinate 388,115 of CAWJJD010000002.1, read as the reverse complement.
CGCGTGGTGGTCGTCGACGTCGCGGGGGAGTCAGTCCTCGTGACCAGCGACGAGGACGGCCGCCTGCACGGCGCCTACAACGTCTGCCGGCACCGAGGGTCACAGATCCTCCCGATGACGGACGAGGCCACCCCGCCGGTTGCCTGCGCTGCCTCCGCGCTGCGCTGTCCCTACCACTCGTGGACCTATCGTCTCGACGGCCGGTTGCTGCGTGCACCGCACACGGACCTGGAGGGGCTCGACACCGACGGCTTCCGGCTCAACCCGGTCTCGGTCGACGTCTGGGCCGGCTTCGTGTTCGTCCACCTCTCGCCCGAACGGGCTTCTGCGCTGAGCGTCGCGGTGACCCGGGCCGCCACCACCCTCGCCAACTACGGGCTGGAAGGCCTGGTCACCGGCGCGACGATGACCTACGAGGTGGCCGCGAACTACAAGGTGCTGCTCGAGAACTACAACGAGTGCTACCACTGCGGTCCGGTCCATCCCGAGCTGTGCCGGCTCGTTCCGGCGTTCGCCGGCGGGGGTGGCGGGCTGGACTGGGACGACGGCGTGCCGCACCGGGAGGGTGCCTGGACCTTCACCATGTCCGGCACGACCTCACGCGCACCCCTGCCCGGGTTGAGCGAGGACGAGCGCACCCGGCACAAGGGCGACCTGGTCTTCCCCAACCTGATGATGTCGGCCTCGGCCGACCATGTGGCAGCGTTCGTCCTGCTGCCTCGTGCGGTCGACCGGACCGACGTCGTGTGCTCGCTGCTCTTCGCCCCCGACGAGGTCTCGCGGGACGACTTCGCCCCCGGGGATGCCGGTGAGCTGTGGGACCTCGTCAACCGGCAGGACTGGGGAGTCTGCGAGTCGGTGCAACGGGGCATGTCGTCGCGGAGCTATCGGCACGGATGGTTCGCACCGATGGAGGACGACAGCCTCGACATCCGTCGCTGGCTGCTGCCGCTCCTGGAGAGCCGGCTCGAGGTGGAGTCATGAGCGAGCACGTCGACTTCGTGGTCATCGGCCTCGGCGCGCTCGGCAGCGCCACCGCGATGGAGCTGGCCCGGAGCGGGCATTCCGTGGTGGGTCTCGAGCGGTTCGGACTGGGGCATTCCTGGGGCGCCAGCCACGACACCAGCCGGATCCTGCGGCACAGCTACCACACGCCCGACTACGTGCGGCTGACCCAGGAGGCCTACGCCGACTGGGCGCGACTCGAGCGTGACGCAGGGACCAGCCTGGTGACCGTGGTGGGGGGTCTCGACCTCTTCCCTCCGGAGCCGGCGATCAGCCCGGTCGACTACACCGAGTCACTGGACGCGGTCGGCATCCCCTACGACCTGCTCGACGCCGCGACCGTGATGGACCGCTGGCCGCAGTTCCGCCTGCCCGAGGGGTTGGTGGCGCTGCACCAGGCCGATGCTGCGATCGTTCCCGCAGCCCGGGGCACGCGGGTGATGCAGGACCAGGCGAGACGGCACGGTGCCGACCTGCGCGAGCTCACCCCCGTGGTCGGCGTACGCGACCTCGGGTCGAGCGGCGTGGAGGTCGACACCGGACATGGACTCATCCGGTGCGGCGGCCTGGTGATCTGCGCCGATGCGTGGGTCAACGACGTCCTTGCCGGGCTCGGGCAGCAGATCCCGATCGAGGTGACGCTGGAGCAGGTGACCTACTTCGAGCCGCCTGGTCCGAGCGACTTCGCGCAGGGACGGCTGCCGCTCTGGATCTGGATGGACGACCCGTCCTACTACGGCTTCCCGTCCTACGGTGAGCCGACCGTCAAGGCTGCCCAGGACTGTGGCGGACCCGTGATCGACCCGCACCAGCGTGGTTCGGAGGTCGACGAGCAGATGCAGTCCCGGCTCGCCGAGCACGTGGGCCGGATCCTGCCCGGCAGCGGCGCACCGGTCAGGTCACTGCGGTGCCAGTACACCCTGACGCCGGACCGCGACTTCGTGCTCTCCGCCGTGCCGGGACTCGACGCGGTCGTCGTGGGACTGGGCGCGGCGCACGGGTTCAAGTTCGCGCCGACGTTCGGGCGACACCTCGCCGATCTCGTCGTGGAGGGAACCACGTCGACGGACCTGACGCCCTTCCGGATGGACCGCCCGGGTCTCACCGACCCGTCCTACCAGGCGCACTGGCTGGTGTGACGTGACGACCTCGTCCTCACCCGAGCACGGACTCGTCGAGCCCGAGCTCGTGCGCGACGGCTGCGGTGACCCACTCGCGCAGCTGCGCCCGGGTCACCGAGCGATAGACCAACGTGGCGACCGAGAGGCCGTCGAGCAGCGCCGAGAGCCGCGCCACCGAGGCGGCCGGGTCGGCACAGGCGAACGACCCGTCGGCCACGCCCTCCTCGAGCACCTCCAGCAGGGCCGCTGTCCAGCGCTGGTCCAGCTTGCGCAGCACCCGGCGGATCACCGGCTCGCGCTGCGCGAGCGCCCAGGCGTCGATCCAGAGCCGCCAGCCGGCGGCCGTGCCGGTCGGACCGTAGAGCCGCAGCACGCGCCGCAGCCGGTCGAGCGGGTCGGTGCCCTTCGCGGTGGCCTGGTCGAGGCGGCTGAGGTCGCGGTCGACGGCGTGCGCGAACGCCTCGGCCACGAGGGTGTCCTTGGTGCCGAAGTGGTAGAAGACCAGGCCGGGGCTCACGCCGAGCTCTTCGGCGACGTCCGCGACGCGGATGGCCTGGAGGCCGATCCGGTCGAGCAGGTCCGTCGTCGCGGTCAGGATCTCGTCGCGCCGCACCTGCACCGCACGGCGACCCCGACGAGTCACGATCGATCACCCATGGCGCGCAGCATAGGCCGCAAACCGAAGGAGGTAGGCCGATGACCGGGCTGGTCCCTGAGACGAACGTCGACCCGATGGAGACGGTGCGAACGGCGAGCAGGGTCGATGGCTTGCCCGAGCGCATGCTGCCGGCGGACGCCTACACGTCGGCGGAGGTCCTCGCGTGGGAGCGTCGACACCTGTTCGCGGGCAGCTGGACGTGCCTGGGGCGTGTGTCCGACCTGTTCCCCGAGGCGACTCCGCTCACCCAACGGACCGTCATGGTCGGCGACGTCTCGACCCTGCTCGTCCGCGACGGTGACGACCTGAGGATGTTCGCGAACACCTGCCGGCACCGGGGCCACGAGCTGTTGCCGGAGGACGGGTCGTCGCAGCGTCGCAGCATCGTCTGCCCCTACCACGCATGGACCTATGACCTCGGAGGGGCGTTGATCGCCGCCCGCGGGTTCCGCGACGACGAGACCTTCGAGGTCGACGAGCACGGCCTCGTGGAGCTCCCGGTGCGGGTGTGGCAGGGATGGGTCCTCGGGCACGCGCTGCACCCGGTCGACTCGGACGAGGTGCCGCCGTTCACCGACCACGTCGGCGAGCTGGTCGGCATCCTGGCGCCGTACGCCTGCGAGGGCCTGGTCCTGGCTGACCGGCACAGCTATGAGGTGGCGGCGAACTGGAAGGTGATCGCCGAGAACTACCACGAGTGCTACCACTGCCCGCTGATCCACCCGGAACTGTGCCAGATCAGCTCGCCCGACTCCGGGGACAACTACCACGACCTCCCCGGGGCGTGGATCGGTGGTTCGATGACCCTGCGCGAGGGGATGCAGACGATGTCGATGACCGGTGAGCTCGCCGGCACCCCGCTCCCGGGCGTGGACCCGACCACGGTGGAGTACGTCCACCTGCTGCCCAACCTGCTGGTCTCGGCGCACCCCGACTACGTGATGGCGCATCGGCTGGTGCCGCTGGCACCCGACCGCACCTGGGTCGAGTGCTCCTGGTTCGTCGTCCCCGGAGACGACGGATCCGTGCCCGCGGCTCGCGGAGCGGTGGACTTCTGGGACGTGACGAACAAGCAGGACTGGGCGGCCTGTGAGTCCGTGCAGCGCGGGCTCGCCAGTCCACACTTCAGCCCGGGACCGTTCGCCCCCAACGAGGACGCGGTCGTCGACCTGGTCGCCACGATCGGTCGCGCCTACACGAGCGGCCGGTTCGAACCGTGAAGAGCCGCGCTCGCTGGCTCGTGACCGTCGTGGTCGCGCTCGCGTGCGCCACCACCGCTCTGGTGAACGTCTCTCCGGCCGACGCCGCCTCCCGACCGGTGCGGGTCGGCAGCCTCACCCTTCATCCGTGCGACGTCGCTGCACGGGCGCTGTGCGGCTCGATCCGCAGGCCCTGGGCGCCGTCGAGGCCGAATGGCGGGAGGGTGAAGGTCGGCTTCGCGTTCGTTCCTGCGAGCGACCGCTCGCACCCGTCGCTGGGCACCGTCGTGCCGCACGAAGGTGGCCCTGGCTACAGCACCACCGCCAGCGCGTCCTACTACGTGCCGATGTATGGATCGCTGCTGAGACGGCGCAACCTGCTCCTCGTCGACCAGCGCGGCACGGGACTCTCCCAGGCGCTGAGCTGCCCAGACCTCCAGGACCTGAAGATCGCCTACGCCGTGGCGGCCGGGCGGTGCGGTCGCTCGCTCGGCGCCCGGGCGGACGACTACACGACCGCGCTGTCGGCCGACGACCTCAACGCGGTGATCCACCTGCTCGGGCTCGGCGCCGTCGACGTCTACGGTGACTCCTACGGCACCTTCTTCGCCCAGGTCTTCGCCGGTCGCCACCCCAGCCGGGTCCGGAGCGTGATCCTCGACAGCGCCTACCCGACCTACGGCGAGTCCGCGTGGTATCCGACCCAGACGCCCGCGATGCAGCGCGCCTTCGACCTCGCCTGCCGCCGCTCGGCCGCGTGCAAGAACGGCGGAGCCTCGTTCATGACGACGTTGCGACGAGTGTTGGAGATCGTCCGAGCCAAGCCGTGGCGAGGCGTGTCCCACGACGCCGACGGCCGGCGTGCCCGGGTGGTGGTGAACGGTCCGACGCTGGTGTCGGTCGCGTTCGGCGCGACGTACGGTCCACCCTTCTACCGCGAGCTGACGGCCGCCTTGAGGTCCGGTCTCCGCGGTGACCGGGCTCCGCTCCTGCGGCTGGTCGCCGAGGCCATCGGCGGCGGAACGGATGCTGGCGACCCGGTGGACTACAGCGAGGGCCTCGACGCCGCGGTCGCGTGTCACGACTACCCGCAGCTCTACGACATGACGGCCGCGCCCTCCACCCGGGAGCGGCAGTACCGCGCCGCCCTGGCCCAGCGCGCCCGGTCCCGGCCCGCGACGTACGGCCCGTTCACCGTGCACGAGTACGCCCGCTCCGACTGGCAGTCGCTCGACTGGTGCACCCGGTGGCCCGCGGCCCCCTCGAGCAACCCCGCCGGGCCGCCCACTCCGCCGGCGGGGAGCTATTCGTCGGTGCCCGTGCTGGTGCTCAGCGGCGAGATGGACAGCATCACCACGGCAGCGGAAGGTGCGTTGATCACCGACCAGTTCCCGAACGCCCAGCAGGTGCTGCTGCGCAACAGCTTCCACGTCACCGCGATGGGCGACATCGACAACTGCGGCCAGCGGCTGGTGCGCGCCTTCGTCCGCACGGCGGCACCCTTGAGCACTGCGCAACGCGCCTGCGCCGACCGGATCGAGCCGGTGCGCGCTCTCGGCTCCTTCCCGCGACGCCTCGCCGACGTCCCGGCGGCCCCGGGCAGTGGCACCGTGCGTGCGCGCAGGGCGGGGCCGGCTGCCGCGCTGACGGTGGCGGACGTCGTCGACCGGTGGTCCAACAACTACTCGGGCGAGGGCTTCGGACTGCGGGGCGGTCGCTGGACCTACGGGGGCGACCACGTGACCACCTTTCGCCTCCGCAACGTGCGACTCGTGCCCGGAATCTCTGTCAGCGGCACCGCCAGGTGGGCGCGCTACCGGCACCGGATCAGGGTCGACCTCAGGCTGCGTGGCGCGGGACCGAAGGGGCGGTTGCGCGGCGGCTGGAACACCCGCAGCGTGGCGGCCACCGCCGTGCTGGTCGGCAGGCTCGATGGGCGACCGGTGCGCGTGAGATTCCGGGCTCCGTGAGGGCGTTCGCCGATAGCCTCGCGGCGTGACGACACCTTCCTTCGACCTGGACCAGGACCACCTCGACCTCCGGGCATGGCTGCACGAGTTCGCCGCCGACGTGATCAGGCCGGCAGCCCACGAGTGGGACGAGCGGGAGGAGTTCCCGTGGCCCGTCCTCGAGGAGGCCGCCAAGATCGGCGTCTACTCGCTGGAGTTCTTCGCCACCCAGAGCTTCGACGAGACCGGTCTCGGCATCCCGATCACGATGGAGGAGCTGTTCTGGGGTGACGCGGGCATCGGCCTCTCCATCGTCGGTACGACGCTCGCGGCCGCCGCCGTACGCGGCAACGGGACCGACGAGCAGGTGGGGGAGTGGATCCCCCAGATGTTCGGGAGCCCGGGCGACCTGAGGCTCGCGGCGTTCTGCTCGTCCGAGCCGGATGCGGGGTCCGACGTGGGCGCCATGCGCACCCGGGCGACCTACGACGAGGCCAACGACGAGTGGGTGCTCAACGGCACCAAGACGTGGGCGACCAACGGCGGCCTCGCGGACGTCCATGTCGTGACGGCGGTCGTCGACCCCGACCTGCGGACGAGGGGACAGGCGAGCTTCGTGGTGCCTCCGGGCACCAAGGGGCTCAGCCAGGGCCAGAAGTTCCAGAAGCACGGAATCCGCGCCTCGCACACCGCCGAGGTGGTCCTCGACCAGTGCCGCGTCCCGGGCCGGTGCCTGCTGGGCGGCAAGGAGAAGCTCGACGCGCGGCTCGCCAGAGCTCGTGAAGGTGGCGCGTCCTCGGCCAACGCCTCGATGGCCACCTTCGAGCGCACCCGTCCGGCCGTGGGTGCCCAGGCGATCGGCATCGCCCGGGCCGCCTACGAGGTGGCCCTCGACTACGCGAAGACGCGCGAGCAGTTCGGCAAGCCGATCATCGAGAACCAGGCGATCGCCTTCGCGCTGGCGGACATGAAGACCTCGATCGACGCCTCTCGGCTGCTGGTCTGGCGCGCCGCGTGGATGGCCCGGCAGGGCAGGCGGTTCGAGTCGGCGGAGGGCTCGATGTCGAAGCTGTTCGCCGGGGAGACCGCCGTCCGGGTGACCGAGAAGGCCATCCAGATCCTCGGCGGCAACGGCTACACCCGCGAGTACCCCGTCGAGCGGATGGCCCGGGACGCCAAGATCTACACGATCTTCGAGGGCACCTCGGAGATCCAGCGACTCGTCATCGCCCGCGCCATCTCGGGCGCCCCGATCCGCGGCTGAGGGCTGTGCGGTTTGGCCGGGCGCCCGGCCATGTTTTCAGTGGAGGGGTGAAGTTTCACCCCTCCACTCGCAGTTTGGCCGGGCGCCCGGCCAAACTGCAGCCCCGATTGCCCAGCGTCAGCGGGGGATGTGCTCGGTCCAGGTGCGGCGGGAGACGGGTGTGTCGCCGTCGGTCGCGTCCATCTCGATGACGACGTCGTATCCCGCCGCGGTCACCTCCACACTCATCGTGGAGTGGACGGCGATGTCGACACCCGGCCAGCTGAGGCCGTAGGTGCAGGTGGCGAAGGCGCGTTGGGCGAAGGTACGACGGTCCACGCTCACCGATCCGGTGTAGGCCTCGGTCGCTCGTCCGTCGTGGGGCACGTCGTAGGTCGCCCCGTGCTGGACCGTGCACGTCGTGGTGTCCCGAAGGACGTCTCGGGTGATCGTCCAGCGGATGTCCTCGGGTTCCTCCGACGAGGTCGCCGCACCCGGCACGAACGGGGGCGGGTGCTCCTCGTCGCCGGTCCGCAGCGGCAGCTCCAGCGTCCCGTCGTGCACGGTGATCGTCACCGGCGCAGGGGGAGCGACGGTGTTGGGCCAGTCGGCCCCCGCGATCGAGACCCGGAGCCGTTGTCCCGGGTCGAGCTCGTAGGCGCAGGCATCGAGCACCACCTCCACGTCGTACTCCTGGCCGGGGACCAAGGGGGTCGGCGGGACGGGAGCGTGCACCCCGTCGCGATAGGTCAGGTCGAGGCTGCCGCGCGTGATCAGTGCCGACGTGCCGTCGGGGAAGACGTCGCACAGCTTGACCGACAGTGAGGCCAGGGGAGCATCGGCTCCCAGCCGCAGCCTGACCCGCGGCTGCCCCAGGACCGTCTCCGACTCACCTGCCCACTCCCACACCAGCGATCGTGCGTCGTCCTCGCGCTGGTCCGTGGAGAGCCCCCAGGGCAGGTGGCCGGCGCAGTCGATCCACGCCGCGGTGCCGACGTCGGGCGCGACGACGAGACTGCGCGGCCCGGGGAGGGGCCGCGTGGTGGTCGAGACGGCGGGGGTGGGCCACGTGTCCCGGATCCAGCGACCCTCGTGCTGGTCGAGGAAGGCCGCGGGTCGCGTCGAGGTGCGCACGAACAGGTCGACGCTGTCCCGGTGAGGCGTCTCCTCGCGGCCGCGCAGCCAGCGGTCCCACCAGGCGACCATCTCCGCGGTCAGGTCGATGCGCGGTCCTGGGTAGGCGGTCGCCGGGTCGGCGTGCACCCAGGGCCCGGCGAGCAGGCGGTGCGGCACGCCTGCCTCCTTCAGCGCCTCGACGGTGCGGAAGGAGTTGTTGCGGTAGCCGTCCGCCCACCCGGCCACGATCATCACCGCAGCCTCGATGCGGTCGTAGCCGTGGCCCTCGCCGTCGCTGCGCACCGAGCCGTTCCGCCAGTAGGGACCGTCGCGGTTCTCGCGCAGCCAGGTGAGGACCCACGGCTCCTGCGTCTCGAGCCGGTGCCTCCACTCCTCCCGCCACGTCTCTCCCCACACGGCCGGCACGGGCGGCAGCATCGACATCGGGGTCATGTAGTGGCAGTAGTCGACGAGGTCCACCAGCCGCAGCGCGCCACCACGCCAGTGCACGTCGTCGGTCCAGCGGTCGTCGCTGGCATAGATCGCGCAGATCGCCTTCAGCGCAGGTGGTCGCTCGCAGGCGATCTGCAGCGAGTTGAACCCGGAGTACGACGTGCCCCACATCCCGACGTTCCCGTCGCACCACGGCTGGTCGGCCAGCCAGGCGATCACCTCGACGAGGTCACGTTGCTCGACCTCCGGGTACTCGTCGGTCCCCTCGCCCTCCGAGGACCCGGTCCCACGCAGGTCGACGCGGCAGACCGCGTAGTGGTGCCCGTCGCGCAGCTCCACATAGGACTCGGCGTACGACGAGGTCAGGTCGTCCTTGCGGTAGGGGAGCGCCTCGAGCAGGCACGGCTGCGGGTCGTCGCCGAGGGGGAGATAGAGCGTGGCGGCCAGGCCGACGCCGTCGCTCATCTCGATCCGGACGTCGCGCTCAGTCCCGGGCACGGCCGGCCTCCTCGAGGAGTCGTCGCACCACTGCGGGATCGAGTCCTTCGCTGGTGCTGCCGTCGCGACCGGTCGTCGTCACCGACGCGAGCATGGAGTTCAGCACTGACTCCTCGGCGGCGTCGACCACCGCCTCGAAGAGGTCGTCGAGGCCGCGCCCGGCGACGCGTGGCCCGTCCTCCGGGCGTCCGTCCCGGTCGAGGCGACAGGCGGTCGACGCGGCCAGGAAGATCTCGCCGCTGCCGTGATGGGCGGTCGACCCGGTGCGGGCCAGGCCGAGCCCGACCCGTCGCGCGAGACGAGCACAGTCGCTGCCGGTGACGGGTGCGTCCGTGACGACGACGCCGATGCACGACCCCGCCGGCCGACCCGGCGCCTCCGGCTCCAGGAGCTGGCCGACAGGAACACCTGCCACCGTCAGGCGCCCGCGGTCGCCGAAGTTGGTGAGCAGGAGCACGGCGACGGTGTGACCGGCGGGGGTGACCCGCGACGAGGTGCCGATCCCGCCCTTGAACCCGAGACAGGACATCCCGGTCCCCGCGCCGACGGAGCCTTCGGCCGGCGCAGCTGAGGCTCCACGAGAGTCCAGCGCCTGCTGGTGGGAGGCGAACACGTCGCCGGTCTCCACCTGCATCACCCGGCAGTCGTTGAGGAACGAGTCGTCGCACTCACCCACCACAGGGATCACGACCTCGCCGGCGACGTCAGGGTGGTGCGAGAGGGCGATCTGGCAGGCGGCGTCGTAGACCCGACCGAGCTGCATCGTCGACGTCAGGTAGACCGGGGTCTCGATCGCCGCCCACTCCTGAGCGGTCAGGAAGCCGGTGCACTCGCCGGCCCCGTTGAGCACGGCACCACCGGCCGCGAGTGGCCGCGTGTAGGCGTCCTCGGCCAGCAGGAGCGTGGTGACACCGGTGCGGGCGATGCCCCGACCCTGGGGCGGCGGTGACTCGTCGCGCACCAGGGTGGTGTGGCCGAGGCCCACACCGGCGACGTCGAGGACGGAGTTCGTCGGACCGGTCGGCAGCACGCCGATGCGGATCCCGATCTCACGGGCGCGGGGCATGCCGCCATCTTGCCCGAACCCGGCCGGGTCATGGTGGGATACTGACTCATGGATCAGTACGCCGCTCCGGTCGTGTGGTCAGCCACCACGCGTGACCACGACCCCGTGCACGAGGTGTGGGTCGGTGTCGCGACCGAGGGCACCGAGGTCGCCGACCGGGTCGACCAGATCCTGGGTGCCCTCGCCGAGGCGGGGCATCCGATCCTCGAGGCGCAGCCCCATCCCGACGACGTGCTGCTCGCGGTCCACGACGCCGAGCTGCTGGACTTCCTCGCCACCGCCTGGACCCGCTGGGAACAGGGGCCATACGGCCGGCTCGTCGGTCAGGACCGGGTCGTGCCCTACCTGTTCCCCACCCCGGCGATGACCGGTGGCCTGCCTGCCCGCCCGGCCATGGCGGTGCACGCCGATGCCGGTCGGTTCGCCTACGACACCATGAGTCTCGTCGGCCCCGGCACCTGGGACGCCGCCCGGGCTGCCGTCGACTGCGCGTTGACCGCCGCAGACCTCGTGGCGGGGGGAGAGCGGCTGGCCTACGCGCTCTGCAGGCCGCCCGGACACCACGCGACGCGGGCAGGGTTCGGCGGCTCCTGCTACCTGAACAACGCCGCCGTGGCTGCGGAGGCGCTTCGCAGCCAGGGGTTCGAACGGGTCGGGATCATCGACCTCGACGCCCACCAGGGCAACGGGACCGCGGCGATCTTCTACGACCGGTCCGACGTCCTCTACGGCTCGGTGCACGTCGACCCCGGGTCCGGGTGGTTCCCCCACGTGGTGGGCTACGCCGACGAGACCGGCACCGGTGCGGGCGAGGGAGCGACCAGGAACCTCCCGCTCGCCGAAGGCACCGCCGACGAGGACTGGCTCGAGGCTGTCGCCGACCTGGCCGGCTGGGTCGGCGACGCGCGCTGCACGGCGCTCGTGGTCTCCCTGGGGGTGGACGCCGCGCAGGACGACCCGGAGAGCCCGCTGCTCGTCACGCGGAGCGGCTATCGGCGCGCCGGCACCGTCGTCGGGAAGACCGGCTTGCCCACGGTGGCGGTCCAGGAGGGTGGCTACCACCTGCCGACCCTCGGTGGTCTCGTGGCGGCGTACCTCGCCGGCCACGCCGAGGCAGTTCCGGCGGGCTGACCGCGCCCTTTCGTCACCAAATGTCGAAAGTCAAGGCAATCCGACCAAGGGTCTTTTTCCGGGGGTCGGCGAAACATTCCCGGTCGCGTGGCAGGATCCGGGCATGGCGCACGTGCTGTCCGGCCGGGCCGAGACGCCCACCCAGTCCCGGATCCTGACCTACGTCCGGGACGAGGGCCCCCTGTCCCGGATGGACCTCGCGAGCCGGCTCAACGTCTCCCGCACCACCGTGGCGGCCGAGGTGGGGCGACTCGTCGAGCTCGGGCTGGCCGAGGACGGTGGGCCCGCTGCGTCGAGGGGCGGGCGTCGCTCGACCCTCGTCGACCTCGACGCGGGCCTCCGGTTCGTCGGGATCGAGCTCGGTGCCACGTCGATGCGGGTGGCGATGACCGATGGCCGGCTCGGGGTGATCGCGCGCGCCTCTGCACCCAAGGCAGACATCCGTCGTGGCCCCGAGTCCGTGCTGGGGGAGGCCATCGTCCTGGTCCGCAAGCTGCTGGCCGAGCACGGCGTCGACCGCCCCGCCGGCATCGGCATCGGTGTCCCTGGCCCGGTCGACTTCCAGTCCGGGGTGCCGGTGTCCCCGCCGATCATGCCGGGCTGGGACGGCTATCCCGTCCGTGACGCCCTGTCGCGGGAGTTCGGGACTCCCGTGCTGCTCGACAACGACGTGAACGTGATGGCTCTCGGTGAGCAGCACAACGGGGTCGCGCGGTCCGCGTCCGACTTCCTCTTCGTGAAGATCGGGACCGGCATCGGGTGCGGGATCGTGGTGCAACGACACCTCTACCGGGGCGCCGACGGTTGCGCGGGGGACATCGGCCACATCCGGCTGGAGCAGAACGGGCCGGTCTGTGCGTGCGGCAACCACGGCTGCCTCGAGGCGTTCTTCGGCGGAGCAGCACTGGCCCGTGACGCCACTGCCGCGGCACGCTCGGGGCGCTCCGGGGTCCTGGCCCAGCTGCTCGAGGACGACGGAGCGCTCACGGCCGCGCACGTCGGGCTGGCCATCGAGCAGGGGGATGCCGTGGCCCTGCAGCTCGCCCGCGACGGTGGTCGCCGGGTCGGATCGGTGCTGGCCAACCTGGTCTCGTTCTTCAACCCCGGACTGATCGTCATCGGTGGCGGGGTCGCCGGGCTCGGGCACGCGCTCCTCGCCGAGATCCGCAGCGTGATCTACCGCCAGTCACTGCCGCTCGCGACGGGAAACATGCCGGTCGTGCTGAGCGAGCTCGGTGGCGACGCCGGGGTGATCGGCGCGGCGCGGCTGATCAGCGACGCGGTCTATGCCGCCAACTGACGGTGGGCAACTTTCGCAAGTAACTTTCGAAATAGCCTTGCTCTCTTTCGTTTGAAGGCCTAGGTTTCCTGCCACGAGCGAGTGACCGCCGTCACATCGCGTGGGCCAGAGGAGACCCGGTGAGCGCAGGTCCGGAGGACACGACCGGTGACCGTCCGCTGCTGGAGATGCGCGGCATCGTCAAGACGTTTCCCGGTGTGCGTGCGCTCGACGGTGTCGACCTCGTCGTACGCCCCGGTGAGGTGCACTGCCTGCTCGGCCAGAACGGAGCCGGCAAGTCCACCCTGATCAAGGTCCTGGCCGGGGCACACCGTCCCGACGAGGGCGAGATCCGCTGGCAGGGAGAACCCGTCACGCTGGCCAACCCGGACGCGTCGATCACGCTGGGCATCTCGACGATCTACCAGGAGCTCGACCTGGTCGCCGGGCTGACGGTGGCCGAGAACATCTTCCTCGGCCACGAGAAGTCGCGCGGCGGGTTGATCCGGCGTGGCGACACCCGCAAGGCCGCCCGCGAGCTGCTCGAGCGCCTCGGCCACCAGGAGATCCGCGTCGATCGGGAGGTGGGCACCCTGCCCTCCTCCGGGCAGCAGATCGTCAGCATGGCGCGGGCACTGTCCCACGACACCCGACTGATCGTGATGGACGAGCCGTCCGCGGCGTTGGACCAGCAAGAGGTGCAGACCTTGTTCCAGGTGATCCGTGACCTCACGGCCCAGGGTGTCGCGGTCGTCTACATCTCCCACCGTCTCGAGGAGATCCGGCAGGTCGGCGACCGGGTCACGGTCCTCAAGGACGGTCGGACGGTGGCCACCGACCTTCCCGCCCGGGACACCCCGACCTGCGAGCTGATCCGCCTGATGACCGGCCGCCAGATCGAGTACGTGTTCCCGGAGCGGGTGCCCCAGGACGACAGTGCGGCCACCGTGCTGGAGGTGGAGGGCCTGACCCTGGCCAAGAAGTTCGCCGACGTGAGCTTCTCGGTCAGGGCGGGGGAGATCGTCGGGCTGGCCGGACTGGTCGGGTCCGGGCGCTCTGAGATCCTCGAGTCGGTCTACGGCGCCCGCCGACCCGGTGCCGGCACCGTCACCGTCGACGGCAGACGACTGCGGGCCGGATCGGTCGGCGCGGCGGTCAAGGCAGGTGTCGGCCTCGCGCCTGAGGAGCGCAAGAGCCAGGGACTGCTGCTCGACCAGGCGATCTACCGCAACATCACCGTCTCCAGCCTCGGCCGGTTCGCGCGCGCGGGCTTCCTCGACAGCGGCGCCGAACGAGCGGCCGCGCTCGATCTGACCACGTCGCTCGACGTCCGTCCGCCCGGGGTCGAACGGCCGGTGCGCACCCTGTCGGGCGGCAACCAGCAGAAGGTCGTGCTGGCCCGGTGGCTGATGCGCGACTGCCGCGTGCTGCTGCTCGACGAGCCCACCCGCGGCGTCGACGTCGGCGCCCGCAGCGAGATCTACCTGCTGATCCGCACGCTCGCGGCTCGTGGTGTCGCCGTCGTCGTGGTGTCCAGCGAGATGGAGGAGGTGCTCGGTCTGGCCGACCGGGTCCTCGTCGTACGTGAAGGCCGCATCGTCCACAGCGGCCCGGCCGCCGAGATCGACGAGCACCGGGTCCTCGACCTGGTCATGGAAGGAAGCGCGGCGTGACACAGCATCGTGAGGTCGCCCCACCGGGCGCGACGCAGGACGGCGAGATCGTCCAGGAGCCACTCTCCGGCTCGGGGCAGGAGCGCACCGGGATCGTCGGCCTCCTGCTCGGGTCCTCGGTGGGGCGCAACCTCGGCCTGGTCGTGGCGCTGTTCGTGCTGTGCCTGGTCGGGATCGCCACGGCCGGCGAGCAGTTCGCCAGCGATCGACAACGGTCTGACCATCCTGCGCCTCGCCTCGGTCATCGGCGTGGTGTCGGTCGGGATGACCTTCGTGATCACCGGCGGAGGCATCGACCTGTCCGTGGGCGCGATCGTCGCGCTGTCATCGGTGTGGTCGACCACCCTCGCGACGCAGTCGCTGGCCCGCGGCAACCACTGGACCCTGATCGTCATCGTGGCCCTCCTCGTCGGGCTCGGCTGCGGACTGGTCAACGGCGTGCTGATCGCCTACGGCGGAGTCGTGCCGTTCATCGCCACGCTGGCGATGCTCGCCGCGGCCCGCGGCCTGGCCGAGATCATCGCCCAGCGACGGACCCAGATCGTCAACGTCCCCGGCTTCACCGACTTCTTCCGTCACGACGTGCTCGGCATCCCGCTCCTGGTCATCATCTTCGCGCTGGTGGCCGTGATCGGCTGGATCGTGCTCAACCGCACCACCTTCGGCCGCCGGACGTTCGCCGTCGGTGGCAACCCCGAGGCCGCCCGGCTGGCCGGCGTCAACGTCAAGCGGCACACGGTCATGCTCTACGCCATCCTCGGGGTGTGCTGCGGCATCGCGGCCGTGATGATCGTGGCCCGTACGACGACCGGTTCGTCGACGCACGGCACCCTCTACGAGCTCGACGCCATCGCCGCGGTGGTGATCGGCGGCACGCTGCTCTCCGGTGGCCGGGGCACCATCGTCGGCACGGTCCTCGGCGTGCTGATCTTCACGACCCTGTCCAACGTGTTCACGTTGAACAACCTGTCCAGCTCGGCGCAGTCGGTCGCCAAGGGCATCATCATCGTCGCCGCCGTCCTGCTCCAGCAGCGGCTCGCGCAACGCAGCAACACCGGGGGGACCTAGCGAGCGCGCCCTCTCCCGCCCTGCGCCGACACCCAGATCCCACGACGACAACCCAGTTCTCGGACACACCAGAAGGAGCAGTCATGTCTCATCTCCCACGTCGCCGCCAGCTCAGGCTGGTCACCGGCGCAGCCCTGGCCGCCGGGCTGCTGCTCGCCAGCGCCTGCAGCACCGACACCAACGACACCGACAACGAGGGGAAGAGCGCCAGCAGCCAGACCAAGGCCACGTCGAACAACGACGACCCGGGCAAGAAGGTCGTCATCGGGTTCTCCGGCCCCGCCGCCGACCACGGCTGGCTCGCGGCCATCAACAGCTCGGCACTCGCGGAGGCCAAGAAGTACTCCGACGTCGAGCTGAAGAGCGCCGAGGGCACCAACGACGCCAACCAGCAGATCAGCCAGGTCGAGACCTTCATCAACGACAAGGTCGACGCCATCGTCCTGCTCCCCACCGACGGCGCCGCCCTCACCGACGTGGCCACCAAGGCGATGGAGGCCGGCATCCCGGTCGTCAACGTCGACCGCGAGTTCTCGACCCCCTTCGCCGCGCGCACCACCGTCCTCGGTGACAACTACGGCATGGGCGTCTCCGCCGGGACCTACGCGTGCGAGGTGATCGAGAAGAAGGGGATCAAGGACGCAGTCGTCGCCGAGATCGCCGGCATCGACGCGCTCCCGCTGACCCAGGACCGCTCGAAGGGCTTCAAGGACGCGCTGAAGGGCTGTGGACAGAACGTCGACAACCGCGTCGCGGCCGAGTTCACGGTCGAGTCGGGCGAGAAGGTGGCCTCGAACCTGCTGCAGGCCGCTCCCAAGATCGACGTCATCTGGAACCACGACGACGACCAGGGCGTCGGCGTCAAGGCGGCCTTCGACAACGCCAACCGCGACGAGTTCACCTTCATCGGTGGCGCCGGGTCGTGCAACGCGATGCAGTGGATCAAGGACGGTGAGATGGGCGCCACGGTCATCTACCCGCCGACCCAGGCCGCGGACGGCATCCGGCTGGCACGCCTGATCGCACAGTCCAAGGGGCTCTCGGACCTGGTGCAGGTCGAGGTGCCCAAGCGTGTGGTGCTGAACGCTCCGGTGGTCACCAAGGACAACGTGGAGGACTACAAGGATCTCTGCTTCCAGTCCTGACAGACCGGGGGTGACCGGGCCTCACACACCGGGTCCGGTCACCCCCTCCACCACCACCGAAGGACATCGCATGGATCCGCACGCCCCTGAGCTCGGCGTCGGCATGGTCGGGCACGCCTTCATGGGTGCCGCCCACTCCCAGGCCTGGCGCACCGCACCGCACTTCTTCGACCTGCCCCTCGACCCCAGGATGCTGGCCCTGTGCGGCCGCGACCCGGCTCGCGTGGCGCAGGCGGCCGACCGACTCGGCTGGGAGTCCGTCGAGACGGACTGGACCCGCCTGGTCGCCCGCGACGACGTCGACCTCGTCGACATCTGCACTCCGGGCAACACCCACGCCGAGATCGCCGTGGCGGCGCTCGAGGCGGGCAAGCACGTCTTGTGCGAGAAGCCGCTCGCCAACACGGTGGCGGAGGCGGAGGCGATGGCGGAGGCTGCCCAACGCGCCGCCCAGCACGGCGTCCGCGCCATGGTCGGGTTCACCTACCGCCGCACGCCGGCGATCGCCCTGGCCCGCAAGCTGGTGGAGGAGGGGCGCATCGGCGAGATCCGGCACGTGCGGGCGCAGTACCTCCAGGACTGGCTCGCCGACCCGGCTGGCCCGATGACCTGGCGGCTCGAGAAGGAGACCGCAGGCTCGGGTGCGCTGGGTGACATCGGGGCGCACATCGTCGACCTGACGCAGCACATCACCGGCGACCGCATCGTCAGGGTCAACGGCCTGCTGGAGACCTTCGTGCACGAACGCCCGGTGGCGACCGCCGGATCAGGGTCACTGCTGGGTGGCGAGGCCGTGAACGGCGGTGGCCAGGAGATGGGCCAGGAGATGGGCCAGGTCACGGTCGACGACACAGCCGTCTTCCTGGCCCGCTTCGGGGGCGGCGCCGTCGGGGTGTTCGAGGCCACGCGCTTCGCGACCGGGCGCAAGAACGCCATCCGGATCGAGATCAACGGGTCGCGGGGGAGCCTCGCCTTCGACTTCGAGGACATGAACGTCCTCGAGCTCTTCGACGCGGAGGAGCCGGGCGAGACCGCCGGCTTCCGGCGGATCCTGGTCACCGAGCCGCAGCACCCCTATGTCGGCGCGTGGTGGCCGCCCGGCCACGGACTGGGCTACGAGCACGGCTTCACCCACCAGGTGGTCGACCTCGTGACGGCGATCGGACGGGGCGAGCAGCCACTGCCGTCGTTCGCCGACGGCCTGCAGGTCCAGCGGGTGCTGGCGGCCGTGGAGCAGAGCTCCGCGGCCGGATCGTGGCAGGCCACGACCGCAGGCGACGAGCACCTGCTCGGCGCCCACTGACAAAGACAAGTTGCTTCGGCCGCAACCAAGAGGACGAGAGATGACACGACCAATCACACTGTTCACCGGCCAGTGGGCCGACCTGCCCTTCGAGGAGGTCTGCCGACTGGCGTCCGGGTGGGGGTACGACGGCCTCGAGATCGCCTGCTGGGGCGACCACCTCGACGTCCGGCAGGCGGTCGAGGACGACGCCTACCTGGCTGCCAAGCAGGCCGTGCTCGCGAAGTACGACCTGTCGGTGTGGACGATCTCCAACCACCTCAGCGGTCAGGCCGTGTGCGACGACCCCATCGACGAGCGGCACCACGGCATCTTGTCGAGCCGCGTGTGGGGTGACGGGGACGCCGAAGGGGTGCGCGAGCGGGCCGCCGAGGAGATGAAGATGACCGCGCGCGCCGCCCGACGGCTGGGCGTCGACACAGTGGTGGGCTTCACCGGGTCCTCGATCTGGAAGTACGTCGCCATGTTCCCGCCCGCCACCCAGGAGATGGTCGATGCCGGCTACCAGGACTTCGCCGACCGGTGGAACCCGATCCTCGACGTCTTCGACGAGGAGGGGGTGCGCTTCGCCCACGAGGTCCACCCCTCGGAGGTCGCCTACGACTACTGGACGACCGTGCGCACCCTCGAGGCCATCGGCCACCGGGAGTCGTTCGGCCTGAACTGGGACCCGTCCCACTTCGTCTGGCAGGACCTCGACCCGGTGTCGTTCCTCTGGGACTTCCGCGACCGCATCTTCCACGTCGACTGCAAGGACACCAAGCTCCAGGTCGGCAACGGCCGCAACGGACGACTCGGCTCGCACCTGGCCTGGGCGGACCCTCGTCGCGGCTGGGACTTCGTCTCCACCGGCCACGGCGACGTGCCCTGGGAGCGATGCTTCCGCATGCTCAACACCATCGGCTACGAGGGGCCGATCTCGGTCGAGTGGGAGGACGCAGGCATGGACCGGCTGCGCGGCGCGCCCGAGGCGTTGGAGTTCGTGCGCTCGCTGGCGTTCGACCCACCCGAGGCGGCCTTCGACGCCGCGTTCTCCTCGAGCGAGTGAGCTGACCCGCCGCTCACGACGCGTGACCCATCACCTGAAAGAGTGGGTGCATGGCTGAGCACACGACCGTCCCGACGTACACGCTGAACGACGGACACACCCTGCCCGCGGTCGGCTTCGGCACCTATCCGCTCAAGGGCGACGACGGGATCGCGGCGATCCAGGGCGCGCTCGAGGTCGGCTACCGGCTGCTCGACACGGCCGTGAACTACGAGAACGAGACCGAGGTCGGGGAGGCGTTCCGGCGCTCGGGCCTGGCCCGTGACGAGGTCCGGATCGCGAGCAAGCTGCCCGGACGCCACCACGCCTACGACGACGCGATCGCGTCCGTGCGCTCCTCCCTGGAGCGACTGGGTCTCGACCATGTCGACCTGCACCTCATCCACTGGCCCAACCCGAGCGTCGACAAGTACGTCGAGGCCTGGCGTGCCCTCGTCGACCTGCAGCGCGAGGGTCTCGTCCGGTCGATCGGCGTCTCCAACTTCACCGAGGCGCACCTGACCCGGATCATCGAGGACAGCGGTGTGACCCCCGCCGTCAACCAGATCGAGCTGCACCCGCGCTTCCCGCAGGCAGGGATGCGCGCCGTCCACGAGCGGCTCGGCATCCGCACCGAGGCCTGGAGCCCCATGGGCAAGCGCAGTGCGCCGCTCGAGGAAGAGCCCGTCACTCGAGCGGCGAGCAGGCTCGGCGTCACTCCTGGCCAGGTGATCCTCCGCTGGCACGTCCAGGTCGGGTCGTTGCCGATCCCCAAGTCCGCCAACACCGAGCGGCAGCGCCAGAACCTCGACCTGTTCGGGTTCGAGCTCACCGACGAGGAGGTCGACGCGATCACGGCGCTGGGGGAGGCCGACGGGCGACTGTTCGGCGGCGACCCCGACTCCCACGAGGAGATGTGAGTCCTCACCACCGGTCGGGTATCTCTTGGAGTGCCCACTCGTTGATCGTCTGAGAGTGGATTCGGGGGTGAAGGACCATGAGCGACGAACGGCTGGTCTCGGGCGTGGAGATCTCGAAGCCGGAGAAGGAGCTGATCCCGGCCTCCGGTCCCGCGGCCGCGGTCACGAAGCTCGACCTGGCCAGCTACTACGCAGGCGTCGCGCCGGCCATGGTGCCCTTCCTGCGGGGTCGGCCGGTCAACATGCAGCGGTTCCCCGACGGCATCGACGGGTCTTCGTTCTTCGAGAAGAAGCTGCCGGGTCACTTCCCCGAGTTCGTCGACACGGTCGAGGTGAGCACCGTCGGCGGCGACCAGCACCAGGTCGTCGCGGACGACGAGCGCAGCCTCGTCTATCTCGCCAACCAGGCCTGCATCACCCCGCACACCTGGCTGAGCACCAGTGACGACCTCGACCATCCCGACCAGCTCGTCTTCGACCTCGACCCGTCGGTCCCCGGTCTGGCGCCCGTACGCCGGGCCACCCGGCTCGTGGGTGACCTGCTGGACGACCTCGGTCTCACCACCTACCTGAAGACCACCGGTTCACGCGGCTACCACGTGCTGGTGCCGCTGCGACGGAAGTGGACCTTCGACGAGGTGCGTGCGTTCGCCCGGGCGACGGCCGAGGTGCTCGTCGAGCGGGAGCCCGACCTGCTCACCCTCGAGGCCCGCAAGGACAGGCGCGGTGACCGGGTGCTGATCGACGTGCAGCGCAACGGCTACGGGCAGACCGCCGTCCCGCCGTACGCCGTGCGAGCGCGTCCGCGGGCGCCGGTCTCCGCCCCGATCGGCTGGGAGGAGCTCTCCCGCGTGAAGCCGGACCAGTACACGATCCGGTCGATCGGCCGACGGCTGAGACGTTCGGGTGACCCGTGGAAGGGTCTGCGGCGACGCGCCCAGGGGCTGGACAAGGCAGGGGAGCGGTTGCGCAAGCTGCGGGCCTGACGCAACAGGTCAGCCGGCCTCCAAGTCCTCGTTGGTCCAACCGCTGAGCACGGACTCGTTCTGCGTCTGCGTGGGCACGCGTCGCTTGTCGGCGCCCCCGCCGCTGACCTTGACCAGCAGCCAGTTGGCCTCGTCGCCGCCCATCCTGGTGCGGGTGAGCGCGAACGCGCCGTACCCCTCGCCCAGTCGACCCTCGAAGTCGATGTGGTCGAGCTGGTGGTCCTCGACCCGGTGCGCCAGGCGCTTCACGGCCGGATCGAGCGACGGACCCTTCGGCACCGCCCACGACACCAGCACGCCGTCGATCTCCAGGCGGAGCCCCATGGAGGCGCTCGCCGCCCGGCAGCAGGCGGGTTGCTGATCGATCGCGGGGTGTCGAGCCGCAGCGAGGGGGTACCGGGGTGGCCGACCCCGAGGAGAACCCATGTCCACCGATGCCATCGTGCTGCTCAAGAACGACCACAAGGAGATCCGCAAGACCTTCCGCGACTTCAAGAAGGCGGGCGAGAACGCCGTTGTCACCAAGGGCAAGCTCGTCGACCGGATGATCGAGCTGCTGACGGTGCACACCTACATCGAGAACGAGGTCATGTACCCCCGGGTGCGCGCGCTGCTCCCCGAGGTCGAGGACGACGTGCTGGAGTCCTACGAGGAGCACCACGTCGCCGACGTTCTGGTGATGGAGCTCTCGATGATGAAGCCCGACCACGAGCGCTTCACGGCCAAGACCACGGTCCTCATCGAGAACGTCGAGCACCACATCGAGGAGGAAGAGGAGGAGTGGTTCCCCAAGGTGCGCGAGGGCCTCGGTCGCAAGGCGCTCCAGGACCTCGGTGCCGAGATGCTCGAGGCGAAGAAGAAGGCGCCCAAGCGGCCCTCGCAGCCGAGTGCGCTGAAGAAGACGATCGACGCGGTCATCGCCTAGCGCGCCGGATGCGCCCACAGGGCCGGTGACCTTTGGCCCTGCACCAGGGGGTCCAGGGCCAGCAGCCTGTGAGAGTGACACCGAGACTGCAGAGCCCGCCCAGGACGACGGGGACGACGAGGACGAGAACGCGCGGCCGCAGGCTGCACGGTTGGCGCAAGCTCGCCGGTTCGTTCTGGGGAGCGCCCAACGACCCGCAGTTCTACGGCGACCTCGAGATCGACGCCGGCAACCTGCTGGGGCATCTCGACCACCTGCGTGAGCGCACGGGCTCGCACGCGACGGTCACCCACGCCGTCGGTCGTGCCGTGGCCCACGGGCTCGACTGCGTGCCAGACCTCAAGGTCAGGCTCGCCCACGGGCGGGAGTACGCGCGCGAGACCACCGATGTCTTCTTCATCGTCGCGGCGGACGGAGGCGAGCTCACCGGCTGCAAGGTGGAGCGGGCCAACGAGAAGTCCCTGGTGGAGATCGCCGATGAGCTCGGTTCGTCGAGGCAGTCGATCTCGGACGGGTCCGACGAGACCTTCGGGAAGGCCAAGAAGACGCTGGCCCTCCTGCCCCCTCGGTTGTTGCGCCCGGCGATGAACCTGAGTGCCTGGCTCACCTCCGACCTCAACCTCGACCTGCCCGCACTCGGCGTACGACGCCAGGCGTTCGGCAGCGCGATGATCACCTCGGTCGGGATGTGGGGGATCTCGCGCGCCTACTCGCCGCTGGCGAGCTACTACCGCGTGCCCGTGCTCGTCCTGGTGGGGGCGATCACCCAGCGTCCGGTCGCCGTCGCCGGGCAGGTCGTGATCCGCCCGATGCTGACCCTGACGGCCACGTTCGACCACCGTTACGCCGACGGCTTCCAGGCAGCCAGGTTCGCCCAGGCCGTGCACGAGTACTGCGCCGACCCTGCGGCCTTCGAGCCCGAGTGCTAGGGCGATGAGGAGCTGAGCCGTGCCCCGGCTCGGGGCCGTGACGGGTGGCGAGGACAACCACCTGCTCTGTCGGCGCGGACCACGGGGCCCCAACGCCCAGCCGCGATCCTCGGCATGATCGACAGGGTGCGGACCGGGATGGTCGCGTGCCATCACGAACAACCTTGTTGACCTGGGTGACCCGTTGATCGAACGGTTGATCAAGGAGCGTCTTGATCACCTGTTTGATCAACCGGCACTCAGGGCGGAGATCACCTGCTCTTGGCCGCCACGAGGTCGGGTGAGCTGACTTCCGCCTCTGTGCCAGGGATGGAGGTCGCGGCCCCAACTCTCCTGACGTTTCACGCATGCCGCCCTCGAAGAGGCTCAAAGGGACCGAACCTCACTAGGCGGTGAAGTGCACCCCGGAGAACTGCGCGCGCCAGCCCGTCACCCGGGCGGCGACGTCTGAAAGATCGGCGTCGCTGGCCAGGCCGTCGGCGATCAGGGATGCCAGCTCGTCCATGTCGTGGGGCTTCATGCCCAGTCGGACCAGCTCGGGGGTGCCGATGCGGAGCCCGTTGACGTCGCCGTCCACGGCTTCCACCGGGAGCCCGATGCCGCAGGCCAGCAGGTTTGCCAGGCGCAGCTGCTTCGCGGCGCGCTGGCCGCCACCCCACGGGTGCGCCTTCAGGGCGAACTGGTGGGAACGGGTGGGGCCGTCGATGCCGTGGAACACCGGCAGCCCTCGCTCCTCGAGACCGGCTGCGAGCTCGGCGGCGGTCTCGACCATGGTCGCGGCGTACTCCTTGCCGGTTGCCTTCCAGTCGAGCATGGTCACGGCCAGCGCGGCGGCCTTGCCGGCGTCGAAGTTCGCGGTCAGCCCGGGATAGGCGATGGCGTCGAGTCGTTGGGCGATCGCCGGCTCGTTGGTGACGATCAGGCCTCCGGGAGGGCCGCCGAGGCTCTTGTAGGTGCTCATGGTCATCAGGTGCGCACCCTGCTCCAACGGGTTCGGCCAGGCCCCTCCGGCGATCAGGCCGCACAGGTGGGCGGCGTCGAAGAGCAGGACGGCTCCGACCTCGTCGGCGATCTCACGAAGCGTGCCCACGGGGTGGGGATAGAGGTTGATGCTGGCGCCGATGGTGATCATCTTCGGACGGTGCTGGTGGGCCAGCACGCGCAGGGCGTCCACGTCCACGGTGAACCGGTCGGCGTCCACGGGCGCGGGGATCGTGTTCAGGCGATACATCCCGGCGGAGCCGCCGAGGTGGTGGGTGACGTGACCCCCGATGCTGGCGGGCGGCGCGATGATCGTGTCGCCCGGCTCACAGGTCGACATGAAGGCGTAGAGGTTGGCGATCGCACCGGACGGCACCCGGATCTCGGCGTACTCCGCATCGAACACCTCGGCTGCCAGCTCTGCGGCCATCACCTCGATCTGCTCGATGGCCTCCAGGCCCATCTCGTACTTGTCCCCGGGGTAGCCCAGCGAGGGCCGCGAGCCGAGCCCGGCCGACAGCATCGCCTCGGCGCGGGGGTTCATGATGTTGGTCGCAGGGTTGAGGTTCACGCAGTCCCGGTCGTGGATCTGGTGGTTCTGGTCGACCAAGCGATCGAGCTCGGCGAGCACGTCGGGGCCTGAGGCGTCCGCGGTGGCCGCGGCGAGCGAGCGGACGTACGCCGCGCTGTGCTCGGGAAGCCAGGGCCGGGGTGCGAGTGCTGTCATGGACCCATCGTCCGGGGCCGCCACCAGTAAGGACAAGTGCCGATCAGTGCGCACGACTGGTTAGGGTTGCTACATGTTCGAGCTCTCGCGACTGGTCTTCCTCCACGCCGTGCATCGGCGCGGCTCGGTGGGTGCGGCGGCGCGGGAGCTCGGCTACACCTCCTCGGCCGTCAGCCAGCAGATCGGGAAGCTCGAACGCGAGGTGGGAGTGACGCTGCTCGAACCCGCCGGACGGGGAGTCGTGCTCACCGACGCCGCCCTGGTCCTGGTCGAGGCCGCGGTCTCCATCGAGGAGGCGCGCGAGGTGGCGCGAGGTCAGCTCGAGGAACGCACCGGCGGGCTCACCGGGACGCTGCGTCTCGCGTGCTTCCCGTCAGCCATCCGTGGCGTGGCAGCGCCCGCACTCGGAGCCCTGGCCGAGGCGGCGCCCGAGCTGCGGATCCAGCTCAGGGAGCTGGCGCCCGAGCCCGGGCTGGACGCCGTGACCGGCGGCTACGTGGACGTCGCGCTGGTGCACGACTGGGCCGGCGACAGGATCACGTTCGCCGCGGGGCTCGAGACCGTGCACCTGGCCGACGACCCGGTCGACCTGGTCGTCCCGGCGGCCCATCGGCTGGCCGAGCAGACCTCCGTCGACCTCTCCCAGACTGTCGGAGACGTGTGGGTGACCGATGTCTCGGACAGCATCTGCACCCGCTGGATCATCAACATGCTCAACGGTGCCACCAAGACCCCGCGCGTCTACTTCCGGGCCGAGGAGTACGCCTCCCAGGTGGAGCTGGTGGCCGCCGGGCTCTGCGTCGGCCTGCTGCCGAGGCTGGGTCGCCCGACCCTGCCCGACACCGTCCGAGTGGTCCCGTTGCGTGGCGAGGTCCCCACCCGACGGTTCGTGGTGGTCTATCGCGAGCCCACCTCGCGCCGGCCCGCGATCAAGCGGCTGATCGAGGCGCTGGAGGACGAGATCCGCCCGACGGTCTGAGGGTGCGGTCACGTCGCGGTTCCGGCCGGCACGCGGGCTCAACCGAGGAGAGCGAGATCCCGTCGGACGTAGCGCAGGTGCGCCCACTCCTCCTCCAGGATCACGCGCAGGCAGTCACCGACGCTGGGATGCCAGTCACCACCGCCCCACGGGTTCTCGCGCTCCTCCGCCAGCAGCTCGGGAGTGGCGGTGGCCAGGAAGTCGGTCACCAGCTGCTGCCGTTCGGCGCGCACCGTGAGGATCTCGTCGAAGGCCGGCGCCTCCGTCCGGAAGATCGACATGTCGAAGCCCATCTCGCCGGCCCCGGTGAAGATCTGGCCGATCTCGTGGAACGGCTGCGGCATCCCCTGGATCCCTCCGCGGAGCCAGGCGTCGGTTGCCAGGACCAGGTGGCGCAGGGTCTCGGCCAGGGACCATTCGTCCTCGACATGGGCGTCCACCAGCTCCGGCGGCGTCTGCGTCACCGTCGTCTGCCACGCCGCCTGCACCGCGACCCAGCCTTCGCGCAGGCCTGGTGGCGTCTCTGCCTTCTGCAGCTCGCGACCCGGGAACTGACGGTTGAGCTCAGCCTCCACGAGCGGGACCACGTCGACCCCGTTGACGAAGAGGCTGCCGAGGAACAGGTCGTGGCTGTCGATGTCGAGTCCGTCCACGTCGACGCTGCGCATCGTCACACCGCTGACGTCGGAGAACCGCAAGGTGGCGCCCTTGAAGCTCGTCTTGACGAAGCTCGCGTTCTCGAACTCCCTGGTGCCGGAATAGGTCGTCATCGCTCCATCGTGACTGCTCGGGGTGACAGTTCGTGGAGGCGTGGCACCGCTCCCCGCCCGTCGCAGGGCCGGCGGACTCGGTGTGCCCCTCCTATCCGGGGAGCTCGTCCAGGTCGAAGCCGCCGGAGCCGCCGAGCACCTGGAGCGTCAGGATCACCACGGCGATCAGGAAGAGGACTCCGAGCAGGATGAGCGCGACGGTCTGGGCTCGGGTCACGGGCGCCTCCTGACTCTGGGTCTTTCGTACCCGCGAGCGGTGCCTGACACACCTCGCAGCCAGCATCAGGGCTCCGAGCGCTTGATCGGTACGGTCGGAGCATGACACCTGAACCCACCATCGCCCTGCTCGGCACCGGCATCATGGGCGCCGGCATGACCCGCAACCTCGCGCAGGCGGGCCTTCCGGTCGGCGTCTGGAACCGCACCCGGGAGCGCGCCGAACCGCTCGCCGACGTGGCGACAGTCGCCGACAGCGTCGCCGAGGCAGTGGCGGGAGCCGACGTCGTGATCACGATGCTCTGGGACACCGACAGCGTGGCCGAGACGATCGAGGCGGGTCGCGGCCACTTCGCGGAGCGGGCGGTGTGGCTGCAGCAGAGCACCGTGGGCGTGGCTGCCTCGGAGCGGTTCGCGGAACTCGCCACCGACCTCGGGCTCACCTACGTCGACGCGCCCGTGCTCGGCACCCGGAAACCGGCCGAGGACGGCGCGCTGGTCGTGCTCGCCTCTGGTCCGGACGAGGTGAAGGAGTCGCTGGCGCCCGTCTTCGACGCCATCGGCAGCCGCACGCTCTGGGTCGGCGAGGCGGGTGCCGGTCAGCGGCTCAAGCTCGTCGCCAACGCGTGGGTCGCCACCGTGCTGGAGGGCATCGCCGACTCACTGACGCTCGCGCGCGACCTGGGCCTGGACCCCGCCCTGTTCCTCGACGCCGTCAAGGGCGGCGCGATGGATGCGCCCTACGTGCAGCTCAAGGGCGCGAACATGCTCGCGGGCCGCTACGACCCGGCCTTCACGTTGTCGGGAGCCCTGAAGGACGTGGACCTGATCATCGAGGCCGCCGCCGAGGCGGGCACCGATCTCGGCCTGATCCCGGGGGTCCGGGCGCACCTGGCGCGCGCGGTCGACGCCGGCCACGGCGAGCTGGACATGGCGGCAACCTACCTCGAGCACTGAGCGAGCAGGGCTCGCGCCGACTCCAGCCTCGCCACCGGCAGACGGAACGGTGAGCACGAGACGTAGTCGAGCCCGGCAGCCTCGAAGAAGTGGATCGAGTCGGGGTCGCCCCCGT
Source organism: uncultured Actinomycetota bacterium (assembly GCA_963843075.1). Taxonomy (GTDB): domain Bacteria; phylum Actinomycetota; class Actinomycetes; order Propionibacteriales; family Nocardioidaceae; genus Marmoricola. Next base: position 360,676 of record CAWJJD010000002.1, on the reverse strand, counting down.
GCTCGCCGCAGACACCGAGAGTCAGGTCCGGACGTGTCCCGCGTCCCTTGGCCACGGCCGTCGTGACCAGCGCGCCGACTCCCTCGGTGTCCAGCGACTCGAAGGGCGAGACCGAGAAGATCCGCCGGTTGAAGTACGCCGGGAAGATCGCTGCCTCGACGTCGTCCCGGGAGAAGCTCCACGTCATCTGGGTGAGGTCGTTGGTGCCGAAGGAGAAGAAGTCGGCCTGGGTCGCGATCTGGTCGGCCGTCAGCGCGGCGCGAGGCACCTCGATCATCGTGCCGACCCGGTGGGGGACGGCGAACCCTCGTGCGGACTCGACCTGCTCGGCGACGCCGGTCAGCACCTCGCGCATGGCGGCCAGCTCGCCCACCGTGGACACCAGCGGCACCATGATCTCCGGGTGGGGGTCGCCACCCGCCTCGATCCGGTCGGCAGCCGCCTCGAGGATCGCGCGCGCCTGCATCGCCACGAGCCCGGGGACGACCATGCCGAGCCGCACGCCACGAAGGCCCATCATCGGGTTCTGCTGGTGGACTGCGCGCACGGCGGCCAGCAGTCGCCGCCGGTCGGGATCTTGCTGACCGCGCTCTTCCAGCAGGGCCACCTCGACCGAGAGGGCCGTCAGGTCGGGCAGGAACTCGTGCAGCGGCGGGTCGATCAGCCTGATCGTGACCGGCAGTCCGTCCATCTCAGCGAGGATCTCGGTGAAGTCGCCCCGCTGCAGCGGAAGCATCTCGGCGAGGGCAGCGTCACGGGCCTCCTCGTCGGTGGCCAGCACCAGGTTCTCCACGAGCACGCGGCGGTCACCGAGGAACATGTGCTCGGTGCGGCACAGCCCGATGCCCTGGGCGCCGAACCGGCGGGCACGTGCTGCGTCCTCGGGGGTGTCGGCATTGGCGTGCACGGCCATCCGGCGTACGGAGTCGGCGTGCTGGAGGAGGGCTGCGACGGCGTCGACCACCGGGTCGTCCACCTGCTTGCCCTCGAAGTAGCTCACCACGGCGGAGTCCACGACCGGAACGGCTCCGGCGAAGACCTCTCCGGTGGTGCCGTCGAGGGAGATGACGTCACCTTCCTGCAGCACCCGGCCGCCGCGCACCTCGACCCGGCGACGGACCGGGTCGACCAGCAGGGCTTCCGCACCGCACACGCAGGGTCGGCCCATCCCACGGGCGACCACGGCCGCGTGCGAGGTCTTGCCGCCACGGCTGGTCAGGGTGCCTCGGGCGGCGGCCAGCCCGTGCAGGTCGTCGGGGTTGGTCTCCTCACGGACCAGGATCACGTCCTCGCCGCGCTCGCTCCACTCCACGGCCGTCGCGGCGTCCAGCACGAGCCGACCCACGGCGGCGCCGGGAGAGGCGCTCACCCCGACGGTGAGGCGGTCACGCTCCGCCTGCTCGTCGAAGCGCGGGAACATCAGTCGCATCAGCTGGGCGCCGGTCACGCGTGGCAACGCCTCGTCGAGGCTCAGGACCCCTTCGCCGACCATGGTGTGGGCGATCCGGAACGCAGCCTCGGGCGTCCGCTTGCCCACACGGGTCTGCAGCATCCACAGCTTGGAGTCCTCGATCGTGAACTCGATGTCGCACATGTCCCGGTAGTGCCGCTCCAAGGTGGCCATGTACTCGATCAGCTCGTCGTAGGCAGCCTTGTCGATCTCGGCGAGGTCGCTGAGCGGGATCGTGTTCCGGATCCCCGAGACGACGTCCTCGCCCTGGGCGTGCTGCAGGTAGTCGCCGTACACCCCGGACGCGCCGGTGGCCGGGTCGCGGGTGAAGGCCACTCCGGAGCCGGAGTTGCAGCCGCGGTTCCCGAAGACCATCACCTGCACGTTCACGGCCGTGCCGAGGTCCTCCGGGATGTGCTCGCGCTGCCGGTAGAACGCGGCCCGCGGCGTGTGCCAGGAGTCGAAGACCGCACGCACGGCGAGGTCGAGCTGCTCGCGGGGATCCTGCGGGAACGATCGCCCGGCGTGCTCCTGGACGAGTGCCTGATAGGTCCATACGAGCTCGCGGAGGTCGTCGCTGTCGAGACCGCCGTCGTCGGCACGCGAGCGGGACTGCTTGAGGTCGGCGAGCGCGGTGGCGAACACCTTCGGGTCGATGCCGAGCACCGTGCTCCCGAACATCTGGATCAGGCGACGATAGGAGTCGAGGGCGAAACGCTCGCCACCGTGCCGGGCCAGGCCGCGCACCGACTCGTCGTTGAGGCCCACGTCCAGGACGGTCTCCATCATGCCCGGCATCGAGAACTTCGAGCCGCTGCGGACCGAGACCAGCAGGGGATCCCACTCGTCACCCAGCCGTCGACCCATGTGCTGCTCCAGGCGTTCGAGATGCTCTCCCAGCTCGCTCTGGAGGCTCTCCGGGGCCTCACCGTCGCGGAGGTAGGCGCGGCACGCCTCCGTGGTGATGGTGAAGCCCGGGGGGACCGGCAGTCCCAGACGGCTCATCTCGGCCAGGTTCGCGCCCTTGCCCCCCAGCAGATCGGCCTGGGACCGATCGCCTTCGGCGAAGTCACGCACGTAGGTACTCACGCTGGGTGCCTCTCAGGTGTCGACGACTGCTGCCGAGCCTGCACCCGCGGGGCCGCCGTCGACAGGGGCCTTGGTCCCGAGAAGGCCGGGCCCATGAGCAGCCCCTGCCCTCAGTCGCGCAGGTCGATCCCGGTGCGCTCGCGGAGCTCGTCGAGCGAGGCGCCGTAGGTCTCGCGGGCACGCACGCCGTCCTGCTGGATCTCGAAGACGCCGTGGTCGGTGTAGACCCGGCTGACGCAGGCGACGCCCGTGAGCGGATAGGTGCACTCGGGGACCAGCTTGGAGGCACCGTCCTTGCCGAAGAGCGTCATCATCACGAAGACGTCCCTGGCCCCGATGGCGAGGTCCATGGCTCCACCCACCGCCGGGATCGCGTCCTTCGCGCCGGTGTGCCAGTTGGCCAGGTCGCCGGTGACCGAGACCTGGAAGGCGCCGAGGACACAGACGTCCAGGTGGCCTCCGCGCATCATCGCGAACGAGTCGGCGTGGTGGAAGTACGACGCCCCCGGGGTCTCGACCACGGGCACCTTCCCGGCGTTGATCAGGTCGGGATCGGCCTCGTCCTCGGTGGCCGCCCGCCCCATGCCGAGCATGCCGTTCTCGGTGTGCAGCACCACGCCCTTCTCGAGGTCGAGGTGGTCGGCCACCAGCGTTGGCTGACCGATGCCGAGGTTGACGAACGAGCCGTTGGGGATGTCGGCGGCGATCAGCTTGGCGATTTCGTCCTTCGACAGCGGAGTCTTCGACAGCGGAGTCTTGCTGAGCGGGTCGCTCATGAGGTCACCACCACCCGGTCGACGTAGATGCTCGGTGTCACGACCACTTCAGGATCGAGGTCGCCGGTCTCGACGACCTCGGTGACCTGGGCGATCGTCGTGGTCGCCGCGGTCGCCATCACCGGGCCGAAGTTGCGGGCCGTCTTGCGATAGACGAGGTTGCCCATCCGGTCGGCCCGATGGGCCTTGATCAGCGCGTAGTCGCCGCGCAGGGGGTACTCGAGGACGTAGTCGCGCCCGTCGATCGTGCGCTCCTCCTTGCCCTCGGCCAGGGGAGTGCCGACGCCCGTCGGACCGAAGAAGGCGCCGATGCCGGCACCCGCGGCGCGCATGCGTTCGGCCAGGTTGCCCTGGGGGACCACCTCGAGCTCGATCCGCCCGCTGCGGTAGAGGTCGTCGAAGACCCACGAGTCGCTCTGCCTCGGGAAGGAGCAGATGATCTTGCGCACGTTGCCGGTCTTGAGCAGTGCGGCGAGGCCGTGGTCGCCGTTGCCGGCGTTGTTGTTGACCACCGTGAGGTCGCAGGCTCCGTGCCTGCGGAGCGCGTCGATCAGCTCCATCGGCTGGCCCGCCGTGCCGAAGCCGCCGATCAGCACGGTTGCGCCGTCGGGGATGTCCGCGACGGCATCGTCAGCGGCCGAGGACCCCTCGTGGGTCTCGGTCACCTCGCGTTCTCCAGCACGACAGCCAGGCCCTGGCCGACGCCGATGCAGATGGCCGCCACGCCCCAGCGGTGACCCTCCACCTGCATGACCTTCGCGAGCGTGCCGAGGATCCGGCCTCCGGAGGCTCCGAGCGGGTGGCCCACAGCGATGGCGCCGCCGCGCGTGTTGACGATCTCGGGATCGATGCCCCAGGCGTCGACGCAGACCAGGGACTGCACGGCGAACGCCTCGTTGAGCTCGACGGCGCCGACGTCGGACCAGCCGATGCCGGCGCGCGCCAGCGCCTTCTCGGCGGCCTCGACCGGGGCGTAGCCGAAGCGTTGCGGCTCGAGGGCGTGCGCGGCCCGGCCGGCGATGCGGGCCAGCGGGGTCCCGAGAGAGGTCGCGCGCTCCGAGCCCAGCAGGACTGCGGAGGCGCCGTCGCTGAGCGGCGAGGCGTTGCCCGCGGTGATGGTGCCGTCCTTGCGGAACGACGCCTTGAGCTTGCCCAGCGACTCCACGCTCGAGCCTGGTCGCACCGACTCGTCGCGGGTCACGTCGGTGTCGGGGACGGTGACGACGAGGTCGTCGTAGAAGCCGTCGGTCCAGGCGCGGTCGGCGAGATCGTGCGAGCGGGCCGCGAAGGCGTCCTGCCGCTCACGGGCCACGTCGTACTTCTCCTGGAGCTGCTCGTTGGCCTCGCCGAGCGAGACCGTCCACTCCTCGGGCATGTGGGGGTTGACCAGGCGCCAGCCGAGGGTGGTGGAGACCGCCTCGAGGTTGCCGGCGGGGAAGCCGCGTGCGGGCTTGGGCAGCACCCAGGGCGCCCGGGTCATCGACTCGACGCCCCCGGTGAGCACGATGTCGGCGTCACCGGTCTCGATCATCCTCGAGCCGGCCATGGCGGCGTCGAGCGACGACCCACAGAGCCGGTTGACGGTCGAGCCGGGCACCGACACGGGGAAGCCGGCCAGCAGGCTCGCCATCCGCGCGACGTTGCGGTTCTCCTCGCCGGCGCCGTTGGCGTTGCCGAGGATCACCTCGTCGACGGTCCCGGGGTCCAGCTCCGGGGTCCGTTCCCGGACGGCGCCGAGGACGACCGCGGCCAGGTCGTCGGGGCGTACGCCGGCCAGGCCGCCGTTGAACTTGCCGAACGGGGTGCGGACTGCGTCGTAGAGGAACGCCTCGCTCATGCTTCTCCTTCAGTGGGGGAGTCGAGCTCGTCGAGCACGCGCTGGGCGATCCGGAAGGCGGTGTTCGCGTCCGGGACCCCGCAATAGATCGCGCTCTGCAAGATCAGCTCCTTGATCTCGTCATCGGTCAGGCCGTTGGTGCGAGCAGCCCGCACGTGCATGGCGAGCTCCTCGTGGTGCCCTCGCGCGATCAGCGCCGTGAGCGTGATCAGCGAGCGGCTGCGACGGTCGAGGCCGGGCCGGGTCCAGACGCCACCCCAGGCGTAGTCGGTGATGAACTCCTGGAAGTCACGGGTGAAGTCGGTGGCGTTGGCGGTGGCGCGATCGACGTGGGCGTCGCCCAGCACCTCGCGGCGCACGGCCATGCCGGCGTCGTAGCGTTCGCCGATGCCCGAGGGCTCGCCGGGCTCGGGCTCGCCGAGCACGTGCTGGCGGATCAGCCGGGCGACCTCGCCGGGTGCCTCGGCGGGGGCCAGGTGTGCGACGCCGTCGAGCACGACCAGCCGGCCGCGACGGACCCCGTCGGCGATCTGCTGGTGGTTCCCGACGGGGGTCACTGCGTCGGCGGACCCCGCCACGGCGAGGACAGGCGCCTCGATCTCCCCGAGCCGGTCGCGCACGTCGAAGTCCGCGAGCGCCTCGCAGACCTGGATGTAGCCCTGGTCGTCGGTGTCCTGCAGCGCGTGGAGCAGTGCCGACCCTGTGTCGGGGCGACGGTCGAGGAATCCGGGGGCGAACCAGCGGTCGGCGGACGCGGACACGAGCACCGAGGTGCCAGACACGCTGACCTGGCCGACCCGACCGCCCCAGACGTTGGCGTCACCGATCCTCGCGCCCGTGCAGAGCAGCACGGCGCAGGACACCCGGGTCGGGTGGTCGAGCAGCAGCTGCAGTCCGACACAGCCGCCGACGGAGTCGCCGGCGTAGGCGAAGGGTCGGCCCAGCTCGTCGCGCTGGGCGAGGATCTCCTCCACCACGTGCAGCACGCCGTCGGCCAGCTCGGCCATCGTGAAGGACTCGTCGGGAACGGAGTGGTTGTAGCCGTGACCGGGCAGGTCCCAGGCCACGACGTCGAAGACGTCGGTGAGGCCGGCAGCGCAGTCGGTCCACAGCGTCGCCGCCGAGGTCCCGAGCGAGGGGCCGAGGACCAGGAGCGGGAGCTGGGCGCGGTGGGCGGCGCCGGTGAGCCGCACGGCGGTGATGGCGGGAACGGTCACGGGTTCTCCTGCTCGGTGGCACGCGCGATGATCTGGTCGATGAAGGCGCCGGTGGCGCCCAGGTAGTGGCCCGCGTCGAAGTCGCTCTCACGCTGCGAGTCCGTCAGCGCGGCGAGGCTGCGGTGCTCGGCCAGCAGGGCTGAGGTCTGCTGCTTGACCACGGCAGCCATCCTGCCGGTGTCGACGTGCAGACCCTCGAGGAGCTCGGTGGTCTGGGAGGCGGCGACGAGCGAGCGGCGAGACAGCGTGGCCAGCGTCGACCACTCGAGGTGCCAGCTGCCGTCGGCGCGCTCGTCGACCATCTCGCTTGCCGAGAGATGCAGCTGCGCCGCGAGGCCGGGAGCGGCCAGGGCGGCGCGGCGGACCAGCACCGAGAGCACGGGGTTGGCCTTCTGGGGCATGGTCGACGACCCGCCCCGGCCGTCGACGACCGGCTCCGCGAGCTCGGCGATCTCGGGCCGGGCCAGGACGAGCACGTCGTTGGCGATGTGGCCCATCGCGTCGGTGGCGCGGACCAGCGCGTCGGCGTACCTCGTGAAGGGGGCGCGGCTGGTGTGCCAGGGCACCACGTGGTCGAGGTCGAGTCGACGGGCCACGTCGGCCGCCAGGAACTGGGCGGCGTCCGGATCGCCCGCGAGCTCACTGAGCGCGGACAACGTCCCCGCCGCGCCGCCGATCTGCACCGGGAAGTGCAGGGCGCGAAGGTCGTCGCGGGCGTCGAGCACGCCCTGCAGCCACTGCGCCGCCTTCAGGCCGAAGGTGATCGGCACGGCGTGCTGGGTGAGTGTGCGGCCGGCCATCAGGTGGTCCCGGTGCCGGTCCGCGAGCCGCACCATCGCCTCGACCTGCGCGTCGAGCTCGGCGACCAGTCGTCTGGTCGTGTCCCGAGCGCTCATCACCAGTGCGGTGTCCAGCACGTCCTGGCTGGTCAACCCGCGGTGCAGCCACCGGGCAGCGTCGGCGTCGGTCTCGCCGAGGCGCTCGCGCAGCAGGGACAGCAGGGGTACGACGGGGTTGCCACTGGCCTCGGCCCCCAGGGAGACCTGCTCGACGTCTCGCCTCCCGGCGAGCCTGTGCACGCCCGCTCGCGCCGAGGCGGGCGCGACTCCTCCGTCGACGAGGGTGCTCAGCCACTCCTCCTCGATCTTCACCAGGGCGCCCAGGACGCTCGTCGGGGCGAAGATCTGCTCGGCCCGTTCGTCGCCGGGCCAGAAGAGGTCGGTCATCAGGATCCCGGGAAGGCCAGGAAGACGGTCTCGCCGTCGCCCTGGAACCGGACGTCGAAGCGGTAGCCGTGCTCGTCGGCCGTCGCGACGAGGGTCGCGCGACGGTCCTCCGGAAGAGATCCGAGCAACGTGTCGGAGGCGAGGGCGTCGCCGTCCTCGGGCAGGTAGACCCGCGTGAACAACCGGTTCAGAAGCCCGCGCGCGAAGATCGTCATCGCGAAGAAGGCCGGTGCTCCGGCCTCCCTGGGACCGGGTCGCACGGTGGTGAAGGTGTAGTGGCCGACTCCGTCGACCGCTGCCCTGCCGAAGCCGGTGAAGGTCCAGCCGTCGCGATCCAGTGAGCCCTCGGCGCGCGACACCTCACCACCGGCGTCGGTCTGCCAGATCTCGATCAGCGCGTCGGGGACCGGGTCGCCCGCGCCGTCGTACACCGTCCCGTGCAGCCGGATCGCGTCGCGATGTCCTGTCGGGACGAGCTCGTTGTCGCCGGGGTAGGGGAGCGCGTAGCCGTAGAACGGGCCCACGGTCTGACCCGGTGTGGCGGGCAGGACGACCTCGGTGGTCATGAATGGTCCTCCTCTTCTTCCATGGGCGTGCGGTGCGAGCCGGTGAGGACAATGTCCCACCGATAGCCGGTCGCCCACTCGTGCTGGGTCACGTCGTGGTCGTAGGACGCCACCAGCCGGTCGCGCGCCTTGGGGTCGACGATCGACTGATAGATCGGGTCGAGGGAGAACAGCGGGTCACCGGGGAAGTACATCTGGGTGATCATCCGCTGGGTGAACTCCTGCCCGAACAGGGAGAAGTGGATGTGCGCCGGACGCCAGGCGTTGCGGTGGTTCTTCCACGGGTAGGGCCCGGGCTTGATCGTGGTGAAGGTGTAGTTGCCGTCGCCGTCGGTCAGCGTGCGACCGGCCCCGGTGAAGTTCGGGTCGATCGGTGCGGGGTGCTGGTCGCGCTTGTGGATGTAGCGGCCCGAGGCGTTGGCCTGCCAGACCTCCACGAGCTGGTGGCGGACCGGTCGGCCGCTGCCGTCGACGAGGCGTCCGGTGACCACGATGCGTTCGCCGATCGGGTCGCCGTCGTGCTGGATCGTCAGGTCGGCCTCGAGCGCGCCCACGTCGCGGTGCCCGAAGGCGGGCGCGAACAGCTCGATCTCCTCGGGGTCGGCGTGGTGGAGGTCCTTGGTCGGATGACGCAGCAGGCTGCTCCGGTAGGGCGGGTAGTCCAGCCGCGGCTGGGTCTCCTCGCCACCTGAGCGTTGGTGGTCGTCGTGGATCCGGGCGATCTCCGAGTCGATGGCGGACTGGGAGTCCAGGGCCGAGTCGGAGTCGGTGGCGGGCGCGTTCTGGGCCGCGTCGGTGCTGTCGGTCACCGGGAGAACCTACGCCGAGACCTCGGTCCGTTGCCGCTCCGGTTTTCACTGAGCGGAAGCGAACGGATGAGAACAGGAGACTCAGGCACCTGCTCCGGCCATGGGTGGTTGAGGAGCGAGCGTCTCGAATCCACGCGCTCGCCCCCTCGGTGGTTGAGGAGCGAGCGCCAGCGAGCGTCTCGAAACCAGGGACCGTACGCTGGACGCCCTTCGCCCCCTCGGTGGTTGAGGAGCGAGCGCCAGCGAGCGTCTCGAAACCAGGGACCGTACGCCGGACGCCCTTCGCCCCCTCGGTGGTTGAGGAGCGAGCGCCAGCGAGCGTCTCGAAACCAGGGACCGTACGCCGGACGCCCTTCGCCCCCTCGGTGGTTGAGGAGCGAGCGCCAGCGAGCGTCTCGAAACCAGGGACCGTACGCCGGACGCCCTTCGCCCCCTCGGTGGTTGAGGAGCGAGCGCCAGCGAGCGTCTCGAAACCACCTGCTCGACCACGAGGCCTTCCTCAGGGATGAACCCGCCGCCACGACAACGCAGGTAGCCGGTCGAACTCACCGCGGATCAGAGCCTCTCGCTTGTCCCGGCGCCAGCCTTGGACCTGCTTCTCGAAGGCGAACGCATGCCCGATCGACTCGAACTGCGCACACCACACCAACCGCACCGGTCGGCGATGACGTGTGTACGCCGCGCCGTGCGGTCCGTGCTGGTGTTGCCATAGCCGTGCCTCGAGATGCGTCGTGCTGCCGACGTAGTAGGTGCCGTCAGAGCACTCGAGGATGTAGACGAAGCCCATCCCGAAAGCGTGGCTCCAGTCGTGGGTGTACGCGATCGGGATTCATGCCGCTGTGGACGAGTGGATCGAGCGGCGGCCTGTGGACGCCAGCTGGTCCCCGGTCCGGATCCCCGCGTAACAGGTGGTTTCGAGACGCTCGCTGGCGCTCGCTCCTCAACCACCGAGAGTTGGGTTGAGGAGGCCCCGCGGAACAGGTGGTTTCGAGACGCTCGCTGGCGCTCGCTCCTCAACCACCGAGAGTTGGGTTGAGGAGGCCCCGCGGAACAGGTGGTTCCGAGACGCTCGCTGGGGCTCGCTCCTCAACCGCCGAAGTTCCCGAGCGGGTGGTTTCGAGGCGCTCGCCTCCACCACCGCGGGGACGCCGCCAGTCGGGAAGGCTCTGGCCATGGGTTTCGCTCAGTGGAACGATGCCTGGCATGGCAGGCAACGTCTCGGCTCCGGGGGCCAGCGTCACCAGCCGGGCGCTGGCGTTGGTGGGGGCCTTCGACGAGGAGCACCGGCGGCTGTCGTTGTCCGAGCTCGCCGGGCGCGCCGGACTCCCGGTGCCCACGGCACACCGGTTGCTGGGGGAGCTGGTCGCGTGGGGGGCCTTGAGCCGCACGCAGTCGGGGGACTACGTCGTGGGCCGGCGGCTGTGGGACCTCGGCCTGCTCGCCCCCGTGCAGACCGGGCTGCGCCAGCTGGCCTCGCCCTACTTGCACGATCTCTACGGCGCCACCCTCGCCACGGTCCACCTGGCAGTCCGTGACGGGACCCAGGTGCTCTACCTCGACCGGCTCTCGGGCCACGCCTCGGTCCCGGTGGTCAGCACGATCGGGTCGCGGCTGCCGATGCACGCCACGGGAGTGGGCAAGGTGCTGCTCGCCCATGCGCCCGCGCCGATCCAGGTGGAGGTGCTCGCGAACCTGTCCCGCGTCACGCCGTACACGATCAACCAGCCGGGCACCTTGCGCCGCCAGCTCGCCAAAGTGCTCAAGGACGACTACGCGACCACGGTGGAGGAGATGAGCCTGGGTGCGTGCTCGGTCGCCGTGCCGATCCGCGCCCGCGGCGACGTGGTCGCGTCGTTGGGGATCGTGCTACCCAGCCTCAAGAAGGACCGAGCCCGGCTGGTCGCCGCGATGCAGGTGGCCGCCCGGGGGATCGGGCGCGCCCTCGACGCTCCGTCGTCCTCGATCGACCGTTTCCACTGAACGGAAGCCATGCTGGTGGGTGTCCGCCGTCCACGGGCACAATCCGGACCATGGCAGCCACCGTGACCCGCACGTCGGTCGGCATCGTCGGCGGCGGTCCCGCCGGGCTGATGCTCTCGCACCTCCTCGCGAACGTGGGGATCGACTCCGTCGTCGTCGAGGTCCGCTCCCGCGCCGAGATCGAGCACACCCACCGGGCCGGGATCCTGGAGCAGGACAGCGTCCGACTGCTCGTCGAGAGCGGGGTCTCCGACCGGGTGCTGCGTGACGGCTACCGCCACGAGGGCATCGAGCTGGGGTTCGGTGGCGAGCTGCACCGCATCGACTTCGCCAGGCTCATCGGTGCGGCGGTGCAGCTCTACCCGCAGACCGACGTCTTCATCGACCTCGCCGACGCCCGCGAGCGCGACGGCGGGGAGGTGCTGTGGGAGGTGCAGGACGTCTCGGTCGATGACGTCGCGAGCGACCGGCCCGGCATCGTGTTCACCGACGCCGAAGGAGCGTCCCGCGAGATCCGGTGCGACTACCTCGTCGGCGCCGACGGGTCACGCAGCATCTGTCGGCAGGCCTTCCCGGAGTCGAGGCGCCGTCAGTACTTCCGCGAATATCCCTTCGCCTGGTTCGGCATCCTGTGCGAGGCGCCGCCCAGCGCGCCCGAGCTGATCTACAACCACTCCGATCGAGGCTTCGCGCTGATCAGCCAGCGCACCGAGACGCTGCAGCGGATGTACTTCCAGTGCGACCCGGGCGAAGACGTCGACGAGTGGTCCGAGGACCGCATCTGGGAGGAGCTCCAGACGCGGGTGGGGGCCAACGGGCACACGCTGAAGGAGGGACCGATCACCTCCAAGACGGTGCTGCCCTTCCGGAGCTTCGTCCAGGAGCCGATGCGCCACGGCAACCTCCTGCTGGCCGGCGACGCCGCCCACACCGTGCCGCCGACCGGCGCCAAGGGCCTCAACCTCGCGCTGGCCGACGTGCGCGTGCTGGCCGAGGTGCTCGAGCGGGCAGTCACCGCGAAGGACGCCTCGGTCCTCGACGACTACACGACGCGCGCGCTCGACCGGGTCTGGAAGGCGCAGCACTTCTCCTACTGGATGACGACCATGCTGCACCGGCTCCCGGACGCCAGCCCGTTCGACGTACGCCGCCAGGTCGGTGAGCTCTCCACGCTGGTGGGCTCGAACGCCGGGTCGACCTATCTCGCGGAGGCCTACACCGGCTGGCCGGCCCCGTGAGCACCCTCTTCTGCAACCCCGGCCACTAATCCACCCGAACCGGTCCAGACCGGGCAATGGGGCGAGTGACTAGTGCGAGTCAATTTCAATGACCCGTTGTGACTATTTGTGCGTGTCTGGCGTCAGACAAATACGGACAAGGCGTCTCATGGACAGAGACCTCCGAGGGAGATTCCAATGATTGCAACAGAAGCGGCCTTGTACGGCCGCAGCAGCGCCAGCGGATCTGGCGTGACCACCATGCTCGTCTGCGGCTGCGGCCAGGAGATCGGCACCACCAAGCGGGTGCACTGCCCCCGGTGCGGGTGCTGCCTGAACTGAGCCCGACGTGCGACGGCCCCGCCCTGCTGCCCGGCCCGGCCCGTCGCAGCTCGCGCTCGATACCCCGCCTATAGGGTGACCTCCGACGACCCCGGTCAGGAGGCACGCTGTGGCTCGGCAGCCCGTGGGTGAGCGCACCTCTGCGGTGTGGACGCTCCCCAACATCATCAGCACGGTGAGGCTGGCCGGCGTACCCCTCTTCCTGTGGCTCGTGATCGGGCCCGAGGCCGATGTGTGGGCCCTGGTGGTCCTGATGCTCTCCGGCTTCTCCGACTGGCTCGACGGTTATCTCGCCCGTCGCCTCAACCAGATGTCCAAGCTGGGGGAGATCCTCGACCCGGTCGCCGACCGGCTCTACATCCTCGCCGCTGTGATCGGACTCCTCTACCGCGACATCATCCCGTGGTGGATCGCGCTGATCCTCCCGTTGCGCGACGCGTTCCTCTGGCTCCTGGTGCCTTTCCTGCGCACCCGTGGCTACTCCGCCCTGCCGGTCCACTACCTCGGCAAGACGGCGACGGCCGCCCTCCTCTACGCCTTCCCGCTGCTCTTCCTCGGCGACGGCGAGGGACCCATCCCGCTGCTCGCCGAGGTGTTCGGCTGGGCGTTCGCCATCTGGGGGATCGGGCTCTACTGGTGGGCCGGACTGCTCTATGCCTGGCAGGTCCGCAAGCTGATGGCTGATCGCGAGCGGCGCGCGCCCAGCCTCACGGACGGCTGAGCGTGGGCAGAGCGAGCACCCGAGAAGCAGCCCGTCCGGGAGAGGACCCCACGCCCCCCGGTCGCCTTCCTCCGCAGGCGACGATGGGGCTGCTCGACTACCTCACGACACACGCGTTGGACGAGGACTATGCGTTCGTCTCCGAGCGCAAGGAGCACGCGGACGACGGCCCGGACCCCACCTCGGGCAGGCGGCGCATCGGTGTCGTCGGGGCGCTGGTGATGGTGCTGTTCGCGGTGCTCGTGGTGACCGCGGCCGTCCAGACCTCGCGCAACTCGCTCACCGACGAGCGCGAGCGCCGCGACCTCGTCGCCGAGGTCGACCAGGCGCGTGACCAGCTCGACGGCGACCGCGTCCGGCTCGCGGCGCTGCAGCGCGACGTGAACAGGCTCCAGTCGAGGCAGCTGAGCAGCGACACCTCCGCGCAGGGCCTCCTGGACCAGATCGACCTGCTCGGCATCCGCGCGGGCACCGTCCCGGTGCGGGGACCCGGAGTGCGCGTCGTGGCCGACGACGCGCCCGGCGCGGACAGCGCCCGCAACGAGGTGCTCGACTCGGATCTGCAAAAGCTCGTCAACGGCCTGTGGGAGGCGGGCGCCGAGGCGATCTCGCTCAACGGCCAGAGGCTGACCAACCTGAGCACGATCCGCCTGGCCGGCGAGGCGATCACCGTCAACGCCCGCTCGCTGAGACGGCCCTACGTCGTCTCGGCGATCGGCAACAAGGACACGCTGCCGGCACGTTTCGCGGAAACCTCGAGCGGTCAGGCATGGTTGGACCTGCAGCAGCAGGTCGGCCTCCGGCTGAAGATCACGCCGGTCTCCTCGCTCCGACTCCCCGCGGCGGAGGTCTCTCTCCGCTACGCCAACCAGAAGGAAGTGGGAAACGCGTCGTGATCGCGATCATCGGGCTCGTGGTCGGCATCGTCCTGGGCCTCTTCCTCACCCCCGACGTGCCCCTGTCGCTGGAGCCCTACCTGCCCATCGCCGTGGTCGCTGCCCTCGACGCCGTGTTCGGCGCCTTCCGCGCCTTCCTCGACGGGATCTTCGACGACAAGGTCTTCGTGGTCTCGTTCATCAGCAACGTGCTGATCGCGGCGATGATCGTGTTCCTCGGCGACAAGCTCGGCGTCGGCGCCCAGCTCTCCACCGGTGTGGTCGTGGTGCTCGGGATCCGCATCTTCTCCAACGTCGCGGCGATCCGTCGCCACATCTTCCACGCATGAGTGCCGCTTCGGGTCGCTCGGGCATGGAGCGCCTGCGACGCTCGTTCTTCCGGCCGTCGCGCGGACAGGCGGTGGTCGCGGCCCTGGTCGGCGTGCTGGCGTTCGCCGCCGTCACCCAGGTGCGGCTCGTCGGCAAGGACGACACCTACGCCAACCTGCGCGAGTCCGAGCTGATCCAGGCCCTCAACGGGCTGCAGGCCGCGTCGCGCAAGGCCGAGCGGGACATCTCCGAGCTCGAGTCGACCCGCGACCAGCTCCGCAGCAGCACCCAGCGGCGCAAGACCGCCCTGGAGCAGGCGCAGAAGGAGGTCCAGACCCTCGGGGTGCTCGCGGGGACGGTGCCGGCCAGCGGCCCGGGCATCCAGATCACCGTGCAGGACCCCAACGGTGAGCTGAGCCTGAACCACCTGCTCGACGGCATCGAGGAGCTGCGCAACGCCGGAGTCGAGGCGGTCGAGATCAACGACCGCGTGCGGGTGATCGCCCAGACCTCCTTCGAGGACGACACCGACGGCGTGCGCGTCGACGGCGTGGTCCTCAAGGCTCCCTACGTCATCGACGCCATCGGCAACCCCGACACCCTCTCGGGGGCGCTGCAGTTCCAGGACGGCTTCACCGACGACGTGGAGGCGGACAACGGGTCGGTGGCGATCAAGAAAGCGGATCGCATCGACATCACGGTGACGCGGACCCCGGTGAAGCCCCGCTACGCCGAAGCCGTCCCCGGGCAGTAACCTCACTTCGGTGGTGCCTCGGGTGCCACCTCGGGTGCCGGCCTGGTGCCCCCGCGACCACGAGGAGCAGCGTGTTTCCCGAAGACCTGAAGTACACCTCCGAGCACGAGTGGCTTCGCGAGCCAGGACAGGCCGAAGGGTCGGTCCGCGTGGGCATCACCTCCTATGCGCAGGACGCCCTGGGCGACATCGTGTTCGTCCAGCTGCCCGAGGTCGGCGAGAAGGTCACCTCCGGCGCCGTCGTCGGTGAGCTCGAGTCCACCAAGTCCGTGAGCGAGGTCTACGCACCGGTCGGTGGCGAGGTCGTCGCCCGCAACGAGGCGCTCGACGCGACCCCGGAGCTGGTCAACACCGATCCCTACGGCGACGGCTGGCTCTTCGAGATCGCCCCCGACAACACTGGCTCGGCCGACCTCCTGGACGCCGCCACCTACGAGGCCGGCCTCGAGTCCTGAGCGACTGACCACAGCGGCCGGCGAAACTCCGTTCGGGGTGGCTCGTCGGGTTGCGCGGCGCTGATAGGTTGACGCTGCAAAACCCTGAACCTTCAGTGCCGCTTGAGGGTTTGGGCACCAAGGCCGGGCCGAACAACACACGGACACTGCACCAACGCAGACGGGAGATCGACGACATGCCCTATTGCTCGCAGTGCGGGAGCCAGAACTCCGAGAACGCGCGGTTCTGCTCGCAATGTGGCACCCCCCTGACTCCGCCCACGGAGCCAGCGCTCGAGCCTGCCCCCGACGACGCCACCGCGACGATCACCTTCGGTGCTCCGCAGAAGGCCGAGCCCGACGAGCGCACCTCGCTGAACGCGGCCGACGCGGCCGCGGTGGACGCGCTGCCCGCGGGCAGCGCCCTGCTGGTCGTCCAGCGCGGACCCGGGGCGGGCAGCCGCTACCTGCTCGACACCGACCTCTCCACCGTCGGGCGCCACCCGGAGAGCGACATCTTCCTCGACGACATCACCGTCTCCCGGCGCCACGTGGAGTTCCGGCGCGAGGGCGACAGCTTCCGCGTCCACGACGTCGGCAGCCTCAACGGCACCTACCTCAACGGCGACCGGGTGGACGATGCGGAGCTCCAGAACGGCGACGAGGTCCGGATCGGCAAGTTCCGACTGATCTTCTTCGCCAGTGACGCGAAGGGCAGCTGACCGGTGCGTCAGGCGGCCCGCATCACGATCGGGCAGGCAGTCGCCGACCTCAAAGCCGAGTTCCCGGATGTCGACATCAAGGAGTCGAAGATCCGGCACCTGGAGAACGAAGGGCTCGTCGAGCCCGAGCGGACCCCGTCGGGCTACCGCAAGTACTCCGTCGAGGACATGGAGAAGCTGCGCTACATCATCCGGGCGCAGCGGGAGCACTACCTGCCGCTCAAGGTGATCCGCGAGCACCTCGACGCCCTCGACCGTGGCCTCGAGCCGCCCACGCTCAGCGGGTCTCCCAGCATCCCGGGCGCACTGATGGCCAACCCCGCCCCGGGTGCCGAGTCGCTGCTCTCGCACTCGGCCGACGTGCGGATCTCCCGGCGCGAGCTGGTCAAGACGGCCGAGATCACCGAGGAGCTGCTCGTGCAGCTCGAGAACTTCGGCCTCGTCCGCACCCGCACGGGTTCCAAGCACTACGACGCCGACGCACTGGTGATCGCCAGGGTGGCCGGTGAGCTGGCGGCGTACGGTCTCGAACCCCGCCACCTGCGGGCCTTCCGGACCGCCGCCGAGCGCGAGGTCGGCCTCGTCGAGCAGGTCGTCTCCCCGATCCGGCGCAGCCGCGAAGACGGCGCCGAGGGCCGTGCGGCCCAGACGATGGACGAGATGGCGGTGCTCTCCATCCGCCTGCACGCTGCCCTGGTCAAGTCCGGGCTCCGCTCGCTGCGCTGACCTGCGCTGACCTGCGCTGACCTGGTGGTGAGGCCCCTCAGTGGGCGCCGTGCAGGTTGAGCACGACCACGCCGACGATGATCAGGCTCAGGGCCAGCACCTTGGTCACGTCCCAGGACTCGCCGAGCACCACCACCCCGACCACCGCGATCGCCGCGGTTCCGAGGCCGGCCCAGATGGCGTAGGCCACCGAGACGGGCACCTCACGCACCACGAGGGCGAGCAGCCAGATCGAGACGGCATAGCCGAGCAGCACGACGGTCGTCCAGAACGGGTCGTGGAAGCCGTCGGCGCGGGGGAGTGCGGCCGTCGCTCCGACCTCGATGCCGATCGCCACCATCAGCAGCGTCAGGGCCAGACCCATGTCCGTGCTCTCCCCTCGAAGATAGATGTAGCAGGTGCTACACAGATAATGTAGCACTCGCTACACTGGCCTTCCAACTCACTTCTGGGTCACTCCTGGGTCATCTCAGGTCCATTCCGGCGAGAGGCAGCGATGAGCGACCGGCGGCACGTGCTGGCCGAGGCCGCCACGGACTACGTGGTCGAGCACGGACTGATCGACCTGAGCCTGCGGCCGCTGGCCGCTGCCCTGGGCACCAGTGACCGGATGCTGCTCTACCACTTCAAGGACAAGCACGACCTGGTCGCGACCGTGCTCCGGATCTCCAACGACCGATCGATGGCGGCGATCCACGCGCTGGAGCCGTCGGATGACCCCCGGCAGGCAGTGCTCAACCTGTGGTCGGTCGTGAGTCGACCCGAGCAGGCGCGCTGCCAGCGGCTCTACGTCGAGGCCGCCGCCCTGGGCGTCTTGGGGGCCGAGCCGTTCGCGTCGGTCGTGGGGGAGGCCAACGGCCAGTGGCTCGGCGCCCTGGCCGGCCACCTGGTCGCCTCGGGCGTCCGGGAGTCCGACTCGCACCGGGCGGCCCGGCTCGTCGAGGCCGCCTTCATGGGCCTGCAGCTGGACGAGACGCTGGAGCCTGCGGCCGAGATCCAGCGCAGTGTGGACGACCTCGGGGACGCCGTGGCGGCGCTCTGGGGAAGGTGAGCCACACGTCCCCAGTGGGGCCTCGTGGTGCCGAGTAGGCTGACGGCATGCGCGAGGTAGAGGTCGTCGGAGTCCGGGTGGAGATGCCCTCCAACCAGCCCATCGTGCTGCTCCGTGAGCTGATGGGGGAGCGCTACCTGCCCATCTGGATCGGGGCGGTCGAGGCCACCGCGATCGCCTTCGCCCAGCAGGGCGTGGTGCCGCCGCGGCCGCTCACCCACGACCTGCTGCGCGACGTCCTCGAGGCCACCGGCAACGAGGTCTCGGAGATCCGGATCACCGAGATGAAGGACAACGTCTTCTACGCCTCGCTGGTCCTGGCCTCCGGTGTCGAGGTGAGTGCGCGCCCCTCGGACTCGATCGCGCTGGCCCTGCGGACCGGCTCACGGATCGTCTGCTCCGAGGAGCTGCTCGACGATGCCGGGATCGTCGTACCCGACGAGCAGGAGGACGAGGTGGAGAAGTTCCGTGAGTTCCTCGACCACGTCTCGCCCGAGGACTTCGACGAGGGCCAGGCGTAGGGCGGAGCGCCAAACTCTGACCTTCAAGTGGAACTTTAAGGTTCAGCGACACGCCGCGTGGCTCTTTGCCAACCTTCAAGTGAAGGTCTACCTTCGAACTGTCTTCGCTGTAACTCCACGGCTGGGATTCCGCACTTCTTTCTCCGGTGTCGGGACCCATGCCACCCTTCCCGGGGGTTACGGTCAGTGGAGGAAACTTCGGAGGTAGCAGTGGGTACCAAGAACGGCGATGGCGGCGTGAGCAACACCGCCGGTCACGACCCGCAGGCAGAACAGGCCGCGCTGGACGCAGCCCTGCACGCCGACGAGCAGGGCCTGCTCTTCGACGACGACGTCTCCCAGCTGCCGGCCGACCTCGGCTATCGCGGCCCCACGGCCTGCAACGCCGCCGGCATCACCTACCGCCAGCTCGACTACTGGGCCCGCACCGGCCTGGTAGAGCCGACCGTGCGCGGGGCCACCGGCTCGGGCACCCAGCGCCTCTACGGATTCCGCGACATCTTGCTGCTCAAGGTGATCAAGCGGTTGCTCGACGCCGGCATCTCCCTGCAGCAGATCCGCACGGCGGTCGCCCACCTGCGCGCCCGTGGCACCGACGACCTGACCCGCGTCACCTTGATGAGCGACGGCGCGAGCGTCTATGAGTGCACCAGCAACGACGAGGTCATCGACCTGCTCCAGGGCGGGCAGGGTGTCTTCGGCATCGCCATCGGCGGCGTCTGGCGCGAGATCGAGGGATCGCTCGCCGACCTGCCCTCCGAGCGCACCGCCGAGGCCGAGGCAGAGGCCACGGACGAGAGCGACGAGCTCGCCGCGCGCCGCAAGGCACGCCTGACCGGCTGACGGTCACAGCCCGTCCCCAGATGGTCGGGCTGGTAGTTTTGTCCTTGCTGACAACCCAGTGCGGGAGAGTTCCCGGGTCGAGGGATCCGGGGCGCCGAAGGGGCAACTCCTCCCACCAACCTCTCAGGCTCACGGACCGCACTGGCTGGCACTCAGGAGCAACGACGACGTTGTGACTGAGGGGAGGCGCACTCACCGACTCAACCGGTAGCTCGCCTCAGGACCAGGAGAGACATGTCAGACCAGAATCTCGCGGACGTCCCGCCGCCGCGCCCGTTCAGCGCGCGGCACATCGGACCTGATGACCACCAGGTCACCGAGATGCTCAAGACCCTCGGCCTCAGCAGCCTCGAGGCCCTGATGGACGACGCCGTCCCCGGGCGGATCCGGTCCGAGGGGCTGAGGCTGCCGCCGGCCGTCTCGGAGCGTGCCGCGGCTGTTGAGCTGCGCGAGATCGCCGCGATGAACAACCCGCTGGTGGCGATGATCGGCCTCGGCTACCACGGCACCGTCACGCCGGCCGTGGTGCGGCGCAACGTGCTCGAGGACCCGTCCTGGTACACCGCCTACACGCCCTACCAGCCCGAGATCAGCCAGGGGCGGCTCGAGGCGTTGCTCAACTTCCAGACGATGGTCGCGGACCTCACCGGCCTGTCGACCTCCAACGCCTCGCTGCTCGACGAGGGCACGGCTGCGGCCGAGGCAATGACGCTGGTGCGCCGCGCCAACAAGGCAGGGGGCCCCTTCGTCGTCGACGCCGACGCCCTGCCGCAGACGATCGAGGTGGTGCGCACGCGTGCCCGGGCCATGGGCATCGACGTGGTCGTCGCCGACCTCACCGACGGTCTGCCCGACGGTGACGTCTCCGGAGTGCTGGTGCAGTACCCCGGCGCGTCCGGCCGGATCCTCGACCCACGCTCGGTCATCGAGGAGACCCACGCGCGCGGTGGGCTCGCGGTGGTCGCGGCCGACCTGCTCGCACTCACGCTGCTCGAGTCGCCGGGCACGCTCGGGGCCGACGTCGCGGTCGGTTCCTCCCAGCGGTTCGGGGTGCCCTTGTTCTACGGCGGTCCGCACGCCGGCTTCATGTCGGTGCGGGCGGGTCTCGAACGGCACCTACCGGGCCGGCTGGTGGGTGTCTCGGTCGACTCGGCCGGCCGCCCGGCGTACCGCCTCTCGCTGCAGACCCGAGAGCAGCACATCCGCCGCGACCGGGCCACCTCCAACATCTGCACGGCGCAGGTCCTGCTGGCCGTGGTGGCCTCGATGTATGCCGTCTACCACGGCCCCGAGGGCCTGCGTCAGATCGCCGGATCGGCCCACGCCCATGCTCATCGCCTGGCCGCGTTGCTGCGTCACGGCGGCGTCGAGGTCGTGCACCAGGACTTCTTCGACACCGTGCTCGCGCGGGTGCCGGGCCGGGCAGACGAGGTCGTGGCCGCCGCCCGCGAGGCGGGGGTGCACCTGCGCCTGGTGGATGCCGACCACGTGGGTGTGAGCACCTCGGAGACGACCGATCGCGAGGTCGTCGACACGGTCGCCGGGGCGTTCGGGGTCTCCGGTGACGACGTCGAGGTCGACGGGGCGATCCCCGACCCGCTGCGTCGTACGACGGACTACCTGACCCACGAGGTGTTCAACACCCATCGCTCCGAGACCTCGATGCTGCGCTACCTGCGCCGGCTCTCCGCCCGTGACTACGCGCTCGACCGCGGGATGATCCCGCTCGGCTCGTGCACGATGAAGCTCAACGCGACGACCGAGATGGAGCCGGTGAGCCTGCCGGGCTTCGCCGACCTGCACCCGTTCGCGCCGGCCGAGGACGCGCTCGGCTACCGCCGACTCATCGACCAGCTCGAGTCGTGGCTGGCGAGCGTGACCGGCTACGACCGCGTCTCGATCCAGCCCAACGCCGGGTCGCAGGGTGAGCTTGCCGGCCTGCTCGCGATCCGGGCGTTCCACCAGGCCAACGGCGAGGACGAGCGGCGGGTCTGCCTGATCCCGTCGTCGGCCCACGGCACCAACGCTGCGTCCGCGGTGATGGCGGGGATGAAGGTCGTCGTGGTCAAGTCGACCGCCGACGGCTCGGTCGACATGGACGACCTGCGCCAGCAGTGCGAGGAGCACAGCACCGACCTCGCCGCGATCATGGTCACCTACCCCTCGACGCACGGCGCCTACGAGGACACCATCGCCGACCTGTGCGAGATCGTGCACGAAGCCGGCGGCCAGGTCTACGTCGACGGCGCCAACCTCAACGCGCTGCTCGGCTATGCCAAGCCCGGCGAGTTCGGGGGAGACGTGTCGCACCTCAACCTGCACAAGACCTTCTGCATCCCGCACGGCGGTGGCGGCCCGGGCGTCGGTCCGGTCGGTGTGCGCGAGCACCTCGCGCCCTTCCTGCCCTCGCACCCGGCCCATCCCGAGGTCGAGAAGCGCACCGGGATCGGCCCGATCAGCGCAGCGCCGTACGGCTCGGCCGGGATCCTGCCGATCTCGTGGGCCTTCGTCCGCCTGATGGGCGCCGAGGGGCTGACCGACGCCACGGCCGTCGCGGTGCTGGCCGCGAACTACGTCGCCGAGCGGCTCGACGAGCACTACCCGGTGCTCTACCGCGGCCACAACGACCGGGTCGCCCACGAGTGCATCCTCGACCTGCGCGGGCTGACGAAGGCCAGCGGCGTGACCGTCGACGACGTCGCCAAACGCCTGGTCGACTACGGCTTCCACGCACCCACGATGAGCTTCCCGGTCGCGGGCACGCTGATGGTGGAGCCCACCGAGAGCGAGGACCTCGGCGAGCTCGACCGCTTCTGCGACGCGATGATCGCCATCCGGGGCGAGATCCGTCGCGTGGAGGAGGGGGAGTGGACCCCTGAGAACTCCCCGCTGCGCGGTGCGCCGCACACCGCGGCGGCCGTGATCACCGGCGACACGGAGCGCGCCTACTCGGCCGAGGTCGCGGTGTTCCCCGCCGGGCCCGACCCGGACAAGTACTGGCCGCCCGTGGGCCGGATCGACCAGGCCTACGGCGACCGCAACCTGTTCTGCGCCTGCCCGCCCATCGAGGCCTTCGCTTGATCACCCCGACAAGCCGCTCGCTGCGCTCGCGCTCCACCGGGGACCCCGGATAGCCATGCGGGCCGAACACCTCCAGGCGGTGATCGACCGCTACCAGGCCGAGCGACGCCTGCCCTCCCTCGTCGTCGGCGTGCTCGACGGCGCCGAGCTGGCGTGGTCGGGCACGGCGGGTGCCGGGACCACCACCGACACCCAGCACCGGATCGGCTCGATCACCAAGACGATCACGGCCGTGCTGGTGCTGCAGTGCCGTGACGACGGGTTGCTCGACCTCGAGGACCCGATCGGCAAGCACGTGCCGGAGACCGGCTACGGGTCAGCCACGGTGCGCTCGCTCCTCGCGCACGTGTCCGGGATGCAGAGCGAGCCGGTCGGCCCCTGGTGGGAGCGCTCACCGGGCGTCGGGGTCGAGGAGCTGCTGGCGGCGAACGACGGGTCGGGTGCGGTCTTCGGCGCGGGCGAGCACTACCACTACAGCAACCTGGGCTACGGGTTGCTCGGCGAGGCGGTTGCCCGGCTGCGCGAACGGCCCTGGTCCGAGCTGGTCGAGGAGCGCGTCCTCGGTCCGCTGGGGATGACGCGAACGTCCTACCTCCCGCAGGAGCCCGCTGCCGCAGGCCTCAGCGTGCATCACCTCACCGGCACGCTCTCCGCGGAGCCTGCCCACGACACCGGGGCGATGGCTCCTGCCGGCCAGCTCTGGAGCACGGTCGAGGACCTGGCGCGCTTCGCGGGGTTCCTGATGTGCGGGCACCCGCAGGTGCTCTGCGACGCGACGCTGGCAACGATGCGCCGGCCGGTTCCGCCAGCGGTGGAGTACGGCCTGGGCACCAGGCTGCTGCCGTACGCCGACGGCCTGCTCGTCGGTCACACGGGCTCGATGCCCGGCTTCCAGTCGACGCTGTTCGTCGACCCGATCAACCAGGTCGGGGTGGTGGCGCTGACCAACGCCACCACGGGGTTCTCCGGCTCGGAGCTGTCGCTCGCGCTGTTCTCGGAACGCACCCCCGGCTCGATGGAGCCGTGGGTGCCGACGACGACCGTGCCGGAGTGGGCGGCGGAGCTGCTCGGCTACTGGCACTGGGGGCACTCCGCCTATGAGGTGCGCTGGCACAACGAGCGGCTCGAGTGGCGCGACCTCGCTCGTGGCGCTTTGGCCGAGCAGTTCGGACTCGTCGGCGATCGCATCGTCGGCCTGGCGGGCTACCACCACGGCGAGACCCTGGAGGTCCTGCGCCGCGAGGACGGGTCGATCGACCGTCTCGAGTGCGCGACGTTCGTCTACACGCGAGAGCCCTACCCCGACGCTCCGTGAGCGGGTTCAGCGACCGCCCGCGACCCGGAGCGTGGTGCCGGTGACGTAGGACGCCTCGTCGCTGAGCAGCCAGGCGATCGCGTCGGCGATCTCGTGGGGCTCACCCGCCCGTCCCAGCGGGACCCTGGACGCGAGGCGCTCGAGCCGGTCGGCGTCGCCGGCGTCCTCGTGGATCCGGGTGCGGACCATGCCCGGCGCCACCCCGACCACGCGCACGCCGCCGTCGGCCACCTCCTGGGCGAGCCCGATCGTCAGGGCGTCGACGCCGGCCTTGGCCGCGGCGTAGTGGACGTACTCGCCGGGTGAGCCGAGCGTGGCTGCCCCTGAGCTGACGTTCACGAGCACCCCACCGCCACCGTCGTACGCCGTGCTCAGTGCCCGCACCGCCGCACGAGCCACCAGCAGCGCCCCGGTGAGGTTGAGGTCGACCGTGCGTCGGATGAGCTCGGGCGAGGTCTCCGCCAGCGGCCCGACGTGCAGCGTGGCGCCGGCGTTGTTCACGACCCCGGTCAGGCGTCCGGCGGACCGAGCCCGCCCGAAGAGGTCCTCCACCCCGCCCTCGTCGGACACGTCGCTGCGGACGAGCAGGCAACGTGCCCCGGCGGACTCGACTGCCCGACGAGACTGCGCCGCGGCCTCGTCGTCGTGGGCATAGCCGAGCACGAGGTCATGCCCGTCGGCGGCGAGGCGAGCGGCGGTGGCGGCGCCGATCCCACGGGTGCCACCGGTGATCAGGGTGAGGGGTCGGCTCACGGCTGGTCAGAGCGCCTGGCTCACCGAGCTCATGTTGAAGTCGGGGATCCGCAGCGCCGGCGTGGCCGTGCGTGAGAAGAGGTCCTCGCCCCACTCCCGCGAGAAGCTCGGCACCGTCACGGAGGCGTGCGTGTAGCGGCGCAGCAGGTCCAGCGGGCTCTCGTTGTAGCGGAAGTTGTTCACCGCTCCGGTGATCTCCCCGCCCTCGACCCGGTAGACACCGTCACGCGTCAGGCCGGTGAGCAGGAGGGTCTGCGGATCGACCTCGCGGATGTACCACATGCAGGTCAGCAGAAGGCCGTCGTCGAGCCCGGAGACCAGGTCGGCCTCGGACCCTGAGCCACCGTCGATGTCGAGGATCAGGTTGTCGATGCCGGGAGTGGTCGGCTGGCCGGTGATCTCGGCGGTGTGCCTGGTCTGGATCAGCGAGGTCAGCCGGCCGTCGGCGATCCATTCGGTCGACCCGAGCGCGAGACCGTTGTCGTAGACGCTGCTGCGGTCCGAGGACCCACCAGCCACTTCGAAGGGTGAGCACTCGAGTCCGGCGTAGGAGGGGTCGGAGTAGAGCCGGACCCCCTCGTTGACGACCTGCTCGCCGAGCCGGGTGCCGCCCCCAGGCCTGGAGAAGACCGTGCGACCGTCGTGGGCGTTGCGCGCGCCTGCCTCGAAGTAGGCGTAGAGCACCATGTCGGAGACCGCGGTCGGCGGCAGGATCGTGTCGTAGCGGCCGGCCGGAAGGTCGATGCGACGCTCGCCCCAGCCGAGCCGGGTCGTGAGGTCCGTTGCCATCCGCGTGGCGTCGACGTCGGAGAAGTCGCGGGTGGCGCCACCCACCCAGGCGCTGTTGGTCAGCTCGGTGTTCTTGGCGGTGCAGCCGTAGTGCCCCGTCGGTTGGACGTGCCGCAGCCGCAGGCCGGTGGAGGAGCCGAGGTAGGTCGTGGTCACCTCGTGGAAGACGAAGCCGTAGAGGATCCGGCGTTCGGCATCGGCCTGGCCGAAGGCCTCGCCGAGCTGCTCGGCGAAGGACTCGAAGACCCGGATGGAGGTCTCCCCGGAGTCTTCGTCCCAGTCGGGCGCCGCGTCGCCGGCAACCAGCTCGGCGCGGTCCTCGGCGTCGTCGGCCACCCTGGCGGCACGGTCAGCGGACTCGACCAGCGCGGTCACCTGCTCGAGCGATGCCGCCGTGCCGCTGACCGAGGCGTTGCCGCCACCCTGGAAGGCGATCACGGTGACATCGACGGTGTGCATCACCCCGTTGGTGGTGAGCGTGTTGTTCGCCCACCTCAGGTTGGCACTGGTCGAGTCGTGGACGATCGCGATGCAGTGATCGGAGGCCGAGGTCTCCAGCGCGTGCTCCACGAGACGTTGCGGCCGGGCGCCGCCAATGGTCAGAGACATCAGACCGTCCCCTCCTCGGTCGTGTTCAGGATCCGGATGCCGCGGAACAGGGCCGACGGGCAGCCGTGGCTGACCGCCGCGACCTGACCGGGTTGGGCCTTGCCGCAGTTGAAGGCGCCACCCAGCTCATAGGTCTGCGGTCCACCGACGGCCTCCATGGCACCCCAGAAGTCCGTCGTCGTCGCCTGGTAGGCGACGTCACGCAGCTGGCCCTTGAGCTCGCCGTCCTCGATCGCGTAGAAGCGCTGGCCGGTGAACTGGAAGTTGTAGCGCTGCATGTCGATCGACCAGGACTTGTCGCCGACGATGTGGATGCCGCGCTCGACCTGGCTGATCAGCCCGGCGGTGTCCGGGCCGTCCTCGGCCGGCTGCAGCGAGACGTTGGCCATCCGCTGGATCGGGATGTGGCCGGGGGAGTCTGCGTAGGCGCAGCCGTTGGAGCGGCCGCCGTTGAGCTCGGCGCCGTAGGTGTGCGCCATCGGCCGGTCGAGCTGGTAGCCGACGAGCACACCGTCCTTGATCAGGTCCCACTGCTGGGCCTCGACACCTTCGTCGTCGTAGCCGACGGTGGAGAGGCCGTGCTCCACGGTGCGGTCACCCGTGACGTGCATGACGGGGGAGCCGTAGCGGAGCTTGTTCAGGTGGTCGTAGGTCGCGAACGAGGTGCCGGCGTAGTTGGCCTCGTAGCCCAGCGCCCGGTCGAGCTCGGTGGCGTGTCCGATCGACTCGTGGATGGTCAGCCACAGGTTCGAGGGGTGGATGACGAGGTCGTAGGTGCCGGCCTGGACGCTCGGCGCCGCGAGCTTCTCGCGGAGGAGCTCGGGGAGCATGGCCCGCTCGGCGGCGAAGTCGAAGGTGTCGTTGCCGACCAGGAACTCCCAGCCGCGGCCGACCGGAGGTGCGATCGTGCGCATCGAGTCGAAGGCGCCGGTCGAGCTGTCGGCGCCGTGCACCTCGACGTGTGGCTCGACCCTGACCCGCTGCTGGGTGATCGAGGAGCCGGCGAGGTCGGCGTAGTACTTGTTCTCCTGCACCTGCTGGAGGCTGCCGCTGGCGTGGTCGACCCCGTCGGCCGAGAGCAGCTCGCGGGTCCATCCGGCGAAGAGCCCGGTCTTCTCCGCGAGGGGGACCTCGAACGGGTTCACGTCGTACGCCGAGACCCACGTGACGTCCTCGTGGACGGGCTCGGGGGCCAGCTCGACGCGACGCGTGGTCATCTTCGCGGCGACCTGGGCGACGGTGATCGCAGTCTCCGCGACGGTGACGGCCTCGGACTCCGTCAGCGCCACACCGGAGGCGAAGCCCCAGGCGCCGTCGAGGACCACGCGGACCGCGAAGCCGAGGTCCTCGGCGTCCTGGGCGCCCTCCAGGGCACCGTCGCGGACCGAGAAGTGCTGGTAGCGGTTGCGTTCGAAGCGGAACTCCGCATGGGTGACACCGAAGTCTCGTGCGCGTTCCAGCGCGACCTGGCCGAGCCGCTGGTAGGGCAGCGCCAGGAACGTCGGATCGATCTCGTTCTCTGCCATGCGATCGACCCTAGTGGTTGGACATCCGGGTCAGCCGCCCACCACCGACGCACTCAGCGTCGAGCCGCGTCTGGCCTTGTGCACCTCGAGCTGGGAGGGCACCCGGTTGCGCAGCTCGGCGACGTGACTGACCAGGCCGACGACCCGCCCACCGTCGCGCAGCGAGTCGAGGGTGTCCATCACGCCGTCGAGCGTGGTCGCGTCGAGGGCGCCGAACCCCTCGTCGATGAACAAGGTGTCCAGCTGGGTGCCGCCGGCCTCGTGGCTGACCGTGTCGGCCAGGCCGAGCGCGAGTGCCAGCGAGACCATGAAGGTCTCCCCGCCGGAGAGGGTCGCTGGGTCGCGCTGCGTGCCGCTCCACTCGTCGCGGACCCGCAGGCTGAGACCGCCACGCTGCTCACCGGCGCCGCGCTCGTCGGCCTGCTCGAGGGTGAAGCGCCCATCGGTCATCGCGCCGAGCCGTTCGTTGGCGGCGGCCACCACCTGGCGCAGCCGCTCGGAGAGAACATAGGCCGAGAGCCGCATCTTGAGCTGGTTGTCCGCGCTCTTGCCCTCGACCAGGGCGGCGAGCCCGGCAGCGAGCGCATGCTCGTGACGCACCGGTGCCCAGTCCGCCAGCCCGGTGGCGAGATCGTCGACCAGGGCGTCCAGGCGCTGCACCCGTCGCCCGGCCTGCCCGTGGGCGGCGTGGTGCTCGTCGCGCGAGCGTCCTGACTCGGCGAGCTCTGTCTGGAGCCTCACCAGGTCGGGCTCCTCGGCGCCCAGGGCGAGGAGCACCGGCTGCTCGGCGAGGACCGAGCGGGCTGCCGCCCGCGCGGCACGCCGCTCGTCGAGCTCCCGGGCGCGCGACGCCGCCTCGCCGGTCGGCAGCACCGAGGCCAAGGCATCGGCGAGGCACCCGAAGCCCGCCTCCGCTGCTGCCGAGTCGGCCGCGGTGGTGGCCCGGGCGAGCTCGTCGGCGGTGCGCTCCTGCCTCGTCAGTGCCGAGCGGGCCTCCTCGAGCGCGGCGACGGCTTCCCGGTGGGCGGTGACGAGGGCCTCGACGGAGGTGAGGCCGGGGTGCCCCTCGAGCAGGGCGTCCAGCTCGGCGACGAGAGCGTCGTGGCGCTGGGTGGCGTCGACCTGCTCACGCCTGCGTTCCTCGAGGGACACGCGCGAGGAGGCCAGCTCGGCCGCGATGCCCCTGTCCTCCTGCTCGAGCTGGTCGAGCTCGGCTCGGAGGCGGGTGAGGTCCTGCTCGGCAGCCGCGCTCTGGGTCGCGGCGGCAGCTGCTGCCACGGCAGACCGGCGCCAGTGGGTGACGGTGTGCCCGCCGCTGCGCACCAGTGCCGTCTGGAGCCGCGTCGCGAGTGTCGTGACCAGCTCCTGGATGTTCTGGCGCTCGAAGTCGGCGGACTCGTGGCGCTCGCGCGCGACCTCCTCGTCGTCGCGGCCGACCGCGACCGACGACATCGCGGGGGAGGGGTGGTCGATGCTGCCGCAGACGGGACAGGAGCACCCGACCGCGAGGCCACCCGCGAGCTCTGCGGCCATCCCGGAGATGCGCTGCTCACGCAGGTCGAGGTAGGCCTGGCGGAGATCCTGCGTGTGGGTCGTGGCCTGGGACAGCCGGGCCCTGGCGTCGGTGAGGCCGGCCGTCAGCTGCGCGGCCTCGGAGGCGGCCTCGAGGCCCAGCTCGGCTGTCTCGACCTCTGCACGGTCGGAGGGTGCGCGCACGGCCAGCGTCGTGGCTTCGTCGAGGGCGGTGCTCACCTGCTGCCGTGCGGTCACCAGCTCTGCGGCGCGCTCCTCGTCCTGGCTCACCACGCGGACGAGCCGGGACGTCTCGGAGGCCAGCGCGGCCAACCTGGCGCGCTCGTCACGCAGGTGCTGCTCGCGGGGGAGCCAGGACTCGG
Organism: uncultured Actinomycetota bacterium; assembly: GCA_963843075.1. Classification (GTDB taxonomy): domain Bacteria; phylum Actinomycetota; class Actinomycetes; order Propionibacteriales; family Nocardioidaceae; genus Marmoricola. The sequence goes on along the minus strand of CAWJJD010000002.1, from coordinate 331,222 downwards.
CGACCGCGCGCTCCTCGGTCAGACGCGTCGCGGTCGTCCGCAGAAGGTCTGCATCGATCTCGTCGACGCGTGGGCCGAGGAACCCTCGCACGGTCGCGAGGTGCTCCGCGGCAAGGGCGGCGGTCTCGGCGTGCTGGGCCCGGGCCGTGTCGACGCGCAGTGCCTGGGGCAGCACCGGGGCCGCACGACGGTGCGCGTCGAGCGAGCTCGTGAGGGCGTCCTCGACCTCCTGGGAGGCAGCGAGGTCCTCGAGTCGGCGTTGTGCCGCTGCGCCACGTGCCTGCGCCTCGGCGAGCGCACGGGCCCGGTCGAGGCTCTGCTGCGCCGCGGTCACCGCTTCGGTGGCGACCGCGAGCCGGGTGCGGAGCACGGCCAGCTCGCCGCTCGCCTCGGTCAGGCGTGCGGCAGCCCACCGTTCGAGGGAGCCGTCAGCGGCCACACGGTCGAGGTCCTGGACGTCCCACTCCCCTGGAAGACCCGCGCCCGAGGCTTCCTGGAGCCGGTTGACCACCCCGGCGCAGACGTCGTGGTGGCTCCGGCAGCGGCGGCCGAGCTCGACGCGTCGGTCGACCAGCCAGCGCTCGACCTCCTCGAACCGGCGGGTGCGGAACAGTCGTTGGAGCACGTGGTGACGCTCGGTGGAGGTGGCGCGCAGGAACGCCTGGAACCGTCCCTGGGGGAGCATGGCGACCTGGGTGAACTGGGTGCAGGTCATCCCGAGCAACCCGGTGACCAGCTGCCCGGCCTCGTCGAGCCGGTTGGTCAGCGTCACCCAGTCGTTGGCGTCGCCGGCGTGGGCGCGCTGCTCCTCGACGACGACGTGGGCCTGCACGCGAGTGGTGCCGGTGCCGCGCCGCTTCGGTCGGTCCCAGGCGGGAGAGCGGGTGAACCGGAAGGTCCTGCCGGCCACGCTGAGGCGTAGCACCACGCGCGGCGCCGTCTGCGGATCGGCCTGGTCGCTGCGCAGGTGGCGCAGTCCGTGACGGTCGCCCGGGACCTCGCCGTAGAGGGCGAAGCACACGGCATCGAGCACGCTGGTCTTGCCCGAACCGGTGTCGCCGGTGAGCAGGAACAGCCCACCGGCAGCGAGGTCGTCGAAGTCGACCTCGACCGTGTCGACGAACGGGCCGAAGGCCGTGATCGACAGCTCGTGGAGCCTCATCGGCCGGTCACCACGGCGTCGCGGGAGGGGACCAGGTCGGGGTCGTCCGAGCAGCACTCCAGCGCCTGGCGCAGCAGGTCTGCCTCCTCGGCGGTGGCGGGTGCGCCGCGGACGTGGGAGACGAAGTCGAGCGCGACCTCGTGGGCGGAGCGTCCTGTCGTCGCCACGCGGGACGGCTCCTGCTCACCCCCACGCGGGGCGAACCGGAGTGCCAACGCGTGCGGGAACCGGGTGCGGAGCCGTTCCATCGCCTGCAGCGGCCGCACCTCGTCGGTCAGGGTCACCTGCAGCCAGGACGCCTCGTGCTCGGTGAACCGATCGTCGGTGAGCAGCTCCTCGATCGTGCCCTCGAGCCGTGCGAGCGGGCGGGACACGGGGGCGGCGACGAACGTGGCCCGCTCGAAACCGTCGGCGTCGAGGTCGACCAGCCAGGACCCCTTCACGTGGTCGGCCTCCGAGAACGAGTAGGCGACCGGCGACCCGCTGTAGCGCACGGTCTCGCTCAGGACCGCCCGGCCGTGCAGGTGTCCCAGAGCCGTGTAGTCGATGCCGTCGAAGAGCTCCAGCGGCACGACGGAGATGCCACCGACGGTGATGTCCCGCTCGCTCTCGCTCGACAGACCACCCGCGACGAACGCGTGCGCCATCACCAACGACCGCGTGCCGGGCGGCCGCGCGGCGAGGTCGACGCGGATCCGCCCCAGGGCCTCGGCCAGGACTGCGTGGTGCGATCGCCTGGGCAGCCCCCAGGCCTGGGTGAGCACGTCGGGCTCGAGGTAGGGGATGCCGTAGACGGCGACCTGGCCGTGCTCGTCCTCGATGACCACCGGCTCGGCGACCCGGCCGGCGTCGGTGCGCAGGTGCACCCCGGCGAGGTCGACGAGTCGCGCGTTGAACCCCAGCCGGCGGCCGGAGTCGTGGTTGCCGGAGGTGATCACCACCCTGGCTCGCGAGGTGCCGAGCCGGTGCAGCGTGTCGTCGGCGAGCGCGACGGCGTCGACGGAGGGCAGCGCCCGGTCGTAGACGTCTCCGGAGACGACCACGAGGTCGACCTGCTCGGCCTCGATGGTCTCGATCAGGTGGTCGATGAAGCGCGCCTGCACGGCGAGGAGGTCCTCGCCGTGGAAGGACCGGCCGAGGTGCCAGTCGGAGGTGTGCAGGATGCGCATGCTCGAACGCTAGGAGAGGGCACCGACACAACCTCTCAGCACACGCCGCACCCGGCGTTCGATCAGCCGGTGACGCGATCCGCGCCGGCGTACACCACGCAACGTCTGGACCGGGTGAACCCGATCAGGACCAACCCGGCGTCCTGCGCCAGGGAGAGCGCCAGAGAGGTGGGCGCGCCGACGGCGACGATCACCGAGACGCCGGAGACGACCGCCTTCTGGACGAGCTCGAAGCCGATCCGGCCGCTGAGCACGAGCACCGGTGGCACCGACGTGCGAGCCAGGATGCGCGAGCCGATCACCTTGTCGACGGCGTTGTGGCGGCCGACGTCCTCGCGTACGACGACCGGAGTGCCGTCTGCCTCGAAGAGCCCCGCCGCGTGCAGCCCGCCGGTCCTCTCGAAGCCGGGCTGCCGCTCGCCGAGCCGGTCCGGGAGGGTGAGCACCGTCGCGAGGTCGAGCGTGACAGCGGCCGGCGGTGCTGCCGCGACGAGCACGTCCTGCACCGTGTCGGTCCCGCACACACCGCAGGCCGAGCTGACCAGTCGGGCGGTCGGGAGCGCGAGTGGAGGAGTGGCGAGGTCCACCGTCACGACGTTGAACTCCTCGAGCGCGCTGAGCGTCTCGTCGGTGCAGTAGCGCACGGCGTGGACGTCTGGCGGCGTGGTGACGCGTTCGTGCACGAGCCAGCCGGCAGCGAGCTCGAAGTCGTGGCCCGGCGTGCGCATGGTCACAGCCACCCGCTGGGCCGGGAGCCCGGGCGCGGAGACGCGGATCTCCAGGGGTTCCTCGGTCGCCACCCGGTCCTCGTGGTCGAGACGGGTGCCGTCACGGAACTCAGCCACGCGCGTGCGCACCGAGGGCCCGGGACGTCTCGACCTCGTCGTACTCACACTCCCGACTCTAGGCGGGTCGTGGGCGATCGCCGGTCTACGGTGTCTCCATGTCACAACCCCGTCTCGTGGAACCAGCGCGATCCCGTGTGCGTCCCATCTCCATGAAGCGCCCTCTCGAGCAACTCGCCTGCCTGGTGGCGGCGGCACCCCTGCTGCTGCTCGCGGGCTGCGGATCCGCTGATGAGCAGGACACCACGGCCGACTCGTCAGGCTCGGCCCCGACGGTGGGCCCGACGGTGGGCCCGACGGTGGGGGAGTGCGCTGCCGACGCCCCCGAGGTCGACGTGGCACGCACCATCGCGACCGTCGACCTCGACGGGGACGGCACTCCCGAGACGGTGAAGGTGACCGGAGGCGGTGGCGACTGCCCCAACACGGTCTTCGCGCAGCTGGGCAACCGCTACCTCGCAGCACCGGCGGACGCCGACCCGCCGGTCACCAACGCGTTCGGCGTCGCCGTGCCCGGTCGTGCCGGCAAGCTGCTGGTCACGCGCAGTGACCACCCGCGAGGCGGCTACCAGCTGCGCGTCTACGCCGCGGGCACCTCAGGACTCGCCGAGCTCAAGACCGGGGGCAGGTCGCTGCTGCCGTTCATCGCCACCGACGTGCAGGAGCACCCGCTCAGCGTCGACTGCGCCGACGGCGGCCTCGTGGTCACCGAGGCGGTGCCGCACGAACCGCCCGGCGTCGTCGCGGCCTGGGACGTCAAGCGCACGACGTACGCCGTCGACGGTCTGCGACTCACCCCGGGGACCACTGCCGAGATCGCCGACAACGTCCTGCCCGGCGAGCTGGCCAAGAGCTATCCCGACCTGGTCAGGCACTCCGCGTTCACCAGCTGTCGAGCCTGAGGCGACTCACGCCACCCGGGTGCTCGGGGTCTGCTTGTCGGTGTTGGACGGGTCGCGCTCGACGACGTCGCCGAGAGCCTCGTCGATCTTCGCCATCAGCTCCTCGGGGATCTGCACACCTGCGGCCTTGACGTTCTCGGAGACCTGCTCGGGACGCGAGGCGCCGACGAGCGCGGCCGCGACGTTGTCGTTCTGCAGCACCCACGCCACCGCGAGCTGCGCCATGGTCAGGTCGAGCTCCTTGGCCACCGGCTCGAGGTCCTGGACCCGAGTCAGGACGTCGTCCTGCATGAACCGCTTGATCATGTCCGCACCGCCCTTCTCGTCGGTGGCGCGCGAACCCTGGGGCGGTGCCTGACCGGGCTTGTACTTGCCGCTGAGCACGCCCTGTGCGATCGGCGACCAGACGATCTGGGAGATGCCCAGCTCGCGACAGGTCGGGACCACCTGGTCCTCGATGACGCGCCAGAGCATGGAGTACTGCGGCTGGGAGGAGATCAGCTGGAAGCCGAGCTCGCCGGCGAGCTCGTGTCCCTGACGGATCTGGTCGGCGGTCCACTCGCTGACGCCGATGTAGAGCGCCTTGCCCTGGCGCACGATGTCGGCGAAGGCCTGCATGGTCTCCTCGAGCGGCGTCTCGACGTCGAAGCGGTGCGCCTGGTAGAGGTCGACGTAGTCGGTCTGGAGTCGCTGCAGGGAGCCGTTGATCGACTCCATGACGTGCTTGCGGGACAGTCCGACGTCGTTCTTCCCGCCGGGGCCGGTGGGCCAGAAGACCTTGGTGAAGATCTCGAGCGACTCGCGCCGCTCGCCCTTGAGGGCCTCGCCGAGCACCGACTCGGCCTTCGTGTTCGCGTAGACGTCAGCGGTGTCGAAGGTGCTGATGCCCTCGTCGAGCGCGGCACGGACGCACTGCGTCGCGACGTCGTTCTCGACCTGGGAGCCGTGGGTGAGCCAGTTGCCGTAGGTGATCTCGGAGATCTTCAGGCCCGAGTTGCCGAGGTATCGAAATTCCATGCTTCGACCCTACGACCTGTCCCCACGGCGGCCGGCGGGCCCTACTTGACCGACGTGATCGTCACCGGCGTCTTGGGCGCGGTGCCGTCCGCTGCGAGCCCGTCCTTGGCGATGGTCTGCACGACCTTCACTCCGGCGGCGCTCATCCGGCCGAAGACGGTGTAGGACGCGGGCAGCGGCGAGTCCTTGTAGACCAGGAAGAACTGCGAGCCGTTCGTGTCCGCACCGCTGTTGGCCATCGCGAGCGTCCCGGCCGTGTAGGTGCAGATCTCGTTGCCGCTCTGCGGGTCGGTCTGTCCCAGGCACGGCTGCAGCCGCGGGTCCTGGTCGACGAGCTCGTCCTCGAAGGCATATCCCGGTCCGCCGGTGCCGGTCGCGGTCGGGTCGCCGCACTGCAGGACGAAGAGCCCCTGGTTGGTCAGGCGGTGGCACACCGTGTCATCGAAGAAGCCCTGCTTGGCCAGCGACACGAACGAGTTGACAGTGCACGGAGCCTTGTCGGCGTCGAGGCTCACCTTCACGTCGCCGCGGTCGGTGGAGATGGTGAGCTCCTCGGGCTCGTCCTTGGCCGGGTCGCCCGGCGGCAGGTCGACCTGCTTCGCGGCCGGACCGCCCTTGGTGTAGGTGCACTGGGAGCTGTCGGCCCGCGGGGTCTTGGTGTCGTCGCCGCAGCCGGCGGCCAGCACGAGGAGGGGAAGGAGGACGAGGGGGGCAAGTCGGCGCAGGGAAGTCACGCGGGCGATGGTAGCCAGCCCTACACGGCCAGCAGCTGGAGGTAGGCCAGGCCGAGGATGCCTCGGTAGCCGCGGAAGTAGGCGTCCCTCTGCCGCTTGGCACGAGCACGGACCTCCTCCGCGTCCGGATGGTCGATCCCGTGCTCCGCGAGCCAGGTGGCGTAGCCGGCGGTGAACCCGGACTCGAACGCGTCCCACTCCTCCAGGCTCGCCTCCTGTACGGCGACCGGCGCGAACCCGTGCTCGACGGCCAGGTCCACCAGGTCGGCCAGTGGCACGAACTCGTCGTCTCGTCCAGAGAGCGGAGCCGTCGCAGCCGGGGTGGGGGAGCGGCTCCACACAGCCTCTCCGTAGACCACCCGCGCGCCGCGCCGGACGCGGGCGCGGATGCCCGAGAGCGCTGCGGAGTAGTCGAGCGGCTGGGCCTCCTCGACCTCGGGTCCCCAGACCTGACTGGCGCCGATGGCGACCAGGGCGTCCACCTCGTCAGGGCCGGTCGTGGCGCCGTCGCCGGGCAGGAACCGGGTGCGGTCGTCGAGGCCACGTTCACGAGCACGTTGTCGGGCCAGCTCCAAGGACTTCTCGTCTGTGTCGACCCCGACGACGTGAGCCGGGGGAGCCGCAGCCGCCACCCGCAGGCTGAGCTCGCCCCAGCCGCACCCGATGTCGATCATCGTGTCCCCGATCGCGAGCCCGTCGGCCAGCCACGTGACGAGCCGGCTGGCGCGCTCCTCCGAGAGCGGGCTGAGGAAGACCAGGTCGGCTGCGAGGGGAGGGAGGTCGATCGCCATCAGCCGGCACTGCTGCGGACGCCGTACATCCGCCCGACGACGCGTTCGACCGCCCCGCGGGGAAGTGCTCGCCGCAGTGCGAAGACGGCCGGGGCGTTGCTGCCCACCGCGTAGAGCGATGCGGGTGCCTTCTCCTCGATCGCCTCGACGATCGTCCGGGCCACGCGCTCGGGCGCGATGCCCTCGCGCTCGTTGCTGTCGAGCGCCTTGAGCATCTTCTTGAACGGCGTGGCGTAGGCGGAGTCCTCGGCGATGTACTTCGTGCGACGGCTGCTGATCCCGGTCCTGATCGAACCCGGCTCCACGGTCGTCAGCCACACGCCGAACGGCGACACCTCGAAGCGGGCCGACGTCGCGAAGGCCTCGATGGCCGCCTTCGAGGCGACGTAGGAGGACCGGTAGGCGAGCGGGAAGCTGGCCAGCATCGAGCTCACCATGACGACCCGGCCGTAGCCGCGTCGCCGCATCCCCGGCAGCAGCAGCTGGGTGAGGTGCACCGGTCCGAGGACGTTGATCTTGAAGACTCGCTCGATGGCTCCGTGCGGGATCTCCTCGAGCGGTCCGCTCTGCGACTCCCCGGCGTTGTTGACCAGGATGTCGACGTGGATGTCCTCGGCGTGCAGCGCACCGACGAAGCCGTCGATCGAAGGCGTGTCGCGCAGGTCGAGCGCGCGGTACTTCAGGCCGTCGAGCCGCGACGACTCCGGGACCGACTCGGGCCTCCGGCTGGTGCCGATCACCCGGTAGCCGCGGTCGAGCAGGCGCTTCGCCGTGGCCAACCCGATCCCCGAGGACGCCCCCGTGACGAGGGCTGTGCGAGAACTTGTCATGGCCGACACGATCCCACGCGGGCTGCGCGCAGGGGAGTGCCCGAGCGCGATCGAGCGAAGCTGGACCTCAGCGGGCTAGACGGCGGCGGTCTGCCACGAGAGCCATCGTGTTGAGGGCGGCCCAGCCCAGGGTGACGGCAAGGATCTTCTGCTGCACCTGCGGTTTGGCCGTGCCCGTCGCGAGGATCGCGGCGTCGGACAGATCTCCCACGATGCGGAGGGCCATGGCAGCGGTGATGACGGACGGGTTGCTCGACGCCAGTGCCAGACCTGAGATCGACAGGTCCCGTCCGGCGTAGGTGTAGGCCATCCGGTCGAAGACAGGTGCCTGCTCGGCAGGCGCCTCGACCCCGTCGGCCAGGTGCCCTGGCCTTGCCAGTGCAAAGACGCCGTAGGCCGCCGTGGCCAGGGAGATCAGCTTCGAGAACTTCATCTCCTCAGGCTAGGCAGCCTCGCCAACTCACATGTCGGCGTAGCGCACGGCAGCGTCCAGCTTCTCCTTCAGCAGGTCGACCGTGACCTGTCGACCCTCGGCGGGGGGCCAGGTGGATCCCTCGGGCACGTAGAGACCGGCGTACGCCGCCGTGTCGCGCTGGTAGCGCCAGCCCTCGGAGAGCGGGCCGACGTCGTAGGCGTCGTACCCGATGGAGTCGAAGAACTGCGCCACCTGCTTCTTGGCGTCGTCCTCGTCGCCCGCGATCGCGAGCACCGAGCGCTCCGGGTCTCCGGCGGGACGCTGGAGCGAGCCGAGGATCTTGAAGTAGATGTTGTTGAACGCCTTCACGACGTGGGACTCCGGCAGGTGCGCCTGGAGCAGCTCGCTGACCGTGGTCGACTCGTCGTCGAGCTCGGAGATGTTGCCGTCGCGCTGCGGATAGTAGTTGTTGGTGTCGATCACGACCTTGCCGCGCAAAGGCTCCACGGGAACCTCGCGATAGGCCTTGAGGGGGACGGTCACGACGACGATGTCGCCGGCCGCAGCGGCCTGTTCCGAGGTGGCTGCCCGGGCGTGCGGGCCGAGCTCCTCGACGAGGTCGGTGAGAGTCTCTGGTCCGCGGCTGTTGCTGAGCACCACGTCGTGTCCGGCGTCGACGGCCAGACGTGCCACGGTGCTGCCGATGTTGCCGCTTCCGATGAGTCCGATGGTTGTCATGTGGGGAGAACCGACGCAACGGGGGAGCGATTCCCGGTTTCGTCAGGAGCGAACGTCCGTCAGTTCAGGACCTAGGCTGGTGCCATGCCTTTACCGATCCGGATCGTGGGTTCCGACGAGCTGGTCGAGGCCGACCCGACCTACGGCATGCGGCGCGAGCGCGCGTTCGAGGTGCCCGGACTCTGGACCGGCCGGGTGAGAACCGATCCGGGTGCCGTGTCGGGGTGGCACCACCACGACAGCAACGAGTCGGGGCTCTACGTCGTGCGCGGGGTGCTGCGTTTCGAGTGCGAGGGCGTGGAGGGGTACGTCGACGCGCAGGTCGGCGACTTCGTGCACGTGCCGGCCTACACCGTCCACCGGGAGAGCAACCCGACCGACGAGCCGTCCCTGTGCCTGATCGCCCGCTCCGGCCACGGTGTCCCGACCGTCAACGTCGACGACGCGCCGGCACCGCACCGCTGAGCACTAGGACGACCGGTAGGCCTCTCCGGCGGAGTCCCAACGACCGTCCGCCTTCGCCGCGTCGACCTGGGCCTGGCCAGAGGGGCGCATCCGGCCCGCAGCCGTGAGCTCGGCGACCTTGCGGACGTTGATCTCCGACCAGACGCTCCGCGGACGCCGCGGGACGTACTTCTGCAGGTAGTAGGTCTCGTCGAAACCCCTTCGCTTGCCGGAGATCCAGCCGAAGCACAGCCCGATGTCGACGGCCTCGTCCTCGGTCAGCGAGGCGATCCCGGAGCTCTTCTTGGCGACCTTGAGCCACACCCCGGCCTCGTGGTCGACGTGCTCCTCGAGCCAGGCCTCGAAGGCCGCGGCATCGCGGAAGAAGATGATCTCGGCGCCGTCAGTCCCGGGTTCTGCCATGCGGGAAACGCTAGCGTTCGGACATGCCGCGAATCGACGTACCCGATGGCCAGGACCCGCTGATGCACCTGTGGGCCGGCACCGAGACGGCATTGACCGGCCCGGCGGCGCGGCTGAGCGACGCGGTCTACAACAAGACGAAGCTGCCACTACGCGAGATCGAGGCGGCGAGGATCACGATCGCGCGGATCAACGACTGCAACATCTGCCGCACGATGCGTGCCGACGCCGGGCCCGACGAGGGCTTCTACGAGGCCCTGCTGGACGGACGGGCCGACCGGGCCGGTGGCCTGTCCGACCGGGAGTCGCTCGCCAGCGAGTTCGCCGAGCGGTTCGCGACCGACCACCTGCAGATGGACGACGAGCTCTGGCACCGGCTGCACGCGGTGTTCACCGACGACGAGCTGGTCGAGCTCGGCCTGTGTGTCGGCTCCTGGCTGGCCTTCGGCCGGCTCAACCGGGTCTTCGACGTCGACGGCGCCTGCCGGATCCCGACCGAGCACGTGGGTGGGCGGGTCAGCGCCGACGGGTGATGTCGAGAACCCCGGGCCGGCTCCGTCCCAGGGGTGAGGCGCCCGCAGTGGGCGCGACCGAACGAAGGAGACAGTCATGGCGAAGTACCTGTTGCTGAAGCACTACCGCAGCGACCACGAGATGATGCCCGGCGAGTGCATCCCGATGGACCGCTGGACCCCCGAGGAGATCGACGCGCACATCGCGTTCATGGACCACGTCGCCGACACCCTGCGCGAGCGCGGTGAGTTCGTCGACGCGCAGGCGCTGTCGCCCGAGGGCGCCTTCGTCCGCTACGACGGTGAGGGCCGGCCGCCGGTGACCGATGGACCGTTCGCGGAGACCAAGGACCTGATCGCGGGCTGGATGTGCATCGACGTCGACAGCGTCGAGCGCGCGCACGAGGCGGCGGCGTTCCTGTCCTCGGCACCCGGTGCCGGTGGGCGGCCGATCCACGAGTGGATCGAGGTGCGGCCCTTCCTGGAGGAGCGGCCGGGCACCACGGACTGCACGGTCCACTCCACCTGACGTCACCCGGTCACGTGGAGGCGTCGGTGGAACAGGTCGTGCGGGGGCTCGTCCCCGCGGTGCTGGGCATCCTCGTCCGTCGCGGGGCTGACGTCGCGTTGGCCGAGGACGCCGTGCAGGAAGCCCTGATCTCCGCGCTCGACAGCTGGGCGGAGCAGGAGCCGGACGACCCCAAGGCATGGCTGGTCACCGTGGCCTGGCGCAAGCTGATCGACGCCCAGCGCTCGGAGTCGGCGCGCCGACACCGTGAGGAACGGGTGCTCGACGAGCCTGGTCCCGGCGCCACCGAGCAGCGCGACGACACCCTGCTCCTGCTCTTCTGGTGCTGCCACCCGTCGTTGTCGCCCTCGTCGGCGGTGGCCCTGACCCTGCGCGCTGTCGGGGGACTCACCACCCGGCAGATCGCGGCGGCCTTCCTGGTCCCGGAGGCGACCATGGCCCAGCGCATCAGCCGGGCCAAGCGCACCATAGGCGAGCACGGGATCGGCGAGGCCGGTGACCTGAGCAGCGTCCTGAAGGTGCTCTACCTGATGTTCAACGAGGGGTACGGCGGCGAGGTCGACCTGGCCGCCGAAGCGATCCGCCTGACCCGGGTGCTGGCATCGGCCAGTGCCGAGCCGGAGGGCGCGGGCCTGCTGGCACTGATGCTGCTGCACCACGCGCGGCGGGCCACGCGGTGGGACGAGCACGGCGCCCTCGTGCCGCTGGCCGAGCAGGACCGCACCCGGTGGGACACCGCGATGGTGACCGAGGGCGTGACCGTGCTGCAGTCGGCCCTGGCGCTCGACCGCGTGGGCGAGTACCAGGCCCAGGCCGCGATCGCGGCACTGCACTGCGACGCGTCGAGTGCCGAGGAGACCGACTGGACGCAGATCCTGGACTGGTACGACGAGCTCCTCGGCCTCACCGGCTCCAAGGTCGTCGCGCTGAACCGGGTGGTGGCGGTCGGGGAGGCGGACGGCCCCCTGGCCGGACTCCGGGAGCTGGCGGAGGTGCCGGGCGACGTACCCCGTCGCGCCGCCGTGGAGGCCTGGCTGCGCGAGCGTGCCGGCGAGACCGAGGCCGCGCACGACCTCTACGTCCGGGCTGCCGCCGAGGCCGGCAACCTCGCCGAACGGGATCACCTGGTGCGACAGGCGGCGAAGCTCTCGCGCAACTGAAGGTTGCATATCTCGGCGCGAGCCGCTAGCGTCACCTGCAACCAAACGTTGCAGAAGGTGGCGAGCATGGAACACGGAACGATCGAGCGGGAGATCCACATCGCCGCCTCACCCGAGGTCGTCTTCGACGTGGTCAGCGATCCCGCGCACGTGCGTCAGTGGTGGCCCGACGAGGCTGACTACCCGGCCGAGCCCGGGGGAGCAGGACGCATCGGCTTCCGCGACCCGAGTCTCGACGGCGGCATCGGCTGGGCGCAGCTCACGGTCGTGGAGGCCCGGCCGCCGAGCCTCTTCTCCTTCCGGTGGACCCACGAGGAGGGGGAGACGGCGGCACCGGGCAACTCGCTGCTGGTCGTCTTCGAGCTCGAGCCGGCCGGGGAGGGGACCCTCCTGCGGATGACCGAGAGCGGGTTTCGCGAGCGCGGCTGGGACGAGGCCAAGGTGGCTGCCGAGATGGCCGACCACACGAACGGGTGGGACTTCTTCCTGCCCCGCCTGCCGGCGTACGCCGCGAAGGTGGGAGCAGACGCATGAGCGTGATGGTGGACGACGACCTCTGGTCGGCGGTCGGTGACCCGATCCGCCGCCGGATGCTCGACCAGCTCCTGAGCGACGGCGTCGGGACGGCCACCAGCCTCAGCGAGCACCTCCCGGTGACCCGTCAGGCGGTGACCAAGCACCTCGTCGTCCTGGACCGGGTCGGCCTGGTGCACGGCGTGGCGACCGGTCGGGAGCGGCAGTTCCGCGTCGACGAGACCCAGCTCGCGCTGGCGGTGGCCCAGCTCGCCGGAGTCGGGGCTGCCTGGGACGCGCGTCTGCAGCGGATCAAGCGGATCGCCGAGACCGTCCAGCAGCAGAAGAACACCTAGGGAGAGGAACGGAAATGGCAGACATCTTGCACCGCATCGGGGTCGAGAGCTCCTCGACCGAGGCGGTCTTCCAAGCACTGACCACGATCGACGGCCTCGCCGGCTGGTGGGCCAGTGACACCTCCGGTGACCCGGAGGTGGGCGGCGTGATCCGGTTCCGGTTCGCACCCGGCGGCTTCGACATGGCCGTCCGCGAGCTCGTCCCGGGCAAGGCGGTGCGCTGGGAGGTGGTCGACGGCCCGGAGGAATGGATCGGCACCGAGGTGTCCTTCGACATCGCCCAGAGCGGCGCGTTCACGATCGTGCTGTTCGAGCACAGCGGCTGGAGGGAACCCGTCGAGTTCATGTATCACTGCAGCACCAAGTGGGCGACGTTCCTGATCAGCCTCAAGCAGCTGCTCGAGACCGGTGAGGGCGCCCCTGAGCCCCGGGACGTGCAGATCAGCGACTGGCACTGAGGTCGAGTGGGGAGTGCCGCCGAGGACGCGGAGCCACGGATCCGTCCAGGGCACTTGACATAATGTAGGTTATCGGCGGTGATCTTCGGGTGGTGCAGAGGGGCCGCAGTTTGGCCGGGCGCCCGGCCAAACATCCAGTGGAGGGGTGAAACTTCAGCCCTCCACTCACAGTTCAGCCGGGCGCCCGGCCAAACTGCACGCGGCCACCTCAGCCCCCCACGTACGCCGCCAGGTGCTGGCCGGTGATCGTCGACCTGGCAGCCACCAGGTCGGCTGGCGTCCCCTCGAAGACGATCCGGCCGCCGTCGTGGCCGGCGCCCGGGCCCAGGTCGATGATCCAGTCGGCGTGGGCCATCACCGCCTGGTGGTGCTCGATCACGATGACCGATTTGCCGGAGTCGACGAGACGGTCCAGCAGCCCGAGCAGGTTCTCGACGTCGGCGAGGTGCAGCCCGGTCGTCGGCTCGTCCAGGACATAGACATCGCCCTTGTCGGCCATCTGGGCGGCCAGCTTGAGCCGTTGACGTTCCCCGCCGGACAGCGTGGTGAGCGGTTGACCGAGATGGAGGTAGCCCAGGCCGACGTCGGTCAGCCGGTCCAGGACCCTGTGCGCCGCCGGCGTGGCGGCCTCGCCCTCGCCGAAGAACGCCTCGGCCTCGGTGACCGACATCGCCAGCACCTCGGCGATGTTCCGTCCGCCCAGGGTGTACTCCAGCACCGCTGCCTGGAACCGCTTTCCCTCGCACTCCTCGCAGGTGGACTCCACGGTCGCCATCACGCCGAGCTCGGTGTAGATCACGCCGTTGCCGTTGCACCCCGGGCAGGCGCCCTCGGAGTTGGAGCTGAACAGTGCCGGCTTGACCCCGTTGGCCTTGGCGAACGCCTTGCGGATCGGGTCGAGCAGTCCGGAGTACGTCGCCGGGTTGCTCCGCCGCGAACCCCGGATCGCGCCCTGGTCCACCACCACGACACCGTCGCGGTCGGCGACCGACCCCTGGATGAGCGAGCTCTTGCCGGATCCCGCCACGCCGGTGAGCACGCAGAGCACCCCCAGCGGGATGTCCACGTCGACGTCCTGCAGGTTGTGCATGGAGGCACCGCGGACCTCCATCGAGCCGGTCGGCGCCCGCACCGACTCCTTCAGGCTCGCCCGGTCGTGGAGGTGCCGGCCGGTCGCGGTGTCGCTCCTGCCCAGACCCTCGACGCTGCCCTCGAAGCAGACCGTTCCGCCTTCCGATCCCGCGCCGGGACCGAGGTCGACGGCGTGGTCGGCGATCGCGATCGTCTCCGGCTTGTGCTCCACGACGAGCACGGTGTTGCCCTTGTCCCGCAACTCCAGCAGCAGCTTGTTCATCCGCTCGATGTCGTGGGGATGCAGGCCGATCGTGGGCTCGTCGAAGACATAGGTGACGTCGGTCAGCGCCGAGCCGAGGTGGCGGATCATCTTGGTGCGCTGCGCCTCTCCCCCGGACAATGTCCCGGCGGGACGGTCGAGCGAGAGATAGCCGAGCCCGATCTCCGCGAAGGAGTCGAGGAGGTGTCGCAGCCCGGTGAGCAGAGGCCCCACCGACGGCTCGTCGAGGTCTCGCACCCAGACGGCCAGGTCACTGATCTGCATCGAGCAGAGGTCCGCGATGTTCTTGCCGCGGACCTTCGAGGACCGTGCCTCCTTGCTCAGCCGGGTCCCCTCACAGTCCGGGCAGGTCTGGAAGGTGACCGCCCGTTCGACGAAGGCCCGGATGTGCGGCTGCATCGCGTCGACGTCCTTGGACAGGTAGGACTTCTGGATCTGCGGGATCAGCCCGGCGTAGGTCAGGTTGATGCCCTCGACCTTGATCTTGGTCGGCTCCCGGTAGAGCAGGTCCTGGAGCTCCTTCTTGGTGTACTTGCGGATCGGCTTGTCGGGGTCGAAGTAGCCGCAGCCGCGGTAGATCCGGCCGTACCAGCCCTCCATGCTGTAGCCCGGGATCGTCAGTGCACCCTCGTTGAGGGACTTCGAGTCGTCGTAGAGCGCGGCCAGGTCGATGTCGCTGACGTGTCCCATGCCCTCGCACCGCGGGCACATCCCGCCCTGGTAGACGGCGTCGCGCACCACCGTCTTCTTCTCGGTCCGGCCCTTCTCGGTCCTCATCACGCCGCTCGCCACCCGGGTCGGGACGTTGAACGCGAAGGCGGTGGGTGGCCCGATGTGTGGCGTGCCGAGCCGGCTGAACAGGATGCGCAGCATCGCGTTGGCGTCGGTCGCCGTGCCGACCGTGGACCGCGGGTTGGCGCCCATCCGCTCCTGGTCCACGATGATCGCCGTGGTCAGTCCCTCGAGGAGGTCGACCTCGGGTCGCGCCAGCGTGGGCATGAAGCCCTGGACGAAGGCGCTGTAGGTCTCGTTGATCATCCGCTGCGACTCGGCGGCGATCGTGCTGAACACGAGCGAGCTCTTGCCCGAGCCGGAGACACCGGTGAACACCGTGAGCCGGCGCTTGGGGATCTCGACGTCGACGTCCTTGAGGTTGTTCACCCGGGCGCCGAGCACGCGGATCAGGTCATGGCTGTCAGCAACGTGGTTGTCCCGCGCTGGCGTGCTGCTCCTCGAGGCCATTCCGTCCGGTTCTCCTTCGTTCTCAGTCCTCGGGGAGTTCCGCGAACTGTCGCTTGGTCTCCTTGTACCAGCCCATTCCCTTGATCGGGTGCTTCCAGCGGCCCTTCATCTCCCCCCATGCCTTCTCGTGGGCCGTGTCACCGCCCGCGACGGCCTCCTTGAGGTGCTTGTCCTGCGCCTTGATCACCTCGTCGGCGGTGCTCCCGCGGAGCGGCAGGTCACAGGGCCCTCCGAGCTGCTGGCAGGTCATCGTCTTCATGAGCGCACCTCGTTGATGCGGACGGTGTTGCCGGCGGGGTCGCGGAATGCACAGTCCCGGACGCCGTAGGGCTGGTCGGTCGGCTCCTGCATGACCTCGGCGTCGCTGGCCTGGAGCCGCTCGAAGAGGCCGTCGAGGTCGTCGGTGGCCAGCGTGACCATGGCCAGCGTGCCCTTGGCCATCATCTCGGTCAGCGTGCGCCGCTCCTCGTCGGTGATGCCCGGGTCGGCACCTGGTGGGTAGAGCACGATGTTGGTGCCCGGTTGGTTGGGCGGACCGACCGTCAACCAGTGCAGGCCGTTGTAGCCGACGTCGTTGCGCAGCTCGAAGCCGAGCGTGTCGCAGTAGAAGGCGACCGCGGCGTCGCGGTCGTCGTGCGGGAGGAATGCGGAGTAGATGCTGATGTCCATGGCGACCACGCTAGGAGGTGCTCGCCGACCGCGCTTCTCCATTCCTGATCGGTCTGGCCCTGAGCGGCCTCGTGACCTGCTTGGCTACGCACGACGGCATCCCCGCGGTGGACCGGTTCGAGTCCTGCGAGTCCTGGGCCGACTCACGCAGGTAGACGCTGGGCGGCACGCCGACCAGCTCGGTGAACCGGGTGCTGAAGGTGCCCAGTGACTGGCACCCCACCGCGAAGCAGACCTCGGTGACGCTGAGGTCGCCGCGCAGCAGCAGGGCCATCGCGCGCTCGATGCGCCGGGTCATCAGGTAGGCGTACGGCGACTCGCCGTAGGCCAGCCGGAACTGACGGCTGAGATGGCCGGCGGACATGTGCGCTCCGCGCGCGAGGGCCCCGACGTCGAGCGGCTGGGCGAAGTCCCGGTCCATCCGGTCGCGGACGCGCCGCAACCGCGCCAGATCCTGGAGATGTTGAGCCTCGCTGGGTGTGCCGGTCATCTGCGAGATCGTAGCGCCGCCTCAGTGCGCAGCGGGGAGAGCGACGTCGGTGTCCGTCTGGTCCGTGGTGCTGGTGGGCGGTACGCCGACGGGCTGGCTGAGCACCGGCACCGTGAAGCAGAACGTCGAGCCCACGCCGAGCTCGCTCTCCACCCAGATCCGCCCACCGTGCCGCTCGACGATCGCCTTGGTGATCGGCAGGCCGAGGCCGGTGCCGCCGAGCTTGCGACCGTCGGAGGACTGGACCTGGTGGAACCGCTCGAAGATGGTCTCGAACTCATCGGACGGGATGCCTCGCCCCTCGTCGCGGACCGAGACCAGGATCTCGTGCTCGTCGGGTACGGCGCTGACCCGCACCGTGCCACCGGGCTGGGTGAACTTCAGTGCGTTGCCGAGCAGGTTGATCAGTGCCTGCACGATCCGGTCGGCGTCGCACAGGGCGCTCCCACCGATGACCCCGATCTCGATCCGGACCCGGCGGTCGTCGGCCAGGGCACGCAACGAGTCGGCGGCATCGATCACCAGCGGAGCCACGTCCTCGGGTCGGGGCCGGATGTCGAAGGAACCGGCCTCGAGCCGCTCGATGTCGATGATGTCGTTGACCAGGCGGGTGAGCCGCTCGGTGCCGCGGGCCGCCACGTCCACCACGTGCTGTGCCGTGGGCGGAAGGGTGCCGGTGTCGCCGTCGGCCAGGATCTCCAGTGACCCTCGGATGGCCGTCAGTGGCGTACGCAGCTCGTGGCTGACGGCGCTGACGAACTGGCGCTTCATCTCGTCGAGCTCCTCGCGCTCGGTGATGTCGCGGAACACGACCACGGCGCCGTCCACACCATGCGGTCCGGCCTTGGGTGACGCCGTCACCTCGACGGCGAACCGGGAGCCGTCGCGTCGGTGATAGCTGCGCACCGACTGGGTGACGACCTCCCCCAGCGCCATCACCATGCTGACCAGGCACTCCTCGTGGGCCTCGGTGCACAGCGTCCGGCAGGCGTCCTGACCGAGGAGCTCCCCGGGCTCCCAACCGAGGAGCTGGGCGGCCGCCGGGTTGACGAAGGAGATCCGCAGCTGTCGGTCGACCCCGAAGATGCCCTCGCCCACCGACTCCAGGATCCGCTGGTGCCGCGCGGAGAGGTGCTCGAGGTCCTCGGTGCGGTCGGCGACGCGCTGGGCGAGGGCTGCGTGGAGACGTGCGTTGTCAGCTGTCCGGGCCAGCTGACGGAACCCCGTCAGGGCGAGCACCGCGGCCGCCAGCCCCCACTCGGCCCAGCCGGCCAGCCCGAGCACCACGCAGAGTGCCAGGGCCGCGAGGGCGGTGAGGTCCGGCAGCAGCGGGGCGAAGGTGCCGGAGACGTCACGACGCAGCGTGCTGGCCTGGGAGGCCGACGAGGACGCGGTCAGCGCGGCGATGCCGAGCAGCGCCGGTGCGACGACGTACGCCACGTCGACCACCGTGCCGGCGTAGTCCAGGTCACGCACCGAGAACAGCGCGAAGCCGTTGTCCGCGGCCGTCCAGGTCGCGAAGGTGGCAGCGACCAGCAGCAGGTCGGGGCGGACCCGGCCGCTGCTGCGGAGCAGGAGCAGCACCGCGAGCCCGGCCAGCAGGACGTCGGTGATCGGGTAGACGACGTAGACGAAGGCGTCCCAGTTCAGCCCGACGCTGCCGACGACCTCCCCGAGCACCACCATCTCGCTGACCAGCAGCAGGGCGCCGCCGAGCACGACGATGTCGAGCAGCAGCCGCGTCCGGGCGCCCTGCTCCCAGGTGCCGACCGGGTAGAGGATCAGGCCCAGACTGGCCGGGACCAGGCCGAGGAGATAGAGCGCGTCGGCGGTGGAGAGAACCGAGTGGAAACCGTCCGAGGTCCCGTAGGCGTACCAGAGCAGGTCCGCGACGGTCCACATCGCCAGGGTGGTGCCGAACAGCGCCCACGAACGGCGCAGGGTGCCGCGGGTGCGGATCACCGTCACCAGGCAGCTGGCTGCCGCCAGGGCGGAGAACCACGTGCTCAGGGTGTCCCCCGTGACCACCGGGTCGGCCGAGAACGGCTTGAGGGCCACCAGGAGGACGGCGCTCACCGCGAGCCCGACGACCAGCCAGCCACGGACGCCGACTCGCGCCTGCACGCGGTGGCTCGAGGCGATCGGACGCCGCATGGCTCTCCCCTGGGTACGCCGCTACGGCGGTCGGCCCCGCGACGGTGTGACAACGACACCCGATGATCCCACCGAGATCTCGACCGAACGAGCAAATGGGATAAATCAGCGCCGGGGATAGCCCAGTCCTGCTAGTCCTCGATCGTGTGGACCGCGGCCTCCTCGGCGCTCGCACCGGCGCCGTCGATGCCCTCGTCCTCGGCCACGAGCTCGGAGTCGACGTCCTCACCGGAACCCTCGTCCGGCGCCATCAGCCGTCCGGTGCGCCGCTCGCCCACTTCGCCACCGACATCGCCGTCGACGATGTCGGCCTCAGCCTCCTCCTCGGCACGCTTCCAGACCTCCGGCTCCTCCTCGTCGAGGCGGTCCTCCAGCGACTCCCCGCCCTCGGGGTGGCGCAGGTGGTCGGGCTCGCGCTCGGGTGGCGAGTAGCCCTCGTCGAGCACGTCGTCGACACCCCGGTCGTCCAGGGTGTCCTCGGGCTGCAGCTGGTCTCCACTCATGACTCGACCGTACCCAGTGCCCCGCAGGCAACTCGCTCGAGCCACTCAGGCCACTCGCTGCGGCCCATTCAGGAGGCCGGGTCGAGCACCGTCTCCACGAGTTCGAGCAGCTGTCGCATCGAGCCGCCCTTCACGACGTACCTGTCGGCGCCGGCCTCGATGGCCTTCTCTGCCAACGTGCTCTGGTTGAAGCCGGAGAGCACGATGATGCGCACTCCTGGGACGGCCGCGCGGATCAGGGGCAGCGCCTCCAGTCCGTCCATCCGGGGCATCGCGAGGTCGAGCATCACCAGGTCGGGCTGCAGCTCGGAGGCCAGCTCGACCGCGGCGAGGCCGTCGGCGGCCTCGCCGACGACCGTCAGGCCGTTGCGCGTCTCCATGCGGGCACGCAGCAGCATGCGCAGGTCGTCGGCGTCGTCGACGACGAGGACCCTGTGTGCTTCCTTGTGGTCGATGGTCTCCTCCAGTGATGAGGCGGAGGCATCTGGCTGCACGCCGATCGCCGCCGGTGTCTTCCGCACGAGATCGCCAGGTTGCAGGCCCTGGCCGTCGAGGGGTTCGAGCAGGTCGTCCATCATCGCCCGGGCAGCGGAGAGGGTCTGGTCGAGATAGGCCATGGCCGCGGGGGCCTGCCCCTGGTCCAGGGCGTAGGCCGCGGCGACGAGACCCTGGACGACGTTGTCGTTGATCTCGAGGGCCTGGCGACGGCGCAGGTGCACCTCGGCGAGCCGGGTGGCCAGCGCCTCGCTCGCGAGTCGGGGCGCCGCGTCCCGCAGGAACACCGCGACGAAGGACCCGCCCGCATCGTCCTCCTGGTCGACCGCGGCGGTGATCACGTCGACCTCGAGGCGGCGACCGTCGAGAGCGGTGGCGTCGGCGCCCGTGGTGGCCGCGCCCGTCCAGGTCAGCAGAAGCTCCTGGATCTGGTGTCCGGTCGGGTCTCCCCCGAGCATCTCGCGCGCCTGCTGGTTGCACTCGACGATCCGCTGGGTCTCGTCCAGCACCAAGATGGCGTCTGGTGCGGACTCCACCAGACTCTGGAAGCGCGCCGAGATCTGCGCGCGTTCCTCGTCGGCGTGCACCCGGTCGGTGATGTCGATGCAGGTGCCCCGCATCCGCACGGGAACCGAGTCCGGACCCATGACCACCTCGCCGTTGGTGAGCAGGTGTCTCACGTCGCCGTCGGGTCGGACGATGCGCTCGATCACCTGCCACGGCTCACCGCTGCCGTAGGCCTGCTGGTGCAGGGCGCTGATCCGCTCGCGGTCCTCCTCGTGCACCAGTGAGAGGAACCGGTCGTAGGACGGGTTGAACGACTGTGGCTCGTGCCCATAGATCCGGAACAGCTGGTCGGACCACTGGTTGGTGTCGGTGGGGATGTGCCAGTCGTAGTCACCCATGTTCGCCAGCATCTGGGCGTTGTCGACGCGGGCCGCCAGGTCGGCGAGGTGCTCCTCGGAGACGGCACGGGCGAGGGCGGCCTCCAGGTTGGCGAGAGCGAGGCCGAGCACGGGCTGCTCCGAGACCTCCTCCCGGGACCGGGCGAGCAGCAGGACGCCGAGGTGCCCGGGGAGCCGCAGTGCCAGCGCCTGACCGATCCCGTGCGCGCCCCAGGACTCCGGCACCGCGACGGCGCTCAGCCCGGGCCCGGTGGGGACCTCGAGGCTCTCGTCGGGGAGCTCGCGTCCGGCGCGTGCCGTGACCTGTCGCGGGCCGCCCTCGGTCGGTTCGGCCGCGGCGACCACGACCGCCGCTTCGGCCTCGGCGAGCCCGAGGAGCACCGGCAGCGCTGCCTCCAGCACGAGGTGAGGATCGCTCACCCCGGCCACCGCTTCGGCGAGGCCGAGCAACTGCCCCAACTGGGCCGTCGAGTCCATGCGACCGCTTTCTGACATGTGGCGTCCCGGAACACCCGTCGATGCCGAGGCAGGCACGCCGGATTCCGCTGCGCTTGGACTCTACGACTGGGTCTGGTGGGGCGCGAGGCAAACGGCGGACTCGGTCCACCGCGGCGCGAGCGCCTCCGTCCGGGTCCTCGCTCCGTGCCGATGGGTGCCCGACTGCTGGGGGTGCAACTGGCACGTTTTGTCCTGCTAAAACGCTGAAGATCCCGGATTGTGCCGCGGGTGGGCAGCGCCGCGTTCATGCCTGGGTCGCCACCATGTGAGACACCGGACTAGCCCACCTCGTGCCTGCGGGGCCACGACTGGCGCTAACGTCGTCGTGTGAGCGATCGGGCAGTCGGTGCGCGCGGGGACCTCGTGGTGCGCCGAGCCAGTCCGGACGACGCGCTCGCGTGCCAGGCCATCTACGCGCCCTACGTGCGCGACACCGTCATCAGCCTCGAGGTCGACCCACCCTCGGTGCCGGAGGTCCGCGACCGGATGGAACGGTGCCTGGAGACCCACGAGTGGCTCGTGCTCGAGGACGAGGTCGGGATCCATGGCTACGCCTACGCCGGCAGCTACCGCAGTCGGGCGGCCTACCGCTGGGCCTGCGAGGTGAGCGTGTACGTCGAGACGGGTCGCCGCCGCACCGGTGCCGGCAGGCTGCTCTACGACGCGCTCTTCCCACGCCTGGTCGACCGGGGCTACCTCACGGCCCTCGCCGGCATGACCTTGCCCAACGCCGCGAGCGAGGGGTTGCACCGCTCACTCGGCTTCGAACCGGTCGGCACCTGGTCACGCATCGGCTGGAAGTTCGGTGCCTGGCACGACGTGCTGTGGATGCAACGACACCTCGCCCCGGGCAGCGAGCCGCCGGCCGAGCTGAGCTGACGCAGCGGGTCGAACGCTCAGACGTCGAGGTAGACCTTGATCGCCGTGCGCTCGTCCATCGCGCGGTAGCCCTCGGCCACCTTCTCCAGGGGCATCCGGGTGTCGAAGACCAGCCCGGGGTCGACGGTGCCCGACGTCACCAGCTCCAGCAGCTCGGGCAGGTAGTGCCGGACCGGTGCCATGCCGCCGGCGAGCCCGACGTTCTTGCGGAACATCCGGCGCACCGGAAGGTCGACCCCGTGCGGCACTCCGACGAAGCCCACGGTCGAGCCGGGACGGGCACAGGCGAAGGCCTGGTTGATGGCGCCGTCGGTGCCGACACACTCCAGCACCGCGTCCGCGCCGACCCCACGGGTGATCTCCTTGATCCGCTCGGCCCCCTCCTGGTCGCGCTCGGGCACGATGTGGGTCGCGCCGAACTGGCGCGCGATCTCCTGGCGCTGCTCGTGGCGCGACATCGCGATGACCCGCTCGGCCCCCATCTCCGCAGCCGCGAGCACGGCGCACAGGCCGACGGCACCGTCGCCGACGACCACCACGGTGTCGCCCGGCTCGACCTCGGCCGAAGCGGCGCAGTGCCACCCGGTCGGGAAGACGTCCGAGAGCGTGAGCAAGGAGGGCAGCAGTGAGGCGTCGGGCATCCCGTCGGTCTTGACCAGGCTGCCCTCGGCCTGGGTGACCTTGGCGTACTCGGCCTGGCCCGAGAGCGTGAAACCCTGGTTGAGGCAGGCCGAGGTCACCCCTGCCCGGCAGTGCACGCAGGTGTTGTCGCAGTGGCAGAACGGCGCGATCACGAAGTCGCCGGGCCGAAACGAGGTCACCTCGCTGCCGACCTCCTCGATGACGCCGACCATCTCGTGCCCGATCGTGTCGCCCGGCGTGATGTCGTTCTCGCCGCGGTAGGGCCACAGGTCCGATCCGCAGATGCACCCCGCGGTCACCTTCACGATCGCGTCCGTGGGTGCCTCGATCGTGGGCTCGGGACGCTCCTCGAGCCGGATGTCGCGGGGCCCGTGAATGGTGGTGGCTCGCATGACACGCATGCTGCCAGATGCGGCTCTATCTCATATCTGAGATACAGTCGCGCGGTGACTGAGGACTATCTCGCCCGCATCGGCAACCTGATCCGCGACGCCCGCAAGCACCGTGGCTGGACGCAGCAACAGCTCGCGGACGTGCTCGCGACCAGCCAGAGTGCGGTCAACCGGATCGAGCGCGGCCACCAGAATCTCTCCCTGGAGATGATCGCCCGCATCGGCGAGGCGCTGGACTCCCCCATCGTGAGCATCGGTCAGGGCCCGACCCACCTGCGGGTCACCGGCCCGACACGGCTGCACGGCTCGATCGAGGTCAAGACCTCCAAGAACGCCGGCGTGGCCCTGCTCTGCGCCGCACTCCTCAACCGGGGGCGTACGACGCTGCGGCGGGTCGCCCGCATCGAGGAGGTCAACCGGCTCCTCGAGGTGCTCGACAGCATCGGCGTCAAGGCCAGGTGGCTCAACGACGAGAACGACCTGGAGCTCACCCCTCCGCCGAACCTCGACCTCAGCCGCATCGACGCGACCGCTGCCCGTCGTACGCGTTCGATCATCATGTTCCTCGGCCCCCTGCTCCACCGGATCAGTGAGTTCGAGCTCCCCTACGCCGGTGGCTGCGACCTCGGCACCCGCACGGTCGAGCCTCACATGACCGCGCTGCGCCCCTTCGGGCTGCAGGTCAAGGCGACCGAGGGCAGCTACCACGCCAGCGTGCAGCCGGGGATCTCCCCCTCGCGGCCGATCGTGCTGATCGAGCGTGGCGACACGGTCACCGAGAACGCACTGATGGCCGCGGCCCTCTCGGACACCACCACGGTGATCCGCAACGCCAGCTCCAACTACATGGTCCAGGACCTCTGCTTCTTCCTGCAGAAGCTCGGCGTGATCGTGGAGGGCATCGGCACCACGACGCTGGTGGTCACCGGCTGCACCGAGATCGACGTCGACGTCGACTACGCCCCGAGCGAGGACCCGATCGAGGCGATGTCGCTGCTGGCCGCGGCGATCGTCACCGACTCGGAGATCACGGTCAAGCGGGTGCCGATCGAGTTCATGGAGATCGAGCTCGCCGTGCTCGAGGAGATGGGGTTCCGCTACCGGCTCTCCGCGGAGTACCTCGCGGCCAACGGGCGCACCCGGCTGGTCGACGTCTCGACCCAGCACTCCCTGCTCCGCTCCCCCATCGACAAGATCCACCCGATGCCGTTCCCGGGGCTCAACATCGACAACCTGCCCTTCTTCGCGGTGATCGCGGCCACGGCCCAGGGCCAGACGATGCTCCACGACTGGGTCTATGAGAACCGCGCCATCTACCTGACCGAGCTGAACAAGCTCGGCGGCAAGGTCACCTTGATGGACCCGCACCGGGTGATGATCGAGGGTCCGACCCGCTGGTCGGGAGCCGAGGTCGTCTGTCCCCCGGCGCTGCGCCCGGCGGTGGTGATCCTGCTGGCGATGCTCGCGTCGAAGGGCACCTCGGTGCTGCGCTCGACCTATGTGATCCACCGGGGCTACGAGGGGCTCGCCGAACGGCTCAACGAGCTCGGCGCCCAGATCGAGACGTTCCGGGACCTCTGACTGGGTGTGTCCCTATTGACCGCCGGGCGCGGCGCCGTTTACCGGATCTGGCCGATGTGCGCTCGCTGTGAGGCACGGCGACGTGGGTTTGTTCGCCTGGTCCATGTGCTCCCCGGGGAGCGGTGCCTTCGAGGTTGACCATCGTTGTCACACCGGGGTTGTCGCCACGGCGTTCGCTCAGCCCTGATGTGACAGCCATCGTGACCCATGCCGAGTCCGCTCCCTCTGGCGTCAAGGGGACCGCGTTGAGCTGCGCGCGGCATCCGGCAAGGACGTCTCGGAACCCATCGATCAACTGGGAGGAGTCTTGCTGTCATCTGGTGACAGCAAGGCTCCTCCTAGTGCCGAAGGCCGCAGGTGGGGCACCCGGCATGCGCACTCACATGCCGATGTCCGGACGTCCGCTCATCGGGGTTATGCACGTGATCTTTCGGACAAGCCTGCCGCCGGCCATGGAGGTTGGCATGAGTCAGTTTCGGGAGCTGTCGCTATTTTCGTTATACGATATGCATGTGGTGAACGAGGAGCAGATCCAGCAGTGGGCCGACGAGGCCGAAGCGGGATATGACGTTGATGCGCTCAAGCGCCGAGGTCGTGGGCGTCCCGGTCGCGGGGCTGAACCAATGCAGGTCGTGGCGGTGCGGCTGACCATCGAGGAGCTCGAGGCTCTTGACGTTGCGGCGGCCAAGAGCGACATGAGCAGGTCCGAGGCGATCCGGGCTGCGCTTGCCCACTTCGCTGCGTGAGGGTTCACCAGAGTGCGCTCAAGCACGGTGTCTCCCCGGAGGATGCCGTCCAGGCGGCAGAGTGGTCGCTGTGGATCGAGCCCCTCGATGAGAACGGCCCGCCCAACCGCGAGCTGCGCCTGGGTTTCGACACCAGTGCCCGGCTGCTCGAGACCGTGGTCCTGATCTTCGAGGACGGTGACGAGCTGATCATCCACGCCATGCCGGCCCGCAAGACCTATCTGGACCTCCTGCCCTGATGGCTGAGAGTTGCGAGTCCAGGGACGTGCGACGATGACGGGCTCGTTCCCGTGACAGGTGGCGCAGCGTCGTGGCGATGCACGCGACTTGGAGCCAGCCGGTCGCCGAGATGGTGGTGTTCTCGAACGACTTCACCAGCCGGCGGGAGCGTCCGAGACGGCCGTGGGCCACCTCGACGCGCCAGGCATGCCGGATGGGGCGGAAGACCGGCTGCTTGTCGCCCCACCCCACTCGGCGGACCTCGAGGTCGTGGTGCCGGCCGAGGGTGCGACCCGCGGCGGCGGTGACGCCACGGTCCACGAGGACCAGCTCGAGGCGGTTGGTGACGCCCTGGCTGGCCAGGTGCTCCAGCATCAGCTCACTGGCCCGGTTCTCGTGGGTTGAGGCGGGCACGACCACCGCGGCCACCGGCAGGCCAGTGACGTCGACTGCGACGACGCGCTTGGCGCCCTTGGTGCGGCCGTAGGGTCCCCGTCGGTCGTGGAAGGTGAACCCGCCGTTCGAGGCGCCGCGGGCCAGGTGGGTGTCGATGACGACCATCGATGGCGTCTCCTCGGTCCTTCCGTCCTCGATGCGCGCGGCCCCGTGCAGCCCCGTCAGGGCCTGCGCCCAGGTGCCGTTGCGCGACCAGCGGCGGAACTGCGACCAGACCCGTGTCCATGGCCCGAACGACGCCGGGAGGTAGCGCCACTGACACCCGGTCTGGGCGATGTACAGCATCGCGTCCACCACGGTTCGCAGGTCATCGGCATGCTTGCGGCCGCGCTTGCCCGCCGCGTTGAACACCGGCTCGAGCAGAGCCCATTGGTCATCGGTCAGGTTACTCGGGTACGACCCCGTGCAATAGGGACACACCCAGTAAGACCGAGCGGCCCGCTCAGCCCTGGAAGAGGCTGTCGACGTAGGAGCGCGCCTTCACCGGTGGCGGCGCCACCATGTCGGGGGTGATCCGTGGCAGCCGGGCGGTGTCGGCCGAACGGTGGGCGTGCCAGTCGTTCTCGGCCTCGACCAGCGAGCCCAGGTCGGCTCGTTCGAGGAACACTCCCTGGCACGACTCGCACTGCCGGACCGTGACCCGACCGTGTGACCGCTCCGCCATCGTGCCGTCGCACCTGGGACAGGTCATCTCGTCCATGGTCCGCACCGTACTCCCCCGACGAGGGCCGGCTGAGTAGGAACGCGGATGGCCCGGGCGGCGATTCGGGAGCAGCATCGACCCATGCCGGTGAATACTGCTCGCGTGACCGCTGAGCCGATGCGAGCGGGGGGAAGCACACCCGTGACCGGCTACCCCTACCTCGACGCCGTGCTCGACCAGCCGGGCTCGGTGATCGCGATGGCCCACCGTGGCGGTGCGCTCCACCCCGAGATCCCCGGCGCGGAGAACACGTTGCACGCCTTCCGGCACGCCGTCGCACTGGGCTACCGCTACCTCGAGACCGACGTGCACGCGACGAGTGACGGCGTGCTGCTGGCCTTCCACGACGACGCGCTCGACCGGGTCACCGACACCCGGGGGCTGCTCTCGCGGCTGACGGCCGACGAGGTCAAGGTGGCCCGCATCGGGGGTGAGCACGCGGTCCCGACGATGGCCGAGCTCCTCGAGGAGTTCCCCGACTGCCGGTTCAACATCGACATCAAGTCCGCCGCAGCTGTGCAGCCCCTGGCGGACCTGCTCGAGCGGACCGGCAGCGCCGACCGGGTCTGCATCGGGTCGTTCTCGCAGCGCCGGATCGATGCCTTCCGTCGTGCCACCGGTGGGCGCGTGGCCACCTCCGCAGCGCCTCTCGAGGTGGGTCTGTTCATGGCCCTGCCCTCAGCCGGGGCCGCCAGGCGCGCGACGCGGGGGCGTGTCTCGGCGCTGCAGGTGCCGCACCGGCGGGGTGCGCTCCCGATCGTCACCCGTTCGCTCGTACGCCGCGCCCATGCGGCCGGTGTCCACGTGCACGTGTGGACCGTCGACGAGCCGGACGAGATGGACGAGCTGCTCGACCTCGGGGTCGACGGCCTGATCACCGACCGCACCGACGTGCTCAAGCAGGTGCTCACCCGGCGCGGACAATGGAGAGACCACTGATGACAACCCAGGCACCCATCGGCATCGCCGACCTGTCCCCTCTCGACCGGCTCAAGCAGCAGAAGGCCTGGAACTGGTACGACTGGGCCAACTCGGCGTTCTACACGACCGTGCTCTCGGTGCTCTTCGCGCCCTACATGATCACCGTCGCCGGCAAGGCGGCCGGCTGCGTCGACCCCGACGAGACCTGCGACAAGACCGTCAACGTGCTCGGACTCCACCTCGCCGCCGGCTCGTTGCCCAGCTACCTGATCAGCTTCGCCACCATCGCCAGCGCGTTCATCTTGCCGGTCGTCGGTGCGTTCGTGGACCGGTCGAGCCGCAAGAAGTGGCACATGGCGGCCTACGCCTTCTCCGGGTCGTTCTTCGCGGCACTGCTCTTCTTCATGCAGGGCGAGAGCTGGCAG
Organism: uncultured Actinomycetota bacterium; assembly: GCA_963843075.1. Classification (GTDB taxonomy): domain Bacteria; phylum Actinomycetota; class Actinomycetes; order Propionibacteriales; family Nocardioidaceae; genus Marmoricola. The sequence goes on along the minus strand of CAWJJD010000002.1, from coordinate 302,950 downwards.
CTGGGGGCGGTCGCCGTCGTCCTGAGCAGCATCCTCGGCGGGTGCTCCCTGGTGGCCTACTACGCGATCCTCTGTGACATCTCGACCGAGGAGGAGCGCGACCGGGCCTCGTCCCGGGGCTGGGCGTGGGGCTACCTGGGCGGCGGGCTGCTGCTCGTGGTCAACCTGGTGGTCTACACGCTGCACGACACCTTCGGGCTCGGCGAGGGCATGGCGGTGCGGCTCTCGCTGCTCTCCGCCGCCCTGTGGTGGGCCGGATTCACGATCATCCCGCTGGTCCGGTTGCGGAACTACGCGGCGGTCAACGTGGTCGCGGAGAAGGGCACGCTCTTCCAGCGCAGCTTCGGCCAGCTCTTCACCACGCTCCGCGAGCTGCGCAACTACCCGATGACGCTCACGTTCCTGCTGGCCTACCTGTTCTACAACGACGGCATCCAGACCGTGATCTACGCCGCCTCGACCTACGGCTCCAAGCAGCTCAAGTTCGACCAGGACGTCTTGATCGCCACGATCCTGCTGATCCAGTTCGTAGCCTTCGGTGGCGCCCTCTGGTTCGGGCGCCTCGCCAGCAAGTACGGCGCCTACCGCTCCATCCTGTGGGGCACGTTCGCCTGGATGCTGATCGTCGTCCTGGCGCTCTTCCTGCCGGAGAAGAACGTCGCGCTGTTCCTGGCCCTCGCGATCGCGATCGGGATCGTCCTGGGCGGCACCCAGGCCCTCTCGCGATCCTTCTTCAGCCTCCTGATCCCGCGGGGCCGGGAGGGGGAGTACTTCAGCCTCTACGGCGCGGCCGAGCGCGGGACGTCCTGGTTCGGGACCCTGTTGTTCGGGGTGGTGTTCCAGGTCACGGGTTCCTACCGGCCGGCCATCCTGGCCCTGGTCATCTTCTTCGTGCTCGGTGCCTTCTTCCTGCTCCGGCTCGACCCGGAGCGCGGCATCCGCGAGGCCGGGAACCGGGTTCCGTCCACGCTCTAGGACGCCCGCAGGTGTGAGGCGGCTCTCGCTGGGAATCCTGACAGCGCTACGTTCGTTGGATCAATGATGCGCGCCGTGAGAGCGGCAGGAGCAACGGCCGGCCGATCTGCTGGTCTGCCCAGCGTCATGACCGGCTTGCTGTTCCGTCTCATCGACGGTACGCATGATCAGTACACCGTGAACCAATCCGTTTGCGGTGGCCCAAGTTTTGGAGGTTCCCATGGGAGAGCGAACGCTACGAGGAGCACGACTCGGAGGCCAGAGCTTCGAGGACGAGCGCGGGATCGAGTTCGCCGCTCGTCAGCAGGTGGGCTATCTCTGCAAGCACGGTCACGAGTTCGAGGTGACGATGTCGGTCGAGGCCGACGTGCCCGCCCTGTGGGAGTGCCCGCGTTGCGGTGCGGAAGCGCGCGCGACCTCCGGCATCGAGCCCGAGGTGAAGGCCGAGAAGCCGGCCCGCACCCATTGGGACATGCTGCTGGAGCGCCGCTCGGTCAAGGAGCTCGAGGACATCCTCACCGAGCGCCTCGAGCTGCTGCGCGGCGGCGAGATCGGCCCGGCGCACCTGCACCGGGCGAGCGCCCGCAAGAAGAAGTCGTCCGTCTGAGCACCTGACCGGTCTGTCTGACATCCCCGCCTGGCGGAAGCGTCAGTCGACGACCTCGCCCTGGACCACCCCGTTGTCATCGCCGTCATCGGGGTCATTCGGTCCGGGGCGTTGTCGCGTCTGGCCGGGGGCGGGGTAGCCGACGCCCACCAGCCGTCGGCTGATCAGGCCCGCCAGGAGGCGGCGACCAAGGGGCCGGGTCAGCGGCAGGATGCAGATCACTCCCACGATGTCGAGCACGAAGCCGGGGCTCAGCATCAGCAGGCCGCCGACGAGGACCAAGATGCCGTCGGCCAGCTCGCGGTGCGGCATCCGCCCCTCCTGGAGCGCGACCTGGAGTGCACGCCACGCCTTGCCACCCTCGCGCTTGATCAGCCAGGAGCCGAGGATGCTGTCGGCGATCAGCAGCAGGATGGTCCACCACGCGCCGATCACCTGGCCGACCTGGATGATCACGTAGATCTCGACCAGCGGCACCAGGATGAAGGCCGCGACCAGCAGCCCCCACGGGAACCTGCGTCTCCTCGGTGTGCTCATGTCCTGGTCAACGACCGGCGGCCGGAGGCTGTTCCGCCGAGTTCTCGTCCGGGCGTCGCCTGCCTCGGCCGACGGCCCTACGCACCTGACGGGCACGCTCCCCCAGCCCCCAGCGCGTGATCCGGCTCAGCGACTCCGTGGCGACCCGGCGACTCATCTTGGAGTCGCCGCGTTCACGCTCGATGAACTCGATCGGCACCTCCACGACCCGCAGGCCCGCCTGGAGCGTCCGGAAGGCGAGATCTGCCTGGAAGACGTAGCCGGCCGACTCGACCTGGTCGAGACCGATCCGTTCCAGCGTCGTACGCCGGAACAGGCGGTAGCCCGCCGTGGCGTCGCGCACCCGGATGCCGAGCAGGTGGCGGGTGTAGAGGTTGCCGCCCCGGGAGAGCAGCTCGCGGTGCAGCGGCCAGTTGACGATGCTGCCGCCCGGGACCCAGCGCGAGCCGATCACCAGGTCGGCCCCCGTCAGCGCATCGAGCAGCAGGTGGAGCTGCTCGGGCTGGTGGGACCCGTCGGCGTCCATCTCCCCGATCACGTCGTAGCCACGCTCGAGCGCCACCTCGAAGCCGTTCAGGTACGCCGCACCCAGGCCCTGCTTGGTCGGGCGGTGCAGCACCGTCACGTGCGGGTCGCGCGCCGCGATCTCGTCGGCGAGGTCGCCGGTGCCGTCCGGGGAGCCGTCGTCGACGACCAGGGCGTCGACGTCGGGGTGGAGCCGGCGCAGCCGTTGCAGGAGGGGTTCGAGGTTCAGTGCCTCGTTGTAGGTGGGGATCACCATGACCACCCGACCCAGACCGCCTGTCATGCGGAGCAACCTATCGAAGGCTGTTCGGTGGGGCGGAGTCCTGGGGTGAGGGCAGGACGGGGGGAGGTAGAAGACCTTCGGACCGCTCACGCCCTGGCCGGATGCCAGGGTCGTAGGCGTTGTCTACTGGTCGCCTCACTCCCCCCGTGTCCTCCCGTCGAGGTCGCCGTGCTCGACCCGCCAAGTGCGATGCCGAAGCCATCTTGGCGAGATGGCCTGGAACCGCATCCGTCGAGCATGCGACTGACGTTCTGCCCGGAGTAACTCGCAGACCCTCGCGCGCGAAGGCGCCCGGTGTCAACACCCACCTCACCTGCGGTGCTGCAGCAAAACTGCAGGTCAGCGGCACGACTGCAAAGTGAACAGCAGGTTTCACAAATTTGGGGTTGACGGCGTGTCGTGCTGGACACGCCGGGCTGGTCCAGACCTCAGTCGTTCGAGGTGCCCGGGTGCAGCAGATGCGCGAGCTGGTCCTGGGTCCAGGTCGAGGAGAGCATCCCGAGCAGCCTGCCGTCGCTGCGCGTGGGTGCCTCGACGTAGACGGCGGCGTCGCCGGACACCGGGTCGGTGCCCACCCGGGCCTTCGCGGGCGGCTCGATCGCGACCTCATGCACGCCCGGCGGCAAGGTGGCCTGCCGGAACCGCACGTCACACCCGTCATGACTCCGGGACGAGCGACCAGGTCGTCACTGGTCCCGAGAAGGTACGACGACCGTGCCCGTCGCGGTGGTCGCCACGATCGGCTCCGCCAGCATCCGGGCCGCGGACTCCGAACCGCCGGCCCGGTCACCGCGGGCGACGACGACGAGCTCGAAGGCCATCTCGCGGGAACGGCGGCCGGCGCGGGTGAGCGTTGCCCTGGCCTCCACGACGTCGCCGGCACGGACCGGGGCGCGGAACTGCACGTCGGAGTAGGCCGCGAACAGGCCCTCGTCACCGTCGGTGCGGATGCACATCTCGGTGGCCACGTCGCCGAAGAGGCCGAGGCCCCAGGCGCCGTCGACGAGGTTGCCGGCGTAGTGCGCCTCGGCGTAGGAGACGTAGCGCCGATGTGTGACGACGGTGCCCTCTGGGGCGCTCATGAGGCCTCCTTCTCGGTGACGATGCGGTGGACGAGATAGCTGGCGACCTCGCCGGGCGTCGTACCCCGGGTGAAGACGCGGTCGACACCGAGCTCTGCCGACATCGTCTCGTCGAAACGAGGACCGCCGACGACCAGCAGCGGACGACGCGCCGGTGGGAACGCTTCGCGGAAGGCGGCGGACATCTCGCGGGTGTTCAGCAGGTGGGCGTCGCGCTGGGTGACCACCTGCGAGACCAGCACGGCGTCGGCCCTCTCCTCGACGGCCCGCTCGACGAGCTGGGGCACGGAGACCTGGGCGCCGAGGTTGACCACCTTCAGCTCCCGGTAGTACTCCAGCCCCTTCTCCCCCGCGAAACCCTTGATGTTCAAGATGGCGTCGATGCCCACCGTGTGGGCGTCGGTGCCGATGCAGCCGCCGACGACGACCATCCGACGACGCAGCGCACGCTTGATCGCGGCGTTGACCTCCTTGGGCGTGAGCAGCTCGTAGTCACGCTCCACGACCTCGACCGCGCTCGGGTCGACGAGGTGGTTCACACGGCCGTAGACCACGAAGAAGGTGAAGTCCGGGCCCATCGCCTTCGCGTGCACGACCAGCGCCGGGTCCATGCCCATCTTGTTGGCCAGCTGCACCGCCGCCCCCTCGGCCACCTTCGAGTGCTCCATGGGGAGGGTGAAGGAGAGCTGCACCATCCCGTCCCCGGTGGTGTCTCCGTAGGGCCTCAGCAGCTGCTTGCTCATCGCACTCCGTCCAGGATCTCCGAGGCCGGGTTGAAGTAGGCCGGCGACTTCCTCGCCACGCCCTCGAGCCCGCGACCCGCGTCGGCCGGGCGCTTCATCAGCCCGAAGGTGCCGTCGGCGATGGCCGCCAGCAGCGGCGGGTCACCGGCGCTGTCGGTGTCGTGGGCGATCCGGTCGAGCAGGTCGATGGTCTCGGCCAGCACGGTCCGTGCGCGCTCGGCGATGAACCCGTCGGGGGCGGGTCGGAAGTCCTCGTGCAGGGCACCGGCGGCCTCCATCACGTAGCGGACGTTCTGCAGCGCCAGGTCGCGGTCGCTGATCCAGGGCGTGACGACTGCCTCGGTCATCATGCCGACGAGCAGGATCCCCTGCCCGGTGAGTGCGCCGGCGAGGTTGAAGAAGCCGTCGAGCAGATAGCCGCGGAACACGTCCCCGGTCATGTGCCGGGTGGGTGGCATCCACTTCAACGGCGCCTTGGGGAACAGCTCGCGAGCCAGCAGGGCGTGCGCCAGCTCCATCCGGAACGAGTCGGGCAGGTCGGGGTTGATCTCGAAGGCGTGCCCCAGGCCGAGCTGCCAGTCCTCGAGGCCCGCCTCCTTGGCGAAGTACTCGTTGAGGAGCTGGCTGGTCGTCACCGTGTGCGCGGCCTCGACAGCGTCTGCGGTGGTGAGGTAGTTGTCCTCGCCGGTGTTGATGATGATGCCGGCGCGAGCGTGGACCTGGCGGCTGAACCGCTGGTCGACGAAGGTGCGCACCGGGTTGATGTCGCGGAAGAGGATGCCGTACATCGAGTCGTTGAGCATCATGTCGAGCCGCTCGAGACCGGCCAGCGCCGCGATCTCCGGCATGCACAGGCCACTCGCGTAGTTGGTCAGCCGGACGTAGCGGCCGAGCTGCCTGCTCGAGTCGTCGAGGGCGGCCCGCATCAGCCGGAAGTTCTCCTGGGTGGCGTAGGTGCCGGCGAAGCCCTCCCGGGTCGCCCCCTCCGGCACGTAGTCGAGGAGCGACTGCCCCGTCGAGCGGATCACCGCGATCACGTCGGCCCCCTCGCGGGCCGCCTGCTGGGCCTGGGGGATGTCCTCGTAGATGTCTCCGGTCGCGACGATCAGGTAGATCCAGGGCTGGCGGGGGGCGTCGCCGACCTTCTTGACGAGGCGCTCGCGCTCGCGGCGCCGGGCGTCGATGCGGCGTACGCCGGCGGACACCTGCTTGCGTGCGGCCGTGCGCGCCTTCTGGAGGTCGCGGCCCTCGGGCAGGTGGAACCGGACGGACCCGGCGGAGGCCTTCTGGGCCAGGGTCGCGAGATCCTCGGCCTCGCCACGGAGCAGGGCGTCCCACACAGGCAGCGCCAGCCCGTGCTCGAGCCCGACATCCGCGCGGACCGCGTCGGCGAGCCGGTTCACCCAGGGGGTCCCGTCGGGATCGGCACCGGCGAGCCCGGCCAGGCGCAGTGTGGCCCGTTCCACGGAGACCGTCGTGTGGGCCTGGGCGAGCTTGACGATGGGCCGGCCGACCTTGCGGGCGAGGCTGCGGGCCTTGCGCACGGTGACCGGGTCGAGGTCGAGCTTCTTCTGCGGGGCGACCATCACAGTCTCCGTTCGAACAGGGCGCGGACGGCAGGGACAGAGCGCAGGATCTCCATGGCGAGGTCGGCGTGGCCGGGGACGTAGCCGTTGCCCACCACCATCGTGACGTCCGCGGCCAGCCCCTCGGCCCCGAGCGCGGCCGCGCTGAAGGAGGTCGCCATCGAGAAGAAGATGACGGTGCCGCCGTCGGCCGTGGAGAGGATCGCGCCGCCCTCACACCCCGGCACGTCGACGCACACGATGGTCAGGTCTGCCGGGCCGCCGGCGGCGGTGACCGCGTCCCGCAGTGCGACCGGGTCACGCGCGTCGCAGACCAGCACGTGGTCGGCCAGTCCGGCCCCCGGGCCCGCCGGACCCAGGAGGTCAGCCTCCGCCCGGTGGGGTACGACGGCCACCGTCCTGCGTGCGCCGGCCCGTCGGGCGGCGGCCAGGCACAGGGAACCCGACTTGCCGGCCCCACCGACCACCACGACGGTCGGATCGGTGTAGCGCGACACGTGCCGCTCGGTCAGGGCAGGGGCACCGCAGACATCCATCACCGCCAGTGCCAGCGGAGCGGGCAGGTCCTCGGGGAGCCTCGCCGCGATGCTGCGACCGAACAGGATCGCGTAGCCGTCCGCCGGGACCTGCTCGCCGAGGCCGTCCCAACCGGACAGGCCGTCCTCGATCACCAGGGGCGTCAGCGTCAGGGAGACCAGGGTCGCGACCCGGTCGCCGACGACCAGACCGAGGGGCGAGCCCTCCCCCACCTCCTCGACGGTCCCGACGAGCATCCCGCCGGAGCCGGTGACCGGGTTGTGCATCTTGCCGCGCGCGCGCACGATCTCGAGCACCTCGGCGCGCACCGCTTCGCCGTCGCCGGAGTGCTTGGTCTCCAGCTGGCGGAAGGACGCGGCGTCGAGGTTGAGCCGCTCGACCCGCACCCGGACCTCGTCGTCAGCGATGACCGGGTCGGTGTCCAGCCGTCGAGCCGCCTGGGGAAGCACCCCGCTCGGCTCGAGCACCCGGTGCATCCCGACCGGATCGCCTGTCATGCGTCCCACGCGTTCCCCACACTTTCCTGTTGAATACGACATCAAGCGTAAATCTTACGGCGATGTATTTGATGCACCGCAAACTCCGTGGTCCCATAGTGGCATGAACACTCCACGCCGTTCTTCTCCCGCGCTTCGCTCCCCCGAACAACTCCGCGGGGGCCCCGAGTGAGCATCGAGAGCTCCATCGCCTCCATGGTCGAGGGAGAAACAGGTCAGCCCTATCCCTACCGGCGTGTCGAGCTGGTCGAGCCCGACTGGACCCGCTTCCCCGGCTGGAAGGACGTCACCCGGGAGCAGTGGGAGAGCGCCCAGTGGCAGCGCTCGCACTGCGTGAAGAACCTCCGCCAGCTGCGCGACCTGCTCGGCGACCTGGTCGACGAGCGCTTCTACGCCGACCTCGAGCGCGACCAGACCGAGCGGGCCACGATGTCGATGCTCGTGCCGCCGCAGATGATGAACACGATGGCGGCCTTCGTGGAGCCCACCGGCCCCGGCTCGCTGACCGAGGCCTTCTACGCGGACCCGATCCGCCACTACATGATCCCGGTCCTCTCCGACCGGCGCACCGACTGGCCCTCGCACCCCTACTCCAGTCGCGACTCGCTCCACGAGCACGACATGTGGGCTGCCGAGGGACTCACGCACCGCTACCCCACCAAGGTGCTCGCCGAGCTGCTGCCGACGTGTCCGCAGTACTGCGGTCACTGCACCCGGATGGACCTGGTCGGCAACTCCACGCCGACCGTCGACAAGCTGAAGTTCCTCGGCAAGCCGGTCGACCGGCACGCGGAGATGCTCGACTACCTCCGCACCCACCCCGGGGTCCGCGACGTGGTGGTCTCCGGCGGCGACGTGGCGAACATGCCGTGGGCCCGCCTCGAGGAGTTCTTGATGAAGGTTCTCGAGGTCGAGAACATCCGCGACATCCGGCTGGCCACCAAGGCGCTGATGGGCCTGCCGCAGCACTGGCTGCAGGACGACGTCGTGGAGGGCATGACCCGGGTCGCCGGCACGGCCCGCGCGCGGGGCGTGGGGCTGGCGATCCACACCCACGTCAACCACGCCAACTCGGTGACGCCCCTGGTCGCGAAGGCGACGCAGGCGATGTTCGACGCCGGGGTGCGCGACGTGCGCAACCAGGGCGTGATCCTCAACGGCGTCAACGCCGACCCGCACGCGCTGCTCGACCTGTGCTTCCGGCTGCTCGACGGCGCGCAGATCATGCCCTACTACTTCTACATGTGCGACATGATCCCTGCGGCGGAGCACTGGCGGATCTCGGTCGCCGACGCCCAGAAGCTCCAGCACCACATCATGGGCTACCTTCCCGGCTTCGCGACACCGCGCATCGTGTGTGACGTGCCGTTCGTCGGCAAGCGGTGGGTGCACCAGGTCTCGTCGTACGACGAGACCCGCGGCATCTCCTACTGGACCAAGAACTACCGCACCTCGATCGAGGCCAGCGACCCCGAGGCGCTGACCCGCACCTATGAGTACTACGACCCGATCCACACGCTTCCCCCCGAGGGCCAGGCGTGGTGGGCTCGCCAGGGCCAGGAGAGCATCCGCTCCGTCTGAGGTCCCGCAGGGGCCCCGACTACCGCTGCCCCGCGAGCCGGTGAGCGAGGTCGAGGGCCAGTCCGATCTGGTGGTCGAGGGCTGCCGCGCTGCCCCACCAGGAGGCCGACGCCACGACGAGCCCTTCGTCGGTGACCTTGATCGACGTCAGCTCGGCGGGGCGCACCACACCGTCGCCGTGCTGGGCCGATGGCCAGCTCTCGATGCGCCGGCGCAACCCGGCGTCGAGGATGCCGGCCGGATCGGTGTAGACGAACCGCCCCGCGACGGCGTCTCGGGAGGCGTCCCGTGACGCCCGGCCGACGAAGCGGCCGAGTCCGTGCACCAGGCGGCCGAGGTCGGACTGGGGACCGGGCCGGCGCACGTCCACGAGTGGGTCGTCGGCGCCTGCCTGGGAACTTCTGATGCGCAACGTCGGACAGACCCACCGGACGAAGGACGCCGGGTCGCTCTCCCCGGTCGGGGTGCCGTCATCGAGGTCGCAGAACCACTCCAGCTCCGACTCCCTCGGCTCCAGCCGGCAGGCGTGGTCCTCCACACTCGTGAGCACCAGGTCGCGTTCGGCGGCCACGACGTCGACGAAGTCGAAACGCGAGGCCACCACACCCGGATGCTAGACCTCTCCCGGCCGAGCTGGCGCCTTCGGCGTGCCGGCCGCCGGCCGTCGAGGGATGTGGCAGGCGCAACGGCATGCCCGGGCCGTTCGCGGGGAACATCCCTGCCATGCCGCGACTGAGGACGGTCTCCCCGAACACCAAGGGTCTGACGCGCCGCCGTGCCGGGGCAGGGTTCGTCTACCTCGACCAGTCCGGTGCCCGGATCACCGATCCGGAGGAGATCCAGCGGATCAAGTCGCTCGCGATCCCCCCGGCCTGGAAGGACGTCTGGATCTCGCCGTACGCCAACGGCCACATCCAGGCCGTCGGCACCGACGACGCCGGTCGCCGCCAGTACCTCTACCACCCGGTGTGGCGGGAGAAGCGCGACCGGATGAAGTTCGACCGTGTGCTGAGTGCCGCCCGCAAGCTGCCTGCCGCGCGGCGCAAGATCGCCCGTGACCTCGCCCTCGAGGGGATGCCGCTGGAGCGGGCGAACTCCGTGGCGGTGCGCCTGCTCGACCTCGGCTACTTCCGGATCGGCAGCGACATCTACGCCGAGACCAACGGTTCCTTCGGGCTCACCACCCTGGAGAAGCGCCACGTCCGCAAGCAGCGTGACCGCCTCGTCTTCAGGTTCACGGGCAAGTCCGGGATCGAGCACACCGTGGAGATCGATGACCCGGAGGTGTTGGCGGCGCTGGAGAGCCTGCGCCGCCGACGGGGCGGCAGTCCCCGACTCCTCGCCTACCAGCTGCAGCGCCGGTGGCGCGACCTCGACTCCTCGTCGGTGAACACCTACCTCAGCGGCCACCTCGAGGAGCTGACCGCCAAGGACTTCCGCACCTGGCACGCGACCGTCCTCGCAGCCGCCGCCCTGGCCGCGTCCGACGAGCCGGGCGACACCAAGCGGTCGCGTCAGCGGGCCGTCAAGACCGCCGTCGTCGAGGTGTCGGAGTACCTCGGCAACACCCCCACGATCGCGAAGAACTCCTACATCGACCCGCGCGTGATCGACCTCTACGAGAACGGCACCACCATCGACCCCGAGCTGGTCACCAAGACCTACCGCTCCCCCGCTGCCAAGCAGCGCACGCTCGAGGCGGCGGTGCTCGACCTGCTCAGCTGAGGGTGACCGCCCGCCCAGTCACGACGTGTGGTGCACCTCCTGCAACCCGTGCACCGGGGTGTCGATGCCCTCGAGACGAGCCTTGAGCTGGAGCGCGAGGTAGAGCGAGTAGTGCCGGGACTGGTGCAGGTTCCCGCCGTGCATCCACAGATGGGTGACCTGCGTCGGCTTCCACATGTTGCGCTGCTCGCCCTCCCACGGCCCGGGATCCTTCGTCGTCTCCGAGCCGAGGCCCCACACCTTGCCGAGCCGGTCGGCAACCTCCTGGCTGATCAGGTCGGCGGCCCAGCCGTTCATCGAGCCGTAGCCGGTGGCGAGCACGACGAGGTCGGCCGGGAGCTCGGTGCCGTCCTCGAGCACGACCGCGTCCTCGGTGAGGTGGTCGACCTGGCCGTGTGCCAGCTTCACGTCGCCGTTGGCCACGAGGTCGGCGGCGCCGACGTCGATGTAGTAGCCGGACCCGCGGCGCAGGTACTTCATGAACAGCCCGGAGCCGTCGTCGCCCCAGTCGTGCAGGAAGCCGGCCTTCTCGAGTCGCTCGTAGAAGTCCTTGTCCCGCTCGGCCATCGCCTCGTAGGCAGGGATCTGGAAGGTGTGCAGGATGCGGTACGGGAGCGAGGCGAAGATCATGTCGGCCTTCTCCGTCGTGACGCCGGCGTCCAGCGCCCGCTCGGAGTAGAGGTCGCCGAGGCCGATGTCCATCAGGCTGTCGCTCTTGACGATGTGCGTCGAGGACCGCTGCACCATGGTCACGTCCACGTCGTTCTCCCACAGGGCACCGCAGATGTCGAAGGCCGAGTTGTTGCTGCCGATCACGACGGCCTTCTTGCCACGGTAGGCGTCCGGACCGGGGTGCGCGGAGGAGTGGTGCAGGTCGCCCTCGAACACGTCCGTCCCTGGGATCTCGGGGATGTTGGGCTTGCCGGACATGCCGGTGGCGAGCACGAGGTGCGTGGGCCGGAGGGTGAGCGGCCTGCCCTCGCGCTCCACCTCGACGGTCCACTGTCCCGTCTCCTCCGACCACGACGCACTCGTCGCCGTCGTGCTCGACCAGTACGGCACCTCCATCACCTTGGTGTAGGACTCGAGCCAGTCGCCGATCTTGTCCTTGGGCGCGAACACCGGCCAGTTGTCGGGGAACTTCAGGTAGGGCATGTGGTCGTACCAGACGGGGTCGTGCAGACACAGCGACTTGTAGCGACTGCGCCACTGGTCGCCGGGCCGGGGGTGCTTGTCGATCACCAGGCTGGGCACGCCCAGCTGACGGAGCCGGGCGCCGAGGCCGATGCCGCCCTGGCCACCACCGACGACGAGCACGTAGGGCTGGGTGGTGCTCCCGAGGGTCTCCGCCTCCTGCTGCTGCTTCTCCTTCCAGGTGAGCCGGTCCTTGTTCGCACCGTGCTCGGCCCCCATGGGCCGGTGCGTGCCGCGCGGCTCCTCGTGTCCCTTGAGCTCGTAGAGGGCGGTGAGCAGGGTCCACGCCCTGTCCTCGCCGTCCTCCTCCTTCAGGCGCAGCAGTCCGCGGCCACGCCCGACGCCCGTCTCGAACACGATCCAGGCGGTGACGACGCCGTCGGCCTCGTCCGGCGCCTCCTCGGTCGCGAAACCGGAGGGGTCGGTGTTCTCGAGGGTCCCCCGCAACAACCCGATGACGCCGTCCCTGCCCTCCACGGTGGTCAGGTTCCAGGTGAACGAGACCAAGTCGCGCCAATAGCTCTCGGTCGCGAACATCGACGCCGCGCGCTCGATGTCGCGCGCCTTCAGCGCGGCCTCGAAGCCGGCGAGCCACGCGTCGACGCGTGCCTGCGGGTCGCGGCTGGTGGTCTGCTCCGCAGGGGCGGGAGCGCTCTCGCGCTCCTGCGCCTGTTCTGGGGCCTGGGTCATGGTTTCTCCTTCGCCTACGCTGGTGTGACCGAGCACACAACGCCGGGACGCCCCGGCGACAGGGTTGCAGCACGTTGCAACCACTCACCGTGCTCCCAGGAGGCCAGTCGTGGACGGCGAGCAGCAGCTCCACCGCACGCGCGTGGCTGCCCTGTCCGGAGCCCCGTCCGGCGCTCGGTCCGCCTCCTCACCGCGCAGGACGATCGCCGCCTCGTGGCGTCGCGTGGCCGCCTGCGGACTGGAGCCGGGGTCATCGCCGGACGTGCCGCCGCTCACCGAGGCCGAGCTCGAGAGCCGGCGTGCCCGCAGCGAGCTCGGGGAGTTCGTGCCCCGTCTCACCGAGACGCTCGCGTCGGTGATCGACGCCGGGCAGATGGTCGTGGTGGCCGACGCCGAGGGCAGGGTGCTCTGGCGCGCCGGCTCGAGCGGCGTACGCCGACTGGCCGACGGACTGGGCTTCATCGGTGGATCGGCCTGGACCGAGGGCAACGTCGGCACGAACGCGATCGGCACCAGCCTCGTGCTCGGGGAGGGCGTGCACATCCAGGGCCCCGAGCACTTCGTCGAGTCACACACCCGCTGGGGCTGTGCGGCGGCCCCCCTGCGGGACCCGTGGTCCGGCCGCACACTGGGCGTCGTCGACGTCAGCGGCCCCTCCCGCGGGATGCACCCGGCGGAGCTCGCCCTGGTCGAGATGGCCTCGCGGATCACCTCGCTGGAGCTGGTCGACCGGCGCCGCGCCGACCTGGACCGGTTGCGTGCCCGGGCCGCACCGGTGCTCGCCCGGATCGCCGGCGACGCACTCGCGGTCGATGTCCACGGGCACCTGGCCGCTGGCACCGGCGCGCGATTGCCCGATCGGGTCGCGCTGCCGGAGGACATGACCGGTGGCCCCGTCTGGCTGCCGACGCTCGGTGCGGCCCTGGCCGAGCCGCTCGCAGGCGGCTGGCTGCTGCGGCTCGACACCGAGGCCGACGACTCCGTCACCGGGCTGACCCTGGACCTCACCGGCGAGCCGTGCCTGCGGGTGTCCGGCACCAGCGGCACGTGGTCGCGTCGGTTGTCCCCCCGCCATGCCGAGATCCTGGTGGCTCTCGTGGAGGCGGGGGCAGGTGGGCGCACCGCCTCGGAGCTCGCCCTGGACCTGTTCGACGACGCGGCCCGGGTCGTGACGGTGCGTGCCGAGATGTCGCGCCTGCGACGTGCGGTCGGCAGCGTGCTGCTCTCCGGCCCCTACCGCTTCAGCCCGGGAGTGCACGTCGCCGTCGACCTGCCGCCCGACGCGTCCGCGGTGCTTCCGGGGTCAAGCGCTCCGGGCGTACGCCGCCTCAAGGCCGTCCGCGACCGGTGAGCCCCCGGGTGTGAACGAGTCCGCCTCTGCGCCACCGGTCGAGGACGGAGCCATGAAGCACGTCGCCCGACCCGGGCATCACGTCGGCGAGCTCCAGGCGGCCTGCGCCGGCTGACGTGGGTGGTGGCAGCGCGACGGGTTCCCACCACGGCGAGGAACCCGATGCCTGCCACCTCCCACGCGGCGATTCTCCGACATCAGGGCGGCAGAGCCGAGTTGTCCCGGCGAATCCCCCGAAGCGGTGTAGACCGGACGAACCGGCACTTGCGCTGAGGCGCCTGCGTCAGTGCGTCGAACGGTTCTCGTAGGGCGTCGACAGCACGATCGTGGTCCGGGTGGAGACGTTGGCCGCAGCCCGCACTCGGGCGAGCAGCTCTTCGAGGTCGGCGGGCGTCGCCACGCGCACCTTGAGGATGTAGGACTCGTCCCCCGCGACCGACCAGCACGACTCGATCTCCTTGATCTGCACGAGCCGATCGGGGTAGTCGTCGGGCTGGGAGACGTCGATGGGCGTGATCGAGACGAACGCGGTCAGCGGCTTCCCGGCCGCGGCGTGGTCGATGGTGGCGCCGTACCCGAGGATCAGGCCGCGCTCCTCGAGCCGCTTGACCCGTTGGTGGACCGCGCTGGTCGACAACCCGGTCGCCTTGCCCAGATCGGTGTAGGACATGCGGCCGTCGTCGGCGAGCAGCCCCAGGATCTGGCGGTCGATCTTCTCCACGAGGGTGAGCCTAGGGGGTGGCCCCACCTAGACTCCCGGCGTGGCCTCACGACTCATGCTGCTCGACACCGCCTCGCTCTACTTCCGCGCCTTCTTCGGCGTCCCGGACACCGTGGTGGCCCCCAACGGCATGCCGGTCAACGCCGTGCGCGGGCTGCTGGAGTTCATCAACCGGCTGGTCGACGAATACCGACCGACACACCTCGCCTGCTGCTGGGACAACGACTGGCGCCCGCAGTGGCGCGTCGACCTGCTGCCGACCTACAAGGCCCACCGCGTCGTGGCACCCCGTCCGGGTGACACCCCCGACATCGAGGAGGTCCCCGACCCGCTCGAGCAGCAGATCCCGATCATCGTGGCCGTGCTCGAGGCGTTCGGGATCGCGATCGTCGGAGCCGACCACTACGAGGCCGACGACGTGATCGGCACGCTCGCCACGGGTGCGGGGATGCCCGTCGACATCGTCACCGGCGACCGCGACCTGTTCCAGCTCATCGACGACGAGGCCGAGGTGCGGGTGCTCTACACGGCACGGGGAGTGGGCAAGCACGAGCGGATGACCAACGACGTGGTCCGTGAGAAGTACTCCGTGGACGCCCGCCAGTACGCCGCCTTCGCGACCCTGCGAGGGGACAGCTCCGACGGCCTGCCGGGGGTGGCCGGGGTCGGTGACAAGACCGCCGCGCTGCTGCTCAACCGCTTCGGCGACCTCGACGCGATCATCGCGGCGGCCAAGGACCCCGACGGCGACATGGGCCCGGGTCCACGCGGCAAGATCAAGGCCGCCGAGGACTACCTCGAGGTCGCGCCGACGGTGGTGGCGGTCGCCCGCGACATCGACCTCGGCGACCCGGACCTGACCCTGCCCTCCTCCCCCGCCGACCCGGAGATGCTGGAGGCGATCGCCGAGCAGTGGGGGCTGAAGACCCCCGTCGAGCGGCTGCGGGAGACGCTCGCGCGATGAGCGAGGCGGCCGAGGGGTCGGAGACGGGGGGCGGCTCCACGCTGGCCCGACGCTGGCGCACGTTGTGGGACGTCATGCTCGGGGTGGCGCTGTGTGTCTCCCTGTTGATCCCGACGCTCCAGCAGGCCGGCACGGGAACCCTGGCCGGGCTGCGCAACGCGACGCTGCTCCTGCTGCTCAACGCCGTCGCACTGGTGCTGCTGTCCCGGTTCGTCACCCGCCCGGGTCGCGACGACGGGCCCAGGCACGCGACCCGCCGAGGGGCCGACGGTCTCGCCGCCGGACCGGTGCTCACTCCCCAGGAGGCCGGGGCGCTCCTCGACGACCATGGCGTCCCCGCCGACGTGCCGGGGCTGAGCATCAGCGACGTCGGCATCTGCGTGCGTCAGGGTGCGGACATCACCTCCTACGCCAACCTCGCCTGGGCCGACTGCGTCGCGGTCGTCTACAGCCGGCTCCAGGAGCCTGGTGGCGCCACGTTCACGTCGCTGCAGTTCGTCGCGGTCCGGGAGGACCTGATCCGCCGCGGCACCCGCGACAAGCGGGCTCGCGCAGCGGCCAAGGTCCTCGGCCTGACCGAGACGGCGGCCTCCATGGTGTGGGTCGCTCCTCCGCAGCTGGTGCACCTGACCCCGCTGGTCCTCGACCACGTGGTCAGGCAGCACCCGCGCGTGCGGGTCGTGCGGCCCGACGTGGTCGAGGACGCCTAGCGTTGCTCAGTGACCTGAGCTGTCGGTGGAGCGTGCCCGGACGTGGATCCGCTCCCCCTCGCGGCTGAAGATGGTCAAGAACTCCACCGCACGCTCGTCGGCACCGCCGAACCAGTGCGGCACGCGCGTGTCGAACTCGGCGGCCTCCCCCGGCTCGAGCACGAGGTCGTGCTCGCCCAGCACCATCCGGAGACGTCCACTGAGGACGTAGAGCCAGTCGTAGCCCTCGTGGGACTTGGGGTCAGGGGTCCGGCGCGCCTTGCCCGGAGGGATCGTGGACTTGAACGCCTGGAGTCCTCCCGGACGGCGGGTCAGGGGCACCATCGTGATGTCTCCGTAGCGGATGGGCTGGCGCTGCACACGCGGGTCCTCGGCAGGCGGCTCACCCACCAGCTCGTCGAGCTGCACCTGGTGCACGCGGGCGATCGGCAGGAGCAGCTCCAGTGTCGGCTTGCGCTGTCCGGCCTCCAGGCGCGACAGGGTGCTGACCGAGATCGCGGTGCCCTCGGAGAGCTCTGCCAGGGTCAGTCCGCGCTCCTGGCGCAGGGCGCGCAGCCGGGGGCCGACCGAGTCGAGCGCCTCGTGAGTGGGGTCCATCCCGTCAGTTTGCCATTTCGGCAAGTGCGTTTGTCAAACTGGTCGCTCGCGAGAGATGGTCTGGGCACACGGACCACAGACAGGAGCAGCCCATGGAGATCGACCACGAGGTGATCGTCATCGGAGGCGGTGCGGCGGGACTGAGCGCGGCGGTGGCGCTGGCGCGGTCGAGACGCTCCGTGCTGGTGATCGACGCCGGCGAACCGCGCAACGCACCGGCCGAGGGGGTCCACAACTTCCTGTCCCGGGACGGCATCGCTCCACGGGAGCTGGTGGAGGCGGGACGGTCCGAGCTGCGCAGCTATGGCGGCGAGGTCAGGCTGGGGCGGGTGACCGCGGCCGAACCGCTCGACGGCGGGTTCGTGGTCACGCTCGCCGGGGGCGATCGGCTCGGGGCACGGCGACTGGTCGTGGCGATCGGGGTCGTCGACGAGCTTCCGGA
Organism: uncultured Actinomycetota bacterium; assembly: GCA_963843075.1. GTDB lineage: Bacteria > Actinomycetota > Actinomycetes > Propionibacteriales > Nocardioidaceae > Marmoricola. The sequence goes on along the minus strand of CAWJJD010000002.1, from coordinate 285,603 downwards.
CGTCCCCGGACTGCGCGAGCAGTGGGGTCATCACGTCCTGCACTGCCCCTACTGCCACGGGTGGGAGGTGCGCGACCAGCCCATCGGCGTGATCGCCACGGGTGCCGCGTCTGTGCACCAGGCACTCCTGTTCAGCCAGCTCACCGACGACATCACCCTGGTGACCCATGCGTTCGACCCCGACGAGGAGATGCGCGGCCTCCTCGCCGGCGCGGGCGTCACCGTGCTCGACGGCGCGGTCCGGTCGGTCGAGACCGACGGCGACGCACTCGCCGGCCTCCGCCTCGAGACGGGTGCCCTCCTGCCGGTTCGAGCCGTCGTGGTCTCGACGCGTGCGGTCGTTCGCTCCACGGTCCTCGACTCCCTCGGCATCGGCACCGTGCCGCACCCCTCGGGCATGGGCGAGCAGGTCGAGGTCGATCCCCTGGGCCAGAGCGTGGTTCCCGGGGTCTATCTCGCCGGCAACGTCACGAACGTCGGCGCCCAGGTGATGGGCGCCGCGGCGGCCGGGACCCTGGCCGGCGCAGCAGTCAACATCGACCTGGTGATGACGGACGCACGAGAGAGAGCAGTGGCATGAGCACCCACGACGGACACCACCACCCGAGTGCACCCGACGACTCGTCCGATCACTGGAGCGCGGAGTTCTGGGACGAGCGCTACGGCTCCAGCCCGGCCCTGTGGAGTGGTCACGTGAACGCCGTCGTGATGTCCGAGACCGAGTCGCTCGCGCCGGGCAGGGCGCTCGACGTCGGCTGCGGCGAGGGCGGGGACGCCCTGTGGCTGGCCGAGCGAGGCTGGCGGGTCGAGGGTGTCGACGTCTCGCAGGTCGCCCTGGACCGGGCGGCACGGCGCGCACGTGACGCGGGTCCGCAGATCGCGTCGCGGCTGACCTGGACGAGACGAGACCTGTTGACGTGGCGACCACCGGAGGCGGCGTACGACCTGGTGACGGTGGCCTTCATGCACCTACCGGGTGGTGACCGCACGGCCGTCTACGCCGCGCTGGCCGAAGCGGTCGCCGTCGGAGGCACCTTCCTGGTGGGTGCGCACAGCCCCCTGGACATCGGCGTGGTGCCGCGCCCGCACGACCCGGACCTCTACTTCACCGCGGAGGAGCTCGCCGGCGGCCTCGACGACCGCTGGGAAGTGGTCACCTGCGAGGCGCGGCCACGTCCCGGCAGGCACCCCGACGGCCAGGACGTCACCCTGCACGACACGGTGCTCAGAGCCGTACGACGGACGTGACTACTCGCTGACCGAGGAGTAGGCCACCACTCCCCTGCGCAGGCGGCCGGCGGCCTCCCGGGCGACCTTGCGCAGCTCCGAGCTCGGGGACGCGTCGGCCACCTGGTCGGCCAGGTCGAGGAGCTGCTTGACCCACCGCACGAAGTCACCGGCGGCGAGGTCGGTGACCTGGAGGATGTCGTCGAGCTCGTCGCCCTCGGCCCAGCGGTAGGCCGCCCAGGCGAAGCCGAGGTCCGGCTCGTGCAGCTGGTCGAGGTGGTGGTCGCGCTCGAGGGCGTCGAGGTCCGACCAGATCGAGACCATCTCGGACAGCACCTGCTTGACCTGGCCACCGGGCAGCCGAGGTGCCGAGGCGTCGTCGGGACGCCGGGACTCGTAGACCAGCGTGGACAGGACGGCGGCGAGCCCGGACGCGTCCAGTCCGTCCCACAGCCCGGCCCGCAGCGACTCGGCGGTGAGCAGGTCCATCTCGTTGTAGATCCGCATCAGGGTCCGGCCGCGCGGCGTGACCTTCGAGGAGGCTGCGTCGCCCTCGAGATAGCCGAGCGCCGTGAGCACGTCGCAGACGCGGTCGAACTGGCGCGCGATGGTGTTGGTCCGCTGCTCGATCCGGCGCTTCAGCGTCTTCGCGTCCCGGTCGAGCTTGTAGTAGCGCTCGGCCCATCGGGCGTGGTCCTCGCGGTCGGGACAGCTGTGACAGGGGTGCGCGCGCAGCTGGCGCCGCAGCTCCTCGATGCGGTGGTCCTCCTCGGGCGTGTGCCCGGCGCTGCCACGGTTCCGCTTCGACGGCGGGGGCGGGGTGAGGTTGTGGGTGCGGTTGCGCAGCGTCGAGGCCAGGTCGCGGCGGGACTGCGGATCGCGACCGTTGAAGTTGCGCGGGATCTTCACCCGGGTGAACGAGCCGACCGGTGTCGGGAAGTCAGTGAGGTTCAGGCGGCGGGCGTGCCGGTCAGCCGTCAGCACGAACGGGCGAGGGCCCTCGCGGTCGGCGCTCAGGCCGGGATCGATCACCACCGCCATCCCGGCGAAGCGACCAGCCGGCACCTCGATCACGTCGCCCGGTCGCAGGGACTCGAGCGAGTCGATGACCTCCTGGCGACGGTCGGCGCGGCGCGACCGGGCGAGGTTCTTCTCGGTGTCGGAGAGCCGGTGCCGGAGTCCGGCGTACTGCATGAAGTCGCCGCGGTCGCAGCTCGCCGCCTCGGCGTACCCCGCCAGGGCGTCCTCGCTCTTGCGCAGCTGCCGGGCGAGGCCGACGACGGCCTTGTCCGCCTGGAACTGAGCGAACGACGACTCGAGCAGCTCGCGTGCCCGCTCGCGGCCGAACTGGTGCACCAGGTTGACCGCCATGTTGTACGACGGCCGGAAGCTCGACTTGAGGGGATAGGTGCGCGTCGAGGCGAGACCGGCCACCGCCTTGGGGTCGAAGCCCTGCTGCCAGAGCACCACGCCGTGGCCCTCGACGTCGATGCCGCGACGCCCGGCGCGGCCGGTCAGCTGGGTGTACTCCCCCGGGGTGATGTCGGCGTGGGTCTCGCCGTTCCACTTCGAGAGCCGCTCGATCACCACCGAGCGTGCGGGCATGTTGATGCCGAGGGCGAGGGTCTCGGTGGCGAACACGACCCGGCACAGACCACGCAGGAAGAGCTGCTCCACGCACTCCTTGAACGTGGGCAGCATGCCGGCGTGGTGGGAGGCGATGCCGCGGGTGAGCCCGTCGAGGAACTCGTGGTAGCCGAGCACCTGGAGGTCCTCGTCGGGGATGTTCGCGCAACGCTCCTGGACGAACTCGAAGATCTGGTCGCGCTCCTGCGGTGAGGTCAGGCGCAGGTTGGCGTTCAGGCACTGCTGGACCGCCGCGTCGCAGCCGACCCGGCTGAAGATGAACACGATGGCGGGCAGGAGGCCGGCCCGGTCGAGCTGCTCGACCACCTCGCTGCGGCTGGGCGTCCAGACCCCGCGGGTGCCGCCCGGGCCCTTGGCGGGCCTCTTTCCGCCTCGCGACGGGCGGCGGTCCTTGATCCGCCCACGGGCCCAGTCGTCGCGGGCCACCCGGAGCAGCTCGGGATTCACGGTCTGTTCCTGTGGCGCGGAGGCAGGGTCGGTGCCACCCTCGTCGGCGAACAGGTCATACATCCGCCGTCCGACGATCACGTGCTGGTAGAGCGGCACCGGTCGCCGCTCCTCCACGATGGTGGTGGTCTCACCGCGGACGGTCCCGAGCCACTCGCCGAACTCCTCGGCGTTGCTGACCGTCGCGGACAAGGAGGCCAGGGCCACCGACTCCGGGAGGTGGATGATGACCTCCTCCCAGACCGCTCCGCGCATCCGGTCGGCGAGGTAGTGCACCTCGTCCATCACCACGAAGCCGAGGCCCTCCAGGGTCCGCGATCCGGCGTAGAGCATGTTGCGCAGCACCTCGGTGGTCATCACGACCACCGGCGCCTCGCCGTTGATGCTGTTGTCCCCGGTCAGCAGTCCGACCTTGTCGGCCCCGTAGCGCCGGACCAGGTCGTTGAACTTCTGGTTCGACAGCGCCTTGATCGGGGTGGTGTAGAACGCCTTGCGACCGCTCTCCAGCGCCAGGTGCACGGCGAACTCGCCGACGATGGTCTTGCCGGAACCCGTTGGTGCGGCGACCAGCACCGAGCGGCCGTCCTCGAGCTCGCGACAGGCGCGCAGCTGGAAGTCGTCGAGCTTGAAGGACTGCCGTGAGGAGAAGTCCGCGAGCTGCGGGTGCTGGCGGTTGCGGCGCGACTGCTCGTAGCGCTCTGCGTGGCTGAGCTCGGACGTCATCTGGATCTCCTCACGGGACCAGGACGCGCAGCGCCAGCGGCGCGACCTCCACGGTCAACGGCAGCGCCGCGATCCGCTCGCCGTCGGCGTACGCCGTGATCCCCGGCGCCGCGATGGTGATCTTCCTGGCGTGGTGGTGCCGGTAGTCGCGGTGGTGGATGTGGGTCCCCTTGAACAGCTTCGGATAGGTGCGCACGAGCTCCATCTTGCTCATCGGCCGGATCACGACGACGTCGAGCAGGCCGTCGTCGAGCAGGGCCCCCTCGGTGATGCGAAGCCCTCCGCCGAACGAGGGCCCGTTGCCGACGGCGACCATCATCGCGTCGAACCGGTGCTGCTCCCCGTCGATGTCGAGGACGTAGGGGATCGGCTTGAACGTGCGCAGCTCGGCGAGCGTGGCCAGGTTGTAGCGCATCTGGCCCTTGGGCCACGTCATGTCGTTGGCCCGCTCGTTCACGATGGCGTCGAAGCCGGCGGCCAGCACGGTCACGTAGTACGTCGAGCCGATCCGCGCGAGGTCGACACGACGCTCCTTGCCGCCGATGACCACGTCGGTGGCGGCCGCGGTGTCCTTGCGCGGCAGGTCGAAGTAGCGAGCCACGTCGTTGCCGGTGCCTGCGGGGATCAGCCCGAGGCGCGTGCCCGAGTCGGCCAGTGCCTGGAGGGCCAGGTGCACCATCCCGTCGCCGCCGACGACCACGAGGGTCTCGATGCCGTCGTCGACGCACTGTCGGGCCAGGTCGAGCGCCTCGTCCGCGTCGCGGCCCACCAGGTTGCGGACGACGTAGCCGGCGTCGCGCAGCCGCGGCAGGACCTCCTCGACGGCACGCGCGCCCTTCCCCTTGCCAGACGTGGGGTTGGTGAGAAGGGCGATCTCCTGGGACACGCTGCGACCCTATCTGCCGGGTGAGAGCAGGAGCGGGTGCCTACAACGGTGAGACGGCGTCGTCGTCCCACTCCTCGGGTGCACGTCGACCCTTCCGACGGTCGAGCAGCCGGGCGAGCACCTCGGAGGCGATCACCAGCAGCATCATCGGGATCGCCAGCATCAGCATCGAGTAGGGATCGGTGGAGGGTGTCGCCACGGCGGCGAACACGAAGACGGCCACGATGATCCACGGCCGGTGCCGGCCCAGGGCCTTGCCCGAGACGACGCCCGCGAGGTTGAGCATGACCACGAACAGCGGGATCTCGAAGGCCACCCCGAAGACCAGCAGCATCCGGGTGATGAAGGTGAAGAAGGAGCCGAACTCGGTGAGCTGGACGACGCCGTCCGGGGTGAAACCGATCAGGGTGGCGATCCCCTTGGGCAGCACGTAGTAACCCAGAGCGACGCCGCAGATGAACAGCGGCCCGGCGGTCATCGCGAAGATGCGCGACCAGCGACGCTCGTTCTTGTGCAGCCCCGGCACCACGAAGCCCCAGATCTCGGCGAGCCACAGTGGCGAGGTGACGACGAGCGCGGCGATGCCGGAGATCTTCAGCTGCAGCATCAACGGGGTCCCCACACCGCTGATCACGGCCTGGGTCTGGGTCGACTGGCCGAGGGCGCGCCGAGCCTGGTTGTAGGGGTCGAGGATCAGCTGGAACAACGGGTCGTAGAAGAACAGCGCGACGATCGTCCCGACGACGAGATAGAGGGCGACACGCATGACCCGGGCGCGGAGCTCGCGGAAGTGGTCGCCGAGCGACATCCGGCCGCCCTCGCCGATGGGGTCACGGGGTCGACCGCTGAACAGGTTGAAGACCCCCGACAGGGACACAGGTGTGCTGCTCCCCCGGGGTCAGGGAGTGCCGGGGGCGCCGGGGTTGCCGGGCGTGCCGGTGTCCTCGACCCGGGGCTGCTGCACCGGCGTGTCCTCGGTGGCCGCGCGGTTGCGGGCGTCGATGGCGCGCTGCTCCGGGGACGAGGTGTCATCGTCGTCGTCATCGTCGAGCAGGCCCTTGGTCTCGGCCTTGAAGATCCGCAGCGCGCGGCCGCTGCCGCGGGCGAGCTCCGGGAGCTTCTTCGCACCGAACAGCAGCACGAGGATGACCACGATGATGATCAGCTCCGTCGGGCCAAGGTTGGCGATGAGCGGGATGAGGAGCGCGTGGGTCATGCCGGTCATGCTACGCCGTGGGCCTGAGTGGGGACCGCAGATGGGCCCATCCGGGCTAGGAGTCGTAGAGCGCGAGCGTCGCCCGGGCGGTCCGGCTGACCTCCTGGCGGAGCTGTGCCGGCTCGACGACCGTGATTCCCGGCGCCACCCGCAGCGCCAGCCGGACCAGCCACCGGGGGTCGCCCACCCGGAGCCTGGCCTCCAGCCGTCCCGCACCGAGCTCCTCGACGGAGTCCACGGGGTAGTAGTCAGCCACCCAGCGGGCGTAGCGCTCGAGGTGCAGGACCGCCTCGACGTCGGCGGGGCCGGGCGCGAACAGGCCCTCGGAGAGGTCGCGCGGCGTCAGGTCGTGCTCCTGCCGGGGTTCGTCCACGACCTCCACGGCGTGCATCCGGTCCAGGCGGAACAGTCGACGCGCCTGTGCCAGGTGGCACCACGCGTCCAGGTAGTCGTGTCCGTCGGCGGTGAGCAGCTCGAGCGGGTCGACCGTGCGCTGGGTGGTCTCGTCCCGGGTGGGCACGTAGTAGGCCAGCCGTGCCTGCCGGTTGCTGCCGATCGCCCGCTCGAGGACGGCAGCGTGGCGCACCGATGCGGGCGACTGCTGCAGGTGTACGGCGACCGGCGGGGTCGCCGTCCCCGTGGCGGTGGCGTCCTCCAGCTTGACCAGGCAGCGGTCGATGACCTCGTGGGAGGACTCCGGACTGCCCTCGCGCAGGGCACGCAGCGCCACGATGAGCGCCGAGGCCTCCGAGCTGCCGAGCCGCACCGGCCGGGAGAGGAAGTCGGCGTTGTCGATGCGGACGACACCTTCGGGGTCGTCCTCGATGGCCCCGAAGTCGACGTCGATCATCTTGTCGGGGGTCAGACCCGGCAGCCCACACATCCACAGGACCTTGAGGTCCTTCATGATCTGCTCGGGACGGACCCCGAAATCGGCTGCGACCTGGGCCAGGGACACGTCGGTGCGCGTCTGGAGGTAGGGCACCAGGGCCAGCAGCCGTGAGACCTGTTCGCGGGCGCCGCTCATCTGGTTGCTCCCGCCTCGTCTATCGCGACCACCCCGGTCAGGCGGTCCACCATCGCCGTGCGCAGCTCCACGGGTGACTCGACCACGACCGCGTCGGCGTAGCCCAGCAGCTCGCCGGCGAAGTCGTTCTCGGAGACGTAGGGCACCTCGAGCTCGTCCCAGCCGAGGGTGCCGTCCGGGCCGGTCACTCCGGTCGCGCTGACCTGTGCCCGGCGGCGCAGCCCGTTGGCCGCTCCGGGACGCGCGAGCACGAGTGCGCTCCGGTCCGGCTGCCTGGGTGCCAGGGTCTCCGACAACGCGCGCAGGTCGGTGCCTTCCGGGACCGTGTAGGAGCCGGAGGCGCCGTCGCTGGCGACGCCGGACACGATCCGGCTGAGCCGGAACATCCGCGGCTCGCCCCGGTCGGTGTCGAGGCCGGCGACGTACCACCTCCCTTGCGCGGTCACCACGCCCCACGGCTGCAGGTGGCGGGTGCTCGCGTGCGTCTCCCCAGCCCGGGTGTAGTCGAAGCGCACCGGCGTGCGGTGCACCGTCGCCTGCCACATCGCCTCGAAGGCAGGCTCCTCGGCAGCCAGCGCGGGCGCCACCTGGTCGAGCTGCTCACGGTCGAAGCTGAGCCCGGCAGCCTTCAGCTTGACCAGTGCATCGGAGGTCGCCGCTGCCAGACCGGCGTGGCGCCAGACTCGTGCGGCGAGGCCGAGCACCGCGACCTCGTCGGCGGTGAAGTCGATCTCCGGGAGCTCGAAGGCGTCCCGCTTGATCCGGTAGCCCTGCTCGTCCTCGAAGAACTTGTCCACGAAACCGACCTCGAGCGGGACGCCCAGCGCGCGGAGGTCGTCCTTGTCGCGCTCGAACATCCGGTCGAAGGCCTCGTCGCTGCTGTCGCGGTAGGGCTCCATCAAGGCCCTGATCTGCTCCTTGGTGGTGTAGTTGCGCGCCACCAGCAGGAGGATCACCAGGTTGAGCAGGCGCTCGGACTTCGCAGCAGACACGGGCTCTCCTCAGCCCACGCCGAGCACGTCGATGACGAACACGAGCGTGGAGTTGGCGGGGATTCCGGGCTGGGCGGTCTTGCCGTAGGCCGTCGCCGGGGGGCAGAACAGCATCACCCTGGCGCCCTCCCTGAGACCGACCAGGCCACGGTCCCAGGCCTTGATGACCCCGCCGAGTCCGATGGAGAACCGGGCGGGCTCCTTGCCGTAGGTGTTGTTGAACGGCTCCTTGGCGCCCCACACCTGGCCGAGGTAGTCCGCAGCGATCCGGTCGGGGGCCTCGATCCTCGGACCGGTGCCCTCGCGCAGCTGGATCGCGGTGAACTGCCGGGGCTTGGTCAGTCCAACGAAGTCGAGTCCGGTCAGGTCGCCCTCGCTCTCCTCGATCTTCGGGGCGGTGGCGGGAGGCACGGTGGTCGCTCCGGTCGGACCGTCGAGGACCTTCGTCGGGTCGGTGGAGAGCACGTCGGCGACCATCACGACCGAGTCACCGCCCTTGATGCCGATCTGCGGAGCACCGGGGTCGCCGTAGGCGTCGTCGGGCGTCGAGGCCACCACGACCCGGCTGCCGGCCCGCTTGCCGGCCAGGGACGACGCGAGCGAGGGGAAGACCTGCTCGCCGAGCTTGACCTCGAGGGGTCGTTGCCCCTCGTCCTGCGTGGAGATCGCGGTCTTGCCCGTGCGCGCGTCGGCCAGGGTGAGCGAGAGGATCGTGGTGGCCTCGGCGCCGACCCGGTCGCCCTTGCCGGTCCGGGTGGTCCACGACGTGGTCTCGGAGACCTTCAGCGGTGCGTCGATCTCGATCGTGGGCAACTTCGCGTAGTCGCCGGTGACGGTGATCTTGTCGCGGACGCCCGGCTCGTCCGCCCCCTCCCCCGAGCCGCACGCAGTGGCGGTGAGCGCCAGCACCAGGAAGGTGGCGGCGATGCGGTGGAGCTGGGTCACATTCCCTCGATGAGTCGTTCCACCCGCTCGTCGTGGGAGCGGAAGGGGTCCTTGCACAGCACGGTGCGTTGGGCCTGGTCGTTGAGCTTGAGGTGCACCCAGTCGACGGTGAAGTCACGCCGGCGTTCCTGCGCACGCTTGATGAAGTTGCCCCGCAACCTCGCCCGGGTGGTCTGCGGAGGCACCGACTTGGCGCGGTAGATGGCCAGGTCGTTGGTCACCCGCTTCACCGCCCCGCGCTTCTCGAGCAGGTAGTAGAGCCCGCGGTCGCGGTGGATGTCGTGGTAGGCGAGGTCGAGCTGGGCGATGCGTGGGTGCCCGAGCGGGAGCCCGTGGTGCTCGCGGTAGCGCTCGATCAGCTTCCACTTGATCACCCAGTCGATCTCACGCTCGACGAGGGACAGGTCTCCGGAATCGACGGCCTTCAGACCGCGCTCCCACAGGTCGAGGGACTGCTCGATGACCGGCGTGTGCAGCTCGCGGCGGTCGACGAAGTCGCGGACGCGGGAGAGGTATTCGCCCTGGATGTCCAGGACGCTCGCCTCGCGGCCGTTCGCGAGGCGCACCTTGCGCTTGCCCGTCATGTCGTGGGAGATCTCGCGGATCGCACGGATGGGGTTCTCCATCGTGAGGTCGCGCATCACCACGCCCTCCTCGATCATCCGCAGCACCAGGTCGCAGCTGGCGACCTTGAGCATCGTCGTCGTCTCGCTCATGTTGGAGTCGCCGACGATCACGTGCAGCCGACGGAACCGCTCGGCATCGGCGTGGGGTTCGTCGCGAGTGTTGATGATGGGCCGGGACCGGGTGGTGGCGCTGGAGACGCCCTCCCAGATGTGCTCGGCACGCTGACTCACGGAGTACGACGCACCGCGGGGCGTCTGGGTCACCTTGCCGGCGCCGCAGATGATCTGCCGGGTCACCAGGAACGGGATCAGCACGTCGGCGAGCTTGCTGAACTCGCCGTGCCGGCTGACCAGGTAGTTCTCGTGGCAGCCGTAGGAGTTGCCGGCCGAGTCGGTGTTGTTCTTGAACAGGTAGACGTCGCCCGAGATGCCCTCGTCGCGGAGCCGACGCTCGGCGTCGACGAGCAGCCCCTCGAGGACGCGCTCCCCCGCCTTGTCATGGGTCACCAGGTCGACGATGTCGTCGCACTCCGGGGTGGCGTACTCCGGGTGGCTGCCGACGTCGAGGTAGAGCCGGGCTCCGTTGGCCAGGAACACGTTGCTGCTGCGGCCCCAGCTGACCACCTTGCGGAAGAGGTAGCGGGCGACCTCGTCGGGAGACAGACGACGCTGCCCCTTGAACGTGCACGTGACGCCGTACTCGTTCTCGATCCCGAAGATTCGCCGGTCCACGTGCCCCACCCTATGCGTCAGGTGGGTGCCGGGAGGGCGGGTTCGCGCGCGGGGACACGAATCTCTGAGGTTCTCCCCGGGTCAGTCGTCGAGGATGCCGTCGAGCACGATCGCGAGCATGGGCTCGGCGTCCACCGCGTTGATCCCGGACTGGTCGACGACCGTCGCGATGCCGCTGACGATGCGCATCACCTCGCGCGCGTCGACACCCTCGCGCAGGACCCCCTGCTCGCGGACACTCTCGAGGACCTTCTCGTTGGCCCCCACGAGCACCTGGCACTTGCGGAAGATCGGTGACGCCGGGTCGTCCATCGCCGCCATCACCTTGGCCGCGGCGCCGTGGTAGATGCCGACGTTCTCCACGAACTTGCTGAACCACCCCGCCAGAGCCTCGCGCGGGGGCAGGTCGGAGGCGGCGGCCGCGTCGCTGTCGGCGTTGATCCGGTCGGCCCAGTCGCGCATGACGGCGTCGAAGAGTGCCTCACGCGTCGGGAAGTGGCGGTAGAGGGTGCCCGGGCCGACTCCCGCCCGCTTGGCGATCTCGTCCAGCGAGGCGTCCGCTCCGCGCTCGCGGAACATCGCACGCGCCGTCTCCACGATCTTGTCGTAGTTGCGCTGGGCATCGGCGCGCAACGGCTTGCGGCCGGTCGTCGACTGGGCCTCGGTGGACACTTCGGCACCCAAATTCGCTCGCACCCCTTGCTAAACGGAGACAGTCTCCGTATTGTTTCGTGTTAACCGGAGGAACTCTCCGATAAGTGTACGCCACTCCCTAGTCCCCAAGGTTTCCCATGACAAAGCAGGTGTCGCGCTCCATCGGTATCGCGCTCATCCTCACCGTCCAGCTGATGCTGATCCTCGACATGACCGTCGTCAATGTCGCTCTTCCTGACATCCGTCTCGACCTCGGCTTCACCCCGTCCGCCCTCTCCTGGGTGCTCAACGCCTACACCCTCGCCTTCGGTGGCCTGCTGCTCCTGGGCGGCCGCCTCGGCGACGTGTTCGGCCGTCGGCGCACGTTCATGGCCGGCCTGGCCGTCTTCACCGCCGGCTCGCTCCTCGGCGGCCTGGCACCCACCTCGGAGCTGCTCGTCGCGGCCCGGGCCCTGCAGGGCGTCGGCGCCGCGGTCGCCGCACCGAGCGTGCTCGCGCTGCTCACGACCTCGGCTCCCGACGCCGCTGCACGGACGCGTGCCCTGGCACTGTTCAGCGCGGTCTCCTCCGCGGGCGCCTCGCTCGGCCTGCTGATCGGTGGCGCCCTGACCGGGTTCGCCTCCTGGCGCTGGTCGCTGTTCATCAACATCCCGCTCGGCCTCGTGGTGCTGCTGCTCGTGCGTCGATACGTCGCGGACACCGAGCGCCAGCGTGGGCGGTTCGACGTGACCGGCGCCGTCACGGCGACCCTCGGGTCGGCCAGCCTGGTGTTCGGCTTCATCAACGCCCCGGACCACGGGTGGACCTCGGTCGGCACCCTCGTGGCGTTCGCCGTCGCGGTCGTGCTCCTCGGGTCGTTCGTGGCGCACGAGCGTCGTGCTCCCCACGCCCTGCTCCCGACCGAGCTGCTCCGCAACCGGGCACGAGCCGGTGCGGTGATCGTGATGGCCCTGTTCGTCGGCGCCCAGTTCGCGTTCTTCTTCTTCACCGTGCAGTTCATGCAGGGGGTCCTCGGGTACGGCGCGCTGCGTTCCGGCTTCGCGTTCCTCCCGCTGACCCTGCTGATCTTCGCGACGTCGCGGATCTCTCCGAGGCTGGTCCAGCGCTTCGGCGTACAGCCCCTGATCGTGACCGGGACCGTCCTGGTCGGGGCCGCCAACCTGTGGCTCGCCGGGATCGACCAGAGCAGCACGTACGCAGTGCACCTGCTGGGGCCGATGCTGCTCGTCGGCATCGGTGCTGGGCTCACGTTCATGCCGATCACGGTGGCCGTGCTCAGCGACGTCGAGCCGCGGCACGCGGGCTCCGCGTCGGGCCTGCTGCAGATGGCCCAGCAGGTCGGCGGAAGCCTGGGGCTGGCGGTGCTGGTGACGGTCTACGCCTCGCACACCGAGCCCGGCGACATCGTCGCGGGGATGCCGCAGTCCTTCGAGGTCGGCGCCGTCTTCTTGGCGGTGGCGCTCGTCGTCGCCCTGGTGATGCTGCGCCGGCCGAGGAGCCTCACGCCTGACGGGGTGGAGGCGGACGCCGAGCTCGAGCTCGCTGCCTGACCCACGCAGCCCTGCCCGGGGTGGGCCGAGGGGTCCCGAGCCACCGGCTCGGGACCCCTCGGTCGTTGTCAGGGCGCGATCGGTGGCTCGTCGGGGGGCGTGCCGGGCTCCTCCGCAGGAGCCTGGACTTCCTCCGGCTCCTCGACCGGGGCCACCTGGTCACCGAGGATGTCGACCAGCACGGGGGCGGCCACCCGCTTGAACTTGCGGGCCTGGGTGCGGGTGCGGTCGAGGACCGCGACCTCGAGGTCGCGTGCGGGGATGTCGCGGTGGCCGGTCTCGTTCTGGCCGAGCGCCGCGGCGGCCAGCGACAGCGCCTCGTTGCGAGACAGGCCGGGCGTGTAGCGCTCCTGAAGGTAGGCCGCCACCGCCTCGGCCGCCCCACCCATGACCGCGAAGTCGTGCTCCTCGACCACCTGGCCGTCGAAGGTGAGCCGGAAGATCTGGTCATCGTCCGGGAGGTCACCGACCTCGGCGACGAAGATCTCGATCTCGTAGGGCTTCTCGCCCCCGCTGGAGAAGATCGTGCCGAGCGTCTGGGCGTAGGCGTTCGCCAGCCCGCGACAGGTCACGTCGCGCCGGTCGTAGGAGTAGCCCCGCATGTCGGCGAGCCGGACACCGGCGATGCGGAGGTTCTCGAACTCGTTGTAGCGGCCGACCGCTGCGAAGGCGATCCGGTCGTAGATCTCACTGATCTTGTGCAGGGCCGCGGACGGGTTCTCCGAGACGAAGAGCACGCCGTCGGCGTAGCGCACGACGGCCACCGAGCGCCCGCGGCCGATGCCCTTGCGTGCGAAGTCCGCCCGGTCCTTCATCAGCTGCTCGGGCGAGACGTAGAACGGCATGCTCATCGGGAGCCTCGCTTCGCTTCGGGGTTGGACGAGCATGCCCAGGCATGGCTCTGCTGGCTTGTTCCCTCGGTGCGCTCGGTCACGTGCTCGCTTCGCTGGCTCATGGGTTCGGGTCCGTTCACGTCCTGGGCCGCTCAGGTCAGGTTGGCGTTGGGGCCGTCGGGACGCTGCATGCGGCCGGCGACGACGATGTCGGCGATGGCGGCGACCTGGTCCTGGGACATCCGGGTGTGACCGTCCACCGTGATCACGCTCACGACCGGGAAGATCCGCCGGGTGAGGTCGGGCCCTCCGGTGGCCGAGTCGTCGTCCGCGGCGTCGTACAACGCCTGGACGGTCGCGGTGACGCACTGCTCCTGGGTGAAGTCGTCGCGGTAGAGCTTCTTCAGCGACCCGCGCGCGAACATCGACCCCGAGCCGACGGAGTGGAACGCGGTCTCCTCGTAGCGACCGCCGGTCACGTCGTAGGAGAAGATCCGGCCCTGCTCGCTGATCAGGTCGAACCCGGCGAACAGCGGCACGACCGCCAGCCCCTGCATCGCCATCCCGAGGTTGCCGCGGATCAGGGCCGAGAGCCGGTTGGCCTTGCCGTCGATCGAGAGCGTGGTGCCCTCGATCTTCTCGTAGTGCTCGAGCTCGGTCTGGAACAGTCGGACCATCTCGACGGCGAGTCCGGCTGTGCCGGCGATGCCGACGCAGGAGTACTCGTCGGTCGGGAAGACCTTCTCGATGTCGCGCTGGGCGATGATGTTGCCCATCGTGGCGCGCCGGTCGCCGGCCATCACCACGCCGCCGGGGAAGGTCGCCGCGACGATCGTGGTCGCGTGCGGGGCCAGGTCGGCGGCACTGCCCGCGGGCAGGGTCATCCGTGAGGGCAGGAGGGCTGGTGCGACCAGTCCGACGAAGTCGGCGAACGAGGACGAGCCGGGTCTCAGGTAGGAGTCCGGCAGGCGGGCATCACTCATCGAGACTCACTGCCCACCCTTCTGGATGAACGACTTCACGAAGTCCTCGGCGTTGGTCTCGAGGACGTCGTCGATGTCCTCGAGGATCGCGTCGATGTCCTCGTCGAGCTGCTCCTTGCGCTCGGTGACGGCATCGGCCGGTGCCGGGGCGGCGTCGGCCGGCTCCTCGTCCTCGTGGGACTTGCGCGGTTGCTTCTGCTCCTGCGCCATGGCGACCTCCTGTTGCGGACGCTGGTACGTCGATGTCTCGACCCTATCCACTCACCCGAACAGAAGTTCCCGAACACCCTGGGGAACCGCGCCGGAACCAGCCCCGGGAAGCGGTCGCGCCCTGCGTACGGCACGCCTCCCCCCAAACGGGACGAAACCGTGGTGGGCTACCAGTGCCACCGCCCCTTGTAGTTGGGAAAGAACGATGTCTCTCCTGCTCAAGGCCTTCCCCCATGGCAGGCCACTTCCCCCTGCGCGCTCGGACCGCCGCCACCACCGGTCCGTGCTCGCCACCGTCCTGGTGTCCGTCCTCGCCTTCCTCGCAGTGCTGCTGCCGCTCGCCGGGACCGCCGAGGCAGCCGGGAAAGCCAAGCCGGGCAAGCAGCGCCACGCCACCCACCAGCTGCACAAGAAGCAGGTGCACAAGAAGAGCAGAAGACTGTGCACAAGAGACAGGTGACGAAGAAGGTCCGCCGGGTCGTGGGCCAGCCTCCGCGCGGCTTCCTGGTCACACCGACGAGCTACTTCAGCTTCCCCAACCGCAGCAAGGGCGAGCGACAGGCGATCCGCAAACGGGTGCTGCTGACGATCAACAGCACGTGGGGTGGCGGCCGCACCCGCGCCGGGACGCCACTTCGGAGCAACGGAACCATCCGCATCGCCACGTGGTCCTTCGACGACTGGGAGATCGCGAAGGCTCTCGTCGCGGCCCGCAACCGCGGCGTCAGCGTGCAGGTCGTGGCCGCGAAGGCAGCGAACGCGCACGACCACCCCGCCTGGCACTGGCTGCGCGGACGCCTGGGACAGCGGCTCTTCGCCCCTCACCGCAAGACCACGCGCGACGCGGTCAGCTTCGCCCGTGAGTGCCGGGGCGCCTGCCGGGGCCCGGGGGGAACGCCGCACTCGAAGTACTTCCTCTTCGACAACGTCGGCCCCCACCACGCCCGCAAGGTGACGTTCCAGACCTCGATGAACCTGACCTACATGGCCTGGCAGGGACAGTGGAACCAGGCGCAGGTGACCTACTCCCCCGCGGTCTACGACGACTTCCTCGGCGTCTTCAGGCAGACCCGGATCGGCAAACCGCTGGCGAACCCCTACGTCGTGAGGTCGCACGGCACCTTCGCGGACTACTTCTTCCCTCGACCACAGGCCACTGCTGCGCAGGACCCCGTCATGCAGATCCTGGGCGGCGTCCGGTGCCAGGGTGCGACCGCCACCGGCACGGCGGGCCGCACCAAGATCCGGGTGCTGCAGTACGCCATCTACGGCGACCGGGGCGTCTGGATCGCCAAGAAGTTGCGGCTGCTCTGGAAGGCCGGCTGCGACATCGCGATCATCTACTCGGTCAGCAGCCGACCTGTCCTCAACATCCTGCGGAGCGACACCGGCCGCGGGCCGATCCCGATGAAGCAGTCGGTGGTCAAGGACTCCTGGGGCAACATCGTGAAGTACAACCACAGCAAGTGGATGACGATCACCGGTCGCTGGCTCAACACCACGGTCGCCTACGAGACCTTCAGCGGGTCGGCCAACTGGGCGAACCTCGCCTTCGGCGACGACGAGCAGATGCAGCGCATCTCCAACCGTCACGAGGCCCTCCGCCACAACGCCACCTTCGCGAAGACCTGGCGCCAGGACTCGTCCAGGCCGCCGAGCGGGGCCCGGGTCGCGGCGTTCGGCCGCACCACGAGCAGGGTGGGCCACGCGCGGGACGTCCCGGCCGACGAGCCGGCATTCGGCCAGGGCGTCTTCCAGTACATGACGAGTGACTGACCGGCGGGTCGACCGCGCCGCGTGAGGGTGCTGAGTTAACTTCGCCATCCGTCTTCGACTCTGCTCAGTCCGTCATGTCCCAGTTGAGGAAATGCCATGCGTCGTACGACGACTCCCGCCGCGGTCCTGGTCACCCTGGTCACCCTGGTCGTCACGACCACCTCGACGATCCTGACCGGCGCCGTCGCCGCGCAGGCCAGCCCGCGGACGACCGTGGTGGCAGCACCGGCACCGTCGGGGTTGCGCGCTGCGGGAGTCGTCGGTCAACCGAGGGTGAACTACGTGCCGACCTCGCGCCCCTACTTCGCCTACCCCAAGAGCAAGACCGACCGGATGGTGATCCGCAACCGTGTCCTGCGCACCATCCAGAGCACCTGGGGTGGCCCACGCACCCGCGCCGGCCTGGCTCGCACCGGCAACGGCACCATCCGGATCGCCACCTGGTCCTTCAAGGACTGGACGATCGCGAAGGCGCTGGTCGCCGCCCGCAACCGCGGGGTGAGCGTGCAGATCCTCGCCGCGAAGGCGGCCAACAAGGACAGTGGTCCGTGGCGCTACCTGCGCAAGAGCCTCGGCGGCCGTCTCTACAAGCCAGGGCACCCGACCACCCGTCCGCTGGTCAGCTTCGCGCGGCAGTGCAGCGGCGCCTGCCGTGGTCCCGGGGGCACCGCCCACGCGAAGTACTTCCTCTTCGACAAGGTCGGTGCGAGCAGGACCCGCTACATCACCTTCCAGACCTCGATGAACCTGACGAAGTTCGCCTACACCAACCAGTGGAACCAGGCACAGGTGCTGAAGTCGAAGGCCGTCTACGACGACTTCGGCGCGATCTTCCGGGAGGCCCGAGTCACTCGACCCGTCGCCCAGCCCTACCGGGCGCGGCAGGTGGCACCGGCGATCGTCGACTACTTCTTCCCGCGGCCGGGGGCTCGCTCCGCCCAGGACCCGGTGATGGAGCTGCTCAACCGGGTGGCCTGTGCGGGAGCTGGTTCCGGCGGGAACGCCGGCCACTTCACGCGCATCCGGATCATCCAGTACGCCATGTACGGCGACCGCGGGGTCTGGCTGGCCAAGAAGCTGCGCAACCTGTGGGGTCGGGGCTGCGACATCAAGATCATCTACACCCTGATGACCCGGCCGGTGCTCCAGATCCTGCGCAACGGCTCGGGTCGTGGCCCGGTGCCGATGCGCCAGTCGGTGACCAAGAACGGCGGTGGCGTGATCACGAGCTACAACCACAGCAAGTGGATGACCATCTCCGGTCGCTTCGCGCCGTCCAGGTCCACCTGGGTCACCTTCAGCGGTTCGTCCAACTGGTCGCTGCTGGCGTTCGGGTCCGACGAGCAGATGCAGCGCATCCACAGTCGCGCCAACACGCTGCTCTACCTGCGTGCGTTCAACAAGACGTGGGCTCAGAAGACCTCGAAGAGACCCCCGGGCGGACGCGTCATCGAGTCGGCCCGCACGGTCCCCGTCCCTGGCCTTCCCGAGGACTCACCCGCCTGGGGACAGGGCGTCTACCGCTACCTGACGCCTTGACGATCTGAGCCTCGGCGGGGCGGTTCCGGAATATCGAGACCCAGGCGTGTTACTTTCGGTGCCGCTTTTACGACTCCGTGTCCGTATCGTCACCACTGAGGAATGTATGCGTCGCACACCCGCACCTGCTGTTGCCCTGATCGCCCTCGTCGCCGGACTCGTCGCGGTGGTGCCGCCCGCCCAGGCCAGATCGAGCGCGTCCTCGCCTGCGACGTCGGCTGCGAGATCGGTCTCCGGACAGGCGCGGGTGAACTACGTCCCGACCTCTCGCGCCTACTTCTCCTATCCCAACCGCGACGTCGACCGGATGGTCATCCGCAACCGCGTGCTGCGCACCATCCAGAGCACCTGGGGTGGCCCACGCACACCTGCCGGACTGGCACGCAGGGACAACGGCACCATCCGGATCGCCACCTGGTCGTTCAACGACTGGGCGATCGCCAAAGCGCTGGTCGGTGCCCGCAACCGCGGTGTCAGCGTGCAGGTCGTGGCCGCCAAGGGCGCCAACAAGCAGAGCGGGCCGTGGCGCTACCTGAGGAAGAAGCTCGGGGGGCGCCTCTACCAGCCGGGTCACAAGACCACGCGGGAGCTGATCAGCTTCGCCCGGGAGTGCGGTGGCTCCTGCCGGGGGCCCGGCGGCACGCCCCACGCGAAGTACTTCCTCTTCGACAAGGTCGGAGCCAGCAAGACGCGCTACATCACCTACCAGACCTCGATGAACCTGACCCGGTTCGCCTACACCAACCAGTGGAACCAGGCTCAGGTGATGAAGTCCAAGGCGGTCTACGACGACTACGTCACCGTCTACCGTCAGGCCAGGATCGGTAGGCGGGTGGCCCAGCCCTACCGCGTGCGCAAGATCAGCAGCGCCGTCTACGACTACTTCTTCCCCCGCCCGGGTGCTCGCGCCGCCCAGGACCCGGTGATGCAGAACCTCAACTACGTCTCCTGCGCGGGGGCCGGTTCCGGCGGCACCGCAGGGCACTTCACCCGCATCCGGATCATCCAGTACGCGATGTACGGCGACCGGGGCGTCTGGCTGGCCAAGAAGCTGCGCAGCCTGTGGGGCAAGGGGTGCGACGTCCGCATCATCTACAGCCTGGCCACCCGGCCGGTGCTCCAGATCCTGCGCAGCAGGTCGGGTCGTGGACCGGTGCCGATGCGCCAGTCGGTGATCAAGAACGGCAGGGGCGAGATCACGAGCTACAACCACAGCAAGTGGATGACCATCAGTGGTCGCTGGGGATCCTCGAGGTCCAACTGGATCACCTTCTCGGGGTCGGCCAACTGGTCGCTGATGGCCTTCGGGAACGACGAGCAGATGCAGCGCATCCACAGCCGCCCCCAGACGCTCCTGCACATGCAGGCGTTCAACAAGACCTGGGCGCAGAAGACCTCGAAGACCCCGCCGGGCGGACGAGTCCTCAGCACGGCGAGGACCGCCGGGATCTCCGGTGTCCCCGAGGACGCGCCCACGTGGGGCAAGGGCGTCTACCGCTACATGACGCCCTGAGGTGGGCCCGGAGGTCAGCCTCCTCGAGGCCTGGCGAGGGTCCAGATTGCCTCGGCGTCCGCCGCGTCCAGCTCGGAGAAGGCCTCGGGACGAGTCGGTGTGAGCCGCCGTCGCGGACCGTCGTCACCAGACGGCTGGCCCGCCGTGCTGCCCCACGAGGGCCCAGATCGCCGCTGCGTCCACCGCGTCGAGCTCGAGGAAGCCGAAGCGAAGGCGCGCGACCGGGAGGTGGTCCCGGATCTGCTCGAGTGGCAGGACAACGCGCTGGTGCGGCGTGCTGGCGTTCAGCGCGCAGTGAGCGCCTCGAAGAGCCCCAACGCGGTGTCGTGCTGGTCGAGCAGGGCACCCACGTGGGCCCGACTGCCGCGCAGGGGGTCGATGGTCGGCACGCGTTGCAGGGACTCGTGGCCGGGCAGGTCGAAGATCACCGAGTCCCAGGAGGCGGCGGCGATGTTGTCGGCGTACTTGCTCAGGCAGCGGCCGCGGAAGTAGGCGCGGGTGTCTTCGGGGGGCTCGTGCATCGACTCCTCCACGACCGTGTCACCGACGAGTCGCTTCATCTTCCCCAGCTTCAGCAGCCGGTGGTAGAGCCCCTTCTCGGGCCGCAGGTCGGCGTACTGGAGGTCGATCAGGTGCAGCTTGGCATCAGACCACTCGAGGCCGTCGCGGTCGCGGTAGGAGTTGAGCAGCTTCAGCTTGGCCACCCAGTCCAGCTCCTCGGCCAGCTCGAACGGGTCGCGCTCGAGCCTGGTCAGGACCGACTCCCAGCGCTCCATCACGTCCTTGGTGGGCGGGTCGATGTCGCCGCCCCGGCGCTCGGTCAGGTAGCGCTCGGCGAGGTGGAAGTACTCCCACTGCAGCTGTACGGCGGTCATCCTGCGCCCGTCGCCCACCTCGAGCAGGTGCTGCAGCGACGGGTCGTGGGAGACCTCCTTGAGGGAGGCGACCGGTCGCGTGACGGCCAGGTCGGTGGTGATGAAGCGGTCCTCGATCATCGAGAGCACCAGCGCCGTCGTGCCCACCTTGAGGTAGGTGGAGGTCTCCGCGAGGTTGGCGTCGCCGATGATCACGTGCAGCCGGCGATACTTCTCGGGGTCGGCGTGCGGCTCGTCGCGGGTGTTGATGATCGGACGCTTCAGGGTGGTCTCGAGCCCGACCTCGACCTCGAAGTAGTCCGCCCGCTGGGTGAGCTGGAACCCGTCGCCGTGCCCGTCCTGACCCAGCCCCACCCGGCCGGCGCCGCAGACGACCTGACGGCTGATGAAGAACGGCGTCAGGTGACGCACGATGTCGCCGAAGGGGGTCGACCGGCGGACCAGGTAGTTCTCGTGGGCACCGTAGGAGGCGCCCTTGTTGTCGGTGTTGTTCTTGTAGAGGATCAGCTCGCCCTCGGTCGGCACGGAGGCGAACCGGCAGGCGTCGAGCGCGATCTGCTCGCCCGCCTTGTCCCAGATCACGATGTCCATCGGGTTGGTGCACTCCGGCGTGGAGTACTCCGGGTGCGCGTGGTCGACGTAGAGCCGGGCGCCGTTGGTCAAGATGATGTTGGCCAGCCCGAGGTCCTCGTCGGTGAGCTGGCTGGGGTCCGCGACGTCGCGGGACATGTCGAAGCCGCGGGCGTCCCGCAGGGGCGACTCCTCCTCGAAGTCCCACCGGGCGCGCCGGGCCTTGAGGGTGGCGGTGGCATAGGCGTTGACCAACCGCGTGCTCGCCACCATCGGGTTGGCGTGCGGATGCCCCGCCACCGAGATGCCGAACTCGGTCTCGGTGCCCATGACGCGTCGTACGCTCATGGTGCGAGCGTACGGCGCTGGTTCACGCGTCTAGACAGGTGCCCGCGAATGCCCGGCCATCTGGCAACCCCCGTGTTACCTTGCTCCGGCCCCACCACGTCCGGGTGTCTCGGTTCACTAAACTTCGGGGGAAGCTCATGCCCGCTCGCCGCTCGTCCATCGTCGTCCTCGCGCTTGCGCTGATCGCCTCGGTGCTCTCCATCGTCGCCTTCTCCTCCCCCGCGACGTCGGCCACCAGGAAGGTCGCGGCCAAGCCGTCGGCCGCCCGCGTGGCCGGCCAGCCGCCGCAGAACTACGTCATCCCGGCCACCAGCTACTTCGCCTACCCCAACCGCTCCGGCGCGGAGCGGATGGCCATCCGCGGTCGGGTGCTCCGCACGATCAACAGCACCTGGGGCGGACCCAAGACGCCTTCCGGCCTGGCCCGCGCCGGCAACGGCACCATCCGGATCGCCACCTGGACGTTCAAGGACATGGCCATCGCCAAGGCGCTGGTCAACGCTCGCACCCGTGGGGTCAGCGTCCAGGTCGTCGCGGCCAAGTCGGCCAACCAGGGCGTTCCCGCCTGGCGCTACCTGAAGCAGCGGTTCGGCCAGCGGCTCTACAAGCCGGGTCACCCCGAGACGCGCGACCTGGTCAGCTTCGCCCGTGAGTGCCGTGGCTCCTGCCGTGGCGCCGGTGGCACGGCGCACGCCAAGTACTTCATGTTCACCAACGTCGGCTCGCCGCACGTGCCCAACATCGTCATCCAGAGCTCGATGAACCTCACCCCGATGGGCTACCAGGGCCAGTGGAACCAGGCCGAGGTCAGCCACTCGAAGGGGACCTACGACGCGTTCATGTACATCTACCGCCAGACGCGGATCGGCCGCCCGTTGAAGGCTTCCTACCGCAACTTCACCAGCGGGAGCACGACCAGCTCCTTCTACCCGTTGCACGGCGCCAAGGCCTCCAACGACCCGGTGATGGGGCTGCTCAACAAGGTCGCGTGCACCGGCGCCACGTCGGGCGGCAACGCCAACGGCCGCACGAAGATCCGGATCATCCAGTACTCCATCTACGGCGACCGCGGCGTGTGGATCGCCAAGAAGCTGCGCTCGCTGTGGAACAGCGGCTGCGACATCCAGCTGATCTACTCGGTGAGCAGCCGGCCGGTCATGTCGATCCTGCGCAACGGTTCGGGCCGCGGCGCGATCCCGGTGAGGCAGTCGGTGATCACCAACGGCAGGCGCGAGATCGTCAAGTACAACCACAGCAAGTGGATGACGATCACGGGCCGCTTCGGTGGGTCCACCGGCACCTACGTGACCATGAGCGGCTCGGCCAACTGGAGCCTGTTCTCCTTCCACGGCGACGAGCAGGTCCAGACGATCACCGACCGCACCCAGGCTCTGCTCCACAACCGCGCCTTCAGCGTCACCTGGGGCCAGGGCAGCTCGCACGCCCCCGGCTTCGGGATCAAGGGCCAGGAAGGTCGCGTCGCCGAGCGCACCTGGCTGCGGACCATCCCCCAGGAGCCGACGTGGGGCAAGGGGATCTACAAGTACCTCACCCCTGAGGGAGAGTGATCCCACTCCCCCGCACCTGGGGGTAGCACCAGGACATGACGAAGGGCGCCGACCGCGAGGTCGGCGCCCTTCGGTTTCGAGAAGCGGTCAGAGGTACTGGCCGGTGTTGCTGACCGTGTCGATGGAGCGGCCGGGCTCGGTGCCCTGCTTGCCGGTGATCAGCGTGCGGATGAAGACGATCCGCTCGCCCTTCTTGCCGGAGATCCGCGCCCAGTCGTCGGGGTTGGTGGTGTTGGGGAGGTCCTCGTTCTCCTTGAACTCGTCGACGCAGGCCTGCAGCATGTGCTGGACGCGCAGGCCCGGGTTGTCGTGGTCGAGGACGTCCTTGATGGCCATCTTCTTCGCACGGTCGACGATGTTCTGGATCATCGCCCCGGAGTTGAAGTCCTTGAAGTAGAGGACCTCCTTGTCACCGTTGGCGTAGGTGACCTCGAGGAAGCGGTTCTCCTCGGACTCGGTGTACATCCGCTCCACGGTCGCGGTGATCATGCCGGCCACGGTCGCGTCCTTGTCGCCACCGAACTCGGCGAGGTCGTCGGCGTTCAGGGGCAGCTGCGCGGTGAGGTACTTGCTGAAGATGTCGCGCGCCGACTCGGCGTCGGGTCGCTCGATCTTGATCTTCACGTCGAGGCGGCCGGGCCGCAGGATGGCGGGGTCGATCATGTCCTCGCGGTTGGAGGCACCGATGACCAGCACGTTCTCGAGCCCCTCGACACCGTCGATCTCGGAGAGCAGCTGCGGGACGATGGTGTTCTCGACGTCGGAGGAGACACCGGAGCCGCGGGTGCGGAACAGGGAGTCCATCTCGTCGAAGAACACGATGACCGGGGTGCCCTCGCTGGCCTTCTCGCGAGCACGCTGGAAGACCAGGCGGATGTGGCGCTCGGTCTCGCCGACGTACTTGTTGAGCAGCTCGGGACCCTTGATGTTGAGGAAGAACGAACGCCCCTCCTGGCCGGTGCGCTCGGCGACCTTCTTGGCCAGCGAGTTGGCGACGGCCTTGGCGATCAGGGTCTTGCCGCAGCCGGGAGGGCCGTAGAGCAGCACGCCCTTGGGTGGCTTGAGCTGGTAGTCCTTGAACAGCTCGGGGTGGAGGTAGGGCAGCTCGACCGCGTCGCGGATCTGCTCGATCTGGCCCGAGAGGCCGCCGATCGAGGTGTAGTCGATGTCGGGGACCTCCTCCAGGACGAGCTCCTCGACCTCGGACTTGGGCACCCGCTCGTAGACGTAGCCGGACTTGGCGTCGAGCAGCAGCGAGTCACCGGCACGCAGCGTGATCTCGCGCAGCGGCTCGGCGAGGCGTACGACGCGCTCCTCGTCGGCGTTCGCGATCACCAGGACCCGGTCGCCGTCGGCGAGCACCTCCTTGAACATCACGACCTCGCCGACTTCCTCGAACTCGAGGGCGGCGACCACGTTGAGGGCCTCGTTGAGCATGACCTCCTGCCCCTTGTGCAGGTGGTCGAGGTCGACCGATGGGCTCACCGTGACGCGCAGCTTGCGACCGCCGGTGAACACGTCGACGGAGTCGTCCTCGTTGCGCTTGAGGAAGGTGCCGAAGCCGGTCGGGGGCTGGGCGAGCCGGTCGACCTCCTCCTTGAGGGTGATGATCTGCTCGCGTGCCTCACGCAGGGTCTGCGCGAGGCGTTCGTTCTGCGAGGTCACCGCCGAGAGCGAGCGCTGGGTGTCCAGCAGACGCTGGTCCAGGTCGCGGGACGCACCAGGTCCGTCGGCGAGCCGGCGGCGCAGCTCGGTGACCTCGGCCTCGAGGAAGGAGACCTGGTTCAGCAGCTGGGCAGTGGTCGGGCCGTGCTCGGCACCTGGGTCAGGCACGTGAACCACCTCCGTGGGCAGGATCTGGATTTCGACCCTACTCGGAGAAGTTGCCATGCCAAGTGGTTAGAGGCGTGTGTCACTCGGTTGGTTGCGGATCTGCAACCTTGGCCGCCGTGGGACCGGAGTCCTCGGGCGGCAGTCCGGCCGGCCGGGGGCCCTCGTAGTCGACTCCGTAGGCACCTGGGGCCGGACGACGCTTCTTGACCGGGGCTGTGTGGCCAGGCGCCATGCGTCGTGCCGTGACGAGGAAACCGGTGTGGCCGTTCATCTTGTGGCCCGGGCGTACGGCCAGGCCCTCGACGTGCCAGTCACGGACCAGCGTCTCCCACGGCTGCGGCTCGGTGAACTCGCCGTGGGCCCGCAGGGTCTCGACCACGCGGCCGAGCTGGGTGGTGGTGGCGACGTAGGCCACGACGATGCCGCCGGGCGCCAGGACGTCGGCCACGACATCGACGCACTCCCACGGCGCCAGCATGTCCAGCACCACCCGGTCCACGCTGCCCGGCTCCTCTGCTGTGGGCAGGGACTCGACGAGGTCACCGACGGTCAGCTTCCAGGCCGGGTGCGTCTCCCCCTCGGGCGCGCCGAAGAACTGGTTCACGTTGCGGCGGGCGATGTCGGCGAAGTCCTCCCGTCGCTCGAAGGACGAGACGTGGCCCGACGGTCCGACCGCGCGCAGGAGCGAGCAGCTCAGCGCACCGGACCCGGCTCCGGCCTCGACGACCCGGGCACCGGGGAAGATGTCGGCCATCGCCACGATCTGGGCGGCGTCCTTGGGATAGACGACGGCCGCGCCGCGGGGCATCGAGACCACGAACTCGCTGAGCAGCGGCCGGAAGACGAGATACTCGCCCCCGGAGCTCGAGGTGATGGTGAAGCCCTCGTCGCGACCGATGATGTCGTCGTGCGACATGCCGCCGCGGTTGGTGTGGAAGGACTTCCCCACCTCGAGGCAGATGTTGTGGCGTCGGCCCTTGGCGTCGGTGAGGCGGACCCACTCGCCGGGCTGCAGCGGTCCCCGGCGCACGCCGGACCAGTCGGGAGTGGTCACGCTCGAGCGCCCTCCTCGAAGGCACGGTCGACGTCGGCGGTCGTCAGCACGCCGAAGATGGACCCGTCGCCCTCGACCAGCACGTATTCCTCGGCCGGTGTGGCCGACATGGCCCGGACCAGGTCCTCACCCACGATGTCGGCCGGCAGCACCAGGCCGTCCTCGATGGACCGGGCCACCGAGCTCACCGGCATCCAGGCGCGACGCTCCTCCGGTGTGGCGAGCAGGGCGGTCTCGTTGACGATGCCACTGAGCCTGTCGTCACCCACGTGGACGATGATCGCACCGGCGCCGGCGTCCTGGGCCCGGCGTACGGCCTCGCTGACCGGCAGGTCGTCCGGCACGGCGATGGCGCGGCGCGCCAGCGGGCGCGCCTTCAGTGAGGGCAACCGGCGCAGCACACGTGCGCTGACCATCGACGCGGTCGCACCCGACCACAGGAACGACGCGATGATCACGGCCATCAGGTAGTTGAAGATGTCGTACCGGAGCCCGAAGAGCAGCTGGGCCAGCAGGGGCCAGCACAGCACCAGGACGGCGACGACGCGGCCTGCCCAGGCGGCGACGATGGTGCCGCGGTGCATGTTGCCGGTGATCCGCCAGACCAGCGCGCGCAGCACGTGGCCGCCGTCGAAGGGCAACCCCGGCAGCAGGTTGAAGACCCCGACGATCAGGTTGGCAGACGCGAGGCCCTGCACGGTCAGGCGCAGCAGTCCGTCGGGCGTGACGCTCAGCAGGCCCAGGAAGATCGCGCCGACGGCCAGCGAGGTCAGCGGTCCCACGACCGAGACCTTGAACTCCTGGCCCGGGTTGCGCGTCTCCGAGTCGATCTCGGTGACTCCGCCGAGGAAGAACAGCGTGATCGACCGCACCCCGAGGCCGTAGCGCTGCGCCATCAGCGCGTGCGAGATCTCGTGCAGGAGCAGGGAGAGGTAGAACAGCACCGCGAACGCGAGCCCCGCGACGTACTTCAGCACGCCGAGGTCGGGCTGGACCTCCTCGATGCGGGGCGCGAGCAGGACCGCGATCAGGACCGCGATCAGCAGCCACGAGGACTTGATGAGCACGTCCACGCCGCGGATGGATCCCACGCGCAGCGTGCCCGGGGGGTAGGACGGACGGCCGTCCGCGCCTCCCGCCCCTGCTGGTGTCCCGTCGTCGCTCACGCGCCAACGCTAGCGCGCACCGAACCTGTCGGCGCCGCCACCTACTGTGTGCGTCATGGAAGCGGCACAGGGCGCGGTGCCGGCAGACGGCCGCACCCGCATCGGCACCCCGGTCGACGGGGAGCGCGTGCTCGCGTCACTCTCGCCCAGCCGCGCCTCCGACTTCCGCACCTGCCCGCTGATGTTTCGGCTGCGCACCATCGACCGGCTCCCCGAGACGCCGTCCGCCGATGCGATCCGCGGGACGGTGGTGCACAAGGTGCTCGAGGACCTCTTCGACCTGCCGGCGCCCGACCGGACGCCGGAGCAGGCCGAGTCGATGGTCCAGGACGCCTGGCACTTCGTGCTCGACGCCGAGCCCGACGTGGCCTCGCTCTTCACCGACGACGGCCCCGAGATCGCGGCCTGGCTGGCCTCGTGCCGCGACAGCCTGCGGGCCTACTTCGACCTCGAGGACCCGCGGTGGCTCGAGCCGGCCGAGCGCGAGCTCTACGTGGAGACGCTCCTGGACTCCAGGCTGCTGCTGCGCGGGTTCGTCGACCGGGTCGACATCGCTCCGGACGGAGCCATCCGGGTCGTCGACTACAAGACCGGTCGCTCCCCCGCTGTCGGGTTCGAGGGCAAGGCGCTGTTCCAGATGCGGTTCTACGCCCTGGTCCTCTGGCGCACGCGTGGCGTCGTCCCGTCCCTGCTCCGGCTGGTCTATCTCGGTGACGGGCAGATGGTCAGCTATGAGCCGGACGAGCAGGACCTGCTCGCCACCGAGCGACTCGTCGAGGCCATCTGGCGGGCCATCGAGCAGGCGCGCAGCGCGGGCGAGTGGCTGCCGACCCCGGGCTGGGCGTGCCGGTGGTGCAGCTTCCAGGACCACTGCCCGGCCTTCGGCAACGAGCCACCGCCGCTCCCCGAGCCCGGTGTGGCGGAGGGGGTCAGTGCGCCTCCGGGTCCCGACGGCGCTGGGCCCACAGCGCCGCAGCCGTCCGGTCCGCCACCCCGATCGCGCTGAACACCGAGGTCAGGTGGGCCTTGACCGTGCGCTCGCTGATGCCGAGCCGCCGGGCGATCTGCTTGTTGGCCAGGCCCTGTCGCACCAGCTCGAGGACCTCCTGCTCACGAGCCGTGAGGGCGTCGGGGGCCGAGCCCCCACGAGAACGCGACGCGAGCAGCTGCCGGGCCACGCGTGGATGCAGGGGCGACTCACCGCGGGCCACCGACCGGATCGCCTCGAGCAGGTCGTCGGGATCGGCGTCCTTGAGCGTGTAGCCCATCGCGCCCGCGTCGAGTGCGTCGACGATGCGTTCGGCGTCCGAGAACGACGTGAGCACGAGCACCTGTGACCGGGAGCCGCTGATCGCACGGGTGGCGCGCACCCCGTCCATCTCGGGCATCTGGAGGTCCATCAGCACGACGTCAGGCTGGAGCTCCTCGACCAGTGCCACCGCCTCGAGGCCGTTGGCGGCTTCGCCGACGACCTCGAGGTCAGGGGTGGTGGAGAGCAGCTGGACGAGGCCCATGCGCACCATGGTGTGGTCGTCGACCACCAGCACGCGGACCGTCACGGGCAGAAGTATGCCCGCTGGCCTGCTCAGAAGCGGATGGTGCCGCGGCAGATCTGCTGGGTGCCCGGCCGGCGAGCGTTGAGGACGAACGTGTCGGTGCCGGCCCGGTTGTTCGTGACCCGGCGGACCTCGAAGGAGCCGCTGCGCCCGGCCGTGGTCCGGGTGCCGCTGCCGGCCGCTGCCCCGTTGTGGGTCAGGGACCAGTTCCACTTCTGCCCGCTGCGGTTGCTGTCGATCTCGCCCTCGACCTCGATGCGGCCGTCCTCGGCGCTGGCCTTGAGCTTCCAGTGGGCGACGCCCTGGCAGGAGCCTGAGGTCCGGATGTCGCCGTCCTTGGCGAGGGCCGGACCTGCGGTGCTGAGCAGGATCGCAGAGGTGAGGGCGACGGCGGGGGCGAGCGCGTGCAGTGTCTTCATGATGTGCTCCTGGGGAGAGGTGTGTCGGTGCCCCAGACTCTGGTCGCCGGCACGGGCCGGTCGCCATTGGACGTGGGTACTACGACGCTCAGACCAGGCGCGCGAGGTCGCTGGTGCTCAGCCCGACCAGGGTGTCGCGATGCACCCGCCGCCTGCCCGCCGGAATGGGCACGTGGTGGGGCACGGTCAGCACCAGGCATCCCGCAGCCTCGGCCGACGTGGCGCCGGTCGGCGAGTCCTCGATGGCGAGGGTCAGCTCGGGGGCGACGCCGAGCAGCTCGGCGGCGCGGAGGTAGGGCTCCGGGTGGGGCTTGCCACGACCGACCTCGTCGCCGCACACGATGGCGTCGAAGGAGCCCTCGGGGAGCGCCCGGAGGATCGGCTCGACGAAGCGTCGCCACGACATGGTGACCATCGCGCACGGCACGTTCTGCTCGCGCAGCTCAGCTAGGAGCTCCCGGGCCCCCGGGCGCCAGGGGACCTCCTGCTCGACGCGCAGGACGACGCCGTCGAGCAGCTCCTCGACGATCTGCAGTGGCGTCCGGTCGATGCCCATGTGCTGGCGCATGTAGGCCGCGGAGTCGAGCAGGTCTCCCCCGACCACGGCGAGAGCGTGCTCCTGCGACCACTGTCCGCCGTACTTCTCGGCCAGGGCGAACTCGCACTCCATCCAGTAGGGCTCGGTGTCGACCAGGGTGCCGTCCATGTCCCACAGGACGGCCAACGGCGAGTCGGGCCCGGTGTCGAGCTCGGTGACGGCCATCAGTCTTCGGGGTCGTAGCCGAGGTTGGAGGAGAGCCAGCGCTCGGCCTCCTTGAGGGTCCAGCCCTTGCGTTCGGCGTACGACGCCACCTGGTCGCGCCCGAGCCGGCCGACCACGAAGTACTGCGACTGCGGGTGGGAGAAGTACCAGCCACTGACCGAGGCACCCGGCCACATCGCCATCGACTCGGTGAGCTCGATGCCAGTGGTCTCCTGCACGTCGAGCAGCTCCCACAGGGTGAGCTTCTCGGTGTGCTCGGGACAGGCGGGATAGCCGGGAGCGGGTCGGATGCCGGAGTACTTCTCGGCGATCAGGGCCTGGTTGTCGAGCTCCTCGTCGCTGGCGTGACCCCACAGCTCGATCCGCACGCGCTGGTGGAGACGCTCCGCGAAGGCCTCGGCGAGCCGGTCGGCCAGCGACTCGAGCAAGATGGCGTTGTAGTCGTCGAGGTCGTCCTTGAACTGCTTGATCCGCTCGTGGCTGCCGAGCCCGGCGGTGACCGCGAACGCCCCCACGTGGTCGGCGAGCCCGGTCTCCTTGGGCGCGATGAAGTCGCCCAGTGACCGGTTGGGCACGCCCTCGCGGTGGACGCCCTGCTGGCGCAGGTTGAACAGCGTGGTCAGGACCTCGGTGCGTTCGGCGTCGCGGTAGACCTCGATGTCGTCACCCACGGCGTTCGCCGGGAAGAACCCGATCACTCCGCTGGCGGTGAGCCACTTCTCCTCGATCAGCTGGTCGAGCATGGCCTGGGCATCGTCGTAGAGCTTGCGCGCGGTCTCCCCCGAGGTGGGGCTGTTCAAGATGTCGGGGAACCTGCCCTTCATCTCCCAGGCGTTGAAGAACGGCTGCCAGTCGATGTAGTCGCGCAGCTCGGCGATGTCGTAGTCCTCGAAGACCCGCGTGGTGACACCCATGGCCGGCACCGGCGGGGCGTAGCCCGACCAGTCGATCGGCGTCCGGTTGGCCCGGGCGTCCTCGATGGGGAGCAGCGGCCGGTCGGACTTCGCCGCGTGCCGCTCGCGCAGGGACTGGTAGTCCGCCTCGGTGTCGGCGAGGAGCTGGTCGCGGCGCTCGGGCGAGAGCAGCTGTGCGGCGACGGGAACGGACCGGGAGGCGTCCTTCACCCAGATCACCGGGCCCTCGTAGCGAGGCGTGACCTTGACGGCCGTGTGGGCGCGGGACGTGGTCGCTCCCCCGATGAGCAGCGGGATCTCGAAGCCCTGTCGCTGCATCTCGCCGGCGAAGTTCACCATCTCGTCGAGCGAGGGGGTGATCAGCCCGGACAGGCCGATGAGGTCTGCGTCGACCTCCGTGGCCTTGTCGAGGATCTTCTGCGCCGGCACCATCACGCCGAGGTCGATGACCTCGTAGTTGTTGCACTGCAGCACCACGCCGACGATGTTCTTGCCGATGTCGTGGACGTCGCCCTTGACGGTCGCCATCACGATGGTGCCCTTCTTGGTCTCCGCGTCACCCGGCTTCTTCTCGGCCTCGATGTAGGGGATCAGGTAGGCGACCGCCTTCTTCATCACCCGGGCCGACTTCACCACCTGGGGCAGGAACATCTTGCCGGCGCCGAACAGGTCTCCGACGACGTTCATGCCGTCCATCAGGGGTCCCTCGATCACCTCGATCGGTCGACCGCCGCGCTCGAAGATCTCGGCGCGGAGGATCTCGGTGTCCTCCTCGATGTCTGCGTCGATGCCCTTGACCAGCGAGTGGGTGATCCGCTCCCCGATCGGCAGCGAGCGCCACTCGAGCGCGGCCACCTCCTGCTGCTCGCCCGAACCCCGGTGCTGCTCGGCGATCTCGAGCAGACGCTCGGCCGCGTCCTCGCGACGGTTGAGGACGACGTCCTCGATCCGCTCGCGCAGCTCGGGGTCTATCTCGTCGTAGACCACCAGGGCGCCGGCGTTGACGATGCCCATGTCGAGCCCGGCCTTGATGGCGTGGAACAGGAAGACCGAGTGGATCGCCTCGCGGACCGGGTTGTTGCCGCGGAAGGAGAACGACGAGTTGGAGATGCCGCCGGAGACGCGGGCCCCCGGGAGGTGCTGCTTGATCCAGCGGGTCGCCTCGATGAAGTCGACGCCGTAGTTGGCGTGCTCCTCGATGCCGGTGGCGAGGGCGAAGCAGTTGGGGTCGAAGATGATGTCCTCGGGCGGGAAGCCGACCTCGTCCACGAGGATCCGGTAGGCCCGCTCGCAGATCTGCTCGCGCCGCTCGAGGTTGTCGGCCTGGCCCTCCTCGTCGAAGGCCATCACGACCGCCGCAGCGCCGTACTTGCGACACAGCCGGGCCTGCTCGCGGAACTTCTCCTCGCCCTCCTTCATGGAGATCGAGTTGACGATCGACTTGCCCTGGACGTTGCGCAGCCCGGCCTCGATCACCTCCCACTTGGAGGAGTCGATCATCATCGGCACCCGGCTGATGTCGGGTTCGCTGGCGATCAGCTTGGTGAAGCGGTCCATGGCCGCGACCCCGTCGATCATGCCCTCGTCCATGTTGACGTCGATGACCTGGGCTCCTGCGTCGACCTGCTGGACGGCGACGGCCAGACCGGCGTCGTAGTCACCGGCCTTGATCAGGTTGCGGAACTTCGCCGAGCCAGTGATGTTGGTGCGCTCGCCGACGTTGACGAACAGCGAGTCCGCGGTGATGTTCATCGGCTCGAGCCCCGAGAGGCGCATGGCGGGGGCGATCTCGGGGATCTCCCGGGGCGCCATGCCGTCCACGGCCTTCGCGATCGCCCCGATGTGGTCGGGCGTGGTGCCGCAGCAGCCTCCGACGAGGTTGACCAGTCCTGCCTCGGCGAACTCGCTCAGGGTCTCGGCGGTCTCGGCGGCGGCCTCGTCGTACTCACCGAACGCGTTGGGCAGGCCGGCGTTGGGGTACGCCGAGACGAAGGTGTCCGCGACCCGTGACAGCTCTGCGAGGAAAGGGCGCATCTCCTTGGCACCGAGGGCGCAGTTGAGCCCGACCAGGAGCGGGTGGGCGTGGCGCACCGAGTTCCAGAAGGCCTCGGTGGTCTGCCCGGACAGGGTGCGCCCGGAGGCGTCGGTGATCGTGCCGGAGATGACCACCGGCCAGCGACGGCCGTAGTCCTCGAAGACCGACTCGACGGCGAAGATCGCCGCCTTGGCGTTGAGCGTGTCGAAGATCGTCTCGATCACGATCAGGTCCGAGCCGCCGTCGAGCAGCCCCCTGGTGGCGTCGACGTAGGCCTCGACCAGCTGCTCGTAGGTCACGTTGCGGGTGGCCGGGTCGTTGACGTCCGGCGAGATGGAGGCGGTCCGGGTCGTCGGGCCCAGGGCGCCGGCGACGTAGCGCGGCTTGTCAGGGGTGCGCTCGGTGACCTCGTCGCAGGCGGCGCGGGCCAGGCGTGCGGACTCGTAGCAGAACTCGTAGGCCAGCTCGGCCATGCCGTAGTCGCCGAGCGAGATCGCGTTGGCGTTGAAGGTGTTGGTCTCGATCAGGTCGGCGCCCGCCTCGAGGTACTCGCGGTGGATGGACCGGATGATGTCGGGCTGGGTGAGCGTGAGCAGGTCGTTGTTGCCCTGGACGTCTGAGTCCCAGTCGGCGAAGCGCTCACCGCGGTAGCCCGCCTCGTCGGGGCGGTCGCGCTGGATCGCCGTACCCATCGCCCCGTCGACCACCAGGATGCGCTCGCGCAGTGCTGCGGCGAGCTCCTCGGTGCAGTCGGGGCGGTGGTGCGTGGTGTCGGGCACGGGCAACCTCTCGGTGTGGGGGACGCGCGGCGGCGCACCGACAAGCGTACGGAGGTGGGTCGGCGCGCCCGTCGAGATACCGGATCCTGACATGGGGGTACCCCTCTAGGCTGACAGGTGTGATCGAGATCGAGGACGTGCCTGACCTCGTCGAGCCCGTGATGGTGGCGGCCTTCGAGGGCTGGAACGACGCAGCGGGAGCAGCGACCGGGGTGGTCGACCACCTGATCGACGTCTGGGACGCCCAGGTGGTCGCGGTCGTCGACCCCGAGGAGTTCTACGACTTCCAGGTCAACCGCCCGTCGGTGTCCACGACCGAGGAGGGCATGCGCCGGATCACCTGGCCCTCGACCCAGGTCTACGTCGCCCGTCCACCCGGCTCCCACCAGGACGTGGTGCTGCTGCGCGGCATCGAGCCGAACATGAAGTGGCGCCAGTTCAGTGCCGAGCTGCTCGCTTGTGCCGACGAGCTCGGTGTCGAGCTCGTGGTGACCCTCGGTGCGATGCTCGCCGAGACCCCGCACACCCGGCCGATCCAGGTCAGCGGGAGCGCGACCGAGCTGGACCTCGAGGACCGGCTCAAGCTCGAGCCCGCGACCTACGAGGGGCCGACCGGCATCATCGGCGTGCTCCAGGACGCCTGCACCCGCCTCGACGTGCCCGCGGTGTCGTTCTGGGCGGCCGTCCCCCACTACCTGCCCCAGCCGCCGTGCCCCAAGGCCACACTGGCCCTGCTGGGCCAGGTCGAGGACCTGCTCGAGACCAGCATCCCGCTCGGTGACCTGCCCGAGGACAGCCGCGCCTGGGAGCGGGGGGTCGCCGAGCTCGCCGAGGAGGACGAGGACGTCGCGGAATACGTCCGCAACCTCGAGGAGAGCCAGGACGCCTCGGAGCTGCCGGAGGCCAGCGGCGAGGCGATCGCCCGGGAGTTCGAGCGCTATCTCAAGCGGCGCAACGAGCCTGAGGAGTAGGGCTGGGGGCCGTCGGTTTCACAGCCCCCGCTGTGAAACCGACACCATCCGAGTGAAGCTTCCCTCGGATCGTGTCAGTTCTGTACGCGCAATCGGCGGGCGACCGCCGATGTGTCGGACGGGACGCACGTTCGCCACTCCAGCACCGGGACTCACCTTCGCAGGTCCGGTCGGATCGGATGCGCGGTAGGGCCAGGCAGCCTCAGAGGCGTACGCCGAGCGCCGCGTCGACCAGGGCACGCACGACCTCACCGGCCCCGGGCTCGGTCTGGTCGCCGAAGTCGGTGCTGTCGGCCCAGTGGTCGATCTCGCGCAACGCCGTGGGGGCGTCGAGGTCCTCGGCCAGCAGCGCGAGCACCCCGGTGACGAGGGCCGCCGTCGGTGCCCCCGCTCCCCTGGCCACAGCGGAGCGCCACTTGTCGAGACGGGCGCCGGCCGCGGCGACGTCGGCCTCGTCCCACTGCCAGTCGCTGCGGTAGTGGTGGCCCAGCAGGACCAGCCGGATCACCATGGGGTCGAGGCCGTCCTCGCGGAGCCTCGAGACGAGCACGAGGTTGCCCTTGGACTTCGACATCTTCTCGCCGTCCAGCCCGACCATGCCGGCGTGCACGTAGGCATTGGCGAAGCGCGGCCCGGGGTCGGCCACCTGGGCCTCGGAGGCGCTCATCTCGTGGTGGGGGAAGACCAGGTCGCTGCCGCCGCCCTGCACGTCGATCGCCGCACCGAGGTGGTGCCGGGCGATCGAGGAGCACTCGATGTGCCACCCGGGTCGACCACGCCCGAGCGAGGAGTCCCAGGCCGGTTCGCCGGGCCGCTCGGCCTGCCACAGCAGGCAGTCCAGCGGGTCCTTCTTGCCCGGGCGGTCGGGGTCTCCTCCGCGGTCGGCGAACACCTCGAGCATCTGCTCGCGCGTCCAGCCCGACACCTCGCCGAAGGCCGGGTCCCGGGTCACCGAGAAGTAGAGATCCGACGCCGAGCCGGTCGACGGGACCTCATAGACGCTCCCGGACTCCTGCAGCCGCTCGACCATGTCGACCACGAGCGGGATGGCCTCGACCGCGCCGATGTAGGCCTCGGGTGCGAGCACGCGCAGGGACTGCATGTCGGTGCGGAAGAGCTCCGTCTCGCGCTCGGCGAGCGCGGCCCAGTCCTCCCCCGTGGCGTTGGCGCGCTCGAGCAGCGGGTCGTCGACGTCGGTCACGTTCTGGACGTAGCGCACCTCGTGCCCGGCTGAGCGCCAGGCACGGTTGAGCAGGTCGAAGGCGACGTAGGTGGCCGCGTGGCCCATGTGGGTGGCGTCGTACGGCGTGATCCCGCAGACGTACATCCGGGCCGGGCCGTCCGAGGGCGTCACGTCGCGGAGTGCACGGGTGGAGCTGTCGAAGACCCGCACCGCCGGTCCTCGAGCGCCGGACGGGAGGGTCCCGGGCTCGGGAGAGGTCCAGGCACGCATGCGGGCGATGCTATCGGCCGGGTCTCAGAAGGGTGGCCAGGGGATCGACGGCCACCCACCGGCCGGAACCGGGAAGCGGCCCCTGGCGAGCAGGCGCTGGCAGCGGCGCTCGATCGCGTCGACCTCGTGCACGGTGAGCAGCTCCTCGAGACGGTCACGCAGGTCGCCGTCGAGACCGACGATGACTGACTCGACTCCGTCTTGCTCGGCTCCCGTCAGGTGTTGCCCCGCCCATCCCCAGAGCACCGTGCGCAGCTTGTCCTCGGTGTGGAAGCAGACGCCGTGGTCGACCCCGTAGCGGTGCCCGTCCGGCATCGGCAGGACGTGACCGCCCTTGCGGTCGGTGTTGTTGGTGACGATGTCGAAGACCGCCATCCGCCGCAGGGACTCGGTGTCCTCGTGCACCAGGACGACGGGCTCGTCGCGCGCCCCGCTCGCGTCGAGCACGTGCAGGTAGCCGGGCGGCATCTCGCCCTCGGGCACGATGTCCACCGGGTCGGGACCATCCCCGAGCTCCTCCTCGGACTCCATCCACAGCTGCACCATCCCCGGTCCGGCCGGTCCGTCGCGCAGCACCGTCGGTGGCACGACGTCCCAGCCGAGATGGTCGGAGATCACCCAGGCGGCGTACTCCCGGTTGGCCAGGGTGCCGTCGGTGAAGTCCCACAGCGGCCGCTCCCCCGAGCACGGCTTGTAGACGCACTGCACGCCCTCGTCGCCGAGCCGGGTCAGGAAGGTGTGGTTGGAGGCCGGCATGATCCGTCCGAGCACGACCAGCTGGCCGTCGAGCAGGGTGGAGGGGGCGGAGGCGGGCATGGCGTCAGGGTCGCTCAGGTGCGGGACCGGCGAAACCCGTTGGCACGCGGGCAGAGGTGGCCGTCGGCGTCGATCGGCCCACCGCAGAAGGGGCACGGCGCCCGACCGGCGGCCACCACCGACTCGGCGCGAGCGGCGAAGGAGCGCGCCATCGCGGGCGGCATCCGCACGAGCAGCACCTCGTCGGGCTCGGGCTCCTCGATCGGCAGGTCGATCAGCTCCTGCTCGGCGGCCTCCACCGGCAGCTCGACCTCGACCTCGACGACCGGGAAGACCTCGATCACCACGCGCTCGTCGTCGGCGTCCCAGGACAGCGTGATCGTGCCGGCCCGGAACTCCTCCTGGATCGGCTGCTCCAACGGCTCGTTGTCGATCAGCGCCACCGGGGTCATGGCCGGGATGGTGGTCTCCGCGTCCTCGGACTGGATCAGCTCGTCGAGCAGCTCGGCCACGCGCTCGCCCAGGATCTGCACCTGCTGCTTCTCCAGCGCCACGGACGTGACCTGGTTGCCGGCGCGGGCCTGCAGGAAGAACGTGCGTGCGCCGGGCTCGCCGACCGTGCCCGGCACGAAGCGCTCGGGTGGGTCGAAACGATGGATGACCGGCATGGGACCGAGCCTAGAAGGTGCCCGAAGCCGTCGGGGCGGAGGGACCGGCACCTCCGCCGACGACCGCGTCGCTGGAGCGTGTACGCCGCTTGCGGGGCTTGCTCGCCAGATGGGACAACGAGCCCGCCGAGGAGTTCATCGTCAGGACGAACGCGCGGTGCGGGGTGTAGCGGACCACCGACAGGCTGCCGGGGTCGACGCCGATCCGCTGGAAGGCGTCGAGGTGCATCCCGAGCGCATCGGCCAGGATCGCCTTGATCGGGTCTCCGTGCGAGACGAGCAGCCAGACCGCGTGGTCGCCCGCGTCCTCCTCGACAGCGGCGTCCCGCGACCGGACACCGGACACGACCCGTGCGGACATCTCCTGGAGCGACTCACCACCGGGGAACCTCGCGCCGGAGGGCTGCACCTGCACGGTGCGCCAGAGCTTCTCCTTGGCCAGGGTCTTGATCTCCTGGCCGGTCCAGTCGCCGTAGTCGCACTCGACCAGCCGCCGGTCAGCCACCGCGCGCACGCCCGGCACCATCAGCTTCGCGGTCTCCCGGCAGCGTTCGAGCGGGCTCGTGACGACGGCCGCGAGGGGCAGCCCCGCGAGTCGTTCCGCGGCGGCGCGGGCCTGCGCGGTGCCGGTGTCATCGAGGTGCACGCCTTTGCTCCGCCCGGCCAGCACCCCACCCGTGTTCGCGGCGGTGCGTCCGTGCCGGGCCAGGATCACGGTTGCCATGCCCGGAGCGTACGCGGCACCCCCATCCGCCGACCAAGGCGCGCTTCTGCCCTGCCGAAGCCCTAGCCTGCAAGGGTGATCGTGGACAACGCGCTGTATCGCAACGGTGAACGGGTCGACCTCGGTGCCGAGACCGCAGACCTCGCCGGGGTCAAGGCCAAGGCGACCGAGGAGCACGACTTCGTCTGGGTGGGGCTGCACGATCCCGACAGCGACGAGTTCGAGGCCGTCGCCGACATCTACGGCCTGCACCCCCTCGCTGTCGAGGACGCGATCAGTGCCCACCAGCGGCCCAAGGTCGAGCGCTACGACAACTCGCTCTTCATCGTGCTCAAGACGCTGTGGTACGTCGACGACGAGGACGCGGTCGAGACCGGAGAGATCAGCCTGTTCGTCGGCCACAAGTTCGTGGTCAGCGTGCGGCACGGCTCCGGGGGCGGGCTCAGCGACACCCGCCACCGGCTCGAGGGGATGCACAACGTGTTGGCGCACGGGCCCTCCGCGGTCGTGTACGCCGTCTGCGACCAGGTCGTGGACCGCTACGAGGAGGTGGCCGGGGAGCTCCAGGAGGACGTCGACGAGGTCGAGCAGTCGGTGTTCTCGACGGCGCGCACCAACGACTCGGCTCGCATCTACGTGCTCAAGCGCGAGCTGGCCGAGATGCGACGCGCCGTGCTCCCGCTGCGCGAACCGATGGCCAGGTTCGCCAACGGCGCGGTGACCGGCATCCACCGGGACGCCGCCCCCTACTTCCGCGACGTCGCCGACCATCTCCTCCGCGTGGCGGAGACGATCGACAACCTCGACTCGCTGCTCTCGACGGCGTTCGAGGCGCACACCGCGCAGATCTCGATCCAGCAGAACGACGACATGCGTCGGATCACGGCCGCTGTCGGCCTGGTCGCGGCGCCCACGTTGATCGGCAGCATCTACGGGATGAACTTCGAGCACATGCCCGAGCTGGGGTGGCTCTACGGCTATCCCTGGGCGCTCGGTCTGATGGCCCTCAGCTCACTGGCCGTCTTCGTCATCAGCAAGCGCTCCGGCTGGCTGTAGGGCTCAGGTCGCCGTGATGACTCCGGTGGCGAGCAGGCCCAGCACCGCGAAGCCCAGCACCAGCCGGTAGGGCACGAACCACGTGATCGAGTGGCCGGCGACGAACCTGAGCAGCCAGGCCACCGCCGCGTAGGCGACCACGAAGCTGACCAGGGTGCCGACCACCGTCTGGCCGATCCCGACGTCGCTGTTGACGACGTCCTTGAGCTCGTAGAGCCCGGCGGCGGTCAGGGCAGGGATGGAGAGGAAGAAGCTCAGCCGCGTGGCGGTGACCCGGTCGAGTCCGCGCAGCAGGCCGCCGGAGATGGTGGCCCCCGAGCGGGAGACCCCTGGCACCAGCGCCATGCACTGGATGAGTCCGACCACGAGGGTGTCGAGCCAGGTGAGGTCACGTTCACTGCGCCTCTGGGTGCCGACGCTCTCGGCGTACACCATCACGGCACTCCACAGCACCAGCGAGCCGCCGACCCACCACAGCGATCGGAGCGGGCCGCTGATGACGTCCTTGCCGAGGAAGCCGACCACGCCGATGGGGATCGAGCCCAGGATGATGTACCAGCCGAAGCGGTGGTCGAAGTGGCCGCGGTACTCCGGCCGGAACAGCCCGCGGAACCATGCTGCAGCGATCCGCCCGATGTCGCGGCGGAAGTAGAGCAGCACGGCGGCGATCGCGCCCATCTGGATGACCGCGGTGTAGGCGGTGATGCCGCTGTCGTCGACCGGCAGCCCCAGCATCTTCTCCGCGATGGTCAGGTGTCCGGTGCTG
The DNA here is from genome assembly GCA_963843075.1 of uncultured Actinomycetota bacterium. Classification (GTDB taxonomy): domain Bacteria; phylum Actinomycetota; class Actinomycetes; order Propionibacteriales; family Nocardioidaceae; genus Marmoricola. The sequence continues at coordinate 245,803 of CAWJJD010000002.1, read as the reverse complement.
GAGACGGGCAGGAACTCGGTGAGCCCCTCCACGATCCCGAGGATGACGGCGTCGATGTAGTCCATGGCAGGAGACAGGCTACGCATGCGTTCCTGACCATGCCCTGACTGCCCGACGGCGAGCCGCGACGCGCTGGTGATGGCCCGGTGGATAGCGTTCTGTCATGCAACAGCGGTTCCTCGGTGCCACGGGCCTCTCGGTCTCGCGCCTGGGCCTGGGCACGATGACCTGGGGCCGGGACACCGACGAGCACGAGGCCCGTGAGCAGCTGGTGGCCTTCATCGAGGCCGGCGGCACGCTGGTCGACACCGCAGCCGGCTACACGGACGGTGACTCCGAGCGCTTGATCGGGTCGCTCCTGGGCGACGTGTGCGGTCGCGACGACATCGTGCTCGCCACGAAGGCCGGTGTCGGGCGGCGCAAGGGCGAACGTTTCACCAACGCCTCCCGAGGACACCTGGTCAGCTCGCTCGACGCCTCGCTCTCGCGGCTGGGTGTGGACCACGTCGACCTGTGGCAGGTGCACGTGTGGGTCGACGACGTGCCGATCGAGGAGACCCTGACCGCGCTGGACCACGCCGTGACCAGCGGTCGGGCGTCCTACGTCGGGGTGAGCAACTACAACGGCTGGCAGACGGCGCAGGCGGCCACCTGGCAGCGCGCTGTGCCGGGTCGCGCGACCCTGGCGTCCAACCAGGTGGAGTACTCCCTGCTCAACCGCGCGGTCGAGGCAGAGGTCGTGCCGGCCGCACAGGCGCTCGGCCTCGGCATCCTGCCGTGGTCGCCGCTGGGTCGGGGGGTCCTCACCGGCAAGTACCGCCACGGCACCCCGGCCGACTCCCGGGCCGCCTCCCCTCACTTCTCCACCTTCATCGACCGCTACCTCGACGGGGTCTCGGGCCGCGTGGTCGAGGCCGTCGCCCGGGCCGCCGACGGTCTGGGGTGGTCGCCCGTCGAGGTGGCGCTGGCGTGGGTGCGCGACCGGCCAGGCGTGGTCGCCCCCATCGTCGGCGCGCGCACCGCCGCCCAGCTGCGCGGGTCGCTCACCGTCGAGCAGTGCGAGCTGCCGACAGAGATCATCAAGGCCCTCGACGACGTGTCCGCGGTTCACCAGGAGGTGGTAGTCACGTGAGCGAGCGGAGCGAGCGAACCATCCAACGCGGCGTCACTGGAGCCTCGTGCGTGCACGGAGCGAAGCGAGTACACGCATGAGCAAAGCCAAGGAACGGCGGATCGAGCACCGGCGGGCACTGCGACCCGGCGTGGAGTACGAGTACTCCAAGATGCTGATCTCGCGTGAGCTCTCTCGCAACGCGGTGACCAGGCTGCTCGTGGAGCGGGCCGAGAAGGGCGGCTGGGAGGTCGACCGGGTGCGGGTCTCCTACGACGGCACCAGACGCGTCCAGCTGCGCCGACGGATCATCCGCCAGCGGTTCGCCTGGCTCGTGGACGCCTAGGGTCAGATCCGGCCCAGGAAGCGGTCGAAGACCCGGGCTCCGAACTCGAGGGCGTCCACCGGGACGCGCTCGTCGACCCCGTGGAACAGGGCGGTGAAGTCGAGGTCGGCCGGCAGACGCAGCGGCGCGAACCCGAAGGCGCGCATGCCGAGCTGGGTGAAGTGCTTGGCGTCGGTGCCGCCGCTCATCAGGTAGGGCGCGACCACGGCGTCCGGGTCCTCCTCCAGGATCGAGGCGGTCATGGCGTCGGCCATCTCGCCGTCGTAGGGCGTCTCCAGCCCGTCCATCTTGGAGATGAAGTCGATGTCGACTCCCGGGCCGGCGAGCTCTCGGAGCGTGGCCAGGAAGTCGTCCTCGAGGCCGGGGAGGAAGCGGCCGTCGACCTGCGCCGTCGCGACCCCCGGGACCACGTTGACCTTGTAGCCGGCGTCGAGCATGGTCGGGTTCGTGGTGTGCCGGATGACCGCGCCGAGCATCCGGGCAGCCGAGCCGAACTCCGCGACCAGCTCCTCGGCGTTCTCCGGCGTGGCCTCGGTGCCGGCGAGCTCGGCGACCGCTCCGAGCAGCACCTCCATGGTCGGGGTCAGCTGCACCGGCCACTCGTGACGACCGATGCGGGCCACCGCCTCGGCCAACGTGGTCACGGCGTTGTCCGGGTGGACCATCGAGCCGTGGCCGGCGTTGCCCTTCGCAGTCAGCCGCATCCAGGCCATGCCCTTCTCAGCGGCCTCGATCAGGTAGAGGCGTCGCCCGCGCACGGTCGTGGAGAACCCGCCGACCTCCCCGACTGCGTAGGTGCAGTCCTCGAACCACTCGCGCTTGGCCTCGACCAGGGGCCCCGCCCCCTTGTGGCCACCGGCCTCCTCGTCGGCGGTGAAGCACAGCACCAGGGGCCGCTCGGGGACGACCCCGGCGCGGGCACGTGCGCGCACGGTCGAGAGGAGCATCGCGTCGAAGTCCTTCATGTCGACCGCGCCGCGGCCCCAGAGCTGGCCCTCGTGGATCTCGCCGCTGAACGGGTGCTGCGACCAGTCGGCGGCATCGGCGGGTACGACGTCGAGGTGACCGTGCACCAGGACGGGGTCTCCCCCGGTCCCACCCCACCTCGCCAGCACGTTGGTCCGGCCCGGCTCCGCCTCCCAGAGCTCGCTCTCGATGCCGACCTCGTCGAGGAGCGTGGCGACGTGCTCGGCCGCCTTGCGCTCACCGGGACCGGGCTGGTCTCCGAAGTTGGTGGTGTCGATCCGGATCAGGTCACGGCAGATCTCGACGACCTCGGCGGCGGCGTCGTACTCGGTCGTGGGGTCCAGGGGGGAGGAGGTCATGCACCCCATGGTGCCCGAAACCGGGCATCAGCCAAACGAGATGTCGAACCGCTCCGTCACCGCGCGTGGTGCGCTGACGAACGTGGCACCATCGCCCGCGGTTCGGACCAGCGCACGTGCCCGGCTTCGTCCACCACGCCGAGCTGGAGGACCTCGGCGACCGGCCTGGTCCTGGTCGTCTCCCAGGACTTGGCGTGGCGCCAGCTCTCCTCGAAGACCTGGATCTCGAGGATGGCGGTCCCGGGCGCCGCACGTCCGACGATGCGCTGGCACCAGGCCCTCGCCGCCGCCATGTCGGGCCAGCGTCGCTCGACGCTGACCTCCTCGTAGCCGTCGTCCTCGCACACGCGCATCTCGAGACGACCCAACGCCGTCGTCCCGATGCCGGCGGTGGTGGAGACCACCGGGGTTCGCGTTTCCTCCATGTTTCGACGTTAGGCGGCCGGTGGGGCCAAAGCACGAACCGGGGCGTGGCGCGCGCAGACCTGTCTAGCCCGGACGGACTAGTCAGCGCCGCGAGCGGAACCTTTCGCGGGTCTACTTCTTGAAGGCGTCCTTCACGTTGCCGGCCGCATCCTTGAGCTTCTCCGCGGAGTCCTTGACCGAGGCCTCCACCTGGTCGGCCTTGCCCTTGCTCTCGAGCTCCTCGTTGTCGGTCGCCTTGCCGGTCGTCTCCTTGACCTTGCCCTTCGCGTCCTTGAAGGAGTTGCTGGCCTTGTCTTCCACGCCCATGGTGGTGTCCTTTCGTCGCGTTGCCTGAAGCATCCCCGTACTGCGGGTATGCATGCGTGTGACCTTCGTCGCTCCGAGGCCCCTCCCTGAGCGTGCCAGACGGGGCAGGCGTGTGACCGCGCTAACAGGCAGCTAGCAGCCAGCTTGCACAGGCTGGCTCGGCCATGGCTAAGTGGTCGTCGCGCTGCTCACCAGGTAGCCACATGACAAGAGAACAACCGGCACGGGAAGCGCCTCCTGCTCGTCCCCGGCCGGTCAGTCCCCTAGCGGACCTCAGACGAGCAGCGAGGTGCGCCGTCGCGCACCGGCGATTCGGGTAAGCCAGTCCCTGCGCGGCGCGACGAGGAACAACCGATGCCATGCCCCCCAAGTCCCACCTCCGGCGCGCCCTCGCGCCCCTGCTGACCACCGGTCTGCTGACCACCTCGGCCCTCGCTGCCGCCACACCGGCGGCCGCCCTCGACCTCAACCCGCACGCGCTCGCCGCCGACCTCGTGGGGTCGGCCGCTGCTGCCGAGGCAGCGCCGCCCGCCGAGCCGGCGCGGTCCACGACACAGCCGGTCGTGCTGGGCCAGAAGCTCAAGGCCAAGCCCCCGCCGTGGGTGCTGCCCGTCGCGGGCTACCACCTGACCGGTCGCTTCGGTGCCTCGAGCGGACTCTGGGCGAGCACGCACACGGGGCTCGACTTCGCCGCGGGCGAGGGCACCGAGATCCGGTCGATCGGGCCGGGCGTGGTGCTCTCAGCCGCCTACGACGGCGCCTACGGCAACAAGACCGTGGTGAGGCTCGATGACGGGACCGTGCTCTGGTACTGCCACCAGAGCGAGTTCGCCGTGGATCCCGGTCAGCGCCTGGCGCCCGGTGACCTGGTCGGCTACGTCGGCTCCACCGGCAACACGACCGGGCCACACCTCCACCTCGAGGTGCATCCCGGCGGCGGCGACCCGATCGACCCCGAGGCGTGGCTGCCCGAGCACCACCTCAATCCCTGATCCCGTCAGCCAGGCTGGCGATCTGCTCGGTCCCGGGATCGTGGCCCGGGAAGTAGGCGCAGACACGATCGGCCACGTCGCCGAAGCGCCGCGCGAGGTCGTCCGCGCACTGCTCGGGGGTGCCGCGGACGGCCAGCGTCTCGACCATCTCCTCGGTCACGAGGGCCGTCATCGCCGCGACGTCGCCCCGCTTGGACAGCGCGTTGAGCTCGGGCTGCAGGTCGCCCCAGCCCTCGACCTCGAGCACGGGCCGGTAGGCCGGGGTCGAGCCGTAGAACGCCAGGAGCATCCGCACCCCCGCGCTCGCGGCGGCCAGCTCCTCCTCCGTCCTGCCCATGGCGAGGATCGCCTGCGGGTAGATGTCGATGCGGTCGCGCCCGGACCGGCGCAGGCCCTCCTCGACGGCGGGGAGCGTGCGCTCGCGGAAGTGATCATGGCTGTGGAACGGCATCACGAGCAGTCCGTCGGCGACCTCGGCCGCGGTGCGCGTCATCACCGGCCCCAGTGCCCCGAGCAGCACCGGCGGCACGCCATGAGGGTTCGGGCCGGGCACGAACGTCGGCGGCATCAGCGTGTGCCGGGTGTGCTCCCCTCGGAAGTCCAGTCGGGTCCCGTCCTGCCAGGCGGTGAGGATCGCCTTCACGGCGAGCACGATCTCGCGCATCCGTGCTGCCGGCGGTGACCAGGTCGCGCCGTACCGGTTCTCGATGTGGGGCCTCACCTGCGACCCGAGTCCGAGCCGGAACCGTCCCCTGCTCATCAGCTGCAGGTCCCAGGCGGCATGGGCCAGGTGCATCGGGCTGCGCGGCATCGCGATGGCCACGTTGGTCATCAGGTCGGCCTCGATGCGTCCGGCGACCGCGGCGAGCGGGAGGAAGACGTCGTGGGGTCCCTCGAAGGTGAACAGGCCGGCCGCCCCCGCTTCGACGAGCTCTGCGGCGCGCTCGGCTGCTCGGTCCGGCCGGGCGTCCAGCTGGAGGTCGAGCAGCACTACATCGCCGGTGCGGTGGGGTAGATCGCCTTGAGCTCGGTGTACTGCGCCAGCCCCTCGGGCCCGAACTCGCGGCCGATGCCCGAGCTCTTGTAGCCGCCGAAGGGAGCCGCGAAGTCCATCGTGTAGGTGTTCACTCCATAGGTGCCGGCCCGCACCCGGCGCGCGACGTCGAGACCGGCCTCCTGGTCGGTGGTCCACACGGTGCCCGCGAGCCCGTAGTCGGAGTCGTTGGCGATGCGGACGGCGTCGTCCACGTCGGCGTAGGCGATCACCGACAGCACCGGGCCGAAGATCTCCTCCCGGGCGATGCGCATGGAGTTGTCGACGTCGGCGAAGACGGTCGGTCGGACGTACCAACCGCGGTCGAGCCCGTCCGGCATCCCGTTGCCGCCCACGACGACCCGGGCACCCTCCTCCTGGCCGAGGGCGATGTACTTCTCCACCCGCTCCTGCTGGCGTCGCGCCACCATCGGACCGATCTCGGTGGCCGGGTCGTCGGGGTCACCGACGGGCATCGTGCCGACGGTCTGGGCAAGTGCGTCCACGACGGCGCCGTAGTTCTTCTGGCTGGCGAGGATCCGGGTCTGCGCCACGCACGCCTGGCCGCTGTTCATCAGCGCGGTGAACCGGAGGCCCTCCATGGTGGCGGTGAGGTCGGCGTCGTCGAGCACGATCGCGGCGGACTTGCCGCCGAGCTCGAGGCTGACCCGCTTGAGCTGCTCGCCGCACACCGAGGCGATCGTGCGGCCCGCAGCGGTCGAGCCCGTGAACGCGACCTTGTCGACGCCGGGGTGGGCGACCAGGTGCTCGCCCACCTCCCGGCCCGCGGCCACGATGTTGACCACGCCGGCGGGCAGCCCGGCCTCGACCAGGAGCTCGGCCATCAGGTAGGCGTCGAGGGGTGTCTCCGGCGCCGGCTTGAGCACGACCGTGCACCCGGCCAGCAACGCGGGAGCGATCTTGGAGATGGTCGTGAACTGGGGGACGTTCCAGGGTGGGATCGCGGCCACGACACCGACGGGCTCGCGACGCACGATCACGTCGCTGCCGAGGGCTCCGGGGCGGACCTCCTCCCAGGGGAACGCCTTGGCGATGTTGATGAACGACTCGATCATCATCCAGGGCGCGGGTGCCTGGGCGAGGTTGGAGAACGAGGTCGGCGAGCCCATCTCGGTCGTGATCAGCCCGGCCATCTCGCCGAGCCTGCCCGCGTAGAGGTTCGCGAACGCCTGCACCACCTCGATGCGCTCCTCCGGGCTCATCCGCGGCCACGGGCCTTCGTCGAAGGCTCGGCGAGCGGCGGCGACCGCGGCGTCGATGTCGGCAGCCGTTCCCGCGGGAACTGTCGCGACCACCTCCTCGGTGTGCGGGGAGACCACCTCGATCGTCTCGCTGCTCGCGGGCACTGCCCACGCTCCGTCGATGAACAGGGTGCTGCGGTCGAGGGTCACGGTTGTCCTTCCGGGGTGGGTCAGGGAGCGAGCGTGAACCAGTCGGCGAAGCCGCTGGGGTCGTGCCGGCCGAGGGCGCCGTGCTCGAACAGGCCCCAGCCCTCCGCGCCGTCGTCCCCTTCCTCATGACACAGAGCGTGGGCGACGTGGTCGATGACGCCGAACATGATCCGGCCGGTGACGGAGTCGTCGGTGAGGTCGTAGGTCACCCGCTCGGTGAAGCCGGGCCCCTTCCACTGGCCATGGGTCCAGTCGGGATCGCCGCCGTACCCCCCACCGACATGGAGTACGACGGGCAGCAGCGACTCGACCTCCAGGTGGAGGGGCTTGCCGTCCGGGGTGGTGCAGGTGATCGAGGCGCCGGTCGGGACCCGTGTCCCCGACGCGTAGCGGATCGACACCTGCGGCCAGCCGAGCTGCTCCACCCGCCCGTCGCGCCAGATGCGATGGCAGTCGTTGAGCGTGCGGTAGCCGTCGGGGTCCTCCTGGAGGATCAGCACCACGGCGTACTCCTCGAACCGGAGCGGCACGTAGGTCCACCACATCCCCTCGAACGCCGGGACCGCGGGTGCTCCCTCGGCGGCGGCCTCCCCCACCGGCCGGATCCCCCACGAGCGGTCGCGCGTGCCCACCCAGCGATCGGGGGTCACGCTCGTCTCCTCCCCGTCGATGAGCAACGTGCCCGACCAGGTGCCGACCTGGGCGAAGCGTTGCGCGTTCAGCGTGACCCGGCTGCCGGCGCGCATCACGTGCGGCTGCTCCTGGAGCACGTCGAAGGAGCCCTCCCAGGTGAGGTCGAGGGCGATCCCCTCGGTCTCCTCCATCACGATGCGGACCCGGTGCAGGGGGTCGACGACCTCCACGCGGTAGGCACCGACGTGCTGGTGGAGCCGGTCGTCGTCGATGGGGTCGCCGAGATGGACCGCCGTCTGCTCGTCGCCGCGGCGGACGAGCACGAAGGCGTCCTTGGTGCCGAGGTTGGGGTAGTAGCCGAGCCCGGTCACCACGAAGATGTCGCCGCTGCGGTCGTGGGCGTTGAAGTAGGACCGGTCATAGAAGTTGCGGTCGCTGCTGCCGGCCCAGGTGACGGGGAGCGGGACCTGGTGGAGCGGGTACTCGTCGAGCGGACCGACCACCCTCAGCCACCCACCTTCGCCAGCACGGACTCGAAGAGCGGCTTGTGGTGGAAGAGCGACTCGATGTCCTCGGGCCGCTCGATCTCACCGAAGTGGATCTGGCGCGCGCCGGTGCGCATGAAGACGATGCACCACTCGACGCCGTTGTAGACGTGGTACCAGTCCAGGCTGCCGAGCTCCGCGCCGGTGAGCTCCTCGTAGGTCGCGACGACGTCCTCCTCCCGGAGCAGGTGTGGCATGCCGGGCAGCTCGAGCATGCCGGTGATCGACTCGAAGACCCGGTGCGCGAACACGATCCACGAGACGTCCATCTCGCGCGGTCCGATCGTGGCCATCTCCCAGTCGAGGACGCCGACCGGCTCGAAGTCGCGGTAGAGCACGTTGCCGATGCGGGCGTCGCCCCAGCAGAGCACCGCCTCCGGGGTGTCGGGGAGGTGCGCCTCGAGCCAGGCGAGCCCACGCTCGGCGATCGGTGAACGGCCGATGTCAGGGACGGCGAACTCATACCAGGACCTCACCCGGGCCAGGTTGCGAGCCAGGGCGGTGGGTCCGTCGTACGCCGGGTCGAGGAAGCCCATCGTCGTGGCGGCGTCGGGGATCGCGTGCAGTCCGGCCAGCACCCCGACGGTCGAGTCCTGGAGCCGTCGCTGGTCCTCGTGGGTCGCGTCGAAGAGCCAGTTGTCGCCGAAGTTGTAGGGCAGCACGTCGCGCGGGACGAGACCGTCGATGCGGTCCATCAGGAAGAACGGAGTGCCGAGCACCTCGCCGGTCGGTTCCATCCACCGCACCTGCGGGACCGGCACGTCGGTGGCCTCGCCGACGATCCGGATGGCGTCGTACTGGTCCTGGAGGGCGTAGTGCTCGAAGACCGGCAGGTCCTCCTCGGCGGGCGCGACACGCGCGACGTAGTGCCCCTCCCGTCGCTGATCAGCCTCGGTCCAGGTGGCGTCGAGAAGGACCGTCTCGGAGGACAGTCCGTTCTCCTGCACGGAGGTGTGCAGCACCACGGCAGGGTCTGCGCCGGCCGGCAGCACGGTGGCCAGCCACTGGGTCAGCCGGGTCCGGATGTCGTCGGCGTCCCGGCTGGAACGCCGCATCGTCATGTCTGCAGGGGGTGGTGCCTCGGCCATGGGTCAGCATGAGTAGAACACGTTCTAGGTGTCAACCCCGGGAGCAGGCTGGGCTACCAGGAACCACCGACCCGGGCGCGGTCCGAGGTGCCACTGCCTCCGACGTCGGCGCCGAGCGCGCGGGCGTCGCTGCCGAGGTAGGCACCGATCCCCGCCAGCAGCAGACCCACGACGACGGCGGCCACTCCGGCCCTCAGCCCGGCATCGGTGGCCCGGAAGGCCGCCCCGGCGCGTTCGAGGACGTCGTCGATCCCGTCGATCGGAGCGCCGACCGGCGCGAGCGTGGCGGCGGGAGCGGCCCTGAGCCGGGCCCGGACGGCGAGGACGATCCCCGCCAGAGCCACCACGAGTCCGAGGACGACCAGGATCGACGAGAAGGACATGACCACAGTGTGCCGGGTCCGGGTCGGCGCGACGCCCGGAAACGACGAATCCCCGGGTTCCTGGCGGAGGAACCCGGGGAATCGGTCGTGTGCCTGGAGGACTCTGGACTGTGCCGCAACCCCCGCCGCGGCCGATCGAAAGTTCTCGGGAGCCTGTGTTTCCGGCTCTGACCAAAGAGTGACAAACCCGGACGCAATGCGCCACAGGAACGGCGAGAGTGGCTCAGGTGCCCTAGACCACAAATCATCCGATTCGGGATATTAGCCCGATTTGCACTTTCCCTGCTATAAGCCGCGCACCGGCTCAGCCTGGCGGCCCCAGGTGCCGGTCGAGGAAGGCGTTCGAGAACGTGCCGTCCGGGTCGATGCGCCGGCGGAGCCCCTGGAAGCGGCCCAGCTGCGGCCAGGCCAGCGCCAGGTCCTCGGGTCCGGCGGTGAACAGCTTGCCCCAGTGCGGGCGGGCGCCGAGTGGCAGCAGCGCCCGCTCGATGGCGGGCAGCACCTCCGTCACGGCCGGGACGTCGCGGACCCAGGTGAAGTGCAGAGCGACCGTCTCCGTGCCGTAGGCACCCGAGAGCCAGAGCGGGTCGGCGGCAACGGTCCGGATCTCGGAGACCTGCAGCAGGTGGGTCAGACGATCACCGAGGCCACGCATGCGCTCGATGGCGCGCACGGCCTCGTCGCGCGGCAGGAGGTACTCGCTCTGCAGCTCCTCGCCGCGGCTCGGCGTGAACTCCATCCGGAAGTGCGGCAGTCTGCGGTCCCACGACCCGGGCTTCCCGAGCTGGCTGGTGACAGCGCCCGTCGGGGCGCCGCGCAACATGTGCACCGCCTCGGTGGCCGCCGTCGCACCGAGCAGCTCCCGGCCGAAGGTGGCCGTCCCCTCGTCGAGCCGGGACTTCAGCCACACCTGCGAGACGGTCTCACCGACCCAGTCGGTGAACAGGCTGACGCTGTACGCCGCCCCGGTGATCTCCTCGAGCTGGTTCATCACCACGTCCCACGGGAGCCGGAGGAACATGTCCTGGCGCACCTCGTAGGTCGGCTGGAGGTCCAGGGTCAGGTGAGTCACGACGCCGAGTGCCCCGAGCGCCACGACATGGCCCTCGAAGTCCTCGTCGCCGCGCGAGACGACTCGCAGCTCGCCGTCCGGAGCGACGTACTCCAGCGACGCGACCGCGCTCGAGAGGGACCCGACCTTGTTGCCCGACCCGTGCGTGCCGGTGGCCACCGCTCCGGCCACGGAGATGTGTGGCAGTGACGCCATCGCTGCCAGCGCCCAGCCGCGCCGGTGCAGCTCGGGCGCGAGCTCGCCGTAGAGCACTCCCCCGGCCACCCGGACCTCCTGCCTGGACTCGTCGACGTCGATGTCGCGCGGCAGGCCGAGGGTCGAGACCAGGTCGCCGCTGGTGTCTGCAAGGTCGCTGAACGAGTGTCGCGACCCCTGGGCGCGCACCCGGTCGGCCGACGCGACGATCTCGCACAGCTCCGCCACCGCGCGCGGACGGTGGAACCGCGCCGGTGTGTAGGTGTGGCTGCCGGCCCAGTTGGTGAGGGGGCTTTCGCGGGGTGACTCGTCGATGGCCATGGCAGGGCAAGGATACGGAGCGCTCCGGGTCGGCGTCACTGAGAGCCCGCTGGTGCCTGGATGGCGGCGGCGGGGTGGCGGGGTGGCGGGGTGGCGGGGTGGCGGGTGGACGTCATGCGTTGCGGCCGCCCTGACCGCCACCTCGGATGACGCACCGGACAACGTCATCGGCTCTCGTCGCCGGGGCGGCCCATCGGTATGACGTCCCTCGACCTGGAGCGACCTGGAGCGACCTGGAGCGGCGCCGTCGGCCTCGTCATGAGACACGACGGCAGGCAAGAGGGCCCCGGTCTGCTTTCGCAGTCCAGAGGCCCTCTTGATCGGTGTCCGAGGGGGGACTTGAACCCCCACGCCCTATACGGGCACTAGCACCTCAAGCTAGCGCGTCTGCCATTTCCGCCACCCGGACGAGCGCGGTAACACTAGCAAGCCGGGCGCCGCTTCGAGTAATCGGGCGGCGTGTGTCACCAGCCACCCGGAAGCGGGCGTCCCTCGGCGAAACCGGCGGGTGACTGCACACCGATGACGGCCCGCTCGGAGAACTCCTCGAGGTTGCGGGCGCCGGCGTACGTCGCGGCCGACCGGACCCCCGAGCAGATCTCGTCCACGAGGTCCTCGACACCGGGGCGATCGGGGTCCAGGAACATCCGGGAGGACGAGATGCCCTCTTCGTAGAGGGCCTTCCGGGCCCGGTCGAAGGCGCCGTCGCTCGACGTGCGTCCGGCGACCGCGCGGGCAGAGGCCATCCCGAAGCTCTCCTTGTAGGGACGTCCGTCGGCCCCGATGTGCAGGTCGCCGGGTGACTCGTGGGTCCCGGCGAACCACGAGCCGATCATCACCTGCGAGGCACCGGCGGCCAGGGCGAGCGCGACGTCGCGGGGGTGGCGCACTCCACCGTCGGCCCAGACGTGCTTGCCGTGCTCGCGGGCAGCCTCGACGCACTCCACGATCGCACTGAACTGGGGTCGCCCGACGCCGGTCATCATCCGCGTCGTGCACATCGCACCCGGACCGACGCCGACCTTGATGATGTCGGCGCCTGCCTCGATGAGGTCGTGCACGCCCTCGGCGGCGACCACGTTGCCGGCCACCACCGGGACCTCCGGGTCGACGGAGCGCACGGCCGCGAGCGCCTCGAGCATCCGCTCCTGGTGCCCGTGGGCGGTGTCGACGACCAGGCAGTCGACCCCCATCGCGAGCAAGCGCCTGGCCTTGCCGGCGACGTCCCCGTTCACGCCGATCGCCGCCGCGATGCGCAGTCGTCCGTGCCGGTCGAGGGCCGGGCGATAGATGGTCGATCGCAGGGCACCGAGGCGGGTCAGGATGCCGACCAGCTCACGGTCGTCGTTGACGGCGGGCGCGAGCCGGTGCCGAGTGGAGGCGAGCACGTCGAAGGCCTCCCGCGGCTCCATCGACGCCTTGAGGGTCACCATGTCGGTGGTCATCACGTGGCCGACCTGGGTGAACCGGTCGACGCCGAGGCAGTCTGCCTCGGTGATCACCCCGACGGGGCTGCCCTCCTCGAGCACGACCGCTGCCCGGTGCGCCCGCTTGGGCAGCAGCCCCAGGGCATCACTGACGGTGTCGGTCGGTTGCAGGGTGATCGGGGTCTCGAACACCGGGTGACGTCCCTTCACCCACGAGACGACCTCCTCGACGATGTCGAGCGGGATGTCCTGCGGGAGCACGCTGATCCCGCCTCGCCGGGCGATGGTCTCCGCCATCCGGCGGCCCGAGACAGCGGTCATGTTGGCGACCACGATCGGGATCGTCGTGCCGGTGCCGTCGCCGGAGGCCAGGTCGACGTCGTAGCGCGAGGCCACCCCCGAACGCCGGGGCACCATGAACACGTCGTCGTAGGTCAGGTCATACGCTGGCCGGGTGTCGGAGAGGAATCGCACGGAAACCGAATCTACCCGCAGCGCGGCTGTCGTCGGCCTCGCGCCCGGCCGGGTCAACCTGATCGGCGAGCACGTCGACTACAACGGGGGCCGGTGCCTGCCGATGGCGCTGACCCAGCGCACCCGGGCGACCGTGTCCCCGCGTGACGACGAGCGGGTCCGGGTCACGAGTGGGGAACGCGTCTGGGAGGGGTCGGTCAACGGCCTCGAGGACGCCGAGCCGTGGGCGCTCTACGTCACCGGGGTGCTGCTCGCCCTCGGCCTCGAGCACGGGGTGGACATCGACATCACCAGCGACGTGCCCATCGGCGCAGGGCTCTCCAGCTCCGCGGCCCTGGAGTGCAGCGTCGCGATCGCGGTGAACGACGTCTTCGACCTCGGCCGCACGAGCGAGGAGCTCGTGGAGGCGTGCGTCCGCGCCGAGCAGGACTACGTCGGCGCACCGACGGGCGGGCTCGACCAGACCATCGCGGTCTACGCCGAGCCCGACCAGGCACTCCTGATCGACTTCGCCACGGGCGCCCGCGAGCAGGTGCCCTTCGACCCGTCGGCGCACGGGCTGGCGCTCCTGGTGATCGACACCCGGGTGAGCCACGAGCTCACCGACGGAGGCTACGGATCGCGACGCGACGAGGCCTGGGACGCCGCCAAGCGCCTCGGCCTCGAGCACCTCGCCCAGGCCGGCCCGGACGACGACCTCCACGACCTTCCCGAGGCATTGATGCGTCGCACCCGGCACGTGGTCAGCGAGGTGGCTCGAGTGGATGCCTTCGTCGAGGCGCTCCATGCGGACGACTGGGAGGCGGTCGGCCCGCTGCTGGTCGCCTCTCACGTGTCGCTGCGTGACGACTACGAGGTGTCCTGCGAGGAGCTCGACGTCACCGTCGACGTCGCGCGGCAGGCCGGCGCGGTCGGGGCACGCATGACCGGCGGCGGCTTCGGCGGATCGGCGATCGCCCTGGTCCCCGAGGAGCGCGTCGAGGCGGTCCGGGCCGCAGTGACGACCGCCTTCGTGGCGCGAGGCTGGCGACGCCCCGAGTTCATCGTCGCGGAGCCGGGTCGGGGTGCACGCATCGAGGACCTTCGGCCCTGACACGGAGTCTCCGCGACACGGGCATCCGCGCGTCCTGGCGTCGAGATCGAGGAGGGCAGCATGCAGACCATCGACCTGCGTCGTGAGCTGGCGACGTGCTATCGAGCAAGACGCACGCCCGCGCTGGTCGACGTCCCTGCCCTGAACTGCCTGATGATCGACGGGCACGGCGACCCGAACACCTCGGGGCACTACCGCGAGGCCGTCGAGGCGTTGTTCACGCTGGCCTGGAGGCTGCGGTCCGCCCTCAAGCACCAGGGTCTGCTCGACCACAGGGTGATGCCCCTCGAGGGTCTCTGGTGGGCCTCCGACATGTCTGCCTTCGCCACCGCCCGCAAGGACGCGTGGAGCTGGACGGCGCTGATCGTCCAGCCGGACCTCGTCGACCAGGCGCACCTGGCTGCCGCGTGCACAGCCGCGGCCGCCAAGAGGGACCTGCCGGCCCTGGACCGGGTGCGGCTCGAGCGCTGGACCGAAGGGCGCGCAGCACAGGTGCTCCACGTCGGGCCCTACGACGCCGAGGGACCGACGATCGCGGCCCTGCACTCGTTCATCCACGATGCCGGGCTCGAGCTCGCCGGGAAGCACCACGAGATCTATCTCGGCGACCCCCGCCGGGCCGCGCCGGACAAGCTGCGCACGATCATCCGTCAGCCGGTCGGCGACCCGCGTCAGGCGTAGCGGCACACAACGGACAGGGCGGGCGGGCAGAACTGGTGCCGGGCGGGCGAAGTACTGCCCACCCGGCAACGGTTTCCCCGGGCGGCCGGGGAAACCGCCGATCCCTACTTCAGCTCGGCCGAGCTCAACCCCAACAGCCGTCGGGCCACGATCAGCTGCTGGATCTGCTGGGTGCCCTCGAAGATGTCGAGGATCTTGGAGTCGCGGCCCCACTTCTCGAGCAGCTCGGTCTCGGAGTAGCCGAAGGTGCCGGCCAGCTCCACGCAGCGCAGGGTGACGTCGGAGCCCATCCGGCCGGCCTTCGCCTTGGCCATCGAGGCCTGCATCGAGTTGGGCTGCCGGTTGTCGGCCATCCACGCCGACTGCAGGGTGAGCAGGTAGGCCGCCTCCCAGTCCGCCTCGAGCTGCAGGAAGGTCGCTGCGGCAGCCGACTGGGTGAGCGCCGGCCTGTCGTAGTCGAGGACGACGCCGGCCTCCTCGAGGATCTCCCGGGTCAGGTCCAGGGAGGCGCGGGCACAGCCGACGGCCATCGCGGCCACGAGCGGACGGGTGTTGTCGAAGGTGGCCATCGCGCCGGCGAAGCCCTGCTTCGGGTCGACGTCGGGGTCACCGAGCAGGTCCTCGGCCGGGACCCGGCAGTCCTCGAAGATGATCACTGCCGTGTCGGAGGCACGGATGCCGAGCTTGTGCTCGAGCCGCTCCACCCTCATGCCGGGGTTGCCCTTCTTGACCACGAAGGACTTGATCGCCGCGCGGCCGAGGTTCCTGTCGAGGGTCGCCCAGACGACCACGCTGTCCGCACGCTCACCGGAGGTGACGTAGATCTTCTCGCCGTTGAGGACGTACTCGTCGCCGTCCCTGCGAGCGGTGGTCTGGATGTTGCCGGAGTCCGAGCCGGTGCCCGGCTCGGTGATCGCCATCGCGGCCCAGGTGCCGGCGAAGCGCTCGAGCTGCTCGTCGTTGGCCACCGAGGCGATCGCCGAGTTGCCGAGGCCCTGGCGCGGCATCGAGAGCAGCAGTCCCACGTCGCCCCAGCACATCTCCATGATGGAGAGCACCGACGCGAGGTTGGCGCCGTTCTTGTTGCCCTTGGCCTCCTCGGGCTTCTCGGTGCGGCGTACGCCGGCCGCACCGGCACCGCCGGTGGCCCCGGACTCGGAGATGCCGTCGATCATCGCGGCCAGCATGTCGAGCTCCTTGGGATACTCGTGCTCGGCCTCGTCGTACTTGCGGGAGATCGGTCGCAGCATGTTCATGGCGACCTGGTGGGCCTGCTCGATGAGCGGGCGGACCTTCTTGGGGGTTTCGAGATTGATCATGGTTGCTTCTCCTTGGTGGGTGACGTTCCTGGTGTCGAGACGCTCGCTGGCGCTCGCTCCTCAACCGACGGACGTCAGACCAGGACCGCTCCTTCCATCAGGCCGATCGCACGCAGGTCGCGGTACCACCGCTCCACCGGGTGCTCCTTGACGAAGCCGTGGCCGCCGAGCAGCTGTACGCCGTCCAGGCCGATCTGCATGCCACGCTCGGCACACAGCCGGCGAGCCAGGGCGATCTCGCGCTCGGCGGGCTTGCCCTGCGCGACGCGGCTGGCAGCACGCCAGGTGACCAGGCGCATGCCCTGGAGCTCGATCGCGATGTTGGCCACCATGAACGCCACCGACTGGCGATGCGCGATCGGCTCGCCGAACGCCTCGCGCTCCTTGACGTAGGGGGTCACGTAGTCGAGCACGGCCTGCGCCGTCCCGACGGCGAGGGCGCACCACGCGAGGCGGGAGAAGCGCACGCAATCGCGGTAGTCGTCGGCGTCGCCGAGCAGCGCGATCTCCTCGACCGCGACGTCCTTGAGCACCAGCTTGGAGAGGCTCGCTGCCCGCAGCCCCATCGACGGGTCGGACTCGATCGTGATGCCGTCGTTCTTCGACTCGACGAGGAAGAGCTGCGGCTTGCCCTCCAGCTCGGCGCCGACGACGAAGAGCTCGGCCTCGGAGCCGCGGACGACTCCTGACTTGACCCCGTTGAGCACGAAGCCGTCGGCCGTGCGCTCGGCGGTCGCTGCCGGGGACAGGGGGTCGAAGAGCGCTGCGGGCTCGGCCAGGGCCAGCGTGGCCGCGGGGACCTCGTCGCCGGTGAACGCGGGCAGGTAGGTGGCCTGCTGCTCCTCGGTGCCCCAGAGCGAGAGCGCCGTCGCGACCGCTCCGGGAGCGAGCAGGGCGACGGCCAGCCCCATGTCGCCCTTCGCGAGGGCCTCGTGCACCAGCGTGCCCGCGACCGCGGAGCGCTCGGTGGCGATGCCGTCCAGCTCGTCGGGGACGCCCAGGATCGGCAGCCCGATCTCGAGGGACGCCTTGAGCAGGTCGTCGGGCGCGACGCAGGTCTCGTTGGCCTCGGACGCGGCCGGGCGCACCATCTCCTCGGCGAACTCGGAGACCACGTCGACCAGCATCTGCTCGTCCTCACCGGGGGTCAGGTCGAACAGCCCGGTGTTCTTGGCGGCGGGCACCCGGTTGCCCCGGGACGCCTTGCCCGCACGGGCGAAGGTGCGACCGACGTTGCCCGCGGTGCGGAAGCCGGCGCTGGTCACGCGGTAGACCGTTTGCTCGCTCGCCTTGCGGATGCCGAGGCGGTCGATCAGGTCGCTGGAGGCCAGCTTGTTGAGGGCGAGCACGGCGAGGCCGATGGGGTCGCGCGTCTCGTTGTCGGAGAGCCCGTGCCGACCACCGGCTCGCAACAGGCTCCAGGGCAGCTTCAGGGTCTCGCGCTGAGCAGAGTTCGAAGACATGACATGAAATGTAACTGCGAGTTACACGCGGCGCCACAGTTTGCCCACGTGTCGCGGCTCACGCCCGGCCGGTGTCTAGTATTCGGCCATGGCCAGCACCGCACCTGATGCCTCCGGCGAGCTCCCGACCGGCGGCACGATCCGTCCGGTGACGCGCTGGGGCACCGAGGTGATGCATCGCGAGGCGCGGCGGGTCACGTCGTACGACGACGACCTGCGCACGCTCGTCGCCGACATGACCGCCACGATGTACGCCGCCGACGGGGTCGGGCTCGCCGCCTGCCAGATCGGGGTCGACCTCGCGGTGTTCGTCTTCGACTGCCCCGACGACACCGGCACGATCCACCGTGGCGTCGTCTGCAACCCGACGCTGGAGCTCCCGGAGGGCAAGGATCGCCACCTCGACGACTCCGAGGAAGGGTGCCTCTCCTATCCCGGGGCGTTCGTCGACTGCGCCCGGCCGGACCACGCCCGGGTGACGGGGCAGGGGCTCGACGGGTCGGAGGTCGAGTTCGAGGGCACTGGCCTGTTCGCGCGCTGCCTGCAGCACGAGACCGACCACACCTACGGCAAGGTGTTCGGTGACCGGCTCAACGACCGGTCGCGCAAGAAGCTGCGCAAGCAGATGGAGGCCGCGGCCGAGGACTACCCGGAGGAGTGGCCCGTGGGCGCCGACGAGTCTTCCTCCGAACCCTCCGGTGAGACGGCCGGCGCTGCCGAGCGCTGACGCGGAGCATCCGGCTGCAGGAACGACTGCGAGGGCAGCTCGACGGTCACCGTCGTCCCGACGCCCACCTCGCTCTGGATCGTCACCACGCCGTTCTGCTGGCGCACGAGCTCGCGCACGCTGGCGAGCCCGAGACCGCTGCCACCGTCGTCCGAGGCCATCCGACCTCGCACGAACTCGTCGAAGATGACGTCGATGTCGCCGGGGTCGATCCCGCGTCCCCGATCGGTCACGGTCATGCGGACGTGTCCCGCCCGGGAGGGGCTGAACCCGATGTCGACCGCGGAGTCCGGCGGGGAGTACTTCAAGGCGTTGACGACGAGATTGGTCACCACCCGGTGCATGGCGACGCCGTTGGCGGTGGCGAGCGCGAACGCATCGGCCACCTGCACGCGATCGGGATCGAAGTGGCTCGAGAGGTTGGCGACCGCGCTGCGTGCCACCTGGGCGAGATCGATGTCGGCGAGGATCAGCGTCGCGTGACCCGCCCGTTGCCTCGCGAACTCGACGAGGCCCTCGACCATGCCGAGCAGTCGGTCTGCGCTCGACTCGACCCTGTCGATCAGGTGGGGGCGAAGCGTGTCGTCGGCATCGCGGATGGCGTCGACGAACCCCTTGATCGCCGTCACGGGGGTGCGGAAGTCGTGGTTGAACGTCGCGTAGAACGCGTCCTGGGCGTCCTCGAGCGCCTTCAGGTCGGTGCGGTCGCGCGTGACCTTGGCGTAGCCGGTGATGGTGCCGGCCTCGTCGTGCAGCGCGGTGATGACGACGTCTCCCCAGAACCGGGAGCCGTCCTTGCGGACCCGCCATCCGGTGTGCTCGACGCGACCGAGGTCGCGTGCCCGGCCGAGCAGTTGAGCGGGCAGGCCGGCACGGCGGTCCTCGTCGGTGTAGAACATCGTGAAGCTGCGGCCGACCGCCTCGTCGGTGGTGTAGCCCTTGAGGCGCTCGGCGCCCAGGTTCCAGGACTCGATGGTCCCCTCGGGGTCCAGGGCGATGATCGCGTAGTCGACCACCTGCCCGACCAGCATCCGGAGCCGTTCCTCGCTGGCACGAAGCGCCTCCTCGAGGGTGTGCTGCTCGGTGAGGTCGCGCGTGACCTTCACGAAGCCGGTGTGGTTGCCGGCCTCGTCGTGGACTGCGGTGATGACGATGTCGCCCCAGAACCGCGAGCCGTCCTTGCGGATCCGCCAACCCGCACGGTCGACGCGACCCTCCTGCCGGGCCGCGTCGAGGAGGTCTTGGGGCAGGCCGGCACGGCGGTCCTCGTCGGTGTAGAACATCGTGAAGCTCTGGCCGATCGCCTCCTCGGCGGAGTAGAGCTTGACCAGCTCAGCGCCCCGGTTCCAGGCGGTGATGGTGCCCTGCGGGTCCAGCCCGATGATCGCGTAGTCGGACACCTGTGAGACGAGGTCGTCGAAGGACCCCTGACCCGCACCTGCTCCCCACCCCACAGGGACAGGATAGGAGGAATCTCAGTGTCCTGACCCGCTACGACGCCTGCTGGAGATGTAGCAGGCCACCGCCGTCGCAGCCGCGACGTTGAGCGAGTCGATGCCGGGGCGCATCTCGATCACGGCGCGACGCGAGGCCGCGAGCTCCCAGCGCTTGGACAAACCATGACCTTCCGCTCCCAGAACCAGGGCCAACCGGTCCAGTCCGGACACCGCTTCCTCCAGCGGGACCGCATCCTCCCCCAGGGTCAGGGCGACGGTGGTGAACCCGCGGCGTTCGAGGTCGGGCAGTGCGTCGTACCAGTCCGTGAGACGGGTCCAGGGGAGCGCGAAGACGGCTCCCATGGCCACCTTGACCGAGCGACGGTAGAGCGGATCGGCGCAGCGCGGCGCCAGCAGGACGGCGTCGACGCCCAGGGCTGCGGCTGACCGGAAGATCGCCCCGACGTTCGTGTGGTCGACGAGGTCCTCGCACACGACCACCGTGCGGGCCTCGGCCAGCACCTCGTCGAGCGTGGGCAGCGGCGTCCGGGCCAGCGACGCGAGGGCGCCGCGGTGCACGTGGAAGCCGGTGACCTGCTCGGCGAGGGCCTCCTCGACCACGTAGCACGGAGCCTCGGTGCCCTCCATCACGTCGGCCAGCCCCTCGAGCCAGCGCGGGGCCATCAGGAACGACCGGACCGGGAAGCCGGCCTCCACCGCCCGTCGTACGACCTTCTCGCCCTCGGCCAGGAACAGCCCGTGCTCGGCCTCCAGGGACTGGCGCAGCTGGACGTCGCGCAGGTCGCGGTAGTCCGCAAGGCGGGGGTCGGTCGGGTCGTCGATCTCGACGTAGGTGGCCACGCTCAGCCGGTCTCCGCGTCGACGTCGGGGCTGACCTGGGGCGCCGCGTCGTAGTGCTCGGGACGCGCCACCGCCACCACCTCGCCGACCACGATGATGGCCGGCGGCTTGACCTGATGTGCCTCCAGGTCGGCCGCCAGGTCGCCCAACGTGCTGAGCACCGTGCGCTCGGTGGGCATGGTGCCGTCGCACACCACCGCCACCGGCGTCAGCGCGTCCCGTCCGCCCCGCAGCAGCACCTCGGCGATGAGCGGTGCGTTCTCGACGGCCATCATCAACACGATCGTGCCGCGCAGGCTGGCCAGCGCACCCCACTGGACGAGCGACTCGGGGTGACCCGGAGGCAGGTGCCCGGAGACGATGGTGAGGTCGTGGGTGACCCCGCGGTGCGTCACCGGGATGCCGGCCACGGCGGGCACCGCCAGCGGGCTGCTGATCCCCGGAATGATCGTGACGGGGACCCCGGCCTCCTGGCAGGCCATGACCTCCTCGTAGCCGCGACCGAACACGAAGTTGTCCCCACCCTTGAAGCGCACGACCCGCTTGCCGGCGAGGGCAGCCTCGACGAGGGTCCGGTTGATCTGGTCCTGGTGCGCCGAGCGTCCACGCGGCAGCTTGGCGACGTCGACGATCTCGGTGTCCGCAGGCAGGTCGCGCGAGGAGCTCGCGGGGCGCGAGGCGGTCCGCCACCACGACATCCGCCTCCATCAGCGCCTTGCGACCGGCGATCGAGATCAGCTCGGGGTCGCCCGGACCGCCACCCACCAGCACCACCCCGGGGCCACGCGTGCTGTGCTCCTTCGCGAAGAGTGATCCCTCGCGCATGGCCGTCACGAACTCGTCGCGCAGGGTCGCGTGCCGTCGAGGGTCGCGCTCGCCGGCCGTGCTGGCCATCACCGCGACGGTGTCCCCGCCGTGACGTCCGACGGCGGGCGTGAAGGCGCTGGCGGCGTACGCGTCGTCCGCGCGGACGCAGAAGATGCGCCGCTCCTCGCACCCGAGGCTCACGCGCTCGTTGACGTCGGTGTCGTCGGTCGCTGCCATGACGTACCAGGCGCCCTCGAGGTCGGGGTCCTCGAACCCACGCTCGAGCCAGCGCACCTCCCCCGAGCCGACGAGACCCTCGATCGCGGGAGTGACCTGCGGGGAGACCAGGAGTACGTCGGCCCCGGCCGCGATCAACGTCGGGACCCGGCGCTGGGCCACGTTTCCGCCCCCCACCACCAGCACCCTGCGGCCCGCCAGCCGCAGTCCGACCGGATAGGTCGGGAGGTCGCCGTGCTCGTGAGGGTGCGTGTCCACGGGTCCATTGTGTCCGGCTTCGGCTCCCGCCAGCTCTCGCCCCTCAGCCAGCGGACGCATGGCTCCCGTCGGGCCCGTCGTCTAACCTCGCCCGCATGAGCCTCGACCGACCCGTCAGCCCCGATCCCTACGACCTGCTCCCCCAGGTGCCGAGCTTCACCGTGACGAGTGCAGACGTCACCGACGGCCAGCCGCTGAAGGACGACCAGGTCAATGCCGCAGGCGACACCTCGCCACAGCTGTCGTGGAGCGACGCACCCGAGGGCACCAAGAGCTTCACCGTGACCTGCTTCGACCCGGACGCCCCGACCCCCTCCGGCTTCTGGCACTGGGTGCTGGTCGACCTGCCGGCCGACGTCACCTCGCTCGACGCCGGTGCCGGCGCGGAGGATGCCGACCTCCCGGGCAACGCGTTCATGTGCCGCAACGACGGCGGCTCGAAGGCGTTCATGGGCGCTGCTCCCCCCGAGGGCGACCAGGTCCACCGCTACTTCTTCGTCGTGCACGCGGTGAAGGAGGACACCCTGGGCGTCGACTCCGACGCCTCCCCCGCCGTGGTCAGCTTCAACCTCGCCTTCAAGACCGCCGGCCGCGCGATCCTGCACGGGACCTACCAGCACTGAGCTTGGGGCCCGCAGTTTGGCCGGGCGCCCGGCCAAACTGCCAGTGGAGGGCTGAAACATCACCCCTCCACTCACAGTTCTGCCCGTCCGCTCACATGGTGACTTGATTCGTTCCAGATTTACGGGTTAGGTCGGTGAGGTACGGGCACATGCACCTGTGTCCGTCCTCGACCACATGGAGTGTGCACATGACTGACCTGCCCCAGCCCAACGACGGCACCTCGATCGCCACCGCTCCCTCGTCAGAGGCGAGCATCGGGTCGACCACCGATACCGGTGCTCCGGCACCCAGCGACCGCAACTCGCTGACCATCGGTCCCGACGGGCCGATCCTGCTCCACGACGTCCACTTCCTGAACCAGATGGCGCACTTCAACCGCGAGCGCATCCCGGAGCGCAACGTGCACGCCAAGGGGTCTGGTGCCTTCGGCGAGTTCGAGACCACCGAGGACGTCTCGGCGTACACCAAGGCCGCGCTGTTCCAGCCCGGTGTGAAGACCGAGATGCTGGCGCGGTTCTCGACCGTGGCCGGTGAGCAGGGCTCCCCCGACACGTGGCGCGACCCGCGTGGATTCGCGCTGAAGTTCTACACCTCCGAGGGCAACTACGACCTCGTCGGCAACAACACCCCGATCTTCTTCATCCGCGACACGATGAAGTTCCCGCACTTCATCCGGTCCCAGAAGCGCCGCGGCGGGAACGGCCTGCGTGACAACAACATGCAGTGGGACTTCTGGAGCCTCAACCCGGAGTCCGCCCACCAGGTGACCTACCTGATGGGTGACCGCGGCATCCCGAAGACCTACCGGCACATGAACGGCTACGGGTCGCACACCTACCTGTGGGTCAACGAGGCCGGTGAGAAGCACTGGATCAAGTACCACTTCCACAGCAACCAGGGCGTCGAGGGTCTCAAGGACGAGGACGCCACGCAGATCGCCGGCGAGGACGCCGACTTCCACCGCCGCGACCTCTCTGAGTCCATCGCCAAGGGCGACTTCCCGAGCTGGACGCTGTCCATCCAGGCGATGCCGTACGACGACGCGAAGACCTACCGGTTCAACCCGTTCGACCTGACCAAGATCTGGCCGCACAGCGACTACCCGCTGATCAAGGTCGGCACGATGACGCTGAACCGCAACCCGGAGAACTTCTTCGCCCAGATCGAGCAGGCCGCCTTCGAGCCGAGCGCGCTCGTCCCGGGCATCGGTTTCAGCCCCGACAAGATGCTGCTCGGGCGTGCGTTCGCCTACTCCGACACCCACCGCCACCGGATCGGCCCGAACTACCTGCAGCTGCCGGTCAACCGCCCGCACGTCGAGGTGAACACCTACACCCAGGACGGGCCGATGGCCTACGAGCACCGCGGTGACGACCCGGTCTACGCGCCGAACTCCTTCGGTCGCGGCTACGCCGACAACGTCGGCGAGGTCGACCCGGGCTGGGAGACCGACGGCGCGATGGTGCGGCAGGCCTACACGCTGCGCGAGGACGACGACGACTTCTCGCAGGCCGGCACCCTGGTCCGCGAGGTCTGGAACGACGAGCAGCGCGAGGCGTTCGTGAAGACCGTCGCAGGGCACCTGCTGGGCGGCGTCGAGGGCGATGTCCTCGAGCGGGCGTTCCAGTACTGGCACCACGTCGACGCCGACTGCGGCAAGAAGATCGAGGAGCTCGTCCGCGAGGGCGCCGACCTCGGGGCACCCGGCGCACAGCCCGGTGACGCCCAGCAGGAGGCGACCGACCCGGTCGTCGAGCCGGTCACCCACGCCGACAACTGAGCGCAGCTTCTCGTCGGGCACGTGGCAGGATCGGCGCGTGCCCGACGAGAAGGATCACGACCCCCGCTGGGTCGACGACGTGCTGGGGTCGCCGTACACCTCACTGACGCTGCCTCTGCGCGCCGACGACGAGGGCGAGGTCGTCGCGACCGTCGTCCACCGGCCCGCTGGTGAGTCGGGGTCGACGCGCAAGGCGGTGCTGCACGTCCACGGCTTCGCTGACTACTTCTTCCAGACCGAGATGGCGGACTTCTGGGTCGGCAACGGCTATGACTTCTATGCGCTGGACCTGCGCAAGTACGGCCGCTCGCTCCGGCCGCACCAGACGGCGAACTACGTCGCCGACCTCGGGTCCTACTACGAGGAGCTCGACCTCGCCCACGCGTTGGTGAGCGAGGACCACGACCACGTGGTGTTCTCCGCGCACTCGACCGGCGGCCTGACCGTGCCGCTGTGGCTTCACGACCGTGGGCTGCCTGCCGCGGGTGTCTTCCTGAACTCGCCCTGGATCGACATGCACGGCGACGCCTTCACCCGGCTGATGGCATTGCCGGTGATCCACCGCCTCGGCGCCCTCTACCCGATGCGGGAGATCCCGCGGGAGGTGAGCGGGGTCTACGCACGCAGCCTGCACCGCGACCACCTCGGTGAGTGGGACTTCAACGTCGCCTGGAAGCCACTCGAGTCCTATCCGGTGTTCGCCGGGTGGATCCGCGCCATCCGGACAGGGCAGGCGCGGATCGCCAGGGGACTGGAGATCGACGCCCCCCTGCTGATGATCACTTCCGACCGGTCCGGTCACCCGACGTCGGTGGAGGATCCGGACCTGCTGCGGACCGACGTCGTGCTCGACGTCGAGCGGATGCGCCGGCGCGCGGCCCTGCTCTCCAGCCACGTGACGATCGCCCGCGTGCACGGCGCCATCCACGACGTGACCCTCTCCCCCGAACCAGCGCGCACGCGGGTCTACGACGAGCTGCAGCGCTGGCTGTCGGCGTACGTCAGGTGAACCGCTAGCCTCCGGGCATGGACCCCATCACCGGACTGGCCTACGGCCGCATCGCCGTCGGCACCATCTCGTTCCTGTCCCCCTCGCTCGCCGCCAGGCTCTTCCTGCTGGACTCCCGGGCGAACCCGCAGCTGCCCTACATGAGCCGCCTGTTCGGGTCCCGCGAGATGGCCCTGGGCGCGATCACTCTGGCCTCGTCCGGCCAGGCGCGTCGCCGGCTGGTGCAGCTGGGCGTGGCCGTCGACGGCGCCGACGCGTGGACCGGCCTCATCACCGCTGCGACGGGTTCGGTCCCCAAGAAGGCCGGCGTCGTGCTCACCCTCGTTGCGGCAGCTGCAGTGGCCACCGGCGTGATGGAGCTCCAGGAGAGCTGAGCCTGCCGCCGCGTCGGGACGTCATCCGAACTGGTTGCTCGGGCGGCCAGGACGCATGACGTCTTGCGCAACGTCGTACGACCTGGCGGCCGAGGCGACCACCTCGTATGACGCAGCCCCGCAGCCCCGACCCCGTGTCACACGACGAACGACACGACCGCCACGATGCCGACGACCACGATCACGATCCGCAGGGCCATGGGTGGGAGGCGGCGACCGACCGTGGCACCGAGCTGACCACCGACCACGGACCCGACGGCGATCAGGCCGGCCGCGGACCAGTTGACGTGGGTGTGGCCACTGAGGCCCGGCACGTCGACGAAGTCGAGCACCACGAAGGCGACGGCAGCGATGCCGTTGACGACCAGTGCCAGCACGTTCTTGGTGGCGTTGTGGCGCTGCATCGAGTCGGCCACGCCGATGCCGAGGATGGCCATCAGCAGCACGCCCTGGGCGGCGCCGAAGTAGCCGCCGTAGACGCCGGCGAGGAGTACGGCGGGCCAGACCCACCACGCGCCGTGCTCGGCCAGACCACCACGTGCCTCCGCACGAGCAGCGACCCGCTTCTGGATCCGGGGACCGAGGATGACCAGCACACAGCCGAGCACGATCAGCACCGGCACGATCGCGTCGAAGGCCGAGGACGGCAGCAGGAGCAGCAGCAGCGCGCCGAGGATGCCGCCGATCAGCGACGCGGCGCCGAGCCGCCACAGCCGGCTCCGTTGGCCGTGGAGCTCACGGCGGTAGCCGATCGCGCCGGAGAGCGACCCCGGAGCCAGCCCGATCGTGTTGGAGACGTTGGCGGTGACCGGCGGGATGCCGAACGCGAGGAGGGTCGGGAACGTGATCAGCGTTCCCGACCCCACCACGGTGTTGATGGTTCCGGCCGCCACACCCGCGAGCAGGATGGCGACGATCTCCCCGAGGCTCACTACGAGGTGGGCGCCTCTCCGGCGACGTCACCGGGGTCACCGGGGTCACCGGCTGGCGGTGCCGGCGGCGGCGTGTCGCTCGGCGGTGCCTGCGGGGTGCCGCTCGCGGCGCGCGAGGACTCCTCGGCGGCCCTGATCGCCTTCTGGACCTCTTCGTGTGCGCTGGACAACGAGGAGTCCGGCGTGGTGGCCGGGTCGATCGTCGGGATGTCCACACGCTTGCGCGGGCCGTCGACCTTGTGCGGGATCCCGGCGACCTCGTGGACCGCCGAGCCCAGCCCCTCGAGCGCCCGGGTGATCTCGGAGGGCACCACCCAGACCTTGTTGGCCGAGCCCTCGGCGATCTTCGGCATCATCTGGAGGTACTGGTAGGCCAGCAGCGCCTGGTCGGGCTGTCCGTCGTGGATCGCCTGGAACACCGTCTGGATGGCCTGCCCCTCACCCTGGGCCTTGAGGATCGCCGCCTCCCGGTTGGCCTGGGCGCGCAGGATCAGCGCCTCGCGGTCACCTTCGGCGGAGAGGATCGCGGCCTGCTTGTTTCCCTCGGCGGTGAGGATCGACGACTGCCGCTGACCCTCGGCGGTGAGGATGACCGCGCGCTTGTCGCGGTCGGCGCGCATCTGCTTCTCCATCGAGTCCTTGATCGAGGGCGGCGGGTCGATTCCCTTGATCTCGACCCGACCGACGCGGATGCCCCAGCGCCCGGTCGCCTCGTCGAGCACGCCGGACAGCCCACGGTTGATGTCCTCACGCGAGGTCAGGGTCTGCTCGAGTGTCATGCCACCGACGATGTTGCGCAGCGTGGTCATGGTGAGCTGCTCGACAGCGGAGATGTAGTTGGCGATCTCGTAGGTCGCGGAGACCGGGTCGGTCACCTGGAAGTAGATGACGGTGTCGATCGAGACCACCAGGTTGTCCTCGGTGATCACCGGCTGCGGCGGGAACGAGACGACCTGCTCGCGCATGTCGATGACGTAACGGACCCGGTCCACGAACGGTGTGACCACGTTCAGTCCCGGCTGCAGCGTCGTCTTGTACTTGCCGAACCGCTCCACGATTCCCGCGCGTGCCTGCGGGATGATCCGGATCGTCTTCGCTAGCACGAGGACGACGAAGACCAGGAACAGCGCGAACAGGACCAGTACTGCTGCACCCATCGCGACCCCTCTTCTCTCTCTTCGGTGGTGATTCAGTGGTGCCCGAGCCGTCAGGGCTCGAGCCGGTGGACGCGCAGCACATAGGCCGTCGCGCCCTTGATCTGGACCACGTCGACGACCTCGCCGGGCTCGATGCGGTCGTCTTCGTCATAAGGCTCGGCGGTCCATTCCTCGCCGCCGATCTTCACCCGGCCCGGGGTGCCGTGCGCCAGCTCGCGCAGCACGGTGGCGCGCTTGCCGATCAGCGCCTCGGCACCGGTGCGGAGGGTGGGACCACTGTGCAGGCGGCGTACGACGCTGGGCCGGATCACGCCGAGCAGACCCACGGCCGAGATCATCGCGAGCACGACCTGGAGCGCGAACGGGGCGCCGAGCAGGGCCACGACCGCCCCGATCACCGCGCCGCCGGCGAGCATGATCAGGAAGAGGTCGAGGCTGACCAGTTCCAGGACCCCGAGGGCGACCGCGAGCGTGAGCCATCCAGCCCACAGGTGATCACCGAGCCAGTCCATGGCTCGACCCTATCCAAAGGCACGCAAACCTCAGGCGTGCCGACGCGCCACGCGGCGAGCCGTGTAGCGACCGTCCTCCTCGTGCAGGGTCAGTCGCAT
Source organism: uncultured Actinomycetota bacterium (assembly GCA_963843075.1). GTDB lineage: Bacteria > Actinomycetota > Actinomycetes > Propionibacteriales > Nocardioidaceae > Marmoricola. The sequence goes on along the minus strand of CAWJJD010000002.1, from coordinate 217,345 downwards.
GCCGAACGTCGCGGAGAGCTGCTCGGCGTTCATCACGTAGGGCAGCGGCCCCGCGGCGACGACCCTGCCCTCGCGCAGCATCAGCGCGTGCGTGAAGCCGGGAGGGATCTCCTCGACGTGGTGGGAGACGAGCACCGTCGCCGGTGAGAACTCGTCGAGCGCGATCGCCGACAGCGTGGAGACGAGGTCCTCACGGCCACCGAGGTCGAGGCCGGCGGCGGGTTCGTCGAGCAGGAGCAGCTCCGGGTCGGTCATCAGGGCGCGCGCGATCTGCACGCGCTTGCGCTCGCCCTCGCTCAGGGTGCCGAACGTGCGGTCGAGCAGCGCTCCGGCACCGACCTCGAGGAGCAGGGCCTCGGCCCGGTCGTGGTCGAGCTCGTCGTAGCGCTCGCGCCAACGACCGACCACGCCGTACGACGCCGACACCACCACGTCGCGCACGATCTCGTGGCGCGGGATCCGCTCGGCCACGGCGGCGCTCGTCCAGCCGATCCGCGGTCGCAGCTCGAACACGTCGACGGTGCCCACGACCTCACCGAGGATGCCGAGGACACCCGAGGTCGGGTGGATCTGCGCCGAGCACAGCTGCATCAGCGTCGTCTTCCCTGCGCCGTTGGGCCCCAGGATGACCCAGCGCTCGTCTTCCTCGACAGCCCAGTCGATCCCGTCCAGAAGGGTGGCACCGCCTCGCTTGACGGTGACGTCGGCGAGCTCGAGCACGGCATTCACGAATGGGACCTCAGCGGCGCGTTCGGGGTCGGGTGGAGTCGAAACTCAACCTACCCGGCCTCCCGGCCCCGTCCGCACGTGCCCAACCCGTCCGGACACAACACCTAGGCTGCGGACGTGGACTCCCTCCCGGTTGCCGCCCTCCTCGCCCTGTGGCTGGACGCTCTGCGCGCCGGCGCACTCGGGGTCGACGACTTCGCAACTGCCGTGCGGGGCGACGACCCACGCCACCTGGTCACGGGGTTGGGCGAGAGGCCGACGGCGGAGCTCGAGGAGCTGCCCGCGCTGCTGGACGGACCGATCTCGCTCGCCCTCCCTGCTCCCGGCGACCTGGTCGGCCTCGGCGGCCCCGAGCCGTTCAACGTCGCGGCGATCGACGCGGGCCAGGCCGTGGTCGTCGGCGGCGTCGGGCTGGTCCCCACCGAGGACGCGCGGACGGTCGTCTGGCAGGCCTTCCGGGCCGACCCCGTGCCGTGGGTGGACGAACGTGAGACCTCGATCGAGCTGCGCACGACGCTGACCGAGGTGACCCTGCGGCTCGTCGACCTCGACGTGGCCGCCTGGCAGCCGGACATCCCCGACCTGTTGATGAACCTGCGTCACCGCGGGCCACTGCCCCTGCCGCCGGGGTACGACGCACGCCGGGTCGAGACCCTCGACCGGGCCCTGCTGTGCCTCGAGATCGTGGCACTGGCCCGCTCCGACGACGGCGGCGCAGTGTCGGCCTTCGAGATGGACCGGCGGCGGGCCGCCCTCGGGGACCTCGACCGGGCCGCCAGGCGGGCGCTGGTCGGTGCGTGCTCGGGCCGGGCGGGCTGAGGTCCCGATGGACCGTTAACCTCGACCCGTGCTGGACGAGAGCGACCGCGAGCAACCTCGGACCCTGTTGATCACGCTGACCGGCAAGGACCGTCCGGGCGTGACGTCCCTCGTCTTCGACACCCTCGCGGCGTTCGGTGTCGAGGTTCTCGACATCGAGCAGATCGTGCTGCGTCGGCGGTTGATCCTCGGTCTGCTGGTCGCCTCGCCACGCGACTGGAAGCCGCTCCGGGACGCGATGCAGCAGGTCGCGACCGACCTCGAGATGAGCCTCGAGCTGGACCGCGGTTCGGGTGACAACCGCCCGCGCCCCGAGGGTCGCAGCCACGTCACCGTGCTCGGCACGCCGCTGCGGGCCTCGGCCGTGGCCGCGATCGCGGGCCGGATCGCCGACACGGGCGCGAACATCGACCGGATCGAGCGGATGGCGCGCTACCCGATCACCGCGATCGACCTGCACGTCTCCGGAGTCGACCCGGAGAAGCTGCGCGACATCCTCGCCCGCGAGGCTGCCCACCAGGGCGTGGACATCGCGGTGCAGGCGGCCAACCTGCTGCGCCGCGGGATGCGGCTGATCGTCCTCGACGTGGACTCGACCCTGATCCAGGGCGAGGTGATCGAGATGCTCGCGGCCCACGCCGGCTGCGAGGCCGAGGTCGCCCGGGTCACCGAGCTGGCGATGCAGGGTGAGCTCGACTTCGCCGAGAGCCTCCGCGAGCGGGTCGCCCTGTTGAAGGGCCTCGACGCGTCGGCGCTCGACCGGGTCTACGACGAGCTGGTGCTCGCCCCCGGCGCCCGCACGACCGTGCGGGTGCTCAAGCGCCTCGGCTACCGGTTCGCGATGGTCAGCGGCGGCTTCACCCAGCTCACCGACCGGCTCGCCGACGACCTCGGCATCGACTTCTCCGTCGCCAACGAGCTCGAGATCGTCGACGGCAGGCTGACCGGCCGTGTCGTCGGCGACATCGTCGACCGAGCTGCCAAGGCGGAGGCCCTGCGGAGGTTCGCCAAGCAGAGCGGCGTACCCGTCAACGCCACCATCGCCATCGGCGACGGCGCCAACGATCTCGACATGCTCAACGCAGCCGGCCTCGGCATCGCCTTCAACGCCAAGCCGGTGGTGCAGGAGGCGGCCCATGCGGCGGTGAACGTGCCCTACATGGACGCGATCCTCTACCTGCTCGGCATCAGCCGCGAGGAGGTCGTCGCCGCTGACGCGGCCGCCGGCCTCACCACGCCCGAACCGCCGATCTGAGCTCCACTCCCCTCGTTCGGGCCGGCCCGACCGCTCCCCGGACCGCGTTGACACAGGTGCGGGCCGCCCGCCGCTGGAGGAGTCGTACGACGGGGCCACCAAGCCTGGTGAACCATCACCCCGGACGGGAGAACGCCCACACCTCGACCCAGGTCCCACCATCGCCTCGCTCGACCAGGAACAGCTCCTCGCTGCACCAGGCATGGCTCGCGAGCGTGCCGTAGGCGAAGCCGCGCCGCTGGGCGTGGCCGGCGCTGCGCTGCATGCCGTAGGTCAGGACGAAGTCGGCGGCCGTGCCGAAGAGGGTGGCATCGCCGATCCGCTCGCACACCCGGAGGTGCCGGGCGTCTGCCGGCGTGCTCGCCAGGTCACGCGTGCTGCCGACCTCTCGACAGGTGAGCTCCATTCAGCCGGGGTAGAAACCCACGAGCCGTGCCGTCGCCGCGTCCAGCTCCGACCAGTGGACCGAAACCTCGAGGACGGCGAGCGCGGAGGTCGGAAACCCGGCGCTCATCGCGCGGAACGCCTCGGGGTCGGGGGCGCCGTCGTCGAGCAGGTGGGCCAGCGAGGCGGCGGTGGGGTTGTGCCCGACGTAGAGCACCACTTCGGCATCCTCGGGCGCGGCTCGCAAGATGTCCAGGACCGTGTCGGGGTCGGCCGTGTAGATCGCGTCGTCGATGACGGGCCCGATCGCCGCTCCGGTGACCGCGACGAGGTTCGCCCACGTCTCGCGGGTGCGTTCGGCCGAGGACACGAACGCGTGCGTCGGCACCAGACCCTGCTCATTGAGCCACTGCCCCGCGGCGAGGACCTCACGGACGCCCCGCTCGGTGAGCCGCCGGCGGTGGTCCTCGCTGGCGAAGGCCTCGGCCTTGCCGTGGCGCATCACCACGAGCAGGCGTCGGTGGCCCGAGGACGAATCGGGCGAAGGAGGGCTCACGAGAGCCAATGTCCCACCCCTTAGGCTTCCTGTCATGCCAATGGGAGCCAGCGGTCCAGTGCGGAGCGGCGAGGGCGACCTTCTCGTCATCGGAGGGGCCGAGGACAAGCTGGGAAAGCGCACCGTCCTGCGGGAGTTCGTGCAGCGCTCGGGAGGGGCGGACGCCCGCATCGCGGTGATCCCGACCGCGTCCTCGCTGGGCCCCGAGATCATCGAGGTCTACGCCGCCCTCTTCAACCGCCTCGGGGCAGCGGAGGTCTACGGCGTGCGTCCCGAGGACCGGGTGCAGGCCTCCTCCCCGGAGCTGGTCGGCGAGCTCGACCGGGCGACCGGCATCTTCATGACCGGCGGCAACCAGCTCAAGCTCTCCACGGTGATTGCCGGGACCCCCTTCGGACAGGCCATTCTGGACGCCCGGTCGCGCGGGGTGACGATCGGTGGCACGTCGGCCGGCGCCAGCATCCAGTCCTCGCACATGGTGGCCTTCGGCCCGGGCGGCACCACGCCGAAGCAGCGGATGACCCAGGTCGCGGCCGGGCTGGGCCTGGTCGAGAACTGCGTGATCGACCAGCACTTCGCCCAGCGCAACCGCTACGGCCGGCTGCTGATGATCGTCTCCCAGAGCCCCCAGCTGATCGGCATGGGTGTCGACGAGGACACCGCAGCCGTGATCACCCGCGCGGGAGGCAACGAGATGCTGCGTGTGGTGGGTCGCGGGTCGGTGACCCTCCTGGACGGCAGCCACATGGTGACCAACGCCCACGAGGCGAAGGAGCACCGCCCGATCCTGGCCTCGGGGGTCGTCCTCCACGTGCTCCCGGCCGGCTCGGAGTTCGACCTGACCTCCAGGAGGCTGGCACCCCCGCAGCGGGTGGTCCACCCTGACGAGGCCGACGAATTGGCCATGGCCAACCGGGATCTGCGCAAGATGGCTCGTGACATCGCGGCCGGGGACGTCTCGCCCTCGGTGCTGCGCCGCCGCATCGCCCGCCGAAGCAGAGGAGCTGCCCAGTGACCGAGCCAACGACCGGGCCAACGACCGGGCCAACGACCGGGCCAACGACCGGCCGGACCCGTCGGCCGACAGCGGGCACCACAGCGGGGATCCGCGAGGCAACCCGGTCAGCTCGGGTGGTCGACCGACCGCCGACCTGGCCATCATCGAGACCCGGGTCTACCGCGGCGCCAACGTCTGGTCCTACGACAAGGCGATCCATCTCGTGGTCGACCTCGGCGTGCTCGAGGAGTTCCCGACCAACACCATCCCCGGCTTCACCGAGCACCTGCTCGAGGCACTCCCCGGCCTGCGCGAGCACTCCTGCTCCCGCGGACGGCGCGGCGGCTTTGTCGAGCGGCTGCACGAGGGCACCTGGCTGGGCCACGTCGCCGAGCACGTCGCCCTCTCGCTGCAGCAGGTCGTGGGCCACGACATCCGGCGCGGCAAGACCCGCCAGGTCAAGGGCCAGAAGGGGCGCTACAACATCATCTACGGCTACGTCGACGAGCAGGTGGGCCTCGAGGCCGGCCGTCTCGCCGCACGCCTGGTCAACCACCTCGTCGAGGCCGACCCCGACTTCGACTTCGAGCAGGAGCTCGACGACTTCATCCTCCGTGCGCAGCGCACGGCGTTCGGTCCCTCGACCCAGGCGATCATCGACGAGGCCGTCTCCCGCGACATCCCGTGGATCCGGCTCAACAAGCACTCCCTGGTCCAGCTCGGCCAGGGCGTGCACGCCAAGCGCGTCCGCGCGACGATGACCTCGGAGACCAGCTCGATCGCGGTCGACATCGCCTCCGACAAGGACCTGACCACCCGGCTCCTCGGCGCCGCGGGACTGCCGGTGCCCAAGCAGGAGTCCGTGCGTACGGCGGACCAGGCCGCCACCGTGGCCAGGCGCATCGGCTTCCCGGTCGTCGTGAAGCCCCTCGACGGCAACCACGGCCGCGGGGTCTGCCTCGACCTCCAGAGCGAGGACGACGTGCGCGAGGCCTTCCCGATCGCCAGGGAGCAGTCCCGGCGGGGCTGGGTGATCGTCGAGTCCCACATCACCGGCAAGGACTACCGGTGCCTGATCATCGACGGCCGGATGGCGGCGATCGCCGAGCGGGTGCCGGCCCACGTCATCGGCGACGGCACCAGCACGGTGCGCTCACTGGTCGACCTGACCAACGCCGACCCGCGTCGCGGTGTCGGCCACGAGAAGATCCTGACGCGGATCAAGGTCGACGCTGCCGCCGAGGAGGTCCTCGCCGACCAGGGCCACACCCTCGACTCGGTGCCGGCCGAGGGCGAGATGGTCAAGCTCGCCCTGACCGGCAACATGTCCACCGGCGGCATCTCCATCGACCGGACCTTCGAGGCCCACCCGGAGAACGCCGAGATCGCCGAGGAGGCGGCCCGGATGGTCGGGCTCGACATCGCCGGCATCGACTTCATCTGCCCCGACATCACCCAGCCGGTGCGCGAGACCGGTGGCGCCATCTGCGAGGTCAACGCCGCCCCCGGGTTCCGGATGCACACCCACCCGACCATCGGTGAGCCGCAGTTCATCTCCAAGCCGGTCGTCGACATGCTCTTCCCGCCCGGGGCCCCCAGCCGCATCCCGATCGTGGCGGTCACCGGCACCAACGGCAAGACGACCACCAGCCGGATGATCAGCCACATCTTCAAGGGCATGGGGCGCAAGGTCGGCATGACCTCGACCGACGGCGTGGTGATCGACGAGCGCCTGCTGATCCGTGCCGACGCCTCGGGCCCGCGCAGCGCCCGGATGGTGCTGCAGAACCCCCGCGTCGACTTCGCCGTCTTCGAGGTGGCCCGCGGCGGCATCCTGCGCGAGGGACTCGGTTACGAGCGCAACGACGTGGCCGTCGTGCTCAACGTGCAGCCCGACCACCTCGGCCTGCGCGGCATCGACACGATCGAGCAGCTCGCCGACGTGAAGGCCGTCCTCGTCGAGGCGGTCCCGCGTGACGGTCATGCGGTCCTCAACGCCGACGACCCGCTGGTGCGCGAGATGCGGCGTCGCTGCTCGGGCCAGGTCGTCTGGTTCTCGATGGCCGAACCCGGCTCGGAGGAGCGCGACATGATCGACGCGCACTGCCGCCGTGGCGGGAAGGCGCTGGTGCTCCAGAAGACCGAGCGCGGCGAGATGATCGTCGTACGCCACGGGGCGCGCGACATGCAGCTCGCGTTCACCCACCTGCTGCCCGCGACCTTCTCCGGTCGCGCGCGGATGAACGTGCAGAACTCCCTGGCGGCCGCCGCCGCTGCCTTCGCGGTCGGTGCCCCGCTGCACGACATCCGTCAGGGTCTGCGCACCTTCTCGACGAGCTACTACCTCTCCCCCGGACGCCTCAACGAGATCGAGGTCAACGGGGTCAACGTGATCGTCGACTACTGCCACAACGCCCCGGGCATGCGGGCGCTCGGCGACTTCGTCGACCGCATCGGTGAGGGACTCGACTCCGGGAGCGAGCTCGGCAAGCCGTCGCGGATCGGCGTCATCGCCACCGCGGGCGACCGGCGCGACGAGGACATGCGTGAGCTCGGCGAGGTCGCGGCGGAGCACTTCGACGTGGTGATCGTCCGCGAGGACGTCGCCCTCCGCAAGCGCGCCCGTGGCGAGACCTCGACCCTGGTGGCCGAGGGCGTACGCCGCGCGATGGACCGCGGCGTCCGCTGCAAGCAGCTCGAGGTCATCCACGACGAGATCAAGGCGGTCCACCACGCGATGAGCCGCGCCAACCGCGGCGACCTGCTCGTGGTCTGCGTCGACCAGCACCCGCTGGTGATGTCCGAGCTGGAGAACTGGTCCCCGATGGCCCAGCCGGGAGCGTCGGCGGGCGGGGACGACACCCCCGTCGCGGACCCGGACTACACGCCGCCGTCGGAGGCCTGAGACTTCTTCGCAGCCTTCCTGGTCGCCTTCTTCGCCGGCGCCTTCTCCGCGGGTGCCTTGTCGGCCGACCCATCGGAGGTGGAGCGACGCCGCTTGAGCCGCACCCACAGCTGGCCGCGACCGCTGGAGCCGGTGACGGTCTTGGTCTCCACGAACGGCTGGGCCTTGACCAGGTCGCTGAGCTTGGCGAACCCGTAGGTCCGAGCGTCGAAGGACGGGTCGGTCCGGTTGAGGTGGTTGCCCAGCGAGCCGAGGGACGACCAGTCGTCGTCGTCGGAGTCGACCTTGTTCAGTGCCTTGGTGAGCACGCTCTGGATGGCGCGCGGCTGGTCGTCCCTGGTGGTCGGCTCCGGCGCCGACTTCTCCGTCTCGCCCATCAGCACCTCGAGGAACACGAACTTCTCGCACGCCTCGACGAACGCCTTCGGGGTCTTGCGCTGGCCGACACCGATCACCCGCTTGCCCGACTCACGGAGCCGCGTCGCGAGCGGGGTGAAGTCGCTGTCGCTGGACACGATCGCGAAGCCCTCGACGTTGCCGGAGTAGAGCAGGTCCATCGCGTCGATGATCAGCGCTGAGTCGGTGGCGTTCTTGCCCGCGGTGTAGGCGAACTGCTGCTGCGGGGAGATGGCGTTGGCCAGCAGGTGGTCCTTCCAGCCGGAGAGGTGCTGGTTGGTCCAGTCGCCGTAGGCGCGCTTGACCGTGATCGTGCCGTAGCCGGCCAGCTCCTCGAACATCTCCTTGATCAGCTTCGGCGAGGTGTTGTCGGCGTCGATCAGCACGGCGAGGCGGCTGTTGTCATCGGTCATGGGGGGTGCTCATGCTCTGTGGGTCTCCTCGATGGGTGGACGGCCAGTCTCCTGCAGCCTGCCCACCTCGTGCAGCCCGAACCACGACACCACGCCGCCGACGACCAGCATTCCTGCACAGAGCAGCAGTGCCTGGTGAAATCCCGACGTCAGTGCGACGGGGTCGCGGTACTCCTCGCCCGACAGGCCGACGATCGCGGGCAGCGCCGCCACCGAGAGCAGCCCGCCCGCGCGGGCAACGGCGTTGTTGACGCCGCTCGCGACCCCGGCGTGGTTGCCCGGCACGGCCGCCAGCACGGCCACCGTGAGCGGTGAGACCAGCATCACGAGGCCGAGCGAGAACACCTGCACGCCCGGGTAGACACCCGTCCAGTAGGACGAGTCCTGATCGAGGCCACTGAGCAGCAACGCCCCGGCGGCGCAGACGATCGGCCCGATCGTCATCGGCAGCCGAGGACCGATGCGAGCCGCGATGATCGAGGTGCGGGCGGAGAGCAGCAGCATCGTCAGCGGCAGCACCAGGGTGGCCACACCGGCCTGGACGGCGTCGTACCCGAGCGTGACCTGGAGCTGGAGGACGAGGAAGAACAGCACCGCGCCGAGGGCGCCGTACACCAGGAGCGTCATCAGGTTGGCGGCGCTGAACGTGCGCGAGCGGAACATCGACAACGGCGCCATCGCGCCCGGCCGTTCCTCGAAGACGATGAAGGCCCAGACCGCGGCCACCACGAGGACGCAGGCCGCGACGATGACGAACGGGGACAGCTGAGGCCACGAGGTGAGCACGTACGTCGACACGCCGAGCGCCACGATCCCGCTGAGTGCGCCCCGGTAGTCGAAGTGCCGCGGCGCGTCCTCGTCCCTCGACTCGGGGAGCCGGGAGCCGAGCAGGAGCACGATCGCGCACAACGGGAGGTTGATCGCGAAGACCCAGCGCCATCCCGCGTGCACGACCAGCAGACCACCCACGAACGGCCCCAGTGCGACCGCGATGCCGGACATGCCGGCCCAGGTGCCGATCGCCCCGGCGCGGTCCTCCTGGCGGAAGGACGACTGGATGATCGACAGCGCGCCTGGTGTGAGCAGCGCAGCGGCGACTCCCTGGAGGATGCGGAACGCCACCAGCTGGGTGGGGGTCTGGGCGAAGGCGCACAAGGCGCTGCACAGCGCGAACCCGGCGACACCGGACAGGTAGACGCGTCGCCTGCCCAGGCGGTCGCCGAGAGCACCCCCGACCAGGATCAGCGAGGCCAGGCTGAGCAGGTAGCCGTTGGAGATCCACTGCAGCTGGGCCAGCGACGCCCCGAGGTCGATGCCGATGCGCCGCAACGCGATGTTGACGACGGTGCCGTCGAGGATGGCGATCCCGGAACCGAGGGTCAGGGTGCCGATGACGACGCGGCCGTGGGCGGTGCCGCGGCGCAGGAGCGCGCTGTCGGAATCAGGCCCGGCCGGCGGCACGCTGGACCTTCGCCCGCAGTTGCTCCGGGGTGTCGGCGGTGGCCCCCTGGGAGGCCAGCCAGTCATAGACCTGGCGACGCTCGGCGTGACACATCAGCCCCACCACGTCGCCGGGCTCCGCCTGCTTGAGCAGGGCCTGGAGCGAGTCGAGCTCGGTCGGGTAGGCCTCGATGTCGGTGATGCCCACCCGTTCCGCGCCAGCACGGAGAAAGCCCTCGAGCTCCTCGGTGGTGCGCCCGCGCAGGTATTTCTCCTTGTGGCCGATCGCCACCACGTCGGCGTCACGGGCAGCGATCTCGCCGAGCATCTCCAGCAGGTCGTCCTGCCGGTCGCCGACCGCCCCGAGTCCGAGGAGGAGCCGGCGGCCGGGGGCGCGGACTCCACGCATGATCTCGATCATCGCCTCGAGCCCGGCCTCGTTGTGGGCGAGGTCCATCACGACCGAGATCTCGCCCAGCGTGAAGATGTTCATCCGGCCGGGGTTGTGCTCGGCGTCGGGGAGGAAGGACTTCAGTCCGGCGATGACGTGCTCGCGGTCGATGCCCGCGGCGAGTGCGGCAGACGCCGCCGCGAGGGCGTTCTCCACGTTGAAGTGGGACAGGCCGCTCAGCGTCATCGGCACGTCGACCACCTCGACCAGGGAGTCCGCGCCGTTGCCCTCGAGGACGGTGATCCAGCCGTCGATGATCGTGGTGGCGCGGCCGTGGCCGTTGAGGACCTCGCGGATCCCGGGCGACCCGAAGTCGCGGGAGAACACCCAGGGACGTGCCGGGGTCGTCAGACGCATCGCGAACACCCGGGGGTCGTCGGCGTTGAGCACCGCCCACCCGGTCTTCTTGGTGATCCGTGGCACCACGCCCTTCACCTCGGCGAGCTGGTCGACGGTGTCGATGCCCTGCATGCCGAGGTGGTCGGCGGACACGTTGGTCACGACCGAGACGTCGTTGCTGACCAGGCCGATGCCCTTGAGCAGGATGCCGCCGCGAGCCGTCTCGGTCACGGCGAAGTCGACCTCGCGGTGTGCGAGCACCCGCCCGGCACCCGACGGCCCCGAGTAGTCCCCCTCCTCGACCTGCACCCCGTCGACGTAGATGCCGTCGGTGTTGGACCAGCCGACCAGGTGGCCCGACTCACGGGCGATGTGGGCGATCATCCGCGAGGTCGTGGTCTTGCCGTTGGTGCCGGTGACCGCGACGACCGGGACCCTGGGGCGGATCGTCGTGGGGCCGGGGCCACGCTCGGTCTGCGCGACGTGGCGTGCGGCGTCCTCGACGAGGGTGCCGACGTCGGTGGTGGTGCCGAGACCGTCGATGACCGAGGCGACGGCCTCGCCCAGCGCCCGCGCGCGGTTGCGGTCGCGCCAGGGATAGGCCACCACGATGCGCTCGGGCTGGGAGGTGGGTCGCACGCGTACGCCGAGACGGGTGGTGCCCGACTCAGCAGCGACCCGCCGGACGAGCCGGGTCAGCAGTCGGGCCAGCGAACGCTGACGGAACTCGCTCATCGGCGCGTCGGCCCGCAGGGAACGGATGCCGAGACGCTCCGCGAGCCGGCGTACGTCGGGTTCCGGGGCCTGGGCCAGCGCGGTGACGTCGAGGGTCAGCTTGATCGCGGCCCTCGGGAAGTAGAGGTTCGGTCCCTCGAGGACCCGCAGCTCGACCAGGGCGGTCGCCTGGTCAGACATGGCCTCAGTCGTCCTCGAGGCGGAACCCGACCTTCAGGCCGACCTGGAAGTGCTCCACGGTGCCGTCCTTGACCTGCCCGCGCACCTGGGTCATCTCGAACCAGTCGACGTGGCGCAGCGTCAGGGCGGCGCGCTCGACGGCATTGCGGATTGCCTGGTCGATCCCGTCGGGTGAGGTGCCGACGATCTCGGTGACGCGGTAGGTGCGGTTGGACACGGCGTACTCCTGGGAGCTGGCGGGCTGAGGACTGGTCCAGAATGCCATGCCTGCGCCGGGTGAGGTCTGGGGCGTCTTGCGTGCGACGTAGGCTGAGAAGGTGGCCGCACCCCGAAGGGCGCGCCGTGAGGCCGAACCGGTCCGCATCACCACCGCGCCCACCAGTCACCACGACGACATCGACCGTCGTCGGCGTCGCTATGTCTTCTCGATGGCGATCCGGACCGCCTGCTTCATCGGCGCTGTCGTCGTCGACGGTTGGCTGCGCTGGGTGCTGGTCGTGGGGGCGTTCTTCCTGCCCTACGTCGCCGTCGTGATGGCCAACGTCGCCGCTCCCCGGATCGAGGGTGCCGACCTCGTGCCGCCCGACCAGGGGCACCGCGAGCTGGGCGCGTGACCGATCTCCCTCAGGGCCCCGACGGCCCCGACCTCTGCTCGGCGCGCGGCTGCTCGGCCCCCGCCACCCACGAGCTGCGCTGGAACAACCCCAAGCTGCACACCCCCGAGCGCCGCAAGGTGTGGCTCGCCTGCGACGACCACCGCCAGAGCCTCGCCGACTTCCTCGCCGCGAGGCAGTTCCTCAAGGAGATCGCGCCCCACTAGTTCGCCGACCGGGCACTTCTGGTTGGTCGGAGTACGCCGACCGGGCACTTCTGGTTGGCCAAAACTGCCCGCTGGGCGTGCCCTGAGCAACCAAGATCGCCCTTTCGGCGAACCACAGCCAACCAAGATCGCCCTTTCGGCGAACCCGGGCCAACCAAGATCGCCCTCTCGGCGAACCACAGCCAACCAAGATCCCCCTCTCGGGGAACTGGCTAGCCGCCGATGGCCGACATGGGCCGGGTGGGCTGCAGGAAGGTGGTGTCGTCGATGCCGTGGCCGGGGCGCTTGGTCATCATCGCGAGGCGCCACTGGTCGGCGATCTCCTCGTCGGTGGAGTCGCCGCGGAGCGCGCGCCGGAGGTCGGACTCCTCGCGGGCGAAGAGGCAGTTGCGGACCTGGCCGTCGGCCGTGAGCCGCACGCGGTCGCAGTCGCCGCAGAACGGTCGGGTGACCGACGCGATCACTCCCACCGTGGCGGGGCCGCCGTCGACGAGGAAGGTCTCGGCCGGGGCGCTGCCACGGTGCTCGGGGTCGGGGGTCAGGGTGAACTCGGTGTCGAGGAACGCGAAGATCTCCTCGGCGGTGATCATCCCTTCGCGGGACCAGCCGTGCTGGGCGTCCAGGGGCATCTGCTCGATGATGCGGAGCTGGTAGCCCTCATCGAGGCACCAGCGCAGCAGCTCGGGGGCGTGCACGTCGTTGACACCGCGCAGGAGCACCGCGTTGACCTTGATCGGCCCGAGTCCGGCGAGCTTGGCGGCCTCCAGCCCGTCGAGCACGTCCTGGAGCCGGTCCCGCCGCGTGATCTGGTGGAAGACGTCGGCCCTGATCGTGTCGAGGCTGACGTTGACGCGGTCGAGTCCGGCGGCGGCCAGTGTGCCCGCCGTGCGCGAGAGGCCGAGGGCGTTCGTCGTGAGCGACACCTCAGGGGCCGGCTCCAGCGCCTTGGTGCGCTCGACGATCCCCGCGAGACCGCGACGCAGGAGTGGCTCGCCACCGGTGAACCGGACCTCGCGGATGCCGAGGTGCTCCACACCGATGCGGACCAGCCGCACGACCTCGTCGTCGGTGAGCGTCTCCTCCGTGGGCAGCCAGTCGAGGCCCTCGGCCGGCATGCAGTAGTTGCAGCGCAGGTTGCACCTGTCGGTCAGGGAGACACGCAGATCCGTGGCGACGCGCCCATAGGTGTCGACCAGTCCCGAGTCCGGCATCGAAGTACTCACCCGGCCAGTCTAGGGACGTGCGCAACGAACTACCGTTGCGGCGTGAGATTCCTGCTGAGCCGCCGCTGGGTGCTGTTCGCCCTCACGGTGGTCCTCCTGGCCTGGGGGGCCTCCCTGCTGGGCCAGTGGCAGTTCCACCGTCTCGACGAGCGCAAGGTCGAGAACAAGATCGTGGCGACCAACCTGCATGCTCCACCGGTGCCGGTCGACGACGTGCTCTCCCCCGACCGCGCCCCGACGTCGCAGGACGAGTGGCGGCGGGTCACCGTGCACGGCACCTGGGACGACCGGCACACCGTCGTGCTGAAGTACCAGACCCGCGACTCGGCCGCCGGGGTCGACATCGTCACTCCCCTGGTCACTGCCGCCGGTCCAGCCGTGCTGGTCGACCGCGGCTGGATGTCCACGACGAACTCCGGCGCCAGCCGGCCCGAGCTCCCCGCGGTGAGCGACGGGCAGGTCACGGTCACCGGGTGGGTACGCCGCGACGCGACCGGGAGCGCCACCAGCGTCAGCGACCTCTCGACCCGGGCGGTCTCCTCGACCCGGCTCGCCGAGGTGATGCCCTATCCGCTCTACCGCGGCTTCGTCGACCTCTCGGCAGAGAGCCCTCGCCCCGCAGAGGCCCTCGAGGCGGTCGAGCTGCCCGACGACACCAGCAACGGGCCGCACTTCTTCTACGGCCTGCAGTGGTGGTTCTTCGGCGCGCTCGCGATCTTCGGCTTCTGCTACCTCGCCTGGGACGAGCTGCGTCAGCGGCGTGCGCAGCGCCGGCGAGGCACGCGCTCAGAGGCCCCGGAGCATGCCGCCGTCCACGGGCAGCATCGTCCCGCTGATGAAGGATGACGCGGGGCTGAGCAGGAACGCGGCAGCGGCTCCGAACTCCTCGGGGCGCCCGTAGCGACCGAGCGGGATCCCGGCGATCGCCTTGGCCCGCGACGCCTCGGCGTCGCCGCTCGCGGCGTCGAGCTCGTCGACACGCTCGGTGCCGACCCGACCCGGCAGCAGGCCGTTGACCCGGATCTCGCGTGGTCCGAGCTCGTCGGCGAGGGTCTTGGCGGCCATCGCCAGGCCGGGGCGCAGGCCGTTGGAGACGGCCAGGTTGGGGATGGGTGCCTTCACCGAGCTGGAGAGCACGAAGGCGATCGAGCCAGGACCGTCGATCGCCCTCGCGACCGCACGCGCCACCCGGAGGCCGCCGACGAACACCGACTCGAAGCTGCTCGTCCACGCCTCGTCGGGGGTGTCCATCACCGTGCCGGTCGGGGGCCCACCCACGGAGATCAGGGCGCCGTCGAGATGGCCCCAGCGGTCCAGGGCTGCCCCCACGAGCCGCTCGGCGGTCTCCGGGTCGGCGTTGTCGCCGACCCGGGCGATGGCGCCGTCACCGAGCTCCGCCACCGCCGCGTCCAGGCTTTCCTGGCTGCGCCCGGAGAGCACGACGCGTGCCCCCTCGGCGACGAGCAGGTCGGCAGTGGCGCGACCCAGGCCGCGCGCTCCGCCGGTGACGATGAAGACGCGATCCGTGAGCCCGAGGTCCATGCACCGAACCCTAGGACACCGGGTCAGGCTGGGCCGCGTCCTCCACGAACTGGGTCCGGTAGAGGTCGGCGTAGAGGCCGCCCTCGGCCAGCAGCTGGCTGTGGGTGCCGCGCTGCACGATGCGACCGTCGTCGACGACGAGGATCTCGTCGGCGTTGCGCACGGTCGAGAGCCGGTGGGCGATCACCAGCGAGGTGCGTCCCTCGAGGGCCTGGTCGAGCGCGCGCTGCACGGCGTATTCGGACTCGGAGTCGAGGTGTGCGGTCGCCTCGTCGAGTACGACGATGCCGGGCGCCTTGAGCAGCAGTCGCGCGATCGCCAGCCGTTGCCGCTCGCCACCCGAGAGCCGGTAACCACGGTCGCCGACCACCGTGCCGAGGCCGTCGGGCATCGCCCGGACCAGCGGGGCGATCCGGGCCGACTCGAGGGCCGCCCAGATCTCCTCGTCGGTGGCGTCGGGGGCGGCGTAGCGGAGGTTCTCACCGATGGTGTCGTGGTACATGTGCGCGTCCTGGGTGACGTAGCCGACCGCGTCCTCGAGGGACTGCAGCGTGACGTCGCGGACGTCGTGTCCACTGACCCGGACCTCGCCCGCGGTGACGTCGTAGAGCCGGGCGACGAGGTGGGTGATCGTGGTCTTGCCGGCACCGGACGGGCCCACGAGGGCGATCATCTGCCCGGGCTCGGCGGTGAAGCTCACGCCGTGCAGGACCTGCCCGTGCTCCCGGCTCTCGACCCGCGCGACCGTCTCCAGGCTCGCCAGCGAGACGTCCTCGGCCCGGGGGTAGGTGAAGTCGACGCGGTCGAACTCCACGCGCGACGCCGTGCGGGGCACGCTCACCGCGCCGGGCTTCTCGACCACGGTCGAGGGGAGGTCGAGGACCTCGAAGACCCGGTCGAAGCTCACCAGGGCGGTCATCACGTCCACCCGGACGTTGGACAGCCCCTGGAGGGGCCCGAGCAGGCGCAGCAGCAGCGTGGCCAGGGCGGTCAGGGTGCCGATGGTCAGCGTCCCGTTGATCGCCAGGGTGCCGCCGATGCCGTAGACCAGCGCCGTGGCCAGGGCAGGGATCAGCAGCATCATCGCCATGAAGATCCGCGTGATCAGCGAGATGCGGATGCCGAGGTCGCGGACGAGGCCGGCCTTCTCGGCGTACTTGGCGTCCTCCTCGTCACGACGGCCGAACAGCTTGAGCAGCAGCGCACCGCCGACGTTGAACCGCTCGGTCATCAGGTTGCCCAGGTCGGCGTTGCCGTCCATCTGGCGCCGGGTCAGGCCACTGATCTGTCGACCCACCCACCTCGAGGCGATCAGCAGCAGGGGGAACAGGGCGAGGCAGGCCAGCGTGACCTGCCAGCTGAGCGTGAACATGGTGATGCCCACGACGACCACGCTGATCGAGTTGGACACCGTGCTCGACAGGGTCGAGGTGAACGCGCGCTGGGCCCCGATGACGTCGTTGTTGAGCCGGGACACCAGGGCGCCGGTCTGCGTGCGGGTGAAGAACGCCAAGGACATCCGTTGGACGTGGGCGAACACCTGGGTGCGCAGGTCGAAGATCAGGCTCTCGCCGATGCGGGAGGAGAGGTAGCCGCTGGCCACCCCGAGCGCCGCGTCCAGGATCGAGGTGACGGCCATGGCGAGCGCGAGCCACAGCACCAGGCTCGCGTTCTTGCCGATCACGCCGTCGTCGAGGAGGTGCTTGATCAGCAGCGGGTTGACCACGACCAGTCCCGCGTCGAGGACGACGAAGAACAGGAAGGAGGCGATCAGCGCACGGTGCGGCAGCGCGAAGCCGACGACCCGGCGAACGGTCTCGCGTGAGAGCTTCTGCTCGACCACGGAGCGGTCGCGTCGAGCCGATCCGAGCATGGCCCAGGGGCTCATCCCACTCATGGCGTCCCCTTCCGACTAGGTGAGTTTCTCAGGTCCCTCCGACAAGTTCGCGGAACCTGCGGACCTGAGCTTCGCGCTCGGCCAGCCGTTGCGTCTCGAGGTCCCGGTCCGCTGCGTGCTGCAGCAGTGCCTTCGTCTCGCGAACCGCCCCGGCGTTGCTGCTGAGGAGGGCCTCGACCAGGTCCGAGGTGGTCACGTCCAGGTCGCCTCGCCGGCAGACGGCTGTAGCGATGCCCAGCTGACGGGCCTCGTCGGCCTCGACGTGTCTCGCAGTGGCGCAGATCTCCAGCGCCCGCGAAGCCCCAACAAGCTCGACGAGCGGTTTTGTTCCCGCCAGGTCGGGCACCAGGCCCAGCGCAGGCTCCTTCATGCAGAACCTCACGTCGTCGGCGACCACCCTGAGGTCGCAGGCCAGGGCCAGCTGGAAGCCCGCCCCGATCGCGTAGCCGTGCACCGCGGCCACCGAGACGATCCGCGGGTCGGCGAGCCAGGTGAAGCCGCGCTGGTAGCCGTCGATGGTGTCGATGATCTCCTGGTCGCCGGCCTGCATCAGCTCCGCGACGGACTCCTCCCCCTCGATGCCGTCGGGTCCGAGCAGGCGGGTGTCGATGCCTGCGGAGAAGCAGTCGCCGGCTCCCCTGACGACCACGACCCGCACCTCGTCGGGCAGCGTGTCCCCGATCGCCGCGAGGGCGTGCCACATCCGCGGGGTCTGGCTGTTGCGCCGGTCCGGCTTGTCGAGGGTGATGGTGAGGACGGAGCCGTCATGGGCCACGAGGAGGCCGGCGGCGTGCAGGTCGGAGTCGGACGGAAATGGCATGGGGCGAACTCTAGGACGGCCCCGGGTGTTGACTGACCGCGTGACCCAGACGAGCGCGACCCCGAGGAAGTCGCGGCTGCGGTGGCTCCGGTGGGTGCTGGTGGCGGTCCTCGTCCTGCTGGTGGTGGTGTACGCCGGTGGCGGGTGGTACTTCTCGGGCCGGATCCACTCCGACGGGCTCGAGGTCAAGCCCTACCCGGTCGAGCGCAACCTGACCCTGACTCCGCAGGGCGACGGCGCCATCGCCATCCGCTCGACCGACGCGAAGGAACGCGCGATGCTCGACGCGCCCTCGACGTACGGCCTGAAGTGGAAGGGCGGCTACGGCCAGGTCTCCGGTCCGGTGCGCTCGAAGGGTCAGGCGGGTGTCGTACGCCGCTTCGAGGTCCTCACCGGCACGGCGCCCGCTCGCGGCACGCGGGCCGAGATCGACCTGGTCGCGTTCCCCGACGACCCGACGTTCGCGCTCGGAGCCTCGGTGCGGACCATCGACTACACCTCACCGCTGGGCCGGTTCCCGGCGTGGTTCGTCCCCGGCAGTGCCGGTGCCCCGGGCAGTGCCGGCGGGCCGCCGGGCGTGCAGAAGACCTGGGCGATCCTGGTGCACGGCAAGGGCGGGTCCCGGATGGAGATGTTCCGGATGACCCGCGCCACCGCGGCGGCCGGTCTGCCCTCGCTCGACATCACCTACCGCAACGACCCGCACCGGCCCCGGGACCCGTCGGACTACTACCAGTACGGCCGCACCGAGTGGCGCGACCTCGCGGGCGCCGTCGCCTACGCCGCGGACCACGGCGCCACCGCGGTCGTGCTCGGCGCCGACAGCATGGGCGGCGGGATCGTCGCGTCCTACCTGCGTCACCACCGAACGAAGGACATCCCGGTGACCGGGGTCGTGCTCGACGCGCCGATGCTGGACTTCCGCAGGACGGTGGAGTTCGGCGCCGAGCAGCTCGACCTTCCGCTGGTCGGCGGCGTGCCCGGCTCGTTGACCGCGGTCGCCGCACGGCTGGCGGCCTTCCGCTACGACCTCGACTGGGACTCGATCGACTACCTCGACGACGTCTCGTGGCTCGCGGAGCCGGCGCTGGTCTTCCACGGCACCGCCGACACCACGGTGCCGATCGCGACCAGCCGGCAGCTGGCCCGCGAGAAGAAGGACCTGGTCACGCTGGTGGAGACCAAGGGCGTCGAGCACGTGCGCTCGTGGAACGCAGATCCCGATGCCTACGACGCGGCCATCCGCAGGCTTCGTCGACGGGCTCTGAGAGCGGGCGGGACGTCATACGATCTGGTCGTTCCGGCCGCCACGTCGGATGACGTCCCGCGCAACGTCATACGTCCCAGTCGCCGGGACGACCACGTCGGATGACGTCCCGGAGCCGGCAAGACGAGAACCGCTCAGGCCAGCGCCACCAGGTCCGCGTAGTCCGGCGTCCAGAGGTCCTCGACGCCGTCGGGCAGGATCAGCACCCGGTCCGGCTCGAGCGCGTGTACGGCGCCCTCGTCGTGGGTCACCAGCACGATCGCGCCGGCGTAGGTCCGGATCGCGGCCAGCACCTCCTCGCGGGAGGCCGGGTCGAGGTTGTTGGTCGGCTCGTCGAGCAGCAGCACGTTGGCGCTGGAGACCACCAGGATGGCCAGCGCCAGCCGGGTCTTCTCACCACCGGAGAGGACCGACGCGGGCTTGTTGGCGTCGTCGCCGGAGAACAGGAACGACCCGAGCACCGAGCGGGCCTCGGTGTCGGTGAGCTGCGGTGCTGCTGAGTGCAGGTTCTGCAGCACGCTCTGGGTGGTGTCCAGGGTCTCGTGCTCCTGCGCGTAGTAGCCGATCTTCAGCCCGTGCCCCGGCTCGACCTTGCCGGTGTCCGGGCTGTCGACGCCGGCCAGGATGCGCAGCAGCGTGGTCTTCCCGGCACCGTTGAGCCCGAGGATGACCACCCGGCTGCCCTTGTCGACGGCGAGGTCGACGTCGGTGAACACCTCGAGCGACCCGTAGGTCTTGGAGAGCTCGCTGGCGGTGAGCGGGGTCTTGCCGCACGGCGCGGGTGAGGGGAACTTGATCTTGGCCACGCGATCGGCCTTGCGCTCCCCCTCGATGCCCTCCATCAGCTGCTCGGCGCGCTTGAGCATCGACTGCGCCGCCTGCGCCTTGGTGGCCTTGGCGCGCATCTTGTTGGCCTGGTCGGTGAGCGTCTTCGCCTTGTTCTCGGCGTTCATCCGCTCGCGCTTGCGGCGCTTCTCGTCGGTCTCGCGCTGGGCGAGGTAGGCCTTCCAGCCGATGTTGTAGATGTCGATCACGGCGCGGTTGGCGTCGAGGTGCAGCACCCGGTTGACGCACGCCTCCAGCAGACCGACGTCGTGGGAGATCACCACCAGGCCGCCCTTGTGGTTGCGCAGGAACTCGCGCAGCCACCCGATGGAGTCGGCGTCGAGGTGGTTGGTGGGCTCGTCGAGCAGCAGCGTCTCCGCGCCCGAGAACAGGATGCGGGCCAGCTCGACGCGTCGGCGTTGTCCACCGGAGAGGGTGCGCAGCGGCTGGCCGAGCAGGCGCTCCTCGATCCCGAGCGACGCCGCGATCTGCGCCGCCTCGGCCTCGGCCGCAGTAGCCTCCGGCCGCGTGCAGCTCGGCGTCGGCCGTCTCGTAGCGGCGCATCGCCCGGTCGCGGATGAACGGGTCGTCGCTGCCCATCTCGGTCTCGGAGTCCCGCAGGCGGCGTACGACGGAGTCGAGGCCTCGCGCCGACAGGATCCGGTCGCGCGAGAGCACCTCGAGGTCACCGGTGCGCGGGTCCTGCGGGAGATAGCCGACCGTTCCCGAGGACGTGACCGTTCCGCTCGCCGGGAGCGCCTCGGAGGCCAGGATCTTCGTCAAGGTGGTCTTGCCGGCCCCGTTGCGCCCGACCAGGCCGATCCGGTCCCCCGCGGCGATCCGGAAGGACACGTCGTCCATCAGCAGGCGCGCGCCGGCACGCACCTCGAGCTTGGACACAGTGATCACGACAGGGCTTTCGCAGTTGGGTCGGCGCCACCTGATGAGGGGCACCGCGGCGGGGTACTCCGACCACGCACCCCTAGTCTACGAGGGCGTAAGGGGCGGAAAGGACGCAGGCGATGCGGTTCAACCCGAAAGCCAGGATCGACCAGAGCCAGATCGAGACCCGGAGCGGCGGCGGACGTGGTGGTGGCGGCATGCGGATGCCGATGCCGGGAGGAGGCGGCGGCAAGGTCGGCCTCGGCACCATCGTGGTCGTCGTGCTGTTCGTGGTCCTCACCCAGTGCACCGGCCTCGACGTCCTCGGCGGCTCCGACGGCGGCGGCGGAACCGACACGCCTTCGGCGAACAACTGCCAGACCGGCGCAGACGCCAACAAGTCCGAGGAGTGCGCGGTCGACCTGTTCACCAACTCGGTGCAGGGCTTCTGGTCGAAGGCCTACCCCGACCAGACCGGCAAGCCCTACGACGTGGTCAAGACCGTGCGCTTCCAGGGCTCCACGGACTCGGGGTGCGGCGCCGCAAGCGCCGAGATGGGGCCGTTCTACTGCCCCAACGACCAGTTGGTCTACCTCGACACCACCTTCTTCGACGACATGCTCGAGGGGCAGCTGGGAGCCGCCGGTGGACCGTTCGCGATCGGCTACGTGATCGCCCACGAGTACGGCCACCACGTCGAGGACCAGCTCGGCGTCCTCGGGCAGGATCCGCACGCAGCGTGGGCCGAAGAGCGACGCCGTCCGCGTCGAGCTGATGGCCGACTGCCTCGCCGGGGTCTGGGCCAAGGGCGCGCAGGAGACGACCGACGCCCAGGGCGAGCAGATCATCTCCGAGCTCAACCAGGACGACATCAAGCGCGCGATCGACGCGGCCCAGGCGGTCGGCGACGACCGCATCCAGAAGCGCTCGTCGGGCCGGGTCGACACCGACTCGTTCACCCACGGCTCGGCCGCCCAGCGGGTGCGCTGGTTCGACCGGGGCCTCCAGCAGGGCACGATCAAGTCCTGCGACACCTTCGCCACCGACAACCTGTGAGCGTCATGACCCTCGACGAGACCCATCGACGCCACCTGCGCCGCTGCGTCGAGCTGGCACGTGAGGCGCTCGGCGCCGGGGACGACCCGTTCGGGTCCGTCCTGGTCGGCCCCGACGGGAGGGTGCTGGCCGAGCGACGCAACCGGGAACGCACCGGGCAGCCGCTCGCCCACCCCGAGATCGACCTCGCCCTCTGGGCGGGTGAGCACCTCACGGGCGAGGATCGCGCGCGCTCGACGGTCTACACCTCCGGCGAGCACTGCGCGATGTGCTCGGCGGCGCACGGCTGGGTCGGGCTCGGCCCGATCGTGTTCGCGGTCTCGTCCCGTCAGCTCGACGAGTGGCGGAGCGCGTGGGGTGCCGGCCCCTCGCCGGTGGTGACGCTCGGCGTCAGCGAGGTCCTGCCCGGTCTGCCCGTCCTCGGGCCGGACCCGGAGCTGGTGGAGGAGATGAAGGAGCTGCACCTGCGGGCGTTCCGCAGGGGCTGACCGAGGGCTGCCGGGGCAGGTGACCGTCCAGTACTCACCCGTGTCGCGCCGCCGCGTCCCACGTGGGCAACAATGACTGCCATGTCTGTGCACACCGAGCCGACCCTTGACGACGCGAGCCAGCTGGCCGACCTCCGTGAGCAGGTTCTCGAGCGCGGTGAGGGGCTCAGCGAAGAGCAGATCCTGGCTGTGCTGACCTCGCCGGACGAGCTGCTCCCCGACCTGCTCGAGCTCGCCCACGCCGTACGCATGAAGTGGTGTGGTCCCGAGGTCGAGGTCGAGGGCATCGTCTCGCTGAAGACCGGCGGCTGCCCCGAGGACTGCCACTTCTGCAGCCAGAGCGGGCAGTTCACCTCGCCGGTGCGCTCGGTGTGGCTGAACATCCCCGAGCTGGTCAAGGCCGCCGAGCAGACCGCGGCCACGGGAGCCAGCGAGTTCTGCATCGTCGCCGCCGTCCGCGGACCCGACGAGCGCCTGATGAGCCAGATGCGCGAGGGCGTCAAGGCGATCAAGGAGGCCGTCGACATCGAGGTCGCCGCCTCGCTCGGCATGCTCACCCAGGAGCAGGTCGACGACCTCGTCTCCATGGGCGTGCACCGCTACAACCACAACCTCGAGGCCGCGCGCTCCTACTTCCCCCACGTGGTGACCACCCACTCCTGGGAGGAGCGCTGGGAGACCTGCGAGATGGTCCGCAACTCCGGCATGGAGCTGTGCTGCGGCTGCCTGGTCGGCATGGGCGAGACCGTCGAGCAGCGCGCCGAGCTTGCCGCTCAGCTGGCCGCGCTCCAGCCCGACGAGGTGCCGCTGAACTTCCTCAACCCCCGCCCGGGCACCCCGTTCGGTGACCTGCCGCTGATGGACAGCAAGGACGCGCTGCGCACCATCGCGGCGTTCCGGATGGCGATGCCGCGCACGATCTTGAGGTACGCCGGCGGCCGCGAGCTCACCCTGGGTGATCTGGGCACCCGCGACGGCCTGCTCGGCGGCATCAACGCGGTCATCGTCGGCAACTACCTGACCACCCTGGGCCGCGACCCGGAAGAGGACCTCGCGCTGCTCGACGACCTCAAGATGCCCATCAAGGCCCTGAGTGAGCAGATCTGACGCCATGACGACCGGGGTCGGGTACTGCGGGCACTGCGGGCGCGGCCTGTCCGAGGGAGGCCACGAGGCCTGCGTGGCGCGGCTCGCGCTCGAGCCGCCGAGGTACTGCGCGCAGTGCCGGCGCCGGATGGTGGTCCAGGTCGTCCCGCGGTCGTGGACGGCCACCTGCGTCGAGCACGGGACGCTGCGTAGTGGCTGACCAGCTCCTCGACTGGGACCGGGACCACCTGTGGCACCCGTACTCGTCCGCGAGCTCCCCGGCAGCCGCCCACGAGGTGGTCTCCGCCTCCGGTGTGCGGCTGCGGATGCGACGCGGCGGCCACGAGGTCGAGGTCATCGACGCGATGTCGTCCTGGTGGTGCGCGATCCACGGCTACGCCGTACCCGAGCTCGATGCGGCCGTCCACGACCAGCTCGGCCGGATGAGCCACGTGATGTTCGGGGGGCTCACCCACCAGCCTGCCGTGGATCTCGGGCGCCGCCTGGTCGAGCTGTCCGGACTCCCCCACGTCTTCCTCGCCGACTCCGGATCGGTGTCGGTCGAGGTCGCGATGAAGATGGCCTGGCAGGCCCAGGCGGGCACCGGCCGCACCAGGTTCTTCACGGTCCGCGGCGGCTACCACGGTGACACGTTCTCCCCGATGAGCGTGTGCGACCCCGAGGGTGGCATGCACAGCATGTATGCCGGCATCGTCCCCGAGCACGTCTTCGCCCCGGCACCACCGCGCGACGACGCCGGCTTCGAGTCCTGGGCCGGAGAGGTCACCGCCCTGTTCGAGCAGCACGCACACGAGATCGCGGCCGTGATCGTCGAGCCGCTCCTGCAGGGAGCCGGTGGGATGCGGCCCTGGTCGGCGCGGTGCGTGGACCACCTCAGCCGGCTCGCCCGCGCACACGGAGCCCTGGTGGTCCACGACGAGATCGCGACCGGGTTCTGGCGCACCGGCACCGCGCTGGCCCAGGACCGCCTCGAGGAACGCGCCGACATCGTCTGCGTGGGCAAGGCGCTCACCGGTGGCTACCTCACCCTGGCCGCCACCCTGTGCACCGCTGAGGTCGCACAGCGGGTGAGCGACTCCCCCGCAGGCGCGATGATGCACGGCCCCACGTTCATGGGGAACCCTCTTGCCTGCGCCGTCGCCATCGCGAGCCTCGACCTGCTCGCGAGCTACGACAACCCCGCCAACCTGGCCCGCATCGAAAACCTGCTCCGCCACGGTCTGGCGCCCGCGAAGGACCAGCCCGGCGTGGTGGACGTGCGCGCCCTCGGCGCCGTCGGGGTCGTGGAGTGCGACACGGCGGTCGACGTGCAGAAGACGACCGAGCTCGCCCTCGACCGTGGGGTGTGGGTGCGGCCGTTCCGCAACCTCGTCTACACGATGCCGCCGTTCGTCACTTCCGACGAGGACCTGGACGCCATCACCGCGACCATCTGCGAGGTGGTGGGCTCGTGAGCGACTTCGAGGACTGGCTCGCCGGCCAGGCACAGCAGCGCGAGGACGCGGGGCTGACCCGCCGCCTCGTGCCGCGGCATCCCTCGGAACCGATCATCGACCTCGCCGGCAACGACTACCTCGGGCTGGCGCGGCACCCACGCGTGGTCGAGGGAGCCGTCGCTGCCACCCGGGAGTACGGCGCCGGTGCGGGTGCCTCCCGGCTGGTGACGGGCACCCTGCGCCTCCACGAAGAGCTCGAGCAGGCGCTCGCGGAGTTCACCGGCTTCCCCACGGCGCTGGTCTTCTCGACCGGCTACCACGCGAACCTCTCGGCAGTCGCGGCCCTGACCGACGCCGACACCCTCGTGGTCTCGGACGCCCACGTGCACGCCTCGATGATCGACGCCTGCCGGCTCAGCCGCGCGCACGTGCACGTGGTCCCCCACAACGACGTCGCAGCTGTCGACGCCGCACTCGCGGGCCGCGTGCAGCCGCGCGCGGTCGTGCTCGTCGAGACGATCTACAGCGTGCTCGGCGACGCGGCCCCCGTGGCCGAGCTCGCCGAGGTCTGCGCCGCCCGCGGGGCGGTGCTGGTCGCCGACGAGGCGCACGCCCTCGGGGTCGCCGGCCTCGAGGGCCGCGGCCTCCTGCACCAGGCCGGCCTGGGTGGTCGCGCCGACGTCGTCGGCACCCTGACCCTGAGCAAGTCGCTGGGTGCCCAGGGCGGGGCCGTGCTCGCCACGTCCGCCGTTCGCGAGCACCTCGTCAACCGTGCCCGCCCCTTCATCTACGACACCGGACTCGCCCCGGCAGCTGCCGGCGGTGCGCTGGCGGCACTCCGGGTGGTCGAGGACGAGCCCGACCGCGTCGACCGGGTGATGGAGATCTCGGCCGAGCTCGCGCGAGCGTGCGGCGTCGAGGGTCCCGCAGGAGCTGTGCTGGCCGTGCCGATGCCCGGTCCCCTCGAGGCGCTGGCCGCCGTCGAGAAGGCCGCCGTGAACGGCGTACGCATCGGTTGCTTCCGTCCCCCCTCGACCCCCGACGGCATCTCCCGACTGCGCCTCACCGCGCACGCCCAGCTCGACGACGAGGAGCTCGCCCGGGCGGTCGGCGTGCTGGACGGCCTGCTGTGAAGGTCGTCGCGGTCACCGGCACCGACACCGAGGTCGGCAAGACCGTGGTCACCGCCGCCCTCGCGGCGGTGCAGCTGTCCCTGGGACGGACCGTTGCCGTGGTGAAGCCGGCGCAGACGGGTGTGGCGCCGGAGGAGGACGCCGACCTGGCCGAGGTACGCCGGCTGGCCGGCGCCGTGTCCCTCCACGAGGGAGTGCGCCTGCCCGACCCGCTTGCCCCCGACACCGCCGCACGCGTGGCCGGGCTGGGACTCCCCTCGCTCACCGAGCAGCAAGAGCTCGTCGGCACCGTCGCCCGCGAGCACGACGTGACCTTCGTCGAGGGGGCCGGTGGCCTGCTCGTCCGGCTCGGTGACGACTTCACCTTGGCCGACGTGGTCGCACCCCACGACGCCCGCTGGGTGGTCGTCGCCCGCGCCGGGCTGGGCACCCTGAACCACGCCGAGCTGACCGTGGCGGCCCTCCGGAGCCGCGGGCAGGACGTGGCCGGAGTCGTGGTCGGCGCGTGGCCGGAGCGTCCCGGTCTGGCCGAGGAGCAGAACCTCGTCGACCTCCCGCGCGTCACCGGCGTCCCGCTGCTCGGGCGGATCCCCGCGGGCGCGGCAGGCCTGCCCGTCCGGGCCTTCCGCCGCGGCGCGCTCGACTGGGTGCCGGCTCTCTGACTACCCGATGTCGCGGGTGCGGTAGCGCTGCCAGGCCGCGACCACCACGACGCCGGTGATGGCCGTCAGGACGATCGCCGGCAGCACCTCGAAGTCCGCGAGGGGCATCCGCGGCGCGTGAGA
This sequence comes from uncultured Actinomycetota bacterium, assembly GCA_963843075.1. Taxonomy (GTDB): domain Bacteria; phylum Actinomycetota; class Actinomycetes; order Propionibacteriales; family Nocardioidaceae; genus Marmoricola. Next base: position 190,465 of record CAWJJD010000002.1, on the reverse strand, counting down.
GTAGGGCGACAGGTCCAGCACCCAGCCGGGGAGGTCCAGCAGCTCACCGATCTGACCCAGCGTGGCGAACAGGACGACGAGGCCCCACCCGGCCAGCGCCCACCGGCTGCGGAACGCGAAGCCGAGCACAGCGAGCGCGACGACCGTCCAGACTGCCGGTGCCTGGGCCAGCGACGAGGCCACCAGGCGGCCGAAGGAGTGGTCGGTGTCGTTGCCCACCCCCAGCGCGAGGGCAACCCCCGTGACCAGCAGCAGCCACGTGGCCGCGACCAGCGCGACCAGCGCGGTCGCCAGGAACGCACGCGACCGGGAGGTGGCCGTGGCGAGCACCTGCTCGGTGCGACCGTCGTGCTCGTCGCTGCCACCGTGACCGATCACGGCGATGGCGAAGCACGTCACCACCACGGCCAGGACAGAGATGACGGCCCCGAGCAAGGTGTCGCGGAAGGCGCCGGCACCCCCGATCCGCTGCAGCATGTCCTGGATGCCGCCGGAGTCGAAGGCGTCGAAGCTGGGGGTGATCGCCCCGAAGACCAGTCCGCACACGGCCATGCCGAACGTCCAGCCGACCAGCATCGGCGTGTGCACCCGGATGCTCAGGGCGATCGCGTCCGCCAGCCGCGGCGAGCCGGTGGCCGGTCCGGGACGGGGCGCGACCAGGCCGGCACCCAGGTCGCGGTGCGAGCGCAGCCACCGGGCGGCTCCCGCCAGGGCGATCGCCAGGGCGGGGTAGAGGAGGAGGACCCACCAGCGGGTGTCGGCGTACGCGCGCAGGCGGGTGCCCCAGCCGAACGGGGTGAGCCAGCTCAGCCATGCCGCCTCGGTCGTGTCGCCCACCGCACGCAGCACGAACAGCAGCCCGATGGCGCTGGCAGCGATCCCCGCGCAGGTGCGCGAGCTCGGCGAGATCTGGCAGGCCAGGGCGGTGAGCCCTGCCGAGACCAGGCCGATCCCGGCCCACGAGGCCCCGAAGGCCAGCGAACCGACGAGCGGAAGGCCGCCGGCCGTGTTCACGGCCGCGGCGAGAAGACCGAGCACGACGGAGACTCCCGCCCCGAAGGTGAGCGCGGCGACCAAGGGGGCATCACCGGAGATCGCTGTGCCGGCGATCAGCTCGGCCTGGCCGTTCTCCTCGTCCAGCCGGGTGTGCCGGCGTACGACGAAGAGCATCATGATCGCCACGAACACGGCATAGAGCACGGTCATCTTGGTCATGGCCAGCTCACCGGTGCTGTGGACGTCGAGGATCGGCCCGTAGAGCGCCACGATGCCGGGGCTGGCGTTGATCGCCTCGGCGGCCTTCACCCGCTCTGCCTCGGTGGCGTAGAGGCCGGGCACGGCGGCGGCCGACGCCAGGCAGACCAGCAGCAGCACGCCCAGCCACACCGGGACCATGACGCGGTCGCGGCGAGCAGCGAGGCGGACCAGCAGCCCGGCGCCGACCGCCCGAGTCGTCGGGAGTGCGGTGCTCATCGCCGGGTGCCGGTGACGTCGGTCCGGTAGACGTCGAGGAACAGCTCCTCCAGCGTCGGTGGGGTGCTGGTCAAGGCCTGGACCCGGGCCGCGGTGAGGGCCGCGAGCACCTCGGGCATGCCCTCGGGATCGACGGAGCAGGTCACGGTCGAGCCCTCCACCGACACGTCGTGCACCCCCGGGATCCGGCCGAGGTCGGGCACCGGACCCGAGACCTCAGCCCGGACCTTGTTGCGCCGCAGGTGGCGCAGCTCCGCGAGCGTCCCGGACTCGACCGCTCGGCCGTCCCGGATGATCGTCACGCGATCGGCCAACCGCTCGACCTCGCTCAGGATGTGGCTGGAGAGCAGGACCGTGGCTCCGGCCCGGGTGTGCTCGGCCACGCACTCGTTGAAGGCCTGCTCCATCAGCGGGTCGAGGCCCGAGGTGGGCTCGTCCAGGATGAGCAGGTCCGAGCGGGTGGCGAAGGCGGCGACGAGGGCGACCTTCTGCCGGTTGCCCTTGGAGTAGGCCCGACCGCGCTTGGTCGGGTCGAGCTGGAAGCGGTCGAGCAGCTCCTCTCGCCGGGAGTGGCTGCCCTCCGGGTCGGACCCACGCATCCGGACGAGCAGGTCGATCGTCTCGCCGCCCGTGAGGTTCGGCCAGAGCGCCACGTCGCCGGGCACGTAGGCCAGGCGACGGTGGATGGCGACGGCGTCTCTCCACGGGTCGAGCCCGAAGACCTCGGCGCTCCCGCCGTCGATCCCGAGGAGGCCGAGCAGCGACCGGATGGTCGTGGACTTGCCGGCCCCGTTGGGGCCCAGGAAGCCGTGGACCTCACCCGGGGAAACGGTGAGGTCGAGGCCGTCGAGGGCCCGGAGCTGACCGAACTTCTTGACCAGGCCGCTGACCGCGATGACAGGCGAGCTCATGGCCTCACCCTACGCTGTCTTCATAAGTTTCTGAATCTTGTAAGATCCAGCCATGAGCCGCGAGTCGCACGCCTTCACCGAGCGGATGGGTGGGGCCCTCACCCAAGCGGGACTCCCCCGGGTCCCCTCCCTGGTGTTCTCCGCCCTCCTGGTCGACGACGACGGCCGGATGACGTCGGCGGAGCTGGCCCAGAGCCTCGAGCTCAGTGCCGCCTCGATCTCCGGCGCGGTGAACTACCTGGCGCGGGTCGGCATGCTCCGGCGGGAGCGCGAGCGTGGCTCCCGCCGCGACGTCTACGTCGTCGACGACGACGCCTGGCACGGGGCCCTGATGCGCCGGGACCAGCTCTACGCGCCGATGATCGCCGCACTCACTGCCGGTCTGCGCTCACTCGGGGAGGACTCCCCCGCCCACCACCGGCTGCTGCTGACCCGCGAGTTCCTGACGTTCGTCGACGACGAGATGGCCACGCTGGCGGAGAAGTGGGAGAAGCGACGCGCCGAGATCGCGGGGGTCTAGGGGCTCCCAGAGCCGCGACGCAGGGTAAGTCCGGGTTCCTGAGGCATGGGGACGTTTGACCCTGCGGCAGCCTGCGACACGCGCGTAACGTCTGAAGTGCCCCGATTGGGGCGCGCGGGCAACTCCGGACTCCGGGGGAAGACATGACCACCCAGGCAGCCATGACGACGATGGACGAGTGGGCCATGCAGCACTACCGCCCCATCCGCGTCCTACGGATGGCCGTGCTCGGGTCGGGGCTCCTCAGTGGTCTCGCGGTGGCCCTGGTCGCCCAGCCTGCGGTGCAGACTCGGCCCGCGCTGCTCGCCGCGTTCCTGGCCGCTGCACTGGGAACCGTCGTGACCTTCCTCCCGGGGTTCAAGAACGCCGAAGCCGGCCCCTTGACGGTGATGGCGCTGCTCGACCTCGGGGCGATCGGGATGCTGGAGCTGATCCCGCAGCTCGACCTGCTGAGCATGGTGCTGGTGCTGATGCCAGCCATGTGGCTGGGAGGAACCCTCGAGCGGCGTGGGATCGCCGTCGCTGCGGTCGCCAGCGCAGTGCTTGTCGTGGGTCCCACCTTGCTCATCAACGCCGGACCGGCCCCAGGTTGGAGCCAAGCACTGTTCACAGTCCTGTTCGCGACGCTGTCGGCTGCGGGCATTGCCATCACCACAGAGATGTGGAACAGCAACATCCATGCCCTCGAGCAGCAGGGCGACGAGCTACGCGCGGCCAGCAACGTGAAGGACGAGTTCATCGCGCTGGTCTCCCACGAGCTCCGCACGCCGTTGACCTCCATCATCGGCTACCTGGATCTCGTCATCGATGGCGACGAGGAAATCCCCGACGAAGCCCTCCACCACCTGGAGGCCGTGAGCCGCAACGCGGACCGACTCCTCCTGCTCGTCACCGATCTGCTGAGCGCCCATCAGGCGACGAACGCGCCCATGCGCCTGGGTCTCGAACGCGTCGACGTGGCGGCCCTGGCGACGCTCAGCCTGGACGACGCTGAGCAACGTGCCACCGAGGCGGGTCTCACCATCGAGCGCGACCTCCCCCCGGGCATCGCCGTCCAGGCGGACCCCCACCGTCTCCTCCAGGTGCTCGACAACCTGTTGTCCAACGCCATCAAGTTCACCCCGCCAGGAGGAGTCATCTCGGTGACCATCCGTCAACGGCCGTCTGGGGTCGACTTCGAGGTTGCGGACACTGGTGTCGGCATCGACGAGACATCACTGCGTCAGGTGGGCAAGAAGTTCTTCCGCGCTCCCAAGGCCACCAGTGCTGCCGTGCAGGGCATCGGCCTCGGGCTGATGATCACCAAGGCCATCGTCGACGCCCACCGCGGCGACCTGACGATCACCAGCACCGAGGGCGAGGGCACCTGCGTCAGGGTTCACCTTCCGTGGGGACCCGGCCAACCACCTGAGGAGCAGCAACAGCTGGCGCACGCGGCGACGAGAGCCGCCACCGCGGGCATCACCTGAACGAGGGCGAGAGTGCAGTCCGGCTCGCAGCCCGGACTGTCGTTGACGGGCGAGCTCGCGAGCGAGCTCAGGGTGGACGATCATCAGGGACTCCTGGAAAACACGACGAAGGATCGGTTCCACCAGAGTCCTGCGCCAGGGGCCCCCTCGACATCGGGAGTGATCCCTATCTTCCTTCCCGGTTACCTACGTCCCGCGGTGCCGACTGCCTACGCAGGCTGACAGGCTGTCCCCATGGACCTCGGGACCACAACGGCCATCACCGCGGCCATCGTGCGCGGTGCTCTCGACCTCGAGCGCACCGAGCACGGTGTGCTCCCGCACCGGTTGCCCGCGAGGGCACGTCGGCAGATCCCCGATGACCAGCTCGCCATGGCCGAGTCACAGCCCTCCGGCGTACGCCTCGCCTTCCGGACCGAAGCCACCGCCGTCGAGCTGGACGTGCTGCCCACCAAGCTGGCCTACGCGGGCGCCCCGCCACGGCCGGACGGGGTCTACGACCTGCTCGTCGACGGTCGCCTTGCCGGCCAGGCCAGCGCGAGCGGCGGCAACGTCCGCACGATCGACATGGCCACCGGCTCCTCGACCGTGCAGCCCGGTCCGGTCGCCACCGTGAGGTTCGCGGAGCTGCCCGCCGGGGCGAAGGACCTCGAGATCTGGTTGCCGCACAACGAGACCACTGAGCTGGTCGCACTCCGGACGAACGCACCGTCGCAGGCCCTCCCTCAGACCGGCCGCCGCGTCTGGCTGCACCACGGCAGCTCGATCAGCCACGGTTCCAACGCCGAGACCCCCACCACCACCTGGCCGGCGGTCGCCGCCCGTCTCGGCGGCGTCGAGCTGGTCAACCTGGGGTTCGCGGGGAGCGCCATGCTCGACCCGTTCACCGCCCGGGCCATCCGGGACACTCCCGCGGACCTGATCAGCGTCAAGCTCGGCATCAACCTGGTCAACGCCGACCTGATGCGGGTGCGTGCCTTCGGCCCGGCGGTCCACGGCTTCCTCGACACGATCCGCGAAGGTCACCCCACGACGCCACTGCTCGTCGTCTCCTCCATCCTGTGCCCCATCCATGAACGGACCCCCGGCCCGTCGGCCCCCGACTTCAGCAAGCTCAGCGCCGGGCAGCTGAGCTTCGTCGCCACCGGCGACCCGGCAGACCCCACCCGGCTCACCCTGAGCACGATCCGGGACGAGCTCGCCCGGATCACGTCGGCGCGGGCCGCTCTCGACCCGAACCTGCACTACCTCGACGGTCGGGAGCTCTACGGCGAGGCCGACGTCGCCGAGCTGCCCCTGCCCGACCAGCTGCATCCGGACCCCGCCACCCACAGGCTCATCGGCGAGCGCTTCGCCGAGCTGGCCCTGGGCGCGCGCGGTCCGCTCTCGGCTAGCGAAGCGAGTCGATCTTCGCGATCTTGACGATCCCCTCGACCTGGCGGGCGAGCTCCTGGTCAAGGGTGAACAGGGCATCTCCCTGCAGCTGGGTGAGGGCGACGTACTCCGCGTCGTAGGTCGAGGTCCACCGCAGCTGGTCCGCGATCTTCCAGGCCGTACCCCGCAGGACGGCGTCACCGAGGAGCCTGATCTTCATCCGCCCGATGCGCGCCAGCCGCTCCTGGGCGACGTCTGCGGCGACCTCGCCGCGCTGGACCGACTCGTGCATCAGCGAGAGCGTCTGGGACCGGATCAGTGTGGGTGCGAGGAGCTCGTGCTGGGGTGCCACCTGGATGCCGACGGTCGCCAGGTGCAGCGCTGCGCCGGCGTCAACGACGAACTTCGCCACCGTTCACCTCAGTTCCTAGAAGGCTGACCCTAGAGCAGCGCCTCGATCTGCGGGAACTGGCGCTGGAGTGCGCGCAGGTGTGGAGCGACCGCAGGGTGGCGGTACTTCCCCGCCAGCGCCCCCTCGCCCCGTGCGACCTGGGCCAACGCCCACTCCGCACGGGTGATCACGCTGTAGACCGCGGTCACCCGCGCCGCCAGCGTGATCGCCTCCGCGTCCACGTCAGGTCCAGCGCCGGCCAGGAACGTCTCGACCAGCACGTCGAACTCCTCGCGACTCGACAGCGCGTAGTAGCCGAGGTCCGCCCCCACGGGGCCGGACCCGAAGCACTGCCAGTCCACCGTCACAACGTCCTCGCCGCGCGCTGCGACGAAGTTCGTGGGCACCGCGTCGCCGTGCACCCGGCCCTGGGGCCCCTCGGCACAGCGGGCGAGCCAGTGGTCGCGGCGTTGCCAGAGCCGGTCGGTGACGTCGGCGAGCGTCGTGCGGGCCAGGGTGCGCCAGCCGCCACGCACCTCCGCCATGTCGAGGCGGTCCCCCAGCAGCCGTCGGGCGGCCCACGGCGGCGAGTCGTACGGCGCTGCGGCGAACCGTCCGAGGGCACGGGCGACGAACAGGCCCGACGGTGGATCGCCGGTCACCTCCGCGCTCCAGACGATCAACCCCTCGTCGTCCTCCTCGACGGGGCCGAACTCCGCGGGCACCAGCCCGGGACCGTCGACGACCCCAGGGTGCTTCGCGACCTCGGCCTCGCGACGCCAGTAGCCCGCGTGGACCGGGTCGAGGAGCGCAGGGACCGAACCGTCCGGTGTCTCCAGCCGCTTGACCACCCAGTTCCGGCCGCCGTCCCCGGCCAGCCAGAGACCGACGGTCGCGGGGCCACCGGCGCCGGGAAGACGACGCCACGAGGGATCTGGTTCCCACATGGCCCGCTCCCCTCGTGACTCGGTCGCGCTCATCCTGACAGAGCGGGTGTTCGAGGCGGGGTTGAGTCGACGGTGCGGGGGGTACGACTGCCGTTGAGGCCGAACCGGCGACCCACGCACGATCAAGGATGCCCATGAGCCAGTCGACGCACGCACGCCCCCCAGAGCTTCAGAAAGGCCTGAAGCAACGGCACCTGACCATGATCGCGATCGGCGGCGTGATCGGCGCCGGCCTGTTCGTCGGTTCCGGCGCGGTGATGAAGTCCGCCGGACCGGCCTCCTTCCTCAGCTACGCGATCACCGGGGTGCTGATCATCCTGGTCATGAGGATGCTCGGAGAGATGGCCACCGCCAACCCGTCGACCGGGTCGTTCGCCGACTACGCACGACGCGCTCTCGGCGGGTGGGCCGGCTTCTCCGTCGGCTGGCTCTACTGGTACTTCTGGGTCATCGTCGTCGGCTTCGAGGCGGTCGCCGGCGCCGACATCCTCCGCTACTGGTTCCCGGATGTCCCGCTCTGGATCTTCGCCCTGGTCCTGATGGGCCTGATGACGGCGACCAACCTCTTCTCGGTCAGCTCCTACGGCGAGTTCGAGTACTGGTTCGCCGGCATCAAGGTCTTCGCGATCATCGCCTTCCTGGTGCTCGGCACCCTGTTCGTGATCGGGCTGTGGCCCGACCAGGGTTTCGACCTCAGCAATCTCACCGACCAGGGCGGCTTCCTGCCCAACGGGGTCGGTGCGGTCTTCTCGAGCATCGTCGTGATCGTGTTCTCGATGGTGGGCGCGGAGATCGCGACCGTCGCCGCGGCCGAGTCCCACGACCCGGAGAAGGCCATCGCCAAGGCGACGCACTCGGTGATCGTGCGCGTGGGCACGTTCTACGTCGGCTCCATCTTCCTGCTGGTCTGCATCGTCCCGTGGAACGACAGCGAGCTGGGCAAGTCGCCCTACGTCGCCGCGTTCACGGAGATGGGCATCCCCTACGCCGACGACATCATGAACGCCGTCGTGCTGACCGCGGTGCTCTCCTGCCTCAACTCCGGTCTCTACACCGCCTCCCGGATGCTGTTCGTCCTGGCTGCCCGGCGCGAGGCACCGATGCGGCTGATCACCGTCAACGGTCGTGGCGTGCCCGTCTGGGCGATCCTCGCCTCGACCGTGATCGGCTTCCTGAGCGTGATCGCCGCCTACGTCTCCCCCGACACGGTCTTCACCTTCCTGCTGAACTCCTCAGGTGCGGTGATCCTGTTCGTCTACCTCCTGATCGCGGTCTCGCAGTTCGTGCTGCGCCGCCAGACGCCGGAGGAGGACCTCACGGTGAAGATGTGGTTCTTCCCGGTGCTCACGATCCTGGCGGCCGCCGGCATCGTGGCGGTGCTGGCCCAGATGTTCTTCAAGGACGACACCCGCTCTCAGCTGATGTTGAGCCTGTTGTCGTGGGCCGTGGTGCTCGTGCTCTACGGCATCACGCGCTGGCGCGGCGGCTCGGTGTCTGCCGAGGAGCTCGAGCAGCAGGGCGATGGCGGACCGGCCAGCCGGATCCTCGTCCTCGCCAACCAGACGATGGGTGAGGGTGAGCTCCACGACGCGCTCGAGCGGATCGAGGGCAGCGACCAGGCGAGCTACCTCGTGGTCGTGCCGACCAACCCGGTCGACACCGGACAGGCCGATCGCGAGGGCGCGGCCTTCGTGTGGCAGGCGACCAGGGAGGCCGCCCAGCGGCGGCTCGACGAGACCCTCGACGACCTGCGGGGGCGCGGCCTCACGGTCGAGGGTGAGCTCGGCGACTACCGGCCTCTGGTGGCACTCGACGGCGCCATGAGCGAGTTCGGGCCGGACCACGTCGTCATCTCGACGCAGCCCGAGGAGCGGTCGACCTGGCTCAGCCACGGGGTCGTGGCCGAGGCCCGTGAGCGTTTCGACGTGCCGATCCAGCACGTGGTGGTCAAGGGCGAGCTCACGCGTTCGTGACGTCGATCAGCAGGGAGCAGGCGTCGGTCACGGCCTGCTCGAGCACGCCCCGTCTCGGATCGGGCACAGCCAGGAACGGGGGTACGACGGTCAGCCCGGCCAACCGATGGTCGGACAGGACCGTCTCGACGGCGCTGTGGTCCCCACCCGTGACGATCACGCGCGCACCCGGGAGGATCCTCGCGGCGTGACCGGCAGCCGCCTCGTAGGCGGCCCTGGCCTGGTTGTCGCGACGTCGGGCGAAGCGTTGCTGGCTCTGGCCACCGGCCTTGGTGCGCCCTTGCACGTGTCGCTGGCCGACCTTCGACTCGACGGTCCGCTCCCCCGCCAGCCGGGCGATCGCGAACCCGCCCTTGCGGACCAGCAGCACTCCCCAGGTCTCGGGTGGGTGACAGGTCTCGACGAAGGCAGCCACCTCCGCGGGCCCGTCGTAGGTCCGGGCGAAGGGCGGGCGGGCGACGAACGTCGACCCGTCCGCGGCCTCGCCGGCCAGCCCGCCGGCCGCGACGGACAGCGCCACCGTCCCGTGGCGAGCGACGAAGTTCGCCACCCACCGCTCGACCCGCGCAGGTGTCACCAGGACGTCGCGACGCGTCATCCCGGGGGCAGCCGCGCATCCAGGAAGGACACGGTGCGCTCCCACGCGAGGGCGGAGGCCTCGGCGTGGAACATCGCGAAGTCCGGGTTGTCGAAGGCGTGGTCGGCACCTGGATAGGTCTCGAAGGTGACGTCGGGTCGCTGCGTGAGCACGGACCTGATCCGATCGACGGACTCGTTGTCGATGTAGCTGTCCGCGAGGCCGAAGTGGTGCAGCGAGGGCGAGGTGACCTGGGGAGCGAGCTCGAGGAGACCGGGCAGGGACGACCCGTAGTAGCTGACCAGCGCGTCGGGATCCGAGACCGCTGCGACGTTGAAGCCCAGGCCACCGCCGAAGCAGAAGCCGACGACGGCAACGCCCCCGGTCACGCCCGTCAGCTCGCGCAAAGCCGCCAGCGCCGCAGCCCCGTCGCTCACCGCGGAGTCCCAGTCGACCCGCTGGGCCAGCTCGAAGGCCTCCCCGAGCGCATCGGGACCGTTGTCCACCCGCGAGGCACCGATGCGCCAGTAGATCTCGGGAGCGAGCACGACATACCCGAGCTTTGCGAGGTCCTCGGCACGACGCACGATGTAGTCGCTGATGCCGAAGATCTCCTGGAGCAGCAGGATCCCCGGCCCGCTGCCCGACTCCGGGCGCCACACGTGAGCGGGCAGGTCACCGTCGGCGACCTGGATGGCGATCATTTCCTCTGGCATGACCACGAACGTACGCCAGACTCCCCGGCTCCGAGCGGGTTCAGCTCCAGGCGACGTGGGCGGTCGTCCGCCACAGGTCGTAGCCCTCGCCCTTGATCTCGTCGGACCGGTTCCACAGGGCCAGGTAGAGCTGCTCGGCGGTCCCCTCGAGGACGACGTCGGCGTCACGATGGAAACGCCTGTGTCCGCCCGCCCCACGCTCGACCACGGGAGGCTCGCTGCTCACCCGCACCAGCCAGGACCGGGTCACGTCCTTCGGACGGATCGCGAAGGTCAGTGGCTCCTCGCTGCGCAGCTTCGACCTGCTGCGGGTCAAGAACCCCACCAGCAGCTCGTCGATGCCGTCGAGCGCGACCTGTGTCGTCACCCAGGTCTCGTCGGCGGTGGGCACCCGCCCGAGAGATGCCGCCAGCGCGTCGACGGAGTGGATGGTGGTCTCGTGGCACTGGCGCCGGGCCCAGAAGAGCCGAGGCGCAGGGGCCTGCTTGAGGAAGACGGGCGCCTCGAGGTCCACCGGCGCCTCCTCGAGAGCCTTCAGCAGCTGCAGGCCACCCTCGCGCAGCCACAGGACGGGGTCCGCGGACGCCAGCCCCTCGGCCCGGTAGGCCTCGGGGTCGCCCTTCTCGCCGCGCAGGTTGTCGGTGGACCAGCGGTGGACCATGCCCTGGTGGGCGACGAGGTCACGGACGTCCCACTCCGGGGCCGTGGGCACCGGAGCGTCGAGCCCTGCCTTGCGGGCCACGTCGACGAACGACGCGAGCGACTCGCGGATCGCCTCGAGGTGCTCGGAGAAGTCGACGTCTTGGTCGTAGGTGAGCTCAGACATTGAAGCCGAGTGCCCGCAGCTGCTCCCGGCCGTCGTCGGTGATCTTGTCCGGGCCCCACGGCGGCATCCAGACCCAGTTGATGGTGACGTCGCCGACCAGGCCCTCGAGCGCGGAGTTGGTCTGGTCCTGGATGACGTCGGTCAGCGGGCACGCCGCCGAGGTCAGCGTCATGTCCAGCACGGCGTTGGAGTGCTCGTCGAGGTGCACGTCGTAGACGAGGCCGAGGTCGACCACGTTGATCCCGAGCTCGGGGTCGACGACGTCCTTCATCGCCTCCACCACGTCCTCACGGGTGGCGGTCGCGGTTCCGCCCCCGGTGGCCTCGGGTACGTCGGGCAGATCGGTGTGGTCCGTGGTCATGACTCCTCCTTCGTGAGGACTTGGGCGGTGGCGTCCTTGAACGCCATCCAGGAAAGCAGAGCACACTTGATGCGTGCGGGGAACTTGGCGACGCCCGCGAAGGCGACGCCGTCCTCGAGCACCTCCTCGTCGGGCTCGACCTTGCCACGTCCCTGCATCAGCTCCAGGAACGCTTCGTGCGCGGCCATCGCCTTGTCCACCGGCTGGCCGATGACCAGGTCGGTCATCACCGATGCGGCGGCCTGGCTGATGGAGCACCCCTCGGCGTCGTAGGACACGTCGGTCACGGTCAAGTTCTCTGGGTCCCCGTCGAGGTGCACCCGCAGCGTGATCTCGTCACCGCACGTGGGGTTGACGTGGTGCACCTGCGCCTCGAACGGCTCCCGCAGCCCCGCGTGGTGGGGGCTGCGGTAGTGGTCGAGGATGATCTCCTGATAGAGGCTGTCGAGGTCCATCGTCACCTCACCTTGAAGTAGTTCTTGGTGTAGTTGATTCCCTCGATCAGGGCGTCGATCTCGGCCGGCGTCGTGTAGAGGTAGGACGACGCGCGGGTCGAGCTCTGCACCCCGAACCGCTTGTGCGCGGGCTTGGCGCAGTGGTGCCCGGCGCGAACGGCGATGCCGCGAGCATCGAGGGTCTGGGCCACGTCGTGCGGGTGGATGCCGGCGATCTCGAAGGACACCGCCCCCCCGCGCAGAGTGGGGTCCAGCGGTCCGAGCACGGAGATGCCCTCGAGGCCGGCCAGGCCCTCGAGCAGGTAGCCGGTGACGGCCTGCTCGTGACGGTGGATGTTGTCGAGCCCGATCTCGGTCAGGTAGTCGACCGCAGCACCGAGTCCCACGGCCTCGACGATCGGCGGGGTGCCCGCCTCGAACTTGTGCGGGATCCCGGCGTAGGTCGACTTCTCCATCGAGACCGTCGCGATCATCTCGCCGCCGCCGAGGAAGGGGGGCAGCTGGTCGAGCAGCTCGGTCCTCCCCCACAGCACGCCGATGCCGGTCGGGCCGGTCACCTTGTGGCCGGTGAAGGCGAGGAAGTCGGCGCCCGAGGCTTGTACGTCGACCGGCAGCTGTGGCGCAGCCTGGGACGCGTCGACCACGACGACGGCACCGACCTCGTGCGCCCGCCGGGCGATCTCGGCGACCGGGTTGACGGTGCCGAGCATGTTGGAGACCCAGGTCAGCGAGACGACCTTGGTGTTCTCGGTGATCAGCTCGTCGATGTTCGAGAGGTCGAGGTGGCCGTCGTCGGTCAGGCCGAACCAGCGCAGCTCGGCGCCCTTGCGTTCGGTGAGCAGCTGCCACGGCACGATGTTGGAGTGGTGCTCCATCTCGGTGATCACCACGCGGTCGCCCGCCCGGACCTCGAGCGGCCCGGGCCAGGCCATCGTGTTGGCGACGAGGTTGAGCGCTTCCGAGGCGTTCTTGGTGAAGATGACCTCGTCGCGCGAGGGCGCGTTGAGGAATCGCGCCACCTTGTCGCGGGCCTCCTCGAACGCCGCCGAGGACTCGGCGCCCAGCTGGTGCATCGCCCGCGCCACGTTGGCGTTGTGGCGCTCGAGGTGGTCGACCATCGTGTCGATGACCACCTGAGGCTTCTGGGAGGTGTTGGCGCTGTCGAGATAGACCAGCGGCAGGTCACCGCTGAGTCGCCGCTCCAGGATCGGGAAGTCCTTGCGGATGATGTCGAGTCCCGGCAGGAGTCCGCTGAGCTCGGACATGATCAGGCCGATGCCTTCTGGTACTTGTCGTAGCCTTCCGCTTCCAGCTGCTCGGCGAGCTCCGGGCCACCCTCCTCGACCATGCGGCCGTCGACGAAGACGTGCACGAAGTCGGGGGTGATGTAGCGCAGGATCCGGGTGTAGTGCGTGATCAGCAGGACGCCCTTGTCGCCGTTCTCCTTGTAACGGTTCACACCGTCGGAGACGATCTTGAGCGCGTCGATGTCGAGACCTGAGTCGGTCTCGTCGAGCACCGCGACCTTGGGGTCGAGCAGCTCGAGCTGGACGATCTCGTGGCGCTTCTTCTCACCACCCGAGAAGCCCTCGTTGACCGAGCGCTGCGACATGGCGGTGTCCATCTTCACAGCCTCCATGGCCGTGTTGACGTCCTTGATCCAGGTGCGGAGCTTGGGAGCCTCACCGTCGATGGCGGTCTTCGCCGTGCGCAGGAAGTTGGCCACGGAGACACCGGGAACCTCGACGGGGTACTGCATCGCGAGGAACAACCCGGCGCGGGCGCGCTCGTCGACGCTCATGGCCAGGACGTCGACGCCGTCGAGGGTCACCGACCCCTGGGTGACGGTGTACTTCGGGTGCCCGGCGATGGAGTAGGCAAGCGTCGACTTGCCGGAGCCGTTGGGCCCCATGATCGCGTGGGTCTCGCCGTCCCTGATGGTCAGGTCGACGCCCTTGAGGATCTCCTTGGCTCCATCCTCGGTGTCGACCGAAACGTGCAGGTCCTTGATCTCGAGCGTTGCCATGTCAGTTGTCTCCTAGGTCGATCAGTACGTCGTCCCCGTCGATCTGCACGGGGTAGATGGGAACCGGCTCGGTGGCCGGCGGGCCGGTGGGCTTGCCGGTGCGCAGGTCGAAGCGCGACCCGTGCATCCAGCACTCGATGGTGCAGTCGTCCACGTCACCCTCGGAGAGTGCGACGGCCGCGTGGCTGCACTCGTCCTCGATCGCGAACACCTCGTCGTCGTGCCGGACCACGGCCACGTCGAGTCCGTCGACCTCGACACGCAACGGCGTGCTGTCGACGAGCTCGCTGAGGGCACAGGCGCGCTGGAAGGTCACTCGGGGCCCCCGCGGCGTTGTTCGGGGGAGCGCAGCGGCGGAGAAGAACGTCGTGGGGTGATCACTGGGCCTCCGCGGATGCAGGCGCGATGATCCTGTGCACGTTCTTCTCCAGCTCCGCCTCCACGGTGCTGACCAGCTGCTCCTCGAGCTCGGGGACCCCGATCCTGCGGATCAGGTCGTTGAAGAACCCGTGCACGACCAGGCGGCGTGCCTCGGACTCCTCGATCCCGCGCGAGCGCAGGTAGAACAGCTGGTTGTCGTCGAAGCGACCGGTCGCCGAGGCGTGGCCCGCTCCCTCGATCTCACCGGTCTCGATCTCGAGGTTGGGCACCGAGTCGGCCTGGCAGCCGTCGGTCAGCACCAGGTTGCGGTTCTCCTCGTAGGTCTCGATGCCTTCGGCCACCTTGCGGATCAGCACGTTCCCGATCCACACGGCGTGCGCGCCCTGGCCCTGAAGGGCGCCCTTGTAGACGACGTGCGAGCGGGTGTGCGGTGCGTTGTGGTCGACGAACAGGCGGTGCTCGATGTGCTGGCCCTCGTCGGCGAAGTAGAGACCGAGCATCTCCACGGCGCCACCGGGTCCGGAGTACTCCGCCGTGGCGTCGTGGCGGACGAGGTCACCGCCGAAGGAGACGGCCACGTGGCGCAGGTTGGCGTCGCGGCCCACCAGCGCATGCTGCGTGGAGTGGTGGACCGCGTCGTCGTCCCAGTCCTGGAGCGAGACGATCGTGAGGTCGGCGCCGTCGCCGACGACGATCTCGACGTTCTCGGCCAGGGTCGCGGTGCCCTGGAAGCGCACGACGACGGTGGCCTTGGAGAAGGCTCCGGCACGGATCACCAGGTGGCCCGCGGAGGCGACCTCGTTGCCGGTGCCGGTCAGCGTGACGGTCGTGGCGCGCTCTCCGACGTGCTCCTTGGGGATGTCCACGAGGAAGACCGCGTCGGCAGCTGCCCAGGCCCGGGCGCTGACACGGTCGGGCGGGACGATCCCGGAGGTGCCGCGCGACTCGTGGCCGACCCCCACGGACTCAGCGGTGACGCCGTCCTCGGCGTCGACCGCCACGTCGAAGCAGTGCCCGTCGAGCGGGGCGTCCTGGTGGATACCGCGCAGGCGCTTGAGCGGCGTGAACCGCCACACCTCCTCGCGCCCGGTGGGCACGACGTGGTCAGCCACGTCGAACGACCCCTCGGGGTGCAGGTGGCTCAGCACCTTCTCGGCGGGCATCTCCAGCGCGTCGCGCACAGAATCAGTGATAGTCAACAGTCATCTTTCCTTGTTCGAAGCATTGCTGGGAGGCGGTGAGTCCCGAAGCAACCGCCACCATGACGAGGACGAGCGCAGCGAGGACGAGAGCCCAGCGAGTTGGCAGAGCGCGGAGCGCTCAGCCAACTGCACCTTCCATCTGCAGCTCGATGAGCCGGTTGAGCTCGAGGGCGTACTCCATCGGCAGCTCCTTGGCGATCGGCTCGACGAAGCCGCGCACGATCATCGCCATCGCCTCGTCCTCCTGCATGCCTCGCGACATCAGGTAGAACAGCTGGTCGTCGGAGACCTTGGAGACGCTGGCCTCGTGGCCCATCGACACGTCGTCCTCACGGATGTCGACGTAGGGGTAGGTGTCCGACCGGCTGATCTGGTCGACCAGGAGCGCGTCGCACAGCACGTTGCTCTTCGAGCCGTGGGCGCCCTCGTTGATCTGGATCAGTCCGCGGTAGGACGTGCGGCCGCCACCACGGGCCACCGACTTGGACAGGATGGAGCTCGAGGTGTTCGGAGCCGCGTGCACCATCTTGGCGCCCGCGTCCTGGTGCTGACCCTCGCCGGCGAAGGCGATCGAGAGGGTCTCGCCCTTGGCATGCTCGCCCATCAGGTAGACGGCGGGGTACTTCATCGTCACCTTGGAGCCGATGTTGCCGTCGACCCACTCCATCGTGGCGCCGGCCTCGCAGGTGGCCCGCTTGGTGACGAGGTTGTAGACGTTGTTCGACCAGTTCTGGATGGTCGTGTAGCGCACGCGCGCGTTCTTCTTCACGACGATCTCGACCACGGCCGAGTGCAGCGAGTCCGAGCTGTAGATCGGCGCGGTGCAGCCCTCGACGTAGTGCACGTAGGAGCCTTCGTCGGCGATGATCAGGGTGCGCTCGAACTGGCCCATGTTCTCGGTGTTGATCCGGAAGTAGGCCTGCAGCGGGATCTCGACGTGGACGCCCTTGGGGACGTAGATGAAGGATCCGCCCGACCACACCGCGGAGTTCAGCGCCGCGAACTTGTTGTCACCGACGGGGATGACGGTGCCGAAGTACTCCTGGAAGATCTCCGGGTGCTCCCTGAGCGCCGTGTCGGTGTCCAGGAACAGGACGCCCTGAGCCTCGAGCTCCTCGTTGATCGCGTGGTAGACGACCTCGGACTCGTATTGAGCCGCGACACCGGAGACGAGACGAGCCTTCTCGGCCTCGGGGATGCCGAGCTTGTCGTAGGTGTTCTTGATGTCCGCCGGCAGGTCGTCCCAGGTCTGGGCCTGCTTCTCGGTGGAGCGCACGAAGTACTTGATGTTGTCGAAGTCGATCGTCGACAGGTCGGAGCCCCAGGTGGGGAGCGGCTTGCGACCGAAGAGCTTGAGGCCCTTGAGACGCATGTCGAGCATCCACTGCGGCTCGCTCTTCTTGGAGGAGATGTCGCGGACGACGTCCTCGTTGACCCCACGCGTCGCATCGGCGCCGGCGTCGGTCTCGTCGGACCACCCGAACTCGTAGCGACCGATGCCCTTGATCGACGGGTTGAGCTCTTCGATGGAAGTCATCAGAGGACCTTCTCCTTCTTGGCGTTCGTTGTCCCGGCCGTGGAGCCCGCCGGGACGAGGTCAGGGATACAGGTGGTGCAGACACCGTCGCCGTGGGCGATGGTGGCGAGCCGTTGGACGTGCCGCCCGAGCATCCGGCCGATGGCGGCCGTCTCGGCCTCGCACAGCTCGGGGAACTCGTGGGCGACGTGGGACACCGGGCAGTGCTGCTGGCACAGCTGCTCCCCGACGGGGATGTCGCGCACCGCAGCGGCGTACCCCTCGTCGGTGAAGACCTGGGCCACTGCCTGGGTGCGGTTCAGCTCGGGGTGGTTCTCGACGAGGTCGTCGAAGCGTTGCTCGAGCTTGGCTGCCCGCCGGTCGGCGAACTGTCGGACCGCTTCCTTGCCGCCGGTCTCCGCGAGGAACCGGATCGCCTGGACGGCCAGGTCGTCGTAGGCCTGGTCGAGGCTGTCGCGGCCGGCCTCGGTCAGCACGAAGACCTTCGCCGGACGCCCACGTCCACGGGTCGCGGTGGTGCGCGGTTCGCGGGCCTCGAGGGTGCCCTCGTCGATCAGCTGGTCGAGGTGGCGACGGACGGCTGCCGGCGTGAGCTCGAGCCGCTCGGCCAGCGCCGCGGCGGTGGAGGGGCCGTTGACCATGACCGACCGGACCACGCGCTCACGCGTGGGCTGGTCGTGCCCGGGGGTCGACTCGGCGATTTCCACAACATCAGTGTGCCCTTATTGGTGACGGGCTTTCAAATAAGGCTGCCCTTACCTCAGGCCGGGGCTCTACCGTCGTGGCATGGACGCACGAGAACTGCTGATCGACCAATTCGAGCGCATCCGCGAGCTCTACGTCGACCTGCCCGACGGGCTCGACGTGGAAGCCGCGCACCACCGGCCCGGCGGGACGGGCAACCCGATCGCCTGGTTGCTCTGGCACACCGCCCGGGTGCAGGACGACCACGTGGCGGGACTGAGCGGCGGCCGGCAGGCGTGGGAGGACGGCTGGGCCGACCGCTTCGACCTCCCCTTCGACCGCCGCGACATCGGCTACGGCCACTCCACCGACGACGTCGACGCGTTACGGATCGAGCGCCTCGGCGACCTCGTGGACTACCACGAGGCGGTCCACCAGCTCTCGCTCGCCTACGCCGAGAAGGTCGACGCCGGCGAGCTTGACCGGGTGATCGACCGCCACTGGGACCCCCCGGTGACCGCCGGCGTGCGCATGGTGAGCCTGCTCGGCGACTGTCTGCAGCATCTCGGACAGGCGGCCTACGTCAAGGGTCTGCCCCTGTCGGAGGACTGACCGGGTCGAACCTAGACTCAGCGGGTGCCCGCTTCCCCGACTTCCCCGGCCGTAGCGGTGTCGGGGCTGGTGATGCGGTACGGCGAGAAGGTGGCCGTCGACCACCTGGACCTCACTGTCGACCGGCACACGATCACCGCGGTCCTCGGGCCCAACGGGGCGGGCAAGACCACGACTCTGGAGACCTGTGAGGGCTACCGCAAGCCGCAGCAGGGCACCGTCTCCGTCCTCGGCCTCGATCCGCAACGGCAGCGCCGCGACCTGCTCCCCCGCATCGGGGTGATGCTGCAGGACGGCGGCGCGTGGTCGGGTGTGCGCGCGATGGAGATGCTGACCCACATCTCCCGGCTGCACGCCCACCCGCTCGACGTGGACCTGCTCGGCGAGAGGCTCGGGCTCGGCGACTGCGGCCGCACGCCCTATCGCCGGCTCTCCGGCGGGCAGCAGCAGCGGCTCAAGCTCGCCATGGCGATCGTCGGCCGCCCCGAGCTGGTGTTCGTGGACGAGCCGACGGCGGGCATGGACCCGGCGGGTCGGCGTACGACGTGGGAGCTGTTGCAGCAGCTGCGGTCCGACGGCGTGACCGTCGTGCTCACGACTCATCACATGGACGAGGCCGAGCGCCTCGCCGACCGGATCCACATCATCGACCGCGGACGGATGATCGCCTCGGGTACGCCGCTCGAGCTCACCCGCGGCGGCACCTCCACGATCCGCCTCGTCGTCACCAAGCCCTTCCCCGACGGCGCCCCGGAGACCCTGGGGCGTGCTCTCGGCAACCGTCTGGAGGTCACCACGATCAACGAGCTCAGCCTGCTCATCACCGGTCCCGCGGACAGCACCACGCTCGCGACGGTCTCGGCCTGGTGCGAGCAGGAGGGCGTGCTGCCGGAGTCCCTCAACCTGGGTCAGCGCACCCTCGAGGACACGTTCCTCGAGCTGACCGGGCGGGAGCTGTCGTGAGCCGCCCCGCGACCACGTTCACGCCCGATCCCGGCGCCGCTCCCCTGGCCCGGCAGGTCCTCGCGCAGGCGTCGATGGAGTCGCGCCTGATGCTGCGCAACGGCGAGCAGCTGCTGCTGGCCGTGGTCATCCCGGTGATCGTGCTGGTCGGCGGTGTCACCGGCGCGAAGCATCTCGACCTCGGGCTCTCGCACCGGCCGATCGATGAGTTCGCGCCCGGCGTGCTCGCCCTGGCCGTGATGTCGACGGCGTTCACCTCGCTGGCGATCGCGACCGGGTTCGAACGCCGCTACGGCGTGATCAAGCGGCTCGGCTCCTCCCCCTTGCCGCGCTCGGGGCTCCTGCTCGGCAAGGTCGGCGCGCTCCTGCTCGTCGAGGTCCTGCAGATCGCGGTGATCTCGGCGGTGGCACTGGCCCTCGGCTGGGAGCCGCACGCCTCCCTGATCGCCGCTGCGCTGACGATCGTGCTCGGGACGGCCGCCTTCGCCTCGCTCGGGCTGTTCGTCGCGGGAGTCCTCCGCGCCGAGGCCACGCTCGCCGCCGCGAACCTGGTCTATCTCCTGCTGATGGCCGGCGGGGCCGTCGTACTCCCCTCGTCGGCCTACGGCGGCTTCGGCGCGTTCACCACGCTGCTGCCGTCCGGTGCCCTGGGGGACGGCCTGAGGCACGCCTTCTGGTCGGGATCGTTCGAGTGGTCCTCGATGCTCGTGCTGGTCGTCTGGACCGCCGTCGGGGCCGTGCTGACAGCAAGGACATTCACGTGGGAGTGACACTCGGCGAGCGCACCTGGCTGCGTCGCCTCGGCTGGGCCACGCTCGTGGCCAACATCGGCATCGTCCTGACCGGTGGTGCCGTGCGGCTGACCGGCTCCGGGCTGGGTTGCCCGACCT
Source organism: uncultured Actinomycetota bacterium (assembly GCA_963843075.1). Lineage (GTDB taxonomy): Bacteria > Actinomycetota > Actinomycetes > Propionibacteriales > Nocardioidaceae > Marmoricola. The sequence continues at coordinate 170,177 of CAWJJD010000002.1, read as the reverse complement.
GGCCCCGCTGCACGGACCGGTCGTTCACGCCTCACGGCGCGCTCGACGTGCACTCCGCGATCGAGTTCGGCAACCGCACCCTGACCTTCCTGCTCACGGCGATCGCGATCGTCACGTTCGTGACCGCCTGGCAGTCCGGCCGCGAGGAGCTGCGCCGGCTGGCGCTGCTCCTGGGGCTCAGCGTCCCGGCACAGGCGGTGCTCGGCGGCATCACCGTGCTCACCGACCTCAACCCGTGGGTGGTCTCCTTCCACCTCCTGTTCTCGATGGGGATCATCAGCCTGGCGGTCGTCTACCTGTGGCGGATCGACCGGCCGGTGTCCACACCTGCGAGCGGCTCGACACCGGCATTCCTGAGCCCACTGGCCTGGACGACGTACGCCGCCGGCTGGCTGGTGCTCGCCCTCGGCACGGTCGTCACCGGCTCGGGACCGCACGCGGGCGATGCCAGCGCACCGCGCAACGGCCTGGACCCGTTGCAGATCTCCCAGGCGCACGCCGACGCCGTGTTCTTGTTCGTCGGGCTGAGCCTCGGGCTCGCACTGGCGCTGCGCGCGGTCCGGGCACCGGCGACCGCCGCCCGCGCGGCCCTGGTCCTCCTCGGCGTCGAGCTCGCCCAGGGCCTGATCGGTTTCGTGCAGTACTTCACCGACCTGCCGATCGTGCTGGTCGAGCTCCACCTGCTCGGCGCGGCCGTCCTCGCCGCGACACTGACCTGGACCCTGCTCCACGTGCGCGAGGTGGCGCCGGGTGACGACCCCGCTGAGCGTCTCCAGCCGCACGAGGCACGCCTGGAGTCGTAGGCTCCCGCACGAACGCCAGCGCCTCGTTCGCTGCCGTCGGGCTCGCCATCCGGGACGCCCGTCGAGCGAGGCGGCAGGGTGGCACGCTGGGCCGGTGATGACTGCCGCCGAGGTCCTGGCCGTCCTCGACGACCTCGAGGCGCACGGCGTGCTCGCCTGGGTCGACGGCGGGTGGGGCGTGGACGCGCTCCTCGGCGAGCAGACCCGGGACCACGACGACCTCGACCTGGTCATCGACCGCCAGGCGCTCGACGCCGCGCGGGAACAGTTCCTCGACGCAGGCTTCGCCCTCGAGCGCGACTGGCTGCCCACCACGATCGCGCTGCGCCATCCCGACGGCAGGGCCGTCGACCTCCACCCGGTGGTGCCGACCGAGGACGGCGGCGGCGACCAGACCCTCCTGGAAGGCACGGGGACCTTCCACTACCTGCCGCCCACGACCGGTCTGATCGGTGGACGTCGGGTGCGGTGCTGCCCCGTCGAGACCCAGGTGGCGACGCACCTCGGCTACGAGCCGGACGAGGGCGATGTCACGGACATGCGCCGTCTCGCAGCTGCCTGCGACCTCACCCTGCCGCCGCCGTACGCCGACCCGACCGCGAGTTCGCCCACCTGGTGAGTCGCGCTGTGGTGAAATGTGGCGCGTTGCAGCAGCGTCGTCGAGGAGGTCACATGTTCGGGTGGGCAGCACGACGTGCCCGACTCGGAGCACTCGTCGTGGTTCCCCTGCTGCTCGTCGCGGGGTGTGGCGGGTCCGAGCCCAAGCCGCTCCAGGCGATGGAGCCGGAGGTCCCGGCGGACCTCTGCGCGACCGTGCCCGAGGCGGCGAAGACCGGCCTGGTGGCCAACTCCAACACCGACACCACCGGGAACCCGACGGCCGCCTGCTCGCTCCGCTCCTCCAGTGATGCCAAGGGCGGGGTCCGGGCCGTGGTCACGTGGGTCCAGCTCAACGACGACATCAACGCCGACGACGTCCTGGCGAGCCAGTGCCGGGCCATCGACCCTTCCGAGTTCGAGCAGCAGGCCGGGTTCGCCGCCGAAGGATCGGACAAGGCGTGTGCCGGCCGCGGCACCGTGGACGGGACCGACTCGGCCACCATGGCCGCGGTCTCGGGCCGGGAGGTCGTGACCGTGCGCCTGAGCCAGTCGGCTGGAGGCGGCACGTCGGCGTTCGACCGGGCGCAGCAGATGCTCGAGGGTGTCCTCGCGTCGCTGGCCGGTTAGCACGCCGCACCCATGAGCGGCGTACCCGCGATCCCCTGGCACCGGCCGATGTCGGGTCGGGACCCCGGTGAGGAGCACCGCTCCTCGACCCCGCTCGAGCTGTTCTTCGACCTGTGCTTCGTGGTCGCCGTCGCGGCCGTGGCCGCGACGCTGCACCACGACCTCGCGCACGGCCACCTCTCCGGGCTCGCCGGCTACACCATGGTGTTCTTCGCGATCTGGTGGGCGTGGGTGAACTACTCGTGGTTCGCCAGCGCCTACGACACCGGCGACATCACCTTCCGGCTGCTCACCTTCGTGGTGATGACGGGCGTCCTGGTGCTGGCTGCCGGGGCGCCGCGCGCGGCCGGCGAGGACCACAATTTCTGGGTCGTCGTGGCGGGCTACGTGATCATGCGGGTGGCGATGATCCCGCTGTGGCTGCGGGTGGCCCGCGAGCACCCCCACGTCCGTCGTACGGCGCTGCGCTACGCCGGCGCGATCGCCGTCCTCCAGGTCCTCTGGGTGCTCCGCACCGTCTTCCTCGGCCACGGCAGCGCCGCCTGGGTGTCCTTCGTGGTGCTGGCCGTGCTCGAGATGCTCGGGCCGTTGTGGGCCGAGCGGACCGGCCGAACGCCGTGGCACCGGCACCACATCGCCGAGCGTTACGAGCTGTTCACGATCATCGTCCTCGGCGAGGTCATCCTGGCCACGACGCAGGCGATCTCGGGCGCCCTCGACGAGCACGGCCTCGACACCCAGCTGGTCCTGCTCATCGCCGGGGCGCTGCTGATGGTCTTCTCGATGTGGTGGATCTACTTCAAGCGGCCGATGGTCGACTCGCTCAGGCGGGAGATGTCGTTCGTGTTCGGCTACGTGCACGGCTTCGTGTTCGCCAGCATCGCCGCCGTCGGGGCCTGTCTCGCGACGCTGGTCGACCTCGTCGAGGACAAGGCCCACCTCGAGCCCCGGGCCGGGGTGCTCGCTCTGGTCGCGGTCACGAGTGTCTACCTGCTGGTGATCGCCGGGCTGCACGCCCTGGCCGACCTCGACTGGACCAGCACCCTTCCGGCCGCCGGCGTCGTCGTCGTGCTGTGGGTGATCGGGCTGCTCGGGCTCGGCCCGGGCACCAGCGTGCTGCTGATCGGACTGACCCTGGCCCTGAGCGTCGGCGACCACGTGAGACGCACCAACAACGCACGTCCGCCAGCCTGAGTGCCGCTCAGCCCCCGGTGAACGGTCCGTGGATCAGCGGATCGAGCGCGACGGCGACGAACAGCAGCGAGAGATACATGTTGGACCAGTGGAACAGCCGCATCGGCCGCACGTCGGTCAGCTCGTTGCTGCGACGCGCGCGGTGCCACATCAGGTGGGCCTCGACCAGGAACCCGGCGCCCAGCACGGCGGCGACGACCGGGTAGAGGAGGCCGGTGTCCGCGACCGGCCACAGCGCCAGCGAGACCGCCACCATCACCCACGAGTAGGCCACGATCTGCCGGGCGACCCCCTCGGCGTCCTTGACGACCGGCAGCATCGGCACATCGACGCGCGCGTAGTCCTCGCGGTAGCGCATCGCCAGCGCCCAGGTGTGCGGCGGGGTCCAGAAGAACACCACCAGGAACAGCACGACCGGCGGCCACGCGAGCTCGTTGGTGACCGCCGTCCAGCCGATCAGCGTCGGGAAGCACCCCGCCAGACCGCCCCAGACGATGTTCTGCGTCGTACGCCGCTTGAGCACCATCGTGTAGCCGAAGAGGTAGAACGCGCTCGCGGCGAGCGCCAACCCGGACGAGAGCCAGTTGACGAAGAACCCGAGCACCAGGGTCGAGACCACGACGAGGGCCAGCCCGAAGACGAGCGCCGCCCGTGGCGTGACCATGTGCCTGGGCAGCGCGCGCCGACGGGTGCGGCGCATCTGCTCGTCGATGTCGCGGTCGTAGACGCAGTTGAGCGCGTTGGCGCTGCCGGCCGAGAGCGTGCCCCCGACCACCGTGGCCACCACCAGCCACAGAGGCGGCACCCCGCGCTGGGCGAAGAACATCACCGGGACGGTGGTGAGCAGGAGCAGCTCGATGACCCGGGGCTTGGTCAGACCGACGTAGGCCCCGAGCACGTCACGGAAGGTCGCCTGACCCGTGGCGTGTCCGGTGACGGACACCTCGGAGTCGAGCGCGCTCACCAGGCCTCGCCTTCAGCGAATGGGGTACAGACCCGGTGAGTCTATCTCCGGGGCCACCCGGCCAACGAACTGACCGACGTGACCTGCGCGGCTTCTGCGGACTAGGCTCGAAGACGAAGCCTGACGCTGATGAGAGGACCCCACCGACGTGCCCACTGAAGCTCGACTCGACTGGACCGAACTCGACGATCGTGCGGTCGACACCGTGCGCGTCCTGGCCATGGACTCCGTGCAGAAGGTGGGCAACGGGCACCCCGGAACGGCGATGAGCCTGGCCCCTGCCGCCTACCTGCTCTTCCAGAAGGTGATGCGCCACGACCCGGCCGATCCGAGCTGGAACTCGCGTGACCGGTTCGTGCTGTCCTGCGGCCACACCAGCCTGACGCTCTACATCCAGCTCTATCTGGGCGGCTGGGGCCTGGAGCTCGAGGACCTCAAGTCGCTCCGCACCTGGGGCAGCAAGACCCCGGGACACCCGGAGTACGGCCACACCGCCGGCGTGGAGACCACGACCGGTCCGTTGGGTCAGGGCATCGGCAACGCGGTGGGCATGGCGATGGCCGCGCGCAAGGAGCGGGGGCTCTTCGACCCCGACGCACCCCAGGGTGAGTCGCTCTTCGACCACCAGATCTACGCGCTGTGCTCCGACGGTGACATCGAGGAGGGCGTCAGCGCCGAAGCCTCCGCCATCGCAGGGGTGCAGGCCCTCGGCAACCTGACGCTGATCTACGACGACAACCAGATCTCCATCGAGGACGACACCAACATCGCGCTGGTCGAGGACGTCGCGGCCCGCTACGAGGCCTACGGCTGGCACGTGCAGACCGTCGACTGGACCAACGGCGGCAAGGACTACAAGGAGGACGTGCACGCCCTCTACCGGGCGATCAACGCCGCCCGGCGGGTCACCGACCGCCCGAGCTTCATCCGGCTCAAGACGATCATCGCCTGGCCGGCACCCACCAAGCAGGGGCACGGCACCTCCCACGGGTCTGCCCTGGGCGAGGAGGAGGTGGCGGCCACCAAGGAGATCCTCGGCTTCGACCCGGCCCAGACCTTCGAGGTGCCACCGGCCGTGATCGAGCACACCCGCAAGCTCCGCGAGCGCGGTGCCCAGCAGGGCGCGGAGTGGGACGAGGACTACGCGAAGTGGGCCAAGAAGTACCCCGCCCGGGAGAAGCTCCTCCACCGGATCAAGGAGCGCGAGCTCCCCGAGGGGTGGGCCGACAAGCTGCCGACCTATCCCGCCGACGAGAAGGGCCTGGCCACGCGGAAGGCATCGGGTGCGGCGATCCAGGCGATCGCCAAGACGGTGCCGGAGCTGTGGGGCGGATCCGCCGACCTCGCCGAGTCGAACAACACCACCATCGAGGACGCCTCGTCGTTCCTGCCCGATGCCCGCGGCACCAAGATGTGGAAGGCCGACCCGCTGGGCGGCCGGGTGCTCCACTTCGGCATCCGCGAGCACGGCATGGGCGCGATCATGAACGGCATTGCCGTCCACGGCGGCACCCGGGTGTTCGGAGGGACGTTCCTCACCTTCTCCGACTACATGCGCGGCGCCGTGCGCCTGGCAGCGTTGATGGGCCTGCCGGTCACCTACGTGTGGACGCACGACTCGATCGGGCTCGGCGAGGACGGACCGACCCACCAGCCGGTCGAGCATCTCGCCGCGCTCCGGGCGATCCCGGGCCTCGACGTCGTACGCCCGGCCGACGCCAACGAGACCATCGCCTGCTGGCAGGCGGTGCTGGAGCACACCGATCGTCCCGCCGGTCTCATCCTGAGCCGACAGAACGTCCCGGTCTTCCCCAGGGGCGAGCAGGGGTTCGCCACCACCGACGACGTGCGCAAGGGCGGCTACGTCCTCGTCGACGCCGAGGACGGCAACCCCGATGTCGTCCTGGTCGGCACCGGCTCCGAAGTGCAGCTCGCCGTGCAGGCACGGACCATGTTGGCGGAGAAGGGTGTCGCCGCACGCGTGGTCTCGATGCCGTGCCGGGAGTGGTTCGACGCCCAGGAGTCGTCCTACCGCGAGAGTGTGATCCCCCCCAACATCAAGGCTCGCGTGTCCGTGGAGGCCGGAGTGGCCCAGGGGTGGCGCGAGATCGTCGGTGACCACGGCAGGATCATCTCCCTCGACCACTACGGGGCATCTGCCGAGTTCTCCCGGATCTTCCGCGAGTTCGGCATCACTGCCCAGGCCGTGGCGGACGCGGCCGAGGACAGCATCCGGGTGGCCACGGGCTGACCGATGCCCGGTCGCAGCACGGCCACCGAAACAGCACTCGAACCACCAACGCAGGAGGAAACATGACTGACCACCTGAAGGAGCTGACGGAGGCCGGAGTCTCCATCTGGCTCGACGACCTCTCTCGCGAGCGCCTCGAGACGGGGAACCTGAAGGACCTCGTCAACGAGGACTTCGTCGTCGGCGTGACCACCAACCCGTCGATCTTCGCGGCCGCCCTGGCCGAGGGCGAGCGCTACACCGAGCAGGTGCGCAAGCTCGCCGCCGAAGGCGCCGACGTCGACCAGACGGTCTTCGCGCTGACCACGACCGACGTACGCAACGCCTGCGACGTGCTCAAGCCCGTGCACGACGCCACCAACGGCGTCGACGGACGCGTGTCCATCGAGGTGGCGCCCGACCTGGCGTTCGACACCGAGGCCACCTTTGCCTCGGCGAAGGAGCTGTGGAAGGAGGTCGACCGGGAGAACCTGTTCATCAAGATCCCGGCGACGACCGAGGGTGCACCGGCGATCACCGACACCCTGGCCGAAGGCATCAGCGTCAACGTCACGCTGATCTTCGGCCTCGATCGCTACCAGGCCGTGATGGAGGCCTACGTCTCCGGGCTGGAGCGCGCGCACGAGGCAGGTCTCGACCTGTCGAAGATCCACTCGGTCGCGTCGTTCTTCGTCTCCCGCGTCGACACCGAGATCGACAACCGGTTGAACAAGACCGGCGCCTCGGACGACCTGCTGGGCAAGGCCGGCGTCGCCAACGCGCGCCTCGCCTACGAGGCCTACGAGAAGTTCTTCTCCGGAGACCGCTGGGACAGGCTCGCGGCCGCCGGGGCCAACACCCAGCGTCCGCTCTGGGCCTCGACCGGCGTGAAGAACCCCGACTACAAGGACACGATGTACGTCGACGACCTGGTCGTCGAGAACACCGTCAACACGATGCCGGAGAAGACGCTGCTCGCGGTCAAGGACCACAGCGAGATCATCGGTGACCAGGTCCGTCCCCACTACGACGACGCCCGCGCGGCGATGAAGTCGCTCGCGGACGCCGGCATCGACTACGACGACGTCATCGCCACCCTCGAGCAGGAGGGTGTCGACAAGTTCGTGGCGTCGTGGAACGAGCTGCTGGAGACGGTGCGGACCAACCTCGAGGCCGCACGCGCAGAGATCGCCCAGGAAGAGTCCGCAGGGTGACCGACTGGAGCACGACCTCCGACGAGGGATTCGAGCTGTTCTTCGGCTATCGCGACGAGGAGGCGTTCTCCTCGGCGGTCGAGGGTCTCGTCTCCGACAAGGTCGCCTCCCGGATCGCCGGGCGCGACGCCACCCTGTGGGGAGCCGACGCCGAGGCCGAGGCCGGCAAGCGGCTCGCCTGGGTCGGTCTGGCACAGGAGTCCCGTGCCCTCGTCGACGAGGTCGTCGGGTTGCGCGACGTGCTCGCCGACCGCGGCTGCACCCGCGTGGTGCTCTGCGGGATGGGCGGCTCCTCCCTGGCTCCGGAGGTCATCTGCGCCACCCACGGCGTGGAGCTGACCGTGCTGGACTCCTCCGACCCCGACTACGTGCGCAGCGCCCTGGTCGACCTCGAGCGCACCGTGGTCGTGGTCTCCAGCAAGTCGGGCGGCACCGTCGAGACCGACAGCCAGAAGCGGGCCTACGAGCAGGCCTTCAAGGACGCCGACCTCGAGCCGGCGGCCCACATCGTCGTGGTCACCGATCCTGGTTCTCCGCTCGACGAGTCCGCCACCGCGGCGGGCTACCGCGTCTTCCACGCCGATCCCGACGTCGGCGGTCGCTACTCCGCGCTCACCGCCTTCGGACTGGTGCCCAGCGGGCTCGCCGGTGCCGACATCGGCCGGCTGCTCGACGAGGCCGAGGCGGTCCAGCCCCGTCTGGAGGGCGACGACCCCGACAACCCGGGTCTGCGGCTCGGGGCACTGCTCGGCGTGGCCAACACCACCGGCGTGGACAAGGTGGTCCTGGCCGACAAGGGCTCCGGCATTCCCGGTTTCGGCGACTGGGCCGAGCAGTTGATCGCCGAGTCGACGGGCAAGAACGGCAAGGGCATCCTCCCGGTCGTCGTACCTTCCCTGGACGCGCCGAACTTCGATCCGAGCACCCGCGACGAGGTCCTCGCGACCATCGGTGCCGGCGTGCACATGGACGCTCTGCCCGCCTCCGGGTGGGGCGTCGCCGTCGATGCCTCGCTCGGTGCGCAGATGCTGCTGTGGGAGTACGCCACCGTCGTCGCCGGACGGATCATCGGGATCAACCCCTTCGACCAACCCGACGTCGAGAGTGCCAAGCAGGCCGCCCGCGACATGCTCGAGGGTGGCGGTGAGAAGCCGACGCCGGTCTTCACCGACGGACCCGTCGAGGTCTACGCGACCGAGGGCCTGCTCTCCGGTGAAACCACGGTCCCCGACGCGGTCGCCACGCTGCTCGGCCAGATCGACGGCGAGCACGGCTACCTGGCCGTGATGGCCTATCTCGACCGGGCCCGCCAGGCCCAGCTGGCCGGCGTGCGCGAGCACCTGGCCGAACGCACCGGACGTCCGACGACCTTCGGCTGGGGGCCGCGGTTCCTGCACTCGACCGGCCAGTACCACAAGGGCGGGCCGCCCACCGGGGTCTATCTCCAGATCACGGCCGAGCCGTTCGAGGATCTCGAGGTCCCCGGCCGGCAGTTCACCTTCGGCGGCTTCATCAGCGCCCAGGCGATCGGCGACGCGTCGGTCCTCGCCGACCACGGCCGGCCCGTGCTCCGACTGCACCTCACCGACCAGAAGGCCGGTCTGGACGTGCTGCGGGAGACCCTCAGGTGACGAGCAACGGCAACCAGGGGGCCGGGTGGAGCAACCCGCTGCGGGACCCCGCCGACCGGCGACTCCCCCGGATCGCCGGCCCCTGTGGCCTGGTGCTCTTCGGCGTGACCGGCGACCTGTCGCGCAAGAAGGTGATGCCGGCGATCTACGACCTGGCCAACCGCGGCCTGCTGCCCCCGGGGTTCAGCCTCGTCGGGTTCGCGCGACGCGACTGGGCCGACCAGGACTTCGCGCAGATCGTGCACGACTCGGTGCGCGCCCACGCCCGCACCGAGTTCCGTGAGGAGGTGTGGCGTCAGCTCGCCGAGGGCTTCCGCTTCGTGTCCGGCGACTTCTCCGACGACGCCGCCTTCGAGAACCTCCGGCGCACCATCGACGAGCTCGACCAGGTGCGTGGCACCGGAGGAAACCACGCCTTCTACCTCTCGATCCCGCCGAAGTTCTTCGGTGACGTCATCGGGCAGCTCCAGGAGCACAAGCTCGCCGAGCCTGCGGAGGGGTCCTGGCGACGGGTCGTGGTCGAGAAGCCGTTCGGGCACGACCTCGAGTCCGCGCGTGAGCTGAACGCCACCATCGACCGGGTCTTCCCGACGGGCTCGGTGTTCCGGATCGACCACTACCTCGGCAAGGAGACGGTGCAGAACATCCTCGCGATGCGCTTCGCCAACAACCTGTTCGAGCCGATCTGGAACTCCAACTACGTCGACCACGTGCAGATCACCATGGCCGAGGACATCGGCATCGGTGGTCGCGCCGGCTACTACGACGGCATCGGCGCCGCCCGCGACGTGATCCAGAACCACCTGCTCCAGCTGATGGCGCTCGTGGCGATGGAGGAGCCGACGTCCTTCGACGCCGCGAGCCTGCGGATCGAGAAGCAGAAGGTGCTCTCCTCCGTCGTGCTCCCCCGGCGTCTCGACCTGAACACCGCCCGTGGGCAGTACGCCGCAGGCTGGGCCGGCGGCGAGAAGGTCAACGGCTATCTCGACGAGGACGACATCAAGAAGTCCTCCACCACCGAGACCTTCGCGGCGATCCGGGTCGACGTCGAGACCAGGCGCTGGGCCGGGGTGCCCTTCTACCTGCGCACCGGCAAGCGACTCGGGCGACGGGTCACCGAGGTGGCCCTCGTCTTCAAGCGCGCGCCCCACCTGCCCTTCTCGGCGACCGCGACCGAGGAGCTGACCCACAACGCCGTGGTCTTCCGGATCCAGCCCGACGAGGGCATCACGATGCGCTTCGGCTCGAAGGTGCCCGGAACCGCGATGGAGATCCGCGACGTCAACATGGACTTCGCCTACGGCGGCACGTTCACCGAGAGCAGCCCGGAGGCCTACGAGCGGCTGATCCTCGACGTGCTGCTGGGAGACCCGCCGCTCTTCCCGCGGCACGAGGAGGTCGAGCTGTCCTGGAAGATCCTCGACCCGATCCTCGAGCACTGGGCCAAGCAGGACGCCGCGGGCAAGGGCAAGGTCGAGCAGTATCCCTCTGGGGGCTGGGGTCCCGAGTCCGCCAACGAGATGCTGGCCCGCGAGGGTCGCGTGTGGAGAAGGCCATGAGAGGCGCTAGCCGATGATCGAGCTGACCGACACCAACTCCGCCGGGATCGCGGCCGAGCTCGTCCGGGCCCGCAAGAAGGCCGGCTCCCCCACGACGGGGATGGTGATGACGCTGGTCATCGTCGTACCCGAGGACGATGCGCAGACCGCGATGGACGCCGCGCGCACGGCGTCCAGCGAGCACCCCGCGCGGGTGCTGGGCGTGATCCTCGGCGATGCCCGCGGGACGGGTCAGGTGAACGCCCAGGTCGGCACCGGCTCGGGCTGGACCGGGGAGACCGCGCTGATCCGGCTCAAGGGCGAGGTGGTCAAGCACGCCGAGTCGGTCGTGCTGCCGCTGCTCCTCCCCGACTCCCCCGTGGCGGTGTGGTGGCCCGTCGACCCGCCGGCGGACCCTGCCGAGGACGCGCTCGGTGCCCTGGCACAGCGACGGATCACCGACGCCGCCGCAGCGACCCGCACCAGGACCAAGGCGATCCACCAGCAGTGCTCGAGCTACGCCAAGGGCAACACCGACCTGGCATGGACCCGGATCACGCCGTGGCGAGCCTTGCTCGCCGCCGCCCTGGACCAGCACCCCGAGAAGGTGCGCTCGGCCTCTGTCACCGCCGAGCGGACCAGCCCCAGCGCCGATCTGCTCGTGGCCTGGCTCAGCGAGCGCCTGCGGGTGGACGTGGCTCGCAAGAACTCCGACGGCCCCGGCATCACCGAGGTCGTGCTGTCCACCAGGAGCGGTGACATCCGCATCGACCGTGCCGACGGCAAGCTCGCGTCGTTCAGCTCGCCGGGCCAGCCCGACCGGCCCGTGGCGCTGAAGCGTCGCGACGTCCCCGAGCTGCTCGCCGAGGAGCTGCGGCGCCTCGACGAGGACGACACCTATGCGGCGGCTGCCAAGCGCCTCGTGAAGCTGGCGGCGAAGTGACCCCCCGGGTCGAGGTGCTGCCGGACGCCGCGTCCCTCGCCGAGCGGGTCGCCGCCGAGCTGGTGGCCAAGCTGGTCGGCGTCCAGGCCGAGGGCAGGATCCCGTCGATCGTGCTCACCGGCGGGACGATCGCCGACGAGATCTACCGCGCCGTGGCCTCGATGGAGGGCGATGAGCCCTCCGTCGACTGGATGCGGGTGGATTTCTGGTGGGGCGACGAGAGATACGTGCCGGCCGACTCCTCCGACCGCAACGACCGCTCCGTCGGGCTCGACCTGCTCGACGTGGTCAGGGTCGACCCGGCCAGGGTGCACGCCATGCCGGCGCGCGACGAGGTGCACCCCGACCTCGAGGCCGCCGCTGCGGCGTACGACCACCTGGTGCGGACCCGCGAGCCCGGTGACTTCGACCTGGTCCTGCTCGGTGTGGGGCCTGACGGCCACGTGGCCTCGCTGTTCCCCGGCTTCGCGCAGCTCGAGGTGGACGACCGGATCGCGGTCGCCGTGACCGACTCCCCCAAGCCCCCGCCCGAGCGCATCTCGCTGACCTTCCCGGCGCTCAACCAGGCCGGCGAGGTGTGGTTCCTGGTCTCCGGTGAGGGCAAGGCCGAGGCCGTCTCCCGCGCCCTCGCCGACGACGGCACCGTCCACGACACCCCCGCCCGCGGCATCACCGCCGGCAACCAGACCTGGTGGCTCGACCGGGCGGCAGCAGGCTCGCTCTAGTCGCCCGAGAGGGTAGTTCTGGTTGGCGCGAGCTCGCCGAGAGGGCTTTTCTGGTTGGCGCGGGGGCGGCGAGAGGGCTTTTCTGGTTGGTGCGGGGGCGGCGAGAGGGCAGTTCTGGTCACCCCGCCCGGCCGTACGGCGTCCAGAGCGTCCTCGTCCGGGCACGGTGGAAGCCGCTGCCGAGTCGCGGGAGCGGGTCGGGGTTCCGGTCATAGACGTCGATCTTCGTGAAGATCTCGAAGAGCCAGTGGCGTTCGCGCTCGCACCAGGCCCGGCGGTGCTCGTCGTGGGCCCGGTCCTCGGGACTGGTGTGGTGCTCCTCGCCGTCGTACTCGGCGGCGAAGAGGATCTCCGGCAGCGCGATGTCGAGCCGATAGAGGGCGACGCCGCTGTCGTCGTACACCCAGACCTGGAGCTCGGGCCTCGGCAGTCCGGCGTCGTGCCAGTTGAGGCGCAGCGCTGACTCGCCCGGAGACTCGGCCCGTCCGTCGCCCAGTGGAACGAGCACACGGAGCTGTCGCACGCCGCGATAGCCACGGAAGCGGCCGATCTCCGCGGCGAGCAGATCGTGCGGAACTCCGAGTCGCAGGAACCCGTCGATGGCCGCGAGCGCGTCATAGCGCCACAGCAGTCGCCCGAGGTCGAGCGCCGTCCGCAGCGCCGTCGTCACCCGGACGTCGCCGACGACGGTGATGTCGTTCGCGCTGAGGCCACGTCGTCCGGCCGCCACGCCTGGTCGACGGATGCGGGTGTCCGTCGTGTGGAAGACGCTCACCGGCGGGGGCGTCGTCCCCGAGCTGCGAGGCAACAGCTCGACCCCGTGCAGCCATGCCGCGGTCCGGTCGGTGACGACGGCGTGCTCGGGCACCACCAGGGAGAGCGCCCGCGCCCGCAGGTCCATGTCGTCGACGGCCTGCATCGCGACGTAGACACCCTGGAGCATGCGCCGCACGAGACCATGGCCCAGCATGGTGCGGAGGGTCTGGCGGGACACGCCCCACGATGCTGCCTGGTGGGCGGTGAAGGGCCCGTCCAGCGGGAGGGGGCAGCGGCTGGTCAGGAACAGGTGCCGGTCGTCGAGCCAGGTGTCGTCCATGGCCGGCAGGATGCCCGGGTCCGGTCGATCTCGCTGAGCCAATCCACAGGCATCACTGGCGCCAGCCAGGAACGCCCGCTGGGCGCCGTTTCACCAACCAGGAAAGCCCGGTCAGCGTCGTACGGCCAACCAGGAACGCCCTCTCGGCGAGCTAGAAGACGACGTCGCCGCTCTTGCGCCGGGCCCGGAGGGTGGCGATGGCCTCGTTGAGGATGTCCTTGGCCTCGGCGTCGGAGCGGCGCTCCTTCACGTAGGCGAGGTGGGTCTTGTAGGGCTCGATCTTGGGGGCCGGGGGCGGGTTGTCGCAGTCCAGGCTCGCGGGCAGTCCGCAGCGGGGGCAGTCCCAGGTGTCGGGCACCTGCGCCTCGACCGCGAACGCGATGATCGTGCGGTGCTCGTGGGAGCAGAAATAGGTGACGTTCTGACGTGGAGCAGCGTCACCACGCTCGGCCTCACCCATGGGGCCCGCGCCGACACGGCTGCCCCGGATGGCGTTTCCTCCGCCTGCCACGGTGGTTCTCCTTCGAGATCGTTGAGGGTCAGTTGCCGGTCTTGAGCAGAAGCCCGAGTCCGACGACGCACGCGAACCACACCAGCCCGATGCCGATGGTGATGCGGTCCAGGTTGCGCTCGGCGACGGACGATCCGCCAAGACCGCTCGAAACGCCACCACCGAACATGTCGGAGAGCCCGCCGCCGCGCCCCTTGTGGAGGAGCACCAGCAGGATCATCAGCAAGCTCGTGATGACGAGCAAGACCTCGAAGACGATAACCACGGTGGGGAGCCTAACCGATCAGGCGCGCGGCTCAGAGGCCGGTCATCAAAGAAGGGGCATGTCGTAAAACCGGCAGATGCCACCGAACTCGTCCGCCTGCAGGCTCGCTCCGCCGACCAGGCAGCCGTCGACGTCCGCCTTCTGCATGATGCCTCCGACGTTGGCCGCCTTCACCGAACCGCCGTAGAGGATCCGCACAGCGGCGGCGGCCTCGTCGCCGGCCATCTCGGCGATGCGCGCCCGGATCGAGCCACAGACCTCCTGCGCGTCCTCGGGGGTGGCCACCTCGCCGGTGCCGATCGCCCACACCGGCTCGTAGGCGACGACCAGGGACGCGATCTGCTCGGCGGTGAAGCCCGCGAGCGATCCGTCGACCTGCGCCAGGCAGTGCGCGACGTGCTGCCCCTCCTGGCGTACGTCGAGCCCCTCGCCCACGCACACGATGGGGGTCAACCCGCCCTCGAGCGCCTTGTGTGCCTTGGCGTTGACCAGGGCGTCGTCCTCGGCGTGGTGCTCACGACGCTCGGAGTGCCCGACCACGACGTAGGAACACCCGAGCTTGCTCAGCATCGAGACCGAGATCTCGCCGGTGTAGGCGCCGCTGTCGTGGGCCGAGACGTCCTGCGCGCCGTACTTGATCTGCAGCCGGTCGCCGTCGACCATCGTCTGCACGCTGCGGAGGTCGGTGTACGGCGGCACCACGACCACCTCGACCTTGCCGTAGTCGTGCTTCTTGTCCGACAGCGTCCAGGCGAGCTTCTGCACCAGGACGACAGCCTCCTGGTGGTTCAGGTTCATCTTCCAGTTCCCCGCCATCAGCGGGGTGCGAGTCGCAACCATCAGTCCTCCAAGACCGTGATGCCGGGCAGGGTCTTTCCCTCGAGGTACTCAAGGCTGGCTCCGCCGCCGGTGGAGATGTGACCGAAGGCGTCCTCGGCGAAGCCGAGCTGGCGTACGGCGGCCGCGGAGTCGCCGCCCCCGACGACGGACAACCCGTCGACCTCGGTCAGCGCCTGGGCGACCGCTCGGGTGCCCTCGGCGAACGCCTCGAACTCGAAGACCCCCATCGGGCCGTTCCAGAAGACGGTGCGGGCACCCTTGATCGCCTCGGCGAACGCAGCCCCGGACTGCGGGCCGATGTCCAGCCCGATCTGGTCGCTCGGGATCGAGTCGGCCGCCACGACCGTGGGGGTCGCCTCGGCCTTGAACTCCGGTGCCACCACGACGTCGGTGGGCAGCACGATCTCCACACCCGTGTCCCTGGAGCGCTGGAGGTATTCGCGGCACGAGTCGACCTGGTCCACCTCCAGCAGGCTCTGGCCGACCTCGTGGCCCTCGGCAGCGAGGAAGGTGAACACCATCCCGCCACCGATGAGGAGCTTGTCGGCCTTGCCGAGCAGGTTGTCGATCACGGCCAGCTTGTCGCTGACCTTGGAACCGCCGAGCACGACCACGTAGGGCCGCTCGGGGTCCTCGGTGAGCCGCCGCAGGACGTCGATCTCGGTGCGGACGAGTCCGCCCATGGTGTGCGGGAGACGTTGGGCGACGTCGTAGACACTGGCCTGCTTGCGGTGTACGACGCCGAACCCGTCGCTGACGAACCCGTCCCCGAGCTCGGCCAGCTGGTCGGCGAACTCGCCGCGCTCACCCTCGTCCTTGCTGGTCTCACCCCGGTTGAAGCGGACGTTCTCGAGCAGAGCGACCTCGCCGTCCGCAAGGCCACTCACGACCTCGTGGGCAGAGCTGCCGACCGTGTCGGTCGCGAAGTGCACCTCCGTGCCCAGCAGCTCGCCCAGACGGGCGGCCACCGGGGCGAGCGAGAACGCCGGGTCGGGCTCACCCTTGGGTCGGCCGAGGTGTGCCATCACGACCACCCGTGCGCCGGCCCGGGAGAGCTCCTTGAGCGTGGGCACGCTCGCGCGGATGCGCCCGTCGTCGGTGATCCGGGTGCCGTCGAGCGGGACGTTGAGGTCCGAGCGGACCAGGATCCGCTGGCCGGCGACGTCACCGAGGGAGCCGTACTCCCCCATTACTCGGGGTCCCCGGCGAAACGGGAGCGCAGCGAGCGTTTCGTTGGGGTGTTCATCACAGAGTCGAGCCGACGTGCACGATCAGGTCGGCGAGGCGGCAGGAGTAGCCCCACTCGTTGTCGTACCAGCCGACGACCTTCACCTGGTTGCCGAGCACCTTGGTGAGACCGGCGTCGAAGATGCACGAGCTCGGGTCGGTGACGATGTCGGAGGAGACGATCGGGTCCTCGGTGTACTTCAGGTAGCCCGCGAGCGGACCCTCCTCGGCGGCCTTCTTGACGGCGGCGTTGACCTCGTCGGCGGTGGTCTCGCGACCGACCTCGATGGTCAGGTCGGTCGCCGAGCCGGTCGGCACCGGCACCCGGATCGCGTAGCCGTCGAGCTTGCCCTTCAGGTCGGGCAGCACCAGGGAGATCGCCTTCGCCGCTCCGGTGGAGGTCGGCACCAGGTTGACCGCGGCAGCGCGGGCGCGACGCAGGTCCTTGTGGGGGCCGTCCTGGAGGTTCTGGTCGCCGGTGTAGGCGTGGATGGTGGTCATCAGGCCCTTGACGATGCCGAACTCGTCGTGGATCGCCTTGGCCATCGGGGCGAGACAGTTGGTGGTGCACGAGGCGTTCGAGATGACGGTGTGCAGCTCGCCGTCGTAGTCCTCGTGGTTCACGCCCATCACGATGGTGATGTCCTCGTTGGAGGCGGGCGCGGAGATGATGACCTTCTTGGCGCCGCCGTCGATGTGGGCCTTGGCCTTGGTGGCGTCGGTGAAGAAGCCCGTCGACTCGACGACCACGTCGACACCCAGGTCGCCCCAGGGCAGTGCCGCCGGGTCCTTCTCGGCGAGGATCCTCAGGGTCTTGTCGCCGACCTGGATGCCGCCGTCGACGACGGAGACCTCCTCGGGGAAACGACCCAGGATGGTGTCGTACTTCAGCAGGTGCGCCATCGTCTTGAGGTCGCCGAGGTCATTGGCGGCGACGATCTCGATGTCGGCGCCCAGGGCGTGGACGGCGCGGTAGAAGTTGCGGCCGATGCGGCCGAAGCCGTTGATACCAACGCGGACAGTCACAGCAGTACTCCTGAAAAAGGGGGCTGGTCATGGATTGGGGGCTCGTCCCAACGACCCTATCGCGGTGGCGGAGGGGTGGATCTGGCCGCGTCCCGCCTACGCGCGAGTAACCGGACCGGCCGGAACGACGGTGTACAAGGCCCCGGGGTCGGGCCCGCGATCAGGCCTCTTCGGCCAGCATCTCGGGGGTCAGGGACGACTCGGTGTCGGGTACGCCGAGCTCCTCGGCGCGCTTGTCGGCCATCGCCAGCAGCCGGCGGATCCGGCCCGCGATCGCGTCCTTGGTCAGCACCGGGTCGCTGAGCTGGCCGAGCTCCTCGAGGGAGGCCTGCTTGTGCTCGAGCCGGAGCCGGCCGGCCTGACCGAGGTGGTCGGGGATCTCGGGGCCGAGGATCTCCAGGGCCCGCTCGACGCGAGCTCCCGCAGCCACGGCAGCACGTGCCGAGCGACGCAGGTTGGCGTCGTCGAAGTTGGCGAGGCGGTTGGCCGTGGCCCTGACCTCGCGCCGCATCCGGCGCTCCTCCCAGGCGAGCAGCGACTCGTGGGCGCCCAGCCGGGTCAGCAGCTGACCGATCGCGTCGCCGTCGCGGATCACCACGCGGTCGACGCCGCGGACCTCGCGAGCCTTGGCGGAGATGCCGAGCCGGCGGGCGGAGCCGACCAGGGCGAGGGCGGCCTCGGGGCCGGGGCAGGTGACCTCGAGCGAGCTCGAGCGACCGGGCTCGGTGAGTGATCCGTGGGCCAGGAAGGCGCCTCGCCACGCGGCGACCGCGTCGCACCCGGAGCCGTTGACGACCACGGGCGGCAGCCCGCGCACCGGGCGGTTGCGCTGGTCGATCAGTCCGGTCTGGCGCGCGAGGGACTCGCCCTCGCGGGTGACCCGGACGATGTAGCGGGTGCCGCGCCGGATGCCGCTTCCCTTGAGCAGGACCACCTCGGGGTGGTGGCCGAAGACCTCGGCGATGTCCTTGCGCATCCGACGGGCAGCGGCCCCGGTGTCCAGCTCGGCCTCGACCACGATGCCGCCGTTGACGAGGTGGAGGGCGTCGGCGAAGCGGAGCATCGAGGAAACCTCGGCCTTTCGACAACAGGTCTTCGTCACGTTCGTGCTGGCCAGTTCTGCCTTTACCTGTGCCGTCATCGCCATGCGGTCACCTTAGTTCGCCTCGAACAACCGCGCATAAGCGGAGCCAAGTTTTTGCGGATCATGGACACCGGGCTGGACCGCGGAGAGATCGGTCGTCTCGAGCTGGGCACCGGCGGCCCGGACCCTTGCCCGGAGGCGGTCGTCGTCGTGGACGGCTGTCGGGTCGACGAGGACGGTGTGGATCTTCAGCTCGGGGGCGTGCCGGAGCAGGACGTCGAGGTGGTCGGCGAGGTCATAGCCCCGGGTCTCGTCGGTGTGCGGCTCGAGGTTCATCGAGACCACCACCTTGCCGGGGGTGCGGCACAGGGCGTCGCGGAGCTCGGGGACCAGGAGGTGCGGGATCACGCTGGAATACCAGGATCCGGGTCCGATGACGACCCAGTCGGCCTCGTCGATCGCCGTGATCGCCTCCGGGCAGCCCCGGGTGTCGCTCGGATCGAGGGCGACCGAGAGGACCTGGCCCGGGGTGGTGGCGACCTCGACCTGGCCGCGCACGGTCGTGACCTCCTCGGGGTCGTCGCCTGCTCCCCTGACCTCCGCGGTGATGTCCAGTGGGGTCAGCGCCATCGGCAGCACGCGGCCGCGGGCGCCGAGCAGACCGGCGACCCAGTCGAGCCCGTCGACGTGGTCGTGGAGCAGCTCCCAGAGCGTGACGATCAGCAGGTTGCCGGTGGAGTGGCCGTGCAGCTCGCCCTCGGACGCGAACCGGTGCTGGAGCACCCGTGCCCAGGTCTGGCCCCAGCGGTCGTCGCCGCACAGGGCCGCGAGCGCCATCCGCAGGTCGCCGGGAGGGAGTACGCCGAACTCCTCGCGCAGCCTGCCGGAGGAGCCGCCGTTGTCGGCGACCGTGACGACGGCGGTGAGGTCGGTCGTCACGCTCCGCAGCGCGGTCAGCGAGGCAGCCAGGCCGTGGCCACCCCCGAGCGCGACGACCGAGGGCTCCGTCGACCAGCGCATCGCAGGTCTACTCCCGACCCAGGTCGCGGTGCGTCGCGTCGGCCTCGAGACCGAGCGTGCGCAGCCGGGTGACGATCTCCTCCGACATGGCCACGCTGCGGTGCTTGCCACCGGTGCAGCCGATGGCCACGGTCATGAAGCGCTTGCCCTCGCGCAGGTAGCCCCTGCCGACGGTCTCGATGACGGGCAGGTAGCGGTCGAGGAACTCCTGGGCGTCCGGCCGCTCCTTGACGTAGGCCGCCACGTCGGCGTCCTGGCCGGTGCGTTGACGCAGCTCGGGCACCCAGTGGGGGTTGGGGAGGAACCTCATGTCGGCCATCAGGTCGGCATCCACCGGGACGCCGTACTTGAACCCGAAGCTGACCACGGTGATCCGCAGCTTGACGGTCTCGGGCGTGCCGAAGGCCTCCGCCACCTTCTCCTTGAGCTGGTGGACGTTGAGCGAGGTGGTGTCGATGACCAGGTCGGCGTCACCGCGCAGCCCGGCGATCACGACCCGCTCCTGGGCGATGCCTTCGAGCAGCCGCCCCGAGCCCTGCAGCGGGTGCGGGCGCCGGGCGGCCTCCTGGCGTCGCACGAGGATGTCGTCGGAGGCCTCGAGATAGAGCAGGGTGGTCCGACGAGTCGGGAACTTCTCCGCCAGCTGGGCCCGGAGGGCGTCGAAGAACACACCGGCGCGGACGTCGACCACCGCGGCCACGGGTTGGCGGACACCCTGCCTCTCATCGACCAGTCGCACCACGTCACCGACCAGCTCGGGGGGCAGGTTGTCGACGACGAAGTAGCCGAGGTCCTCGAGCTCCTTCGCGGCGGTGCTCCGCCCGGCACCGGTCATGCCGGTGACGACGACGAGCTCGCCCTGGTCTTCCATCAGTGCTCCTGGATCTCGCCGGTCGCGGTGTTGACGGAGGTCGCCCGGGGTGAGGATGCGACGGCCTCGGAGATCGCCGTGGCGGTCCGGGTCCCGATGCCCGGGACCTGGGCGATCTCCTCGATGGTGGCAGCCCGGAGCTTCTTCAGCGACCCGAAGTGCTTGATCAACGTCTTGCGGCGCACCTCGCCCAGCCCGGGCACGTCGTCGAGCAGGCTCTCCACCATCGTCTTGGACCGCCTCGACCGGTGGTGGGTGATCGCGAACCGGTGGGCCTCGTCACGGATGCGCTGGAGCAGGTAGAGGCCTTCGCTCGACCGCGGCAGGATCACCGGGTCGGCCTGCCCGGGCACCCAGACCTCCTCGAGCCGCTTGGCCAGGCCGCAGAGCGGCACGTCGTCGATGCCGAGCTCGTCGAGCGCGCGCTGGGCGGCGGCCACCTGCGGAGGGCCACCGTCGACCACCACGAGTCCGGGGGTGTAGGCGAACTTCCGGGGTCGACCGGTGTCGGGGTCGACCAGCATCGGTCCGCGGTCTTCCGGGTCGACCTCTCCCCCGCTGAGGTCAGGGACCTCCAGCCGCTCGTCGAGCAGTCGCCGGAAGCGTCGGGTGATCACCTCGTGCATGGACGCGACGTCGTTCTGGCCGTCGACGCCACGGATCACGAAGCGGCGGTATTCGCTCTTGCGCGCCAGGCCGTCCTCGAAGACCACCATCGAGGCCACGACCTCGGTGCCCTGGAGGTTGGAGACGTCGTAGCACTCGATGCGCAGCGGGGCGGAGGGCAGCTCGAGCGCCTCCTGGAGCTCCTCGAGCGCCTGGTTGCGCACGGTGAGGTCACTGGCCCGCTTGGTCTTGTGGAGCACCAGGGACTGCGTGGCGTTGCGGGCGACCGTCTCCTGGAGCGTGCGCTTGTCGCCTCGTTGGGGCACCCGGATGGAGACCTTGCTCCCCCGGCTCTCGGTGAGCAGCTGCTCGAAGGTGTCGGCGTCCTCCGGCATCGCCGGCACCAGGATCTCGCGGGGGATCGCGTCGCCCTCCTCGCCGGCGTAGAGCTGGAGCAGGAACTCGCTGACCAGGCCGGCGGTGTCGAGGTCCTCGACCCGGTCCGCCACCCAGCCACGCTGCCCCCGGATGCGGCCGGCCCGGACGTGGAAGATCTGCACCGCCACCTCGAGCGGATCCTCGGCCAGGGCGATCACGTCGGCGTCGGTGCCGTCGCCGAACACGACCGCCTGCTTCTCCAGCGCCTTGTTGAGCGCGCCGAGGTCGTCGCGCAGTCGCGCTGCCTTCTCGTAGTCCTGGGCCTCGGAGGCGGCGTACATCTCTCGCTGGATGCGCTTGACGAACGCGTCCGTGCGGCCGCCCATGAAGTCGGCGAAGTCCTCCGCGATCTCGCGGTGCTCCTCGGCGTCGACCCGGCCGACGCAGGGGGCCGAGCACTTGTCGATGTAGCCGAGCAGGCAGGGTCGGCCGATCTGGCCGGACCGCTTGAACACCCCGTTGCTGCACGAGCGCATCGGGAAGACACGGAGCAGCAGGTCGACGGTCTCCCGGATGGCCCACGCGTGGCTGTAGGGCCCGAAGTACTTCACGCCCTTCTTCTTCGCGCCACGGCCGACCATCACCCGGGGGAACTCCTCGTTCATGGTGATCGCGAGCCAGGGGTAGGACTTGTCGTCGCGGTACTTCACGTTGAACCGCGGGTCGAACTCCTTGATCCAGGAGTATTCCAGCTGGAGGGCCTCGACCTCGGTGCCCACGACCGTCCACTCCACCGAGGCAGCGGTGGTCACCATCGTCGCGGTGCGGACGTGCAGTCCTGCGACGTCCTGGAAGTAGGACGACAGCCGCTGCCGCAGGTTGACAGCCTTGCCCACGTAGACGACCCGGCCGTCCTTGTCCCGGAACCGGTAGACGCCCGGCTGGGTAGGGATCGACCCGGATTTCGGACGGTAGGTCGACGGGTCTGCCACGTCTCCCAGCCTACGAGGGAGGGGTGTCAGGAACGCGGGCAGCATCGCCTGGGGGGTTGCGGACCATGCGCCACTGGGTCTAGACCTGAACCGACAAACTCGGGGAGGTTCGATGACGGAGCGGCCACGGGGCAGTGCGTCCCCGGTCTGGCGTCTCGTGCGGGTCGCGGCCGTGTGCTGCGTCCTCGCCCTCCTCTCGAGCTGTGGCGGCAACGGTGACAAGACCGGTGTCTCGCTGATCATCAAGACCCAGACCAACCCCTACTTCGTGTCGATGAAGCAGGCCGCGCAGGCCGAGGCGAAGAAGACCGGCGCCCATCTCTCGGTCGCCACCGGCAACGCCGACGGGGACACCCAGTCACAGATCAACGCCATCGACACCGCCATCGCCCGCGGCGACAAGGGCATCCTGATCACCTCCAACGGACCGGCCGTCAACGCCGCCCTGCGCCAGGCCAAGGACTACGGGTTGTTCGTGATCGCCCTCGACACCCCGCTCGACCCCGTCGACACCGCCGACGTCACCTATGCGACCAACAACTTCGAGGCCGGCAAGCTGATCGGCCAGTACGCCGCGAAGAAGCTGGCCGGCAAGAAGGCCGTGATCGCGATGCTCGACCTCTACGACGACCAGGTCGTCTCCGTCGACATCGACCGGGACCACGGGTTCCTCACCGGCATGGGCATCGACCCGGGCAGCAAGACGCTCAACGCCAAGGAGGAGCGCTCCGGCAAGTACACCGGCGGCAAGGGCGGCAGCTATCAGGTGGCCTGCCACCAGGCGACGCAGGGGGCCGTCGACGGCGGTCGCAAGGCGATGGAGCAGTGCCTCTCGCGCAACCCGGACATCAACGTCGTCTACACGATCAACGAGCCTGCGGGCGAGGGTGCCCACGCGGCGCTCAAGGCGGGCAACCGTCAGGACAAGGCGTTCATCGTCTCCATCGACGGCAGCTGCCAGGGCATGCAGGACGTCGAGAACGGGATCTTCGCCGCGGACGCGACCCAGTACCCCGGGAAGATGGCGCAGCTCGGCGTCAGCGCCGTCTCCAAGATCGGCGAGGGCGGCGAGGCCCCGTCGCTTCCCAAGGGCGAGGACTACCTCGACACCGGGACCAAGCTCGTCACGGCCGATCCCCTCCCGGGGATCGAGAGCCAGACCGTCGACGAGGGGCGCAAGACCTGCTGGGGCAAGGCCGGAGGCTGACCACATGAGGAGCGAGACGTGAGCAACGACGCACCCGCCAGCGAGGCTCCGGCCTCGGCGGAAGACCTGGTCCCCACCCGACACACCCCCGCGCAGCGGGTCCAGCACATTTTGCACGGCAACCCCGCACTGAGCCCGCTCATCGTGCTCATCGTCGCCGTCGTCGTCTTCGGCGTGGTGGCCGACAACTTCCTGCGGCCCCAGGCACTCTCCCTGCTGGTCCAGCAGATGGCCGTCGTGGGAGCCCTGGCGGTCGGGCAGACGTTGATCATCCTGACCGCCGGCATCGACCTCTCCATCGGGATGGCGATGGTCCTGTCGTCCCTGGTGATGGTGAAGCTCAACCACGACCAGGGCATGCCCGGGTTGCTGGCGCTGATCATCGGCCTCGCCGTCGGGATCCTCACCGGCGTGCTCAACGGCGTACTCGTGACGCGGCTGAACCTCCCGCCGTTCATCGTCACCCTCGGCACGTTCTCGATCTTCACGGCCGTCTCGCTGCTGTACGCCGGCGGGCAGACCATCGCGCTCGACCCCGACGCCCTCCTCGTCTGGACCGGCAAGACGATCAGCATCGGGGACGTCAGCGTGACCTGGGGCGTGATCATGATGCTCCTGCTCTACGCGGTCGTGAGCTTCTGTCTGCGCAGCACGGCCTGGGGGCGACATCTCTACGCCACGGGCGACGACCGGGAGGCCTCCCGGCTCGCCGGCATCTCGACCGACCGGGTGCTGCTCAGCGCCTACGTGGTCGCCGGCGCCTGCGTCGGCGTGGCCGCCTGGATCGTCTGCGGCCGCGTGGGCGGCGCCGACCCCAACGCGGGGCTCAACTACAACCTGCAGAGCATCACGGCCGTCGTGATCGGCGGCACCAGCCTGTTCGGTGGTCGCGGCCTGGTGGTCGGGAGCCTGATCGGCGCCCTGATCGTGCAGGTCTTCAACAGCGGCCTGGCGCTCGCCGGTGTCGACCCGAACTACCAGGTGCTCGCCACCGGCATCCTGGTGATCCTCGCGGTGTCCGTCGACCAGTGGATCAGGAGGGTGAAGGCATGAGCGACACAGCCGCACAGCCGGTCCTCGAGGCCGAGGGGATGGTGAAGCTCTTCGGACGCGTCGTGGGTCTGCGCGGAGTCGACCTGCGCCTCTACCCCGGCGAGGTGCTCGCGGTCATCGGCGACAACGGCGCCGGCAAGTCCACGCTGATCAAGTGCCTCTCCGGCGCCATGATCCCCGACCGCGGCACGCTGAAGATCGAGGGCCAGCAGGTCAGCTTCAAGTCGACCCAGGAGGCGCGGGCGGCGGGGATCGAGACCGTCTACCAGACGCTGGCCGTCGCACCGGCCCTCGACATCGCCAGCAACCTCTACCTGGCCCGGGAGCTGCGCCGGCCCGGCTTCGCCGGCAACGTGCTGCGGATGCTCGACAAGAAGGCGATGGAGAAGCACGCCGCCGAGCACATCAAGAACCTCGGCATCTCCACGCTGCAGAACATCAACCAGGCCGTCGAGACCCTGTCCGGTGGTCAGCGGCAGGTCGTCGCGGTGGCCCGCACCGGTGCGTTCGGCAGCAAGGTGGCCATCCTCGACGAGCCCACGGCGGCACTCGGGGTCCGGGAGACCGCCCAGGTGCTGGGCCTCGTGCGCGACCTCCGCGAGCAGGGACTCGGCGTCATCCTGATCAGCCACAACATGCCCAACGTGTTCGAGACCGCCGACCGGATCCACGTCCAGCGGCTCGGCGGGCGGGCAGCCGTGATCAGCCCGGAGACGCACTCGATGCAGGACGCGGTCGCGATCATGACGGGGGCGATGACCGTGCCCGAGGACGAGCAGAGCCTCCGGTGACCGGGGAGCTCCGCACGATCGTGGCGGGCTATCTCCCCACGCCCGAGGGGAGCGCCGCGCTCGAGCACGCCAAGCGGTGGGCGCTCGCGCAGGGTGCTCGGCTGGTGGTCGTGAACACCGGCCGCAACGGCGACTACTCCCATCCCAGCTTCGCCACGGCCCAGGACATCGATGCCATCGAGACCGAGCTCGGCGAGGCGGGCCTGGACCACGAGGTGGTGCAGCCGACGGACGGCACGGCGGCCGCCGAGGCCATTCTCGGCGCGGCGATCACGAGCTCCGCCGACCTGATCGTGATCGGGCTGCGGCGGCGTACGCCGGTGGGCAAGCTGGTCACCGGGAGCACCGCCCAGCAGATCCTGCTGGACGCGCCCTGCCCGGTGCTCAGCGTCAAGCCACGGTGAGCTCGTCGCCCTTGACGGTGACCTTCAACGCCTCGAGCGGCTTGGTGGCCGGACCCGTGACGACGGAGCCGTCGTCGATGGAGAACTTGCTGCCGTGGCAGGTGCAGTCGATGTCCTTGCCCGTGATCTCCGCCACCACGCATCCCTGATGGGTGCACACGGCACTGAACGCCTTGAAGTCACCGGCGGTCGGCTGGGTCACCACGACCTTCTCGGCCGCGAAGATCTTGCCGCCCCCCACCGGGACCTCGGAGGTCTTGCCGACCGTCCCCGACGTCGTGCTGCCGCCGTTGGACCCGCCGCTGCCTGACCCGCTGTCGGAGCCGCAGGCGGCCACGAGGGGAACCCCCACACCGAGACCCACGATGCCGCCCATCAGGGCGCGTCGCGAGGGATCGCCTGTCCTTGGTGACGCTGCGTTGTCCGACACTGGGACCTCCGGTTGGTGCGGGGAATCGTCTCCTTCACGCTAGCGGGCGCGTGCACGGCTCCTCTGCTGTCCTTTGGTCCTACGACCACGGCTCGCGGAGGGTTCGGGGGTGCGGGAGACGCCCTCGAGAAGGGGACGCAGGAACTCGCCCGTGAAGCTCTCCTCATGGGTGGCGACGTCCTCGGGGGTGCCGGTCGCCACGACGGTGCCACCGCGGTTGCCGCCCGCAGGACCCATGTCGATGATCCAGTCGGAGGTCTTGATCACGTCGAGGTTGTGCTCGATGACCAGGACGGTGTTGCCCTTGTCGACCAGGCTGGAGAGCACCCCGAGCAGCTTGCGGATGTCCTCGAAGTGCAGCCCGGTCGTCGGCTCGTCGAGCACGTAGACGGTGCGGCCGGTCGACCGCTTCTGCAGCTCGCTGGCGAGCTTGACCCGCTGGGCCTCGCCACCCGACAGGGTGGTGGCCGGCTGGCCGAGCCGCACGTAACCGAGTCCGACCTCGACCAGGGTGGTGAGGTGACGGGAGATGGCGGGGATCGCGGCGAAGAAGTCGACCGCCTCCTCGATCGGCATGTCGAGGACGTCGGCGATCGTCTTGCCCTTGTAGTGCACCTCGAGCGTCTCGCGGTTGTAGCGCGCCCCGTGGCAGACCTCGCAGGGCACGTAGACGTCCGGCAGGAAGTTCATCTCGATCTTGATCGTGCCGTCGCCCGAGCACGCCTCGCAGCGACCGCCCTTGACGTTGAACGAGAACCGTCCCTGCAGGTAGCCGCGCATCTTGGCCTCGGGCGTCGAGGCGAACAGCTTGCGGACGTGGTCGAAGACGCCGGTGTAGGTCGCCGGGTTGGACCGCGGGGTGCGCCCGATCGGCGACTGGTCGACGTGGATCACCTTGTCGACGTGCTCGACGCCGCTGATCTTGGTGTGCCGGCCCGGGACCGTGCGGGCGTTGTAGATCTGCTTGGCCAGCGCGGTGTAGAGGATGTCGTTGACCAGCGTGGACTTCCCGGAGCCGGAGACTCCCGTCACGGACACGAAGCAGCCGAGCGGGAAGGTGACGTCCACGTCCTTGAGGTTGTTCTCCCGCGCGCCGTGCACGGTCAGCTCGCGACCCGGCGTCGGTGGCCGGCGGACCTCGGGCACCGGGATCGACTTGCGGCCGGAGAGATACATCCCGGTCTCGGAGTCGCGGTGCTTGAGCAGCTGCTTGACCGTGCCGGAGTGCACGACCTGGCCGCCGTGCTCGCCCGCGCCCGGCCCGATGTCGACCACCCAGTCGGCGGTCATGATCGTCTCCTCGTCGTGCTCGACGACGATCAAGGTGTTGCCCAGGTCCTTGAGTCGGACCAGCGTCTCGATCAGTCGCTGGTTGTCGCGCTGGTGCAGGCCGATGCTCGGCTCGTCGAGCACGTAGAGCACGCCGACCAGGCCGGCGCCGATCTGGGTGGCCAGCCGGATGCGCTGGGCCTCCCCGCCGGACAGGGTGCCGGAGGGCCGGTCGAGCGAGAGGTAGTCCAGGCCCACGTCGAGCAGGAAGCGCAGCCGCTCCTGGATCTCCTTGAGCACCCGCTCGGCGATCTGGCGCTCCCGGTGGGACAGCTCGAGGTCGGCGAGGTAGGCGGCCGCCTCGTTGATCGGCAGTGCGCACACCTCCGCGATGTTCTTGCCGCCCTGGTCGCGCTCACCGAGCGTGACCGCCATCGAGACCGGCTTGAGCCGGCTGCCCTGGCAGGTGGGGCACGGGACCTCGCGCATGAAGCCCTCGAAGCGCTCCCGGCTGGTGTCGCTCTCGGCCTCGCGGTGCCGGCGCTCGATGTAGGGCCGGACGCCCTCGAAGCTGGTGTAGTAGGAGCGCTGCCGGCCGTAGCGGTTGGTGTGCTGGACGTGGACCTTGGTGGGGTGCCCCTCGAGGATCGCCTTGCGGCCCTTGGCCGGGAGGTCCTCCCACGGCGTGTTCAGGTCGAAGCCCAGCTCGTCGCCGAGGGCGCCGAGCAGCCGGGTGAAGTAGTCGCTGACGTGGGCACCCGACCACGGGCCGATCACGCCCTCGCCGAGGGTGCCCTCGGGGTTGGAGACCACGAGGTCGGGGTCGACCTCCATGCGCGTGCCCAGGCCGTGGCAGGCGGGGCAGGCCCCGAAGGGCGAGTTGAAGGAGAAGGAGCGCGGCTCGAGGTCGTCGGTGTCGATGTCGTGGTCGTTGGGGCAGGACATCCGCTCGGAGAACTTCATCTCCTTGTGGGGGTCCTTCGCGTCGAGGTCGACGAGGTCGAAGACGACCAGTCCGGAGGCGAGGTTGAGCGCGGTCTCGACGGAGTCGGTCAGGCGCCGCTTGGAGGATGCCTTGGCGGAGAGCCGGTCGACCACCACCTCGATGGTGTGCTTCTTCTGCTTCTCCAGCTTGGGCGGCTCGGCGAGCTGGATCGTCTCGCCGTTGACCCGGGCACGGCTGAAGCCCTGGGACTGCAGGCTGCGGAAGAGCTCGACGAACTCGCCCTTGCGGCCGCGGACCACCGGGGCGAGCACCTGGAAGCGGGTGCCCTCGTCGAGCTGGAGCACCCGGTCGACGATCTGCTGGGGCGTCTGTCGCTCGATCGGCGACCCGCAGACGGGGCAGTGCGGACGGCCGGCGCGGGCGTAGAGCAGCCGCAGGTAGTCGTAGACCTCGGTGATGGTGCCCACCGTCGAGCGCGGGTTCTTGGAGGTGGACTTCTGGTCGATCGACACCGCCGGGCTCAGGCCCTCGATGAAGTCGACGTCGGGCTTGTCCATCTGGCCCAGGAACTGTCGGGCGTAGGCCGAGAGCGACTCGACGTAGCGACGCTGCCCCTCGGCGAAGATCGTGTCGAAGGCGAGACTCGACTTGCCCGAGCCGGAGAGCCCGGTGAAGACGATCAGGGAATCTCGAGGCAGGTCGATGGAGACGTCCTTGAGATTGTGCTCGCGCGCGCCCCGGATGACGAGCTGATCAGCCACGAATGAGACCCCTGATCTGTGTGTGAACCTGTTCGAACAAGTGTTCGCCATCCTATCTGATCGGACAAGCTGCCACGCGGGCGACCCGAGCCTGGACACCCCCGGCCTCTAGGCTGTGGCCCCATGTCTTCCAACGGGTCCTCCCACCCGCCTTCCTCCAGCGGTCCCATCGACCGGGCGGCCAGCCCGTTCGTGGTGGCGAGCGCCGTCCCGGCCGTGCTGGCGGCCCTGACCGGTCGCCCTCGTAGCGCCCTGTCACTGCTCGCCCTGCCCGCCGGGGTGGCGGCGTTCTTCCGCGACCCCGACCGTACGCCGGACCACCGACAGGTTCATCCCGACGAGGTGCTGGCCCCCGCGGACGGGCGCGTGATGTACGCCGGCCCCGCCCAGGACGAGGTCGCTCCGGCCGGCGAGTGGCAGCAGGTCAGCATCTTCTTGTCCCTCTTCGACGTGCACATCAACCGGACGCCGTACGCCGGCACCGTCGAGGAGGTCACCCACCGGCCGGGCAAGTGGCACGCGGCCTACCGCTTCGAGAGCGCCACCGAGAACGAGCGCAGCGAGATCACCGTCAGCGACACGGTCGACGGGGAGCTGCGCCGGGTGGTGTTCCGCCAGATCGTCGGTCTCGTGGCTCGACGCGTGGTGACCCGGGTGCGGGCCGGCGACGTCCTGCGGGCGGGACAGCGGATCGGCCTGATGAAGTTCGGCTCCCGGATGGACGTGTTCGTCCCGCTGCACGTCGAGCTCGCCGTCGCGGTCGAAGACCGCACCGTCGCCGGCGAGACCGTCATCGGCAGGTGGCCCTCCTGAGTCCCGCGCCCGAGAAGTCCGGCCGGCGGTTGCTCGACCGCTGGCGGCTCAAGTCGCCGTCCGGCGCGGCGGTCGTCTCCCTGCGCCAGCTGAACACCCGCGAGCGGCTGCGCGTGACGGCGCCCAGCATGTTCACCACCGGCAACATGGCCTGCGGCTTCTCGGCGATCCTGGTCGCCTTCGACGACAAGTTCACGTGGGCCGCGGCGCTCCTGGCCGCCTCGATCGTGCTGGACATCGCCGACGGGGCGGTCGCCCGCCTGGTCGGCGCGACCTCGCCGTTCGGGATCCAGCTGGACTCACTGGCGGACCTGGTCTCCTTCGGCGTCGCCCCGGCGGTGCTGGTGCACACCTGGGCCCTGCCGGAGAACCCCGTCGTGGCCTGGCTCTCGGCGTTCTTCTGGCTCGCCTGCGCGGCCTTCCGCCTGGCCCGGTTCAACGTCACGGTGGACCCGCTCGCGGACAAGAAGTACTTCGTCGGGCTGCCCAGCCCCGGCGCCACCCTCGTCGTGATCGCGACGATCCTCGCGCTGGGGACACCCGAGCACGGACCGGGCGTCCTGGTGCCGGTCGGCGTCAGCATCATCCCCGCGCTGCTGATGGTCACGAGCGTGCGGTTCCGCTCGTTCCGCGGGCTGCTCTCCCCCAGGACCAACCAGGCCCGGGCCACCACGGCCGTGATGGCAGTCGCCCTCGTGGTCGGGCTCGTCCTCGACCCGGCCGCCACGGGACTCGTGGTCGCCTGCTCCTATCTGCTGACCGCACCGCTCGGCGTGCTCACCGCCCCGGTGCGGGCGAAGGTCTTCGGCGCCCAGGCCGTCGCCCCGCCCCGACGACGGATGCAGTCGGTGTTCCTGCCGATCCTGGACGACGAGGACTGCTGACCCGCCATGGTCCCCACCGGCCATCTGCGGTAGGCATGGGACATGGACTCTGCTCGGGGCGACGAACCCGGTGACCTGTCAGGCCTGGAGGTCTCGGCGATCTCCCTGAACCGGACGGTGGACGCGCTGACCGCCGAGGAGCTGGCCGGTCCGTCACTCCTGCCGGGATGGAGTCGCGCCCACCTGGTGGCCCATCTGGCCCTCAACGGCTTCGCCATGGCTGCCGTGGCGCAGGGAGTCGGGCGCGGCACCACCCCCGCGATGTATGAGTCCGACGAACAACGCGACATCGAGATCGAGGAGCTCGCCGAGGCCGACCCTGCGGACCTGCGCGACCAGCTGCTCTCGGCGACGACCGCCTTTGCCGACGCTGTGGCGCTGGTGCCCGAGCACCACTGGAGCGGCACGTTCACACGGGTGCCGGGTGGTCCGACCTGGCCCGCGGCCACCCTGGTCGAGACCCGGCGGCGAGAGCTGGAGATCCACCACGCCGACCTGGGTGCGGCGTACACACATCACGACTGGCCCGCCGACTTCGTGGCCGAGCTGCTCGACGTGGTGTCGGTCGACCAGGCGCCCTCGGGCCCCCTGCTGGTGAGCGCCACCGACCTCGACCGCGCGTGGGCCGTCGGCGACGGGGACGGGCCGGTCGTGACGGGCCGCGGCGCGGACCTGGGGTGGTGGCTGACCGGCCGTGGCCCGGGCGAGGGGATCTCCTGCGACAGCGGCGAGCTGCCGACGCTGGGGCCGTGGCGCCGCGCGACCGGCACCACCTCCTAGCGGGCTACCAGCCCCAGGTCCCCGGCGCACCCTTGAAGGGACCCACGACCTTGCTGGTGACCCAGCCTCCGTAGAAGTTCCCCGGCTGCGGCCGCACGACCTCACCGTCGACGAGGCAGCGGTCCACGAGACCGGGCATCACCGCGATCGCTCCCTCGAGCTCGGCGAAGCCCGGCGTCGGCGTCGGGTAGGTCCAGGCGGCTCGTGGGGCGACCGTGTCACCGCTGACCAGGTCGAAGTACGCCGCCTCCCCCTTCCACTCGCACATGCTGGAGCCGGCAGCCGGGCGAAGGACACCGGGCTCGAAGTCGTCCGCCGGGACGTAGTAGGTCGGTGGGTGGCTCGTCTCGAGGACACGCCAGCCGCGGGTCGTGCTGGCGATCCGGCGACCACCGAGCTCGACCTCGATGCGGGACGTGGTCCTCTCCAGGCGCGGAGGCCGCGGGTAGTCCCAGACGGACTCCTGGCCGGGACCGGGCGGATCGGGGTGGGGATGGCGCACGCGACAACCCTAGGCTGGGCACCATGGCAGCGAGCATCGGCGACAGCGGTCCCTACTCCGGCGAGGTCGTCCCGGGTGGCCCCCCGGACATCCGTGAGCTGGGCAGCCTGATCATCACCAAGGTCGCCGTCGACAAGGAGATGTCCAACAACTGCTACCTGTTGCGCTGTCGCGCGACGGACGAGCAGGTGCTGATCGACGCGGCGGCCGAACCCGACCTGCTCCGCGAGCTGGTGGGGCCCTCGGGCCTGACCAGGGTGATCACCACCCACCAGCACTGGGACCACCACCGCGCGCTGGCCGACGTCGTCGCCGCGACCGGTGCCGTCGTCGTGGCCGGCGACGATGACGCCGATGCGATCACCGAGCAGACCGGCGTCGCGGTCGACGACCGGGTCCAGCACGGCGACACCGTCGAGTTCGGCGACATCCGGCTCGAGGTGATCCACCTCGTCGGCCACACCCCCGGCTCGATCGCGCTGCTCTACGACGACCCAGGTGGGACCCCCCACCTGTGGACCGGCGACAGCCTCTTCCCGGGCGGGGTCGGCAACACCTTCGGGGACGAGGACGCCTTCGCGACCCTGGTCGAGGAGGTCAGCACCAAGGTCTTCGACCGGCTCCCCGACGAGACCTGGTTCTATCCCGGTCACGGCAACGACTCCGTGCTCGGCAACGAGCGGCCCCACCTGCAGGAGTGGCGCGACCGGGGCTGGTGAGCCGGTGGGCGGCCCGGGGCCAGCGTCATGCGAGGTGGGCGGCCCGGGGCCAGCGTCATACGAACTGGTGGGCGGCCCGGGGCCAGCGTCATACGAACTGGTGGGCGGCCCGGGGCCAGCGTCATACGAACTGGTCGTCCGGGCAGCCAGCTCGGATGACCTCCGCCGAGACGTCATCCGCAGTGGTCGCCCCCGCAGCCAGCTCGGATGACGTCCGGACCCGCCCGGTGAAGACCGCCCCTTGCCGCGCCCAGGTGGCGGGCCCACACTTCGAGGCGTGGGCAGCAGACGCCTGACCGGTGGCATCGCAGCCGTCTCGATCACCCTCGTGACGACGCTCACGGCGTGCTCCGCGAACCCGGGAGACGAACCCGGCCACCCCCCGGACGGTGGCGCGCTGCTGAGCGCGATCAACACCCAGCTCGAGCTGAGGCCGGGCCACGAGAACGTCCGGGCAGTCGTCGTGCTCGTGGACGGCAAGCCGGTCGTCGAGAGGTACGACGACGTCCCCGCCGCCCGGCCGTGGGACATCGGGTGGGGCACGGTGGCCGTGGTCGCCACGCTGGTCGGGATCGCCATCGACGAGGGGGCCATCCCCGGGGTGGACGCGACGCTCCGCCAGCTGCTGCCCGACCACGTGGACGACATGAGCCCGGCCGTGGCGGCGACGACCCTGCACGAGGTCCTCACCATGAACGCCGGACTCCACGGGACCGAGGCCGACGACCCGGTGGCGGCGTACATGACGGCGCGCGACCCGGTCGGACTCATCCTCCGCGCGGCGCGGCCCACCACTCCCGCGAGGTTCGACTACTCCTCCCAGGGGGCGCACGTGCTCTCCGCGATCGTCGCGAGGGCCACCGGCAAGAGCGTGCTCGACTACGCACGCGACAGGCTGTTGGAGCCGCTCGGGATCGACACCACGGGGCCGGAGTCCGCCTGGCCGACCGACTCGACCGGTCTCAACCTCGGTTGGACCGGGCTGAGGCTCAGCCCCCGCGACCTGGCGAAGCTGGGCCGGCTCTATGCCGACGGGGGCAGGTGGGAGGGCCGACCGCTCGTCTCCTCGTCGTGGGTCACCGAGTCCACACGGGTGCAGGAGAAGAACGTGGCCCACCCCAGCGACAACTTCTCGGGCTACGGCGGCTACGGCTACGGCTGGTGGCTGATCGAGTCGGACCACGAGCCGGCCTTCTTCGTCGCCGACCTGACCGGACAGCTGCTCGAGGTGCTGCCCGGTCACGACCTGGTCGTGGTCGTGGCGAGCGAGGCGGTCCCGGGCTCCCCCGGCGTCACGCCCAACGCGCTCACCTTCCTGGTCAACGACGCCATCGGGCCGGCGACTCGTCAGTGACGACGGCGCGACGTCATGCGTTCGGGCGGTCGGAGCAGCCGAGCTGCATGACGTCTCGCGGGAGGTCATCCACAGTGGTCCTCAGAGGAGCCACAACGTATGACGACCCGACGCCGCGCACGACCCGACGCCGCGCACGACCCGACCCCGCGCCGCCCGACCCCGCGCCGACCCTCAGCCGTTGTAGGTGATCTTCAGCTTCTCGCTCGCCGGCAGTGACTGGCACACCAGGCGGATCCCGTCGGCGAGGTCGTCGGCGTCGAGGACCTCGTTGTGCTTGAGCTTGACCTCGCCCTCGAGGACGACGCACGCACACGCGCTGCAGTTGCCCTCCCGGCAGGAGAACGGGGCGTCGACGCCCTTCTCCTCGAGGAACTCGAGCAGCACCTTGTCTCCCTGCCAGTCGTCGAAGGAGTGGTGCTCCCCGTCCAGCTCCACCTCGACGGCGATCGGTCCGCTGATCGGGTTCTCGTCGTCGTCCTCGTGGTCGTCGGCCTCGGCGAGGGTCCTGGCCGCGGCCTGCATCTCCTCGACGTCGCCGAACGGGTTGCCTCCGAGCGAGACGAACTTCTCCTGGTGGCGCCGGTCGCGAGGGAAGCCGAGCTCCTTGAGCGAGGCGGTGACGGCCTTCATGTAGGGCGCCGGCCCGCAGACGAACGCCGTGTAGCTGGAGAAGTACGACGCGAACGACAGCAGCTGCTCCTGCGTCGGGAGACCCTGCACCGACTCGAGCCAGTGCACGACGACCAGCCGGTCGGCGTACTCGGTCGCCAGCTCGGCCAGGTCCTGGGCGAAGATCACCGAGCCCTCGTCGCGGTTGGCGTAGAACAGCACGACCTTGCCGTGGCCCTTCTCCAGCGCCGTGCGGGTGATCGACATGATCGGCGTGATGCCCGACCCGCCCGCGAAGAGGAGCAGGTCGGACTCGAGGTCGCGGGGAGTGAAGATGCCGCTCGGCGGGAGGACGCGCAGCGTGTCGCCCTCGCGGAGGTTGTCGCAGATCCAGTTGGAGGCGTAGCCGTCGACGGTGCGCTTCACCGTGATCTGGTGCCGGCCCGAGTGGGGTGCCGACGACAGCGAGTAGCACCGCGCCGCCAGGCCGGTCTGGTCACTCGGGACGGCGACGGTCAGGAACTGGCCCGGGGTGTAGCCGAACTGCTCCTGCAGCTCCTCGGGCACCTCGAAGACGATCGAGTGGGCATCGGCAGTTTCCTCGACGACATCGAGCACGTTCAGGACGAACGACTCAGTAGCCATCCAGTGCCCCGATCTCGATCTCCCCCTCGGCCACGGCACGCTCGATCGTCGAGCGCAGCCGGGCACAAGTCTCGTGGACGTGCCGGCCTCCCGGCTGCGAGTCCATCCTGCGGAACTCCGCACAGGCCGCCAGCGACTCCGCGTCCCACTGGATCGAGGTGTGGTGCTCGCTGTTCTTCTTCACGCCGACCTTGGCCAGGCAGTCCAGGCAGGCGACCTGCGTGAGACGTGCCTGGGTGTAGAGCCGCTGGTCCTCCAGTGTCTCCTCGCTGGTGGGTGCGAAGGAGACCATCAGACCCCGCCGGCGGCGGTCGGGGTGTCGACAGGGTCAACCGGCGAGGACTGCTCGACCGACGAGGACTGCTCAACGGGCGCGGAGTCCTCCGCGGCCTTCTTCTTCAGGTTCTCGGCCACCTCGGCGTGCCAGTACTCGTTGGCCTTGGTCGTGTCGACCTCGAACTCGAAGCGCTCGCTCATCTCGGGGGTCACATCGGCCCGGTCGACGTAGAACTGCTCGTACCAGCGGCGCAGCTGGTAGACCGGCCCGTCCTCCTCGCACAGAAGCGGGTTCTGGACGGGGGCCTTGTTCAGCCAGATGTTCACGTCCTGCATGAAGCCGTCACCGAACATCTGGGTGTAGCGCTCGCCGATGTACTTGGTGGTCTTCTCGTCCACGCCCTCCGGCTTGAGCACCTTCAGGCCGTACTGCAGCACGAAGGAGTTGTCGCTGGTCGGGATGTGGCAGTTGATCAGGACCACGTCGGTGACGAAGCCCTTGTAGTCGTTCTTGATCCAGTTGATCATGAACGACGGCCCGAAGTAGGTGGCCTCGGACTTCAGCACCAGGTCCTCGTCGCCGTAGCCCTCACCCGCCATGTCCGGACGGCCGGTCGACTCCATGAACTGGGTGGCCATGTGGCCCTCGAAGACGTTGCGGAAGCTCGTCGGGAAGGCGAAGTGGATGTAGAAGAAGTGCGCCATGTCCACCACGTTGTCGACGATCTCGCGGCAGTGCGCGGCGGGGACGTCGAGGGTGTTCCAGCTCCAGTCGGTGTACTTCGCGGGGTCGCTGATCCCCTCGAGCTCGGGCGGCAGGATGTCGCGGGCGGCCGGGCTGCCCTCGACGTCGTGCCAGATCATCAGCAGGCCGTTGCGGATCTCGGTGTCGTACTTCTGCGTCCGCGCCCGCAGCGGGATGCGCCGCGCGTAGGGAATCGCCTTGCACTTGCCGTCGCCGCCCCAGCGCCAGTCGTGGAACGGGCAGGCGATCTCGTCACCCTTGATCGTGCCCTGGGTCAGGTCGCCGCCCATGTGGCGGCAGTAGCCGTCCAGGACGTTGAGGTCTCCGTTGGCACCCTTCCAGACGACCAGCTTCCCGCCGAACCCCTGGACAGCGTGCGGCTCCCCGTCGTCGAACATCTCGACGGGCCCCAGGCAGTGCCAGCCGCGCGCGAACCGCTCGGGGGCCGTGCCGCGGTCGAGCGAACGTGCTTGGCTGGGGCCGGGGCTGGTCGTGGTGCTCATCGGTTCCTCCGTCGGGGTGGCCGGAAACAAGAACAGGTTATAGTTTTGAGCGGGAGAATGACAGTCCATCCCCCAATTCGCGGTCGAGCCGAACCCTTCTCAGGAGCCTCATGCACATCGCACTGACACCCGAGCAGGACTCGTTGCGCGCCGAGCTCCGGGAGTACTTCGAGGGGCTGGTGACCCCGGAGCGCCGGGCCGGGCTCGCCGCGTCGACGAACGCCTTCGACGGGGACGTCGGCCACGGTCGCGGGGACGGCGAGTTCGGCGCTGCCGACGTCTACAAGGACGTCATCCGCCAGATCGGCCACGACGGCTGGCTCGGCATCGGCTGGCCCGAGGAGTACGGCGGCCAGAACCGCTCGATGATGGACCAGCTGATCTTCACCGACGAGGCCGCCATCGCCGGGGTGCCGATCCCCTACCTGACGCTCAACACCGTCGGCCCGACGATCATGCGCTTCGGCACCGACGCGCAGAAGGCCGAGATCCTGCCCAAGATCCTCAAGGGTGAGATGCACTTCTCGATCGGCTACTCCGAGCCGGGCTCGGGCACCGACCTGGCCAGCCTGCAGACCAAGGCACGGCTCGAGGGCGACGAGTGGGTGATCAACGGCCAGAAGATGTGGACCTCGCTGATCCAGTACGCCGACTACATCTGGCTGGCCTGCCGCACCGACCCGGACCAGCCCCGCCACAAGGGCCTGTCGATGATCCTGGTGCCGGCTGACAGCGAGGGGTTCTCGTTCACCCCGGTGCGCACCGTCGCGGGGGTCGGGACCAGCGCGACCTACTACGAGGACGTGCGCGTCCCGCAGGACAACCTCGTCGGGGAGCTCAACGGCGGTTGGGCGCTGATGACCAACCAGCTCAACCACGAACGGGTGGCCCTCACCTCCGCGGCTCCGGTCACGCACTCCATCGACCTGGTCACAGACTGGGCCCAGCAGACCCGCAACCCCGACGGCTCCCGCGTGATCGACTCCGAGTGGGTGCAAGTGCTGCTGGGCCGGGCCCACGCCCGGGCCGACATGCTCAAGCTGCTCAACTGGCAGCTGGCCTCGGCCACCAAGGACCTCTCCCCCGCCGACGCCTCGGCGACCAAGGTCTACGGATCCGAGATGGCCACCGAGGTCTACCGGTCGCTGATGGAGGTGGTCGGACCCAAGGCGCTCGTCACCGCCGGGTCGAGCGGCACCGTGCTGCGCGGTCGCCTCGAGCGCTTCTACCGCTCCTCGCTGGTGATGACCTTCGGCGGCGGAACCAACGAGATCCAGCGCGACATCATCGGGTACGTCGGCCTCGGCCTCCCGCCCGCCAAGCGATAGGGACTGACATGGACTTCGAGCAGACACCCGAGGGTGCCGAGGCGGCCGAGCTGGCCGGCACCATCCTGGAGAAGCACGCCACCGCCGAGCGGATCAAGCAGATCGAGGCCGGGCCGGCACGGTTCGACCACGAGCTCTGGCGTCGCTTCGCCGACTCCGGGCTGGTCGCGCTGACGGTGCCCGAGGAGCACAACGGCAGCGGGCTCGGGTTGCTGGAGCTGTCCAGCGTGCTGGTCGAGGTCGGACGCAAGGTGGCTCCCCTCCCCCTGGGCGTGCACGCCGTGACGTCGATGGCGATCGCCACGTTCGGCAACCAGACCCAGCAGGCCCGGTGGCTGGCCGTCGGCGGGCTCGGGGAGTTCATCTTGTCGACCGCTCTCTCCGAGGACCGTCTCAACGCCCCGGACCATCCGGTGACACGCGCCGACAACGACGGGGCCACCTGGCTGCTCACGGGCAGCAAGTCGGTCGTGCCCTCGGGTCCACTCGCCGACCTGTTCATCGTGCCCGCCGAGACCTCGTCCGGCCTCACCGTCTTCCTGGTGCACGGAGACGACCCGGGCGTGACCGTCATCCCGCAGCACCTCAGCGGCCAGGAGGTCGCGGCACGGGTCGAGCTGGACCGGGCCTCGGTCCCCCTCGACCGCGTGCTCGGCAACATCGGTGACGGCGCCGAGATCGTCGAGTGGCTGCTCGATCGCCTCACCGTGGCGATCTGCGCCGAGCAGCTCGGCGTGCTGGAGGGCGCACTGGCGCTCACCTCCGACTACGCGAAGACGCGAGAGCAGTTCGGCCGCCCGATCGGCACCTTCCAGGCGGTCTCCCAACGGCTCGCCGACGGCTACATCGACGTGCTCGGCGCGCGACTCACGATGTGGCAGGCGGCCTGGCGGTTGAGCCAAGGGCTCCCCGCAGCCCGCGAGACCGCGGTCGCCAAGCTCTGGGCCGCCGATGCGGGGCACCGGGTCGCGCACACCACGGTGCACGTCCACGGTGGGGTCGGGATCGACCTGGACGGAGAGGCGCACCGCTACTTCACCGCTGCCAAGCGGCTCGAGTTCGCCCTCGGCGGCACCACCGAGCAGGCACGCGTCATCGGCGGGCTGCTCGCCGCCGAGCCCTCCTGAGATGACGACCGTCCGGGACGCGCTGCTGGCGCGCTCGGGCCAGGGCCACCCGGCGCTGCTCGCCGGGGACCAACGCTGGTCCTGGCAGACCTACGTCGAGGAGTCCGCGCGACGAGCCCACGTCCTGTCGGACCTGCTCGACCACGACCGGCCGGCCCACGTCGGGCTGCTGATGGACAACACCGCAGAGATGGCCTTCCAGCTCGGCGCGGCAGGACTGGGCGGCCACGTCGCGGTCGGCCTGAACACCACCCGGCGAGGTGACGCGCTGGTCGCCGACCTCCGCAAGGCCGACTGCCAGGTCGTCGTGGCCGACCCGCGGCTGCTGCCCTTGCTCGAGGGCGCCGACCTGCGCGGCGTACACCTCGAACGCAGCGACGACCCCGCCTGGAGGACGCGGGTGGCCGAGGCGTCGACCACGCCGCCCGACTCCGTCCCCCAGCCGGACTCGCTGTTCATGCTGATCTTCACCTCCGGCACGAGCGGCGACCCCAAGGCGGTGCGGATCACCCACCAGAAGGTGACCTTCCCCGCCGCCTACCTGGTCGAGCGGCTGGGGCTCGGCGCGGACGACGTGTTCTACGTGTCGATGCCGCTGTTCCACTCCAACGCCGTGATGGCCGGCTGGGGGCCCGCACTGTCGTGCGGAGGGACGATCGCACTCGCCGAGAAGTTCTCGGCCAGCAGGTTCCTCGACGACGTACGCCGCTACGGCGCGACGTACCTCAACTACGTGGGCAAGCCGCTCTCCTACGTGCTCGCCACGGCTCCGCGCCCCGACGACGCGGACAACCCGCTGCGGCTGGCCTTCGGCAACGAGGCCGGCGACCGGGACATCGCCGCCTTCTCGCAACGGTTCGGGTGCCGGGTCGTCGACGGCTTCGGCTCGACCGAGAACGCCGTCGTGGTCTCCCGCATCCCTGGCACGCCCGCGGGATCGCTGGGCATGCCGCTCGAGGGCGTCGCCGTCCTCGACCCGGCGACCCGGCAGGAGTGCCCGCGCGCGAGCTTCGACGACCACGGACGGGTCCTCAACCTCGACGAGGCCACCGGTGAGCTGGTGAACACTGCCGGGACCGGCCAGTTCGCCGGCTACTACAACGACGAGGCGGCGACGGCCGAGCGGATGCGGGGCGGGATGTACTGGAGCGGTGACCTCGCCTACCGCGACGAGGCGGGCTTCGTCTACTACGCAGGACGCACCGCCGACTGGCTGCGGGTCGACGGAGAGAACCTCGCCGCCTCACCGATCGAACGCATCCTGGTGCGGCACCCGTCGATCGCCGAAGCAGCGGTCTACGCCGTGCCCGACCCCTCCTCCGGAGACCAGCTCGTGGCGGCGATGGTGCTGGTCGGGCCTCTCGATCCGGTCGAGCTCGAGGAGTTCCTCGCCGCCCAGCCCGACCTGGGCCCCCGGCAGTGGCCACGTCACGTCCGCCTCCTCGACACCCTCCCGCGCACCGCCACCAACAAGGTGCTCAAGCGCGATCTGAAGGCCGACGGGCTGGGTTCTTCAGGGGTGCGCTGGGTCCGCGAGGAGCGGGGCACGTCGTACTCGACCTGAGGCTGCAATTCATCGGTTGTTGATTTATGCTGGCCCGATGGGACGCGCTGCCGTCTACACCGTGGTCTTCTTCTTCCTGGCGCCCGGCACGACGGCCGGGCTGGTGCCGTGGTTGATCACGGGCTGGGAGCGACCCGACGTCGCCGTCGGCGTGCCGGACGTGCTCGGCATCGGTCTGCTCGCCCTCGGCTCGACCGCCGTGATCGCCTGCTTCGTGCGGTTCGTGGCCGAGGGATCGGGCACCCCCGCACCCGTGGCGCCCACCGAGACCCTCGTGGTGGGCGGGCTCTATCGCCACGTCCGCAACCCGATGTATCTCGCCGTCGCCGCCATCATCGGCGGGCAGGCGCTGGTCCTGCGCAGCGGAGGCGTGCTGGCCTGGTGGGGGGTCTTCCTGGTGTCCGTCTACGCCTTCGTGCGGACCTACGAGGAACCCACCCTGGGCCGTCAGTTCGGGACGTCCTACGAGGACTATCGCGAGGCCGTGCCGGGGTGGTGGCCGCGGTGGAGCGCCTACCACGGGCCGGCTCGGCCTCAGGAAGGCTCGAGCCCGAGCTCCTGGCGGGCGTAGGCCATCTCCTCGGCGACCAGAGCGGCGTAGTCACCGGAGCTGGTGACCTTCTCCAGCAGCGCCAGGGCGTCGGCGTGGTGGAGGACCGGGAACTCCGGTCCGGTGAGGGTCGTGTAGTCGCGCACGGGGAAGTCGCGCACGATCATCCCCGGCGTGCCGGCGACGAGACCCTCGAGCAGAGCCGTGGTGCCCACCGACACCGAGATGAACACCTGGTTGGGCAGGTCGAGCCGCCGGGCGTGGGTGTAGGTCGGCCGCCACCGGGCGCGGTGGCCGACCGTGTGGAACAGCCACTCCTCGGTCTCACCGGTTGCCCCACGCGGTTTGAAGTAGACGTCCACCGCGTGACGCTCCTGGAGCTCGGCGAGGCCGTCGAACAGGCTCCGGTAGGTCTCGGCGTGACGGTCGAGGTCGATCCACGGCGTCCTGCCCATCACCGCCATCCCGCCGAAGAGGATCACCGATAGCGGTCGCCCGGCCGAGTAGGCGCGAGGCTCCGTCCCGGTCGCCACGACGGCGGGTGCGTGCCGGACCACCTTGTCGGGGAACTGGGCGCTCCACATGCCGGCCCCGGTCAGCGTGATCGCCTCGACCTCGTCGAACGTGTCCGGACGGCGTACGTCGATGTGGACCGGGTTGCTGGAGTGCGGGTGCAGGACGACCCGGCCGCCGGCCCGGTGCACGGCGTCGCCGACCACCACGCCCTCAGGCAGCAGGTAGTCGGCGACGTGGGCCTCGGTGATCCGTCGACGCGCCACGTCCTCGGTCGCCTGCCGGGCGAGGTGCTCCACGAAGCCGGACGTCACCCGGTGCAGCCACTCCCCCCAGGTGCCGCCGATCACCGAGGACTCCTCGAGGACGCCGTCGAGCCTCTGGTCGTCGTTCGTCGCGAGCCCCGTGCCCGCGAGCCGCGCGGTCCTGCTCAGGGGGTGGTCGAAGTTCGGGAGGTCCGGGTCGCTGGGGAAGAGAGCCGCGGTCGCGGTGACCGCCTGGGTCCGCGGATGGTGCCGGTCGTAGGCGTACTCGCCGACGACGGATCCCGACTCGTAGACGGTCGCCCCCGGGAACTGCGAGGCCAGTGCCGGGAACGCGCGGATGCCGGCCGGCACCAGGGCGACGCGACCGTTGGCTGAGCGACGGGGGCGCTGCTCGGTGGGCGCCAGCACCGTCTGCCTCCTCGCGAGCCGCCAGCCGGGCCGGAAGGAGAGCACCGCGTCCTCCTCGTCGACCGAGCCGTGCTCCACCAAGCACAAGAAGGCGTTCACCCCGCGCTCGATCAGGGCGAAGTAGAGGTAGACGAGACCGAACTCGTCACCGTCGCCACCGAGGTAGCGGAACTCCAGCTCCGGGACCTCGATGATGACCGGCGACGGCGACTGCTCTGCGGCGATGGCGTCGGCGAGCCGGAGCATCGGCACCAGCTGGCTGGCCTCGTGGTAGATCGTGAGGTACATCGCGTCGGCCAGGGTGGTCGCCGGCAGGTGCGGCTCGACGGCGTACTTCTCGGCGTACGCCTGGGACCACCGACGTGCGCGGCAGGCCAGCGGGTCGAGCTCGGTGGCCGCGTCCGGCCAGCCGTCGCTGCGGGCCACCCGCATGACGTGCCGGTCGAGGTTCACCAGGCTGAGGAACCGCGCGGAGCGCAGTGACATCTCGATCGTGGAGCCGGCGGGGACCCGGATCAGGCGCAGGGGCCCCAGACCCTCCACGGCCGCGGGGGCAGCGGGCAGGTTCGCGAGCAGGGCGGCGTCCTCGACCGAGAGCGCCTCGGGGAAGTGGTCGCTGCCGGTCAGCCGGATGCCCGTGAGGAAGTGCTCGATGTGGCGCACGTCGTCGAGCGCCTCCGCGTCGAGCACGTCCTCGGGAGCGTCGAGCCAGGCGGTGAGGAGGTCCGCGGAGTCGGCGTCGAGCCGGCTGGAGAGCAGCACCCGTGCCATCGACAGGTAGAAGGTGGCCGTGAAGGCGGCCTCCCTCGGGATCCCCCGGGCGTGCAGGACCCGGGCCACCTCGTGCCATGCGGCTTCGTACCAGTCGCTGGTCCGCGGACGCTTCGGGAAGACCACAGGCTCGGTCGGGATGGTCGTGTGGCGCAGCTGGTGGTAGGCGGCCCAGCGATCCGTGGCGGCCTCCCAGTCCTCCTGGATCATGGCGAGCTCGGCCCACAGCCGAGCCATGGTCGGGTGATGGGGAATGTGCTCCCGAGCCGCCCTCAGGACGGCCTCGGCGGCGGCCGGGTCGGAGACGTTGCGCTGCGCGTTGATGGCGTGGGACCACTGCTTGGGTCGCAGGTCCGCACCGCGGTCCTCGACCAGGCGGAACCAGGCCTCGGCGGCGGTGGTCCAGTGGCCCAGCCGGCTGAGCAGCATGGCTCGTTCGATCCGCAGGCGCAGGTTGGCAGGACGGTCCGACAGGGCGGCGTCGACGATGGTCAGGGCGGCGGCCGAGTTGCTGGCCACCTCCACGCGGCGTGCTTCCTCCAGGACGTCCCGGACCGGCACCGGCTCGACACGTGTGCCACTGCGCGAGGAGAGTCTCTGGGACAGCTGCCGCACGACGCGTCGAGGGATTCCCACCTGATTTCCGCCCCTGCTACCGAGATTGCCTGGAGCATCACGTTAACGGACCGAGGCGGGCATCTCGGTCGGCGCTCCGGGCGCGTGGGCACCCAACCGCGAGAGGGTCAGCCGCGAATCTTCTCCAGGTGCGCGACCGACTCCTCGAAGCCCTGCACCAGCTCGGCCATCACGTCGGCGACGGACCGGACCTCGTTCATCCGCCCGACGATCTGCCCGACCGGCATCGAGATCACGTCGGGGTCCCCGTGCTCGTTCATCCGGTGGTGGGCGTCGGAGACGAGCAGGTTCTGCAGCGGCATCGGCAACGGCTGCGGCGCCCCCTCCTCGGCCCACGCCTCGGTCCACTTCGTGCGCAGCAGCCGCGCGGGCTTGCCGGTGTAGACGCGCGTGCGCACGGTGTCAGCGCTGGTGGCGCGCAGGAAGGCCTCGGTCATGCCCTTGTTGGTGTTGAGGTTCTGGTATTCCACCGTGGTCAGCCACACCGACCCCGTCCACACACCCTGGGCGCCGAGTGCGAGCGAGGCAGCGACCTGGCGTCCGGACCCGATGCCGCCGGCACCGAGGACGGGGACGCCGGGACCGACAGCGTCGACGACCTCGGGCGTGAGCACCATGCTGGCGATCTCGCCGGTGTGGCCACCGGCCTCGTAGCCCTGGGCGATGATGATGTCGACGCCGTTGCGGACGTGGGACAGGG
This sequence comes from uncultured Actinomycetota bacterium, assembly GCA_963843075.1. Lineage (GTDB taxonomy): Bacteria > Actinomycetota > Actinomycetes > Propionibacteriales > Nocardioidaceae > Marmoricola. The sequence continues at coordinate 125,235 of CAWJJD010000002.1, read as the reverse complement.
CGTGCTTGGCGGCACCGGCCAGGGCCGCGACCTGCACGCCGTGCTCGTGCGCCTTCTCGATCACGTCGACGGGAGGGGACCCGAGGGCGTTGGCGATCAGGACCGGACGGTGCTTGAGCGCGATGTCGACGTGCGATCGGGCCGTGGAGTGCAGCCATCCCAGCACCCCTTCGCGCCCCTCGCCGTCCGGGAGCGGGGGTACGCCGAGCTGTTGCAGGGTCTTCTCCACGAAGGTGATGTGCTCGTCGGGGATCATCGCCTTGAGGTCGACCGACTTCCCCTCCGTGGGGATCTTCATCGGCATCACGACGTCGACGCCGTAGGGTTTGCCGTCGGTGTTCTCGTCGAGCCAGTCCAGCGTCTGGTCGAGCTCGTCGGCGTCGTTGAACCGCACGGCTCCCAGCACGCCCAGCCCGCCGGCCCGCGAGACTGCAGCGGCGACGTGCTCGGACGGGGTGAAGGCGAAGATCGGGTGGTCGATCCCGAACCGCTCACAGAGCTCGGTGCGCATCGGTCATGCTCCTGTCGGTGAGGTGGCGACCTTGGCCGCGAACGAAGCCATCGCCAGCTCCTTCGCCTTGGGGTACTGCGCCTTGCCCGTGGCGTTGCGCGGGATCTCCTCGACCAGGGTGATGGCGCGAGGCAGCTTGTAGCCGGAGAGGTGCTGGCGCAGGAACGTGCGGAGGTCCTCGAGGTGGACGTCGGCCCCCTCGCGCGCCTGGACGACGGCGGTCACGGACTGGCCGTACTTCTCGTCGGGGATGCCCACCACGAGGACGTCGTAGACGTCCGGGTGTCCCTTGATCGCCATCTCCACCTCCTCGGGATAGACCTTCTCCCCTCCGGTGTTGATGCAGTTGGACCCGCGGCCGAGCAGGGTCACCTTGCCGTCCTCCTCGATCCGGGCGAAGTCGCCCGGCACCGAGTAACGCTCGCCGTCGATCTCCAGGAAGGTCTTGGCCGACTTCTCGGGGTCCTTGTAATAGCCGATCGGCACCGAGCCACCACGTCCCAACCGGCCGATGCTGCCGATGTCCCTGGTGACGTCGAGGACGTGGTTGTCGTCGTCGATGACCACGCTGTTGGGGCCGAGGCCCACGACCGGACCATCGGTGCTGATGTGGTCCTTGTCCTGCAGCCCCATGCCCTGGAAGCCCGTCTCCGAGGCGCCGACCGAGTCGGTGAAGACGCTGTTGGGGAAGGCGGCCATCCAGCGCTCCTTGACCGCGGCGCTGAAGATGGCGGCGCTGCTGGAGATCGCGAACAGGCTGGACCCGTCGTACGGCGTGCCGGTCTCGGCCTTGCGCTCGAACTCCTCGATCAGGGGCCTGGCCATCGCGTCTCCGGTCATGAAGATCAGCTGGACGCCCTCGCGCTCGATGATCTCCCAGGTGCGCTGGGCGTCGAACTTCGGCTCGAGGATGGTCAGGTGACCGGCGAACAGGTGCATCAGCAGCCCCGCCTGGGCGCCGCCGTGCATGAGCGGGCTCAGTGGGAAGGTCACCATCCGTGGCTCGGTCGCCTGCTTGGACTGGTCGAACTCCTCCAGGGGCGTCCCCGTGTAGAAGTCGATGCCACCGCCCAGCACCCGCCAGAAGTCCTCGTGGCGCCACATCACACCCTTGGGGAAGCCGGTCGTGCCACCGGTGTAGATGATGTGCAGGTCGTCGTTGCTGCGCTCGTCGAAGTCGCGCACGTCGCTCTGGCCCTCGAGGGCCTCCGCCAGAGTCACCCCACCGAAGGACGACAGGTCCGCGTCGTTGTCGGGATCGAGGGTGTCCGGGATGGCGACGAAGGTCGACAGCTTCTCGTGCCTGGGCGCGCACGCCGCCACCAGTGGTGCGTAGGGGCGCTCGTGGATCAGGGCCACGACGTCGGCGTTCTCGAAGAGGTAGTTGAGCTCCCCCTCGACGTAGCGGTAGTTCACGTTGATGTTGACCGCTCGGATCTTCACGACCGCCAGCACTGCGATGACGTGCTCGATGCTGTTCTTGGCGTAGACCCCGACGTGGTCGCCGGGACCGACACCTCGAGACGCCAGGTAGTGGGCGAGCCGGTTGGACTGCGTCTCGAGCTCGGCGTAGGTGATCGTGCCGTCCAGGACCTTGACCGCGGGGTTGTCCGGGACCGCGTCCACGGCGTGCTCGAACAGGTCTGCAATGTTCAGGGCCATGCGCGCAAGACTAGAACACGTTCTTGTTTCTGACTAGCATGGCCCCCATGACCGAAACCGCGCCCCATGACGCTCAACCGCACGCCCTGGTGGAGCTGGAGGACCACGTCCTCGTCGTCACGATGAACCGTCCCGAGGCACGCAACGCGCTCTCCGGCGAGATGCTGGCGATCATGGAGGAGGCCTGGGTGCGGGCCAACGAGGACCCCGAGGTCCGCGTGGTCATCCTGACCGGGGCCGGGGGCTACTTCTGCGCGGGTGCCGACCTCAAGGCGATGTCCTCCAGCTCTCCGTCGGACCGGTTCGAGTCCGGCGAGTTCGACCCGTCGGTCATCCCCTCCCTGCTCAAGGGCTATCGGGTGAAGAAGCCACTGATCGCTGCCGTCGAGGGACCCGCCATCGCCGGTGGAACCGAGATCCTCCAGGCCACCGACATCAGGGTGGCCGGAGAGTCGGCACGCTTCGGTGTGTCCGAGCCGAGGTGGGGTCTCTACCCGCTCGGCGGCTCCGCCGTGAGGCTGGTGCGGCAGCTGCCCTACACCGTGGCCGCCGACCTGCTGCTGACCGGACGGCACATCAAGGCCCCCGAGGCCAAGGAGATCGGCCTGATCGGCCACGTCGTACCCGACGGGCAGGCACTGGCCAAGGCACACGAGATCGCCGCGCTGATCGCGGCCAACGGTCCGCTGGCGGTGCAGGCGGTCCTGAAGACGATGCGCGACTCCGAGGGCAAGCACGAGGACGAGTGCTGGAAGGACGACGCCGTGGTCGGCGCGAAGGTGTTCGCGTCCAACGACGCCAAGGAGGGCCCGCGGGCCTTCTCCGAGAAGCGGAAGCCGGAGTTCACCGGAAGCTAGACCATCCGGCGCAGCAGCACCGGGCGTCCACGCAGCCCACGACCGAGGACCAGGCCAGGGGTGCCCGACCAGGGGCGCCCGGCCGTGTCCGTGTCGCGTGCCTGCACACGCGCCGGTGCCGATCTGCTCTAGCGTCGTGCAGTGACCTCGATCCGGCTCGTCGACCTCGCCGAGGAGCACGTCCCGGCGCTGCTCGAGACGATGCGCGACCCCGACGTGCTGCGCTACACGCGCACGCCCGACCCGATGCCCGAGGGTTGGGTCTTGGAGTACCTGGAGCGCTTCGACGGTCAGCACCGCTTCGGGTGGGCGGTCCTCGACGGGGACGAGTTCGTCGGCTACGCCGTCACGGGTCCGATCGACTGGGAGGGACGCGAGGTCGAGCTCGGCTATGCCATCTCGCCATGGGCGCGCGGCCGTGGGGTCGCCACGAGCACGCTGCGGCTGATGACGCGATGGGCCTTCACCCAGGGGCTGGTGCGGGTCATCGCTGTCATCTCCGTCGACAACGCTGCGTCGTCGCGGGTCGCCGAGAAGTCGGGCTACACCCTCGAGGGCGTCCTGCGCTCGGTCCACCAGAGTGGTGACCGTCGCGGTGACATGCAGTGCTGGTCGATCCTGCCGGGCGAGCTCCCGGACGCATAGGCTGGCGGCCATGGCCGGGGCAAGCATCTGGGATCGGTTCAGCATCGATCCCCGTCACGAGACGAACGCACGCCTGCGCGCCTCCGACCGGGATCGCGACGTGGTCAACGACCTGCTCGGGACGGCGTACGCCGAGGGTCGACTGACGCCCGAGGAGCTGGACGAGCGCAGCGACCGGGTCGCACAGTCGAAGACGCTCGGCGAGCTGCCCGCGATCATCGACGACCTGGTGGTGACCTCCGGCCACGTGCCGAGCCGGACACGCGACTTCCGCGCGGAGGCCGAGCGCCGCTACCGGTCGCAGCGGCAGGGCGCGCTGGCTGGCTTCCTGACGCCGACCTTGATCTGCTGGGTCATCTGGGCAGCCACCATGCTCGGCGGGTTCCCGTGGCCGCTGATCGTGACGGTCGCGACCGGCGTTCACCTCCTCCAGCTGGTGCTGACGCGGGAGGACACCACGGTGTCGATCCAGCGCGACCTGGAGAAGAAGGAGCGCAAGCGGCTCGACGCCGGCCGCGCCCAACAGCTCGGACAGGGCACCCAGGGCGAGGAACGCACCCCCGAGGGGTGACCGCCCCGGTCACAACGTCGGCTTGCCCTTGATCGCCGCGGTGAACTGGCTCTGCTTGAGCTCGGTCGTGATGGCCCAGGTGCTGGCGCTGTTCAGCTTGGTGTTGAAGTAGGTGAACGCGACCCCGCCGTTGGCCTTGAGCGTGTCGTAGGTGCGGTTCACCCACTGCGGGGCCAGCTCCGAGGCCCGATCGCAGTAGCCGGTCTCGGCCACGCCCCACGCGACGCCGTGGGCCTTGGCCCACTTGCCGAACGGCCCGAAGTAGTCGTTCTGGAAGTCGGTCGAATTGGTCTGCTCCTTGCCGTTCTTGACGACTCCGAGCTTCTCGTAGGTGTCGACGCCGAGCAGGTCGATCTTGGTGTTCTTGGGCCACAGCGAGTCGAGGCTGTACTGCGAGGCGCCGTAGAGCTGGTTCCAGCCCGTCAGCACGATCGAGTAGGCCACGTTCGAGGCGGCAGCGCGGACGATCGGCGCGAGGTGCGCCTGCATGGCCGTCCAGTCGGTGATGACACCGTCACCCTCGGGCTCGTGGTGGAAGGCCAGCCACACCGGACCGTTGAGCTTGCTGAGCTTGGTGGCGAGGTCGAGCGTCCACGCGTCACCCCTGCCTGCGGCCATGTCGGCCCAGCCGTAGGGCAGCTTGAAGCTGATCCAGGGGATCCGTCCCTTGGCCAGGTCGGCCTTGGCGACCGAGACGGCCTTGTCGACCTGGGTGCCGCCCCAGTAGGTGCGGCGTACGCCCAGGTTCTGGCTCATCGAGGTCTCCCAGGTGGTCGGGTCGGTGTTGGACCCGTAGGCGCTGCCGAGGTAGGCCGCGCAGGTGCCGGGGATGCCGCGGGTGTTGTAGGCACAGCCGTTGGACAGGCGACCCGCGATGGTGCCGGGCGGGTCCGTGGGCGCAGGCGTGGGGGTCGGAGTGGGTGTCGGAGTCGGTGTCGGAGTCGGCGTCGGCGTGGGCGTGGGAGCCGGAGTCGGCGTGGGAGTCGGCGTCGGCGTGGGAGTGGGCGTGGGCGTCGGCGTGGGCGTCGGCGTGGGCGTCGGAGTCGGCGTCGGAGTCGGAGTCGGGGTCGGAGTCGGCGTCGGAGTCGGCGTCGGAGTCGGCGTCGGAGTCGGCGTCGGAGTCGGCGTGGGAGTCGGCGTCGGAGTCGGCGTCGGAGTCGGCGTCGGAGTCGGCGTCGGAGTCGGCGTCGGAGTCGGCGTCGGAGTCGGCGTGGGAGTCGGCGTGGGCGTGGGAGTCGGCGTAGGGGTGGGGGTGGGAAGCGGGAGCGGGATCGTCGGGATGATGGGCACGGCCGGAGCCGGGGGGACCCACTTGAGCACCGAGACGTCGTCGACGAGCAGGAACCGGTTGGCGCGCAGGCGGTTCAGCATCACCAGCACGCTGAGGTCGGTGCCGGCGCGACGGGTGGTCGCCGTCATGACGACCTTGCGCCACGCACGCGACACCCGGAAGCTCTTGGCCGTCTGCTTGACGATCGTGCCGCTGTCGACCTCGCGCAGGACGAGTCGTCCCGGGGCCCCTGCCTGGCTCGAGCGCACGTAGGCAGACACCGTGTAGCGCTCGCCGGAGTCGGTGGAGCGGACCAGCCCGCCCCGGCTGCCCATTGCTGCCGGACCGGGGCGGCGGTTGGTCAGCCGAGCGGCCATGCCGCCGTCGCGGCCGTGCTGGATGACGTGCACCTTGGTGTTGGCGCCCCGGGCGTACCACCCGGCGCCACCGAGGTGGAAGTCGCCGTTCCTCATCGTCTCCTGGCGCGAGGGGACGGCGCTCGCTTCCCCGGCGGTCGTGGTGACTGCGAGGGCCGCCATCACCGAGATCACGGCGAGAGAGGACACGAGGCGCTTCGAACGGGCGGGCATAGTGGTCTCCGCAGGAAGAGGTGGTGGACTGGACCTGGTCAGCAGCTCCTCGTCCGCCCGAGCGCTGAGGTTGCTGACATCCATAATAAGGACGAAACGGACATTACGGACCACACCTCGAGGAAATTCCTTCAACTTTTTCGCTCAGGAGGCGATGTCCGTGGACGTCCATGAACTGGTCGCACGCCACTACGGGGCCGGGGACACCACGGGCGCGATCGTGCGTGCGCTGGCTGCGGCCGGCCTCGACATCGAGCGGCTGGGACCCCCTGAGCTGTTCGCGCTCGACCAGCTGCATGCCGGCGGGCCGGCAGCCACCCAGCACGTGCTCGACGAGCTCGCCGTCGGCCCCGGGGTGCGGCTCCTCGACCTCGGCTGCGGCATCGGCGGGACCTCGAGGATGGCCGCCATGGCCGGCGCCGAGGTCACGGGCATCGACCTGAGCCCGTCCTTCGTCGAGACGGCCAGAGCACTGACCGCGCTGGTGAGACTCGAGGACCGCATCACCTTCGTGACCGCACCGGGTGAGTCGCTACCGATGGCCGACGCGTCGTACGACGCCGTTGTGATGGTCCACGTGGGCATGAACATCCCGGACAAGCAGGCGGTCTTCGCCGAAGCGCACCGGGTCCTGACGGCAGGGGGCAGGTTCGCGGTCTATGAGCAGATGCGCGCCTGCGCCGGTGCTCTCGCCTATCCGCTCCCCTGGGCCGACGACGAGCGCTCCTCCTTCGTGGAGACCGTCGAGGACTACGTCCGGCAGCTCGAGGCGGTCGGGTTCACGATCGAGGCGGTCGAGGACCGCACTGCCTCAACGCTCGGTGGTCCCCCGCCCGGGCCGGTGACCAACGCGACCGTCTTCGGACCGCCGTTCGTCGAGCGGATCGGCAACAACATCGCCGGCACGAAGGCCGGACTGCTCGGCGCGATCCTGGTCGTCGCCCGGTCGGCGTCGACCGGCTGCTCGTGACGGAGCAGGACACACCAGTCGGCACGCTCGTCGGCACGCTCCAGCAGAAGGCGGCTGCGGACGACGGCTGCGGACGACGGCTGCGGACGGCTCGAGTGGTCCTGGACCTGTACGACGCGCCCGACCCCGGGCCCGGACGGTCGGGGCAGCGCCACCTCCGCGCTGCTTGCCGACCTCAGCCGACGCTGCGCTCCCGGTCGCCCCAGTACTGCGCGCGCAGCGCCTTCTTGTCCGGCTTGCCCAGCGCGGTCAGCGGCAGCGCGTCGGTGGCGATGACTTGCTTGGGCGACTGGACCCCGCCCTTGCGCTGCTTGACCGACTCCTTGATCTCGGCCACGACGTCGTCGGTGAGCTCTGCTCCCTCACGGAGTACGACGATCGCGGTGACCGCCTCACCCCATCGCTCGTCCGGTACGCCGATCACACCGACCTGGGCCACCGCCGGGTGCTCGGCGACGACGTCCTCGACCTCGCGGGGGAACACGTTGAAGCCGCCGGTGACGATCATGTCCTTGGTCCGGTCGACGATGAACCAGAAGCCGTCCTCGTCCTCGCGGGCCACGTCGCCGGTGTGCATCCAGCCGTCCCGGAAGGTCTCGGCGGTCTCCTCGGGAAGCTTCCAGTAGCCACCAGCCAGCAGCGGACCAGCCACGCAGATCTCCCCCGGCTCCCCCTGCGGGACGGGCTTGCCGTCCTCGTCCAGCAGCGCCGTGCGCAGGAACGCCGATGGGCGCCCGCACGAGGAAAGTCGCTTCTGGTCGTGGTCTGCCTTGGCGAGATAGCTGATCACCATCGGCGCCTCGGACTGCCCGTAGTACTGGGCGAAGATCGGGCCGAAGCGCTCGATCGCCTCGGCCAGCCGCACCGGGTTGATCGCCGACGCGCCGTAGTAGACCGTCTCGAGCGAGGACAGGTCCCGCGTCCTCGAGTCGGGGTGGTCCATCAGCGCGTAGAGCATCGATGGCACCAGCATCGTCGCGGTGATCTGCTGCTCCTCGATCGTCCGCAGCACCTCGGCCGGGTCGAAGCGTGGCAGCACGTAGAGCGAACCACCCTTGATCACGGTCGGCGCGAAGAAGGCCGCACCGGCGTGCGACAGCGGCGTACACATCAAGAAGCGCGGGGACTCCGGCCACTCCCACTCCGAGAGCTGCACCTGCGTCATCGTCGACATCGCCTGTGCTGTGCCGATGACCCCCTTGGGCTTGCCGGTGGTGCCGCCGGTGTAGGTGATGGAGACGATGTGGTCGGGCGGCAGCAGCACGGCCTCGAGCGGCTGCGGGGGGAAGGTCTCCGCGGTGGCCGCCAGGTCCTTGCCGATGTGGGCGAGCTCGTCGGGAACCGGGCCGATCGTGAGCACCTGCGTGAGCCCGGGAACCTTCTCGATCAGGCCCAGTGCACGCTCGACGAACATCGGTACCGGGTCGATGATCAGGGTCGTGATCTCGGCGTCGTTGAGCACGTAGGCGTGGTCGTCGAGCGAGCCGAGCGGGTGCAGCGACGTACGCCGGTAGCCCTGGGTCTGGCCCGCGCCCAGGATGAACAGCACCTCTGGCCGGTTGAGCGCGAGCAGTGCGCCGGGAGTGCCGGCGCCGGCGTCGAGCGCCTCGAAGGCCTGGATGTACTGGCTGATCCGGGCAGCCACCTCACCGCCGGTCAGGGTGGTGTCGCCCAGGAACATGACCGGCTTGTCGCGGTGACGCTTGAGTGCTGCGACCATCGTGTGCCCGTTGTGCGTGCCGGTCCGCAGGCCTGTCGAGACGTCGGTGTGGCTCATGCCCGCGAGACTAGAACGTGTTCCAGAAATGGGCAATCAGCGGGTCCAGGCAGGAACCGATCACAGCCGGACATCGTCCGGCAACGGCAGCCGACTGACTCCCCCGAGGCGGCGGTGGAAGCGCACGTGCGGCTCCCAGGCGTCCAGCTCGCGCCAGAGCGTCTGGTGTGCCGACCAGGGCAGGGGCTCGTCGCCGTCGCGCCAGGTGATGCCGAACCCGATCCACACGGGCGTCCAGCCGGCGGCCAGGTCCCACTCCCCACGGTGCTGCAGCAGCAGCCGGCGACGGATCTGGAACGCCTCGCGCGGCCCGTCGGCGCAGATCGGCGCCGTGCGCACCGGCCAGAGCCTCAGGTCGAGCGGCATCAGCGCGAGCTCCAGGTCGGCGAGCGCGCACGGGTCCACCAGCACGGTCGCTACGTTCTCGTGTGGAACCCGTCTCACACGGGGCACGCTAACCCGCCGCAGGCCGGGTCGTCAGCACTTCCACGGTCGCTAGAGACCGCTCAGGTCCTCGGGCACGTCGACGGCGTACTGCTGGAGCACCTCGAGGGGGACCAGGTCGAGAACGGCCCGGTTCGTCGCGGCCAGGACCACCGGCGCCGCAGCACCGGCACTGTGGGCGCGCGCCCAGTTGGCCGCAGTCACGCACCACCGGTCGCCGGGGTCGAGGCCAGGGAACTGGAACTCGGGGCGCGGCGTGGACAGGTCGTTGCCGATGCTGCGCTGGTGCTCGAGGAACTCGGTGGTGACGACGGCACAGATGGTGTGACTGCCGAGGTCCTGGGGTCCCGTGCTGCACCAACCGTCGCGATAGAACCCGGTGACCGGGTCGGTGCCGCACGGCAGCAGCTCCTCCCCCAGGACGTTGTGCTCCGGCACCCCTCAGCCCACCGTCCCGGCAACCATTCGCACCTCGTCGGCCGAGCGGAGGCTGAGCAGGAGCGTGGTCACGCCCGTCTCCTGCCAGGCGGCGACACGCTCCTTGACGTAGCCGGCCTCCCCCACGATGTGCATGTCCTCGACGAGCGCGTCGGGGATCAGGGCGGTGGCCTGCTCCCGCTTGCCGTCGAGGAACAGCTCCTGGACCTCGTCGGTGATGGCGGCGTAGCCCATCCGGTCGAAGACGTTCTTGTGGAAGTTCTGCTCCTTGGCGCCCATGCCGCCCATGTAGAGCGCGATCGACGGCTTCAGCGCCTCGATCACGCCCTGCCGCTCCTCGTCGCTGGTGGTGATCTGGAGGTGGCAGGTGGCGGCGATCTCGAAGTCCTCCCGCGTACGACGGGCACCCTCGCGGGCGAACCCCTCGTCCAGCCAGGGCTGGTACATGCCCGCGGTCTTGGGGGTGTAGAAGATCGGGATCCACCCATCGGCGATCTCGGCGGTCTGGGCGACGTTCTTCGGGCCCTCCGCGCCGAGCCAGATCGGGATGTCGGCACGCAGCGGATGCACGATCGGCTTCAGTGGCTTGCCCAGCCCGACCGAGCCCTCGCCCGTGAACGGCAACGGGTAGTGCGGCCCGTCGTTGGTGACCGGCGCCTCGCGAGCGAGCACCTGACGCACGATGTCGACCACCTCCCGGGTCCGCGCCAGGGGCTTGGAGAACGGCTGGCCGTACCAGCCCTCGACGACCTGCGGCCCACTCACACCCATGCCCAGGACGACCCGGCCGCCGGTGAGGTGGTCGAGGGTCAGGGCGTGCATCGCGATCGAGGTGGGCGTCCGGCCGGACATCTGCACGATGGAGGTGCCCAGTCGGACCCGACTCGTGTCCCGGCCCCACCACGCCAGCGGCGTGAACGCGTCGGAGCCCCAGGCCTCGGCGGTGAAGATCGCGTCGAAACCGGCCTCCTCGGCGGCGGACACGAGCGCACCCACACCCTCGGGGGGCTGGGCTCCCCAGTAGCCGAGCTGCAGTCCTAGCTTCATCGGTCGTCTCCTCTGCGGGCCGGGGTGCTTGCCGAATAGTAGAACGTGTTCTACTTTCGGACCATGACACGAACTCTGTCAGCACCGGTCACCGTAGCGTTCGACTACACCCGCTCGACCGGTCCGGTGCTCGGCCGCTTCCTGACCGGGCTCCGCGACGGCCGGCTGGTCGCCGGGCGCACCTCGGAGGGCCGCGTCGTCCTCCCGCCGCCGGAGTTCGACCCGGTCACCCACGAGGCGACCACCGACTTCGTCCAGGTCGCGCCCACCGGGACGGTCACGTCGTGGAGCTGGGTCTCCGAACCCGTCAAGGGACAGCCCTTGGACCGCCCCTTCGCGTTCGTCCTGGTCGCCCTCGACGGCGCCGACGTGCCGTTCCTGCACGCCCTCGACGTCCCCTCCGCGGCCGACGTCCACACGGGGATGCGGGTGCAGGTGCGCTGGGCCGAGGAGCGCGTCGGCGCGATCACCGACATCGCCTGCTTTGAGCCCGAAGGATCCAGTGGTTTCGAGACGGTCGCTGGCGCTCCCTCCTCAACCACCGACTCGGTGGTTGAGGAGCGAGGAACGAGCGTCTCGAAACCACCTGATCAAGGCGACGTCACCGGGGTGATCACCCCCGTCGAGCTCGACTACATCTACGCCGCCTCACCGGAGGAGTCGGCGTTCTACCGCGGTCTCGCCGAGGGCAGGATCCTCGGCCAGCGCTGCCCCACGTGCGGAAAGGTCTACGTGCCGCCGCGCTCCGCCTGCCCGGCCGACGGCACCCCGACCACCGACGAGGTGGAGCTGCCCGACAAGGGCACGGTCACCACGTTCTGCATCGTGAACGTGCCGTTCCTCGGCCAGCGCATCACGCCGCCCTACGTCTCGGCGTACGTCCTGCTCGACGGCGCCGACATCGCCTTCCTGCACCTCATCCTGGACATCCCGGCCGAGGAGGTCCGCATGGGAATGCGGGTCGAGGCGGTCTGGAAGCCACGCGAGGAGTGGGGCACCACGATCGAGAACATCAGCCACTTCCGGCCGCTGGACGAGCCCGACGCGGACTACGCCACCTACAAGCAGCACCTGTAAGGGGAACAGATGAGAGACGTCGCCGTCGTCGGGTTCGCCCAGCGACAGATGGAGGAGTTCGACGGGTCGCCCACCTGCGTGGAGATGCTCGTCCCGCTGTTCGCCGAGTGCTACGAGCAGACCGGCTGGACCCGCCGCGACATCGGCTTCTGGTGCTCGGGGTCCTCCGACTACCTGGCCGGCCGGTCGTTCTCGTTCGTGCAGGCGGTCGACGCGATCGGCGTCATCCCGCCCGTCAACGAGTCTCACGTCGAGATGGATGCCGCGTGGGCGCTCTACGAGGCCTGGGTGAAGATCCAGACCGGCGAGGTCGACACCGCGCTCGTCTACGGCTTCGGGAAGAGCTCGGCCGGGGTGCTCCGCCGGACCCTCGCCCTCCAGCTCGACCCCTACACGATGACTCCCCTCTGGCCCGACACCGTCTCGCTCGCCGGCCTGCAGGCACGAGCGGGCATCGACGCCGGTCTGTGGGACGAGCGCGCGATGGCCGAGGTGGTCAACCGCTCGCTCACCGACGCGGAGAAGAACGACTACGCGATCCGCAAGGGCGGTTCCTCGGTCGAGGAGCTCCTGGCCCGGCCGATGTATGCCGACCCGCTCCGCAAGCACGACTGCGCCCCCGTCACCGACGGCGCCGCGGCGATCGTGCTCGCTGCTGGCGACCGAGCCCGCGAGGTTGCCGAGCGCCCGGCGTGGATCACCAGCCTCTCGACGTACGTCGACCCGATCAGCATGGGCACCCGCGACCTGACCCGCTCCCCGTCGACCGCCCTGGCGGCCGGCAGCTCGGACCTCGACGGGGTCGAGCTGGCCGAGCTGCACGCGCCGTTCAGCCACCAGGAGCTGATCCTGCGCCAGGAGCTCGGCCTGGCCGACGACGTCGCGATCAATCCCTCGGGGGGTCCGCTCTCCGGCAACCCGATGTTCACCGGCGGCCTGATCCGCTTCGGCGAGGCCGCGAAGAAGGTGTGGTCCGGCGAGGCCGACAAGGTGCTCGGCCATGCGACCAGCGGACCGGCCCTGCAGCAGAACCTCGTGTGCGTGATGCAGGACAAGGAGAAGGTGAGCGCCTGATGGCCAGCAAGCAGCCAGCCGCGGTGATCGGGGTGGGCCAGACCCACCACCGCGCCAAGCGCGAGGACGTCTCCATCGCCGGACTGTGTCGCGAGGCGATCGACCGGGCGCTCGCCGATGCCAACCTCGGGTTCGACGACATCGACGCGATCGTCGTGGGCAAGGCCCCGGACCTGTTCGAGGGCGTGATGATGCCCGAGCTGTTCCTCGCCGAGGCGCTCGGCGCGGCGGGCAAGCCGCTGCTGCGGGTGCACACCGCCGGATCGGTAGGCGGCTCCACCGCGATCGTGGCTGCCTCCCTGGTGCAGTCGGGCGTGCACAAACGGGTGCTCACGATGGCCTTCGAGAAGCAGTCGGAGTCCAACGCGATGTGGGCGCTCTCGGTGCCGGTGCCCTTCAACATGCCGGTGCACGCCGGCGCGGGTGGCTATTTCGCCCCGCACGTGCGCTCCTACATCCGTCGCTCCGAGGCGCCGACCCACATCGGTGCCGTCGTCGCCGCCAAGGACCGGCAGAACGCGCTGAAGAACCCCTACGCGCACCTGAAGAACAAGGACACCACCGTCGAGTCGGTGCTGGCCTCGCAGATGCTGTGGGACCCGATCCGCTACGACGAGACCTGCCCGTCCTCCGACGGCGCCTGTGCCCTGGTGATCGTCGACGAGGAGACTGCGAAGACCTCGCCCAACCCGGCCTGGATCCACGGCACCGTGATGCGCTCCGAGGCCACGACCGCGGCCGAGCGCGACCAGGTCAACCCGCAGGCCTCGCGCGACGCTGCCGCCGCGCTCTGGAAGCAGGCCGGGATCACCAACCCGGTCGAGGAGATCGACTGCGCCGAGATCTACGTGCCGTTCTCCTGGTTCGAGCCGATGTGGCTGGAGAGCCTCGGCTTCGCGGAGCAGGGCGACGGCTGGAAGCTCACCGAGTCAGGTGCGACCGCCTTGGACGGCAGGCTCCCCGTCAACATGAGTGGCGGCGTGCTCTCCTCCAACCCGATCGGCGCGAGTGGCATGCTGCGCTTCGCCGAGGCTGCACTGCAGGTCCGGGGCGCCGCTGGGGAGCACCAGGTCGACGGCGCCCGGCGTGCCCTCGGACACGCCTACGGCGGCGGTTCCCAGTTCTTCTCGATGTGGGTCGTCGGCTCGGAGCAACCGGCCAGCTAGTCCCGGTTGCCGCTTCCGCAAGCAGCTTCAGGTGAGGCCAGGGAGACGAGCACACGTGTGCTCGTCTTCCTAGGGCTGCGGATCGAGCCCACCAGGTCAGCTCGATCTCCAGCCCATGTCGTCCGCCGCGGTCAGACCCGGTAGTCGTAGGTGACCCAGGTCGTCTTCTCGGCCAGGTCGTCGTAGAGGCGTTGGGCGGTGTGGTTGTCCTCGGCGGTGATCCAGCGGACCTTGTTGCAGCCACGGGCCTGCGCCATCTCGCCGAGCGCTCGGATCAGCGCGCGGCCGACCCCCTGCCCGCGCACGTCGGGCCGGGTGAACAGGTCGTCGAGGTGGAGTCCGCGCCTGCCCGACGACGGTCGCGCGAACTCGCGGTGGTGGGCGAAGCCGACCACCGTTCCGTCGACGAGCGCCACCAGGGCGTTGGTCTCGTGCGACTCGTCCTGGATCCATCCCCAGACGCGGTCGACGACGTCCTGCTCCTCGTCGTACTCGTAGAAGGTGCGGTAGGCGTGGAAGAGCGGTTCCCACGCGTCGTGGTCACCCGGCTCGATCGGTCTGACGACTGCGTTGCTCATGCCCGTCATCATGCGCCTCCCTTGCGTCCCGCGTCGGCGGCGGCACACTGGGACGATGAGCGATCGAGTCGTCGTCGTCGGTGGCGGGCTGGCCGCCGGCACCCTGGTCACCCAGCTGCGTGAAGGAGGCCACGACGGGTCGATCACCCTGTTCACGGACGAGCCACGGGCGCCCTACGAACGACCGCCGTTGTCCAAGGGCCTCCTCCTCGGCCAGGGCACCGAGGACGACGCACTGGTCCACGAGGAGAGCTGGTATGCCGAGCACGACGTCGACCTGCGCACCGGCACGGCCGTCACGTCGCTCGATCTGGCTGCCCGGGAGGTCGTGGCCGGCAGCGACCGCACGCCGTACGACCACCTGGTGCTGGCCACCGGCTCCCGCCCGAGGCACCTGCGGATGGCCGACGAGAGCGGTGCGCCGGTCGCCTACCTGCGCACGATCGAGGACTCGCGGCGCATCAAGGCTGCGCTGACCGCTGGCGCCCGCATCGGGATCGTCGGCGGCGGCTGGATCGGTCTCGAGGTCGCCTCCGCCGCGCGCACCGCCGGGGCTGACGTGGCCCTGGTGGAGTCGCTGGAGCAGCCGCTGCTGCGCGTCCTGGGTCAGGAGGTGGCGGAGATCTTCGCCGGGCTGCACCGCGAGCACGGGGTCGACCTGCGGCTCGGTGCGTCCCTGACGGGAATCTCCCGCGACGGGGACAGCGCGGTGCTGGCGATCGCGGACGGCGAGCCCGTCACCTGCGACCTGGTCGTGGTGGGCATCGGCATCGAGCCGGTCACCGAGCTGGCGACCGTGGCAGGTCTCACCGTCGACAACGGCATCCGCACCGACGACCGGCTGCGCACCAGCTCCCGCGACGTCTACGCGATCGGCGACGTCGCCAACGCCGACCACCCGGTGCTGGGACGGCCGGTGCGCGTGGAGCACTGGGACACCGCCATCCAGCACGGCAAGGTGGCTGCCCGCAACATCCTCGGCGAACAGGTGCGGGTCGAGGCGCTGCCGTACTTCTTCACCGACCAGTACGACCTCGGCATGGAGTACGTCGGCTCCCCTGGCCCCGATGGCTACGACCGGGTCGTGCTGCGCGGCGACACCGACGGCCGGGTCTTCACCGCCTGGTGGCTGCGCGACGGTCTCGTGGTGGCCGGGATGCACGCCAACGACTGGGACGCGATCTCCGACGTACGCCGAATCGTCGGCTCGACCGTGGATGCCGACCAGCTCGCCGACGAGACCGTGCCGCTCGGCGAGTTCGGCGAGCGCTAGCCAGGCAACTCGTTCGCCCGTCGCGAACAGCCGCCTTCATGGAGGTGGATCGGCCTAGATTCGGTCCATGGGAGAACTGATCGCGTTCCCGCCCCGCGAACGGCCCGAGGACACCGCACCGGAGCCGCTCTGGCGTGAGGCCGTCGGGCACGAGCTCCGCGAGGAGCGGCATCGCCAGGAACGCACCCTCGCCGACGTCGCCGAGGAGTCCGGGGTCTCCACGCAATACCTCTCCGAGGTCGAGCGCGGTCGCAAGGAGCCCAGCTCGGAGATCCTCGGTGCCGTCAGCGGCGCCCTCGGTCTGCGGCTCGTGGACCTGACCGCCCGGATCACGCGCACCCTGCTGACCGGTCCGACCCGGCCCACCGGGCCGCTCGCCCTGGCTGCCTAGTAACCGGGGAAGACCGGGCGCAGGTCGTCGAGCGTCACGTTGCCCGTCACCTCGACGTCGGCGGGCGTGTGCTCCGGACGCAACCGGCCACTCAGCATCCGCACGGCAGCCTCGAGCGGTCCGTGGAACGTCGCGGTCGCATCGCCGGGCGTCCCGACCGTCAGGTTGACGGTCTCCCCGAACGAGATGCCGTAGCCCCCCAGGGCGAGCACCACCGGCTCGGCCAGCTCCTGTGGCTTGGCGGCGAAGTCGAGCATGAACCGGAGCCCACCGGCGAGCTGGGCGGCGACCAGGTCGGCCGAGGTCGCCTCGAGGCCGGCCTCGGGGTCGAACGCGACGCGCACGTCCCATGCGTGGGCCGAGGTCTCGTTGAGCCGCATGCCGACGAAGGTCTCCAGCGGGCTCGGCTCGGGCAGGAAACCGAGGTCCACCGTGAGGGTCTTGCGTTGCTCCTCGTCGAGTCCCTCGAGCAGCGTGATCACCGCTTCGTGGTGCTCGAGGAACCCGCTCGCCTGCTCCTCGGGTGCCAGGGCGTTCCAGCGGTCCCACACCGACTGGCTGTCGATCTCGGGAGTGGCCTCTCCGGCGACTGCGGGCGCGAGCCGGGCGCGGGTCAGCTCCGAGCCGCTGCCGAGGTGGGAGAGAACCTGCGCGACCGTCCAGTCGCTGGCACCGCTCTGCCGGGCGAGGTCGTCGGGGGACAGTCTCGCAACCAGCTTCGCGAGCTCGTCGTGGTTGGTGCGCAGCGCGGCGATGGACGAGTCCACAAGGTCGGTCATGGTGTCGGCAACCTCCCACCCTCCGGGTTTCTTCCCTAGGCAGCCGCCTTGCGACTGTCCAGGATGCCGTCGACCAACCCGTAGTCGACCGCCTCCCGGGCGCTGAGCACCAGGTCGCGTCCGGTGTCCTCGCGGAGCCGTTCGACGCTCTGCCCGGTGTGGTGGGCCAGGATCGACTCCATCTCGGCGCGCAGGCGCACGATCTCCTTCGCCTGCAGGGCCAGGTCGGGCAGGGCGCCCTGTCCCCCGGTGGACGGCTGGTGCAGCACGACCCGGGCGTGGGGCAGCACCATCCGGCTCTGCGGCGTACCGCCGGCGAGCAGGAGGGCGGCGCTGCTCGCGGCCTGCCCGACGCAGGTGGTGCTCACCGGGGAGCTCACGAACTGCATCGTGTCGTAGATCGCGAGGCTGGCGGTCACCGAACCGCCCGGCGAGTTGAGGTAGAGGTTGATCGGCGACTCGGGTCGCTCCGACTCCAGGTGCAGCAGCTGGGCGATGACGACGTTGGCGACGCCGTCGTCGATCTCGGTGCCGATGTAGATGATCCGGTCGGTCAGCAGCCGGCTGTAGATGTCGACGGCCCGCTCACCGTGCAGGGTCTTCTCGATGACGCTGGGGATCGTGTAGCTGCTCATCACCGCACCCCCAGGCCCACGCGTCGGACCGGCCGCGCCGGTGTCACGGCCGCGACGTCGCTGAGGATCTGGTCGACGAACCCGTAGTCGCGGGCCTCCTCGGCGGTGAACCACCGGTCGCGCTCGGCGTCCTGCTCGACCTTCTCCAGCGGCTGTCCGGTGTGCTCGGAGATCAGGCGCATCATCACGTTCTTGGTGTGCTCCAGGTTCTCGGCCTGGATCTCGATGTCGACCGCAGTGCCCCCGATGCCTGCCGAACCCTGGTGCATCAGCACCCGGGAGTGCGGCAGGGCGTAGCGCTTTCCGCGGGTGCCGGCGGAGAGCAGGAACTGGCCCATGCTCGCGGCCAGACCCATCGCGAGGGTGCTCACGTCGTTGGGGATCAGCCGCATCGTGTCGTAGATCGCCAGCCCTGCCGAGACCGAGCCGCCCGGTGAGTTGATGTAGAGGCTGATGTCGCTGTCGGGGTCCTCGGCCGAGAGCAGCAGCAGCTCGGCGCACAGCCGGTTGGCGATGCGGTCGTCGACCTCCTGGCCCAGCACGATGATCCGCTGCTGGAGCAGTCGTGAGGTGAGCTGGTCGTCGAGGGATCCGGCTGGTGGGGCGTCGCTCATGGTGCCTCCCTGGTTCGTGGACGGTGGGTGTCCAGCCAGCCTGCGGCGGCGGCGTCGCCCGCACCAGCGGTTCTGCTGCGGGCGGTTCTGCTGTGAGCAGAGTCCCTTGCGCAACCCTCCATGCCGTTACATGATTACTTCATTACAACTCACAAAGGAGCAGTGTCATGGGATCAGACCAGGGACAGGTGGCCGGCTGGCTGCAGGGGCGGCTGCCCGACGACTGGTTCACGGGACCGGCCGAGGTCACCGTGGACCGCGAGGAGATCCTGGTGGTCGGCACGCTGGCCGCCCCCGAGGGCGTGGCGGGCGACCCCGACGGGCCTGAGGCCACGGAGGCAGCGCGCGGCCGGATCTCCCGGTTCCGCGAGGAGACCCGCGACGAGCGGATCTCGATCGCCCGGGAGGCCGAGCACCGGTTCGGCAGGAAGGTGGCGTGGGCCGCAGTGTGCGGGCCGAGCGAGATGGTGTTCACCCATCTCGCCGTGCCGGTGATGACGCGCCTGCGTCAGCCCGAGCGGGTCGTGCTCGACACCCTCGTCGAGGCCGGTGTGGCCCGGAGCCGGGCGGATGCCCTCGCGTGGTGCGTGCGTCTGGTGGGTGAGCACACCGAGGACTGGCTGGCGCAGCTCCGCGAGGCGATGACCAGCGTGCACAAGCTGCGGGAGCAGGGGCCGGGGGCGTAGCTGCATGTAACGCCCGCCCCTCAGCTCACGCAGTCCTGGGTGTCGAGCTGCAACGAGATCTGCTCGACCCGGGGCCCGTCGAGGGCGAAGTACCACCGGTAGCCCCTCTCTGCCGGGGCGGTGATCCCGACGCCGTTCGGGGTCTCCTCGGCGTCGGGGTGGATCGCCGTGACCGCCGCCGCCGTGGAGCCCTCCCGCAGCCACTCGGAGGTGCGGCCGCCCTCGGGGGCGAAGAGCAAAGCGACACCGTGCTTCTTCGACACGAAGCCGTCCACCTTCCCGGGCGGGCTCTCGGGGTAGGTCAGCGTGCGGCACGCACCGCCATCGTCGGGCCCGACGGTGGCGGTCGCACCCGCCGCCACCTCGGCCACCGACATGCCCATCCGTAGGTCGCCGTACCCCTGGGCCGCCAGCGGCGTCTGGTGACCGCAGCCCTGGACGGAGAACGTGCACATGGAATCCACCAGCGGCGTCAGTGCGGCCCGCTCGCGGGCGCCCTGCCGGCTGAGCGAGAGCCCCTGCCGCTCGTCGGACGTGCGGGTGACAAGGAGGGCGTTGCCGGTCTGGGAGATGACCCACACCTCCCGGCCGGTCGTCGGTCGGCCAGCGGACTCGTAGCCGCGGCTGACGGTCCACGACTGCTCACCCAGCTCGTCGCGCGGAGTGACCCGCACGGAGGTGACGACCGCTGTGGCCCCGCCGTCGAGTGTGAACCGAGGACAGGCCGCGAAGCCCGACACCAGCTCGCGGGCATGGGTGGTCGCGTAGCGGGAGTTGGGGTAGACGGCCAGGTCGCGACCGACGAAGAGCCCCGGACCGGTGCTGGTGACCGTCAGCCGGTCGACGTCGCCGGACGTGCTCGGGTGGGTGTCCTGGCAGAGCTGCTGGTCCGGCAGGAAGGAGGCCTCCCGCTGCGGGCCCTCGACCTTCTCACCACGCGGCAGGCCCAGGTCGAGACGGAAGTCCTTCGGCACGACCTGCTTGAATCGCCCGGCATTCGGGTGCACGCCCGGGCCGGTCGCCGTCAGGCCGTCGTCGGCGCCGGTGTCGCGCAGCAGGGCGGCGCCCCCCAGGGCGATCGCGGTCACCAGGACAGCCGTCCCGGCCACCTGGGTCAGGGTGCGCCGGCGCGCCAACCGGTCCCCACGACGACGCACCTGCGCTGCCGGCAGGGGCGAGTGCGGGTTCTCGACGTCCTCGCGCAGGCTCTCGAAGAGATCAGACATGGGAGACACCGTCCTCGTGGTGGTCGTCAGTGGCGAGCAGGGCCTGCAGGGCAGCCCGCCCGCGCGAGAGCCGGGCCTTCACGGTCCCGACCGGCGCTCCGACCTCAGCGGCGACCTGCGCGACAGAGAGGTCGCACAGGTGGTGCAGCACGAGTGCCCGGCGTTGGTCGGCGGGCAGTCGGTCGAGAGCGTCCAGCAGCACGACCCGGGCCTCGGAGGGGGGCCGGGTGTGGTGCGGGGCCGAGACTGCCCGGTCCGGCGCACGTCGCGATCGGACCACCCGGCGCCACCGACTCACCGCGAGCCGGTAGGCGGTGGTCCGCACCCACGCCTCCGGCGACTCCACCTGACGCAGCGTGCCGCGGTGGGACCAGGCGCGCACGAAGGCCTCCTGCACGCAGTCGCGTGCCTCCTCCGCGTCGCCGATCATCGCCCGGAGCTGTCCCACCAGGCGGTGGAACGATCCGGCGTAGAAGGAGTCGAACTCGTCGGCATCCATCTGGCCCCCGTTTCGTCGTGACCTGTCTACGCCCGAGAGGGCGCGATGGTTGCACGCCGCGGCGAGAAACTTCCTCGCTCAGCGGTGGTCGAGGAGGGTCCGCATCGCCGTCCGTGCGTCGTCCAGGGCATGGTTCGAGCCGCCGGCCGTCGACTCGACGACGGCACCCTCGAGCACCAGCGCGAGCTGACGCGCCAGCATCCCCTGGTTCTCGATGCCGTCCTCGATGCCGTCCTCGATGCCGTCCTCCGTGAGGAGCCGGCCGAAGAGCTCGCGCATCCAATCCTTCTCGGCGCGCACGACGACGGTGGCGCGCTCGGAGGATGTCGACAGCTCGGCGTAGGCGGCGACGAAGCCGCAGCCCCGGTCAGCCATCTCCAGCCACGACTCCAACCCGTCGAGCACGGCCACGGCCCGCCGACCCTCGCCCGGCTCGATCCTGGTGAGGTGGTCGGTGACGTGGGCCTGCCAGCGACGGGCCCGCGCCTCGAGATAGGCGACCACCAGGCCCTCCTTGGACCCGAACCGGTCATAGATCGTCTTCTTGGTCGTGCCGGCCCGCTCGGCGATCAGCTCGACGCCCACACTGTTGATGCCGCGGCCGTAGAAGAGCTCGGTCGCCGCATCGAGGATGCGCTGGGCGGCGGGGGTCAGCGCCGGCTCGGCGGTCGTGGTCATCTCGCCTCCTGCCTGGGGTGGACTGCGAGTATACCGACCGGTGTGTTTACCTGTACCCCGTGCACGTTCCCGCGGCTCTGCGCTCCCCCACCCTCGCCTCCCTGGCACTGGTCGTGACCTGGAGCTCGGGTTTCGTGGGCGCCGAGCTCTCCAGCCGAGCCGGGGCCGACCCGCTGACCCTGCTCACGTGGCGCTTCACGCTGCTGGCCCTGCTCCTGGTCGCGGTGTTCGCGTTGACCAGGACACCCTGGCCCGCCTGGTCGGCATGGCGGCGGCAGGCAGTGGTCGGGGTGCTCTGCCAGCCGGCCTACCTCCTGCTGGTCTTCGAGGGCGTGGCACACGGCGTTCCCGGAGGCACCGCAGCGTTGATCGCCGCCCTGCAGCCACTTCTCGTCGCGACCGTCGCCGGTCGACTGCTCGGCGACCGCACCACCTCACGGATGTGGTGGGGCACAGCGTTCGGTCTCGTCGGCGTGATCATCGTGGTCTCCGGCGACCTCTCGGCGTCCGGGACGCCGTTCTGGGCCTACCTGCTCCCCACGGCCGGCATGCTGTGCCTGACGACGGGCACCGTCCTGGAGCGGCGACTGCGCCCGAGCGAGGGCATCCTCACGACGGTCATGATGCAGGCGGTCGTCACCGCGGTGCTGCTCGCCGGCCTCGCTGCCGGGTTCGGCAAGGCGACCGTGCCCACCTCCTGGGACTTCTGGCGGGCGGTGGCCTGGCTGATCGTGCTGGCGAGCCTGGGCGGCTACGTGATGTATGTGCACGTCTCCCGCACGCAGGGCGCGACCGTGGTGAGCACCCTGCTCTACCTCACGCCACCCACCACGATGCTGTGGGTCTTCTTGATGTTCGGCGTGCCGGTGACACCGGTCGCGTTCCTCGGGCTCGCCGTCAGCGGGGTCGGGGTCGCGATGGTGCTGCGTGGACGCAACCGGCAGCGCGAGGCAGAACGGGTCCTGGAGCTCAGGCGTAGCTGACCGGCAGGTGCTTGATGCCGTTGATCCAGCCGTGCCGCAGGCGCACGGCGTCACCGGTGCGGGTGATGTTCGGCATCCGGTCGGCGATGGCGTTGAACATCACCTCGACCTCCAGCCGGGCGAGGTTGGCGCCGATGCAGTAGTGCGCTCCGTGGCCACCGAAGGAGAGGTGCGGGTTGGGATCACGAAGCACGTCGAACGAGCGAGGGTCCTCGAAGACCTCGTCGTCGTTGTTGCCGCTGGCGTAGAAGAGCCCCACCCGCTGGCCCTTCTTGACGAGCGTCTCGCCCACCATCACGTCGTTGAGCGCAGTGCGCTGGAAGACGGTGACGGGAGTGGCCCACCGGATGATCTCGTCGGTGGCGCTCTTCGGACGCTCCCTCTTGAACAGCTCCCACTGCTCGGGGTGGTCGAAGAACGCCTTCATGCCGTGGGTGATCGCGTTGCGCGTGGTCTCGTTGCCGGCCACCGCGAGCATGATCACGAAATAGCCGAACTCGTCCTCGGCGAGCGGCTGCCCGTCGATGTCGCCCTGCACCAGCTTGGTGACCAGGTCGTCGCGCGGGTTGACGCGGCGGTCGGCCGCCATCTCCATCGCGTAGCCGAGGATCTCCGCTGCCGCCACGTCGGGCTGGCCGCCGTACTCCGGGTCCTCGCCGGCGAGCATCTGGTTGGACCAGTCGAAGAGCTTGCGCCGGTCCTCGAACGGTACGCCGAGCAGGTCGGCGATCGCCTGCAGCGGCAGCTCGGCCGCCACGTCCTCGACGAAGTCACCCTTCCCCTTGGCCAGGGCGTCGTCGATGATCTTGTTGGCCCGCCCGATCAGCACCTCGTGGAGGGCGCCGATGGAACGCGGGGTGAAGCCGCGGCTGATCAGCTGGCGGGTCTTGGTGTGGATCGGCGGATCCTGGTTGATCAGCATGATCTGCTGCATCTCCACCTGGTCGCGCGTCATGTCCGCGCCGAACCGGATGATGGCGCCGTTCTCCTGGCTGGAGAAGTCCTTGCTGTTCTTGGAGACCGCCGCGACGTCGGCGTGCTTGCTCACCGCCCAGTAGCCGGTGTCCAGGAAGCCGGCGTAGCCCGCCGCCTCCTGCTCGACCCACCACACCGGGGCCGTCTGGCGCAGCTCCATGAACTGCTCGAGGGGGATGTCGCCCTCGCACAGCAGGGGGTCGGTCGGGTCGAACCCGGCGGGCAAGGTGGGCGAAGCGGTCACAGCGGAAAACCTCCACGAATCTGGAACACGTTCTAGTGGTGATAGTTACATACTGTCGGTTTGGTTTGGAAGGGCCCACGCGAGGAAATGCCGCACGACGTTGCCGGAAATCAGAACGTGTTCTAGTTTTGTCGCATGGGCATCCCCGTGATCATCGACGCCGTCCGCACGCCCCTCGGCAAGCGCAACGGCGGGTTGGCCGGCGTGCACCCGGGTGAGCTCCTGGGCCACGTCCAGCGCGAGGTGCTCACGCGGTCCGGTGTCGACCCCCATCTGGTCGAGCAGGTCGTCGGCGGCTGCGTCACCCAGGCGGGCGAGCAGTCCAACGACATGGTGCGGCGTGCCTGGCTGCATGCCGGCCTCCCCCAGCCCACCGGCGCGACCACGATCGACGCGCAGTGCGGGTCCGGGCAGCAGGCCGCCCACCTGGTCAACGACATGATCAAGGCCGGCACCATCCAGGTGGGCATCGCCTGTGGCGTGGAGTCGATGAGCCGGATCCCGCTGGGCGCCAACGTGCCTCCCGGCGCCGGCGACCCGCGCCCCGAGTCGTGGACGATCGACATGCCCAACCAGTTCGAGGGCGCCGACCGGATCGCCCGCAACCGGGGGCTCGCGCGTGCCGACCTCGAGTCGTGGGGCTTCGAGTCCCAGCGCAAGGCGCGCCTCGCCGTTGACGAGGGTCGCTTCGAACGCGAGATCGCGGGACTCGAAGCGCCGGTCATCGACAAGGAGAGCGGCAAGCCCACCGGCGAGACCCGCGTGGTCTCGGTCGACGAGGGGCTGCGCGACACCACGCTGGAAGGCCTTGCCGGGCTGCGGTCGGTGCTCCCCGACGGCCTGCACACGGCGGGCACGTCGTCGCAGATCAGCGACGGCGCCTCCGCGGTCCTGCTGATGGACTCCGACCTCGCCGAGTCGCTGGGGCTCTCGCCGCGCGCCCGGATCGCCGACCATGCCCTGGTCGGGTCGGATCCCTACTACCACCTCGACGGGCCGATCGACGCGACCCGGCGGCTGCTCGAGCGCACCGGCATGAGTCTCGAGGACTTCGACATCTTCGAGGTCAACGAGGCGTTCGCCTCCGTCGTACTCTCCTGGGCGCAGCAGACCGGGGCGCCGCTCGAGCGCACCAACGTCAACGGCGGCGCGATCGCGCTCGGCCACCCCGTCGGGTCGACCGGCACCAGGCTGATCACGACCGCCCTGCACGAGCTCGAGCGCACCGACGGCACCCGGGCGCTGATCTCGATGTGCGCCGGTGGCGCGATGGCGACCGGGACCATCATCGAGAGGCTCTAGCCTTCGACCCCTATCCTCGGGCGCATGTTCGCGTGGACGAAGGACCAGCTGGCCATCCGGGACGCGGTCAGGTCCTTCGTGGACCAGGAGATCCGGCCGCACCAGGACGAGCTCGAGCACGGTGACCTGCCGCCCTACGACCTGATCCGGAAGTTCTTCGCCACGTTCGGACTCGACACGATGGCGGCCGAGAGCTTCGACCGGTCCGTCGAGGGCGGCGACGCCTCCGCCGGCGCGGGCATGGACCCGGCGTTCGCGGTGATCCCCCAGATCGAGCTGGTGAAGGTGTCCATGGGCATCCCCGCGGCGATCGGCGTCTCCATCGGCCTGGCCGCGGGCACGATCAACGCCAACGGCACCGTCGAGCAGCGCAAGCGCTGGGCCCGCGACCTGATCACCTTCGAGAAGGTCGGCGCCTGGGCGATCACCGAGCCCGACGCCGGGTCGGACGCCTTCGGCGGCATGCGTACGACGGTGAAGCCCGACGGTGAGGACTTCATCCTCAACGGCCAGAAGACGTTCATCACCAACGGTCCGTACGCCGACACGATCGTCGTCTACGCCAAGCTCGACGACGGCTCCGGTCTGGATCGGCGCGACCAGCCGGTGCTGACGTTCGTGCTCGACACCGGCATGGACGGGCTCGAGCAGTCCAAGCCGTTGAAGAAGATGGGCATGAACTCCTCGCCCACCGGCCAGCTGTTCTTCGACCACGTGCGTCTCGGCCGCGATCGGCTGCTCGAGGGCCGACCCGGGTCGGACGGACGCGAATCGGCCCGCTCGAACTTCATGGTCGAGCGCGTCGGCATCGCGACGCTCTCGCTCGGCGTCATCGAGGAGTGCCTGCGGCTGTGCGTCGACTACGCCAAGGAGCGCACCCTGTGGGGCAAGCCGATCGGCGACCTCCAGCTGATCCAGCTCAAGCTCGCCGAGATGGAGGTCGCGCGGATCAACGTCCAGAACATGGTCTTCAAGGGCATCGCCGCCCGCCGCGGCGAGGTGTCGATGGATCTCGCCGAGGCCTCCGCGATCAAGCTCTACTCCTCCAGGGCAGCCACCGAGGTCGCCATGGAGGCCGTGCAGCTCTTCGGCGGCAACGGCTACATGGCGGAGTACCGCGTCGAGCAGCTGGCCCGGGACGCCAAGAGCCTGATGATCTACGCCGGCTCCAACGAGGTGCAGGTGACCCACGTGGCGAAGGGGCTGTTGCGTCCGTAGGGGTTGCTGGGGGGATTCGGTTTCACAGCGGCCGCTGTGAAACTGGCGCGATCCGAGTGAAGCTTCGTACGGATCACGTCAGTTCTGTACGACCAATGCCGAGCCGGTTCGCATCCACAGGTACGCCGTAGCGGCTCACCGTCCACAGGGCGCCGAACTTCCCGAGCGCGACGGTTCTCGCGAGCCGAACCTGCCGTCATGGAAGAACTGTCATCCCTGCACACCGACCACGTCTTTCTCCGGCGAGAGGCGCTCGAGTTCGGCTACAACGATCGTGACCTGCGAGAGGGGGTCCGCGCCGGCGTCCTGAGCAAGGTCAGGCACGGCGCCTACGTCCCCGCATCTGTGTGGAGTGCCGCTGACGACGTCGAGAAGCATCGTCTCAAGTCACACGCAGTGCTCAGGTCACACAACATCGAGCTTGCGCTGAGCCACACCAGTGCCGCGGTCGAACACCATCTGCGTCTCTACAAGCCGGATCTGAGCCAGGTCCACGTCACCTGCCTGAAGAAGCCACTTGGCCGCACGACTCACGACGTCGTCTACCACCAGCTTGCGCCAGGCCTGGACCTCGACGAGACAGCCGGAGGCATCACCGTCGTCACACCGACGAGAGCCGCTCTCGAGACCGCCTCCCTGAGCAGCGTAGCCGCGGGAATCGTCGTGCTGGACAGCGTCATCGACCTCGAAAAAGGCACCCTCGCGGAGGTCCACGACGCCTATGCGCGCTTCCGCGCACCGGGTTCACGACGCCTGCACATCACCGTGCGACTGGTCCGCGAAGGTGCCAACTCTGTCGGAGAGTCGCTGGGCCGCCACCTGTGTTGGGAACAGCACCTGCCAGAGCCGCGGCTCCAGTTCGAGGTCTACGACGACCACGGCATTCTGGTCGGGCGAACTGACTTCGCATGGCCAGACTTCGGTGTGTTCGGCGAGTTCGACGGCCTGGGGAAGTACGGACGGCTTCGACGGCCCGGCGAGACCATCGAGCAGGCTGTCATACGCGAAAAGCGGCGTGAGGATCTGCTTCGCGAGCTGACGGGCTGGCTGATGATCCGGATGATCTGGGCCGAGCTCTTTCGGCCGGAGGAGACGGCTCGCCGCATCCAGGAGCAGCTCAAGCGTGGCCAGAGGCTGCTTGCCTCCTGAGGTCCCCGAACAAAACTGACACCGATCGAGTGAAGTGTTGTTCGGTCGGTGTCAGTTTCACAGCGGGCGCTGTGAAACCGACAGCCCCCAACACCCCTACAGCAACCCCAGCACCGACTGCACCCGCCGCAGAGCCAGGCTCGCGCCGGCGCGAACGGTGGCGGGAGCGTGCAGCTCGTCGAGCACCGGGGCGCGCATCCGGGTCCAGGCAGGGTCGCTGGGCAGGGGCGCCTCCGGCGTGGTGCCGGGCTTGCCGAGGGAGCGCGCCATCGACTCACGGACGCCGAGCAGCGGCTCGCCGTCCTTGGGCACCCAGGTCTCGCCGGGGCGGCAGACCATGTCATGACGCAGGCTCTCGATGAGGGCGTTGACCGTCCAGAAGGGTGCGGCGCACATCGCGGCCGTCCCGAGGCTCACGAGTGGGGCCGGGACGGGGATCGTCGGGACCCGGACGCGCAGCAGACCGGCGGCGCGGGCGGACTCGGCGAGCAGTCGCGAGTAGGGCAGGACGTTCGGTCCGCCGATGTCCACGGCCCCGGTCAGGTGGTCGTCGGCGAAGGCCTCGACCATCGCGCGGAGAACGTCGCTCACGGCGATCGGCTGGACCTCGTGCTCGAGCCAGCTCGGCACGGGCTGCACCAGCAGCAGCGTGGAGAGCTGGCGGATCACCTCGAACGAGGTGGAGCCGGCGCCGATCACCACCCCTGCACGGAGCGACAGGACCGAGCAGCGCTCGCTCGCGGCCTCGGAGAGCACCTGCTCGACCTCGAGGCGCGAGGAGATGTGCCTGGAGAGCTCCTCGGTGGGTGCGTCGGGCACCAGGCCGGAGAGGTAGACGACGCGGCGTACGTCGCTGTCCCGCACGGCGTCGCGCACGACGTCGGCGCCGGCACGGTCACGGTCGACGAACCCCCGCACGTTCAGCGAGTGCACGAGGTAGCAGATCCCGTCGACGTCCTCGAGCGCCGCCCTGACCGCGCCCTCGTCGGTGACGTCGCAGCGGACCCAGTCGACCTGGTGACCCCAGGCGAACCGGTCGGGATTCGGCTCGGAGGACGACGCAGCGACGACGTCGTGACCGGCATCGAGCAGCGCCGGCACGACGCGCGAGCCGACATAGCCGGTCGCTCCGAGGACCAGGATCCGCACGGTCACTCCCCCAGGTGGCGCAGCAGGTTGTGGGCGAAGCGTCGTCCCATGCCGGCCATCACGGCCCGCATGGTGCCCTCGACCGCCATCCGGGTGGCCTTGGGGAACGGCAGGTCGACGGTCACGCCGAGGTCGATCGCCACGCGGCAGCCCGAGCCGGCCTCCTCGAGGAGGTACTCCCCCTCGACGCCGCTGTTCTCCTCGGTCTTCGCCGGGTCGTGGGTGAAGGCGATCCGGTCGGGCTCCTCGAAGGTCATCACCTCGGTGAAGGTGGTGCCGAGGGACTTGCCGAGCACCGGCACCTTCGCCACGTTCCAGGTCCAGCGGTCACCGTCGACGTCGATGCGGTGCAGGTAGGGCGTGAGCTTGGGCAGCAGCTCCGGGTCGGTCAGCGCGGCCCAGACGTCCTTGCGGGAGGACTTGAGCGTGGCAGCGGACTTGTTGCTCGCGGTGAAGCGGGTCATGGGTCTCCTCGTCGTCGCCCGGATTGACGGGCGTCTCGGGTGGCCGCCGTCCCCCAAACCTAGCGGGGCGGTCCCGGGCTGAAATCATCATGTTCCCCATCGGCAGCGGCGTACGCTGTGCCTGCAGTCACACCGACTGTCTGATCGGGAGGTCGTCATGCCGACCATCGTCTGGATCCTCATGTGGGTCGTCGCTCTGGGCACGCTCGCGTTCTTCACCGTGCGGGAGGTCCGCAGCGGACGCAAGGGGCCGGCGGAGTTCGACCGGTTCCAGCACCAGGCGGTCCGCGACGCCGCTGTCCGCGCCGACATGACCGGCCCCAACGGCCCGCAGTCCACCCTCATGGGGTGACCTGTGGTCGTCGCACTCCCGATCGTCATCCTGGTCGCGATCACCGCCGGCGCGATCTTCTACACCTCGCGCGCACGCCGCGAGGCCGCGGAGACAGCCGCCGAGCTCGACCGGCTCCAGCAGCAGCACGAGTCCCTCGAGCTGCCTGACCAGGCCGACCGCCCTGCCCAGGACGACGACTGAGTCAGGTGCCGTAGACCGGTTCCGGAGTCGTGGCCTGCCCGATCAGCGCACGTACGGCGCTACCGACCTCGTCGGCCACCCACCGTCGACCGAGGTCCTGCCTCGGACCGTGCCGCCAGCCCTCCTCGACGCAGATCTGGCCGCCCTCGATCTCGAGCACCCGGCCGGTGACGTCGCAGTCCTCGGAGGCCAGCCAGGCGACGACCGGAGAGTTGTTGGCGGGATCCATCGCGTCGAAGGCACCTCCGTCCGCGTCCGCCATCATCTCGGGAAAGGCACCCTCGGTCATCCGCGTGCGCGCGACCGGGGCGATGGCGTTCACGTTGACGCCGTAGCGCCCGAGCTCGGCCGCGGCGACGAGCGTCATCGCGGCGATCCCGGCCTTCGCGGCGGAGTAGGTGGTCTGGCCGATCGAACCCTGCATCCCCGCACCCGAGGAGGTGTTGATGACGCGGGCCACCCGCTGACGACCTTCCTTGGCCTCGCTGCGCCACCAGGCGCCGGCGTGCCTCAGCGGTGCGAAGTGGCCCTTGAGGTGGACCCGGATGACGGCGTCCCACTCCTCCTCGGAGGTGTTCACCAGCATCCGGTCGCGCACGAAGCCGGCGTTGTTGACCAGGATGTCCAGCCCACCGAAGGTGTCGATCGCCTGCTGCACCATCCCCGCGGCCTGCTCGAAGTCCGCCACGTCGGCGCCGTTGGCGACCGCCTCGCCACCGGAGGCCTCGATCTCGGCGACCACCTCGTGGGCCACCTCGGAGGCCGACCCCTCACCCGAACCGGAGGTGCCGAGGTCGTTGACCACGACCTTCGCCCCCTGGCGGGCGAGCTCGAGGGCGTGGGCGCGGCCGATGCCACGCCCGGCGCCGGTGACGATCGCGGTGCGACCTTCGAGGATGCCGGTCACTGGTTCTCCTTCTGGACGACGTGCAGGCTCTGTGCAATCAGGAAGGCAGGGGGTTCGCCGCCGCCGTGGCACTCGACCGAGGCGCCCGAGACATAGCTCGCGAGGTCCGAGGCGAGGAACGCGACGACCTGCCCCACCTCGTCAGGCTGGGCCATCCGTCCGAGCGGGATCGTCTGCTCGATCGCGCGGACGGTCTCGTCGCCGCCGTAGTGGTCGGCCGTCCTCTCGGTGCGGCACAGGCCGACGTCAACCGTGTTCACGCGGACACACGGACCCCACTCGACGGCCAGCGACCTCGTCAGGCTGTCCACACCGGCCTTGGCAGCGCCGTACGCCGCGGTGCCGGGTGAGGGTCGCAGGGCGGAGACCGACGAGATGTTCACGATGACGCCACTGCCCTGGCCCTGCATCACGGCGTTGGCCGCCTGGGCGAGGAGCAGCGGCGCGGTCAGGTTGAGCCCGAGGATCTTGTCGAAGAAGCGAGGAGAGGCCTCGGCCGCCAGCGCGTAGGGCGAGCCGCCCGCGTTGTTCACGAGGATGTCCAGCCGGCCGTGCTCGGCCACGACGGTCTCGACGAGCACGGTGACCGCCTCCGGGTCGCGCACGTCGCACTGCAGGTGGGAGGTCCCCGGGGCCGGGCTCTCCACCGCAGACCGTGCGCAGGTGACCACCGTCGCGCCGGCAGCCACGAGCACGGCGGAGATGCCCGCACCGATGCCCTGCGTGCCGCCCGTGACGAGGGCGACACGGCCGGCGAGGTCCAGGGAGATCGACACCTGTGTAGACTACCAAGCAAATGCTTGGTTGATTCAAGTGTGCCGCAATCCACGAGCACCGGGAGACTGCATGGGCGTGACCTCCGCGCTCCAGGACGACGGGATCCGCGTCGTCACGATGGACTACCCGCCCGTCAACGCGCTTCCCGTCCAGGGTTGGTACGACGTCGCCTCGGCGCTGGACGAGGCCGGCAAGGACCTCGCCACCCACGTCGTGGTGCTCCGCGCCGAGGGCAGGGGCTTCAACGCCGGTGTCGACATCAAGGAGATGCAGCAGACCGAGGGATTCGAGGCGCTGATCGGCGCCAACCGGGGCTGCTTCGCCGCCTTCCGCGCCGTCTACGAGTGCAGCGTCCCGGTGATCGCCGCCGTCCAGGGCTTCTGTGTCGGCGGCGGTGTCGGCCTGGTCGGCAATGCCGACTGCATCGTGGCCAGCGACGACGCGTTCTTCGGGATCCCCGAGGTCGACCGTGGAGCGCTGGGCGCTGCGACCCACCTGGCCCGGATGGTGCCGCCGCACCTGATGCGCACGCTCTACTTCACCGGGCGCAACATCCCTGCCGCCGACCTCGTCCAGCACGGCTCCGTGCTCGAGGTGGTGCCCCGCACCGAGCTCGACGAGGCCGCGCTGGTCGTGGCCCGCGAGATCGCACGCAAGGACACCCGGGTGATCCGGATGGCCAAGGAGGCGCTCAACGCCATCGACCCGATCGACGTCAACAAGAGCTACCGGTTCGAGCAGGGCTTCACGATGGAGCTCAACCTCGCTGGGGTCTCCGACGAGCTGAGGGACGAGTTCGCGGGCACCGACAAGGCAGGTGGAGGCACGAAGTGAGCATGCCCAGCAAGGTGATGACCGCGGAGCAGGTCGTCGCCCGCATCCAGGACGGCATGACCGTCGGGATCGGCGGGTGGGGGTCACGACGCAAGCCGATGGCCCTGGTCCGCGAGATCCTGCGCAGCGACCTGAGGGACCTCACGATCGTGTCGTACGCCGGCCCGGACGTCGGCCTGCTCCTCCAGTCGGGCCAGGCGAGCACGGTGGTCTTCGCCTTCGCGACGCTCGACTCCATCCCGCTCGAGCCGCTGTTCTCACGCGCCCGTCAGGAGGCGACGGCCTCCTTCCGCGAGTGGGACGAGGGCATGTTCCAGACCGGGCTCCGTGCCGCCGCGCAGCGGGTCCCCTTCCTGCCCATGCGAGCCGGGCTGGGGTCCGCCGTGCTCGAGAACGACCCGTCCCTGCGCACGATCACCAGCCCCTACGACGACGGCGAGACCCTCGTCGCCGTACCCGCCCTGGAGCTCGACGTCGCGCTGGTGCACCTGAACCGGGCCGACCAGTTCGGCAACGCGCAGTACCTCGGCCCGGATCCCTACTTCGACGACCTGTTCTGCATGGCCGCCCAGGAGGCCTACGTGTCGACCGAGCAGGTCATCGACACCGCAGGCATGACGGTCGACGCCGCCATCCAGACGATGCTGATCAACCGCACCATGGTCACGGGCGTCGTCGAGACCCCCAACGGCGCGCACTTCACCACGTGCACGCCGACCTACGAGCGCGACGAGCCGTTCCAGAAGGCCTACGCCACCGCGGCGAAGACCCCGGAGGACTGGGCGACCTTCGAGGACCGGTTCCTGTCCGGGACCGAGCAGGACTACCAGGACGCCGTGGCGGCCTTTGCCGAGGAGCACCGATGACCGACGTCACTCGTGCCGAACACTGTGCCGTCGCCATCGCCGACTGCTTCGCCGACGACGGCGAGGTGATGGGCAGTCCGATGGGTCTCCTGCCCAGCCTGGGGGCACGGCTGGCGAAGCTGACCAGCAACCCACTGCTGATGATCACCGACGGGGAGTCCCGGATCCTGCAGGGCGCTCCCCCGCTCGGGGTCACCCAGGACGTCGTCGAGGGGTGGATGCCGTTCCGGCTCGTGCTCGAGTCGGTCGTCCCCTACGGCAAGCGGCACGTGATGATGGGCGCCACCCAGATCGACCGCGAGGGCAACCAGAACATCTCCGCGATCGGCGACTGGGCGAAGCCGAAGCGTCAGCTGCTCGGCGTCCGTGGCGCTCCCGGCAACACGGTCAACAACAAGACCTCCTACTGGGTGCCGAAGCACTCGACGCGGGTCTTCGTCGACCACGTCGACATCGTCTCGGGGGTCGGTCGCACCCGGGCCGAGGCCGCCGGTCCGGCAGCGACGCGGTTCCACGATGTCCACCGGGTGGTCAGCGACCTCGGCGTCTTCGACTTCAACGGGCCCGGGCACACGATGCAGTTCGTCTCGGTGCACCCCGGTGTCACGGTCGAGGACGTGCAGGCCGCTTCCTCCTTCGAGATCCATGCCGGCGGTCCTGTCCCCGAGACCCGCGAGCCCTCCCCCGGTGAGCTGATGCTGATCCGGGAGCTGCTCGACCCCAGGACGCTCCGCGACCGCGAGGTCCCTCCGGTGGAGGCCCCGTGATCGAGCAGCTGCTCCGCACCCCGTTGACCGACCTGGTCGGCGTACGGCACCCGGTCGTGCAGACCGGCATGGGCTGGGTCGCCGGCCCGCGCCTGGTCGTCGGTACGGCGAACGCGGGTGGCCTCGGCATCCTGGCCAGCGCGACGATGACCTATGACGAGCTCGAGCACGCGATCCTCGAGGTGAAGAGCCGCACCGACCAGCCGTTCGGGGTCAACCTGCGCGCCGACGCCGGCGATGCTCCCGAGCGGGTCGACCTGCTGATCAGGCACGGGGTGAAGGTGGCGTCGTTCGCCCTGGCGCCCAAGAAGGAGCTGATCGCCAAGCTCAAGGACCACGGCCTCGTGGTGATGCCCAGCGTCGGCCTCGCGCGGCACGCCGAGAAGGTCGCGGGCTGGGGTGCCGACGCCGTGATGATCCAGGGCGGCGAGGGCGGCGGCCACACCGGCACTGTGCCGACCACACTCCTCCTCCCGACGGTGCTCGACGCCGTCGACATCCCGGTCGTGGCGGCGGGCGGCTTCTTCGACGGTCGTGGCCTCGCGGCCGCACTCTCCTACGGTGCTGCCGGGATCGGCATGGGCACCCGTTTCCTGCTCACTCGCGACTCGACCGTGCCGGAGGCGGTCAAGCAGCGCTACCTCCGGGCCGACCTCAACGGGACCGTCGTCACCGCCAAGGTCGACGGGATGCCCCACCGGATGCTGCGCACCGAGCTCGTCGAGGAGGTCGAGGAGTCCAGCGCCCTCAAGCGCCTCGCGCCGACGATGCGCCGCGCCCTGGAGTTCAAGAGGATGAGCGGGATGTCGTGGCGTCAGCTGGCTGCCGACGGACGCACCATGCGCAAGGAGCAGGGGCGGACGCTGGCACAGATGACCCTGGCTGCGAACACGCCGATGATGCTCAAGGCCGGCCTCGTCGAGGGCGACACCGACGCAGGTGTCCTCGCCAGCGGCCAGGTGGTCGGCGTGATCGACGACCTGCCCTCGTGCGAGGAGCTGCTCGACCGGGTCGTCAGCGAGGCCGCCAGCTGCTTGCGTCGTACGTCCACCCTGCTGGCCTGAGGGAGTCACGGTTTGGCCGGGCGCCCGGCCGTTCTTTCAGTGGAGGGGTGAAACTTCAGCCCTCCACTCACAGTTTGGCCGGGCGCCCGGCCAAACCGTCGCCGCCGATCAGCCCCGTCGCGTCGGCGAGCAGCTGCAGCTGGTGCTCGAACAGCTCGCCCGCCGCGACGAACGTCTCGCCGCCGTACTGACCGAAGACCTCGAAGCTGACGCACCCGAACAGGGCGGCCCAGCTCAGCACGCCGCGCAGCACCAGGTTCTCGGGGGCGGTGATCTCGAACTGACCCCGGATCCGCTTCACGTCGGCGGACAGTGCGCGCGGGATGCGCGGCGTCGACCCGGGCGCCTCGATCACTCCCGCCGCATGCGCGTCCTCCCACAGGCGGACCAGTGCCGTGATCACGCGTGTCCCCGGTCCCGTGGTCCGCTCCGCCGGGGCCTGGTAGCCCGGCACCGGGCTGCCGAACAGCAGGGCGTAGGTCGCCGGTTCACGCGTGGCCCACTCCCGCACGGCTCGACCGATCGCCAGGAAGCGACCCCGGTAGTTGTCGCGCCGCACCTTCCCCTCGGCCGCGTCGACGGCGTCACCGAGCTCGTCGTAGCCGTCGACGACCAGCAGCGTGAGCAGGTCGTCACGGCTGCGCACGTAGCGGTAGATCGCCGACGACACGACCCCGAGATCACGCGCTACCGCGCGCACCGAGAGTGCGGCGGCACCTTCGGTGGCGAGGTGTCGTCGGCCGATCCTGGTGATGTCCTCCAGGGTCTGGGCGCGGGCTCGCTGTCGGGGAGTGTTTGTCTCGGGCATGCCGTCATCATGACAGATCTGTGAGCAGCAGACTCGGAAGAGAGCACTGCTCTTGACATCGTGTCGATGAAGCCGCACCCTTGAACAGAGAGCACTGCTCTCGCATCCAATCCCAGTCGAAAGGCACACCATGTCCCTCTCCCCCGAGCTCCACGTCGTCACCGGTGCCGGACCGGTCGGCTCCACGATCGCCCTGCAGCTCGCCGACGCGGGCCACCAGGTGCGCCTTCTCACCCGTTCCGGCAGCGGGCCCGACCACCCGTCCATCGACCGTCGCAAGGTCGACGTGTCCCGTGTCGAGGGACTTGTCGAGCAGTTCGAGGGCGCCAAGGCGGTCCACCACTGCATCCACGGCTCGGCGTACTCCGCCAAGACCTGGCGCGCCGAGCTTCCCGCCGCAGAGCAGGTCGTGCTCGATGCCGCCGGCCAGGTCGGCGCCGTCGTGGTGTTCCCCGAGAGCCTCTACGCCTACGGCGCCGTCGACGGCCCGATGACCGAGGATCTCCCCCGTGAGGCCACGAAGGGCAAGCTCGGGGTCCGGGCAGAGCTCCTGCGGGCCCGAGCCGCCCACGCGACGCCCACGGTGAGTGTCGTGGCCTCCGACTTCTACGGTCCGCTCGTCCGGATCGCCCACGCCGGAGAGCGTCTGGTGCCCGCCCTCCTGGCCGGTCGTCGCGTGTCGCTGATCGGAAAGCTCGACGTGCCGCACTCCTTCACCTACGTGCCCGACCTGGCCCGCGCGATGATCCGGGCGGCCCAGACGCCCTCCCTGTGGGGACAGGTGCTGCACGCCCCCACCGCCCCCGCACCGACCCAGCGCGAGATCGCGGTGGCCTTCACCGAGGCGGCCGGCCTCCCGGCGCCCCGCCTCTGGGCGCTGCCGGCCTGGGTGCTCAAGGTCGTCGGTCTGGTGCACGGCGAGTCTCGCGAGCTGGCCGAGACGTCCTACCAGTTCACGGCACCGTTCGTGCTGGACTCCGCGCACAGTGAGCGTCTCCTGGGTCTCACCCCGACGCCGCTGGACGTCGCCGCCAAGGAGACCGTTGGCTGGTGGCGCGAGCAGGAGGGCTAGGGCCTCAGGACCGCGGCTGGAAGTCCAGCTGGCGTCCTCGGGCTCGATAACCGAGCCGCTCGTTGACAGCGATCATGTGGTTGTTCGACTCGGCGTTCCAGGTGTCGATCGAGGTCAGCTGCGGCTCGGCCTCGGCCAGCCACCGGAGCATCTCCGCCTTCAGCAGCAGACCGAGCCGGTGCCCACGGTGGCCACGCATCACGGACGTGTCGTGCTGGTGGGCCAGCTCGGGGCGCTCGGTGTCCACCGCCACCGCCGTGTGCCCGGCCGCTTCTCCCGTCGGCCGGTGGAGGGCGACGACCCGGTAGAGCCGGTGCCCCGAGTCGGTCGTGGCACTCTCGTACCTGCGGATCCGCTCCGCCGGGAAGACCTCGTCCTCGATGTCGAGGTCGTCGAGCGGCGCGTCGTTGATGGCAGCGGTCAGCTCCACCACCACTGTGAGCAGGGAGTCGGGGGTGTGGCCCTCGACGCGCACGAGCTCGTAGTCCGATGCGTGGGCGGCAGCCTCGGCGTACGCCGCGTCCAGAAGCCCCGTCGGCAGCTCGTGCGGTGCCTGGACGCGGTAGATCTCCTGCTGGGCGACGGCGAACCCGTGGGCGGCGGCGAACGCCTCGCTCGCAGGCGTGGCCCATCCACTCGCACCGAACTTGGTGCGCCCCGTCTGCCGGGAGAGGTCGATCAGGCGCGAGAGGAGCTCGGATCCGTGACCGCGACGGCGATGGGCGGGGTCGACGACGAGGTCGGTCCAGGCCAGGTCCCGGTTGTCCCACTCGGGGAGCTCGAGGTCCGCGATCGCCACCGGCCGACGGTCCACGCGCGCCAGCAGGTGCCGCACCGGGCTGGTCTCCCACCCGAAGCGGACGTCCATCGTGCGACGGAACACGGTGAGTGGAGGCAGGAACGGGGAATCGACGCGGCGAGCGGCCTCCAGGATCCGCTGCCCCTCCTCGACAGCGACGAGGTCGTCCGCGTCGTACTCCTCGACCACGAGCACCTGCTGCGCCTGCATGGCCTCAGCGTGCGCCGAGGAAGGGTGGGTGTCGAACCATTTACCCTCCTCATGCCCCGCCTCCTAGGCTCGCAAGGGAGTCCACGACAAGGAGATCGCGATGACCAGCACGACCGAGGCGACTGCCGACATCGGCCTGACCGGACTCGCCGTGATGGGGCGCAACCTCGCGCGCAACATCGCGCGGCACGGTCACACGGTGGCGGTCCACAACCGCACGACCGAGCGCATGACCGCCCTCATCGAGGAGCACGGCGACGAGGGTGACTTCGTCGGCGCCGAGACGCTCGAGGACTTCGTGGCGAGCATCAGGACTCCGCGCGCGATCATCGTCATGGTCAAGGCCGGCGAGCCCACGGACGCCGTCGTCGACGCCTTGGTGCCGCTGCTGGACGAGGGAGACATCGTCGTGGACGCCGGCAACGCGCACTTCGAGGACACGCTGCGACGTCAGCAGGCTCTCGAGGAGAAGGGGCTGCACTTCGTCGGCATGGGTGTCTCCGGCGGCGAGGAGGGCGCCCTCAACGGCCCCTCGATCATGGTGGGCGGCTCCGAGCACGCCTACGAGCGCCTCGGCCCCATCGTCGAGGACATCGCCGCACAGGTCGACGGGACCCCGTGCGCGACCCACGTCGGCCCCGACGGCGCCGGTCACTTCGTGAAGATGGTCCACAACGGCATCGAGTACGCCGACATGCAGCTGATCGCCGAGGCCTACGACGTCTTGCGCAACGTGCTGGGCCGGCAGCCCGCCGAGCTGGCTGACATCTTCCGGGAGTGGAACGAGGGAGACCTGGACTCGTTCCTGATCGAGCTCACGGCCGTCGTGCTCGCCCACACCGACGGCGAGACCGGCCAACCCTTCGTCGACGTCGTGGACGACGCCGCCGAGCAGAAGGGCACCGGCCGGTGGACGGTGCAGAGTGCGCTGGACCTCGGCGTACCCGTCACCGGGATCGCCGAGGCGACCTTCGCCCGCAGCGTCTCGGGGCACACCGAGCAGCGTGCGGCCGCGCGCAAGGTCTTCGAGGAGACCAGCGACTCCCCCGAGGTCGGCGACGACTTCGTCGAGGACGTCCGCGCCGCCCTCTACGCGGCCAAGGTGGTCGCCTACGCCCAGGGCTTCGACCAGATCGTGGCGGGCAGCGACGAGCACGGCTGGGACGTCTCCCCCGGCGATCTGGCGACCATCTGGCGCGGCGGCTGCATCATCCGGGCCAAGTTCCTCGACCGCATCCGCGAGGCCTACGAGGCAGAGCCGGACCTGACCACCCTGATGACCCAGGAGTACTTCGCCCAGGCGCTCCGTGACGGCGAGGCCGGGTGGCGCCGGGTCGTGGCCACCGCCACGGCGGCGGGCATCCCGATCCCGGCGTTCGCCTCGTCACTGTCCTACTTCGACGCCCTGCGCCGTGACCGCCTCCCGGCAGCCCTGATCCAGGCTCTGCGCGACAACTTCGGCGCACACACCTACCGCCGCAACGACCGGGAGGGCAGCTTCCACACGCTCTGGGCGGGAGACCTCAGCGAGGCCGAGGCGTGAGTGGGTGTGTGTTCTTCGCGTACATGCCCCAGACGGGCTGACCCCCTCGCCAGCGCCTCGATCGCCGACCCGCCAGAGCTGCCCGCCCGAGCGCGGCAGCACCTGGTGATGGCCCGTTGATCAACCGTTCGATCAATCGGGTCCGTGCGCAGGCAACGGGGTTGCCCGGAATGCTGAGAGACCCGCCCAGTCCGCGCGCTCGTCGGCATGTCGAGGGGATCGCGGCAGATCCGGTCGCCCGCGGCCTTTCGGCTCGTGGGACGTCATACAGATTGGTCGTCCGGGCGACCATGTCGTACGACGTCGCTCGGGACGTCATGCGAGGTGGCGGGTGGGACGACCAGGGCGTATGACTGTCACCGTCACCCAACGCCCGCAACTCAGGCAGGTGAGTGCGCACGCGGGGTGACCCACTTGAGGGCCAGCGAGCGGATCTCGACGCGGCGCCTCAGCGGCAGGAGACACCCCGAAAACCAGTTGCGCCCCGCCGGGGCCTCCGTGGACCATCGGCTCGTTGAGCCCAGTGCTCCGGCACGTGAGCGAGAGGAGAAGTGACATGACCACGACTGTCGTTGGCCTGTCCGCAGACCACCTCTCTCACACCCGGAGCACCCATGAACTCCTCGCAGGATCGCCCTGCCACCGAAAGTCCCGCCGCACAGCTCGCTGACCTCGACCCACGCTTCGTCTTCGACTTCCGGTCCTACGAAGAACCCGACGCCGAGAACCAGCGCTGGTCCACGTGGTACGACGTGGAGCCGCTCTGCCGTGGCCCGGAACCCCGACCCGACTGGGTCATCACCGACCGCGGCGCGATCGACACCGAGCTCGGCATCCTGAAGACCGGCAAGGAGGCCGACGTCTTCCTCGTCGAGCGTGCCGTCGAGGACGGACCCGCGGTCGTGATGGCAGCCAAGCGCTACCGGAGCAGCGAGCACCGCAACTTCCACCGCAACGACGTCTACCTGGAACGGCGAGGCGGCGGCAGGGACAGCCGGGTGGCCCGCGCGGCGGCCAAGGGGACGACCTTCGGCCGACTGGTCGCTGCCGGGCAGTGGGCCAACGCCGAGTGGCAGTCGCTCAAGACCTGCTGGCAGGCCGGGCTGCCGGTGCCCTACCCGGTCCAGATCGACGGCACCGAGCTGCTGATGGAGTGGATCACCCACGACGGGGAGACAGCGCCCCGGCTGGCTCAGACGAGACCGTCGTCCGCGCTCCTGCGCAGCTATTTCGACCAGCTCCGCGAGGCGATGGCGCTGATGGCACAGCACGGGATCGTGCACGGCGACCTCTCGGCCTACAACATCCTGGCCGCCGGGGACCGACTGGTCGTGATCGACCTGCCCCAGGTGCTCGACCTGGTCGGGAACCCGAAAGGCATGGACTTCCTGCTCCGCGACTGCGCCAACGTCTGCGCGTGGTTCCGGAGCAAGGGTCTCGACCCCGCGGTGGCGGACGAGCACGCCCTGTTCAGCGACGTTCTCGCGACCGCGTTCTGAGGACTGACGAGGTCACGGTCCTGCGACTAGGGTGCTGAGGTGCCCGGCTCGGACCCTCTCCTCGACTGCGAGGGCGAGATGGCTGTCCGGCTCGCGCAGCACGACTGGTCCACGTCACCCCTCGGGCAGGCTCGCCTCGAAGCCCTGGCGGCCATCGACGCAGCCAAGACCGCCTTCCTCTCCAGCGTCAGCCACGAGTTCCGTACGCCGCTCACCCTCCTGCTCGGTCCTCTCGAGGACGTCCTGGACGGTCGCGAGGAAGCGATCGGGCCCGCCGAGGCCGAGGTCATGCACAGCAGCGCCCACCGCCTCCTCCGGATGGTCAACGCACTGCTCGACGTCGCTCACATCGAGGCAGACGGCCTGAGCGCGTCGCCGGAGCCCGCCGACCTCGCGCAGATCGCGCGCGACCTGCTGCAGGCCTTCGACCCGGCGGCCTCGCGGGCGGGACTCGTGCTGGAGATCGATCTCGATCCCGGCCTCGGCCTCGTCCTCGCTGACCCCGAGCTGTGGGAGAAGATCGTGCTCAACCTGGTCGCCAACGCGATCAAGTTCACCCGGGAGGGTTCTGTCCGGGTCACCCTGGAGAGCCGCGACGAGCAGGTCGTGCTCCGGGTCGCCGACACCGGAGTCGGCATCCCCGAGACGGAAGTGGGGCTGGTGTTCGACCGGTTCCACCGGGTCCAGGACAGCGGCAGCCGAAGTGTCGAGGGGACCGGGGTCGGCCTGTCCATCGTTGCCGATGCGGCACGGGCGATGGGCGGGTCCGTGGTCGCTGAGTCAGAACCGGGATCGGGCTCGGTCTTCGAGGTCGTGCTGCCCCTGGCCCGTGCGACCGGCGCAGCCCCGTCGGACTGGAGCCCGAAGCTCAAGGCCGCAGAGGCCCTGGCAGGAGAAGTCGCGGCTCGCGGCGAGAGCGCATCAGAGACCCTCCCCTGGGTCCCCGACCGGTCCCGCTCCCAGGACGACCGGCGTCCCCCGGTGATCCTCGTGGTCGACGACAACGTGGCGATGAGGTCCCGGGTCGGACGGATCCTGACCTCTCTGGGCCAGGTCACCACGGCCGCCGACGGACTAGCGGCTCTCGAGATCCTGCGATCGACGCCCGTCGACCTGGTCGTGACCGACGCGATGATGCCCCGGCTCGACGGTCTCGGCCTGCTCGGGGTCATCCGTGGGGACGCGGAGCTGCGCAGCACGCCCGTCGTGGTCCTCTCCGCCCGGGCCGGACCGGAGGCCGCCACGGGCGCGATCGAGGCCGGTGCGGACGACTACGTCGTCAAGCCCTTCACCCCGGGCGAGCTGCTGGCCAGGTGCCGCACCAGCCTGGAGCTGGCGGACTACCGCGCCACGACGGCCGCGAGCCAGATGCGCAACGCGCTTCTCGCCGGCGTCAGTCACGACATGCAGACTCCACTGGCGGTCACCACGACGTCGCTCGGTCTGCTGGGTGAGTCCGACATCGACGACGAGCAGCGTCGACACATTGCCACCCGTGCCCGTGCACGGTCGGCCCAGCTCACGCGTCTGGTCACGCAGTTCCTCGACTGGTCCCGACTGAACATGAACCAACCGCTCCCGGTGCGCATCGAGCTCGTCGACCTCGCCGAGGTCGTCAGCGAGGTCGCCGCCGAGCACGAGCGGATCCACGTCAGCGGGGAGCTCGCGGGTGTGCAGATCTGGTGCGATCGCCAGCGCACGGAGCAGATCCTGCACAACCTCGTGGAGAACGCCCAGCGGGCGGCCCGCACCGGCATCGAGATCCGGCTGGAGACCGAGGGGAGACTGTGGCGGTGCGGATCGTCGACGACGGCCCGGGCGTCAGCCCGCAGGTCCTTCCGTGGCTGTTCGAGGCGTTCGGTCCCACCACGGCCACCAAGGGCAACGGCCTGGGCCTGCACGTCTCCCGGGAGGCGGCGAGGGCGCAGGGAGGCACGCTCGTCCTGGAGTCCACAGGACCCGACGGCTCGGTGTTCGCGCTGCACCTCCCACGTCAGGACGCGCCGAGGACCTGACCCGGCTCAGCCCAGACGCTCGATGATCGTCACGTTGGCCTGCCCGCCGCCCTCGCACATCGTCTGGAGCCCGTAGCGACCACCGGTGCGCTCGAGCTCGTTGAGCAGGGTGGCCATGATCCTGGTGCCGGTGGCGCCGATCGGGTGACCGAGCGCGATGCCGCCGCCGTTCACGTTCACCTTGTCCAGGGGTACGCCGAGCTCCCGCGACCAGGCGAGCACGACGGACGCGAATGCCTCGTTGCACTCGAACAGGTCGATGTCCGCGACCGAGAGGCCGGTCTTCTCGAAGGCGTGGCGGGTCGCCCGGATCGGGCCGGTCAGCATCCACACCGGGTCGTCCCCGCGCACCGACAGGTGGTGGACCCGCGCGCGGGGAGTCAGGCCGTGCTCCTCGACCGCACGCTCCGAGGCGATCAGCATCGCCGACGACGCGTCACAGATCTGTGAGGCGACTGCGGCCGTGATCCGGCCGCCCTCGGCGAGAGGCCTGAGGCCGGCCATCTTCTCCAGTGAGGTCTCGCGCGGGCACTCGTCGGTGTCGAAGCCGCCGACCGGCGCGATCTCGTTCTTGAAGCGTCCCTCGTCGATGGCGGTCCGGGCGCGGGTGTGCGACGCCAGGGCGAACTCCTCCATCACCGAACGGCTGATGTCCCACTTCTCGGCGATCATCTCCGCCGAGCGGAACTG
The DNA here is from genome assembly GCA_963843075.1 of uncultured Actinomycetota bacterium. Lineage (GTDB taxonomy): Bacteria > Actinomycetota > Actinomycetes > Propionibacteriales > Nocardioidaceae > Marmoricola. The sequence continues at coordinate 81,907 of CAWJJD010000002.1, read as the reverse complement.
GGAGATCTCCTGCTCGCCGTAGCGCCCGAGCCAACCGGGAGACTCGGCGAACGGTGTGCTGAAGCCGTACTGCTGCCCCACCAGCATCGCCGCCGAGATCGGGATCGCGGACATGTTCTGCAGCCCGCCCGCGACCACGAGGTCCTGGGTGCCGGACATGACGCCCTGGGCGGCGAAGTGCACTGCCTGCTGGGAGGAGCCGCACTGCCGGTCGATGGTCACACCCGGCACGTGGTCGGGCAGGCCGGCCACCAGCCAGGCGGTGCGGGCGACGTCGCCGGCCTGGGAGCCGATGGTGTCGCAGCAGCCCATGACCACGTCGTCGACGGCGCCCGGATCGACGCCGGTGCGCTGGATGAGTGCGTTGAGCACGTGTGCCCCGAGGTCGGCGGAGTGCATCCCGGAGAGCGAGCCGCCACGTCTGCCGACGGGGGTGCGGACCGCATCGACGATGTAGGCCTCAGGCACGTGTGTCTCCCATGTTGTGGATCCCCTCGAGCAGGATGCTCAGGTATTGGTCGGCGACCTGGCGAGGCGTCAGGTCGCCGCCGGGGCGATACCACCGCACGGCCACCCAGACGGTGTCACGCAGGAACCGGTAGACGAGCTCGACGTCGAGGTCGGCGCGCAGCTCGCCCGCGGCGACACCGTCGCGCAGGAGCCCGGTCCACAGGTCACGGAACCGGATGTTGCGCTCGTGCAGGTAGGCGAACCGTTCGTAGGTGGCGAGGTGGGCCGCGTCGGTCTGGAAGATCGCGACCTCGCTGTGGTGCTGGTCGATCGCGTCGAAGGAGACCCGGACGACAGCCTCCAGCTTCTCCCGCGGACTCCGGTCGGAGGCCACGATGGCGTCGTAGTCCTCCCACAGGGCGGTCTGGAAGGAGTCGAGGAGCTCATCGACCATCGCTTCCTTGGAGTCGAAGTGGTGGTAGAGGCTGCCGGAGAGGATGCCGGCCGCGTCGGCGATGTCACGCACCGTGGTGTTCTTGAACCCGCGCTCGGCGAAGAGCTTCGCAGCGATCGCCAGCAGCTCCTCGCGCCTGGTCACGGTCGCTCCTCCGGCCTGGCCAGTCGAAACGTCATCCATGCTGGCTGCTCACGGAGATCACCTCACCGGTGAGGTAGGACGAGTAGTCGCTGGCCAGGAACACCATCACGTTGGCCACCTCCCACGGCTCGGCCGCGCGCCCGAAGGCCTCGCGCTGCTTGAGCTCGGCCAGCAGCTCCTCGGAGGTCACCTTGGCCAGGAACGGGTGCATGGCCAGGCTCGGCGAGACCGCGTTGACGCGGATGCCGTGTGGGGCGACATCGAGGGCGGCGCACCGGGTCAGCGCCATCACCCCGGCCTTGGCTGCGGCGTAGTGCGCCTGACCCTCCTGGGCCCGCCAGCCGATCACCGAGGCGTTGTTGACGATGACGCCACGGGTGCCCGACTCGATCATCTTCCGCGACGCGGCCCGGATGCAGCGGAAGGTGCCGGTGAGGGTGATGTCGATGACCTTGCCCCACTGGTCGTCGGTCATCTCCGTGATGGCGGCAGTCCCGCCGAGACCGGCGTTGTTGACCATCACCTCGACGCCACCGAACTCGTCGGCCGCGTCGACCAGGGCCTGCACCTGCGCCTCGTCGGTCACGTCGCACAGCAGCGAGCGGACCCGCCCGGCCCCGAACTCGTCGCCCAGCGACTGCTGCGCCTCACCGAGGCGACGCTCGTGCGTGTCACCGAGTACGACGCCCTTGGCGCCCTCCTCGAGCACCCGACGGGCGACTGCCGCGCCGATGCCGGCACCGGCGGCCGCGGTCACGACCACCACCTTGTCGCGCAGCAGGCCGTGCGCCGGCACGTAGTCGGGGGTCGGTTGCTCGGGTCTGGTGGCCGTCATGACCGCACCTCGCTGGGTCTGTGTTCCCTGGGCAGGCGGAGCACGCGCTCGGCCAGGACGTTGCGCTGGATCTCGTCCGAGCCGCCGTAGATCGTGTCGGCGCGGGTGAACAGGAACAGCCGCTGCCACTCGTCGAGGTCGTAGTCAGGGCCGGTCGTGAGCGAGTCGGCGCCGCGGACCTGCATGGCGAGCTCACCGAGGGTGCGGTGCCAGCCGGCCCAGAGCAGCTTGGAGATGCTGGCCTGCTGGGGCGCGGGGTCCTCGCCCGGAGACGTGCTCAGGGTGCGGAGGGCGTTCAGCCGGATCACCTCGAGGTCGACCTGGGCCCTGGCGAGACGGTCGTGGATCACCGGGTCGTCGTAGGTGCCGTTGGCGTGCGCGACCTCGAGCAGGGCGTCGAGCTCGCGCTGGAAGCCGACCTGCTGGCCGATCGTGGAGACGCCGCGCTCGAAGCCGAGCGTGCCCATGGCGACCCTCCAGCCGTCGCCCTCGTCGCCGACGAGGTTGGCCCGGTCGGTGGTGGCGCCGGAGAAGAACACCTCGTTGAACTCCGAGGTCCCCGTCGGCTGGATGATCGGACGGACCTCGACGCCCTCCTGGTCCATCGGGACCAGCAGGTAGGACAGCCCGTGGTGCCGCTCGGAACCGGGCTCGGTGCGGGCGACGACGAAGCACCAGTCGGCGAGGTGGGCCAGCGAGGTCCACACCTTCTGGCCGTCGATGACGTAGTGGTCCCCGTGGCCCGCGGAGACCAGTCGCGCCCTGGTCGACACGTTGGCGAGGTCGGACCCGGCCCCGGGCTCGGAGTAGCCCTGGCACCAGAGCTCCTCGACAGCCACGATCCTCGGCAGGAAGCGCTGCTTCTGCTCCTCGCTGCCGAACGCGATCAGGGTCGGGCCGAGCAGCTCCTCGCCGAGGTGGTTGACCCTCGCGGGGGCGTTGGCGCGGGCGTACTCCTCGTGGAAGATCACCTGCTGGAAGAGCGGCAGCCCGCGACCGCCGTACTCCTCTGGCCAGCCGATGCAGGTCCAGCCGTGCCTGGCGAGGTGGCGGTCCCACTCGACGCGCTCGTCGTAGGCCTCGTGCTCCCGGCCCGGGCCACCCCGGCCGCGGAGTCCCGCGAACTCCCCGGAGAGCGCCTCCTCGAGCCACGCGCGGACCTCGGCGCGGAACGCCTCGTCCTCGGGACTGTAGGAGAGATCCATCCCGGTAGGATACCCTACCAAGCACTTGCTTGGTTATCTCTGGAGTCGTGATGCCGCCCTCACCGCGCCCGCCTCTGGGCACCATTCCGGCGGTGCTGCGCGCCGCCGCGGAGGCCTTCGCCGACCGGGCGGCGTACGTCGAGGCGGACCGCACCCTCTCCTACCCGGACCTGCTGCACCGCGTCCGGGAGACCGCGGCGGGCTACCGCTCGCTCGGGCTCCGGCCCGGCGACCGGGTCGTGGTCTGGGCACCCAACAGCATCGACTGGGCTGTCGCCGGGCTGGCGGTCTCCTACGCCGGCGGGGTGCTGGTCCCGGCCAACAGCCGCTACACCGGACACGAGGTGGCCGACATCGTCGAGCGCACCAAGGCACGGCTGGTCGTCGTGGCGGACGGGTTCCTCGGCCGCACGCAGATCGACGACCTGGAGGCTGCTGGGGACCTGTCCAGCGTCCTGCAGATGATCGACATCGCCGACCTCGCGCAGATCTCCGTCGAGCCCGGCGACATCGACGACGTGGCCGGCCAGGTGTCTCCCGAGGACGTCGCCGACATCCTGTTCACCTCCGGGACCACCGGGCGTCCGAAGGGTGCGATGAGCGCCCACCGGCAGACGATCGGCGTGGCCGACGCGTGGGGCACCCTCGGCGGAGTCACCGCCGATGACCGCTACCTCGTGGTCAACCCGTTCTTCCACTCCTTCGGCTACAAGATCGGCATCGTCGTCGGGCTGCTCACCGGCGCGACGCTCTACCCGGTCGCAGCGTTCGACGTCGACGAGACGATGGCGCTCATCCAGGAGGCGGGCATCACCGTCTTCCCCGGCGCCCCGACGCTCTACCAGTCCTTGCTGGCGGCACCGAACCGCGGCGACTACGACCTGTCCTCGCTGCGACTGGCGGTCACCGGTGCGGCGGTCGTGCCGGTGGTGCTCATCGAGCGGATGCGCGCTGCCGAGGGCCTCGCGATCGACAACGTCGTGACGGCCTTCGGGATGACCGAGGCGGTCGTCGCCACGATGTGCCGCAACGGGGATGCTGCCGAGGTGGTGGCGCACACGTGCGGGCGCGCCATCCCCGGCATGGAGGCGCGCATCGGCGACGGGGGCGAGCTGTTGCTGCGCGGTGACTTCGTGATGCTCGGCTACCTCGACGACCTCGAGGCCACCCGCGAGGCGATCGACGAGGACGGCTGGCTGCACACCGGTGACGTCGGCACGATCGACGACGCCGGCAACCTGACGATCACCGACCGGCTCAAGGACATGTACATCTCCGGCGGCTTCAACGTCTATCCCGCCGAGGTCGAGCAGGCGCTGATGCGGCTCGAGGGGGTCACCGACGTGGCGGTGGTCGGCGTACCCGACGAGCGGATGGGTGAGGTGGGCAGGGCCTGCGTCGTACGGGCGGACGCGTCGCTGACCGAGGGCGACGTGGTGGCGTTCGCGAAGGAGCGGCTTGCCAACTTCAAGGTGCCGCGGCAGGTGCAGTTCGTCGACGCGCTCCCCCGCAACCTCGGCGGCAAGGTCCTCAAGACGGCCCTCCGGGACGGGACCGCGCGATGAACCTCGACCTGTCCGAGTCCGAGCTCGCCTTCCAGGCGGAGGCGCGCGAGTGGCTGGTCGCCAACGTGCCCAGTGAGCCGCTCCCCTCGATGGACACGCCCGAGGGGTTCGCGGCGCACCAGGAGTGGGAGGCCAGGCTCGCCGAGGCGCGGTGGGCGGTGGTCAGCTGGCCGGAGGACTACCACGGCCGAGACGCCTCGCTGGTGGAGTGGGTGATCTTCGAGGAGGAGTACTACCGGGCCGGTGCTCCCGGACGAGTCAGCCAGAACGGCATCTTCCTGCTCTCCCCCACCATCTTCGAGAACGGCACCAAGGAGCAGCAGGACCGGTGGCTCCCGGCCATGGCGACCGGCGAGCAGATCTGGGCGCAGGCGTGGTCCGAGCCGGAGGCGGGCTCCGACCTCGCGTCCCTCAGGTCGCGGGCCGAGCGTGACGACGGTCGCGGCGGCTGGGTCCTCAACGGGCAGAAGACGTGGTCCTCGCGGGCGGCGTACGCGCACTGGGGCTTCGGGCTCTTCCGCAGCGACCCTGACTCGCAGCGGCACCACGGCCTCACCTACTTCTGCTTCCCGCTCGACACCGACGGCGTCACCGTCCGCCCGATCGCGCAGCTGGACGGAGAGCCCGGCTTCGCCGAGATCTTCTTCGACGACGTCTTCGTCCCCGACGCCGATGTCCTCGGCGAGCCCGGACAGGGGTGGTCGGTGGCGATGAGCACCGCCGGCAACGAGCGCGGCCTCTCGCTGCGCTCCCCCGGTCGCTTCTGCGCCACCGCCGACCGACTGGTCGCGCTCTGGCGCGACCATGGGTCGCCGCCCGAGTTCCGCGACCGTGTGGTGGATGCGTGGATGGGGGCCGAGGCCTACCGGCTCTACACGTGGGGCACCGTCTCCCGACTGCTCGACGGGGGCCAGATCGGCTACGCCGGCTCGGTCAACAAGGTCTTCTGGTCCGACCTCGACGTCGCCATGCACGAGACCGCACTCGACCTGCTCGGGGCCGACGGGGAGCTGCGCGGACAGTGGGCCGACGGCTACCTGTTCTCGTTGTCGGGTGCGATCTATGCGGGCACGAACGAGGTCCAGCGCAACGTCATCGCCGAACGCATCCTCGGGCTTCCCCGCGAGGCCCGCCCTGAGAAGGTGCAGCGCTGATGGACTTCCGCCTCACCCCCGAGCAGACCGGGTTCGCCCAGTCCCTGACCGAGCTGATGACCAGGGCCGACTCGGTCGCGGCAGCACGTGCCTGGGCCGACGGCGACCACACGCCTGGACAGGCACTGTGGTCTCGTCTGGCCGATCAGGGTGTCACCGCGCTGGTGGCGCCCGAGGACCAGGGCGGCCTCGGCGGCACCCTGGTCGACCTGGTCGTGGCGTTCGAGGTCCTGGGTCACGAGCTGGCCGTCGGCCCGTGGATCGAGTCGGCCGCACTGGCTCCCCAGGTGGTCGGCGAGATGGTCACCGCGGCCGTCCCACCGCTCTCGCCGTACGCCGTCGACGCGGACGTCGCCACCCTGCTGAGCGGGACCGTCGGCACCGCCCTCGAGTCCGTCGACACCACCCGTCGGCTCTTCTCCGTCAACGGCCCTGCCGGGTTCGACGACGAAGCCGTCGACCGGGCCACGCTCGCTGCCGCGGCACAGCTGTTGGGGTGCGGCGAGCGGCTGCTGGCCGACTCGGCGGACTACGTGAAGCAGCGCAAGCAGTACGGCCGGACGATCGGCTCCTTCCAGGCGATCAAGCACCAGCTCGCCGACGTGCGGATCGCGCTGGACTTCGCGCGGCCGTTGGTCCAGGGCGCCGCACTCGACACGTCCCCGAGGACCGTCTCGAGCGCCAAGGTCGCGGCCGGTGATGCGGCCTATCTCGCGTCCCGGGTGGCGCTGCAGGTGCACGGCGCGATCGGCTACACCGCCGAGTTCGACCTCGGGCTCTGGATCAACCGCGTCCGCGCGCTGGTCGGGGCGTGGGGCGGAGCCGCCCACCACCGCGCTCGCATCGCCGACTCCCTGGGTGTCGGCTGATGCACTTCGCCCGCACCGAGGACCAGGACGAGCTCGCCTCGATCGTCGGCTCGCTTCTCGACAAGCACAGCGACAGCGCCGCGGTGCGCGCGGCGATGGGCTCGCAGAGCGGCTATGACGAGTCGCTGTGGCAGGCCCTGTGCGAGCAGGTCGGTGTCGCAGCGCTCCCGATCCCCGAGGAGCACGACGGCTTCGGCGCCTCACTCGTCGAGACGGCCGTGGTCCTCGAGGAGCTCGGCCGCAACCTCGCGCCCGCTCCCCTGCTCGCGACGGCGATCGCCTCCTCGGCGCTGCTGCTGGGTGCCGACAACGAGACGAAGGGCGCACTGCTGCCGGCCATCGCGACGGGCGAGATCGCCACGCTCGCGCTCGACGACCTCGTCCTCGACGCCCCGGCGGCGGCGGTCGTGCTGCGCTCGAACGACGGGCAGCTCGAGCTGGTCGAGGACTCGACCGTCGAGCGCGTCGAAACCTTGGACCAGACCCTTCGCCTCGGCAGGGTGACCGGCAGCGGCCGGCCCGTCGGTGCTGCCTCCGAGAAGGTCCTGCGAGACATCGCCGCCGCCCTGACCTCGGCGCTCCAGGTCGGCGCAGCTCAGCGTGGCCTGGACATGACGGTGGCCTACAGCAAGGAGCGGGTCCAGTTCGGCCGGCCGATCGGGTCGTTCCAGGCGCTCAAGCACCGGATGGCCGACATGCTCGTGCTCGTCGAGGCCTCCCGGTCCGCCTCGTGGGGGGCGACCGCGGCGGCAGCGGCGTACGTCCAGGACCCGACTGACCACCGCGCCGAGCTCCTCGCGCGACGGGCCGCCGTGGCCCGCTCCTACTGCTCCGACGCGTTGGACCACGTCGCGTCCGAGACGGTGCAGCTGCACGGCGGCATCGCGATCACCTGGGAGCACGACGCGCAGCTCGTCTTCAAGCGGGCCCACGCCCTGAGCCACCTGTGGGAGCCGGCCCACGTCGCGCGGGCTCGGCTGCTCGGCAGGTGAGCCACTCGCTCACTCGTTGAAGCCGTGCTCGGCGACGTACTGCTCGAGCCGACGATCGGGTACCAGCCAGATCAGCGCCACGACGACGAACGGGACCAGTCCCAGCCACGGAGTCACGAAGGCCAGTGCGATCCCGGTCAGGTAGATGAGGGGTGAGATCCTCCCCTTCAGGTCGCGACCCAGAGCCTCTCGCAAGACCGAGGCCTCGCCCTCGGTGCGCACGATGCGCTGCTGCAGGAGGTAGTAGGCGAGCGCAGCGAGCAACAGGTTCACGCCGTAGGCGACCACCGGTGTGCGCGCCAGCCCGGAGTCATCCATCCACGCTGTGGTGAAGGGATAGAGCGAGAGCCAGAAGAGCAGGTTCAGGTTGGCCCACAGCACCGAGCCGTCGACCTTCCGGGAGAGCTGGAACATGTGGTGGTGGTTGTTCCAGTAGATGCCGATGTAGACGAAGCTCAACAGGTAGGTGAGCAGTCCCGTGGCTGACTCACCGAGCCCCTTCAGCGTGGGCTCCTCGGGCACCTTCAGCTCCAGGACCATGATCGTGATGATGATGGCCAGCACGCCGTCACTGAACGCCTCGAGCCGGTTCGTGCGCATGTGCGCAGGCTACCGTCACGGTCCGGTCGCGGACCCGTGCTCGCGGCCGGCGCCCTCGCTGGCCCGAGGGAGGCTCACACCCGCCTGAGCACCGCCTCCAGCGGTGCCGGGACCTGGTGCTCGCCCAGTGCCTCGACGAGAAGCCGTGCGTAGATCCCCTTGCGCCCGGACCTCGTCCCGAGGAAGCGATGGAGCTGCTGCTCCACCGTGCGGGTCCGCTGCGCGGGCTGACGCTGCAGGATGTGCCACGACACCAGCTCGCCCTGCTCCTCGATCGCCGCTTCCACAGCGGCGGCGCCGAGCGCGCGGATCAGCTCGTCCTCGAGATCGGTCTCGCACGCGAAGAACCCCAGCTCCTGCAGGCGAGCGCGGTCCGGCACGGGACCATAGCCACCCCGTTCGAGACCTCGACGGAAGTAGCGCTCCTCGGCTGCGTCGTACATGCCCGCGAGGCGTGGCCGCCGTCCGGTGGCCAACAGGTCCTCCAGGAAGCGGCCCACGTTGGTGGCACCGCGCAGGTTCACGACCTCGACGTGCTCCTCACCGAGGTCCCGCCCCTGGCGTGCAGCGAGCGCGAGCAGGGCGGCCTCGTCGCTGGCACCCTCGACGAGGACCAGTGCTCGCGCTGACCTGTGCACGCGACCACGGTGACACGGAGCGTGTGATGCGTCATACCTCTGCGCCCGGAGGCGCTGCTAGCGTCCGGCCCATGCGCAGCCCCAAGGACTTCTTCGCCCCTCTTGCCGTCGGAGCACCCACACCCCTCCGCGAGATCCCAGCCCGTCCCAGCCGGGCCATCCACTTCTTCGATCCCAGCAACGAGAAGATGGCATCGAAGATCCCGGGCATGGTCGGCAAGGTCGACGTGCTCCTGGGCAACCTCGAGGACGCCATCAAGGCCGACAACAAGCTCTCGGCCCGTGAGGGGCTGGTGAAGATCGCCCGGTCGACGGACTTCGGTCCGACGCAGCTGTGGACCCGCATCAACGCCCTCGACTCGCCCTGGGGCCTGGACGACCTGACGACCCTGGTCAGCGAGATCGGCGACAAGCTCGACGTGGTGATGGTGCCGAAGGTGCAGGGCGCCGAGGACATCCACTACGTCGACCGCCTGCTGGCGCAGCTCGAGGCCAAGGCCGGACTGGAGCGCCCGATCCTGGTCCACGCCATCCTCGAGACCGCTCGCGGCATGGTGAACATCGAGGAGATCTGCGGAGCTTCACCCCGGATGCAGGGCCTCTCGCTCGGACCCGCCGACTTGGCCGCTGACCGGCGGATGAAGACCACCCGGGTCGGCGGTGGCCACCCCGGCTACCTGGTGCGACAGGACCCGGCCTCCTCTGACCAGGCCGACATCGAGGCCGACCGTCCGACGTACCAGCAGGACCTGTGGCACTACACGATCGCGCGGATGGTCGATGCGTGCGCGATGCACGGGATCTATCCCTACTACGGGCCGTTCGGCGACATCGCCGACGTGGTTGCGTGCGAGGACCAGTTCCGCAACGCGTTCCTGCTCGGCTGTGTCGGCACCTGGTCGTTGCACCCCAAGCAGATCGCGATCGCCAACAAGGTGTTCAGCCCGGCGCCCGAGGACGTGGCGCACGCGCGGCGCGTGGTCGAGGCCATGGGCGACGGCACCGGTGCGGTGATGCTCGACGGGAAGATGGAGGACGACGCCTCCCTCAAGCAGTGCCTGGTGATGGTCGAGCTCGCCGAGCAGCTCGCCGAGATCGACCCCGAGCTGAAGAAGCAGTACGACGCGATCGAGGCCTCATGACTTCCACCTCCTCAGAGACCTTCCGTCCTCGCCGGTCGGTGCTCTACATGCCCTCGTCCAACGAGCGCGCGCTCGAGAAGGCGAAGACGATCGCCTGCGACGCGCTGATCCTCGACCTCGAGGACGCGGTCGCCCCCGACGCCAAGGTCGATGCCCGCTCCGCTGCGTGCGCGGCCGCCGCGTCGGGTGACTACGGCGAGCGTGAGGTCACCATCCGGATCAACGGCGCCGACACCGAGTGGCACGCGGCGGATCTCGAGGCTGCGTGCGCTGCGGGACCGGACGCGATCGTCGTACCGAAGGTGAACTCCGCCGACGCCGTGCTCAAGCTGGTCGAGGCGATGGCCGGGCACGGCGCTCCGGAGCACACCAAGCTCTGGGCGATGCTCGAGACGCCCCACGCGATGCTGCACGCCGCCGAGATCGCCTCCGCCTCCGATCGCCTGACCGTGCTGGTGATGGGCACCAACGACCTCGCCAAGGAGCTCTACGCCGAGCACGTCCCCGGCCGCCAGCCCCTGCTCGCCGGCCTTGGTCTCTCGCTGCTCGCGGCGCGGGCCGCCGGCAAGGCGATCCTCGACGGCGTCTACAACGACGTGAAGAACACCGAGGGCTTCCTCGCCGAGTGCCAGCAGGGTCGCGAGATGGGCTTCGACGGCAAGACCCTGATCCACCCCGGCCAGGTCGAGGGCGCCAACGAGGCCTTCGCCCCCTCCACCGAGGCCGTCGACGATGCCCGCGGCATCCTGCAGGCCTGGGAGGACGGCGCCGGCTCGGGCGTCGTCACCTACAACGGCCGGATGATCGAGAACCTCCACGTCGAGTCCGCCCGGCGGATCCTCACGATGCACGAGGCGATCACGGCACGCGGCTGAGGATCAGTCCTCCAGGTTGGTCGGACAGTCCGGGTTGGGGCAGAAGTCGACCATCGCCATCTCGCCCGCCTGGAACTCCGGGTCAGGCCGGTTGGTCGGATCGAAGTCCAGCGTGCCGTGCTGCAGTTGCGTGCCGCACTCCGGGCAGGTGCTCGGCCAGCTCTTCTCGTCCACGTCGGGTTGGTCCACGTCCCCACTCTAGGCCGGGGCTCTTGCTGGGGGTGTCCCATTTCCCAGGCTCGCTGCCCGCCTGGAAGACCAACGCATTCTCACAGCCGCGATCCGCTCGGTATGTCATGGAGCGCCCGGACTGGCCCGGTCTTGCAGCATCGCGAGCAAACTTGGTGTCTCGAACGGACCCGGTTGATCGAACGGTTGATCAACCGGCGTTCAGACCGGAGGTCGTCCGCTCCACTGACCGTGCAGTGAGACGTCGATGCCCGGATGCCCGCCGACCACATGGGACACACCTTTTCGAGGCAGCCCGGGCAAACCGGTGGAACAAAGCCGGGCCGCGCGTGCACGCTCACCCCGCCACCTCCTCGTCCCGCACCTGGGCGAGCAGGTGCTGGTGGAACTCGCGCTCGAGGTGGCGGACCCAGATGGAGGACTCGGAGTGCAGCACCCGTTGCTCCGCGAGTACGACGATCCGCCAGCCGGCTCCCTCGAGTGCGACCAGATCGTCGGCGGTGACCTGATCGGCCAACGTCGCGCCGAACTGACGACGCTCCACCCCCAGAGCGAGGCGGACCAGCCGGGGCCCCGCGGCGACGAGCATCCCGGGGACTGCGGTCGGGAGGTTGGCAGCGTGCCAGTGGAACCGGAGAGCCGACTCGGCCATCCCCCGGGAGCGGCCGTCCAGCTGGGCGGCGAGGTCGCGCAGCTGGGCGATCCCGCGGTGGCCGGTGAAGCGAGGCAGCTCCCCGAGGAGCTCGGTGTGCGTGAACGTCCCACCCCGCAGCAGCATGTCCATCGCACCCAGTGCCCGGTCGGGTGCCAGCAGCCTGCCGAGGTCGAGGGCTGTGCGCAGCGGCGTGGTCAGCCGGGCTCCGCCGATCGAGAGGACATCGCGTGGCACGAGGTGGCGCCGACCGCCGAGTGAGCCGCGCTGCGATCGCCCCACTCCGAGGACGTCGAGCGGGACGACGTCCACGAGGGGGAGCCCATGGACCCACGAGGCCGTCCGGTCCACCGCGACGTCGCCCCGGCCGAGGAGCAGCCCGACCGCCGCCGCCCGCAGTGCGACCGTGTCGGCGGCGGTGGAGGCGGCGTAGACACCTCGCAGCAGCCGTTGCACGTGGCCCTCCCCCAGCATCCGCTCGAGCTGGCGCCGCTCGATCCCCGCCGCACGCGCCATCACCGGCGTGAACGGCTGGTCGAGGGGCAGCAGCGAGTGCAAGGGGTGCAGCGGGAGGGTGTCATCCATCCGCACAGGGTGATCTGGACCAGCCGAGGCGTCGAACGGCAATCCACAGGCTGCCGCGACCCCGCTGTGCCACGATCGGCGCGTGACTCGTCTCCTGCTGACCCTCGTGACCGTGGCCTCGCTGGGTCTCACCTCCGGCTGCGGCGGGACGGACGAGGAAACGAGCGCCGAGCCCAGCCCGGGAGCCACGGTGACGGTCACGGCCACACCCGATGAGCTGCTCGACGCCGATGTGACCCAGACGCCCAGTCCCGAGGCGGCCACACCCAAGTCCACACCCAAGCCCCGTGGGCCGGAGCCGGTCGACCTGAGCGGCTACGACCTGCCCGGCCTGACCACGCCCAGCGGCAACATCGGCTGCCTGTTCGACGACGGCCAGGGCGCCCACGTCCGGTGCGACCGGCGCGAGATGGCGGGCGTCCCCGGCGGCAAGCCGGCGGACTGCGACTTCGACTGGGGCCACTCCGTCGAGCTCTCCGTCGGCAGGCGCGGGGCCCTCGCGTGCACCAGCGACACCGTGATGGGACAGCCGGGCGAGACCGACGGCAGCCGGGAGCTGCCCTACGGCGACTCGGTGCGCTACCGCGGGATCACCTGCACCAGCACGAAACAGGGACTGCGGTGCTCCACCCAGGGCGGGCACGGGTTCCTGATCTCGCGAGCGACGATCCGGGTCAGCTAGCTACCACGGAACCGCGACCAGCTCCTGGTGGCACGCGCACGTCGGGGTGCTCGCGCCGCCCATCCCCATCGCCATCCCCATCGCCTGCCGGAGCGGCGGGGCCATCAGCGGCACCAGCTCGTCCACCGAGAGCGACGCGATCGGCTCGACCTTGAGCACGTAGCGGATCATCGCCAGCCCGATCAGCTGCGATCCGACGAGCTCCACCCTGATGGCCGACGTCTCGACCCCCATGGCCCGCGCGACCGGGTTGAGCACGACGCGGTTCACCAGGGCATAGAAGCGCCGGCCCGCCCGCGCGTTGCTGACGCTGCCACGCACCAGGGCCAGCGCCCGCCGCTGCGTCCGCGGGCTCTCGCACAGGAGCAGGAACCGCCGCAGCAGCCGCTCGGTGAAGTCGGGCTGTGCCTCGGGGGAAGACGGGACACCCATGGCACTCAGCGTGCCAAAGAACTACTCCGGTTGCGTGTAGGCGCCGCGGTGGAACAGCAACGGAACCTCGGAGGTGGAGGCGTCCTCGCGGCCGTCGCCGTAGGCCAGCTCCTGGACCCGGCCCACGACGATGTAGTGGTCGCCCGCCTCGTGGACCCGGTCGATCACGCAGTCGACGTAGCCGAGGACGCCATCGATCAGCGGGGCCCCCGTGGAGGCCGGTTTCCAGCCGACTCCCTGGAACTTCTCGACACCCTTGGTGGCCATCCCGTTGGAGATGTGCTGCTGCTCGGCCGAGAGGAAGTTGACGCAGAAGAAGCCTGCCTGGCGCATCATCGGCCACGCGCGCGAGGTCTTGGCCGGGCAGAACATCACCAGCGGCGGGTCGAGTGAGACGCTCGAGAAGGACTGGCAGGTCATCCCGACGGGGTCCTCGCCCGACATCGAGGTGACCACGGTGACGCCGGTGGCGAAGATGCCGAGCACGTCGCGAAACTGCCTGGCCCGCTCGGCGGCCTCCGGGTCGTCGATCGGGATGGGTGTGTGCTCGCCGAGCCGCAGCTCGAAGTCGAACCCTGTCCCGAGGAACGAGTCGATCAGCTCACGGCTCGGCCAGGTCTCCCGCGCGTCGGTGCGCATCCCCTCGGGGATGTCGGCGGAAGGTTCGGACGACATGGGTGCAGTCATACCAAAGTCCCGTTCCACCCGTGTCACCGGCCGGTCACTCGGTCACGCATTCACTGGTCATTCACTGGCCGCCGAAGACGTGGCCCCAGTAGGAGACGGCGGTGCTCTCGCGGGCCACCCACCGGGCGTCGTCCACCTGCAGCCCCTCGGTGCCGAACTCCACGTCGAAACCGCCCGGCGACTTCACGTAGAACGAGACCATCTGGTCGTTCATGTGCCGGCCCAGGGTCGCGGACAACGGAGCCTTGTGCTTGCGCACCCGCTCGAGCGCCCGCCCCACGTCGTCGAGCTTGTCGACCTCGAGCATGATGTGCACGCACTTGCTCTCGTTGGGCCCCTGGTTCTCCTGGGGCAGGAACGCCAGGCTGTGGTGGCGCGGGTTGACGCCGAGGAACCGCAGCCACACCTTCGACCCGGGCTCCTTGCCGACGAACTCGCCGGGCATGCTCATCGAGTCGCGCAGCCGGAAGCCGAGCACGTCGGTGTAGAAGCGCAGCGCCTCCACGTCGTCGCTCACCGGGATCACGACGTGGCCCATGCCCTGGTCACCGGTCACGAAGGAAGCGGCGTACGGCGTGACGACCGGCCGGGACTCGTAGGTGATGCCGTGGAACAGCTCGAAGACGTTGTCGAACGGGTCGCGGAACCGGATCAGCTCCTGCACCCGTCGTTCGGCCAGCTCCTCGTCGGTGCCCTCGTCGAACTCGACCCCGGCCTTCTGCAGGTGCTCACGGGCCTCCTGCAGGGCGGGATGGTCGGCCAGCTCCCAGCCGACGCAGGACAGCTCGTCCTTGTCGGAGGGGAAGACGACGAGGCGCGCCGAGACCTCGTCGATGCGGTAGTAGAGGTTCTCGGGGTCCGGTCCGCGGCCCTCACCGAGCCCGAGGACCTTGCCCGCGAACAGCCGCCACTCGTCGAGGTCGGTGCTCGCGACGCGGGCATAGCCCATGCTGCGGATGTCGATGGTCATGAGCTCTCCTTCCGGGGGCGTTCCACGTGCCGGGCCAGGAAGCTGGTGGCGACCTCGCGGAACTCCTCGGCGGCCTCGATCTGCGCCCAGTGCCCACAGTTGGGGAACACATGCAGCGTCGCCTTCGGGATCAGCTTGAGGGCGACCATGGCGCCGTCGAGCGGGTTGACCCGATCCTCACGGCCCCAGGTGAGCAGGGTGTGCTTGCGCAGCTGGTGGGCCTCGCGCCAGAGCATGCCGTCCTCGGCGGTCTCGGGGTTCCAGAAGGACATCCCCATCGAGGCCATCGCCGCCTGTGCGCCGGGTGCGGTGGCATCGGCGAAGCGCTCCTCCACGAGCTCGTCGGTGACCAGCTTCTGGTTGACCACCATCGTGGAGATGAACGCTCGCAGGGCCTCGCGCGTCGGGTTGGCGGAGAAGTCCATCAGCCGCTGCACACCCTCGGTCGGGTCGGCGTGGAACAGGTTGAGCGAGAGTCCGCCGGGCCCCATCAGGACGAGCCGGCCGACGCGGTCCGGGTAGGTGAGCGCCAGGCGCATCGCCGTACCCCCGCCCAGGCTGTTGCCCAGCAGGTGCACGCGGTCGATGCCGAGCTCGTCGAGCAGCTTCACGACGTGCTCGGCGGCGTGGCGGTAGTAGTTGCCCACGACCTCGGGCTTGTCCGAGGCACCGAAGCCGGGCTGGTCGACCAGCAGGGTGCGGAAGTGCTCCGCGAAGCCCGGGAGCGCGGCGCCGAAGTTGCTCCACGCGGAGGCGCCCGGGCCACCGCCGTGCAGCATCACCAGCGGGAGTCCGCCGCCGGTCGGCGTGGGCTCCCCTGCCTCGAAGTAGTTCAGGGTGATCGCGCCGGCCTCGGTCTTCACCTGCGCAGACCGGCGGGTCGCCTCCTTGCTGAAGTCCACTCAGTACATCCCGGGGTCGATCTTGTGGCCGAACTCGTGGGCGCCGAACATCTGCAGGGCGCGCTCTGGGTCGTTGGCCGCGTGCACCCGACCGGCGTGCGCGTCGCGCCAGGCCCGCTGGAGATAGGTGCCGGTGGTGAGTGCGCGGCCGCCCGAGGCCTCGAAGAGCGAGTCGATGGCGTCGATCGCGCGTTGGCTGCCGAGCACCTGGTCGCGGCGCACCTTCAGCCGCGTCTTGAGCGGGATCTTCTCGCCCTTGGCGATGAACGCCTGCTCCTCGCGGATGTTGTTCACGAGCAGCGCCCAGGCGGCGTCGATCTCGCTCGAGGCCCGCGCGATGCGGACGGCGGCGAAGGGGTCGAGGGCCGCCTTCTCACCGAGGTACGCCGCACGCGTGCGCTTCTGCTGCATCTCCACGTGCTCCTCGTAGGCGCCCAGCGCCATGCCGATGATCGGCGTGGTGATGGTGCCGGTGAAGATCGAGTGGAACGGCAGCTTGTAGAGGTCGGAGGTGTTCTGCTCCTGGCCCGGCCCGAAGCAGCGGCCGGTGTCGCCCATCGAGAGCGTGAACGCCTCGGGGACGAACGCGTCCTTGACCAGGATGTCGTTGGACCCGGTGCCACGCAGGCCGACCATGTCCCAGACGTCGATGATCTCGTAGTTCTCGCGGGGCACCATGAACGTGCGGAAGTCGACGACCTGTCCCTCGGTGTTGAAGACCAGACCACCGAGCAGGACCCACGAGCAGTGGTCGCAGCCCGAGGAGAAGCTCCACTTGCCAGACAGGGTGAACCCGCCGTCGGTCTGGACGGCCTTGCCGGTGGGGGCGTACGACGAGCTCAGCCGCGTGCCGGTGTCGCTCCCCCACACCGCCTGCTGCGCCTCGTCGGCGAACAGCGCGACCTGCCACGGGTGCACCCCGACCACGCTGGAGACCCAGCCGGTCGAGCCGCAGGCGCCCGCGATGTCGCGCACCGCGGTGTAGAAGTCGATCGGGTCGGACTCGAGGCCGTCGAAGCGCCTGGGCTGGAGCAGGCGGAAGAATCCGGTCTCCTCGAGCTCCTTGATCGACGCCTCGGGCACCACGCGCAGCCGCTCCGCCTCGTCCGCGCGATCGCGCAGCGTAGGCAGCAGGTCACGGACACCGTCCAGAACCGCCTGGCTCATGGGTACTCCTCATGCAGTGGTTGTTCTCCCTGGACGCAATACTAGAACACGTTCTAGTCATCCGTCCACGGGAGCACGCGCCCGTGTCGGACCAGACAGAACTCGCGCGTCTCGCAAATGGCCGAGCCTGCTCCAGCTGGTCGGAGCTAGTCGTTGGCCTGCTGCTTCGCGCGCAGCTCCAGGGCGATGTCGATCAGCTGGTCCTCCTGGCCGCCGATCAGCTTGCGCTCCCCCGCGATCTGCAAGATGTGCGCACCCGAGACGCCGTAGCGCTCGGCGGCGTTGCCCGCGTGCTTGAGGAACGACGAGTACACGCCGGCGTACCCCATCATCATCGTCATCCGGTCGAGCTGGCACTCCTCCGGCATGGCCGGGCGGACGACGTCCTCCGACGCGTCGATGATCTTCATGAAGTCGACACCGGTCTTCCAGCCGAGCTTGTCGCAGACCCCGACGAACGCGTCCAGCGGAGTGTTGCCCGCGCCGGCGCCGAAGCGTCGGACCGACCCGTCGATCTGGGTGGCGCCCGCACGGACGGCCATCACGGTGTTGGCGCAGCCGAGGTCGAGGTTCTCGTGGCCGTGGAAGCCGACCGTGGCCTCGGAGCCGATCTCTGCGACGAGAGCGGAGACGCGGTCGGAGACGCCCTCCATGATCAGCGCACCGGCCGAGTCGACGACGTAGACGCACTGGCAGCCGGCGTCGACCATGGTGCGCGCCTGCCTGGCCAGCACCTCCGGCGGCTGGGTGTGGCTCATCATCAGGAAGCCGACGGTCTCGAGTCCGAGCTCGCGGGCGAGCGTGAAGTGCTGCTGGGAGACGTCGGCCTCGGTGCAGTGCGTGGCGATCCGGCAGATCGAGCCGCCGTTGTCCTGCGCCTCGCGGATGTCGTCCTTCGTGCCGACGCCGGGGAGCATCAGAAAGGCGATCTTCGCGCTCTTCGCCGTCTCCGCGGCGATCTTGATCAGCTCCTGCTCGGGCGTCTTGGAGAACCCGTAGTTGAAGCTCGACCCACCCAGGCCGTCGCCATGGGTGACCTCGAGGACCGGGACGCCGGCCGCGTCGAGGGCGCCGATGATCGAGCGCACCTCCTCGCCGGTGAACTGGTGTCGCTTGTGGTGCGACCCGTCGCGCAGGCAGGTGTCGGTGAGCCGGATGTCAAGCCCGGAATCAGGCTCTGTGTTGCTCCACACCCGGTCGAGCGCGTTCAGTGCGGGGTCTCCGAAGACGGTCATGCGCCGATCACCTTCCTGGCCATCCCTTCTCCTGCGCGGGTCGCCGCGGCGGTCATGATGTCGAGGTTGCCGGAGTACGGCGGCAGGAAGTCGCCCGCCCCCTCCACCTCGAGGAAGACGCTCACCTTGGTCTGGCCGCGGGTCGCCGGGACGGGCGGGTCGAACTGGGGGTCCTGGAGCAGCCGGTAGCCGGGCACGTAGTCCTGCACCGCCTCCACCATCCGGTGCACCGACTCCGCGACGGCGTCCTGTCCCTCCTCGTAGACCTCCGGACCGACCGCGCAGAAGATCGTGTCGCGCATGATCATCGGCGGCTCGGCCGGGTTGAGGATGATGATCGCCTTGCCTGTCTCGGCGCCACCGATCGTCTCGACACCCTTGGCCGTGGTGCGGGTGAACTCGTCGATGTTCTGCCGGGTGCCGGGTCCGGCCGACAGCGAGGCGACGGAGGCGACGATCTCGGCGTACGACACCGGGGTGGCGCGCGAGACGGCAGCGACCATCGGGATCGTCGCCTGGCCACCGCAGGTGATCATGTTGACGTTGTCGGCGCCCGCGTGCTCGTCACCGTTGACCGCAGGGATGACCGCGGGGCCCACTGCCGCGGGCGTGAGGTCGACGGCGCGGATGCCGGCCTCGGCGTAGCGGGGTGCGTACTCGCGGTGGATGTAGGCGCTGGTCGCCTCGAAGATGAGGTCGGGCAGCTCGTCCTGCTTGAGCAGCCAGTCGACGCCCTCGTGGCTGGCCACGAGCCCCTCGTCGCGGGCGCGGGTGAGCCCCGGGCTGTCCGGGTCGACGCCGATCATCCAGCGCGGCTCGATCAGCTCGGAGCGGAGCAGCTTGTACATCAGGTCGGTGCCGATGTTGCCGGGGCCGACGATCGCTGCCGTGACTCTTCCGGTGGTGGAGCCTGTCGAAACCATCTCTCTCCCTACGTGAAGCTCAGGTGGACCGAGCCGAAGTCCTGGAAGTCGGCGACGAAGTCGTCGCCCGGCCGTACGTCGATCGCCCGGTGCATCGATCCGGGCAGGATCACGTGCCCCTTCTCGAGGGTGACGCCGAACGCCGCCACCTTGTCGGCGAGCCAGGACACCGCGGTCACCGGGTTGCCGAGCACCGCGTCGGAGCGGCCCTCGGCGACCTTGTCACCGTTGCGGACGAGCACCGCCTCGATCGCCTTCAGGTCCACATCCTCGGGGCGGACCCGCTCCGGTCCGAGGACGTAGCCGGCCGACGAGGCGTTGTCCGCGATCGTGTCGGCGATCCGGATGTTCCAGTCGAGCACGCGGCTGTCGATCAGCTCGATCGCCGGGGCGACGTACGCCGTGGCCCGGATGACGTCCTCCTCCGTGCAACCCTCCCCCGGCAGCGTCTCGCCGAGGATGAAGGCCACCTCGACCTCGACGCGGGGGTAGCAGTAGCGCCTGGCCTCGACCGGCTCGTCGCCGAACAGCTCCATGTCGGAGAGCAGATGGCCGTAGTCGGGCTCGTCGACGCCCATCATCTCCTGCATCGCCCTGGCGGACAGGCCGACCTTGTGACCGTTCACCCGCGCACCGGCCTGGAGCCGCTGGCGGATGTTGAGCAGCTGGATCTCGTAGGAGTCGACCACGTCGATGTCGGGCCAGGTCTCGCGCAGTGGGGGGATCGGCTCGCGCTCGACCTCGGCGTCCCTGAGAGCGTCGGCGACCGTGCGGCGTACGTCGTCGGAGAGCATGGCCCCAACAATAGAACCTGTTACAGTTTTGCGCCATGAACCCCCGTGACGCGGTCACTGATGATGCTGCCTACGACGTGGTCGTGGTCGGCGCCGGTGGTGCCGGCATGACGGCCGCTCTCGCCGCCGCCCGGCAGGGGCTGGACACGGTGCTGATCGAGAAGAGCGACTACTTCGGCGGGTCCACCGCGCGCTCGGGTGGCGGGGTCTGGATCCCGGGCAACTACGCCCTCCGCGCCGCCGGCCAGGCCGACGACCCGGAGGAGTCCAAGCGCTACCTCGAGGCGATCGTCGGCGACGCGGTGCCCAAGGTGCGCCGGGACACCTTCATCGACCGCGGCCCTGAGGTCATGGACTTCCTGCGCGAGCAGACCCCGGTGCGGTTCGCGTGGGTGCCGGAGTACTCCGACTACCTGCCCGAGTCACCCGGCGGACGTGCCCGCGGACGCAGCGTCGAGCCGGTCCCGATGGACTGCCGGTTCATGGGCGAGGAGCTGGCCCACCTGCACCCGCCGTACAGCAAGGCGCCGGCCAACCTGATCGTCACGCAGGCCGACTTCCGCAAGATCAGCCTGGGCATGCGCACGATCCGTGGGCCCGTCACGATGGTGAAGATCGTGCTCCGCCGCATCCTCAGCAGCCTGCTCGGCCGCAAGATGTTTGCCATGGGCAACGCCCTCGCGATCGGGCTTCGCCAGGGCCTCGCCGACGCCGGCGTACCCGTGGAGTACGGCACCGAGCTGAGCGACCTGCTCATCGAGGACGGCCGCGTCACCGGGGTGAAGGTGCTCCGCGAGGGCGTGGAGAGCACCATCCGCGCCAAGCGAGGCGTGATCCTCGGCAGCGGCGGCTTCGAGAAGAACCTCGAGCTGCGCGAGCGGTTCCAGCCCCAGCCCACGAGCATCGACTGGACGACCGGTGCCGAGTCCAACACCGGCGCCGGGCACGTGGCCGGGATGGCCGCGGGTGCCGACGTGGCGCTGATGGACGACGCCTGGTGGGGGCCGACGATCCCGCTCCCCCGCGGTCCCTGGTTCGCGCTCGCCGAGCGCAACCTGCCGGGGTCGATCATCGTGAACTCCGCCGGCCAGCGCTACATGAACGAGGCGCTGCCCTACGTCGAGGCGGTGCACGAGATCTACAAGGGTGAGCAGACCGGGATCTCGCACGTGCCGTCGTGGATGATCATCGACCAGCGCTACCGCAACCGCTACCTGTTCGCCGGCCTCTCGCCACGCCAGCCGTTCCCCGGCCGCTGGTACAAGCACGGCACCATCAAGAAGGCCGACACCCTCGAGGCACTGGCGGAGGCGATCGAGGTGCCCGCCGACGCGCTGCGCGCCACCGTCGACCGGTTCAACGGCTTCGCGAGCACCGGTGTCGACGAGGACTTCCACCGCGGCGAGAGTGCCTACGACAAGTACTACTCCGACCCCACCGTGAAGCCGAACCCGTCACTGCACAGCATCGACCAGGGCCCGTTCTACGCGGTCAAGATCGTGCCCGGCGACCTCGGCACCAAGGGCGGTCTCGTCACCGACGAGCGCGCCCGGGTGCTGCGCGCGGACGGGACCGTCATCGAAGGCCTCTATGCCGCCGGCAACGTCTCTGCCGCCGTCATGGGCCACACCTACGCCGGACCGGGTGCGACCATCGGGCCGGCGATCGTGTTCGGCTACCTCGCCGCGGAGGACATCGCCTCCCGGTCGGCGGCAGCGACCTCGCCGATCGTCGAGACCGAGGCCTCCTGATGCCGATCGACCCCGACGCCGCCATCGGTGCAGAGCTGCCCGACCGCACGTTCTCGTGGGAGAGGTCGGACGTCCTGCTCTACCACCTGGCCATCGGCGCCGGTTCGGGGGCGGGCGACAACCTGGACCCCGCGGCGTTGCGCTACACCCTCGACAACGACCACCTGCAGGTGCTCCCGAGCTTCGGCATCGTCGCACCGACCTTCCACGAGACCGACCCCCCACCGCTCGACCTGCCCGGTTGCGACATCACCCTGTCCCAGGTGGTGCACGGCAGCCAGGAGATCGAGGTGGCCGGACCGCTGCCCAGCTCCGGCTCTGCCACCCTGCGCACCCGGATCACCGACGTGTGGGACAAGGGCAAGGCGGCCGTCATCTGGCAGGAGGGTCAGGCCCTGTCGGCCGAGGGCGATGCCCTCTGGACCGTGCGGTCGTCGATCTTCGTGCGGGGCGAGGGCGGCTGGGGCGGTGAACGTGGGTCCTCGAAGAAGATCGAGGTGCCCGACCGGCTGCCCGACTGCGATGCGTCGTACGCCGTGACGCCGCAGCAGGCGATGCTCTATCGCCTGTGCGGCGACCGGAACCCGCTGCACGCCGACCCTGAGTTCGCCAAGGCTGCCGGGTTCCCGGCACCGATCCTGCACGGGCTCTGCTCCTACGGCATCGTCCTGCGGACCGTCACCGACGAGCTGTTCGACGGCGACACCGGCAAGGTGCGCGGCTTCGACGCCCGCTTCGCCGGCGTGGTCTTCCCCGGCGAGACGATCCGCGTCCAGGCCTGGCACACCGACGACGGCGTGGCCGTCACCGCCACCGTCGCCGGCGAGGGCGACCGCGACGGCGCCCCGGTGCTCTCCGACTGCGTCCTCACCCCCGCCTGAGACCGGACGTCACCTTCCTCGACAGGCGACCGCGGCCGTACGCCGGAGGAGGGCCGCCACCACCCACCGGTGAGCCTGTCGAGACCCCCTATGGGTCCGATGGTGGTCCGCGGTCATCGATGAGCGTGGTGACCGTCGACGCTTGGTCACCGGGTGTTGCCCCGCGCCAGCATCCGGCTCCAGGTCGCTCAGCTCAGCTGACGTTCGCGGATCCAGGTCGGCTCGCCCATGCCGGTCGGTGGTCGAGTAGGAAGCATGTCCAAACCGCGGTCCCGGTGGCGTGCCGGTGGCCCCGCCGGTGGTGTTGCTGGGCGGGGTCCGGGGGCGTGGTGTTCAGAAGTGGGGTGGGTCAGCGGGCGGAGATGGCCGGCGGTCACCGGTCGTGTCGGTGGTGCCTGCGTGGTCGCGGAGGTAGTGGTAGCCGTGCGGGCTGGTCCACGCGAACGACCCGGGTTCCAGGACGGTGTAGTCCCACGCCGAATGCGTCTTGAGCCGGTGATGTCGCCTGCAGAGTGGGGCGATGTTGCACGAGCAGGTGGTGCCGCCTTCGTCGTAGGGAATGGCGTGGTCGTGATCGCATCTTCGGGCCGGTCGGCTGCACCAGGGGAAGACGCATGACAGGTCGCGGAGCTCGGTCTGCTCGGCGAGGCGTTCGGGGACTTCGTAGGCCTCGACGTGGATGTGCTCGGAGAGGTCGATCACCGGCTTCACGGTCACCTGGGTGTCGGGGTTGGCGCACCAGGTGCGGACCTGGTCGGCGGTGACGCCCTGGCGGTGG
The DNA here is from genome assembly GCA_963843075.1 of uncultured Actinomycetota bacterium. GTDB lineage: Bacteria > Actinomycetota > Actinomycetes > Propionibacteriales > Nocardioidaceae > Marmoricola. The sequence continues at coordinate 58,356 of CAWJJD010000002.1, read as the reverse complement.
TTCTCCACCCGCGCCAGCTCCAGACCACCGCTGCCGCGTCAGATCTTCCCGGTGATGGCGGCTTCGGAGAGGTGGACGTAGAGGACCACCTGGCGTGGCTTGGGTCCGGGCCGGCTGATTCGGCCTCACGGCTGGTGAGGTCGAGGGCGAGCTGGCGGCGGGCGAGCTCACCGGCAGCGATCGCACGGCGCACGTCGAGCGACTCGGTCGAACCCGGCTGCCCTGAGCTGCTTCGGCTCCGCGGGTGATGGCGGCGTCGAGGTCGAGGGCATCGGCGAGGTCGAGCTCGCCCTCGATGGTGGTGGTCCCGGTGAAGGAGACCTGCTGGTGGTGGAAGCTGATGTGCCGGCCGTCGGCGGCCTTCTCGGCGTTGGCTTCGGCCAGGTCGGGCATGAACCTGGCGATCGCTTCCTCCACGACCCGGTCGAGCTGCGCGAGGCCGATCTTGTGCGCGAACGGAGCCACCTGCGCATCGACGTAGGCCGCAGCCTCCGGGGACAACCCCAACGTGGCTTGGGCGACCCGGCGGGCCCGCCACGGCGCCAGCGTGGGCTCGGGTGCCGTTCTGGGTGCGGGCCCAGTGGCGCGGGAGGCGGTACTTCAGCTCCAGCGCGTGCCCGATCAGCGCCTTCCCACTGTCGGTGGACATCCCCAGGGCCAGCGCGAACTCGGCGACGGAGAACTCACACACCAGCGGCGCACCCTCACCGGCCAGGACCAGGTCGGTGTCCCCGCCCGGCGCGCTCCACGTCGCCGCCACATAGATCGACTCCGGCGGGTGCTGCTCGGCCCACGTCACCGCAGCCAGCAGCACGTCGGCCTCGGCGCGGTCAGCGGCGGCGCGGGAGTCCCGGGCGAGCTCGAGCACCGCGGCAGCGGAGTCGAGGTCGGGCCGGGTGCTGGTCATGGGTCCATTCAAGCCGGGACCACTGACAGTTTCCGTGCCGAGTTTCGCCTTGTGGGTAAGGGATTCGAGGGTTTTCTTTGATGCTCGCTTCTGATCCACGAAGGGACCGTGACGAGCGGAGCGACCTCGACTCTGCGACCGCAACCACGACGGTCGAGCCGAGCGACCGCGACCCGGACGAAGGGGTCGGGGAACACCTCGGTGACCCACCGTCCACGAGCCCACGACCATCGAGAACTGAAGACCAACCATCGGACCCATGGGGTTTCGACAAGGCTCAACCAGCGGTGGATGCGGCCGTCATCCGTCGTGCGGCTTGCCACGGCTCCCGAGCCTCCTAGAACTTCTCCCCCCGGCGCCACGCCATCTCCTGCAGCTCGAAGCTGTTGCCGTCCGGGTCGGCGAAGTCGGCTCCTCGGACGCCGCCGCCGAAGTCCTTGATCTCTCCGACCTCCACCCCTCGACCGACCAGCTCTGCTCGGGCTGCGTCGATGTCCTCCACGACCAGGTGCACGCCTCTGATGCTGCCGGGCTCTCCGGCATACACCTCCAGCCCGGTCCCGAAACCGATCGAGCAACCCGAGCCTTCGGGTGTCAGCTGGACGAGCCGCACGCCCTCACTGGGCCGCACGTCGAAGTCCTTGTTGAAGCCGAGCTTGTCGGCATAGAAGGCGATGGCTCGGTCCACGTCCGAGACCGGGAGCGGGACCAGCTCCATCCTCATCTGCATCGGCGTCTCCCCTGGTGCTGTGCGCGTCCGAGCAGCATTCCACAGACCGACATAGCCCACTGCGGCGTCGCGTGCCCGCCGAGCGGGCTCCGCGCCTACGATCCTTGTTGTGACTGAGGAGAGCGTCGTCAGCGGGACGGCTGAACAGGCTCGCGTCTATGCCTACCGCTGGGTGGTGCTCGGAGCGTTCATGGCCGTCAACCTGACGATCCAGACGTTGTGGATCAGCTATGCGCCAGTGTCCAGCACCGCTCAGGACTACTACGGCGTCTCCGCGGCGGCGATCGGGGCCCTGGCGATCACGTTCATGCTGGCCTACCTGCCGTTCTCGTTCGTTGCCTCGCACCTGATCACCCACCGCGGCTTCCGCTACGCCGCCGGACTCGGCGCCCTCCTCGCCGGCGTCGCGGGAGTGGCCCGAGGGCTGGTCGGCTCCAACTACGTGCTGGCACTGCTCGCCACGGTCGGGGCGGCGATCGCCCAGCCGTTCCTGCTGAACGCCTGGACGACGATCTCCACGCAGTGGTTCCCCCCGTCCCAGCGCGCGACGGCCGTCAGCCTGATCACCCTCGCCAACCTCTTCGGCGTGGCGATCGGGATGGCTGTGACCCCCACCCTGGTGAAGTCGATGTCGATCTCCTCGGTCCAGCTGGTGTACGGCGCGGCCGCCCTGCTCGCCGGGATCGCCTTCGTGCTCGTCGCCCGCGACCGACCGCCGACACCACCCGACCTGACCCCGGTGACCGCGCCGCCCGCGTCGATGGTCGGTGTGCGCCAGGCACTGGCCGTGCGTCCCTTCGTGGTCTTCCTGGGCATCGCATTCGTGGCGATGGGGGTCTTCAACGGACTCTCCACCTGGGTCGAGGAGATCGTGAAGCCGCGGGGCTTCTCGTCGGTCGACGCGGGGAACATGGGCGCGCTCCTCCTGCTCGGCGGCATCATCGGAGCCCTGGTGATGTCGGCGCTCTCCGACTGGGCCCAGCGTCGGGTGCCGTTCCTGGCCATCTCCCTGGTGGCGTCCGCACCTGCCCTGCTCTGGCTGACCTTCGCCGACTCACGCGTAGCGCTCGCCAGCGCGGCCCTGATGCTCGGCTTCTTCATGACCAGCGCGTTGCCCGTGGGGATGCAGTACTCAGCGGAGATCACTGCTCCGGTGCCGGAAGGCACCTCCAACGGCCTGATCCAGCTGGGCGGCCAGACCTCGGTGGTCGTGGTCTACCTGATGGCCGTCACCCGGACACCCTCCGGATCCTTCGTGCCCTCGCTGTGCGCCCTCGCCGCGCTGCTGCTGATCTGCGGGATCGTGGTCTCGCGGCTCCCCGAGCCGGCCCACCACCTCTCCCTGATCTCAGCGGACCGCCGGTAGCCCACCGTCTGACAGCACCCGCCGCAGGATCCAGATGTTGCCCTCCTGGCCCTCGGGACAGTCACCGCGCAGCCACGACATCGACAACCTGTAGGTGGCGTCCACCGTGAGTCGCCAGGTCTGCTCGGCCCCCGCGCCGCAGCCGAAGGAGTTCTGCACCGAGATCGTCAACAGCTCACCACGCAGCCGCCACCTTCCGCGTACGGCGCTCTCGCCCGAGAGCAGTCGCCCCGCGGGGTCGGCCACGTAGTCGCCTCCGCGGGTGAAGCGCATCAGCTGAGCCCCGGTCAGGTCCATGTTGGGTCCGTAGGCGCGCTCGATGATCCAGACACCGGCCAGGTCGCGGGGAAGGACACTGATCCCCGAGCCGCAGGCGGCCCGGTCGTAGTCCGCCAGTGCCTCGCCCTGTCCCGGCAGGGCCAGCGTGAGATCAGCCGCCCCTCCCGGGCCCCCGCGCACTCTGAGCCTGACCGTCGAGATGATGCTGGAGACCGGGTCGTCGCAGTTGGCCGGCGCCGAGAACTTGATCACTCGCCACGCCCGCGGTGCGATCTGTCTTGCTCTGGCGCTGGTGAAGGGCGAGTTCACGCCCTCGAACCCGACCAGGTCGGCGTCGATCACCGAGTCCGACTGGTTGAGCACGGGCAGCTCGAAGTCCCACCCGGTGCTGGCGGTGTCGCGAGCCTGCGCGATCGGCCCGATCGTCATCGCCGTCGTGCGCGTGCCGGCGTCAGGGTGCTGGGCGCGGTCCAGGAGGTCCGACCGCCCGCCGACGACCAGGCCCACGACGACTCCGAGCACGAGAGCCACCGTCGCCACGACGGCGATGGGAAGCCAGAGCGGCCTGCGACCAGGCATCCACGTGGGCACGACTCAGCCTACGTCGGGGCGAGGTCCGGGCACGGTCAACCGAACAGGTGCACGAGCTGCACCGACAGCACGACAGCGCCGAGGATGCGGCGAGCAGGACTGGCACCACGGACGACCTCGTCCAGAGCCCAGACCACCAGGGCACCCTTGCCGACCCACGTCAGGGCCGTGGCACGCTCCCCCTCCAGCAGCGAGGTCCAGCCCACGACGACGCTCACCAGCCACACGGTGATGGCGGCATTCGGCCGCTGGGCGAGCACGACACGTCCGTCCTGGTCGCTCACCCACCACCGTGGTGAGAACCGCGACGGACTCACGCTGGCTTCGCGAGCGAACCGACGAAGTCGAGCTTGTCGAGGACTGCGGTCGGGATGACGAACGGGTAGAGGTCCTCGTGGCCCATGCTGCGGTTGATCATGTTCAGCGCCACGCTCAGCGGCATCCAGATCCCGACGACCACGTCGCGGAAGTTCGTGAACGAGGTCAGCGTGCCGACGGTGACCAGGCCGTACTCCGAAGCGGTCTCGATGCTGTCGCAGATGTGCAGGTAGTGCGCCCAGGTCTCGGCGAAGTCCTCGAACGGGTGCATCGTGGCGTAGCTGGAGATGTAGGACGACTCCCAGCCCTCCGGCGGCCCCTCGGCGTAGTGCCGGTTGATCTCGCCCTGGTAGTCGATCCTCTCGTCGCCGAAGAGCTCGCGACACCGCGGCAGGAGCTCGTCCCCGCGCACCAGCTGCCACTCGTAGTAGTGACCGACCTCGTGCCGGAGGTGGCCGAGCATCGTCCGGTAGGGCTCCCCCAGCTTCTCGCGGACCTTCTCGCGGTGCGCTGCACTGCTCTCGGCGAGGTCGATCGTGATCACACCGCTGGCATGTCCGATCACCACGTTCTCCTCGACGCTGCTCAGCAGGTCGAAGGCGAGGCCGTTCTCGGCGTCGGTGCTCTTGCCGACGATCGGGAAGCCGAGGCCGTCCAGCTCGACGATCAGGTGCCGCTTGGCCCGCTCCGCCGCCGGGAGGTTCGCCAGCCCGACCGCGTCCTCGTCATGGGGTCGCGTCCGGGTGAGGTCGCAGCTGAAGCACTGCCCGCCCTCGTCGGAGGCGAGCCAGGTGCACCCCGAGAGGGTGAGGTTGCGGCAGACGTACCACACGCTTCCCTGGGCGTCGACGTAGCGCGCCTTCTCGTCCACCGGCACGATCGCACGCTCGTCGCGGGAGAACCCGAGACGCGTTCCGCACGAGACGCAGCGGGAGTTCTCGAAGTGCAGGGGCTTCTCGCAGACGCGACACCGAAACGCTTTCACTCACGCAGCCTGCCATGCCCGCCCAATGGCAGGATCACCGCCATGACCCTCCTCGCGAGCTGGACCTCGAGCGAACACTCCTTCGGCGGGGCCACCCACCCGACCTACCGCAAGGGATCGGGGCCCGGAGTCGTCGTGATCCACGAGATCCCGGGACTGACGCCACGAGTCATCGGGTTCGGCGAGGAGGTGGTCGCAGCCGGGTTCACCGTGGTGATGCCCAGCCTGTTCGGTACGCCGGAGGCGCCGCTGAACCCGGTCACCATCGCGAAGTCGCTCGGTCGGGTGTGCGTCAGCCGCGAGTTCACCACGCTGGCCACCGGGGTCACCACCCCGATTGCCGGATGGCTGCGCAGTCTCGCCCGCGAGCTGCACGACGAGCTCGGCGGCCCGGGTGTCGGCGCACTCGGCATGTGCTTCACCGGTGGCTTCGCGCTGGCCATGATGGTCGACACCTCGGTCGTCGCGCCCGTCCTGGCCCAGCCGTCGGTGCCGTTCGCCGTCAGCCCGCGACGCGCGGCGGACCTCAACCTCAGCCCGAGGGACCTGGCCACCGTCAAGGAGCGTGCCGCCGCGGGCTGCGAGGTCATGGGCCTGCGGTTCAGCAAGGACCCCGCCGTGGGCACCAGGTTCTCGACGCTCGAGCGCGAGCTCGGAGGCGCCTTCATCAAGGTCGAGTTCGGTGGAGCCGGCCACTCGACGCTCACCGAGCAGCGCCAGCAGGAGGGCGTCGACCGGGTGCTGTCGTTCTTCGAGGAGAAGCTGAAGGCCTGAGCGCTCACTCGCCTGGATCGGGCCAGGACTCCCCTGCCGCCAGCACCACGATCTCCACGTCCCGGTCGCGGTAGCTCGCCGCCACCGGGGGAAGCCGGGGGTCGCGAAAGCCTTCGTGGACGTCGCTGCCGTCGAGCACCCGGCCGTCGATCGGGTGTCGCCAGTGGCAGAGCACCACGACGCCGCCCGCGGCGAGGGAGCCGGCGACCCGACCGACCAGCCCCTCCAGCTCGGGCGGGCTGAGGAAGTAGCCCACCTCCGAGACGACCACGAGGTCGAAGGTCTCGTCCGCCGGCCAGTCTGTGGGCAGGTCCAGCTCGGCCACCGTGACGCGGTCGTCGGCGCGGAACCGGCGGCGGGCGGCGGAGACCGCCGAGGGCGAGCTGTCCACCGCCAGGACGTGCGTCGACCTCGAGGCCAGCGCGTGGGCCAACGCGCCGGTGGAGCAACCGAGCTCCACCACCCGCTCGAACCTCGGCCGCGGCAGCATGGCGAGGACGAGCTCCCGCTTGCGCTGCTCATACCACCGCGTCTCCACTCCCCACGGATCCTCGTGCTCGTCGTGGAGGCGGTCCAGGACGTCGTCGCGGCAGTCGGCCGAGAGCGTCAGCTCGTAGTCGTGGGGCGGGGTGGTGCCCCTGGCCCACAGGTCAGCGCCCGTACGCCGCGCCGCGGCAGCCGCAACCGCCCGGACCTCACCACCGAGCCCGTCAGGCACCACGATCACGGTTGACCGACCGTCTCCGACCCGTTCGACCAGCCTGGCAGTCGCCGTCTCCCCCGGCCGGTCGTCAGCGGCGACCACGACCCGGACGCCCTCCAGAGGGACCGGCTCCCAGCTCACCACCACGCCCACTCATCGCGCTCCGGGTCGCTCAGCGTCGACCTGCCCAGGGCCACTGCGTCACGCTCCGCATGGTGCTGGCGCACGTAGAGCTCGAGGTCGCTGACCCGACGGGCATGCTCCTCCTCGTTCGCCAGCGGGCCGGGACCGAGCGCGTGCGCCGTGCGCGCGAGCACCTCCTCCACCGTCTCGGCGACGGCGTGGCGCACCCGCAGGGCCACTCTCGAGGCGACAGCCGGCGGCACGGGTGGACCGTCGACGACAGTGGCGGCGTCGGCCAGGACACCACGACTCCGGGTGAGTGCCACGTCGAGCAGGCCGAGGTGCATCAGGGCGATCTGATCGGGTTCACGGCTCAGACCGGTCAGCCGCACCCGTCGGGCCAGCGCGACCGCCGCGCCGAACCAGATCGCCGCGACGCCGATCCCGCCCCAGGCGAAACCGGGCCGACGCAGATACCAGCCGGGTCCGCCGACAGGCGCGCCGGGCACCTCGGTGAGCTCGAGGCCAGTACTGCGCACCTGTGCCAGCCCGCGGGCTGCCCACGCTCCCTGATCGCCTCGTTGACGCACGCCGGGATGGCCGAGGTCGACGGCGAAGAGCGCTCGCTCCTCGTCGTCCACCCACGCCGTGACCAGGGCGTGGCTCACCCGGTCGCCGAGCGAGCACCATGGCTTGGATCCACTCAGCGACCAGCCGTCGCGGGACTCGCTCGCGAGCAGACGCGGGCCGCCCTCGGCGGCGAACACACCCCAGACCGCGTCGGGCGAGACGTCGACGGAGGCGAGCAGCCCGTCTGTCCGAGCCTCGGCCAGGATGGCCAACGCGTCCAGGTGCGGCTCGACGACCCGGGCGACGGTCAGGTCGACCGCACCCAGCGTGGCCAGCGTCTCCCACAGCTCCAGGGTCCGTCCGCTGGCCGGTGTCGGCAGCGCGGGGCCGAGGTCACGCGCCAGGGCGAGGGTCAGGTCGAGGTCCGGCGCCATCCCGGCCGGTCCGGTGGTGGCAGCGATCTGGCCCGCTCGATCGGCCAGCCCGGCGAGAGCGGCTCCCGTCGTGGAGTCCGCGCGCAGCCTGACGACCTCCGCGGTCATGAGGTGCCGAGGAACTCGAGCGCCTGGCGATAGCCGTCGATGCCCTGGCCCACGATCTCCTTGGCGGCGTACGCCGTGATCACCGAGTGGTGCCGGAACTCCTCCGGACGAGCCTTCGGGTCGCTGATGTGCAGCTCCACGAGCGGAGCCACCAGCTGGGCGCAGGCGTCGAGCAGGGCGAACGAGTAGTGCGTCCACGCGGCCGCGTTGAGCACGACCGGGGTCGCGTCGTCGGCGGCCTGGTTGAGCCAGTCGAGCATCTGGCCCTCGTGGTTGGTCTGACGCACCTCGACGTCGAGCCCGGCGTCCCTCCCCCACCCGCGGCAGAGCTCAACGAGCTCGGCGTGGGTCGTGCTGCCGTAGATCTCCGGCTGACGCCGGCCGAGCCGCCCGAGGTTGGGACCGTTGAGCACCAGCACCTTCATCGGGACACCCCTCCCAGATGGTCGTACGCCGCACGCAGCAGCTGCTCGTCCGGACCGGCCAGGATGACCGGATTCGCCAACCCGTCGAGCACCACGAACCGCAGCTGCGCGCCGCGGGACTTCTTGTCCATCCGCATCGTCGCCAGGACGTCCTCGAAGGGCAGCTCGTCGAAGCGGGTCGGCAGCCCGACCGCGGCCAGCACGTCCGAGTGGCGCTGCGCCGTCGCGTCGTCCAGCCGGCCGGCCAGCCGCGCGAGCTCGGCCACGTAGACCATCCCCAACGCAACCGCCTCGCCGTGCCGGACCCGGTAGCCGGTGCCCTTCTCGACCGCGTGCGCCATCGTGTGGCCGTAGTTCAGCACCTCACGCCCCGGGTGCCCTTCGCTCCCGCCGGTCTCCAACAGGTCGCCCACGACGACGTCGACCTTCACCTGGATCGCGCGCTCGATGCTCTCGCGCAGCTGCGGCGACGTCGGGTCCAGCACCAGGGCTGGATCGGCCTCCACCACACGCAGGATCTCGGGGTCGGCGACGAAGCCGCACTTCACGACCTCGCCGAGCCCGGAGACCAGCTCCGCGGGCGGCAGCGACGCGAGCAGGTCGAGGTCGCACAGGACGCCTGCCGGCTCGTGGAAGGAGCCGACCAGGTTCTTGCCGGCGCCGGTGTTGATGCCGGTCTTGCCACCCACGGCCGCGTCCACCATGCCGAGCAGGGTGGTGGGGACGTGGACCACGCGGACGCCACGCAACCAGGTGGCGGCGACGAACCCACCGAGATCGGTCGTGGCGCCACCCCCGAAGGTCACCACCACGTCGGACCGGGTGAAGCCTGCCTTCCCGAGGATCTCCCAGCAGGTCTCCGCCATCGCGTAGGACTTCGACGCCTCACCCGGTGGCACGAGCGGGACCGCCGTGACGTCGTAGCCCGCCTCCAGGAGGGGCAGCCGCACCTTCTCCGACAGCGTGGTCAGGTCCCCGTCGTGGAGCACGGCGACGCGGGTGGCTTCCTTCCCGATGAGCGTCTGCAGCTCGTCGAGGACGGAGTGGCCGACGACGACGTCGTAGGGCGAAGCCCCGCCGACGTGCATCCGGGTGCGGTCCTCAGGCATCGGCATCCTCCACGACGGCGGCCCGGACCTGCTCGACCACCTCGTGCACGGACAGGCCGTCGGTGTCGACGACGTGCGAGGCGACCGACTCATAGACCGGTGTGCGCTCGTCGATCAGCTGCTTGATCCGGCCGCGGACGTTGCCCAGGAGCAGCGGCCGGGAGACGCCGAGGCCCACCCGCTGTGCGGCGTCCTTCAGCCCCACGCGGAGGAAGACCACTCGATGACCGGTGAGGAGGTCGCGGGTCGACTCGTCGAGCACGGCACCACCACCCAGGGCGAGCACGCCGTCGTGCTCGGCGAGCGCAGAGGCGACGGCAGCGCGCTCGAGGGACCGGAACTCGGCCTCGCCGGAGTCCACGAAGATGTCCGAGACCGAGCGTCCCTCGGCGGCCTCGACGTCCTGGTCGCTGTCGCGGAAGCCGACGCCCCACGTCTCGGCCAGGATCCGGCCGACAGTGGTCTTGCCGGCCCCCATCGTGCCGACGAGGACGACTCTGGGCGCCGGGCTCATCGGGCGGTCATCTGAAGCGGAGGGTGTCGAGGTAGCTCTGGACGTTGCGCCGAGTCTCGGTCACCGAGTCGCCGCCGAACTTCTCGAGCACCGCGTCAGCGACCACGAGGGCCACCATCGCCTCGGCCACGATCCCGGCAGCGGGCACGGCACACACGTCGGAGCGCTGGTGGTGGGCGACCGTGGCCTCGCCGGTCGCGACGTCCACGGTGCGCAGAGCTCGCGGCACGGTCGCGATCGGCTTCATCGCGGCGCGAACGCGCAGGACCTCACCGGTCGACATGCCACCCTCGGTGCCCCCCGACCGCCCCGAAGTGCGGCGAATGGCACCGCCCTCGCTCACTATCTCGTCGTGGGCCAGCGATCCGGGCGTCGCGGCGAGCTCGAAGCCGTCGCCGACCTCGACTCCCTTGATCGCCTGGATGCCCATCAGCGCGCCGGCCAGCCGGGAGTCGAGCCGCCGGTCCCAGTGCACGTGGGAGCCCAGCCCGGGCGGGAGTCCGTGCACGACGACCTCGACGACACCACCGAGGGTGTCGCCGTCCTTGTGGGCCTGGTCGATCCGCTCGACCATCAGCTTCGAGGCGTCGGGGTCCAGGCACCGCACGGCGTCCTCGTCGAGTCGCGCGACGTCGTCGGCCGTGGGGACGGAGCCTGCCGGGGCTCGAACACCGCCGAGCTCCACGACGTGCGAGACCAGGCGCGCGCCGGTGGCCTGCTCGACGAAGGCCGAGGCCACCCGGCCGAGGGCGACGCGGGCGGCGGTCTCCCGTGCCGAGGCTCGTTCGAGGATCGGGCGAGCCTCGTCGAAGTCATATTTCTGCATCCCGACCAGGTCAGCGTGGCCGGGACGCGGGCGGGTGAGCGCGGCGTTGCGGGCGAGCGCCTCGAGCTCGACGGGGTCGACCGGGTCGGAGGCCATCACCTGCTCCCACTTGGGCCACTCGGTGTTGCCGATCACGATCGAGACGGGTCCGCCCATGGTCTCGCCGTGCCGCACCCCGCCGGTGATCTGGACCTCGTCCTGCTCGAACTTCATCCGGGCGCCGCGGCCGTAGCCGAGCCGGCGCCGGGCGAGTGCGTCAGCGATGTCCGCGGAGGTCACCTGCACATGGGCAGGTAGGCCTTCGAGGATCGCGGTGAGCGAGGGTCCGTGAGACTCCCCCGCCGTGAGCCAGCGCAGCATGCGGCCAGTGTTTCACGCGGGATTCGAGCGGTTCGCGGGCCCGTCACCAACCGAGACTCAGTAACCGAGAGTCTGGGCCAGCCACGGTCCGACCACGACCGCCAGGGCGGAGCCGACCAGCATGAACGGCCCGTAGGGGACGCGGCGGCGCAGGTCGCGCGTCACGATCCCGATCACCAGTCCACCGATCCCCCCGACCAGCAGGATCAGCGCCAGCCCCATCAACATCTCGTACCAGCCGAGGTAGCCCAGCGCCGGCCCCAGCACGCGGGCCAGGCGCACGTCGCCGAACCCCCAGGCGTTGAACAGCCACCAGACGACCCAGAACCACGCGCCGATGATCAGCCAGCCCCACCCGGCGCGGTAGAGCGAGTCGAGGTCGCGGTCGACCAGGGAGGCGACCGGGATCAGCACGGCCAGCAGCAGGTAGGTCGGGTGGATCACCCGGGTCGGCAGCATCGTGGTGCGCCAGTCGACGATCATCAGCGCCACCCCGATCGGCACCAGCGGCACCAGGTAGAGCAGCGCCCCGGTCCAGCCGAGGGTTGCCCCGAACGCGGCGCCGAACAGCGACGACCAGGCGGCGGTCCAGACACCGAGGCCGGGCGAGGCGCCGATCTCGGCATAGGCCACCTTGTCGGGCGCAGGCGGCAGTGAGCGGTCGAACAGCCGGCGCTCGGTCTGGGGCTCCACCGTGTCGGCCTCGTCGGCGGCGAGCTCCGGCAGCTTCTCGGGCTCGGGGATCCGGGCGATGAGAGCAGGCACGAACCAGCCCAGCGCCGCGCACGCGACCAGGCACGCTGCGGCGGCCTGCAGCTGTTCGGGTTCGAGCCAGTCCATGCGCGAAGGCTAGGGCGCGTTGTCAAGCCAGGTGCCGTCGCGAGCCCTGCGCGTCAGCTCACGGGTGCCGGCCTCGCGGAGCAGGTCGACCGACACGGTCTGCCCGGTCATCCGCTGCACCTGGCCCACGGCCTGGTGGGCCAGCAGGTCGAGCCCGGCGACCAGGTGGCGGCCGTCGTCCTGGACGGCCTGCGCGAGCGGGGTGGGCCAGGGGTCGTAGACCACCTCGAACACGGCGGGCACGTCCGCACACGCCGCGAGGACGGCCGGCGTCTGCGCCTCCGCGGGGATCGTGGTGACGAGCAGGTCGGCCTCGAGCCCGTCGATCCCGTCGATCGACCCGACCGACAGCTCCGGGGCGCGTGGATGGGAGCGCACGACCGCGACGGTCTCCTCCGCGCGGGCCGGGTCGCGGACCAGCACCCGGGCCGTCAGGCACCCCAGCTCGGCCAGCGCCAGCAGCACCGACGTCGCGGTCGCGCCGCCCCCCAGCACGACGGCCGATCGGGGCTCGCTCGGGAGCCGCTCCTGCATCGCGGCGATCGCCCCCGGGATGTCGGTGTTGAAACCGTTGCGACTGCCGGGGTCGAGCACGAGGGTGTTGGCCACCCCGGACAGGCGGACCCAGTCGTCCTTCGTGTCCAGCAGGGGCACGACGGTGCGCTTGAGCGGCATCGTCAGCGACAGGCCACGCCAGGTCTCGTCGAGGCCCTCGATGAACCCCTCGAGCCCCGCGGAGTCGACCCGGACGGCGTCATAGGTCCACTCGAGCCCGAGCTCGGCGTACGCCGCCCGGTGCAGGGCAGGTGAGAGTGAGTGCGCGATCGGGGAGCCGACGACCGCGCAGCGACGAGCCGCACGCATGGATCAGCAGTCCTCGCTGGAACGGCAGTAGTCCCGCAGCTTCGCGACCCACTTGTTGTGCTCCGCCAACGTCGAGGAGAACCGCGTCGTCTTCGCCTCGTAGTCGGGCACGAAATAGAGCCAGGGACCGTCGGCCGGGTTCAGCGCCGCCTTGATGGTCTCCTCGCCCGGTGAGCCGATCGGACCGGGCGGGAGCCCGGTGTGCGCATAGGTGTTGTACGCCGAGTCGTTGGCCCGCTCCGCCGCCGTGGTCCAGATGTCACCCTGTCGCTGGCTCACGTAGGACACCGTCGAGTCCAGCTGCAGCGGCATCCCGTTCTCGAGCCGGTTGTAGAGCACCCGTGCGACCTTGGGGTAGTCCTCGCCGCGGTTCGCTTCGTACTCCAGGATGCTCGCCACGGTCAGCACCTGCTCGGGAGTGAGACCGACATCCGCGGACTTCGACGCGAGGTCGAGCTCTTGGTCGACCGCGACGCTCTTGGCGACCATCTGCCTGATCAGGCCGAGCGCGGTCTCCTTGGGCGGCACGGAGTAGGTCGCCGGGAACAGATAGCCCTCCGGGTTGCCCTTCGCCGCGGCGGGCAGGCCGATCGCCTTCGGGTTCGCGAGCGCGGCCGTCACCGCCTTCTTGGTGATGTCGGTCTTGGCCACGATGGTCTTGACGATCTGCCGCACGCGCGCGCCCTCGGGCACCACGACCAGGCTCTGGATCAGGTTCTTCGGGTCGACCAGCACCGCGAGTGCCTCGCTGGCCTTCATCTGCTTCTTCAGCTGGTAGTAGCCGACCTGGATGTTGCGGGACTTGTCGTCGTTGCGGGCCGCCTCGTTGAAGGCGTCCACGCTCTTGACGACGCCCTGGGACTTCAGCTCGCGGGCGATGTCGACCGAGGTCGAGCCCTCCCGGACCTGGTAGAGCACCGCACTCGTGCCGGGGCCCGAGTAGTCGGGGGCAGGTGCGAGGCGGGAGCCGATCTCGTCGACGACGTAACGGCCACCGAACCACGCCGCGCCGCCCAGGACGATCAGGACCAGGAGGACCGGCAGGCAGCCGCGGCCGAGCCGGCGGCGGGTCCGGGGCTCGTCGTGGGACTCGTGCTCCTCGACCTCGTCGGGTTCCTCGTCGGGTTCCTCGTCGTGGTCGTCGAAGTCCTCGGGCTCGTCGTCGTACCGCTCCAGCACGCGTGGTCCGTCCTACTCGTTCGTGTCCCCGGCGGGCACCGGCTCGCCGGCGTACGCGCCTGTCTGCCGTTCCCGTTCGAGGGCTCCCTGCAAGATCACCACGGCGGCGGCCTGGTCGACCACAGCCCGACGTTTCTTGCCTTTGCGTCCCTGGCTCCGCAGCTGGTTCTCAGCCGTCACGGTGCTCAGGCGCTCGTCGCACAACCTGACCGGAACCGGCTCGAGTCGAGCCGCCAGCTCACGCGCGAACGCTCGCACCTTACCGGCCGAGGGTCCTTCCCCTCCGGACAACGAGCGAGGCAGTCCGACGTAGACCCGAACCGCTCCGAGCTCCTCCACGAGGCTAGCGAGCCGGTCGAAATCACCTGTCCCACGCTGCACGGTCTCCACGGGGGTGGCGAGGATGCCCGACGGGTCGCTGCTCGCGACCCCGATGCGCGCGTCCCCGGGGTCGATCCCGAGACGGACACCGACCAGCTCGGACCCCATGCGGGTCAGGGCCGGCCGGCGGTGAGGGCGTGCCGGATCGCCATCAGCGCGTCGGTGGACCTGCTCGCGTCCGTGCCACCGCCCTGGGCGACGTCGTCCTTGCCGCCGCCCTTGCCTCCGAGCACCTCGGAAGCGGCACGGACGAGGGTGTTGGCGGAGAGGCCTGCGGCACGGCCCGCGTCGTTCACGGCCACGACCACGGACGGCTTGCCCTTGGCCGAACCGATGATGGCTGCCACCCCGGCGCGGTCGGCCGGCATCTTGGCGCGGATGTCGAGGGCGAGGGTCCGCACGTCGCCGCCGGCGGCACCCTCGACCTGCTGACCCACGAAGGAGACGCCGCCGATGTCCTCCGCGTCGCTGACCAGCTGTCCGGCCGACGCGAGCAGCTGCTGCATCCGGACCTTCTCGATCTCCTTCTCGGCCGTGCGGAGGCGGTCGACGATGTCGTTGACCCGCTCGGGCAGCTGTTCGGGACGCACCTTGAGCGCCTCGCTGAGCTGGGCGACCAGCACGTGCTCGCGGGCGAGGAAGCGGTAGGCGTCGCCGCCGACCAGCGCCTCCACCCGGCGTACGCCGGAGCCGATCGAGCTCTCCCCGAGGAGCTTGACCACGCCGAGCTGTCCGGAGCGCTGGGCGTGCGTGCCACCACAGAGCTCGCGGGCCCAGTCGCCGACGGAGACCACGCGCACCTGGTCGCCGTACTTCTCCCCGAAGAGCGCCATCGCGCCCGAGCGCACGGCCTCCTCCTGGGTCATGACTTCCGCGTGCACACCGAGGTCGGCCATCACGAGATCGTTGACGCGGGCCTCGACGTCGACCATCGCCGACTCGGGCACCGAGCCACTCGCCGAGAAGTCGAAGCGGAAGCGTCCCGGGGAGTTCTCCGACCCGGCCTGGGTCGCGGTCTCACCGAGCGCCTCGCGGAAGGCCTTGTGCACCATGTGCGTGGCCGTGTGCGAACGGCTGATCGAGCGACGACGCTCGACGTCCACGAGCGCCTGTGCGTGGCCGCCGACCTGGACCTCTCCCTCGAGCACGCGTGCCTTGTGCACGATCAGCCCGCTGATCGGCGACTGCACGTCGTAGACCTCGACCCGGGCGCCGTTGTCGAGCTCGATGACGCCCTGGTCGGCGAGCTGGCCGCCGCCCTCGGCATAGAACGGGGTGCGATCGAGCACCAGCTCGACCTCCGACCCCGCCTCGGCGGACTGGACGGCCGTCCCGTCGTTGACGATGCCCGTGACGGAGCCCTCGCTGACCACGTCGGAATAGCCCACGAAGTCGACCGCGTGGCCGACCTTGTCGGCGATGTCGCGGTAGGCGCCGGCCGCGCCGTGCTGGCCCTTCTTCGACCGAGCATCGGCCCGGGCGCGTTCGCGCTGCTCGGTCATCAGCCGGCGGAATCCCGCCTCGTCGACCTCGAGGCCCTTCTCCGCGGCCATCTCGAGGGTGAGGTCGATCGGGAAGCCGTAGGTGTCGTGCAGGGCGAACGCCTTGTCCCCCGAGAGCACCGTGCCGCCGCTCGAGGTGACCTCGGTGGCCGCCGTGTCGAAGATGGTCGTGCCGGTGCGCAGCGTCTGCCGGAACGCGTCCTCCTCGCCGTACGCGACCGTCGAGATGCGCTCCCAGTCGCGGTGGAGCTCGGTGTAGGTCTCGGCCATCTTGTCGCGGCTCACCGGGAACAGCTCGGGCAGGGAGCGGTCCTCGTAGCCGAGCAGCCGCATCGACCGCACCGCTCGACGGAGCAGCCGGCGCAGCACGTAGCCACGTGACTCGTTGCCCGGCGTCACACCGTCGCCGATCAGCATCATCGAGCTGCGCACGTGGTCGGCGACCACGCGGAACCGCACGTCGTCGTCGTGGCCCTGTTGCCCACCAGCGCCGTACTTGCGCCCGGTGAGCTCCTCGGCCTTCTGGATCACCGGGAACATCACGTCGATCTCATACATGTTCTCGACGCCCTGCAGCAGGAAGGCCACCCGCTCGAGCCCCATGCCGGTGTCGATGTTGCGCTTGGGCAGCGAGCCCACGATGTCGAAGTCCTCCTTGGACCTGACGGCGCTGAGCTCGTCCTGCATGAAGACCAGGTTCCAGATCTCCAGGTAGCGGTCCTCGAGCTCGGGGGCCATCGCGGTCCCCATCGCCTCCCAGTCGGCCTCCGGGCCGTAGGCCGGTCCGCGGTCGTAGAGGATCTCCGAGCAGGGACCACCCGGCCCGGGCACGCCCATCGACCAGTAGTTCTCCTTGGGCCCGAGCTTCACGATGCGCTTCTCCGGCAGGCCGGTGACCTTCATCCACAGCGCGAGCGCCTCGTCGTCGCCGTGCAGCACCGAGGGCCACAGCCGGCTCTCCTCGAGCCCCCAGCCGCCGTCGGCGACGGGCTTGGTGACGAGGTCCCACGCGAGCTCGATGGCACCCTCCTTGAAGTAGTCACCGAAGCTGAAGTTGCCGCACATCTCGAAGAAGGTGCCGTGGCGCGCGGTCTTGCCGACGTCCTCGATGTCGGGGGTGCGCACACACTTCTGCACGCTGGTCGCGCGCGGCCACGGCGGCGTCTCCTGGCCCAGGAAGTAGGGCTTGAACGGCACCATGCCCGCGTTGACGAACAGCAGCGTCGGGTCCGGGACCAGCAGCGACGCGGACGGCACTACCTGGTGACCGGCTGCCTCGAAGTGCTCGACGAAGCGGCGGCGGATCGTGGCGGTGTCCATCAGTCGGTGTCCTCCGTGTGTTCTGCGATCGATCGCGTCGGGACCGTCTCCAGCTCGCGCGGTCCATCCAGCACCAGACCGAGCCGGTCACGCAACTCGGTTTCCTTCTCCGTCATGCCGGCGCGCACCTCGTCGGCGAACAGGTGGGCACCGAGGCCGAGTGCGGAGAGCCGGTCGCGCATTCCCTCGGGCGTGAAGGTCTCCGCAGCGCGACGCGCCTTGACCATCGCGTAGACGCCGGCACCCGCTCCGGCGACGAACCAGAAGGAGCGGTTCATCGGGGTCCCCGCGGAATCGTGTTCGCTGCGAGCGGAGCGAGCCCCAAGCTCGATGTCGTGGGGTGAGTCATGCGGCGCTGGCCGGCTCGGCGTCCGGGTCCGCGCGCTCCTCGGCCTGCATCCGGCGCAACGCCTCCTTCAGGTCGCGACGACGCTGCTTGCGAGCCCGGCGTACCTCACGCCGCATCTCGAACCAGATCCGGTTGCGCGACTCGGCGGACAGTGCGCGCCGCACACCGTGCCCGAACGAGACGGCCTTCACGAGTGGCTCGCCCACGGTCGCGCTCAGCACGACGCGGTCCGACACCGTCGGCTCCGGGCGGTGGGCGCCCGCGTCCGTGATGACGTACGCCGCCTCCGCGGACGCGGCCCGCTCCAGAGCACTCGACTGCTCGAGCTGCTCGGCGAGCGTGTCCAGGCGTCGACGCAGCTCAGCTGTCTCCGCCAACGCAGCAGCCAGCTCGCGACGCGACTCTGCGCGGCTGCGCAGGACGATGGCGAGCACAGCGGCGAGGACGAGCAGCACCGCTGCGGCGCAGCCGATGAGGACGGGCGTTCCCATGGGGCCCGACCCTACCTGCCCCGGATCATCCGGCGGATCCGCTCCCACCGCTCCTTCAGGGCGCTCTCGGCCCCGAGGCTGGTGGGCTGGTAGTACGCCGAGTCGAGGACCACGTCGGGGGCGTACTGCTGCTCGGCGATCCCGTAGGGAGCGTCGTGGGAGTACTGGTAGCCCTTCCCGTGGCCCAGCTTCTTCGAGCCGCCGTAGTGGGCGTCGCGCAGGTGGGCCGGCACCGGCCCGATCTTGCCGGAGCGCACGTCCGCGCTGGCCGCGTCGATCGCCTTGATGACGGCGTTGGACTTCGGGGCGAGCGCGAGCGCGATCACGGCCTGCGCCAGGTTGAGCCGACCCTCGGGCATGCCGATCAGCTGCACGGCCTGGGCAGCGGCCACGGCGGTGGTCAGGGCCGTCGGGTCGGCCAGGCCGATGTCCTCGCTGGCCAGGATCACCAGCCGCCGCGCGATGAATCGAGGGTCCTCCCCCGCCTCCACCATCCTGGCGAGGTAGTGCAGCGCAGCGTCGGCGTCGGAGCCCCGGATCGACTTGATGAACGCGCTGGTGACGTCGTAGTGCTGGTCGCCCTGCCGGTCGTAGCGCACCGCCGCCCGGTCGACCGCGGTCTCGGTGGTGGCCACGTCCACGACGACCGGTTCACCGCCGGTCGTGCCGGTCGAGGCCAGCGCCGCCCCTGCCGCGGCCTCGAGGTAGGTCAGCGAGCGGCGGGCGTCGCCGCCGGCGAGACGCACCAGGTGCTCGAGGGCCTCCGGCTCCAGGGTGACCTGACCGTCGAGGCCACGCGGGTCGGTCAGCGCGCGCTCGAGAACACCACGAACGTCGTCGTCGGTGAGCGGCTCCAGGGTCAGCAGCAACGACCTCGACAGCAATGGTGAGATCACCGAGAAGAAGGGGTTCTCCGTCGTCGCCGCCACCAGGGTGACCCAGCGGTTCTCCACGCCGGGGAGCAGCGCGTCCTGCTGCGCCTTGGTGAACCGGTGCACCTCGTCGACGAACAGGACGGTCTCGCGCCCGCTGGAGGCCAGCCGGTTGCGCGCCGAGTTGATCGCCTCACGGACCTCCTTGACGCCGGCGGCCACGGCCGACACCTCGACGAAGTGCCGGTTGGTCCTGCCCGAGACGATCGAGGCGATCGTGGTCTTGCCGGTGCCGGGAGGTCCCCACAGGAGCAGCGACATCGGCTGGTCGCCCTCCACGAGCCGCCGCAACGGCGCGCCCGGTGCGAGGAGGTGCTGCTGGCCGACGAGCTCGTCGAGGTCGCGCGGGCGCATCCGCACCGCGAGCGGGGCGGAGTGGTGGGTGTTGCCGGTCAACGATCCGCCCGAGGGGCCCTCAGGGGCCGGCCCGGGGCCGTCGTAGGCGAAGAGGCCGTCCATCGACTCGACCCTATCCGGGGTCGATCACGGCGGCGTACGTCGCGGGGTCGGTCAGGAGACTCCGGCCTGGGCGATGATCGCGTCGCGGGCCTCGCGGCGGGCGCGTTGCTCTGCCGGGTTGGGCACCGGGACCGCCGAGACGAGGCGCTGGGTGTACTCGTGCTGGGGGCGGTGGACGATGCTGTCGGTGTCGCCGAGCTCCACGATCTTGCCCATGTACATCACCGCGATCCGAGAGGCGAGGATCTCGACCACACCGAGGTCGTGGCTGATGAAGAGGCACGCGAAGCCCTGCTCACGCTGGAGCTCCCGGAACAGGTCGAGCACCTTCGCCTGGACCGACACGTCCAGGGCGGAGGTCGGCTCGTCGGCCACGAGCAGGTCCGGCTGGAGCGCCAGGGCCCGGGCGATGCCGACGCGCTGCCGCTGCCCACCCGAGAGCTCGTGGGGATAGCGGTTCCGGAAGCCACGCTGCAGGTGGACGCTGTCCAACAGGTTCTCGACCTCGCCGCTGAGCTCCTTGCCCTTCATCTTGCGATGCAGGAGGAGTGGCTCACCGATCGACTCACCGACCGGCAGCCGCGGGTTGAGCGAGGAGCCGGGGTCCTGGAAGACGATCCCCACCCGGTCACGCAGCGGGCGCAGGTCCTTGGCGCTGGCGCCCTCCATCTGCACCCCGGCGACCTCGAGGGAGCCGCCCGCGACCGGCAGCAGCCCCATCGCCGCCCGTCCGATCGTGGTCTTGCCCGAGCCCGACTCGCCCACCAGGCCGACGACCTCGCCGCGTCCGATCCGGAGCGAGACCTCGTCGACCGCCCGGAAGACGGGCTGGTTGCCGCGCTTGGGGTACTCGATGACGAGCTTGTCCGCGACCAGGATGGGGGCCCGCGTCTCCGCCGCGAGCGCGGCACGGTCACGGGCGGTGCGCTCCTCCCCCTCCGCGACGCTGGCCGTCCCGAAGTGCGGCACCGAGGCCAGCAGCTGTTGGGTGTAGGGGTGCTGGGCGTGGTTGAAGATCTGGTCGGCCGTGCCCGCCTCCACGATGCGGCCCTGCTGCATCACCACGATGCGGTCGGCCATGTCGGCGACGACGCCCATGTCGTGGGTGATCAGGACCACGCCGGCGTTGACCCGCTCACGCAGGTCACGCATCAGCTTGAGGATCTCGCCCTGGACGGTGACGTCGAGGGCAGTGGTGGGCTCGTCGGCCACCAGGAGCTGAGGCTCGCAGGCGAGGGCCTGAGCGATCATCGCGCGCTGGCGCTGTCCACCGGAGAGCTGGTGGGGGAAGGCGTCGAAGCGACGCTCCGGCTCCGGGATCTCCACGAGGGTCAGGAGCTCGATGGCCCGTGCCTTCGCTTCCTTCGGCGACATGTCGAAGTGCGAGCGGATCGTCTCCACGATCTGGAAGCCGATCGTGTAGACGGGGTTCATCGCCGTCATGGGCTCCTGGAAGATGACCGCGATCTCCCTGCCCCGGACCTGGCGCAGGGCCGCGCCGCTCAGTCCCACGAGCTCCTTGCCCTTGAGCTTGGCACTGCCGCTGGCCCGGCCGTTGACTGGCAGCAGGCCGAGCAGTGCCATCGACGACTGGGTCTTCCCGGAACCGGACTCGCCCACGATGGCGAGCACTTCGCCCGCGTCCACGTGATAGCTGACGTCGATCGCTGCGGGGAACCACTCACCGTCGACGAAGAAGGAGACGTTGAGATCCTCGACCTCGAGGATCGGGCCGTCCTCCTCGGGGACGACGGGGCGGCGGGGGTCCTGGGGGCTGCCCGCGGTGCCCGGAGTCGGAGTCGTCACGAGATTCCTTTCGGTCCGGTCGAGGAGCCCGGTTCGATCTCCCGGACATCTGTCAGGGTGGCGCCATGGGGCCGACCGAACAGCTGAGGACGCGAAGCGCACAGGTGTTGGGCGTTGCGCTCATGCTGGTGTCCCTGGCGGGCGTCGTGTCGACGCTCACGGGTGGCGTCGCGGACCTGCTCGACTACGGCGCGCCCCTGGCTCTGCTCGGGCTGCTGGGCTGGGCGGCCCTGTGGCGCCCGCGCATCGAGGTCTCCGACGGCGGCGTGGTCGTGGTGAACACCCTGCGCACCGTGGAGATCCCGTGGCCAGCCATCGACGGTGTGCACGGACGCTACGGCCTGCGGCTGGACACGGCCTACGGGCCGGTGACCGCGTGGGCGGCGGGCGCCCCGGCAGGTCGGCAGCGAGCGCGGGGCGAGCAGAGCCCGGCGGCGCAGGTCGTGACCAGGCGACTGGATGCGCTCCGTGAGGCCGGCCATCTCGACGATCGCCGGCTCGAGCGCCCACAGCTGCGCGTCACGTGGAACGGGCCGGTGATCGCTGCTGTCACGCTGCTCGTGGTCGCCGCAGTCGTGCTTCCCCTGCTTGCCTGAGGTGAGCCGGAGATCAGCGACGAGCCGCGTCACTGGTCCGCCCCGCTCGTCTCGGGATCGGCCTTGGCGGAGGCCCGGTCCATCTTGCGCTGCGAGGGGATCCGCTTCTGCCGCGGGTCGAACGCGTCGCGCAGCCCGTCGCCGACGAAGTTCACCGACAGGGCGATCAGGATGATGAACAGACCTGGCCACCAGAAGAGCCAGGGCCTGGTGGAGAAGGCCGACTGGTACTCCGAGATCATCGTGCCGAGCGAGACGTCGGGTGACTTGATGCCGAAGCCCAGGTAGGACAGCGCGGTCTCGAGCAGCACCGCCTGCGAGGCCAGCAGCGTGGTGTTCACGATGATCACGCCCATGGCGTTGGGGATCATGTGCTTGCGGATGATCCGGAAGCTGCTCGCCCCGGCCACCTTGGCGGCATCGACGAACTCACGCTCGCGCAAGGTCAGGAACTCGCCGCGGACGAGTCGGGCCAGCGTGGTCCAGCTGATGGCACCGAGGGCCACGGCGAGCCAGAAGGCTCCTGCCGACCCTGCGAACTTGCCGAGGACGGCGCCGATCACGATGACGGGGAAGGTGATGAACAGGTCGGTGAAGCGCATCAGGAACTGGTCGATGCCCCCGCGGAAGTAGCCCGCGACCGCGCCGATGGCCATTCCGATCAGGGCCGCCAGCACGCTGATCACGACCATCACGTCGATCGAGGTCTGGGTGCCCTTCATCACGCGCGCGAAGATGTCTCGGCCGATCTCGTCCTGGCCGAACGGGTGGTCGCCGATGGCGAACCCGCTGCCGCCGAGCCAGGTGGGCAGGCTCAGGCTCGGGCTGCCACCGTTCTCGACGTCGCCCGGCGTGAAGTGGTTGAACTTCCACCATCCCGGGATGCCGAACGCGCCGATCGAGGTGTAGGCGAGGATCGCGACCAGCGCGATCGTGGTGAGTCCGATGATGGCGCCACGGTGCCGGAAGAACCGCCGCCGGACGATCTGGCCCTGGGACAGGCCCTCGACGTCCTTGAGCTCGATGGCGTTCTCGACGGTGTCCTCGGTGTCGATGCCACCCGTGGGTTCCAGTGGTGTGCTCATTTCTCGACTCCTCCCGCGGGATGGAGGGAACGGGTGAGGTTCATGCCGCCACCCGGATCCGGGGGTCGAGGACCGCATAGATGAGGTCCGCCACGAAGTTGGCGATCACCGCCAGGATGCCCACGATCACGATGTAGGCCATCACCGGATCCTGCTGGTTGTTCCCGAGGGAGTCCACGAACAGGCGGCCCATGCCGAACCAGCCGAACACCGTCTCGGTGATGATCGCGCCGCCGAGCAGCGTGATGATGTCGATGGGCACGATCGAGGCCAGCGGCAGGAGCGCGTTGCGGAAGGCGTGTCGCATGATCACGGTGCGCTCGGTGAGCCCCTTGGACCGGGCCGTGCGGATGTAGTCCTGGTTCATCACCTCGAGCATCGACGCCCGCGTGTAGCGGGTGTAGGAGGCGAAGGAGATCAGGATCAGGCACGCCGTGGGCAGCACCAGGTGGGTGAGCGTGTCGATGGTCTGGATCCAGAAGTCGCCCTGGAGGTTGGGCGTCGAGCGACCCAGGGTCGCGATCGGCCGGCCCTTGATCAGCTGGTTGTCGAGGTAGTTGTCCCAGCTGCGCATCAGGCGGTCGGCGAAGATCGTTCCCGAGACCGGGATGGCGGTGAGCATGGCGGTGCGCGCCGAGCGTCCACGGTCGGGGCCACCCCACGCCAGGCCGATGCCCGCGCTCACGACCAGGGCCACCAGGAAGGCGACCAGGATCAACGGCCAGCCCAGGACCCCGGCGTTGTCGGCCCACTCCCAGAAGTAGAGCAGCGGCAGCCAGAGCGCCGTGGCGAGCGCGGCGACCGAGAGCGACGCATAGAGGGCCTTGCGGTTGCGCAGACCCGTGCTGAGCAGGGTGACGACGAAGGCCCAGCCCGCGGAGATCAGCGCGATCAGGACGATGCCCAGGGACGGATGCTTGAAGAAGTCGGCGAGGTCGAAGTAGACCAGCAGGACCACCACTGCTGCCGCGGAGATCGCGAAGTTGCGCGCGCGCGAGCGCAGCGTGCCGGCAATGGCCGAGGAAACAGCTATCCCGAAAAACGCGGCAGTGAGCACGAGCGTCACGATCGACACTTGTGGATCGGAGTCACCGAGGAAGTCGTTGAACTTGATCGCCAGGAACACCTTGGCCAGGACTGCCACCCAGAACACCGGGAGGGAGTAGAGCAGGAAGCTGGTGAAGGTGATCGAGTAGTCGAAGCCGGAGTACTGCCGCAGCGCGCTGATCAGACCCACCATGACCCCGAGGACGATCGCCAGCACGGTGGCGACTCCGACCAGCTGGATCGTCGTCATCACTGCCCCGCTGAGCAGTGAGGTCACCTGCTGGTGGCTCTTCCAGTTCTCGCCGAGGTCGCAGTTGCCGTAGAGGCATCCGCTCGCGCCCTTGAGCCAGGAGAAGTACCGCAGGATCACGGGGTCGTCGAGGCGCAGCTCATCGATGCGGCGCTGGATCTGGTCGGCCTTGTTGGGGGCCGTGCTGGTGCGCAGATCGAACAGCGGGTCGATGGACTTGTCGACCAGGACGTACATGATCACCGTGGAGATGAGGACCACGACCAGCGACATCAGCAGCCGCTTGACGAAGAAAACGAGCATCTGCAACAGACCTGTCTGGTC
This sequence comes from uncultured Actinomycetota bacterium, assembly GCA_963843075.1. Classification (GTDB taxonomy): domain Bacteria; phylum Actinomycetota; class Actinomycetes; order Propionibacteriales; family Nocardioidaceae; genus Marmoricola. Next base: position 33,809 of record CAWJJD010000002.1, on the reverse strand, counting down.
GACGACACGGGCATCCGTGGTGGGTGTCGCGCGCCACTCGGCGAACGACACCCACCACGAGACTGCAGTACCGGGCTATGTGCCCGCTAGTGGTCAGTTAGCGGACGGCGCCTTCCAGCCCCAGAATCCGTAGAACATCGTGGGAGCCAGGATCCCGGGGTTGGTGCCCGTGATCCGTGTCTTGTTGGCGATGTTGGCGGACGGGAACTGGAAGATCGTGAGACCGATCGCGTCCTTGACCAACAGCTTCTCGATGTCGGTCTGGATCTGCAGCTGCTCCTGCAGGTCGGTGGTGATGACCAGCTTGTCGAACAGTGCGTCGACCTGCTTGTTGCTGTAGCCGACCAGGTTGTTGATCGTGCCGGTCGCGTAGGTCTCGCGGTCGGCGCTCACTGCCGGCGTGGTGGACTGCCAACCGAAGAAGACGGCGTCGTAGGTGCCGTCGCCCAGCTTGGCGCTCCACTCGTTGGAGCCGGCGTCGACCAGGTCGAACCCGGCCTTGGCGAGTGCCGGCTTCATCAGCTGGAACTCGTTCACGCGGCGGACGTTGTCCTTCGCGTACATCATCCGGACCTTGACGCCGGGCTTCACGCCGGCCTGCTTGAGCAGGTCGAGCGACTTGGCCGGGTCGACCTCGGAGTACTCCGAGGTGCCGTTCTGGGCCACGATCTCGTCGTAGCCCGGGGTCCCGGCGGTCTTGAGGAACGAGTTGCGGACCTCGGCCTCTGCGTCGACGGGCTTGATCAGCTTGTCGACGATCTCCTGGCGCGGCACGCCGTGCAGGAAGGCCTGGCGAACCAGGTTGGCCTTCTGGGCGTTGCCGCCGTAGGAGGCCGGGTCGAAGGGGCCCTTGTTGTTCTGGACCAGGTCGACGTGCTCGAAGGTGCCCTCGACGCCCTTCTTGATGTCGACGTCCTTGACCTTCTCGGCCGCCTTGACGACGTCGGTGGTCACCTGCGGGGAGAACATGTCGAGCTCGCCGTTCTGCAGGGCCTGGACCTGTGCCATCGGGTCCTCGTTCCAGCGGACGGTGACCGTGTCGAAGGAGGCTCCGTGATCACCCTTGTACTTGCTGTTCTTCTCCAGGGTGAGGTACTCGTTCTCCTTGAAGTCCTTCAGCACGTAGGCGCCGTTGGAGACCGCCAGCTCGGGGTCGTCGGGCATCTTGGTGTAGTCGAAGCCGGAGCTCCAGAAGCTCGAGATCTTCTCGAGGGCAGCGGTGTCGTTGTCCTGGATCGCCTTGGTGACGGCGTCCTTCGCCTCCTGCGGGTCGGAGATGCCGAGCGCCTTCTCGCCGACGACGTGGGCCGGCATCAGGTCGGGCATGTCGTACTGCCAGTCGGCGAACGGCTTGGTGTAGACGAGCGTCAGGCTCTCGCCGTCTTCACCGATCTCGGGGGTGTCCTTGACCAGGCTCAGGCCGATCGAGGAGGAGTCGAAGAAGACCTTGCCCTTGGTGTTCTTGGGCAGACCGGTCGCGTCGTCGCGCTTGACCTTGTCGGGGTCGATCGTGTTCAGGTTGCCGCTCTGCGCCGCCCAGTTCAGGAGCAGGTCGGAGGCGTCCACGCGAGTCCCGTCGGACCACGTCATGTCCTTGTTCATCGTGTACTTGACGGTCAGGGGCGAGTCGCTGGTCTTCTCGAAGGTGCCGAACGAGGGGTCGGCCTTGAGCTCACCGCTCGCGTCGACGTACCACATCTGCTTGTTCATCAGGTACTTGATGACGTTGTTCGCCGTCGCGTTGCCGTTGGACGTGTTGCCGTTGTAGGAGTACATCGGCTGGTTCCAGCCCAGCGTGATCGAGGTCTTCTTGTCACCGCTGCCCTTGTCCTCAGAGTCCGGTGCCGCGCACGCCGTGCCCACCACGGCCAGGGTGGCCACCACGGCCCCCATGGCGAACATTCGCTTGTTTCTCACGTATTTCCTCCTCGGTGCGGCCCACGCCTGTTCGCGGGCCAGCTGGAACAGCCAGTCAGTCGACTGAACCCGGTGACCTTAGGCGAAACGGGCGGTTCGGGTTAAGTCCTGCACCGCGAAGGAACGCGATTGTTACCAGAGCGCGACTATTCGCCCTCGGTGGGCACCTTGGGCGTGGTGGGGCGGGCATCCACGCCCGCCTCCTTGCGCTGCTCCGGAGTGATGGGCGCCGGGGCGGAGGTGAGCGGGTCGAATCCGCCGCCGCTCTTCGGGAACGCGATCACCTCGCGGATCGAGTCGGTGCGGCTCAGCAGGGCGCAGATGCGGTCCCACCCGAAGGCGATGCCGCCGTGCGGCGGAGCGCCGTACGCGAAGGCGTCGAGGAGGAAGCCGAACTTCTCCTGGGCGGCCGCCTCGTCGAGCCCCATCAGCGCGAAGACCCGCTTCTGGACGTCGCTGCGGTGGATTCGGATCGACCCACCGCCGATCTCGTTGCCGTTGCAGACGATGTCGTAGGCCCAGGCGAGCGCGTTCCCCGGGTCCTGGTCGAAGCTGTCGAGGTCCTTGGGGCTCGTGAAGGCGTGGTGCACAGCTGTCCACTGACCACTGCCCACGGCCACGTCACCGGCCGCGGTCGCCTCGGCAGCCGGCTCGAACAGGGGGGCGTCCACGACCCAGAGGAAGCTCCATGCGTCCTCGTCGATGAGCCCGCCGCGGCGTCCGATCTCCAGGCGCGCGGCACCGAGCAGCGCGCGGCTGCTCTTCGCGGGGCCGGCCGCGAAGAAGATGCAGTCCCCCGGCTCGGCGCCGACGTGGGCCGCGATGCCGGCCAACTCCGGTTCGCTGATGTTCTTGGCGACAGGCCCGGTCAGCTCGCCGTCCTCCTTGACCAGGAGATAGGCCAGCCCACGGGCTCCACGCTGCTTGGCCCACTCCTGCCACGCGTCGAGCTGCTTGCGGGGCTGGCTCGCTCCCCCGGGCATGACGACGGCTCCGACGTACGCCGCCTGGAAGACTCGGAACGGGGTCTCGGAGAAGAACTCGGTGCACTCCACGAGCTCCAGGCCCATCCGCAGGTCGGGCTTGTCGGTGCCGAAGCGCGCCATCGACTCGGCGTAGGTCAGCCGCGGGAGCGGGGTCGGGACGTCGTAGCCGATCAGGGACCAGAGCGCGACGAGGATCTCCTCGCTGAGCGCGATCACGTCGTCCTGCTCGACGAAGCTCATCTCGACGTCGAGCTGGGTGAACTCGGGCTGCCGGTCGGCCCGGAAGTCCTCGTCGCGGTAGCAGCGCGCGATCTGGTAGTAGCGCTCCATGCCGGCGACCATCAGCAGCTGCTTGAACAGCTGAGGGCTCTGCGGCAGGGCATACCAGGAGCCGGGCTGCAGCCGCGCGGGCACCAGGAAGTCGCGCGCGCCCTCGGGGGTGGAGCGGGTCAGCGTGGGCGTCTCGACCTCGACGAAGTCGTGCCGGTCGAGGACGTCGCGCGCGGCTCGGTTGACCTTGCTGCGCAGGCGGAGCGCTGCATTGGGCCCGCTGCGGCGCAGGTCGAGGTAGCGGTGCTTGAGGCGAGCCTCCTCCCCCACTTCCACGTGGTCGTCGATGGGGAACGGCAGTGCCGCGGCCTCGCTGAGCACCTCCACGTCAGTGGCGATGACCTCGATCTCCCCGGTGGGCAGGTTGGCGTTCTGGTTGCCCTCCGGACGGGTCGACACGGCGCCCGTGACCTTGAGGCAGTACTCGTTGCGCAGGTTGTGCGCCACCGCCTCGTCGCGGATGACGACCTGCACGATCCCGCTGGCGTCGCGGAGGTCGATGAAGGCCACTCCCCCGTGGTCTCGACGGCGCGCCACCCAGCCGGCGAGGGTGACCTCGCTGTCGACGTGGGTGGACCGCAGGGTGCCTGCGTCGTGGGTGCGGATCACTGGTGCTGCTCCTCAGGAAGGTGGGTGGTGATGCGTGGACGCAGGTCCTCGACGGGAGGCGTCCAGGTGCTGACGTCGACCGGTGCCTGGTCGCCGCTGCGGATGTCCTTGATCTCCGGAGGTGCCCCGTCAGCACCCGGGAACAGGACGTAGGGGATGCCGCGTCGCTCCGCGTGCCGGATCTGCTTGCCGAACTTCTGGGCCGCAGGCGCGACCTCGCAGGGCACGCCGTTGCCGCGGAGCGTCTCGGCCAGCAGGTCGCTGGCGGGGCGGGTCTCCTCGTCGACGACGGCCACGAGCACCGCGCTGGGGACCGAGCGGTCGGTGGTGACGACCCCCTGGCCGAGCAGCGGCACGAGCACGCGGCTCACGCCCAGCGAGATGCCGACTCCCGGATAGGTCGTGCGGCCGTCAGAGGCGAGGGCGTCGTAGCGACCGCCCGAGCAGATCGAGCCGAGGCTGTCGTAGCCGGTCAGCCGGGTCTCGAAGACCGTGCCGGTGTAGTAGTCGAGCCCGCGGGCGATCTTGAGGTCGGCCACGATCTCCACGCGATCGGTCACCAGTGCCGAGCAGCCATCGATCACGGCAGCGAGCTCCTCGAGGCCCTCCTCCAGCAGCTCGTGGCGTACGCCGAGCGCGCGGACCTGTTCGACGAAGGAGGTGTCCGGGGTGCTGATCCGGGCCAGCGCCAGGCACTGGTCGGCCTGGTCGGGGGTGAGCCCGGCCTCCTCGACCAGCTGCGCGTGCACCTTCTCCTCGGAGAGCTTGTCGAGCTTGTCGACCGCGCGCATGACCGCGGCCGTGTCCTCCACCCCGAGTCCGGAGTAGAAGCCCTGGATCAGCTTGCGGTTGTTGACCTGCAGCGTGAAGCCCGGCAGGCCGATCGAGTCGGAGCCGGCGAGCCCGCGCAGGGCGTCGAGCATGACCCGCGCAACCTCGATGTCGTGGTGGAAGGCCAGGGTGTCGCGACCGATGACGTCGATGTCGGCCTGGGTGAACTCGCGGAATCGGCCCTCCTGCGGCCGCTCGCCCCGCCACACCTTCTGGATCTGGTAGCGGCGGAACGGGAACTCGAGCTTGCCGGCGTTCTCCAGCACGTAGCGCGCGAACGGGACGGTCAGGTCGAAGTGCAGACCCATCCCGGTGTCGCCCTCCTCCGCCTGCAGCCGGCGCAGGACGTAGACCTCCTTGGAGGTCTCGCCCTTGGTGAGCAGCTGCTCCAGGGGCTCGACGGCGCGGGTCTCGATGCCGGCGAAGCCGTGCAGCTCGAAGGTGGCGGCCAGACGTGCCAGCACCTGCTGCTCGACGTGGCGTTGGGCGGGCAGCAGCTCGGGGAACCCGCTCAGCGGGGTGGGACGCGCCATCAGAGACCTCGGGAGACCGGGCTCTGGTGGGCCGCATCGTCGTCCTGGAGCTCGAGCAGGAACGGGTTGGTCGCCCGCTCGCGCGCGATGCTCGTCTGCTCACCGTGACCGGGCAGCACCACGATGTCGTCGGGCAGGGTGAGCACCTTCTCGCGCAGGCTGCGCAGCATCGTGGGGTGGTCACCGCCGGGGAGGTCGGTGCGGCCGATCGAGCCCGCGAAGAGGAGGTCGCCGGAGAACATCACCTCGGAGACCTCGGCCGCGGCATAGGGCGTCCGGAAGGTCACCGAGCCCTCGGTGTGGCCCGGCGTGTGGTCGACCAGGAAGCTGAGCCCGGCCAGCTCGAGGGTCTGGGCGTCGGCCAGCTCCTCGACGCGGTCGGGCTCGGCGAACTCGTACTTCCCGCCGAGCATCATCGCCGTGGTCTCGGCGGACATGCCCGCCATCGGGTTGGCCAGCAGGTGCCGGTCCCGGGGGTGGATCCACGCGGTGGCGTCGTACGTGCCGGCGACCGGTGCCACGCACCACATGTGGTCGACGTGCCCGTGGGTCACCAGGACCGCCACGGGCTTGAGCTTGTGCTCGCTGACGACCTGCTGCACTCCCTCGGCGGCGTCCTTGCCCGGGTCGATCACCACGCACTCGGTGCCGGGGCCGGTCGCCGCGACGTAGCAGTTGGTGCCCCACGGCCCGGCCGGGAAGCCTGCGATCAGCACAGTCTCGTCTCCTGCGTCGGTGAGGTGGGAAAGCCCCAGCCTACTGGCCCCGGACCGCAGCCCGGTCATGGCTACGATGAGGGCGTCCCAACCTCATCACGCAGAGCTCCGAGACGACGAAGAAGCAGGTGTAGCCACGTGACCGCGCAGGGCAACTCCCCCGACGGGAACGGCCAGGACCAGCCCGTGAGCGAGAGCGGACCGGTCGAGAAACCAGCCGACCCGTGGGGCCGTGTGGACGCCGACGGCACCGTCTACGTGCGTACGGCGGACGGCGAACGCGCTGTCGGCCAGTACCCCGAGGGCACGCCCGAGGAGGCACTCGCGTTCTTCACCCGCCGGTTCGACGCACTCGCCTTCGAGGTCCAGCTCCTCGAGCAGCGGGTCCGGGCCGGAGCACTGAGCCCGGACGAGGCGACCGAGTCGATCAAGAAGGTCGCTGCCCAGCTCGTCGAGCCCAACGCGGTCGGCGACATCGTCGGCCTGACGGCCCGTCTCGACGCGCTCGGCCCGCTGATCGGCGTACAACGTGGGCAGCGGCGCGCCGACCGCGCCCGCAAGCTCGAGGAAGCCGGCACCCGCAAGCAGGAGATCGTCGCGGAGGCCGAGAAGATCTCGCTGGGCAAGGACTGGCGCAACGGGGTCAACCGCCTGCGCGACCTGCTCGAGGAGTGGAAGGCGCTGCCCCGGCTCGAGCGCAAGCGCGACGACGAGCTGTGGCACCGGTTCTCGAGCGCGCGCACGGCCTACACCCGTCGCCGCAAGACCCACTTCGCCGAGCTCAACGAGGCGCGCGAGGGTGCTCGCGTGATCAAGGAGCGCCTCCTCAAGGAGGCCGAGGAGCTGAGCTCCTCGACCGAGTGGGGACCGACCTCGAGCCGTTATCGCGCCCTGATGCAGGACTGGAAGGCCGCGGGCGCCGCGCCGCGGGAGGTCGAGGAGGCGCTCTGGCAGCGCTTCCGGGCCGCGCAGGACAGCTTCTTCGGCGCTCGCGAGGCGGCCAACGCCGAGCAGGACCGCGAGTTCGCGGCCAACGCCGAGAAGAAGCTGGAGATCCTCGTCGAGGCCGAGGCGCTGCTGCCGGTCACCGACCTGGAGACGGCCAAGCGAGCCTTCCGCGACATCGCCGAGCGCTGGGATGCGGCCGGCAAGGTTCCCCGCGACCAGATCAAGACCCTGGAGGCCCGGATCCGCAAGGTCGAGCAGGCGATCCGCTCCACCGAGGACGACCGCTGGCGGCGCAGCGACCCGGAGAAGTCCGCCCGCGCCGACGACATGCTCGGTCAGCTCGAGCGCGCCATCGCCGACATCGAGTCCAACCTCGACCGGGCCCGCTCCTCCGGCGACGACCGCAAGGTCAAGGAGCTCGAGGAGAACCTCGCCTCTCGCCAGCAGTTCCTGGAGATGGCGCGGAAGGCGGCCTCGGAGTTCTCCTGAGGGGGCCGCGGTTTGGCCGGGCGCCCGGCCAATTGTTCAGTGGAGGGCCGAAGTTTCACCCCTCCACTGCACGTTTGGCCGGGCGCCCGGCCAAACTGCAGGCGGTCTCGCGGCTCAGTGGGTGACCCGATAGGCGTCGAAGACCCCGTCGACCTGGCGGACGGCCTTGAGGATCACGCCGAGGTGCTTGGGGTCACCCATCTCGAAGGTGAAGCGGCTCTTGGCGACGCGGTCGCGGCTGGTGGTCAGGCTGGCCGAGAGGATGTTCACGTGCTGGTCGGAGATGACCATCGTGATGTCGGAGAGCAGCCGGGCGCGGTCGAGGGCCTCGACCATGATCTGGACCAGGAAGGTCGACTGGGAGCTGGGCGCCCACTCGACGTCGGCGAGCCGCTCGGGCTGGCTGAGCAGCGCGGTCGCGTTGGTGCAGTCGCGGCGGTGCACCGAGATCCCGTCACCCCGGGTCACGAAGCCGAGGATCTCGTCGCCCGGGACCGGGGTGCAGCACCGCGCGAGCTTCACGAGCACGTCCGAGGCCCCCTTGACCACGACGCCGGAGTCCTGGCTCGTGGTGCTCCTGCGGCGGGGGCGCGTGATCGTGACGGCCTCGGCGAGGTCCTCGGCGGCGCCGTCGTTGCCTCCGGAGACCTCGATCACCTTGCGGACGACGGTCTGGGCACCGAGGTTGCCCTCGCCGACGGCTGCATAGAGCGCCGAGACGTCGGCCAGCCGCAGCTCGTTGGCCACCTGGGTGAGCGACTCGTGGGTCATCACCCGCTTGAGGGGCAGGCCCTCCTTGCGGAGCAGTCGACCGATCTGCTCCTTGCCCTGCTCGATCGCCTCCTCGCGACGCTCCTTGGTGAACCAGTGCCGGATCTTGCTGCGCGCGCGCGGGGACTTGACGAACTGGAGCCAGTCGCGCGACGGACCCGCGTTGGGTGACTTGGAGGTGAAGACCTCGACGACGTCGCCGTGCTCGAGGCCGGACTCGAGGGGCACCAGCCGCCCGTTGACCCGGGCACCGATGGTGTGGTGGCCGACCTCGGTGTGGATCGAGTAGGCGAAGTCGACCGGGGTGGAGCCGATCGGCAGCCCGATCACGTCACCCCGGGGCGTGAACACGAAGACCTCGGCGCTGTTGATCTCGAACCGCAGCGAGTCCAGGAACTCGCCCGGGTCCTCGACCTCGTTCTGCCAGTCCAGGAGCTGGCGCAGCCACTGCATGTCCGAGTCGGCCGCGTCGTTGGCCTTCCCCTCGGTGCCGGTGCGCACGTCTTCCTTGTACTTCCAGTGCGCGGCGACGCCGTACTCCGCACGGCGGTGCATGCCGATGGTCCGGATCTGCATCTCGACGGGCTTGCCGGAGGGGCCGATCACGGTGGTGTGCAGCGACTGGTACATGTTGAACTTCGGCATCGCGACGTAGTCCTTGAACCGGCCCGGGAGCGGGTTCCACCGGTTGTGCAGCACGCCGAGGACGCCGTAGCACTCAGGGTCGCTGTCGACCAGGATGCGGATGCCGACGAGGTCGTAGATGTCGGAGAACTCGCGACCGCCGTGGATCATCTTCTGGTAGATCGAGTAGTAGTGCTTGGGCCGGCCGGTGACCCGGGCGTTGATCTTGGAGCTGCGCAGGTCCTTCTCCACCTGCGTGATCACCTCGGCCAGGAACTGGTCGCGCGACGGCGCCCGCTCGGCGACCAGGCGCACGATCTCGTCGTAGATCTTGGGGTGCATCGTGGCGAAGGCGAGGTCCTCGAGCTCCCACTTGAGGGTGTTCATGCCCAGCCGGTGCGCCAGCGGGGCATAGATCTCGAGGGTCTCGCGCGACTTGCGCTCCTGCGTCTCCTGCTTGACGTAGCGCAGCGTGCGCATGTTGTGGAGCCGGTCGGCGAGCTTGATGACCAGGACGCGGATGTCCTTGCTCATCGCGACGATCATCTTGCGGATGGTCTCGGCCTGCGCCGAGTCGCCGTACTTGACCTTGTCGAGCTTGGTGACGCCGTCGACGAGCAGCGCGACCTCGTCGCCGAAGTCCTTGCGCAGCTGCTCCAGGGTGTACGGCGTGTCCTCGACCGTGTCGTGCAGGAGCGCCGCCACCAGGGTCGGCTCGGTCATGCCGATGTCCGCCAGGATCGTGGTGACCGCCAGCGGGTGGGTGATGTAGGGGTCACCGCTCTTGCGGTTCTGACCCCGGTGGTGCTTCTCGGCGGTCTCGTAGGCCCGCTCGAGGAGGGCGAGATCGGCCTTGGGGTGGTTGGCCCGGACGGTGCGGAAGAGCGGCTCGAGGACCGGGTTGCCGACCTGCTTGCTGGTGCCGATGCGGGCCAGGCGCGCACGCACACCGCGGCCGGTCAGGGACGGCGACCGCTCCGGGGCCGGCTCGTTGGCGGGGGCACCGTCGGGCTTCGGGTCAGCGACTACCCGCTCTTCGGCCATGCGTCCCTCCCTCCGGGTGCCTGGACAACGAGCTCAAGTCTAGGCGTGCGGCGAAGGGGCGATGACCGTTCGGGGTCAGACGGTGTGCAGCACCGTGAGCGGCAGGTCGCCGATCGCCTCACGTCCGGGCAGGAAGCTGAGCTCCAGGAGCATCGCCAGAGCGTGCACGATGCCGCTCGACTGCTCGACCAGCTCGGCCGTGGCGCGCGCGGTCCCACCCGTGGCGAGCACGTCGTCGACGACGAGCACGCGGTCGCCGGCGGCCAGGGCGTCGGTGTGCATCTCGAGGGTCTCGCTGCCGTACTCGAGGTCATAGCTGACGGCTCGCGTCGTCCACGGCAGCTTGCCGGGCTTGCGCACCGGCACGAAGCCGACGCCGAGCGCCAGGGCCACCGGCGCCGCGAGGATGAACCCCCGGGCCTCCATCCCCACGACCTTGTCGACCGCCGTGGCGCCGTCCGCGTCACGACCGGCGTCGGCCAGGGCCTCGACGACGGCGGTGAAGGCGGCATGGTCGTCCAGCAGCGGCGTGATGTCCTTGAAGGTCACCCCCGGCTGCGGGAAGTCCGCGATGTCGCGCACCAGTGCAGTGATCAGCGCGCTGAGGTCCGCGGCCGGGTCGGCCGAGCTCATCGCGCTGCTCACTTGCCGCGCTTGGAGCGGGGCTGCCGGCTCGGCTGGGTGCGCCCGGAGGATCCCGAGTCGCGCAGCGGCTTCTTCGGGCTGGGCACCACGCGGCCCGATCCCGACGCCTCGGGTCGACGCGGCGGGGTCACCACCGGTGCGACCTCGTCGAGGTCGTCCGTGGCGTCCGGCCGGGTGCGGTCGTCGGCGACCGGCATGTCGTCGGTGAAGACCGGCACGTCGGCGTAGCGGTCGACGTCGCGGCGCTTGCGCGCCTTGGCCCGGGCGTCCTGCTCGGTGATGTCCTTCTCGTTGGCCTTCAGCTGCACCGCAAGCGGCGTGGCGATGAAGATCGACGAGTAGGCGCCGGCCGCCATGCCGACGAACAGGGCGAGGGCGAGGTCCTTGAGCGCCCCCGAGCCGAGAGTGGCGACACCGACGTAGAGGATCGCGCCGACCGGCAGCAGGGCGACGATCGAGGTGTTGATCGAGCGCACGAGGGTCTGGTTGACCGCGAGGTTCGCCAGCTCGGCGTACGTCGACCGGCTCTGCTTGAGGTTGCGGGTGTTCTCCCTGACCTTGTCGAAGACGACCACCGTGTCGTAGAGCGAGAAGCCCAGGATGGTCAGGACACCGGTGACGGTGGCCGGGGTGACCTCGAACCCCGAGAGCGCGTAGACCCCGATGGTGATCACGAGGTCGTGCATCAGGGCCACGATGGCCGCGACGGACATCTTCCACTCGCGGAAGTAGGCCCAGATGAACAGCACGACCAGCACCAGGAAGACCACCAGGCCGGTCAGCGCCCGCTTGGCGACCTGTTCACCCCAGCTGGCGCCGACGTCCTGGGTGGACACGTCGTCCTGCGGGTCGACGTTGACCGCCTGGGCGATCGCCTCGGTGACCGTCTCCGCCTGGTCGTTGCTCAGCTCCTCGGTCTGCACCCGGATGGACTCACCCGAGGTGTTCACGATCGGGGAGGAGGCCGCGTCGAAGCCGGTGTTGGCCACCGCCGTGCGGATCTTGTCCACGTTGGCCTGGGTGACCTCGTTGGCAGGCAGGCTGACCTTGTACTCCACGCCGCCCTCGAACTCGATGCCGAAGTTCAGCCCCTTGAAGTAGAGGCCGGCGACGGCGAGCAGGACGATGATCCCGGAGACGGCGTACCAGAGCCATTTGCGGCCCACGAAGTCGATCGAGACGTCGCCCTCGTAGAGCGCGTTGCCGAGTCGGCTCATCTTGCCCATCAGGCCCTCCCTCCGGACAGTCGCACGTTGCTGGGGATGTCGTCCACGCCGAGAGTCTCGGCGGAGAGGCCTGACAGCGCGTGCCCGCTGTTGAAGAACGTACGCCGGGCCAGCAGGGTCATCATCGGCTTGGTGAACCAGAAGAACACCGCGATGTCGATGAGCGTGCTGATGCCGAGGGCGAAGGCGAAACCGCGCACGACCCCGATGGCGAAGATGTAGAGCACCACGGCTGCCAGGATCGAGACGGCGTCGGCGGCCAGACAGGTGTTCCGGGCGCGGGCCCAGCCGGTCTCCACCGCGACCCGCATCGATCTGCCGTCGCGCATCTCGTCACGTATTCGTTCGAAGTAGACGATGAACGAGTCGGCCGTGATGCCGACCGCCACGATCAGGCCCGCGATGCCGGGCAGGGTCAGCGTGAAGCCCGCTGCCTTGGCGAGCACGAGCACGACGCCGTAGGTGGTGATGCCCGCGACGATCAGCGAGGCGATCACGACGAGTCCCAGGCCCCGGTAGTAGAGCAGGCAGTAGAGCATCACGATCGCCAGGCCGATGATGCCCGCGTAGATGCCGGCCGAGAGCTGGTTGCCGGCCAAGGAGGGGCCGATCGTCTCGACGCTGGTGGAGAACTTCAGCGGCAGCGCGCCGTACTTCAAGGAGTTCGCCAGCGAGCGCGCCTCGGACTCGGAGAAGTCACCGGTGATCTGGGCGTTGCCGTCGAGGATGGGCTCGTTGACGCCGGCGTAGGAGATGACCTGACCGTCCAGCACGATCGCGAAGGTGCCGCCGTTGCGGTTCAGGGCGGTGCTCACGTCGCCGAACTTGTTGCGCGCCGAACCCTTGAAGCCCAGGTTGACCGCGTAGGTCGTGCCGTTCTGCGGGATGCCGTAGGACGCCGACTTCAGCTCGGTGCCCTCGAGCACCGCCTTGGACAGCAGAAACTTCAGGCCGTCCTCGTTGCAGGTGATCAAGGGTTGGTCCGCGGGGTCGGCGACGGGGGCGGAGGCCTTGCCCTTGGGCGGGCAGGTGAACTCGGAGAACTTCTGCAGCCACTCGTTGCCCGGGTTCTGCGACCACGCCAGCGGGTCGTCGACGGAGGCGCCCTTGGCGGTGGGCTCGGGTGCCTGGGAGGCTGCCGGGGCCTGCGGGGTGGCCGGTGCCGACGGTGTCGGAGAGGGGGTGGCCTGCTTGGCGAAGGGGGCCGGCCGGGGGTTGGCCTTGGCCGACTTCTTGGGCTTGGCCTTGGTCGACGGGGAGGCCTTGCTCGACGGGCTCGACGGGCTCGACGGGCTCGACGCGCCCGAGGGGCTCGGGCTGGGGGTCCCGCTCGGGGCGGGGGTGCCGGGCTGGGGCTGGCCGGCCACGATGCGGAACCTCAGCTGAGCCGTGCGCTTGACCGCATCGACCAGGCTCGAGGCGTTCTTGCCGGGGATCTCGACGATGATGTTGCGGTCACCCTGGGTCGAGACCTCCGCCTCGGAGACCCCGCTGCCGTTGACACGGGCGTCGACGATGCTGACTGCCTGCTTGAGCTTGGCCTGGGTGATGGCACCGCTCTGGGGGATCGCGGACAGCGTGATCCGCGTGCCGCCCTCGAGGTCCAGTCCCAGACGTGGCTTCCAGGTCTGGCCGAGCGCCGCCAGCCCGTAGAGCAGCACGATCGCCAGTCCGAAGATCAGCAGCGTGCGTCCCGGACGTGGGGTCTTCTTCGCCACGGTGTTGGGTCTCCTCAGTCCTCGGTCCGGGTGGGACCGGTCGTGTCGCTCGGCCCGGAGGGGTCGGAATCGACTGCCTCGGGCTCGCTTGCCTGCGGGCCGGTCGGTTCCGGCCTGGTGGTGTCCTCGAGCTCGTCCGCGCGTCGTACGACGACCTGGCGAGCCACCGTGATGACTGTGCCGGGCGCCACCTCGATCTCGGCGCGCGTCTCGCTCAACGATCGGATGGTCCCGAAGATCCCCGCGGAGAGGACGACTTCCTGGCCGACCTCGAGCTGTTGCTGCAGGTTCTGGACCTTCTTCTGCTGGTTGCGGGCGGGCCGCATGACGATGGCCCAGAAGCCGAGGAACGCCACGAGGATCACGAGCAACTGCGCGTAGGCAGGCACGTCAGAGTCTCCAATACGAGGGAACAGGGTCCTTGGGTGCGCCGACTCCAGCGGGAGCAGCCCTGTGAAGCCCGGTCAGGCACCGAAAATGAAGTGTAACCGGGATCACCGGGTCATTCGGACTCCGGCTCGAACAGGACCGGGTCGGAGTTCCAGGCGCTCTCGGGAGGGACCAGACCGAGGTGTTGCCACCCGGCGCCGGTCGCCACCCGCCCCCTCGGCGTGCGGGCCAGCAGGCCACGCCGGACCAGGAACGGCTCGGCGACCTCCTCCACGGTCTCGCGTTCCTCGCCGACCGCCACCGCCAGTGTGCTGACGCCGACCGGTCCCCCGCCGAACCGGCGGCACAGTGCGTCGAGGACCGCCCGGTCGAGGCGGTCGAGGCCGGACTCGTCGACCTCGAAGAGGGTCAACGCCGCCCGGGCGAGGTCCCGGGTGACCACGCCGTCGGCGCGCACCTCGGCGAAGTCCCTGACGCGTCGCAGGAGGCGGTTGGCGATCCGGGGCGTGCCCCGCGACCGGCCCGAGATCTCGGCGGCGCCCTCGGGGCGGAGGTCGACGTCGAGGAGACCGGCCGAGCGGTTCACGATGCGCTCGAGGTCGGCAGGCTCGTAGAACTCCAGGTGGGCGGTGAAGCCGAAGCGGTCACGCAGCGGACCGGGCAGCAGGCCGGCTCGCGTGGTCGCCCCGACCATCGTGAAGGCCGGGATCTCCAGCGGGATCGCCGTGGCGCCCGGGCCCTTGCCGATGACGACGTCGACGCGGAAGTCCTCCATCGCCATGTAGAGCATCTCCTCCGCCGGCCGCGACATCCGGTGGATCTCGTCGACGAAGAGCACGTCGCCCTCGTTGAGCCCGGAGAGGATCGCCGCGAGGTCCCCGGCGTGGGTGATCGCCGGACCACTCGTGAGCCGGAGCGGGGCGCTCATCTCGGCGGCCACGATCATGGCGAGGGTGGTCTTCCCGAGTCCCGGAGGACCGCTGAGCAGCACGTGGTCAGGAGCCGCCTGCCGCGCTCGCGCGGCGTCGAGCAGCAGCGAGAGCTGCTCGCGCACCCGGTCCTGTCCGACGACCTCGTCGAGCGTGCGCGGACGCAGCGCGGCCTCGACCACCCGCTCGTCACCGTCGGCGTCGACGTCGGTGAGGGGGCGGCTGGTCACGTAGGCCAGCTCGGCCTCGTCGAGCTCGGACTCGTTCATCGACTCACGCCTTGCTCAACGTCCTCAGCGCCGAGCGCAGCAGCAGCGCGACGTCAGGAGTGCTCATCTGCTCGGCCTCGGGAGCGACCTCGCTGATGGCACGGTCGGCCTCCTTGGTCGACCAGCCCAGACCGACCAGACCGGCCTGGACCTGGCCCTGCCAGTCGTGGACACCGGAGGCACGCTGAGGTGCGGGGCCGGAGACCTGCCCGGGAAGACCGATCCGGTCGCGCAGCTCGAGGATGATCCGCTGGGCCCCCTTCTGCCCGATGCCGGGCACGGCGGTGAGGGTCCGCACGTCATCGCTGCTCACGGCCCGGCGCAGCGTCTCGGGTCGGTGCACGGCGAGCATCGCCTGAGCCAGCTTGGGCCCGACACCGCTCGCGGTCTGCACGAGCTCGAACATCTGCTTCTCGTCCTCGTCGGCGAAGCCGAAGAGGGTCAGGGAGTCCTCGCGCACGACCATGCTGGTCGGCAGCGTCGCCTCGCTGCCGGTGCGCAGCCCGGCCAGGGTGTCCGGCGTGCACTGGAGCTCCAGTCCGACGCCGCCCACCTCCAGCACTGCTGAGGTCAGGCCCAGGGCGGCCACCCGGCCGCTCACGAACGCGATCATCGACGTGCTCCCCTCCCGGCCGGCCCCGCTCCGTGGGCCGCCATCGCTGCCTCGATCCTGCTGGTCGCTCCCCCACGCCAGATGTGGCAGATCGCCAGCGCCAGGGAGTCTGCGGCGTCCGCAGGGCGCGGCGTCTCCGCCAGCCGGAGCAGTCGGGTGACCATCGCCCCCACCTGCGCCTTGTCGGCGCGACCGCTCCCGGTGACGGCCGCCTTCACCTCGCTCGGCGTGTGCAGTGCCACGGGTAGCCCACGGCGCGCGGCGACCAGCAGCGCGATGCCGCTGGCCTGGGCCGTGCCCATCACCGTCTTGACGTTGTGCTGGCTGAAGACCCGCTCGACCGCGACCGCGTCGGGTCGGGTGGCGTCCAGCCACTGCTCGATCCCCGCCTCGATCAGGCACAGGCGCTGCTCGATCGGCTGGTCGGCCCCGGTGCGGATGACCCCGACGTCCACGAGGCTCAACGGCTTGCCGACCGACCCGTCGACGACGCCCACCCCGCACCGGGTGAGGCCGGGGTCGATGCCGAGCACCCGCATGCTGGCTCCTCGCGACTCGATGGCCCTGGCTGACCAGGGGGTTCGTCCGAACACCTGTTCGCACCACGCTAACCGGGACCACCTCCGGCACCGGGTGCGACGCGCCGGGGCCACCGGCGCCGCCGACTACCGTGACGACGGTGACCGTGCACCCAGGCACTCTCTGCGCCGGAGGCTACGAGCGCACCTTCGAGGTGGTCGAGCCGGACGCGCCGGTCACGGCCCTGGTCCTGGTGCTGCACGGCTCGGACTCCGACGCCGCAGGGATCCGCGAGCTCAGCGGTCACACGTTCGACCGGCTGGCCGACGCGGGCGCACTGGTCGCCTACCCCGAGTCGCACGGCGGCATCTGGAACGACGCCCGTCTGGGCACCCAGGCGCCGGCACGCGACCTCGGGATCGACGACGTCGGGTTCCTGACCGCGCTGGTCACCCACCTCCTCGAGGAGTACGCCGCACCGCCGGACCGGGTCTTCGCTGTCGGGTTCTCCAACGGCGGGCAGATGGTGATCCGGATGATCATGCAGGCCCCCGAGCTGATCGCCGGGGCAGCCGTCATCGGCAGCAACCACGCCACCTCGGAGAACGTCCTGCCCGAGGCCGCCGAGCTCGACCAGCACCAGCCGGTGCCGGTGCTGGTCATCAACGGCACCGAGGACCCGATCGTCCCCTTCGAAGGAGGGATCCCGAGCTTGTTCGGCCTCAAGCCCCGCGGCCCGGTGCTCTCCTCCCCCGACTCCGCCCGGGGGTTCGCTCGTCGCAACGGGCACACCCGCGAACCGGTGGTCGAGCAGGTGACCACCGGCCCGATGTCCACCACGTTGACCCGGTGGCGTCGGGAGGGACTGGCGCCGGTGGACTTCTACACGATCACCAACGGCGGTCACACGGTTCCCAACCGGGACCATCGCGCGCCACTCATCCTGGGTGGGACCCAGCGCGAGCTGGACGCAGGCGTCCTCGTGGCCGACTTCTTCGGCCTCACGCCCGCGGGTTGATCAGGCGTCGAGGGCGGCCATGACGTCGTCGGAGACGTCGAAGTTCGCGAACACGTTCTGCACGTCGTCGAGGTCCTCGAGAGCCTCCATCAGCCGGAACACCTTGCCCGCGCCGTCCTCGTCGAGCTCGACCTGCATGCTCGGCACGAAGGACGCCTCCGCGGAGTCGTAGTCGATGCCGGCCGCCTGGAGAGCGGTGCGCACCGCCACCAGGTCGGTCGCCTCCGAGACCACCTCGAAGGACTCGCCGAGGTCGCTGACGTCCTCGGCCCCCGCGTCGAGGGTGGCCTCGAGGACGTCGTCCTCGCCGACCTCCTTGCCCTCCTGCTGGGTGGGCACGATCACGACGCCCTTGCGGTTGAACATGTAGGCGACCGAGCCCGGGTCGGCGAGTGAACCACCGTTGCGGTTCATCGCAGTCCGGACCTCCATGGCCGCGCGGTTCTTGTTGTCGGTCAGGCACTCGATCAGGAACGCCACGCCGTTGGGGCCGTAGCCCTCGTACATGATCGTGGAGTAGTCGGCGCCACCCGCCTCGGCACCCGAGCCGCGCTTGACCGCACGGTCGATGTTGTCGTTGGGGACCGAGGACTTCTTGGCCTTCTGGACCGCGTCGTAGAGCGTCGGGTTGCCCGCGAGATCGCCACCGCCCATCCGCGCCGCGACCTCGATGTTCTTGATCAGCTTGGCGAACATCTTGCCGCGGCGGGCGTCGATGACGGCCTTCTTGTGCTTGGTCGTCGCCCACTTGGAGTGGCCTGACATCAGCGCGTCCCTTCCCTACTGCTTGCTTCGACGAGGTCGCAGAAGAGGCGGTGGATGCGAGCGTCCTCCCCGACCTCGGGGTGGAACGACGTGGCCATCAACGGCCCCTGCCGGACCGCGACGATCCTACCCACGGCCTCTCCCTGCCCGACGCGGGCAAGCACCTCGACGTCCGCTCCGACCGACTCGACCCACGGCGCGCGGATGAACACCGCGTGCACGGGCGCCTCGAGCCCGGCGAAGTCGAGGTCGCCCTCGAAGGAGTCGACCTGGCGTCCGAACGCGTTGCGCCGCACCGTGATGTCGAGCCCACCGAGGGTCTCCTGCCCGACCGTGCCATCCACCACGCGTTGGGCCAGCATGATCATGCCGGCGCAGGTCCCCAGCGCCGGCATGCCGGCTCCGATCCGCTTCTGCAGGGGTTCGAAGAGGTCGAAGATCCGCGCGAGCTTGGCCATCGTGGTCGACTCGCCGCCGGGGATCACCAGTCCGTCGCAGGCTTCGAGCTCCGCGGGACGGCGTACGCCGAGAGCAGCCACGCCGAGTCGCTCGAGCGCGGCGAGGTGCTCGCGGACATCCCCCTGGAGGGCGAGCACGCCGATGGTGGTGGTGGGCACGTCAGAAGTCTAGGAGCGACCCGGACCGGTCGTGCATCAGGAACGTCTCCTTCCTGATGCGGACCTAGCGTGACCACGGTCATCCCCCTCACGAAGGAGAACTCCCATGGTCGACTACCGCGTCGAGCTGATCCTGCTGCCGGTCACCGACGTCGACCGCGCCCGTGCGTTCTACGGCGACACCCTGGGCTGGCCGGTCGACCACGACCGGACCGTCGACGACGACACCCGCTTCGTGCAGGTGACGCCCCCGGGGTCGGCGTGCTCGATCGCGTTCGGCAAGGGCATCAGCCAGATGGAGCCAGGCTCGCTGCAGGCCGTCCAGGTCGTGGTCGGGTCCGCGGACGGGGCACTGGCCGACCTGCAGACGCGTGGCGTCGAGGCACACGGCGTCGAGGACCTGCCGTGGGGGCGCTTCGTGACCTTCCGCGACCCGGACGGCAACGGCTGGACGTTGCAGGAGCTCCCGGACCACAGCCGGCAGGTCCAGTAGCCAAGATCCGGTGGGGTGCCTCCCCCGCGGCGGCACCCCACCGGATCGGATGGGTTGATCGCTTGCGCGATGTGAGGCAATCGTGGACCACGAAACGGACAGATGGGTCTCTATCCGACAAATACCTCATACCGGTCTATACCGGTCTAGGGCTACCAGCCGCGCTCGGAGAGGCGGTGGGGCTCCGGGAGCTCCTCGACGTTGATCCCGACCATCGCCTCACCCAGGCCGCGCGACACCTTCGCGACCACGTCCGGGTCGTCGAAGAACGTGGTCGCCTTGACGATCGCCTCGGCGCGCTGGGCCGGGTTGCCGGACTTGAAGATGCCGGAACCCACGAAGACCCCCTCGGCTCCCAGCTGCATCATCATCGCCGCGTCCGCCGGGGTCGCGATGCCTCCGGCGGTGAAGAGTACGACGGGCAGCTTGCCGTTCTCGGCGACCTCCTTGACCAGCTCGTAGGGCGCCTGGAGATCCTTGGCCGCCACGTAGAGCTCGTCGGTCGACAGCGACCCGAGGCGGCGGATCTCCGCACGGATGGTGCGCATGTGGGTGACCGCGTTGGAGACGTCACCGGTGCCGGCCTCGCCCTTGGAGCGGATCATCGCCGCACCCTCGGTGATCCGTCGGAGCGCCTCGCCCAGGTTGGTGGCGCCGCACACGAACGGCACCGTGTAGGCCCACTTGTCGATGTGGTTGGCGTAGTCGGCCGGGGTGAGCACCTCGGACTCGTCGATGTAGTCGACCCCGAGGCTCTGGAGGACCTGCGCCTCCGCGAAGTGGCCGATGCGGGCCTTGGCCATCACCGGGATCGAGACCTGCTCGATGATGCCGTCGATCATGTCCGGGTCGCTCATCCGCGAGACGCCGCCCTGGGCCCGGATGTCGGCCGGCACGCGCTCGAGCGCCATCACCGCGACGGCGCCGGCGTCCTCGGCGATCTTCGCCTGGTCGGGGGTGACGACGTCCATGATCACGCCGCCCTTGAGCATCTCGGCCATGCCGCGCTTCACGCGTGAGGTGCCGGTCTCGGGTGAGCTCTGCGGGATCGAGGAAGGGATCTCTGCCATAGGGCGCATGCTACGTCCGGGCACGCCTTCCGCCGTACTCGGGCCTCAGGCCTCGGGGACCTCGGCGAGCGCCTGCTGGCGGACCATCCAGATGCGCTGGAGCACGGTGACCGTGATGGCCACGGCGAGCCCCCAGAGGGTGACCTCGAGGATGATCGGCAGGTTCCACCAGCCGGACGTGCCGGTGGCGATCAGGATCGCCACCGTGCGGTCGGCACGCTCGGCGATGCCGCGGTTGGCCTGCATGTCCAGCGACTCCGCACGAGCCCGTGCATAGGAGGTCACCGCCCCCATGACCAGGCAGTAGAGGCTCAGGCACAGGTAGAGGTAGTCGTCGCCCGGCCCGGCGAAGAACAGCACCAGTCCACCGAAGATCGCCGCGTCGCCGATCCGGTCCAGCGTCGAGTCGAAGAAGGCGCCGAACCTCGAGGAACGGCCGAGCTTGCGGGCCATCGCCCCGTCGATCAGGTCACTGAAGATGAAGACGGTGATGAACAGCACGCCGCCGAGCAGGTGACCCTGCGGGAAGAAGATCAGGGCTCCGGCGACGACCCCGGCCGTGCCGACGAGGGTGATCGCGTCGGGGCTGATCCCGAGCCTGATGAAGAGGTTGACGAAGGGCGCCAGCATGACGCCCTGCCAGAAGCTCTTGAACCTGTCCAACATGTCGCGTGCACGCTACCGGGTCCGTCCGGAGGCGCTGAGGCGGGCGGCACCTCAGACGAGCTCGGGCAACCTCAGGTGGGCGATGGCGAGCTCGAACTCGACGACGTCGGTGATGGCGGCGTGCAGGGCCCTGGCCCCGTCGGCGCGGACCGTTGCCGCCAGGTCACGGGTCGCCTCGCAGGCGGCCTGCGACTCGAGGGCCACGGTGCCGCAGCCCCGTCCGGTCATCCGGTCGACGAGCATGCTCACGCTGCAGAAGCCGTCCATCGCCTCCAGTCGCGGGACCACGTTGGTCCGGTAGGCCTCCATGGCCAGGTCCACGTCGCCGTGCTCGAGCCGAGACCACGTGACCCGGCACCAGGACCCCTCGGGAGCCTGGTGGTCGCGATGCATCACGGCGACCTCCCACTCCTCGACCCTGGGTGGGCCGCCGAGGATCTCTCCCCCGCGCTCCCGGGCGGCCACCAGGCCGGCGTCGCTGGCCTTCATTGCCTCCTCGTCGCGCCAGGCGCTGGTCACGATGCACTGCCCGGTCTCCCGGTTGACCAACATCGACATCCCGATGCAGCCGTCCATGGCGGTGAGCCCGGGCTGGACCTCGTCCCGCACGAAAGCGATGCCCGAGTCGATCCTGTGCGGGTCTCCCATGATGGTGATCGAACGTGCGTGCACGCCTGCCTCCCTCTCCGGGGCGGCACCCCGGCGGTACCGCCACTGAATTCCAGATTCCTCCGGACGATCAGGCCCGGCAAGAGGCCAGACCGGGTGAAAAGGCACGGGTACGTGGAGGCCGCGGTGGCGACCGGGCCGAGATGTGCGAAAGGCGGCGTACCGTCACCACTACGGAGCCATTCAGGCTTCCCATCTGGGAGTCCCCATGAGCGACAAGTCGCCACGCAAGACCATGTCCAAGAAGTCCGGCAAGTCGATCAAGGAGAAGCGCGCCGACAAGCGCGCCGACGCCCAGAACGAGCACGACCGCCTGCACGACCCCAAGAAGAAGTGAGCCCGGCGCCTCTGACTCTGGGCGTGATCGGCTCCTCCGCCAAGGAGAACGAGCGTCGGCTGCCACTCCACCCCGACCACCTCGCGCGCATCCCTCGTGAGCTCCAGCGACGGATCACCCTGGAGCACGGCTACGGCGAGCGCTTCCGGTGCGCCGACAGCGAGCTGGCGCAGCACGTGGCCGGGTTCGCCAGCCGGGAGGAGATCCTGGCCGGCTCCGACGTCGTGGTGCTGCCCAAGCCGCAGCACGAGGATGTCGCCGCGATGTCCCCGGGTCAGGTGCTCTGGGGCTGGCCGCACTGCGTCCAGGACCCGGAGATGACCCAGATCGCCATCGACCGGCGACTGACCCTGATCGCGTTCGAGGTGATGAACCACTGGACGATCGACGGCGCCGTGGGCCTGCACGTGTTCCACAAGAACAACGAGCTCGCGGGCTACTGCTCGGTCCTGCACGCCCTCGAGCTCACCGGCACCACCGGTGACTACGGGCGTCGCCTCAGCGCCGTGGTGATCGGCTTCGGCGCGACCGCCCGAGGAGCGGTCACCGCGCTGAACGCGCACGGCGTGCACGATGTCGCCGTGCTCACCAGCCGCGGGGTCGCCGCGGTCGGTTCACCGATCCACCGGGTGCTGATCAGGCAGTTCGACCAGGACCCCGAGCCGCCCCACACCAGCCACGTGATCACCGATCGCGGCCGGGTGCCGATGGACGCCTACCTGGCCGAGAACGACATCGTCGTCAACTGCACGCTGCAGGACACGGCTGCACCGTTGACCTATCTGCAGACCTCCGACGTGGCGGCCTTCCGGCGGGGCAGCCTGATCGTCGACGTCTCCTGTGACGAGGGCATGGGCTTTGAGTGGGCCCGCCCCACGACGTTCGAGGAGCCGATGTTCACGGTGAAGGACGCGCTCGACTACTACGCGGTGGACCACAGTCCGTCGTACCTCTGGAACACGGCGACCTGGGTGAACAGCGAGGCCCTGCTGCCGTTCCTGCCCGTCGTGATGGCCGGCCCGAAGGCCTGGGACGCCAACGAGACCATCCACCGGGCGGTCGAGATCCGCGAGGGCCTCGTCACGAACCCGGCGATCCTGAGCTTCCAGGGGAGGTCAGCGGACTACCCGCACCCGGTCAGCTGACCTGGTCGGGCCACGCCTCCGCCAACAGCGCCCGGGTGTCGGTGAGCAGCTGCGGCAGGGTCTTCGTGGCCCCGACGATCGTGATGAAGTTGGCGTCACCCGACCAGCGGGGTACGACGTGCTGGTGCAGGTGATCGGCCAGTGAGCCGCCGGCCACTCCCCCGAGGTTCAGCCCAACGTTGAAGGCATGGGGACCACTGACCTGCTTGAGCACCCGGATCGCCTGCTGGGTGAGGCACATCAGCTCGGCCGCCTCGTCGGGGGTGAGCTCCTCGAGCTCCGCGACGTGACGCAGCGGCAGGACCATCAGGTGGCCCGGGTTGTAGGGATGCAGGTTGAGCACCGCGAAGCAGTGCTCGCCGCGGGCGACGACCAGGCTCTCCTCGACGGGCATGTCTTCCATCGCGCAGAAGGGGCAGCCCTGGTCGACCGGGTCGCGGGGAGCGACGTACGCCATCCGGTGCGGCGTCCACAGCCGGTCGAATCCCTCGAACCCGGTCCGGGCGACCCCGCCGGGATCGCTCATCGCGGGGTGCTCACACTTGCACCCGCGAGGCGACGGCCTCGGTGACCCGCGCGATCGCCTCGTCGATCGGGACGCCGTTGTCCTGGCGGCCGTCCCGATAGCGGAAGCTGACCGCGCCGGCCTCGACGTCGTTGTCGCCCGCGATCACCATGAACGGCACCTTCTGGAGCTGGGCGTTGCGGATCTTCTTCTGCATCCGGTCGTCGGAGTCGTCGACCTCGACCCGGACACCCTGGGCGCGCATCTTCTGCGCCACCTCGGCGAGGTAGTCGTTGTGGCGGTCCGCGATCGGGATGCCCTGCACCTGGACCGGCGCCAGCCAGGGCGGGAAGGCCCCGCCGTAGTGCTCGGTGAGCACCGCGACGAACCGCTCGATCGACCCGAACAGGGCCCGGTGGATCATCACCGGCTCCTGGCGGCTCCCGTCCGCGGCGGTGTACTCGATGCCGAAACGGGCGGGGGTGTTGAAGTCCAGCTGGATCGTGGACATCTGCCACGTCCGGCCGATGGCGTCCTTCGCCTGGACCGAGATCTTGGGGCCGTAGAAGGCGGCACCCCCCGGGTCGGGGACCAGCTCGAGGCCGGAGGCGGTGGCCACCTCCTCGAGGGTGCGCGTCGCCTCCTCCCAGGTGGCGTCGTCGCCGACGAACTTCTCCTCGTTCTTGGTCGACAGCTCCAGGTAGAAGTCGTCGAGCCCGTAGTCGCGCAGCAGGTCGAGCACGAAGGTCAGCAGGCTGGCGAGCTCGTCACGCATCTGCTCGCGCGTGCAGAAGATGTGGGCGTCGTCCTGGGTGAATCCGCGTGCCCGCGTCATGCCGTGCACGACGCCGGACTTCTCGTAGCGGTAGACGGTGCCGAACTCGAAGAGCCGCAGCGGGAGCTCGCGATAGGACCGGCCCCGCGCCCGGAAGATGAGCGTGTGCATCGGGCAGTTCATCGGCTTGAGGTAGTAGTCGATGTCGCCGTCGAGCTTCATCGGCGGATACATGCCGTCGGCGTACCAGTCCAGGTGGCCCGAGGTCTCGAACAGCTGGCCCTTGGTGATGTGGGGGGTGTTCACGAAGTCGTAGCCGGACTCGACGTGCCGCTGGCGGGAGTAGTCCTCCATCTCCTTGCGCAGCACCCCGCCCTTGGGGTGGAAGACCGCCAGGCCGGAGCCGATCTCGTCGGGGAAGCTGAACAGGTCGAGGTCGCGGCCCAGCTTGCGGTGGTCGCGACGCTCGGCCTCCTCGATCCGGTGGAGGTGGTCCTCGAGAGCCTCCTTGGACTCCCAGGCGGTGCCGTAGATGCGCTGGAGCTGCTTGTTCTTCTCGTTGCCGCGCCAGTACGCCGCAGCAGAGCGCATCAGCTTGAACGCGGGGATCCGCTTGGTGGTGGGCAGGTGTGGGCCGCGGCAGAGGTCCTTCCAGGCCACCTCGCCCTTGCGGTTGATGTTGTCGTAGATGGTCAGCTCGCCGGCGCCGACCTCGGCGCTGGCCCCTTCGGCCGCATCCGCCGCGGATCCCTTCAGCCCGATCAGCTCGAGCTTGTAGGGCTCGTCGGCCAGCTCCAGCCGCGCCTCGTCGTCGGAGACCGGACGCCGGGAGAAGCGCTGGTTCTCCTTGATGATCTTGCGCATCCGGCTCTCGATCTTCTCGAGGTCCTCGGGCACGAAGGGCGTCTCGACGTCGAAGTCGTAGTAGAAGCCGTTCTCCACGGGCGGGCCGATCCCGAGCTTGGCGTCGGGGAACAGCTCCTGGACGGCCTGCGCCATCACGTGGGCGGTGGAGTGGCGCAGGATGTCGCGGCCGTCGGCCGTGTCGATCGCCACCGGCTCGACCTCGTCACCCTCGGTGAGCTCGTGCGCCAGGTCGCGCAGCTCACCGTCGACCCGCGCGGCGATCACCTCGGGGGTGTCCTGGAACAGCTCCCACGCCTTGGTGCCCGTCGCCACCGACCGCTCCTCACGCGCGCCGGCGTGCACGAGGACGACGTTGATCTGGGACACGGGTGGCTCCTGGAGTGGTGGGGAGGGGAACCCGGCGATCGTATCGACGCCCGACCAGGCCGGCAAACGGATAACTCGTCGCGCTACCACTCGGTGTCGGGGCCAGAAGCCCTGCTGTCTGGTGGGCGATACTGGGTTCGAACCAGTGACCTCTTCGGTGTGAACGAAGCGCGCTACCACTGCGCCAATCGCCCCGGACGATGCGCGGGAAACCATAGCGCAGGAGTCCGGCCGCTCCGAATCCGGAGGCGGCCCACAGCCCACCCCGCTCGGCCTCCAACGCCATACAGGGCACGGCGCTGGCAGGCACGTTTCGCCCTCAACCTGACTAGACCAATGCGACTCGAAAATAGACCAGTGGCTCAGGATTTGTAGACCACCCCCGGGATTAAACGGACATTTCGGAAGATGGCCTGTCGGTGCTTGAAATCTCTGCGCAGAATCACCCCATCGCGTGGAGGGCGCGTAGGGACATCTGGAGGGAAGTCCCGGACAGGGAACAAGGGGAGTAAACGATGAAGCAGACGAAGACCGCTCAGGTCGTCACCGAGAACGTAGAGCTCGAGTTCGTGGACCCGCAGGGTGAAGCCACCTCGATCGATGCCGACTTGGTCTTCGACCCGGCCGACCCGTACGCCGTCACCATGGTGTTTCGGACTGGTGTGCAGGAAGTCCTCTGGACGTTCGGCCGGGAGCTGCTCATCGAGGGTCTCTACGAGCCCACCGGCGACGGTGACGTGCACGTGTGGCCCTGCCTCAGCTCCAACGGCAGCGCCGTCGTGATCATCGAGCTGTGCTCCCCCGACGGCGAGCTCCTCGTCCAGGCGAGCTCGCGCAACGTGACGAACTTCGTGAACGCGATGATGAGCTCGGTCCCGGACGGCCAGGAGAGCTCCTTCGTCGACTTCGACGACGAGCTCATCCAGCTGCTCGACAGCTGACCTTCACCTGGAGGAGCTGAGTCCGCCGACCCTCACGGGTCCACGTCCTCGGCCTCCTGGGTCGCCCACAGCTCCATCAGTGAGCGGGTGACCGGTCCGGGGGCCTCGAGGTCACGATCGTTCCAGCGATGCACCCCCTGCACGTCTCGGGTGGTGGAGAGCAGGAAGATCTCCTCGGCCGAGTCGAGCACCTCGATCGGCTCGTCGATCTCCGTCACCTCGCCCCACTCCAGGAGCAGCGCCCGGGTCACCCCGGCCAGGCACCCCACCTCGAGCGTCGGCGTCCGCACCTCTCCCCCGACGACATAGCCGACGTTGGACCCGGTCCCCTCACACAGGTTGCCTGCCAGGTTCGCGAACACCGCCTCCGAGGCGCCGCGGCGGGCCGCCTCCGCGAGGGCCACCACGTTCTCGGCGTACGACGTGGACTTCACCCCGGCCAGGGCACCCCTCTCGTTGCGGGGCCACGGAACCGTCGCCACCGCCACGGTGCTCGGAGTCGGCTCCATCGCCGCCGCGACCACCACTGCCGTCGGTGCCGCCTCTCCCCTGCCAGAGCCCAACGGCGCCGGCCCACCGGTGTAGGTGATCCGGATCCGTCCGAGCGGCAGCTCCTCCTCGGCGAGCACCTCAGCCACCGCGCCACGCAGACGATCGAGCTCGGGTGCCGGCAGCCCGAGCGCGGCGGCAGAGCGGGCAAGGCGCTCGAGGTGGCGTGTCAGGGCGAACGGACGGCCGTCGACCACCTTGATGGCTTCGAAGACCCCGTCGCCCACGGTGAGCCCGTGGTCGGAGACGACGATGGCCGGCGACTGCGCATCGGTGAGCATCTGGCCGTTGACCCAGGCGTGCATGCGGTCGACATTAGTCCGCGTGGTCGGGGCCTCGCCGCAGCCCGACCCGCGGGGGTAGGGCCGAGTTTGTCGCACCGGGCACTTCGGCTATGGTTTCCTTCGCACCGCAGGGAGACCGGCGGTCGCAAGCGGACGTAGCTCAGTTGGTAGAGCGCAACCTTGCCAAGGTTGAGGTCGCGAGTTCGAGCCTCGTCGTCCGCTCGGAGAGAAAGCCGAAGCCTCCGCGGTGGGTTGGCCGAGAGGCGAGGCAACGGACTGCAAATCCGTCAACACGGGTTCGAATCCCGTACCCACCTCGAACTACATATCAGCACCACCCTGGGGCGATTGGCGCAGTGGTAGCGCGCTTCCTTGACACGGAAGAGGTCACTGGTTCAAACCCAGTATCGCCCACAGTAAACATGCAGGTCAGAGGCCCTTTCGAGGGCCTCTTTCCATTTTGAGGAATGTCCGAGGAACAAGGAACTGGCGCGCGCGAGGCCCCAGCGGCATCTACAGCCCCCGATTCCGACGTGGTGTCTTCGCCGTGATGCTCGCGGAGCTCGTGCCGAGTCTGTCCAAGAACTCCTCGGCGCGGTTGGCGAACAGGTGTGCTTCACGAGACACCGAAAGCTCTCTAGCCGCCTCGGCGGCAGCCCTGACCACCGCCACCGGCTGTCCCTGCGCCTGCAGCAGTCGAGCCCGGTTGAGCAGGATGAGGCCCTCTGCGAATCGCTGGCCAAGAGTCGCGAGGGCCTGATCGGCCAGGTCCAGCGAGGCGGCAGCCAACTCGTGCGCGCCCGCAGCAAGGTGGAGCTCGGCCAGGAGGCCATACCAAGTAGCGATGCTCATGCGCGGCGGGTCCAAGAGATGCTGGGTGATCAGTTCTTCCAACTCGGTCGCGGCGCCAATGGGATCGTGACCGGTGATGCCCAGGGCCCAGAGGCGTGCCAAGCGCTGGTACAGGCCGAAGAATCCGAAGGACAGCTCTGGATCTGCGGCGATGCCCTTGGGCGTCACGGCCAGTGTCCAGGCCGGATCGCCGACGACTGATGCAGTCCTCACTGAGTGCCCGGCCCACATCGTGATCTTGTAGGGATCCTCGCCGGCCAGCGATTCCAGCCTGTCGAGCAACGCTCGGGCCTCCACGACGTCACCGTGCACTGCGGTCGTCTCAGCCAGCATCCCGAGTGCGGACAGCTGCTGGTTGTACCAAACGACGTCGTCCGTGCGCTGGACGGGAACTATGAGCGAGCCTGGGTTCGCTTCGGTCAGGTATCGGAAGCCTTCTCCTACACGTCCTGCACTCACCTCCTGCAGACCCCACGCTTGCAGACCAAGTGCCCTGACGACGGGGATCGAGGAGGCGCTGCCTTCCTCGAGCAGCCGCTGCGCCAGGCCTCCCGCGCGCTTGTACTGAGTGCCGAAGGCGAAGGCCATCCATCGGGAGTAGAGCAGGACCGTGGCCTCCTCTTGCCGCCCCAGGCTGAAAGCCAGGCTTTCGGCCCGTTCTTGAAGTTCAATCGCTGCACTGCCGTGCGGCGAGCTCATCTGGAGCACCGAGATGAGCTCCGAGACAGCAGCCAGCTCAAGCTCCGCCAGGCCGGCGGTCCGCGCCACGTGAACGGCTGATCGCAGGTGTCGTTCCGTTACGTCGAGTGCCGTCTTGACCGCTGCTCGGCGACCCGCTCGCCTCAGCGCGGCGACCGTCCTCGTCGGTTCCCCCAGCGGAGCGGCTGCCCACAGGTGGAAGGCAAGTCGCTCGACAACCGATTCGTCCACCGAGTCGTCGTCCAGGGCGTCAGCGATTCGCAGATGATGAGCCAAGGCGCGCGGTGGTGAGATGTCGGCGGAGACCGCTTCGCGCACCAGGTCGTGCGCGAAGCGTAGCGAGAACGGATCGCCCGGTGCAGGGCCGAGCAAACCCAGTGCCTGGACCGCCTCGAGGCGGTCCAGGCACGCGTGAACGTCGAGATCGCCGGCCCGCGCGAGCAACCCGAGCCCGACATCCCGGCCGATCAGGGCGGCGAGTTCGAGTAGCTCCTTGGCGGCCTCGTCGAGCCTCGACACCAGGTTGAGCACGACATCCCTCACGGTGGCAGGCACTCCTGGCTGGGATGCCGCTGCTTCGGTGAGCTGGCTGCCGGTTGACAGCAACCGGGACAGTTCTTGGACGAAGAGGGGGTTGCCGTCCGTGCGGGCCAGAATGCTGCGTGCGGCACGAGGATCGGGCAGGTGGCCAGTCTCGCGGCGGACCAGCTCGGCCACCTCGCTCAGGCCGAGCGCACCGAGCCGGATGCGTCGTTGGCCGGGCACTCGGCTCATCTCTGCGAGCGTCTTTGCTAGTTCCGCGCTCAGGACGGGCGCGCGGTCGCGGAGGGCGCCAAGGATCAGAGTGCCCTTCGGAGATCGCAACGCGAGGTGGCTCAGCAGGCGCAGCGAAGCCTCGTCAGCCCACTGGAGATCATCGATGACCAGCACCAGGGGTCGCTGGGCAAAGGCGCTGTCCAATAGTGAGTGCACCTGCTCGAACAGGCGAAACTGTGCTGTGCCCCCTTGATTCGTCTCGCTGGGAAGGGCATCGCCAATAGGTGCCATCAGGCGACCGAGCTCGCCGGCGAGCCATCGTTCTCTGACTGCAGGGGTGAGTCGACCCAGCACCGTGTCCACGATGTGCACCCACGGCCACATCGAGGGCGTTCCGCCCTCCAGGCATGAACTCCAGACCACCAGCGCGCCGAGTCCCCCTGCCTCGGCGGCGATCTCCTCCAAGAGCCGTGTCTTGCCCACACCAGGCTCCCCCTCGACGAAAACGAGCCCCCTCTCACCTGCATCCGCCTGTGCCATCGCGTCTCGCAGCACCGCGAGCTCAGCGACTCGGCCCACCAGGTGGCCGACCAGCGACGTACCTCCTGCTTCGGCTGACAACGGCGATGCTGCGGGTGGTTCATCACGTGCCGTGTCGACAGCGTCCGGTTCGACCCATGGTGTGAGGTCCTGACTCAGCACCCGCCGGTGCGCGGCCTCCAGCACCGTCCCCGGGTCGAGACCGAGCTCGTCTGCGAGCCGGCCGCGCACCTCGCGGAAGACCGCCAAGGCATCCGACTGCTGACCAGCAGCACCCAGGACCGTTACGAGGCTCGC
Source organism: uncultured Actinomycetota bacterium (assembly GCA_963843075.1). Taxonomy (GTDB): domain Bacteria; phylum Actinomycetota; class Actinomycetes; order Propionibacteriales; family Nocardioidaceae; genus Marmoricola. The sequence goes on along the minus strand of CAWJJD010000002.1, from coordinate 3,491 downwards.
CTGTACCGGCTCATGAAACGGTGCCATCCGGGCCGCCAGCTGAAGCGGCGACAACACTCGCTGCGCCTGTCCCACTGCCACGGCGAGTTCCGACGCGAGTACGCACGAGGCGAGGAACTCATCGTTGAGCCTTGCGAAGATGGCGGTCGCCGCCGGACCGTGGACCAGTCCCTCGCCCGCGGGGCCTTCCCACAGGCCAAGCGCGCGGACGTACCGGTCGAGGGCAACGTCGTCGCGCCCCTCCTCCATCTGGACTCGGGCTGATGCAACAAGCTCCCGAAAATCGACCAAGTCGAGTGCCCCCGGGCCAGCCGCACACAGATAGCCACTACCGCGTCGAAGGATGTACGAGCCAGCTGCTCGGGAACGAAGGGAGGGTTCGAGCTGACGCCGCAGCGCTCCGACGTACTTGTGAATCACGTTCACAGCGCCGGCCGGGGCGTCCTCTTGCCAGATCAGGTCCACCAGTTCGTCGGTGCTGATCGGCCGCCCCTCTCGGGCCAGGAGCAGGGCCAAGAGATAGGCCTGCTGCCGCGGGCCGGTGCCTACCTCGACACCGTCGCGCCAGACCCGCAAAGGCCCGAGGATCCGCAGGCGCACGGCGGCCTCCCCGGACGGCTGAGGCGTGACTGCCGAGGACGCTGGTCGTGCACTCACGATTCTCGACTTCCTGAATGTCGCGAAGAGGGCCTCGCCCACGCGATCTGAAACAGGAACGCGAAGACGAGCGCGTTCAGGGTACGACGGCGCGCTCGCCCTAGGAATCCCTCGACATTGTGGGGTTCCGAGGCGTGGACGTCACGACCACGTCAGCCTCGGACCACCTGCGCAGAGCGTAGGCGGCCCGAGGCGAGACCCCGTGGATGAAAACCCTGCTACTTCAACCGTCCGGCTTTGACGATCAGGGCCTCCACGGCCTTTGCGTCGGTGACCATCGGCAGGTGCCCCGCCCTGACGCGGGTGATCCGTGCGCCTGCGTGCTGCGCCATCGAGCGCTGCAGGTCGACCGGGACGATGTGGTCCTGGGTCCCCAGGAGATAGAAGCTGGGCAGCGACTTCCACGCGGGTGCCCCCGAGGCTGCGGTGAGCGCGCTGAACGTGACCGGTCGCTGCGCCGCGGCCAGGGCCCTCGCCTTCCGTGCTGGGATCCCGTTGGCGATGGCGTCCGGGAACACGTCCTGCTTGAGGTAGAGGTCGTAGTCGTCCTTGGGCGCACCCGGGTAGCGCACGAAGTCGAATAGGTCCGCGGGGTCGATCTGGTGATTGGGGTCGAGCATCCCCAGGACGCTGTCTCCCTGGTCAGGAACGAAGGCGTTGACGTACACGAGGGCCTTGACGTCCTTGTCGGACCTGGCGGCGTTCGTGATGACCGCTCCTCCATACGAGTGCCCGACGAGCACGATCGGACCGGTGGTCCGGTCGCGCAGGAAGGCGGCGAGGTACTCCGAGTCCGCCCGCAAGCCGCGCAGCGGGATCGAAGGCGCCAGGACCTGGTATCCCCGACTTTGCAGTCCACGGATCACCTTCGCCCACCCCGAGGAGTCTGCCCAGGCGCCATGGACGAGAACGACCGTGGGCTTGGGGCCGCTGGAATGGGCCGTCCTCGCAGAGGACGCCGGGCTGTCCGCGCTGCTGGTCGCCTGGGTGGCGAAGATGCCGGCGAGGGCCAGCACTGTGGTGAGCAGCAACAGGCCGAGCTTGACCGGGTGCCGCCATGGGAACGTCTTCACTTTGACTCCTTGATTGATGATTGATGTGTGGTGGAGGTGGTCAGCGCTGCACGGCGACGGAGGCGAGTGCCTCACGGATGACGCCGACGACCTCGCTCGGGTGGGCGTGCATCACCAGGTGAGAGGAGTCGATCTCGGTGACCTTCATCTGGGCGCGCTCGTAACCGAACCGCTCGACGTCGGGGTTGATGGCGAGGTCGGCAGCGGCGACGACACCCCACGCGGGCTTCGTCTTCCAGGCGGCGGACTGGCCGGCTCCCCGAACGCCGCTCCGGCGAGCGGGCGCTGGGAGACGGCCAAAACCCGCGTGAGATGGGGGTCCACATCCGCGGCGAAGATCTCGGGGAACCGGGCAAATCGACCGACACGTCGATGCCGGGCTGATCGGACCCTGCGACCGGGAACGGGGTGTAGACAAGGGCCTCTGCCAACGGCGGGGCGGGGAAGCGGCCCTGGAGCTCGCCGAGGCTCTCCCCCTCGTCCAATGCATAGCCGGCGAGATAGACCAGGCCCACCACGTTCTTCTCGACTCCGGCCACGGTGATCACTGCACCGCCGTAGGAGTGACCGACCAGGACGACAGGTCCCTCGATCTGGCGTACGACGGATGCGATGTAGGCCGCGTCACTGGCGAGGCTGCGGTTCGGGACGGGCGGGGCCACCACCTTGGTGCCCTCGGCAGCAGCTCGGCCGCGACGGGCCGTAGCTGGAGGCGTCGGCGAAAGCGCCATGGACCAGAACCACAGTGGGCGTGTCGGACATGTTGTTCTCCTTCGTTGGGACGCCAGCGACGGTCGTCGGGATGGCTCTCACTGAGAGGTAGCGGTCCCCAGGAGCGTTCCCCCATCGCCGAAGACGCTAGGAAGAGGGCGTGGACGGCTAGTGACCGATCTGTGCATGCGTTGCGGGTCCAGAATGGACGAAGCACGCTTGTTGCCGACCCTCGATCGGTGGCATCGTCCCTGGATGCCCGCGCCAGTTGCCCGTCTCAGAGCTGGGCCTTGAGGAATCCCGGATCAGGGGCACGACGGTGTCCAGGGCGCTCTCGAGGAGGAGGTGCCCTCCGGCGACGAGATGCATCTCCGCGTCTGGCAGGTCCGTCGCGAAGGCAAGCGCGCCGGCGGGCCCGTAGATCGGGTCGCTCTTGTCCCCAGATCGCGAGCAGGGGTACCTGCTGTCGCGAAAGTAGCGCTGGACGTCGGGGTAGAGGGTCAGGTTGGTGGCGTAGTCCAAGAACAGGTCGAGGTGTGCTCGGTCGATGCCGGGCCGCGAGAGCAGGTCATGGTCGTGGACCCACGTGGTCGGGTCGACAGAGTCTCGTCGCTGACCCCGCTGAGGTACCGCCACCGGGTCAGCTCCGCAGTCAGCGCCTGCCGGACTTCGCCTTCGGTTTCGGGGGTCTGATCCCGCCAGTAGTCGCGGACCACCTCGAAGAACTCCGGTTGAAGCCCTTCTTCGTAGGCGTTGCCGTTCTGAGTGATGATCGCTGAGACGGCGTCGGGTGGCCGCAATGCCAGGCGCCATCCGATCGGGGCGCCGTGGTCGTGGACGTAGAGGGCGTATCGGTCGATGCCGAGCTGTTTAGGAGCGCTCGGTCACGTCGGTGAGCGAGTCGAAGGTGTAGGCGAACTCATCGGACCGGCGAGCTCGGAAAGGCCGGAGCCGACGGTGGTCGGGTGCGACCAGATGCCACCGGTCCGCGAGGCGCGGGATGAGATGGCGGAACATCAGGGAGGTGGCGGGGAAGCCGTGAAGGAGGAC
>CAWJJD010000001.1:2230000-2582453 GCA_963843075.1 uncultured Actinomycetota bacterium | reverse complement strand
GCGCGGTGTCGAGGTCTTTGACAATCAGAGCGTGCGGCATGTCCTGGTGGCAGGATGCGAGAAACAGCTCTTGTGCCTCACGTGCGACGGCAGCATCAAGGGTGTCGACGCGGTTGAGTGTGGATGCGCACGACTGCAGAGTTGGCGATAATCCTCCGACAGCGTCGGAGACACCCCGCGGAAGCCGGTTGGCGAATGCGCCGAAATGCAGCCACGGACGTAGAAGCGCCGGGCTGGTGGAGCATTCGCAACGCGAAAATGGCGGTCTTGAGCAGTGCGCTCATTAGGGAAACTCGGGTGCATCGAGCTTGTCCACGAGGGCGTGCGCGGCCTCGTTCTCCCAAGTCGTGAGGGCGAGGTTGAATGTGCGCGGGGCTGCGCTGGGTCCGCGCACTCGTCAGCGTCGGCAGAGAGATTTCTGGAAACGGCCCGATGCTCTCCAGCTTGCGTCGCCAGAATGAAGTCAGTGTCGGCCAACGGCGCGCTACATGTGCTTGTTCCCATTCGACCCACTTGCCAAAGCTCCATGGGATGTCTTCCGCCAAGTCCTGCTGAGAGCGGCGATCGACCGGTCGAGCGTAGGCGTTAAAGATGTCGTGGAAAACGAGGGACGCCGATCTTGGCGTCCATGACCCGAGCCGGTCGGCGATTAGCGGCAGGCGGTGCGAACCGCCTGGTTGGCGTTTCCACCGGTTACCTCCGCGCACCGACCGCCTAGCAGCCTCGCGGAGGCGACATCGATTGAGTCTTCCTCCGCCGGGCAGTGCGCCGCGTGCCTCCAAGTCGCTCGACGCAGACAACCTCATGCGTGTCTGCTGGCCAGCCCGATAGAACTCGTAGCACAGGACTGGATCAGTCGGCGCACATCGTCGATGGCCGAGCGAGCGGCCCAGGTCAATCTGTCCATCAATGTCCAACTCGCGTCGTACGTAGTCATTCGAGCGGAGGGGCGCATTAGGCGTGCAGAATCGCTCCAACTGGTTGAATGACAGGGGCCATGTCTGGCGAATCCGGTCTGCGGCGATATTCGTGTCCATGCGTGACTTGTCTGGAGCGGGATCTACACATGGGCTATGCCTCCCGCTAAGGCGGGGTGCGAGCCAGAGCGACGATTCGCCCACAGTAGCCGTCCACCCTCACGACGAAGGCGCCCACGCTAATGAGATCCGTGACGCGCTCAACCACTCCAGCGGATTGCCTAGAACAGCCGGGTTGAGCGCCAGTGGCGGCCAGCCGCCGCACCTGTACGGCATTACTGTTGCCTAGAAATCGGTCCATGGGTCACTCGAATAGCAAGTGCAAGGCCGCCGCCCACAACTAGGTTGATCACTGCCGCCTGAGGCGAGTCACCTCGAACAGGAGAACTGAGTGGGGACCGTAAACGATCAAGACCAAGGGTGGCCTGGCGTTGCCGAAGTCGCCAGGGTCGCCCGGGCCCACGCCAAGCAGGTCGACGCCGACGCTCGATTCCCGATTGAGGCGGTCAACGCCATGCGTGAAGCGCGCCTCTTGGGATGGGCAATCGAAAGCGATGCCTCCCTCACCGACCTCGCGGCCGCCACGAGGCGAATCGCTGCAGGATGCGGATCATCCGGGTCGATCTTCGCCATGCACCAGGCCCAGGCGCTAATCATCCGGCGACACGCACACTCCGGGTTGCTTCGGGCGATCGCCGCACAGGCCGTGGCCGAGCAATGGCCGTCGCCTCGTGCACCACGGAGCGCGGCACTCGAGGTGACGTCGGCAAGAGCATGTGCGCCGTGACCGGTCGCAGCCCGGAACTCTCCCTGGCCAAGGATGCACCGTTCATCTCCTACGGCGAGGAAGCAGACGCCATCCTAGTGACTGCGCGGCGCGACCCCGAAGCGGTCGCTGACAACCAGGTTCTCGCGCTGTGCCCCGCGCCCCAGATGACAATGGATCGAGGCGCCACGTGGCAGGCCATGGGTTTGAGGGGCACGTGCAGCCACGCATTTCAGCTCGAGGCTGAACTCGAACCCGGACTGATCTTTACCGACCCCTACAGCGAATCGCATCTTCGACAGAGGTCGCCGCTTCGCACACCCTCTGGTCGGCGGCATGGCTGGGCATCGCCACTGAAGCACTGAACGTGACACTGGACTGGGTGCGGAACCGTCCCAGGGCTGAGGGTTCACCCGCCGGCACGGTCACGTCGCTGCGCCTAGCCGAACTCCGTCAACAGTTAGAGATCCTTGCCTCCCAAATCAACGTAAGCGCGGCACGGTTTGACGACGGGGTAGGTGGCCTAATGGGCCCCATCCACGCCAACCAGATGAAGATTTTGGCTTCGCAGACCGTCGTCGACGTCACGACCGGATGCCTCCGACTCATCGGGATTGAGGGGTACTCAACCCACGGTGAGTTCAGCGTCGAACGGCACGTACGCGATGCGCTGTCTGCGCCGCTCATGGTCTCGAACGACCGTCTGCTGCTAAACAATGCGCGCGTCAGCCACGCGAAGATCGGACTGGTCCGGTGACTTCTCTGCAAGAGGCATACCGCGCCTTCGAGGAATCACTGGAGGCCGGCGGACTCCTTTCCCGTGCTCCCCGCTCGGACGGGTACTCATGGACCGAGGATTTCGAGTCCCTCGTGGCCGGCATATCCAAGGCCTTCGGCCGATGCGTGGTACGAGAGAGGGACATGACCTTCCGGACTCCGCCTGTCGTTCCCCGCGCTGTGGTCGATACCTCGGGCTACGCAACCACGTTCCCCACCTGGCCGGGTTCGTCACGACGGTGGACGAAGCCGCCGGAGCGAGGACTGCACAGTTCGCGCTACCGGGCGCCGCATGCCACGCCGTCTTCGCCAGACTCGCGGACTCCACGGTCCAAGACCTGACGGGCTGGGCCGAGGGGTTCGTCTTCCGAAACGAGCCTTCGCGCGACCCGATGCGCCTCGTGGTCTTCCGCCAGACCGAGGTCGTCGTTATCGGCAACCCTGAGCGAGTCCGCGCCGAAATCGACACAGCGTTCATGCGGTGTATGGCGATGCTTACTACCTGGGGAATCGAGGCTGACTCCGTGATCGCATCAGACTCGTTTGCAGGTCGCCGAGGGACTCTGCGATCGGAACTGCAACTCGACGCCGAGACGAAGCGGGAGCTCGTCTTCGACATGTGGGAACAGTTGGAGGGCAACCGCGGTTCCGCGCTCTCCTCAGCCAACCTGCACCAAGCCAGGTTCGGAACACAGTTCGCTATCCACCTGCCCGACGGGAGCATGGCCCACTCAGGATGCGTCGGACTCGGACTGGAGCGGACAGCGATGGCGCTGTGCCGACGGCACGGAGCAGCGATAGGGCAGTGGCCAACCGACATCCGCGCCGAACTCAACCTCCCCGAACCTTCCAACGACAGCGTCCGGCGGCACACATGAGCGCGACACTGAGCAACTACATCAACATCGTCAGATCGATGCTGACCGCCGCACACCGGGAAGACACAGTCGACCTTCAGGTAAGCCTCACTGAACTCGGGTTCGACTCCCTCGGAAGTGCAGCTACTCGTCGGCCTGGAAGAAGCGCTAGCGGTCCATGTGCCAGAACAAGACCTCACCCGGGAGAACTTCCAGACCGTCGGGTCGCTGTGGACGATCATCGAGCCGCTAACCGGGCGAGCGCCCGACCGGCGCTGAGCTGAAGGCCGAGACGTAGCCGTCCACAAGATGGACCAGCCGAACAAAGCAGTGGTCTGGAAGGCGGCGCCGATCGATGTCGTCATCGAAGACTGAACGCAAGTGCGCCACTCGAGGCTCCGAAAACACATAGTGACCAGCCAACTCGGCCCGGTCAGACTCGCCCAGCAGCTCAGGGCGAGATGTCCACGTCCTCCAGCGACCAGATCTATCAGCGATCTCAGCGATCTCGTCCGCTGCCCAGCCGTGGCCATGCCTCCTCATCGCGGCCAACAACACCCGAGTCTCCGTCACCCCGAACTCCGGCGCGATGTTGAAGGCATCAACACCACTGCCCGCGAGTACTCGCTGATCCAGCTCATTGAGGTAGTCAACGTTGTGTGCTTTCAGGCCCACTCCATGCCGACGGCACGTCTTCGACATCGAGCGGACGGCTCGCACGATCTGACCGGCCATCTCGCCTTGCCCTGACGAGCGCACCTACATTGCCGAATTCGAGCACCTTCGTGCCGGTCTGGCCCACTACGAATCGAGGCATTGGAAGCCCATCAGCCTCGAGACGCCGAAGCAGGTCTCCGACATAGTCGTCGAATACCGTCGGATCACCGAAGCCCGCGTCCTGTGACTCCAACCCCACCTCGAACTCAAATCCGTCGCCCTAGCGACTGCGCGTGCTCCCACGCCATCCCGTACAAGCCCACGAGCCGGTTAGCCGCCATCTCTGGTGACGCTGGCCCATACTGATCCTGCGAGGTGTCGATATGGATCAGGTCGAAGCCGGCATCGATGTCCGCGCGGATTGACCGGGCAGCGCTCGCAAGAGCGAACACTTCAGGGCTGCCCGCCTCAGACGGGTGCTGCCATGGGCCGCCATGGTCCCGGCAGAGCATGGTCTGCCCACTCTGGGCCCGCCGCCGTACGTATGCAGCAAACTGCTCGGTCGTCCAACGCTCGACGTAGCCGCCCCCGAGGTCGGAGCACTCGACTTGGCGGCGGCTAGCGACAAGCATGATCGGGCAGCGCCGCGCCTCTGAAACCGCAATGACCGCGTCCACCGTCCTGCGCGACATCGGACCGATCCCGAGGCGCGGCTTCGAGTGGAGATTCAACTCGACAACCTCACTACCGAGCACTAGTCGGCGCTCCCGACGCGGTCCAATACGCCGCTGCAGCGCCGATCAGCGATGCTGCCGTCCCCAGGCCGGACCGCTTCACCAGGGTCGACGACGTGTGCGGCATGAAGGAGCACTCACTAACAACACCAGCCACAAGGTCGACATAGTCCGACGTCACCTCGGAGAACCCTCCGCCGACCGCCACGACTTCGAGGTCAAGGAGCGCCGACAGACTAGCGATCGTCTCCCCAACCAGCGTCGCCGACCGACGGACCGCCCCAACTGCGACTGGGTGGCCGGTCATTGCGTCCCTGCCTAGATCGAGGCCGTTCGTGCCCGTCCAACCTCTACTACGCGCCCAACGTATCGACGCGGGACCGGAGGCGAGTTGATCGAGGGTGTGCGCCAGGGTGACTGCCCCAGGCTTCCTTGGCTCGACTTGGATCTGGCCGACGTGGCCGCAGTTGCCGCTCTTCCCTCGGAGGAGCCTGCCGTTCAGGACGATGCCTCCACCGACGCCAGTCGATACCAAGACGAACATCGAGCTGGACGCCTCACGAGCCACCCCCAACCACGCCTCCGCCAGCGCGGAGCACTGACCATCCAGGACCAATACAAGCCCGCCGTCACAGGCTGCTTCGATACCGGACATCAAGCCCGCTTCCGCAACAATGCCGCGCACCATCGCAATCAGGTCCAGGCCCTCGAAACCTGGCAGGTTCGTGCACTCTGTCGAGTTCGTAGCGCCCACAATTGGCCCGGCGCAGCCGATGCCACCCCCCAACACCGAAGCACCTCGAGGCGCCGCCAGCATCGTGCTGTGAACCATCGCTGTCAGCCGAGCGACTAGCAGGTCTCTTTCCGCAGCACCAGTGGCTTCTCGAGAAACGGAGCTCTCGAGTAGCTTTCCCGTCCTGTCGACTAGTGCGGACGCCATTTTGGTGCCGCCGATGTCGACAGCGAGCGCAAGGTCCAGTGCGGCCAACCTCGGTCCCCCTCTCGAGTCGCAAACTGGGCGCCCCGAGATCCAAAGTCGGAAGCCGGATGATGTGGAGGGCGATTGTCCGTTCGTCGCGGGTCTTCGGCCTGCGGATGGACAATCGCTGGATGAAGTTCACCGGCGACGAGGCCGCCCAACAGGTCAGCATTCCCAACGGCGCCCACGGCGTCGCGGGTGTGCTGGCCTGGCCCGGCCGCCACTGCGCCCCGATGGGGCGGAAGCTGCCGAGGAGCTGGAGGAGAACGAGGCCCCCCAGGGGGTCGTGCTACTCCATGCCCGCAGCCATGGCCCCCTTGTTCGCCACCGTCTGCGCAAAGGTCGAGGGTGCCTATGTCACCGAGTGCCCGTCTGTCCGCCGCAAGCACCCGCTCTCCGTGATGGAGAGCGGGTGCTTTGCACGTACCGCCAAATGATCGTCGCGGGCTTGCCGTAGATCACGGGGCGCCCAAACGTGAACCGTTTGACCTGAGTCTTTCCACCGCGAGTGCCCGGCTATCCGCGGTCATCGGCCTCCGGCGGCTCGACGAGCGCCGAGAGCCGTCGAGCGATCTCCGCGTCGCGGTCGGCAGCCGCGTGCTGGTAGCGCATGGCGGCGCCGGGGGTCGTGTGGCCGAGGCGACCCATCAGCTCGGCCAGGGTCGCGCCGGTCTGGGCGGCGAGGACGGCGCCGGTGTGGCGGAGGTCGTGCCAGCGCAGGTCCTTGCGGCCAGCGGCCTCGCGGGCTGGGTAGAAGACCTTGTAGAGCGTCGACGGCGCCATGTGGAGTTCGTCGTTCTCGGCCGCGGGAAACAGCAGGGCGTCCCTGCCGGGGCCGGTGTGAGTCGGCGAGGTGGTCCTTCACCATGGGCATCAGGTGGGGCGGGATGCGCGACGTCGCGGACGCCGGCGTCGGTCTTGGGCGGACCGACGATGAACTCTCCGTCGACGCGGACGACTCCGCGGCGGATCTTCACGCGGTTGGTGCGCAGGTCGATGTCGCCGCGGCGGAGCTCGGCCAGCTCGCCGAACCGCATCGCACACCAGGCCGCCAGCAGCGCCATCAGCTTGTAGCGGTCGCGGCAGCTCCTCGACGATCGCTCGAGAGCTCCTCGAGTGTTGCCGGCTGGACCTTGTGGACCCGCTTGGTGTTGCCGGCGCCACGGATGTGCGCCGGGTTGTAGGGGATCAGCGGGTGCGGTCGCGTCGGAGGCGGCGCTGGCGAAGATCGTGCGCAGCAGGCTGTAGGCCTGCGCCCGGATCGTCTCGCGGCCTGGAGCGAGAGCGTCGTACCAGTCGTTGACGTCCTCGACCGTGATCCTGTCGATGCGCTTGTCGCCGAACGTCGGGTAGATGTAGACTTTCGAGGAGCATCCGGTACTGCTGCGCGTGTCGTCGGCCGCAGCGCGCGGCCCTTGGTCTTGCGCGTCTCCAGCCAGACGTCGGCGTAGGCCTGAAGGGTCGGCACGGTGCGGCTGGCCGTTGCCGCGGGCCGCGATCTCGGGAGCCCAGACCTGCATCTCGATCTCGGCGCGCCGGCTGAGAGCCACGCGATCGCGTCGTCCTTGGCATCGAAGGTCATCGGCGCGCGGTAGAGCCGACCATCGGGACCGGTGTAGGCCGCGCGGTAGCGACCCGACGCCAGCTTCTCGACCCGCCCGAATCCGCGCCGCGTCCGAGGGTGATCCTTGAGCCATCTTTTGTCACACTCCCAGTATCGCCTTTTGAGGAATATACGAGGAATAGTGGCGTCATTTCCTGTCCGAACGTGTCCAGACCTGTCACGGAGCCAATATGCCCTCTGACCTGCGAGTTTACAGTAAAATTGGACGCTCGGGCGAGGTCGCGTGGTAGCCCCGTTCTCAAATGTTCAAACCCAGTATCGCCCACAGAGCAGTTCGCAGGTCAGAGGCCCTTTCGGGGGCCTCTTTCCATTCCAGGAGCACGCGAGAACTTCGACCGCCCGGTGGTTGGGGTGCGAGGAGCGCCAGCGACGAGCACGAGGTCGAGCCAGGCGAGGACCGGCATCCGTTCGCGGTCCGCGCTGCTGACCCGTATGTCGGCCAGGTCCTCGTGCCCGGGATGGATCACAATCCCCCGGACGATCCCCTCGCCCCGCCGCGACCCCTTGGTGCCGCGGGGGCACTACCGGAGATGGCACGAGATACATAGCCTGATTCGATCCGGAGGTGGCTCAGATGGAGGATCGGGTGCGCGCATGCCAGTTTTCATGATCGAACGCCGTTATGCGGAGCTCATGGTGCCGACGTCCGAAGGGGCGGCGGAGATCAACGCCATCAACGACGATGAGGATGTTCGTTGGTTGATGTCGTTCCTCTCGGCGGACCAACGAAAGTCCTACTGCCTCTACGAGGCCGAGTCGCCTCAGGCGCTCGCGCGGGCGGCGGAGCGCGCCGGCCTGCCTGCCGATGTCATCGTCGAGGTGGGTCACCGGGTCCTCCCGGACGGGTCGCTGGTCGAGGTCGAGGGCTGAGCGACGCCGGTGAGGACGGCGGCCTGGGTGCGGTTGGCCGTGTTGGTCTTCATCAGGATCGAACGCACGTGGTTTGCCGCGGTGTGCTCGCTGATCACCAGCGTCTCAGCGATCTCCCGGTTGGACATTCCACGTCCGAGCAGCACGAGCACCTGCTGCTCGCGAGGTGTCAGGCCCCACCGGGGTCGACCGAGAGCAGTCACGTCATCGAGAGCGCGGCTCACGCGATCGAGGCCATAGCGCTCGGCGAGCAGTCGGGCCCGAGCGGCCAGCGACCCGGCGTTGACTCCGGGCGTCGGGTGGAGCGTGGCGTGCCGGGCGTACGCCGCGAGGGCGGTGGCGAGGTGGAGGCTGGCGCCCATCCGTTCATCCATCAGCGCCGCAGCCTCGAAGTGCTGTCCCGCGCCGGGACGTCCGAGCAGCGACAGCAGCCGTGCCAGCGGCAGATCGGCGCTGCCGAGGGGGTGGAGGAACTCGGCGGCCAGCAGATTGTGGCCGGCGTACCCCTCGACCATCGGCACCAGACGATCCGCAATTCCGCGGTCCTCGGCGAGCACTGCGGCGTCGACAAGATAGGACAGAGCCGCCGGCCACGACGCCGACGACATCAGATCGGTGAGGTCACCGGCCATGATGTGGTGGAGCCAGTCGGCGGCCAGCTCGGGCTCACGCAGTTCCGTGGCGAGCGCCAGCGCGGCGGGAGGCCAGGTCCCCGTGGCACCCGGCCGGCTCAGGAAGGACCGTGCTGCTGGCGGCAAGCCGGTCTCGCGCCGCAGCGCGAAGGACATGATCCCGTCCGGCCCTCGGCCCCGTGGGGCACTTCCTCTCTCAAGCCGTCGGCGCATGGCCGCGAGAGTCTCCGCAGCGAGGCCGAACTCCGCACGGCTGAGGGCGAGGCCGAAGGAGACGGCGCTGGAGACCCAGACCCAGAAGGGCTGCAACGAGCCGTCGGCGACGTCCTGGAGCTCGTGGGCTGCGATGGCGAGCTCACCTGGTTCGCCACGCACGTAGTGGGCGGCGCACCGATGATAGGCGCCAGGGCCGAGCAGGCTGAGGCTGCGCGCGTCGGCGCCGAGCCGGCGCAGCTCCTCCGCCCGGTGCACGAGATCGTCGAGCTCGTCGAAACCGCTGCCGTCGTTCATCGTGATCGACAGCACCTTGGCCTCGAGGACGGGGTCGCCCAAGGCCCGGGCTTCGTCGCGAGCACGGGCACCCAGCCGCTTGCCGACCGCGGTGTGGCCCGTCCAGGCTTCAAGCCGAGCCTGCGAGGCAGTGGCGTGCACCAGCAGGTCCGGCGAAGCCCCCAGGTGGTCGGCCAGAGTCGCACTCAGCATGGCCAGCGAGGTGCGGGCGTCGACGCCGTCTCGCCAGGCAGTCGCAGCGTGACCGATCACAGCTCGCAGCCTCAACTCCGCGTCGCCACCGCGCACGACACGCTCGTTGAGCGCACGCGACCGGTCGTTCTGCCAGCCCAGCAGTGCGCTCCGTGCAGCCGAGAGCAACAGCCGGTCCCGGTCCGCAGGGTCGTCGGCGTACGACGCGGCGAGCTCGTAGCAGTCGGCGGCCTCCACGTGAGCCGCCGAGGCTCGTGCCAGGTCACCGGCTCGGGCGAGGTGCTGGCGCGCCTCGGGCTCGTATCCCAGGTCGGCGGCACCGGCGAAGTGGGCTGCGAGGCGAACAGTGCGTCGCGTTGCCGTCGGGTGATCCTCGTCGAGGACCAAGGCGATCGCGGCATGGACCCGGGCGAGCTCGAGATCGCTCAGGCTCTGCGACACGGCCTGCCGCGCCAATGCATGCGGGAACCGGGCCGTGGTGAGGTCACCGGTCCCCGGGTCGAGCAGCCCCGCCGACTTGGCCCCGGCGAGCGCCGCCAGCACGGTGTCACGGCCGAAGGGGCGGGTGGCATACCTTCCCGATGCGTCTGCCAGCTCACTCATCTGCACGTCCTCGCCCATGACGGCCGCCACAGTGATGACGAGGCGCTCGTCCGGAGTCAGTGCGGCGAGTCGCGCCGCGATCGATGCGGCATACGGCAACGGCGCGCTCGGGACCCAGGCACTCTGCCCGGGGCCGAGATCTCGGCAGATCTCCCGCAGCAGGAACGGGTTGCCTCCGGTGGCGTCGCGCATGATCACCGCCGAGCGTCGCGCCTCGCGGCCGGCGCGGACCCCGTTGCGTTCGAGGTACGTCGCGATCTCGTCCACGTCGAGCCCGCTGAGATCGAGCCGCGACACTCCTTCGAGCCAGAACAGGTCGGAGACCAGCTCGCTCAGTTCCGCCGACCGGTCCGGGGGTGCGCTGCGCATGGTCGCGAGGATCAGCAACGGCAGCTCGGCGGTGTGCGAAACGACGTACTTCAGCAGATCGCGGGCGGCCTGCCCGGCCCAGTGCAGGTCCTCGAGCACCAGCACGAGTGGCCCCGACTCGGTGGCCACCCGGAGCGCGTCGACCACGGCCGAGTAGAGCTCGTTGCGGAACAGGTCGTCCTCGCTGACGTCTCCACCGATGCCTGCGGTGGCGATCTCCAGGTCGGCGAGGGTGCTCGGACGGAGCGCGCCTGTCGTGTCCATGCCGGCCAGGAAGGTCACCAGCGGCTCGACGAACGGATCGAGCGCGAGGCCCATGTCCTCGCGGCAGGCACCCGCAAGCACGGCTGCGCCTTGCTCATGGAGTGCCAACCCGGCCTCGACCACGAAGCGGGTCTTGCCCCCTCCCGCCTCTGCCCCCACGAACACTGCCTGGCGCAAGCCGTCCAGGACACTGTGCCAAGCCTGCTCCAGCGCCTCGAACTGGCGACCACGACCCACGTACGCCGGCTGCGTCATCCGCACCCAGCGGACTGGTGGGTCCGGCCGCTGCCACGTGGGCATCTGTTCACGATAGGGGTGCCACGCCGATGCGTCGTAGCCAGAACTGACTATCTCTGACCGTTCGCCGAATTGATCAATTCGTGTCGTGCAGTCGCGGTGATCGAGGACGAACGTCATGGGCATGCGGTCCCGAGTCCCGGGGTTGCCCGACTCGCGGAGGAACCACCATGACAATTGCCACCACGCTTCGCAGGCTGGTCCTCTTCGGGGCCGCCTTCGCCGCTGCGAGCGCCCTGACAGCCCCGACGGGGCCAGCCACGGCGCAGGTCGCACACCGCCATTCCGCCCGCGTCCTCGCGACTGGGCTCGGTGGGACCGTCGGGAGCACCGTAGGTCCGGACGGGTGGATCTACGTCGCCGACGGGGTTGCCGGAACCGTGACCAAGGTCAACCCGCGCACCGGAGCCAAGCGGCTGGTCACGAGCGGGCTCCCCACCCGGGTGGCCCCGATCGGCGGCGCGATGGATGTCGGCTTCCTCGGCCACAGGGCGTACGTCCTGGTCAGCTTGGTCGGCCCTGACGTCGGAGGCTCCTCGATCGACGGCATCTACCGGATCGACGGGGCCCACACCCAGACCGTGGTCACGGACATCGGCAGCTTCGCCACGGCCCATCCGCCGACGACGGACTACTTCATCCCCAGTGGGGTCCAGTACGCGATGACTCCCCATCGCGCCGGCTTCTTGGTCACCGACGGCCACCACAACCGCGTCTACTACGCCACCGTCTCTGGTGCTGTCTCCGAGGCAGAGACCCTCGGCGACATCGTTCCCACGGGGATCACCACCTGGCACCACCGGGTGTACATGGCGCAGGCCGGCCCGGTGCCGCACCTTCCCGGCGACGGCCGCATCGTCCGCCTTGGGCTGCAGACCCACACCACGACGAATGTCGCCGCTGGGGCGCGCCTCGCCGTGGACGTCGTAGGCAAGGGCCACACGCTCTACGCCCTTTCTCAAGGCGAGTTCCCGGTGGGTGGACAGGCCGGCGATCCGGCCCTCCCGAACACCGGCGCCTTGCTCCGGGTGAACCGGAACGGCTCGATGACGACCATCGCCGAGGGCCTCGACGACCCGACCTCCATGCAGGTCATCGGTCACCGCGCCTACGTCGTCACCTTGAACGGCGAGATCGACACCATTCGACTCACACGCTGACCGCATCGTGGGCCCTGCCGAGGCGATCTCGGCGGGCCCACGGGGCCAGCGCAATCGATGCGGCGTTCGCAGGTCAGAGGTCCTTTCGGGGGCCTCTTTCCATGTCCGGACGGCGTACGCCGCCGTAGATGCCGCGTCGCACGATCCAGGGCTGTAGCACCGTGTGGATCGACCAGGCGGGGAACCGGAAGGACCGGCCCGAGGGCGTGTAGACGCGCAGCCCGTCCGGCTGGAAGCCGAGGACCGAGCCCCAACGCCGACGGCGGGCGCGGTAGGTGCGCAGCTGGCGTCCACCCAGGTGGCGGCGGATGTTGCCGGCCAGCAACCGATCGGCCCGGTTGCGGGCCGAGCCGCGCAGCGGGTCCGTGGCCGCGACGTCACCGATGGCGAACACCCCTGGTGCGCCGATGACCGTCAGGTCGGGCGAGACGCGGACGAAGCCCGCCTCGTCGAGCAGCGAGTCAGGCAACCAGCCCGTGTTGGGCCGGACGCGCCCGATCGCCCACAGCGTGGCGTCGGCGGGGGCCTCAGGCTGTCCGGTGCTGAACATGACGGGGTCGGTGGTGAGCCGGTCGAGGTCGAAGCCCGGGGGGACGACGGCGCGATGGCCCGGGTGCAGCGAGACCCCGCGTGCGGCCAGGATCCCGGAGACCCTGGCCCACACCCGGCCGTGATGCTGCGGCAGCGCCCGCTCGCCCGGGTAGTAGAGCGCGACCCGGGTGGCCGGCCACGCCAGGGCGAGGTTCGCCGCGGCGCTGACGGCAGCCGTGCCGCCACCGATGACGTTGATGGACCCAGCGGCGGCCAGCTGGTCGTGCGGTGCCCTCAGGGCCGCGTCGACCTCCGCGTCGGACTGCAGGTCGGGTCGTCGCCAGAACCCGTTGGTGACCCCGGTGGCGATGACCAGCACGTCGTACGGCTCGGACAGGGTGGTGCCGTCCTGGAGGCGTACGCCGACCATCCGGTCGGCGACTGACAGGTCGGTGAGCGTGCCGTGGACCGTCCGGACGCCGTCCAGCTTGCGGTAGCGGTCGAACCCGACGAGGTAGTCGCGCGACCACTCCTCCGGGCGGGCCAGACGCAGGCCCAGCTCCTGACCGCTGACCAGGGCGGGCTTGGCCGAGATCCCGAGGACGTCGAGGTGTCGGGAGAGGTGCCGGGCCGTGAGCAGGCCGGTGTCACCCAAGCCCGCGATGACGACTCGGGGTCGCGTCACGACCTGGCCCGCGGGGGACGCGGGACGAGCCGGGGCACCCGGTCGATGACGTCCTGGTAGGCCGGGCGCCGCTGGAGGCTGCGTTGCTCCATCATCGGGATGCTCGCGCCGAGGAAGAGCGCGGCCATCGCGATGGTGCCGATGAAGACCCACCACCAGTCCCCCGGCGACGCCGCCAGGGCGAACAGGCCGAGGGCGAACCAGAAGCTGATCTCGCCGAAGTAGTTGGGGTGCCGCGACCAGCTCCACAGCCCCTGGTCCATGCACTGTCCCGGCTGCTTGGTGCGTGCGAAGCGATACATCTGGGTGTCCGCGGCCAGCTCGAGCGCTGCCGCGCCGAGCCCGATCACCACGGCGACGACGTCGATCCACCCGATGTCCCGGCCGGCACGCGTGAGGGCCACGTAGACCGGCGTCAGCCCGAGGAACACCTGCCACGTCGGCACCAGGTGGATCCCGAACAGGTCGACGAGCGGCTCCAGGGCGCCCTTGCCGTCGCGGAGCAGTGGATAACGCCAGTCCTCGTGCGGGAAACCGGGGAAGGCGTAGATCCAGTTGCCCGTCAGCCGGACCGACCAGACGAGGATCACGCCGAGGACCAGCCAGCAGCGGACGTCGTCGAACCCGAGCGGTCCGGCCGCCCACCAGTAGACCGCCAGCAGCGGGGGCAGCACGCTCCACCAGGCGTCGTAGAAGCTGGAGCTGTGGTGGGCCCGGCTGAACCCGAAGATCACCAGTGTTGCGAGAGTGTCGGCGATCAGGCCGTCCAACCAGAGCTGTGGGGTGTCCGGGCCGAGCCACAGCCAGGTGGCGCCGACCGCGACCGCGACCACGTAGGCGAAACCCACCCACAGCAACGAGGTCTTCTTGCTCATGAGCAGACCGTAGCGAAGTACTAGAACACGTTCTCGCTTTGCGAGTCGCTCGTCGCCGGATATGTGCGCTCTAGACCGGATAAGTGCGGTGTTCGCTGTGTTCGTCGGTTTCGGTGATGATGGTGGTGCTCCTGCAGGTGACCCGAGACGCCTTTGGGGAGCGGGAGCCGCCCATTGACCGTGCCCAGGTCAGTGGGCGGTCTTCCTTTGCCCCGTCGCCCCTCCGTCGCCCTGCCCGCAGCGATGCGTCTCGACTAGACCGCCGGGATCGCCCATTCGCGCTGAAGGGCACCCCTACAGCATGATTTGCCCCAGCTTCGCAGGCGACCCGAGACGCCTGTGAAGCCGGCCGCCCGCCGATCCTCTGGGTCGTGCGGGCGGCCTTCCACACTGACCGCGGCGCCGCGTTCCTGGGTGCCGGCAGAGGGTTCTTCGCCCGGGGCAGGCGACTGGGCGACAAGACGCCGCTGGCGCTCTCGTCACCCCCCGCGGGGCGCCAGCGGTCCCTCTGGTCCGGCCCGGCCCGAGGTCCCGACACCAGCCAGGTCACGATCTCGGTGGTTCGTCGGACACGGGCATCGCGACGTGATGGAGTGCCCCCGGAAACCCGGGCCGCACAAGGCGGGTCCGGTGTCTTGGGATGGAGAACCCGTGCGCAAACTGCTCATCCCTGCCCTGGTGGCAGGACTCATCGCGCTGATGGCCCCGGCGGCCCAGGCGGCAACACGTGACATCCCCGACCCGTCGGGCGACGTCATGACCGGCGTGCTCAACGACAACGGAGACGTCAGCGAGTACCACCGCGAGCACGGGGCTGAGGGCGACATCGTCTTCACCCGGATCCAGCACACCGCGACCCAGGTCGTCGTCTACCTGCGCTACCAGCAGCTGAGCGTGCCCCGGCAGTACGCCGGCTTCAACTACACGATCGAGGGCAACAACCACCAGGCCGCCTTCGTCGCCATCCAGACCCGGCACGCCAAGCCGCAGGGTGACGCCTTCGCCTTCGGGGCGACCGGGCGGTGCCGCCTGTCCTACCGGATCAACTACGCCGGGGACTCGGTCTCGATGCGCATCCCGCGCACCTGCCTGCGCAAGCCGAAGTACGTCCGCCTCAACCAGATCTCCTACCAGGAGCGTCTGACCTCCACGACGGACAAGATCTACTACGACAGCCCCTCGCGCGACGGCGGCACGGTCAACCAGGTGTCCAGCTCGAAGACCCCCTGGGTGGTCACCGGCTGATCCGGTGCCGGCAAGCCCACAGCGTTGCCCCGATCGCCCGCATGGCGGTCGGGGCATCGTGCTGTCTGAGCTGGCGGACGTTCCAGTCCGAAATAAACCGTTATAAGGGGAATTCAGAAATCCGGGACCACAGTCCCTCGACCATGATGAAGTGTGCCCCGAAACCCGGGCGGCACCAGGCCGTCCGGAGTCTTGGGATGGAGAACCCGTGCGCAAGCTGCTCATCCCTGCCCTCGCGGCAGGACTCATCGCGCTGATGGCCCCGACGGCCCACGCAACGACTCGCGACCTCACCGACCCCGCGGGCGACGTGATGACCGCGACGCTGAAGGACAACGGCGACATCACCTACAACCGCGAGCACGGAGCCGAGGGCGACATCGTCTTCACCCGGATCCAGCACACCGCCACCCAGGTCGTCGTCTACCTGCGCTACCAGCAGCTGACCGTGCCCAAGCAGTACGCGAACTTCGAGTACGGCATCGAGGGCAACAACGATCGCTTCGCCGTCGTGGGCATCGCCACCCGTCACGGTCAGCCGCAGGGTCGGACCTACGTCGCGGCCTCCAACGGACGCCGGTGCGCCGTCTCGCACCACATCAACTACGCCAAGGACTCGGTCTCCCTGCGCATCGCCCGCGGCTGCCTGTCGTCCCCGAAGTACGTCCGGGTCAACCACCTCAGCTACCGCTTCCGGATGAACGAGTCGACCTTCAAGGTCCTCTACGACAACCCGGCCCGCGACGGCGGCACCCTCAACCAGGTGTCGGCCGCCAACACCCCCTGGGTCGTCACCGGCTGACCGGCTGACTGCAAACCCCGCCACGAAACCCCGGTTGCTCACGCAGCGACCGGGGTTTCGCGCGCTCGTCCCACCTGTCGGAGACCGATTCGTCCGAATGCTGAACTTAATACCGGGATGAATCAGGACATCTAGCGCATGTCACATCAATGGTCCGTGACATCGCTCTTCGGACGTCGTTTCGTAGGCAGTCGACGATGATCCGTGGGGGATTGAATGCGAGACATGCGAGAACAGCCCGCGGGCTGGTACCGGGACCCGGTCCGGCCCAACCTGCACCGTTATTGGTCAGGTGAGCGCTGGAGCGACTGGCTCGGTGAGGACCTGGCACGGGCCCGGGACGAGCTCCGCTTCGACCAGAAGTACGACGAGCGCGAGGCCGGCTGACCCTCCGGTCAGGTGGCGTCCGACGCGGTCGTCTGGCGAGGCAGCGCCCACTGCCCACCGGCGTACGCCGCGTGCCGGCCGCCGTTGGCCGAACCGGTCTCGAGCCCCTGACGGGCGATGTACTCGTGCTCGGTCATGACCTGGCAGGCGATCGACTCCGCTCCGGTCGCAGCCCGCGCGACCGCAGCCGCCTTGGTGCAGGCGTGGGCCAGGCCGGTGGCCATGAAGCTCATCTGGACCTCGGCCCAGCCTCGCTGCGAGGTGCCGATGACGGGCCGGTAGTCGGCCAGCAGTCGCATGGCCTCCTCCAGGTCCACTTCGTTACGCGTTGCGACCTCGACCACTGCGACGTACATCGTCCGCATTCCGCGCTCCTCTTCTCCAGCCGGCCTCGACGCCGACCACATCGGTCTGTTCATCGTGAGTCACGCGGCGCACTTCGGGCAAAGTATCGGCGTTCGGGCGGCCCGGGTGAACTAGACCAAGTCGGCACCGCGCGTAACCACCACGAAGCGGTCACGTTGCCTCGAGGTCGGTCAGCCCTAGCGTGCGGTGGTCGTGCGCCGGTTGGCGCGACCACGCAGGAACAGCCCCAGGAGCACGTGCACGACCCCGATCAGGAGGATCAGGCCGCCCGCGGCCGGAGCGCCGAGGAGCACGAGCAGACCGAAGACGACCAGCACACCACCGACGACGAAGAAGGCGAGGTAGGCGGGCAGGGTCATGGCCGGGTCCGTCACCGCTCAGTCGACCGCGGCGCGTTCGACATGCTGCTCGTCCTTGATCCCGCGGAAGTTCAGGTAGCTGTAGACGATCATCGCGCCCGCCAGGATGCCGGAGCCGATCAGGGTTCCACCGGTCCCCCAGCCACCCACGAGCCACCACTTGTCGTCGATCGGCCACCACGAGGGGGCGTCGGGCTGCAGGCCCCAGTAGATGCCCAGCCCGATCAGCCAGCACACGCCGAGGACCGAGAGCGCGATGCGCGGCCAGGTCTTGACGCTGTCCGCGGCTCCCCGCAGCGCGGCCTGCTTGACCGGCTCGACCCGGCGTTCGGCCCATTCGTACTGCGTGGCCAGGAGTGCCACGCCCGCGAACAGCGCCAGGAGGCCCGGGCCCGGAAGGACGAGGGCGGCGATGCCGACCAGGACCAGGACCCAGCCGAGCACCTCGATGGCGACCCTCTTCGCAGCGCTCTTCACCACGCCAGCCTACGAGAGGGTGTGAAGCAGGTCACGGCTCCTAGTCGTCCTCGTCCGCGCTGGCCTCGTTGTGGGTGCCGGGCCTCGGCGCCCACGGCAGCTCCTTGGCCGGGCGTACGACGATCAGCTCGTCGCCGCGCGCCAGCAACGTGACCGTCGGGTCGAAGTAGCGGTAGACCTTCTCGTCGCGGATCACCGCGATCACCTGGTCGGGCAGCGACTGGGGCGCCTTCCCGACCTCGCTGACCAGCAGGTCGCGCTGGGCGACCTCGAGCCCCTCGCCGTAGGTGAGCAGGTCCTCCATCACCGAGCCGAGGTTGGGCGAGAAGGACGCGAGGCCGAGGAGCCGACCGACGGCTTCGGATGAGGTGATCACCGAGTCGGCGCCGCTCTGCCGGACCATCTGGACGTTGTCCTGCTCGCGGACCGCCGCGACGATGTAGGCCTCCGGGTTGAGCTGGCGCACGGTCAGCGTCGCGAGCACGGTGGTGTCGTCGCGCGCGGTGGTGATGATCACCTGCGAGGCGGTGCCGACCCCCGCCCGGCGCAACACCTCGCGTCGGGTCGCGTCGCCGGTGACGACGGCGAGGCCGTCGGCGTGCGCCTCCTCCTGGGCCACCGACCCGGGGTCGACCACCACGACGGCGTCGCGCGACGTGCCGTTGTTCACCAGGGTGTCGACGGCGCTGCGTCCCTTGGTCCCGTAGCCGATGACGACGACGTGCTGGTCCATGTGCTTCCTCCATCGGGCGACCCGGAACATCTCTCGCCCCTGCGAGGCGAGCACTTCGAGCGTCGTACCGATCAACAGCACCAGGAAGGCGATGCGGAGCGGTGTGACCACGAAGGCGTTGATCAGGCGTGAGTGCTCGGAGACCGGGGCGATGTCGCCGTAGCCGGTCGTGCTCAGGGTGACGGTCGTGTAGTAGATCGAGTCGACCAAGTTGACCTGCCGACTCGGGTCGGTCTGGTCGATGTAGCCGTCCCGGTCGAAGTAGACGAGCAGGACCGTGAACACCAGGATGCCGATGGCGGTGGCCAGCCGCACGAGCAGCTGGTTGAGCGGCGAGCGGGCGGGAGCAGGCAGCTTCAGCAGGCCGGAGTGGCCCCGTGGGCCCTGGTCGTCAGCCACCCCGGGACCTAGTTGACCACGTCGCCGTAGATGACGACCTGCTGACGAGTCTTGCCGTTGACCTCGTCGGAGGTCCGGACCGAGACGAAGCGGAAGTCGTCACCCTTGGCGGGCACCTGCGAGTTGGGGGTCCGGCGCAGGGTGCCGCAGAGCTGACCGTCGGGGTCGACACCCTCCTGGTCCTTGATGGCGTCACCCTCCAGGCACAGCCGCGCCCGACTCGTGTCATAGCTGACCACGGTGGCGGTGGTGCGTTGCGGTGTGTCCGGTCCGACGACCGAGCCGACGAGATAGCCGGCGAGGAGGCACAAGGCGCCGCCGGCCAGGAAGACGGGGGTCGGCAGGGTCACGTTTCCCACGGGTGAAGCATGGCACGCAGGTGGAGGAGGCCCCGGCAGCGACCCTCAGCAGCGGCGGTGAAGTGGCAGGACCGTGGCGAGGGTCTCGGCGCACGGTCGCGAGAGGGTGCGTTCGACCGTCACCGGGCCGTCGCACCAACGACGCAGGGCGACCCACTCCCCCGGCTCCGGGACGCGGGACCGGTCGCGGGCGATCTCACCGAGCATGCGGGCGCCGTACGACGCACGGACCGGCCCGACGTCCGTCAAGACGACGACGACCCCGATCTCGCGGGCGAGCACGCAGCCGACCTCTTCCTCGCGACGACGAGGAACGGCTCGCAGTGCGGTCAAGGAACGTCCTCCATGACCGCAATCTACGTCCCGGTCGGGGGCCCCGCACCGGAATATCGCCTCGCGAGCCAGGGCGGGCTCAGGCGCTCGGCTTCTTGCCCGCCGCCGGACCCGGGTGCGGCGGCGCGCCCTCCGCGGGATCGTTGGCCTCCGCGGACTTCTCCTCCTCGGTGGCGACGTGCTCGAGGGAGGTCCGCCACGGCAGCACGTTCTCGAGCTTGAGTCGCCTGAGGCGCTCCATCCGGGCGGAGGTGAGCTCCTTCTGTGGCCAGATCTGGTCGAAGGACGCGTTCAGGGCAGCACCGATCAGGACCGCGATGGAGAGCAGGTAGAGCCAGAGCAGGACGGCGATCGGCGCGGCGAGCGGTCCGTAGATCGAGGTGGAGCCCTTGGCGGTGCCGACGAGGATCACGCGCAGCAGCGCCGAGCCGAAGACCCAGCAGAACATCGTGAACACCGCTCCGGGCAGGTTGTAGCGCCACGCCGTCCGCACGGGCACCGACACGTGGTAGAGCGTGGCGAGGAACAAGATGCCGAGCAGCAGGACCGTGGGCCAGTAGAGCTGGTTGAGGACGTCGAGGCGCTCCGGCAACCACTTGGCGATCAGCGTCGGACCCGCCAGCACCAGCGGGATCGTGACGACGCCGGTGATCATGCCGAGCACGTAGAGCAGGAACGACAGCGCCCGGGTGCGGATGATGCCGCGCTGGCCGCCGAGGCCATACATGATCGTGATGGTGTCCACGAAGACGTTGAGCGCCCGCGAGCCGGACCACAGCGCCAGCACGAAGCCGATCGAGATCACGTCATAGCGTCCGCCGCCGTTGAGCACCTGGTTGAGCGTGGGCTTGATGATGCTGTTCACCGTCTGCGGCGTCAGCGCCTGGCCGGAGAGCGACAGGATGGTGTCGCGGACCTCGTTGATCTGGCTGTCGCTGAACTGGGCGAAGATGTAGCCGATCGACCCCGCGAGCGCGAAGATCAGCGGTGGCAGCGAGAGCACCGCGAAGAAGGCCGCCTCGGCCGCCAGGCCCGTGACGCGGTTGCGCATGCAGGTGCCCACCGTGGAGACGATCAGTCGCCACACCGCGCTGCGGATCGTCTCCCACGAAAGCGTCCGCGCGCGTGGCCGCGAACTGCTCCCGACTGCCATGGGAACTACGGTAAGGCCATGACGCCATGGATTCCCGGCGACAACCGGGTAGCCCGCAATCAGGCTCCGCCACTGGTCGGCCACAGCACCGTCACCTCCGACGCGTCGCTGGTCGAGGCGATCGAGCGCCACGGGTCCGCGGAGACGCTCGCCTCACTGGTCGCCCTGGGTGTCGAGGCCGGCTCGGCCGAGGCCCGCGAGCAGGGCATGCTCGCCAACGAGTTCCACCCCGAGCTGGTGCCGTTCGACCGCTACGGCAACCGCATCGACGAGGTGCGCTTCCACCCGTCGTGGCACTGGCTGATGGAGCGCGCCGTCGGTCACGGGCTGCAGGCCGCACCCTGGGAGTCCGACGACCCGCACGCGCACGTGCGCCGCGCGGCCGGCTTCTTCGCCTGGCAGACCGAGCCAGGTCACGGCTGCCCGATCTCGATGACGTACGCCGCCATCCCGGCCCTGCGGGTCGATGACGCGATCGCCAAGGAGTGGACCCCCAAGCTGGCCGCACGGTCCTACGACCCCGGCCTGCGTCCCGTCGCGGAGAAGTCCGGTGCCCTCGCCGGCATGGGCATGACCGAGAAGCAGGGCGGGTCGGACGTCCGGGCCAACGAGACCGAGGCGCGACCCACGTCGGTGGACGGCGAGTACACCCTGCACGGGCACAAGTGGTTCACCTCCGCCCCGATGAACGACGTGTTCCTGGTGCTGGCGCAGGCTCCCGGCGGGATGAGCTGCTTCCTGGTGCCGCGCGTGCTCCCCTCCGGCGAGCGCAACCGCCTCGACGTCGTACGCCTCAAGGACAAGCTGGGCAACCGCTCCAACGCCTCCTCGGAGCTGGAGTTCCACGGCACCTGGGCCCAGCGCCTGGGCGACGAGGGGCGTGGGGTGCGCACGATCCTCGAGATGGTTGCGGCGACGCGCCTCGACTGCGTGCTCGGCTCGTCGTCCCTGATGCGCAAGGCGCTGGCCGAGGCTTCGTGGCACGTCGCCCACCGGTCGGCGTTCGGCGGCCTGCTCGCCGACAAGCCGCTGATGCAGAACGTGATCGCCGACCTGGCCGTGGAGTCGGAGGCGGCCACCACGCTGGCCATCCGGCTCGCCGCCGCCGTCGACAACCGCACCGACCCCCACGAGGCGGCGCTGCGTCGGATCGCCCTGCCGCTCGCGAAGTTCTGGGTCTGCAAGCGCACCCCGATGATGGTTGCGGAGGCGCTCGAGTGCCTCGGCGGCAACGGCTACGTCGAGGAGTCAGGCATGCCGCTGCTCTTCCGCGAGTCGCCGCTGAACTCCATCTGGGAGGGGTCCGGCAACGTCAACGCGCTCGACGTGCTGCGTGCGCTCGGCCGCGAGCCGGAGGTGCTGGAGGCCTGGCTCACCGAGGTCGGCCTCGCCCGGGGCGAGGACCCGCGGCTCGACCGGGCGATCGAGGGCGTGCTGACGATGCTCGCCGACACCACCACCCTCGAGGTCTCCGCGCGTCGCCTGGCCGGCCAGATGGCGGCCTGCCTCCAGGCCTCGCTGCTCGTCCGCTTCGCTCCCCCGGCGATCGCCGACGCGTTCTGCGCCACCCGGCTCGGGGGCGACTACAACGGCACCCTCGGGACGCTCCCGGTCGGCACCGACCTCAGGTCGATCGTGGAGCGGACCACCCCGGTCGTCTGACCGCTCGAACCGGACAGGGCTGGCGGGCAATTCTGGAGGCGGAGGGGCGAAGTTTCGGCGTACCGGCTCCAGTTTCCCCGGGCGCCCGGGGAAACCGCGCCCTCACCCGAGCGCCGCGCTCACCACCTCCCGGGCCTCCTCCTGCACCTGGTGCAGGTGGTCGACGCCCTGGAAGGACTCCGCGTAGATCTTGTAGACGTCCTCGGTGCCCGAGGGGCGAGCGGCGAACCAGGCCGACTCGGTGGTCACCTTGAGGCCGCCGATCGCGGCACCGTTGCCCGGCGCCTTGGTGAGCTTGGCGGTGATCTCCTCGCCGGCGAGCTCGGTGGCGGACACGTCGTCGGGTGAGAGGGCCGCGAGCTTGGCCTTCTGCTCGCGGTCGGCGGCGGCGTCGATGCGGGCGTACGCCGGCTCGCCGTGCTGCTCCACCAGATCGGCGTAGTGCTCGCTCGGGGTCCGGTCGGTCGCGGCGAGGATCTCCGAGGCCAGCAGGGCCAGGATGATGCCGTCCTTGTCGGTGGTCCACGTGCCGCCGTCGCGACGCAGGAACGAGGCGCCGGCCGACTCCTCGCCGCCGAAGCCGAACGAGCCGTCGATCAGGCCCGGGACGAACCACTTGAACCCGACGGGCACCTCGACCATCGGCTTGCCCAGCGAGGCCGCGACCCGGTCGATCATCGAGGACGACACCAGCGTCTTGCCGATCTGTGCCGACTCCGGCCAGTCGGGGCGTGCCCCGCCGAAGAGATAGCCGATGGCCACGGCCAGGAAGTGGTTGGGGTTCATCAGCCCTGCGTCCGGCGTGACGATGCCGTGGCGGTCGGAGTCGGCGTCGTTGCCGGTGGCGATCTGGTAGTCGTCCTTGCGGCTGATCAGCGAGGCCATCGCCGAGGGCGACGAGCAGTCCATCCGGATCTTGCCGTCCCAGTCGAGCGTCATGAACCGCCAGGTCGGGTCGACCAGCGGGTTGACCACGGTCAGGTCGAGGTCGAGCCGCTCGGCGATGTCGCCCCAGTAGTCGACGCTCGCGCCGCCGAGCGGGTCGGCACCGATGCGGATGCCCGCCGCACGGATCTTGTCGATGTCGAGCACGGCCGGCAGGTCCTCGACATAGGTGCCCATGAAGTCATAGGACTGCGCCGCCGCGCGTGCCCGCGTGAACGGGATCCGCTTGACCTCCGAGAGACCACCGGTGATCAGCTCGTTGGCCCGCTTGGCGATCACGCTCGTCGCGTCGGAGTCGGCGGGGCCACCGTGGGGCGGGTTGTACTTGAAGCCCCCGTCGGTCGGAGGGTTGTGCGACGGGGTCACCACGATGCCGTCGGCCAGGCCCGTCCCGGACTCGAGGTCCTTGCCGCGGTTGGCGCGCAGGATCGCGTGCGAGACGGCCGGTGTCGGCGTGTAACCGTCCCGGTCGTCGACGAGCACGGTCACGTCGTTGGCGACCAGCACCTCCAGGGCGGAGGACCAGGCCGGCTCGGAGAGGCCGTGGGTGTCGCGACCGATGAAGAGCGGTCCGTCGTACCCCTGGTCGCGGCGGTAGTCGCAGATCGCCTGCGTCGTGGCCAGGATGTGGGTCTCGTTGAACGAGGTCTTCAGGGACGTCCCGCGGTGGCCGCTGGTGCCGAACGCGACCTGCTGGTCGACGTTGTCGGGGTCCGGAACACCCGTGTAGTAGGCGGTGACGAGGTGTGGCACGTCGACGAGGTCCGACGGCTGGGCCGGCTGGCCTGCCCGAGAGTCATTCACGGTGTGGGAACCTCCTGTCCCTTGGCGAGCACGGTCAGTCCTTCGTCGACGGCGAAGCCACGGGCGAGGTCGTCCTCGTGCGACACCCCGATGCGGGCACCCGGCGGCACGATCACGTTCTTGTCGATGATGGCGTTGCGGACGATCGCGCCCGCGCCCACGCGTCACGCCCGGCAGCAGCACGGAGTCGGAGACCTCGGCACCCTCGTCGACGTAGCAGGCCGGTGAGAGCACCGACTGGTTCACGGTGCCCCCGGTCACGACCACTCCCGGCGAGAGGATCGAGTTGTAGGTCGTGATCGGCTGGCCGGACCGACCCTCGACCAGCTTCGCCGGCGGCTGGGGGCCATAGCTGGTGTAGATCGGCCACTCCCGGTTGTAGAGGTTGAACACCGGCAGCGGCGCCACGAGGTCCATGTGGGCCGCGTAGTAGGAACGCATCGTCCCGACGTCGCGCCAGTAGCCGCGGTCGCGGTCGTTGGAGCCGGGCACCTCGTTGTCCTTGTAGTCGTAGACGGCGGACTCGGTGCGGTCGACGAACCACGGGACGATGTCGCCACCCATGTCGTGCTTGGAGCGCTCGGCCTCGGCGTCGCGCGTCACCGCGTCCCTGAGCGCGTCGGCGTCGAAGACGTAGTTGCCCATCGAGGCGAGCACCTCCTCGGGCGAGTCCGGGAGGCCGACCGGGTCCTGGGGCTTCTCGAGGAAGGCACGGATGCGGTCGGGCGAGCTCGGGTCGATGTCGATCACGCCGAACTGGTCGGCGAGGTCGATCGGCTGCCGGATCGCCGCCACGGTGCAGCCCGCGCCCGACTCGACGTGCTGGTCGACCATGTGCGAGAAGTCCATGCGATAGACGTGGTCCGCGCCCACGACCACGACGATGTCTGGCCGCTCGTCGGTCAGCAGGTTGAGCGACTGGTAGATCGCGTCGGCGCTGCCGAGGTACCACCGCTTGCCCACGCGTTGCTGCGCCGGCACCGGCGTCACGTAGTTGCCCAGCAGCGTCGACATCCGCCACGTCGTCGTGACGTGGCGGTCGAGGCTGTGGGACTTGTACTGCGTGAGCACGACGACCTTGAGGTAGCCCGAGTTCACGACGTTGGACAGGGCGAAGTCGATCAGCCGGTAGATGCCGCCGAACGGCACCGCAGGCTTGGCGCGGTCTGCGGTGAGCGGCATCAACCGCTTGCCCTCACCACCCGCGAGCACGATCGCCAGGACGTTCTTCCGGTTGGTGTGGCGGCTCATGAAACGAACGTAGTGGTGACCCCCACCACAATGCGAGGGCCGGGGCCTATGTTGGCCTGCATGCGGATAGACGTGCTGTCGAAGGAGTACCCACCCGAGATCTACGGGGGTGCCGGTGTCCACGTGGCCGAGCTCGTCCGTGCGTTGCGCGCCGTGGACGGCGTCGACGCGCGGGTGCACTGCTTCGGTGTCCAGCGTGAGGAGGCGGGGACGACGGGGTACGCCGACCCCGCCGAGCTGGCCGACGCGAACGGCGCCATTCGCACCCTCGGTGTCGACCTCGAGATGGTGGGCGGGTGCGAGGGGACCGATGTCGTGCACTCGCACACCTGGTATGCCAACATGGCCGGCCACCTGGCCAAGCTGCTCCACGGTGTCCCCCACGTCGTGACGGCGCACAGCCTCGAGCCCATGCGGCCGTGGAAGGCCGAGCAGCTCGGCGGGGGCTACGCCGTGTCGAGCTGGGCCGAGCGCACGGCGTACGAGGGAGCCGACGCGGTCATCGGGGTGAGTGCCGCGATGCGCGACGACATCCTCCGCAGCTACCCCGCCATCGACCCCGATCGGGTGCACGTCGTGCACAACGGCATCGACACCGAGGACTGGCAGCCGATCGAGAACCCCGACCGGGTGCGCGAGCTCGGTCTCGACCCCGACCGTCCCAGCGTCATCTTCGTGGGGCGCATCACGCGTCAGAAGGGCCTCCCGCTGTTCCTGCGCGCGGCCGCCCAGCTGCCGCCCGACGTGCAGCTGATCCTGTGTGCCGGGGCGCCCGACACCAAGGAGATCGAGACCGAGGTGCGCGAGCTCGTGGACGGGCTGGCGGCCGAGCGCGACGGCGTCGTGTGGATCGCGGAGATGCTGCCGCGACCGGACGTGGTGGCCCTGCTCACCGCGGCGACGGTGTTCGCGTGCCCGTCGATCTACGAGCCGCTCGGCATCGTCAACCTCGAGGCGATGGCCTGCGAGACCGCCGTGGTCGCGACCGCCACTGGAGGCATCCCCGAGGTCGTCGTCCACGGCGAGACCGGCTGGCTGGTGCCGATCGAGCAGGCGACGGACGGCACCGGCACGCCGCTGGATCCCGAGCGCTACGTCGCCGACCTGGCCGCGGCCCTGGTCGACGCGGTCAGTGACCCCGCTCGTGCACGGGAGCGCGGCCTCGCCGGCCGTCGCCGGGCGCAGGAGTCGTTCAGCTGGCCGGCGATCGCCGAGCAGACGATGGAGGTCTATCGCTCAGTCGTCGAGGGCTAGCTGTTCGAGCACCCGACGGAAGGTCCGGTAGCGGCGCTCCCCCACCCGTCCGGCCCAGTCGTCCTCGATGGCGAGGGCACGTCTCGTCACCGCCTTGATGGTGCGGTTGCCCTTCGGCGTACGACGAACCACGCGGACGCGACGATCCGTCTGACCCTGCTCGACCGTGAGGTGTCCGGTGTCGGCCAGGAAGGTCACGAACTGTCCGCACCCCTGCTTCGACATGCCGACGCGTTCGCCGAGCTCCGTGACGCTGATCCCCTCGGGCGGCACGGAGGAGATCACCCGGAAGTGCGACTGGCGGAGCCCACCCCAGTCCTCGCTCGCGAAGATGGCGCTGACCTCGCGGAACAACAGACCCATCAGGAGCGGGACCTGCAGCTCCTCGCGAGGAACAACTCGCTTGACCGAACTCATAAAGCGAGTTTACCTTCTTGGAAGTGGTAAACCCACTTTCTCATCAGGAGTCATCATGCACGACCGCAGCGCTCTCGGACCAGCCGATGTCACCGACGAGCAGCTCGCTGCCATGGTGGCTGACCTTCTCGGGACCGACCCGGCCGACACGGAGTTGCTGAGCTCCACCGCCACGGAGTTCCCCTACGAGCTGCCGGCCATCACCACAGCAGGTCGCTACTGGGTCAGTGGCACGGCCGCCGCCGACGGGACCGAGAGGCCCTTCCGGATCTTCGTCAAGCACATCCAGTCGTGGTCGCGACACCCGTTCTTCGAGCTGGTCCCCCCGGAGGTGCGAGAGCAGGCTGCGAACAGCGTGCCCTGGCGCACCGAGGCACTTGCCTACCGCTCCGACCTCGGCGACCGGCTTCCGGAGGGCCTCTCGATGGCCCGGGCGGTCGGGGTCTTCGACATCGACGACGTCTCGAACGCGGTGTGGCTCGAGGAGGTCCCGGTCGCCACACCGGAGTGGGACCTCGCGCGCTATCGCGGCGCGGCCAGGCTGATGGGTCGACTGGCGACGAGCGCCCGCGTGATGGAGCTCAGCAGCGAGATCGGCCACAGCAACACGATCCGGACCTACTACGAGGGGCGCCTCTCGATGATGGTGCTGCCCGCGCTGCGCAGCGACGACGTCTGGCGCCACCCTCTGGTCGCCAGGGCGTTCGACGACCACCTCCACGGACAGCTTCTCGATGCGGCAGACCGGGCTGATGCCTGGACCGACGAGCTGATGGCTCAGCACCGCGTCGCCTCGCACGGTGATGCCTGCCCCAACAACCTGCTCTCGCGGCGTGGCTCGGACGGCTTCGTGCTGATCGACTTCGGGTTCTTCGGGCCGGGACCCATCGGGTTCGACCTCTCCCAGCTGCTCGTCGGCGACGTCCAGGTCGGGCGTCGCGGCAGTGACGACCTGGCCGACGTGGACGAGGCGATCTTCAACGGCTACATGGCCGGGCTGCGCGCCGAGGAGTGCTGGATCCCCGACGACGTCGTACGCCGGGCGCACGCACTCCAGCTGATGATCTTCACCGGCCTGTCGACGCTGCCGTTCGAGCTCCTCGAGGCAGAGCCGACCCCCGAGCTGCACCGGGTGGCCGCCCAGCGTGCCGCGATCGCCCGGTTCAGCCTCGACCTGCTCGAGAGGACCGGGTAGCGACGGCCAGTTTCACAGCGGCCGCTGTGAAACTGGCACGATCCGAGTGAAGTTTCACTCCGATCGTGCCAGTTTCGTACGAGCGTCAGTGGGTCTTCGCGCCCTCGGTGTCGTCGACGCGATCCACGCCGGCGACGACGCCCGACCGCTCACCCTCGGAGTGGTCGTCGTCGAGCATGGTCCGCTCGTCGAACGGGTCGTCGCCGGCCAGCACGCGGTCGAGCTGCTCGCGGTTGTAGGTGCCGGTCCAGTGCCCGACCAGGACGGTGGCCACCGAGTTTCCGGCGAAGTTCGTCAGGGCGCGTGCCTCGGACATGAAGCGGTCGATGCCGACGATGAAGCCGACCCCGTCCAGGAGCTCGGGACGGTGCGAGGACAGTCCGCCTGCCAGTGTGGCGAGGCCCGCGCCGGTCACACCGGCGGCGCCCTTGGAGGCGATGATCATGAACACGAGCAGGGAGATCTGCTCGCCGATCGCCAGCGGCTTGCCCAGGGCGTCCGCGATGAAGATCGAGGCCATCGTCAGGTAGATCGCGGTGCCGTCCAGGTTGAACGAGTAGCCCGTCGGGACCACCACGCCGACCGTCGTCCGGTCCACGCCGACGTGGGTCATCTTGGCGATCAGGCGCGGCAGCGCCGACTCCGAGGACGACGTCGAGAGGATCAGCAGGAACTCGCGGGCGAGGTACTTGAAGAGGCTGAAGATGTTCACGCCCGTGACCAGCTTCAAGATGGTGCCCAGGATGACGAAGACGAAGATGAAGCAGGTGATGTAGAAGGCGAGCATCAGCACCGCGAGGCTCCTCAGTGCCTCCCAGCCGGTCGCGCCCACCACGGCGGCGATCGCGCCGAAGGCGCCGACCGGAGCCGCCCACATGATCATGGCGAGCACCCGGAACACGAGACGCTGGAGGTGGCCGATGCCGGTGAGGATCGGCTCGCCCGCGCGTCCCATCGCCTGCAGCGCGAAGCCGACGAGCAGTGCGACCAGCAGCGTCTGGAGCACCTCTCCCGAGGTCAGCGCGGAGAACAGCGAGTCCGGGACGATGCCGATGATGAACTCGGTGGTCGAGCCGGCGCCGGCTGCCTGCTTGGACCCTTCCTTGGCCACCTCGTCGGAGAGGTTCAGCCCGTCACCGGGGTGGATGATGTTGCCGACGACCAGGCCGATGGCCAGGGCGACGGTCGACATGGTCAGGAAGTAGGCGAGGGCGAGGCCGCCGACCTTGCCGACGCTGGCGGCGCTGCGCACGGAGCCGACGCCGATGACCAGGGTGCAGAAGATGACCGGCTGGATCATCATCTTGATCAGCGCGACGAAGCCGTCCCCGATCCACTTCAGCCCCGTGGCGAAGTCGGGGAAGATCAGCCCGGTCGCGGCGCCGAGGACCACGGCCACGACCACGGCGATGTAGAGGTAGTGGGTCCGGTCGCGCGGCGGCGCCGTCGTTCCGGGCGATTGGGTCGAGCTCATTCGTGCCTCCAGGTGTCGGTGCGCGGTGCCCCGCTGGAGCCATCGTGCTGGTGCCTGTGACCGGCGTCACCCTTGTGTTCGTTGTGTTCGAGGAACCGGTCTCACCACGTGGACGTGCGGCACAATGCCCACCATGCGATGGCCGGGTCGGAGTCGGGAGGGCTCCGTGGCCCGCCAGATCCTCTGGCTCCAGGTGCTGGTCGTGGTGATCCTGGTGGCCTCGGCACTCACCCTGGCCACCCTCGACGTACGCCGCGACACCCGGGAGGATGCCCGCACCCAGGCGGTCGCCGTCGCCAAGTCGGTCGCCGACTCCCCCACCGTGCGGGAGGCGCTCCTGACCAGCGCACCGACCACCGTCCTGCAGCCCTACGCCGAGGAGGTGCGGGTCGACACCGCGGTCGACTTCGTGGTCGTGATGGCGCTGGACCGGACGCGCTACACCCATCCCGACCCGGCCCAGATCGGGGGAAAGTTCGTCGGTGACCTCGGCGGGGCTCCGCAGGGTCGAACGTTCACCGAGGAGTTCCGCGGGACGCTCGGTCCATCGGTCCGGGCAGTCGTCCCGGTGGTCGCGAACGACCGCGTGGTCGCGCTGGTCTCCGTGGGGATCACGCTCGACCGGATCTCCCGTGAGCTGCGCAAAGAGCTCCCCGCCATCGCGCTGGCCGGTCTGGGAACGCTGCTGGTGGGCCTGCTCGGGGCCTGGCTGATCAACCGGCGCCTGCGACGGCAGACCCACGGGCTCGGCGAGCGCGAGATCACCCGGATGTACGAGTACTACCGCGCGGTCCTGCAGGCCGTCCGCGAGGGGTTGGTGCTGATCGACACGGACGGCCGCGTGCAGCTGGTCAACGAGGAGGCGCGGCGGCTGCTCGACCTTCCCGACGACGTGGTCGGTCGGAGCCTTTCCGAGCTCGGGCTGCCACCAGGGCTCGTGGCCGCGGCCACCAGCACCACGGCCGAGCCGGACACGATCTACGCCTGGGGTGACCACCTGCTGGTGATCAGCTCGGCCCCGGCCTACTGGGAGGACAGCGAGGTGGGTGCCGTGGTCACGCTCCGCGACCGCACCGAGCTCCAGCAGGTGAGCGGTGAGCTCGATCTGGTGCGCGGCCTGACCGAGTCGCTCCGGGCCCAGAACCACGAGGCCGCCAATCGGCTGCACACGGTGGTCTCGCTGATCGAGCTGGGCCGGCCCGAACGTGCCGTCGAGCTCGCGACCGCCGACCTCCGGGTCGCCCAGGACCTGACCGACCACGTGGTGGGGGCGGTGCAGGACCCGGTCCTGGCGGCGCTGCTCCTGGGCAAGAGCGCCCAGGCGGCCGAGCGCAACGTCGAGCTGGGGGTGGAGGGCGACGTCACGACCGACTCGTTGCCCATCCCCTCGCGCGACCTCGTCACCGTGGTGGGCAACCTCGTCGACAACGCCCTCGAGGCGGTCGCCGACTCTGATTCGCGACGGGTCAGTGTCGACATCGTCGGGGACGCCGACGGAGTGCAGGTCGTGGTGGGAGACAGCGGGCCCGGCGTACGGTCCGAGGACGTGGAACGCGTGCTGCAGCGCGGCTGGTCGACCAAGGCGACCTCCGGCCGCGGACTGGGCCTGGCCCTCGTCGGCCAGGTGGCCCGCAGCCACCACGGAACGGTCGAGGTGGGCGAGTCCCCGCTGGGTGGCGCCGAGTTCACCGTGACCCTGCGGGCCCGGCCATGACGGTGCGCGTGCTCGTGGTCGAGGACGACGAGCTGGCGGCCGAGGCACACGCGACGTACACGCGCCGGGTGGCCGGCTTCGAGGTCGCCGCGGTGGTGCGCTCCGCGGGAGAGGCGGTGCGCCACCTCGCCGACGGTCCCGCGGTCGACCTGATCCTGCTCGACATGCACCTGCCGGACGGTCACGGGCTCGCCCTCCTGCAGCGCCTGCGAGCGGCCGGGCACCTCTGCGACGTGATCGCGGTGACGTCCGCGCGCGACGCCGAGGTGGTCCGCAGGGCAGTGGCCCAGGGGGTGGTGCTCTACCTGCTCAAGCCGTTCTCCTTCGCCACCTTCCGCACCAAGCTCGAGCAGTACGCCGCCTACCGCGAGCAGCTGGCCGGCACCGCGGAGGCGGTCGTGCAGGACGACGTGGACCAGCTGTTCGGGGCACTCAGGACCTCCGGGGAGGCAGGCCTGCCGAAGGGAATGAGCCCGGGCTCGCTGCGCCTGGTCACCTCGGTCCTGCGCGAGCGCCCGGACGACGCCTCGGCCAGCGAGGTCGCCGAGGCGATGGGCGCCTCGCGGGTGACCGCCCGGCGCTACCTGGAGTACCTCGCCGACCAGGGCCTGGTCGAGCGATCCCCGCGCTACGGCGGGAGCGGGCGTCCCGAAGTCGCCTACACCTGGCGGCGCTGACCGGCCGACGACTGGCTCAGGTGAGCTCGAGACCCGGGTAGAGCGGGTTCTTGTCCAGCATCTCCTGGGCGCGGGCGTGCACGCGGTCCGCGACCCCGTCGGCGAGGGCGTAGGTCGCCTTCGAGGGCGCCCCCGCCTTGTTGGTGCCGGGAGTCGTGTGGGAGAGCACGTCGTGGACCAGGTCGGCCACGGTGTCGAACTCGTCGTGCCCGAAGCCTCGGGTCGTGAGTGCCGGCGTACCGAAGCGGATGCCGGAGGTGTACCACGCGCCGTTGGGGTCGTGGGGCACCGAGTTGCGGTTGGTCACGACGCCGGAGTCGAGCAGCGCCGACTCGGCCTGGCGGCCGGTGAGGCCGTAGGACGACACGTCGAGCAGCACGATGTGGTTGTCGGTGCCACCGGTGACCAGCTTCGCGCCCCGCGAGTTGAAGCCCTCGGCCAGGGACTTGGCGTTGTCGGCGATCTTCTGGGCGTAGGTCTGGAAGGACGGCTGCCGAGCCTCGGCGAGCGCCACTGCCTTGGCGGCCATCACGTGGGACAGCGGGCCGCCCAGCACCATCGGGCAACCGCGGTCGACGTCAGCGGCGAACTCCTCCTGGGCCAGCACCAGCCCGCCGCGAGGCCCACGCAGCGACTTGTGGGTGGTCGTCGTGGTGACGTGGGCGAACGGCACGGGGTCCTCGTCGCCGGTGAACACCTTGCCGGCCACCAGGCCTGCGAAGTGGGCCATGTCGACCATCAGGACGGCGCCGACCTCGTCGGCGATCTCACGCATCTTGGCGAAGTTCACCCGCCGCGGGTAGGCCGAGTAGCCGGCGACCAGCACGAGCGGCTTGAACTCCCGAGCCTTCGCTGCGACCACGTCGTAGTCGAGCAGGCCGGTCTCCGGGTCGGTGCCGTACTGCTGCTGGTGGAACATCTTGCCGCTGATGTTGGGCCGGAAGCCGTGGGTGAGGTGTCCACCCGCGTCGAGCGCCATCCCGAGCAGCCGCTGGTTGCCGAACTCGTGGCGCAGCTTCTCCCAGTCGGCCTCGGAGAGCTCGTTGACGTTCTTGGCACCGAGACGCGCGAGCGCCGGGGTCTCCACGCGGTTGGCGAGGATCGACCAGAACGCGACCAGGTTGGCGTCGATGCCGGAGTGCGGCTGCGCATAGGCGTACGGCGCTCCGAAGAGCTCGCGTGCGTGCTCGGCGGCGAGGGCCTCGACCGTGTCGACGTTCTGGCACGCCGCGTAGAAGCGGTGGCCGACCGTCCCCTCGGCGTACTTGTCGCTGAACCAGGTGCCCATGGTGAGCAGCACCGCCGGGGAGGCGTAGTTCTCCGACGCGATCAGCTTGAGCGAGGATCGCTGGTCGGCGAGCTCCTGGCGTGTGGCCTGCGCCACACGGGGCTCCACCGAGGCGATCACCTCCAGGGCGGCGTCGTAGGCCGTGGAGGCGGTCTTGGCGAGGGCGCTCGGATCGGTTCCCGGGCTGGTTTCCACGCCTGAGGGAGAGGTGTCTGGGGTGGTCGCGTCGCTCATGGGGCCAGACTAGGGGACCCCCCGTTCGGCCGGTCTGGACGCCGTGCGGCGATCCAATATTTGGACAGCCGTCTCACAGCATGAGATTGTCGTTTGTGGAACGAGTGTCCGGAACCTGAGACTGGGGCCCATGATCAGTGCTGACACGACCATCTGGCTCGTGGCCCGTCGCCACGTGGACCTCGGTCGCACGCGCAGCATGATGTGTCATCGCAGGTTCTGAACCCCTCCCGGTTCACCGCCTGGCCGCCACAGCGTCGCAGACAACGCAGTCCGTACGACGCCCGCCGGCTC
Source organism: uncultured Actinomycetota bacterium (assembly GCA_963843075.1). Taxonomy (GTDB): domain Bacteria; phylum Actinomycetota; class Actinomycetes; order Propionibacteriales; family Nocardioidaceae; genus Marmoricola. The sequence goes on along the minus strand of CAWJJD010000001.1, from coordinate 2,548,272 downwards.
CCCGAACACCAAGAGATGCCAGGGACACTGACTGATGACTAGCACCCCGACGGCCCCGACCGAGGGACGACTCGGACGTTCCGGACGAGCACGCAAGAAGCGTGGCGAGGGACAGTGGGCGCTCGGCTACACCGAGCCACTGAACAAGAACGAGCAGTCGAAGAAGGACGACAACCCGCTCAACGTGCGGGCGCGGATCCTGAACATCTACTCCAAGCGCGGGTTCGCCTCGATCGACCCGGCCGACCTGCGTGGGCGCTTCCGCTGGATGGGCCTCTACACCCAGCGCGCCCCGGGCTTCGACGGCGGCAAGACCGCGATGCTCGAGGAGGAGGAGCTCGACGACGAGTTCTTCATGCTCCGCGTCCGCAGCGACGGCGAGCTCCTCGACCCCGCCAAGCTGCGCGCCCTCGGCAGCATCGGCACCGACTTCGCGCGGGGGACGGCCGACATCACCGACCGCGAGAACATCCAGTACCACTGGATCGAGATCGAGAACGTCCCGGAGATCTGGGAGCGACTCGACAACGTCGGCATGACCAGCCTCGAGGCCTGCGGCGACTCCCCCCGTCCGTTCCTCGGCTCCCCCGTCGCCGGCGTGGCCGCCGACGAGATCATCGACGCCACCCCGGCGCTCGAGGAGATCAAGCGTCGCTTCATCGGCGACCCGGCGTACTCCAACCTCCCGCGCAAGTTCAAGACCTCCGCCAGCGGCCACCCGAGCCTCGACTGCGTTCCCTCGGTCAACGACATCTCGTTCGTCGGCACGGTCCACCCCGAGCACGGCCCCGGCTTCGACCTGTGGGTCGGCGGCGGCCTGTCGACCAACCCGATGCTGGCGCAGAAGCTGGGCGTCTGGATCCCCCTCGACGAGGTCCCCGACGCCTGGGAGGCGGTCACGTCCGTCTTCCGCGACTACGGCTACCGCCGACTGCGCTCGCGGGCGCGGCTGAAGTTCCTCGTCGCCGACTGGGGCGTGGAGAAGTTCCGCGAGGTCCTCGAGACCGAATACCTCCAGCGCCAGCTGATCGACTGCCCCTCCCCCGAGGCCACCGGGCCCACCGGCGACCACATCGGCGTCCACGAGCAGAAGGACGGCAAGTTCTACGTCGGAGCCGCCCCCGTGGTGGGTCGGATCAACGGCCAGACCCTGATCGACCTGGGCGACATCGTGGAGAAGCACGGCGCTGCCGGCGCCCGTCTCACTGCGCTCCAGAAGATCGTCGTCCTCGGCGTCGACGAGGCCAGCGTCGAGCCCTTGATCGCCGACCTGGCCGGGATCAACCTCGAGGCGCGGCCCTCCAACTGGCGACGCTCGACGATGGCCTGCACCGGCATCGAGTACTGCAAGCTCGCCATCGTCGAGACCAAGCAGCGTGCCATCGACCTGGTGACCGAGCTCGAGAAGCGCTTCCCGGAGCTCGACACCCCGATCACCGTCAACGTCAACGGCTGCCCCAACGCCTGCGCCCGCACCCAGGTCGCCGACATCGGGCTCAAGGGCATGCTCGTCCTCGATGACGAAGGTGACCAGGTGGAGGGCTTCCAGGTCCACCTCGGTGGCAGCCTCGGCCTGAACTCGGTCTTCGGCAAGAAGCTCCGCGCGCACAAGGTCACCAGCGCCGGTCTCGACGACTACATCACCACGGTCGTCGCCAACTACCTCCACGACCGTGAGGACGGCGAGAGCTTCGCCGTCTGGGCCGTCAGAGCCGACGAGATCCTGCTCCGCGGAGAGAAGGCGCTCTAGATGTCAGCCCGCGCCGTGCCGTTCCACTGCCCCTACTGCGGGGACGAGAACCTGTGGCCGCACGAGGCCGAGGGCCCCGAGGCGGGCTCGGGGCACGGCCAGTGGGAATGCCGCTCGTGCCTGCGGGCCTTCAAGCTCAGCATGATCGGACAGCTGCGTCCCCCTGCTTCTGCTCACGCCAAGGGAGACGTCCGATGACGGCCCCCGGCACCCTGGCAGCCCGCGCCCGCCGCGGGTCGGAGACCGAGGGCAGCAGCACCGAGGAGCTCCGCGCGATCGTCTCCCACGTGGGCGCCGAGCTCGAGCTCGCTCCGGCCGAGGACATCATCGAGTGGGCCGTGGCGACGTTCGGCAAGCGCTTCTGCGTCACCTCGTCGATGAGCGACGCCGTGCTCTCGCACATCGCCTCGAGGGTCGCCCCCGGCGTCGACGTGGTCTTCCTCGACACCGGCTATCACTTCGCCGAGACGATCGGCACGCGTGACGCCGTCGAGGCGACCATGCCGGTCAACCTGATCAACATCACGCCGGTCCAGTCGGTGACCGAGCAGGATGCGACGTACGGCAAGGACCTCTACAAGAGCGACCCCGACCTGTGCTGCAAGCTGCGCAAGGTGCAGCCGCTGGCCGACGGCCTCGCGGGCTACGACGCCTGGGCGACCGGTCTGCGCCGCGCCGAGACCCACAACCGCGTGATCGCGCCGGTCGTCGGCTGGGACGAGAAGAAGCAGAAGGTCAAGGTCTCGCCCCTCGCCCGCTGGTCCGACGAGGACGTCGAGAAGTACATCGCCGAGAACGGCATCCTGGTCAACCCGTTGCAGTACGACGGCTATCCCTCGATCGGCTGCTGGCCGTGCACCCAGCGCGTCGCCGACGGCGAGGACCCACGCAGCGGCCGCTGGGTCGGCAGCAACAAGACCGAGTGCGGCATCCACCAATGAACATCCCCACCGCTGAGGAACACGTCAACGAGGACGCATTCCGACGCACGAGCTCGAAGGGAGACGGATCGCAATGACCGCTCCAGCCCTCATCACCCTCGCCCACGGCAGTCGTGACCCGCGCTCGGCCGCCACCATCTCGGCACTCGTCGCCGAGACCCGCGCGATGCGGCCCGACCTGCGCATCGAGCCGGCATTCCTCGAGCTGTCCCGTCCGGCGTTCGGCAAGGTCGTCGACAAGCTCGTGAAGGCCGGCTTCGAGGAGATCGTCGTCGTACCACTCCTCCTCAGCGACGCCTACCACGCCAAGATCGACGTGCCGAAGGTGATCGCCGAGGCCCTCGAGCGCCACCCGGGACTGCAGATCCGGATGACCAGCATCCTCGGCCTCGAACCAGCGTTCCTCGACGTGCTCGACCGGCGCCTGCGCGATGCCCTCAAGGAGGCACGGGTGCGCGAGCTCGACGCCCTCGTGCTGGCCGCAGCCGGCTCCTCGGACCCGATCGCCAACCAGGCCGTGGCCCGACTCGCCCGGGTCTGGGGCGCCCGGCACAAGCTGCCGGTCACCGCGGCCTTCGCCTCGGCCGCTCCCCCGGCCACCGGTGAGGCCGTCCGCGAGTTCCGCGCCCAGGGCCGCCGCCACGTGGCCGTCGCCTCGATGTTCCTCGCCCCGGGCTTCCTGCCCGACCGCGCAGCTGAGCTAGCCCTCGAGGCCGGCGCCGTGGCGGTCTCCGACCCCCTCGGCGCGGACCCCGAGCTCGCCCGGACGATCCTGGCGCGTTATGCCGTGGGTGCTGTGGAGCTCGTGCCCGTCTGAGGGTGACTGCCCGTGCGCGGGTTGGCTCGCGGGCATGACCACGTGAAGCCGGGCCGCGTCTCAGCGCCGTGTCTACTGCACCGGAGGAGCGTCGACGGCGTCCGGTCCGTGTCCCCGTCGCTCGACCTCGGCGCGAGCCCGGTCGATACCGCCGTGTTCGAGAGCGGCAAGCTTCGACTCGCCTTTCCAGATGACCCGGCCCCGGCGGCGGACCGCGACTCGCATGGTCGCACCAAGGTGCTCGATCGCGCCGGGCACGTTGCGTCGCTTAGCGGGCAGGGGGACCGGAAGCACGTGCGCAGTGTCCAAGCTGCCTGATCCCTCGATCTCGACGCTCCACTGGGCGCTACGCCCGTGCAGTGCCCACCGCTCGTCGCTGACCTCTGCATGGACCGGCGACACCAGCGGGTCGCCCAGGCGGATGAGCTTGCCGCCGGGCAGAAGCACGACGATGGCAGTTACCGTGGTGCGGATCGGCCCAGCAGTGACCTCGCCGCCTGCGAAGGCGACGCACGCAGACGGATCCGCGAAGCCCTGGGCCTGTCCCCACCACCACGAGTCAGGGAAGCCGCCCTTGCCCCAGTTCTTCTCCGCATAGACCGACCAGCCATCGAGCTCCCAGGTCTCCGTCCCGACAACCGCAAGTCCGTGCGCCGAACCCCCCAGGAGCCACGGGTGCCAGTACTGGTTCAGCGCAGGAACTGCCTGGAAGACGCTCGATCCGCCGAAGATCCTGCGCGGCCAGGGCACCGGATTCGTGATCTCGACCTCGAGGCGGGCATCCGGTGCGAGATGAACCAGCAAGCGGTCCGCTGTGCCGTGGAAGGCATCTCCTGCAAACGCCCCCAGCCCGTCCGCGGAGGCAAAGCCCACCGGGTGAGCCGAGGTGTGCAGGAAGCCATGGGGATGCGCCGCAAGACCGAGAGTTGACCAAGTCCCGTCGTCCGCCCGGTTCACTCCGTTGAGAGCGATCGCGACACGTCCGGCCGCAGGATCGGTGAACCGCCAGAAGTAGCCCTCCATCGCCACACCGTGCGCCGGAAGCGGATCCCCGAAGGGTCTGTCCGCGCCGCTCGCACGGTACGCCTGTCGTACCGCTGCAACGGCCTTGTGCACCAAGGAGGTCATCCCGGCAATATGCCATGTGGGCCTGCCGCTCTGGACGGTGCTCTCAGGCTGACCACCGCACGCCAATGCCGCATTGACGATCTCCGAGGTTTGAGCGCCTGCCGGGTTGACGAACACCGCCGAGCTCATTGCTCATGCCAGTCCGACGATGTCCGGTCGAAGGTGGTCCACGGTCGCCCGATCCTCGCGGAGCCTGGTGGCGATTGCCTGTTCAACCCGCTGCCCAGGAGTCGATGCGGCGACCTGGGTCGCTAGGGCGTCGTTTCCTAGCGGACTCCCGGAGATGATCGTGGCCGGCTCGAGCTCATCCTCTGCTTCGAACTCCGATGCCTTCACACTGCACACGGTGGGGGCCGCGTCCGGCCGACGCCTGCTAGACAGATCCACGAGACAGACCCGCGCCGTGCATTGGGCGAACCGAGGCTGTCGCAACATGGACGGACACTGAATCTGCCGCAGATGGCGTCCGGTGTGGCACCCCAGTCTGCCGCTATCAGGTGGCTCTAACCGCCGCCGGTCGGCGTACCCTCGTCGTCGTGACGTGGCAGATCACGGATGGCCTCGCGTAGGCATGATCAGAAGCGACCATGGAGCTGCGGTGATCCCTGTTGTGCTCTTGCCCTACGTCGAGCACTCGGACGGCGCGCGCATGGTGCTCAACGTCAGCGTGGGCGCTTTCGTCGTGGGCGAGATCTTTCAGGCGTTCCGAATGCGCCGTGGCTCGACCCGCGTTGACCTGGGTGCGGAGGTGCTGTTCCGGGCGATGTTCTTCAGCGCGATTCTGATCATCCCGCTCGGTCGTTCCATCGCACCGGACGCCACAGTGAGAGGCGGCGGGCGGATCTTCTTGCTCGGTGCGGTCATCGGGTGGTCCGGTCTGCTGCTTCGCTGGTGGTCCTTCATGACCCTGGGGAAATTCTTCACCGTCGTTCTCAAGACGAGCGGAGATCAGCCGGTTGTCGACCGGGGTCCCTATCGATGGTTGCGGCACCCGAGCTACACGGGCCTGCTGCTCGCCTTCGTCGGTGGCGGTCTGATGTACGGCAACTGGCTCAGTGCCGGTTGCTCGGTGGTGCTCGTGCTCGCCGCCCTCGCCTATCGCATTCGGGTCGAGGAACGCTCCCTCGCTGCCGCGCTCGGAGAGCGGTATCGCGCCTTCGCCTCGACGCGCGCTCGGCTCATTCCCTTTCTGTGGTAGCAATGCCGGCGCGTCTTACCGCCGCCCGACGGACGTCAGATCATGGAACCGCCAAGCGCGGTGACGGACCCAGCGGCCGATGTGATGGAGTCCCAGCGTTTGGCATCAGCACTGGAAACGGATCACTGCGATCACTGGTCGCACGCCACTTCTGAGACCCGGACCAAGAAGGAGTGCTCGTGCCGTGCGAAGGGCAGCTTTGCGCCGCGACCAGGTGCGCGTCACGATGGTTTCCCTGCTCGGGCCGAGGGGCGGGTGCTGGTCGGTGGGGACTCGGAGCGCTTCGGCGTTAGAGCCCAGCTATCGCTGCGCCTACGAAGGATCTGGCCTCGGGTGAGGACGGGCCGAGGTCACGTCCCTCCTCCTGGGCAGCCAAGGCCTGATCGACGAGGGCCTCGGCGCCGAACTGCTGGAGCCACCACTGGCCACCAGCCGGCTTGGAGAGGAGAACTCCCCTGACGGCGTAGGCCATGGCACGGCACGCGTTGAGTACCGCGTACCGCTGATCCGCGTGGGTCAGGGACCACCGCAACTCCTCGCGGAAGTAGTCCAGGAGCTGACTGCGCGAGACTGGCCCGAAGGCAGATTCTGGCGGTGGACCGCTGACCGTGACTCCCGCAGTTCGAGTCACCGCGTAGTGACACATGAGATCGGGATCGCCGCGGCCCTCGTCGAGATCGACGCGTTCGTCCTCGCTGTTGACGTGGAGAAAGAAGGGCCATGGTCGGGAAGGGCGTCTCGCAGCATCCGCGGCCACGACGGAGAGTTCGAGCGTGCGTGGTCCTCCACACTCCGCCAACAACTGGGCTCCCAGAGCGGGCCAGTCGGACCCTCCGTCTGTCACCACCAACACGTCCAGATCCGAGGCCGGACCGAATCCACCGAGCGCGGCCGAGCCGTGCACGTAGACACCCACCAGCTTCGGGCTCCATGCCGCGCACAACCTTGCGACGCGTAGAGCCTGTCCTCCCCACTCGTGACCTTGGAACCGATACGACATACGACCATCATGTCGGGAACCGACTCCCCTTCTGTCGACCAAGCACACTCTCACGCTCACGCGTTGGGCCACGCAGTGCGTCATTCCGCGAATGCCCGTGGCAAGGATGGCCGACCCACCACGGCTCGTCGTCCTGGGACCTTGCGGTCCGCGCGTCTCGAGACTTCGTGGGTTCCCACGCAGTGCCAGGCGCGGCACTGAGGAGCCGGGATCCGGGTCCAGTCCGACAAGGGGTGCAGGTCTCCCGGACCGTTGCTAGCGTGCCTCCATGGGGGACACCGTCGAGGCATTCGAGATCGTCGCGCTCACGCCCGACACCTGGTCGATGTTCGACGACATGGTGCTTCGCCACAACGGGATCTTCGGCGGATGCTGGTGCTTCTACTTCCATCCCGACAGCCCGGAGCGCGGGCCGGGTGCGGAAGGCAACCGAGCCATGAAGAAGCGTTACGTCGAGCAGTGCGTGGCCCACGCGGCGCTCGTCGTCGACGGCGACGAGGCCGTGGCGTGGGCGGAGTACGGCACGCCGGCCGAGCTGCCCAACATCCACCACCGCAAGCAGTACGACGCCGAGGCAGATCTCATCCCCGACTATCGGGTGACCTGCATCTTCGTCGACAAGCGCTACCGTCGCCGCGGCCTGGCCGAGGTCGCGCTCCGGGGTGCGCTCGACCTGATCTCCCGGGCAGGTGGCGGCGTCGTCGAGGGCTACCCGCACATGCCTGGCGAGAAGAAGATGTCCTCCTCGTTCCTCTACAACGGCACCCGGGCGATGTATGAGCGTTGCGGGTTCGACTTCGTGCGGCCCAAGGGGATGAAGAACACCGTGATGCGGCGCACGGTCGCCCCGCCTGCCTGAGCTGCGGGGCGCATCACCGTTCCTGGTGCGGATTCCAATGTGTCAGCAGGTCAGACGCCGCCGCCAACGCAGGGATGCCCCCCATTCCCGGGGCGAGGTGACCTCACGGAGGTAAGACACCCGGGCCGCGCGACGCCAAACCCCTGAGAAGGTCTCCGCGATCCACCTGGGCACCCGCCCGTTGACATGGTTGGTCGATCACCCACACGGAAGGTTGGCGTGCCATGGACATGACCGAAACGAGCGCGAGTCAGCAGGAGTCGAACGGCGAGACTCGCCTGGCCTACATTCTCGGCGTCCCTCTGGCTGCCCACGCGGTCCGGCAGTGGCCACAGATGGGCGAGATCGTGCGGACCAGCGAGCTCATCGGCAACGTCGAGGGAAACTTCCCCGAGCTGACGCTGGAGGTCGGCCGGCGGTTGCTCCTGGCTGATCTCGTGGTGGTCGAGTGGACCTGCAACTACGGAGACGGGCGGTTGTACAGGAACGTGACCATCGGTGAGCTCGAGGACGGCAAGGCGGTCCGGGTCACCGACTACTGGGGCGAACCAACCCCGACCCCTGAGTGGCGCCGGCCGATGACCGACCGGCTCGACATGCCGGGGGACGGGATCTGGAAGGACGATGATCGGCTCAGCCACCACTAGGGCGTCGCTTCCTGGTAGGCCGGGGCCTCACTTCGAGAAGTGGGTCACCGGCCGTTCCAGCATTTCGCCGTCCAGGAACACGTCGACCTTCTCGTTGTAGAAGGCGACCAGCCCGGCGACGACCAGCAGCGGGCCGGTCGGGAAGGCGTAGGTCCAGGCCAGGTCAGGATGAACCTGGCCGCCGACCTCGACCGACCAGTAGCCGGTTGTCCTGCCCTTGTAGGGGCACGCGGTGACCGTGTCCGTGGGGACCAGATGGGTGAAGTCCACCTCGGTGGGGTTGAGGTAGTAGCGGGTGGGAAGTCCGGTCTCGAAGACCATCACCGGCGAGGAGGACTCCGCGAGCACGACTCCCCCGAGCGCGATCCGCACCCTCCTGGTGGAGCGCGTCGCGTCGACGCGGGTGTAGGGGTTCCGAGGGTGCACGAAGACCTCTTCGTCCTCCTCGAACCAGGAATCAAGGGCGTCCCAGTCGAAGCGCACCATGTCCGCAAGGCCCTGCATCGCCTCGCCCGTGTAGGCACGTGCGCAGCTGGGGCGCGACTGGTCACCGGCGCGCAGGCCATGGAGCCGCGCAGGTCCGCGACTCAACTTCTGGACGCGCTCCTCGTCGACGAGCACCCCAGCAGTGACATCTGCCAGCGGGATGTAGAACTGCGGGTAGTTGGGCCACTCCCACACGTAGATGGCGCGCTGGGTGTCCAGCACCACCTGACCGCCCAGGGTGGCGCGGACTCGACGTGGCACGGGCTCGATGTGGTTGGTGGGTGCGATCATCTGCGGATAGTCGGGCATGGCGGTCTCCTCGGTTTTCTGGTCACGTGTGCGCACGGTGCTCTCATGGGGTTCTGTGTGGGTACGGCGCCCCGACGATCCACCCGCCCAGGCGCGCGGGCGGCTCGGGAGCCGGCACGAGCTCGGCACGGTCGCCCACGTGTATGACGCCCGGTCGGATGACCCAGGAGTTCAGGGCGAGCCTTCCACCGAACTCGTCGCGGATCCGACGGAAGACGTCGAGGTCCTGGCCGCCGGTGTCGGGGTCGATGGTGGTCACGACGCACCGCTGGCGGACGGAGTGCACGCCGATCAGGACGTCACCGATGGCGAGCGCCTGCCCGGGAAGCTCTGGCTCGAGGTCGGCTGCCACCCCCGAGATGACGATGTTCGGACGGAGCCTTCTCACGTCGTGCCCGAAGCGTTCCACGGCGCCGTCGGTGGCGACCAGCAGGTTCAGGACGTCGAAGCGTTCGGGACTGGTGTCGGCGACCAGCCGTGCCTCCGGTCCTCCGAGCCGGCGGACGACTTCAGCGGCGTGGTCGGAGTCCCACCGGTGGCCGTCGACCCGGGGGACGCCGTCGGCGCCGGTGCAGGCCCGCACGGTGAGCAAGCCCGTCCTGGTGCGCCCGGTTAGCGGACCACGCCGGCCTGCGACGTGCACGATCCGGTCGCCCTCGATCCCCGCTGAGGTGAGCCGCGCAGACTCCAGCGGCTCACCTTGCAGAGACTTCACGGGGTACCGCCACAGTTGCGAGACCCGGACGTCGCCCATCCTCGCCTCCTTCGAGATCGTTCCTAGCCGACGCTCGGGGCAGTGATTCCGACCCGGGTGTCGTAGAAGCGGACCATGGCGTCGGCAATGACGTCCAGGTTGTCCTCCACGGCGAAGTGGCCCGAGTCCAACCGGACCAGCTCGGCGTCGGGCAGGTCGCGAAGGTAGGCCTCGCCGCCGGCCGGTGTGAAGAAGATGTCGCCCTGTCCCCAGAAGATGATGGTGTGCGGCTGGCGCTCACGCAGCCACGCCTGCCAGGTGTCGTAGAGGGCGGCGTTGGTTCGGTAGTCGTAGAACAGGTCCAGCTGCACGCGGTGCGCATGGGGGCGGGCGAGGAAGAACAGGTCGGTGTTCCAGTTGTCCGGGCTGATCTTCGTCGGATCAGGGTGGCCGGTGGTGTAGATCGCCTTCACGGTCTCCGGCGTCAGGAAGGCCTCCAGGTTCGCCTCGTTCTCGGGGCTCCGGTCGACCCAGAGGGCGTGTCGGATCCCGTCCCAGGTCTCGGTGAACCCCTCCTCGTAGGTGTTGGCGTTCTGGATGACTTGCCAGTCCAGCCATTCGGGGTGGCTGTCGATGAGGCGGTTGCCGATCGGGCCGCCGTAGTCCTGCATGAACATCCCCATCGGCCCGGTGAAGCCGACCTCGTTCAGGAGGCCGTCGACGATCTCGGCCAGGTGGTCGAAGGTGTAGTCCCAGGTGGACGGGTCGGGCATGTCGGTGTTGCCGAAGCCGGGATAGTCCGGCGAGAGCACGTGGAACCGTTCGGCCAGGACCGGGATGAGGTTGCGGAACTGGTGCGAGGACGCCGGGAAGCCGCCCAGCAGCAGCAGCTTGGGGTTCGCGGGGTCTCCGGCCTGGCGATAGAAGACGTCGAGACTCTGGACCTTGGCGGAGTGGTACGTGGTCATGAGGACCTCCGATTCGATGGCGCGACGAGCTCGGGGGTCGAGTGGTCGCGGTGGTGCGTCGGAGGTTTGGCGTCGCGCGTACGTCGGGTCTTACTCAGGGCGGGCTGTTTATCTTCCGGCACGTGACGGCCGCTGCCGCCTGGGTGTGCGGGGCTCCATCTCAGACCGCGTCGATGGCCAGCTCGTAGACGTTGGTCCGGACCCTGGTCGTCGCGGCCGCCCCCGTGGCGTCAGTGGCCGGGTCGCTCGCACCGTCGCGGGCCCCCTCGTCGCTGTCCCAGTAGGACACATCGAGGGCGCGTGCATTGGCACGGTCGACGAGGAGTCGGAACCCTCGAAATCCCGGTCCGTCGTGCTTGGTGATCGCGGTGTTGCGGACGTGGGCGATCACCTCGTCTGCCCTGCCAGGGGCAAAGGTGATCTCGTCGATGCGTACCCACATGGGTCCTCCGGGTGGCGAGGTGGCAGAGATGGTCTGGTCAGGGGTTGGAAGGACGTGCATCACCGAACTGCTCCGAGGCCTCGAGCAGGCCGCGGTAGTCCTCACGGCAGGCAGGGCAGCTTCGCAGGTGGGCCGCCAACCCGGGCTGCGTGCGGGCAGGTTCGCCACCGCTCAGCTGTTCCTCGACGTACTCGTGCAGCACCTCGAAACCTGCCGCACAGCCCGCGTCGACGGGGTCACCGGCCAACAGCTCGTCCAGGTCGCGGTCCCCGTTCATCGCGACCCCGCCAAGGAGCTGGGACGCGCGTACCCGGCGGCAACGAGGCTTGATCGGAGCTTGCGCCGGGCATCGAAGAGCGACTTGTAGACGGTGTTGCGGCTGGCGCCCACCTCACGCGCGAACGCATCCATCGGCACCTCGTTGAGGGCAATCGCCACGAACACCCTGCGCTGGAGAGCGGTCAGGTCCTCGTCGATCGCGCGACGCAGCTCGGCGAAGAGTTCTCGTTGCTCGCCGCTGCGCTGCGGCGAGTCGCCCAGGGCGTCCGGGAGTCGCTCCCACGCCTCGGCGTCCAAGGACACGCGACGCTCCCGCCAGAAGTGACGGCCCATCTTCGTCGAGACCTCGAACATCACGAACCGGTAGGCCCAGGTGGTGAATCGACTCTCGCCGCGAAAACCGGCCACCTTGGTCCTGATCGCCATCAGTGCGTCGTCGGTGGCCTGCTGCGCGATGTCCTCGAGCTCTCGGCCGTGGATCCGCAAGGAACCGGCACGGCGAGCCACCTCGTGTCGCGCAACCCGCAGGAGCACAGCGTGCAGGGCGGTCACACACTCCTCATGGGCGCGGCCCGTTGCCTGCAGACCATCGGCCCACGCCTGCGAGGTCTCGTCCAGGACCGGGCGCCGGGGCCTTTCGCTCAGCTCTTCTTCGCTCACGTGGAACCAACTTTGTCGACATCGGGGTGCTGGTCCGAGAACTGCTGACGGGTCGGGCCGAACTCAGACGGACCGCACCGCGGCGACGGTCACCGACCGACGACACAACCGCCAACCTACTTCGTGTGCGGGCCGGAAGCTCTTCAAGGCGGTCCAACTGATCTTCACGGGGACGCGCACACCTCACTTCATTGCCGCCACGAAGGAGTGGCCTGGGCAGGAGACTAGCGCGGCGGCCTGTTCACCGGATCGACCAGATCGTCGGTCATATCCCGGATCTCCCTCACTCCCGTCGGTGGAAGCGGAGCTTGCCGTTGGGGAGTCGGGTGGTCTGGTAGGTGGGGTCGTGGGTGCGTCGGTGGTGGTGGGGGCACAGCAGCCGTCCGGTGGTGACGTTGGTGGGGCCGCCTCGGCTCCACGGCTGGTCGTGGTGGGCGTGGCAGAGGCCCGGTGGGGTCTCGCAGTGCTCGGTGGTGCAGCCGCCGTCACGCACGCCCATGGCCAGGCGCATCGCCTCGGTGTGCAGGCGGCGTCGGCGGCCGACGTCGAGGACCTGGCCCTTCCCGCCGAGGACCATCGGGATGATCCCGGCGCGGCAGGCCAGGCGACGGGCCTCGGTCGCGGTGATGAGACCGCCGGTGTCCAGGCTGCACACCCCGGCGGCATCGAGGTCGGCGAGGAGCTGGTCGAGGGTCATGGTGACCACGATGGTGGCGCCGCACCCGCCGGTGGTGGGCAGTGCGTCGGCGGGGATGGCCTCGATCAGCTGGGTCAGCGCGATGCCGTGTCGGGTCGGGGTGGGCAGGTCGGGGTCGATCCCGCTGGTGTGACGGGCGCCGCGGGCCGGTGAGGTCAGGGCCAGGATCATCTTGGTCAGCATCTGCCCGTGCGCGGTGGGGATCTTGAACCGGCCGTGGGTGGTGCCTTCGTCGTCCTCCCACATCACCAACGTGGTGCGCTGCAGCGCGCGGGCCTCCTCGGCCTCGAGAGCACGTCCTTCGAAGGCCTCGGCCAGGTCGGGCGCGACCACCTCGAGGACCCGACGTCCCAGGATCCGGAGGTCCTTGGCGTCGTGGTGGGCGGCGAGTGCGACCAGGTGTGCCTCGGCCTGACGGCGTTGCTCGGTGCTGATCGCGAACTCACCGGTGCGCGGAAGCCGCTCCAGCGACGCGACGATCGCACGGGCTTGGGCGACGTTCACCCTGCCGGTGGCCATGCCGGCCGCGACCAGGTCGTGGCACTCGAGGCGTTGGGCGAGCTTGAGGTCGGAGCGGGCGTCGCGACGCGTCTGCCTGGTCTCGATCGCCACCCAGTCCGCTGCGGTGGCGGCGCCGGAGGTGACGGTGGCCTCGGACCGCTCGGCCTCGGCCAACAGCCGCAACTTGAGACTGGCCAGCTGAGCCTCACCCTGGGCCAGGGTGCGCAGCGCCTCGCACGTGTCCTCGGGCCGCATCGACGACAGGGGCGTCTCGGCCAGCGCATCGAGCCGGGTGACCAGCCGCTGACCGAACTCCACCACCGGGTGGAGACGGTCGATCGGCTGGCTGCTCATGAGTGAATTCAAGCACCGAGCGCCGACAAGAAACCGGGCTCTGACCTGCGCTTATGCCGGATTGGGCAACGCCTCGGCCACGTCACCAACACGCATCCGTCCAGCGGGAGCGCACGCGAATTCTGGCTGTCACACGCGCCGTCACATGGCGGGTCGAGACGCTGCCTCAGTCGTCGAATCGCGGCGACCAGTTGCCAGAGGAGAACGCTCATGAAGAAGCACATGATGGGGGTGGGAGGGGTCCGCACCCCCCGCGCGCGATCCCTCGCGCTCGTCCTGGGGGCCCTCGCGCTGGTCGCCGGCGGGTGCGGTCTGGTCCCCGTCACCGGTCCAGCACCCGCCGGCACCCGTGTCCAGCAGTCCTCGGTCTCGGGCCACGGGCTCCACGGTCCGGCTCGGGACCACACCATCAGCTCGAAGGACCGGAGCAAGGCCCAGCTCGCGACCGCCGCGTTCCAGGACGTCGAGTCGGCCGAGGCCGAGGGTTGGCGGAGCAGTCTCAACGAGCTCGGCTGCTTTCAGGATGCGAAGCGGGGCGGCATGGGTGTGCACTACATCAAGGACTCGCTGATGGACGGCACCGTGGACATCGCGAAGCCCGAGGCGCTGGTCTACGAGCTGGGCGCCGACGGCCACGTGGCCGGGCTGGTGGCCCACGAATACATCGTGCCCGTGGACGCATGGACCAGGAAGGCGCCCCCACGCCTGTTCGGCGTCGACTTCCACCGGCATCCGACGTTGCCCCTGTACGTGCTGCACGCGTGGCTCTGGAAGAACAACTCGCGCGGCGATTTCGACGACTGGAACCCCGCTGTGCGCCAGTGCCCACCGGGTGTCCCGGTGTTCGGCGAGGACCTGCCGGTCCCGGCGAAGTGAGCGGCACGACCTCACGGCGACCGACTCCGGTCGCGGTCCCACGTGAGCCCACGCCTCGGGAACGTGAGCTCGGGCTGCCACTGGTGGGTCTCAGCTCGCGGAACCGGGTGCGGCTCAACGTTGTGGACCGCAACACCTTCGACCTCGGAGCGACGCGCGTCTGGCCTCGGCCTACTCCGATCCAGGGTCGGCCAGGACGTCGCGCCAGGAGTGCTGGGGGGCGTACCCGAGCATCGTGCGCGCCTTGTCGATGGCATAGAACGTCTCGTCGCGACCCATCGCCCGACGCTCCTCGACGCCGTCGTAGAACCGGCGCTGGATCTCCTGGGTCGTCGCCGCCACCGACAGGTCGGCGTTGGCGACGTTGAACACCTCATAGCCCAGCCCGTCGGTCTCCAGGCACCGCTGCACCATCTGACCCAGGTCGCGGGTGTCGATGTAGGCGAAGATGTTGCGGCGCCTCAGGGACGCGTCCTCGAGGAAGGCCGGGAACATCTCGGCGTACTCGTGCGGCTCGATCACGTTGTTGATCCGCAGGCCGTAGATGTCCGCCCCCGTGCGGGCGTGGAAGGAGCGCGCCGTCACCTCGTTGGCGACCTTCGACATCGCGTAGGAGTCCTCGGGGACCGTCGGGTGCTCCTCGTCGACCGGCACGTAGACCGGGCGCCGCTCCCCCTGCGCGAAGCAGATCCCGTAGGTCGTCTCCGACGACGCGAAGACGACCTTGCGCACCCCGAGCCGGGTCGCGGCCTCGAGCACGTTGTAGGTGCTCAGGACGTTGGTGGCGTACGTCGCTGCGTCCGAGGTGAGCAGGATCGCCGGGACCGCGGCGAAGTGCACCACCGCGTCGTACGCCGGCTTCTCCGGCAGATCCAGCTCCTCGAACCTCGCCAGCCCCGCGAGGGCTGAGTAGGTCTCGCCGGCGTCGGTGAGGTCGACCTTGAGGTCAGCCACCCCGGGGTGCCCGAGCGGGACGAGATCGGCGTTGGTGACCTGGTGGCCCAGCTCGGCGAGGTGGGGCGCGACGTGCCGCCCGGCCTTGCCGCTGCCACCGGTGAAGAAGATGCGCATGTCACCCAGTATCCGCGGCGGCCTGATCCATTCGCCGCCGGAGGGGGCGACCTGACTAGCGTCGGTGCGACGCGGCGCACGCGATGCACAGCCCCGCCGCAGGTCTCGCCCGGAGCCGTGCCTCGCCGATCGGGTTGCCGCACACCTCGCAGCTGCCGTAGGTCCCGGCGTCCAACCGCCGCACGGCGGCCTCGATCGCCTCGAGGTGACGTCTGGCCTGCCGGACGAGGGCCTCGAGCTGGGACCGCTCGAAGGCGATCGTGGCCCCCTCGGGGTCGTGCTCGTCGTCGGCGTTGGTGTCGCGGGAGGCTCCCACCACCGCGTCGAAGTCGTGAGTCAGGTCCGCCAGCCGCTGGAGGGCCTGCGTGTTCTCGGCCGCGAGTCGGTCACGAGCGCTCTGCATGCCGCTCATCCTGTCCCCCTGTCCAAGCCGCACGTCGGTCACCGCCTGCCGGAAGGTCCCACGACGTAGCCTGCAGCGATGGACAGCACCAAGCCCACGCCGCAGGTGCTCGTGATCGGGCTGGATCCCCATCGGGTGCCGGGGCCGTGGGATCCGGGGCCGGTGGCAGCTCGCATCGAGGTTGGCCGAGCCCGCTTCGTCGAGCACGGCGTGCGGGCGGAGTACTGCCTGGTGGGGCTCGACGGCAGCGACGACCTGCCGGCCGTGCTCACCGCCGCCCTGGACGCCCAGTCGTGGGAGTGCGTCATCGTCGGCGGGGGCATCCGGGAGGATCCTGACCTGTTCGAACGCGTCGTCAACCTCGTGCACCGGCACGCCGGCAGCGCAGCCATCGCCTTCAGCGCCAGCCCGGAGGAGACCTTCGATGCTGCCGCGCGGTGGGTGCAGGTCCACGACTGAGCCACGTCCTCGACTCCCCGCATAAAAATCGGACATATCGCCCCACATTCGGCGCTGGGCAACTACCGTTCACAGGTGATGCGCAGGCGCTCTCGCCAGCGTCGAATGCCAGAGGTCGGGAGACCAAGGGGGTGCTGATGGAGGGACCGTCCGACGACGCCGCCCTGTGGCGGCTCACCCTGCAGCACTCGCCGATCGGCATGACCCTGGTCGGGCTCGACGGCCGCCTGCTGATGGTCAACCGCGCGCTGTGCGACATGCTCGGACATGACGAGGAGACGCTGTCCCAGCGCGGGTTCCAGGAGATCACCCACCCGGACGACCTCGGTGCGGACCTCGAGCTGTTCGACCAGGCGGTCCTGGGCCGGCTCGACTCCTATCGCCTCAACAAGCGCTACCTGCATGCCGACGGGCACGTCATCTGGGGAGACCTGTCGGTGGCCGTCGTCCGGGGCGCGGACGGCGCCCCACTCCACTTCGTCTCGCAGATCCTCGACGTCACCGAGCAGCATGACTATGCCGAACGGCTGGAGGCCGCCAACGCCGAGCGGCTGCGCGAGCACCAGAAGCTGGAGGCGGTCTTCGAGGCGGTCGGCGTCGGCCTGCTGCTGATCGGCCCGGACGGCCACTACGAACGGTCGAACCGGCGACACCAGGAGTCCATGCACCTGCCCTTCCCCGCGGGCCACGAGGGCGAGGCCGGACAGCTCGGCCACGTCTACTTCCTCGACGGCAAGACCCTGATGTCCAGGGAGGACATGCCGTCCTACCGGGCGGTCCAGGGTGAGGAGTTCGACGACTACGCCTACTGGGTCGGGCCGGATCCCCGCACCAGGAAGGCCTTCGCCACCTCGGCTCGCCAGGTGCGTGGTCCCGCCGGCGAGAAGGTGGGCGCTGCGCTCGCCTACCAGGAGATCACCGACCTGATGCGGGCCATGCAGGTGAAGGACGAGTTCGTCTCCTCGGTGTCGCACGAGCTGCGTACGCCGCTCACCTCGCTCGTCGGTTACCTCGAGATCCTGTGCGAGCACGACGACCTCCCCGCCGACGTGATCTCCCAGCTCCAGGTGATGCAGCGCAACGCCCTCCGGCTGCGGGCGCTGCTGTCCGACCTCCTCCACGTGGGGCAGTCCGATGAGGGTGGCCTGCTGGTCGAGCGCACGCGGCTGGACCTGGTCGGCGTCCTCCAGGAGGCGGTCGAGGCGGCCCGGCCCGTCGCGGACACCTGCGAGGTGGCCCTCGAGCTCGCGGCCCCCGAGCACCTCGATGTCCTCGTCGACGGGCAACGCATCCGCCAGGTCGTGGACAACCTGATCTCGAACGCGATCAAGTACAACGCCGCCGGCGGGTCGGTCTCGGTCGCCCTGCACCAGAGCGCGGCCGGGGTCGAGATCGCCGTCACCGACACCGGGATGGGCATCCCGCCCGACGAGGTCGAGAGCGTGTTCGGTCGGTTCTTCCGGGGCAACGACGCGCGGACCAGCCACATCGCAGGCACCGGCCTCGGACTCGACATCGTCAGCTCCATCGTGGCTGCCCACGACGGCTCGGTGACGGTGGAGAGCGAGGTGGGTCGGGGAAGCACCTTCAGGGTGACCCTGCCCTCGACCGCCGTGCCTGCGTCGACAGCCGGACGCAGGCCCTCGGAGATCCAGCGCGCCAGCTGACGGTGGCCGACCCGCTCAGCGCACCAGCGTCTCCAGCAGCCGCTGCAGCTCGGCCGCGGGGTCGTCGGTGAGGCCACCATGCACCGGCCCTGGTTGTACGACGGTGCTGCGCGGCGCCCTCACGAACCCGAACCGGGTGCCACGGTCCTTCGTCGCCACCGAGCCCGCTCCCTGGTCGGCCCGGCAGACAGCGCTGATGAAGTCCATCGCGTCGCAGACCGCGTCGACGTCGACGCCGGCGTCGAGCGCAGCCAACCGGACGGGATCCACGTGCCAGCCGAGGTCGAGGAACTCCTCGGCCTGGCAGAAGAGCACCACGCCGATGTTCACGAACTCCTCGCGCTCCACCCGTGGAACGCAGCGCAGCACGACGTATTGGTAGGGCTTCACGCGGCGGCCCTGCCCGGCACCCAGACACGGGCGCCCTCGAGACGGGCACGCAGGAAGCTGACGTACGCCGCCCGCACCTCGTCGGGACTCGCCGCACCCGGCCGTGGTTCGAGCCACTGGTCCGGCACGAGCGCGAGCACCTCGGCGAGCACCCCGGCGTCGAACCGGCCCGCGAGCTCCTCGTCGAGTGCGGCGGCGCCCGCGGCCTGGGTCCCGAAGACGTGGTCGCTCACGTCGTAGGGCTGGGCGGCGAACCTCGCCGGATCAGTGATGCCGCCGCTCCAGGCGTGGTGGAAGTAGAGCGAGGCCCCGTGGTCGATCAGCCAGAGGTCGCCGTGCCAGACCAGCAGGTTGGGGTTGCGCCAGCTCCGGTCCACGTTGGCGACGAGCGCGTCCAGCCACAGTGTCCGAGCGGCGACGTCGGGGGTGACCTCGAAGGTGGGATCGAAGCCGAAGGAGCCGGGCAGGAAGTCGACTCCCAGGTTGAGGCCCAGGCTCGCGTTGAGCAGGTCCTGGACCTCCTCGTCAGCCTCGTAGCGCGCGATCGCCGACTCGAGCTCGAGCGCGACCAGCTGCGGCGTACGCAGGTCGAGACGGCGTGCGAGCTCGCTGACGACGACCTCGGCCACCAGCACCGGCAGACCCTGGCCCGCACCGCGGAACTTGCAGACGTAGATGCCCAGGTCGTCGGCCTCGACGATGCCCGGCAGCGAACCGCCCTCGCGCAACGGCGTCACGTAGCGGGTCGCACGCACCTGCCTCAAGTCTGGTCGTCCTCAGTCTGGTCGTCCTCGCCCTCGAGTCGTGCGCGCTGCGCGTCGACGTCGTAGTCGGGCTCGGGCCACTCCAGCTGCATGCCCTGCAGCGCCTCGAGCAGGAGCTGGCCGACCGCCCAGTTGCGATACCACTTGTGGTCGCTCGGGACGACGTACCACGGCGCGACGTCGGTGTTGCACCGCTCCAGGGCGATCGCGTAGGCCTTCTCGTAGTCCTCCCAGCGTGCCCGCTCGTCGACGTCGTGGGGCTTGAACTTCCACTGCTTGTCGTCGTCCTCGAGGCGAGCCAGCAGTCGCTGCCGCTGCTCCTCGGCCGACAGGTGCAGCATGCACTTGATCACGACCGTGCCGTCGTCGACGAGCTTCTTCTCCCACGCGTTGATGGCGTCGTAGCGACGCTCGATCTCGTCGGCGTCGGCGAGCTCGTGCACCCGGGCGACGAGCACGTCCTCGTAGTGCGAGCGGTCGAAGACACCGATCGTGCCGGCGTCGGGAAGCGCCCGGTCGATGCGCCAGAGGAAGTCGTGGGCCAGCTCCTCCTCGGTCGGCTTCTTGAAGGAGGTGAGCCGGAACCCGTTGGGGCTGAAGAGTCCGAGGGCATGGTCGATGACGCCGCCCTTGCCGGAGGTGTCCATGCCCTGGAGCACCAGCAGGATCCTGCGACGCCCACCGGTGTAGGCCTGCGCGAACATCTGCTCCTGCAGCTCGGCGAGGTCGGGCCCCAGATCCTGCAGGGCCTTCTCGGCCTGCTTCTTGGAGCCTTCGAAGCCGGACGTGTCAGCCGGGTCGTGGTCGGCGAGCGAGACCGGCCCCTGGGCCAGCCGGAGCAGGTCGGTGACGGTGTAGGCCATGGGCCCGAGTATGTCCTACGAGACGCGTTGGAAACCCCGGTACGGTCGACCCGTGGACCTGCCTGTGATGCCGCCCGTGCAGCCGATGCTCGCCAAGTCGGTCAAGGGGATTCCCGACCCGTCGAAGTTCGACCACGGCCTGATGTTCGAGCCCAAGTGGGACGGGTTCAGGTGCATCGTCTTCAAGGACGGCGACGAGGTGGAGCTGACCTCGCGCAACACCAAGCCGTTGACCCGCTACTTCCCCGAGGTGGTCGCCGCCATCCGCGAGCAGCTTCCGGAGCGGTGCGTGCTCGACGGCGAGCTGTTCGTCTCGATCGGCACCCGACTCGAGTTCGAGACGCTGCAGGAGCGGATCCACCCGGCCGAGTCGCGCATCACCATGCTCGCCGAGAAGACGCCGGCCTCGTTCGTGGCCTTCGACGCGCTGGCCTTCGGTGAGGAGTCGCTGGTCCAGGAGCCGTTCTCGGTCAGGCGCGCCCGGCTGGAGCAGGAGCTGGGCGGGCTGACCGGTCCGGTCTACCTCACCCGCACGACCACCGACACCACCGAGGCGCAGGCCTGGTTCGAGGAGTTCGAGGGGGCCGGCCTCGACGGCGTGGTGGCCAAGCCGCTCGGAGCGGCGTACCAGGAGAACGCCCGCACCATGCTCAAGATCAAGCACGAGCGCACCGCCGACGTGGTGCTCGCCGGCTACCGCCTGCACAAGACCTCCACGCCGGAGAAGCCGCTGCTCGGGTCGATGCTGCTCGGGCTCTACGCCGACGGCAAGCTGCAGCACGTCGGGGTCTCCGCCTCGTTCACGGCCGCACGCCGAGCCGAGCTGATCGACGAGCTCAAGCCCCTCGAGTGCGACATCGCCGACCACCCCTGGGGCGAGTGGCAACAGTGGGCGATCGCCAACCCCGACCGCGTGCCCGGCACGCAGAGCCGCTGGAGCGCGGGCAAGGACCTCTCGTTCACGCCGGTGCGTCCGGAGCGCGTCCTCGAGGTGAAGTACGACGCGATGGAGGGTCGGCGTTTCCGGCACACGGCGCATTTCAAGCGCTGGCGACCCGATCGGGATCCCGAGTCGTGCGGCTATGACCAGCTCGAGCAGCCGGTGAGCTATGACCTGACTACAGTTCTCGGTATGAACGCCGCGGGAGATGGGTCATGAGCGCCAGCGAGTACCACGTCGTGCTGCTGGTCGAGCAGGCCTTCACGGCCCAGGACGCCGCCAACCTGCGTGGGCTCCACGAGGAGATCGAGGAGCAGGTCATCTACCACGTGATGCTGCCCGTCGAGGACGCGTCGGCCCGGGTGGAGACCGCCATGGGCTCCCTGGCCACCGGCGAGGTCCTCGCCACCCCGGCGGTCGCCGTCGGGGACGCCGACATCGAGGGGCTGCGCAAGGAGCTGCTCGACACCTGCCGCGACAGCGTCAACGTCACCATCACGGCCATCGAGAAGGCTGGCGGCAAGGCGCTCGGCGAGCCGGTCACCAACGACCCGATCAGGGCCCTGGTCGCCAAGGTCTCCGAGGTGGACGCCCGCGAGGTCATCATCTTGACCCGGCCCCACGTCGTCAGCGAGTTCTTCCACGTCGACTGGACCTCACGCGCGCGCCGCAAGCTCGGCGTGCCCGTGCTGCACCTGCTCGAGCACGAGAACTTCGACGAGCAGGCCGGCGAGGGCGAAGGCATCTCCGGGTTCTGAGGTGCGCCCGTTCCGCCGACGCTCCGCCGGAGCCGCGCACCCCTACGCCGCCTTCTGGGACTGGTGGATCTCGCAGGGCCGCACGCTCGCCGAGCAGAGCATCAGCGGGGCCGTCGACCCGGAGGAGTTCGCCCGGACGATGACCGAGCGGGTGCACTCGGTCGGTGAGCTGGCGTGGGAGCTGAAGCCCGGTGACGTCTCCGAGCACCTGCTGGTGATCAGCTCCGGCGGCGATCCCACACTCCGGGCACTGGCTCGTCGGGTGGTGCTCGCTGCGCCGGAGGCGGACGAGAGCTGGTCCTACGTCGACTCGCGGCCGCCGTCGCCCGAGCCCGAGTCGATCGTCCTCGGCGGGAGCGGGGCCCCGGACATCGACCTCGCGCGGATCAGCGTGACCGCCCGGATGAACGACGGCCGGTTCGACGTACAGGTGCACCATCCGGCGTACGCCGACCTGCCCGCCCAGGCACGGACCGAGATCACGTTCCTGGCGCTGGACGCGACGCTGGGCGAGATCGACACCGAGCTCTGGCTGGGCGAGATCCAGCCCGTGGAGTTCCCTCCGCTGGACGGCTTCGGGCTGGTCGCGCTCCGGTCGGTGGTGCACGACCTCAGGCGGCAGCGGCTCGATGCGGACGGCCTGCCGAAGTGGCTGCTGCTCAGCGGCGAGACGCGCGAGGGTCCGCTGCGGGCGATGGTGCGCTCGCCGCTCCATCCGGTGACGGCACCCCATCTGGACACCTACGTCAACGTGACCGTGCCGTTCCACGACACGCCCAGGACGGCCTGCCCGAGGGCGACACCCTCGAGGCCCTGCGCGCCTTCGAGCACCGACTGGCCGCCCGTCTCGGCAACGAGGGTCAGGTCGTCGCCCACCTCAGCGCGGCCGGCGTCCGCACCCTGCATCTCTACGTCGACTCCACCGCCGACGTCCTGCCCACCATCAAGGAGGTCGCCCGCTCGTGGGACCAGGGCAAGGTGAGCGTCCACGACATGCTCGACCCGGGATGGCAGGCCGTCGCGCACCTGCGCCAGTGAGGTCTCACTCCCCCGTCTGACCTCCGGCCAGCTCGACCACGACGTCGAGGTGGCCGACGTGGCGGGCATATTCCTGGAGCACGTGGAAGCAGATCCACGACAGCGTCGGTGGAGCTGACGTGAACCTCCCACCGACGCCGGCGACGGCGTCGAGCGGGTGCGACGCCAGGACGGCGCGGGTCCGCTCCCCCACGTCGTGCAGCATCGCCACCACGTCGTCCAGCGACCGGTCTGCCGGGAGCGCCCAGACTCCGTCGGCCTCGTCGCCGAACGGCTCGGCCACCGGCTCGGCCAGGAAGCCCCAGACGAACCAGCGCTGCTCCATGTGGGCGAGGTGGTGCAGCAGCTGCAGGGGGGTCCACAGCGACGGCACCCGGCTCACCAGGTGCTGCTCGGCCGACAAGGCCCGCACCTTCTCGATCGCCTTGTCGCGGTAGAAGTCCAGGTAGCGCGCGAACAGCACTCCGGGGTCGCTGCCCGTGGTGGGTGGAGGCTCTCCGCTCGTCATGCCAGGCCTTCCCGCGGCTCCGCTCCCCGCAGCAGGTCGAGCAGCCCCGGCCAGTCGCTCCGCAGCCCTGGGTGGAGCCGGCGCCCGGCGACGGTGTCGAGGTCGACCCAGGTCGTGCGGTCGGCCTCCCACGACGTGCCCAGGCGAGGGTCCTCGGGCCGCTCGGCCGTGGCCAGCACGTAGGTGTAGCGCCAGTCGCCGTGGTCGGTGCCCAGGATCGTGTCGAGCACGGTCACGGTCTCGGCCTCGACGCCCGACTCCTCGTTGGCCTCGCGCAGGGCGGCGCGGACCGGACCCTCGCGGGCCTCGATCGCACCGCCGGGAATGCTCCAGGTGCCTCCGTGGTGCACCCTGCGCGAGCGCTTCTGCAGGACCACACCCGTGCGCGCCGGGTCGGTCAGCAAGAGCCCGGCGGCGCCGTAGAGGCCCCAGTGCCGCTCGCCGCAGGAGCAGAAGGTCCACATCGCGCGTCAGTCCTCGATCCGCTCGCCCTGCTCGTTCCAGTGCGCGGCGACCTTCTTCGAGGGCTGCACCCTGGGCGGCTCGCCGGGCATCTTCGGGTGGTCCGGCGGGTAGTTGGCCTCGCCCTCGCCGGACTCCTCGTAGAGCCGCAGGAGCGGCTCGATCGAGTGGGCGGTGTCGTCGATGCCGGCCCACGGGTCACCGTCGGCCAGCCGGTCGGGCACGGTGAACAGGTTGTAGCCCCGCGGGTCGGTGACGGTGGCCAGCTCCTCCCAGGTCATCGGCGTCGA
Source organism: uncultured Actinomycetota bacterium (assembly GCA_963843075.1). GTDB lineage: Bacteria > Actinomycetota > Actinomycetes > Propionibacteriales > Nocardioidaceae > Marmoricola. The sequence continues at coordinate 2,524,053 of CAWJJD010000001.1, read as the reverse complement.
CACGGGGGCGCCGGGCTGCGGGCGCAGGGAGTAGGCGGAGGCGATGGTCCTGTCGCGGCAGTTCTGGTTGAAGTCGACGAAGATGCGCTCGCCGCGCTCCTCCTTCCACCACTTCGTGGTCACGCCCTCGTCACGCTTCTCGAGCTCGCGGCCGAAGCCGATCGCGGCGTGCCGGACGTCGACGAAGTCCCACCGCGGCTCGATGCGGACATAGACGTGCACGCCGCGGTTGCCGCTCGTCTTGGGGTAGCCGGTGAGGCCGAGCTCCTCGAGCAGCTCGCGAGCCACGCCCGCGACCCGCACGGCGTCGGTGAACGTGGTCCCCGGCTGTGGGTCGAGGTCGATGCGCAGCTCGTCGGGATGGTCGTTGTCGCCGGAGCGGGTCGGCCAGGGGTGGAAGGTGATCGTGCCCATCTGGGCGCACCACACGACGGTGGCGAGGTTGGCGACGCAGACCTCGTCGGCGGTGCGTCCGCTCGGGAAGGTCACACCCGTCGTCTCGACGTACGACGGAGCGCCCTTGGGCACGCGCTTGCTGTAGAAGGCATCGCTCTTGTCGCCGCGACCGGTCGCCAGCGTGATGCCGGGATGCACGCCGCTCGTCCAGCGCTCCAGGGCGGTCGGCCGGTCGCCGAGGGCACGCATGATGCCTTCCCCGACGGAGGCGTAGTAGTCCGCCACCTGGAGCTTGGTGATCTCTGGCGTGGTCTCCGTCGCGGGATAGATCAGGCGATCGGGGCTGGAGACCCGGACCGCTTGGCCGTCCGCGACGACCTCGGCTGCAGGAGTTGCCATGACGGCAATCTACGCAGCCGGGCCGACAGCGGGGTCAGGCGACGGGCAACCTGCGGTCGTCGATGACCGAGTTGGGCGCGAACACCGGCCGCCGGTCCTCCCACTCGTGGGTGGGGCGGATGAACTCGAAGCCCGACGTCGTGACGAGCGCCCAGGACGCCGGCTGCGACGGGTGCCCCAGCGCGGCGCCGGTGTGTCCCCAGACCTCCAGCGCCACCTCGGCGCACGAGACGTGGGCCGGAGGGAAGTGGAACTCGTTGCGCTCGGCCTCGACCGCGCTGCCCAGGAAGGCCACCGGCCGCGCGAGGCTCTCGCCGCACACACCACAGATCCGGCTCAACGCGCACTGGGTCACCTTGCGCTTGTCGAGCCCCAGGTCGCCCATGCTGGCGAACGGGACATCACCACCACGGATGTCCAGCCCGCCCGCTGGTTGGTCGATCATGCAGTCACCCGGGAGGTCCAGCCACCGGTCTCCGTGGCCCGGGTCGGACGCTCGTCGTCACGACGACGGCCACGCGGCACCTCGGGGGTCTCCGGGTAGTCGCGCCGGTCCGGCCTGGTCATCTTGTTGGGCAGCGACAGCTTCGTGATCGTGCGCAGCGCCTGGCCGTACTGCTTGTGGAGCGGACCCGTGGTGTAGGGGATGCCGTACTTCTCGGCCAGGGGGCGGACCTTGTCGCTGATCTCCGCGTAGCGGTTGCTCGGCAGGTCGGGGAACAGGTGGTGCTCGATCTGGAACCCGAGGTTGCCGGACATGATGTGCAGGAACGGACTGCCGGTGAAGTTGGCCGAGCCGAGCATCTGGCGGAGGTACCACTCCGCGCGGGTCTCGTCCTCGAGCTCCTCCTCGGTGAAGTGCAGCGCACCGTCGGGGAAGTGCCCGCAGAAGATGATCATGTAGGACCACAGGTTGCGGGCCAGGTTGGCGAGTCCGTTGGCGGCCGCGGTGTGCACGAACGCGGGACCGGTCAGCGCGGGGAAGAAGATGTAGTCCTTGCCGATCTGGCGGCGTACCTTCCGGCCGATCTGCGCGAGCTGCTTCTTCATCACCTTCGGGTCCTTCTCGCGCTTGCGGATCGCCTCGATGTCGAGGTCGTGCAGCGCGACGCCCCACTGGAACAGCGAGGCGAGCATGGCGTTGTAGACCGGCTGCCCGAGGTTGAACGGGCTCCACTTCTGCTCGCGCGCCATCCGCAGGATGCCGTAGCCGATGTCGTTGTCGTGCCCGAGGACGTTGGTGAACTGGTGGTGCACGTAGTTGTGCGAGTGCTTCCACTGCTCGGCGGGCTGCGCGGTGTCCCACTCCCAGGTGCTGGAGTGGATCTCCGGGTCGTTCATCCAGTCCCACTGGCCGTGCATCACGTTGTGGCCGATCTCCATGTTCTCCAAGATCTTGGCCGCGCCGAGCATGGCTGCTCCGGCCCAGAACGCCGGCTTCCACCGGCTCGCGAACAGGGTGATGCGACCGGCCGTGGCGAGCCGACGCTGGATGGTGATCATGCGGTTGATGTACGCCGCGTCGTCGTCGCCTCGCGACTCCTCGATGTCCTTGCGGATCGCGTCGAGCTCACGTCCGAGCTCCTCCACCTCCTCCTCGCTGAGGTGGGTGTACTCCTTGACGTCTGCAATAGCCATGAGCTGCTCCTTCGTGGGGTCGTCCGGGCCCGTCGATCGAGCCGGTCGAGATCAGATGTCGAGCGTGCAGTCACCGGCTGCTGCGGTGATGCAGGTCTGGATGGGTTCGTTGGGACCCGAGGTCTCGTCGCCGTTGCGCAGGTCGCGCACGGTCCCGTCGACGAGCGTGATCGTGCAGGTGTGGCAGATCCCCATGCGGCAGCCGTAGGGCATGCCGATCCCGGCCTCCTCGCCCGCCTCCATCACGGTCGTGGCGCCGTCTGCCTCGATGGTCTTGTTGGAGTTGCGGAAGGTGAGCGTGCCGCCCTCGCCGCCGTCACCGCCCAGCTCGAGGCTGAACCTCTCGAGGTGGAGCTCGTCCTCCAGCCCCGCCTCCTGCCACGTCTCCTCCGCGGCGTCGAGCATCGGAGCCGGGCCGCAGGCCCAGGTCTCCCGCTCCTTCCAGTCCGGACAGACCCGGTCGAGGTCCTTCATCTCGAGCATGCCGTCGGAGTCGGTGTGCTGCTCGTGCAGCGTCAGCCCCTCGTGCTTCTCGCTCAGCTCGACGATCTCGTCGCGGAAGATCATCCGCTCCTTGGTGGGAGAGCTGTAGGCCACCACCACGTCAGGCATCGTGCTGCGCCGGTCGAGCGTGCGCAGCATCGCCATCACCGGCGTGATGCCGCTGCCGGCGACGAGGAACAGGATCTTCTGGGGCGGGGGCTCCGGCAGCACGAAGTCGCCGTTGGGCTCGGCCAGCCGGATGATCGTGCCGGGCTCGAGCCCGTTGACGAGGTGGGAGGACAAGAACCCCTCGGGCATCGCCCGCACGGTGATGGCGATGGTGCCCTTGTCGCGCTTGGGCACCGAGGACACCGAGTAGGAGCGCCAGTGGAACTTGCCCTTGACCTGGATCCCGATGCCGACGTACTGGCCGGGCTTGTGGTCATAGCGCCAGCCCCAGCCGGGACGGATCACGATCGTGGCCGCGTCCTCGGTCTCCGGGATCACCTTCTCGACGCGGCCGCGGAGCTCGCGGGCGGTCCACAGGGGGTTGATCAGGGACAGGTAGTCGTCGGGGTGGAGCGGCGTGGTCAGCCGCGACCCGATCTTGCGGACGCCTGACCACGAGACCTTCTCAGCGAGCATGCGGTGACTGTCCTCCTGTTGGGCTGCGGTGTCTGGCCAGTGAACAGTTGTGCACCGAACACGTCAAGTGCTCGTGATGTCTGTCTCTTGAGGTGGTCACTACCGTGGGGGTATGAGCTACCAGGTGAACAAGAGCGACGCGGAGTGGCACGAGCAGCTCTCCCCCGACGAGTTCCGGGTGCTGCGCCAGGCCGGGACCGAGGCGCCGTTCGTCGGTGAGTACACCGACACCAAGACGGTCGGTGTCTATCGCTGTCGCGCCTGCCGGACCGAGCTGTTCCGGTCCGAGACCAAGTTCGACTCCCACTGCGGGTGGCCGTCGTTCTACGCCCCGCTGGCCGAGGACCGGGTCGAGTACATCGAGGACAAGTCCTTCGGCCGGACCCGCACCGAGGTGCGCTGCGCCAACTGCGGCTCCCACCTCGGCCACGTCTTCGAGGGCGAGGGCTACGGCACCCCCACCGACCAGCGCTACTGCATCAACTCGATCAGCATGGTGCTGGAGCCGGAGGCGGGTCCGGAGGACGCGTAGGGGGGCCTGCGGTTTCACAGCGGCCGCTGTGAAACAGGCGCGATCCGAGTGAAGTTTCACTCGGATGGTGACAGTTTCACAGCGGCCGCTGTGAAACCGCCGCGTCGATCCCCTACCCAGCGAGCCCGGCAACGACCTTGGTCACCCTGCGCTGGCGGGTCGACTCGGTCTTGGCGTCCTCGACCGAGCGCACGTGCTCCTTGCGCCGCGAGTAGGCCAGCGCCTCGAACTGCGCCGTGACTCCCGCTTGCTCGAGGGCGGCCGCCAGGTCGTCGGGGACCGTGACGGTGCGGGGCGCGTCGTCGTGCTCGATCGTCACGTCGTGCTGCTCCCCGCCGGCGACGCCCGCGGCGGCCCGGTTGGCAGCGCTGAGACTGACGAGGTAGCGACCGCCCATGACCGCGACCGTCGAGCCATAGCTGTAGCCGTTCAGCGTGACGGTCACCGGGACTCGCTTGCCGGCGCCGAAACCGAGAACGACGTCCTCGGGCACCTCGATGCCGACGTTGTTGCCGCTCTGCAGCAGGGTGGTCCGGAAGGTCGGCATCACGGGCTCCTCTCGCCGTTCACTGGTGCTGACTCGCGGGTCGAGTCGGACTCATCGGGGACGCTGCGTCTAGGGCAGCGAGCCGATCAGCTCGGTCGGCGTACGCCGGCGCCCGGTGTAGAAGGGCACCTCCTCGCGCACGTGGCGGCGGGTCTCGGAGCCGCGGAGGTGCCGCATCAGGTCGACGATGCGGTGCAGCTCGTCTGCCTCGAAGGCGAGCATCCACTCGTAGTCGCCGAGGGCGAAGCTGGCGACCGTGTTGGCGCGCACGTCGGGATAGTCGCGGGCCATCTGGCCGTGCTCGGCGAGCAGCCGGCGGCGCTCGGTGTCCTCGAGGAGATACCACTCGTAGGAGCGCACGAAGGGATAGACGCAGACGTAGGGACGCGCCTCCTCGTCGGCCAGGAAGGCCGGGATGTGGCTCTTGTTGAACTCCGCCGGTCGATGCAGCGCCACCTGGGACCACACCGGGTCCAGCCGCCGGCCGAAGGCGGTGCGGCGCAGCTGCTGGTAGGCGTCCTGGAGCTTCTCGACCTCCTCGGCGTGCCACCAGACCATCACGTCGGCGTCGGCACGCAGGCCGCTGAGGTCGTAGACGCCCCGGACGACCACGTCGTCGGCCTCGAGCTTGGCCACCAGGTCATCGACCTCGCGCGCCTCCACGTCGCGGGCGGCGTCCTCACCCAGCAGGTCGCGGAGCCGGAAGACCGACCACATCGTGTAGCGGATGGTGTCGTTGAGCTCGCGCGCCTTCTTGCCGGCCTTGGTGGTCATGACTCCATTGTCGCAAGGTCGTGCACGACCTTCTCAGCGGCCATCTCCGCGGAGGCGATGCAGGCCGGGATCCCCACTCCGTCGTACGCCGAGCCGCAGACCGCCAGCCCGGGCAGGCCCTCCAGCTCGCGCCGGACCGCGGCCACCCGGTCGAGGTGCCCGACGGCGTACTGGGGCAGTGCGCCACCCCACCGCTGGACGTGCCAGTCGACAGGTCGCACGGACAGCCCGATCGCGTCGGTGAGGTCGAGCAGCGCGATCCCGACCAGCTCCTCGTCGGTGTGCTGGAGCGCCTGCTCCTCGCGGTGGCGACCCAGGGAGCAGCGCATCAGCAGGATCTCGTCGCCCGACCCGGCGCCCGCCGCACGGACCCAGTCCCACTTCGCGAAGGAGAAGGTCGAGGCCTTCACCGATCGGCCGTCCACCGGCGGCACCAGGAACCCCGAGCCGGCCACCTCCGGGAACGCACGGGCCGGGAAGGCCAGGGTCACGATGGCCATCGACGCGTAGTCCAGACGGGCCAGGTCGAGGGCGGCCGCCGGGGCGACGTCGCTGAGCAGGCGGGCGGTCGCGCGGGCCGGGGTGGCGAGCACGACGGCGTCCGCCTGCACCACCTCGGGGTCGCGCGTCGGACCGACCACGAGGTTCCACCCGCCGTCGGTCCGCCGGGCCAGGTCGCGGACGGTGGCATCGGTCCGCACAGTGGCGCGTGCCGCCCGGACCAGCGCCTCCGGGAGCCGGCTCACTCCCCCACGGATGCCCGCGAAGACAGGCGGTGCGTCGTCGGACGGCGCTGGCGTGGCGGCCGCCGCGGCCCGGGAGAGGGAACGGTCGTGGTCGAGCAGCTCCACCAGCCGGGGCACGGCTGCCCGCGCGGAGATCGCGCGGGCATGACCGGCATAGACGCCTCCCAGGAGGGGCTCGACCAGCCGGTCGACGACCTCCTTGCCCAGACGCTCCTCCACGAGGTCGCCCACGCTGATGTCGCGCCCGCCCAGATCGGTCGGCGGAAGCACCGCGTCCATCGCGGCTCGAGCCAGGCCCTTGGCCGAGATCACCCCGTCGAGCGCGCGCAGGTCGAGCGGGACACCCATCATCGTGCGTGGCATCGGGACGAGTCGGCCACGGGACCACAGGTTCGCCGAGATCGTCGCCGGGTGCACCAGGTCGTCACCGAGCCCGACCTCGCGGGCCAGGCCCACCGCCTCTGGCCGGCGGTTCAGCATCGACTCCGCACCGACGTCGACGACGATGCCGCCCACCTCCGCGCTGCGCAGGCTCCCACCCACCCGGGGAGATGCCTCCAGGACCACCACGTCGGCGTCCGGGAGCTCCTGGCCGATCCGGTGGGCTGCAGCCAGACCGGACACACCCCCACCGACGACCGCGACGAGCGACCTGCGCGTGGGTTCGGGCACGTCCTCAGCGTGGCACAGCGGGTGGTGCGGAACCGATCCGGTGTCCCCCGCGTCACAGCACCATGACGAAGAAGCGGGCCCTGGTGGCCATCCCCGTGGCGGTGCTCGTCGGTGTGGTCGCCCTGATGCTGGTCCTCGGCGGTCGCGGCGGCGGGTCCGGGTCGTTCGACGCGGAGGGTGCCGGGGGCTCCTCGGCGCAGGGTCTGGCGGCGGACCCGGGCGACCGGTCCGCCCCCGACGCCCCCGAGGACAAGCAGGCGGGCGGCACTCGTCAGGCAGCGGCCATCGACCCGCTCACGCGGGCAGTGATCTCGACCGGCCAGGTCACCGTGCGCTCGAAGGCGATCAGCAAGGCCCGCGCCGAGGTGCTCCGCCTGGTCACCTCGTGGAACGGCACCATCGCCGACGAGCAGACCAGCAGCGACGAGCACGGCCGGATGCAGGACACCACGATGACCCTGCGGGTGCCCACCGCGAAGTTCTCCGAGGCGATGTCGGCACTCGCCGGGCTCGGCGAGGTCGCGGAACAGAGCCGGAAGTCGGAGGACGTCACGACCAAGGTGATCGACAACGACGCGCGGGTCCGTGCGGCAGAGCGCAGCATCCGCCAGATCGAGCGTCTGCTGTCGCAAGCCACGGAGATGGGCGACATCATCGCGATCGAGTCCGACCTCGCCCGCCGTCAGGCCGACCTCGACTCCCTGAAGTCGCAGCAGGCGTGGCTCGAGGACCAGACCTCGATGAGCACGATCAACCTCTACCTGAGCCGGTCGGGTCCGGTGACACCGCGCGAGCACGAGGCCCGCGGCTTCCTGGCCGGTCTCGACGGCGGCTGGACCGCTCTGCGGGGGGCGACCGTCCTGGTGCTCACTGCGGTAGGTGCGGTGCTTCCCTTCGCGGTGCTGGTGCTCCTGCTCGGAGTGCCGGTCTGGCTCGGCGTACGACGCAGGTCGGCACGGTTCAGCGCTGCGAGTGCTCCTGCACGAAGTGCGTGAGCCGCGCGAGCTGGTCGGGGTCGGTCGACGGGATCACGCCGTGGCCGAGGTTGAAGATGTGCCCGGGGGCGGCCGTGCCGGCGTCGAGCACCTGGCGGGCTCGCTCGAGCATCACCTCGGTCGGGGCGAAGACCAGCGTCGGGTCCAGGTTGCCCTGGACCGCCCGGCCACCGACCCGCTCGATGCCTGCGGACAGCGGGACGCGCCAGTCGACGCCGACCACGTCGGCCCCGGCCTCCCCCATCAGGTCGAGGATCTCGCCGGTGCCGACCCCGAAGTGGATCCGGGGCACGCCGGTCGCACCGATGCGCTCCAGGACGAGGGCCGACCACGGCATCACCTGGCTGCGGTAGTCCTCCCGCGTCACCGCACCCGCCCAGGAGTCGAACAGCTGCACCGCCGAGGCGCCGGCCTCGACCTGCACCTCGAGGTAGGCGGCAGCGATGCCGGAGATCTTGCGCATCAAGGCGTCCCAGACGTCGGGCGCACCGAACATCATCGCCTTGGTCTTGGCGTGCTCCTTCGACGGACCACCCTCGACGAGATAGGACGCCACGGTGAAAGGCGCTCCGGCGAAGCCGATCAGCGGGGTCGCGCCGAGCTCTCCGACGAGTCCCTGCACCGCCTCGGTGATGAAGGGCACGTGCTCGGGAGTCAGGTCCGGGATCGCCTCGACGTCCGCCAGCGTGCGCACCGGGGCGGCGACGACGGGACCCACGCCCGGCTTGATGTCCAGGTCGACGCCGACGGCCTTGAGCGGGAGCACGATGTCGGAGAAGAAGATGGCCGCGTCGACCCCGTAGCGGCGTACGGGCTGCATGGTGATCTCGACGACGAGCTCGGGCCGCATGCACGAGTCGAGCATGGTGACGCCCTCGCGGACCTTGAGGTACTCCGGCAGCGAACGCCCTGCCTGACGCATGAACCACACCGGCGTGTGCGGCGTCGGCTCGCTCCGAGCGGCCCGCAGGAACGCCGAGTCGTGCAGCGCCGGATCGGTGGCGGAAGCAGCGGGCATGAGCCGATCTTCGCAGGTCAGGCGGCGAGTCTTGTCCCCGGGATCACCCTTGCGGCCTAACCTGAGGACATGGCGGCACCCGAGCAACCCCGCATCGAGCCACCGACGTCTCCACCGGAGTTTCGTCGTGCAGTGACCCAGATGAGGGCTGCGAAGTTCCGGGCCGAGCTCTTCGTCGAGGAGATGCCGGCCCCGCAGCGGATCGCGCCCTTCGCCTCGGCGCTGTCGGCCGACGTCACCGTCGACGGCGAGGACGTCGGGTCCGGGCGCATCGTCGTGCTCCACGACCCGGCCGGCAACGACGCCTGGCAGGGCACCTTCCGGTGCGTGGCCTACGCCCGTGCCGAGATCGACCCCGAGCTGGTCAGCGACCCGATGCTCGCCGGAGTCGGCTGGAGCTGGCTGACCGAGGCACTCGAGGCCCACGGCGCCGACTACGCGGTGCCGTCCGGCAGCGTGACCTGCGTGAGCTCCGAGAGCTTCGGCGGGATGGCCGACGAGCCCGCCACCGCCCAGCTCGAGATCCGTGCCTCGTGGTCCCCGGTCGGGGACCTCTCGGCCCACGTCGAGGCGTGGGGCGAGCTGCTGTGCACCTCGGTGGGACTCCCACCGGTGCCCGAGGGTGTGGCCACGATGCCCTCTCGACGTGGACAACGCAGCGGCTGATGTCGGGATCGACTGCCGAGAAGCCCGAGCCCCTGGACCACACGGACGAGAGCCCCGAGACCCCCGCCGCTGCTGAAGCGCCGGCCGCCCCACCGGCGCCGTTGCTGCGACTGCGCGACGGCCTGCCCGAGATCACCGACACCCGCCCCGGCCTGGCCGACGTGGTCTCCCGGGTCGCGGCCGGCGAGGGCCCGATCGCGCTGGACGCCGAGCGTGCCTCCGGCTACCGCTACTCGCCGCGGGCCTACCTCATCCAGCTCCGCCGCGAGGGGTCGGGAACGGCCCTGGTCGACCCGATCGCCTACGACGACCTCACCTCGCTCAACGAGGCGATCGGCGACGCCGAGTGGATCCTGCACGCCGCCAGCCAGGACCTGCCGTGCCTGCGCGAGATCGGGCTGGTGCCGACGGCCCTGTTCGACACCGAGCTCGCGGCCCGGTTGCTCGGCTATCCCCGGGTCGGCCTGGCCACGCTGGTGGAGGTCATCCTGGGCAGCTCGATGCGCAAGGAGCACTCCGCGGTCGACTGGTCGCGCAGGCCGTTGCCCCAACCCTGGCTGGAGTACGCCGCCCTCGACGTCGAGGTGCTGATCGAGCTGCGCGACGTGATCGCCGCGGGGTTGGTCGACTCCGGCAAGGACGCCTGGGCCCAGGAGGAGTTCCAGCACCTGATCCACCACATCCCGCCCCCGAGGCAGGATCCCTGGCGGCGTACGTCTGGCATCCACAAGGCCAAGGGGCGGCGCGCCCTCGCCGCCGTACGCGAGCTCTGGACCGCACGGGACGAGATCGCCTCCCAGCGCGACACCACTCCGGGCCGGCTGATCCCCGACTCGGCCATGATCGCCGCGGCCAACACGATGCCCACCACCGTCTCCGCACTGCTGGACACCCCGGGTTTCCACGGTCGCGGTGCGCGACGCTACGCGGACCAGTGGCTGGCCGCCCTCTCCCGGTCGCGGGAGCTGAAGGACAACGAGCTGCCCCCGCTGACCATCCGGTCGGACGGCCCGCCGGCTCCGCGCGTCTGGGCCGAGCGCGACCCCGTGGCCGCGGCGCGCCTGTCGACGGCGCGTGCCCTGGTCAACGGGTTCGCGGAGGAGCACGAGGTCCCGGTCGAGAACCTGTTGACCCCTGACTACCTGCGCCGGGTGCTCTGGAAGCCGCCGGAGAGTGCCGACAACGACGTGCGGAAGGCGGTCGAGGAGGAGCTGGCCCGCCTCGGGGCTCGTGCCTGGCAGATCGGGATCACCGCGCCCATGATCACCGAGGCGATCCTCCGGCCGAAGCCACCGACGGCGACGGAGCCGTCAGGGACTGGCTGAAGGACTGCCTGACGGACTGGCCGATGGCGTCGCCTTGGTCGGGTCGAACATCGCGACCGACGACGCGTCGATCGCCTCGAGCCGCTCCTGCAGCGGCAGGATCACGGGCTCGTAGAACAGCTGGGTCAGGTCCTGCGCCGTCGCCCGGCGGACCGTCGGCCACTGCGGGTCGGTGGGCAGCAGCCGGGTGTCGCGCACCTCACGGGTGAAGACCCCGGAGTGCAGCGGTCGCTGGCCGGTCTGGAGGAAGTCGTCGCTGTTGACCACGTCGAGGTTGGCCGGCATCACGTAGCCGGTCCTCGCCAGGGTGCTCGCCCCGGAATCGGAGATCACCTCGGAGAGGAGGTCGGCGGCCGCGTCGGTGTGCTCGGACTTGGAGGAGATGCACAGGCCCGTCATGGTGGCGATGGTGGCGCTCGTCGAAAGCTTGGGCAGGGGCATCACGTCGAAGGTCAGGGTCTGCTGTGCACGCAGCTCCGGGGTGAGGTCCCGGTAGCCGAGGATCATCCCGAGCTTGCCGGCCTTGAACCGGTCGAGTGCCGAGCGCCGGCGCAGGGCGACCTCGCTGAAGGTCAGGGCCGGGTCACGCACCAGCTCGAGCAACTGCTCCAACGCGCCCGCGGAAGGCCCGTCGGAGAGGGTCAGCGTCGTGGGGTCGTCGTTGTCGTCGACGACCTCGCCACCGCCCGACCAGATGAAGGGCGCGACCTGCTCGAGGTCGGGGGCGACGTAGAGGCCACGCTGCCCGGGTCGGCGCGCCTGGAGGGCCGCGCGACCGAACTCCTCCAGCGACCAGCCGCCCTCCTGCGAGACCGGGTTGCGGCCGGGCTCGGCGATCCGGTCGAGCTCGATCAGCTTGGGGTTGTAGTAGACGACCAGGGGCGAGACGTCCAGCGGCATGCACTGCAGACCGGCGTCCCGGCTGAAGGCCTCGAGACCGTTGCGGGTGTAGCCGTCGCCGAAGTCCACCTCCCGTTCGGCGAGGAGGTCGTCCACGCGGCGTACGGCCTTGTCCTGGGTCAGTCCGGCGAGGTCGTCGTGGTCCATCAGGAACAGGTCGGGAGGGTCACCCTTCTCCGCGGCCGACTCGTAGGCGGCCATCGCCTCGTTGTGGGTCGGGTAGTCCTCGACGACGATCTTCGTCTTCGGGTGCGCGACGGTGTAGGCCGCTGCGATCTGCTTGTAGGCCCCGATCACGGCGGGCGGACCGTAGACCGCGAAGGTCACCTCGGTCGGGGCGCTGGGGCTCGGTGACGGCTTCGCCTGCGGGGGCGGGTCGTCGTTGGAGGCACACCCCGCCGCCACCGCGGCCAGGACGACCACAGCAGCCACGCCTCGGCGGAGCGACGACCTCACCACCATCCAGCAAGCACCCCTCAGTCGTCTTCGCGCCATCCGGCGTCGCCACGATATCGGGACGCGCCACACCGTTGTGACTCGCGGTGCCAGCGGGGCCGTGGCCTCTACGCTGACGCCATGCCAACGACCAGGAAGCGCAGCGCCACGGTCGCTGCTGCCACGCTCGGGCTCCTCCTCAGCGGCGCTCTCTCGGGTTGCTCGCTCACCAAGGACGACGAGCCTGCGAAGCGCGACACCTCCTCGCAACCGGACCCGACGCCCACGGAGACCACGCCGGAGCCGACAGAGACGCCGACGACCCCGGCGACTCCGTCCCCGACAGCGGAACCCTCCGAGTCCCAGGCCCCTGCCGGAACGCCCGAAGGCGCCCTGCTCGGCGCCGCCGACTTCCCCCGGCTCAACGACAAGTCCACCTGGACCACGGTCCGCACCACGGTCCCGGGACCGACGTCCTTCGGGCTGTGCCAGCAGTTCGACACCCTCTCGATCGGCGCCATGAGCGCCGTCGAGCGGTCCTACAAGAACGCCTCGGGAGACACCGCCGGCCAGCAGGTCGCCGAGTTCCCCGACGCGCAGAACACCGTGCGTGCCAGCAAGGTGCTCGAGGCGTGGCACCGAGAGTGCAAGGGGCAGGTCAAGGGTCAGAACGTGAACGTCCGACCGATCACCGCCGTGACGGTCCCCCAGGGCAAGGGCTGGACCTACCTGGTCAGCTACACCCGCGGCGGCAAGGGTCACTTCCACTCGTTCGGCGTCGTCTACGCCGGCAACCGGATGACGCTGCTCAAGATCGACCACGTGGGCCAGGACCACAACTACGAGCCCGGCCAGGACCCCATGGAGCTTGCGATCAAGGCCGCGTCGGCAAAGATGGGCTGATGACCCACCCCGACGAAGCGCGTGCCGTGGCCACCACACCGCTCCTCGATCGTCGAGCGCCTGGCCGGAGGCCCCGGATGACCACTCTCGGAGGCCGCCCCGGATGAGCACCGAGCGCCACCACCACCGGCCCTCGATGCCCGGCGCCCAGCACTTCGAGGCCATCGAGGGCGAGGTCGACCCCGCCACGCTGAGCGAGGCTGCGGACCGCGCGGCACACGCGCTGGTGCGCGGCGCCCGGGACCAGGCCGACGAGGCGCTCGTCAGCCGGGTGGTGCACCTGGCCGACTCCGAGGGCCTCGAGACGTTGGCTGAGCTGTGGGCCGGGGCGCCCGCCGACTCGCTCGCCGGGGCGTTGTGGCGGCTCTACCTGCTCCGCAGCTGGGTGTACGCCGACCCGCTGACCGCCGCAGCGGAGTTCGACCGGGGCCGGGCGCACGTGCCGGTCGCCGAGGTGATCTCCGGCGTGGTCGAGCCTCCCGGACCCGACGAGGTCCGCGCCCTGGTCGACGAGGTGCTCGGCGGAGTGGTGGTCGGCGACTTCGCGGACACCCTCTTCCGGGCCGCGGCATTCGCCCGGGTGGCGGCGGCCGGACGGGTGCACGACGAGCCGGTCGTGGCACCCGCCGACTCGTCGTACGCCACGGATGTGTCGGCCTCCCGCCTGATCACCCTGGCCGACCACCTCGAGCGCGCCGCGCACCTCGAGATCACCGGCTCCCTCGCCTAGCGACACCACGTGACACTCACCACCCCGAAGACCGTTGATGATGACGGGTTCGCTTGTAGAGTTGGTCGGGCGTCGGGCCGTGGCAGCCCCGGGTCCCAAATTAAGCCGCTTCGAGCGGCCACGCGCCGTGAGGCGCTCCCGGCCCGACGCTCTACTTCTCGCCGGCGGAGGTGAACCGAGATGGCCTTCCGCCTCCCGCGGCTCAGGCTGCGCAACCCGGTCGTGCCACGACTGCGCTACGCGCCCGAGGCGAACGGACAGCCCGACCCCGGGGAGGTCGTGTGGACGTGGGTTCCCTACGAGGAGGACCCGAGCCAGGGCAAGGACCGGCCGGTGCTCGTGATCGGCGTCGAGGGCGACCAGCTGCTCGCGCTCCAGCTCACCTCGCGCGACCACGACGTCGATGAGGCACAGGAGCGCCGCGACGGTCGCGAGTGGATGGACATCGGCACCGGCGCCTGGGACGCCCAGCGGCGCCCGAGCGAGGTGCGGCTCAACCGGCTGCTGCGGCTCGATCCGGCCGGCGTACGCCGTGAAGGCGCAGCGCTCCCCCGGGAGATCTTCGACGCGGTGCTGGCAGCGGCGAAGCCCTACCTGTGAGCGCCGCCGGTTTCCCAGGTTAAGAACCCAGATTGCCTCTTCACACACCGCGCAACGTGTGTGAAGAGGCAGTTTCGGTTCTTAACCTGGGAAACCGGTCACAGTCACCCCAGGGCCTTGCGGATCCGCGCGTCCGAGACCGGCTGGGCGGTGCCGAGCTGCTGGGCCCAGAGGCTGACGCGGTAGTCCTCGAGCATCCAGCGCACCGTCCGCAGGCGCGCGCCCGGTGGTCGTCCCTCGGGCAGCGCGTCCATCCGGTGCTGCCAGGCGCGCTGGAGCTCGCCGACCCGGTCCATCAGCTCCCGGTCGCGTGCGGTCTCACCGAGCCGCTCGATGCGCGCGGTCATCGCCTTGAGGTAGCGCGGGTACTCACGCAGGGCCGCCGGCCCCGCCTCGCCGATGAAGCCGTCGTGGACGAGCCCGGCGAGCTGGGCGCGCAGGTCGGTCATCGCGGGAAGCATCGCCATCTCCACGCGCCCGTGCAGCGCCTTGTCGACCGGGCGCCACTCGGCGAGCACGCGCAGCACCTGGTGGAGCACCGCTGAGGACCGCTCGGCGAGCTCGGCCCGCGCCCGTCGCAGCAGCTCCTCGAAGGCCGCCGTGTCCCGCACCGGTGGAGCCTGGTCGACCAGCTCCCCTGCGGCGGCGACGACGCAGTCCTCGATCAGCGCGCGGACGTTCGGGTACGGCGACGCCGCCAGGCCGAGCTTGGCGGCGTTGTCGAGCCCGTCGACCAGGCTGGCGGTCGGCGAGGGGACGGCGAGCAGCAGCAGCCGGCGTACGCCGAGACGGTGGTGGGCCTCCTGCTCCTCCGCGGAGGCGGCGATCCGCAGCCCCACGGACGAGCCCTCGTCGACCAGCGCGGGATAGCCGTGCACCTCGTGCCCCGCCCGGGTCTGCGTGAACGAGGGCTCGATCGTGCCGAAGGTCCACGTGGTCTGACCGGTCGCGCTCAGGCCGGACTCCTCGGCGACCTGCCGCATGGCCCGGTCGAAGGAGGGGCGCAGCGGCTGCTTGAGCGCCTCGAGGTCCTTGCCCGCGCCGACCTCGGCACCCTGCTCGTCGAGCACCCGGAACGTCGGCCGCAGGTGCGCCGGCACCTTCTCGACGTCCCACGCCTCGCGAGGCACGTGCACGCCCGACAGCGAGCGCAGGTAGCGCGAGAGCGCCTCCAGCAGTGGCTCCTCCCCCGGCGGCACGGCGTCGAGGAAACGCCGGGCGACGTCGGGCGCCGGGACGAAGTTCACCCGCAGCTGCTTGGGCAGCGACCGGATCAGCGCCGTCACGAGCTCGTGCCGCAGGCCCGGCACGTTCCAGGTGAAGGGAGCAGAGCCGACGGTGTTGAGCGTGGCGAGCGGGACGTCGATGGTGACGCCGTCGGCCTCGTGGCCGGGCTCGAAGTGGTAGCGGAGCGGCAGCGTGAGGGGTCCCTCGTGCCAGGCGTCGGGAAAGTCGCCCTCGTCGAGCCGGGCGCCCTCGTGCACCAGCATCGCCGGGTCGAAGGTGAGCAGGTCGGGCCGCTCCCGGCGCTCCTGCTTCCACCAGGTGTCGAAGTGGGCACCCGAGACGACCTCGGCGGGCACGCGGGCGTCGTAGAAGTCGAAGAGCGTCTCCTCGTCGACCACGATGTCGTGGCGCCGTGGCGCGGTGCTCGAGCTCGGCGGCCTCCTCGAGCAGGCGGCGGTTGGTCTCGAAGAAGCGGTGCCGGGCGCGCCACTCCCCCTGCACGAGCGCGTGCCGGAGGAACAGCTCGCGGGCGACGTCTGGCTGGTGCCGCGCCGAGCGGGACGGTGCGGTCGGCGACGAGCGGTACGCCGTACAGCGTCACGCGCTCGTGGGCCAGGGCGGACTCGCGCTTCTTCGACCAGTGCGGCTCGGAGTAGCTGCGCTTGACCAGGTCACCGCCGAGCCGCTCGGCCCACAGGGGGTCGATGGCGGCGTTCTGCCGGCCCCACAGCCGTGAGGTCTCCACCAGCTCGGCAGACATCACCAGGTCGGGCTGAGACTTGAACAGCCCCGAGCCCGGGAAGATCGCGAACCGGGCCCCGCGTGCACCCAGGTAGTCGCGCCGGTCGACGTCGCGCAGCCCGATGTGGGACAGCAGCCCGCACAGCAGGGCCTGGTGGATGTTGTCCTCGTCGGGGACGTCCGCGGCGTGGGCCCGGCTTGAGCCCCACCTGCTTGGCCACCTGCCGCAGCTGGGACTCGAAGTCCTGCCACTCGCGCACGCGCAGGTAGTTCAGGTGCTCCTGGCGGCACATCCGCCGGAAGGCGCTCGAGCCGATCTCCTTCTGCTGCGTGCGCAGGTGGCGCCACAGGTTCAGCCAGGCGAAGAAGTCCGAGCGTGGGTCGCGGAAGCGCGCGTGCAGCTGGTCGGCGCGGGCGCGGTGCTCGACGGGTCGCTCGCGCGGGTCCTGGATCGGACAGGGCCGCGGTGATCACGAGCACCTCGCGCAGGCACCCGAGCCGGTCGGCCTCGAGGATCATCCGGGCCAGCCGGGGGTCGATCGGCAGGCGGGCGAGCTTGCGTCCGACGCCGGTCAGGCGCGGCCGTTCGCCACGGCTGCCGGGCCGGAGCGCGCCGAGCTCCTCGAGCAGCTGTACGCCGGCCCGCACCGCCCGTCTGTCCGGCGGGTCGACGAACGGGAACCGCTCGACCTGGCCAAGCCCGAGGGAGGTCATCTGGAGGATCACGCTGGCCAGCGAGGTGCGCAGGATCTCCGGCTCGGTGAACTCCGGGCGCCCCTCGAAGTCCTCCTGGCTGAAGAGCCGGATCGCGATGCCCGCCTCGACCCGCCCGCACCGTCCGGACCGCTGCTGCGCGGAGGCCTGGCTGATCGGCTCGATCGGCAGCCGCTGCACCTTGGTCCGGGCGGACCACCGGCTGATCCGGGCCAGCCCGGTGTCGATCACCGCCGGTGATGCCGGGCACGGTCAGTGAGGTCTCGGCGACGTTGGTCGCCAGCACCACGCGTCGACGGGTGTGCCGCTCGAAGACGCGGTGCTGCTCGGCGGCGGAGAGCCGGGAGTAGAGCGGGACGATGTCGAAGCCACGTGGACCCTCGGCCTTGCCGCTTGAGCACGTCGGCGGTGTCGCGGATCTCGCGCTCCCCCGGCAGGAAGACGAGGATGTCCCCGGCGGTGTCGCTCAGCAGCTCGGTGACCGCGTCGCTCGATCGCCTCGGTCTGGTCGCGGAGGACCGGCTCGCCCTCCTCGTCGTCGTAGGCCTCCTCGAGCAGCGGGCGGTAGCGGACCTCGACCGGATAGGTGCGCCCCGAGACCTCGATGATCGGCGCCGGTCGTCCCTGGGCGTCCGCGAAGTGCTCGGCGAACCGCTCCGGGTCGATCGTGGCGGAGGTGATGACGACCTTGAGGTCGGGGCGCCGCGGCAGCAGGCGCTTGAGGTAGCCCAGGATGAAGTCGATGTTGAGGCTGCGCTCGTGGGCCTCGTCGATGATGATCGTGTCGTAGCGCTTGAGCTCGCGGTCGTGCTGGAGCTCGGCGAGCAGGATGCCGTCGGTCATCACCTTGACGCGGCTCTGCTTCGAGGTGCGGTCGGTGAACCGCACCTGGTAGCCGACCGTCTCCCCCAGCTCGGTGCCGAGCTCCTCCGCGATCCGCTCGGCGACGCTGCGCGCCGCGATCCGCCGCGGCTGGGTGTGCCCGATCATGCCGCCGCCCTTCGAACCGGGCTCGCCGCGGCCGAGCGCCAGGCAGATCTTCGGCAGCTGGGTCGTCTTCCCCGACCCGGTCTCCCCGGCGACGATCACGACCTGGTGGTCGCCGGATCGCCTCGGCGATGTCGTCGCGACGGGCCGAGACCGGCAGGTCGGGAGGGAAGTGGATGCGCACAGCCTCGCCATTGTCCCCGGAGGCCGGTGAGGGGGCCAACCGGGTTTCCGGTCCGCGGCTGGTCGCCGGGCTAGTTCTTCGGGGTCGGAGTCGGCGCCGGGGTCGTGCCCGGAGGAACGACACCGGGGTTCCGGTCCCCGTCCGACTGCCACTGGCCCATGCCGCGGCGGTGGGGACTGTCGTCCCATCGCCACTGCTGGTTGCCGGGCGGCATCATCGGGTTGCCCGGCCGCTGGCCCAGGCGCCCCGGGATCGGGCCACCGCGGCGGTGGTCGTCGTTGTCGCCGGCGTTGGCGAGGGCGGCGCCGCCGAGCCCGCCGAGGATGACCGAGGCCAGGGCGACCGCGATCAGCGCACGGAAGGACCACAGCCGGTCGACGAGGCGCTGCTTCGAGCCGTCGGGTGGCTGGTCGGGTGGCTGGTCGGGTGGAAGCACCCGCGTGTGGTCCGGGTCGGGGTCCGGCGGCGGAGCCGGTCGCGACTCGGGAGGTACGTCGCTCACGGTCACCATGGTGCGCCGTGAACCTGTGTTTGTCCTGTGACTGACCCACGAGCACCATGTCAGCGTTCACAGGAAACACACAGCCGGCTCATGGACTCCTCGGTGACCCAGCCGCGAGAGTGGTGGTCATGAAGAGCACGGAGCCCGATCTCACCCGCCCCGACGGCACGCCCCTGCGCGTCCTGGTCGTCGACGACGAGGAGAACATCGCCGAGCTGCTGCGGATGGCGCTGCGCTACGAGGGCTGGGAGGTCGAGGTCGCCCTCACCGGCACCAAGGCCGTCTCCACTGCGAAGCGCCAGCGGCCCGACGCCGTCGTCCTCGACATGATGCTGCCCGACTTCGACGGCATGGAGGTGCTCCGCCGGCTGCGCGGCGACCAGCACCGACGTACCCGTCCTCTTCCTGACCGCCCGTGACTCCGTCGAGGACCGCGTGGCCGGGCTGACCGCCGGTGGCGACGACTACGTGACCAAGCCCTTCTCGCTCGAGGAGGTCGTGGCCCGGTTGCGCGCGCTGATGCGGCGGGCCGGTGCGCGTCAGGCCGAGAGCGAGTCCACCCTGCACGTCGGCGACCTGGTGCTCGACGAGGACAGCCACGAGGTGAGCCGCGGCGGCGAGGACATCAGCCTCACCGCGACCGAGTTCGAGCTGCTGCGCTTCCTGATGCGCAACCCGCGCCGGGTGCTCAGCAAGGCGCAGATCCTCGACCGCGTGTGGAACTACGACTTCGGTGGCCAGGCCAACGTGGTCGAGCTCTACATCTCCTACCTGCGCAAGAAGATCGACGCGGGACGTCCGCCGATGATCCACACGATGCGCGGAGCGGGCTACGTGCTCAAGCCGGCGGCATGAGGCGTCCCCGGTCCCTCGCCTCCCGCCTCGTGATCACCGCGGTGGCGCTGGTGGCGGTGACCTCGGTGCTGATCGGCACGGTGACCACGGTGGCGATGCACCGCTACCTCTTCGACCGCCTCGACCAACAGGTCCACCAGAGCATGGACGGACTGGTCCCTCCCCGTCGCGTGGATGACGATGACGGGCCGATCGCGGGGCCGGGCCCGAACTTCGCCGGCCTGCGCACCGTCAACGCAGCGTTTCCCGATGGCGCCGACGCACAGGGGTTCGTCATCGCCCAGTCGGAGGAACGGGGCGGCTACCGCAAGCCGCTCTCGTCGAAGGCCCTCGACGAGCTCGGCGGCGTCCCCAGCGACGGCGAGGTCCACGACCTCCAGGCTGACTGCCCTCGGCAACTACCGGGTCATCGCCCAGGACGTGACGGGCGGCAGCGTCGTCATCGGCCTTCCCACCGACGAGGCGAGCGGCGCTCTGGCGAGCCTCATCTGGTATGAGCTCCTGCTCGGCCTGCTGGCCGTCGCAGCCGCCGCAGGCGCCGGGCACCTTCGTCGTACGCCGCCAGCTGCGGCCGCTCAACGAGGTCGCCGCGACCGCCCACGCCGTGGCGCTGCTCCCCCTGGAGTCCGGAGCCATCGGCGTCACCGAACGCGTGCCCGAGCACCTCACCGACGAGCACACCGAGGTCGGCCAGGTCGGCTCGGCCCTGAACACGCTGCTCGAGCACGTGGAGACCTCGCTGACCGCACGGCACCGCAGCGAGCACCAGGTGCGGCAGTTCGTCGCCGACGCCTCCCACGAGCTGCGCACGCCGCTGGCCACGATCCACGGCTACGCCGAGCTCTCCCGGCGTACGCCGGACGACCCGGCCGCCCTCTCGAGCGCGCTCACGAAGGTCGAGACCGAGACCGACCGGATGTCCACGCTGGTCGACGACCTGCTCCTGCTCGCCAGGCTCGACTCCGGACGCCCGCTCCAGCGTGCGGAGGTCGACGTGACCAGGCTCCTGCTCGAGTCCGTGGGCGATGCCCGTGTGCTCGCACCCGACCACCGCTGGCGGCTGCGGCTGCCCGAAGAGCCCGTGTCGGTCACCGGGGACGAGCAGCGCCTGCACCAGGTGGTCACCAACCTGCTCAGCAACGCCCGCCACCACACCCCGCCCGGGACCACCGTGACCGTCTCGACCGAGTCGACCGCCCACGGCGCCACGATCACCGTGCACGACGACGGACCGGGCCTGCCTCCCGGCCTTGCGGAGAACGCCTTCGAACGGTTCACCCGCGGCGACTCCTCACGCACCCGCGCCAGCGGCGGTGCCGGTCTCGGCCTCTCCCTGGTGTCCGCGATCGTCCAGGCCCACGGCGGCACGGCGACGGTGTCCTCGGAGCCGGGCAGCACCACGTTCACGGTCACGCTGCCTGCCTGAGGACGGTCGCCCTCCCGGCCACACCGGCTCACAGCCAGACCACAGAGCGACCACACCGCCACCGCAGGCGGGCCCACGACCTTGGGTGCATGGACACCAGCACCCTGCCGCGGCCCACGGGCCCCACGACGTCTCGGGGGGCCCAGGCCCTCCCCTCCACCCCACCCGGCCCTCGAGGCTCGGTCCCCGACCGCCTCTCGCGTCTGTGGCGCGGACCGGCCGACGACCCCGCGTGGGCACGCCCCGCCCTGCTCGGGCTGCTCCTCGCGACGGGAGTCCTCTACCTGTGGGGGCTGGGTGCGAGCGGCTGGGCCAACTCCTTCTACTCCGCGGCCGTGCAGGCCGGCTCCGAGTCGTGGAAGGCGTTCTTCTTCGGGTCCAGCGACGCGGCCAGCTCGATCACCGTCGACAAGACTCCGCTCGCGCTCTGGCCGATGGCGCTCTCGGTCCGGCTCTTCGGCCTGTCGAGCTGGAGCATCCTGGTCCCCCAGGCGCTGATGGGCGTGGCGACCGTCGGGTTGCTGCACGGCGTGGTCCGTCGTACGACGGGATCGGCGGCCGCCGGCCTGATCTCCGGAGCCGCGATGGCCCTGACCCCGGTCGCGGTGCTGATGTTCCGCTTCAACAACCCCGACGCCATGCTCACGCTGCTCATGGTCGGCGCGGCTGCCGCCACGCTGCGCGCCATCGACTCGACCGGTCTTCCCCGGGGCACCGCCCACCCGGTCCGTTGGCTCGCCCTCGGCGGCGCTCTGGTCGGCCTGGCCTTCCTGACCAAGATGCTGCAGGCCTTCCTCGTCGCTGCCGGCCCTGGCCCTGGCCTACCTGCTGTTCGCCCAGACCTCCTGGGGCAAGCGCCTCGGCCACCTGCTCGTCGCGTTCGGCTCGATGCTGCTCGCCGGCGGCTGGTGGATCGCGATCGTCGAGCTGTGGCCGGCCTCCAGCCGCCCCTACATCGGCGGCTCGCAGAACAACTCGATCCTCGAGCTGACCCTCGGCTACAACGGCCTCGGCCGGCTCAGCGGCAACGAGACCGGCTCGGTGGGTGGCGGCGGTGCCGGCGGCGGTTGGGGCTCGACCGGCCCGCTGCGGATGTTCACCAGCGAGATCGGTGGTCAGATCGCGTGGCTGCTCCCCGCGGCGCTGGTCCTCGGGGCCGCGGCCCTCTGGTTCGGGCGCCGGCAGAACCGGCTGCGCGCGGCCCTGACGCTGTGGCTCGGCTGGCTGCTGGTCACGGCCCTGACCTTCAGCTTCATGGCCGGCATCTTCCACGCCTACTACACCGTCGCGCTCGCCCCGGCGATCGCGGCGCTGGTCGGCACCGGCGCCTGGGCGCTGTGGCAGCACCGTGCGTCCTACGTCGCCACCGGTGTCCTCGCCTTCAGCACCGCCCTGACCGCGGTGCTCGGCTGGTATCTCCTCGACCGAGCCGACGGGTTCGTCCCGTGGCTGAAGTGGCTCGTCCTCGTCGGCGGGATCGTGGCTGCCCTCGCCCTCGCCGGAGTCGGTCACCTGCCTCGCCGGATCGGCCTCGCCGTGGCGACCATCGCCCTGGCCACCACGCTGGCCGGCCCCGCGGCGTACGCCGTCAGCACGGCCGCCACGCCGCACACCGGGTCCATCCCCAGCGCAGGACCCACCACCGCAACGGGCGGACCCGGCGGAATGCCCGGCGGAATGCCCGGAGGACCCCGTGGTGGCCAGCCCGGGACCCCACCCGGAACCCAGCCCGGGACCCAGGGGACGACCACGCCCCAGGGAGCCGGCGGCATCGGCAACCTGCTCAACGGCAGCACTCCATCCGCCGAGGTGACTGCGCTGCTGCAGAGCGACGCCGACTCCTTCACCTGGGCGGCAGCGGCCGTCGGCGCCAACAACGCGGCCGGCTACCAGCTCGCCAGCGAGGAGCCGGTGATGGCGATCGGCGGCTTCAACGGCAGCGACCCGAGCCCGACGCTCGAGCAGTTCGAGCAGTACGTCGCGGACGGCCAGATCCACTACTTCATCGGCAGTGGAGGGACGGGTGGTGGCATGGGTGGCGGCATGGGCGGCAGCCGGAGCAGCAGTGACATCGCCAGCTGGGTCGCGGACAACTTCACCGCGACAACGGTGGACGGCGTGACGCTCTACGACCTCTCGGACGGCATCAAGTGAGCGCGTTGCTCCAGCCCGCCACGCCAGGAGGGAGCGGGACGCCGCGCGCCACCGCGACCGTCCTCGACGTGGTGATCCCCGTGTTCAACGAGGAGGCACAGCTGGCTGCGTCGGTGGAGCGGGTGCTCGGACACCTGCGGACGATGCCGTGGTCCTTCCGGATCACGGTGGCCGACAACGCCAGCACCGACGAGACGGCACCGATCGCCCGGCGGCTGAGCCACGCCAACCCGGAGGTGTCGGTCGTCCACCTGGCCGAGAAGGGCCGGGGACGTGCCCTCAAGCGAGTGTGGACGGTTTCGGAGAGCGACGTGCTGGTCTACATGGACGTCGACCTCTCCACCGACCTGGCGGCGCTGCTCCCCCTCGTCGCCCCCCTGGTGAGCGGTCACTCCGACCTGGCCATCGGATCCCGTCTCGCTCGTGCGTCGCGGGTCGAGCGGGGGGCCAAGCGCGAGCTCATCTCGCGCAGCTACAACCTGCTGCTCAGGCGGACCCTGCGGGCACGGTTCAGCGACGCGCAGTGCGGGTTCAAGGCGATCCGGCGAGACGCTGCCCGCGAGCTGCTGCCGCTGGTGGAGGACGACGCCTGGTTCTTCGACACCGAGCTGCTCGTGGTCGCCGAACGGGCGGGGCTGCGGATCCACGAGGTGCCGGTCGACTGGGTCGACGACCCGGACAGCAGCGTCGACATCGTGCGCACGGCCGTCGACGACCTCAAGGGGGTGGTCCGGCTCGGGCGCTCGCTCGTCCGGGGCACGCTGCCGCTGCGCGAGATCGGCGAACGACTGGGTCGCACCAGCGCCGAGGCCGGTGGCGGCCGACTCGGCATGCAGCTGGGCATCTTCCTGGTGATCGGGGTGGGCTCGACGCTCGCCTATGCCGTGATCTACCTGGGGCTGCGCACCACGATGACCCCGTGGTGGGCGAACTTCACCGCGCTGCTGCTGACCGCGGTCGCCAACACGGCGGCCAACCGGCGGTTCACCTTCGGCGTGCGCGGCCCGCGGGACGCCGTACGCCACCAGGTGCAGGGGCTGGTCATCTTCGCGGCCGGCCTGGGCGCCACCTCGGGGTCGCTGTGGCTGCTGCACGCGGCGACCTCCCCGAACCGTGGGCTGGAGGTCGCGGTGCTGACCGCGGCGAACCTCGGTGTGACGGTGCTGCGGTTCGTGGCGATGAAGCTGTGGGTGTTCGTGCGCCGGCCCGCCCACGCCGAGGGGCACGCAGCGGCCGAACCGGGCGACCTCAGCCTTGCGCGAGCGGAGCCAGGATCGCCGGGAGTGACGCCGAGAGGATCAGCAGCAGCTCCTCGCGACTGATGCCCCGGTTGTCGCGGACCCAGTCGAGGACGACCTCCTCGGTCAGCGCCGCCCAGCCACGGACGATCAGACGGACCGCCGGGGTGTCGACCAGGCCGAGGTGACGGGCCTCCTCGGCGACCGGACCCTCGAAGAGTCGTCCGGTGAGGGCCTCGCGGGACTCCTCGTAGATCTCGCGCAGGCCCTCGTGGCCCCCGGCCGCGCCGCGCACGAGCGAGACGTAGCCCTGGTAGTTGTCCACGACGTAGTCGACGTAGCGCGCCAGCGACCCCTCCAGCTGCTCGAGGGGGCTGCCCTCGCCGTCCGGCGCGGTCACCGCGAACAGGTCGTCGGCGGCCCGGCGGACGACCGCGGTGTGGAACTCCTGCTTGCCGCCGAAGTAGTGGTAGAGCAGCCCGCGAGAGATCCCGGCCTCCTCCGCGAGCGTCTCGATCGAGAGGTCCTCCAGCGACCGCGTGGCCAGCAGGCGTACGCCGAGCTCGATCAGCTGCTCGCGCCGACTGTCGGGACTCATCCGGACCCGGGTGGAGGACATGTGGCACATCTTACTGAACTGATGTCAACAATGCTATTGACGGACGTTCAGTACATTGGCACCGTGGCATCCATGACCTCCTCGACCGTCCAGCCGGCCACCCTCCCCGAGCGCGTGCAGGTGCTCGTCGTGGGCGCCGGGTTCGCCGGACTCGGCACCGCCATCAAGCTCGACGAGCACGGCTTCGGCGACTTCCTCGTCGTCGACAAGGGCCAGACCGTCGGCGGCACCTGGCGCGACAACACCTACCCCGGGGCCGCGTGCGACGTGCCCAGCCAGCTCTACTCGTTCAGCTTCGCGCCCAACCCGGAGTGGTCCCGGTCGTTCTCCCCACAGCCGGAGATCCAGGCCTACCTCGAGCGCACCGCCCGCGACTCCGGCGTCCTCGACCGCTTCCGCTTCGGCGTCACCGTGCAGGACGCCGCCTGGGACGAGGCCGAGCAGGTCTGGCGAGTGCGCACCGACCGGGGCGACGTCGTCGCGGACGTGGTGGTCACGGGCTCCGGGGGCCTCTCCGAGCCGCGACTGCCCGAGATCGAGGGCATCGACTCGTTCGCCGGCGAGATCTTCCACTCCGCCCGGTGGAACCACGACGTCGACCTCGCCGGGAAGCGGGTGGCCGTCATCGGCACCGGCGCGTCGGCGATCCAGATCGTGCCCGAGGTCGCCAAGCAGGTCGCCCACCTCGACGTCTTCCAGCGCACCGCCCCCTGGGTGATGCCGCGTGGCGACCGGCCCTACAGGCCGATCGAGCGGTTCGCGTTCCGGCACCTACCGTTCGTGCAGAAGGCCTACCGCACCGGCATCTACTGGGGTCGTGAGTGCTTCGTGCCCGGCTTCACGGTCAACCCCAAGCTGGCCACACCGGCGAAGAAGCTCGCCCTGAAGAACATCGAGCGCGGCATCTCCGACCCCGCGCTGCGCAGGGCCGTGACGCCGAACTTCCAGATCGGCTGCAAGCGGATCCTGATCTCCAACGACTACTACCCCGCCCTCGACGCCGACCACGTCGACCTGGTCACCGACGGCATCCGCCAGATCACCCCGGAAGGCATCGTCACCTCCGACGGCGCTCTGCACGAGGTCGACGCGATCATCGTGGCCACCGGCTTCTACACGACCGAGCAGCCCATCGCGGAGCACATCGTGGGTCGCGGCGGACGCACGCTCGCGGACTCGTGGCGCGAGACCGGCATGGCGGCGTACAAGGGCACCACGATCAGCGGCTTCCCCAACCTGTTCCAGATCGTCGGTCCCAACACCGGACTCGGGCACTCCTCGATGGTGTTCATCATCGAGAGCCAGATCGCCTACATCCGCTCGGCCCTGCAGCAGATGGGCGAGCGCGACATCGCCACCGTCGAGGTGACGCGAGACGCGCAGGACTCGTGGAACGACGACGTGCAGCGCAGGATGAAGCGCACCGTCTGGAACACCGGCGGGTGCGCCAGCTGGTACATCGACTCCCACGGCCGCAACACCACCCTGTGGCCACGCACCACCTTCAAGTTCCGCGAGCTGTTGCGGACCTTCGACCCCGAGCACTACGTCGTGACCTCTCGCGACATCGCCCCCACCACCACCAAGGAGCACGCCGCGTGAAATCTCTGGACAACAAGGTCGTCGTCATCACCGGCGCCGGCTCCGGCATGGGCCGCGAGATGGCCCTGATCGCGGCCCGGCAGGGCGCGCTGCTCGCCGTCTCCGACTGGAACGAGCAGGGCCTCGCCGAGACCGTCGACCTCCTGAAGGCGGCGGGCGCACGCGAGCTGCGCAGCGACGTCGTGGACGTCTCCGACCGCGCCGCGGTCGCAGCCCTGGCCCAGGCGGTCGTGGACCAGTTCGGACGCGTGAACATGGTCGTCAACAACGCCGGAGTCACCGTCACCGGCGACTTCGAGGAGATGAGCTATGCGGACTTCGACTGGATCGTCGGGGTCAACTTCATGGGCGTGGTCAACGGCACCAAGGAGTTCCTGCCGCACCTGATCGCCAGCGGCGACGCCGCGCTGGTGAACATCTCCAGCCTCTTCGGCCTGATCAGCATGCCGGGACAGACGGCCTACAACGCG
This sequence comes from uncultured Actinomycetota bacterium, assembly GCA_963843075.1. Lineage (GTDB taxonomy): Bacteria > Actinomycetota > Actinomycetes > Propionibacteriales > Nocardioidaceae > Marmoricola. The sequence continues at coordinate 2,496,930 of CAWJJD010000001.1, read as the reverse complement.
ACGAAGTACGCCGTCCGCGGCTTCTCCGAGGCACTGCGCGAGGAGATGCTCATCAACGGCCATGCCGTCAGCGTGACCTGCGTGCACCCGGGCGGGATCAAGACCGGCATCGCCCGCAACGGCCGCAAGACCGCCAGCCAGGACGCCGAGTCGATCGACTCGTTCTTCGAGAAGAAGCTGGCCCGGATGACCGCCGAGCGGGCCGCCCAGATCATCATCAAGGGAGCCCTGGCCGGGAAGGCCCGCGTGCTGGTCGGCATCGACGCCCACGCCCTGCACCACTTCGCCAAGCTCACCGGCTCGCGCTACCAGGACGTCGTGGCCCGGCTCGCCCCGAAGACGATGCCGGCGCGGAAGCACTGAGCCGCTCGGACGTCGTACGAAGTGGTCGTCGGGGCTGCCAGGTCGGATGACGTCCCGCGCACCGTCGTACGACGTGGTCGCCCGGGCAGCCAGCTCGCATGACGTCCCCTGCAACGTCGACCGGCGTCCTTGGCACGATGGGGTGATGCCCTTCGAGCGGGAGACCCAACACCTGCGGCTGCGCCGGCCGGTGCCCGAGGACCTGGCGGGCTTCGTCGCGCTGCACACCGACCCACGCACCTACGCGCACGCGCCGGCCAGCATGCCGACGCCCGAGCAGTGCGAGCAGCGGCTGGCGTCCTACCTCCTGGACTGGGAGGAGTTCGGGTTCGGCTACCAAGCCACCGAGGAGCTCGGGACCGGTCGGCTGGTCGGCTGGGGCGGCGTACGTCTGACCATGGACGAGCGGACGCTCAACCTCTACTACCGGCTCGCGTACCACTCCCTGGGGCGCGGCTACGGCCGCGAGCTCGTCGGCGCGATCCTGGCGGGTGTTCGCGAGGAGCTGCCCGACCACACGGTGCGGGCCAGCGTGAAACGGCACAACCACGCCTCGATGGCCACCGCGTTGGGCGCCGGCCTCGTCGAGGTGGGCGAGAAGGTCAACCCGGAGGACGGCCCGGACGACCCGCCGTCGGTGATCCTCGAGCTCCGTCCGTCGGTCTGAGCGTGCCCATCCGGGTCACCTCCGGACCGTCGCCCCGAGTTCGGTCCCGCGGGCGTCACTGCCACAGCGCCCAACGGCGCCCGGGGTGGTCCATGCACCAGGATGCCTGCGCGATGAGCGGCAGCCCGACGACGACCTCCCACGGCGAAGCGAGGGTGGCGTTGAGAGCGGAGAAGTCAACGACAGCGCACGTCTGCTCCGCGAAGCCGGCGCCACCGATCCGGCACGGAGCCATCGTGCCCCAGCGGTAGCTGGCCTCCGCACCGGTGACGTCGGTGCCCAGGCCCGTCTCGGCGTGCACGGCGACGATGTCGGGATGCCTGCCGGCCCAGGACTCGTCGACCAGGGTGGTCCCCGCCCCGGTGTCCCAGAGGGCATCGACGGACGTCTGGTCCCACACCACCTGGACTGTCGGGGTGCTGTGCGGTGCGGCAGTGAGTCGATGCCACCCCGCGGCCGGCTGTGCTTCGTGGTCGAGGTCGATCCGGGGCACGTCGAAGTGGAAGTCGCAGCGGTGCGACCCCAGGACGTCCATGCCGAGCATCCCTGGGTGTGGCCACCCCTCGGGCTGGAGCTGGACCAGGAGCGTGGGGGTGGTCAGGTCACCGGCGTGCAGAGCGTCCACCTGGACCAGCACCTCCTCTCCGCCTGGAGCACCGAACGCTCCCCGTCCGGCCGGCGCGGGGCGCCTGGGGTGGGTGGCGAAGGGCCCCACGTGAGGGACCGCGGACCGAGGGGTGCCGGTGTCCACCAACAGCCGCAGTGTCACTCCCTCAGCGGTGGCGTCGGTCCAGGCCTGCAGGCAACGCTCGTCGTCTGGATCAGGGAGTAGGTCCAGAGGGATGGTCGGCACCAGGCCATCATCACGATCGGCCGACCACCCGTCCAGGCACGGGGAACGCCGTGCTCAGAGTCCTGTCGGGTCGGCGTTGCCCCCACAGACCACGACACAGACCCGTTCGCCCTCGTCGGGCACGTAGGCGCCGGTGATCAGCGCAGCCAGCGCCGTCGCGCCGGCCGGCTCCGCCGCCACCCTGGCCTCGCGCCACAACCAGCGCCGCGCCTGGGTGATGTCGTCGTCGGTGACCAGGAGTGACGTGGTGTCGTGCTCGAGCGCAGTGGCCAGGGCGATCGTCCCGATCCTCGATGCGCCCAGGGCGTCGGCGGCGACTCCCCCGACCTGCACGTCGACCGGAGCACCGGCGGCCAGTGCGTCGTGCAGCGTGGGACAGGACCTCGGCTCGACCGCGACCACCCGGGCAGCGGGCCGCGAGCCGGTCAGTCCGCGTGTGAGGCCGGAGAGCAACCCGCCGCCACCCACGGCGACGAGGACGGTGTCGAGGTCCGGCAGCTGCAGGCCGAGCTCGACGCCGAGCGTCGCCTGGCCGGCCACCGTGCCGAAGGAGTCGTAGGCGTGCAGCGCGAGCGCGCCAGGTCCGGCGGCCGCGTCGCGACTCGCGGCGAAGGCTTCCGCATAGGTGGCGCCGGCCCGGTTCACCTCGGCGCCGAGAGCAGCGATCGCCTCCACCTTGACCGCGGGCGCCGCCTCCGGCACGAAGATCCGGGTGGCGATGCCGAGGCGGTGGCCGACGTGGGCGACAGCCAGACCGTGGTTGCCCCCGGACGCGGCGACCAGCGTCCTGGGGGTCTCCGGCGCGGACAGCACACTGTGGAACGCGCCGCGCACCTTGAACGACCCGGAGTGCTGGAGCAGCTCCAGCTTGAGCGTCACGGGATGGGTGTCGACCTCGATCTCGAGCACGGGCGTGCGGCGTACCCAGGGAGCGACCAGGGTCACCGCGGCGCGGATGTCGTCGTACGTCGGGAGGGTCGGATCGGACACGCTGCCCAACGTATCCTCGGCCCATGTCGACGCGGCCGGAGGATCCATCGGCTCGCTCACCGCGTCCGGTGCGTGTCGAGTGCCGCAAGTGGCCCGACTCCCCGCACTGGGAGTTCGACGGGGTGCGGCTCGGCGTGGACGCCCACGGCACCTGGATCGGCATCACCGAGGGCACGCTGCTGGCCAGCCCGGTGCGCGCCTTCCACGCAGCCGCCGACCACGTCACCCTGGTGCCCCACGACGCCTGGTGGCTGGGGACCTTCTACGGCGACGACGCGAGGCGTCCGTTCGACACCTACGTCGACATCGCCACTCCAGCGGTGTGGCACGGCGAGGACCTGGTCCGTGCCGTCGACCTGGACCTCGACGTGATCCAGGGGACCACCGGACGTGTCTGGGTCGACGACGAGGACGAGTTCGCCGCCCACCGGGTGGCGCTGGGCTATCCCGACGAGGTGACCGAACAGGCCGTCAGCAGCTGCCAGGAGGTGCTGGCGGCCGTCACGCACCGCACCGCCCCGTTCGACGGTGGCCACCTGCGCTGGCTCGAGCGTCTCCGCAGTCACTGACCCAGCGGTATAGCCCACTTAGTGGATTCTTGCCCCTTTATGGGCGTATCCACCCTTTCTGGTCGGTTGAGTCCGATTTGTTACTTAGGCTGGAGTCCGCTCGCCCAACCCCCACGAAGGTCCCCCGCCATGAAGCTCGTCTGGCTGCTCGTCGGCCCGCTGGTCGCGTCCGTCCTCGGCATCACCGCGCTGAGCGTCGTGGGCTCCGCGGGCGACTCCGACCGGGTCACCACGACCGCCCAGCACTCGTCGACGCAGCACTCGTCGACGCAGGACACGTCGACCACCCTCGTGTCGCAGGGGTTCTACTGGCAGCTGACCGCCCTCCAGCCCGTGCTGCCCGGCCAGGTGCTGCTCACCCGGGCGGCGCACCACGACTCCGAGGGCACCCGCAGCGACGACCAGTTCTTCAAGATCAGCAGCACCGGGAGCAACGACGTGCCCGCGGCCGCGCTGCGCGCCTACCACCACGCCGAGAAGGTGATGGCCACCGCAGCACCGGACTGCCAGATCTCCTGGACCCTGCTCGCCGCCATCGGCCGCGTGGAGTCCAACCACGGTCGCTTCGGCGGCTCCCAGCTCGGTGCCGACGGGATCTCGCGCCCGGAGATCCGCGGACCGCAGCTCAACGGTGCCGGCGCCTTCGCCGCGATCACCGACACCGACAACGGCCGGCTCGACCACGACGTGGTGTGGGACCGGGCCGTCGGCCAGATGCAGTTCCTGCCCGAGACCTGGAGGGCCGTCGCGCGTGACGGTGACGGCGACGGGCTGATGAACCCCGACGACATCGACGACAGCGCCCTCGGCTCGGCGGTCTATCTCTGCGGCGCCGGCGGCAGCCTCGCCGACCAGGCCGGGATGGCTCGGGCTGCGTTCCGCTACAACCACTCCGACTACTACGTGCAGCTGGTGCTGTCCTTCCAGGCCGGCTACCAGACCGGCGTGTTCGCCGTACCCTCGCCGCCCCCTCCGCCTGCAGCCAAGACCAAGGCGACGGCCAGGTCCAAGGACCACGCCAAGGCGAAGGCGCACCACGCTGCGAAGCCGAAGCACACCGCTCCCCCGCCCGCACCGAAGCCGGCCACGCCGAAGCCCGCCGCGCCCCTGCCCAGTGCCACCCCGAAGCCCACCCCGAAGCCCACGCCGAAGCCCACGCCGGCCCCGGCGCCCTCGACGCCGAAGCTCACGCGGGTCGACGGCACCTGGAACGCGTGCGGGCCGGCGTACTGCCTGGGGAGCAACGTGCTCGACCTGGGCCAGCAGGGCAGCTGGAACGGCGGCGCGGACGCCGACTTCGACGGCGACGGCACCCTGGAGAGCACCGGCCAGGAGTTCGCCGGGCTCGTGGACCAGCACGTCACGCTGCAGGTCGAGCGCAAGGGCAGCACCTTCGTCGTCTACGTGATCGGCAACCACGGCTTCCGCAACGCGGACGGGTCCTTCGCGAGGACCCAGCTGGCCGGCGACGCGCCGACCTCCTGATCGAAGGTCCTCCGGGGAGTGACCGGCTGCTTCGTCGTGGAACGATGAGCAGGTGCCCATCGACTTCGCGGACTCACCCGAGCCGACCCTCGGTGTCGAGTGGGAGTTCGCCCTCGTCGACCAGCAGTCGCGCGACCTGGTGAACGCCGCCTCGGAGCTCTTCGACCTGGTGTCCTCGCGACACGGTCCCGCAGCCGCGGATCCACAAGGAGCTGCTGCGCAACACCGTCGAGCTGACCACCGGCATCTGTCGTACGACGGACGAGGCGATGGCCGAGCTCTCCGGCCTGATCGACCTGGTGCGGCCCTGCGCCGATGAGCTGGGCGTCGATCTCTACTCGGCGGGGACCCACCCGTTCGCCGAGTGGTCCCACCAGCTGCTGACCCCGGGACACCGCTATGAGGAGCTGATCGCGCGGACCCAGTGGTGGGGCCGCCAGATGCTGATCTGGGGCGTCCACGTGCACGTGGGGGTCAAGCGCGACCACGTGATCCCGATCGTCTCCAGCCTGCTCAAGTGGTATCCCCACCTCCTGGCCCTCTCGGCCTCCTCCCCCATCTGGGCGGGCACCGACACCGGCTACGCGAGCAACCGGGCGATGATGTTCCAGCAGCTGCCGACCGCCGGGCTGCCGTTCCAGTTCGAGAACTGGTCCGACTTCGAGGCCTACTCCCACGACCTGCTCGTGACCGGCGTGATCGAGGAGATCGACGAGATCCGGTGGGACGTGCGGCCCGCGCCCCGGCTCGGCACCGTCGAGGTGCGGATCTGCGACGGGGTCTCGACCCTCGCCGAGATGCGGGCGCTGGTGGCCCTGACCCACTGCCTCGTCGTCGACCTGTCCGAGCGGCTGGACCGCGGCGAGACGCTCCCGACGATGCCGCCCTGGCACGTGCAGGAGAACAAGTGGCGGGCGGCCCGCTACGGACTGGACGCGTGGATCATCCTCGACGAGCACTCCAACGAGCGCCTGATGCGCGACGACCTGCACGGTCTCCTCGAGCACCTCGCCCCGATCGCGGAACGGCTCGGCTGCGTCGACGACCTGGCCCTGGTCGAGGAGATCCCCCGCCGTGGCGCGTCCTACCAACGGCAGCGCGCGGTGGCCGAGCGCACCGGCGGCGACCTGGTGGCCGTCGTCGACTCGGTGGTGCGGGAGCTCTGAGAGCCGCGGCATCTTGTCTGTCCGGCCTGCGCCAGTTTGGCCGGGCGCCCGGCCAATTGTTCAGTGGAGGGCCGAAGTTTCACCCCTCCACTGGCAGTTTGGCCGGGCGCCCGGCCAAACTGCCGACCCCGACCGCCGACCCGCCCCTCACTCCCCCAGCGGCGGGATCAGGTCGGTGGCCGCGAGGGGGTCCATCCCGGTGACGGCGAGCAGGTCGGCCACGAGCGACCGCACCTGGGCGAGCACCACCTCGGCGGAGAGATCGCTCGAGCGCTCGATGTGCGAGGTCTCCTTGCCCAGGGCGACCAGCCGGTCCCGGACCGCCGTCGCGGCTCGTCCGGCGGCGAGCTCGTCGGCGACCGCGTCGGTGAGGTTGGCGAGGTCGTCGAGCAGGGCGGCGTACGACGGCGGGATGTGCTGGTGTCGATAGGACGCGACCGCGACGCGGCGTACGAGCACCCGGGTGTTGCGCAGGGCGAAGTCGAGCGGCTCGACGAGCTCGGCCATCGCGCGCACGGGTCCTCGGTGGCGACGCCGGAAAGGTGAGGAGCGTACGACGGACAGACCCTCGTCGGCCGCCGCACGAAGCTCGCGGATCAGCTCGTCGGTGGAGCGGGCGTCGCGGAGCATCACCATGGAGCGCTCGACGTCTCCGTCCAGGATGCTCTCGGCCGCCGCGCGGAGCAGGGCAGAGATCTTCCGCACGACCACGCCGGCCTGCTCGCGCGGTCGCCGCAGCGGTGCTCGCGGCACGACGGCGGCGGCGACCAGCGCCACACCGCCTCCGATCAGGGCGTCGGTCCAGCGGGTGAACGCAGCACCGGGCGTCGGCAGCAGCACGCTGACGAAGATGGCCTGGATCGCCGCCTGGTTGACGAAGAGCACCCCCTGGTCGAGGAGGAGCGCGGTCGACATCGCCAGCGCGACGATCAGCGCGAGCTGCCAGCCGCCGGCCCCGACCCAGCCCGTGATCGCGTCCCCGACGGACACCCCGATCGCGACGCCCAGCGAGACCTCGGCGACCCTGCGCAGGCGTTGCCCGTAGGAGGTGCCCAGGCTCACCACGGCCGCGATCGGGGCGAAGATCGCCTGCGGGTGCCCGAAGACGTTCGTGGCCACCGCCCACGCGACACCCGCAGCGATCGCGCACTGGGCGACCTGCCACGACTTCGCCTGCAGCCTGGCCCGCCGCTGCCGCAGCGAGGTGCGGCTGCGAGTCATGGCCAGCTCGACGTGCGGAGCGGCGGCCGCGCCGTACCGCGTCAGGTGCTCACGCGGGCTACTTCTCGAGTGTGGTTCCACGGCCGTGGAGCATCGTGACGATCTGGGTCAGCTGGTTGTCGGCCTTGGCGGTGCGGGCGAAGGTGGTCAGCGCCAGCACCGGCTTGAACCGCTGGCGGGCGATGGCCTTGGCATAGGTGAACTCCTTGAGCCCGTCGGGCCCGTGGATCCGGCCGAAGCCGGAGTCCCCGACGCCACCGAACGGCAGCGACGGGATCGCGGCGAAGGTGATCACGCCGTTGACGGCCGTCATCCCCGAGCGGATGCGCTCGGCGAGCTCCATGCCGCGGGCCTTCGCGAACACCGTCGAGCCGAGCCCGTAGCGGGTGCCGTTGGCCTTCGCCACCGCCTCGTCCATGTCCCTGACCCGGGTGACCGTGACCGTCGGGCCGAAGGTCTCGTCCTGCACCGCCGAGGACTCCTCGGGGACGTCGACCAGGATCGTCGGTTGCACGAAGCGCTCGCCCACGGCGTCCGGTCCACCGAGTACGGCGCGCCCGCCGCGATCGAGGGCGTCCTTGATGTGGGAGCTGATGATGCCGAGCTGGCTGGGCATCGTGATCGGGCCGATCTGGGTGTCCGGACTGTCCTCGGCCCGCAGGTCGCGGGCCTTGTCGACCAGGCGCGAGAGGAACTCGTCGTAGACGCGGTCGTGGACATAGATCCGCTCCACGCCGGTGCAGGTCTGACCGGCGTTGGCACAGGCACCCCACAGCGCCGCGTCGGCGGCGGCCTCGAGGTCGGCGTCCTCGTCGACGAGGACGGCGTCCTTGCCGCCGGCCTCGATCACCACCGGGGTGAGGGTCTCCGCGCAGGCGGCCATCACCTTCTTGCCGGTCGCGGTCGAGCCGGTGAACGCGACCTTGTTCACCCCGGCACGACACAGGGCGGCCCCGGTGTCGCCCAGGCCGGTGACGACCTGGAAGACCGGGTGGTCGGGGACCACCTCGGCGAACGCGGCAGCCAGCCACTGACCCACCCCGGGAGTGAGCTCGCTCGGCTTGAAGACGACCGCGTTGCCGGCGGCGAGCGCGTAGGAGATCGAGCCCATCGGCGTGAACACCGGGTAGTTCCACGGGCCGATCACCCCGACGACGCCGAGCGGTTGGTACTGCACCGTGGCGGCCTGGTTGGCCATCACCAGCCCGGAGGACACCTTGTGGCGCCCGAGCACCTTCTTGGCGTGCTTGGCGGCCCAGTCGACGTGGTCGAGCGCGAGGGCGGCCTCGAGGGTCGCGTCGCTGTGCGGCTTGCCGGTCTCCTGGTGCACCACGTCGGCGAGCTGCGCGATCCGACGAGCGATCACGCCCTTCCACTTCACGAGCAGGTCGGCGCGTTCGTCGTAGGAGAGGGACGACCACCAGGCCGCGGCCTCGTGCGCGCGGGCGACGGCGGCCTCGACCTCCTCGGCGGTGTGCACCGGGTGGGTGCCAACGACGTCGCCGGTGATCGGGCTGAGGGAGTCGAAGGTCTCCCGCGCACCGGGTGCGGCCATCGGGTGGGTGTCGGGTGAGACGTCGGTGGTCATCGTGAGCTCCTGATCAGGTCGGCCGCCTTCTCGGCGATCATGATGGTGGGGGCGTTCGTGTTGCCTCGGGGCACGTCCGGCATCACCGAGGCGTCCACGACCCGCAGTCCGTCGACGCCGTTGACGCGCAGCTGGGGATCGACCACGGCATCTTGACCCGTGCCCATCGAGCAGGTCGCCACCGGGTGGTAGAGGGTCTGGGTCTGCGTGCGTGCGTGCTCGACGAAGTCCTCGTCGCTCGGGTTGTCCGGCAGCTGCCAGGGTCGGTCCAGGTGCCTGGCCAGAGGCCCCTGCCCGCAGATCTCCCAGACCCGCTTCATGCCCGCGACCATCGCGTCGAGGTCGGCCCCGTCGTCGTAGTAGGCCGCGTCGATCTCGGGGTGCCACGCCGGGTCGGCGGACCGCAGCCGCAGCGAACCGCGACTGCGCACGGACACCAGCGTGGGCGCCACCGTGAACATCCGCTGGGTCGGCTCGTGAAAACCGTTGTCGTAGAACCCGGCCGGGGCCACGTGGTACTGCATGTCGGGCGCGTCGAGGTCGTCACTGGTGCGCAGGAAGCCACCGCCCTCGCCGACGTTGGACGTCAGCGGCCCGGTCCCCCGCGTCTTCCAGCGCAGCAGGTTGCGGACGTTGTTGAAGTCGGCGAGGTCGGAGATGCCGCGGGTGTACCAGAGCATCGGGATCGCCGGGTGGTCCTGGAGCCGCTGGCCGACGCCGGCCAGGTCGGACTTCACGTCGATGCCGTGCTCCCTGAGGTGGGTGCCGGGACCGACGCCGGAGAGCATCAGCAGCTGCGGACTGTTCACCGCACCACCGCAGAGCAGCACTTCGCGCGTCGCCCGGACGGTGATCTCGCGACCGTGCGCGCGGTAGGTGACCCCGACGGCGCGGTCCCCCTCGATCTCGATCCGGGACGCGAACGCGCCGGTCTCCACGTCGAGGTTGGGTCGCTTGCGGGCGGGTGCGAGATAGGCGTCGTTCACCGACCAACGGTGCCCCTTCCGGCAGGTCACCTGGTAGAGCCCGGCGCCCTCCTGCTCGGCCCCGTTGAAGTCGTCGGTCGGCTTCATGCCGGCGCTCACCGCACTCTCCACCCACAGCGAGGTGAGGTCGTGGGTGAAGCGGCGGTCCTCGACGTGCAGCGGACCGTCCTGCCCGTGGTACGGCGCTCCGAGCCTGGTGTTGCCCTCGGCCCGGATGAAGTAGGGCAGCACGTCGTCGTAGCCCCACCCGTCGGCGCCGTAGACGTCTCGCCAGGTGTCGTAGTCTGCCCGGTTGCCGCGGATGTAGATCATCGCGTTCATCGAGGAGCAGCCACCGAGCGCCTTCATCCGGGGCCAGTAGGTCCGGCGGCTGTGCAGCTGCTTCTGCTCGGAGGTGGTGTAGTTCCAGTCCCAGCGCGTCTTGAACAGCGCGGAGAAGGCGGCCGGGATCGAGATCTCGTCGGCCTCGGCCTCGGGTCCGGCCTCGAGGAGCAGGACCCGCACCTCGGGGTCCTCGCTCAACCGGGCGGCCAGAACGGCACCGGCGCTGCCGGCACCGACGATCACGTAGTCGTGACCCGCGGATCCCGCGGCTGCCTGTGTCATGGAACCTCCGTGTGCTCGAGTCGACCTCGCCCGGGTCCCGGCATGGGTCCGGCCCGGCCTCTTCACGACCTCTGTCGGGCCTCTGCCGAACCTATACCCGGCGCGCTCGCCCAGTCCTCGGTCGGAGATTGTCCATTCGCGGGTAAACAGGCAAGGATGCCAAGACCTGTGAGAGGGGAAACAACTGTGGCTGTTCCGATGGATCCGACGTCTGCGGCGTTCCTGTTCGCCGAGAACCGGCAGATGCCGATGCACGTGGGTGGACTCCAGCTCTTCGAGAAGCCCGAAGGGGCCGGGCGCGACTACGTCCGGAAGATCTACGAGCAGATGTCCGAGGTCGACGAGATGGCGCCGCTGTTCCTCAAGCGCCCGACCCGCGGGATCACCACGGCCGGGCAGTGGGCCTGGACCGAGGACCAGAACTTCGACCTGGAGTACCACTTCCGCCACAGCGCCCTGCCCAAGCCCGGTCGGGTCCGGGAGCTGCTCGACCTGTGCTCGCGCCTGCACAGCACCCGTCTGGCCCGCGAGCGGCCCCTCTGGGAGGCACACCTGATCGAGGGGATGCGCGACGGTCGTGTCGCGCTCTACACCAAGATGCACCACTCGCTTGTCGACGGCATCTCCGCGATGCGGCTGCTGCAGAGCGTGATGACCACCGACCCCGACAAGCGCGACATGCCCGCGATGTGGGCGGCCCAGCCCGGCAAGAAGACCGAGAAGGTCCGGGCGGAGGCAGAGAACAGCCTCTCCGACGTACCCCTCGATGCGATGCGTACGGCGCTCGGCATCACCGCCGACGCCGCAGGACTCCCGGCCGCCCTGATCAAGACGCTCAAGCACGGCCTCAAGAACGAGACCTCGGCGCTCTCGCTCTACGCCCCGCGCACGATGTTCAACACCACCATCACCGGTTCGCGGCGCTTCGCGGCCCAGGGGTGGCCGATCGAGCGCCTGCGGGCGATCGGGAAGGCCAGCGGCACCACCCTCAACGACGTGGTGCTGGCGATGTGCGCCGGCGCGATCCGCACCTATCTGCTCGAGCACGACGCTCTTCCGGAGTCGGGCCTGGTCTCGATGGTCCCCGTGGGCCTCAACGCCAAGCAGGCGCACTCCGCCTCGGGCGACGGCGGCAACGCTGTCGGTGCGGTGATGGTCAAGCTCGGCACCGAGCTCCACGACCCGGCCGACCGGCTCGCGGCTATCCACGCCTCGATGAAGACGGGCAAGGAGGCGCTCGGCTCGATGAGCCAGCTCCAGATCCTCGCGATGAGCGCGCTCGGCATGGCGCCGTCGATCGTCACGCCGATGCTGCGGCTGCAGGGCATCATCCGCCCGCCGTTCAACCTGATCATCAGCAACGTGCCCGGGCCCAGGAAGCCGATGTACCTCAACGGCGCCAAGATGACCGGCACCTATCCCCTGTCGATCCCGATCAACGGGATGGCGCTGAACATCACCTGCAACAGCTATGCCGAGGACATGGACTTCGGCCTCACCGGCTGCCGCCGCAGCGTCCCCCACCTGCAGCGCCTGCTGACCCACCTCGACACCGAGCTGGGGGCCCTGGAGAAGGCGGCGGGGGTCGGGTAGGCGGCGGTTTCCCCGGGCGCCCGGGGAAACCGGAGGCGGAGGGGCGATGTTTCGGCGCACCGCGTCCAGACTCGCCGACACGGCGTGACCGTTTTGCGCGCACAGGGCCCTTCAGGGACCAGGCCGTCCACAGCTCCGCCTATACATCCTGCGTGACAGCGGGTCTTCACGCACGGTCTCCGCATGTACGACGCACTCAACGCCATCACCGACAAGCACGGGATCTTCCTTCGCCGGGAGGCCATCGCCCTGGGATACACCGACAAGGACCTGGCCCGCGCCGTTCGGATGCGGGTGCTCCACCGCATGCGACACGGGAGCTATGTGCGCAGCGAGCGCTGGGATCCGCTCACTGACAATCAGAAGCATGCAGTGCGCGCGATGGCAGTGCTGCGGACAGCCCGGGCAGACGTGGTCCTGTCCCACACCACGGCGCTCGTGCTGCACGACGCCCCCACGTGGGACCTCCCTCTGGACGATGTCCACCTCACGCGGCTAGACAGAAAGAGCGGGCGACGTGAGACCGGGCTCGCCCAACACCGTGGTCTGCTGCTCCCAGGCGATGTCATGGAAGTGGACGGAACGAAAGTCACGTCGCCGGGCCGCAGCGCCCTCGACCTCACCACCATGGTCGACATCGAACACTGCCTGCCTGTGTTCGACCACTTCCTGCACGCTGGCCGCACGACCAAGTCCGAGCTCCGACGTGGCGCCGCAGCGATGAGGCTCTGGAGCGGAACCCTGCACACCGACCTCGTCGTCGCCCTGGCCAACCCCCGGTGCGAGTCCGTCGGCGAGTCCCGCACGAGCTACATGTTCTGGCAGCACGGCGTGCTGGCACCCAAGACCGGCTATGAGCTCTTCGACGACCTGGGCAACGTCCTGTTCCGGGTGGACTTCGCCTGGCCGGAGCTCGGGGTGTACCTCGAGTTCGACGGCAAGGAGAAGTACCTCAAGCATCGGAAGGCAGGCGAGTCCGTGGTCGACGCTGTGCTGCGTGAGAAGAAGCGCGAGGAGTGGATCTGTCGACGCACCGGCTGGCGTTGCATCCGGATCGTCTGGGCCGATCTCTATCGCCCCGAGCGGACGGTCGCCCTCATCAACTCAGTCCTCGCCGGCGGACCGGTGCACGCCTGAGAACGAATCGGACAGGGCTGCGCACCGAATCTGGAGCCGGGCGGGCGAAGCATCGGCCTACCGGCGGCAGTTTCCCCGGGCGCCCGGGGAAACCGACGCTGCTACCTCACGCCGCCGAAGCCACGACCCCACCGGGCGAGGTGGGGGCGGTGATGGCGTCGAGGGCGAGCTCCTCGAGGGCGACCTGGTCGCTCACCTCACGGAGTACGCCGGACAGGGGCACGTCGAGGGCCTCGCAGAGAGCGGAGAGCAGCTCGGAGGAGGCCTCCTTCTGGCCACGCTCGATCTCGGAGATGTAGCCGAGGCTCACGCGGGCCGAGGACGACAGCTCGCGCAGCGTCATCCCCTGACGCATCCGCTCGGCACGCAGCACGTCACCGAGCGATGCGCGGAACAGCAAGGTTCCCTGACCCATGTGGTGCTCCTTCTCCGGTACGTCGAGCACAACGCTACCCAACGCATGGTTCTTCCCGGGGCGGGACCCACGAACTCGGCGCGCCAGCCGGGCGTGTCACTCGTCGCCGTCGTCGTCGAGTCCCTGCTCGATCGCGTAGCGCACCAGCTGCACGCGGTTGTGCAGCTGGAGCTTGCGCAGGGTGTTCTGGACGTGGTTCTGGACCGTCCGGTGCGAGAGCACGAGGCGCTCGGCGATCTGCTTGTAGGACATCCCCTTGGCCACCAGGCGGAGCACCTCGGTCTCCCGCTCGGTGATCCGCGGGGTGTCGTCGTCCCTGTTGTCGGCGGGCGTGTCGGAGAGGCGGCGGTACTCCCCCAGCACCAGACCGGCCAGCCCCGGGGTGAAGACGGTGTCCCCGAGGGCGACCCGGCGTACGGCGTTCAGGAGCTCATCGCGCGAGGCCGACTTGACCAGGTAGCCGGTGGCACCGGCCTTCACCGCCTCGAGCACGTCGTGCTGCTCCCCGCTGGCGGAGAGGATCAGCACGCGCACGGCCGGGTTCTGCTTGACCACCTCGGCGGTCACCGCCACCCCGTTGGGGTCGGGGATCTGGAGGTCGAGGACGAGCACGTCGGGCCGGGCGGCAGGGAAGCGGGTGACCGCCTCGGTCCCGTTGGAGGCCGTCGCGACCACGTTCATCCCGGCCTCCTCGAGGTCGCGCGCCACGCTCTCGCGCCACATCGGGTGGTCGTCGACCACCATCACCCGCAGCTTGTCCTCACCCTCGGTCACGCCGCAGACCCTAGACGACCAAGGCCACAGGGGTGCACGCCTAGACGACCGGACGCTGGTAGCGGCCGCGTCGGTGCACGAGCGCGTCGCCGTCCTCGCCGAGCACGACGTCGACGATGCGGGTGACCACGAGGTCGGACCAGCCGGTCGCCTCGGCGGACTCGAGCTCGACGGTCGCCCACGACGCCGCCGTCAGCAGGCGCGGACCGTGAGCGGTCTGCTCCCAGTCGCCCATCCGGAACGGTCCGCCCGGCGAGGGCAGCTGCCCGGCGAAGGCCTCGGCCAGGTCGCGATGGTCCCACTGCAGGAGGTGTACGACGCCACGGCCGGTCTCCCCGAGCACGTCGCGCAGGTCGGAGTCGGGGTCGACCAGCCCGAGCAGCCGACCCGGCTCGCCACCGGCCACCATCACCGACGAGACCGTGAGGCCGGCCCGCGGGTCGGAGCCGCTCGTCCAGAGCGTGACCGTCCCCCCGAGACGACCGCGCAGGCGGCGTACGGGGTCACCGTCGGCGTCCATGAACGGGTGCTCGGTGTGGATCGTCACGGGCGACCGACGCTCCGCGGCACCGTCAGCTCCCACTCGGTGCCCTGCCCCGGGACCGAGCTCACCGTCGCCGAGCCGCCCAGGTCGCGCAGCCGCCCGACGATGGACTGCTGTACGCCGAGACGCCCCTCGGCCGCCGACTCCTCGAGCCGCCCCGCCGGGATGCCGGGCCCGTCGTCGCGCACCGAGACCACCCAGTCGTCGTCGAGCTCCTCGAGCAGCACCCACGCGTCTGCCTCCCGGCCGACGTGGTGGCGCACGTTGCTCAGGCACGACTCGACCGCCGCGAGGACCTCGCTGGCCCGCTCCGCCGGCAGGACCACCGGGGTGCCCGGCACGGCGACGTGCACCTGCGCGCTCTGCAACCCCGAGAGCAGCACGGCCAGGTCCTGGTCGCCGAGCGGGCCCACCAGCTCCCGGGAGTCCTGCTGGACGAGCCCGCGGAGCCGCACCTCCTGCTCACCGGCCAGCCGACCGAGCTCGACGCCGTCGGGACCGAGCTCGGGTCCCCGCCGCTGCACCAGTGCCAGCACCTGCAGCACGCCGTCGTGCACCACGCGGGCCAGTCGCTGCCGCTCCGCCGCCGTGGCCGCGGCCCGCTCCGCCCGGTCCCGCTGGGCGGCCATCTGCTGCAGCAGCTCGGACAGGAAGCCCACGATCGCCCCGCCCAGGATCAGCAGGAAGACGTTGCCGTAGGCCTTCTGGGTGAACTCCCCCCGGATGCTGATGTCGGCGATCGAGACGATGACTCCCGCCGCCAGCCCGCCCGACCAGCGCCACAGGATCGCCCACGCGAGCACCGCCCCCATGACCCAGAAGCCGGGGAGGGTCGCGTTGAGCCCCTCGCCCTTGACGTACGGCGACAGGCCGATCGCCACGACCGCGACCACCAGGTCGCAGACCAGCAGCAACGGCGTACGCCGGGCCGGCGCGGCGTACGCCCAGACCACGAAGCCGGTCCACGCGACCAGCCCGACCATCACCAGCCAGCCGGCGGTCGGGTGGTCGTAGCCGTCGTAGCGCAGCAGATAGATGCCGATGGCGTTCAGGAGCACCACGACGCGCAGGATCCCGAGCGCCCGCAACATGGTGTCCTGCACGGGGGCGTGCGGTTCGAGACCGATCCCGGCCGCCGGGGTCATCGGGTCAGGAGGCCTTCGAGTCAGGACCGGTCGAGGCCTCACCGATCCCGGAGGCCTTGTCGGCCTTCCTCTGCTCGTCCTTGGCGACCGAGGCATACATGTCGACGTACTCCTGACCGGAGAGTCGCATGATCTCGTACATGATCTCGTCGGTGATCGACCGCAGGATGTAGCGGTCGTTCTCGAGGCCTTCGTAGCGGGAGAAGTCCAGGGGCTTGCCGAAGCGCACCATCGGCCGGGTGAAGCTGCCGAACTTCTTGCCGGGTGGGGCGACCACGTCGGTGCCGACCACGGCGACGGGGATCACCGGGACCCCGGTCTCGAGGGCCAGCCGGGCCACACCGGTCTTGCCGCGGTAGAGCTTGCCGTCGTGCGAACGGGTGCCCTCGGGGTAGATGCCGAACAGGTCGCCCTCGTCGAGCACCTTCTTGGCCGAGGTCATCGCGCCCTCGGCGGCGGAGGCGCCCGAACGGTCGATCGGCACCTGTCCTGCTCCGGAGAAGAACCGCTTCTGGAACCACCCCTTGATGCCGGGGGTGTTGAAGTACTCGGCCTTGGCCACGAAGGTCACCCGTCGCGTCAGGGTGAGCGGCATGAACAGCCAGTCCGCGTAGGAGAGGTGGTTGCTGGCCAGGATCGCCGGACCCTCGTCAGGCACGTTCTCAGCACCCGAGACCCTCGGGCGGAACACCACCCTGAGGAGTGGACCGATGGCGATCCACTTCAAGAACCAGTAGAACAACTGGGCCCACCTCCTTCTCTCGCTCTCGGTAGGACACTAGCCGCTCCTGGGAACGCGTGACACGATTGCCGCACCCCCCTCTCGACGCCCTTCGCGGAACTGCCAGGAGTGTGCCCTTGTCCGTCCACCAGCTCGCCGAACCCTTCGTCTCCGACGGGGACCCCGAGTCGCCCAACGGACGCATCGGTGTCCTGCTCAGCCACGGTTTCACGGGGTCGCCCGCATCCATGAAGCCGTGGGCCGAGCACCTGGCCGCGCAGGGGTACGCCGTGTCGCTGCCACGCCTCCCCGGCCACGGCACCACGTGGCAGGAGATGAACAAGACCACCTGGGCCGACTGGTACGCCGAGGTGGTGCGCGCCTTCGAGGCACTGGCCAACCAGGTCGACACCGTCGTGGTCTGCGGACTCTCGATGGGTGGTGCCCTCGCGCTCCGGGTCGCCGCGGACCACCCCGACCGCGTCGCCGGGCTGGTGCTGGTCAACCCGGCCGTGACCACCGAGCGCAAGGACGTCAAGCTCCTCCCGGTGCTCAAGCACCTGATCCCGGCGATGCCGGGCATCGCCAACGACATCAAGAAGCCCGGTGTCCAGGAGCACGGCTACACCAAGACGCCGCTGCGGGCGGCGGACTCGATGTTCCAGGCCTACAAGGCCCTCCACGCCGACCTCCACCGGGTGGTCTGCCCGATCCTGCTCTTCCGCTCGACCGAGGACCACGTCGTGGACCCCTCGAGCGGTCGCGCGATCCAGTCGTCGGTGTCCTCCGGCGACGTCCGTGAGGAGCTGCTCGAGAACAGCTATCACGTGGCCACGCTGGACAACGACCAAGAACAGATCTTCGAGGGCTCGGTGGCCTTCATCCAGCGCGTCGCCGGTGTCGCGGCCGGGGGCTGACCGAGCCGTGACCAACCCTCCAGACCCCGAGGACGACCAGACCGGCGCTCACGACGAGCTGTCCGGCGGCGTCTCGGCCGACGATGCAGCGTGGCGCGCGATCATCGAGAACTACGGTGACCGCCTCGACCTCCCTGAGGACGAGCCGGCACCCGAGGTGCCGCCCTCGCCGCGGGGGATCTTCCCCGACGAGGAGCCCGTCGAGCTGCGCGAGCAGGAGGACCACTTCGTCCCGCCCCCACCCCCGCCCTTGCCGCGGCCGGAGCCGCCGCGCCTGCTCGCCTGGCTCGGCCTGTTCGGGGTGCCGGTGTTCGTGCTGGTGTGCCTGTTGACGGGGCTCAACCTGCCGACCTGGCTGGGTCTGATACTCATGGTCTGGTTCGTCGGCGGGTTCGTCTACCTGGTGGCCTCGATGAGACCGGGTGCCGGCGGCGACTACGACGACGGGGCGGTCCTCTAGCCGGCCCGCCAGACCTGGGAGGGTGGCACGTGGCGCACAACGAGATCGTCGAGATCCGGGGACACCTGATCGACACGGCGTCCCTGTCGAAGGTGCTCAACGACATCGGGGAGTACGGCGGCGACTACCGGGTCGAGCAGTTCGACATCGGGCACGGCGCGGACGACCCGTCGTACGCCCGCATCAACGTCTCCGCCGACCAGGAGGAGACCCTCCAGCGGATCCTGATGCGGCTCCAGATCCACGGCGTCAACCAGGTCGACCCGGGCGAGGCCGACGTCACCGTCGCCGAGCACGACGGGGTCTTCCCCGACGGCTTCTACTCGAGCACCAACCTGGAGACCCACGTCCGCGTCGCCGGTCACTGGGTGCTCGTGCAGAACCCCGAGATGGACTGCGGCCTGATCGTCGACGGCGAGGGCGAGGACCTCACCGTGCGCACCCTGCCGATGGCCGACGTCAAGGCGGGGATGAGCGTCGTTTGTGGCGCATCGGGCATCAAGGTCACCGTCCCGGTCTCCGAGAAGGTGGAGGGCTCCTTCGGGTTCATGGAGTCGGAGGTCTCCAGCGAGAAGCCCCAGGCCGTCCTCGTGCGCCAGGTGGCCGACGGCATGCGCGAGGCCAAGGCGGCCGGGAAGAAGGTGCTCTGGGTGGGCGGCCCAGGGGTCGTGCACACCGGTGCCGCACCGGCGATGGTCGCGCTGGTGGAGGCGGGGTACGTCGACGTGCTCTTCGCCGGCAACGCGCTGGCCACCCACGACATCGAGTCCGCGCTCTACGGCACCTCGCTCGGCATCGACCTCGCCCGGGGCCAGGGGGTCGAGCACGGGCACGAGCACCACATCCGCGCGATCAACACCATCCGCAAGGCCGGCTCGATCCGGGAAGCGGTCGAGCAGGGGGTCCTGACCAGCGGCATCATGCACTCCCTGGTGACCCACGACAAGCGGTTCGTGCTGGTCGGCTCCGTGCGCGACGACGGGCCGCTGCCCGACGTCTACACCGACGTCATCGACGGTCAGCGGGCGATGCGGGCCGAGCTCACCGACGCAGGGTTCTGCCTGATGGTGGCCACGATGCTCCACTCGGTGGCGACCGGGAACATCCTGCCGGCCTCGGTGCCGCTGGTCTGCGTCGACATCAACCCCGCGACCGTCACCAAGCTCGCCGACCGGGGGTCATCCCAGGCCCGGGGCATCGTCACCGACGTCGGGCTCTTCCTCGAGCAACTCGCGATGGAGCTCGCCCCCACCTACCGACGCGCCTGATCCGGCCGGCCGTCCTGGCGAGGTCGGCGACACCGATCACCCCCGCAAGCGGCCCGAGCTCGGCCCCGGTCAGCAGCGGCAGGTCGCGGTAGCCCGCGCCCACGAGACTGGTGGCCATGGCCTCGCGTGCGGGTTGGAGCAGGAGGTCTCCGGCGGCCGACACCCCGCCGCCCACGACGACGACGTCCGGGTCGAAGGCGGCCACGAGGTTGGCCACACCGATCCCGAGCCAGTAGGCCACCTGCTCGTAGGCCGCGCGCGCGACGGGGTCACCCTCGTGCGCCGCCGTGGTCAGCGCCGGTCCGGACAGCTCGGAACCGGCCTCGGCAGCGGCGCGCGCCAGCGCCCGGCCGGAGCAGTACTGCTCCCAGCAGCCCTTCCGGCCGCACTGGCACGGGCGCCCGTCGGGGACCATCTGCATGTGGCCGAACTCGCCGGCCATCCCGTTGGCACCCCGGTGCAGCGCCCCGTGGACGAGCAGCCCGCCGCCGATGCCGGTGCCGAGCGTGATCATCACGGCGTCGCGCACCTGGTGGACCGCACCGAAGCGTCCCTCCGCCCAGAGGGCCGACGTGGCGTCGTTGTCGACCAGCACGTCGCCCAGGATCCGGCCGCCCAGGCGCTCCCCCAGCCGCTTCGAGAGGGGCTCGTCGCGCCAAGGCAGGTGCGGCGCGAACCGGACCCGCTGCGCGTCCCGGTCGACGAAGCCTGCCGCCGCGACCCCCACGGGGCAGCGCCCGTAGACCGCCAGCAGCCGACCCAGCACGTCGACCAGCGCGTCCTCGACCTCGACCGACGTGGCGCCCTCCGGACCGAGTCCCTGCCCCGGGGTGGCGGTCGCCTCGGTGTCGAGCACCCGGCCCGACGCGTCGACGACGGCGGCCAGGACCTTGGTGCCGCCGATGTCGACCCCGATCGAGGGGATCACCGGTTCCACCCCTCGGGGGCCTCGAGCAGGGCCAGCTCGTCGTTGTGGTGCAGGATCTTCCAGTCCTCGAACGTGGTCAGCGCATAGGTCAGCCGGCCGCGGGCCGGGAGCAGGGCGTAACGAGCCCCGATGCGTCGCATGATCTTGTCCCATCCGGTCCCGGCCGTGAGCAGCTTGAGGTCGTCCTCGAGATGGCGCGTGGAGTAGGCATCGGTGTAGCCGTCGATGACGGGGTCGAGCTTCGGGAAACGCCACATCAGGTAACCACCCATCGGTCCGGTCGTCTGCACCGCCGTCCCGGCGGGCAGGCCCGCGAGGGCGGGGTCCAGCCAGCTGGGCACCTTCGCCGGTTCGTCCGAGGTGAAGGGCACCAGGGCGGTCAGGGCCACGACGGCCAGGCCGGCGATCGTGGCCACGACGACCCTCTCACGGCGTACACCTGCGCGACGCTCGGTGATCAGCGACTGCAGCGCCGCTGCCACCAGCGGCACCAGCATCATCGCGGCGACGGGGACGGTGCGTACGGCGTACGCGCTCCAGCCGGCCGCCATCAGCAGGAGCAGGATCTGCACCCACGTGGGACCGGCGCCGGTGCGCCTGCGGACCCAGATGACCACCGTCAGCACGATCACGGCGGCGACGACGGCGGGCTGGCTCTGGTGGAAGTCGGTGGCGGCCCACTCGTCGTGGAACTTCGAGCGCCCGCCCACCAGCAGCACGGCGGCATAGAGCCGTGGCCCTGCCGGAGTCAGGCCGGCCACCACGAGTGAGAGCAACGGGACCGCGAGCAGGCGGAGGAGCAGCCCGCGTTGGGCACGAACCCGGGGCCAGCTGTCGAGAGCGATGCCGATGACGGCCACGACCCCGATCGCGATGCCGATGGGCCACATCCCGTGGACCATCGCCCACAGCCAGGTGGCCGGGACGATCCACCAGCGGGGTCTGAGGTCCCGGGCGGTCCGCAGCCAGGCGTGGGTGACCAGCAGGATCAGCAGATAGCTGACCACCTGGGGCCGCTGGGTCAGGTTCGCGGTGCAGCCGAGGACCGCCAGGACGGTGACGACGGCCGCGGGCAGCGGGTCGGCGTAGTGGCGCGCGACCACGTAGACCGCCACCACGGTCACGAGCACCGCCACCCCGGCCAGCCAGGCGACTCCAGCCAGCCCGAACGCCGACTCCGTGGCTGCCATGGCGATCTGGCTCAGCCACTGGGTCGGCACCCAGTCGCGGTGGCCGAAGGTGGACACGTGCCCGGGGTTCCAGGGCGCCCACCCGGTCAGGAACTCGTGGCCGTAGCGCAGGTGGAAGAACGTGTCCGCGTTCGAGATGGGGACCGCTGCCGACCGCACGATCGCGACGAGCAGTCCTGCCAGCAGGACGTAGGGCATCCAGGTCAGCAGGCGCCCCACCCCGTCCGGCTTGCCCGGCGCGGGGTCCGCACCGGGCGGCGGCGGGCCTGCCGTCACCGGCGCCTCGCCAGGTCCGCCACGCCGACCAGGCCGCCGGCGTTGCCCAGCTGCGCTTGCCGGATCTCGAGCATCGGCCGGTGGCCACGGGCGGTCACGTGGCTCTCGAAGCTGCGCCGGATCGGTTCCAGCAGGAGCTCGCCCGCCTCGCCGACCCCGCCGCCGATGACCACCACGTTGGGGTCGAGGACGGCGGTCAGGGTGGCCACTCCCTGGCCGAGCCAGTCACCGAGCTCGGCGAGGCGCGCGGTCGCGAACTCGTCGCCCTCCTGCGCGGCCTGGGTGACCAGCGGGCCGGTGATCTTGGAGGGGTCTCCCCCGGCCCGTTCCACCAGGCCTCGCGCCAGCTCCGGGGAGGCCTCGGCGAGCTCCCGGGACATCCGCACCAGGGCGGTGCCGGAGCCGTAGGACTCCAGGCAACCCAGGTTGCCGCACCCGCACAGGACGCCGCCGGGCACCATCGTGATGTGGCCGACCTCGGCCCCCATCCCGAAGCCGCCACGGGCCAGCTCGCCGTCGATCACGATGCCACCGCCCACACCGGTGCCCACGGTGAGCAGCAGCAGGTCCTCGACGTCCTCACCGGCTCCGAACCTGAACTCCCCCCAGGCAGCGGCGTTGGCGTCGTTCTCCACCACGACCGGCAGCCCGAGCTCCTGCTCGAGGAGGCGCTTCAACGGCTCGTCCCGCCAGGCCAGGTTGGGCGCGAAGACCACGGTCGCGCGCGCCTTGTCCACGAAGCCTGCGGCCGAGACGCCGACGGCCTCCACCGTCTCGGAGCCCGCGAGCGAGCGCACCAGCTCACCGATCGTGCGCACGATCTCCGGGGGGTCCGTCGCCGGCGACTCGGTGCGCTCCCTGGCCAGGACGCGCCCGTCCTCGTCCACGAGCCCCGCCGCGATCTTGGTGCCTCCGACATCGACCCCGACCGTGTAGCTCACTTCTCCTCGTCCCAGCCCGCGCCGTCGTCGAGATCGATCTTCTCCACCGGCGACTGCTCCGACCGGCCGGCCGGGTGCGTGGCCAACATCCCCGCGGCGGCCTGGATCAGCGAGCTCGCCGCGACCGAGAGCTGGGCCCGGACCTCGGGGCTGGTCCCTCGCACGACGTGGATGACGCGGCAGACCGGGCAGTAGCGGCAGTCCTCGCCGTCGGTGGCGATGTGCTCGTTCACGTCCTTGACGGCGTGCGCGAAGGCGCCGGCAGCACCCGCAGCCGTGCCGGTGTAGTCCGTGCCCTGGTCGCGCGCCCAGTCCGAGAGCGCGCCGAAGAGCTTCGCGGCCTCCTCACCGACGCTGCCGACGGGTTCGTGGTGCGTCCCGCCCTCGGCATCGTCGTGGGAGCCCGGTCCCGGGGGGCCCTCTGTGTCGCTCACGGCTGTTCCTCCTGCTCGAACCGGAACCGTACCTGCAGGGCGCCGTCCTCGACGCGAGCCGCGGACACGGTGTGGCGGCTCAGGGCGCTCGGCAGGGACAGCAGGCGGCGGTAGGGCCCGACGGTGACGACCAGCTCGTCACCGTGCCGGGCGAGGTCGACGTCCTGCTTCTGGGCGAAGGGCAGGGCGATGCGCAGGACCGCGCCGGTGCTGGTCCGCGTGATCGTCATGGGTCCCTCCCCGCCCTCGGGAAGAGCGAGCGGGTCGTCCCCGGCGTACGCCGCCTCGGCGAAGCTGGCGAGGGCATCGACCCCCATCGGCTCGTCGTCGCGATAGCCGGACCGCCAGATCGGCAGGTCGGCGAACGACTGGCGGACCTCCGCAAGCACGCCCTTCTGGGCGGCGACCCACTTCTCGCGCCACGCGTCGCCGCCCCCCTCGGGGAAGACCCGGTTGGCGATCACGCCGTCGACCCGGTAGCCGTAGAGCGACAGCGTGGTCAGCGACCTGCGCGCCTCCGCGACGACCACGGCCTCGGGCGTCAGCACCAGGCGCACGGTCGCGTCCTTCTCCGTCAGGATCTGCTGGACCTGCTCGAGGTCGGCGTGCAGCCGCTCGACGGCGTCGAACACGGAGTCCTCGGGCATCGGCACCCCGGCCGCCCGGCTCAGCACCGGCCGCAGAGCGCGCACCATCCGCCGCTGGACGCCGAAGACGCGGGTCATGTACCACCCGAGCGCCTCGGGGAGCGCCAGCAGCCGGAGCGTCTCGGCCGTGGGGGCGCAGTCGACGATCACGACGTCCCACTGCCCGCTGACGACGTGGTTGCGCAGCTCGAGCAGCGCCAGGACCTCCTCGGCGCCGGGGATGACCGTCAGCTCCTCGGCGGTGATCGGGTCGACCCCGGCCGCGTCGAGGACCGACATCAGGTAGCCCTGGATCTCGCCCCAGGACCGTTCGAAACGCCGCTGCGCGTCGACCTGGTGCACCCACAGGTCCGGGGCCACCTCGGCCGGCTCGCGGCCCACGGGCAGTCCGAAGGCGTCGCCCAGGGAGTGCGCCGCGTCCGTGGAGAGCACGAGGGTCCGGTGCCCGGCCCGCGCAGCCATCGCTGCGGTGCCCGCGGCGCTCGTCGTCTTGCCGACCCCGCCCTTGCCGGTGAACAGGATGATGCGCACGGTCACGGGATCGGACCGCGCCTCAGCGCAGGGACTCGACGCGCTTCTTGAGCCCCTTCAGCGCAGTGTCGATGATGACCTTCTCGGCCTTGCGGCGCAGCATGCCGATCATCGGGATGCTCAGGTCGACGGAGAGCCGGTAGGTGACCTCGGTGCCGGCCCCGGAGGGTCGCAGCAGGTAGGCGCCCGCCATCGCCTTGAGCATCTTGCCCTCGACCAGCTCCCAGGTGACCGAGGAGTCGCCCTTCCAGTCGTAGGCGAGGGTGTAGGAGTCCTTGATCGGGGTGGCCTCGAGCTCGAAGGCCACCTTGTCCGCGCGACCGCCGGCGCCCTCCTCGACCACCTCGGCCTTCTTCATGCCCTGGGCCCACTCGGGGTAGGCGGGGAAGTCGGCGATCACGGCCATCACCTCGGCCGCAGGGGCGTCGATGACGATGCTGGACGTGGTCTGCTCGGCCATGTGTCGGGTCCTGACGTCGAGGGCTGCGGGGGTGACCGGGGGCGATCGTTGGGGAGAGACCGCGTCCCGGCGCTGTCACCCGCTCCGGGGCGTCCAAGGCTAGCCCACCGCAGCGCGTCGAGTTGACGGTCCCGGAGGCCCGGTGGCGGCGCTGGCGAGTAACGTGCGTTTGCAGTTCAGACCCTCACCGCCCAGGACCAGAGGAACAGCGTGCGCGAGTACTCCACCGCCCAACAGGTCAGCGTGCCGGACACGGGCAACCTGACCGACGACGTCGTCACCAACGGCACCGACCATGCCGACGCTGTCGTGTTCTCGCGACGCACCAAGGGTGGCTGGGCCGACGTCAGCGCCGGGGAGTTCCTCGAGGAGGTCCGTGCCGTCGCGAAGGGGCTGATCGCCGCCGGGATCGAGGCCGGTGACCGGGTGGCCCTGATCTCGCGGACCCGCTATGAGTGGACCCTGCTCGACTACGCCATCTGGTTCGCCGGGGCGGCCACGGTGCCGGTCTA
The DNA here is from genome assembly GCA_963843075.1 of uncultured Actinomycetota bacterium. Lineage (GTDB taxonomy): Bacteria > Actinomycetota > Actinomycetes > Propionibacteriales > Nocardioidaceae > Marmoricola. Next base: position 2,471,543 of record CAWJJD010000001.1, on the reverse strand, counting down.
CGAGACGTCCAGCTCGGCGCAGATCGAGTGGATCCTCTCCGACTCCGGCGCTCGGGCGGCCTTCGTGGAGACCGCCGAGCACGGCTCCCGGGTCAAGGAGGGTCGCGCCGACCTCTCCGAGCTGCACCACGTCTGGTCCATCGAGGGCAACGGGATCGGCGTGCTCATGACGCTGGGGCACGACGTCAGCGACGAGCAGCTGGAGGAGCGTCGTACGTCGATCGGACCCGGCGATCTCGCGACCCTGATCTACACCTCCGGCACGACAGGTCGGCCCAAGGGCTGCATGCTCACCCACGGCAACTTCATGTTCGAGCTCACCGTCGCCATCGACGAGCTCGACGCCCTCTTCGCACCCACGGGAGACCACGGCGAAGGCGCATCGACGCTCCTCTTCCTCCCCCTGGCCCACGTCTTCGCCCGGATCATCCAGGTGGGCTGCGTCAAGGCACGGGTCAAGATGGGGCACTCGGCCGACATCAAGAACCTGCTCGACGACTTCGCGGAGTTCCGTCCGACCTTCATCCTGGCCGTCCCCCGGGTCTTCGAGAAGGTGTTCAACACCGCCTCCCAGCGCGCCGTGGCCGACGGTCGCGGCAAGATCTTCGACCGCGCGGCCGACGTCGCGATCGCGTGGTCCCGCGGCATCGAGAGCGGTCGCACCAGCCTCTCCGTGCGCGCCCAGCACAAGCTCTTCGACCGGCTCGTCTACGGCAGGCTGCGTGCCGCCCTCGGCGGCAGCTGCGCCTACGCCGTGTCGGGCGGCGCACCCCTCGGCGAGCGGCTCGGTCACTTCTACCGCGGCATCGGCGTCAACGTCCTCGAGGGCTACGGGCTCACCGAGACGACCGCCGCGCTGACGGCCAACCTCCCCGACGCCCAGAAGGTCGGCACCGTCGGACGGCCGCTGCAGGGCACCAGCGTGCGGGTCGCCGACGACGGTGAGCTGCTCTTCCGCGGCGGACAGGTCTTCGCCGGCTACTGGCACAACGACCGGGCGACCGCCGAGTCCAAGGACGAGAAGGGCTGGTTCCACACCGGCGACGTGGGCGAGATCGACGACGAGGGCTTCGTCCGGATCACGGGCCGCAAGAAGGAGATCCTGGTCACCGCCGGTGGCAAGAACGTGGCGCCCGCCGTCCTCGAGGACCGCCTGCGGGCCCACCCCCTGGTCGACCAGTGCATCGTCGTGGGCGACGGCCAGCCGTTCATCGGGGCGCTGGTCACGATCGATCCCGAGACCCTCCCGGGCTGGGCAGAGCAGCACGGCAAGTCCACAGCCGTCGCCGAACTCGTCGACGACCCCGACCTGCACGCCGAGATCGAGGCCGCGGTCGAGGAGGCCAACAAGGCCGTCTCGAAGGCGGAGTCGATCCGGCGCTTCGCCGTCGTGGCGGACTCCTGGACCGAGGAGGGCGGCCAGCTGACCCCGAGCCTGAAGCTGAAGCGCGGCGTCGTGATGCGGGAGCACCGCGACGACGTGGACGCGTTGTATGTCCGTTGAGTAGGGATTTGCCCAACTTTTTGACGAGTCTCGTTATTCGCCCACAAAACGGACTAATTTGCGGCAATCTGTCTCATGCCGTGGAACGTACGTCGTCACACGGTGCCAAACGGGAGTCGTGAGCCGAAAAGCCTGCGCTCCGCCACGGATCTAGCAAAGGCCACCGTTCATGGATCGCAGGAAAGTTCTGCTTCTCGTAGCAGCCGTCATCGCCGCCCTCGGCACCTTGCTGGTGTTCCTCTACGTGCGCGGTGCCGACACCCGCGCCGACCAGCGTTACGACGCCGTCCAGGTGCTCCGGGTCGTCAAGCCGATCGCCGCCGGGGAGACGGTCGAGGCGGCCCAGGCAGCCGGCAAGATCGAGTCGGGCTCGGTGTCCAAGAAGGACCTCCTGCCCGACGCGCTCACCGGCACCGAGACGGTCGCCGGGAAGATCGCCGTCACGAACATGTACCCGGGCGAGCAGGTGATCGGCTCTAAGTTCGGCGCGACCGGTTCGAGCAACGGGCTGGCCATCCCCAAGGGCAAGATCGCCATCTCGGTCAACCTGTCGGACCCCGCCCGCGTGGCCGGCTTCGTGGTCCCGGGCGACAAGGTCGCAGTCTTCATGACCGACAGCTCGGCGTTCACGCGTCTCCTGCTGCCCAACGTCCAGGTCATCGGTGCCGGCACGACGACCGTCGTGTCCACCACGACCACCGACGCCACCGGCGCCCAGGTCGCGGAGCAGCTCCCGAAGACCCTCCTCACCCTGGCCCTCTCGCAGCCCGAGGCCGAGAAGATCCTCTACGCCAGCTCCAACGGTGAGCTCGCCTTCGCCCTGCTCAACTCCGACTCCCAGGTTGCCCCGTCCCAGGGCGTCAACAAGGGCAACCTGTTCCGCTGATCCCGGCTGCACCCCCCGGAAGGACCCCCATGCCAATCCTCGTGGAACCCGACTCGACCACCGCTGGTGTGCTGAGCTCAGCGCTGCCCAGCGGGGCCAAGGTGGTCGCGCGTCCCGACGAGGTCGACGCCTGGGTCAACGGACGCAGCGAGTACGCCGTGGTCATCGGCCCCACGCTCGACATGACTGCGGCGACCGCCCTGGCCGACCGCATCCGGGCCAGCCACCCGGCGATCACGATCGTCCTCACGCGGCTCGAGCTGGAGCCGGCGATCTATGCCCAGGCCATGCAGGCCGGGATCGGGGCCGTCGTGGCCGCCGACGACCACCTGGCACTCGGCAGCGCCGTCACCCGCGCACGCGGCACCTGGGAGGCGATCAACGGACCCGCCGCCACCGCCGAGGGTGAGCGCAACGGCCAGGTCTTCATGGTCTTCTCCCCCAAGGGCGGCGTCGGCAAGACGACCATGGCGGTGAACCTGAGCGTCGCCCTGGCCAAGACGGGCGCCGACGTGTGCGTGGTCGACCTCGACCTGGCCTTCGGTGACGTCGCGATCACCATGCAGCTGATCCCGGAGCACACCATCACCGAGGCCGCGGCCTCGGAGGAGGACCTGGACTTCTCCCTGCTCCAGAAGCTCCTGACCCGGCACGAGAACGGGCTCACCATCCTGGCCGCGCCGACGCACCCCGAGGGTCGGGACCTGGTCACCGCCTCCCTCGCCCGGCGCGTCGTGCAGATCCTGCGTCGCCAGTTCGACTTCGTCGTGATCGACACCCCGCCCGGGTTCGACGACCAGGTCCTCGGTGCCTTCGACGAGACCGACGAGTGCATCATCGTGGCCACCCTCGACGTCCCGACCATCAAGAACACGAAGGTCGCCATCGAGACGCTCGACCTGCTCAACCTCGTGCCCGGCAACCGTCACCTCGTGCTCAACCGCGCCGACGAGGAGGTCGGGCTGTCCCAGGCCAACGTCGAGGACATCTTGGGCATCAAGGTCGACATCGCGCTGGCCAGCTCCCCCGCCGTCGCGAGCGCCACCAACCACGGCCAGCCCATCGTGATGTCCAAGCCCGACCACCCGGTCTCCAAGACGATCACCGCCCTGGCGGCCCGCCTGGCGGGCGACAACGTGAACGCGAAGCCTGCCGAGCCCGCCAAGCGCGGCCTGTTCGGGCGCAAGAAGTAGCGAGGAGAAGAGCCATGAGCAGTCTCAGTGAACGCCTCGCGTCCCTGAACCGGACGACGAACCCGCCCCCCGAGTCCGGTGAGGACTCCAAGGACGGGTCCGCGCCGACGCCCAAGCGACGGGCCGACGTGCCCACGGACGCGCCGGCTGCAGGAGCGACGCCCGCGAGGAGCCACACCCCCGCCCACGGCGCCCACACCGGCCAAGGTGTCCCGCAGGGTTCGGCACAGGCTCCCCCCAAGGGGCCGGGACAGAGCCAGCCGCGCAGCGGCTCCGCGAACGGCTCCGCCTCGACGGCACCGCGCTCGGAAGCCGCGAAGGACCGGTTCGAGGACCTCAAGGAGAACGTCCACACCGAGCTCCTGCAGCAGCTCGGTCCGCAGCTCTACGACGCCAACCTCGACGCCGACGAGCTCGCCACCAAGGTGCGCATCGTGCTCGCGGACGTGCTGGCCGCGACCAACCGTCCCCTCACCCGGGTCGACCGGGAGCGCATCACCCAGGACATCGCGGACGACATCTTGGGCTACGGCCCGCTCGAGCCCTACCTGCGCGACAACGACGTCGCCGAGGTCATGGTCAACGGCCCGTTCAGCATCTGGCTCGAGCGCAAGGGCAAGCTGACCAAGGTCGACGGCAAGTTCAAGGACGAGGCGCACCTGCGCCGCACGATCGACAAGATCGTCTCCCGCATCGGTCGCCGCGTGGACGAGTCCTCCCCCATGGTGGACGCCCGCCTCCCCGACGGCAGCCGCGTCAACGCCGTCGTCCCGCCGCTGGCGATCGACGGCAGCACGCTCACGATCCGCAAGTTCGCCGCCGACCCGTTGACGGTCAACGACCTGATCAGGTTCGGCTCGCTGAGCGACCGCACCGCGGACTTCCTCGACGCCTGCGTCCGGGGTCGCCTCAACGTGGTGGTCTCCGGCGGTACGGGTGCCGGAAAGACCACCACGCTCAACGTGCTCTCGTCGTTCATCCCCTCCGACGAGCGCATCGTCACCATCGAGGACGCGGCCGAGCTCCAGCTCAAGCAGGACCACGTCGTCCGGCTCGAGTCCCGGCCGTCCAACATCGAGGGCAAGGGTGCAGTCACCATCCGCGACCTGGTCCGCAACGCACTGCGCATGCGCCCCGACCGCATCGTCGTCGGTGAGGTCCGCGACTCCTCCGCCCTCGACATGCTCCAGGCCATGAACACCGGCCACGACGGCTCGATCTGCACGGTCCACTCCAACGGACCTCGCGACACGTGCTCCCGCCTCGAGACCCTGGTGCTGATGGCCGGCATGGACCTCCCCGTCCGCGCCATCCGCGAGCAGGTGGCCTCCGCGGTCGACCTGATCGTCCACCAGGCCCGGCTCAAGGACGGCACCCGGCGGATCACGCACATCACCGAGGTCGAGCGGATGGAGGGCGACGTGATCACCCTCCAGGACATCTTCCTGTTCGACAACACCGCCGGCTTCGACTCCGAGGGCCGCTCACTGGGCAGCCTCCGGGCGACCGGTCTGCGACCGAAGTTCCTGGAGAAGATGCAGCACAACAACGTGCTCGTCGACCCGCGGGTCTTCGCCACCACGACGGACTTCCGATGAGGAGAGGCGTCCGCCGCATCGCTCGCACCCTCGTCGGGATCGTCCTCGGGATGCTCTCGCTCGCCATGTTCCTCAGCGCTCCCGCCCAGGCGGCCGACACCGGTGCGGTCATCGACCACGCCCAGCCGAGCAAGGGCGCCGTACGGCTGCTGGTGTCGGTCCCCGGCACCGCGAAGGTCGACTACAGCAAGGTCCAGGTCAAGATCGCGGGCGCGGAGGTCGACGCGGAAGCCGCGGCGGCGTCGACGAGCACCGCTGTCCAACGCACCTCGGTCCTCGCCATCGACACCAGCAACAGCATGAAGGGCACTCGCATCGCCGAGGCCAAGAAGGCCGCGCTCGCCTACCTGGCCACCGTGCCCGACAACGTGAAGGTCGGGGTCGTCACCTTCGACAGCACCGTCAAGGAGCTGGTCCCGCCCACCCTCGACCGCGCCGCGGCGACCAGGGCCATCAACACGCTCACGCTGACATTGAAGACCGCGCTCTACGACGGGGTCCTCGGCGCACTCAAGGCCGCAGGGCCGGGCGGTGACGACGCGGGGCAGCGCAAGATCCTGATCCTGTCGGACGGCAAGGACACCACCAACACGAACCTGCCCGACGTCCTCGACGCGGTCAAGAAGTCCGGCGCCAGCGTCGACGTGGTCTCCCTCCAGCAGGGCGACGAGGCCAACGAGCCGCTCAACGCGATCGCCAGCGCCGGCAAGGGCACCGTCCTCACCACGGCCGACCCCGCCGCCCTGACGTCCGCGTTCTCGCGCGAAGCCGTGGCCCTGGCCCACCAGGTCGTCGTGACCGCGCAGGTCCCAGCCGGGTTGGAGAGCACCAGCTCCAACGTCGAGGTGAGCGTCCCGACAGCTGCTGACACGTTCACCACGTCGGCGTACGTCCCCGTGCGGAGTGCCGCCGACATCGAGGCCGACAAGATCGCAGCCGCAGCGCCCAAGCCGGTGCAGTCAGACGGTCTCGCAGTCTCGAAGAACGTCGTGCTCGGCGGTGTCGGCGCCATCGGCCTCGGACTCATGGGAGTCGTCGGCGTCCTGGCCCTCGGTGGCAACAAGCCGGCCACGAACCTCACCCTCACCGAGCAGGTCCAGGCCTACGGCGTGATGGCTGTCCCCGGCCAGGCCGGTCCTCGCCGCGACGACGCGGCAGCCACCGCACTCGGTGGCCAGGCCCGGCAGGCGGCCGAGAAGGCGCTGGCCAACAACCAGAACCTCGAGGCCAGGATCGCCACGGCCCTCGAAGCCGCAGGTCTCGACCTGCGGCCGGCCGAGTGGCTGCTGATGCGCGCCGGCATCGGGGTCGGTGGCGGGCTCGTCGGCATCCTGATCGGCACCGGCAGCCTCGTGCTCGGCTTCCTGGTCGTGCTGGTCGCCGTCATCGGTCCTTCGCTCTACCTGAAGGTCAAGCGTGGACGAAGGCTCAGGGCCTTCAGCATGGGCCTGGCCGACACGCTCCAGCTGATGTCGGGCAGCCTCTCCGCCGGCCTGTCGCTGGCTCAGTCCATCGACACCATCGTCCGCGAGGGGACCGAGCCGATCTCCAGTGAGTTCCGCCGCGTCGTGGTCGAGACCCGGCTCGGCGTCACCCTCGAGGACTCGTTGGACGGAGTGGCCGACCGGATGCAGAGCAAGGACTTCGAGTGGGTGGTGATGGCGATCCGGATCCAGCGCGAGGTCGGCGGAAACCTGGCCGAGCTGCTGCTCACCGTCGCCGCCACCCTGCGCGAGCGGGAGTACCTCCGGCGGCACGTGAAGGCGCTCTCGGCCGAGGGTCGACTCTCCTGCTACATCCTCGGCGGTCTCCCTCCGGGCTTCCTCGCCTACCTCGCACTGTCCAAGCCTGACTACGTCAGGCCGATGTACACCACGCCGATCGGGTGGATCCTCGTCGCCGTCATGGTGGTGCTCCTGTCCGTGGGCATCTTCTGGATGGCCAAGGTCGCAAAGGTGGATGTCTGATGAGCCCGATGGTGATCATCGCCTTCACGTTGATCTTCTGTGCGCTGCTCCTCGTGTTCGGAGCGGTCGGCGGCATCTTCAAGGAGCAGGCCGGCGTCAACCGGTCCCTCGCCGTCCTGGAGGCCCTGACAGCGGCTCCGGACGAGATGAAGGGCGAGCTGGACGCGAGCTTCAGCGACCGCGTGCTCTTCCCCCTGCTGGCCCGCAGCCAGCGGATGGGTCGGCGACTCACCCCCGAGGACGCCAGCGAGCGCATCCGGGAGAAGCTGGAGATGGCGGGCAACCCGCGGGGCTGGACCGTCGAGCGGGTGATGGCCGGCAAGGTCGTCGGCTTCGCCTCGGCACTCGGCGTCTCGCTCGTGCTGGCGCTGATCATGGGCCTGAGCTTCCTGCCCACCCTCGGCTTCGTCGTGCTCGCGTCCCTCGCGGGCTACATGGCGCCGAACATGTACCTCTACCAGCAGACCTACGACCGGGCCGAGAAGCTCCAGCGCTCACTGCCCGACGCGATCGACCTGCTGACCATCTCGGTGGAGTCCGGTCTGGGGTTCGACGCCGCGTGCGCCCAGGTGGCACGCAACACCGAAGGCCCGCTCGCCGACGAGTTCGCCCGCATGCTCCAGGAGATGCAGATCGGACGCGGGCGGTCCGAGGCACTGCGATCCCTGGCGACGCGCACCAACCTGCCCGACCTGCGCTCGTTCGTCAGCGCCATGGTCCAGGCCGACGCCTTCGGCATCCCGGTCGGGCAGGTGCTGCGCGTGCAGTCCTCCGAGATCCGGGTCAAGCGACGTCAGTGGGCCGAGGAGGAGGCCCAGAAGGTGCCGGTCAAGATCCTGGTCCCGCTGATCTTCTGCATCCTCCCGTGCCTCTTCGTGGCGGTGCTCGGTCCGGCGGGGATCTCGATCATGAACAGCTTCTCGGGCAAACTCTGAGGGTGACTGACGTCGGTCGGGTCGCCTTCGCGGCCCGGGTCTTCACCGTTGCCGCCCTCACCTCGCTCGCCGCGGTGTCCGGCCAGCGGTACCTCGACGGCGCCCTCTTCGTCGTCCTGACCGCTGCCGTCGGCCAGTCGGTCGCGATGACCCGGCGGGTCTCGGAGTCCACCGTGGCCGTCTTCGAGGGCGGTGTGGTGGCAGTCCTCGCGGTGCTGATGTTCCCTGACCAGGCCACGGTGACGCCCTACCTCGTCATCCCGGTGCTGATCGGCGCCGTCGACCGCGGACGCACCGGCCTGCTGCGTGTGCTGGGCACCGAGGCGGTCCTGCTGCTGGTGCCGTGGGTCGCGCTCGAGCAGCGCTGGGACCGCGAGTTCGCCGCCAGCGCCTTCACCTGGCTCGTCACCGCGGTCGGCATGGGCATGATGGGCATCGCCCTGCGGCGCGCGCTGAGCACCACCGACGCCGACGCGTCCTACCGCAGTGCCGTGGGCCTGATCCGGCGCCTCGAGGCCCTCTCCGGAAAGCTGGTGGGTGGCCTGGACGCGGTCGGCATCGCCGAGCAGATCATGGCGGCGGCGGACAGCGTGGTGCCGGCGCGCAGTGCGGGCGTCTTCGTCCGGGCGCCGAGCGGCTCGATGTCTCCGTTGCGCTACTCCGCAGGCACCCTTCCCGGCGCGATGGCGTGGGCCGAGGCGCTCTCGGCCAAGTGCTGGGACTACGAGGCGATGATGCTGCGCGAGCAGCACGTGGCGATCCCGCTGGTGGCCAACGACGAGATGATCGCGGTGCTGGTGCTCGAGACGCTGGGCAGCGTCGAGGCGACCCCCGCCCTCGAGCTGCGCACCCGCCTGACCAGGCACGCCGTACAGCTCCAGGCGGCGCTGCTCTTCGGTCGTGTCCGCGACAACGCGACCAGTGAGGAGCGACAGCGGATCGCGCGCGAGGTGCACGACGGGGTGGCCCAGGACGTCGCCTCGCTCGGCTACCTCGTGGACAACCTCGCGGCCACCGCGTCAGACCCGGCCCAGGTCGCGCAGATCGGCCGGCTGCGGCAGGAGGTGACGCGGGTCGTCACCGAGCTCAGGCACTCGATCTTCGACCTCAGGCACGAGCTCGCCTCCAGCGCCGGGCTCGGCGAGAGCCTGTCGGCCTACGCCAACCAGGTCAGCGCGACCTCACCGATGGCCGTGCACGTGACCCTCGACGAGAAGGGCCCCCGTCTCCCCACGGACGTGGAGTACGAGCTGCTCCGGATCGCTCAGGAGGCGATGGCCAACGCCCGCAAGCATTCCGGGGCGTCGAACCTGTGGCTCCGGTGCACCATCCGCTCGCCGTACGCCGAGATCGAGGTGCGCGACGACGGCACCCATCAGCACACGCCCCGCAGCGACTCCCAGGGTCTGAAGATCATGCGCGAGCGCTCTCGCATCATCGGCGCCGAGCTCGTCGTGACCGAGCCCAGCCCGCAGAGCCCGGGCACCCACGTGACCGTGCGCGTCGGGTCCCCGACGCGTGAGCCGACCCGCTAGCCTGCCCGAGGAGGCCGGGGTCCGACACACTCCGGGAACCCATGACCACCGTGCTGCTCATCGATGACCACGAGCTGATCCGTCAGGGACTCGCGGGCGCCTTCACCCAGGCCGATGGGTTCGACGTGGCCGGTCAGGCCGCCTCCGTGAGCGAAGGGCTCTCCCTGGCCGCGCAGCTCTCCCCCGACGTGGTCGTCACCGACGTCCGGCTGCCCGACGGTTCTGGTCTCGACGTGGTGCGCGCCCTGCGCAAGGAGGACCGCGAGGTCGGCCTCGTGGTCCTGACGATGTACGCCGGCGACGAGCAGCTCTTCGCGGCGATGGATGCCGGTGCCTCGGGCTTCGTGGGGAAGGACGCTCCCACGTCGAGCGTGATCCGGGCCGTCCGACAGGCAGCGGTCGCGCCGCTGACGTTCACCTGCACGGGCCTGGCCGAGGCGATGGTGCGTCGGATGAGCTCGGGAGCGCCGCCCCGGCTCTCCGACCGCGAACGGCAGGTCCTGGACCTGCTCGCGGAGGGGCTGGGCGTGACGGCGATCGCCGGTCGGCTCTACCTGAGCGAGTCGACGGCGAAGAGCCACATCGGGCGGATCTACGAGAAGCTGGGCGCCGCCAACCGCGCCCAGGCGCTGGTCTCGGCGATGCGCCTGGGCCTGATCTCCTCGGTCACGCCCCCCGCCTGAGCGGGACCGGACCGCGCCTCGCCGGCCGGGCGGCAGCTCGCCGCGCCCTGCCGCCTGCCACACCTCCCGCCGCATAGTCCGAACGGACTATGCGACGAACTACCCATAAGGGTCAGATGGGTTAAACCGGAAAGCCGATGCCCTTTCTGTCCGCTTTCGCCATACTTTCTACCAGTGGGTCCGAATAGGCCCGTATTTGAAAGCCACCACGTTCCAGAGGGAAGGAACCACCATCATGCTCGAGTACATCCGTTCCATCACCAGCCGCCGCGACGAGAACGGCGCCTCCGCCGTCGAGTACGGCCTGCTGGTCGCCGGCATCGCCGCGCTCATCGTCGCCATCGTCTTCCTGTTCGGCGGTGTCATCCAGAACGCCTTCCAGGGCACCTGCAACCGCGTCAAGCAGGGCTCCTCCACCGCGGCCGCCACCTGCAGCTGACGAAGGACCGAGATCGGCGACCCGGGGGCAGTTCCAGACTGACCCCGGGTCACCGTCATCGAGGTCCCTGCCCCTCAGAAGGGGGTCCGGAACGTGTTGCCCTTGAATGCCTGGCTGCGTCGCACCCGTGAGGACGGCGGTTCCGCCGTCGAGTACGCGCTGCTGCTGGCCGGGATCGCCGCGGTGATCACCGCCGCCGTCTTCCTGCTCGGGAAGCAGGTGGGGGTCCTCTTCGGCAACACGTGCACCTCGATCAGCTCCGGCTCCAGCGGGCAGATGGGTCCCATCAGCTGCTGACGCCGGTGCACCAGAACCAGCCTGCGCTACCACGGAGTGCAGGTGTGCAGAGCGGCTCCTCAGCGGGCGCGGACGAGCACCGCGACCGCAGCTACCGGGGGGTGGTGAGCCGCACTCACGGGTCGCGCCCGGCCCAGCCGTAGGCCGGGCCGGGCGCTCACCCAGACCGGAAAATCCACCTGTTCCAGAGGGGAACACCATGCTCGAGTACATCCGCTCCATCACCAGCCGCCGCGACGAGAACGGCGCCTCCGCCGTCGAGTACGGCCTGCTGGTCGCCGGCATCGCCGCGCTCATCGTCGCCATCGTCTTCCTGTTCGGCGGTGTCATCCAGAAGGCCTTCCAGGGCACCTGCAACCGCGTCAAGCAGGGCTCCTCCACCGCGGCCGCCACCTGCAGCTGACGCACGGCGAGGTTCAACGCTGCTGCTGAAGGGCGCGGGCCATCCCGATGCGCTGCAGGGTCGTGGGGTGCGAGCCGAACCAGAACTGGCTCAGCCGGGGCGGGTCGGCGTCGCTCAGCGACCGGGTGGCGAGCTGGAGCTGCATCTGCTCGAACCCGTGGTAGTCGCCGGTCGCCTCGAGCGAGGCCCGGTCGGCCCGAGCCTCCACGGCCCGGCTGATCGTGTTCTGCACCGGGCTCGCGAGCAGCGTCCCGACCGCGGCGATCGCCAGCAGCAGCGCCACCACCTCCGGCTGCCCGGCATCGGTGGCTCCGGCCCGCTCGAGCAGTCTCCGCCTCGAGAGCACCAGTCCCAGCAGACCGCTGCCCAGGAACACCCCGACAGCCCCCAGCAGGGTCCCCGTCGCGACGTCGTGGTGGCGGGCATGACCGAGCTCGTGCGCCACGACCACCAGGGCCACCCGCTCCGGGACGTCGTCGACCAGGTTGTCGTAGAGCACCACTCGCCTGGTGCTGCCGAACCCGGAGACGTAGGCGTTCAGGGTCGTCGTACGCCGTGACGCGTCGGCCACCAGGACGTCGGAGACCGGCACCTTCTCCTTCTCGGCGAGCGCGAGGATCTTCGTCCGCAGGTCCCCTGCCGGCAGCGAGGTGAAGTTGTTGAACAACGGCTCGACCACGACCGGATAGACCCATGAGCCGAGCGCCGTCAGCACGGCCCCGGCCACGCCCGCCCACAGCGGCCATCGCCGTGGGGACCTGCGTGCCGCGACGAGCACCACGAGCACGGTGATCCCGGCGAACACCCAGGAGACCAGCAGTGAGGTCAGCTGGTCGCGCACCCACCCCCCGAGCGACTGTCGCGTCAGTCCGTAGTCGAGTGCATTGCCACGCATCACCAGCCCGAAGGGTGTGGTGGCCAGCTCACCCACGACCAGCACGGCGAGCGTGCCGGCGAGCGCCTTGACCCACCACGGGCCCGGGACCAGCCGCACCAGCCTGGCGCCGAGCCGGGTCAGCCCGAGCACGAGCGCCACGACCAGGGAGACCGCCAGGGAGGCCCAGGAGAGGTAGCGCTGCATCGAGGAGTAGTCGTTGCTGCGGCGCAGCTGCGCCGCAGTGAACACCTCGTTCGCCCTGACCTCGACCAGGTGGCCGCCCGGCACCCACGACCAGGGCACCAGAAACACGCACAGCACCGCGAAGACCGTGGCGGAGAGCCCCACCATCCACAGGCACAGGCTCCTGCTGGGTCCGGGCACCGACGTCACGTCGTTCAGCCTGCCACCCCCGCAAGGCGGGCCAGGTCGGTCCGCCAGCGGGACACGAACTCCTGCTGGGTGGTGCCCAGGACGTTCCGGAACGCCTTCTGGGTCGACGACCCGCCGCTGACGGTCCGGTAGAAGGTCACCAGCTCACGAGCGCCGTACTCCTGCGCGAGGAAGCGGCAGGCCAGCCACGCCTCCTCGTAGGTCGCCCCCAGCCCGTTGGCCGTGGGGTCGAGGTCGCGGCTGCTCGGCAACCCGTCGGGCAGGCCGTCCTTGCGGATGCGCGCGAGGATCTGACCCGCGGCCAGACCCACGGGCACGCCTGCGTGATCGAGCGCGACGAAGTCGGCGAAGCCCTCGAGCAGCCACGTGGGGACCGAGGCGAAGGTGGCGTCGGTGGCGACGTGGGTGGTCTCGTGGCTCATCACCACCTGGGCACCGCGCTCCTTGAGCCGGCCGAAGACCACCGGGTTGACGAACACCCGGACCGGGGTGTCCGGGGTCAGCGAACCGTCCGCCGACGTGGTGACCGCGGCGATGTTGTCGTACTCCCCCGGCGATGGCTGGAGCACGGCGTCGAGCTGCGCGCTGGACTCGGGGACCTCGACCACGAGCCGGCCCTTCCAGTCCGGCAACACCCGCGAGACCTGCTGCACGGCTCGCGTGGTCAGGTCGGCGTATCGCCCCGCCGGCTTGCCGGCAACCGCCAGCAGCGTGCGTGCGGTGCGTACGACGCTGAGCCGGTCGGCCAGCCACAACGGGGTGCGGGCGTCTCCGCCACCGAAGGACGCGATCCTGACCGAGCCGCCGGTGGGCACGAAGACCGCGCTGGTCTCGAGGGTGGCAGCGCCCTCGTCGAACCCGTCGTAGCTGTAGGTCAGCTGCACCGACCCCTGCCACGCGTCCGGCCCCAGCTCGACCTGCTCGCGCTGCTCGAGGGGCGCGCCCTCGTCGACGTAGCGCATCGCGAGGTCGCCGACCCGGAGCGCGGCGGCGTTGTCGTAGACCCAGCCGAGCAGCTCCCGCGACCCACTGGCCGCGGTGTCGACCGCGTTCGCGCGGGACTGGTCCCGGATAGCGCGGACCAGCCCGTCGAGGGACTGCTGCGCCTGCTCGGCACGCTGGGCCGAGGAGTCCTTCGCCGCGCTCGGCGGCTCGAGGTCGACCTCGTGGTCACACCCCGTCAGCCCGACGAGTCCGGCCAGCAGTGCCAGGACAAGCAGGAAGCCGCCCGCCCCGAAGGGGCGAGCGGCTCTGCTGTGCCGTGGGTCAGCCGCCAGGGCGGACTGCACCGACGTAGGGCATGTCGTGCAGTCCAGAGATCTGGACGCCGGCGCCGGGGTTGAGCGCATTCACGATCTGCCCGTTGCCGATGTACATGCCGACGTGGCTGATCGGGCTGTAGTAGAAGACCAGGTCACCGGGCTGGAGCTCGCTCTCGGAGATGTGAGGACCTGAACTGTACTGCGCGGACGAGCTGTGCGGCAGGCTGACGCCGGCCTGGCTCCACGCCGCCATGGTGAGCCCCGAGCAGTCGAACGCGCTCGGTCCGGCTGCACCGTAGACGTAGGCCTTGCCGACCTGGGCCTTGGCATAGGCCACGGCCGGGCCACCGAGTGCCGCGATCCGCTTGGCCTCGAGCTCGGAGAGCGTCGCGGCAGCCTTCGCCCGGCGGGTGACGGCGGTGCGCTCCTTGCTGCGGGAGGCCTGCTCGCCCCGGGCCAGCAGGTCGAGCCTGCTGCGCAGCTGGGTCCGTCGGGCGCTCAGCTTCCCGACCAGCTCGTTGGACCGCGCGAGAGCATCGCCACTGGGGCCGGCGTCCTCACTGACGAGGACCACGTTGGCCAGCAGGACCTCGGAGTCCTTCTTCACCTGGGGGTCGAGCGGCAGCGAGGCGCTGGGCACGGCCGAGCCGGCGGTGCCGTCGTAGTCCTCGACCGCCGTGCCGGCGACCCTGGCGCGCAGGGTGTCGATGAGCTGCTCGTGGTGGCGCAGCCCGGCGCTGGTCGTGCGCAGCTGGGCCTTGACGCGGGCGAGCTTCGCGGCTGCCTTGTGGTGGCGCTGCTCGGCCTTCTCGGCCTTCTGGGACAGCTTGTCGACCCGGGCCTGGGCCGAGCTGATGTCGTGGGTGTCGGGGGCTGCAGCGGCGGGGCTCGCGGTGAGTCCGAGACTCAAGGTCGCGATGACCGCGGTGACTCCTGCAGCTGCTTGGGCATGGTGGCGTTTCCGGCCGTCGAACACGAAGCGGTCGGTCTCCTCTTTGTCTCGACGCCTACCAGGTCAGCTGACGGATTCGGGCCCAAAGAACGCCCTACCAGCGTGGTCCGCCACAACGATCGTGCCGGGCCTTGCCGGATTCACCCCAAGAAAACGTGGGTCCCCGGTTCCGGTCCAGATGGCTCCCCCGAGGACATCTCTTCCGAATTCGGCGCTGCCCCTGAGCCCGCCCGGTCGGCGCGCTGGTGCAGGGGCACTAGCCGGTCACCCTAGGAAAGATCTCGCGGCACCGCCAACCCGGCACGTGGTCACAGGGTGTGTTCTCGACCACGTCAGGTCGCACCAGCCCCACCGGGGCACAGCGGCCACAGGGCCACCAGGACCGCCAGGACCACCAGGACCACCGCACCCTGGGTCAGGCCGACTCCACCTCGGGCCCCGAGACCGGGGTCACCATCCGCAGCGGTGGCACGAGCCCGGAGTCGGCGAGCACCTCGAGGGCCTCTTGCTCCTCGCTGTCGAAACCGAGCTCGGGCGGTGGCCCGAGCAGGACGGTCACCACGCAGTCGTGGCATGCCAGCCCACGAACCAGGCAGCTGTCGCAGTCGATGCGCACGCTCATCGCCGTTCTCCTCAATGCGTTGCCGGGGAAGCTTGTGCTGGCACTCCACCAGCCCCCACTGACAGTTTCGAGAACGGGCAACGACATCTCGCCGCGCCGGACGCGCTTGCACGGTTTTGTCGGTCCGGCTCCCTAGCGTCGAACACATGAGCAGGTGGTCCGCGCAGATGAGCTTCGACGAGCTCGGGCGCCCCTTGCGTGACATCACCTTCTGCGTCGTCGACCTCGAGACGACGGGCGGCTCGGCCCAGGCCGGCTCGATGATCACCGAGATCGGTGCCGTCAAGGTGCGCGGCGGTGAGCGGCTCGGCGAGTTCCAGACGCTGGTCAACCCGCACACCAGCATCCCGCCCTTCATCGCCGTGCTGACCGGCATCACCAACTCGATGGTGGCCTCCTCCCCGCCCATCGAGTCGGCACTGCCCGCCTTCCTCGAGTTCGCCCAGGGCTGCGTCCTGGTGGCCCACAACGCGCCCTTCGACGTCGGCTTCCTCAGGCACTTCGCCGAGCAGCAGGGACGACCGTGGCCCGGCTTCGAGGTGCTGGACACCGCTCGGCTCGCCCGGCGCGTGATCACCCGCGACGACGCACCCAACTGCAAGCTCAGCTCGCTGGCGGCTGCCTTCGGGTCGGGCACGACGCCCAACCACCGGGCACTCTCCGACGCCCGCGCGACGGTCGACGTCCTCCACGGGCTGATGGAGCGCCTCGGGAGCCTGGGCGTGCACACGCTCGAGGAGGTGCAGACGTTCAGCTCGCGCGTCAGTCCCGCCGTACGCCGCAAGCGACACCTCGCCGAGCACCTCCCGCACTCCCCCGGCGTCTACCTGTTCCGCGACGAGCAGCAGCGGGTGCTCTACGTCGGCACCAGCCGCGACCTGCGCACCCGCGTGCGTTCCTACTTCACGGCCTCGGAGACCCGGTCACGGATGGGTGAGATGGTCAACCTCGCCTCCTCGGTCACGGGCATCGAGTGCTCGACGCCGCTGGAGGCCCGCGTGCGCGAGCTGCGCCTGATCGCCGCCCACAAGCCGCGCTACAACCGGCGCAGCCGCCATCCCGAGAAGATGCACTGGCTCAAGCTCACCGTGGAGCCCTGGCCGCGCCTGTCCCTCGTGCGCAAGGTGGCCGAGGACGGCGCGGACTACCTCGGTCCGTTCGCCTCGCGGCGCACCGCGGAGAAGTGCCTGGCCGCGCTGCACGAGACCTTCCCGATCCGGCAGTGCAGCGACCGGCTGCCGATCAGCCCGCTGAGGTCGGCGTGCGTGCTCGCCGAGATGGGGCGCTGCCTGTCCCCGTGCGACGGCACCTCCTCGGTCGACCACTACGCCGCGCTGGTCGCCGAGGTCCGCGACGCGCTGCTGCGCCAGGCCGACGACGTGGTCGAGGCGCTCACCACCCGGATGGGCAGGCTCGCCGAGGACGAGCGCTTCGAGGAGGCCGGCGTGCACCGCGACCGGCTCGCGGCCTTCGTCCGTGCCGCCTCCCGCACCCAGCGACTGGGCTCGCTGTCCTCCTGCGCCGAGCTGGTCGCGGCGCGCCGCGAGGACGACCGCCGCTGGGCCGTGCACGTCATCCGCCACGGACGACTGGCCGCCTCCGGGGTGATCCCGACCGACGCCCATGCCGGCGTCTGGGTCACGCAGCTGCGTGAGTCGGCCGAGTCGGTGACCCCGGGGCCGGGGCCGACCCCGGCCGCCAGTGCCGAGGAGTCCGAGCAGCTCCTGCGCTGGCTGGAGCAACCCGGCGTCCGGCTGGTGCACGTCGAGGGTGAGTGGACCTGTCCGGTCCGAGGGGCGACCAGACACCTCGCGATCCACGACGCGGTCGAGCAGTCACGCACCACGCTGGTGCCCTTCGACGAACGCAGGTCGCTCGCCACGGTGCACCAACCTGCCCGCTGAACACTGCCTCAGGACGGGATACGTTGACCCCATGATCACTGCCATCGTGTTCGTGAAGGCCGACGTCGCCCGCATCCCCGAGGTGGCCGAGGCCATCGCCGCGCTCGAGGGCGTGAGCGAGGTCTACAGCGTGACCGGGCAGATCGACCTGATCGCCCTGGTGCGGGTCAGCAACCACGAGGACGTCGCTCGGGTGGTGGCCGACTCGGTCAACAAGGTCTCCGGCGTGATGGAGACCGAGACGCACATCGCCTTCCGCACCTACAGCCAGCACGACCTCGAGTCGGCCTTCTCGCTCGGGCTCGACTGACCGGACGGACCCGATGTCCTGGCTCGACCTGATCGGCTGGTGCGGCTCGGCGCTGCTGATCGTCTCGCTGCTGCAGGCGCGCGTGCTGCGCTTCCGCGTGCTCAACCTGCTCGCCTGCCTGGTGCTCACCGGCTTCAACGCCGCGCTGGAGATCTGGCCCATGGTCGCGATGAACGTCGTGCTGTGCCTGATCAACCTCTGGCACATCCGGACCCTGGCCGGCGCACGCCACGACGAGGCGTCCTTCGACGTGCTCGAGGTCGGCCCGGACGACGAGTACCTCCGCCACGTCCTCCGTGTCCACGAGGCCGACATCTTGAAGTTCCAGCCGGACCTGGTCTGGGACGGCGCTGCCCCCGGGCATCTGGCCTTCCTGGTCCAGCGCGGGGACGAGACGGTCGGCGTGGTGCTGGTGCGCGACGACGGGGACGGGGTCGCCCGGGTACAGCTCGACTACGTGACCCCGCGCTACCGCGACTTCTCACCCGGCGAGTTCGTGTGGCGACGCAGCAGCGTGCTCCGCGAGCGCGGCTTCGACCGGGTGCTCACCCCGGCCACCATGGTCGGCGCCTACTACGAGCGCGTCGGGTTCCACCGCGACGGCGAGAGCGGGTCCTGGTCGCTCGACCTGTGAGTCAGGCGGAGGCAGCGACCCAGCGCTCGAGAGTCGCCTCGGCGGCACCGGAGTCGACGGCCTCGGTGGCCCGGGCGATCCCATCGGCCAGGCGCTCCTCGAGCGAACCCGGGCTGTCGGCATGCACGGCGAGGGCAGCACCCGCATTGAGCAGGACCGCGTCGCGCACCGGCCCGGTCTCCCCGGCCAGCAGCCGGCGCACCACCTCGGCGTTGTAGGCCGCATCCTGTCCGCGCAGGCCCTCGGCGGTCCCCTGAGGGATGCCGAGCCGGGCAGGGTCGAGGGTCTCCTCGACGACCTCGCCGTCGCTGACCAGCCACACGCTCGAGGTCGTCGTCGTGGTCAGCTCGTCGAGGCCGTCGTCACCCCGGAACACCCAGGCGTCGACCCCGCGACGGGCGAACACCCCGGCCATCACCGGGGCCATCCGCCGGTCGGCGCAGCCGATCGCCTGGGCGTCGGGCCGGGCCGGGTTGGCGATCGGACCGAGGAAGTTGAAGCTGGTCCCCACGCCGAGGTCGCTGCGGGCGCTCGCGGCGTGCCGCAGCGCCGGGTGGAAGGCGGCGGCGAAGCAGAAGGTGATGCCGGCGTCGACGGCGACGCGCCCCACGTCGGCCGCGGGCAGGTCGAGCCGGATGCCGAGCCGCTCGAGCACGTCCGCGCTCCCGGCCTTCGAGGAGGCCGAGCGGTTGCCGTGCTTGACCACGGTGACCCCGGCACCGGCCGCGACGATGGCAGCCATGGTGGAGATGTTCACCGAGAAGGACCGGTCACCGCCGGTGCCGACCACGTCGAGCACGCGTCCCTCGACCACGAGCGGGGTCGCGGCGGCGTACATCGCCGAGACCAGCCCCTCCATCTCGTCGATGGTCTCGCCCTTGGCACGCAGCGCAACGGCGAAGCCGGCGATCTGGGCAGCGCTCGCCTCACCGGCGAGGATCTCCCCCATCGCCCAGGCGGTCTGGTCGGTGCTGAGGTCGGCGCGAGAGATCAGCGACCCGAGGACCTCGGGCCACGTGCTGCCGCTCATCGGTGCGCCCCGAAGCTCATGGGGACGGTCGCCACGGCCTCAGGCCTGGGCGGGGACCCGCGAGCGGAGCAGCCGGATCACGGCCTCGGCGAGCTCGATCGGGTCGAGGGGATGCGAGACGGCTGCCTCGGCGCGCGACCACGTCGCCAGCCAGTTGTCCTGCACCCGACCGGTGAGCACCAGGACGGGCGGGCATCGGTAGATCTCGTCCTTGAGCTGGCGCGCGATGCCCATGCCACCGGCGGGCACGGCCTCGCCGTCGAGGATCGCCAGGGCGATGCCGCCGGCGTCCATCTGCTGGATCACGACAGGCTCGGTGGCGACCTCGACGTACTCGAGCTCCGGCAGGTCGGGGTGCGGCCGACGGCCGAGCGCCAGGATCACCTGCTGGCGGGTGTCGACGTCGTCGCTGTAGACGAGCACCTTGAGGGAAGCGGTCTGGCTGGTCACGCGGCCGATGCTACCGGTTCGCCGGGGTCTCCCCGCTCCCGGTCGGTGCGCTCGCGGCGGCCCGTTCGAGGCGGTCCAGCCGACGGTCCTCCCGGCGTGCCTCGGCCATCGAGGAGCGAACCCACTGCACGAACAGGATGCTGAACACCGAGATGCCGACGAGGTCCCCCGAGCCCCACAGGATCCCGCCCGCCAGGTGCTGGTCCGCCGCGGGATCGGGCAGCCACGGCATCGAGGCGTGCAGCGAGGGATACCACCCGTGCCCGATCAGCTCGGTCTGGCCCATGATCGTGACGCCCAGGAAGGCGTGGAACGGCAGCGTCAGGAAGAGCAGCATCAGCCGGAACGGGTAGCCGACCCGTCCGGGCACCGGGTCGACGCCCACGAGCGGGGTGAAGAAGAGCATGCCGACGACCACCAGGTGCACGTGCATCAGCTCGTGGAGGAAGTCCGAGCGCAGGGTGGCGTCGTACCAGCCGGTGAAGTAGAGCGCCCACGGGCTGATCACGAACAGCGTGAAGGTCAGTGGCGGGAAGCTGAGCACCTTGCCGACCCGCGAGTGCAGCACGCCGAGCAGCCAGCCGCGCGGCCGGCGCGGCAGGGTGCGCAGCGCCAGGGTCACCGGGGCACCCAGCGCGCAGAACACGGGGACGGCCATCGACAAGATCATGTGCTGGACCATGTGGACGCTCAGCAGCGTCGTGTCGTACGTCGCCAGGCCGGAGCTCGTGGCGAAGAAGAACGACCCCATCCCGGCCACGACGAACGCCACGGTGCGCCCGATCGGCCAGCGGTCACCCCGGTCGCGGAGCCGCCACACGGCGTAGAGGTAGAGCCCGCACGCCCACACCGTGAGCACGAAGAGGACCGGCGAGAGTCCCCACTGAGTGAAGACCGCCGAGGGCGAGAAAGGCGGCACATTCCTAGGTTAGATCGGAGAACTCGGCGAAACACCGGGGGTAGGGATGCCGTCCTGAACAGGGGAGGCAATAATGGCTCCGTGGCGACAGCAACGGCTATCCCGGCATCCCGGCTCCACGGGCACGACGACCGGCCCAGCATGGTCAGTGTGGGCACGATCGTGTGGCTCTCCAGCGAGCTGATGTTCTTCGCGGCACTGTTCGCGGCCTACTTCACGATCAGGGCCGTCAGCCCCGACCTGTGGGCCCAGGAGACCGAGAAGCTCAACGTGCCGTTCTCCGCGGTCAACACCACGATCCTGGTGCTCTCCTCGGTGACCTGCCAGCTCGGTGTGTTCCGTGCCGAGGACGGCTACGTCGGCCGCACCGGGAAGCTCCACCAGTTCAAGCTCTGGGGCCTGCGCGAGTGGTTCGCGCTCACCTACGTCATGGGCGCGATCTTCATCGCCGGCCAGGCCTTCGAGTACGCCGAGCTCGTCCACGAAGGGGTCACCATCCCCTCCTCCGCCTACGGCACGGTGTTCTACCTCGCCACCGGCTTCCACGGCCTGCACGTGACGGGTGGCCTCGTGGCCTTCCTGTTCGTGCTGGGCCGCACCTTCGTCGCTCGAAAGTTCACCCACGAGCAAGCGGTGACCGCGATCGTCGTGTCCTACTACTGGCACTTCGTCGACGTGGTCTGGATCGGCTTGTTCGCAACCGTCTACCTGATCAAGTAGCACTGACCCCGTAAGGACGCACTGGTGCGACTCATCACGAGCCTCATTCGCAGGGCCGTCGGCCGTGTCTCAGCCGGCCGTCGCAGCCGTTTCGCAGCGCCGCTGGTGCTGCTGCTCGGCCTGCTGATCACCGGCGGCATGTACGCCGCCCTCTCCCCCGCCACCGCGCAGACCAGCTCGGCCGACGAGGACACGGTGGCCAAGGGTCGCGCCCTGTTCCTGGTCGGCTGCGCCTCCTGCCACGGGAAGAACGCCGAGGGCATCAACACCACCAAGGGCAACCAGTACGGCCCCTCGCTGATCGGTGTCGGGGCCGCCGCCGTCGACTTCCAGGTAGGCACCGGCCGGATGCCGATGGCCCAGCCGGGTGACCAGGCGCTGCGCAAGCCCCCCGTCTACGACCAGGACGAGATCGAGGCGCTGGCCGCCTACGTCGCCTCGCTCGGTCCCGGTCCGTCGGTGCCGGAGAAGTCCGATTACGACGTGTCCGGCGTCAGCAACGAGGACGTCGTTCGCGGCGGCGAGTTCTTCCGCACCAACTGCACGGCCTGCCACAACTTCGCCGGCGCCGGCGGGGCCCTGCCCCGCGGTCGTTTCGCTCCGAAGCTCACCGGCGTCTCGGAGAAGCACATCTTCGAGGCCATGCTCACCGGGCCGCAGCAGATGCCCGTGTTCTCCGACGAGGTGCTCACCCCCGACGACAAGCGCAACATCATCGCCTACCTGAAGAAGAACGAGGAGTCGCCCTCCTACGGCGGCTTCAGCCTGGGCTCGCTCGGACCGGTCTCCGAGGGCCTGGTCACCTGGCTGGTCGGCATCGGCATGCTGGTGGGCTTCGCCGTGTGGATCGCGGCCAACCCGTCCCGCTCCACGAGGAAGAAGCAGACGCCATGAGCATCGACAAGCACGAGCTCACCGAGACCGAGACCGAGCCGTTCGCGGACCCGGGTCTGCCGGAGCACCAGCCCCGCCCCACCGACGTCGATGACTACCTCGAGCGGCGTGCGGAGCGCCAGGTCGCCACCCTGTTCGGCCTGTCCACGGTCTTCACCCTGCTGTTCTGCGTCTCCTACTTCTACTTCGAGATCGGCGACAACCCCGACGAGATCCTCGGGTTCGGTGCCTCCAACGTCGCCCTGGGCCTGTGCCTCGCCGGCGCCCTGCTCTGCATCGGGGTCGGCACGATCCAGTGGGCGCGCAAGCTGATGAGCGACCACGAGATCGTGGAGTTCCGCCACCCGGGATCGTCCTCCGACGAGGACCGCGAGGAGACCCTCGCCATTCTCAAGCAGGGCACCGAGGAGTCCGGCATCGCGCGCCGCCCCCTCATCCGCAACTCCCTCCTCGGCGCAGCCGGGGCTCTCGGCCTCGTCGCGATCATCCCGCTGCGCGACCTCGGCCCGCTGCCCGGCGACAAGCTCACCCACACGGTCTGGAAGAAGGGCATGCGCGTCGTCCAGGACGTCGACGGCGCCCCGATCAAGCCGGCCTCCATGGAGATCGGCCAGCTCGTCAACGGCGAGCCGGCCGTGTTCTTCGAGGAGAACGAAGCTGGCGAGCCGAAGTACGAAGGAGTCCCGCTCCAGGTCCAGAAGGCGAAGGCTGCGGTCATCATCGTCAAGATGCAGCCCGACGACATCTCGCCGTGGAAGGGTCGGGAGAACTGGGGCGTCGACGGCGTCCTCTGCTTCTCCAAGATCTGCACCCACGTCGGGTGCCCCATCTCGCTGTGGGAGCAGCAGACCCACCACCTGCTCTGCCCCTGCCACCAGTCCACCTTCGACCTCGCCGACAACGGCAAGGTCATCTTCGGACCCGCCGCCCGTCACCTCCCCCAGCTACCGTTGGCCGTGGATGACGAGGGCTACCTGATCGCCACGAGTGACTTCACCGAAGCAGTGGGCCCGAGCTTCTGGGAGCGCGACAACAAAGAGCCGGGAGAGTGACAGCCATGAGTCGCACCGAGTCGGTCGCCCGCACCAACGGCACCAGCCCGAGCAAGGCCAGCAAGCCCTCGAAGGCGGGGGCGGCCGCCACGTGGGCAGACGACCGTCTCGGTCTGGCCGGTCTGGCCAAGAAGAACCTGCGCAAGGTCTTCCCCGACCACTGGTCCTTCATGCTCGGCGAGATCGCGCTCTGGAGCTTCGTCGTCCTGCTGCTCACCGGCGTGTTCTTGACCCTGTGGTTCCGGCCGAGCATGGCCGAGGTGATGTACGACGGCTCCTACGACCAGCTGCGCGGCATCCACATGTCCGAGGCCTACGCCTCGAGCCTGAACATCTCCTTCGACGTCCGCGGCGGCCTGCTGATGAGGCAGATGCACCACTGGGCCGCGATGATCTTCGTCGCCGCGATGATGGTCCACCTCCTGCGCGTCTACTTCACCGGCGCGTTCCGCAAGCCGCGCGAGCTCAACTGGGTGATCGGCAGCCTGCTGCTCCTGCTCGGCACGCTCGAGGGCTTCACCGGCTACTCGCTCCCCGACGACCTGCTCTCCGGCACCGGCATCCGCGCCGCTGACGGGTTCATGAAGTCGATGCCCGTCGTCGGCACCTACATGTCGTTCTTCCTCTTCGGCGGTGAGTTCCCGGGCGACTCGATCATCCCGCGGCTCTACACCGTGCACGTCCTGCTGATCCCCGGCATCCTGCTGGCCCTGATCGCGGCACACATGCTGCTGCTCGTCTACCACAAGCACACGCAGTGGCCCGGGCCCGGCCGCACCGAGCAGAACGTCGTCGGCTACCCGATGCTGCCGGTCTACATGGCCAAGGCCGGCGGGTTCTTCTTCGTGGTCTTCGGCGTCCTCGCCGCGATGGGCGCGATCTTGACGATCAACCCGGTCTGGCGATACGGGCCCTACAACCCGGCAGAGGTGACCGCAGGCTCCCAGCCCGACTGGTACATGGGCTGGCCCGACGGCGCGCTGCGCATCATGCCCGGATGGGAGACGCACCTGTGGGGCAACTGGACCCTGTCCTGGAACGTCTTCTTCCCGATCATCGTGCTCCCCGGGCTGATGTTCACGATCCTGATGATGCTGCCGTTCATCGAGTCCTGGATCACCGGTGACAAGCGCGAGCACCACCTGCTGGAGCGCCCGCGCAACGCACCGACCCGGACCGCCCTGATGGTCGCCCTGATGACCTTCTACGGCATCCTCTGGATGGCCGGGGGCAACGACATCATCGCGATCAAGCTGCGGCTGAGCATCAACCAGATCACCTACTTCAACCGGGTCGCGGTGTTCATCGGGCCGGTGATCGCGTTCTTCATCACCAGACGCTGGTGCATCTCGCTGCAACGCCATGACAACGACAAGCTCCTGCACGGGCTCGAGAGCGGCGTGATCATGCGCGACGCCCAGGGCGGCTACACCGAGAAGCACGTGCCGCTGCCGCTGGACGAGGCCTACACGCTGACCGCCAGGCAGCGCGACGAGGTGTTCACGCCGTCCTCCGAGGCCGACGAGAACGGTGTCGCCTCGCCGACGGCCCGCAAGGACAAGGTGCGGGCACGGCTCTCCAGGCTCTGGTACGGCGACAACATCCAGAAGCCGACCCGGGCCGAGATCGAGGAGGCACATCACCACGCCGAGCTCGAGAGCGCCCATGACGCACCACTGGAGGGTCACGCCGCCGACGGACACCAGTTCGACGGCCGGCACGACATCGAGGACGAGCACCTGAGCCGGCACGAATAGCGGTTCGAACGCACCACGAGAAGAGGGCCCGGCACCACGCCGGGCCCTCTTCTTCGTGCGCGAGCACCCGGAAGGCAGCCGTGGGCCCCCGGGACGTCATCCGAGGTGGTGGCCCGGGCGACCTGAAGGTACGACGTCCGGCCAGCCACGGTCCGGATACTGGTCTGACCACTTGACCACCTGACGTCTACCCCGCACGGTGGTCGGATGGCCCTGAAACCTGTCACCCGCCGCTTGGTCCCCGAGGACGTCTTCGACCAGCTCCTCGGTGAGGTCGTCGACGGCGAGCTCAGTGCCGGCGACCCGCTGCCCAGCGAGCGCCGGCTGGCCGACGTGCTCGGGGTGTCCCGGCCGGCCGTTCGCGAGGCCCTGCAGCGGCTCTCGCAGGTGGGCCTCGTGGAGGTGCGCCACGGCGGCAGCACGACCGTGCGCGACTACCGCACCTCGGCCGGGCTCGACCTGCTCCCCCGCCTGCTGGTCCGCGACGGCAACCTGGACCCGACCGTCGGGCACAGCATCCTGCAGGCCCGGCAGGCGATCGCGCCGTCGGTGGCCGCACTGGCCGCCGAGACCGCCGGGGAGAGCGCGCGCGACGCCCTGGGTGCCGTTGTCACCGCCCTGGAGGAGGCAGCAGGCTCCGAGGCCCGTCAACACGCTGCGCTCGCGTTCTGGGACACCGTGGTCGACGCGGCCGACTCGATCGTGTTCCGGCTCCTGTTCAACAGCCTCCGCCTGGCCTACGAGCCGGCGATCGCAGCGCTCGGCCCGGTGATGGAGGCCGAGGTCGACAACGCGGAGGGCTACCGCGCCCTGGCCGAGGCGATCAGCTCCGGTGACCCCGGCGCCGCCCACACCGCAGCAGACGCCCTCCTCCGCCCGACCACCGAGGCGCTCGGAAGGCTCCTCGCCCTGCTCGACCTCTGACCAGTCACCCCTCACCTGACGCATCCACCCGCACGGAAGGACCACCATGAGCAAGCCCAGCCCCGAGATCGAGGCCAAGGCCCGTGAGCGACTGGCCGCCGACGAGCAGCGGATGGCACAGCGGCCCGCCGAGCCGGCGGCTCGCATCACCGGCTCGCGCCGCACCTCCCAGTCGCTCGGCGGAGCCTGGGCCGCATTCTGGCGGCACCCCTCCCCCTGGCTGATCGGTGCCTTCCTGCTCGGGTCGTGCGCCTATCGCGCGACGATGGCCACCTTCGACTGGACCGAGCTGATCGTGCCGGTGGCACTGGTCGCCTTCTTCCCGCTGATCGAGTGGGTCATCCACGTCGTGATCCTCCACTGGCGACCGCGCAGGCTCGCCGGCGTGCCGGTGGACTCACTGCTGGCGCGCAAGCACCGCGCCCACCACGCCGACCCCCGAGTGCTGCCGTTGGTCTTCATCCCCTGGCAGGTCGAGCTCTGGCTGCTGCCGTCCTACGTCGTGGTCGCGCTCGTCGTGTTCCCCGGCGAGGCTGCCGGTGCCACCTTCCTGGTGGCCGTGGGCGCGCTGATGTTCAACTACGAGTGGGTGCACTACCTCGTCCACAGCGACTACAAGCCGCGCACGAGGGCGTTCCGCTCCGTATGGCGCAACCACCGGCTGCACCACTACAAGAACGAGCACTACTGGTTCACCGTCACCTCGGCAGGCACAGCCGACCGGCTCTTCGGCACCTACCCCGACAGTGGCGAGGTGCGCACCTCGGAGACCGTCCGCCAGCTGCACGCGCTGGAGGAGAACCGCTAGCCGCCCAGCTCGGGGACCCGGCTCGCGGCTTCAGCTCAGGGATCCAGCTCAGGGCGTCAGCTCAGGGCGGAGCCGGAGCGGTACTGGGCGAACGAGGCGTTCCAGTCGCCGAAGCCGTTGGTCAGGTCCGTGCCCCGGTCGGTGCCGGTGTACTCGACCACGTCGCCGACCTTGGACTGGTTGTAGAGCCATTCGGCGTTGGAGGTGCTCATGCCGGTGCAGCCGTGGCTGACGTTGGAGTTGCCCTGGGAGGCGACCGACCACGGCGCGGCGTGCACGAACTCACCGGAGTAGGTCACGCGCATGGCGTACTCCACGTCGTCGAGGTCGTAGCCGTCGGCGCTGTTGGGGTCGATGCCGATCGTCTCGGAGTTCATCCGCTTGTGCCGGAACTTCTCGACGATCACCTTGACACCCGAGCGGGTGGTGAACTTCGGCTGCTGCCCGGTGGTGATCGGGATCGTGCGGATCAGCTTGCCGTTCTTGAAGACCCGCATCTGGTCGCTGTTCATGTTGACCTTGCTGACCATGGAGTCACCCACGTGGAACGTCGTCGACCGGTCCTTCTGGCCGTAGATCCCGTTGCCCGCGGAGACTCCCCCGATGTCGGCGTTGACGGTGACGTCCGTGCCCGGCTTCCAGTAGGTGCGTGGGCGCCAGTGCACCTCGGTGTCGCTGATCCAGTGGAAGGCGCCGGCCTGGGCGGGCGCGCTGGTCACCTTCAGGTGCTTCTCGATGGAGGCCTTGTCGGTCACCGGGATGTCGAAGCGAACGATCACCGGCATGCCGACCCCGACGGTCTGGCCGTCGAGCGGCACGAAGCTCGGGTAGGTCTGCTCGTCCAGGCTCAGCGTGCGCGTGCGGAAACCGGCCTCGTAGCCCTTCTTCACGCCGTCGGCGTCGACCGCCGTGCCGATCACCCGGTACTTCGACGCGGCCTGCAGCGGCGTCTTGGAGACCCAGCGGGTCTTGTCGGGGGACATGCGGCCCTCGATGATGCCGCCCTTCCCCCCGGAGACCTGAACCTCCTCGAACGTGCCTGAGGCCACCCGGAGCTTCAGCTTCCGGTCGATGTCGATCTTGCGCGCCCCGGCAGGGATGCTGCTGGTGATCTTGGCCTCGGACTGGTGCGCAGCCTGGGAGGCGTCGCTCGAGGGTGCCTTGGTCGCGTCCTTCTCATCGCCTGTGACCGACGCGGAGCAGGCGCTGAGCACAACGAGCGCGGCTGCACCTCCGGCGATCGAAAGGCGTGTGGAAAAGGTCCGGGTGGGCATGAATTGACTCCGCAGATGGCAGACAGTGACACGAGACCTCGCCAGCCTAACAACGGCTCCATGACGACACGCCTGGCCGTCGCGTGGCTCTGGTCACCGTGTCATAACGGAGAACCGGGGAATACCGCAGCGACACGCCCGGAGAACCACTGGGACGCAAGTGGCCGGTGTGGTCACTCAGTGCGCGTGATCGGCCCTTCGGGCCTCAACGCTTCTTCGCTCGGAGAACACGAGCAAGCTCGGTTCTCCTCACTCAGTGCGCGTGCTCGCCCCGGTAGTACTCGAAGATCAGCCCGGAGAGGGCCACCGCCCCCAGCACCAGACCGATGATGAACAACCACCAGCCGACCGCCACGCCGAGCGTGATCGCGGCCAGGCACATCGCACACCACATCGGCCACCAGCTGTAGGGCGGGAAGAAGCCCAGCTCCCCCGCCCCGTCAGCGATCTCCGCGTCCTTGCGGTCCTCGGGTCGCGGAGCCATCCGCTTCGCGTGGAAGCCGAGGTAGAAGGTGATCAGCGTGGTCAGCAGGAACGTCATCGTCAACGCGCTGGTGCCGGTCCAGTCACCGCTGGCGAACCAGTAGACCGGGGTCACCACCAGGACGAAGATGCTGCAGATCGCAAAGATCCAGGCCTCGACCTTCATCGGCGGTCACCTTCCCCGCCGAGCTGTTCGCGGCGGCCATCCATGTCGGGGGCGTCAGAGGGGCTGTCGTCGTCGCCCAGTCCGTCGTTGTCGGCATACTCCATCGCCGCGATCTCCGGGTGGTGGAGGTCGAAGGCCGGGGACTCCGAACGGATCCGCGGGATGGTGACGAAGTTGTGCCGCGGCGGAGGGCAGCTGGTGGCCCACTCCAGGGAACGGCCCCAGCCCCAGGGGTCGTCGACCTGGACCTTGGGCGTGCGGCTGGTCCGGTAGACGTTGTAGAGGAACGGCAACGTCGAGAACGCCAGCAGGAAGGCACCCACGCTCGAGATCTGGTTGAGCAAGGTGAACCCGTCGGAGGCGGAGTAGTCGGCGTAGCGACGCGGCATGCCCTCCACGCCGAGCCAGTGCTGGACCAGGAAGGTGGTGTGGAAGCCGACGAAGAGCAGCCAGAAGTGGATCTTGCCGAGCCGTTCGTCGAGCATCTTGCCGGTCATCTTCGGCCACCAGAAGTAGAAGCCGGCGAACATCGCGAACACCACCGTCCCGAAGACGACGTAGTGGAAGTGCGCGACCACGAAGTAGGAGTCGGAGACGTGGAAGTCCAATGGCGGAGAGGCGAGGATGACGCCGGTCAGACCGCCGAAGAGGAACGTGACCAGGAACCCGACGGACCAGAGCATGGGCGTGTCGAAACTGATCGAGCCACCCCACATCGTGCCTATCCAGTTGAAGAACTTGACGCCGGTCGGCACCGCGATCAGGAAGGTCATGCCCGAGAAGAACGCCAGGTCGACCGCGCCGGTGACGAACATGTGGTGCGCCCACACCGCCACCGAGAGGATCGCGATGCCGAGCGTCGCGCCCACGAGGCCGATGTAGCCGAAGATCGGCTTGCGGCTGAAGACCGGCAGGATCTCGGTGATGATCCCGAAGAAGGGCAACGCGATGATGTAGACCTCGGGGTGGCCGAAGAACCAGAACAGGTGCTGCCACAAGATCGCACCGCCGTGGTTGGCGTCGAAGACGTGGGCACCGAACTTCCGGTCCGCCTCCAGGGCCAGCAGCGAGGCGGCCAGGATCGGGAACGCGATCAGCACCAGCAGGCTGGTCACCAGGGTGTTCCAGGTGAAGATCGGCATCCGGAACATCGTCATCCCGGGCGCGCGCATGCAGATGATCGTGGTCACGAAGTTGACCGCACCGAGGATGGTTCCCAGACCGGCCAGCCACAGGCCCATCACCCAGAGGTCACCGCCGATGCCCGGCGAGCGGACGGCGTTGGACAGGGGCGTGTAGGCGGTCCAGCCGAAGTCGGCGGCACCCTCGGGGCTCAGGAAGCCGGAGGCGGCGATCAGCCCGCCGAACAGGAAGAACCAGTAGCTGAGCATGTTGAGCCGGGGGAAGGCGACATCGGGAGAGCCGATCTGCAACGGCATCACCACGTTGGCGAAGCCGAAGAACAACGGAGTCGCGAACAGCAGCAGCATGATCGTGCCGTGCATGGTGAACAGCTGGTTGTAGAGCTCGTCGTTGACGACCTGCTGGCCGGGGAAGGCCAGCTCCGAGCGCATGACCAGGGCCATCAGGCCGCCCACCAGGAACCACGCGAACGAGGTGCCGAGGTAGAGCTTGCCGATCAGCTTGTGGTCGGTGGTGGTGAGGATCCGCACCAGCTGGGTGCCCAGCGACGGGTTCGGCGGGTCGACGCGTGCGCCCGTGGGGGCGTCGGAGACGGCGGTCACTCTTCTCCTCCAGTGCTGTCTTCGGAATCGAGTCCGGGCGTCTGACCGGACTCGGAGGCACCGAGAGCCGGGCCGGTGTTGCCCTGGTCGGCCAGTTCCTGCAGGTGCTCGTCGTAGGTCGCCTGGTCGGTGACCTTGACGTCGAACAGCATCCGCGAGTGGTAGACGCCGCACAGCTCCGCGCAGCGCCCCTCGAACGTGCCCGACCGGGTCGGCGTGAGCGTGAAGTGGTTCTGGCGGCCCGGGACGACGTCCATCTTGAACAGGAAGCCGGGGACCCAGAACGAGTGGATCACGTCGGGCGAGTCGAGGTTGAACGTGACGCTCTTGTCCTTGACCAGCCACAGGGTCGGCCGGTCGGCGGTCGTGCCACCCTCGTGGACCACATCACCCG
Source organism: uncultured Actinomycetota bacterium (assembly GCA_963843075.1). Classification (GTDB taxonomy): domain Bacteria; phylum Actinomycetota; class Actinomycetes; order Propionibacteriales; family Nocardioidaceae; genus Marmoricola. Next base: position 2,440,533 of record CAWJJD010000001.1, on the reverse strand, counting down.
AGCCGTCGGGCTCGTAGGACTTCTTCTTCGTGTCGTAGGTCAGGTTGTAGTTGAAGGTCCACGACCACTGCTGGCCGACCACGGTCACGTTCTGGTCGGGGTTGGCCGAGGTGTGCAGGACCTTGTTCTGGGTGTCGACGGTGAAGTAGAAGAAGACGATCACCATCATGACCGGCGCGATCGTGTAGAAGATCTCGATCGGCAGGTTGTAGCGCGTCTGGACGGGGATCTCGTTGTCGCTGCGCCGACGGAAGCGGATCGAGGCGTAGAAGATCAGCCCCCACACCACGATGCCGGTCAGGATCGCGGCGAGCCACGTCCACATCCACAGGTCGTGGATGAGCGGTGCCTCCTTGGTGGAGGCCACGGGCATGGCCAGGCGCTTGATCTCGCCTTCAGTCTCTGACGAGCAACCGCTGAGGAACAGCAGCGCGGTGGCCATCAGGCCTCCGAGCGCCGCACGGCGGAAGCGCTGAGGGAGCTGCAGACTCACAGACGAGCCCTTTCGTAAGCAGACGACGTCGTCACGGACAGCCAACTTCGGTCACCGAAACCCTACTACTGACGACCCCCCGATCACCGGGCAGGTCGCCGGTAGGTTTTGCCCTGTGACAGATGGCGCGTGTGCCCACCGGGGCGACGAATCGGGCGTCCCCGCCCCGGCGTACCTCGATCACGCCTCGAGTGCCCCCCTGCACCCCGCAGCGCGGGAGGTCCTGCTGCAGGCGATCGAGCGGGGGTACGCCGACCCGCGGCGACTGCACCGACCGGCCCGCGAGGCACGACTGCTGCTGGACAACGCCCGCGCCGTGGTCGCCGAGTGCCTCGACGTGCATCCCGACGAGGTCACGTTCACCCCGAGCGGGACGCATGCCTGCCACCTGGGCGTGCTCGGGCTGCTCGCAGGGCAGGCTCGACACGGCAACCTCCTGCTCGCCTCCAGCGTCGAGCACTCGGCGGTGCTCCATGCCGGGACCTGGCACGCCGGCCGGGGAGGCGCCACCGAGACGGTCCCGGTCGACCGGGACGGCCGTGTGAGCACCGCCACCGTCGCCGGGGCGATCGAGGCGCACGGCGAACCCGCCGTGATCGCGCTCCAGTCGGCGAACCCCGAGGTCGGGGTGTGCCAGCCCGTCGAGGAGGTCGCTGCCCTGACCGACGCGCCTCTGTTCGTGGACGCGTGCGCGTCGGCCGGCCACCTCGCCCTGCCCTCCGGCTGGGCGGCCGCCACCGCCTCGGCCCACAAGTGGGGTGGCCCGGCGGGCATCGGGGTGCTCCTGGTGCGACGGTCGGCCCGATGGCGCAACCCGTTCCCGGGAGACGAGCGCGTCGAGGAGCGAGCGACCGGGTTCGAGAACGTCCCCGGCGCGCTGGCGGCCGCCGCGGCACTCCGGGCAACCATCGAGGAGCGGCCGCGCCTCGCCGCGCAGCACACCGAGCTGACCCGCCTGCTGGCCGACGCGGCCCGCGCGATCCCTGACACCGAGGTCTTCCTGGCGCCGGGCGACCGGCTCCCCCACCTGGTTGCCTTCTCGTGTCTCTACGTCGACGGCGAGGCGCTCGTCTCCGAGCTGGACAGGCTCGGCTTCGCGGTGGCGAGCGGCTCCGCCTGCACGGCCAGCACGCTGGAGCCCAGTCACGTCCTCGCGGCGATGGGGGCCCTCACCCACGGCAACGTGCGGATCTCCCTCGGCCGGGACACCCCTCCCTCGGCGGTGCACCGGCTGGCCGCTGAGCTGCCCGGCGTGGTGGCGCGGCTGCGCACCCAGGCCGGTGTGCCTCGATGAGGCTGGAGCTGGACTGCCGGGGGGTGGCGTGCCCGCGACCGATCATCGAGCTCGCCAAGGCGATGGCCGGCATCGCGGTCGGCGACACCGTGGCTCTCACCGCCGACGACGCGGCGGCGCGGGTCGACGTACAGGCCTGGTGCCGCATGCGCGGCCAGGACTACGTCGGGCAGGAGACCGCCGGGGACGGCGTGCCGACCTACGTGGTGAGGCGCGTCAGCTAGCCAGGAGGTGCGGGCGCACGTCGTCGGCCGCCGCGTCGCCGTAGGCCTGGGCCACGCGCGCGACGAACTGCTCCGGGGTGAAGGTGTACTCCTGGGTGCCGACCTGCTCCACGACATAGGCCGCGAGCACGCAACCCACCTGCGCGGCGCGCTCGTGGGGCAGCCGCCACTCCAGGGCGGCCAGGAAGCCGGAGCGGAACGCGTCGCCCACACCGGTCGGCTCGACGGCTGCCACGCCCGGAACGGCTGGGACCTCGATCTTCTCCTGGTCGCTGCCGACGATCCGGACGCCGTCCGGCCCCATCGTGATCACCTGGGTGCCGACGCGCTCGAGGATCTCCTCGGCCGTCCAGCCGGTCTTGGACTGGATCAGGTGCGACTCGTACTCGTTGGAGAACAGGTACGCCGCGCCGTCGACCAGCTCGCGGATCATGTCCCCCTCGCCGAAGGCCAGCTGCTGGCTCGGATCGGCGATGAACGCATAGCCGCGCTGGCGACACTCCTGGGTGTGGCGGACCATCCCCTGCGGGTCGTCGGGACCGACGAGCACGAACGTCGGCTCCCCCACCCGTCGGGCGATCGGACCCAGCTCGATCAGGCGGGCCTCGCTCATCGCGCCGGGGTAGAAGCTGGCGAACTGGGCCATGGTGGCGTCGGTGGTGCACACGAAGCGCGCCGTGTGCAGGTCCTCGGAGATGCGCACCGAGTCGCAGTCGACCCCGTGCCGCTCGAGCCAGGACCGGTAGTCGCCGAAGTCCTCGCCGGCGGCCCCCACGAGCACCGGCCGCAGCCCCAGCCGGCCGAGGCCGAAGCAGATGTTGCCGGCACAGCCACCGCGACGGATCTCGAGGTCCTCGACGAGGAAGGAGACCGACAGCTTGTCCAGCTGCTCGACCACGAGGGAGTCGGCGAACTTGCCCCCGAAGTTCATCAGGTGGTCGGTGGCGATCGAGCCGGCGATGAGCAGCGACATGTAGGTCCTCGAATGTCTGGAAAGTTTCGGCCACGTGAGATCTGCGTGAGTTCTGCAGCCTACCGAGCGGTACACGTAGGAGTACCCGTTGGTAGCACCTAGCGTCGGGCCATGACCTACGAACGCCTCGCCTACGACGACGCCGACACCGCCGGCCAGATGCGCGACGACGCTGCCGCCTGCGAGTCCCACATCGCCCTCCCCCGCCAGCGCACCAGGGGGGCCATCGACGAGAAGACCATCGCCATGCCGGCCCCCTCCATCGCCTACGCCGACTACCCCCGCGAGATCGCCAAGCCCCGGATCGAGGTCAGCGACGCGGCTGCCCACCTCGCCTCACGGCTGCACCTGCACCTGGACTGAGCCCACTCGAACGACGAAGAGGCGGCCCCCCTCGGGGGCCGCCTCTTCGTTTGTGTCCTGGGTTGTCTCGACTCAACGGGTCTCGCTCAGTGGAACGAGTCACCGCACGCGCACGAGCCCGTGGCGTTGGGGTTGTCGATCGTGAAGCCCTGCTTCTCGATCGTGTCCACGAAGTCGATGGTCGCGCCGTTGAGGTAGGGAACGCTCATCCGGTCGACGACCACGGAGACGCCGTTGAAGTCGGTGACCACGTCGCCGTCGAGGGTGCGCTCGTCGAAGAAGAGCTGGTAACGCAGTCCGGAGCAACCGCCGGGCTGGACGGCGATGCGCAGCTGGAGGTCGTCGCGACCTTCTTGCTCCAACAGGCTCTTGACCTTGGACGACGCGGTGTCTGAGACGTTGATGCCGTCAGTGGCGATCTGCTGAGCGGTGTCGACCTGCTCGGTCATGGGCTCTCCAAAGGTGTTCGAGGGTGCCGTGCTACAGGTCCAATGGTCGCACACGGACGGTTATTCCCCGCCACCACACCGCGAGTGGGGGCTCAGCGCGACCAGGTGCGAGCGGTCCGCTCGGCGAGGTCGGCCAGGGCATCGGCAGGGGCGCCCATCGCCCTCTCCTCGCCCACCAGGTCGACCAGCGAGTAGGCCGACTCCACGCCCAGCGCCCGCATCTCACGTGACCCGACCAGCACCTGCCCCGCGAGGGCGATGCACGGGACCAGCGAACGGGTCGCGACCTCGGCGACGCCGTAGGGCACCTTCCCCGAGCGCGAGGAGAAGTCGAAGGCTCCCTCCCCCGTCACCGCGAGGTCGGCCTTCTCGAGGTGACCGGACAGCCCGACCGCGTCGGAGACCAGCGTGACCCCCGGCGTACGACTGGCACCGAGCAGCATCAGCGCGAAGCCCAGCCCGCCCGCCGCTCCGCCACCCTTCTGGGCGGCGAGCTTGCGGTCGGTCACCTCCGCGAAGCGCTGGAGCCACCCGTCGACCGTGACCAGGCGCTCCTCTGGCAACCCCTTCTGGGGACCATAGATCTTGGTGGCGCCGTTGATGCCGAGCAGGGGATTGTCGACGTCGCTGGCCATCACCAGCTCGACCCCGGAGAAGCGCGATCGCACGGGCTCGAGGTCGACGGCCGTGAGCTCGGCCAGCCCGGCCGGACCGGCATCGAGCGCGCCGCCCTCGGCAGTCGCCCCGAGGGCGGCGAGCATGCCGGCGCCCCCGTCGTTGGTGGCCGAGCCCCCGAGACCGATCACGATCCGCCGTGCCCCGGTGGCGAGAGCCTCACCGAGCAGCTCCCCCAGCCCACGGGTGTGCGCCCGTTCCGGGTCACGGTCCTCGGGCGGGGTCAGGTGGAGCCCGACAGCCTGGGCGCTCTCGACGTACGCCGCACCACCGACCACCAGCACAGCGGCGGGCGTGGGCTCGCCGTAGGGGCCGGTCACCGTGGTCGCGTGCAGCTCACCCCCCAGCGCCGTGTGGAGCACGTCGACGAACCCGGGGCCGCCGTCGGACATCGGGATCTGCACCAGCTCGTCGTCGGGCGCGCGTCGCGACCACCCACGGGCCATCGCCGCGGCAGCCTCCACCGCGCTCAAGGTGCCGGCGAACTTGTCGGGAGCAAAGACGACGCGCATGCCCGCCATCTTGCCGTGTCACCGGTTCCGGCCCTGTCTGCGGTCATCACTAGGGTCGCAGCCATGGGTGAGCTGGTGATCCGGCCGATGCGTCCGGAGGATGTCGCGGCGTCCGAGGCGCTCTCCGCCGAGGCCAACGCCGGGGCCGAGCGCTACACGGCACCTACCGGGAAGCCGCCGGTCGCGGCGCGCACGCCGGTCCGGGCCAGCCAGTGGCTCGCCCGCACCAGCCACCTGCTGGCCCATGATCCGCGTGGGTGCTGGGTCGCCGACCGCGACGGCGAACAGATCGGGTTCGTGGTGTCGTTCCGGCGTGAGCTGCTGTGGTTGCTCGCATCGTTCTACGTGCGACCCGGGTTCCAGGGTGCGGGCATTGGCCGGCCGCTGCTCGACGCTGCCCTGTCCTACTCACGCGGCTGCCTGCGCGGCATGTTCGCTTCGAGCGCGGACCCGAAGGCCTATCGCCGCTACCGCACCGCCGGCTTCTCGCTGCACCCGGAGATGACCCTGCGGGGTGAGGTCGACCGCAGCCAGCTCCCGATCGTCGAGCACGTCCGCGAGGGCACTGCGTCGGACTTCGACCTGATGGACTCCATCGACCGGCAGCGGCGTGACGCCGCGCACGGCGTCGATCACCCGCTGCTGGCCTCGATGTATCGGCTGCTGGTCACCGACCACACCACCGGCTCGGGCTACGTCTACCTCGACGCGGAGCTCCGCCCCTGCCTGCTCGGCGCCACCAACGCCCGGACGGCTCAGCGCCTGCTCTGGGAGGCGCTCGCCGCCCACCCGGCCGGGTCGACGGTCGCGGTCGCCAACGTGACCCAGGCCAACGAGTGGGCGGTCGACGTGGGACTGGCGGCACGTCTGTCGGTGTCCCTGTCCGGCTACCTCGCCCTGCGAGGCATGCGCCCCCCGACTCCCTACCTGCACAACGACGCACTCATGTGAGCGCGTGGAAGACTTCGACCATGACGACCGTCGACCTTCCGCTGCTGCCGCTGGGCCTGGGCACCGACCGCTCCTCGGAGCGCGGGGTGGAGTGCCCCGGCGACCTCCCGGCTGCTTCCGACCCGGACCTGGTGGCCCGCGCCCGCGCGGCCAAGGAGAAGCTCGGGGAGCGCGTGTTCGTGCTCGGGCACCACTACCAGCGCGACGAGGTGATCGCGTTCGCCGACGTCACCGGCGACTCCTTCAAGCTCGCCCGGGACGCCGCGGCGAGGCCCCAGGCCGAGTTCATCGTGTTCTGCGGAGTGCACTTCATGGCCGAGTCGGCCGACATCCTCACCGCGCCCGAGCAGAAGGTCGTCCTCCCCGACCTCGCAGCCGGCTGCTCGATGGCCGACATGGCGCGCCTCGCCCAGGTCGAGGACACCTGGGACGCCCTGAGCGACGCGGGCGTCGCCGACGTGGTCGTGCCGATCACCTACATGAACTCCTCCGCGGACATCAAGGCGTTCTGCGGTCGTCACGACGGTGCCGTGTGCACCTCCTCCAACGCCCAGGCGGCGCTCGAGTGGGCCTTCGAGCAGAAGGGCCCGGACACCAAGGTGCTCTTCCTGCCCGACCAGCACCTCGGTCGCAACACGGCCGTGCTCGAGATGGGCCTGGCCCTCGAGGACTGCGTCGTGTGGAACCCCCTGCTCCCCGGCGGAGGGCTGAGCGCCGAGCAGCTGCGTGACGCGCGCGTGATCCTGTGGAAGGGACACTGCTCGGTGCACGGCCGGTTCTCGGAGCAGGTGGTCGACGAGCTCAGGGCCACCATTCCCGGCGTACAGATCCTGGTGCACCCCGAGTGCCGCCACGAGGTCGTCACCAAGGCCGACCTGGTCGGGTCGACCGAGTTCATCATCAAGACCGTCGAGGCGGCTCCTGCCGGTTCGTCGTGGGCGATCGGCACCGAGCTCAACCTGGTCAAGCGCCTGGCCGACGCCCACCCGGAGCAGGACATCGTGTTCCTGGACAAGACCGTCTGCTACTGCTCGACGATGAACCGGATCGACCTCCCCCACCTGGTGTGGGCGCTGGAGTCACTGGCTCAGGGACAGCTCGTCAACGTGATCGAGGTCGACGAGGAGACCGAGCACTGGGCCAAGGTCGCGCTCCAGCGGATGCTCGACCTTCCGGGCAAGTCGCACCGCGACTGAGCGGCCCCGCAGGTCCTCGGGCACGTCGGCTCAGTCGCCGGGCATGCCCCAGATCGGCATCCAGCGCGAGGTGTCGTCCTCGAGGTGGAGGTCCGCACCCACGGCGTCGCGGACCTGGCGCTCCATCAGCGGGTCGCGACTCGACGTGCCGGTCGGGCAGAAGGGATAGAAGGTGCCGCGCTTGTAGAGGTAGACCACGTAGGCGGTCGCCCCGGTCCCGGAGCGGAACCCGATGGTGGAGCACAACAGCCCGGGACCGAAACCCTGCACCTCGAGGGCCGAGTTGACCGCGTGCAGCTCGGTGACCAGCTCCGCCGTGTCGGGCGGGTCGGTGCGCACGGTGAGCCAGGTGTAGCCGTACTCGTCGACCCGACTCTCGGTCCTCGGCCCGCCGTCGACCGCGACCAGGGCGGAGGCCTCCTGCTGGGTCGCGGCCGAGGCCATCCCCTCGGCGGCCCGGAAGCACACGGCTCCGGTGCCGGTGGGGTGCAGGCCGAGCGAGGCCTCGAGGGTGAGGGCGGCGGACGGCAGCGCGAACAGGGCGTCGAGGTTGGCCTTGCGCGGTGTCGTGTGTCCGCGCAGCGCATCCCACAGCCCCATCTGTGGCTACAGCTCCTGACCGAGGCTGGAGGCGATCTTGGCCAGCTGGTCGAGACGCTGCTCCAGGGGCGGGTGCGTCGCGGTGATCGTGCCGAGCGCCAGGCCGCGGATCGCCGGGGTGATGAACAGCGCGTTCATCGACTGGGCCGCCCGCAGGTCGCGCTCGGGGACCGCGTTCATCTGGCCGCTGACCTTGGTCAGGGCCGAGGCGAGCGCCGCCGGCTTCTGGGTCAGGTAGGCGCCGGACCTGTCGGCACACAGCTCGCGGTAGCGGGAGAGCAGGCGCAGCAGCAGGAAGCTGATCGCATAGACGACCAGGCTGATGATCAGGACGGCGAACACACCGATGGCGCCACCACCGTTGTTGTCGTTGCTGCGAGACCGGCCCATCCCCAGCATCCCGAACTGGGCGCCGCGGGTGACCATGCCGGCGACGATGCCCGCGGACGCTGCGAGCGTCATCACCAGCACGTCGCGGTGGGCCACGTGGGACAGCTCGTGGGCGAGCACGCCCTCGAGCTCCTCGGCCGTGAGTGTGTGCAGGATGCCGGTCGTGACGCAGACAGCCGAGTGGCTGGGCGACCGTCCGGTGGCGAAGGCGTTGGGCAGCGGGGTGTCGGCGATGGCGACGCGTGGCTTGGGCATGTCGGCCATCGCGCACAGGCGGTCGATCATGCCGTGCAGCTCAGGAGCCTGCTCCGGGGTCACCTCGCGGGCGCCCATGGCACGCAGCGCCGCCTTGTCGGAGTTCCACCACTGGAAGAACGCGATCCCGATGCCGACCAGGCCGATGATCACGGCCCAACCGGGTGGGGCCACCGACATCAGCACCACGACGACGGCCACGAAGGCAGCGCCGAGCAGGAACATCACGGCGGTCATCCGGACGGTGAGTCCGGTGTCGGGGACGAAGCGGGTGCGGGCCATGTCTGGTGAACGAGTGGTGGGATCGGGGAGTTTCAGCCCGGGATGAGGCCGTCGTCACTCAGCAGCTCCCGGACCTCCTCGAGGGTGGCGTCCCCGGGAGGCAGGATCAGGTCGGAGTCCTCGAGCGAGTCCTCCGCCAGCGGCTGCCCGGCCCGGCGTACGCCGTCCAGCAGTGCCGCCAGCGCCGTGGCGAACGTGGTGTCGTCCCCGGACTCGACCGCCGACTCGACGGCTGAGTCGAGCTCGTTGAGGGTCTCGAGCTGCTCGTCGGGGACCTCGAGCTGCCCCTCGCCCAGGATCCGGACGATCATGAGGGCTGACCCTTCTCGACCGGTGTGTCCTGCGGTGCCGAAGTCGGGTCGGACTGCGCCTCGAGCTCGGGGGTCCCGGCCGCGTCGATCGCCGGCGCCCCGCCGCCCTTGAGCGCGGCGAGCTCGGCCTCGACGTCGGCTGCGGAGCTCATCGAGTCCAGCTCGCGGCTGATGTCGTCGCCACCGCCGATCGAGCTCGCGTCGTCGAGGGCACCAGAGGCGATCAGCTCGTCGATGGCACCTGCACGTGCCTGCATCTGCGCGGTCTTGTCCTCGGCCCGCTGCACGGCGAGACCCACGTCGCCCATCTCCTCGGAGATGCCCGAGAACGCCTCGTTGATCCGCGTCTGGGCCTCGGCGGCGGTGTAGGTCGCCTTGATCGTCTCCTTCTTGGTGCGGAACGACTCGACCTTGGCCTGGAGACGCTGCGAGGCCAGGGTGAGCTTCTCCTCCTCGCCCTGGAGCTGGGCGTGCTGGGCCTCGAGGTCGCTGAGCTGACCGGTGATCCCGGACTTGCGCGTGAGCGCCTCGCGGGCCAAGTCCTCCCGACCCATCGACAGCGCCTTCTCGGCCTGCGCGGTGAGCTTGCCGGACTGGGTCTTGAGCTGGTTCATCTGCAGCTCGACGCGCTTGCGGCTGGTGGCCACGTCGGCCACACCCCGCCGCACCTTGGTCAACATCTCGACCTGGCGCTGATAGCTGTAGTCCAGGGTCTCCCGCGGGTCCTCTGCGGCGTCGAGCGCCTTGTTGGCCTTCGCACGGAAGATCATGCTGATCCGCTTCATCATGCTCATGGGGCTCAACCTACCTAACCGGGCCCAGCCTCACGAGGGCCCGCGGCGAGGACCCGACGCGAGGACCGAGCCGCCACCTGGCTGGGGCTGGACGGCCGGTCCGACCGGTAGGCTGACCATCCCGTCCGACGCCACCTCCACGACCTGCCCCTCGAGAAGGACCTGTGTTCCGCCGTACCAAGACTGACAGCTCGCAGACCGTCGCCCCCGAGAAGGGGCCCGGCGCGAAGGGACGACCGACCCCTTCCCGCAGGGAGGCAGAGCAGGCCCGCAAGGAGCGAGCCCGCGCCCCCCAGGACAAGAAGGCGGCCCAGAAGGTGCTCCGCGACCAGCGCGCACAGTCGAACGCGAAGGTGCGCGAGGGCATGAAGACCGGGGACGAGCGCTACCTGCCCGCCCGCGACCAGGGGCCGGTCAAGAAGTTCATCCGCAACTACATCGACGCACGCATCTCGGTCGCGGAGTTCCTGCTGCCACTGCTCGTCGTGATCATGGTGCTGCAGTACTCCGGCAACTCCAGCCTGCAGAGCTTCAGCAACGCCCTGTGGAGCACGACCATCATCGTGGTCGCCCTCGACACGGTGTGGCTGCTGTTCCGCCTCAAGCGCAAGCTGCGCGAGAAGTTCCCGGACGAGAGCATGCGCGGCACCACCTTCTACGCGATCATGCGCGTCCTCCAGCTGCGCTGGCTGCGGATGCCCAAGCCGCGCGTCAAGGTCGGCGGCGCTCCCCGCTAGCTCGGCTCGAGCGACATCGGGCCGTAGACCTCGCGGTCGCCCTCGAACAACGTGACCGCCGAGACACCGTCCTCGGCGAGCTCCGGATAGGCCTCCCCCAGCCACGTCTCCGCGTCGCTGCGCGTGGGGAACTCGGTGCGCTCGGCGCTGATCACGCGGCCGTCGGTGTCCAGCAGCTGCCACCACCACGGGATCTGGTCCGCACGGCGCGGGGATGAGCCGAAGGCCGGCTCGGGAGTGTTCGTCACAGCTGTGCCTCTCTGGTCTGGGTCGGTGGGGTGTGGGTGCACTCAGGGCTCACGAAGGTCGGTCTCCACGAACGGCGGCTTGGTGACCACGAAGACCTCGGCCCGACCTCGCACGTCCACGAGGACCTCCGCATCCAGCTGGATCTGGCTGTTCACCAGGGCCAGCGCGACGCCCTTGCGCAGCGTCGGGGAGAACGTCCCGGAGGTGACGTGCCCGATCGGCAGGTCCTGGGTCACCTTGACGCTCATGCCGGGTCGCGCGATCCCGCGCCCCTGCGCCACGAGTCCTCGCAGCGTCACCCGCACGCCGGCAGCCTTCTCCTCGGTCAGGGCCTGCCGCCCCCAGAACTCGGGCTTCGACCAGCCGATCGCCCAGCCCAGCCTGGCCTGGTTGGGGGTGACCTCGAGGCTGATGTCCTGCCCGTGGAGCGGGTAGCCCATCTCGGTGCGCAGCGTGTCGCGGGCCCCGAGACCGCACGGTGCGACGTCGAAGGGCCCCGCGGCGAGCAGCGCGTCCCAGAGCGCCGGTGCCACTGCGTTGTCCACGATCAGCTCATAGCCGCGCTCGCCGGTGTAGCCCGTGCGGCAGACCACCAGCTCGTGGCCCTCGAACGGGGTGACCTCGAAGGACATGTAGTCGTGGCCGGTGGGCAGGCCGAGGGCGGAGAGCACCTCGTCGGACCTGCTGCCCTGCACCGCCAGCACAGCGTGCGTCTGGTGGTGGTCGGTGATCGAGATCCCGTCGGGCAGACCGTCCTCGAGCCGTCGCTTCACCTCGGCCGAGTTGGCTGCGTTGGGGACGAGCAGGACGTGGTCGTCAGCGCGGTAGTAGGCGATCAGGTCGTCGACCACACCACCGGTGGCGTCGTCGCAGGCCAGCGTGTACTGCGCCCGACCCGGTCCGATCCGGTCGAGGTCGTTGGTCAGGCAGCGGTTGAGGTACGCCGCTGCACCGGGACCGCGGACGACGACCTTGCCGAGGTGGCTCACGTCGAAGATGCCGACGGATCCGCGCACAGCGGCATGCTCCTTGAGCACCCCGGTCGGATATTCGAGCGGCATCTCCCAGCCGCCGAACTCGGCGAACTTCGCTCCGAGGGCGACGTGCCGGTCGTGGAGGGCGGACTGCTTGAGCGACATGCGTGGCAAGTTACCCCAGCCGGCACACCCGTCCCCGGGGCAGCGCCCGGATGGGTAAGTCCAAGGCGCAGCGTGCTCCCCCTTGGACTTGCTCATCTAGCATGGCCGACCGTGACGACGTACACGCTCCGCAAGGGCAGTCCGGCCAAGACCCGCACCGACCTGGTGGTGATCGGCGTGGCCCAGATGTCCAGAGGGACCTCCAAGGGTGACCTCGTCGCGTGCCCGGGCGCCGAGGACGTCGCGACGGCGTACGGCCGCAGGTTCAAGCCGATGCTCAGCGCGATGGGTTTCCGGGGAGACTCCGGCGAGGTGCTCCGCGTGCCGACCGGCGACACGATCAAGGCAGGGCAGCTGCTCGTGGTGGGCCTGGGACCTCGGGACTCCCTCACCCTCGAGCGCGTGCGGCGCGCCGCCGGGGTCGCGGCTCGCAACCTCGGCAACGCAGCCTCGGTCGCCCTGGCGCTGCCGGCCCACGACGCGGACCACGTGCGTGCTGTCGCCGACGGGTTCCTGCTGGGCACCTACTCGTTCAAGCGCTACAAGTCCGGCTCCGACGACTCGGGGGTCGCCGACGTGTCGGTCCTCAGTGACGCGGCGCGGCGACCCGAGGCGGTCAAGGCCCTGGAGACGGCGCGGACCGTGGCCGACCTGGTCCACCGTGCCCGCGACTGGGTCAACACCCCGCCCAACGACCTGACGCCCGCACTCTTCGCCGAGGAGGTGCAGAAGCTCGGCAAGGAGCGCAGCGGTCGTGCCAAGCCGGTCGTCGGCATCGAGGTGCTGGAGCCCGACGAGCTCGCCGATCTCGGCTGCGGCGGCATCCTGGGTGTCGGTCTCGGCTCGGCGAACCCGCCCCGCCTGGTCAAGCTGACCTGGGCGCCGGAGAACGCGCGCGCCAGGGTCGCCTTCATCGGCAAGGGGATCACCTACGACTCCGGCGGGCTGACGATCAAGCCGGGCAGCTCGATGGCGACCATGAAGTACGACATGGGTGGAGCGGCCGCCGTGATCGCCGCGACGTTCGCCATCGCCGCCCTGGAGATCCCGGTCGCCGTGACGACGTACGCCCCGATGGCGGAGAACATGGTCTCCGGGACCGCGATGCGTCCCGGCGACGTGCTCACGATGTTCAACGGCAAGACCGTCGAGGTCACCAACACCGACGCTGAGGGGCGGCTGATCCTGGCGGACGCACTGGCGATGGCGGCCCAGGACGCGCCCGACGCGATCATCGACGTCGCGACGCTGACCGGACCGTGCATCGTCGCGCTGGGCGAGAAGGTCGCGGGCGTGTTCGGCGACGACGCGACCACGGCCGCGATCTCCGCGGCTGCGGAGGCGAGCGGCGAGATGCTCTGGCGGTTGCCCATCCCCGACGAGACCCGCGAGGCCGTCCGCACCGAGAGCAAGATCGCCGACGTGCTGCAGCACAACTGGGTCAGGTGGGGATCAGCTCTGTTCGCGGCCGCCTTCCTCGAGGAGTTCGTCGACGACCGGCCCTGGGCTCACCTCGACATCGCCGGGCCGGCCTGGAACACGGGCGGGCCGTGGGGGCACGTCCCCGCGGGTGCGACCGGCTACGGCATCTCCACCCTGGTGGAGTACGCCGCAGCGCTCGCCGGGACGGGCAACGAGGACGCCGAGGACGAGACCGGCGAGGTCGACGAGGTCGCTGGCGACTAGGAGTCGCTCGGACCGTCGAGGTCCCGGTCGAGCTGCTTCTTGAGCCGTTCCTTCTGGACCCGGTTGTACTCCCGCATCCGGTCGGGGATGCCGACCAGCCCGGCGTCGTAGGACGGGACGCCGTTGCGGTTCGCGAACTTGTGCGCCCACTCGACCGAGGGCACCCGGCGACGGGTCCACTCACCGTCGTGGGCGACGAGCAACAGGGTCACGTCCGTGACGGTCGTGCGGGGCTCGACGAACCCTTCGACGCCCCTGCGGGCGCGGATGAACTGGAGCAGGTGCTGCTGGTCCTCGTCGTCGGACCCCCGCACGATCGCACCCGTGGAACCGGTGCCGCGGCCACGGCGTCGGAAGCGATCGAGCAGACCCATGGCGTCAAGTGTGTCGTATCGGGGGTCGTGCCACACGCCAACACGACGTGTTGTCGGGGCGGTACCAGCGGGGTGATTGGATGAAGTCCGACACATCGAGGGACTGGAGGCAGACGTGCCGGACGGCTCAGTCGAGGGCAACGAGTTCGACGTGGTGATCCTGGGAGCGGGGTCGGGAGGCTACGCGTGCGCGCTGCGCGCTGCGCAGCTGGGCCTCAGCGTCGCCCTGGTCGAGAAGGACAAGCTCGGCGGCACCTGCCTGCACGTCGGTTGCATCCCGACCAAGGCACTGCTGCACGCGGCCGAGGTCGCCGATGCTGCCCGCGAGTCGGAGAAGTTCGGCGTCAGGGCGACCCTGGACGGCATCGACATGCCCGGGGTGAACACCTACAAGGACGGCGTCGTGAGCCGACTCTTCAAGGGCCTCACGGGACTGATCAAGGGTCGTGGCATCACCGTCGTGGAAGGCAGCGGCAGGCTCACCGGCCCCCGGACCGTCGAGGTCGACGGCACGTCCTACGTCGGCAAGGCGGTCGTGCTCGCCTCCGGCTCGTACTCACGTTCCCTTCCCGGCCTCGACGTCGACGGCACGCGGGTGCTCACCTCGGAGCAGGCGCTGCGCCTGGAGTCGGTGCCGAAGTCGGTGATCGTCCTCGGCGGCGGTGTCATCGGTTGCGAGTTCGCGAGCGTATGGCGGTCCTTCGGCGCCGAGGTCACCATCATCGAGGCGCTGCCACACCTCGTGCCCGCCGAGGACGAGCAGTCCTCCAAGGCGCTCGAGCGTGCGTTCCGCAAGCGCAAGATCTCCTTCTCGCTCGGCACCCGCTTCGAGTCCGTGAAGACCACCGACACCGGGGTCAGCGTGACCGTCGAGGGTGGCAAGACCTTCGAGGCCGACCTGTTGCTCGTCGCCGTCGGCCGCGGCCCCGTGACCGAGGGGCTGGGCTATGAGGAGCAGGGCATCACGATGGAGCGTGGCTTCGTGACCACCGACGAGTGCTGCCGCACCAGCGTCGAAGGCGTCTACGCCGTGGGCGACATCGTTCCCGGCCTACAGCTCGCCCACCGCGGGTTCCAGCAGGGGGTCTTCGTCGCCGAAGAGATCGCCGGACTCTCCCCCGCTGTCATCGACGAGACCGGCATCCCGCGCGTCACCTACTCCGATCCCGAGGTCGCCTCGGTGGGACTCACCGAGTCGCAGGCACGTGAGCTGCACGGCGACGCCGTCGAGACGCTGACCTATGACCTGGGCGGCAACGGCAAGAGCCAGATCCTCGCGACGCAGGGGTTCGTGAAGCTGGTGCGCGTGACGGACGGCCCCGTGGTCGGCGTACACATGGTCGGCGCGCGGGTCGGCGAGCTGATCGGTGAGGCCCAGCTGATCTACAACTGGGACGCCTACCCCGAGGACGTCGCGCCGCTGGTGCACGCGCACCCGACCCAGAACGAAGCGCTGGGCGAAGCCCACCTGGCGTTGGCGGGCAAACCGTTGCACGCCCACACCTGACCTGCTGGACTCTCTACTAGCCTCGAACCGGACAGAAGAACAAGAGCGAAGGAAGCCGATGTCGACACCCGTGGAACTCCCCGCACTGGGCGAGTCCGTCACCGAAGGCACCATCACCCGTTGGCTCAAGCAGGTGGGAGACACCGTCGAGGTCGACGAGCCCCTGCTCGAGGTCTCCACCGACAAGGTCGACACCGAGATCCCCTCCCCGGTCGCCGGCACCCTGCTGGAGATCAAGGCCGAGGAGGACGAGACCGTCGAGGTCGGTGCGGTCCTCTGCACCATCGGCGACGAGGGTGAGGGGGGCGACTCGGACGCCGGATCGGACTCCGAGGAGTCCGAGGACACCGAGGAGACCGACGACTCTGCGGACGCCGGCGAGGACGAGGCGGCCGGGTCGGAGGAGGCCGATGACGAGGGCGAGTCCGACGAGTCCGACGACTCCGACGACGAGGGCGACTCCGACGACGAGGGCGAGTCCGACGAGGACACCGACGGGTCCATGGAGGACGAGGAGGAGGAGCAGAAGCCGGCCGAGCCGAAGAAGAGCGGCGGCGGAGGCACTCCGGTCACGCTGCCGGCCCTGGGCGAGTCGGTCACCGAAGGCACCATCACCCGCTGGCTGAAGTCCGTCGGCGACGAGGTGGAGGTCGACGAGCCCCTGCTCGAGGTCTCCACCGACAAGGTCGACACCGAGATCCCCTCCCCGGTCGCCGGCACCCTGCTGGAGATCAAGGCCGAGGAGGACGAGACCGTCGAGGTCGGCGCAGAGCTGGCCATCATCGGCGACGGGTCCGGCGGTTCGAGCGACGACGACGGTGGCGGCGAGGAGCCGGAGGCCGAGAAGGACGAGCCCGAGGCCAAGGAAGACGAGCCGGAGCCCGAGCCGGAGCCGGAGCCCGAGCCGGAGCCCGAGCCCGAGCCCGAGCCCGAGGAGAAGCCCAAGGCCGAGGACAAGCCCAAGGACAAGGCCAAGGACAAGCCCAAGCAGGAGCCGGCCAAGGAGGAACCCGCCAGGTCTGAGCCTGCCAGCTCCAGCGACGGTGGCAGCTACGTCACTCCCCTGGTCCGCAAGATGGCCGCCGAGCACGGCGTCGACCTCGCGAGCATCGAGGGCACCGGCGTGGGCGGACGCATCCGCAAGCAGGACGTCCTCGCGGCGGCCGAGTCGGCCAAGGCCGGGGAGGCGCCCGCAGCTCCGGCTGCCGAGGAGAAGTCCTCGGGCGGCGCTCCGTCGCCGAGCCCGCTGCGCGGCAAGACCGAGCCGATGAGCCGACTGCGCAAGGTCATCGCCAAGCGGATGGTCGAGTCCCTGCAGACCTCGGCCCAGCTGACCCAGGTGGTCGAGGTCGACGTCACGAAGATCGCGCGCCTGCGCGACAGCGTGAAGGCCGAGTTCCTGGCACGCGAGGGCGTGAAGCTGTCCTACCTGCCGTTCTTCGCCAAGGCTGCGGTCGACGCGCTCAAGTCGCACCCGGCGCTGAACGCGACCCTGGATGTCGAGGCCGGCGAGATCACCTACCACGACAGCGAGAACATCGCCTTCGCCGTGGACACCGAGAAGGGTCTGCTGACCCCGGTGGTCAAGGAGGCCGGCGACCTGTCGATCGCCGGGCTCGCCAAGAAGATCGCAGACGTCGCCGAGCGCACACGCACCAACAAGATCGGCCCCGACGACCTGTCGGGCGGCACGTTCACGATCACCAACCTGGGCAGTGTGGGTGCCCTCTGGGACACCCCGATCATCAACAAGCCCCAGGTGGCCATCCTCGGGCCGGGCACGGTGGTCAAGCGCGCGGTCGTGATCGACGACCCCAACCTCGGCGAGACGATCGCCGTGCGGCACATGGTCTACCTCGCGCTGACCTACGACCACCAGCTGGTCGACGGCGCCGACGCCGGGCGGTTCCTCTCCGACGTCAAGGCGCGCCTGGAGGCCGGCCAGTTCGACGTGTGACCTGATCGACCGGTCTGGGAACGGGTGGCCGGTTTCCCAGGTGATGAACCCAAACTGCCTCTTCACACATCATGCGCGGTGTGTGAAGAGGCAGTTTCATGTGCGAGGTCGGTCGCCCCAACACGATCGCGGCGTACGCCGGCACGGTGCTCTCAGCCGAGGAGCCGACGAAACCGCTCGCCCGTCTCATCCGGTCGCGAGAGGTCGACCCAGACGAGCCGACCACATCCGTAGCCGGTCAACGACCGGACCAGGTCCTCCCGCTGCTTCTCCTGGAAGACGACCTCCCCGGCGTCCTGGCCGGGTTTGAGCAACCGGCCGTATTTCACCTTGCCGTCGAACTCGCCGAAGGCCTTCTTGTCGTGCCAGACGAAGTCGGTGACAGCCACCAGCCGACCGTTCTGGTCATAGACCTCGAACTGCAGCTCCGGCCGGGGAAGGCCCTGGCGCCGGAACAGCATGCGCGACCGGGTCTCGCCCGGAGACTCGGCGCGACCGTCCATGTGGTGCAGGACGACATGGATGCTCTGCGAACCGGGCCAGTGGTTCAGTCGCTCGAAGATGCGGTGCAGCTCGGCTGGTGTGCACTTTCGACGGTGCAGAGCCGAGTCGGCCGAGACGAGCGCGGCCTCCATGGAGAGCAGCGTCGCCGCTTCGATCACTGCCCTAGCGGCTGTCACCGTAGGCAGGCGGTCGATCTCGCAGACATCGTCCTCGAGAACACGGCCGACATGGTGCTCCACGTCGCGCTCACGTCGACCCGCACCCTTGTCGAGTCGCGTGACGTGCACCCGGGTCAGGTCGGCACCCCAGACGGCGATCCCGTGCACCAGCAATGCCGTCGTGTGGCTGAGCACCACCGAGCCAGGCGTGGTGCGGAGCACGGCACGGGCGAGGCACAGGTGGCGCTCTTCTCCGGTGTACGTCGCCCACACGTCGGCGAAGCAGTAGCACCCGTGGCGAACCCGGTGCCACACCCCAGCCCGCACCATCTTGGCTATCCCCTTGTCGTCATAGCCGCACTCGAGGGCTTCGCGCCGGAGGAACACCCCGTGGGCCCTGGCGATGATGCGCAGCGGATCGTCCATGGCCCGGATGGTTCCGGCGCCAGCTTCAAGCCGCACCCCGCGATCGGCGTACCTGTGGAGCCCGGGCTCGTCGATGGACCCTGTGGATGCGAGGTGGGTTCCGGCTCTGCACACAAGAAGCTGCCTCTTCACACACCGCGCATCGTGTGTGAAGAGGCGGTTTGGGTTCTTAACCTGGGAAACCGGCCCCAGTCCGCACCTCGCTCCGGGGTGCGGACGTGCCCTATCGTCGCCAGATGAACGCTCACGACCCCGACGCCTGGAAGATGGTCGACGAGGGGTGGGGCAGGCGGGCGGCCGAGTTCTCGACACTCAGCGAGCCGGCCAACGTCCGGGAGTACGTCTCCCTGCAGCACCGGCTCGGCGTTGGGGACGGTGACCGGCTCCTCGACCTGGCCTGCGGGTCGGGGCTGGCGATGGAGCTCGCCTCCTTGCTGGGCGCGAGCGTGGCCGGCATCGACGCAGCGCCGCGGTTGGTCGCGGTGGCCCGCCAGCGACTGCCCGAGTCGGACATCCGTGTCGGCGACATGCAGGCACTCCCCTGGGAGGACGCCTCCTTCGACGTCGTCACCAGCTTCCGCGGCATCTGGGGGACCACCCCGGATGCGCTGGCAGAGGCTCGGCGCGTGCTCGTGCCGGGCGGTCGCCTGGGCATCACCGTGTGGGGACACATCAAGAAGTCGCCGGGCGCCTGGGCACTCTCACCCCTTCGGCTGGCCAGCCAGCCGAAGGTGGAGAACCAGGCCAGGATGGTGGCCCTCGGGCGTCCGGGGGCGGGCGAGGAGCTGCTGTCCGCCTACGGCTTCGAGGACGTGGAGCGGTTCACGGTCCCCTTCGCGTGGGAGTTCGCCGACCCGGAGGCCTACGCCCGGGCGATCACGGTCACCGGCCCGGCGTACGAAGCCATCCAGAGCGTCGGCGAGGAGGAGTTCGTACGCCGGGCCACCGAGGCGGCTCGGGAGCACGTGCAGGAGGGGTTGCCGCTCCGCGCCGAGATCGACGTGGTGGGCTATCTGGCCCGGTCGCCCCGGGTCGAGAGCGCCGAGTGGCCCCACGACTCCCGCGCGGGCAGCTTCCTCGCCGCTCCCCCGCACACGCCCGGAGCACGCGCACTCTTCGACGAGGACGTCGAGGAGCTCGGCTACGTGATGAACGGCTCCCGGCTGTGGGGTCACCTGCCCGAGGCGCAGGACGGGCTCTTCGAGCTGATCGGCTCCACCGCCCGGGCCGCGGGGTTGAGCTTCCGCGAGCGCGGCATCCTGGTGACCGCGATGGCGGCGACCCTGGGCGACGCCTACTGCAGCCTCTCGTGGGGCCGGAAGCTCGCCGGCACGGGCGCGACGGCGCTCGCCACCAGCGTGCTCGCCGGAACCGACGAGGGCCTGACCTCCCGCGAGCAGGCACTGGCCCGGTGGGCCCGCCTGGTCACCCGGGACCCGAACGCCACGTCACCGCAGGACCTCGAGGACCTGCGCAGCGCTGGTTTCGACGATGCACAGCTCGCTGCGCTCACCCTGTTCGTCGGGCTGCGGGTCGCGTTCTCCACGGTGAACGACGCCCTCGGGGTGCCTCCCGAAGCGGAGCTGGTCGAGACCCTGCCCGAGGAGCTGCGCGCCGTGGTGACGTGGGGGCGGGCTCCCCAGCGCTGAGTGGCGGCTAGCGTTGCCGCGTGGACTCCGTGATCGCCCGGCTTCCGACCGCCCTGGTCACGAGGTATCGAGCAGTCGACCGCGAGTTCATCTGGGCACCCGCCGAGGTCGTGGACACCCCCGAGCACCTCGACGCGCTCACCGAGGACATCGCCAAGCGCGGGATCCTCGTCCCGCTCAGCCTGAAGTTCAACGGTGACTTCGGCGCGCTCGACGGCAACCACCGGATCGCCGTCGCGATCCGGCTGGGACTCAGCGAGGTCCCGGTAGCGCTGACCCGCGTGCCCGAACAGCCTCGACCAGCGCATGCCAGGTCGATGTCACCAGAAGACCTGGCGCTGATCGAGCAGGCCCTCGGCCCGGCCGACGGGTCCTCGACGCCGACCGACGGCCGGTAGGCGCCTGAGGCTGCGTCACATGTGGATCATGTGACCGGCGATGCCCTCGATGGCCTCCTTGACGGCCTCGGACAGCGTCGGGTGGGCGAAGACGTTGCGGGCGACCTCGTCGGCGGTGAGGTCCCACTTCTGCGCGAGGGTCAGCGCCGGCAGGAGCTCGGTGACGTCGGGGCCGATCAGGTGGGCGCCGATGATCTCGTTGTACTTCGCGTCGGCCACGATCTTCACGAAGCCGGCCGTGTCTCCCAGGCCCTTGGCCTTGCCGTTGGCCGAGAAGGGGAACTTGGCGACCTTGACGTCGTAGCCCTTCTCCTTGGCCTGGGCCTCGGAGTAGCCGAAGGAGGCGATCTGCGGCTGGCAGTACGTCGCCCGAGGGATCATGTCGAAGTCGATCTCGATGGTGTCGTGGTCGGCGATCGTCTCGGCACAGACGATGCCCATCGCCTCGGCGGTGTGGGCCAGCATCAGCTTGCCGGTGACGTCACCGATCGCCCAGACGCCCTCGACGTTGGTGCGGCCGCGCTCGTCGACCTCGATGGCGCCGCGCTCGCTCGTCTTCACGCCGGTCTTGTCGAGCCCGTAGCCGTCGAGGCGGGGTGCGAATCCGATCGCCTGCAGCACCTTGTCGGTCTCGATGACCTCTTCCTTGCCGTCCTTGCTGACGGTCACCTTCACCTTGTCGCCGGTGTCCTCGATCTTCTCGACCTTGGTCTTGAGCAGGACCTTCACGCCGAGGTTCTTGTAGTGCTTGGCGAGCTCCTTGGACACCTCTGCGTCCTCGGTCGGCACCATCCGGTCGAGGAACTCCACGATCGTCACGTCGACGCCGAAGTTGGCCATCACGTAGGCGAACTCGACGCCGATGGCGCCCGACCCGGCGATCACGATCGAACCCGGGAGCTGGTCGGTGAGGATCTGCTCCTCGTAGGTGACCACGTTGTCGGAGAGCTCGGTGCCCGGCACGAGGCGGGTGGTCGCACCGGTGGAGATGATGATGTGGTCGCCGGTGACGGTGCGGGTCTCCCCGTCGTTCAGCTTCACCTCGATGGTCTTGGCGTCCTTGAACGTGCCCCAGCCGTCGATCTCCTCGATCTTGTTCTTCTTCATCAAGAAGTGGACGCCCTTGACGATGGAGTCGGAGACCTCGCGGCTGCGCGCGTGCGTCGGCTTGAAGTCCATCGAGGCGTCGCCGGTGATCCCGAACTTGTCCTTCTCGTGCGTGAGGATGTGCGCGAGCTCGGCGTTGCGCAGCAGTGCCTTCGAGGGGATGCAGCCGACGTTGAGGCAGACACCTCCCCAGTACTGCTTCTCGATCACCCCCACCTTCAGACCGAGCTGGGAGGCGCGGATGGCGGCGACGTACCCACCTGGGCCGGCACCGAGGACGACGACATCGAAATCACTCACGGGACCGAGCCTATTCCTCAGGGCCAGTCAGGGCACAACGGGTGTGAGCGCAACCGGCGACATGCGACCGTAGGGTCATGCGCTTCCTCATCGCCGGCTCGACCGGCTTTCTCGGGACCCGGCTGCGAGAGCGGCTGGACACCCTGGGCCACGACGTCACCCAGCTCGTGCGCCACGCGCCCGGACCGGGCCAGGTCCGGTGGGACCCCTATGGGACACCGCTCGGGCACGAGGTGGTGGACAACCACGACGTCGTGGTGAACCTCGCTGGATCACCGAACATCGGCAATCCCTACTCCGCACAGTTCCGGCCGAGCGCCTGCTCACCAGCCGGGTCACCACCACCCGGGTGCTCTCCGAGGCCATCGCGGCGGGAGAGCGCAAGCCGGCCTTCCTGGCCCAGAACGGGATCTCGTTCTATGGCGAGCACGGCGCGAGCGCCACTCCCGGAAAGCGCGGGCTCCAGCGGTGAGGAGTTCATGACCGGGTGACCCGGGACTGGCAGGACGCCACGCGCACCCGCTGTCCGGGCCGGTGCCCGGGTCTGCGTGCTGCGGACCGCACCGATCCTGGACCGACGCAGCGCCCCACTCAAGCAGCTCCGACTGCTCTTCCGGGCCGGGCTGGGCGGACCACTGGGCGACGGGCCAGCAGTACATGCCCATGATCTCCACCCGGGACTGGGTCGACGCAGTCGTCCACCTCGCGAGCCACGAGGAAGCATCGGGACCGGTGAACCTGTGCTGCCGAGCGGACGCCCACCAACCGCGAGTTCACCGCGCGCTGGCCCACGAGATGCATCGCCCTGCGCTCGTTCGCGTGCCGCAGGTCGTGATCCGTGCCGGGATGGGACCGTTGGCCAGCCTCCCACTTGACTCGATCAATGCGGTGCCCGCCGCCCTGGTGGAGAGTGGCTTCACCCTACCGAGACCCCGACGTGAGCGCCGTGCTGCGCGAGGGCCTCTCCCCCAGCCGCTGAACCTCAGCGGGTGACCGCGTCGACCTTCCAGGTGCCGGCGACCCGCCGGAAGTCGACCCGTCGCACCACCGGCGGGCTGCTGGGCAGGGCGACCTCGCGATCCGCGTGGACGACCTCTCCGCCGGCGATGCGGTCCCGGACCAGGATGGTGAGCCTGTCCGGACCACGGTGGAGCAGCTTCACGCCGAAGACCTGCGTCACCATGCGGCGTACGACGAAGCCTCGGGCCGTGTAGGAGCGCAACAACCGCACGTCCGACCGGGCCGGAGCCGAACCCGGCAGGTAGAGCGACCGCAGAGCGTGCTCGTCGGACCGCGCCCAGGCGCTCGCGCGTCGGGAGTCCCAGCCGTGCAGCACCTCGAGAGCGGCCAGCACCTCGGCGCGGTCAGGGTGCGACGCAGCTCGCTCGGCGGCCGAGGCAGGCGGGACGAGCAGGGCGATCAGCACCACCGGGACCGTGAGCAGGCGCATTCCCCCACCCTGCCGCCGATCGGGCGACCGCAAGCGGTTGTCCACAGGCAACCTTCCACGGGTTAGCCTCGGAGGCGTGACAGCACTGGTCTTCGAGGAGCTCACCGACGGGCCGACCGACTATCTCCAGGCGTGGGACCGCCAGCGGGAGGTCCATGCCGAGGTCGTCGCCGGTGGTCCCGGGACGGTGCTCCTGCTCGAGCACTCCCCCGTCTACACGGCCGGCAAGCGCACCGAGCCGCACGAGCGCCCGGCCGACGGCACACCGGTCATCGAGGTCGACCGCGGCGGCAAGATCACCTTCCACGGGCCGGGACAGCTGGTGGGCTACCCGATCGTGAAGCTGCCCGACCACGTGCTCGTCGTGGACTACGTGCGTCGTCTCGAGGAGGCGCTGATCGCGGTCTGCCGCGAGCTCGGCGTCACCACTGCACGGGTGCCGGGCCGCAGCGGGGTCTGGCTGCAGGCCACCGCGGAGCGTCCGGAGCGCAAGATCGCCGCCATCGGCATCCGGGTGAGCCGCGGCGTGACGATGCACGGCTTCGCGCTGAACTGCGACGTGGACCTCTCCTGGTATGACCGGTTCGTGCCCTGCGGGATCGCGGACGCCGGTGTCACCACCCTCTCCGAGGAGCTGGGCCGTGACGTCCCGGTCGCCGAGGTGCTCCCGCTCGTGGAGCGGCACCTCGATGCCCTGCTGGCGTGGGCGCCCTACACCCCCACGCCCGACTACGAGGCCCGTCCAGAGCCTGGACGCCGCGCCGCCGGGGACCTGCGTGTCCCCGTGCTCAATCCGCTGGCCTGACCGCGCCTTGGTCCATGCTGGGGTACGGCCGATGTCCAGCCGCCCGGAAGGCTGTGTCCCCACCAGATGAACCACCCCACGACGAACGACCTCGTGATCGAGACCACCGGTCTGCGGAAGGTCTACCGATCGGGCGGGCGCCGCATCGTCGCTGTCGACGGGCTCGACCTGAGTGTCCCTGCGGGTGGGGTGCACGGCTTCCTCGGTCCCAACGGCTCGGGCAAGACGACCACCATCAAGATGCTGCTCGGGCTCACCCGTCCGAGCAGGGGCGAGATGCGGTTGTTCGGCCTGCAGGTCCCAGCCCACCTGCCCCAGGTCATCGACCGGGTCGGCGCGATCGTCGAGGAACCACACTTCGTCCCCACCTTCTCCGCGCGCAAGAACCTCACCCTGCTCGCCCGCTCGATCGGTGTGCCCCGCTCGACGGTCGACGCCGTGCTCCAGCAGGCCGGGCTCGCGGACCGCGCGAAGGAGGCGTACGCCGGTTACTCGCTCGGCATGAAGCAGCGCCTCGCCATCGCGGCCGCCCTGCTCAAGAGCCCCGACCTGCTGATCCTCGACGAGCCGACCAACGGACTCGACCCGGCCGGCATCCGGGGGATCCGCGAGATGATCCGCGACCTCGGTGAGTCCGGGGTGACCGTCCTGCTGAGCTCGCACATCCTGGCCGAGGTGCAGCAGGTCTGCCACTCGGTCTCGATCGTGGGCGAGGGTCGTCTGCTCGCCAGCGGCCGGGTCGAGGAGCTGCTCGGTGAGAACGTCTCCCGCACCCGGGTCGGGGTGACCGACCCCCAGTCCGCGCGGCACTTCCTCGAGGCGGCCGGCTACACCGTCATCCGCGAGGGTGACCTGCTCGTCGTCGAGGGCCACGAGAAGCCGGACGAGATCACCCGGCTGCTCGCCGGCAAGGGCGTCTACGTCAACGAGCTGTCGGCGATCCGCCCGACGTTGGAGTCGTTCTTCCTCAAGCTCACCGGGCGCCGAGAGGCTGAGACCGCCCGTGAGTCGCCCCACGACGAGGAGGCCTCCTGATGCGCCTGCTCGCCGTGGAGCTGAGCCGGTTCGTCTCCCGGCGCGCCATCGTCCTGCTGGTCCTGGCGACCCTGGTCGTCGCGGTAGCGCTGGCCGGCGCCGCCGCCTGGGACACCCGGCCGCTCTCGCGCGCGGACCGGACGGATGCGGCCGCCCAGGCCGACCTGGAGGGGCAACGCGCCGAGATCCAGCAGCAGGTGACCGCCTGCCGGGCCGACCCCGAGAGCTTCCTGGGCCCCTCCGCCGCCGCGGAGGACTGTGCGGATGCCCTGATCCCCGGACCCGAGGCCTACTACCCCCGCGACCCGCTCACCCTTCGGCACACGCTCTCCAGCGAGGGTCTCGGGATGCCACTGGCGCTCATCGTGGTCAGCCTGATGGTGATCGCCGGGTGCACCTTCGCCGGGGCCGACTGGGCGTCGGGCTCGATGACCAACCAGCTCCTCTTCGTCCCACGACGCCCCCGGGTCTGGCTGGCCAAGGCGGGTGCGGTCACCCTCGGGACCGGTGTCGTCGCCCTCGTCGCGATCAGCGCCTTCTGGCTGATCCTCGGCCTGATCGCCCAGGGCCGCGGCATCGACGTGGAGTCCGGGGAGGTCACCCACGTGGTCTGGCACGTCGTGCGCGCCACGGCACTCGCGATGGGGGCAGGCCTCGGCGCGTTCGCTCTGACGATGGTCTTCCGCCACACCGTCGCGACCCTGGCGCTGCTGTTCGTCTACAGCATCGGCGGCGAGATCGTGGTCAACCTGCTCCCGTTCGACGGATCGGGCAGATGGTCCCTGGGCAACAACGCGCTCGGCTGGCTGGC
The DNA here is from genome assembly GCA_963843075.1 of uncultured Actinomycetota bacterium. Classification (GTDB taxonomy): domain Bacteria; phylum Actinomycetota; class Actinomycetes; order Propionibacteriales; family Nocardioidaceae; genus Marmoricola. The sequence continues at coordinate 2,414,479 of CAWJJD010000001.1, read as the reverse complement.
CACCAGCTATCGCTACTTCGACGCCAGCATCGACTGCACACCGGGTGAGCGGTGCAGCTCGACCCAGACGATGACCCACCTCGAGTCCGGCACCTTCCTGGGTGTGCTGCTCGTGATCGCCGTGGCTGTCTCTCTGGTGTGGTTCAACCGGCGCGACGTCTGAGCCCTCAGCGCGCCTGCTGGCGGTAGTGCTCGAGCATCGCCGGGTAGTAGTCACGGTCGAAGTCGATCGCTTCCACCTCTCCCCCGGTCTCGGCCGCGACCAGGCGGTCGAGGTAGTACTCCCATCCCGGCCCGATGCTCTCCGCGCCCTGGGGGTCGATGTGCGGTTGCTCGAAGGTGAGCAGGGTGACGCCGTCGTGCTCCTCGAGCAGCAGCTCCAGGTCCCAGTGGAAGTCACCGGCGTGCGCGGTCACCTTCAGGCTGCGCGGAGGCTCGCACTCCCGGATCTCCATGTCCTCGGGCTCGGCGCCCTCCTCGGCCGTCATCGTGAAGCTGACCCGGCCCGACGCCGGATCGCCGGTCCAGGTGCCGATCCAGCGGGCGAGCCGGCCGGACTCGGTCACGGCGGCCCACACGTCCTCGATGGGTGCACGGAACTCACGGGTGATGCTCAGCACCAGGTCGTCGCCCTTCCTGGTGATCCTGCCGGTCGGGTCGAGCGTCATGCGGTCTCCTCGTGCTGTGGACGGGTCGGGGTCGTGCGGACGCCGGCCCGGCGGTCGCGCGTCGTACGCCGGACCTCGGTCTCGAGCGCGTCCAGCGCAGACCGGTCGAGCCGCGGCCCGGGAGCGGCGAGCGTCGCGGTCAGGTCGTCGAGCAAGCGGGCCACCGGGCTGAGCGCGTCGCGGACGAGCTCGTAGTGCCGCTCGCGGCCGTGGTCGGTGGCGCGCACGAGGCCGGCCTCGGTGAGGACGCGGAGGTGCTTGCTGACTGCGGGCCGGGAGATCGTCCGGCTCGCGGCGAGGTCCACCACCCGGGCCGGGCCGGCCGTCAGGGAACGCAGCAGCGACCGGCGTGAGGGGTCGGCCAGCGCGCTGAAGGCGTCCATCGGCAAATGGTAACCATATGGATACCAATGGGCAAGGTGCTCCACCCTCACCGGTTCGGGGTCGAGCGGACCTCCGACGTACAGTGGCGGGCGTGACTCAAGCGACTGAACTTGCCGCCACGCGCTCCTCGGTGGGCTCATCGACAACCGGGGCGGCACCCGAAGGACGCAAGCTGCTCCGCCTCGAGGCCCGCAACGCGGAGACCCCGATCGAGCGCAAGCCGGAGTGGATCAAGACGCGGGCCAAGATGGGCCCCCAGTTCACCGAGCTGCAGAAGCTGGTGAAGTCCGAGGGCCTGCACACCGTGTGCCAGGAAGCCGGCTGCCCCAACATCTACGAGTGCTGGGAGGACCGCGAGGCGACCTTCCTGATCGGCGGCGACCAGTGCACCCGCCGCTGCGACTTCTGCCAGATCGACACCGGCAAGCCGCAGCCGCTGGACCGCGACGAGCCGCGCCGGGTCGCGGAGTCGGTGCAGACGATGGGTCTGCGCTACGCCACCATCACCGGCGTCGCGCGCGACGACCTGCCCGACGGCGGCGCGTGGCTGTACGCCGAGACGGTGCGCGCGATCCACGAGCTCAACCCGGACACCGGCGTGGAGAACCTGATCCCGGACTTCAACGGCGAGCCCGACCTGCTCCGCGAGGTCTTCGAGAGCCGTCCCGAGGTGCTGGCCCACAACGTCGAGACGGTGCCGCGGATCTTCAAGCGGATCCGGCCGGCCTTCCGCTACGACCGCTCGCTCGACGTGATCACCCAGGCCCGCGACTTCGGGCTGGTCACCAAGTCCAACCTGATCCTCGGCATGGGCGAGACCCGCGAGGAGATCCACCAGGCCCTGGTCGACCTGCACTCCGCCGGCTGCGAGCTGATCACCATCACGCAATACCTCCGCCCCTCCCCCCGGCACCACCCCGTGGAGCGCTGGGTCAAGCCCGAGGAGTTCGTCGAGATGGCGGCCGAGGCCGAGGAGATCGGGTTCGCCGGCGTGCTGAGCGGGCCGCTGGTGCGCTCGTCCTACCGTGCCGGTCGGCTCTACCAGCAGGCCATGGAGGCGCGCGCCAACAGCAACGCCCCCTCGGCGGCCTCGGTCTGAGAGACTGAGCCGTTCCCCTCACCCACCCGGACGACGAAGGCACCACGCGACATGGCGAAGAAGGCTCCCAAGGCCCCGAAGGACCCCAAGAAGCCGGGCCGGATCAAGCAGATCCGACAGAGCTACACGATGACCAAGCAGTCCGATCCCCGGATCGGGCTGGTCCTGCTGGGCGTCTTCGTGCTCGGCGCCCTGGCCGGCTTCGCGGTGATGCTGCTCGTCTTCAAGACGATCGTGTTCTCCGCCGTCTTCGGCGTGCTGGTCGGCATCCTCGCCGTACTGATCATCTTCGGCCGCCGCGCGCAACGGGCCGCGATCACGCAGATCGAGGGCAAGCCCGGCGCCGCCGCGGCGGCCCTCGGGATGCTGCGGCGCGGCTGGAAGACCGACCCGGCGATCGCGATCACCAAGCAGCAAGACGTCGTGACCCGCGTGGTCGGCCCGCCCGGCATCGTGCTGATCGGTGAGGGCAACCCCAACCGGTTGCGTCCGCTGCTGACCTCCGAGCGGCGCAAGCACGAGCGCGTCGCCAGCGAGACCCCGATCCACGAGGTGCTGGTGGGCCACGACCCGGGTCAGGTGCCGCTGGGCAAGCTGACCAAGCACGTCACCAAGCTGGGCCGCTCCATCAAGCCGGCCCAGATGACCGACGTGCTCCAGCGCATCAAGGCCCTCGACGCCAACCGTTCCAACATCCCGATGCCGAAGGGCCCCGTGCCCACCTCGATGAAGGGGATGCGCGGCAACATGCGTGGCCGCTGAGCCGTGCGCCCCTCCTACGTCGTGACCGGCGGTGGCCGTGGTGTCGGACGTGCCATCACCGAGCGTCTCGCTGCTGACGGCCACGTCGTGGTGATCGAGCTCGATCCCGGCGCCGTCGCCTGGACCCACGAGTCTGCCGGGATTCGCGCGGTCGTCGGCAGTGCCGCCGAGCCCGAGGTCGCGCGCGAGGCCGCGCGTCTCGCCGAGGAGGACGGCGCCCTCTCCGGCTGGGTCAACAACGCTGCCGTCTTCCGTGACGCGGACCTCCCCGACGACCCGGCGGCCGTCCTCGACCTCGTGCAGACCAACCTCGCCCCGGCCGTCGTGGGGTGCTCGGTGGCGGTGTCGGCCTTCCTCGCCGCCGGTCGCCCCGGTGCGATCGTGAACGTGTCCTCCCACCAGGCGCAGCGTCCCGTGCGTGGCGCACTCCCCTACGCGACCGCCAAGGCAGCGATCGAGGGACTGACCCGCGCCGTGGCCGTCGACCACGGCCCTCAGCACGTGCGCTGCAACGCGGTGGCGCTGGGCTCGATCACGACCGAGCGCTATGAGGAGCTCCTGGCCTCGGACCCGACCCGTGCGGCCGAGGTGGAGGCGCAGGTCGCGAGACTCCACCCCGTCGGACGCATCGGACTGCCCCAGGAGGTCGCTGCCGTGACAGCGTTCCTGCTGTCACCGGAGGCCGGCTTCGTCAACGGTGCCGTGGTGCCGGTCGACGGCGGGCGTGCGGCCTACGGCCCCGACCCCGAGGAGCGCTAGCTCAGGCCTTGGGCATGGTCACGATCTGGCTGGGGGGCGGAGCCTTCACCGTGACCGGCTTCCCCCAGGCCGACATCGTCGCCTCGAGGGTGACACCGGCGGTCTCGAACGACGTACGCCGGATCAGGTGCCGCTCGTCGAGCCACAGGTCATAGGTGATCGTGTCCGGGAGCCCGGCGGCGTTGGCGGCCTGGCCCGCACTCTTCAGCAGCTCCGCAGTGGCGACCGTCAGCTTGTAGTGCTCGACCGTGACCCCGCCCATGGTCTGCTTGCCGACGCGTTCCGAGCTGCGCACGGCCGACTTCAAGGTCTTGATCGAGTTCATCGGGTCCATCTGGTCCGGGGTGTTGGCGAAGCTCTTGGCCAGCGGCGAGGTCTTGTCCTTGGGGTCGATGGCCAGGAACTTGCCGGGTGGCGTCACGTTGGGGATCTGCATGTAGATCTTGCCCTTGAGCATCCGCATCTCGATGGTGCCCTTCAGCATCGGCGCCATCGACATGGTCATCGCCATCGAGGGCTGGCTGCCGGCGTACTTGAGGTCGCCGCGTGCCTTCAGCTTCGCCTTGCCGGACATCTTCATCACCACGTGCGCCGTCTTGGCCTTCATCGCGGCGGCGTAGACCTCGGTGAAGATCTCGTCCTTGGTCAGCGCCTTGGCGGAGTACTGCACGTCGCCGGAGTTCGGGTCGGCGTAGCCGGCGCGCGACTCGTTGCCGCACGCAGTCAGGCCGAGAGCCACTCCGGCAGCGAGGGTGATGGCCACGGTGCGCCTGGCGAACCCGAATCGCGGTGTCATGTTTTCTCCTGTTACATCCCGATAGTCGACTCAGGGTAGGCGGCTTTTGCGGTCGCCGCCGGGAAATTCTCGCTAACGCACGTACGCCGCCGACCCCGTCCACAGGTCATGCAGCCCGCGCCCACTGTCCGGCTTGAAGATCAGGGGCGGGATCACCACGCAGATGAGCAGGGTGCGCGCGATCGCGACCAGCAGGTTGAGGGGTCTCCCCTCGGTGGTGAGCACGCGCACCCCGGCGATCAGCTGGCCGAAGGAGCCGCCCGCGAGCGTGGTCAGGATCGAGACCTCGACCGCGAACACGCCGAGGACCACCCAGCTCGACGTGCCGCCCTGCCGCGAGTAGTCACCGAAGCCGATGATCCCGATCGTGACCAGGGTGGCGGCGATCCAGTCGACGACCAGGGCGATGATCCGCCGGGTCCAGGAGGCGTACTCGAGCACGCAGCGACCCTAGCCGGGCGTACCCCGGAGCCCCGGCCTCGCCCCAGCCAGGTGCCGGACCCCTGTTACATGCACGAAACAAAGTCGATACGGTCTTGCAACGGCCCATCCGTAGGTTCGCGTCGTCGCGGGCGCAACGTCGAGCGCGCGGCAACTCACCGATGTCAGCGGTCGCGCACGCGGCCAAGGAGGACGAATGTTCCAGAACAGCGAAGAGCTGCTGAAGTACATCAAGGACGAGGGCGTCGAGATGGTCGACGTCCGATTCTGCGACCTGCCCGGCATCATGCAGCACTTCACCGTGCCGGTGTCCTCGTTCGACCAGTCCGTCTTCGACGACGGCCTCAACTTCGACGGGTCCTCGATCCGCGGGTTCCAGGCGATCCACGAGTCGGACATGTCGCTGTTCCCGGACCCGACCACGGCCTACATCGACCCCTTCCGGTCAGCCAAGACCCTGGCCGTCAACTTCTTCATCCACGACCCGATCACGGGCGAGGCCTACTCCCGCGACCCTCGCAACATCGCCCGCAAGGCGATGGCCTACCTGTCCAGCACCGGCATCGGCGACACCGCGTTCTTCGCCCCCGAGGCCGAGTTCTACGTCTTCGACAACGTGCGCTTCGAGACGAAGGCCAACACCGGCTTCTACGAGATCAACTCCTCGGCGGGCGCCTGGAACACCGGTGACGCCTTCGAGAACGACAACCGCGGCTACAAGGTGAAGTACAAGGGTGGCTACTTCCCCGTCGCCCCGACCGACCACTTCGGTGAGCTCCGCGACGAGATGGTCATCGAGCTGGAGAACGCCGGCCTGCAGGTCGAGCGGGCCCACCACGAGGTCGGCACCGCCGGCCAGGCCGAGATCAACTACAAGTTCGCCGAGCTGCTGCAGGCCGCGGACGACGTGATGAAGTTCAAGTACATCATCAAGAACACCGCCTGGCGCAACGGCAAGACCGCCACCTTCATGCCGAAGCCGATCTTCGGTGACAACGGCTCGGGCATGCACGTCCACCAGTCGGTGTGGAACGAGGGCGAGCCCCTGTTCTACGACGAGACCGGCTACGCCGGCCTCTCGGACATGGCCCGCCACTACATCGGCGGCATCCTCAAGCACGCCCCGTCACTGCTGGCCTTCACCAACCCGACGGTGAACTCCTACCACCGCCTCGTGCCCGGCTTCGAGGCGCCGATCTCGCTCGTCTACTCGCAGCGCAACCGCTCGGCGTGCGTCCGGATCCCGATCACCGGCGCCAACCCCAAGGCCAAGCGCATCGAGTTCCGCTGCCCCGACCCCTCGGCCAACCCCTACCTCGCGTTCTCGGCGCTGCTGCTGGCCGGCATCGACGGCATCCAGAACAAGATCGAGCCCTCGGACCCGATCGACAAGGACATCTACGAGCTGCCGCCGGACGAGATGGCCGAGATCGACCAGGTCCCGACCTCGCTCAACGCCGTGCTCGACAACCTCGAGCGCGACCACGAGTTCCTCACGGTCGGCAACGTGTTCACCCCCGACCTGATCGAGACCTGGATCGACTTCAAGCGCACCCAGGAGATCCTGCCCGTGCAGCTGCGCCCGCACCCGCACGAGTTCGAGCTCTACTACGACATCTAGTCATGCCTGCTCACAGGGCTCGAACTCCAGCCTGACAACGAGGGCTCCGGTGTCGCCGGGGCCCTGGTTGCATTCACCCGAGCCTGCCGCCCTGCATCTGGACTCCGATCGATCCTCGCCGGGATCGGCTTCCGGGACGTCCCGAGGGCGGCGGGTCCCGGACCGGTTGCACTGACTAGGACCGAGCCTTTCCCTCCGTGGGACTCGCTCGCAAGGCCGTCCCCGTCCTGCCGGTGTAGGCGACCGCGAGCCTGAACACGGCCCACAGGACACCGGTCACTGCGGTGGCGAGGAGCGCGACACCGAGGTCGGGCTGGAACAGCCGGATGTTGGCCAGGGGTGTACCGAACAAGTTCGGCACCAGATACAGGATGACCCACGCTGCGGTGAGCGTGGTGAGCAGCGGGAACCACAGGCTGAACAGGCCGAAGACGCCCGACTTGGCGCGAATGTCGACCCGGTGCCACCACGCCCACATCATGCTGAGCGCATACACGAACGGGAGTAGCACCAGCGAGAGGAACAGTGCCTTCTGGGAGAGCCGCGACCCTTCGCCGTCGTAGTCGAGACCCAACGCCGCGGCGGTGATGCTGTTGCGGAGCTGGGTCGTCTCACCGAAACCTGTTCCGCTGCCCGCGTTGACCAGCACGACGACTCCCCTCTTCTCGGAGGGGATCATGGTGGCGAGCGTTTCGTAGCCGGGGCTCGTCCCGGAGTGCCACACGGTTGCGTTGTCCGAGTCCACGAACCAGCCAAGGCCGTAGAAGGGCGACGTGGGGCTGGCCGGACGCATCATCAGGGACTTGCCCTCTGCGCTCAGCACATCGTCGAGGCCGTTCATCATCGTCAGCAGGTAGCGCGCCAGATCGTTGGCGCTCGCGACGATCCCCCCTTGCGGTGCCGTTGCGCGGTGCGTGGCCATCTCGGGGAGCGGCTTCTTGGTGCCGAACCACGGTCTGTGCCCGGTCGCCGCGGACGGATGGGCCTCACCGTCGGCGACGAAGCTGTGCTCCATGCCGATCGGTTCGAGGATGTGTTCTGCGACGTAGCCCTGGTAGTCCCTCCCGCTCACGACCTCGACCACGCGGCCCAGGATCTGGTAGTTCGTGTTCGAGTACTCCCACTTCTCGTCGGGCGCGCGGGCTGGGGCGATCTCGGCAAGCCGGTCGACGCGTTTCGCCAGCTCGTCCGCCCCGCCGGTGCTGCCTGTGTAGGACGCGTTTCCTTGCCCCGTGGAGTAGCCGCTGGTGTGGCTGAGGAGCTGACGGATGGTGATGGCGCCAGCGGCCCGGTTCGAGAAGGAGTGGAGGTAGTGGGAGACCTCAGTATCCAGGGAGATCTCACCCGCCTCGACCAGCTGCATGACGGACAGCGCCGTGAAGCTCTTGGAGATCGAGCCCGTGAGGAAGGGGGTGTCCGCAGTGACCCGCTTCTCGGCGCCGCGCCTGAGGACGCCTCGCGCACCGGACGACGTGATGTCGCCGTCTGCCACCACGGCGTAGGCCAGACCGGGTGCGCCTGAAGCAGGCATCTCGCGGTCGATGACGTCGTCGATCGCGCCGCTGGGCACAGTCATCGGCAATGCGCTGCTCAGTCCGAGGGTGACCATCACCACGAGCGTCTTGACCATGAGCATCTGGTCTCAGGCCGACCCTTCGACTGAGCCGGTCGTCTGCTCGACGAGTGCCCCCGGTGCTGCGCGTCGGCCGGTGGCCACCAGCAGCAGCCAGACCGCGAAGCTCATCTCACCGATCACCGAGGGCACCGCGACGAGGGCGAGGAAGAGGTCAGCGGAGGCCTCGTAGTCGGTCAGCAGCAGGTGCGCGACGGTGTCGAGGACGTAGGCCCCCCCGGCTATGAGCAGCAGCCAGGCGATCCACCGCGAGGTGCGGGCCTTGAGCATGAGCACGCCGAGCACCACGAGGTGGACGCCGAACGCGGCCAGGCCGGCGACCCAGGTGAAGTCGAAGGTCTGCAGGGCCAGCAGTACGGCGTCGTCGTGGGACTCGCCGAGCGCACTGGGGGCCCCGGTCAGCCAGAGTGCTGCGTAGAGGAAACCGAGCGCGGCCCCGAGGACGACGGTGTAGGTCAGCCGGAACCAGGCCGAGAGCAGCGACAGGTCGCGATGGACGGGGCGGAAGAGCACCCACAGGGCCCAGGCGACGACGACGTCGATCACGAAGATGCCGAGGAAGGCCACGGCGCCGAGTCGGAAGGAGGTCTCTGACTCCCGCAGAGCGGCCGCGGTGGCGGCGGCGTCGCCCGGCTGGAGCACCGGGCTGAGCGCGAGGAAGTTGGCGAAGATGGCGAGGACGAAGATGGCCAGGTAGCCGGCCGCGGCCCAGCCGGCGGCGGTGCGAGAAGCGGTGGCCGTGGTGCTGATGCTGGTGCTGGGGCCGGTGCCGGTGTGGTGGCAGTCATCGGGTTGACCTCTCTGTCGGGTGTCGGGTGCGACGGTCAGAGACTGATGGCGACCTTGCCGCGGGCGTGTCCGCTCGCGACGTGGTCGATCGCCTTGGCGACCTCGTTGAGCGCGTAGGTGCGCTCGAGTGCCGGTCGCACGCGACCCTCGTCGACCAGCTGGGCCAAGGCTTCGAGGTCGTCGGCGTTCTCCTTGCTCAGCAGGGCGGTGAGCCGCTGCCTCACGAACGGTGAGATCGCCAGGGCGGCCAGCTGGCGGTGGGTGCCGCCCAGCCAGCGGTCGCCGCCCTCGCCGCCGATGATGACCAGGGTGCCGCTCTCGGCCAGGAGGTGGCGCAGCTGCCGGATCGGACGGAGACCGGCCAGGTCGAGGACGACGTCGTAGCGGGTGCCGTCGTCGAGTTCCTCCCTGGTGTAGTCGATGACGCGGGTGGCGCCGAGCGCACCGACCAGGTCGGCCTTGCCGGCGCTGGCCACGCCGGTGACCTCGGCACCCCAGGCGGCCGCGATCTGGACCGCGTAGGACCCGACGCCGCCGGAGGCGCCGATGACCAGCACCCGGTCCCCGGCGCCGATCCGACCAGCGTCACGGACCGCCTGGAGGGCGGTGAGCCCGGAGACGGGCAAGGTGGCGGCCTCCTCGAAGGAGAGCGTGACCGGTTTGCGGGCCACCCGGCTCTGCGGCACCACGGCCAGGTCGGAGAAGGACCCGTCGGCCGTGCCGATCACCTCGTCCCCGACGACCACGGTGGTGACCTGGTCCCCCACCTCGACGACGACTCCGGCCACGTCGCGCCCGGGCACGGGGTGCTTGGGGCGGCGCAGCCCGAAGGCCAGGCGGACGGCGTAGGGGTGCCCGGCCATCAGGTGCCAGGTGCCGCGGTCCACGCCGGCTGCGCGGACGCGCACCACGACGTCGCGCGGGCCTGCGATCGGGTCCGGCAGCTCGGTCAGGGTCAACTGCTCGCTGCCGCCGTAGCGGTGTTGGTGGATGGCTCGCATGACATGTCCTTTGTGTACGTTGTATGTTATTGGCACCACCGTAAAAGTACGGTGTATGTTTTGTCAACCGTCGGTGAACGCTGATGAACTAGGAGAGGCGCATGGCAGGCAGACCACGCTCGGGCGCGGAGCGGCTCACCCGCGCAGGAATCATTGCGGCGGCCGTCGGGCTGGCCGACGACGCGCAGGACCTCGCGGCGCTCTCCATGCGCTCGGTGGCGCAGCGGCTCGGCGTGACGCCGATGTCGCTCTACAACCACGTCGCCAGCAAGGAGGAGCTGCTCGACGGCATGGTCGACGCGGTGTTCGTCGAGTTCTACGCGCCCGTGCCTGGAGCGGAGTGGCGCCGCGAGCTGCGGCAGCGGGCGGTGACCGCCCGCGAGGCCCTCAAACGGCACCCGTGGGCCGTCGGGCTGATGGACTCCCGCCGCAACGCGGGCTACGAGACCCTGATCCATCACGACGCAGTCATCGGCTGCCTGCGCGAGGCAGGCTTCTCACTGACCCTGACCGGTCACGCCTTCGCCGTTCTCGACGCCCACCTCTACGGCTTCCTGGTCCAGGAAGTGAGCATGCCCTTCCAGCCCGGTCAGGACCTCGCCGAGCTCGGCAACCAGATCGTTGCTGCACTGCCGGAAGGTCAGCTGCCCTACTTCCGCGAGTTCACCCTCGAGCACGCCCTCCAGCCGGGCTATGACTTCGGCGACGAGTTCGAGGTCGGCCTCGACCTCATCCTCGACGGCCTCGCCCAGCAATTGGCTCTGGCTGACCGCGGAATTGCGTCCTGATCGGCTGCGCCGTTGCGGAGTGCCGGGTGGTGCGAAGCGGCGCGAGGCCCGATTCCTGGGTCGTCGGCAGCTCGAGCTACTTGGACGTCGGGATCTCCGAGCGTTTCCACGACTGTCGGCTCTCCGATGAGGATCCGGCACACAGGCCGGCAACGTCTTCGGCGGGCATCAGGAACCAGTGGCGTTGCACGCAACGGATGTGGACGTGTTCGACTGGCCCGGCGGTTGAGTCGAGCCAGTCGCAACGGGTCACCTCGGCTGCCAGTCCGCACTCCGGGCAACTGACGATCTCCAGTGACATGGGCACCCCGTCAGCTCCCGGGACGGATGTTCTGGTTGACGTGAAACAGGTTGGTTGGGTCGTACTCGGCCTTGATCCGGGCGAGTCGGGCGTAGTTGTCGCGATAGGTGGCCCGAACCCGCTCCTGGCCCTCGTCCATCATGAAGTTCACGTAGCCGCCGCCGGCCGAGTGGGGATGGGTGGCATCGGAGTAGTCGATCGCCCACTGCTTGATGGCTTCGGCGTTCGCGGGGTCGGGGTCCGCCCCGAGGATCACCTGCGAGTAGGTGACGTCTCGGTAGGCCCATGCAGTGGCGTCAGCCGGCACGTTGTTCACAGCTCCGTCCACGGGATAGAGATGCATGGTCGAGAGCATCGTCGGCATCTGCTCGGCGAAGTGGGCGTGCGCGTCGACCGCGGCGTCGGGGATCGTGCCGAAGAAGTCACCGCGCCAGTAGGACTGGAGGCCGGGCGGGTACAGCGGGTCGAAGGACGACTGCAGGGCGGGGTACGGGGCCTCACCGATCCCGTCGAAGGCCGGCTCCATGGCACGCACCGGCGCCAGGGCCTCCTCGGCACCGTCCGGGTCGCCGAGGTAGCACCACACCACCGCACAGGCCTTGTGCATGTGGAAGGCCTCGGGGAAGCTGTCGGCCGGCGGCACGGTCAGGACCGCGAAGAAGCCGTAGAGGTCGTTGTCCTGCGCGGGCAGGAAGTCGCGGTACCAGGACAGCACGTTCTTGGTCTCGGACACCGGCCAGGCGGTGGGTCCGCAGATCACGTTGCGCACCGGGTGCAGGCGATAGGTGAACGATGTGACGACACCGAAGTTGCCGCCACCGCCGCGCAGCGCCCAGAACAGGTCGGGGTGCGCCGACTCCGACGCCGTGACCACCCGACCGTCGGCCAGCACGACCTCGGCCTCGATCAGGTTGTCGATGGTCAGGCCGTACTTGCGGGACAGGTAGCCGTGCCCGCCGCCGAGCGTGAGCCCTCCGACCCCGGTGCTGGCGATGATGCCTGCCGGCGTGGCCATCCCGTGCGCGTGGGTCGCAGTGTCGACCAACCCCCAGGTGGCACCCCCCTGCACCCGAGCCGTGCGTCGGTCCGGATCCACCTCGATCGACTGCATCGGTGAGAGGTCGATGACAATGGCGCCGTCGGCGGTGCCGAAACCGGGCGCGCTGTGCCCGCCACCGCGTACGACGATGGAAGTGTCGGTTCCCCGCACGGACGCGAGCACGTGTTGTACGTCGCTCACGCTCGTGCACCGTGCGACCAGGTCGGGGTGCCGGTCGATCATCGCGTTGAACACCGCCCGCGCCTCGTCGTAGCCGGGGTCACCCGCGCCGATGACCTCGCCGTCGAGTCGTCCTCGTAGCTCGTCCGCGTTCCTGGTCAGACTGGTCATGTGCTCCTCCTCGGGTGGCTCTGGCTCCTCCACTCGCAACGTAGAACGGTGACCACGCCCAGGACATGACCGGATCTGACTTCGTCGTGCGGGCAGCGCAGTAGTCAGATCTGACCAGTCGGCGCGCCAGCTGGCCCGGCGGCAGGCTCAGAGGAGTCCGCGCTGGGCGGCGTAGATGGCCGCCTGGGTGCGGTTCGCGGTACCGGTCTTGATGAGGATGCTGCGCACGTGGTTGGCCGCGGTGTTGGCGCTGATGTGCAGTCGAGCGCCGATCTGCTGGTTGCTCAGCCCGGCAGCCAGCAGGCGGAGGACGTCGACCTCGCGCTGGGTCAGCCCTCCGGGTCGGTCCCCAGCCGCCAGTGCCCCGAGCGCCCGGGCCACGCGACGCTGACCGGTCGACTCCACCAGGTCCAGCGCCTCCCGGGCCAGCGCCGCCGCGCGTTCGCGCCGCCCGGTCGCGTCTGCGAGCAGGGCCAGCTGCCCCAGGGTCTCGGCGGTGTGCACGACGGAGTGCATCCGCTGGTCCATCTCGAGGGCCGCGTCGAGATGTCGCTCGGCCGCGGCGACGTCGCCCAGCAGGGCCGCGACGCGGCCGAGGTAGCGGTCCGCACTGCCGAAGGTCGCGACCATGGTGCCCGAGACGAGGTTCATGCCCTGGTAGGCCGTGAGCAGGGGCTGCAGGAGTCGAGCCGCCTCGACGTCGCGCAGGGCCAGCGCCGCCTCGGTGAGGAAGACCAGCTCCATCGGCCACTGGGCCTCGTCGCTGCGGCCGGTGAGCTCGCGGTCGAGCAGGTGGCGCAGCGCACGACGCATGCCCGTCTCCTGCCCGACCTCCGTGTAGAGCGCGAGCAGTCCGGGAACCCAGCGTGCGGTGAACGCCTCGGTGCCGTCGAGAAACGTGCCGAACCTGTCCAGGGCACCGGTCTCGCGGCGCACCATGAACATCTGCACCGAGTGCGGCCCCTCGGCAACCTCGTCGCCGAACGTCTCGGTGTACTTCAGGGTCTCCTCGGCCCAGCGTTCCGCGCCCGCGAAGTCGCCGCGCAGGAAGGCGACGGCATGGGAGTGGCCACAGTAGATGAACCGGTAGTACGGCAGACCCGTGTGCTCCACCGCGCTCCGGGCGTCCTCGATGGCCCCCCGCAAGTCGTCCGGCCGACCGAGCACATAGCTCGCCGTGGCGCGGAAGTTGAGCGCGGCCCCGAGGGTCTCGTAGTCCTGCGCCGCAAGCGACAGGCGCGAGATCTCGGCGCTGCGTTCCAGCTGCTGCTCGGCCAGGTCCGGTGTGATCCCGTGCCAGAGGCTGGCGGTCAGCACGTGCGCCATCGTCTCGTCGTCCCCGAGCTTCCGGGCCAGATCGATGGCCCGAGCCCCCACCCGACCGGCCTCCGACATGTCCCCGGCGAGAGCCAGGGCCCGTCCCAGGCTCCCGAGTGCCCGCACGTGCCGCGCGTCGTAGGCGTCCCGGGCGCCTGCCCCCACCACGGTCGAGAGCAGGTCGGCCGCCCGGGTCCCGTTGACGCCGGGTCGCCACGTGGCGTCTTCGAACCCCAACGCCGCCGCCAGCCGCACCTCGGGCTCACCCGTGGTGGCCAGCTCCTCGTAGATCGCCCGGGCACGGGGGAAGCTGCACGCCCGCACGTGGTCTGTCGCGGCAGCGAGGAGCAGCTGCGACCGGTCTTCCGGGTCGCATTCGGGCAGGGAGGCAGCGCGCTCGAACCAGCCTGCCGCCTCCTCGAACGCCAGGCTCCTCTCCGCCAGCCGGCCCGCCTCGCGCGTGTGTCGCAGCGCCTGGTCATGGAAGCCGAGGAACTGCGCGGCGAGGAAGTGATGGGCCAACCGGGGTACCAGTGCGTTCTGTCGGGGCAACCCCTCGAGCGCCTCGCCGGCCCGCGCGTTCAGGAGGGCCAACCGCGAGGGTGGCGTGCGATCCAGCACCGCCTGTCGTGCGAGTGCGTGCACGAAGCAGTACTGGGCACCCGGCGACTCGACGGGCTCGACGAGTCCGAGCGCCACCGTCGCGTCGACGAAGTCCATCGTCGTGGAGCGATCGGTCTCGCTCGCCGCCACGAGCAATGCCAGGTCGAACTCGTCGCCGAGCACCGCCGCCAGCTCGAGGACAGGACGCAGACGATCCTCCAGGCGCGAGATCCGTTCTTCCAAGCTGTCGCTGATCGACACGGGAACGCGCTGCGAGGAGCGCAGCGCCGAGACCCCACCGCGGCGCTGCAGGTCGGCCCAGAGCTCGCGCAGGAAGAACGGGTTACCACCCGTACGATCGCGCAGCAGCACCGCGGGTGCCCTCGCCTCGCGCTCGCTGAGCCCCCCGTGCAGCACCAGGTACTGGATCACCGCCGGGGTGTCCAGCCCGCCCAGGTCGAGTCGCCGAACCCCCTCGAGACGATGCAGCTCGGCCACCCTCATGGCGAGCTCGTCCGAACGGTCCGGCAGGGTGGTGCGCAGCGTCACCAGGAACACCATGCGAGCATCGGCCGACGCTCGGACCAGGTGCTCGAGCAGGGCCAGTGTGGGCAGCTGCGCCCAGTGGAGGTCCTCGAGCACGAGGGCAAGGGGCCGTTGCTCCGCCAGCCGCGCCAGCAATCCGGAGACGGCCTCGAACAGGTCGCGCCGTTGCTTCCCGCTGCTCGCGGCGAGCTCCTCGGGGTCGGGCAGGTGGCGGACGACCTCGGTCGACAGCCGTCGCAGCTGCTCGCTGTGCTGGTCGAGCAGCGCATCCAGGCTTCCAACCGGGCAGCTCTTGAAGAGCTGGTCGAGCATCTCGGCGAATGGTTGGTAGGGAACCCCGGTGTCCCGGGCCGATGTCCCGACCAGGACCGCAATGCCTTCGTCGTGCAACGCGCCCGCGACCTCGGCCACCAGGCGGCTCTTGCCGGCACCCGGCTCGCCACCGACGAACACCAGCTGCGGGCGGCCGCATTCGACCTCGGCCCAGACCTCCTCCATCGTGGTGAGCTCATGGCGCCTGCCGACGAGCGGGCAATCGCGGGCGGACGCGACGCGAGAGGGCAACGGTGGGAGGGGCCATGTCGGCATGCTGGGAACAACCCAGGTCAGATCGGAGCCGACGCTCCGTTGGGGAGAAGGCGCTCCGTCACCTCGATGATCTGATCGGCCGGCAGACCGGCACGCTCAGCAGCGACCCGGATCGCCTCAGGGGACGGGGCCTCGTAGAGGCAGTAGGTCTTGCGCTTGTCCGCTGAGAGGAACGAATACAACCAGCGCACATCCTCCTCGTCGTTGATCCGGTTGATGCCGTCGGCTACGTCAGCGACGCCCTCGAGCGCTTCTGCGTAGTCTCGTTCGACCATGAAGATCGGCATGTTGCCTCCCCTGCCCCGCGTGGAACCCACCGCGTCGTTGACCGACGAGTCTACGTCGCCCTCACGTTTTCTCGGCGCGTCATCTCGTGCGCAGTGTCGGTGAATGGCCCAGGCGAACCGGACGTGCCGGCGCACGTCTGCGGACTGTCCTGGGGCGGCACCATCGTCCTTGAGGCCTACCGACGGCGACCCGAGCTGGTGGCGACCCTGGTGCTGGCTGGCACCTACGCCGGTTGGAAGGGATCGTTGCCCGGAGATGAACTCAGTGCGTGACTCGCGGGCGCCGAGCGGATGCTGAGCGCGACCCCCGGGGGCGGCCGGCGATCGCCGGGTGCATGGTTCCCGATCACGGCGCGGCACCTGGATCGTGGACCGTGGCCTCCATCAGGTGCAGCGAGCCGAGGATCCCGACGGCGGCACCGCTCGCTGCGCCCGAGACCAGCAGGACGGCCGCGAGCAGGGCGAGCAAGGACCCCGCGGTGCTGTCCGCGACCAGCCGTGCGGCATCCAGGCCCAAGGCGAGGATGCCGGCCACGACCACTGCGCCGACCGCGTAGGCCGCCGGCCATCGCAGCGCCGCCGGGGTGACAGGCGAGGAAGCCGGCCCCCGCGGGCGGCGGAGCACCACGACCACCGCGGCTGCCACGGTTGTCCAGAAGCCGACCACCAGGAACGCCGCCACCGAGTCGCCGGCGCGGTGCCAGCCGGCGAGCATCGTCGCCAGCCCGGTGGCGGTGGCCACGCCGGCACCGGCCAGCACCACCGGCGGCTGGGCTCGCGTGGGTGTCACGAACGCCAACGCCGCCACCGCCGAGAAGACCGCCGTGGTGTGCCCGCTGGGCATGCTGTTCAACGTCACCGGCGCGGTCTCGTCCAGCCCGAGGTCGGGTCGGGACAACAAGACCTCCTTGAGCAGCCAGGTGGAGGCGTTGGCCGTCACCATGATGCCGATCGCCGCGAGCCCCTGGAGCCGGGCCAGCCGGACCAGTGCGACGGTGGCGACCACTGCCATGGCGCCCAGCAGGGACGCCACCGAGACCACGTCCAGCACGGCATCGACCGTGCCCGCGGTGATGGAGCCAGTCAGGATCGCCCCACGCAGTGACAGGTCGCCGAACCTGCGGCCCGGGAGAGTCTGGACGGTGAGCGCATAGACGGCGGCGAACAACCCGACGTACACCACGGCCAGCAGCCCCAGCCCCCTCAGTGGCCGGCGCAGTCCGGTCGACGTCAGCATGCGCACCCCTCCATGCTCGCCCCTTTTCTCTGACGGTTCCACGGCGGAGCGGCCGATTCCGGTTCACTTCGATCGAAACCACCAGGACGAGTGGCTGTTGTGGTCCCTCCTTCTCCGCAGCGCAGGTCACCGGCATCCCGTGAACGGGTGCTCCTGCGGGCGGGGCATCTGGAAAGCATCAAGATCACGTGCGCGCGAGCCGTCGCGCGATGTAGGGCGCGGTGGCGCTCTCGGTGACCCGGGCGACGTCGGCCGGCGTTCCCGTCGCGATCACGCGGCCGCCCGCATCTCCCCCGCCGGGGCCCAGGTCGATGACCCAGTCGGCCGTGGCGATCGCATCGAGGTCGTGCTCGACCAGGACGACGGTGTTGCCGGCGTCGACGAGCCGGTGCAGCTGGCGCAGCAGGAGCGCGATGTCGGCGGCGTGCAGCCCCGAGGTCGGCTCGTCGAGCAGGTAGAGCGCGTGGCCGCGACGGGCCCGCTGCAGCTCCGTGGCGAGCTTGATGCGTTGCGCCTCGCCGCCGCTCAGCTCGGTCGCCGGTTGCCCGAGCCGCAGGTAGCCCAGCCCCACCTCGCGCAGGGTCTCCAGACTCCGGGCTGCCCCTGGGACGTCCGCCAGGAAGGTCGCTGCCTCGTCGACGGACATCGCGAGGACCTCCGCGACGTTCTTGCCGCGATAGGTGACCTCGAGCGTCTCGGCGTCGTAGCGCGCGCCGTGGCACGTCGGGCACGGCGCGTAGGTGCCGGGCAGGAAGAGGAGCTCGACGGCCACGAACCCCTCCCCGTCGCAGGTCTGGCAGCGCCCCTCGGCGACGTTGAAGGAGAACCGGCCGGCTCCGTAGCCGCGGGCCTGTGCCTCGTCGGTTGCGGCATACAGCCTGCGCACCGTGTCGAACATGCCGGTGTAGGTGGCCAGGTTCGAGCGCGGCGTACGGCCGATCGGCCGCTGGTCCACGAGCACCAGCCGGTCGAAGGACTCACGGGCCGTCGGATCCTCCGCGAGCACCTGGGACACCAGGGTCGACTTGCCGGAGCCGGACACCCCGGTGACCGCGGTCAGCACGCACAGCGGGATGTCGACCGAGACGTCGCGCAGGTTGTGGCGCGAGACTCCGGTCAGCTCGACCCAGCCCTGGGGGGAGCGCACGTCGTGCTCCAACCGGTCCGCCCGTCCGAACAGGTAGGCGCTGGTGGCTGACGCGTCGACGTCCTCCAGACCCGCGACCGGACCGCTGTAGAGCAGTCTGCCCCCGGCCTCGCCCGCACCCGGGCCGATGTCGACGACCCAGTCCGCGCGGCGTACGACGTCGAGGTCGTGCTCGACCACGAACAGCGAGTTGCCGGATGCCTTCAACCGGTCCAGCACGTCGAGCAGGGGCTCCGCGTCAGCCGGGTGCAGACCTGCCGAAGGCTCGTCCAGGACGTAGACGACCCCGAACAGTCCCGAGCGAAGCTGGGTGGCGATCCGCAGGCGCTGCGCCTCACCGGGCGAGAGGGTCGTCGAGCTCCGTCCGAGGCTGAGGTAGCCCAGACCCAGCTCGAGGAGCACCTCGATGCGGGCGACCAGATCGGCGCAGATGCGCACCGCCACCTCGTTGGTCTCCTCGGGGAGGTCGGCGATCGGCCGCAGCAACGCGGCTGCGTCGTTGAGCGGCAGCTCGTTGACCTCGGCGATCGAGTGCCCGGCGAAGGTGACTGCGAGGGCCTGTGGCCGCAGCCCGCTCCCCCGGCACTCCGGACAGGGCGCGTCCACGACGAAACGCAGTGCCCGCTCACGCATCCGCTCACTCGTGGAGTCCGCCAAGACGTGCATGATGTGCTTGCGAGCGCTCCAGAACTTCCCGTAGTAGCCGTAGTCGACGCGGTCACGTTCGGGCTCGATGAGCACCGACGGCTGCTCGTCGGTGAAGAGCAGCCAGTCGCGGTCCTTCTTCCGCAGCCTGCGCCAGGGCCGGTCGATGTCGATGTCGAGACCGGAGACGATGCTTCGCAGGTTCGCGCCCTGCCAGGCACCCGGCCAGGCAGCGATCGCGCCCTCGCGGATGCTCAGCGACGGGTCCGGGACGAGCAGCTCCTCGGTGACGTCGTGCACCACACCCAGACCATGGCATCGCGGGCACGCGCCGGCGGGGGTGTTGGGCGAGAACGCCTCGGCCGGCAGGTGGTCCATCCCGTCCGGGTAGTCGCCGGCTCGCGAGTAGAGCATCCGCAACAGGTTGGACAGCGTGGTGATGGTCCCGACCGACGAGCGGGACGTGGCTGCTCCGCGCCGCTGCTGCAGCGCGACGGCGGGCGGCAGTCCGGTGACCTCCTGGACGTGCGGGGCGCCGACCTGCTGGAGCAGGCGGCGGGCGTACGGCGCGACCGACTCGAAGTAGCGACGCTGCGCCTCGGCGTACAACGTGCCGAAGGCCAGCGAGGACTTCCCGGAGCCGGAGACCCCTGTGAACGCGACGAAGGCGTCTCGGGGGATGTCGACGTCGACGTTGCGGAGGTTGTGCTCGCTGGCGCCGCGCACGCGTACGAAGTGGTCGGGCGCATCGGGGGTGGTCACAGGGGTGCTGGTACCCAGTCCGACCGCGCCCGCCCCAATCTGCAAACCACCACGGTGGGCAAAATCCACAGATACGCTCGATCTCCGGTGGAACTCTTCCACCACGTATGGCCTCCTGGGGAAGCCCGGGCGTCCCTGGGAGGGCCAGTGTCACGCTCATCCGATCTCCGTATTCCTGCCCTGGCGCTGTCGGCGACCCTGTCGCTGAGCGGACTCGTCGTGCTGGTCTCAGCGACCCCGGCCACGGCTGATGCTCCTGAGCCGGTGTGTGACGCCACCACCTGCACGGTGACGTATGCCTACTCGGGAGCGGCCCAGTCCTTCACCGTCCCGCCGGCAATCACTGAGCTCGACGTCAGCGTGAGCGGCGCAGCCGGTGGCGACACGCGACCAGGGTTCAACTCCGTGGGTGGCCAGGGCGGACTCACCCGGGCCACGATCAGCACGACCCCCGACACCTCCTTCGAGGTCCTGGTCGGCGCCGCCGGCACGGTCGCCGGCGGCACCTCGGCCGGCGGAGGCGGTGCCACTTCTCCCAACTCCTACCTGGGCTCGGGCGGCGGTGGGTCCTTCATCTTCTTCCACAGCGGAGCGCCAGCAGTCATCTCCGGAGGCGGCGGCGGCGGCGCAGGCACTGCGAGTGGTCCGGTCAACGGCGGCCGAGGCGCGGGCGCCGGTCTGTCCGGCGAGGACGGCTCCACGGAGAGCTTCTACAACCCCTCGACGCCCGCGCGCGGTGGCAGCGACAGCGCCGGTGGTGCCGGCAGCACGAACAGGGTCAACTCCGACGGACTGGCCGGCACCGGCCCCAGCGCCGACTCGGCACCGGGCGCGGGAGGGCACAGCGGGAGCTACGCCGGCGGAGAGTACGACGGGGGCGGTGGTGGCGGCGGCTACTACGGCGGCGGCGGCGGTGGGTACGCCGACGCCGGTGCGGGCGGTTCGGGGTACGCCGCGCCCGGGATCTCCGTCATCAGCTCGACGCTCGGAGGGCGCTCTGGCAACGGGGTCGTGACCATCGGCTGGACGCGAGACCACCCCACCATCACCGCGACCCTCAGCAGCGCCCCCGCGCCGTCGGCCGCCGGTTGGTATCGCAGGCCGGTGACCATCACCTACACCTGCACGCCCGGCCTCTCCCCCGTCGTCTCCTGCCCGGACCCGGTGACCGTCGCGACCGAAGGGGCCGCGCAGACCGTCAGCGCCACAGCGACCGCAGCCGACGGTTCGACCGGTTCCGTCAGCTCCGTGATCAGTCTCGACCGCACCGCCCCCACCGCGCGGATCACTGGGGTGCGCGACAACGTCGCCTACCTCGGCGTGAGGCCGCGGTACCGCTGCCAGTCAACCGACACGCTCTCCGGTGTCGCGTCGTGCCGCATCACAGCAGCCGCCCGCCCACATGGCCGGACCGTCCTGAGGGCGACCGCGGTGGACCGTGCCGGCAACGTCTCCACGCGCAACGTCTCCTACTGGGTCAAGCGCCGACATCTCGCCGGGGCCACGTGGCACGACGGTGCGTGGGAGGTCCGACCGCGGCCGCACCTACACGTTCGCGGCGCTGGCCTGGCACCGCCCACGATTCGTCCGTGCCGTGCCCGGCGAGGGCCGCCCGCGCCATCTCGGTGCCCGGTTCGCCCGTGCCGGGAGAGCGGCTGGCGTCAGGAGATGGACGCACCGCGTCACGATGTCGATGCCGGTCAGCCGTTCACGCACCTGGACCCTCGGCATCAGAGACGGTGGCGGGTTGCACCGGATCACCGTCCGGATCGTCGGCTAGTTCGCGTCAGCGACCTCCGCGACCGGTCGGTGCAACTGACCGAGGTGTCGTGGATGCCGGGTCAGAACAACGCTGCCGTGGCGGCGTCCGCGGGCACGAAGGTCTCCAGGTGCAGACCCTCGACAGTGAGGTCGGTGGCCATCTCCAGCCGCGCCGAGATGCTGAAGAAGCGCATCAGGTGGTCACCCTGCTGGAGCTCCATGGTGGCCACCGGACCCTTCACCGAGGTTCCTGGCCCGCGGGCAACCAGGCTCTCCTCGGTCTCGGCGAGCAGAGCGGTGAGGGCCGGGTCGCGCGTGGTCTCGGCGCGGTGCCGGAGCTGGCTCACGAGGTGCCCGCCCCACTCGGCGAGGTTGCGGATCCGCGGAGCCAGACCCCGCGGGTGCAGGGTGACCCGGATGGCGTTGACCGGCGGTTCGAGGAGCTCGGGTGCACAACCCACCAGCAACGCTTCCACCGCCGCGTTGGCGTCGACGATGTCCCACCGGTCGTCCAGGAGCAGCGCGGGCCACGGCGAGTGCGCGTCCAGCAGCCGGCGCAGGCCGTCCATGACCGGGGCGAGGTCCTCGTCCCCGAGCGGTCGTTCGTCGTAGGGCGGTGCGTAGCCGGCGGCGAGGAACAGCTCGTTCCTGGCACCCAGAGGCACCTCGAGATGATCGGCGAGGGTGGCGACCATGGCTCGTGTCGGCGCGGAGCGCCCGTTCTCCAGACAGCTCAGGTGCCTCGTGCTCACCGATGCGCGGTTCGAGAGCTCCAGCTGGCTCATCCGGCGGCGGTCACGCCAGCCACGCAGCAGTGGCCCGACGCCCTGCTCGTGCGTGGTCGGCTGTCGCATGCTCCGCAGACTAGTCGCGGTCGTCGTGCTCACCATGACCTCAGAGGTCATGGTCAACCTGCACGCCGGGGAGCCACCGTTGTGCTCACACCCGACCGACAGGAGAGCACCATGACCACCGAGACGATCACCCCGAACACCGCCCAGAAGACGGCCCAGGAGACGGCCCAGCGCTACCTCGACACCTGGAACGCGACCGAGGAGTCCCAGCGACGCCGGCTGCTGGAGCAGCACTGGGCACCCGAGGCGACCTACGTCGACCCGCTGGCCGCTGTCAGCGGCCGGGACGGTGTCAGCGCCGTCATCGCCGGAGCTCACGACCAGTTCCCCGGCGCGGTCTTCTCACTGGTGGGCCAGGTCGACGCCCATCACGACCAGCTGCGCTTCCAGTGGGGTCTGGGACCCGCCGACGCCGAGCCGGTCGTCATCGGGTTCGACGTCGTCGTCCTCGACGAGCAGGGCCAGATCGCAGACGTCCGCGGCTTCCTGGACGTCGTCCCCGGGTGAGGGGGTGGGGCGTCGTCAGTGCGACTCGCGCGAGACGGCGTCCCCGCTCGACCCGACCAGGAAGTCGAGGTCGGCGCCGGTGTCGGCCTGGAGCACGCTGTCGACGTAGAGGCGCTCCCAGCCACGCTTCGGTGCCGCGAACCCAGCAGTCACGGCACCTGAGGGCGTGCGCGCCGAAAGCTCCTCGTCCGACAGCTCGACGTCGAGCCGCCGGCCCTCGACGTCGAGCACGATGACGTCGCCGGTGCGGATCAGGGCGAGTGGCCCACCGGCCGCAGCCTCCGGCGAGACGTGCAGCACCACCGTGCCGTACGCCGTGCCGCTCATCCGGCCGTCGCAGATCCGCACCATGTCGCGGACGCCGGACTCCAGCACCTTCTTGGGCAGCGGCAGGTTGGCCACCTCGGGCATGCCGGGATAGCCGCGAGGGCCACACCCACGGAGCACGAGCACGGAGTCGGCATCGACGTCGAGGTCGGGGTCGTCGATCCGGGCGTGCAGGTCCTCGATGGAGTCGAAGACCACGGCACGTCCCCGGTGCTGGAGCAGGGCCGGTGTGGCAGCCGCCGGTTTGATGACCGCGCCCGTCGGGGCGAGGTTGCCGCGCAGCACGGCGATGCCGGCGTGCGGCTGGAACGGCTCGGCTCGCGGCCGGATGACCTCCCGGTCCCAGATCTCCGCCTGTCCGACGTAGTCCACGAGCGGGCGCCCGGTGACGGAGATCGCGTCGCGGTCGAGCAGGTCCTCGACCTGGCGAAGCACGGCCAGCAGGCCGCCTGCCCGGTGGAAGTCCTCCATCAGGAACGTCCCCGCAGGCTGCAGGTTCACGAGCAGGGGGACGTCGGCGCCGGTGCGGTCGAAGTCGTCCTGCGTCAGCTCGACGCCCAGACGGCCGGCGATGGCGAGCAGGTGGACCACGGCGTTCGTCGAGCCGCCGACCGCGGCCAGGGCGACGATCGCGTTGAGGAACGAGCCGCGCGTGAAGACCTCGCTGGGTCGCCGGTCGGCCGCGACCATCTCGACGGCCAGTCGGCCGGCCTCGTGGGAGCCCTCGAGCAGCCGGCTGTCCGGAGCCGGTGTGCCGGCCGTGCCCGGGATGGTGGCACCGAGCGCCTCGGCGACCACCGCCATCGTCGAGGCGGTGCCCATCGTGTTGCAGTGGCCGCGGCTGCGGATCATCGACGACTCCGACCTCATGAAGTCGTCCTCGGACAGCTTGCCGGCACGGACCTCCTCGCTGAGCCGCCAGACGTCGGTGCCACACCCCAGCGGCTGACCACGGAAGGTGCCGGTCAGCATCGGTCCCCCGGGGACGACGAGCGCGGGGATGTCCACCGAGGCCGCCGCCATCAGCAGCGACGGGATCGTCTTGTCACATCCGCCGAGGAGCACGACACCGTCCACGGGGTTGGCGCGCAGCATCTCCTCGGTCGCCATCGCGGCCATGTTGCGCCACAGCATCGCGGTCGGACGGACGAGCGTCTCGCCGAGCGACACGACCGGCAGGTTGAGCGGGACCCCGCCCGCCTCGTAGACCCCCTGCTTCACGCTCTGGGCGACCTCGTCGAGGTGGGCGTTGCAGGGAGTGAGGTCCGAGGCGGTGTTGGCGATCGCGATGTGCGGGCGACCGTCGAAGGCGTGGGCCGGCAGTCCACGCCGCATCCAGGCTCGATGGATGTAGGCGTTGCGGTCGGTCCCGGCGTACCACTGGCTGCTGCGCGGTGAGGTCATCGGTTCCACTTCTCGAAACTCCGGTCTAGCATCTGGAATCGTGACCGACGCTACCGCGCGATCTGCTCGCCCGGAAAGGTCCGACGACAGGCTCGTCGGCTCCGACCGCGTGCTCGCCGTGCTCGCCGAGCTCGCGTCCTACCCCGACGGCGTCAGCCTCGAGGAGATCACCCTGGCCGTCGGCAGCCCCAAGCCGACCGTGCACCGCGCGCTCGGGGCCTTGCGGCGAGCGGGGTTCGCCACCCAGGACGGTCGCGGCCGCTACCTGCTGGGGGACGAGTTCCTGCGGCTGGCGTTCACCCATCACGAGGGCCGCCCCGACCACGTGCGGGTCGGTGCCACCCTGCAGACCCTGGCGGAGCGCTATGGCGAGACCGCGCACTACACGGTGCTCGACGAGGACTCCGTGGTCTACCGCGCCAAGGTCGACCCTTCCGAGGGTGCGGTCCGGCTGACGTCGGTCGTCGGTGGACGCAACCCCGCGCACGCGACGGCCGCCGGCAAGCTGCTGCTCTCGCACCGGCTCACCGACCGTGCCGCGGTGACCGAGTGGGTCGCCGGGCGCGACCTGGTCCGGCGTACGCCGAGGACCCTGACCACCGCTAGGGCCCTCCACGCGGAGCTCGAGCTGATCCGCTCACGGGGCTATGCGGTGGACGACCAGGAGAACGAGCCGGGCATCGTCTGCCTCGCCGTCGCCTCGTTCCTCACCAGCCCCCAGGTGCCGAGCGGCGCGATCAGCATCAGCGCGCTGGCCTATCGGACGCCCGCTGGCGGCGCTGGTCGACGACATCGACACGATCCGCGCCCTGACGGGGGCCACGCGGTGACCACGGCCGAGCAGGTCACCGACCCCGTCCTACGAGCTCGCCGAGGGACCCGTCTGGGACGCGCCCCGCGAGCGCGTGCTGTGGGTCGACATCCTGCAGGGACTCGTCCTCGAGGGACGGCTCGGGACCGGCTCGGTCGACGTCGAGGAGCAGCACCAGTTCGACTCCAGCGTCGGAGCGGCTGCCGTCGCGGTGGACGGCTCCCTCGTGGTGGCGGAAGGCCACCGGCTCACCCGCGTCGCCCCGGACGGCTCGCGGACCTCGGGTCCGGACCTGTTCACCGACCACCCGGACGACCGGTGGAACGACGGGGTGTGCGACGCGGCAGGACGCTTCCTGGTCGGCACCTGCTCGCTGACCGGGGCCAGGCACTCCCAGCGGCTCCTGCGGGCGGACGGCGAGACGGTCACGGTGCTGGACGCCGACCTCGGTCTCGCGAACGGCATGGCCTTCTCCCCCGACGACTCCCTGCTCTACAGCGTGGACAGCGTCCCGGACCAACGGGTGTGGGTGCGCGACTACGACCAGGCCAGCGGAGCCGTCGGCCCACGACGCCTGGCGCTGGAGATCCATGACGCCGTGCCCGACGGTCTGTGCCTGGACGCGTCCGGCAACCTCTGGCTGGCCGCGTGGGGCCGGGGCCAGGTGCGCTGCTACTCCCCCGGCGGCGACCTGCTCGACGTGATCGAGCTGCCGGCCCCGCACACCACGAGCCTGGCCTTCGTCGGCCCCGAGCTCGACCGGCTGCTGATCACCACCGCTCGCGGCGAGCTCTCGCACGACGAGCAGGCGGAGCACCCGCTCTCGGGAAGCCTGTTCCTAGCCCGGCCCGGCTGCACCGGCCTGGCCACCCATCCCTGGTCCGGGCACCTCACCACGCAGGAGACGCCATGAAGCTCATGCGCCTCGGCCCCGTCGGCGCCGAACGCCCCGTCGTCCGCATCGACGACACCACCTACGTCGACGTCTCCGACGTCGTCACCGACTTCGACGAGGCCTTCTTCGGCTCCGGGGGTCTCGACCGGCTGCCCGCCCTCGTCGCGGAGCGTACGGCGAACGGCAGCGTGCAGACCTTCGGCGACGAGCGCGTCGGTGCCCCCATCGCCCGGCCCCACCAGATCCTCTGCATCGGGCTGAACTACAGCGACCACGCCGCCGAGACGGGGCAGACCGTCCCCGACGAACCGATCCTGTTCACCAAGTCGCCCAACACCATCGTCGGCCCCCACGACGACGTGCGGATCCCCCGTGGCTCGACGAAGACCGACTGGGAGGTGGAGCTCGGGGTCGTGATCGGGCGGCGTACGTCCTATCTCGACTCGGTCGAGGAGGCCCGTGACGCCATCGCCGGCTTCGTGCTCGTCAACGACGTCAGCGAGCGCGCCTTCCAGATGGAACGCAGCGGCCAGTGGTCCAAGGGCAAGTCGGCCGAGACCTTCAACCCGACCGGCCCCTGGCTCGTGACGCCGGAGGAGATCCCGGACGTGCTGGCCCTGGAGATGTGGCTCGACGTCAACGGTGTCGGCCGACAGCGTGGATCCACGGCCACGATGGTCTTCGACCCCTGGTTCATCGTCCACCACCTCAGCCAGTTCATGGTGCTCGAGCCGGGCGACCTGATCGACACCGGCACTCCTCCCGGCGTCGGGCTCGGCTTCGACCCCCCGGTCTGGCTCGCTCCGGGGGACGTGATCGAGCTGGGCATCGACGGCCTCGGCACCCAGCGCCAGACCGTGATCGCACCCCGCTGAGGTGCGCGCCCTCGTGCTGACCGGCCCCGGCCGGTCCGAAGTCCAGGAGGTCCCCGACCCGCGGCCCGAGCCGGACGACGTCGTCGTGGACGTCGCGCGGGTGGGCCTCTGCGGGACCGATGTCGAGCTGTTCAGCGGGGAGATGGAATACCTCCGGCAGGGTCACACCACCTATCCCCTCGTCCCGGGCCACGAGTGGTGTGGCGAGGTCACGGAGGTCGGCGCGAACGTGCCGGAGAGCTGGATCGGTCGCCGGGTCACGGGCGACACGATGCTGGGCTGCGGACTGTGCCGACGCTGCCGCAGCCAGCAGCACCACGTCTGCGAGAACCGCTCCGAGATCGGCATCCGTGGCCGCTATCCCGGCGCACTGGCCGAGAAGATCCGGGTGCCGGCCAGTGCGCTCCTCGGCCTGCCCGACGACGTCGACGACACCGCGGGGGCGATGGTCGAACCCGGCGGCAACGCCCTGCGCGCGGTCCGGGCCGCGGCTGTCAGCGCCGGCGAGAGGCTGCTCGTGATCGGGACGGGGACCATCGGTCTGCTCGCCGCCCAGCTCGCCTGCTCCGACGGCGTCGAGGTGCACCTCGCCGGGGTCGAGGGGCCGGGCCTGCAGTTCGCACGCGGCCGTGGCCTCGGAGAGACCTCCACCCTCGACGACGTGCCCGGGCTCCCCTTCGACGCCGTGATCGATGCGTCCAACGGCCCCGGCGTTCCCGCACAGGCGGTGCACCTCGTGGAGCCCGGTCGTCGGGTGGTGTTCATCGGCCTCTCCCTCGAGCCCAGCAACGTGGACTCGCGCGCGATCGCGCTCAAGGACGTGACCGCGGTCGGGATCCTCGGTGCCTCCGCCGGGCTGCCGGGCGCCATCTCGGCGTACGCCGCCGGCACCGTCGACCCGCGTCCGCTCGTCGCCGCCGTCGTCGGGCTGGACCGGGCCCACGACGTGCTGGCCGGGTGGCGGCCCGACGACGCGACCTCAGCTCCCAAGATCCACATCGACCCACGAATCCAGGAGATGACATGAGTGACTTCGACGGACTGACCGCTCTCGTGACCGGTGGTGCCAGCGGCATCGGCGCCGCGACGGCACGGCTGCTCACCGCGCGAGGCGCGAAGGTCGCCATCATCGACCGCGCGACGGCCGGGGACAGCGGCCTGCTCGAGCTGTCCTGCGACATCACCGACCGCGCTGCCGTCGACGCCAGCGTCGCGGAGGCCGCCGAAGCGCTCGGCGGCCTCGACGTGCTCGTCAACAATGCCGGCATCGGCGCGATCGGCGACGTCTCCGAGAACGACGACGCCGAGTGGGCCCATCTGCTGGACGTGAACGTCGTCGGCATCGCCCGGGTCTCGACCGCCGCGCTCCCCCACCTGCGGGCGTCTGACCACGCCGCGATCGTCAACGTCAGCTCGGTCGTCGCCGCGGTCGGGGTCCCCCAGCGGGCGTTGTACTCCGCGAGCAAGGGCGCCGTCGCCGGGCTGACGATCGCCATGGCCGCCGACCACGTGCGCGAGGGCATCCGGGTCAACGCCGTGCTCCCCGGGACGGCTGCCACCCCCTGGATCGGGCGCCTGCTCGAGCAGGCCGACGACCCGGACGCCGCCGCCGAGGCCCTCCGCGCCCGGCAGCCCATCGGACGACTGGTCGAGGCCGACGAGGTCGCCCACTCGATCGCCTACCTCGCCAGCCCGCTCAGCGCCTCCACCACCGGCACGCTGCTCGGCGTCGACGGCGGGATGAGCTCGATCCGGCTGCCGAGCTGACCGCAGTCGACGCACACCCGGTGAGTCGACTCACCGGCGCAGGTCGCGGAAGGCGGAGAGCAACGTCGACTGCATCTCCTCGGACAGGGACTCCACGGGGATCTCTCCCAGCCGGGACACCGTCTGCCGCAGCTGCTGCAGGTAGGTCTCGCAGCCCGGACAGAGCGCCCGGTGCTGGTCGAAGCGCGCCGTCGTCTCGGCGTCGAGCGCACCCTCGAAGTAGTCGGTGGCCAGCTCGACGAACTCCTGGCAGCTGAGGTTGCTCATCTCAGCCCACCTCCAGGTAGGACGCCAGGTGGGTGCGGACCACGGCCCGCGCCCGATGGAGCAGCACCCGCTGGTTGACGGCAGACAGCTCCAGCATCTGGCAGACCTCGTCGGAGGAGTGTCCGAGGACGTCACGCAGCGTGATCACGATCCGCTGGCGCTCGGGCAGGGCGTCGATCGCTGCGCGCACCGTGGTCCGGACCTCGCCGGCGACCACGCTGCTCTCGGCCGAGTCCCACTCCTTCGGGAAGGACCGCCAGCCACCCGGATACGCGTCGTCGGCATCCCTGAAGAGCATGGGGTCGACGGCCGGACCACGGTCCTCCTCGACGCCAGCGAGGCTGCTCCACGGCACCGTGCGGCTCTCGCGCACACCGCGCTTCTTCGCGGTGTTCACCAGGATCCGGTAGACCCAGGTACGCAGCGACGACCTCCCCTCGAAGCGGTCGATGCCACGGATCACCGCCAGCCAGGTGTCCTGCACCACCTCCTCGGCGGAGGCCTCCGTCGAGACGAACGTGCGCGCGAGCAGCAACATCGACCGTGACCAGTCGTTCAGCAGCTGCGCGAAGACGGCTTCGTCGCCGCAGCGAACACCCTCCACGATCGCGTCTTCGGTGCTCGACGTGACCACGCCCGGAGGGTATCGCCCGTCATCGGTACTCCGGGTTCTCGAAGTCGAAACGGCAGCCGGCGTCCCACTCCGAGCGCTGGTTGCCGTACGCCGGAACCCCGCCGGCGTCCTTGAGCAGGCGGGCCAGGTGCATCAGGTTCCACGTCATGAACGTCGTGTTCCGGTTGGTGAAGTCGTTCTCCGGGCCACCACTGCCCGGGTCGAGGTAGGACGGTCCGGGGCCAGCCTCGCCGATCCAGCCGGCATCGGCCTGTGGCGGGATCGTGTAGCCGATGTGCTGCAGGGTGTAGAGCACGTTGTGCGCACAGTGCTTGATCCCGTCCTCGTTCCCGGTGATCAGGCAGCCGCCGACGCGTCCGTAGTAGAGGTACTGGCCCCGGTCGTTGAGCAGGTGCGAGCCGCCGTACAGCCGCTCGTGGACCTGCTTCATGATCGAGCTGTTGTCCCCCAGCCAGATCGGCCCGGCCAGCACCAGGATGTCGGCGGCCTTGACCTGCTCGAAGATGGCCGGCCAGTCGTCGGTCTCCCAGCCGTGCTCGGTCATGTCGGGCCACACGCCGGTGGCGATGTCGTGGTCGATCGCCCGGACGACGTCCACGTGCACGCCGTGGGCCTCCATGATGTGGCGGCTGATGTCGACGAGTCCCTGGGTGTTGCTGGGCTCGGGTGACCTCTTCAAGGTGCAGTTGATGAACAACGCCTTGAGGTCGGCGTAGCTGGTCGCATCGGGTGCTTCGGTCACGGCTTCTCCTCGGGTGGTGGGCGGGCTTCAGAGCAGCTCGGCATCCTGCTCGATGCAGAGCAGGGCTGGGCCCTCGGTCGCGAACAGGGTCGTCATCGCCTCGTCGAGCTGGTCGCGGCTGGTGACCCTGATGCCGGTCGCGCCGCAGAGCTCGGCGTACGCCGCCCAGTCGGGGTTGTGCAGCGAGGTGTGCCAGACGGGGTAGTCGGCGGCGAGCTGCTCCTTGCTGATCTTGCCGAGCGCGTTGTTGTTCAGCAGCACGTGCTTGATCGCGATGCCGTACTTGACGGCAGTGGTCAGCTCCATGGCGTACTGACCGAACCCGCCGTCACCGGTGACGGCCACGATCGGACGGTCGGGGTGGGCCGCCCAGGCGCCGATCGCCGCCGGGTAGCCGAACCCGATCGAGCCGAGATAGCCCGACATCAGGACAGGTTGACCCTTGGACTCCAGGTAGCGCCCGAGCGAGTAGGCGTGGTTGCCCACGTCCACGGTGACCACCGCATCTTCGGGCAGGTGCACGGACAGCGCCGCGAAGGCAGCGGCTGCAGAGACGCCGGCGCCGCGGTCGTCCGCGGCACGACGGGCCTTCTCGGCACGCCAGATCGCCCACCGCTCGGCCACGTCCGGCGCCTGGTCCACCGGGTCCGCGTCGGCCGTCGCCTCGGTGAGTGCGCGGACGACGACCGCGGCGTCGCCGAGGACGTTGGCAGTCACCGCGTCGAAGCGCCCGATCGAGCTCGGGTTGTCGTCGATCTGCACGATCGGCTTGTATGCCGCGATGCCCGTGTGGTTCGAGAACGACGCACCGACCACGACCAACAGGTCGGACTCGTTCATCAGCCAGCTGGCGACCGGGGTGCCACTGCGTCCCAGCACGCCCGCGCCCAGCGGGTGGTTGTCGGGCACCAGTCCCTTCGCCTTGAACGTGGTCAGCACTGGCGCGTGCAGGCGCTCGGCGAGCTCGGTGACCTCCGCCTCGGCCCCACGCGCACCGTGTCCCACGATGACGACCGGGCGGCTGGCCGCCAGGACGAGCTCGGCCGCCTGCGCCAGGGCGCTCTCAGCCGGTCGGACGAGGCGTGCGGAGTAGCGCCCGGAAGGAGAGGCCGCGGGTGCATCGGACGGGAGGGCCTGCACCTCGTCGGGAAGCACCAGGTGCGCGACCCCGCGGCCGTCCCGGGCGTGCTTGACCGCGATGGCGGCGAGCTCCGCGTGGTCGCTGCCCGCGTGCACGGTCGTCGAGGTGATCGCGACGTCCTTGAACACCGCAGCGAGGTCCAGGTCCTGGAAGGCGCCGCGACCGAGCACCTTGGAGGGCACCTGACCGGAGATCGCGATGACGGGCGACTGGTCCAGCTTCGCGTCGTAGAGACCGGTGAGCAGGTTGGTCGATCCCGGACCGGCGATCGCGAAGCAGGCAGCGGGTCGGCCGGTGAGCTTGCCGTAGGCGCTGGCGGCGAAGGCCGCGGCCCCCTCGTGCCGGATCCCGATGAAGCGCAGCTCGCCACGCTCCTCCGCGCGACGCATCGCGTCGGCGAAGCCGAGGTTGGAGTGACCGACCATGCCGAACACCCGGGTCACGCCATGGGCGACCAAGGTCTCGACGAGCACGTCGGCGACGGTGCGCTCGACCCTGGTCGGCTCGGGCAGCCGGACGTAGACACCGTCGTCGCGCTCCTCGATGTCGTAGACGTCGACGGCGTCGCCGAAGGTGCCGGGTGACTCTCCGGTGAGCGGGTCGTAGTCGTATCCGTGCCACGGACACCGCAGCAGGCCCTTCTCGATCGACCCCTCGCCCAGCGGTCCGCCCTGGTGAGGACAGCGGTTCTGCAGGGCTCCGAGCGTGGAGGAGCACCGCGTCAGCGCGATGCTGCGCCCGTCGACGGTGACGCTTCGCACCCGACCCTCCCCCGGGACGTCGACGGCACTGACCTCGTGCCAGCTTCCGGCAGAGCTCTCGCTGGGCGGCCGTTGTGGCACCGGCATGTAACGCCTCCTCGGGTCGCTGACACCTATCCGCGAGCGCACCGCCCGGGAACGGCGACTCCGCAGAGTCAGTGCCCGCCACGAGGCAGGCGTTACACGTCCCCGCAAGAATGACGAACAGGAAGGTCACCGCATGAGCCTGGAGAACCTCGAACCGACACGACGGTCGTTGCACGGT
The DNA here is from genome assembly GCA_963843075.1 of uncultured Actinomycetota bacterium. Taxonomy (GTDB): domain Bacteria; phylum Actinomycetota; class Actinomycetes; order Propionibacteriales; family Nocardioidaceae; genus Marmoricola. The sequence continues at coordinate 2,381,904 of CAWJJD010000001.1, read as the reverse complement.
GTCGCCGAGCTGGTGCTCGCCGGCCCCCAGTACGCCGCGAGCCGGACCATTCGCCTGCGCGTGACCCCCGGCGGCTTCGGGACGGTCGCCGCTCCTGACCTGCGGGTCGACGGCCTGGAGCTGGTCACTCCGACCGCCCGGCTCCCGCTGGTCGGGACCTTCGCCGACCTGGCGCGGGCGGTCGGCGTGCAGGCCCGGGCGCTGCGGAACGTCTATGCCGCGGGTCCCGACGTCGGCGAGAACGATGCCGTCGAGGTCGATCCGGCGGCCGCCGGCGTGATCCACGAGGCGTTCGCACGAGGTGATGCCGCGATGCGTGCCTTCGCGCCGGGCCACGAGCCCGTGATCTGGCCGGAGCACTTCGATGTCGGGATCTCCGTCGGCGAGGTCAACTACGGCGTCTCCCCCGGCGACGCACACCTCGGAGCGCCGTACGCCTATGTGGGGCCGTGGTCGCCCCGCGAGGGTGCGTTCTGGAACACGTCCTTCGGAGCTGCCCGGTCGCTGGAGACGCTTCCCGACGCCGACGCGGTCGCGGCGTTCTTCGAGGAGGGTGCCTCACGGGTGACCGTCGACGCTGTGCGAGCGACCTGACCTCGCGAACGCGGCACACGATCGATCTGCCAAGGTAGGCACGTCGAAAGGGGTTCCCATGCGCGCACGAGAGCTCGCCGAGCAGTTCCCGATCGTCGCCCTGTCCACGGATGCACTGTCCGCAGCCCGGACCATGGGCGAGCAGCGCCACCCGGGGCTGATCGTCTGCGACGGGGACGGACGACCGCACACCGTGCTGCCCGGCTCACAGGTGCTCCGCTTCATGATTCCGACCTACGTCCAGGAGGATCCTGCACTGGCCCGGGTGTACGACGAGCGCCAGTCCGACGAGCTGCTCACCAAGCTCTCGCGCAGAACGGTGGAGGAGCTGCTGCCCAAGCGCCAGGACCGCGACGAGCTGCCGGTGGTCGATCCTGACGCCACCTCGCTCGAGATCGCGGCCGTGATGGCACGCATGCACAGTCCGATCGTCGCGGTGGTCGACGACGACGGCCACGTCCTGGGAGCAGTGACGCTGTCCCGGCTCTTCGAGGTGCTCTTCCCGGCGGAGCCGCAGTCCTGATGACCACCACACTCGTCGTCATCGTCTTCGTCGCTGCCTACGTCCTGATCGCCACCGAGCGGATCCACCGGGTCGCGGCCGCCCTCGGCGGCGCCGCCGCCATGGTGGTGCTGGGTGTCGTGGACTCCCACGTCGCCTTCTACAGCGAGAAGACCGGCGTCGACTGGAACGTCCTGTTCCTGTTGCTCGGCATGATGGTCATCGTCGGGGTGCTCAGACAGACGGGTGTCTTCGAGTACCTCGCGATCTGGGCCGCCAAGCGAGCCCGGGGCCGACCGTTCGCGATCATGGTCGCGATGATCGTGCTCACGGCGGTCGCCTCGGCGCTGCTGGACAACGTGACCACCGTGCTGCTGGTCGCGCCGGTCACGCTGCTGGTCTGCGACCAGATCGATGCGCCGCCGGTGCCGTTCCTGATCGCCGAGGTGCTGGCGTCCAACATCGGCGGCACCGCGACGCTGATCGGCGATCCGCCGAACATCATCATCGCTTCCAAGTCCGGTCTCACCTTCAACGACTTCCTGGTCAACCTCGCGCCGATCGTCGTGATCCTCGTCGTGGTGCTGATCGGCATGTGCCGGGTGATGTTCCGATCCGCGTTCGTCTTCCGGCCCGAGTCGGTGGAGTCCCTGATGGCGCTCGACGAACGCGAGGCCATCACCGACCGGAAGCTCCTGCTGAAGTCGGCCGTCGTGCTGGTCGCAGTGATGGTCGGTTTCATCAGCCACTCCGTCATCGGTCTCGAACCGTCCCTGGTCGCCCTGCTCGGAGCCGGAGCCCTCGTGGCACTCTCACGCCTGGACATCGAGGACTGCCTGGCTGACGTGGAGTGGGGCACCCTCGTGTTCTTCATGGGACTGTTCGTGATGGTGGGTGCCCTCGTGGAGGTCGGTGTGGTCGGGTCGATGGCCAGCGCGGCGATCGATGCCGTCGACGACCGCTACTTCCTGGCTTCCACCGTTCTCCTCTTCGCCTCGGGTGCACTCTCCGGCATCGTGGACAACATCCCCTACGTGGCGACCATGGCGCCCCTGGTGCAGGACCTGGTCCAGGCGGGGAACGGGGCTTCCGGAGCCGATGCCGCGTGGTGGTCCCTCGCCCTGGGCGCCGACCTGGGTGGGAACGCCACCGCGGTGGGGGCCAGCGCCAACGTCGTCGTCCTGGGCATCGCTGCCCGCAACGGTCACCCGATCAGCTTCTGGACGTTCACCAAGTACGGCCTGGTCGTGGCCTTCACGACGATCGTCATCGCATGGGCCTACGTGGCCCTGCGCTACTTCGCGTTCGCCTGACGAGCCTCGCCGGGAGTCCGACCCGTCCGGCGCACGAGTCAGCGCCAGCCGAGCTCGGGAGCGACGAGACGCACCACGCTGTCGAGGACGTGGGCGTTGTAGTCGACACCGAGCTGGTTGGGGATGGTCAGCAGCAGCGTGTCGGCGGCCGCGACCGCCTCGTCGCCCGCGAGGTCGGCGACGAGCTGGTCGGGCTCCCCGGCGTAGGTCTTGCCGAAGCGGGCCAGCCCACCCTCGAGGTGACCGACCTGGTCCTGGCTGCGGGTCTCGCGACCGAAGTAGGCCCGGTCGAGGTCGTTGACGATCGGGAACACGCTGCGGCTGACCGAGACCCGCGGTGTGCGCACGTGCCCGGCTGCGGTCCAGGCGTCGCGGAACATCTGGATCTGCTCGGCCTGCAGCTGGTGGAACGGCACCCCGGTGTCCTCGGTGAGCAGTGTCGAGCTCATCAGGTTCATGCCCTGCTCAGCTGTCCAGACGGCTGTCTGGCGGGTGCCGGCACCCCACCAGATGCGGTCCCGGAGCCCCGGCGAGTGAGGTTCGAGGCGCAGCAGCCCCGGCGGGTTGGCGAACATGGGGCGCGGGTTGGGCTCCGCGAACCCCTCCCCCTCGAGCAGCTCGAGGAAGACCTTCGTGTGCTCGCGGGCCATGTCGGCATGATCGGTGCCCTCGGCCGGCACGTGCCCGAAGTAGCGGAACCCGTCCACCACCTGCTCCGGTGACCCCCTGCTGATGCCGAGCTGCAGCCGCCCGCCGGAGATCAGGTCGGCGGACCCGGCGTCCTCGGCCATGTAGAGCGGGTTCTCGTAGCGCATGTCGATCACACCGGTGCCGATCTCGATCCGGGTGGTGCGCGCACCCACAGCAGCCAGCAGCGGGAACGGCGACGCGAGCTGTCGCGCGAAGTGGTGCACCCGGAAATAGGCACCGTCGACACCCAGCTCCTCGGCCGCCACGGCGAGGTCGATGGACTGGAGCAGCGCATCCGATGCGGAGCGGGTCTGCGACCCGCTGGCGGGTGACCAGTGTCCGAAGGACAGGAAGCCGATGTTCTTCATGCTGCCCTCAACCACGTCATCGTTCGAGACCTTCCTGCCGAGCTGCGAAATATCCGTAGCCGTCAGCCCGTTGGCCGACTCAGACCCATCATCGTCGGCAGGGAGACTTCATGGCACGGATCAGCGTCCTGGGCGGCACCGGATATGCGGGTGGTGCCGTCGTGCACGAGGCCGTACGCCGCGGCCACCGGGTGACCTCGGTCAGCCGGAACGAGCCGGACGACCGGGTCGAGGGCGTCGACTACCTGATCGGATCGGTGCTCGACCCGGACGTCCTGGCCAGGGCCGTCGCCGACCACGACGTCGTGGTCGAGGCGGTCTCGCCCCGCGGCGACATGGCCGGCAAGGAAGAGGGCCTGGTCGACGACCTGATCGCGCTCACGCCCCGGACGGGCACCCGGCTGGCGGTGATCGGTGGCGCGTCCTCGCTCCTCGTCGCCGAGGGCGGTCCGCGGCTCTTCGACGTCAACGAGGTGCCGCTCGAGGTGCTGCCCGAGGTCGAGACCGGTATGGCGATGCTGGAGACGCTCGTGGCCGCCCCTGCCGAGGTCGACTGGTTCTACGTCAGTCCCCCGACCACCTTCGGGGTCTGGGCGCCGGCGGCGGACACCGGCTCCTACCGGCTCAGCGACGACATCCTGCTCACCGACGACGAGGGCAACTCCACGATCTCCGCCGCCGACCTCGCTCGGGCGATCCTCGACGAGATCGAGCAGCCCAGGCACCGCCGCCGGCGCTTCCACGCCGCCCACTGAACCTGCCGGGCCGGGTTCGCGTCAGCGGGAGAGGACGGCGTGCGTGCCGACCCCACGCGCGACCACCACGCCCCCCTGGGTGATCTCGGCCTCCGTCGAGCCGATGCGTCCGCCCACGGCGATGCAGCGGGCGCGGCAGACCAGGGTCTCCCCCGGCACAGCCGCACGGACGTACTGCACGGTGAGGTGCACATGTGGTGCAGCCACTCCAGCCGGCACCCGCGCGTGCACGGCCCAGCCGGTGGTCGTGTCGAGGAGCGAGGCCAGGAAGCCACCGTGGACGATGCCCGCGCCGTTGCAGTGCTCGGCCGAGGGCTCAGCCTCGACGACCGCCTCGGCCTGATCCACGCCGACGTAGCGGAACCCGAGCAGTGCCGAGAACGGTCCGGGTGTGGGCCCTTCGGCGGACGGGTCGGTCATGAGCCACCGAAGGCCCACGCCTCGATCTCCACCAGCGCACCGAGCGGCAGCCCCGAGACAGCCACGGCGCTGCGTGCCGGCGGCGCGGTCGGGAACGCCTGCGCATAGGCGCGGTTCATGGCGTCGTAGTCCGACATCGACGTGAGGAACACGTTGACCTTCACCACTTCAGCGAGGGAGGACCCGTGGGCGTCGAGCACCTGCTCCAGGTTCGAGAGGGCTTGGCGGGTCTGGGCCTCGGCGCCACCCTCGACCAGATCTTCCTCGAGGAGACCGATCTGCCCGGAGACGGCCAGCCAGTCCCCCGCCGGCACGGCCGGACGGAACGGCAGCTCGGGCTCGAAGCTCACCCGAGGGAGCCTACTCGCGGTCACGGTCGAAGAGTCAGCCGTGCAGCTTGGCGAAGGCCTCGTAGACCATGTAGGCAGGCCAGAAGATCCCCTGGAAGATCGCGTAGACGTGCTCCCAGAGCCCGTCGGCCTGCACCCAGAAGTACACCCAGGCACCGAAGATGCCGAGGCCGTAGATGGCGCCGTTGCCCGCGGCGCCGGCATTGTTGCCCATCAGTGCTCGCCAGCGGCCGCGTGTCCGTTCGTGCCGCGCTCCTCGGGCTTCTTCTCCGGCTCGGGCACGACGTCCTGCTCGGCACCGTGTTGCTGGCGCTCCGCCTCAGCCGCCAGATAGCGGTTCAGACTCGCCCAGAAGCGGGCTCGATCGGCGCTGGCGCTCGCCACCTGGGCAACCCGGGCCTCTCGTTGAGCTCGGTGGTTCTCCGCAGTGCTCATGGCCGTCCCTTCGATCCTCGAGAGCCCCAGCATCGACGGGCGTCCGGGTCCGCCAGTAGGGCTGGAGGACCCCAGCTCTGCGGACCGAGGTCCCGACTGGTGACCGCAAGGCCTTCGGTCCCCGCATCCTGGGACCGGGGACTCTGGGGCGCGCGGCGGCCCGCGGCGAGGATCCGGTCATGAGCACCCCGACGATGAAGGTGTCGCGCGAGCTGATCCGCACGGCCTGCTGCGCCCCGAGCATCCACAACACGCAGCCATGGTCCTGGCGGCTTCCGTCCGCAGACACCATCGAGCTCTACGCCGATCGGAGCCGACAGCTCAAGCAGATCGATCCGGACGGCCGGGACCTCGTCATCAGCTGTGGCGCGGCCCTGCATCACCTCACGGTTGCGGCGGAAGGCTTCGGGCTCTCCGCCGAGACCCGCACACCGCCGCCAGGCAGTGACGGCGACCTCCTCGCGCGGGTTCACCTCGGACCCGGCGCCACGACACCCCAGTCGGTGGAGCTGCTCTCCGCACTGGAGAACCGGATGACCGACCGGCGAGGGTTCACCGACTGGGAGGTTCCCGGCCCACGCCTTCGTCGCCTGGCCGAGCTCGCCACGGCCTGGGGCGTCCACGTGCTGCCGGTCACCGACCCCGGACTGAGCTCGCAGGTGCGGTCGCTGGTCGAACAGGCACGCGACGTCCAGGCTGCGAACCCGCTGGGCACCGAGGAGCAGGACGCGTGGATCGACCATGCCGCCGACGACGGCGTGCCGGTCCGCAGCGCCATGCCCCGCCCGCTCGAGGGCGTCCCCCGCAACCGTGACCGGTTCAGCCCGGGCGACCACGAGCACACCCGGGCCCGCCCCGGGGCGATCGACCACGCAGGCGACGTCTTGATGGTCATCTACACGGCCTACGACAACCAGGAGTCCTGGCTGGCGGCCGGTCAGTCACTCAGTGCCCTCTGGATCCGCGCCACGCAGGACGGCATGTCCTTGACCCCGGAGTCGCAGGTCATCGAGGTGGACCAGACCCGGACCCTGCTCCGCCGCACGTTGCTGGACGACCTGGGCCACCCACAGGTGCTGGTCCACGTCGGGTGGCAGGACTTCTCCCGTTCGCAGCTGGACCGGACGCCACGTCGCGCCCTGGAGGACGTGCTCCTCCCGTAGTGCCCCGATCAAGGCCGTTGGTCGGACCGGGTCGGGACCTTTGCCACGAGCCCGGGCGCGTCACCAGGCGCAGGGTGGAAGACACCACTCGACCTCGCCACGCGGAGGAACCATGCACGCGCTCGTCTACCACGGACCCGGCCAACGCGCCTGGGAGTCGGTGCCCGACCCGGTCCTGCAGTCGGACACCGACCTGATCGTCGGCATCGACGCCGTCACGATCTGCGGAACGGACCTGCACATCCTCAAGGGCGACGTGCCCGAGGTGGAGGCGGGCCGCGTCCTGGGGCACGAGGCAGTCGGCACCGTCGAGGAGGTGGGCTCTGCCGTGCGCAGCGTCCGTCCCGGCGACCGCGTCCTGGTTTCCTGCATCGCCGGCTGCGGCACCTGCCGCTTCTGCCGCGAGGCTCGGTACGGCCAGTGCACCCAGGGCGGCGGCTGGGCCCTGGGGCACACCATCGACGGCGTCCAGGCGGAGTACGCGAGAGTTCCCTTCGGCGATCTCTCCACCCACCTGCTTCCCGGCGGAGTCAGCGACAGCGATGCTGTCCTCCTCGCCGACATCCTCCCGACCAGCTATGAGGTCGGGGTGCTCGCCGGGAGAGTGCGACCGGGCGACGTCGTCGCGATCGTCGGTGCCGGACCGATCGGCCTCGCCGCGGTGATGACCGCCAAGCTCTACTCCCCGTCCCGGATCGTCGTCGTCGACCCGGCAGCGCCGCGTCGTGACGCTGCCAAGCGGATCGGAGCCGACGTGGTCCTCGACTCGACGGACGACGTGGAGGAGGTCATCGGCAGCCTCACAGGAGGACTGGGGGCCGACGTGGTGATGGAGGCCGTGGGCGTCCCGGACAGCTTCGAGCTGTGCACGCGCCTGGTGCGGCCGGGCGGGCACGTAGCCAACATCGGTGTGCACGGCGCCCCAGCGACGCTCCACCTCGAGACCCTCTGGATCAAGGACGTCACCATCACCACTGGCCTCGTCGACACGAGCACCACCCCGACGCTGCTCAGGCTGTTGGCAGACCGACAGATCGACCCGTCCCCGATCGTCACCCACCACTTCGGTCTCGACCAGATGATGGAGGCGTACGACGTCTTCGCCAGTCCCGCCGACACCGGAGCACTCAAGGTCGTGCTCGAGCGGTCCAGCTGACCGCTGGGCGAACACTGACCCCTGACGCTGGTGCACGCCATCCACGCCGTGACCCCGTGCTCCAGCTCTCCGAGGCGACCGCAGGGATGGCGGAGAAGTGTTCCGACGTCCACGTGACCAGTCGCCTCTGCAGGGGACTGCCCGAGCAGGTGCTCACCCACCTGTCGGAGGAGATGGACCTCGTCGTCGTCCCGGTCACCCGGTCCGGACAGGCGGGGAGGCCGTTTCCTTGCGGATGGCGCCGGACTGCTCCAGGACCAGGTCCAGGTCGTCGTCCGGCGCGATCGCCGGAGGAACCACCGCGACAGGGCACTCGCTGTGTCGCAGGAGGGCCCGCGCCGTGGCACCCAGGTGACCCACGGGGAAGACGTGGGCGCGGCGCGCGAGCACGAGCACGTCGGCCTCGCCCGAGAGACGCTGCAGCTCCCGCGCCGGCTGGCCGTGCAGGATCCGGATGTCGACGGGCACCTCGGGGAAGTCGGAGCGGCACCCCATCGTGGCCCGTTCGATCTCCTCCCGGGCGCGCTCCTGCCAGTCCGTCTCGTGCCCACGCGCGGTGACCAGGTCGTCGTACATCATCGGCAGCTCCCAGACGTGCACGATGAGGAGCCGTGAGTCGCGGGCGTCCGCGGTCTCGAACGCCCGATGCAGCAGCGCCGGGGAGTCGGTCGTCGACTTCAGGCCCACGAGCACGCACGCGCGCTCCCTCTCGGGCGTCCAGTCGGGATGCACGGCCACCACGGGACAGTCGGCCGAGGCGGCCACCCCGGTCACGGTGGCGCCGGTCATCAACCGGTCGATCGCGGTGTGCCGCTCGTGGCCGAGCGCGATCATCAGCGCATCGTCAGAGGCCTGCAGCAGGGCGGTCACCCTGCCCCCGTCGAGGAGGGCGGAGGTGACCGGCACCGTCGGGGCTGCCTCGCGGGCCTCCAGCACGGCCCGGCGGAGAATCACGGTGCCGGTGTCTCGCAGGTCGACGGGCAGCGGCGGCAGCATGGGACTCACCGGCACCAGACCGGGGACCACATGCACCAGATGCACTCCGCTGCCGAGACGCTGTGCCTCGTGGAGCGCGAACCTGGTCGCCGCCGAGCTGCCCCCGGATCCATCCACCCCGACCACGATTGGTCCCTTGTCAGTCATGACGCTGCCCTTCCATCGGCCTGCGCCCAGCGTCGCTCCAGTACGTGGTGCGCGGGAGGGGCTGCTGGCCGGGGCGGGTGGGACTTTCTTCCCACGAGCGGACCGGTCGCGTCCTACGCCGCCGCCGGACGACCCCGGGGTGGAGACTGGATCGGGTGGAGGATCTGCTGGTGCCTGACTGGCTGCGCCGATATCGACGCGGCTGGTTGCGCGGCGACTTGCTCGCCGGCGTCACGGTCACGGCCTACCTCATCCCCCAGGTCATGGCCTACGCAGAGCTGGCCGGCGTGCCTGCCGTGGCGGGGCTGTGGGCCGCCATCGGTGCGCTGCTGGGATATGCCCTCATCGGATCCTCTCGGCAGCTGTCGGTGGGGCCGGAGTCGACCACGGCACTGATGACGGCCGCCGCCCTCGGCTCGCTGTCACCGGGCACGGACCCGCAGGCGTTCGCGGCCGCACTCGCACTCGTCGTGGCCGGCTTCTGCCTCCTGGGCTGGCTGGGACGCCTGGCGGCACTGGCCGATCTGCTGTCCCGGCCCGTGCTCGTCGGCTACCTGACCGGCATCGCCGCGATCATGGTGGTCTCGCAGGTCGGCAAGCTCCTCGGCTTCGACGTGCACGGCGACGGCTTCCTGCCCGAGCTGTCCTACGTCGTCGGCCACCTCGGCGACACGCACGCGCCCACGGTCGTCCTCGGGATGACCACACTGACGGCCATGACGCTCGCCGCGTGGAAGTTCCCGCGGGCGCCGATCGCGCTCATGGGCATGCTCGCAGCCACCACGGCCGTCTGGCTGCTCGACCTGAAGGAGAGCGGTGTGCAGGTGGTCGGCGCCATCCCTGCGTCGGTGCCGGTGCCAGGGGTCCCCGATGTCGGTCTCGGCGAGGTCCTCTCGCTCCTCGGACCAGCGTTGGGCGTCGCCTTCGTCGGATACACCGACAACATCCTCACCGCACGTGCCTTTGCGGCCCGGCACGGCCAGCGCATCGACCCCAAGCGTGAGCTCCTCGCACTCGGGGTGGCGAACCTCGGATCAGGCCTGCTCCACGGGTTTCCTGTGAGCAGCAGCGGCAGTCGCACGGCCGTGGGTGACGCGGTCGGCAGCCGGACCCAGCTCGCGAGCGTGATCACCGTGATCTGCACCGTGGGCGCGCTCGTCTTCGCCCGGCCACTGCTGGGCTCGTTCCCCCTGGCCGCCCTCGGCGCGGTCGTGGTGTACGCCGCCATCCGGCTGGTCGACGTCCGCGGATTCATCCGGCTCGCCTCGTTCCGGCGCAGCGAGTTCCTGCTGGCAGCCGGGACCACGGTGGCCGTGCTCGCGGTGGGGGTCCTGGCCGGAGTGCTGGTCGCCATCGGCCTGTCGGTGCTCGACCTGCTGCGCCGGGTGGCACGTCCGCACGACGCGGTCGAGGGATATGTGCCCGGGCTCGCGGGCATGCACGACGTCGACGACTATCCGTCCGCGGAACCGGTGCCGGGGCTGCTGGTCTATCGCTACGACTCGCCGCTGTTCTTCGCGAACGCCGAGAACTTCCAGCACCGAGCCATCGCGGCAGTGGAGCAGAGCGCATCCCCGGTCGAGTGGTTCGTGCTCAACACCGAGGCCATCGTCGAGGTCGACATCACCGCCGTCGACGCGCTCGAGTCGTTGCGCCGCCGGTTGGAGGAGCGCGGGACGGTGTTCGCGCTGGCCAGGGTGAAGCAGGACCTGCGCGCCGAGCTCGCACCGACCGGGCTCCTGGAGAAGATCGGCGAGGACCACATCTTCCCCACGCTGCCGACCGCCGTGGCGGGTTTCCGGGCCTGGCAGGCGAGTCGCGACTCGCCTGACCAGGGCCCGGTGCCCGTAATCTGGGTCGCCGGGACCGCATTGACGGAGGGAGCCCCGGTGGGCGAGCCACAGGCCGAGCAGGACACCGCGGAGGTGCACAGCCTCACGCAGGTCGAGGCCGAGGAGCGAGCGGCCCTGATCGACGTACGCCGCTACGACATCGAGGTCGACCTGACCGACCTGTCGACGGGCACCGATCTGCGCTGCGTCTCGACGATCAGCTTCACCAGCCGCGAGCCCGGCACGGCGACGTTCGTCGACTGCGCAGCGAACCTCGTCACGGCGCGTCTCAACGGGGTCGACCTGCCGCCTGCGCAGCAGGGCCGGATCGCGCTCGCGGGCCTCGAGGCCGAGAACACCCTCGTCGTCGAGACGGTGCAGCCGAACACCGAGGACGGGGAGGGTGTGCACCGCTCGGTCGACCCGGCCGACAAGGAGGTCTATGTCTGGACCTCCTTCGAGCCCGACGAGGCCCGGCACGTCTGGGCCTGCTTCGACCAGCCCGACCTCAAGGCACCGCACGCGTTCACCGTCCTGGCACCGGAGACGTGGCGGGTCGTGAGCAACACCGGCGACCCGGTCGTGGAGGCCGCACAGGCACCCGACGGCTCGCCCGCCCGCCGATGGACCTTTCCGGAGACGCCGCCCCTGTCGACCTACAACCCGGTCGTGCTGGCCGGCCCCTTCCACGAGCTCCGCCGCGAGGTCGACGGCCGCGACCTGGGGCTGCTGGCCCGGCAGTCGCTCGCCTCGATCCTGGAACGAGACGCCGACGAGCTCTTCACCGTCACCGGTCAGGGACTCGCGTTCTTCGGTCAGGTCTTCGCGATGCCTTTTCCCCAGACCAAGTACGACCAGGTCTTCCTGCCGGAGTTCGGCGGCGCGATGGAGAACTACGGCTGCGTGGCGTGGTCCGACGCGTTCCTCAGCCGCGTCTCCCCCACCCCCGCCGAGCTCGACGAGCTGGCGCGCGTGCTGCTGCACGAGATGGCGCACATGTGGTTCGGCAACATCGTCACGATGCGGTGGTGGGACGACCTCTGGCTGAACGAGGCGTTCGCGGAGTTCGCGTGCAACTGGGCCATGGTGCGCGCGACGCGCTACACCGATGCCTGGGCGACCCACCTCGCCGCCGGAGAGCTCACCGCCTATCTTGCCGACCAGGGCCCGACCTCGCACCCCATCCGGCAGCCGATCGCCGACGTCGCCCAGGCCGCGGCGAGCTTCGACGCCATCACCTACCCCAAGGGGGCCTCGGTCCTCGGTCAGCTGATGCACTACGTGGGCGAGGCGACGTTCGAGGCCGGCATGGCGGCGTACTTCGCCCGCCACGCCTGGGGAAACACCACCCTGCAGGACCTGATCGACGAGCTCGCCGCAGTCAGCGGACGTGACCTCGACTCCTGGCGCACGTCGTGGCTCGAGACGGCCGGCACCGACCTCTTCCACCTCGACCGCGCCGGCGAGAGCTTCGAGCTCGTCGTCACGCCGCCCGACGAGTCAGCACCGCGGCGCCCGCACGCCCTGGACGTCGGCGCCTACCGCCGCACGCCCACCGGGCTCGAGCGGGTCGCACTCGCCGACGTCGAGGTCGGCGGACCCCGCACCCCGGTCGACCTGCCGCTGGACGCCGACCTCTACCTGGTCAACGACGACGACCTGACCTTCGCACGCACCCGCCCCGACGCCGGCTCCCGCGACGCGCTCTTCGAGCTCGCCCCCTCGCTGCCGACCGCGATCTCCCGCGGAGTCGCGGTGGCCACGGTGTGGGACATGCTCACCACCGGTGAGGCGCGCACCGCCGAGGTCGTGCGCGCGCTCACGGGCGTGCTGCGAGCCGAGACCGCGGACGCGTGCCTCGAGCCCTACCTGACGCTGGCACTCGACCTCGTCCGACCTCTGGTCACCGCCGTCCGAGCGCGCCGAGCTGATCGCGCTGGTCGCCGACGCCTGCCGGGACCTGGCCCAGTCGCCCGAGCGACGCCAGGTCGCCCTGCGCGGGCTGGCCGGCACGGCGAGCCTGGAAGAGGTCTCCCGCCTCCTCGCCGACTCCGAGGACGACGTGGACCTGCAGTGGCGCCTGCTCCAGCGGCAGGCCGAGCTCGGTGGCGCCGTCGACGAGGCCACCGTGCGGCAGCTGCGTGACCGCGACCCCGACCCCGAGTCCTGGGTGCGCGCCCTCGCCGTGCGGGCCGCCAGCCCGACCGCCGAGGACAAGGAGGCGGTCTGGCAGGCGCTGACCGTCGAGCGCAGCGTCCCGGTCTCCTCGGTCGCCCAGGTGGCCAACGCGTTCTGGTCCGCCGACCACGTCGACCTGCTGCGTCCCTACGCCGAGCGCTACCTGGAGCTGGTCCCCCACCTCCACGCGGGCGGGATGATCCCGGCCATGGTCAACGCCGGCCGACTGTTCCCGCTCTTCGGCATCGACGAGGACTTCCTCGACCGGGCGCGGGAGACAGCGACCTCCGCCGCGCCCGTCGTGCGCCGCCGGCTGATCGAACGTGCCGACGAGGTCCGCAGGATGCTGGTCGCCAGGGCGCTCTGAGCGACGCCGGCCCGGAGGGCGCGGCAGGCGACGCTTGCGGGCGCCCCGCCCCTCCGGGACAGGCCCGGGGACACCCCGGGGCTCGCACCCACCCGTTCCGGACGCTCTCCCCGCGTCGCAAGCTCCTTGGGGAGTGCGTGCTCCACGGAGGCCAGTCCCATCCACGCTCGCCCCGGCGGCCCCCGACCCTGCCCTGCGGGGCGGGTCGCGTTCGGCGCCGCCCACCGCGCCCGCGCGGTGCGATCTCTGCTCCCTTGTGACCTTCTTCCTCGATGCCTCGTGACCATCTGCCCTGACCCAGGCGACCCACGGACGGGAAGGTGACTGGGCAAGAACATTTTCGATCAAGGAGGTCAGGGTCATGTCTGTCGGTCACAGCCCCACGGACCACGTGCAGGTCCCGTCCCGACACCGGGCCGGACACGTCTCGACCACGACGGAGGGTGCCTCGAGCGACTCCGTCCCCCGGCTCACCGTCGCCGCCCAGCGCGTGCTGGCCGTGCTGCGGATCGCCTTCGGACTCACGTTCTTGTGGGCGTTCCTCGACAAGCTCCTCGCCCTCGGCTACTCGACCGGCGTCGGCCAGGACGGCACCGTCGACCGCTTCGGCGACGCAGCCTGGATCAACGGCGGCAGCCCCACCAAGGGGTTCCTCGCCTTCGGCGCCGACGGTCCGTTCAAGGACTTCTACCACTCGATCGCCGGCGCTGCCTGGGCCGACTGGGCGTTCATGCTCGGCCTGCTCGGCATCGGCATCGCCCTGACCTTCGGGGTGGGCATGAGGTTCGCCGCGGTCGCAGGCGGCGTGCTCTACATCCTGATGTGGACCGTCGTACTGCCTCCCGAGAACAACCCGGTGCTCGACGACCACATCCTCGGCGCCATCACCGTGGTCGCCCTGGCTCTGGTCAACGCCGGAGACACGTGGGGTCTGGGTCGCTGGTGGTCCCGCACCGAGACGGTGAAGAAGTACGCCGTACTCCGCTGATCACGCCAGATCCACGAGAAGAAGGCCGGTCACCCCCGTGGTGGCCGGCCTTTCTCATGCCGCAGGGACGGGCGGGACCTGCCCGGTCGATCAGGGTCCGAAGTCCCATGGATGGGGACGTTGAGCCCTGACTCCGGTCGCCCTCTCCCCTGCACGCTGTGATCAGGCCTCACCGGGCCATCGATCTCAGGAGGAGTCATGCTCAGCACGCCAGGAACCATCGTCGTCGGGGTGGATGGCTCCGAGTCGTCGACCAGGGCGCTCAAGTGGGCCGTCGAGCAAGCCGTCGCCGAGCACCGCGAGCTGACCCTGGTGCACACCATCCATGCCGTGACCCCTGCTTTCACCGACGCCGCGATCGTGGACGCCGGGGATGCTCGATCGGCCCTGGACGCTGCGGGCAGGACGGTGCTCGACGCCGCCAGGAAGACCGTCGAGTGGTCGGCTCCGGACCTGGTGGTGCACCAGATCTTCGACCTCGCCGACCCCCGGGACGTCCTGCTGCAGCTCTCGCAGACGGCGGTCATGCTGGTCGTCGGGTCCCGCGGCCGCGGACACGTCCGCAGCCTGCTGCTCGGATCGGTCTCCGTCGCGCTCGTGCGGCACGCCCACTGCCCGGTCGTCGTGCTCCGTCCCGGCAACCGGGGCATCGTGCGCAACGGCATCCTCGTCGGTGTCGACTCCTCGGAAGAGTCGAAGCCGGTGCTCGAGTTCGCGTTCCGCCAGGCGTCGTTGCACGATCTCCCGCTCACCGTCCTCGACTGCGTCTGGGACGTTCAGGCAGGGACCGCGGGTGCCTACATGGTCTCCGAGAGCACCTCGGTCGACCTCGAGCAGGAACGGCTCTCGCTGGCGGAGGCGATGGCCGGCATGGGTGAGAAGTACCCCGAGGTCAGGGTGACCACCCGTCTGGCTCGTGGCACCCCACAGGAAGCCCTGCTCCGGCTCGGTGACCGGATGGACCTGGTCGTGGTCGGCGCCCACCAGGACAGCCGTGTCTCGCAGGCCGTCTTCGGCTCGGTGTCGGTGGCCGTCGTCGAGAACTCCTCCCGCCCCGTCGCCGTCGTCCCGCTGTCGGTCTCGAGCTAGCGCGACCACGCCCCACCCCACCAGGAGAAGCAGATGTCGAACCACAGCCCAGCCAGACCCGTCATGGTCGGTGTCGACGGCGCACCGGCCTCCCACAGGGGCGTGCGCTTCGCAGCCCTGGAGGCGCGCAGCCTGGGACTCTCGCTCACCATCGTCCACGTGACTCCGGGACACCCCGGGGGTGCCGGCGTGCCGGCCGTCCCCCAGGACCTGCTCCGCGCCTACGGGATCGAGCTTCTCGAGAGCGCCCGCAAGACCGCCCAGGCCACGGTGCCGGATCTCGTGGTCGAGACCCGACTGGTCCCCGGCGGAACCAGCGTGCAGGGCCTGGTCCACAGCTCCCACGAGGCTGCCGTGCTCGTCCTCGGGGCCGAGCGGCGTTCCTTCGCCGGTCGGGTCTGGACCGGTGACATCGTCGCAGGCGTTGCCGCGCAGGCCACCTGCCCCGTCATCGTCGTGCCTCCGGAGTGGGACCCGGAGCACGAGCACGGGCGTGTCGTCGTGGGCATCAAGGACCCCGAGCACGCCGCCGCACTGGTGGCCGCCGGCCTGGAGCGGGCCCACCGCGCCGGTGACCGGCTCGACGTCGTGCACGCGTGGAAGCTGCCCTCGGGGTACGCCGACATCATCGCCGTCCGCGTCGCGTCCGAAGACGTCGCCCAGCGCCAGCAGACCCTGTTGGAGCAGGAGGTGCACGTCCATCGCGCCGACCACCCTGACGTGGACGTGACCACCCACGTGCGGCACACCCAACCAGCGCACGCCCTGGTGCAGGCCTCGGGCGATGCCGACCGCCTCCTCATCTCACGTCCGCGCCACGGCGGCGTGACCCATCACCTGGGCGGCGTCGGGCGAGCTGTCCTGCAGGAGGCGCGGTGCCCCGTCGAGGTGCACCCGGCGCAGAACCCCTCGTGACGGACGAAGCAGGCACGATCGTCGTCGGTGTCGATGGCTCCGGCGCTTCGGCAGGAGCCCTCGAGTGGGCGCTGCACCAGGCCGCAGCCGAGCAGCGAGCGATCACCCTGGTGCACGTGGTCCACCCCGGGACACCGGTCTGGCTCGACCCCACGGGCAAGGATCCCCGCGAGGCCCGTCGACTGGGCCTGATGGACAAGGGCCACGACGTGCTCACATCAGCACGGCCCGAGGTTCCCGGGCTGCACCTCAACGTCGAGATCCACGAGCTGGTCCGCATCGGTGATCCGCGCGAGGTCCTCCTCGAGCTCTCGGAGACCGCGTCGATGATCGTGATGGGGTCGCGCGGCATGGGACCCATCCGGAGCCTCCTGCTGGGCTCGACATCCGTGGCGTTGGTGCGACACGCGAGGTGTCCCGTCGTCGTGCACCGTCCGTCGCCGACGCAGGCGTCGAGGCGCGGCATCGCGGTCGGTGTCGATGCGAGCATGGACGCGCTCACCGTCCTGGACTTCGCCTTCCGCCAGGCCATGCTCCGCCGCGAGTCACTCTCGGTCGTCCATGCGCGACACTTCTCGACCTCGATCACCGGCCCGGATCCGTTCGAACAGCCGGCGTGGGCCGAGGACGAGCGGGGCGTGAACCTCGCGGACCGGATCGCCGAGCTGTCCGAGAAGCACCCCGACGTGGTGGTCGAGACCCTGTCCGGACAGGCCCAGCCGGAGCAGCTGCTCCTGGAGATCGCCGAGGCAGTGAACCTGCTCGTGGTCGGCGTGCACCACCGCCGCTGGGTCGCGGAGGTCACGTTCGGCTCGATGGCGGTGTGGCTCACGGAGCACGCCAGCTGCCCGGTGGCCGCCGTGCCGCTCTCCTCGGAGCTGTGAGGGGTCCGGCACCCGCTGGGCTCGCCCCGGCCCTCAACCCCGGCTCGCCAGCCGCAGCGTCTCCCGGGCGATCTCGGACTCCTCCGAGGCAGCCACGATGATCGTGCGCACGGACGCGTCGGCCGTGCTGATGTCGGAGTCGACGCGGCCCGCCTCGTTGGCGACGTCGTCGAGGGCGACGCCGAGCCAGTCCAGTCCCGCAGCGGCACCGGAGCGCACCTCCGCCGAGTGCTCCCCGATCCCACCGGTCATGACCAGGACGTCGACGCCACCGGCGCTGGCCGCCATCGCACCGATCTCTCGTCGCAACCGGTGCACGAAGACGTCGAGGGCGAGAGCGGCGTCCGCGTCGCCGGCAGCGCGGCGCGTCATCACCTCGCGCAGGTCCCCGCTGGTCCCCGAGAGTCCCTTCAGCCCCGCGCCGTGCTCGAGCACCTCTCCCAGGTCCTCACGGGAGACCCGCCCCCGGTCGAGCAGCCAGAGCAGCAGGCCGGGATCGACGGACCCCGACCGGGTCGCCATGACGAGCCCCTCCGCCGGAGTGAAGCCCATCGTGGTGTCGACCGACGACCCGTGCCGCACGGCCGCGACGGAGGCGCCGGCGCCGAGGTGGCACGACACGATCCGCAGGTCCTCGACCGGTCGGACGACGATCTCCGCGGCCCGGCGTACGGCGTGCGCGTGGCTGAGGCCGTGGAACCCGTAGCGGCGCAGCCCCCAGCGCTGGTTCCACTCGCGTGGAAGTGCATAGGTGCGCGCCGCGAGCGGCAGTCTCGCGTGGAAAGCGGTGTCGAAGCAGGCCACCTCCGGCACACCGGGACGCAGCTCACGCAGGGCGCGGATCCCGGCCACCGCCCGTGGGTTGTGGAGCGGGGCGAGGTCCTGGATCGAGAGCAGGTAGTCCACGATGTCGTCGTCCAACACCACGGACTCGCTCAAGCGGGAACCACCGTGGACCACACGGTGCCCGATGGCATCGACGGCGTCCGCCCCGTCGAGGAAGTCCCGCAACGGATCGAGGTGCCCCTCGCCCTGCCAGTCCTCCACGGTGGTCGAGTCGATCTGGCGGTCGTCGTCGAACACGGCCAGCTTCAGGCTGCTCGAGCCCGTGTTGACGACGAGCACCCGCACGCTCAACCCGCCGGGGTGTTGCGCGACGGGGCCTCGGTGGTGACCACGGGTCCCTCGGAGGGTGCCCACTGCCAGTGACGGATCTCGGGCATGTCCTCGCCGTGGGACCGGATGTGGATGCGGTGCTCCACGAGCTTGTTCTTCAGCGTCTCGCGGGCCGCGCCCGACGTGGCCTGGAGCCGCTCCACCCGGTCGATCACGTCCATCGCGAGGTTGTAGCGGTCGATCTGGTTCATCACGCACATGTCGAAGGGCGTGGTCGTGGTGCCCTCCTCCTTGTAGCCGCGCACGTGCACGTTGTGGTGGTTCGTGCGCCGGTAGGTCAGGCGGTGGATCAGCCACGGGTAGCCGTGGTAGGCGAAGATCACGGGCTTGTCCCGGGTGAACAGCGAGTCGAAGTCGGCGTTGGACAGACCGTGCGGGTGCTCACGGTCGTCCTGGAGCCGCATCAGGTCCACGACGTTGACGAACCGGATCTTCAGGTCGGGGAAGAAGCCTCGCAGCAGCTCCACGGCGGCGAGCGTCTCCATCGTCGGTACGTCGCCCGCACACCCCATCACCACGTCAGGCTCCGCGCCGTGGTCGGTGCTCGCCCAGTCCCAGATGCCGATGCCCTTGGTGGTGTGCACGATCGCCTCGTCCATCGTGAGGTACTGGATCGCGGGCTGCTTGCCGGCCACGACGACGTTGACGTACTGCCGGCTGCGCAGACAGTGGTCGGCCACCGACAGCAAGGTGTTGGCGTCCGGCGGCAGGTAGACGCGCACCACCTCGGCCTTCTTGTTGATGACGTGGTCGATGAACCCGGGGTCCTGGTGGGAGAACCCGTTGTGGTCCTGGCGCCACACGTGCGAGGTCAGCAGGTAGTTCAGTGACGCGATCGGGCGTCGCCACGGGATGTCGTCGGTGACCTTGAGCCACTTCGCGTGCTGGTTGAACATCGAGTCGACGAGGTGGATGAAGGCCTCGTAGCAGGAGAACAACCCGTGCCGTCCGGTGAGGAGATAGCCCTCGAGCCAGCCTTCGCAGGTGTGCTCGGAGAGGATCTCCATCACCCGACCGTCGACGGCCAGGTGGTCGTCGTAGGGCAGGGTCTCGGCGTTCCACGCGCGATCGGTGACCTCCAGGACGTCCTGGAGCCGGTTGGAGTTGTTCTCGTCGGGAGCGAACATCCGGAAGTTGTCCATGTTGCGCGCCATCACGTCGCGCAGGAACGTGCCCATCACGCGCGTCGCCTCCACGGCGCCGGTGCCGGGCTCGGCGACGTCGACGGCGTAGTCGCGGAAGTCGGGCATCTTCAGGTCGCGGAGCAGCACCCCGCCGTTGGCGTGCGGGTTGGCGCTCATCCGGCGCTCGCCGGCCGGGTGCAGGCCCGCAATCTGCGCGACCGGTGCACCGTCGGCATCGAACAGCTCGTCGGGACGATAGCTGCGCAGCCACTCCTCCAGCACGACGCGGTGCGACTCGTCTCCTCGCGCGTTCGCGAACGGGACCTGGTGAGAGCGCCAGTAGCCCTCGACCCGCTGGCCGTCGACCTCCTTCGGGCCGGTCCACCCCTTCGGTGAACGCAGCACGATCATCGGCCACGGTCGACGGGCGACCGGCTGCTTCTTCGCCGTCCGCGCCTCGTCCTGGATCTCGCGAATCTCGTCGAGGCAGTGGTCCAGGGTGGCCGCGAACGCCTGGTGCATCTCGCGGGGGTCCGAGCCCTCGACGACGTACGGCGCATGGCCGTAGCCCCGCAGCAGGCTGACCAGCTCCTCCTCGGGGATGCGGGCGAGCACTGTGGGGTTGGCGATCTTGTAGCCGTTGAGATGCAGGATCGGCAGCACCGCACCGTCGCGTCGGGGGTCGACGAACTTCGTGGAGTGCCAGCTGGTCGCCAGCGGCCCGGTCTCCGCCTCGCCGTCGCCCACGATCGCTGCCACGACGAGGTCGGGATTGTCGAAGGCGGCGCCGTACGCGTGCGACAGCGAGTAGCCCAGCTCGCCGCCCTCGTGGATGGACCCAGGTGTCTCAGGGGCCACGTGGCTCGGGATGCCGCCGGGGAAGGAGAACTGCCGGAAGAGCTTGCGCATCCCCTCGGCGTCGGTGCTCATGTCGGGGTAGACCTCGCCGTAGGTCCCTTCAAGCCACGCCGACGCCACGAGGCCCGGACCGCCGTGGCCGGGCCCGATGACATACATCATGTTCAGGTCGCGTGCGGTGATCGTTCGGTTCAGGTGGGCGTAGACGAAGTTGAGGCCAGGGGTGGTGCCCCAGTGGCCGAGCAGGCGCGGCTTGACGTGCTCCGGCAGCAGCGGTTCACGCAGCAGCGGGTTGTCCATCAGGTAGATCTGGCCGACGGAGAGGTAGTTCGCGGCCCGCCACCAGGCGTCGATGTTGCTCAGGTCTCGGCGCCCGAGCGGGCGGCCGGTGATCGTGCTCCTGGTGGGCTCGGTCCGGGCCATCGGGTGACGTCCTTCCAGTGGAGTCGGCTGTGCTCGTGAGGGCCGCCGCACGACGCGACCACCCCATCGTGTCCGTCACGGGGTCACCGGGACAGGGCATCACGTCAGATCGCCCCCGGCGAAGGGTCTTTGGTCCCGCACAGCGGATTCGCTGAACCCAGACTTCCTCGGACCCAGGCCCGGCAGTGGCGCCTCGCGTCACCCGAGGGGCACTGTCCAGGTGACCCGCGTCCCGACCGACGAGGTGTCCACCTCGCACGTCCCACCGAGCGACTCGGCGCGCTCGCGCATGGTGCGCAGTCCGCTCTCCTGGACATCGGTCGGCATGCCGACCCCGTTGTCCGCCACCACCAGGCAGAGCACGTCACCGGCACTGACCGAGATCTCGATGTCGGTCGCCTCGGCGTGGCGCGTGGCGTTCGAGAGGGCCTCCCCCAGCACGGCCAGGAGGTGCGGAGCGGTCTCGTCGCTGACCAGGGTGCGCAGCGGTCCCTCGAGCGTGAGCGTGGGCCGGAACTTCAAGATCCCCGAAGCGCGGTCCACCAAGCGGGTCACCTCGGACTGGAGGTCGGCGTCGGACCCCGTCGTGCTCAGCGCGAAGATCGACCGGCGGATGTCCTTGATGGTGGCATCGAGGTCGTCGACGGCCGTCTCGATGCGCTGGCGCACCTGCGGCACCTCGGCGACCCTGCTGACACTCTGCAGGCTCAGGCCGACCGCGAAGAGCCTCTGGATCACCAGGTCGTGCAGGTCCCGACCGATGCGGTCGCGGTCCTCGAAGATCGCCAGTCGGCTCTCGGTGTCCCGGACGCGCAGCATCTGGAGCGCCAGCGCCGCCTGCTCGGCAAAGCTCGCCGGCATCCGGGCATCGACGTCGTGGTAGGCCTCGGCGCGGTCCGCGACCCAGCCCAGTGCCAGGGCGCCGACCACGCTCTCCCCGGCCTGCAGGGGTACGACGATCGCCGGACCGATCTCGGGCCAGCCAGGGATGTGCGACATCGTCACGGCTCGCGGGTCATCGGACATCGACTCGGTGGAGACTGGCTGGCCGGTCCTGATGGCCTCTCCCGACAGCGACTTGTCGAACGGCACCGACCCGAGGTCGTGCCTGGCCACCAGCGGTCCCGCCACCGCACGGACGTTGAGCTCCTCGCCAGACCCGACCACGATCCAGGCGACGTCCGCGCCCGAGACCTCTCGTGCCCGTTCGGCGACGACCTGGAGTGCCTCCTCGCCGGCGTGGGCCTTGGACAGCAGCCCGGTGATCTCGGCGGTGGCGGCCAGCCACGTCTCCCGGCGTCCGGCCTCCTCGTAGAGCCGGGCGTTCTCGATCGCCACACCCGCTGCTGCCGCCAGGGCGACGACGACGTCCTGGTCCTCTCCCGTGAAGTCGCCCCCGCCGGCCTTCTCGGTGAGGTAGAGGTTGCCGAAGACCTGGTCCCGGATCCGGACGGGGACCCCGAGGAAGGAGCTCATCGGCGGATGGCCCGCAGGGAAGCCGTAGGACTGTGGATGGGCCGAGATCTGGTGCAGCCGCAACGGTTCGGGCTGGTCGATCAGCAGACCCAGGATGCCGTGCCCGGTCGGGAGCTCACCGATCTCCTCGACCTGGACCGGATCCATCCCGTGGTGGACGAAGGTGCGCAGCCCCCTGCGGGGCCCGGAGGCGAGCACCCCCAGCGCGGCGTACTGCGCCCCGGTGAGCTCACGGGAGATCTCCACGATGCGGGTGAGCACTCCGTCGAGGGAGAGGTCGGCCGCCATCGACACGACGGCATCGAGCAGCAGCCGGAGTCGTTCCTGCTCGTCGAGGGCGCCGTTCACCCGGGAGAGGACCTCCCGCAGCAGCTCCTCGAAGTCCGCCCCTCGGACCGTTTCTCGTTCCTCCATCGTCAGCCACTCCCCGCAAAGCCCTGGTTTGGACCGTCAACCACCTGGGGTTGCTCAGCACCCCGGGTGTGGCCACGCTATCCCGTTTCGCCGGGACGTCGGCACCGCTGTTGGCCGCCAGGGCTGGGCGACCTCCACCACGAGTCAGTCCTTGGGGTGCTTGAGCGAGAAGATCGCCGCCTGGGTCCGGCTCTCCAGCCCGAGCTTGGCGAGCATCGAGGACACGTAGTTCTTGATCGTCTTCTCCGCCAGGAACATCGTCTCGGCCATCTGGCGGTTGGTCAGCCCCTCCCCGATCAGCTCGAGGATGCGCTGCTCCTGCGCGGTCAGCTGCTCGAGGGCAGGATCGATGCGAGGGCCGCTGCGCACGCGCTCGAGCACCTGTGCGGTCACCGCCGGGTCGAGCATCGACTGTCCTGCTGCCACGCGGCGCACCGTCTCGATGAAGTCGTTGCCGCCGACCTGCTTGAGGATGTAGCCCGCCGCACCGGCCATGATCGCGGAGAACAACGCCTCGTCGTCGTCGTAGGACGTCAGGATCAGCGCCGCGATCTGGGGGTCCCTGGACCTGATCTCCCGGCACACGTCGATGCCCGAGCCGTCGGGGAGACGACCGTCGAGGATGGCCACGTCGGGCCTCAGCGCCGGAATGTGCCGCGCGGCCTCCTGCGCGAGCCCGGACTCGCCGACCACCACGATGTCGCCCTCGCTCTCGAGCAGCTCGCGGATGCCCCGGCGGACGATCTCGTGGTCGTCCAGCAGATACACCCGGATCGGCTCGGACGCAGTGGTCGCAGGTTCGTCAGCCATGGCGCCGAATCTATCCCCTGGCAGGCGGCAGATCGATGTTCATAGGCCCGACCCCCGGGGACCTTCGTCCCTACGCCGGACGCCGCGGTGCGCGCAGTCTCGGAAGACAGGGGACAAATCCCGCAGCGGAACCGGAGGCGAGGCAACGATGTTCGTACGCGATGTCCTGACCCCAGGACCGGCAGCCGACTGCGCAGGAGGGGACGCGAGATGACTGCGCCGACCAAGGAGCTGCTGCGAGACGTGGTCCAGCTGGCCTGCCAGGCGCCGAGCGTGCACAACACCCAGCCCTGGAGGTGGCGGATCCGTGGAGCGTCGGTCCTCGAGCTCCGAGCCGACCGCAACCGCCAGCTGAACTTCTCCGACCCCGAGGGGCGCAACCTCGTGATCAGCTGTGGCGCCGCCGCGCACCACGCCGTCGTGGCCGCACGCGGCCTGGGGCTGGCGCCACGCGTCACCGCGATGCCCTCGCCGGACGACTCCGACCTGCTGGCGCGCATCGAGTTCTCCCCCGGTCGACCGCCCCAGGAAGCGCTGAGGTCCCTGGACCTGTTGCAGCACCGCCGCACGGACCGGCGACGGTTCACGTCGTGGCCGATTCCGGAGAGCCGGTTGAGCCACCTCGCCGAGGCTGCGGCCGGGTGGGGAGCGTTCGCCGTCCCGGTCGTCGAGCCGACCTCGCGGTTCCGCACCGAGCTCCTCGTCAACCGGGCGCTGTCTTATGAGGAGGCGGACGAACGCTTCGCCAAGGAGCAGGACCAGTGGATCGAGCACAGCCCGTACGACGGCGTGCCGTCGCTGAACGCTGCCCCGGCCGTGAGCGGCAGACCGGGTGAACGACCGAACCGCTACGTGGGCAACGTCGACGTGGCCCCCGGTGGTCGACTCGTCGAGAGCACCGACGGCCTGGTGGCGATCTGCACCGCCCGGGACGACCAGCTCGCCTGGTTCGAGACCGGTGAGGCCCTCAGCGCGCTGTGGCTGCGAGCCACCCAGGACGGGCTGTCGATCGTCCCGTTGAGCCAGGTGCTCGAGGTCGCCGAGACACGCGCCGCCCTGTACGAGGAGGTCTTCGGCGAGATGGCCCATCCCCAGGTGCTGGTCCGGGTGGGTTGGCAGGAGATCGCACGCACGACCCTCCCGCAGACGCCCCGCAGACCCCTGGACCAGGTGCTGGAGGACTGACGTCGCACGACCGGGCGGGACCTTGGTCCCACGAGACGGTGACCCGCGACCGTCCCGGTCACCCGCCCGTGGTTCCTAGCGTGGGGACCGACAACCCGAACTGCCATCAGGAGCAACTGTGGACACGCTCGACATCGCCCGGTGGCAGTTCGCCATCGTCACCGTCTACCACTTCCTCTTCGTGCCGATCACGATCGGGCTCTCGGCGATGGTGGCCTCCTACGAGGTGGCGTGGGTGCGCACGGGCAACGAGCAGTGGCTCCGCCTGACCAAGTTCTTCGGGAAGCTCTTCCTGATCAACTTCGCCATCGGCGTCGTGACCGGGATCGTGCAGGAGTTCCAGTTCGGCATGAACTGGAGTGACTACTCGCGGTTCGTGGGAGACATCTTCGGCGCTCCGCTGGCCGTCGAGGGCCTGCTGGCGTTCTTCCTCGAGTCGACGTTCCTCGGCCTGTGGATCTTCGGGTGGGACCGGCTCTCCCCCAAGCTGCACGCCACGTGCATGTGGCTGGTCCACATCGGCACCCTGTTCTCGGCGTACTTCATCCTCGCCGCGAACTCCTGGATGCAGCACCCCGTGGGCTTCAGGTACAACCCCGACAGCGGACGGGCCGAGCTCAACGACTTCTTCGCCGTGCTCCTCAACAAGGTCCAGCTCGTGACCTTCCCGCACGTCGTGCTGTCGGCCTACATGACCGGCGCCGCCTTCGTGGTCGGTGTCTCCTTCTGGTTGATGGCCAAGAAGGCGCGCTCGGACCGGGACCGCGGGATGTATCGGGTGGCGCTGCGCACGGGTGCCGCCGTGGTGCTGGTCGCCGGCCTCGGCGTCGCGATCACCGGCGACATCCAGGGCAAGATCATGACCGAGGTGCAGCCGATGAAGATGGCGGCCGCCGAAGGCCTCTACGACACCGAGTCGTCGGCGGGCTTCTCGCTGCTGACCATCGGGACGCTCGACGGCAGCAAGGAGACCTTCGCCATCAAGGTCCCCGGCCTGCTGTCCTTCCTGGCCACCGGGTCACCGAACGCGGAGGTGAAGGGCATCAACGAGCTGCGCGCGCAGTACCAGGAGAAGTACGGCGCGGACCCCGGAGCCGCCTACTACTCCGCAGGGGACTACACCCCGATCGTCCCGCTCACGTATTGGAGCTTCCGCCTGATGATCGGGCTCGGGCTCGCCGCGGCCGCGATCGCCGGCTGGATCCTCTGGGCCACCCGCCGCAACCGGTTCCCCGCGAGCAGGCTGCTGCTGTGGCTCGCCATCGCGCTCCCTCTGCTTCCCCTGTTCGCCAACTCCTTCGGCTGGATCTTCACCGAGATGGGGCGCCAGCCCTGGGCGGTCTTCGGCCTGATGACCACCGCGCACGGTGTCTCCCCCAGCGTCAGCGTGACCGAGGCGCTGATCTCGCTGATCGTCCTCACCCTGCTGTACGCCGGGCTGGCCGTCGTCGAGGTGCGCCTGATGCTGACCTACATCAGGGCCGGTGCGGACGAGCTGCCTGCCCCTGCGTCCGACGACACCGGCGAGGCCGACCGTCCCCTCGCCTTCGCCTACTGAGCCCCCACAGAAGACCTGGAGTCAACGACCATGGAACTGACCACCGTCTGGTTCACCCTGATCGCCGTCCTGTGGATCGGCTACTTCACCCTCGAAGGGTTCGACTTCGGCGTGGGCATGCTCCTGCCCGTGCTCGCCGAGAACGACCAGGAGCGCCGGGTGCTGATCAACACGATCGGACCGGTCTGGGACGGCAACGAGGTGTGGGTGCTCGTCGCCGGCGGAGCGACGTTCGCCGCCTTCCCGGAGTGGTATGCCACCTTGTTCAGCGGGTTCTACCTCCCCCTGCTGCTGATCCTGGTGGCACTGATCGTCCGCGGGCTCGCCTTCGAGTACCGCGCCAAGCGGGACGACGCCCGATGGCGTGCCCGGTGGGACCTGGCCATCATCATCGGCTCGTTCGTGCCCGCGCTGTTGTGGGGGGTGGCCTTCGCCAACATCCTGCGCGGTGTGCCGATCGACGAGTCCGGTGAGTACGTCGGAGGCTTCTTCAACCTCCTCAACCCCTACGCCCTGCTCGGCGGCGCCACCACCCTGCTGCTGTTCCTGACCCACGGAGCGGTCTTCATCTCGCTGAAGACGGACGGCCGGATCCGCCACGCCGCCCGGGCACTCGCCGTCAAGCTCGGTCTCGCCGCCGCCGTCGTGACGGTCGCCTTCCTGCTCTGGACCCAGGTGGACACGGGTACGCCGGGCTCTGCGGTCGCCTTCGTCCTGGCAGCGGCAGCACTCGTCGGGGGTCTGGCCGCACTGATCGCCGAGCGCGAGGGGTGGGCCTTCATCGGCACGTTCGTCGCGATCGCCCTGGGTGTCGCCGGGTTGTTCCTGGCCCTGTTCCCCGACGTGATGCCCACGTCTCTCGACGGCGGTCTCAGTCTCACCACGACCAACGCGTCCGCCACCCACTACACGTTGCAGGTGATGACGGTCGTGGCGGTCGTCTTCACCCCGATCGTGCTGCTCTACCAGGGATGGACCTACTGGGTCTTCCGCCAGCGGATCGCGGTCGAGCACATCCCGGCCTCGACGGTCCCTGCCAACGTGCCGTGAAGCCCACGGACCGGCGGCTGCGTCGCCACCTCGCCCCCGCCCGCCGCCAGCTGGCGGGGGTCCTGGCGTCCGGTGTCGTCAGCAGCCTCCTGGTGATCGCTCAGGCGTGGGTGGTCACCGGCCTGGTCGTGGCGGTGGTACGCGGCCAGGAGATCACCGGCTGGGCGTGGCTCGTGGTCGCGACCCTGGCGACGCGCGCTGCCGTGCAGTGGGTCGGCGACACCTGTGCGACCAGCGCCGCCGTGCGCGTCGGGTCCGAGCTGCGCGCCACGGTGACCCGCGCCGCGCTGCACACGCAGGACCCGGCGATCTCGACCGGAGCGGTCAGTGCACTCCTCACCCGGGGCGTGGCCTCCGCGGAGCCCTACCTGACGCGTTATCTCCCAGCGTTCGTGCTCGCCGTGATCCTGCCCCCGCTGACGGTGCTGGCCATCGCCACGCAGGACCTGCTCAGTGCCGTGATCGTGCTCTGCACCCTGCCGCTGGTCCCGGTCTTCGGCGCCCTCGTGGGTCTCGCGACACGTGACCGGGCTCGCGAGCAGTGGCGGGCGATGGAGTCGCTCTCCAGCCACTTCCTCGACGTGGTGCGAGGGCTGCCCACATTGGTCGCCTTCCGACGCGCCCACGCCCAGTCGGCCCGGATCGGCGCGGTCACCGATCGCTACCGCAAGGCCAGCCTGGGCACCCTGCGGCTCGCATTCGCCTCCTCGGCCGTGCTCGAGCTGGTCGCGACCCTGTCGGTGGCGCTGGTCGCCGTCACCGTCGGCGTCCGGCTCGCGGGTGGCGGGCTCGACCTGCACACCGCGCTCGTCGTACTGCTGCTGGCGCCGGAGGCCTATTGGCCGATGCGTCGCGTGGGGGCCGAGTTCCACGCAGCGGCCGAGGGCATCGCGACCTTCGAGCAGGTCTCAGACCTCGCTGACTCGCTGCCCGAGGCGGAGCCCGCCGAGTTCACGACCGTGCCGGCCGCCATCGCCGTGGACGACCTGACGGTGCGCTACGCCGGGCGGACGACTCCCGCGATCTCGCACTTCTCGGCAGTCATCCCCCGCCGGGGAGTCACCGTCGTCACGGGTCCCTCCGGCTGCGGGAAGTCGACCCTGTTGGGCGTGCTGGCCGGACTCGTCGGGCCGACACAGGGTGCCGTCACCGTCGACGGCACCCCCCTGGGCGGCCCCGCGTGGCAGCGCCAGGTGGCGTGGCTGCCCCAACGGCCCCACTTCCTGCCCGGCTCCGTGGCGCAGAACCTGCGACTGGGCCGCCCCGAGGCGTCGGACGCCGACCTCTGGTCGGCCCTGCGACGCGTCGCGCTCGAGGAGCGGGTGCGATCGGCACCAGGCGGTCTGCACGCTCCGCTCGGTGAGGACGGTCAGAGCTTCTCCGCCGGAGAGCGCGCCCGACTCGCGCTGGCCCGTCTGGTGGTCTCCGAGCGTCCGTGGGCGCTGATGGACGAGCCCACGGCCCACCTGGACGAGCTCACCGAGCAGGTCATCGCCGACGTCGTGGTCGAGCTCGGACGGACCGGCGGCGTGGTGCTGGTCGCGCACGATCCCGCGATGACGGAACTGGCCGACTCCCTCATCGAGATGGTGCCGCCGACCCGCGAACCGGTGCTCCGGCCACGCGCCTCGGCAGCTGCATCCGGCGGTGGGGCCCCCGACCCAGAGCTCTCGACGCCCCCCGCCGGCCGGCCCGGGTTCCGGCTCAGCACCGTGCTGGCAGCCTTGGCCTCCGGCTCGGGGGTGGCGCTGACGGCCACCGCCGGCTGGCTCATCGTCCAGGCCTCGACGCGCCCTGCGGTGCTCACCCTGCTCGTGGCGATCGTGGGGGTCCGCACCTTCGGCCTTGCTCGTCCCGTCCTCCGCTACGCCGAGCGGCTGCGGTCGCACGACACCGCCCTCCGGTTGCTCGCCCGCAGACGCGTGGAGGTCTACGACGCACTCGTGCCGCTCGTGCCGGGTGCCCTGGGCCGCCGACGCGGAGACGTGCTCGCCTCCATCGTCGACGACGTCGACGGCGTGGTCGACGAGGAGCTCCGCGTGCGGATGCCGACACGGGCCTATGCCCTGGTCTGCGCAGCCGCGATCCTCTGCGCGGCGCTGCTGGTCCCGGAGTCCGCAGCCGTGCTCGCCGTCTTCTCCGGAGCCAGCGCCCTGCTGGCGGTGCTGCTTGGGCGCGCCGGTGCTGCCCGGTCCGAGCGCGCAGCCCTCGACCAGCGGGCGCAGCTCTCGGACGCCGTCGTGGGCGCCATCGACATCCGTCCCGAGCTCGTGATGTGGCAGCAGGTCGACTCCGCGGTGGAAGCCGTCGTGGGCGCCAGCGACCAGCTCGGCGCACAGACGCGACGAGCCGGAGCGTGGGTCGCCTGTGCCCGGGCGCTGCTCATCCTCAGCGCCGGTGTGGGCATCGCCCTGATGGCCACGGTGGCCGGCACCGCCCTGGGGCGCGGGAGCCTCAGTGCGCCCATGGCGGCGCTGCTGATCCTGCTCCCCCTGGCCCTCCTCGACGTGGCCCTGCCGCTGGCGGACGCCGGCGCGCTCTCCGCGCGAACGCGCGCAGCCGCCTCGCGTCTCGACGCCCTCGCGACAGCGGCGCCCGTGGTCAGGGACGGGAGCGCGCCGAGATCCCCGGCCACCCACCGACTCGACGTCGACGGGGTCGACGCCGGGTGGGGAGAGACCCCCGTCCTGCGCGCTGTGTCGCTGACCCTGGACCGTGGGGCACGACTGGCGGTCGTAGGACCGTCGGGTTCGGGCAAGAGCACCCTGGCCGCCCTGCTCCTGCGGTTCCTCGACCCCGTGAGCGGGACGATCAGCCTGGGTGGCTGCGACCTGCGCGGCCAACCCCTCGACGTCGTACGCCGCAGCATCGGGCTCGTGGACGACGACCCGCACGTGTTCGCCACGACCCTCGTGGAGAACGTGCGGCTGGCCCGCCCGGAGTCGACCGATGCCGAGGTCGAGGAGGCACTTCGCCAGGCACGGCTCGGACCGTGGCTGGACTCCCTCCCCGAGGGGCTCGGCACCTGGCTCGGCGACGGTCACACCCAGGTGTCAGGAGGCGAGCGCGCCCGGCTCGCCATCGCCCGCTCGTTGCTGGCGAGGCAGCCGGTGCTGGTGCTGGACGAGCCGACCGCTCACCTCGACCACGCGACCGCCACCGAGCTGGCCGCGGAGATCCTCGGCGGGCCCCGCCACCACTCGGTCCTCTGGATCACGCACAGCTCGGTCGGTCTCGACCGGGTCGACGGGGTCGTCGACCTGGGCGTCCGGCCGCGCGGTTTGGCCGGGCGCCCGGCCAAACTTTCACCAGAGGGGTGAAACTTCACCCCTCCACTGCCAGTTTGGCCGGGCGCCCGGCCAAACTGCAGCCAGACAACAGCCGGTCACCCCAGCACCCGCGTCACGTCGTACGACGCAGCTGCCTGGGCTCGTCACCGGCGGCGGAGTGGTTCGCCGCAAGACGGAGCTTGACGTCGACCAGGCGGCAGCCCGTCTCGGAGACCATCACCGGGTTGACGTCGAGCTCGGCCACCAGCGGCACCTCCTCGGCCAGACGCCCGCAGGCCAGCACCAGCTCGACCAGGCCGTCGACGTCCACGGGCGGCGATCCGCGGAAGCCCTCCAGCAGTGGCCAGCACCGCAGCCCACGAAGCGAGCGGCGCACGTCGCTCGGCCGCAACGGCGGCAGCAGGTAGACGCGGTCACGGAGGATGTCGGTGTGCACGCCGCCGGCCCCCACCATCACCAGCGGGCCGATCGAGGGGTCGCGGACGACACCGAGGGCCAGCTCCACCCCGGCGGACATCGGCTGCACCAGCACCGGCACGTCGGTGCGTCCCAGCTCGCGCTCGAAGGACGTGACTGCCTTCTGCACGGCCTCGGCCGACGCCAGCCCCACGCGCACCAGCCCGCGTTCGGTGCGGTGGACGACGTCACCGTCCGCGACCTTCACGGCCACCGGGAAGCCGATCGACTCGGCCGCGCTCGTCACGGCCCCGGCCCCCCGGGCCACGATCCCCGCGGGCTGCAGCCCATAGCCCTCGAGCAGGTCCGACGCCGCGGCCGCGCCGACCCAGCCGTCGGGCCCGGCGCTGCTCGCGAGGATGCCCGCCGCCTGGGAGCGGTGCCGCAGGAGCGTCTCCAGGGAGGGCGAGGCCTGGGCACCGGCGGCGTCGGCCTCCACGTCGCTGGTCCGCTCCGCCAGCCATGCGGCGTAGCGTGCCGCGCGCCCGAGCGCGCGCACCGCTGCTGAGCTCGACCGATAGGTGGTCAGCCCGCTGGTGTCGGGAAGGTCGTGGCCGGTCCCCTGCAGGACGAGGACGACCGGCAGGTCGGGGTGCTCGGCTCGTACGCCGGCCACCGCCTCGAGTGCCGGAGCGGGGTCGGAGAGGCTGGTCTCGACGACCTCCACGAGAACGGCGTCGACCTCCCCGGAGGCCAGCACCGCCTTCACGATCGCGGCCAGGTCCTCCGGCGCAGCGGCTGCACCCGCGTCGACCGGGTTGGACGTCCCCGTCGTGCCCAGGACGTGGTCGGAGACCGACGTGCGCGTCGCCGGGCTCAGCTCGGGCACCGTCAGTCCGCACGTCGCAGCGGCATCGGCAGCGAGCACGCCCATGCCGCCGGCGTTGCTCACGATGCCGAGGCGCGGTCCACCCGGCAGCGGTTCCCGGGTCAGCAGCAACGCGGTCGCGGCGAGGTCCTCGGCACCGTCGCAGCCGATGACGCCTGCCTGGGCGAACAGCGCCGCCACGCCCACGGCAGGGGTGGCGGCGGCAGCGGTGTGCGAGGCCCCAGCTCGCCGGCCGCCGTCGGACCGGCCACCGACCACGGCCATCAGCGGCTTGCGCTCGGCGAAGCGACGAGCGATGCGGGCGAACTTGCGGGCGTTCCCGAACGACTCGAGATAGAGCGCACAGGCCGTGACCTGCGGATCGTCGGTCCAGGCCGCCAGCAGGTCGTTGCCGGACACGTCCACCTTGTTGCCGAGCGAGACCAGCGACCCGATGCCGACGCCGAGCTCCCGCGCCAGGTCGGCCAGCACGATGCCGACGCCGCCCGACTGCGTGGCCACGGCCAGACCGCCGGCCGGTGGGACGCACCCGGTGAAGGTGGCGTTGAGCAGGACCTCGGCGTGGTTGCTCATCACGCCGAGGCAGTTGGGGCCGACGACGCGGATGTTGCGAGCCCGGGCGAGGGCGGCGAGCTCCCGCTGGAGGCGAGCACCGTCGGCGCCCAGCTCCTGGAACCCCGAGCTGATCACCACCGCCGCTGGCACGCCGGCCGCAGCGGCGTCCTCGACGATCCCCAGGACCCGCTCGGCGGGCACCGCGATCACCGCCAGGTCGACCGGTCCCGGCACGTCGGCGAAGGAGCTGACCGCGGGGGTGCCGTCGATGTCACGGGCGCGGGGATGCACGACGTGGAGCGGACCGGCGTACCCCCCGCTCCGGATGTTGTCCAGCACGGCGCGGCCGATGCCGTGACCGTCGCCACGGACGCCGCACACGACGACACCGCGGGGATGGAGCAACGGGTGCAACGACCGCGCCTCGGCCCGTCGGTCGCGCGCATCGGCGGCAGCTCGACCGGTGGCGGTCAACGCCGTGTCCAGACGTACGTCGATCACGGCGTCGTCGAGCTTCTTGGTCATGGTGAACCCGGCGTCGGTCATCACGTCGAGCATCGCCCTGTTCTCCAGCAGGACCTGGGCCACGAACGTCGCGATGCCCTGGTCCCGCGCAGCAGCAGCAAGGTGCTCCAGCAGGAGGCTGCCGATCCCGAGCCCGTGTCGCCCGTCCTCGACCAGGAACGACACCTCGGCCGTCTCCCGGGCCACCGGCTCGGCCGTGGCCAACGCCAGCACCCGACCCTGCTGCTCCAGCACCATCGCCAGGGGAAGGTCGTGCAGCACGTGGTCGACATAGCGGTGCGCGGCCGCGCGGCCGACCGAGAAGAACCGCATCCGCAGCGCTTGCTCGGAGACCTGCTCGTGCAGCGCGTGGACCTGGTCGTGGTCCTCGATGCTCAGTGGGCGGATGACGGCGATGCTTCCGTCGGCGAGCAGGACGTCCGCCGACGCGAGCCCGTTGCGCTCCTGGGTCACGGCCGCGCGGTCAGCTGGTCGCTGTCGCCGGCGTCGCGACGCGGGGACGCGGCGGCCGGTCCTGCGGACGACGTGGGTCGATGACCATGACCGGGCAGCTCGCATGGTTCAGGACGGCTCGGGTCACGGGGCCGAGGTGGGACCCCAGGGGCAGGCTCGGTTCGTGCCTCCCGACCACCACGCGCGTGGCGCGGTGCGACTCGTCCACCAGGACGTCCGCGGGCTGACCGTGCCTTCCGACAGCCTCGCACGCCACGTCGGGGAAGCGGGCGATCAGCTCGGCGAACTCGCGCTCCACCTCCTGGCGGACAGCCAGGGACTGCAGCAGCTCGCTCCGGTCGGAGAGTGCGTAGGCATCGAACGCCGGGGAGAAGAACCAGGCGCGCACCAGCCGCACGGAACCGCCGATGCGTCTGGCCTCCTCGAAGGCGGCCTCGGCCACGGCGGACGACGTCACGCCGTCCTCGACACCCACGACCACCACGTCGGGGGTCTCGGGGTCCTCTCGCCAGGAGTCGGGCACCGCCACGACCGGTGCGTGGGCACGGGCGGCCACCCCGTTGGTGACCGACAGCGTCGGGATGTGATGGGCGTGGTCCATGCGATGGTGCTGCATCACCACGAGCGCCGCGTGCTCGCTGATCTCGACGAGCGTGGGCACGACGGGCCCGTGGGTGATCTCGGTGCTGACCGGGATCGAGTCCCCGGCGATGCGCTGCACGTCGCGCTCGCACTGGAGGATGAAGTCGGTGCCGAACTTGCGCCACTCCCCGTCCACGACGCGCAGGTCGGTCACGTCAGTCGGGCCGACCCACACCGGGCGGACTGCGAGGGCGAGGTGGATCCCGCACCCCCGCTCGTGCGCTTCGGCCACTGCGAACCTCAGCGAGGCGTCGACGTCCTCTCCCGGGCTCACGCACACGAGGATCTTGCGGGGTTCGATGTCCAACATCGCGTCTCCTTGGGTTCGGGTGGTCGGGTGGTCGGGTGGTCACGTCACGTGCTGAAGCTGCCGGTCTGTTCGAGCACCAGGTCCATCCCGCTGTCCGGTTCGTCGGCCGGCGGGACGATCGCGACCGGGCAGCTGCTCGCGCGCAGGAGCGCCCTGGCGCAGCCCCCCAGGTGTCCGAGCGGGAAGGCATGGGCGCGGCGGGCGAGCAGCATCAGGTCGGCTTCGTCGGAAGCGACCTTCAAGACATGGGCGGGCTGGCCGTGGACCACCCTGACCTCGCTCTGCACCTCGGGGTAGGCCTGCACCAGGCCGGCCACGTGACGTCGGATGGCATGCCGCGCGCGGGTCTCCCAGGCGGCGGTGTCGATCCGCGAGGCGATCAGGTCGTCGTACTCCTGGTGGAACTCCCAGGCGTGCACCATCAGGACCCTGGCGTTGCGCTCGGCCGCTGCCTCGAAGCCGCGGCGCAGGAGGTGCGGGGAGTGCTCGGTGGACTTGACGCCCACCAGGACACAGGCGTGCTCGTCGCGCGCCACGTAGTCGGGCGCGACCGCCACCACCGGGCAGCGGGCATGTGCGGCCACCCCGGTCACCGTGGCTCCGGTCACCAGTCGGTCGAGGGTCGGGCCACGCTCGTGCCCGAGCGCCATCATCCGGGCGTGGCCGGCTGCCTGCAGCAACGCAGGCACCCTGGGCCCGTCGAGCAAGGACGTGGTGACCCGGTAGGCGGGCAGTGACTCCCCGGCCAGCTTCGCGGCACCGGCCAGGATGGCGTGGCCGGTGCCCTGCAGGTCGGTGGGGACCAGGGGCGCCAGCGGGCTGACGGGGACGTAGACCGGGATCACGTGCACCAGCCGGAGGTCCGCACCCAGGCGGTGCGCCTCGTGCGCGCTGAAACGTACGGCGGCCTCGCTCCCGCGGGAGCCGTCAACCCCCACGACGATGGAGTGGTGGTAGCTCATCGGGCGTCCTTTCCGGGTCCTGACATCAGGCTGTCCCAGCTGCGCTGACCACAGGAGGGGCGCTCGTCACAGACGCTCGGGACCTTCTTCCCCTCCGCGTGCACCTCACAGGACCAGTACGCCCACGCAGGCGACCACCGCCACCACGACGGCGATCTGGACGGCCGCGAGCACCCGGGACACCACGTGCTCCCCCAGGACGCTGCGGTCTCGCGCCAGGCGCGCCATCAGGACCAGCAGCGGGATCAGCAGGACGGCGTTGAGCATCTGTGTCGACACGAGGAGAGGCACCAGCGGGATCGACGGGATGAGCACAATGCCCGCGGCCACAGTGGTGATGGCGACGTTGCTGACATAGAACACCCGCGCCTGCGAGAAGGAGGCGTCCAGGGCGGCCTCGGAGCCGGTGAAGTCACAGATCGAGTAGGCCGTCGAGAGCGGCAGGATCGCGGCCGCGAGCAGGGCTGCGCCGATCAGGCCGACGGCGAAGAGCAGACCCGCGAGGTCTCCTGCCACGGGCACCAGCGCGGCCGCGGCGTCGTCGGCGCTGTCGATGTGCACGCCTGACTCGTGCAGGGTCGCTGCGCAGGCCACCACCACGAAGAAGCCGATCACCCCGGTGAGCATGGCCCCGAGCAGCACGTCGGTCCGCTCGTAGCCGAGGTCCTTCACTGTGAGCTTCTTGTCCACGGCGTAGGACTGGATGAAGCTGAGGCCCCACGGCGCCAGGGTGGTGCCGACCGTGGCGGCGACGATCAGCGTCTCCTGGTGGCCGAAGGACATCCGCGGCGTCACCAGTCCGCTCACGGCTGCTGACCAGTCCGGATGGGACAGCACACCGGCTCCGACGTACGCCACGAACACCGCGGCCAGCACCATCAGGACGCGCTCGACCCGGTGGAAGCTGCCGGCGAGGACCAGCCAGGTCACCAGCACCGCTCCCAGCGGGACGGCCACGAAGCGGCTCACCCCCAGCAGCTCGGCGCCGGCTGCGATCCCCGCGAACTCCGCCGCCGCCGTGCCCAGGTTCGCGACGACGAGAGCCGCCAGCGCCGCCGCGCCGACGCTGACGCCGTAGCGGTGGCGGATGAGGCCGACCAGGCCCTGTCCGGTCACCACCCCGAGGCGCGCCCCGAGGTCGTGGAAGACCATCAGTGCCACGGTCGAGAGGAGCAGCACCCACAGCAACGAGTAGCCGTGGTCGGTCCCCAGCACCGAGTAGGTCGTGATGCCGGCCGGGTCGTCGTCCGAGAGCCCGGCCAGCAGGCCGGGGCCGAGCACGGCCAGCAAGGGCAGCGCGCGGCGACGCAGGCCCGCTCGTCGCCCTCGCGGGGCGTAGGTCAGCTCGGTCACCCGCGGTCCCCAGACCGGTGCGCGGTGCGTGGCGGGTGGAGCCGCCAGCCCACGAGCCGTCGGGTCGGCCGAGGCGGGTCACCGCTCCCGGTCACCCGGGCCCGGACGTGGGGGTGGAGCAGCTCGACCGCCTCGTCGCGCGCCGACGGGTCGACGACTCGCAGGATGTCGCGGGCATGGGAGACCGGGACCCGGGTCAGCACCTCGGCCATCTGCTCGGGTGGCAGGCTCCGCACCATCGCACCGGGCGCCGCCAGCTGGGCAGCGTGCCCGTGCCGCGAGAGCAGGTGCACCCGTGACAGGGGCACCATCGGGCGGTGGTCCGACGAACCTCGGCGGAGCAGTCGGCTCAGGGCGCCGGCCGGGCTCAGGTCCACGCCGGTCACCCAGGCGCCATGGGTGGCGATGTCCACCACCACGTCGCTGACACGCGTACGACGCGGCGGCGTGGCCGTCACGACGGGGCCGTCGAGGATGTCGCGCCGCACGAGCAGGTCGGTCGGACCCAGGCTCGAGGCAGCGAAGTGCCCGGGAGGGCCTCCCGCCACGAGACCGTTGCCGTCTCTGCGGATCCCGATCCAGGGTGCCGCGACGCGCTCACCTGCGGAGGTGCGGATCACCACCCGCGTGACCGGGATCCGGTCGAGGTCGGCGTCGAGGTCGACCACGACGTCCGCGACCCGGCCCAGGCGGTGACCGAGCGGGTCGTGCACCGTGGTGCCGAGCACGGTCGAGAACAGCTGCTCACCGAGACGCAGCGCGGGTGTGTGGGCACGCGCGACCAGCCGCGCGGCTCCGACCCCGGTGACGGCTGCCATCGTCAGCGCCATCGCGGCCCCGCCGAGCACTCCGATCACCAGCCTCGCCGCCACTGACTGTCCCGGGTGCCACAACGGGGTCGAGATCACGGTGAAGGCGATCAGTCCGGCACACCAGCCCACCGCTGTCCACACCACCCAGGTGCGGGCGCCGCGGGTGCCGGCCGGCAGCACCAGCGCCTGAGCCGTGCCGATGCTGCCCAGCAGCACAGCGCCGAGAAGCACACCGACCACGGCGGTCGGGCCGACCGGCCACGTCGACCAGGTGTCATGGGTGGTGGACGGAAGCATGCCGACGAACCAGGCCAGCGCGGCGGCGAGGGCGGTGGCCACGACCCAGGCTCGCGCCCGGAAGCCCGGCAGGACGCGGTGCAGCACGGCAGCCTGGGCGCCACCGAGCACGGCCCCCTCGAACACTCCGGCCGCCGTCATCACCGCCAGCTGCGCTCCGGGCCGCATCGGTGCCGACCAGATGCCTGCGGCGGCGGGCAGCGCAAAGCCGGCGAGCTCGCCTGCCGCGACGAGCACGACCCACCGCCGCCAGAGCACTCGCCCTCCCATGTCTCTCAGTGTCTGCCCCGACCAGGGGCAGCGGCAGGGACCAACGCCTCGTGCTTCGGGACCTTCGGCGCGTGGGGTCAGGGCTTGTGGCCGTGTGTCCGCGCGCCGTTCTCCGCTGGCATGAGGGCAGACACCGAGGAGGAGTCATGTCCACACAGCTCACCGGGCGGCCCACGACCCCCCAGCCAGCCCAGACCTCACGCCTGAGCCTGCCCCAGTCGACCAGCCTGGTCATGGGCAGCATCATCGGCGTCGGCATCTTCAGCCTTCCCTACGCCATTGCCTCCTACGGCCCGATCAGCCTGGTGGCCATGGCGCTCGCCACCGTCGGCGCCTTGGCCCTGGCGTTCATGTTCGCCGTGCTTTCCCGCCGCATCCCGGCCGCGGGTGGCCCCTACGCCTACGCCCGTGCGGCGTTCGGCAACGGTTTCGGCTTCAGCCAGGCGTGGCTCTACTGGATCACGGCCTGGGCGGGCAACGCGGCCATCGCCGTCGGCTGGGTGTTCTACGTCGAGAAGTTCGTCAACAAGGGGGGCAGCACGTTCGGCGGGATCGTGATCGCACTGGTCGGCCTGTGGATCCCCGCGGCGGTGAACCTCTCCGGCGTCCGGAACACCGGTGTCCTCCAGCTGTGGAGCACAGTCCTCAAGTTCATCCCCCTGGCCCTGATGTCCACGATCGGTCTGTTCTTCATCCACTCCGGCAACTTCACCCCGTGGAACACCAGCGGCGACAGCAGCCTCTCCGCGATCGGCGGCGCGATGGCGATCTGCCTGTTCAGCTACCTCGGCGTCGAGACCGCCGCAGTGGCCGCCGCCAAGGTGCGCGACCCGGAGCGCAACGTCCCGAAGTCCACGATCTACGGCACCCTCGGCAGCGCCGTGGTCTACATGCTCTCCCTCGTCGCCGTGTTCGGGATCCTGCCCGCCTCCGCCCTCGCCCAGGACAGCAACCAGGCGTCCTACTCCGCCGCAGCGGACACCATCGCCGGCGGCAGCTGGTTGGGGTACGTCGTCGCGGCCGCCGTGGTCGTCTCCGGGATCGGCGCGCTGAACGGCTGGACCATGATCTGCGCCGAGATGCCTCTGGCCGCGGCCGAGGACGGTCTGTTCCCGCGCAGGTTCGGGGCGCTCTCGAGCCGTGGGGTGCCGGCCTTCGGCATCATCTCCTCGACCGCGCTGGCCTCCGTCGCCGTCGTGATCAGCTACCTCGGCAACAACGGCGCCACCGTGTTCACCACGCTCGTGCTGATGACCGGCATCACCGCGGCGATCCCTTACGCGGCCTCGGCGCTCGCCCAGATCAAGTGGCGGCTGACCGACCGGCAGCGCGGGCGCACGACGCACTTCGCCCTCGACCTCGGCGTCGCGATCGTCGCCCTGGTGATGTCGCTCGCCTTCGTGTGGTACTCCCGCAACAGCGGTGACAGCTGGCTGGTCGTGTGGGGACCGTTCCTGATGGCCGGCGGTGCCGCCGTCCTGGGCATCCCGGTCTACCTCTCCCAACGGGGAGCCATGACCGAGCCTGCCCCCGTGCCCGAGTACAAGTGACGAGGGGCGGGTCATGACCTTCCACGTGGACTCCGAGGTCGGCGAGCTCAAGCAGGTGGTCGTCCACCGGCCAGGGCTCGAGCTGGACCGGCTGACCCCCGCCAACGTCGACGAGCTGCTGTTCGACGACGTCATGTGGGCAGCGCGGGCGCGGCAGGAGCACGACGACTTCGTGCGGCAGCTGCAGCGGGAGGGGGTCGTCGTACACCGGTTCGTGGACCTCCTGACGGTGGCCCTCGACGAGGCCGGTGCCAGGGAGTTCGTCGAGGACCACCTGACCACGGCCACGCGTTTCGGTCCGGCGCTGGACAAGCCGCTGGACGACCTCGTCGCCTCGACACCTGCCCGGCTCCTCGCCGAGCTGCTGATCGGCGGCGTGCTGAAGGCAGACGTCGCCGACCAGCTGCACGAGGCAAGCCTGCTGATGGACTGGCTGCGCGACGACGACTTCCTGCTTCGTCCGCTCCCCAACCACCTGTTCCAGCGGGACAACGCGGCCTGGGTGTACGACGGCCTCTCGATCAACCCGATGGCCAAGCCGGCCCGCAAGCGGGAGACGATCAACTCCCGCGTCGTCTACAACTTCCATCCGATGTTCCGCGACGCCGGGATCGAGTTCCTCTACGGCAACGACTCCATCCCCCACGAGCCCGCCACCATCGAGGGGGGCGACGTCACCGTGATCGGCAACCGCAGCGTGATGATCGGCATGGGCGAGCGGTCCACGCCCCAGGGCGTCGAGACGTTGTCCCGCGCCCTGTTCGCCCACGGCTCGGTCGACCGCGTGATCGCCGTGGAGCTTCCGCGTGAGCGGGCCTTCATGCACCTCGACACCGCGATGACGATGGTGGACCGCGACGCGTTCAGCGTCTATCCCTACCTGCCCGACGAGCTCCGGTCCTTCACCCTCACCGCGAAGGGCTCCGGCGGGGACTTCACGATCGAGGAGAACGTGGAGCTGTTCGCCGCTGTCGCGCACGCGCTCGGGGTCGACAAGATCCGTGTGCTGCGCACGCCGATCGACAAGATGGGCGCCCAGCGCGAGCAGTGGGACGACGGCAACAACTTCCTGGCCGTCTCCCCCGGAGTCATCCTGGGATACGAGCGCAACACCACCACCAACCGCTATCTCACCGACGAGGGCATCGAGATCCTCCCCGTGGTGGGCTCAGAGCTCGGCCGCGGCCGGGGCGGTCCGCGGTGCATGACCTGTCCCATCGAGAGAGAAGCAGTGAACTGACATGCAGACCAACCTCCAGGGCCGCAGCTTCCTCAAGGAGCTCGACTTCACCCCCGACGAGTGGCAGTCGCTGCTCGACCTGGCCCAGCACCTCAAGCTGGAGTGGCAGACCGGCCCGAGACGCCAGCAGCTGGCAGAGGCCAACGTCGCCGTCATCTTCGAGAAGGCCTCCACCAGGACGCGCTGCGCGTTCGAGGTGGCCGCGCACCACCAGGGGGCCCACGTGACCTACCTCGACCCCTCGGGCTCGCACATGGGCCACAAGGAGTCGGTGAAGGACACCGCCCGTGTGCTGGGTCGGATGTACGACGCCATCGAGTACCGCGGCTTCTCCCAGTCCAGCGTCGAGAGCCTGGCCGCGCATGCCGGAGTGCCGGTGTGGAACGGCCTGACCGACGAGTGGCACCCGACCCAGTCGCTGTGCGACATGCTCACCATGCGCGAGCACGCCCACAAACCCGACCACGAGATCGCCTTCGCCTTCCTGGGGGACGCGCACAACAACGTCGGCAACTCCCTGCTGATCGCCGGGGCGATGATGGGCATGGACGTGCGCATGGTCGGTCCCACCAGCCTGCGCAACCCACCCGAGATCATCGAGGCGGCCCTGGAGATCGCGAGGACCACGGGTGCGCGGATCACCCACACCGACGACCCCGGTGCGGGCGTCGACGGAGTGGACTTCGTCTACACCGACGTCTGGGTCTCGATGGGTGAGCCCGAGGCCGTGTGGAACCAGCGCATCGAGCAGCTGCTCCCCTACCAGGTCAACCGCGCGCTGCTCGACAAGACCGGCAACCCGGGGGTGCGCTTCATGCACTGCCTGCCGGCCTTCCACAACCGGGAGACCGCGGTCGGCGAGGAGATGTTCGAGGCGACCGGTCTCGCCGAGCTGGAGGTCACCGACGAGGTCTTCGAGTCGGAGAACTCGATCGTCTTCGACCAGGCGGAGAACCGGATGCACACCATCAAGGCCGTCATGGTCGCCACGCTCGGGTCCTGACCGTGCGTGTCGTCGTCGCCCTCGGCGGCAACGCCCTGCTCCCCCGGGGCCAGCGCCCGGACGCCGCGCCGCAGCTCGACCAGGTGGCGCACGTCGCCGGTCCTCTGGCCGAGCTCGCGCGGTCGCACGAGATCGTGCTGGTCCACGGCAACGGGCCACAGGTGGGCCTCCTCGCCCTGGAGAGCGCGGCCGACAGGTCGTTGAGCCGGCCCTACCCGCTGGGTGATCTCGTCGCGGAGACCCAGGGCCTGATCGGCTACTGGCTGCAGCAGGCGATCGGGCGGACCCTGGACAAGCCGGTGGTGACGCTCGTGAGCCAGACCGTCGTCGACCCCGGGGACCCGGCGTTCGACGACCCGACCAAGTTCGTGGGCTCGATGTACACCGAGCCCGAGTCGAAGGAGCTGGCCGAGGAGCACGGCTGGGCCTTCAGGGGTGACGGTGACGGGTGGCGCCGCGTGGTTGCCTCACCCCGACCCCTGCGCGTGGTCGAGGCCGGCACAGCCGACCTGCTGCTGCGCCACGGCGCCATGGTGGTGCTGGCCGGAGGCGGGGGGATCCCCGTCGTCGAGGGAGCTCACGGCCTCGAGGGGGTCGAGGCGGTGGTGGACAAGGATCTCGCGGCGGCACTGGTGGCGATCGAGCTGGAGGCCGACCTGTTCGTCGTACTCACCGATGTGCCGGCCGTGATGGCGGAGTTCGGCACGCCCCGGCAGCGGCCGCTCGCCGAGATCTCGGTCGACGAGCTGGGAGGTCTTGCCTTCCCCGCCGGGTCGATGGGGCCCAAGGTGGAGGCGGTGTGCGAGTTCGTACGTGCCACCGGCGCCCGGGCAGGCATCGGAGCCCTCGACGAGGCGGCCGGGGTGTTCGCCGGAACGGCCGGCACCCAGGTTCGAGGTCGGTAAGGACCGCATGGTGAGCACCGGGCTGTCCACGCGTGAGGTCGCCGTGCGCCGTGAGCAGGGCGGGCCGAACGAGATCCGGCAGTCCGGACGCATCTCGGTGTGGTCGAGCATCAGCGTTCAGCTGCGCGACCCGCTCGTTCTCGTCCTCCTGGCCGCCTGCGTGCTCACGGTCGCGACGGGCGACCTGACCGACGCGGTCGTGATCGCGTTCGTGGTGGTGGCCAACACGACCGTCGGGGTGGTCCAGGAGGTCCGTGCCGACCGGGCGATCACCGCCCTGGCGCAGCTCACGGCACCCTCGGTGCGGGTGCGTCGCGACGGGCGCGAGGTCCCGGTGCCGTCCTCTGATCTGGTGCGCGGGGACGTCGTGCTGCTCGGCGAGGGCGACGTCGTGCCCGCCGACTGCCGGGTGGCGGAGGCGTCGTCGTTGCTGATCGACGAGTCGGCCATCACCGGTGAGTCGGTCGCGGTGGGCAAGGGCGGCGCGGACCTGCTCGCCTCGGGCACCGTGGTCGTGAAGGGACGCGCGGTCGCCGTGGTGCGGAGCATCGGCTCCGACAGCGCCCTCGGCCGGATCGCCGCCCTGATGGACACCCACGTCCAGCTGACCCCGCTGCAGAGACGGCTGGCCGAGCTGGGGCGGGTGCTGGCCCTGGTGGCCGTGGTCCTGAGTGGGCTGGTGATGCTGCTGGGTCTGCTCCAGGGGCAGTCACTGGAGCTGATGGTCGTGACCGCGATCAGCCTGGCCGTCGCTGCCGTTCCCGAGTCGCTCCCCGCTGTCGTGACGCTCAGCCTGGCGTTGGGTGCGAAGCGGATGGCCCGGCGGCACGCCGTCGTACGCCGGTTGGCCGCGGTGGAGACCCTGGGGTCGGTCAGCGTGCTGGCCACCGACAAGACCGGCACCCTGACGCGGGCCGAGATGCTCGTCGTGCGGATGTGGACCCCCGTACGCCGGACCGAGGTGGCGGGCGACGGCTACGCGCCGGACGGGACCTTCACCTCCGACGGCGCTCCCCTCGACCCGCTCGAGGCGCCGGACGTGCTGGACCTGCTCCGTGCTGCTGCGTTGTGCAACGACGCCCGGCTGGTCGCGCCCGCTTCCCCGGGCCAGCCGTGGAGCGGTCTGGGCGACCCGACCGAGGTCGCGCTCTGGGCGGCCGCGGCGAAGGCCGGCCTCCGGCACGTCGACCTGGAGCGCGAGTATCCCCGCGTCGACGAGCTGCCCTTCGACAGCGCCAGGCAGCAGATGACGACTGTCCACCTCCTCGGCGCCCCCGGATCCACGCGCGTGCTGGCGGTGACGAAGGGCTCGGTCGAGTCCCTGGCCGAGGGACCTGCGTCCGATCAGGACGTGCCCCTGTGGCGCGATGCCCTGCGTCAGGCAGACAGCTGGAGCAAGGAGGGTTACCGGGTGCTGGCCGTCACCTCCGCGGAGACGGACCGTGCCGCCTGGAGGGGCGCCGAGCACCGGCTCCTCGGGCTGGTCGCGATGGAGGACCCCGCGAAGCCGGCCGCTCGAGAGACCATCCAGCAGTGCATCGACGCGGGCATCACCCCGGTGCTGATCACCGGGGACCACCCCGCGACTGCTCGTGCGATCGCGACCCGCGTCGGGGTGCTGCCCTCCTCCTCCGAGGGAGACGTGGTCACCGGACGCGAGATCACCGCCGGCGAGGTCGCCGATCTCACAGCGGCGCGCGTCTTCGCGCGGGCGACTCCGGAGCAGAAGCTCGACATCATCCAGGCGTGGAAGGAACGCGGCGCCGTGGTCGCGATGACCGGCGACGGCGTCAACGACGGACCGGCGCTGCGCCGTGCCGACATCGGGGTCGCCATGGGTCACCGTGGCACCGAGGTCGCCCGCCAGGCCGCGGACCTCGTGCTCGCGGACGACGATCTCGAGACCGTGGTGGCCGCTGTCGAGGAGGGCCGCCGGGTCTATGCCAACATCCGGCGCTTCCTGGTCTTCGGTCTCGCCGGTGGCGCTACCGAGATCGCCGTGATGCTGCTCGGGCCGTTCCTCGGTCTCGGCATCCCACTGCTGGCCGCGCAGATCCTCTGGATCAACCTCCTCACCCACGGCATCACCGGAGTCGCCATGGGCGCCGAACCGGCCGAGCCCGGTGTGATGCGACGCCCGCCCCGTCCACCCGCGGAGAGCGTCCTCGGCGGTGGCCTGTGGCAGCGGGTCCTGGTCACCGGCGCCGCCCTGTCCGTCACCGCGCTGGGGCTGGCGTTCTGGTCCCACGAGTCCGGGCGCTCCTGGCAGACGATGCTGTTCGTCGCTCTGACCACCCTGCAGCTC
Organism: uncultured Actinomycetota bacterium; assembly: GCA_963843075.1. Taxonomy (GTDB): domain Bacteria; phylum Actinomycetota; class Actinomycetes; order Propionibacteriales; family Nocardioidaceae; genus Marmoricola. The sequence goes on along the minus strand of CAWJJD010000001.1, from coordinate 2,336,931 downwards.
GGCGTCGCGCTCGGGCTGAGGCCCCGGCAGCTCACGACCGAGAACCTCTTCCTGCCCGTGGCGATCCTCGGCTCGCTGCTGCTGGCGGTGGCCGGGGTCTACGTGCCGGTGCTGCAGACGCTGCTCGGGACCGACGCGCTTCCGTTCGCGGACCTCGCGATCGCGGTGGTCATCGGGGCGCTGGGCTGGGTCGTCGTACGCCTCACGCGGGGCCGGTCAGGAGGCGGGTCCCCAGAAGATGTCGGCCACGCAGTGGACTGAGGGTGGCTCGGCGGGTCGTGGTTGTCGGTGGGTGCCTTGGCGGTTGGTGACGTAGACGCGGCCGTGGGGGCTGGTCCTCGGCATGCCGGCCATCCTTGTCACATCAGGGTTGTCGTCAAGGACCCATGACAGCGCTGGTGTGACAACAACCGCGTGAGTGGGGCCCGCGGTGTGCGATCGCGGGGTCCTACGGCCCAGACTGGATAGCCTCCCCACGTGAACGACATTCCGTGGTCTGAGGGCCGTTGGACGCACGACCCTGCCCACGCCGAGATCGTCGGGGACGGCCTCGTCGTCACCGCTCGCGCAGGCAGCGACGCCTGGCGCACCACGGCCTACGGCTTCATTCACGACAGCGAACATGCTCTCCTGACCGCTCAGGAACAGGACACAGCGTTCGAGGTGTCGTTCGAGCTCGACTTCTCGAACCAGTTCGATCAGGCCGGCATCTTCCTCCGCATAGAACCCGCGACGTGGATCAAGGCCGGTGTCGAACTCAGCGATGGCGTGGAGAGCCTCGGTGCCGTGGTCACCCGCGGAGAGTCCGACTGGTCGCTCTCACCCGTGCCGAGCTGGGCCGGGCGCCGAGTCACCGTCCGTGCCAGCCGAGCCGGCAACGCGGTGACCATTCGTGCACGGATCGACTCGGAGCCCTGGCAGCTGGTCCGGGTGGCGCCCTTGGACGCATCCGCGGTGGTGCACTCCGGACCGTACTGCTGCGCACCGTCGTCTGAAGCCCTCACCGTTCACTTCACGTCCTGGCGCCGAACAGGCGCAGACGAGGTCCTCCACCCCGAAGGCTAGGGAAGTAAGGGCGCGCGCCATAGCTCGAATGACACACCGCAGCCGCGCCCGGCATGGAGAAGCGAACCCCGCTCATCAGCGCGGACCAGTGCCGGTCCCGGTCGATCGAGACCTTGGTCCCTACTCCCGGCCCCCAGCGATCGAGACGATCGAGGCAGGAGCGACCGAGGAGATGTGCGATGAGTACGACGACCTATCCGGTGCACGTGCGAGCCGACCTCGAACCACGGTTGAGCAGGTGGCTCTGGTTGTTCAAGTGGCTGCTCGTGCTCCCCCACTACGTCGTGCTGGCCTTCTTGTGGCTGGCCTTCGGGGTGCTGAGCATCGTGGCCTTCTTCGGGATCCTGTTCACCGGCCGCTACCCGCACAGCATCTTCGAGTTCAACGTCGGCGTCCTGCGCTGGAGCTGGCGGGTGGCCTACTACGCGTACGGCGCCCTCGGCACTGACCGCTACCCACCGTTCACGCTGCACGACGTGCCGGACTACCCGGCCCACCTCGAGGTGGACTATCCCGAGCACCTCTCGCGCGGGCTCGTCCTGGTCAAGTGGTGGCTCCTGGCGATCCCGCACTACATCGTGGTCGGCCTCCTCGTCGGAGGTGCCGGCTTCGCCGTCCGCGCTGGTCACGACGAGCCCGCGGTCTGGGGCGCCGGCCTGATCGGGCTGCTGGTCGTCGTCGCCGGGGTGATGCTCCTGTTCACCGGCCGCTACCCCCAGGGGCTCTTCGACCTCGTGCTCGGGCTCAACCGCTGGGTCCTGCGGGTTGCCGGCTACGCCGGGTTGATGACCGACAAGTACCCGCCCTTCAGTCTCGACCAGGGCGGTCACGAGAGCGACGGTCCGGTGACCCTCGTGGCGCCGCCACCCAGCCCGCACTCCGCGCCCGAGGGCCCGGAGCTTCCCCGGCCCTCGGCCTGGAGCGCAGGTCGCGTGGTGTCGCTGGTGATCGGCTCGGCGATGGCCGCGGTCTCGGTGGGACTGGGACTTCCGGCCACGGCACTGATGGCCGCTGATCTCGGTGCGAGGGACGACGCCGGCTTCCTGATGAGCAGTCCGCAGTCGCTCTCGACCTCCACCTACGCGATGACCTCGAGCAACCTCGCGCTGCACGCCGACGCGCCGGCTGCCTTCATGCCGGACGCCGTGCTCGGCAACGCCAAGATCACCGCAACGGCCCACGGCGACCGCCAGGTCTTCGTCGGGATCGCACCGACCGCGAAGGTCCGTGCCTACCTGGACGGGGTGGGTCAGGCCAGGCTGACCGGGATCGACAACGGAGACCCGACCCTGAGGACCACCGCAGGAGCAGCACCCGCGACCCTGCCGACCCAGACCGACATCTGGACGGTGCAGAGCTCCGGTGCGGGCACCAGGAGCATCGTGTGGGAGCCCAGCAACGGCGACTGGACCGTGGTCGTGATGAACGCCGACGGACGTGCCGGTGTGTCCGTGGAGGCCACGGCCGGTGCCGAGATCCCCGCCCTGGGATGGGTGGTCGGCGTCCTGCTGTTCGTCGCCCTCGGGTTCCTGCTGGCGGGCATCGCCTTGATCGCCTTCCCGCTCCGCAACGTCGCGAAGCAGAACGCCCGGTCAGCCTGACGTGCTCGTCGCCGTGCGTGTCCTGGCAGCGACCCTGAGCCCCGCCTCCCAGCCGGGGGCGCGTCCTCCAGCCGGAGGCGTGATCGTGTCGGTGTCGTGATCGGTGCTGGCCAGCAGCCAGGAGACCAGCGAGTTCGAGTTCCACATCTCGCCGGTGCCCTGCTCGTCGAGGCCCCACGTGCTGGTGGGGAAGTCCGCGACGGACCGGAGCAGTCGCGACGCCCGCGCGTGGTCCGTGTCGACCTCACGTGGGCTGTCGACGGCGTACGCGCGGTCGGGGATCACTCCCCCGCGCCAGCACCGCAGCTCGTAGCGGAACGCGCGGAAGCGGCCGAGCCACGGGAGCCCGACGGCCCCCTCACCGACAACGCCGCGCTCGGGGTCGGGGGTCGACCAGACGGGAGCCATCTCGATGACGGACTCGGTGCCGTCGAGGACCACCCGCAGTGCGGAGTGGAACAGCGCCTGTCGAGTACGCCGGCCACGGCGTGCCGCGATCGCTTCGTAGACATGCCCGCTCAACCGCACCAGGCCGGTGCGCTCACCGGCGCCCAGCGGCAGCCAGAAGAGCTGCACGTGCACGTCTGCGGCTGCGCCCGTCACCTCAGGCTGCATCAGGTCTCAGACCTGCCGACGGATGGGCATCTCGTTCTCGTGGGTCCAGCCGCCGCCGAGACGACGACCGGTCAGCTCGGTCCACTTCACGCTCACGTAGAGCGGCCGGCTGCCACCGGCCCACGGCCGTGGGTCCCAGGTGCGCTTGATGTGGGCGAGCTCCTCCGGGTCCTCGACCCGTTCGCCGTGCCCCAGGGCGACGACGCTCCAGCCGCGCTGCTCGTCGTAGTCGACGTAGTCGACCTCGAAGGCCAGCGGCGACCTCCAGTCGTGGCTCGCGAGCAACCCGTAGGCGGAGGTGCGGAAGTTGATCGACTCGTTGACCACGCTGTAGTTGACGGGGATGATCCGCGGACCCTGGGCGGTGCACACGGCCAGCCGACCGAAGACCCCACCGGCCAGCAGCCCACGGCACTCGGCGTACGAGAGCTCCTCGACGAAGTTCATGGCTACCTCCTGGTTGGTCGTCACTCCCAGCGTGGCCCCGGCCGGATGGACGACGTAGGGCCGTTCGGCCCGAGGTGCGATGGCCATGGTCCTGCGCAGGCGCGACGTCGATGACCGACCCGCGTGACCCCGGGTCATAGGTCACCCCTGTCCCGGGACAACGTCCTCTGTGACCGTCGAGCGCGCCGCCCTAGGTTCGGACAAACGCTGATGAGGGAGCTGGAATGAGTGCCTTGGTCGTCTTCGAGTCGATGTGGGGAAACACCCGAGCCGTGGCCGAGGCCGTGGCAGAGGGTCTGGGCACGGGCACGGCGGTCGTGCACGTCGAGGAGGCACCCGCGAGGCTGTCCGACGACGTCGACCTCGTCGTGGTCGGAGGCCCGACGCACGCCTTCTCCATGAGCCGTGCCACGACGCGACACGACGCCGTCGAGAAGGGCGCCACCGAGGGTGACGAGGCGCGCGGCATTCGCGAGTGGCTCGAGGACCTGCCCGAGTCCGACCACGTCGAGGTCGCCACGTTCGACACCCGGGTCACCAAGGTGAAGCGGCTGCCCGGGTCGGCCGCCAAGGCGGCCGGCAAGGAAGTACGCCGACACCACCTGGGCCGCCTGATCGCGACGGAGAGCTTCTACGTCGACGACATGGAAGGCCCACTCCACGAGGGTGAGCTCAGCCGCGCCGCCACCTGGGGAGCGCACCTGCAGGCCCATCGAGCCCAGACGCCCGGCGCCACCGCCTGACGCCGGGGAGTCAGCCGACCTCCAGGACGGCAGCTCCGGTGAGCGCGCCCTCGCTCAGGTCCGAGAGGGCCTGGTCGGCCCGCTCGAACGGATAGGTCGTCACTCTCGGCGTGATCCCCACCGCCGGGGCGAGCCGGAACAGCTCCTCGCCGTCCGCCCTGGTGTTGGCGGTGACGCTGGTCAGCGTCCGCTCCCGGAACAGGTGCTGCTGGTAGTCGAGGACCGGGATGTCGCTGAGGTGGATCCCGGCCACCGCCAGGGTTCCTCCCTGGTCCAGGGCGGCGAGCGCGACGGGGACGAGCTCGCCGGCCGGGGCGAACAGCACGGCGCTGTCCAGCGGCACGGGCGGCGCATCCGCTGCCTCCCCGACCGAGGCCGCACCCAGCTCGAGGGCCAGGCGGCGCGCCGACTCGCCCCGGGTGAGGACGTGCACCTCGAGTCCTTGGGCGATGGCGAGCTGCGCCGTGAGGTGGGCACTGGCGCCGAAGCCGTAGATGCCGAGCCGACCCCCGGGTGGGACGCGCGCCCGTTTCAGGGCGCGGTAGCCGATGATGCCCGAGCACAGGAGCGGCGCGAGCTCGGCGGGTCGAGCATCAGCCGGCAGCCGGTAGGCGAACGCCTCGGCCACGACGGCGTACTCCGCGAAGCCACCGTCGGCATCCCAGCCGGTGAACTCGGCCGAGCGGCACAGGTTCTCCCGGCCGGCGCGGCACGAGCGACAGTGCCCGCACGTGCGCCGCAACCACGCGATCCCGACCCTGTCGCCGGGTGCGAACCGTTCGGCTGCCTCACCGTTGCGCACGACCTCCCCGACGACCTCGTGCCCGGGGATCCGCCGCGGGGCCCGCGGGGCCAGGTCGGCGTCGGCCAGGTGCAGGTCGGTGCGGCACACACCGCACGCCAGCACGCGGACCAGGACCTCGTCCGGCCCGGGCCGGGGCACGGCTCGCTCGACCTGCTCGAGGCGGCCGGGCGCCCCCGCTCGACCACTCACCGCCCACCCGCGCATTTTCACCACGGCTCTGGTGTCACGTCCCGGCGTCCGTCCCGGCGTCCGTCCCGGCGTCCGTCCCGCGGGTGGACGCGGACGCGATGTCGTCGGCCGCCGCGCCGAGGAGCGCGTGGGCCAGCTGGGACAGGGCGCGAGCGGCCGCGAGCTCGTCGCCGATCTCGGGCACGTCCCGGTCGCGCGGACTCACCAGGGCGGTGCCGGTGCCGGTGAGGTCCGTGCCCGCGCCGGTGTCCAGGTGCGCGATCGCGTGCGTCGTGCCCTGGTGCTCGCCGATGTCGATCCGGACCGTCCAGGTCTTGGCGCGTGGGGCCAGGTTCGCTGGCATCGTCATCACCTTCTCGTCGTGGATGAGGGCTGGGTCTGTCTTCGTGACCTCAGGGTCAGATCTCCTCGGGGACCATCTGGATCGCGCCCGCAGGGCACTCGGAGACGCAGAGCCCGCATCCCTTGCAGTAGTCGAGGTCGATGAAGTACTCCCCCGGCTTGCCGAGCTTGAGCACCGCGTTGTCCGGGCAGACCGCATAGCAGTTGTCGCAGGAGAAGCAGTCACCGCAGGACAGGCACCGGCGCGCCTCGTAGAGGGCGGTGGAGCCGTCGAGCTCCTGCACGACCTCCTCGAACGTCGACTGCCGACGGACGACTTCGAGTCGCAGGCGGTGCGAGCGCGGGGCGTCCTCGTAGTACCAGGTGTTCAGGAACTCATACTCCGCCAGGTCCGGCTCGGGCTCAGGCGCCGGCGTCGCCCCCGCGAGCCAGGCATCGACGCTGGCTGCGGCGCGGCGACCGTGTCCGATCGCCACGGTGACCGAACGCTCGCCGGGCACGACGTCACCGCCGGCGAACACCCCGGGGTGGCCGGTGGCCATCGAGAAGTCGGTGGTGACCGTGCCATGGTCGACGCCCATGCCATCCACGTGCTCGAGGAGCGACAGGTCCGCCTCCTGACCGAGCGCCAGGACCAGGGAATCGGCCGCCAGCACCTCGGTCCGTCCGGTCGGCTGGGGGAACCCGGACTCGTCGAGCTCCATCAGCTCGACGGTGATGCTGTCCCGGTCGACGTGGTCGACCGTCGAGAGCCACCGGAACCGCACGCCCTCCTCCTCGGCGTCGCGGACCTCCTCGTCATGGGCGGGCATCCGGTCGCGCGTTCGCCGATACACGACGATCGCGTCGGAGGCCCCGAGACGCTTGGCGGTGCGAGCAGTGTCGATGGCCGTGTTGCCGCCGCCGTACACCGCCACCCGACGCCCCAGCAGCGGGCGCTCTCCCTGCTCGAGGTCGTGGAGCACCGACACGGCGTCGAGCACGTGGCTCGCCGACCCTGCGGGGATGTAGGTGCGCCGACCGAGCTGGGCACCCACGGCGAGGAACGCGGCGTCGAAACCCTCCGCGGCCATGGTCGATGCCAGGTCGACCACCGACGTGTCGAGCTCCAGGGCCACCCCCAGCGCGAGGATCCTCGCGACCTCGGCGTCCAGCACCGACCGTGGGAGCCGGTAGCGAGGGATGCCGTAGCGCATCATCCCGCCGGCCTTGGGCTCCGAGTCCTTGATCGTGACCTCGTGTCCCAGGAGCGCCAGCTGGTAGGCAGCGGAGAGCCCGGCGGGCCCCGCGCCCACGACGAGCACGCGCTTGCCGGTCGGCTCGGCCGCCACCTGCACCGACCAGCCCTGCTCCAGGGCATGGTCACCGAGGAAGCGCTCGACGGAGTTGATGCCGACCGACTCGTCGAGCTGCCCGCGGTTGCAGGCGGTCTCGCAGGGGTGGTAGCAGACCCGCCCCATCACCGCGGGGAACGGGTTGGTCTCCATGATGGTGCGCCACGCCTTCTCGTAGCCCGCCTCCCCCGACTCCGCGTCGAAGAGCCAGCCACGGACGTCCTCGCCGGCCGGGCAACCGTTCGAGCACGGAGGCCGTCGGGTGACGTACTCCGCCCGCTCCGTGCGCCAGGACCCGGTCTTGTCGGCCCGGCTGGTGCCGGGGTCGAGCGTGATGGCAAAGGGCTTCTCCATCTCAGGCACCCGTCTCCTCGGTCGTCTCGCTCTCGCACAGGCCATACCTGGCGATGTTGCGGTCGGCGCGTTCCTGGATCCTGGCGACGACATCCGGCCGTGGGTTCTCCCCGGTCAGGTGCGCGAACCGCCCCTGCAGCGAGAGGTACTCGTCGACCGACACGCGTCGTCGGATGGGGGTCGTGGCCGTGACCGTCCCGTGCTCGGCCTCGAAGACCGGGAACAGGCCGCTCTCGGTGGCGAGGCGTGCCAGGCGGATGGTGTCCTTCGACGCAGATCCCCAACCCAGCGGGCACGGGACCAGCACGTGCAGATAGCGGGCACCGCGCATGGACATCGCCTTCTCGACCTTGCGTTCGAGGTCGCGCAGGTCCGCGACGGTCGCCGTGGCGACGTACGGGATCTCGTGCGCCATGGCGATCCGGGGCAGGTCCTTGCCCTGCCCGAACACGTTGCCGGGTTCCTCACCCACCGGTTTGGTGTTGGCCGTCCTGGCTCCGGGCGGAGTCGCACCGGAGCGCTGTACGCCGGTGTTCATGTAGCCCTGGTTGTCGTAGCAGACGAACAGCACGTCGTCGTTGCGCTCGAACATGCCCGACAAGGGACCGAAGCCGATGTCGACCGTGCCACCGTCGCCGGCCTGACCCACGACCCTGATGTCCTCTCGACCCTGCGCCCGCAGCGCAGCGGCCATGCCGGCCGCCACCGCCGGGGCGTTGCCGAACAGCGAGTGGACCCAGGCGAGCTGCCACGACGACTCGGGGAACGGGGTCGAGAACACCTCGAGGCAGCCGGTCGCGTTGGCGATGACCACCTTGCCGTCGGCGGCGCGCATCGCGGCGTCGAGCACGAACCGCGCACCGAGCGCCTCCCCGCAACCCTGGCAGGCCCGGTGCCCGGAGGTGATCGAGTTGGACCGGCCCACCCCTGACTGGACCGATCGCTCCTCCTCCTGGAGCAGCCGGTTTCCCGCCGCGAAGGTCCCGATCTGGTAGAGCCGCACGTCTTCTTGCGTCATCACACACGCTCGCTCGGGTTGGCGGTGGCCCGGTTGCGGTTGCGCAGCCGGGTGACGGCCTCGTCGGGCAGGTCGAGCCGGTGCAGCTCGCTCCGCACCCGCTCCTCGTCGAGGTCGACGAAGTGCAGCAGGTCGGGGGTGAGCTGGTCGGCGAGGACGTCGTCGAGCATGGTTCGTACGCCGGCCCTGGTGACCGGTCGGCCGCCCAGCCCGGCCACGACGTCGTACACCCTGGTCGCCGAGTCGGCGAGCGTGAGGCGGACGTCCTGGCCGAGGATGCTGCCGGACCCGACCGCGATGGCCCGGTTGAGGACGACCACGCGGTCCACCCCCTGGAGGCACTGCTTGACCTCGTCGAGCGGCCACGGGCGGAAGCACTTGATCCCGACCACACCGATCCGGACACCGATGCCGCGCAGGTCGTCGACGACGTCCTGGATCGATCCGAGCACCGAGCCCATCGCCACGACGGCGATCTCGGCGTCGTCCATCCGGTACTCGCTCACGAGCCCGCCGGAGTGTCGGCCGACGACCGCCTCGAACGCCGCCGCCACCATCGGGATCTCGTCGAGGGCGCGCAGCTGCTCGAGGGCACTCAGGTACTTGACCTCGGTGAAGGCGTCGGGGCCGACCATCGCGCCGATCGTGACCGGTTCCTCGGGGTCGAGGTACTGCTTGGGCACGAACGCCGGCAGGAACGCGTCGATGACCTCCTGGTCGGGGACGTCGATCTCCTCCACCGCGTGGGTGAGGATGAACCCGTCCATGCAGACCATCACCGGCACCGAGACCCGCTCGGCGATGGCGAAGGCCTGGGCGTGCAGGTCGACGGCTTCCTGGTTGGACTCGGCGAACAGCTGGATCCAGCCGGAGTCTCGCTGGGACATGGAGTCGGAGTGGTCGTTCCAGATGTTGATCGGAGCGCCGATGGCCCGGTTGGCCACCGTCATCACGATCGGCAGGCCGAGGCCCGAGGCGTTGGGGAGCGCCTCGGCCATGAACAGCAGGCCCTGGCTCGCCGACGCGGTGTAGGCACGAGCACCCATCGCGGACGCTCCGATGCAGGCCGACATGGCGCCGAACTCGGACTCGACCATGAGGTACTCGCACGAGCCCAGCTCGCCCGTGCGCACCAGGTCGGACAGCGTCTCCACGATGTGGGTCTGCGGCGAGATGGGATAGGCGGCCACGACCTGGGGACGGCACCGTGCCACCACCTCGGCGATGGCGCGGGAACCTTCGATCTGCCTAAGCATGTGCGGTCTCCTCCCTGGCGGCCTCGACGTGGGCGTACGCCGCAGCGGCGATCGCGACGTTCTGCGCCGCGATCCCGCTCGTGAACCGTTGCCGGATGGCGTCCTGGACCGATGCCAGGGAGACGACGCCCGTCAGGGCAGCGAAGGCGCCCAGCAGGGCGGTGTTGGGACGAGGGTGTCCGAGGTGCTCCCGGGAGATCTCGGTGGCCGGGACGGTCACCAGTCGGAGCGGGTCGCGGCCGATCACGAGGTCGTCGATGCCCAGCTCCACGAAGGACCGCGAGGTGTTGACCAGGACGAACCCCGACTGGGCCAGGCCGTCGAAGACGGGCACCTGGTGGAGCAGCGTGGGGTCCTGGACGATCACCGCGTCGGGCTCCGCGATCGGGTCGTGCGAGCGGATCGCCACGTCGTCGATGCGGCAGAAGGCGACCACCGGCGCACCCGTCCGCTCCGAGCCGAAGCTGGGGAACGCCTGGGCGTGACGGCCCTCGTCGAAGGCGGCGACAGACAGCATCTCTGCCGCCGTGACGGCGCCCTGACCGCCACGACCGTGGATGCGCACCTGGAACATCACCGGCGTCGTGCCTGGCTCGGGTGCTTCTCCAGGATGGTGCGCAGCTGGCTCGCGAACCTCAGCGACTCGTCGTGCTCGCGCTGCCACACGTTCCTGCCGAAGATCAACCCCGTCGCGCCGGCCTCCATCGACTCGCGGGCCTTCTCCAGCATGGCGTCGTCGCCTGCCCTGGAGCCGCCGGAGATCAGCACCAGCGACCGGTTGGCCGAACGCACCACCGCATCGATCGCGTGCTGGCTGGAGAACTCGTCGGCGTAGGCACCGGGGACGTCGACGTTCTTCTCGGGGTGCGGGAAGTTGAGCTTGACCACGTCGGCGCCCAGCTCGCTCGCGGTGCGCGCTGCGTAGTCGACGGCATAGAACGAGTCCTTGCCGCCCTTGGCCTCGATCGCCGAGCCGCGCGGGTAGGCCCAGACGATCAACGGCATGCCGAACCGCTGCGCGTCGGCGCGCACCGTGCGGTACTGCTCGAAGTCCTGCTCCTGGGCCGGGGTCCCGACGTAGAGCGTGTAGCCGACGGCGTCGGCGCCGAGCCGGACCGCCTCCTCGACCGTGGCGTTGAGCGGCGAGAGCGCGGCTGCGTCCGAGGGGATCTCGGTCTTGCCGTTGAGCTTCAGGACGAGCGGGATCTCGCCGGCGTACTCCCAGTAGAACTTCTCGGCCAGGCCGATCTGGAGCACCACCCCGTTGAAGCCGCCCTCCAGCGCCAGGTCGATCACGTAGCGCGGGTCGGAGGCGGCCGGGTTCGCGAAGAAGTCACGCGGCCCGTGCTCGAGGCCCTGGTCGTAGGGCAGGAACATCGCGGTGCCGTTGCGGGCGCCGTGCTCGAACAGGATCCGGTTCAGACGCGCTCGCTTGCCGACGTCGAGTCCGAGCTCGGCGAGTGCTGGACGGGTGGCGTTCATGTCGATCTCCTAGAGCTCGTAGGGGGTGACCACGGAGTGGTGGCGAAGTCGGTGGCGGGCCAGGGCGGCCTGCGGCATCCGTCGGGTGGGATCGGCCGCTTCGAGGACCATGCGCCACTCCGCGTCGGCGATGGTCTTCCGCACGACGTCGACGGCGTCGGGGTTGACCGAGACCGAGGTGATGCCGTGGCGCACGAGGTGCTCGGCGAACGCGGGGCGGTTCGATGGGGCCTGGCCGCACAGGGAGGAGGTGATACCGGCCTCCTGGCAGGCGTGCACGATCCGCTCGATGGCGTCCAGGACGGCCGGGTCGGCCTCGTCGAACGCCTCGGAGCAGATCTCGGAGTCACGGTCGACCCCCAGCATCAGCTGGGTGAGGTCGTTGCTCCCGATGGAGACCCCCTCGACGCCCATGGCGGCGTACGTCGGGATCCAGAAGGCGACCGACGGGACCTCCGCCATCACCCACACGGGCATCCCCGAGGCAGTCGGGTGGGCGGCCACGAGGTCGAGGCAGGCCTCGAGCTCCCAGGCGGAGCGGACGAACGGCAGCATCAGGCGCAGGTTCGGTGTCTCCGCCCGCACCTTGCCGAGGACGTCGAGCTCGAGGTTGAACAGGTCGGGCTGGTGCACGTAGCGGAAGCACCCCCGATAGCCGATCATCGGGTTCTCCTCGGCGGGCTCGAACTGGTCGCCACCCTCCAGGCTGGCGAACTCGTTGGAGCGGAAGTCGATGCTGCGGTAGACGACCGGTCGAGGCGCGAACGCCCGCGTGATCGTCAGCAGCGACTCGGACATCGCGTCGACGAACTGCTGCTGTTCCCCTCTCTGGATCAGCAGTCGCGGGTGCACCCCCTTCAGTGCGTCGGCGACCATGAACTCCGCCCGGAGCAGCCCGACCCCGTCGACGGGCATCGCCGCCACCTCGGCAGCGTGCTCGGCGAAGGCGAGGTTGGCATAGAGGCGCGTCGCGGTGGTCAGCACCGGAGCCGGCGCGTTGTCGGCCTGGCGCACCGTCACGGCGACCTCAGCCTGCGGGCTGAGCGCGCCCTCCAGGATCTGGCCGAGCGCTCCGTCCACCGTGACGATCTCACCGTCGCGCAGGGTCGTGGTGGCGTTGCGGGTCCCCACGACGCAGGGCACTCCCAGCTCTCGCGACACGATCGCCGCGTGACAGGTCATGCCACCGCCGTCCGTGACCAGGGCCGAAGCCCGGCGGATGGCGGACATCCAGTCGGGGCTGGTCATCGGTGCGACCAGGACCTCGCCGGGCTGCAACAGGTCTCGCTGGGAGGGGTCGGTCAGGATCCGGACGGCCCCACTGGCGCGACCGGTCGAGGCGGCCAGCCCGCGGACGAGCACGGTCTGCGCGGTCGCGGCAGCTGCCGGCGTCGACTCGTCGGGGGTGTGCAGGGTGGTGATGGGGCGCGACTGGACGAGCCAGGTCTTGCCCTCGGCCACGGCCCACTCGATGTCCTGGGGTTTCCCGTAGTGCTCCTCGACGGCCATCGCGAGACGGGCGAGCTCGAGGACGTGCTCGTCGGTGACCAGGCGCGCAGCACCTTCCGCCGGGTCGAGGTCCACGACCAGGTCCTCGCCGTCGGGTCCGCGGACGATCTTGCGGTCCTGGTGCCCGACCCGGACGCTGAGGACACGCGGCCCCTCCTTGAGCACGACGTAGGTGTCCGGCTCGACCATCCCGCTGACGATTGCCTCACCCTGACCCAGGACGGCCTCGATGATCAGGCGGTCGGTGGTCACCGAGGTGGGGTCGGCGGTGAAGATGACACCGGAGAGCTCGGAGGACACCATCTCCTGCACGATCACGGCGATCGCCGGCTCGTCGCTCAACTGGCCGTTGGCGCGGTAGGCGACGACCCTTTCGCCGTACAGCGAGGCCCAGCAGTCCCGGATCCGCGCGAGCAGGTCGGCCGCTCCGCGCACGTTGGTGAAGGTCGCGTTCATCCCGGCGAACGAGGTGTCGCCGGCGTCCTCGGACGTCCCGGAGGACCGAACGGCGACCCGGACGCCGTCGCCGAGCTCCTCGTAGGCCTTGGTGATGGCGTCGGCCAGCGCCTCGGGCAGCTGGGTCTCGGCGATGAGGTGCTGAGCGGTGGTGGCTGCGCCCGCCAGTGACTCCGCATCGGCCGGGTCGGTGGCAGCCATCAGCTCACGGAGCCCGTCTCGGGCACCCGAGAGCGCGATGCTGTCCAGGTAGGCATCGCTCGTGACGACGAACCCGTTCGGCACGGGGAAGCCGGCGCGGGTGAGCTCACCGAGGTTGGCGCCCTTCCCACCGACGCTCTCGACGTCGGCGAGCGCCAGCTCGTCGAACCAACGGATGGTCTCCATGTGGGGCTCCTCTGGGGTGGTTCTGGGCGGATGCGGATGGACCGGTCACGTCAGTCAGACGCCGGCGGAAGCTCCTCCGACGAGCTGGGTGAGGTCGACGAGACGGCAGGTGTAGCCCCACTCGTTGTCGTACCAGCCGAAGACCTTCACGAACCGGCCGGACGCCTGGGTCAGTGGGGCGTCGAAGACGCAGGAGGCGCCGTCGCCGATGACGTCGGAGGAGACGAACGGCTGGTCCTCGTAACGGAGGCGGCCCACGAGGGGGCCGTCTGCGGCCGCGGCCGCGAACGCGGCGTTGACCTCGTCGACGGTGACGTCACGGTCGAGGATGACCCCGAGGTCGACCAGGGAGCCGTCGACCACCGGCACCCGGAGTGCGACGCCGTCGAGCCGGCCGGCCAGGTCGGGAAGCACCTCGCCCACGGCCTTGGCGGCGCCCGTCGTGGTGGGGATGATGTTCACCGCAGCCGACCGGGCCCGTCGTGCGTCCTTGTGGGGTCCGTCCAGCAGGTTCTGGTCACCGGTGTAGGCGTGCACGGTCGTCATGAACCCCTGCTGGATGCCGAAGGAGTCGTGGAGCACCTTGACCATCGGCGCGACGCAGTTGGTGGTGCAGGAGGCGTTGGAGACGACCTGGTGGGCCGCGGCGTCGAAGACCGCGTCGTTGACGCCCATCACGATCGTGGCGTCGACACCCTTGCCGGGCGCCGAGATCAGAACGCGTTTCGCACCGGCCCCGAGGTGACCGGCAGCCGCCTCGCGCGTGCGGAACCTCCCGGTGCACTCGACGACCACGTCCACGTCGTGCTCCGCCCAGGGCAGCTGGGCGGGGACGCGCTCGGAGCTCACCGCGATCTTGTGGCCGTTGACGAGCAGCACGTCGCCGTCCGCGACGATCTCCCCGTCGAAACGACCGAAGGTGCTGTCGCGTCGCAACAGGTTCTGCAGCGTGGTGACGTCGGCGACGTCGTTGACGGCGACTACCTCCAGGCCCTCGACCTGGGCTGCGCGGCGCAGGTAGGAACGGCCTACCCGGCCCAGGCCGTTGATGGCTACGCGGATGGTCATCTGATCCCTCTCGTCCGGCGTCGGAACGACACCACTGCACTCAGGTTCGACCTGCGCCGATCTGCCCTACAGGGTCGAAGGTCACCGATCCCGAGGGCACCTTGCCCCCGCCCGGCGTTGGACTCAGCTAGACGGGGTCGGGAACCGCGACGAGCCGGCTGAACAGCTCGACGTACTGCTCCAGGTGCCGGTCGCCGAGGAAGTCCTTCTGCACGCGGGCGCGGCCGGCCTCACCGAGACTGGCGGCCAGGAGAGGCGCGTCGAGGAGGCGGGCCAGGGTTGCCGCGAACTCCTCGAGATCGCTGGGATCGTGGACGAGCAGGCCGTCGCGACCGTCGACGATCTGGTCCTGGATCCCGCCCACCTCGCTGGCGACCACGGGTCGTCCCTTCCACATCGCCTCGGTGACGGTCAGCCCGAACCCCTCCACGAGGCTCTTCTGGACGACGACGTAGGCATGTCGTTGCAGGGCGTTGACCACGATCGCGTTCTCGTCGACGTCGTCGAGCGGGATGGAGGCGAGGTGCACCCGTTCGCGGATGCCCTCAGGCAGCGAGCGCCACTTCTCGCGGCACTCGGCCAGCACCTGGGCACCCTCCGGGTCGTCGGTCACCCCCGTCACCGCCGGGCCGGCCAGCATCAGGTGGGTCTGGTCATCGGGCCGGTCCGCAATCATCTGCGCGAACCCCGACATGACGCCCTCCATGTCCTTGAGCCGGTCCCACCGACTCACCTGGAGGACGAGGCATGCATCGTGAGGGGGTGGTGCTCCCTCCAGCACGAGGTTCCCTTCGTGCCGATGGGGCCGCACCGTGCCCGTGGTCCCGTCTCGACGCGCGAAGTGCAGGTCGTCATCGGGCTCGCCACCGGCCACGAGACCGACCGTCGCGAGGGTCGCCCTGACCTGATGGGCGGTGAGTTCGATGTTCTTCGCGGCGTACGGATCGATCGAGGGCGGGATCACGAGCAGTCGCGCGGGGTCCACCCACGGCGGTGCGTAGACCAGCCGGGAGAAGACGAAGAGCTCGACGGGCGCGAGGAACGGGCGCAGGAAGTCCCAGGCAGTCGTCGCGATCCCACATGCCTCGTCGCGGCCGACGTGACAACGCCAGGCGACCCGCAGGCCACGCTGGCGGAGGCCCTCGGCCAGTCCTGCGGTCTGGGGGTCGTGGAGCAGCACGAGGTCACCGGGAGAGGCGAGTGCGAGCACCTGCGCGAGGTTCCGCTCCAGCACCGCCGCATAGTGAGCCCGCTCGGCGTCTCCGAGGACTCCCCCGTCACCGGGGTCGCCGTGCAGCATGTTGTGCACCCGTTTGGTGATGACGAAGAACTCGGGGTCCGCGTCCAGGACCAACCAGCGGTTCTCGACCTCGGCTCCACGTGCGTAGGCGAGCAGCGTCTGGAGCATCTCCGCCACTCCCCCGCCGACCGCCGTCGCGCTGACGTGCCACACGACCCGGTCGCCGAAGGTCGCCCGCGCACGCTCGGCGTTCGCCTGCAGTCGGGCTGCCCGGTCGGGTGGCAGCAGTGCGCCGAGACGCGCCAACGGAACCGAGCCGATCTTCACTTCCAGCATGCTGCATCCTGACCCGGGCCTCGCTGCAGCAGGCAGGGCCGTCGGCCCCCCTCCGACGGGACGTTTGCACCTGTCGACGCGTCTGCCCCCAACGGTTGGCTCGAGGTCACCAACTGACCACAGGAGCCGTCATGAGAGCAGCAGTCGTACCCAGCCTGGGCGCACCACTGGAGATCCGGGACGTCGAGGTCCCCACCCCGGGCGAGGGCCAGGTCCTTGTCAAGATCGAGGCGAGCGGGCTGTGCCACACCGACATCCACGCCGCTCGAGGTGACTGGCCGGTCAAGCCGAAGATGCCGCTGATCCCCGGCCACGAGGGCGTCGGCAACGTCGTCGCCGTCGGGCCGGGCGACTCCCCCGTCCAGGTCGGGGACCGGGTCTCGCTGCCGTGGCTCGGTCACGCCTGCGGACACTGCCGCTACTGCGTGGCGGGCTGGGAGACCTACTGCCTGACCCCGCAATACATGGGCTACACGATGGACGGCAGCTACGCCGAGTTCGCCGTGGCCTACGCCAGCCACGTCGTCAAGGTCCCCGACGGGGTCTCCTGGCTCGACGCGGCCCCGATCACGTGCGCGGGTGTGACCACCTACAAGGCCCTGAAGGTCGCCCACCCGCAGCCGGCCGAGACCGCGATGGTCGTCGGCATCGGCGGACTGGGACACATGGCGCTGCAGTACGCGCGCATCTTCGGCACCACCACCGTTGCGGTGGACGTGGAGGACACCAAGCTGCAGCTCGCCAAGGACCTCGGCGCCGACCACGTCGTGGACGGGCGCGGCGACCAGGCGACGGCCCTCGCCGACCTCGGCGGCGTCGACATCGCGGTCGTGACCGTTCCCTCGCCCGCGGTCATGCGGGCGGCCCATGCGGCGCTCAACCCCAACGGACGCCTCGTCCTGGTGGGACTGCCGGCGGACAACCGGCTCGAGCTGCCCGTCTTCGAGACGGTCCTGAAGGGGATCTCGGTGATCGGCTCCCTGGTCGGCACCCGCAACGACCTGGCGGACTGCTTCGACCTGCATGCCAAGGGACACACCCAGGTCGTCGCCGAGACCCGGCAGCTCGAGGACGTCAACGAGTGCTTCGAGGAAGTGCTCGAAGGTCGCGTCCCCGCACGGCTGGTCTTCGACCTCAGCTGATCGGTCAGCCGATCGGGGCCAGCGAGCAGAGCGCCTCGATCTCGGCCATGAACGCCACCAGCAGCGCCTCGGGGCGCGGGATCACCCCGGTGTCGACCTTGAACCCGACGAACACCGATCCGTCATAGCTGAAGATCGAGGTCCCGAGCACCTGGTCACCCGACTCGGGCACCCAGCCGAGCATGCTCGAGATCCGGGTCCCCGCGACATAGCGGGGGGCGGTGGGGCCGGGCACGTTGGTGGTCACCCCGGTCGCCTTGTTGGCGAAGAAGTCCACGACAAAGCGCTCGACGTCCGTCCCGGTCCGACCGATCCCCTGGATCAGACCCATGGTGAGCAGCGCCTCGGGAGATCCCTTGATCTCATCCATCCGCCGCTTGGTCTCCGCCAACCTCGCGAAGGGAGTGGTGAGGCCGCTCGGGAGCAGGAAGAGCACCAGCGCGAAGCGGTTGCCCAGCTCGCGCGGCAGGGGCTCGTCGAGCGGGCGCAGGTTGACCGGCACCATCGTCGGGATGTCCACCGCCTCGCCGCCGGTTGCCTCGAGGTAGTTCGTGAGAGCCCCGGCCAGGGCCGACATCAACACGTCGTTGATCGTCGTACCGGTCCGGTGAGCGGCAGCAGCGACGTCGGCCAGGGCGATCGGTGGAGCCCAGATCGCGCGCTTCGTGACCGTCGCCACGCCGGAGACGGCGGTGTCGGGGTTGTGCGAGAACAGGAGCTTGGTGGCGACGTCGGTGGTCTGGCGGGCCAGCTTCAGGGACTCCCCGAGATGAGCCGGGGTGAGCATGCGCGTGGTGTCGAGCAGTGCTGCACCGGTCATGCCTGCCAGGTGGGCCACGGACCCGATCGGACCACGAGCGTGGTGGTCGACGGCCGGCCCGGGTGCCGCAGCGGCGTCCGGGGTCTCATCGGTCAGCGACAGCACCACCTGGGTCAGCGCGATGCCGTCGGCCATGGCGTGGTGCAGACGGCTGTAGACCGCGGACCCCTCGCCGTAGCCGTCGATCAGGTGCATCTCCCACAACGGCCGGTCGCGCGGGAGCGGCGTACTGAGGTGTACGTTCACGTAGTCCTGGAGCGCGAGGTCGTCCCCGGGTGCCGGCAACGTCACGCGGTGCAGGTGGCGCTCCAGCGAGAACTCCTCATCGTCCTCCCAGTGCAGCGGGAGGAGCGGAACCCGGGACGCCACGGCTCGCTGCCGGAAGACCGGATAGACGTCGAGCACCCGTTCCTGGAGTACGCCGGTGAACCGGTCCCAGTCCGCCGGTGACGCGAGGGTCATCAGGCTCTCGATGACCATCAGGTTGTTGGCGCGGTCCATGTTGAGCCAGATGGTGTCCACCGGATCGATCACTCTGCTTCCCATGGTCCGAGCGTCCCGCCGGAACGGCCGGCACGGCAGAGTCGGAGGTCCCTTTCGTGAGTCTCGTGGATCACCGGCGTCCGAGTGACCTTCGACTCTGGGCCAGGACCGGTGCGATCGCGAGGCTGGACCCATGGACAGACTCACCCCGCTGGCTGCGGCCTTCCTCGAGGCGGAGGACGTCGACGAGACCGCCTCCCTGGCCATCGGCTCCTTCGCGGTCTTCGAGGGACCGACCCCGTCCTTCGAGGACTTCGTGCAGGGGATCGAGGGTCGACTGCCGCTCATCCCGAGGTATCGCCAGAAGCTTCGCCGGGTGGCCTTCGACCTCGCTGCCCCGGCATGGGTCGACGACCCCGACTTCGACCTGCGATGGCACATCCGACGGACCGCCCTGCCAGCCCCCGGGGGCCGCCAGGAGATCCAGAACCTGTTCAGCCGCGTGATGACGCGCCGCATGGACCGCGGCCGGCCGTTGTGGGAGTACTGGTTCTGCGAGGGCCTCTCCGGCGGCCGGTGGGGACTCATCTCCAAGATGCACCACAGCATGGTCGACGGCGTCTCGGGCACGGATCTCTACCAGCTGGTTCTCGACACCACGCCGTCCCCGGCCGAGCCGGTGCCGGACGACTGGCGGCCGACACCGCCCGCGTCGTCGCTCGCGTTCACGACCTCGGCCGTCCTTGACCTGGCGGCCTCACCCCTGCGGGCGGCGCGGGCAGCCACGAGCGCCCTCACCGCCCCCGTGCGGCTGGCGCGCACCGCCGCCGTCTCCGCGCAGGGACTGGTCAGGCTCGCGGGCGCGGCTCGTCCGGTCCGTCCCACGTCGTTGACGGGTCCCCTCGACGGGAGCCGTCGCTATGCCTGGACGGACGTGTCGCTCTCCGAGATCAAGACGGTGCGTTCGGCTCGCGACGTCACGGTCAACGACGTCGCACTGGCTGCCGTCACCGGTGGCTTCCGACGGCTGCTCGAGTCCCGCGGCGAGGTCCCCGACGCGCACGCCCTCCGGTCCCTCGTGCCCGTGTCGATGCGGCTCCCCGGCCAGGAGTCGATCCCGGACAACCGCGTCTCGCTGCTGCTGCCCTACCTCCCGGTCGACCTCGCCGACCCGGTCGAGCGCCTCGAGACCGTGCACCGGCGGATCCGTGAGCTCAAGGCCAGCCATGAGCCCGAGGCCGGAGGCAACATCACCTCGTGGGCGGCGTACGGCTGGTTCGCCCCGGTCTCCGAGGGGATCCGGCTCGGCATGCGGTTCCCGCAGCGGCAGATCAGCACGGTGACCACCAACGTGCCCGGCCCCCGGCAGACGCTATACGCCCTGGGCCGTGAGCTTCAGGAGCTCCTGCCCTACGTGCCGATCGCGGACCGGGTGCGGGTCGGCGTCGCGATCTTCTCCTACCGGGACACCCTGACCTTCGGCCTCACCGGCGACTACGACTCGGCACCAGACCTCGACGTGCTGGCGGACGGGATCAGGGAGTCCCTCGACGAGCTCGTCGGAGGGGCCAGGGCCCACGCCTGAGCCGGCGATGACCGGGATGCGCAGCCACGAGGCGCTTCGGCACGGTCGGGTCGATACGGCTCGTGCAGGTTCAGCGGTGGCCCCGGGACGAAGGGGCCAACATCTGGTCCGTGAGCGCCTCGATGTCACGGCGCGTCAGGTCCGGGTCGAGCCCCAGCGCGTCGGCGATCTCGGTGTCGGTCAGTCCGGCCAGGAGCTGGTCGAAGATCTGCGTCTGCCGGTCGTCGAGCGGAGGGGCCAGCGCCTCTGCTCGCTCGCGCAGGAGGCCGGCTGCCCTGGCCAGCAGGCCGTCGTCGATGAGTCTCGCGCCCGAACCGATCCGCCGGATGGCATCGAGGACGTTGGAGCTCCGGGCCAGCTTCACCACGAAGCCCGCGGCGCCGGCCAGCACGGCGGCTGCCAGGGCCTCGTCATCGTCCGCCGAGGTCAGCAGCAGGCCCTGGACCGTCGGGTCGGCCGATCGGACCTGGCGGCACACCTGCACCCCGTTGCCGTCCTGCAGGTGCAGATCCAGGACCATCACGTGGGCGCCCAGACCGAGGATCGATGACGGCGCCCTCGCCGCCGACCCCGAGTCGCCCACCACACGGACGTCGCGGGCTGGCGCGAGCAGGTCACGGAGACCCTGGCGGACGATGTCGTGATCGTCCACGAGGAAGACCTTGACCTCCGAACCGGAGGTGGGTGACATGCGTCCGTTCTACCGCACCTGCCGAGGCACGGCACCCGTGAGCGTGCACCTGACGCGCATGCGGTCCGCTCGCGCGGAGGAACGACCGGGCCGGATCGGCGCGGTTCACCCCAAACGGATGAGCCCGACCCTGCACGAGCGCCCTAGCGTCGCGACCACCCCGGCCGGGCACCCTTCCGGCACACCCGACAATCCGGGCCGCAGGGGCACAGATGTGGAGGTGTTCAGCAGATGACCCAGGACGTAGCGCAGATGGGACCCGTCGACTACCTGGTCGTCGAGTTCCCCGGCAGTCGCATGACAGGCGAAGGACTTCCGCTCCTGCTCGACCTCGTCGAGCGCGGGCTGATCCGGGTCCTCGACCTCGAGTTCGTCAAGAAGGAGACCGATGGTTCGGTGACCGGCATCCGCATCGCCGACCTCGACGGTGACGGCGAGCTCGACCTCGCCATGTTCGAGGGAGCCTTCTCCGGTCTGCTCGACGAGGACGACATCGCCAACGCCGGCAGCGTGCTGGAGCCGGGCAATGCCGCAGGCATCCTCGTCTACGAGAACGTCTGGGCCGCCCCGTTCGCGAACGCGCTGCGCCGCGGAGGGGCCGAGCTGATCGCCAGTGGCCGGATCCCGGCCGACGAGCTCGTCGCTGCCGTGGAGGCCCTCGAAGCAGGAAGTGAGGAAATCTGATGCCAGGACTACTTCGAGGTGTGGCCCGCACAGCCGTGATCGCCGGCACCGCGACCTCGGTCTCCAACCGGGTCTCCCGACGCCAGGCCGGCCGGTGGGCGCAACAGGACCAGCTGGCCGCGCAGCAGCCACCTCCCCAGCAGCCTGCCGCTCCCCCGCCGGCCGCACCGGCTGGGGGTGGCGACCTGATCGCCCAGCTCAAGGAGCTCGCCGAGCTCAAGGACCAGGGCATCTTGACCCAGGAGGAGTTCGACGCGCAGAAGCGCCGCATCCTGGCCAGCTGATCCCTCAGGGTCAGAGGATGTAGAGCATCTCCTGATAGGTCGGCAGCG
The DNA here is from genome assembly GCA_963843075.1 of uncultured Actinomycetota bacterium. Classification (GTDB taxonomy): domain Bacteria; phylum Actinomycetota; class Actinomycetes; order Propionibacteriales; family Nocardioidaceae; genus Marmoricola. The sequence goes on along the minus strand of CAWJJD010000001.1, from coordinate 2,314,947 downwards.
ACCACAGGTCGTCGGCGACGAGGGCCTCCAGCGCGTCGGCAGCCGCGCGGACCGACGCCATCGCAGGGATCACGGTGTCGCGGCAGTACGCCGCCGCCTCGAGGCCGTCCTCCGGGTGCTCGTGGGCGATCGCGGACGTCAGGTCGACGAGACCGCTGCGGAGGTCGGCGAGAGGAGCAGAGACGCTCTCCAGCGTGGAGGTGTCGGCCTCCACGCCAGCAGCCCTCAGGGCGGCCACGTTGCCGGCGAGCTCGGTCTGGTAGCGCAGCGCCGCCGGGAGGATGGTGGTCGTACCGATCTCCAGGGTGAGGTTGGCTTCGACACCGATGCTGAGGACGTACTGCTCGATGCCGATCTCGTAGCGGCTGTGCATCTCGCGCTCGTTGAACACCTCGTACTTCGAGAACAGCTCGATCGCCTCGGGGGTGATCAGCTCGGGCAGCGCGTCCACCGTGGTGCGGAGGTTCTTGAGTCCGCGCTGCTCGGCCTCGATCGGCCACTCCTCGGAGTAGCCGTTGCCGTTGAAGATCACCTTGCCGTGGTTGCTGATGATCTCGGTGAGCAGCGTCTGCACGGCCTCGTTGAAGTCGGTGCCGCCGGCGACTGCGGTCTCCAGCTCGGACGCGCAGTAGTCCAGCGCCTCGGCCATGATCGTGTTGAGCATGACCATGGGGCCGGCGACGGTCTGGCCCGAGCCCGGCGCCCGGAACTCGAACCGGTTGCCCGTGAACGCGAACGGCGAGGTGCGGTTGCGGTCGCCGGGGTCCTTGGTGAGGTTGGGCAGGGTGTCCACGCCGATCAGCAGCGTGCCCTTCTCCTTGGAGTGGGTCGCGCCTCCCTTGGCGATCTGGTCGAACACGTCGGCCAGCTGATCGCCCAGGAAGATCGAGATGATCGCGGGCGGCGCCTCGTTGGCGCCGAGCCGGTGGTCGTTGCTGGCGGAGGCCACCGACACGCGGAGCAGGCCGCCGTAGAGGTCCACCGCGCGGATGATGGCGCCGCAGAACACCAGGAACTGCGCGTTGTCGTGCGGGCTGTCTCCCGGGACGAACAGGCTGCCGAGCTCGCTGTTGCCGAGCGAGAAGTTGACGTGCTTGCCCGACCCGTTGACGCCCTCGAAGGGCTTCTCGTGGAAGAGGCACTCCATGCCGTGCTTCTTCGCGACGGCCTTGAAGGTCGTCATCAGCAGCTGCTGGTGGTCGGAGCCCTCGTTGGCCCGCTCGAACATCGGCGCGATCTCGAACTGGCCGGGCGCGACCTCGTTGTGCCGGGTCTTGGCCGGGATCCCCAGCTTGAACAGCTCCCGCTCGGTGTCCATCATGAACGCGAGCACGCGCTCGGGGATGGCGCCGAAGTAGTGGTCGTCGAACTCCTGGCCCTTGGGCGGCTTCGCGCCGAACAGCGTGCGACCCGCGTTGATCAGGTCGGGGCGTGAGAGGAAGAAGTGCCGGTCGATCAGGAAGTACTCCTGCTCGGGGCCGAGGTAGGACACGACGTGCTCGGAGTTCTGGTGCCCGAACAGCCGGAGCACGCGTTCGGCATGCACCGCCATCGCCTGCTGTGAGCGCAGCACCGGCGTCTTGTGGTCGAGCGCCTCACCGGTCATCGAGATGAAGACCGTGGGAATGCACAGGGTGTTGCCGTTCGGGTTCTCCAGCACGTACGCCGGACTCATCACGTCCCAGCCGGTGTAGCCGCGCGCCTCGAAGGTGTTGCGCAGCCCGCCGTTCGGGAAGCTGGACGCATCGGGCTCGCCCTGGACCAGCGTCTTGCCCGAGAACGACGCGAAGGCGGTGCCGTCGCCGACCGGGTCGAGGAAGCTGTCGTGCTTCTCCGCGGTGAGCCCGGTCAGCGGGTAGAAGACGTGGGCGTAGTGCGTCGCGCCCTTCTCCAGCGCCCAGTCCTTCATCGCCGACGCGACCGCGTCGGCGATGTCGGGGTCGAGCGGGGCGGACTTCTCGATCGTGTTGAGCACGGACTTGTAGACGCTCTTGGGGAGCCGCTTCTGCATCACCGAGAGGCTGAAGACGTTGGCACCGAAGATCTCGCCGGGCTCCTCGCCCGGGTCGAACGTCACGGCCGGAGGCAGGTAGGCCTCGACGTCGGTGATGGCTTGAAGTCGGACCTTGTTCGCGCTCATGGAGCTCCCTCACCCTGTCCCGAGACCTTGCTGTCTGCTTGCCGGACGTGGGCGAAGTTAGATCAGACGTGTTCCGGCGTTGTTTCGCCGACGTGTCAACGGCCCACCCGGCGCAGCACCAACAGGACGAACCCCGCACAGAGGGCACCAAACGTCCCCAGGGTCAGGTCGCCGAGCGTGTCCTCGTAGGCGGTGTCCAGCTCGGTGCCGTGCCGGATGAAGGTCCACCACTCCCCCACCTCCCAGCCGATCGCCAGGATCGCGCCGAGCCCGGTCACGAGGACGACCAGCGCCCAGGCCGGCTCGACGCGGGCGCCGATGAGCAGTCCGATGCCCCACAGGAGCAGGAGCCAGTTGATCCAGTGGTTGAGGTCGTCCCACCACGCGATGGAGTCGTAGAGGTCGAGGCTGTTCCCGGTCACGTCGATCAGGAACGGCAGCATGATCAGCGTGAAGGCCCCGTGGGGCGGCGAGACGGTGCTGTTCGTGCGTCGTACGACCAGCCACCAGACGGCCGGGGCCAGCAACATCATCAGCGGATAGGCGGCAAGCCGCGCACCGAAGGCCTTGTCGGCGAAACGCTCGATGTCGGGCCACCACTCCGCGACCGCGAGCTGCGCGACAGTGAGCACGAGCACGAGGGCGGGCACCCAGGCGGGGCAGGTTCGACGGGACACGCGGCTCATTGTGGCGGGTCAGGTCCTGGTCAGGTGGTGTGTACGACGATGTCAGAGTCCTCGTCCCGAAGGGAAGGCCCAGCACGCCCATGAGCACCCGTCGCACTGCCGGCCCACTCGTCGCACTGCTCCTAGCCGTGAGTGCCTGCGGATCCACCTCCCACGCGGGGGCAGCACCGAGCTCTGCGCCGTCCCCGGCCGCCTCGAGCCCCACCACCAAGGTGCTGGTCGTGATCGAGGAGAACCACTCCTACGACCAGATGCGGACGGGCATGCCGTTCCTGGCACAGCTCTCCGACACCTACGGCTACGCCACCCACTGGACGGCGCTCACCCACCCCAGCGCCCCCAACTACCTCGGCATCGCCGGCGGCTCGATGTTCGGGGTCACCGACGACGCCGCGCCCGCCGCAGACGAGCAGAAGGTGGGCAGCGCCACGACGGTCTTCGACCAGGCGCTGGCGGCAGGCAAGACCGCCAAGACCTACGCGGAGTCCATGCCGAAGAACTGTCACGTCTACGACTACCCCGACCGCTCGGTGGGGACGCCGAAGTACGCCGTGCGCCACAACCCCTGGGTCTACTTCCCCCAGAGCAGGGCCAGCTGCCTCGCCAACGACGTCGACCTGACGACGTTCGCTGGAGACGCTGCCCAGAACGCGCTGCCCAACGTCGGTTTCCTGATCCCCAACCTGGACCACGACGCCCATGACGGATCGCTGGCCACGGCAGACGCGTGGTTGAAGGAGCAGCTCACGCCAGTGCTGAGCAGCAGCGACTTCACGAGCGGTCGGCTCGTGGTGATCGTGACGGCCGACGAGGACGACAAGCACTCCGACGACACGGTCCTCACCTCGGTGCTCAGCACGCGCCTCTCGCACAAGGTCGTGAGCACACCGCTCACGCACTACTCGCTGACTCGCTACCTCGACCGGGTCATCGGGGCGGCACCGCTGAACGAGGCCTCCCAGGCCCCTGACCTCGCGGCGGCCTTCGGACTCTGATCCCCGACCCGAGGCTTACGTTCTGACCGGTCGCGTGCAAGGCTCCGAGCATGGCATTCACCGTCGAGTTCAGCTCTGGAACGACGACCGAGTTCGACGACCGGGCTCGCTACTCGATCGACGGCAGCGGCGCGCTCCACATCACCACCCCGGACGAGCGCACGATCTATGCCTCGACGGCGTGGATCCGGATCGTCGAACGGCACGACCCTCGCGAGCCGAGCTCGCGGTTCGTCTGAACCTGCCGGCTCAGCGCCGCCCCATCGCGAAGTAGGCGATCGGCCCGAACGGCTGCACGAAGAACGCGAGCAGCCAGGCCCCCTTCGACCCACGGATCTGGTCGGCAGGGCGATGGGCGAGGTCGTTCAGCGCCGCCACCGTGATCACCGTCTCGACCACGCCGCCGATGCTGACGGCTCGCCGCTGACCTGAGGTCAGGTCCGACCACTTCTTCTTGGGCATGTCGCCAGACTACGCAGCCGGTTGAGCCTGTCGAAAACCATGGGTCCGATGGTGGGCCTTCGGTTCTCGATGAGTCGTGGTGTCCGTGGGCGGTGGGTCACCGGGGTGTTCCCCGACCCCTTCGTCTGGGTCGCGGTCGCTCGGCTCGACCGTCGGGGTTGCGGCCGCAGAGTCGGGGTCGCTCCGCTCGTCACGGCCCCTTCGTGGACGCGGAGCGAGCACGAGAAAGATCCTCGAATCCCTTACCCACAAGGCGAAACTCGCCCCGGAAACTGTCAGTGGTCCCGGTTGAATAGACCCATGACCACCACCCGGCCCGAGCTCGACTCCGCTGCCGCGGTGCTCGAGCTCGCCCGGGACTCCCGCGCCGCCGCTGACCGCGCCGAGGCAGACGTCCTGCTGGCCGCGGTCACCTGGGCCGAGCAGCACCCACCCGAGTCCATCCACGTCGCGGCGACGTGGAGCGCGCCGGGCGGGGACACCGAGCTGATCCTGGCCGGGGAGGGTGCACCGCTGGTGTGTGAGTTCTCGGTCGCCGAGTTCGCGCTCGCCCTGGGGATGTCCACCGACAGTGGGAAGGCGCTGATCGGGCACGCGCTGGAGCTGAAGTACCGCCTCCCACGCCACTGGGCCCGCACCCAGACACGGCGGACCCGGCCCACGCTGGCGCCGTGGCGGGCCCGCCGGGTCGCCCAAGCCACGTTGGGGTTGTCCCCGGAGGCTGCGGCCTATGTCGATGCGCAGGTGGCGCCGTTCGCGCACAAGATCGGCCTCGCCCAGCTCGACCGGGTCGTGGAGGAGGCCATCGCCCGGTTCATGCCCGACCTGGCCGAAGCCAACGCCGAGAAGGCCGCCGACGGGCGGCACATCAGCTTCCACCACCAGCAGGTCTCCTTCACCGGCACCACCACCATCGAGGGCGAGCTCGACCTCGCCGACGCCCTCGACCTCGACGCCGCCATCACCCGCGGAGCCGAAGCCCTCAGGGCAGCCGGATCTACCGACTCGCTCGACGTGCGCCGCGCGATCGCTGCCGGTGAGCTCGCCCGCCGCCAGCTCGCCCTCGACCTGAGCGCCGCCGCGACGGAGGCCCGAAGCAGCCGTGTCCGCGTCGAGGCCCAAGCCCCGACAGGTGGTCCTCTACGTCCACCTCTCCGAGGCCGCGCTCACCGGCCAACGTCACGCACGGGTCTGGAGCTCGCCCGGGTGGAGAACCACCGCCAGGGTGTCACCGCCGACCAGGTCCGCACCTGGTGCGCCAACCCCGACACCACCGTCACCGTGAAGCCGGTGATCGACCTGGCCGAGCACATCCACGTCGAGGCCTACGAAGTCCCCGAACGCCTCGCCGAGCAGACCGAGCTGCGCGATCTCTCATGCGTCTTCCCCTGGTGCACCCGGCCAGCTCGGAGATGCGATCACGACCACGCCATCCCCTACGACGCCGGCGGCACCACCTGCTCCTGCAACATCGCCCCACTCTGCAGACGACATCACCGCCTGAAAACACACTCCGCGTGGGACTACACCGTCCTCGAACCCGGGTCCTTCGCCTGGACCAGCCCGCACGGCTACCACTACCTCCGCGACCACGCAGGCACCCTCGATGTCACCCCGGAACGTCCCGCACCACCGACCGACCCACCCCACTTCTGAACCCACCGCCCCGGACCCGCCCAGCAGCACCACCGGCGGGACCACCGGCACGCCCCCGGCACGCCCGCCTTCACACAGGTCCCGCCCAGCGAGGACCGCGCCAGTGCGCGCCCGATCCGGCGCACTCGAGGACCCCACAGCGACGCGGTCATCGCTCCGCTTTCGAGGCCGATCATGGGATGGCCCTGGCCATCGTGAAGGGCGAGAGCTCTAGGCGTGGATGACTCACCTGCCCGAGGCCTCGATCACCCGCGTCGACGACGGACGTCGGCAGCCCGCGTCGAGCTCGTCGCCACGACGTCCCACATCCGTGTGAAGACTCCTGACGCGTCCCGCCGGTCGAGGAGGTCCTGACCCACACGGTGATGGAGACCGAGCGCCCGAGCCGAGCCGGGGGGTCAGTCGGAGTCGGTCCCCTGTCGAGGACGCCGCTGGAGCTCCAGCCGAAGTCGAGGCGCCGGCCCGAACGTGGTCTCCACCCGGCCAACGCCCACGAAACCCGCCGAGGCATAGAACTCGGCGGCGTGCGGGTTGCCGGTCACCTCGATCCAGGGCGCACCGGCGCGTGCGGCCTCGTCGACGATGGCGGTCATCAGCCGGGTCGCGACGCCTCTGCGCATGAAGTCCGGGTCCACGAAGAGATCCTCGAGCTCGAGGCCGACGCCGTGCGGCTCGAACGTGGCGAAGCCGAGGATCCGCGCTTCAGCGTCCACTGCGACTCGCGTTCCGCCGGACGCGATGCCGTCACCGTCCCACACCAGATAGGCGGGGGCGCCGAGCAGAGCGTCGCGGTCGTCCGCGTTGGTCAACGAGGAGCGCCGGTAGATGTCGCGCAGGGCCGCCAGGTCCTCGGGCGTCGCCCTTCGGACTGTCGTGTCGCCGCTTCCGGTCCTGTCAGGCACCCAGCGAGACTAGCTCGCCCGCGCTCTGCTCGTGCGGACGCGCAGAGCTACTTCGCCTTCACCACATCGATCACGAACCACAGCGTCGCGTTCCCCGGGATGGTGGACCCGCTGCCCTCCGCGCCGTACCCGTAGGCCGGCGGGATCTGCAGCAGGACCCGGCTGCCCACCTTCACCCCGGTCAGGCCGATCTGCCAGCCCTGTACGAGGCTGCTCAGCGGCTTGGTGAACGGCTTGCTGGTGAAGCTCGACTCGAAGGGGCTCTTCGCCTTGTAGGTCTCGCCGAGGTAGTTGACCGTCACCGTGTCCGACGGCTTCACCGCCCGACCCGTGCCCTTCTTGAGGACGACCCGCTGGACCGGCGTGGCCAAGGACGGCTTGGTGATGCCGCTCCAGTCCAGCCCGACCGGCTCCCCCTTCTTCACGACGACCTTGGGCTGCGTGCGTCCCGGCACGTCGTGCGCCTTGTCGTCCGAAGGCTTGGGCGAGACCGGCGCCTTCTTGACGAGGTCGGCGACGACCACGAGGTTGTCGTCGGGACCGATGCCGAGCTGGGAGTTGCCGGCAGACGAGCCGAGCAGGTCGGTCGCGGTGGTCACCACCGCAACCCGTGAGCCGTACGTCGCGCCCTCGAACAGCTTCGTGAACACCTCGTTGAGCTGACCGTTGTTGGGGACCGTCTCCGGCGCACCGTTGTCGTAGTCGCTGTAGGCCGCCTTCTTGGTGGTGCCGTTGCCGATCCAGAGATAGGTGCTCACCGAGTCTCCCGTCGCGACCTTCGAGCCGGTGCCCTTGACCAGCGTGGTGGCCTTGGTCGACTTCGGCTCCGGGAGCTTCTTGTGCCAGGTGGCCTTCAGGCTCTTGCCGACGTCCCCGGTGATGGAGACGGCCTCCAGCCCGGCGTCCGAGGAGGCGTCAGTGTCCTTCTTGGCGCTGCTGCCGCAGGCAGCGAGCGCAGGAACAAGCAGGAGAGCGGCCGTCAGGGCAGCCGCGGGGCGACGGAGTCGTCGGAGCACAGGGTCGAACCTTTCAGTGGACAGGCAAGGCCACGGAGGCTAGCCGTCGATCCTGAGCGCAACCTGTGCGCCCTCTGGGCTGAGGGCGAAAGCCCACTGGACGTCGCGCTGAACAAACGTTTAGTATCTTGAACGTGCGATCAGACAACGAGGACCTCACGGCCCGCGCCCACATCCGCAACGCGGCCCTGCAGCTCTTCGCTGAGCACGGGCACGACGCCGTGAGCGTGCGCCAGGTCGGCGCAGAGGCAGGCGTCTCGGCGGCCCTCGTGCTCCACCACTTCGGGAGCAAGGCCGGGCTGCGAGAGGCCGTCGATCGCTATGCAGCTCAACGCATCGACGACGTCATGGGCCAGAGCACCGACGCCACGACGGTCCTTGCGGACGGCAGCGCTGCATCGATCGCAGAGCTCTTCAGCCAGGTGTTCCCTCCCGACTCGCCGATGCCCGCCTACGTACGCCGGCTCTTGCTGTCCGGCGACCCGTCCGGGGTCGTGCTCTTCAGCAAGTGGTTCGGGGCCTCTCGCCGGATCCTGGACGAGATGGAGGCGGCGGGTCTCGCTACGCCCAGCAAGGACCCTGACGTTCGCGCGGCCTTCCTCCTCGCTGCGGACGTCGCGCTCCTCGTGCTGCGTGAACCACTGACCGGAGCACTCGGATTCGACCCGATGTCCCACGACGGACTCGTGCGCTGGGCACAGGAAGTCTCCGCGATCTCGCGCGAGGGCATCTTCACCCCTCCGCCACCGGCAGATCCCGACGCGACCCCACGTGAGAAACCAGCGCCAGAACAGGAGTGACATGCGCGCCCACACCACGACTCGAGGCTCCACCACCGCTCAGCCGACCCCCGAGGACAAGGTCATCGTGACCCGCCGGTTGACCAAGTCCTTCGGCGGTCTACGCGCCCTGGACGGTCTCGACCTCGGTGTCTCCCGAGGCGAGGTGCACGGGTTCCTGGGACCCAACGGCGCTGGAAAGTCGACGACCTTGCGCATCCTGCTCGGCCTGATGCGCAAGAGCGGCGGCGAGGTCCGCCTGTTCGGCGAGGACCCCTGGCGGTGCGCACCGGCCCTGCATCGGCGGCTGGCCTACGTCCCGGGCGACGTCACGCTGTGGCCGGGACTCAGTGGCGGGCAGTGCATCGACGTGCTCGCACAGGCCCGTGGCCGCCTTCGCTCCGATGTCCGGGCGGCCCTCATCGAACGCTTCGACCTCGATCCGAGTCGCCGCGCCCGCGACTACTCCAAGGGCAACCGCCAGAAGATCTCACTGATCGCCGCCCTCGCAGCAGACGTCGACCTCCTCATCCTCGACGAGCCGACCTCGGGGCTCGACCCGCTCATGGAGCAGGCGTTCCAGCAGACCATTCGGGAGCGACGGGCCGAGGGCGTCACGGTGCTGCTCTCCAGCCACATCCTGGGAGAGGTCGAAGCGCTGGCCGACCGGGTCAGCATCATTCGCAAGGGCCGCACCGTCACGTCCGGCACCCTCGCCGAGCTGCGCCGTCACACGAAGACCCACGTCCATGCCGTCACCCGACGCCCGGCCGACCTCGCCGGGGTCGCCGGACTGTTCCAGCCGGACCAGCAGGCGCAGGACGACGGACATGAGCTCCGGGTCGCCGTGGCCGCCGACGGCGTCGCCGACCTCGTCGGTCGCCTGCACGACGCGGGGCTGCGAACTCTGACGGTCACGCCACCGAGCCTCGACGAGCTCTTCCTGGACGCCTACGAAGACCCGCAGGACGAGCAGTGAGCATCTCAGGCCTCCGGCCCGTCGTTGCGATCCAGACGCGGACGACCTGGAAGGCGCTGGTGACCTGGGTCGTCGCGATCGGCGCCACGATGCTGGCGACCACCCACGCCGTCGCGGCGCTCTACGACACCCCGGAGAAGATCCACAGCTACGCCTCAGCAGTCGGCAGCGGAGGCGCCTTGCTGGCGATCAACGGCCGCATCGCAGGGATCGACTCGCTGGGCGGGGTGATTGCCAACGAGTTCGGCTTCATGGCTTCCTTCGCGATCCCGTTCATGGGCGTCAGCCTCGTCGCGATGATGACGCGCAAGGACGAGGAGCAGGGGCGCCTGGAGATCCTGGTCGCTGGTCGCGCCAGTCGCGGTGCGCCGGTCGTGGGGGCGATGCTCGTCACCCTGGCGAGCCTCCTGCTCACCGGATCCGCCTTGTTCGTGGGCCTGGTCGTCGTCGGCGTCCCGACGGACGACTCAGTGCTCTATGCCACCTCGATGATCGCGCTGGGTCTGGTCTTCGCGACGAGCTCGGCAGTGGCGGCCCAGCTGGCAGCGCATTCCCGGGCGGTCCACGGCGCCGGCCTCGCTGCCATCGTGGCGGCGTACGTGCTTCGTGGCGTGGGTGACGTCAGGGGCAGCGCGATCACCTGGCTCTCCCCGCTGGGCTGGCAGCAGGAGACGCGCGCGTTCGGTGATGCCCGGTGGTGGCCGCTGCTGGTCCCGATCTCCGTCTCGCTCGTGTGCGCCTGCGTCGCCATCACCGTCGCTGTCCATCGGGACGTGGGCAGCGCCTGGAGCGTGCGCGGCTCGTCGCCCTCCACCGCGTCCTGGTTCCTGCGTACGCCGCTCGGCGTCACGCTGCGACTCCACCGAGGCTGCGCCGCCGGCTGGGTGGCAGCCGCTGTGGTCGTCTCGGGCACCTTCGGAGCTCTGGCCCAACCATTGATGGATGCCATCGCCGGAAATGCCTCACTGACCCAAGCCCTGGGGGTTGCGGGTGCGGAACAGGACGCTGTGCTGAGGATGTCCTCCCTGCTGCTCGCCCTGATCGCGGGCGGATATGTCGTCCAGGCAGTCGGCCTCCTGCGCGAGGAGGAGACCTCGGGGCGGCTCGAGGCGCGCCTCTCGGGCCCACGCCCGCGATGGGCCTGGCTCGGGACGCACCTCCTGGTGGTCGCGACGGGTGCCGTCGCCGTGACGGCGGCTGGCGGGATCACCCTCGCCCTGACCACACGGTGGTCCACCGGTGACAGCGTGACCGGTTCGGTTGCGCGGGCGGCGGCGGACTACTTGCCCGCCGTCGGGCTGCTCGGCGCGCTGGCCCTCGTCCTCTTCGGGCTCGTCCCCAGAGCCCAACCCCTGGCCTGGCTCGCCTATGCCTTCGCGGCGGTCGCGGCCTACCTGGGCGGTCCACTGCACCTTCCGCACGGACTGCTCGTGCTCTCTCCGTACTACGTGGTCAGCACCCCATCACACGGGACGGTCGACACAGCGGACCTGGCCGGCCTGACGCTGGCCGCCCTGACCCTGGTCGTCGTCTCGTTCGTCGGGTTCCGGCGCCGGGCGATCCCCCTCGGCTGACCTCACTCCCGAGCGGGCGCGAAGATCAGGGTCACCGGCTCCCTTTCCATGCGTAGAACGCGATGACCACCATCATCACCACGGCGATCACCCAGATCGTGACTTCGGACGAGTCCACACGCGTCTCCTCTCTGTGCCAGGTCGCGGCGCGACGAGACGTGCACCATCGCGGGCTTGGCCCCGGGGCGCCCCATTGGTGGGACGACTCAGAGCTGCGAGAACCTCACGGTGTCGCACCCACCCGACGAGCCGCTCCCCATCGACGACCGCCACCGCGGCCGCGCCACGGTCGAGCAGCTGCAGCGCGTCACGCACCGGTTCGGTCGGTGAGACGGAGTCCACGCGCGCGAGCACGCCCAGCGGCACGTCCTCACCTGCCGACACCGCGTCCATGACGTCAACCGACGTGACCACTCCCATGAACGTGTCGCCCCCACCGAGGATCGGGAGTGCCACCTCGCCCGTGGAGGCGAAGACAGCGGCCAGTGTCCGCACGTCTGCTGAGGGGTCCACGGCCTGCGGTGGCCCGGACATGACGGCGGAGACCGGAAGGTCGCGCAGCCGGGAGTCCCCCGGTTCGTCGAGGTCGACACCGCGGCGAAGGAGCTTGCGGGTGTAGACCGTGTCATGGGAGGCAAGGTGGCTGACGCCGGTGGCGAGGACGATGGCCAGCATCAGCGGCAGGATGATGGTGTACTCCCCCGTGAGCTCGAAGAGGATGACCACCGCCGTGATGGGGGCTCGGGCGGCCCCGGCGAAGAGGGCCCCCATGCCGACCAGGGCGTAGGCACCGGGTGAACCGACGGTGCCCGGTGCGACGAGGTGGACCACGGCACCGAAGGCTGCCCCCAGCATGGCCCCGCAGAACAGGCTGGGAGCGAACACCCCTCCCGAGCCACCGATTCCGATGGTGAGGCTGCAGGCGAGCATCTTCCCGACCAGCAGCAGACACAAGAAGGCCAACGTGTACCTGCCCGCAACGGCGTCTCCCAGGACCGGGTACCCGACGCCGTACATCTGAGGGAGCACGAGCAGCAGGGCACCGAGGAGCAGTCCACCCGCGGCGGGACGCAACCACTCGGGCCCTCGCCAGGCCCAGTCGCACACGTCCTCCACCGCGTAGAGCAGGCGGGAGAAGGCGACACCGATGAGGCCCGCCAGGATTCCGAGGACCGCGAAGAGGGGGTACTGCACCAGATGTGCGACGTGGAAGTCGGGCAACGAGAGGAACGGGTCGTCGCCGAGGACCGCGCGGCCCACGACGCTGGCGGTCACCGACGAAACCACCACCATGCCGAACGACTCGGTCGCCCACTGCCCCAAGATGAGCTCCATCGCGAAGAACACCCCCGCCAGGGGCGCGTTGAACGTGGCGGCGATTCCTCCGGCCGCCCCGCAGGCCACCAAGAGCCGGATGCGCCGCTCGTCGAGCCGGGACAGGAGTGCCACCCAGGAGCCCAGGGCTGAACCGATCTGGACGATCGGTCCCTCGCGACCCACCGACCCGCCGCCACCGATGCACAGGGCGCTGGCCAGCGACTTCACCAGGGCCACCTGCGGCCGGATTCGTCCCCCGGTGCGCGCCACCGCGTACATCACTTCCGGAACACCATGTCCGCGTGCTTCGGGGGCGAACCTGTGCACCAGTGGGCCGTAGACCAGGCCGGCCACGACCGGAGCGAGCAACAGGAACCACGGGCCGAGCCACGGGACCAGAGGGTTCGCTGCATGCCCCGCCGAGGCGTAGTCGTCGTGACCGCTGAACAGGCGGGTCAGGCCCAGGATCATGTAGCGGAACGCGACCGCCCCCACACCGGCCCCCAACCCCACGGCCACCGCCAGTGCCAGGAGACCGACCTGCCCCGGACCGACACTTCGGACATGACGCAGGCGAGGAGAAGAGGGCGCCGAGGGCATTGTTGCAGTATGCAATGCTTGCGCGATGGGCAGCAAATCTGATGTCTCGAACGATCAGCCCGGCCGGGACCGCGACGCAGCAGTGGACGCCCTGCTGGCGGCCTCCCGCGCCCTGGTGGCCGTCTCGGCGCGGTCGATCGCCCAGTCCTCGGAGGTGACGCTCCCCCAGTTCCGGATGCTGGTGGTGATCTCGCAGGCACCGACCACCCTCAGCGACCTGGCCCGCTCACTCGACGTGGCGCCCTCGACTGCACTGCGGATGGTGGACCGCCTCGTCGACTCGTCGCTGGTGCAGCGCGAGACCCGCCCCGAGAACAGGCGTCAGACCTGGCTCAGCCTCACCCCGGGCGGCGTGAAGGTCGTGCACGAGGTCACGGCTCGGCGAAGGCGGGACCTCGAGTCGGTCGTGGAACGCCTGCCGGCTGCGCAGCTCGACGACTTGGCCCGCGCGATGGCGCTCTTCGCCTCGGCAGCCGACGACCTGTGGCCCGTCACCCAGTCCAGCCTGGCCGAGCGCGTGCTGTGAACGGCCCCGACCCTCAGGTGCCCTGATGATGCCCCTGCTCCACGATCTCGGCGACGCCCTCGCCACCAGCGCGTCCATGGCCTGGCAGATCGCCTGGTCGCTGATCCTCGGCTTCACGTTGTCCGCGGTCGTCCAGGCGGTCGTACGCCGCGAGACGATCTCGCGACTGCTCGGCGACGACCGTCCGGCAACGCTCGCCAAGGCGACCGGCCTGGGTGCCGCCTCCTCGTCGTGCTCCTACGCGGCGGTGGCGCTGGCACGCTCGCTCTTCCGCAAGGGCTCGAGCTTCACCGCGGCCATCGTGTTCGAGATCGCGAGCACCAACCTGGTGATCGAGCTCGGCATCATCCTCGCCCTGCTGCTGGGCTGGCAGTTCACCCTCGCGGAGTTCGTCGGGGGCCCGGTCATGATCATCCTGATCGCGCTGGTCTTCCGGCTCCTGGTGCGCGGCAAGCTCATCGAGGCCGCCCGCGCCCAGGCGGACAAGGGGCTGTCCGGATCCATGGAGGGGCATGCCGCGATGGACATGTCGGTCGAGGGGGACGAGCCCCTCCGACGTCGCCTGCTCAGCTCCAAGGGACTCACCGCCGTGAGCCACGTCTTCGTGATGGAGTGGGCAGCGGTGCTCCGGGACATCGTCATCGGCCTGCTCATCGCGGGAGCGGTGGCCACCTGGGTTCCACAGACCTTCTGGCAGCACCTGTTCCTCACCGATCGAGCTGTGCTGTCGGCCCTGTGGGGGCCCATCGTCGGGCCGGTCATCGCGCTGCTGAGCTTCGTCTGCTCGGTCGGCAACGTTCCCCTGGCCGGCGTCCTGTGGAACGGGGGCATCAGCTTCGGAGGTGTGATCTCGTTCCTCTTCGCCGACCTGATCATCTTGCCGATCCTGGTGATCTACCGGAAGTACTACGGCACCAAGATGATGCTCGTCCTTCTCGCGGCGTTCTACGCGACGATGGTCGCGACCGGTTATGTCGTCGAGCTGATCTTCTCCTCGGTCGGCCTGGTGCCGGGCGAGCGCTCGGCCCAGGTGCTGGCAGAGGGGATCTCGTGGAACTACACCACCTGGCTCAACATCGTCTTCTTCGCGCTGGCGCTGGTCCTGGTCGTGCGCTTCTACCGCACCGGTGGTCGTCAGATGATGGCGATGATGGGCGGTTCCCCGGACCAGGAGTCCCATGACGCGTGACAGCTGACCGAGGAGTCCTCGGCCACTAGGCCAGCCCGGGACGCAGCAGCTTCCGGGACTGCTCGGAGGCGATCTCGTCAGGACCTGGGAGCGCCGCGGCAGCCGTGTTGAAGGACTCCATGGCAGCGATCAACCGCCGTTGCTCGGCGAGCGGCATCTGCCAGACGATGGCCTCGAGCAGCTCCTGCCGCCGCGACATGACCCGCTGGAGCAACCGACGCCCCGAGGGCGACAAGGTCAACGACAGCCGTCGACGGTCGTGCGGGTCCTCCTGGCGGACCACCAGGCGACGCTTCACCAGCTGGTCACAGGTCCGACTGGCGTTGGAGGGGTTGACGCCGAGGCTGGCCGCGACCTCGGAGAGATTTGTGGGGCCGCTCTCCCTCAGGATCACCATGACCCGCAGCTGCGGGACGGAGAGCTCTTCGTCGACCGCCGCCAGCGACTTGACGATGATCGCGTTGATGATGCGCGTCGCAGCCAGCAACGGCTCGAGATCGACGCCGTCCGGCTTACGGCGATTCAGGGGTGCCACAGGTCTCAGCCTACGCGCGCCCAGGGCCGTTTCACTCTGACGCCACGGCACCCACGGAGACTCGTGGTTCCACCGTGGCGGCGCCGTCCGGGGCGAACCGGTAGATCTGGTAGCCCGTGACCAGACCCGAGTCCCGGTCGAGGTACAGCACCGGGAACGACGCTTCCTGCTGAGGCTTGGTCCACGGCGTCGAGAAGTGTCCGACGGTGGGTGTGGCGATGGCACCACCGGACGTGTTCAGCTCCATGACCAGCGTCCAGGTCCCGTCCGAGTTCCACACGACCCGAGGCTCCACCGCACGGTGCCAATGACCGTAGAGGACCGCAGAGGCCGGCACGTCGGGGATTCCGTCGTCGTAGGGCACGGTGGCGCTGCCCCGGCCGTCCAGGAACGTGCGCATGTCACCAGCGCCGATGAACGCCGCGGCCGCATAGGCCTCATGGACCAGGACGAGGTCCGCGTGCTCCTCCTCCGCATCGGCCCGGAGTTGCCGTCCGACATCTTGCTCGGAGTCGGTCCCCCGCAGACGGGTGGCACCGAAGAGCTCGCTCCGGGAGGGATCACCGGCACCGAGGAAGCTGACGCCATCGACCTCGGCGCGGTCCCCCTGGAGCAGCGTCATGCCAGCTTCCTGCATCTGGTCGGCACTGGTGTCGGACTCGTGGTTGCCGGTGACCGCGACGACCGGCAGGTCACCTGCGACGTCCGCCTCGTCGTGGATGCATCCCCCTTCGGCCGGAGTGCCGTTCGTGGTGAGGTCGCCCGTGATCCCCATCGCCACGGGAGCTGCGTCATCGGAGACCTCCTGCAGCATCTTCCGGACCTCCTTCTGGATCCGGATCATCGTCGTGTTGCAGTGCATGTCGGACTGCATCAGCACAGCGACCTCGTTGCCACCGGGGCTGGCCACCTGTGACACCTGCGCCCGCAGGTCTTCGGTCGCCTTGCCGAAGTAGGCCGCGACCGCCGCCTCCTGTCGATCCACGAGGGTGTGGACCTTGGGGACCGCGTCGCCGAGCACGAGGCGAAGGATCGGGCTGTTCGTCGTGGACCCTTCAGCAGCCGTCCCGTCCAGTGCCGAGAGGGTGTATCTCCCGGCAACAGGCCGGGACCCCGCTTCGGCGGCGCGCACCTGAGCCAACCCGAGACCGCTGCTGGCCACGATCAGGACCGCCACCACGAGTCCGACGCGCACGTGCCGGTGACTGACCTCTCGCCCACGGGCACCTCCCCATCGCCAGAGCACGAGCGCCAGGGTTCCCACGGTCAGGGTCAGGACCAGCTCGGCGACCTCGAGCTGGTGGATGAGCTCCTGGCTGAGCAGGTCGACGTAGCTGCCGATCGCCGCTTCGGGGTCGTGGAACAGGCCCGAGTAGAGCTCGAGCATCTGGGGCGAGACGTAGGACGCCAGGTCCGCGGAGGCCAGGGATGCGTCCGCCGGTCCGTTGACCGTCGCGACGAGTCCGAAGGGGCCCCGGTGCTGGGGCACGAACACGGTGCCCGCGATGCCGAGCCTCAGCTCGCTGTGTCCGCTGGTCGTGAGCGTGAAGGTCGTCGGGGTGATCCCCACCTGCTCGTCGACGCGCGTGTTCGAGATGGCCCAGCCGAGGGCTACCGGGGCGACGACGAGAGCCGTCAGGAGATACAGGGCCGCCCCGCGGAGCATCGATCGCCGCAGACGTCGCCACGGAATCCCCCGCGCTGTCCGGGCCAGAAGACCGCCGGGGAATCTCAGCACGCCTGCACGCTACCCAACGCGTCTCGCCTTTCCCTACTCCCGGGTCTACGCAATACTTGCTGTGCGCAACCATTGCGGAACCACAAGGAAGGTCCTCATGTCCAGTCAGGCAAAGACACAGTCCGAGGAGAGGGCCGAGCCCCAGCTCAAGCGCCACGTGGGGGTGGTCGGTCTTCTCTTCGCGAGCGTTGGCTCGATCATCGGCTCCGGCTGGCTGTTCGGCGCACTGAACGCGTCCCAGGAGGCCGGCCCTGCGGCCATCATCTCCTGGGCACTCGGCGGCTTCATGATCCTCCTGATCGCCCTGGTGTACGCCGAGCTCGGAGTGATGTTCCCTCTCTCGGGAGGGGTGGTCCGCTTTCCCCAGATGGCCTTCGGGCACCTCGCCAGCTTCACGTCGGGCTGGATCACCTACGTCGCGGTGGCCACCACGGCGCCGATCGAGGTCGAGGCCGCGCTTCAGTACGGCACCAAGTACGCCCCCTTCACCACCAAGCACACCGTCAACGGCGAGACCGTGCACACCCTCACAGCACTGGGCTACGGCACCGCCGTGGTTCTGATGGCCCTGTTCGTGGTCGTGAACTACTACGGGGTGCGGTGGTTCGCCCGCATCAACAACGTGCTCGTGGGTTGGAAGCTGTTCATCATCCTGCTCGTGATCCTCGCGTTCTTCATCGCGGCCTTCCACGGGGAGAACTTCAGCTCCCACGGCTTCGCCCCAGCAGGTGTGCACGGCATCTTCACCGCGATCGCCACCAGCGGGATCGTGTTCTCCTACCTCGGGTTCCGCCAAGGCATCGAGCTTGCCGGCGAGACGGACAACCCGCGCCGCAACGTGCCCATCGCGGTGATCGGGTCGGTGCTGCTCACGGCCCTGATCTACGTGCTGCTCCAGGTCGCCTTCATCGGCGCCCTCGACCCCGGGACGCTGTCCAAGTCCGGGAGCTGGGCCGACCTGTCCTTCGCCAACGACTTCGGCCCGCTCGCTGCCCTCGCCACGGCCTTGGGACTGGGCTGGCTTGCGGTGCTGCTCTATGTCGACGCCATCGTCTCCCCCGGTGACACCGGCTTGATCTACACCACGATCACCTCCCGCATCTCGTTCGCCATGGCCCGGAACGGCAACGCCCCGAGGGTCCTGGAGCGCACCACGGAGAAGGGTGTCCCGATGGTGGGGCTCCTCCTCGCTTTCGTGATCGGGCTCATCGCCTTCCTCCCCTTCCCGAGCTGGCAACAGCTGGTCGGCTTCATCACCTCGGCGACCGTGCTCTCCTTCGCCTCGGGTCCGCTCGTGCACGCATCCATGCGGGCCCAGATCCCGGACCAGGAGCGGCCGTTCCGGCTTCCCGGAGGCCACACGATCCCGTTGCTCGCCTTCTGGGGATCCAACCTGATCGTGTACTGGTCGGGATGGACGACGGTGTGGAAGCTGATGATCGCCGTGCTCATCGGATTCGTCCTGCTCGCAGCGTTCGTGGGATCGGGTCAGATGAAGGGCAAGTCCCTGGACGTCCGCTCGGGTCTGTGGGTGTTCCCATGGCTCGCCGGACTCACCCTGATCTCCTACCTCGGCAACTACCCCGAACCCGCGGCCGGCAACCGGAACGTCCTTGGTTTCGCCCTGTCCGCCGGACTGCTGCTCGTCCTGTCGGTGGCCGTCTACGTGATGGCCTACCACCAGCGGCTTCCGGCCCCGGAGGCCCAGGCCTACATCGACGAGACGCTCCAGGAGGCCTCACTCGAGGAGAAGGAGCTGTCGCCTCCATCCCCGTGAGTGGCCCGTCAGGCGGCCGCCCGGACCAGGCCCGGCCCGGTCATCCGAAGTCGCGCAGCACCCGGCCCTCGATGTCGCGCAGCACCTCGTCCGCGCTGGCCGGGCTGACGTCCCCGACCCTGCGCGCGTTCAGCACCAGGGCACGCTCCACGTCGGTCGCCTCCCTGAGCACCGAGTCGAGCTGCCGGCCCATGGCCTGGTCGTCGTCATCGGGACCGCCGCGACGAGCCTGCTCGATCGCTTCCTGCGCCGAGAGATATCCCTCGTACTGGAGGGTCGCAGCCCGGGAGACCTCCTCGTGCATCCCCTCCAGGCCCCCGCCGCGCAGATGGTCCAGCGCGGCTTGTGAGGCACGGCGGCGGAGCGCCGAGACCTCGGCTCGGTCGTCACCAGTGCGACCGACGCCCAGCGCGGAGGTGAGCGGCGCGAGAGTGAGCCCCTGCAGCACCAGGGTCGCGAGCACGGCCGAGAGCGCCACCACCACGATCTCGTCCCGGAACGGGAAGCCAGTGCCGTCCTCGACGACCTGGGGCAGGGAGAGAGCTGCCGCCACGGTGACGACCCCGCGCATCCCCGCCCAGGACACGACGGCCGACTCGCGCCACCCGCTCGGCCAGGCAACGTCATGACGGCGTGCCCGGCGCCGGGCCAGCGACGCGCTCGCAAAGACCCACACCGCACGGAGGACGACCATCGTCGCGACCACCAGGATCGCCAGCACCACGGCGCGGTGGGTCACGGCTGTGACGCTGATGACCTTGACCAGCTCGTAGCCGAGAATCGCGAAGACCAGGCTGGTGATCAGGAAGTCCGCATAGGACCAGACCGCCCGACCGAGCAGCCACCCCTGCGAGGTGGTGGCCGCATGTCCACGCGTGCGCAGGTAGAGCCCCAGGGCCAGGACCGCGAGCACTCCGGACCCCTGGATGTGTTCGGCTCCCAGGTACGCCAGGAACGGCACCAGCACCGTCAGCGTGGTCTCCGCGTAGGCATCGTGGACCGAGGCCAGCACCCGGGTGGTGACCGCCCCGAGGACCAGGCCGACCACAGTCCCTGCCACCAGTCCGAGGACCAGGTCGGTGGCCACCCCGGCTGTGGACACGGTGCCGGTGACCACGGCGGCGAGGGTGACCTTGAAGGCGACCAACGCCGTCGCGTCGTTGAACATCCCCTCTCCTTCGAGGATCGTCACCAAGCGGTGCGGGAGCCGCAGGCGACGGGCCACGGCTGTGGCTGCCACCGGATCCGGTGGGGAGACCATCGCCCCGAGCATCAGCGCGGGCCCCAGTGGCAGGCGATACAGGTGCGCCACCAGGCCGACCAGGGCCATCGTGGCCAGGGTGAGGCCGACTGCGAGGAACAGCACCGCTCCTGCGTTGTCCCGGAACTCCCGAACGGTGGCCCGCTGGGTCGCTGCGAACAGCAACGGTGGCAGCACCACCGGCAAGATCGCCTCAGGATCGAGCCTCAGCTCGGGTGCGAACGGCAGCAGCGCGAGACCGAGGCCGAAGACAGTCAGGAGGACCGGTTGGGGAACGCCCCATCGATCCGCCATCGGCGTCAGCACCACCACACCCAGAGCCAGTACGCCGATCAGGGCAACGCTTCCCATTGCGACTCCTCTCCCGATCCACTCGGCCACGAGCTCTCCGGCCGTCCCGTCAGACTGTCAGAGACGGATCTGTCCAGGGGCGTCACCCATGCCACCTTCCGACCCATCGACAGGAGCACCTGACCATGCGAGCACTGACCGTCGTACCCGGCGAGTCCGGGACCTTGTCCCTCACCGAGATCCAGGACCCCACGCCGCGGGCAGGTGAGCTCCTCGTGGACGGGCTGGCCATGGGCGTGTGCGGCACCGACCGGGAGATCGTCGTCGGGCGACTACGGGTGGGCGCCGCCCGGTGAGCGACGGCTGGTCATCGGCCACGAGTCCCTGGGGCGCGTACGCCGGGCGCCGGCAGCCAGCGCGTTCGCACAGGGTGACCTCGTGGTCGGTGTGGTCCGCCGACCAGATCCGGTCCCCTGCGGGGCATGCGAGCGCGGCGAGTTCGACATGTGCCGCAACGGCCGCTACACCGAGCGTGGGATCAAGGAGCTGGACGGCTACGGGAGCGAGCGCTGGTGCGTGGAGGAGGACTACGCCGTCAAGCTCGATGACCGGCTCGCCGACGTGGGCGTGCTGATGGAGCCGACGTCGGTCGTGGCCAAGGCCTGGGACCAGATCGAGAAGGTCGGTCGGCGCTCGTGGTTCGAGCCACGCAGCGTGCTCGTCACCGGCGCCGGTCCCATCGGTCTGCTCGCTGCGCTGCTCGGCGTACAGCGCGGCCTGGACGTGCACGTGCTCGACCAAGTGGCCTCAGGACCCAAACCGGACCTCGTCAGCGATCTCGGCGCGACCTACCACCATGACGGCATGGACGCCGTCGCGAGCGCGGTCCACCCAGATGTCGTCCTCGAGGCGACTGGTGTCGGATCGCTGGTGTTCGGCTCCATGCGGGCCACCGCGCGCTACGGCATCGTCTGCCTGACCGGCGTCTCCCCCGAGGGTCGCTCCATCCAGGTGGACGCGGGCAGCGTCAACCGCGACATCGTGCTCGAGAACGACGCCGTCATCGGTTCGGTCAATGCCAACCTGGGTCACTACCGCGCTGCCGCCACCGCTCTCGCCGGGGCCGACCTCCGCTGGCTCGGACAGCTCGTGACGCGGCGGGTGCCGCTGTCCTCCTTCCAGGACGCCTTCATCCCGCAGCCGGACGACGTCAAGGTGACCATCACCCTCTGACCGGCGCAGTCACCCGTCCAGCAGGGCAGACGGATCCTCAGCTGTTCTGCTCGACGTAGGTCTCGGGGTCGGGCTCCTCCAGTGGGATGCCGTCGGCGTGCTCGTTCTCGAAGGAGATGAACTGCAGGGCGATCTCGTGCCGGGTCTGCAGGTCCGCATGCTGTCGGAAGTCCGCGAGGTCCTCGCGTTCCTCCTCGGCCATGTGGTCGCTGTTCGCGACACGAGCCTCCCGGACCGCAGCCCACCACTCGTCACTGCCTGCACGATGCTGCTCGGCCCTCTTGATGGCCTCGCGGATCTCGTTGTGGTCCTTGACGGCATCCTCGGTCTCCTCCTGCGGCCCGTCGTCCTCGCCCGGAGGACCTGAGCCGATCTCGAGGAGCCGGGGGTAGAAGAACCGCTCCTCGGCCGCCGCGTGCACCTCCAGCAGGATCGTCAATCGCTTCCACACCGCCTGCAGGGCATCGGTGTCGTCGTTCGGGATCTCGTCGAGGAGCGCGAAGGTGCGGCGCTGCTCGTGGTGCTGCGTCAAGATCATCTCGGTGATGTCCATGTGCCTCCTTCCGGGAGGAACGCTCCCCTCCCCGGTCGGGCAGTGAGCCCCGGGGAGGGCTTGCAGGATGAATGTTTCGCAGTGGGCGTTAGGGGTTCGCCACACCGGGTACGATTTTAGTGTCCTCATCGCAACTGTTACATACACACAATCATTTCCGGGTCTAGGCCGGCATGGTTGCCGCTCTGGTGCGCGAGAACGCCGGAGCAGCCGACGCGGCCCTCGGATCTGCTGGGCGGAGGGAGAACGACGTGAGCAGCTCTTCACGAGCACAGGTCGCAGTGATCACTGGCGGCACCGCCGGCATCGGACGGGCCACGGTCCGGGAGTTCGCTGCCGCCGGATACGACGTGGCAGTGCTGGCCCGCGGCAGAGCGGGGCTCGACGGCGCGGTCGCGGACGTCAATCGGACCGGGCGCAGAGGGCTCGGCATCTCGGTGGACGTGGCGGACGCGGACGGCGTGGACCGCGCTGCCGACCAGATCGAGGCCGAGCTCGGGCCGATCGCGGTCTGGGTCAACTGTGCTTTCGCCGGCTCGCTGGCCTTCTTCTGGGACACCACCGAGGAGGAGTATCGCCGGATGACCGAGGTGACCTACTACGGTCAGGTCAACGGGACCCGCTCCGCGTTGCGCGTCATGCGACCGCGGGATCGCGGCGCCATCGTCAACGTCTCCTCGGCCATGGCCTACCGCTCCATCCCGCTCCAGTCCGCCTACTGCGGCGCCAAGCACGCGATCAAGGGATTCACCGAGTCCGTGCTGACCGAGCTCCGAGCAACCGGCAGTCACGTCTCCATCGGGCTGGTCACCCTGCCCGGTGTGAACACGACGCAGTTCGGCTGGAACCTGAACAAGATGCCGAAGCACCCGCGGCCCGTGCCTCCCATCGTCGAACCAGAGGTCTGCGCCCGGATGATCCGCTTCAGCGCCGCACATCCGCGACGCAACGCATGGGTCGGGCTCGCCGCGGCCTACACCATCCTCGGAAACCGGATGGCCCCGGCCCTGGCGGACTGGTACCTCGCCAAGACCGGTGTCGAGTCCCAACAGACCCACGACGGAGGACCGCGATGGGGGTCCAACGTCTTCGAGCCCCAGGACGAGCACGCGGACCGAGGCGCTCGTGGCGCGTTCTCGGCCGACGCCCACGACCGTGACCCTGTCTCCTTCCTCGGCCGACACCGGGTGGCTGCACTGCTCGCCACTGCAGCGGTGGGTGGCGTCGTGGCCATCGGCGGCCGGGCGACGAGGTGAGCATGCGCTGGCGCACGATCGAGCTCACTCGCGGCGTCGCTGGAGCGGCGCTGGTGGTGGCGCCTGGCGCGATGCTCCGCAACGTCCTTCGCACCGGTGACGACACCACGAGCGTGTTCGTCGCTCGGGTGCTCGGAGCTCGCCAAGTGGCGCAGGCGGCACTCTCGGGGATGGAGCCCAGCCCCGAGGTCCTGGCGATGGGAGTCTGGGTGGACCTGGCGCACGCAGCCACTGCAACAGGTCTGGCGGCTGTGGACCACACCCGCGCGGTGGCTGGTGCGGTGAACGCCGTCACGGCCCTGGGATGGGCCGGCTGGGGCTACGCAGACCTGCGGAGCGGGCCGGTCACAGCACCCGCCCACGATCGTCGTCGCGACCTGCTCGCTCGCCGCGTGCTCCGGCTGCTGCCCGGGGGACAAGCGCTGGCAGACACCGTGTCGCGACGTCGCCAGTCCTCCAGCTGAGAGCGAAGGGAGACCTGGCGTGTCACGTCAACCAGCGCCACGGGTGCTCGTGATCCGGACCATCGGTGCCCGCGACATTCTCTGCGGCTCGGAGGAACGCATCGAGTCCACGTGCGAGGACGTCGCGGTCACTCGCGCTCATGCCGTCGGTGATGCTGGTGAACACGAGCCGGCGGTGCGCCATCAGCCTCTCGACCAGTGCCCTGCCAGACCTGCTCAGGCGCAGCACGACGCTGCGTCTGTCCTCGGTGTCCTCACGCCGGGTGACCAGCCGAGCTGCGACCAGCTGGTCGCAGGTGCGGCTCGCGTTGGAGACGCTCACGCCCAGGCCGTCGGCGACGGCCGTGAGGTTGAGCGGCCCGCGCGAGCTCAACATCACCAGCACGCGCAGCTGCGGCGTGGTGACCGAGGCACCGGCCTCGGTGAGCGATCGCGAGACGACGGCGGTCAGGACCTTCGAGGCGGCCATCAGCGCCTCCACATGGTCTTCCACCAGATCGTTCCCGAGCTCGGTCATCCCCGCAGGATAGGACACCCCGCTGCCCGGAGAACTGCGGATGCTTGCAGGACGCAAACGAGCAAAAGGTGCCTGAGTCGTGCGCGGCGGGTGTCCCCGGCGCCGAGGCAGCCGCCCGCACCGAGGAGTGAGGGGACGTGGCCATCCACGAGGAGGGGGAACAACCATGACCGAGCTCGAGCTCACCACCCGGGCACCCGGTGACACCGAGGCTCTCGAGTCCGACCTGCGAGAGCGGGTCGACGGGGAGGTCCGGTTCGACGCCGCGAGCAGAGCGGCGTACTCGACCGACTCCTCCAACTACCGCCAGGTCCCGATCGGCGTCGTCGTTCCCCGCACGGTGGAGGATGCCGCCGAGGCGGTGGCGGTGTGCCGGGAGCACTGCGTGCCTGTCGTCTCCCGTGGCGGCGGGACCAGCCTGGCAGGGCAGTGCACCAACGTCGCGGTGGTGATCGACTGGACCAAGAACTGCCACGCGCTCCTCTCGGTCGATCCCGGGGCCAGGACCTGCGTGGTCGAGCCCGGGATCGTCCTGGACGAGCTCAACGAGCAGCTGGCCCCCCATGGGCTGCGCTACGGGCCGGAGCCGGCCACGCACATGAACTGCTCGCTGGGGGGCATGATCGGCAACAACTCGTGCGGGACCACCGCCCAGCGCACCGGCAAGGTCGTCGACAACATCGCCCGGCTCGAGGTGCTGCTCTACGACGGCACGCGGTTCTGGTGCGGCGAGACCACCGACGACGACTACCACCGGATCGAACGAGGCGGCGACAAGGTCTCGGCGGTCTACCGCAGCCTGCGTCGGATCCGGGACACCTACGCGGACGACATCCGAGCCGCTTACCCCGAGATCCCGCGGCGAGTCTCGGGCTACAACCTGGACTCCCTGCTTCCGGAGAAGCAGTTCGACGTGGCGGGTGCGCTCGTCGGCAGCGAGTCCACCCTGGTGACCGTGCTGCGCGCCGAGCTGGAGCTCGTCCCGACGTTGGCCGCACGCACCCTGGTGGTCCTGGGCTATCCCGACATCGCCTCGGCTGCGGACGCTGTCCCGGCGATCCTGCGCCACGACCCTGTCGCCCTGGAGGGCGTCGACCACCGGCTCATCCACGACGAGCAGGTCAAGCAGATGAACTCCCAGGCGCTCCAGGAGCTGCCGGAGGGCAGCGGATACCTGATGGTCCAGTTCGGAGGCGAGACCCAGGATGAGACCGGCGAGGCCGCCAGGCGGATGGTCGACGACCTGGTCGGGACCGAGCACGAGCCGCACGCCCGGTTCTTCGACGATCCTCAGCGAGAGGACGAGCTGTGGCAGGTCCGCGAGTCGGGCCTCGGCGCGACCGCTCACCTCCCGAACGATCCCGACACATGGCCGGGGTGGGAGGACTCTGCGGTTCATCCAGACCGGTTGGGTGACTACCTTCGCGACCTGCGCGACCTCTACGAGGAGTTCGGCTATTCCTCCGAGAGCGGTCCCGCCCTCTACGGCCACTTCGGCCAGGGGTGCGTGCACACCAGGATCCCGTTCGACCTCACCACGGCCGCAGGAGTGGCGACCTACCGGCGGTTCATGGAGCGCGCCGCGGATCTGGTCGTCTCCTACGGCGGATCCTTCTCCGGCGAGCACGGCGACGGGCAGGCCCGTGGGGAGCTGCTGCCCAAGATGTTCGGCGATCGGGTGATGCGCGCCTTCGGCGAGCTCAAGGCCGTCTTCGATCCGGGCAACAAGATGAACCCCGGCAAGGTCGTGGCGCCTCAGCGGCTGGACGAGAACCTGCGGTTGGGGGCGTCGTGGGCGCCCCGGACCTCGCAAGACCTGTACTTCGCCTATCCCGACGACGACGGCTCGTTCGCCATGGCGACGACCAGGTGCGTTGGCGTCGGCCGATGTCGACAGCAGGGGCCCTCGGGCCACGAGGTGATGTGCCCCTCCTACCAGGTGACCAGGGAGGAGGAGCACTCCACCCGGGGCCGGGCACGGCTGCTCTTCGAGATGATGCACGGTCACGAGGACTCCCCGATCCAGGACGGCTGGCGCTCCACGGAGGTGCGAGACGCCCTTGATCTCTGCCTGGCCTGCAAGGGCTGCAAGTCCGACTGCCCCGCCGACGTGGACATGGCCACCTACAAGGCCGAGTTCCTCGCCCATCACTACCGCGGCCGGGTGCGCCCCCGTCCTGACTACGCGCTCGGCTGGTTGCCCCTGGCGGCACGGTTCGTGACGGCACTCCGGGCCCCTCGCGCGGTCAATGTGCTCAGTCACGCGCCGGGACTGCGCCGGGCGCTTCCCGCAGCAGCAGGTCTGGAACAACGCGAGGTGCCCCTCTTCGCCCACGAGACCCTCCAGCAATGGTGGGGGCGTCGCGGCCCGCGAGCCCGGGCGCGCCGAGGCACCCTGATGCTGTGGCCCGACACGTTCACCAACAGGTTCCAGCCAGAGATCGGGCGCGCGGCCGTCCAGGTGCTCGAGGGGGCCGGGTGGGAGGTTGTCGTGCCCACCGATCCGGTGTGCTGCGGGCTCACCTGGATCTCGACCGGGCAGCTGGACGTCGCTCGCAGGGTGCTGCGCCACTCCCTGGAGCAGCTCGTCGAGCACGTCCGTGCCGGCGGCTACGTCGTCGGCCTCGAGCCGAGCTGCACGGCCGTCTTCCGCAGCGATGCGCCCGACCTCTTCCCCGACGACCTCGATGTGGCCAGGCTGCGGGACCAGACCTTCACCCTGGCCGAGATCCTGATGGACCACTCCCCCGGGTGGCAGCCCCCGTCGCTCGCCGACACCTGGGACAAGGCCATGGCACAGGTGCACTGCCACCAGCACGCCATCATGGGCTGGGACGCAGACGCGCGCCTGCTCCGAGCGGCCGGTGTGGACGCCGAGCAGCTGTCGTCAGGCTGCTGCGGGCTGGCCGGCAACTTCGGGTTCACCAAGGGGCACGGCGAGGTCAGCGAGGCCTGCGCGGAACAGGTCCTCCTCCCCGCCGTCCGTGAGGCGGCGAAGTCGACCGTCGTGCTGGCCGACGGCTTCTCGTGCCGCACCCAGCTGCACGACCTGGACAGCGGCGGACGCGAGGGCATCCACCTGGCCGAGCTGCTGGCGGCCACTCGCCGTCCCGGGCGTCACCTCGCCACCACTCCCGAGGAACACCTGGCTGATCGCATCGACAGTCCCCCGCTCCGCGACTCTGTCGTGGCGCTGGGGCTGGCAGCCGGAGCTCTCGCCACGTCCGCCTGGGCGAGCGTCCGGCTGCGCCAGCGGCTCGGCAGGCGCGGCCATCGGAGCTGACGCGCGAATTCTCTTCGAGCACCACCCAACCGGAAGGAGAAGAACGATGAACCACACAGTCGGCGACTACCTCCTGGAACGCCTGCGCGCCTGGGAGATCGAGAAGGTCTTCGGGTATGCCGGAGACGGCATCAACGGCCTGCTTGCCGCGTGGGGTAGGGCCGAGAACCATCCCCAGTTCATCGAGGCTCGCCACGAGGAGATGGCAGCCTTCGAGGCCACCGGCTACGCGAAGTTCAGTGGGCGGGTGGGGGTCTGTGTGGCCACCTCCGGGCCGGGCGCCATCCACCTGCTCAACGGCCTCTACGACGCCAAGCTGGACCACGTGCCGGTGGTGGCGATCGTCGGGCAGACGAACCGCACTGCGATGGGCGGGTCATATCAGCAAGAAGTCGACCTCCTCAGCCTCTACAAGGACGTGGCCAGCGACTACGTCCAGATGGTCACCGCCCCGGAGCAGCTGCCGAACGTGCTCGACCGGGCGATCCGGACCGCGATGACCAGGCGCGCGCCCACGGCGATCATCATCCCGGCCGATGTCCAGGAGCTCGAGTACACCCCGCCCTCGCACGCCTTCAAGATGGTGCCGTCCTCGCTGGGCATGGAGCTGCCGAGCACCACGGCCGACGACGACGCCGTACGCCGAGCCGCCGCAGTCCTCAATGCCGGCAACAAGGTCGCCATGCTCATCGGCCAAGGTGCCCGTGGCGCCCGGCCGGAGGTGCTCGAGACGGCCGACCTGCTCGGGGCGGGAGTCGCCAAGGCACTGCTCGGCAAGGACGTCCTGCCCGACGACCTGCCGTTCGTCACCGGCGCCATCGGACTGTTGGGCACCCGGCCCAGCTACGAGATGATGATGGACTGCGACACGCTGCTCATCGTCGGCGCCAACTTCCCCTACACCCAGTTCATGCCAGGGTTCGACCAGGCCCGCGCAGTGCAGATCGACATCGACGGGGCCATGATCGGGATGCGCTACCCCACCGAGGTCAACCTCGTCGGCGATGCCGCCTCCACCCTGCGCGCCCTGATTCCGCTGCTGCAGCGCAAGGAGGACCGCAGCTGGCGCGAAGCCCTCGAGCACAAGGTCGAGACGTGGTGGAAGACCATGGAGGCGGAGGCGATGGTCGAGGCCGACCCGATCAACCCGATGCGCATCTTCTGGGAGCTGTCGTCCAGGCTGCCCGAGAACGTGATCGTCAGCGCCGACTCCGGATCGTCGGCGAACTGGTACGCCCGGCACCTGAAGTTCACCGGCACCATGCGGGGTTCTCTCTCCGGCACCCTGGCCACCATGGGCCCGGGCGTGCCGTACGCCATCGGCGCCAAGTTCGCCCACCCAGACCGCCCGGCCATCGCCATGGTCGGCGACGGTGCCATGCAGATGAACGGGATGGCCGAGCTGATCACCATCAAGCGCTACTGGCAGGAGTGGGCCGACCCACGACTCGTCGTGGGGGTGCTGCACAACAACGACCTCAACCAGGTCACCTGGGAGATGCGGGCGATGGAGGGCGCCCCCAAGTTCATCGAGTCCCAGAAGCTGCCGGACGTCGACTACGCCCGCTTCGCCGAGAGCATCGGCTTCGGCGTACGCACGATCACCGACCCCGATGACATCGGCAGTGCCTGGGACTACGCACTCGCGGCAGATCGCCCGACCCTGCTGGACATCCACTGCGACCCCGATGTGCCCCCCATCCCTCCCCATGCCACCTTCGAGCAGATGAAGGACGCTGCAACCGCCCTCGCCAAGGGCGACACCGACCGGTGGGGCGTGCTCAAGGAGGGACTCAAGGTCAAGGCGCAGGAGTTCCTCCCCCATGCCCGCAGCTGATGCCGGGACCCTCGCCGGGGCCAGCGCCCGGGTCGACTCCGTCACCGCGCGAGCCTGCACGGTCCCCACCGACGCGCCTGAGGCCGACGGCACCCTGAGCTGGGAGGCGACCTCCCTGGTCGTCGTCACCGTTTCCTGCGACGGGATCGACGGACTGGGGTGGAGCTACGGTCCACCGGCGTGCGCCGGCCTCGTCGACCAGCTGCTCCGGGACGTGGTGCTGGGTAGCGACCCCATGGACGTCGCGGGGACCTGGTCGCGGATGGTGGCGACAGCGCGGAACGCGCCCCGGGTCGGCGCGGTCGGCTATGCCATCTCCGCGGTGGACGTGGCGCTGTGGGACCTCAAGGCGCGACTCCTCGGCATCTCCCTGAGCCAGCTTTTCGGACGGGTGCACACCACCGTCCCGGTCTACGGCAGCGGAGGGTTCACCACCTACAGCGACGAGCGGATGGTCGATCAGCTCACCGGCTGGACGAGCCGTGGCATCGAGGACGTGAAGATCAAGATCGGCCAGGACCGTGGCCGGACCGAGCGCCGCGATCTCCACCGCATCGAGCTGGCGCGAGAGAGCGTCGGACCCACGGTCGGCCTCTTCGTCGATGCCAACGGCGCCTACGGTCGCAAGCAGGCTGTGCGCGTGCTGGCCGCCGCGAGCGAGGCACGCGTGAGCTGGTTCGAGGAGCCGGTGAGCTCCGACGACCTGGACGGTCTACGCGCGGTTCGTGAGGGCGTGGACGCGGACGTCACCGCCGGTGAGTACGGCACCGACGTCTACTACTTCAGGCGCATGTGTGCAGCGGGGGCGGTCGATTGTCTCCAGGTGGACGCGACCCGGTGCGGCGGATACTCCGAATGGCTGCGGGCCGCCGCGGTCGCCGCATCCTTCGGGTTGGAGGTCTCCGCGCACTGTGCACCCAACCTGCACGCGCACGTGGCTGCGGCGACTCCCAACCTGCGACATCTCGAGTGGTTCCACGACCACGTCAGGGTCGAGTCGAGATTGTTCTCGGGTTGTCTGCAGCCCGAAGGCGGCAGGCTCCGGCCGGACGCGGAGCTCTGCGGTCATGGGCTGAGACTCGACCTCGACCGCGCTGCGGAGTACGACGCGAACCGCAGCACCTGAGCCTGCCGGCTCATGGGGCGGCGGGCGAAGGGCCGGCCAGACGGCTCGCGGCCTCGAACATCAAGGCGTGCACGAAGGCCTGCGGCAGATTGCCGCGCAGCTGACGCTGGACCACGTCGAACTCCTCGGTGAACAGGCCGGCCGGGCCACAGGCGGAGCGGTTCCGCTCGAACCAGCGCAACGCCTCGGACCGGTTTCCCTGCTGGTCCTCGGCGAGCGCCATGTGAAAGCCCGAGACGATGAACGCACCCTCGGCCTCGTGCAGGGGCCGGTCGTCGTGCCGGAAGCGATAGAGGAAGTAGTCCTCGCCCAGCTGTTCGCGCACGGCCGTGAGGGTGGCCAGGCTCCGGGGATCGTCGAAGGGCACGCTCCCCCGGATGGCCGGCAGCAACAGAGCAGCGTCCACCCTCGCGTCCGTCGGGCTGCGCTGCCAGTACCCGTCCGGGTGCACGCTCGTGCGGCCCACCTCGGAGACGATCAGGTCTGCCAGCGAGGTCCACTCCGCAGCCTGTGGCGTCGGCGCGTGACCTGCCACGGAGCGCAGGCCCGCGGCACAGATCAGACGTGAATGGGTCCACTGGTCCTCGTGCGTCTCCCACACCCCCGCGCCTGGGTCCCGCCACCGCTGGGCGATGGCGCTCACCGCAGTCTCGACCGCACGCCAGTGGTCCAGGTCCAGACGGTCGAGGGCGGCCGCGGAGCCGAGCAGCAGCAACGCCTCGCCGAACGCATCGAGCTGGAACTGCCGGCGCACCCAGTTCCCGACACGAACGTCGGCCCCGGGATAACCCGGCAGCTCGAGGGACCGCTGCTCGGGCACCGGGCTCCCGTCGACACCGTAGGCGGGCGACAGCTGGTCACCGTCGGCCAGCAACCGGTCGCTGACGAAGGAGACGGCGTCATCGACGAGGCCGTGCGGCCCGTCTGCCGCGATCGCCTGTCCGACGAAGCACTGGTCCCTGATCCAGGAGTAGCGGTAGTCGTAGTTCTTGCCGGTGGCGGCGCGCTCGGGAAGGGACGTGGTGACTGCGGCGACCATCCCGCCTCCCGGAACCGTCAGTCCACGCAGCACGGCATAGGCATGCCGCGAGTCACGGGTCGCGATGGACCTCCCGAGGTCCGGGACGGCGCGACGCCAGGCGTTCCGGGTCTCCTCCCACGCACGCTCGGGGTCCACGACACGAGTCGCCAGCTCACCCTCGGACATCTCCAGGACGAGGTCGTGTCGATCTCCCGCCTCGAGCTCGACCTGCGTGACCAGTCGGCCGCCTCGGCGGGAGGCATCCTCCGCCCCCGTCCAACGGACCTGCAGGGGTCCGGTCCGGGCGGTCCACACGGCACCGGACTTCGAGATGTCGGTCATGGCGTGCTCGCCGAAGCCCGCGCTGGTCTCGAGCTCCACATGCACGCTGGCCCGCCCGCGCAGGCACTCCAGGCGACGCAGGACCACCGCCCGGCTCTTCTCGCCGGGAAAGGCCAAGGCCTCACGACACTCGACGATGGCATCGCGGGTGATCCAGCGACTCCTCCAGATCAACGAGTCGGGCTCGTAGTGACCACCCCACACGAAGTCGCCTTCCGGCGCGACCACGTAGGAACCCGGCCCGCCGACCATCGAGGAGAAGACGGCGCAGCTCTCCCACCGAGGCATGCACATCCAGGCGAAGTCACCGCGAGGTCCGACGACGATGCCTCGCCAGCCGTCCCCGAGGACGGCGTACTCGCGCAGCACGTGCGAGGTCGGCTCAGCCACGCTGTCGCCACCATCGCCACACGCGCAGCGGGAACAGGCCCACCAGCGGCGCGCGCTTGCCGAGGTCCGTGGTGGCACGCACGTTCAAGGCCTCGGAGAAACGGGCTGCCTCGGCCGGGGTCGAGTAGCGCCTCGAGGAGCCGGCGGCACACCGGGTGCAGGACCACACCATGTGCTCTGCAGCGGCGCGGAAGACGAACCGGTGTCCCAGCGCTCGGCACCGCCACGTCGGAGAGCTCCGCTGTTGCTCCACCTGCATCCTGACCTCGTTTCCGGCGCATCACCTCACGCCGTGTGCATCGGCATTCACTGGGTATAAGACTACGTGTAATGACGCAACTGTTTCATGTGCGCAATGACTTTTGGCTCTCGGGGATCTGGCTCGAAGGAGGGCGAACGGCATGAGTGACGTGCAGACCGGAACCATCACCACCAGGGTGCCGGCTCGATTGGACCGCCTGCCATGGTCGAAGTTCCACTGGCGGGTGGTCATCGGCCTCGGGAGTGTCTGGATCCTCGACGGCCTCGAGGTCACCATGGTGGGCAGCGTCGCAGCGCGACTCACCGAGGACGGCGCCGGCATCGACATCAGCTCGGGGCAGATCGGCGTCGCGGCCGCGATCTACATCGTCGGCGCCTGCCTGGGGGCACTCTTCTTCGGACAGCTGACCGACCGGTTCGGCCGCAAGAAGCTGTTCATGATCACCCTCGGGGTCTACCTGATCGCCACCGTGGCCACGGCATTCGCGTTCGCACCGTGGTACTTCTACCTCGCCCGGTTCTTCACCGGAGCGGGCATCGGCGGTGAGTACGCCGCCATCAACTCAGCGATCGACGAGCTGATCCCGGCCCGCGTCCGCGGTCGCGTCGACCTCACCATCAACGGGTCCTACTGGGTGGGCTCTGCGGCGGGTGCCCTCGGCGCGGTCCTCCTCCTCGACACCGACATCTTCCCTGCGGACGTGGGCTGGCGCCTGGCGTTCGGCATCGGAGCCGTCCTCGGGCTCGTGGTCCTGCTCGTGCGCCGCCACGTGCCGGAGAGCCCGCGCTGGTTGTTCATCCACGGACGCGAGGAGGAGGCCGAGCGAATCGTCAACGAGATCGAGGACGCGGTGCGCTCGGAGGATGGTGCGGACGACCTGGAGGAGGCCTCGGACTCACTCACCGTCCGGCAGCGCACCTCCATCCCGTTCCGAGAGATCGCCAAGGTCGCTTTCACCCAGTACCCGCGCCGAGCCTTCCTGGGGCTGGCACTGTTCATCGGTCAGGCCTTCATCTACAACGGGGTCACCTTCAATCTCGGCACGCTGTTGAACACGTTCTACGGGGTGGCCTCGGGCGTCGTCCCCGTCTTCATCGCCATCTGGGCGCTCTCGAACTTCGCGGGTCCGGTGACCCTGGGGCGCCTGTTCGACACGATCGGACGCAAGCCGATGATCTCGGGCACCTACATCGGCTCCGCCGTCGTCGCGGTGGTCCTGGGCATCACGCTGGCGTCCGGCTCCACCAACGAATGGTTGTTCCTGGGCATCCTCGTGGTGTGCTTCTTCCTCGCCTCGTCCGGCGCGAGCGCCGCCTACCTGACCGTGAGCGAGATCTTCCCGATGGAGACGCGGGCGCTCGCGATCTCGTTCTTCTACGCCGTGGGCACCGCGGTGGGGGGCATCTCGGGACCGCTGCTCTTCGGTCAGCTGATCAACTCCGACAACCGGGGGCTGGTCTCGCTCGCCTTCTACATCGGGGCAGGGGTGATGGCGCTCGGAGGAGTGGCCGAGATCGTCCTCGGCGTGAAGGCCGAGAAGGCTTCGCTCGAGGACCTCGCCCAGCCGCTCACCAGCGAGGAGGCCGACCAGGGGCAGGACGGCGAAGACTCCGGTGGCGACTCGGGACAGGACGACGCAGGACAGGACGACGCAGGACAGGACGACGCAGGACAGGACGACGCGGGACAGGACGACGCGGGACAGGACGAGGCACGAACTCGCATCGCAGAACGGGTGCGCCACAGGACCGCAGGTGCCCAGGCAAGCCGGCTGCGGCCGGGCCCGGGCCGCTCGATGTATGCCCCCTGGATGTCTGCCTCGATGCCGACCGGCACGCACGATGAGGTGCTCGACCGGGAGATCGAGACCATCGTGGCGGCGGTGACCGAGCTCGGCCCGGTCGACATCGCCCGGTTGCGACGCACCACCGGATCCGGGGCCTGGGGTCCCGGCCGCTTCCGAAGCGCGCTCCGCGCGGCCGTGGACGAAGGCCGGGTGGCCACTCTCCCCGGGCGTCGAGTAGGCCCCCCGACGCACTAGCCATCGTGTCGCCGACTCGCGCCGCAGCCGACGACCTGGAAGGAGCACACATGGCCGACTCACCCGAGATCCACGACCCGGAGTCCCCGACGGTCCGACCACGATTGGTGTGGAGCGGCATCGGCTCGGCCATCGTCGGCCTGGTCCTCGTCGGGCTCGGGATGATCAACGCTACGAGCTGGCTCGTGTGGGCTGCCGCCGGAGTCATGGTGGCGGGACTGCTCGTCGCCTGGCGCGGTGGCGTCGTCTACGACACGCGGGGACAGGAGCCGCCGCACCACGAGGTGAAGGAGGCCATCGAGGGCGGCCAGCACGAGGGAGTGTCACCGGCTGCCCGGGCGGTCGGCCACGATGCCGAGGCCAGGGCCAGGTCACTCAGCGAGCACGAGGAGGAGCTGCTGGCCAGGTCCACGATGACACCGGCGCCTCCCGTGCGCCCCCTGGCCGTGTTCACACTCCTCCTGGTCGGAGCGTGGCTGCTCGTGGGTCAGTGGCTGCTGCACTACCCCTTCACCGTCCTCGGCCAGGACAGCGCCCTGCGTGACGTCGGTTTCGCAGTGGTCCTCGCGCTCGGAGCCCTGCGGCTGCGGCTGCCGACCAGGAGCCTGGTCAGCTCCGGCGTCTGCCTGCTCAGCGGAGGACTGCTCGTGCTCAGCGCCTGCGCTCCTGCCGCACGACTCCTCGGTCGTGCGGATCAACGAGCTCGTGACCGGCCTGGTCGTCGTCGGCCTCAGTGCCCTGACCCTCAGCGGAGCACGAGCGCGGACTGTCCGATCACCCGGCTAGTGCTTGCGCAGCTCATGCCCCCGGACCCGACGTCGACCGTCGTACTGGTGCCCGTCTGACGCCTCGACCTCCTCCTCTGCTGGTCCATCCCTCCCCGGACCGCCCTGGGGGTCGTAGCCGGCCGTGCGCAGCTCTTCGCGGGTGGGCGGCCGGACGCTGTCACCGAAGAGAGCCGCAGCGACCCGCCTCCTCCACCGCTCCCGGACGCCGTGGCGACGCGGAGCAGTCTCGGGGACGGGCAGGGTTTCACCCCCGGCGCGCGTGACGAGCTGGTGCGCCTGGTCGGCACCCAGCAGCTGGTGCTGCTCGCTGTACTCGCCTGCCGGCGACCGGGTGATGATGCCCGTCTCCCGGCCGTGCAGCACGCGGTCTCGATCATGCCGTTGCAAGGCGATGCACCAGCGTCGGGTGACGATGAAGGCGATCACGGGGCCCACGAAGACGGCCGCACGCATCAGTTGCACGAGGGCGTTGACGTCGAGGTGGAGCACGAGGGCGATCACGTCATCCCCGCCGGCAGCCCAGAGCACGCCGTAGAGCGTCATCGCCGCGGCCAGGAAGGCGGTGCGGTTCGGCGCGTTGCGCGGGCGCTGGAGCACGTGGTGCTCACGAGTGTCGCCGCTGGCCCACGCGGCGACGAACGGATAGCTGAGGAAGGTGAGCAGCAGGACCATCGGCAGCACCACGCCGGGGATGAACACGTTCCAGCTGATGGTGTGACCGAACGCCTGGGTCTCCACCCCGGGCATCAGCCGCAGCGCACCCTCGGGCAGACCCATGTACCAGTCGGGTTGGGAATCGGCGGTGACCATCGCCGGGTCGTACGGCCCATACATCCAGATCGGGTTGATCGTCGCCAAGCCGCCCATCAGGGCCGTCAGACCGAAGACGATGAAGAAGAAGCCGCCGGACTTCGCCAGGTAGGTCGGCAACATCGGGTAGCCGACGACGTTCTGGTTGGTCCGCCCCGGCCCGGCCCACTGCGTGTGCTTCTGGTGGACGAGGATCAACATGTGCGCTGCGACCAGCGCCAGCAGCAAACCCGGGATCAGCAGGACGTGCACGGTGAACAGTCGCGACACGATCGAGTCGCCCGGAAAGGCGCCGCCGAAGAGGAAGAACACGAGGTAGCTGCCCACGACCGGGATCGACTGCATCAATCCCTCCGCGATCCGCAGGCCGGTGCCAGAGAGCAGGTCATCGGGCAGCGAGTAACCGGCGAAACCCTCCAGGATCCCCAGCAGGAGCATCACCCCACCGATCACCCAGTTGATCTCCCGGGGCCGACGGAAGGCGCCGGTGACGAAGACCCGGATCATGTGCAGGAGCATCGCCGCGATGAAGATGTCGGCGGCCCAGTGGTGGGTCTGGCGCAGCAGCAGGCCGCCACGCACGTCGAAGGAGAGATGCAGGGCCGAGTCATAGGCCTCGGAGACCTTCAGGCCACGCAAGGGGGCGTAGGACCCGGTATAGGTCGTCTCGGCCATGCCGGGCTTGAACCAGAGCGTGAGGAACACACCCGTCACAAGCAGGACGACGAAGCTCCACAGTGCGATCTCCCCGAGCATGAAGGACCAGTGGTCCGGGAACACCTTGCGCAGGTACTTCTTCGACACCGCTGCCAGGCCGAGTCGGTCGTCGACCCACCGAGCAGCCCCCCTCGTCCCTTCGCCACGTGCCACGATCCGCTCCTCCCGTGTGCCATGGCCGCCCTCGGCCCCCGTACCCTTGTTGTCTCACCGCAAACGTTGAGTGAACGCAACTATTATGACGCCGAATGCCGGGTACGACGAGGGGGAACCGGACGTCCATCGGCCCGAGGAGACCGTCGTGAGCTCCACACGAATCCTGCTTGTTCTCGTTCTCGTTGCCCTGGGCAGACGACTGGTCCGACGCGCCTCCCGGGGAGGACACGGGCCGACCGAGCTGCGTTATCGCGTCCCCGAGGGCCAGGACCCGGCGGCGGTGCTCGCGACGCTACGGGTCAACGGGTTCTCGGCCCGTTCCACGACCAGCGAAGGTGCGCCCATCGTGGTGATCTCACCACCGGCTCCGGCCGGCCGCGAGCGAGCGCGAGAGATCCTCCGCGCAGCCCCGGTGAACATGGAGGGTGACCCCAGCGGCGAGAAGGACATCACGTTCACCGACGAGGGCGGCGCTGGCCACGAGGGTGGCACCGGCGCCTGAGGTCACGCGTCGGACCCGACACGAGCGATCACCGAGCCGACGTGGCGCAGGGCCGTGTCGGTGTCGATGCGCGGGTCGACACCCTCCTGGAAGAGCACGATGATGTCGGAGCCGCCGAACTGGAAGAAGCCGAACTCCTCCCCCTTTGCCACAGTCGTTCCCGGAGTGGTCGTGAGGTTGACCGAGGCCACGTGCGACATCCCCACCGGGATGACCGCAACCACCCCGATGTCGCCGTCGGCCGAGGCCGACGTGTCGAGGGTCAGCACGCCCCGCACCTGCGTGAACTCATAACCGGTCTGGGCGCTGTCCTTCGACGCCAGCTCGTGGTCCTCCAGGTCCACTTCCATGTAGACCTTCCCGTTGATCACGAACGATTCCTCCACGCGTCCCGAGACCGGCACGTGGTAGCGGTGGTAGGCCGAGGGCGGCAGCATGTAGTGCACGAAGGTCCCCCCGGCGAACGAGCCGGCGTACCGGCTGCCCTTCATGAGCTGCTCGATGTTGCCGTAGTGGTGCCCCTTGACCTCCGTGGCGGGGATGAAGGACTCGTCGTCGATCTCGAACGCGTGCCGGAACAGGCAGTCCGCTGGTGATGTGACCACGTCGTTTCGTCCTGGCTCGGCGATCGGGCGGAGCCCCGCGTTCAGCTGCCGGGCGAAGAACTGGTTGAAGGTGAGCCAGCCACTGGGCGTGTTGGGCCTGCCGTCGACCAGGGACTCCTCGACGGTGTATTCCGGCGCGTTGCGGAGAAATGAGTCCAGGAGCTCCTCGTCGAAGGACTCGGGGCGGTCGAGATAGCTGCCCCACTGCCGCGCGAACTCGGTGAGCCAGCCGCGGAAGGCTTCCGAGCCCTCGGCGATCGAGCTGCCGTCGGCGTCGACGGTCTGGTCGATGAGCCAGAAGAAGTGCGCCAGTCGATCACTGACCTCCTTGGCATAGCGTTCCTCGGGAGCCGAGGTCTTCCAGGCCGGCGCATCAGTCTGCTGCGGGATCCACCTGATGAACCCATGCAGGTAGTCGTAGTACTCCGGCAGGTCTCGTGGCCACTCCAAGGCGTCGAGCAGGTCTGGATTGAGCTCCTCGTGGGCTCTCGCCCGGGCCTGCTTCAAAGATCGTTCGAGGAGCCCGGCGAGATCATGGTCCTCGTCTCGCAGGATGCGCCGCAGGTCGTGGATGATGTCGTCGGGTTCAGACATGGTCTCTCCTCTGCGTCGTGGTGAAGGGGTCAGAAGTCGAAGGACGCCTCGACGCCGCGGCGGTCAGGGTGGAGCTTGCGCAGGTGCACCCGCCGGGCGAGACGGATCATCGGCCTGGCCAGGAACTCGATGCTGCCGAGCAGGAACATCCAGGTGGCCGCCCGTGTGGTCGCCTCCCAGAAGAACAACACGCTTCCCGCGACGAACCACAGTGCAATCAGCACATCGTTGCCGATGCTCAAGGTCTCGTAGCGGTTGCGGATGACGATCTCGTCCCGCCCCCACCGAAGCTCAAGGTCCTGATCGGTCACCGTGTCCCTCCTCGTCGACGATCACGAGTCTCTGCCACCATCTTGCATAGCGCAATTATTGTCCCGTCGCAACTATTCGTGAGCGCGCCCTGACCCGGGGAGGCCGGACAGGTTGTGCTCGATGGTGCGGCCGAGATCTGCAAGACCGGCACGTTCGGCAGCGTCGAAGGATTGTGCCTCTGCGGTCACCCGAAGCCGCTCGAGCTGGTCGAGCACCACGAACTCCTCCTCCGGGCTCACTCGATGACTGAGGTCCAGGAGGACCTGGAAGATCCTCTCCATGACCTGCGGGTCGGAGGCGCCGTAGCGTCGGGGTTGGGAGATACCGAGGTCGACGTAGCCAGCGAGGTCGGGGCGACGCAGCATCACCCGGGTCCGCCCTTCCTCATCGCAGAGCCGCTCGTCGCCCAGCTGGTGCTCGGTCAGGGCGCACAAGAAGGCCGAGATGTGCCCCAGTGCATGGATCGCCGTGGTGGGGTCGTTGACGCCGGGAGAGAGCGCCTTGTTGACCACGTCGGTCAGCTGGCGCAACCCGTAGCCCACGTCCTGGGCCGACGTGCGTTCGAATCCCATGTGCACGCACTCCCCGACACGTGTGGCGACCCGTTCGGCGGCGTCCTCGTCGAACCGCCCGCCGTGCACGGGCCACGCCGCACCGAGCGGGGCCCCGGTGACCAGGAAGTCGCCCGGGCAGGCCTCGACGTACAGGACCGCACCCTCCTCCGTGGCGATCTCCAGCAAGGTGTCCTGGTCGATCCAGTTCAGGAATCCGCCTTCTTGCGCCGACAAGGAGGGCGCACCCACGGGTCGAGCGGGGTCCGGGTGACCGTCGCCAGCGCTGTCGGTGGATGCCTTGGGCGCCAGGACGGACCGCAGGGTGTGCGTCGCCTCACGATGCACGTTGCGCAACATCGTCTCCACCCGAATCTGTTCGGTCAGGTGGGCCAGGAACAGCACCAGCCCCAGCACGCTGGCCACGGCGAGCGCGAACGCCAAGGTGACCGAGAAGCTCGGCACTACTTCCGTCGCGCCACCGTCGCCCGCGCTGCGGACCGCGCGCAGGACGGTCAACGCATAGGTGAAGGTCGCCAGGAACAACGCCAGCGTGACTTGGACGAACAGGTCGCGGGTGAAGGTGCGCAGCAGTCTGGGAGAGAACTGACTGCTTGCCAGCTGCAGGGTCACCACCGTCAGCGAGAAGGTCAGGGCCGTGACGGTGATCAGCGAGGAAGCGATGGCGCCGAGCAAGGATCGGGCCGCGTCGGCATCACCACCGAACAGCCAGCCACTCCCCTCCCCCGGCTGGCTGCCCCGCGTCGCCGCGTCGAGTTGCGGAAGGCCGAAGCCGAGCATGAGCGCGATCACCACGGCAAGCGCAGGAATGGGCCAGAGCTGCGTTCGGAGGAGATCACGCGCGTTCGGCAGCCAGGTCTTCATGGCTACAGACTTGCAGCCCACCTGCGTCCGCACAGCGCGCCCCACGCGCGCCCTATGCCGATTCACACCATCGTGCCTCTACACTCGACGAGGGATTGGGTCCGACCACAGACACTTTCCACGAAGAAAAGATGCACACCTGCCTCGAGACCGTGCTCAGCAGTCTGGGTCAGGACTGGCTCACTGCCCATGAGCTCGAGGTCCGGGCGGTTCTGGCTGCCCTCCTCGAAGAAGTGCGGACTCCCTCGTTGCTCGCAGACTGGAAAAGGTGGTCATCCGATTGCGTCTCTCCCTCGGTTTCCTCCTGATCTACATCGCGGCCATGGCGCTGGGCGGGCTCTTCACTCTCGATGCCACCGGACTCGCACTCTTCTGGCCGGCCGCTGGGGTGGGCATGCTGTGGCTGGCCCGAGGTGGCACCCGAGCCGCTGTCGTCGCAGACGCGGTGGTGCTCTTCGTCGTCACGACGGCCTACTTCGCCACAGTGGTCGGGAGCGGGCCGACCGCGAGTGTCCTGGTGGGGGTCGCGAGCGTGCTGCAGGGGCTCGTGTCCAGGCTCGCGCTGGCGCGGCTCAGCGACCGGCCCTACTTCGGGACCCTGGATTTCCTGATCACCGACTTCACAGCCGTGCGCAACCTGGTCCTGGCAACCGTCGCGGCCGCCGTCGCCGGCGCCCCCGTCGGTGTCCTGGCCACCTGGGCGGAGACGGGGGACCTCACCTGGACGACCGGACTGGACTGGGCGCTACAGACGAGCTGCGGCATTCTCGTTCCCACGGTCGCCGCGCTGGCGTTCGTGGGCGGATCTCGCGAAGTGCCGGTGGGGCGGATGCGCGAGAGATTGACGGCAGAGCCACGAAGCGGCGCTGCCCTGGAGCTGACGGCAGCCCTGGCGCTGACCGTCGGCCTGGGGTTCGTCGTCCTGGCTGAACCGGGGCAGGTGCCCCTCGCGTTCGTGATGATGGGCACCGCCGCCTGGGTCGGCTTCCGGTTCAGCCCCGCGGTGGGCGGCCTCTACACGCTCGTCTTCGGAACCCTGGCGATCCTGTTGACGCTGGGCGGCCGCGGGCCCTTCGGGGCCGTCGAGGACGAGCTCGTTCGGGCCAACGCGATCCAGCTCTTCGTCACCATGACAGCGCTCATGGTCCTCCTGCTTGCATGTGGGGTCAGCGACCGAGCGAAGCTGGCGGCACGTCTGCGTGCGGTCGAGGCTGCGGCCAGGCAGAGGGGCGAGCTGTTGAACGCTGTCAACGGCGTTCTCGTCGACGGCCTGTGCGTGAGCGACTCGTGGGGGCACGTCATCCTGGCCAACCCCGCCGCCTCCGAGTTCGGCGGTGCCAACGAGTTCGGCGTCCACGTCCACGACGCACCCGACACTCGGTGGTTCTGGCCCGATGGGAACGCCATCGATCCTGAAGACCTGCCGCATGCCCGTGCGCTGCGCGGTGAGGTGGTCGAGCTGCTTGACGTCGTGCGCCGTGACACCGGGACGGGCCAGGAGAAGGTCCTCTCCGTCAGCGCCGTACCCCTGCACTACAACTCCGCGGGGTCGGACGTGACCTCCGAGACGGGTCCCCTGGCGGTGGTGCTGATGCGTGACGTGACGCAGCAACGGGCCCAGCAGCGCGCCCAGGCCGATTTCGTCTCCGTGGTGGCTCACGACCTCAAGGCACCGCTCACTGGCGTGCTGAGCTGGGCCGAGATCACGCTGGACCAACTCGATCCGGATGCCGTTGTCGACGCCGAGGCGGCGCGCACGGGAGTCGCCCGCATCCAGCGCACGGCGACCCGCATGAGTCGGCTGATCAGCGACCTGCTCGACTACACCGCGGCAGGCAGCTCACCGCTGCACCTGACGACCATCGACCTCGACGAGCTCGTCGACTCCGTCGTCGCAGACCTCGAACGTCCCGACAGTGCCTCTGTGATCAGCCACCCGCCCCTGGGATCGGTCATCTCCGATGAGCTCCTGACGCGCCAGCTGTTCGCCAACCTGATCAGCAACGCGATCAAGTTCGTCGCACCGGGCGTCACGCCCCGCGTCCGCATCGAGTCCCGCATGCTCCAGGGTGCGATGGAGATCCAGGTCTCCGACAACGGAGTCGGGATCCCCGAGGGTGACCGCTCCCGCATCTTCGACAGCTTCTACCGCGCCAGCACCACCCGGGACCAGCCGGGATCCGGGCTTGGCCTCGCCATCTGCCTGCACGCGGTCGAACGTCATGGCGGACGCATCGTGGCGCGCGAGGGCCCCGGGGGTGAGGGCACCACGATCGTGTTCACGCTTCCGCTGGCGGACTCGAGCCCAGGAGCGGCGCCTGAGTCCGACCCCACCGCGCAGGCTACGACTCCCTATCAGACTTCACTTCGCTCCGAGGGCTGACCTCGCGGACCCGGTCACGCGTCCCACCACCGCTCGTCCCGTGGCTCCGGGCAGCCTGATGACGGGGTCAGTCCGATCGGCCGCTCCATCGCACCTACGAGGAGATCGACATGTGGTTCAGCACCTGGTCAGACGTTCTGCGGGTCCTGCTGGTGGGGCCCGCGTCCTACGGCGCAGTGGTGGTGATGCTCAGACTGTCCGGCAAGCGCACCCTGGCCAAGCTGAACGCCTTCGACCTGGTGGTCACCGTCGCGCTCGGTTCGACACTGGCCACGATCTTCCTGAGCAAGGACGTCGCCTGGGTGGAGGGCGTCGTGGCCCTGGCGGTGCTGGCCTTCCTGCAGCTTCTCGTGGCGCTGTTCACCACCAGGGTGCCGGTCGGACGGTCGATCGTGACCTCCCGTCCGACGCTGCTGCTGACGGACGGGCAGGTCATCGAAGAGGCACTGATCCAGCAACGCCTGGCTCGGGCGGAGATCCTGCAGGCGATCCGCGCCTCGGGCGTGGGCGACGTCGGAGCGGTGGAGGCGGTGGTGCTGGAAAGCGACGGGACCTTGAGCGTGATCACCAGGTCCGCCGCGGGTGACGGATCCGCGCTGGACGGCGTCTCGCGGGTGGCCGGCCGCCTCGATGCGGAGTGACTCGGACCGACCTGCTCGGACTCCACACACCTAGGGCGTCGTGGACGGCCGATCGGTGTGGTGGTCGCCATTGGCCTTCGCCACGATCTGCGCGGCGATGTCGCGGAGCTTGACGTTGGTGCCCTGCGAGATCCGGACGAGTGAGTCGAAGGCCCGGTCCTCGTCGATGCGGAACCGAGCCATGGTCAGCCCGATGGCCTGGCCGATCACCTTGCGCGACTCCAGGGCTGTCCGCAGCTCGGCTTCGCGTTGTGCGCCGCGCACGGCCCGGGCGGCGTGGGTCGC
Organism: uncultured Actinomycetota bacterium; assembly: GCA_963843075.1. Classification (GTDB taxonomy): domain Bacteria; phylum Actinomycetota; class Actinomycetes; order Propionibacteriales; family Nocardioidaceae; genus Marmoricola. Next base: position 2,270,970 of record CAWJJD010000001.1, on the reverse strand, counting down.
GAGATGCGTCGCGTGGCGGGCGCTCTGGGTGTCGAAGGTGTCACTGCTGGTGGAGTACACGCTCAAACCTCCCAGGACACGGTCATCGCAGAACAGCTGGAGCGACAGCTGGGCGCGGACACCCGCTTTCACCGCTCGCGGTATGTAACGCGGCCATCGCTGCTCGTGCCGCACGTGTTCGACCATCACGACAGGGGCGAACCCCATGGCCTCCACCGTGGGGCCCTGTCGCACTTGGTGCTGGATGGCGTCGAGCTCGAGGGCAAGACCGTCCGTGGAAGCCTTGGGCTCGATGTCACCGTCTCGGCGGGTCAGAGCGATGCCGACATGCTGCATCTCGGGTGCACAGCCGCGCACCACGTGGACGATGGCGCTCAGCGTCTCGTCGAGGCTCTGGGTCGCGTTGATGCTCTGCGCCGTACGCCCCAGGGCCGATTCGCGCTCGGTGCGGTCCGTCATGTTGGCGCGTGAGCGACGAGTCGCACGCACATCTCGGGGGCCGATCCCGCGACTGTCGTCCTCGACATGCGCATCCTCCCTCACCCTCCGATCGCCATCCGGCTACCAAGACCACCGTGCACCCAACGCACGACCGCGAACAGGCCACGGTGGCCTTCGACATGCAACTGCAAACTTCGTCACCACCGAGTTCGTACATCTCAGGCGGGTATGCCCCTCATGTCTGCTCCCGCTCGGTGGGAGGCCACGAGTCGGCCTTCTCCGCGCCGCGCTCTCCCAGGGGGCGAGGTTCCCCCACTGTGGTGTCCCGGACGGTTTGCTGCTCGGCCTCCGCGTTGATCTCGGCGCCCACCAGGACGATGAGAGCGGTGATCCACAGCCACAGCATGAGGATGGCGACGCCGGCAAGTGCGCCGTACGTCCGGCTGTAGCGGCCGAAGTTCTCGATGTAGAGCGAGAACCCGAGCGAGGCGATCAGCCACACGCAGGTCGCGAGGAGTGACCCGACGGACACCCACACCAGGCGCGGTGCACGGCGGTCGGGAGCAAGCCTGTAGAGCACCGCTGTGCCGATGAGCACCGCGACGACCAGCCCGACCCAACGGCCGCCCTGGAGCAGAGTCCGGGTCGTCCCTTCGGACACGAAGACGTCCAGAAGTGCTGGAGCGACCGCGATCAGGCCGACCGAGATCACCACGAACGCGACCGCGCCGAGGCTGAGCAACAGGGCGATGCCCTTGCGTCGCACGTAGCTCCTGGTCTCCTCCTCGTCGTAGGCGGTGTTGATGGCCGACATCATGTTGCTCACTGCGGCCGATGACGTCCACAGGGCGAGCAGCAACGAGATCAGCAGGCTGAAGCTGAGTGCATCTCGGGACTGGGAGCTGATCGACTCCAGCTGTCCCACGATCAGCGAGGCAGCGTCGGCCGGGAGCACATCGGTGATCGCATCGGCCTGCCGCGTGACCGTGCCCGGATCCGCCACCAAGCCGTAGACCGCGATCGCTGCGATCATCGCCGGGAACAGGGAGATGAAGCCCCAGAACGCCACCCCTGCGGCCAGCAGCGGCACCTGGTCGGTCTGGGTCTCCCCCCAGACACGCTTCGCGATCTGCCGCCATCCCTCCCGCGGGATGCCAAGGGGGGTCCGTGCCCCGGCCCCGGGGAACCGCTCGGACAGGCTCTTGTGCGGCTCCATGTCCGACCTGTACCCGCAAGGCGTCACCGCACGACGTGTCCGGGACAGTGTGTGACGCGGGTCGATCTACCCATGAGCCGGACGCTTGGGCGACGCCGAAGCGGTGCCCGACCGCCCAGGATCCTGACGGTCCGCTGGAACTCAGGCAGACTGAAGCGATGGAGCTCCAGGAGTACCTTGCATCGGACGCGACCGCCCTCGCCCACCTCGTGGCCGCCGGAGAGGTCACAGCCGCGGAGCTGCTCGACCTCGCCAGGCAACGATCAAACCAGGTCAACCCGAGCATCAACGCCGTCGTGGGGCGGTCGATGGACGAGGTCGCCGACGCCCGCGCGGCCGAGTCACTGGAGGGCCCGTTCGCGGGGGTGCCCTTCCTGATCAAGGATCTGGCGCAGGACTACGCCGGCTTCGCCAGCACCAGCGGCTCACGCTCGCTGGAGCACGACATAGCAACCGAGCACGCCGTGATCACGCAACGCTTCCTCGACGCGGGTCTGGTGATCTTCGGCAAGACGAACACGCCGGAGTTCGGCGCGAAAGGCATCACCGAAGACTCCCTCCTGGGTCGTGCGCGCAGCCCGTGGAACCTCGAGCACACTCCCGGCGGCTCCTCCGGCGGCTCGGGCGCGGCCGTCGCGGCAGGCATCGTCCCGGCAGCAGGCGCCAGCGACGGCGGCGGGTCGATCAGGATCCCGGCAGCATGCAACGGCCTGGTGGGGCTCAAGGTCAGCCGCGGGCTGACGCCGTACGGCCCTGGGACCGGCGAGTCGATCTTCGGTCTGAGCGTGCACGGCGTGGTCACACGCACGGTGCGGGACAGTGCCGGGCTGGTCGATGCCGTGGCCGGCGCACCGGACCGTTATGCGGCCTACGTCGCAGGCAGGACCGGCAACCTCCTGAGCACCCTGGACGACCGGTCAGCCAGGTTGCGCATCGGTTACTCCTGGCGCTCGAGCATCAACCCCTCCCCGGACTCCGAAGCGATCACGGCGATCGAGAACGCAGCCGCGCTGTTGACGGAGCTCGGTCACGAGGTCGAGGAGGTGAACCCCCCGCACGACGACGCGGCCCTGGCACGCGACTTCCTCACCATCTGGTTCGCCCATCTGCACGGTCAGATCAGCAGCATCAAGCGACGTCTCAAGGTCAGCGATGCCGCCTTCGAACCCGACACGCTGGCCGTCGCCGAGATCGGCCGGGCCGCGGGCGTCGGCGCGCTGGTGCAGGCTCTGGGCAGCATGACCGACTACACCCACGCACTCGACGACTTCTACGGGCGCTACGACCTCTTCTTGACGCCGACCCTGGCCAAACCACCGCTGAAGGTCGGCTCCATCGACACCCCCAAGCCATTGCAGGCCGCGTCTCGCGTGATCGCCAGACTGCACGCCGGGAAGCTGCTGAACGCCACCGGAGTCCTCGACCAGCTGATCAGCGAGAACCTCAGCTGGGTGCCCTACACCCAGCTCGCCAACATGACGGGCCGGCCTGCGATCTCTGTCCCACTCCACTGGACAGACGCCGGACTTCCCCTTGGCATCCAGCTCATCGGTCCCCTTGCCTCCGAGGCCGTCCTGCTGCAGGTCGCGGCACAGCTCGAGGAGGCACGGCCGTGGTTCCAGAGGTACGCCGAGCTCGACCCGGCGCTGGTCTGAGTCACAGGCGCGACCTCGGACCGACTCAGCTGCCCGGCGGGAGCTCCGAGAGGCAACGGTTCAAGACTGGCGAATCCGGGTCGGCGACGCGGGTACCGAACCGCCGTGCCGAGCGTCAACACCCTGCCGAGGTCCTCATGGGCGAGCTCGTCGGGGCCTTCCCACGGGAGACCGCGACTGGTGACGCCCCCACGGCTCGTCCCGACCTCGTTGTGCTCGTGGCCATGTCCGACCCCGCACTCACCAACTGGGGCGCCGACCAGTCGAGGGACCGGCCCGCACGTCGTCTCGCTGGACGAGCCCGGCCCGCGCCGGCTCCCGGCCACGTGCTGCACGACGCCGACCCCGATCTCTTCTGGTCACTCTCCTTCGCGTGCAGCCGCGGGACGTGGCTGGAGTCGGACGGCTTCCACGAGGAGTTCATCGGGCACGGCGCCGAGGACACCGACTTGGCGCAACAAGCCACCTGTCGTGGTCTGACCTTCGGCTGGGGCCGACAGCCAGTCGTAGCCGGAGGCGTTCAGACGTCTCCTCAGTGACGCGCAGTACCGCGGCATACGGTGAGGCGCCCCAACGGATCGGCAAGCCATCGATCCCGGAGGTCTGATACAACAAGTGGCTGTCTACTCCGCGGCAGACGGGAGTCACATGCTGCTCACCATTACCGTGATCGTCGTCGTCTCGGCGGCGCTCATCGTCGGAGCCGCCTGGGGCATCTACGGGACGTCTGCCCACCGAGCTGGAGGGCTTCATCGTTGCGCTTGCGGGCGGCGCACTCATGGTCTCCAGTGTGCTCGAGCTCATCGATCCGGCCACCGACGTCGCACCCCTGTGGGCGGTCGCCACGTGCGTGCTTGCGGGCGCCGGGGTCTTCGTCGGGCTCGACCGACTGGTCAAGAAGCGTTTCGGCTCAGACAGCGGCGGAGGGTTGCTGGCCGCCATCACCCTTGACGGGATCCCCGAGAACCTCGCGCTCGGTGTCGCCCTCATCGGAGCGGGACCGCTGCAGGTCGCCTCGCTGTCCGGATCGATCTTCCTCTCCAACGTGCCCGAGGCAGCCGGAGGCGCCCAGGAAATGGCCCACGGGAGATCGAGAGCGAAGGTCCTGGCCCTCTGGTCGGCCACGGCGCTCCTCCTATCCGCCGCGGCCCTGGCAGGCAACCTGCTCCTCGCGGGCCTTCCCGAGGCGCCTCTGGGGCTGGTGCGATGCGTTGCAGGCGGTGCCGTGGTCGCCTCGCTCTCGACCGAGGTCTTCCCGAAAGCATTCAAGGAGGACCGCTACCTGACCGGCATCGCCACAGCCCTCGGCCTCGTGCTCGCGATCGGACTCGACCAGCTCGGTTGATCTGCCCCATCCATCCGGCTTCGCCACCATCTCGACTGCGTCCTTGAGCGCCTTCCTCCGGCAAGATTGTTGCGGCACCGCATGTGATGTGCGAAGTCGGAACGTTCCGCTTCGAACCAGACGCGTTGGGAGGAGCTGAGCTGATGGTTGCCGAATGGCTCGTTGTCCTGGCGTGGACGAGCCTGGGGGTGTCATTCGCATGTGCGACCGTCGAGCAAAGGCCCTTCTGCACACCGCCCGCTGCAGAGCGATGCAGCCCTGGAGGCGCCTGACTCTCGCGCCCGGGCAGCCACCTCGCAGGCGTGCTGGCGGACAAGGAGCGCCATGCGAGCCGGGGCCGCTGCGCAATCCTCTCGCCTGATCGACGGTTCGCCACGTCGCGAGTCTCGTCTCGGCTGCACCGCCCCCTCAGACGCAGTGCAGGTGCTGCGGTCGATCCTCAGGACACACCGAGCAGCAAAGGTGGCCTGCAGACCGGGCAGTCCGACCTCACCCACTCCCCCGGGCCGACACCACACCTCTGAGTGGGGCGACGGCTTGCGCGGCCGGAGCCGGGCGCTGGTCCTGACCGGTTGGACGCACTCCGGACCCACCACCCCGTTTGTCGCCCGCAGATCCGGGAACGGGTCGCACCGACCTTCCCCCTCCCTCAGGAGCGCTCACGTGAGTCACGACCAGAACCCCATCGAGCACGACGACCCCCGCCTCGAGCTTCTCCAAGCCGTCTACGACCGCATCAACTCGTGGGAGGAGACCGCCACGCCGGAGCAGATCCGCGCCGAGCTCGACGAGGCGATCGACAAAGCCGGCCTCGAGGTGTCCGACGAGACCAGGCACGCCGTCGCCGGTCTGATCGAGCAGCGTGGTGGACGCGAGGACGTGGCCCGGGTCCTCTGAGCTGGTCCTGCTGGTCACTGGGAGGCGTCCGCTTCGGGTTCGGGAGCAGGATCGTGCTGCGCCATGATCGCCCGCACCTCGTCGAGAACGGCCGTCATCGGTGTCCCCTTGAGGATGTAGCCCGCGGCCCCCAGGGCTGCGCTCGTCTGGGGAAGGCCGCTGGACGTGCCGTACCCGGTGAGCATCACCACGGTCGTCTCCGGACATGCCTGCAGGATCAGGGGCAGTGCCTGCAGACCGTCCATGACGGGCATCGCGATGTCGAGAAGCACCAGATCGGGCTGCAGGGTGCGCGCAGCCATGTAGCCCTCGAGCCCGTCCGTCGCTTCGCCCACGACCTCGAAGTCGTCGGCACGATCGAGGACGAAGCGGTAGATCGCACGAAGCTCACCGGAGTCGTCGACCAGGACGACGGAGGTACGTCGCACCGGTGGAGGCATCTCGGGGGACTCCCGCCGTGTCCTGCAGGCTGGACGGCCCAACCCGCGCTGCTGGGGCTGCTGACAGACGGACCGGTCCACGTCCCGAGCCAGGAACGGTCGCGGCTGAGTCATGGTACGCCGCACGACGGCGTGGTCGAGCCGCGCAGATCAGGCCGCTCGGCCGGCCGAGGGACGCCGGGCCAGGTAGAGCGCGCACACGAGCAGCAGCGCCACGGAAGCCACGGGCACCATCCATGGTCCGGGAGCAGTGGCGAGTGCACCGAGTGCGACGTAGCCGATGGTGCCGGGGACGACGCCGATGAGGGTGCCGGCAGCGTAGGTGCGCCTGTCGATCTCGCTGACTCCAGCGGCGTAGTTCACGGCGGTGAACGGCAGCACCGGGGTCAGGCGAGCGCCGAGCACCGCCCAGAACCCACGGCGCACGAGGGCCTCGTTGAAGGCCGCCATCCGGGGCCCGCCAAGGCGTGCGGCGGCACCTCGGCCCACACTTCGAGCGAGCCAGAACGCAGCGCCGGCTCCGAGCAGCGAGCCGAGATAGGCGACGGGCAGACCCCACCCCAGGCCGAAGACCACCCCCGTGGTGGTCGAGAGGGTGTGCCGCGGGACTCCCGCGAGGGTGCAACCGGCGTAGAGGAGCAGGAAGGCGGCCGCCGCTGCCGGCCCCGCCTCCCGGACCGCGTCGAGCACCCGGGTCAGGTCGGTGGTGGACGCCAGCACGGTCACCGTGGCCAGCATCAACAGCAGACCCGCGAGTCGGGCTCGATCACCCCGAGTTCTTCGGGTGTCGGCAGCCGGAGCGGTTCGGGGCCCAGCCTTCACAGGAGCGCGAAGCCGACCCAGGAAACGACCACCAGGCCGCAGACGAGCGCCTCGACGCGGCGTGACCACGCAGCGGGATAGAGCCGGTCCTCGAAGTAGTGCGCGATGAACCCCCGCTCGTGGAGCGGAGGGCTACCAGCGCCTGCGCGGCCCCAGTCCTCGGCCAGCGACAGCGGGCACGCCCGGCGGAAGATCACCTGGCACCCTCCCCAGAACGCCGAGGCCAGGTGCGGCAGGAACACCCATGGGGCGAGCCAGGCCAGGAAACCGCCGAGGATGGCAAACGCCACGAACCACAGGTGAGCCACCAGCGCGAGTCGGGCCACGAGTTGGTGCACGAGGGAAGCCTACGACTCACCAGAAGGCGTGAGGTCGAAGGGCATGCGTGGCGTTGATGCTGAGTGACCTTCCAGGTCGAGCAAGGAAGAAAGACTCCCGGACCCACATCCGTGGGTCCGGGAGTCTCACGACATCTGCAAGGCCCTGGTCCGTGATGCTCGCCCGTGTCGAAACCAAGGCTGGTCATCGCCGCCTTCGTCGATGGGTACAACCACCGCCGGCCACACCGCTCGCTGCCGCACCGGGCGACTCCCGCAGCCCGCTACGACACCATGCCGAACGCCTTGCCCGGCGACTCCCGCGACCCCGACACCCACGACCGGATCCGCCACGACCGCGTCGACAAAGCCGGCTCCGTCACCCTGCGCCACGACGGACGGCTGCACCACATCGGAGTAGGCCGAACCTACGAGGGAACCTGCGTCATCCTGCTCATCCAGGACCTCGAGATCCGCATCGTCAACCCGATCACCGGAGAGCTCATCCGCCAGCTGACCCTGAACCCACATATCGACTACCAGCCCACAGGAGCACCCAAAGGACCCACCCGAAGACCTCGAAAATGACCACTGCCGGACCCACAGTTGCAGGTCCGGCAGTTTCCGATGTCCTGAGACATCACACGGTCGGGCTGACAGGATTTGAACCTGCGACCCCTTGACCCCCAGTCAAGTGCGCTACCAAGCTGCGCCACAGCCCGAAGCCCCGCGATCTGGCGGACCGGCGAGGCGAATGGAACCCTACCGCAGGGCCCGACCCTCCCCCGAATCGGCCTCAGCGGGTGGCGGCCGAGGTGCTCCGAATCATCAGGCGCGAGGTGTCGACCGCCTGGAAGGCCGAGGCGGGGATGCGCTTGAGCTGCTCGACCATGGCCGGAGGCCAGTGGGCGTTCTGCTCACCCTGGAAGAACCACGGCGACCCGTTGTCAGCGAGCACGAGGCCGTATCTCTTCATCGCCATCACCACGCGGCGGGCGAGCCTGCCGTAGCCCGTCAGCGGATAGGAGGCCTTGAGCCGGAACCGGGCGCCCATCGGCGGATAGGCGAGGCTCTCCTGGGAACCGGCGTCGTGCTTGGCCGGCCAGACGTGGCTGGCGCTGGTGACGTCGGAGGTGAAGCGGATCGCGTGCTTGATCCGACCCGCCTTGACCTCGTTCCACCGCAGCAGACCGGGCAGGATCGGCAGCCCGGCCGCGTCGGCGGAGGTCCATCCGTTGGGTCGCAGGGCGTTGGACTTCAGCGACCAGGTCGCGCCCGAGCCCGCGATCCAGCGACCGTTGCGGACCCGCGTGTTCCAGGTCTCGTAGACCCGGCAGGTCCCCGTCTGCACGACGACCGCGTGCATGTCGCCACCCGAGTTGCGGCCACCCTCGATCCTGGTGTCCGCGCCGAGCGGGTAGCCGACCCGGTTGCTCTCGCTCGCATAGGTGAAGGACACCCGCACCTTGCGGTGCCTGGGTCCGACGACGGTGATCGGGATGCCGTAGTCCGGGCCATCGCCGTACGACGGGCCGAAGTCGGGGTGCAGCGACCGCCCCGTCGACATGTGCGAGAGCCACTGGCCGCTGCGAGCGTGCACCGGCATCCGCGAGATGTCGCGGTTCCACCAGTTGCTGGCCGGGAACACGGGACAGCCACCGACGCGAGGCACGGTCGTGCTCGCCGCGAGCGCCGTTCCCGGGGCCGAGGAGACGCCCGGGAGAAGAACCGCTAGGAGCGCGCCGATGGCCAGGAGTCGTGAACGCGGCATACGGCACATTAGGCCACGCTCAGGCTCTCAGGGCCTTCTTCGCAGGACACAGCAATCCCTCCGGCTGTTCACAGGATTCCTTCGGGGACGCGCAGTTCTCTGGGTCCATGAGCGTGAACGAACCCACACCCTCCCCTGTCCGCCGCCGTCGCCGGCTCGTCCTGCCCGCCGCGGCAGCCGCGCTCGCCCTGGGCGTCGTGGGCGCCGGCGCCGGATACGCCGCTGTCCAGCACGGAGCCGAAACGACAACGACCGCCCCGTCCACCTCCGGCTCGACCTCGAGCCAGCTGCTCCCACCCGGCTATGGCTACGGCGGCGGCTATGGCTACCGCGGCGGCTATGGCGGCGGCTCCTCCGCGCCTGGCTCGACCGACACCACCAGGCAGGCCTTCGGCTCAGAGCTCACCGGACTGGTGCGGATCGTGTCGACCATGGCGTACGACGGCGGCGTCGCGGCCGGCACCGGCATGATTCTCAGCTCCGACGGCGAGGTGGTCACCAACCATCACGTCGTCGAGGGCGCCACCGGCGTCCAGGTCACGGTGATGAGCACCGGCACCACCTACGACGCGAAGGTGGTCGGCGCGGACGCCACCGACGACGTGGCCGTCCTCCAGCTCGAGGACGCCAGCGGTCTCGACACCGTCAGCACGGACACCGGCAGCGTGGGCCGGGGCGATCGCGTCACGGCGGTGGGCGACGGCAACGGGACCGTGGACCACCTGAGCGCGGCCACGGGCACGGTCGTCGCGACCGACCAGCCCATCACCACGCAGAGCGAGGGCAGTGCTGCCGGAGACAACCTCACCGGGCTGATCGAGATCAGCTCCGACGTGGTCGGTGGCTACAGCGGCGGAGCGACGTACGACGGGGACGGCGAGGTGATCGGCATGACGACTGCCGCGTCGAGCGGGACGAGCGACATCGTCGGCTACGCGATCCCGATCGCGAAGGTGCTGGGCATCGTCGACGACCTCGATTCAGGGACGACCGGAAGCGGATACGACTACGGCTACCCGGCGTTCCTCGGCATCGGGCTCGGACCCGGCGAGGCCACCACCGTCCAGGGCGTGTACGACGGCACGCCGGCCGCCGACGCCGGGATCGGGGCCGGCGACACCATCACGAGCATCGAGGGCACCGGCACTCCGACAGCGGCCGCGCTCCGGTCGGCAATGGCGGCCCACGAGCCCGGAGACCAAGTGCGGATCACGTGGACCGACGCGAGCGGATCCAGCCACACCGCGGTCGTGACGCTGGCCGAGGGGCCGGTCGCCTGATCCCCTTCGAGCGTCATACGAGGTGGTGCGTGGGCTGGGAGTGTCGGGACGTGCTGGAGCGTCATACGGAGTGGTTCCCGGGGACGTCATCCGAACTGGTCGCCATGACCACCAACTCGGATGACGTCTCGTGCAAGGTCATCCGGATCGGTCGCCGGGGCAGCCAATTCGTATGACGCAAGCCCGGGCCCGCCCCCACCGCCCAAGCAACAACCTCAGCGCTTGCGCTTCTCCCGCGGCCGCACCTGGAGGGCGATCGGGGTGCCGACGAAGCCGAACTCCTCGCGCAGCCGGCGCTCGATGTAGCGCTCGTAGCCCGCGTCCAGCTTGCCGCTGGTGAACAGCACGAAGGTCGGCGGCGAGGTCGAGGGCTGGGTGGCGAAGAGCACCTTGGGCTGCTTGCCGCTGCGCACCGGGTGCGGGTGCTCGGCCACGAGACGACCCAGGAACGCGTTGAGCTGCCCGGTCGTGATCCGCGTCTCCCAACCGGCCAGCGCCTTCTCCAGCGCCGGGACGAGTCGGTCGACGTGCCAGCCGGTGCGGGCGGTGACGTTGATGCGCGGCGCCCACTGCACCTGCACGAGGTCGCGCTCGATCTCCCGGTCGAGGTAGTAGCGGCGCTCCTCGTCGACCAGGTCCCACTTGTTGAAGGCGATCACCAGCGCGCGACCGGACTCGCGGACGGTCTGGATGATCCGCATGTCCTGCTCGGAGACCGACTGCGAGCCGTCGATCACGAGCACCGCCACCTCGGCGCGCTCGATCGCGGTCTCGGTACGCAGGGAGGCGTAGTACTCGTGGCCCGACGCCGTCTTCACCCGCTTGCGGATGCCGGCCGTGTCGATGAACCGCCAGGTCCTGCCGCCGAGCTCGACCAGCTCGTCGACCGGGTCGACGGTCGTCCCCGAGGCGTCGTCCACCACCACGCGGTTCTCCCCCGCCAGCTGGTTGAGCAGCGAGGACTTGCCGACGTTGGGACGTCCGATGATCGCGATCCGGCGAGGTCCACCGACCTGGTCGAAGGACTCCGGCGGGCTCTCCGGCAGGGCGACCAGGATGGCGTCGAGCAGGTCGCCCGACCCGCGTCCGTGCAGGGCGGAGACCGGCATCGGCTCCCCCAGCCCGAGGTTCCAGAGACCATAGGCCTCGGCCTCGGCGCGGGCGTCGTCCACCTTGTTGGCCGCGAGTACGACGGGCTTGCCGGACTTGCGCAGGATCCGGACCACGGCCTCGTCGTTGTCGGTGATCCCGACCCCGGCGTCGACCACGAAGAGCACGGCGTCGGCGACGTTGACGGCGATCTCGGCCTGCGCCCGGATACTCTCCGCGAGGCCACGCGCGTCGGGGTCCCAGCCGCCGGTGTCGACGACGGTGAACGCCCGGCCGTTCCAGTGGGCGTCGTAGGACACCCGGTCGCGGGTGACGCCTGGGACGTCCTCGACGACGGCCTCGCGACGGCCGATGATGCGGTTGACCAGCGTCGACTTGCCCACGTTGGGGCGGCCGACGACGGCGAGGATGGGGGTCCGGGTCTCGGGGGTCTCTGCAGGGGTGGTCATCGTCTCTTCTTCACGGGCTTCGGGCCGAGCGGGCCGGGCAAGGACATGCCGGTCTCGTTCTCAGCGGTGTGGATTGTCTGCAGGATGGCGTCGGTGACGCGCGTGGCCGCCTCGGCCATGTCCTGCTGGGTGCGGGGCCACGGGCGAGTGCCGACGTCGACGGGTTCGCCGAAGGTCATCGCCAGTCGGGTCCCGCGCGGTGGCAGGGTGCCGTCGGTGCCGGGCACCCGGGTCCCGAGGAACGCCACCGGCACGACCGGCGCCCCGGTGACCAGGGACAGGTAGGCGGCCCCGGCACGCGGCGAGGCCATGTCCCCGGCGCCCCGGGTCCCTTCGGGGAAGACGCCGACGCACAACCCCGCCTCGAGCGACCTCACCGCGACGCGGATCGCGTTGACGTCGACGTGGAAGCGATCGAGCGGGATCTGCCCCACGGCGACCAGGAACGCGCCCATGCCGTGGGAGAACATCTCCATCTTGGTCAGGGCGTGCACCGGCCGCGGCGCACAGATGGCCAGCAGCGGCCCGTCGAGCCAGCCGACGTGGTTGGCGGCCATCACCACCGGCCCGGTGGCCGGCACGTGCTCGGCGCCGTGGATCTCGAGGTCCCACCAGGTCCGGATGATGGCCGCCGGCACGAAGCGACCTCTGGTCAGCAGCCGGGTGTGCGGCACCCGCACTCCGGTGGTCGAGGGCAGCTCTCCACCGTCGATGCGGAGAGCCCCGGTCACGGTTGTCTCTCCAGCCCCGCTTGCCGGACCAGGTTCACGACCTGGTCGATGACCTCGTCGAGGGTGTACGGCGTGGTGTCGATGTGGACGGCCCCGTCCGGCATCATCGCCGGCGCCACGGCCCGGCCCGAGTCGATCGCGTCCCGGCGCAGCAGGTCGGCCTGGGTCGCCTCGACGGACCCGGCACCGTTCTCCGCCGTACGACGGGCCGCGCGGGCGGACGGGTCTGCGGTCAGGTAGACCTTCACGTCTGCGTCAGGGGCGACCACCGAGCCGATGTCACGCCCCTCGACGACGATGCCGCCCTCGCCGATGATCGAGCGCTGCAGGTCGAGGAGCCGCTGGCGCACCTCCGGGACCGAGGCGACCGCGCTGACGTGGTCGGTCACCGACTGCGAGCGGATCTCCACCGCCACGTCGCGACCGTCGACGGTGATGGTCGGGTCCTGGGGGTCGGTGCCCGACACGATCTCGGGCTCATCGGCACGCGCTGCGATGGTGGAGGGGTCGGCGAGGTCGACGTCCTTCTCGATCATCCAGGACGTGAACGCGCGGAACTGGGCACCGGTGTCGAGGTAGCGCAGACCCAGCCGCGTCGCGACCCCGCGCGACGTGCTCGACTTGCCCGATCCGGATGGTCCGTCCATGGCGACGACGACCCCTCTGGAGGACGGAGTGCTCAACGCGGTGCTCCTGCTGTCTCGACGGTGTGTCAGCAGGGGCCAACCCTACCGGTGGGTGACCCATTCCCTGGACTCGAGAGCACGCCGGAGCGACTCAGCGGCTGTGTCCTCCACCACCAGCTCGACCAGCCCGACCGGACGGCCCGGGTCGTGGTCGATGTGCAGGTCCTCGATGTTGACCCCGATCTCGCCGACGTCGGCGAACAGCCGGGCCAGCTCGCCGGGATGGTCGGGCACCGAGACGAACACCGAGGCGGTGGCGATGACCGGCCCACCGTGCTTGCCGGGGATGGCCTGGGTGCCGGTGACCCCACGGGTGAGGATCTCCTCCAGCGACTCCTCGTCCTCGCTCGCCAGCACCTCCACGAGTCGCTGCAGGTCACCCTGCACGTCACGCAGGATCTCGCTGACGGCGGCCTGGTTGGCGCGGATGATCTGGCCCCACATATCGGGGTCTCCCGCCGCCACACGGGTGACGTCGCGCACCCCCTGTCCCGACAGGGAGAGATGTTCGGGCTGGGCCTCCGCGAGCTGGCCGGCGGTGAGGACGGCGAGCAGGTGGGGCAGGTGGGAGGTGCGGGCCACGGCGCGGTCGTGCTCCACCGGGGAGAGCCGGACGGGCTCGGCACCGCAGAGCGTGGCCAGGGCCTCGACCAGCTCGATCGCCTCGGGGGACGAGTGCACGTGGGGCGTGATCGCCCACGGCCGCCCGTCGAAGAGTGCAGCGGTCGCGGCCAGGGGGCCGGAGCGCTCGCTGCCCGCCATCGGGTGGCTGCCGACGTAGCGGGCGAGGTGGTCCTCGTCCGCGTGGTCGGCCACCTGCGTCAACGGCAGGCCCTTCACACTGCCGACGTCGGTGACCACTCCCCCGCGCTCGAGCGCCTCGACGACCGCCTCAGCGATGTGGTCGGGTGGCACCGCCACGACGGTCAGCTGGGCCGCCCCCTCCGCGGGGGCAGGTTTCCCGGCACCGAGGCCGCTGGCGGTGCGCACGTGCTCGTGGTTGAGGTCGGTGAGCCAGACCTCGAGGCCCGCTCGCTGGGCGGCCAGCCCGACCGAGGTGCCGAGCAGGCCGGCGCCGATGACGTGGACGGGGCCGACGAGCTCATTCATCCCGGGGTCCCCGCGGAATCGGGAGCGGAGCGAGTGCCCTGCTCAACCGGTAGGGCGTGGGGTGGATCATCCGGCACCGCTCGGACCTTGGAGAGGTCGCGCCGCAACGCAGCAGCGCCGTGGAGGTAGACGTGGGTGATGTCCTGGCGGGCCAGCTCGGTCTCGACGTGCGCCATCATCCGCACGACCCGCGGCATCGAGCCGTCGATCTCCAGCTCGCGGGCGCAGATGAGCGGGACGTCGGAGAAGCCGAGCTGGCGGGCGGCGTAGGCGGGGAACTCCGAGTGCAGGTCGGAGGTCGCGGTGAAGATGATGCTGATGAAGTCCTCGACCTCGAGCTGGTTGGCCTGCATCACGTCGAGCACCATCTCGGCCACGCGGTCGAGCATGTGGTCGCGGGTGTCGCTCTCGAGCTGGGTGGCTCCCCGGACGGCGCGGACGGACACGCTGGCTCCTCATGGTGGTCGGGCAGTGTTCAGCCTAGGGCTGTCAGAGTCCAGCGGCGTCGAGGAGGGTCCCCAGCTCCCGCTCGTCGAGCTCGCGCAGGCTGCCCTGCTTGAGTCCGGCGAGGCGCACCGGGCCGATCTGGGTGCGGGTGAGACGGCGTACGGGATGCCCCACGTGGTCCATCAGCCGTCGCACGATCCGGTTGCGGCCCTCGTGGATGACCAGCTCGACGATCGAGCGGTCACCGTGCGAGGACCTCACCTTCGCTGCGCTGACCTGCACCGGGCCGTCCTCGAGGGTCACGCCGGCCAGCAGCTGCTTGAGGGTGGCCCTGGCGACGACACCGTCGACCTCCGCGACGTAGGTCTTGTCCACCTCGTAGGACGGGTGCGCCATCCGGTTGGCGAAGTCGCCGTCGTTGGTCAGCAGGATCAGCCCGTCGGTGTCGGTGTCGAGCCGACCGACGTGGAAGAGCCGCTCGGGCCGGTCGGCGACGTAGTCCGCGAGCGTGGGCCGCCCCTGCGGGTCGGACATCGTCGAGACCACGCCGCGTGGCTTGTTCAGGACGAGATAGGCGTGCGCGCTGACCGGTGGCAGCCGGCGTCCGTCGACCCGGATAACCGCTGCGCGCGGGTCCACCTTCGTGCCCAGGCGCGTGACCACCTCACCGTCGACCTCGACCAGGCCCGCGAGCATCAGCTCCTCGCACTTGCGCCGGCTGGCCACTCCGGACTGTGCCAGCAGCTTCTGGAGGCGGATCAGCCCTTCGTCGTCGGTCTCGACGTCCCTCATTCGTCCCCAGGGTCGGACCCAGGGTCGGACCCAGAGTCAGACCCAGAGTCAGACCCAGAGTCAGGTTCGCCCTCCGCCCCGGCGGCCGGCCGGGTCTCGGGGACCGCGATCTCCTGCTCGTCGTCGTACTCGTCGACGGTCGGCAGGAACGGCGCCAGCTCGGGCAGGTCCTCGAGCGAGGTGACGCCGATGCGCTCGAGGAAATAGCTCGAGGTGCGGTAGAGGTGGGCGCCGGTCTCGTGGTCGGTGCCGGCTTCCTCCACGAGTCCGCGGGTGAGCAGCGTGCGCATCACTCCGTCGACGTTGACGCCGCGGATCGCGGAGACGCGGCTGCGGCTGACCGGCTGCTTGTAGGCCACCACGGCGAGGGTCTCGAGGGCGGCCTGCGTCAGTCGCGCCTGCTGGCCGTCGAGGACGAACCGCTCCACGACGGGGGCGAAGTCCTCGCGGGTGTAGTAGCGCCAGCCGCCGGCGACGTTGCGGAGCTCGAAGCCGCGTCCGGACTCGTCGTACTCCGCTGCGAGGCCGGTCAGCGCCTCGACCACCTCGGGCACGGGATAGCCGACCGCGGTGGCCAGCGTGGAGTCGTCGAGCGGCTGGTCGGCGACCATCAGCACCGCCTCCAGCGCGGGGCGCAGCTCGGCCAGCGGCACCGCGAGGGTCTCCTCCTCGGTGACGTCCTGCCCGTCCTCCAGCATCTCGGCGGTCACGCGCCCTCCTCAGGGTCGTCCACAGGTTCAGCAGTGCCCGGCTCCTCGGGAGGAGCACCGTCGAACTCGTCGTTGATCTCCACCTCGGTGTCCTCCGAGCCGGTCCAGCGGATGCTCAGCTCGCCCAGCGGGGTCATCTGGTCGAAGGAGACGACGCCCTCTCGGAACAGCTCGAGCAGCGCCAGGAACCGCGCCACCCGGGTCATCATGTCGGGGGCGTCGGCGGCCAGCGCCCGGAAGGTCATCGTCCCGCTGCCCTTGAGCCGGCCCACCACGACGGTCGCCTGCTCGCGCACGCTCACCGCGGGTGCGTGGATGTGGCCGAGCCCGATGGTCTCCGGCTCCGGTTTGGGAGCGAGAGCCCGGGCGGCGAGGCTCGCGAACTCCTCGAGCCCCAGCCCGATCAGCACGTCGGGCAGCAGGTTGGCGAACCGCTCCTCGAGGCCGACCGAGCGCGGGTGGCGCCTGGCCTCCCCCGCGATCCGTCCGTCCAGGATGTCGGCGACCTGCTTGAAGGCGCGGTACTGCAGCAGCCGGGCGAACAGCAGGTCACGCGCCTCGAGCAGCGCCAGGTCCTCCTCGTCCTCGACATCGCCCTGCGGCAGCAGCCGGGCGGCCTTGAGGTCGAGCAGGGTGGAGGCGACCAGCAGGAACGACGTGGTCTGCTCGAGGTCCCACACTTCACCAGCGGCCTTGATGTGCGCGATGAACTCGTCGGTGACCTGCGAGAGCGCCACCTCGGTGACGTCGAGCTTGTGCTTGCTGATCAGGCTCAGCAGGAGGTCGAAGGGCCCCTCGAAGTTGGCCAGGTGTACGGCGAAGCCAGCGCTGGCCGCAGCCTCCTCCGACCCGGACCCGGACCCGACCCCGGGCCCTTGGCCGTCTCGTCGGGAGCCACCGCGAGATCGGTCATGCGGACCTCATCGAGCGATCAGCCGCTGCACCAGCACGCTGTCGTCGCCGTTGGCCTCGAGGTCCGCGAGCACGATGGCGAGGGCCTCCCGGACCAGCCGGCCCCGGTCGACCGCCAGCCCCTGGTGCCGTCGCAGCTCGAGCCGGGCGTGCTCGAGCTCGAGCAGCTCGTCGGCCGTGACGTAGACGGTCATCTTCTCGTCGTGGCGGACCCGCCCGCTCGAGGGCCGCTTGGCCGGCGACTTCGCCGCCGCGGCTGCCTCGGCGGGGTCGGGCACGGCCGTCATGGTGCGGTTGCCGCGGAACAGGTCGTCCGCCGCGGGGAGGCTCACACGTCGAGACAACGGACCGCCACCTCCTTGGCCAGCTGGCGGTAGGACTCGGCACCACCGGACGTCGAGGCATAGCTGGTGATCGGCTCGCCGGCGACGGTGGAGTCGGAGAACTTGATGGTGCGCCGGATGACGGTGTGGAAGACCTTGTCGCCCCACGCCTCCACGAGGCGCTGCATGACCTCGCGGCTGTGCAGGGTCCGGCCGTCGAACATGGTGCCGAGGACACCGTCGACGGTCAGCTTGGGGTTGAGCCGCTCCTGGACCTTGTCGATGGTCGTCTTGAGGAGGGCCACGCCACGCAGTGCGAAGTACTCGCACTCCAGCGGCACGATCACCCCGTCGGAGGCGGTCAGCGCGTTGACGGTGAGCAGGCCGAGCGAGGGCTGGCAGTCGATCAGGATGACGTCGTACTGCTCGAGCGCCGGGGCCAGCACGCGCTGCAGCGTCTGCTCGCGCGCCACCTCGTGCACCAGCTGCACCTCGGCGGCGGACAGGTCGATGTTGGACGGGAGGAGGTCCATGCCGGGGATGCCACTGGGCACGACGACCTCGTCGAGGGTCACGTCGCGCTGCATCAGCAGGTTGTAGATGGTGAGGTCCATCTGGTGCGGGTTGAGCCCCAGCCCCACCGAGAGCGAACCCTGCGGGTCGAAGTCGACGAGCAGGACCTTGCGACCGAACTCCGCCAGCGAGGCACCGAGGTTGATCGTGGTCGTGGTCTTGCCGACCCCACCCTTCTGGTTGCACATCGAGATGACGCGCGCGTTGCCGTGCTCGGTGAGCGGCCGCGGGTCCGGGAAGTGCGGGGTCGGGCGCCCGGTCGCGCCCAGCACGGGCTCCTCGACGGGCTCCTGGCGACGGGCTCCTGCTCCACGACGGTCTCGACCTCGGTCGTGGACCGGGTGGCACCCGGGAACTGCAGCGGCTCGGCCGCACCCTGGTCGGCACCCTCCCCGGGCGGCGCGGGAGGTCGGAGCAACGGGGGGACCTCGGGGGCTGAGCTGCCGAAGAATCTCCCGAACCCGTTGGCACCGGTCATGGTGCAGTCCTCTCCGCCGTTCGCGGGCCGAGTCCTTCCCCGGACCGGGCCCACTGTTTGTCGACTTACCGCCAAGCCGCGGGCGCGACTCTATGCACCTGACCTACGGGTCACAAGCCGAAGGCAAACGCATCAGGTCCATCATCCGAATCTGGGGATGGGATGTGTGTAGCGCCGCGCCGTGGATGCACAGCGTCTGCTAGTCCTGTGCACAAACCTGTGCATGACCAGAGCCCGGTGAGTGTCGGTGAGGGCTTCGTGAAACTGCGGTGAAACCGGGGGGTCGCACACTCGGTGACATGACGAAACTCCAGTCCTCCACCCCCGCGCCGGCCGTCGAGGCCCACGGCCTGGTCAAGCGGTTCGGCGACCAGCGCGCCGTCGACGGCGTCGACCTCACCGTGCATCGCGGCGAGGTCTTCGGCGTCCTCGGTCCCAACGGCGCCGGCAAGACCACCATGCTCAAGATGCTCGCGACCCTGCTGCCGATCGACGAGGGCGACGCGCGGATCTTCGGCGTCGACGTACGCCGCAAGCCGCACGTCGTGCGCCAGCTGCTCGGCGTCACGGGGCAGTACGCCTCGGTCGACGAGAACCTCACCGCCACCGAGAACCTCGTGCTCTTCGGCCGCCTCCAGGGGCTCGACCGCGACCGGTCGCGTCGGACGGCATCAGAGCTGCTCGAGCAGTTCGGGCTCGAGGACGCGGCCGCCAAGCCGATCTCACAGTTCTCCGGCGGCATGCGCCGACGCCTCGACCTGGCGGCGAGCCTGATCACCCGCCCGCCGCTGATCTTCCTCGACGAGCCCACCACGGGGCTCGACCCGCGCACCCGCGGCCAGATGTGGGCCACCATCCGTGAGCTGGTCGCGCAGGGCAGCACGATCCTGCTGACCACGCAGTACCTCGACGAGGCCGACCAGCTCGCCGACCGGATCGCGGTGATCGACCGCGGCGTGAAGGTCGCCGAGGGCACCTCGGACGAGCTGAAGTCCTCGGTCGGCCGCTCCACGCTCCAGCTCCAGCTGGTCTCGGCCGACGACATCCCGGCCGCGACCCAGATCGTGGAGGCACTGCTCTCCGAGCAGCCCGTGCTCACCCCCGAGGCCCGGCGGCTCAACGTCGCCCTGCAGCGCAGCGACGAGGCGATCGACGTGCTCGTGCGGCTGCGGGAGGCCTCGATCGGCATCGAGTCGATCACGGTGCAGAAGCCCTCGCTCGACGAGGTGTTCCTCGCCCTCACCGGACACGACACGCACGAGTCCGGGCAGGACGGCTCCGACCCGGACGGCGCGCACAGCGAGGCGGTCGGCTCCACCGACCACAACGATGACCTGGAGGCGGTCCGATGACCACCATGACCACCACCCCCGTCCGCGACCCGTTCGCCGAGGACCCCGCGGCCGGGCTCTCCACGCACGTCACCCTGGCCGAGACGTTCAGCCAGACGATGACCATGGCCTGGCGAGCCACGCTGAAGATGCGGCGCAACTTCGAGCAGTTCTTCGACGTGACCATCCAGCCGCTGCTGTTCACCGCGATGTTCGCCTACATCTTCGGCGGCGCCGTCTCCGGCGGCGTGGACGCCTACCTGCCGATCCTGATCCCCGGACTGATCGCGCAGACCGTGCTCACCGCCTGCGTCGCCACCGGCGTCCAGCTGCGGGAGGACATGGACAAGGGCGTCTTCGACCGCTTCCGGGTGCTGCCGATCGCGCGGATCGCACCCTTGGCCGGGCCGATGGTCGCGGACATGCTGCGCTACGCGATCGCCGCGACCCTCACCTTCGCCACCGGCATCGCGATGGGCTACCGCCCCGGCGGCGGCTTCCCCGGTGTGTTCGCGGCCATCATCCTGGCGATCATCGCCGGTTGGTCGCTGGCCTGGGTGTTCACCTGGTTCGGCACGGTCGGCAAGAGCGCCCAGGTGGTGCAGGGCTACTCGCTGATGGTGATGTTCCCGCTGACCTTCCTGTCCAACGCGTTCGTGCCGGCCGACACCCTGCCGGGCTGGCTGCAGAGCTTCGTGCAGGTCAACCCGGTCTCCCACGTCGTCTCGGCGGTCCGCTCGCTGGCCAACGACGGCCAGTTCACGGGCGAGGTCGGCTGGGCCCTGCTGGGCTGCGGGCTCGTGATCGCGATCTTCGCTCCCCTGGCGGTGCGCAGCTTCGCGCGGAAGATCTAGCTGCCGGTTTCCCCGGTCGGCCGGGGAAGCCGACGCTTGTCGAGGCTTGCAACCCTCACCAGGTGCAGGGATCCCCGGTCAGCAGGGGAAACCGACGGGCTCAGCTCTTTCCCGCCGCGACCACGAGCTCTGCCGCCTCGCCGATCAGCTCACGACCCGGACGCCCGTCGTACTCCTCCAGGAGCTCGGCGAGCCGGCCGGGTCGTGCGCCGTCGGCGGCCTCCGCCAGGGTCGCCCACGCCATCACCGGGAAGGTGCGGTTGTAGGAGAACCGCTGCGCCATCACCAGCATCCGGATGCCGGTCTCCGGGTCGGTGCCACGCTGGAGCACCCAGGCCCCCAGACCGGCGAGCATCATCCCGGTCACCGGGAAGTCCAGGAAGCTCTCCTGGAGCTGGAGCAGCCGCAGGCCCTTGCGCACCAGGGTGTCCGCCAGCTCGTCCCGGCGCTGGAGCTGGGTCGGGGTCGTCGCGAAGTGCACGTGCGCGGTGAGCGCCGCGGACTCGGCCACGATGGTCCACGGCTCCATCCCCGAGGTCTCCATCCCCGGGAACCGGATGGCCGACATCTGGGCGACCGCCTCCACATAGGCCTCGAGGCCGCCGCCGACATCACCCTTGGCGAGGGCCAGCTCGGCCCTGGTCGAGGCCTCGATGGTCTGGCCACCGAACGACGGGCCCTGCTGCATCTCGCGGACCTCCTCGAGGATCCGTTCGCACTCCCCCACGTCACCCATCAGCAGGGCGCCCATCGCCATCCCGGCGCGCACCTGGACCGCGTCGTCGGCGGCGTGCAGCCGGACCAGCAGGGGCCACCCGATCGCGGCGTGCTCGGCCGCGGTGGTCGGGTCCCCGACCTGCATGGCGAGCAGGGCCAGCTGCGTGTGCAGCATGGCGCGCTGCCAGGGCGTCGTGTCCTGGTCGGCGGCGAGGGCGAGGGCAAGGGCCCGCTGGGCGTAGCCGCGGGCCGCGTCGATCTCCCCCTCGTTCTCCGCCAGGACCCCTGCCCACTGCAGCGCCGTCAGCGCCGTGGCCGGCTCCGCGGCGGCGGCCAGCCGGAGCAGGGACTCGATGCGGTCGAGCTCGGACTCGGCCTCCACGAACATCGCGTACGCCGCCCGCGCCATCGGCTCCTCGGGCGCACCGAGCCGCGCCAGCGCGTCGATCACCGGGCCCAGCGGCCGGTCGGCGAAGAAGCCCATGTGACTGATCAGGATGGAGAGGGCGCCCTGCGTGGCCGGGACGAGCTCGGGTGGCGGGTCCCAGCGCCCCATCATCTGCTCGGCGACGTCCACGATCGAGAACACCCGCGGGTTGTTCCCGGTGATCAGCCAGAAGGTCCCCAGCGTCGCGATCAGGCGTACGGCGGTCGCGGCATCGTCGTCCGCCAGCGCCCGACGCAGCACGTCAGCGAGGTTGTTCTCCTCCTGGATGAGCTCGTCGACCGCGGCCACCTGCCTCGCCGCGAAGAGGTCCTCGCTCAGCCGGTCGGCCATCGCCACCGCCCAGGCGGTCTGGGCGGCCAGGGCGGCCGACCGCTCCCCGGACTCGGCGAGCCGGAGGATCCCGAACTCACGGACCGTCTCGAGCATCCGGTAGTGGACCACCCCGTCGGTCTCGGTCACCGACAGCAGCGACTGGTCGACCAGTGCCTCGACCAGGTCCATCGCGTCGGCGCCCAGCACCGCCTCCGCGGACCCGATGCCGACGCCGTCGTGGAACACCGAGAGCCAGGCCATCGCGCGCTGCTCCCGCGGGCCGAGCAGCTCCCACGACCACGCGATCACTGCGGTCAGCGTCTGGTGCCGGGCCGGCGCCGACCGGTCCCGGCCCCGGAGCACGGCGAACCGGTCCTCGAGACGCTGGCGGAGCTCCTCGAGCGACATCGTGCGCAGCCGGGCGGCGGCCAGCTCGATGGCGAGCGGCAACCCGTCGAGCCGGGCCACCACGTCGTCGACGAGGACCGGGTCGAGCTCCGCGGTGGGGCGGGCGGCCCTGGCCCGTCGTACGAACAGCGCGGCGCCGTCGGCAGCGGCGAGCTGGTCGAGCAGCACGACGTGCTCCGCGGCGATGTTGAGCGGAGCCCGGCTGGTCGTCACGACGCGCAGGTCGCGGGCGGTGACCAGCAGGAACGCCACGAGGGAGGCGACGGCCTCCACCACGTGCTCGCAGTTGTCGAGGACGAGCAGGGTCGGGCTGCTGTCCAGCTCCTGCGCCATGCGGCCACGGATGTCGGCGCGCTGCGCCGGCGTGTGCGTGCGCCGGGACGTCACCGAGTCGCGCACCCCCAGCGCGGCACCGACCTCGGCCACCACGTCCTCGGGCGAGGTGATGCCGACCAGCTCGACGAAGTGCACGCGGGTCTGGGTGGCCTCGCGCGCGAGCACGTGGGCGATCCGGGTCTTGCCGATCCCCCCCGGGCCGATGATCGAGGTCAGGCGGCTCGTGCGCACCGAGGCCCGCAGGCGGGCGAGGTCGGCCGCCCGGCCCAGCAGCTCCTCGGCGTCCCAGCGAAGCCCCGTCCGGACGGGGTCGTCGGCGGCGAGCAGCTCGCGGTGCAGCCGCCTGAGCGCGTCGGACGGGTCGACCCCGAGCCGGTCGCGCAGCTCCCTGCGATAGGCCTCGTAGTGCGCCAGGGCCGCGGGTGCGCCGTTCACGACCGCTTCGGCACGGAGCAGGGCCTCCAGGACCTCGCTGTCGTCGTCGCCGCGAAGGACGGCCTGCAGGTGCTCCAGTGCCTCGCGCTCACGCCCGGAGCGGGCGAGGGAGAGTCCGAGCAGGCGCCGCGCCTCCTGTGCCGTACGCCGCGCGCGGGAGCGCACCTCGGCCAGGGGCCCGTCGGCCGACACCTCGTCACCCGCCGCGAGGTCGAGCGCCTGGCGGGCCAACGTCGCCGCCTCGACGGCGTCCCCCGCTGCGAGCCGGGCTGTCCCCCGCTCCAGCAACCTGCCGATCAGGAGCGCATCCACGTCGTCATGGTCGACCGCGAGCCGATAGCCGTTGGCGTGCCGGGCCAGCACCTCGGCACCGCACTGCGACCGCACGCGCGACACCAGCACCTGCAGCGCCTTGGTCGGGTTGACCGGACGGTCCTCGCCCCACACGACGTCGATCAGTGCCGAGTCGGAGACGCCGGCAGGCGCCAGCGCCAGGGCAGCCAGCAGCGCGGCGGGTCGATCGCCGGCGAGGGGGGCGCCCTGCCAGCTCACGCCGTCGAGCAGGCGGAGGGCTGGACTCACCTGGCCACCGTTGGAGGGGGTCACTGCAGGGCCCGCGGGTGCGACGCGGCGTAGACCTCGCGCAGGCTGTCGACCGTCACGAGCGTGTAGACCTGCGTGGTGGTCACCGAGGCGTGACCGAGCAGCTCCTGGACCACCCGCACGTCCGCGCCGCCCTCGAGCAGGTGTGTGGCGAACGAGTGCCGCAGCGTGTGTGGCGAGACCTCGGCGCTGATCCCCGCGCGCTCGGCGGCCTTCACGATCACGGCCCACGCGCTCTGGCGGGACAGCCGGCCGCCCCGGGCGTTGAGGAACATCGCCCCGCGCGCCGTCGCCCCGCTCGGCCCCGCCTCGAGCAGCTCGGGGCGACCCCGGACCACGTAGGCCTGCACGGCCTCCTGCGCGAACCGCCCGACCGGTGCGATCCGCTCCTTGGAACCCTTCCCGCGCAGCAGCACGCTGCTCCCGGCCGGGTCGTCGAGCTCGAGGTCGTCGAGGTCGAGCCCGACCGCCTCGGAGATCCGCGCACCCGTCCCGTAGAGGATCTCCAGCAACGCCCGGTCGCGCAGTGCCAGCGCGGTCCCGGGCGCACCGGCGGCCTCGAGCAGCTTCTCGACGTCGCCCAGGGGGATGGCCTTGGGCAGCCGCTTGGCCGGGCTCGGGGGTCGCACCGCTGCCGACGGGTCGCTCGTCGCGAGGCCGTCCCTGACCGCGAACTTGTGGAACCCCCGGACCGCGACGACGCTGCGCCCGGCCGAGGTGGCGCTGAGCGGCTGGTGCTCCCGGTCGCCCTCGCGCAGGGCCATCAGGAAGCCGCTGACCGTCTGCTCGGTGACCTGGTCGAGCTCGGTCACGCCCAGCAGGTCGAGGTAGCCGAGGTAGCGACGCAGGTCGCGCCGGTAGGACTTGACCGAGTTCTCCGCCAGCCCGCGCTCGACGACGAGGTGGTCGAGGTAGGTGCGGACGGCACGCACGAGCGCGCTCGGACCGGCCGCGACCTCGCTCACCGGGTCAGCGCAGGACGGTGTCGAGCGACACCGACTCCAGGCCGTGCGCCTCGGCGACCGGTGCGTTGACGAGCTGGCCCTGGTAGGTGTTCAGGCCCAGTGCCAGCGAGGGGTCTGCCTGGCACGCCTGCTCCCAGCCCTTGTTGGCCAGCGCGACGGTGTAGGGCAGGGTCGCGTTCGTCAGGGCGTAGGTCGAGGTGTTCGGCACCGCGCCTGGCATGTTGGCCACGCAGTAGAACACCGAGTTGTGCACGGTGTAGGTCGGGTCGGCGTGCGTGGTCGCGTGGGTGTCCTCGAAGCAGCCACCCTGGTCGACCGCGATGTCGACGAGCACCGAGCCCGGCTTCATCCGCGAGACCAGCTCGTTGCTGACCAGCTTGGGCGCCTTGGCGCCGGGGATCAGCACCGCCCCGATGACCATGTCGGCCTCGAGGACGTGCTGCTCGATCGCCAGCTTGGAGGAGGCCAGGCCGTGCACCTGGTTGTTGTAGCGCCAGAACGACATCCGCAGCTTGTCCAGGTCGGTGTCGAGCAGGGTCACCTCCGCACCCATGCCGAGCGCGATGTTCGCGGCGTTCTGCCCCGAGACACCGGCACCGATCACCACGACCTTGGCGTTGGCGACGCCGCCGACGCCACCCATCAGCACCCCACGCCCGCCCTGGGCCTTCATCATCGAGTAGGCGCCGACCTGGGGCGCGAGGCAGCCCGCGACCTCGGACATCGGGTAGAGCAGCGGCAACGAGCCGGACGGCAGCTGCACGGTCTCGTAGGCGATGCCGGTGACCTTGCGCTCGAGCAGCTCGTCGGTCAGCGGACGGTCGGCGGCCAGGTGCAGGTAGGTGAACAGCACCTGCCCCTCGCGCATCCGGTGGTACTCCTCCTCGACCGGCTCCTTGACCTTGAGCACCATCTCGGCCTCGGCCCACACGTCGTCGGCGGACTCGATGATGGTGGCACCCTCGGCGACATAGGCCGCGTCGTCGACCTGCGACCCGACGCCGGCGTCCTTCTGGACCAGCACCTCGTGACCGTTGGCCACCAGCTCGTGGACCCCGATGGGGGTGATCGCCACCCGGTACTCGTGGTTCTTGACTTCCTTCGGTACGCCGATGCGCAAGGTGTCCCTCCTCAGTTCGCCGCCGGGTGCGGGTGCCGCCACGCCGTCGGGGCGACCTGCGTCACTCTAGGCCGTCTCGTGGGCGGCGGTGAGACCCGCGTCGCCCATCGCGCGCAGCACGTTTCGGCAGGTCAGCCCGGCCAGGTCGTCCTCGGACCAGCCGCGGTCGGCCAGCGCCGCCAGCAGGCGCGGATAGCCGGTGACGTCCTCGAGCCCCTCCGGCAGCCAGTCGGTGCCGTCGTAGTCGCCACCCAGACCCACGTGCTCGATCCCGGCGACCTCCCGCACGTGCTCGAGATGGCCCACGACGTCCTGCAGCGTGGCGGGGGGCGGCTCGCCCGGCTCGCCCGCGGCATCCCAGTCGGCCACCTGCTGGCTGACGAACTTCGGCACGAAGGTGACCATGCAGACGCCGCCGTTGACGCCGAGCCGTCCGAGCACGTCGTCAGGCACGTTGCGGGGGTGATCGGTGACGGCTCGCGCCGAGGAGTGCGAGAAGACGACCGGCACCGTGGAGACGTCCAACGCCTGGCGCATCACGTCGGCGCTGACGTGACTGAGGTCGACGAGCATCCCGATCCGGTTCATCTCCGCGACCACCTCGCGGCCGAAGTCGGAGAGGCCCCCGAGCACCGGCTCGTCGGTGGCGGAGTCGGCCCACGGCACGTTGTCGTTGTGGGTCAGGGTCAGGTAGCGCACGCCGAGCCGGTGCAGCATCCGCAGGGTGCCGAGCGACTCGTTGATCTGGTGGCCACCCTCGGCACCCATCAGGCTGGCGATCCTGCCCTGCTGCCAGGCACGCTCCACGTCCTCGACCGTCGTCGCGAGGGCCAGCTGATCGGCGTACCTCCGGATCATGGTGTGGCAGCCGTCGACCTGCTCCAGGGTCGCGGTCACGGCCGCGTCACCACTCAGCGTGGCCGGCACGAACACCGACCAGAACTGGGCACCGACTCCCCCGGCGCGCAGCCGAGGGAGGTCGGTGTGCGCGCCGAGTGCCCGGCAGGCGGGGCTGTCGGTGAGCTCGAGCCGCTCGAAGTCGTAGCCGACCTGCTCGCGGGCCACCCACAGCAGGTCGTTGTGCCCGTCGATGACCGGGTGGCCGGAGAGCAGACCGGAGAGCAGACCCGAGAGCAGGCCGGAGAGGTCGGGCGTGGGTGAGGTCACCCGCGGATCGTATGCCGCGACGACACCGGCCGTGGTGGACCGGTCGCGTGAGCCCGGCTTGAATGATCAGGTGCTACTCGAGCGTGACAAGCTCCTGACGAGCCTGCGTGGCCTGCTCGACGCTGCCTCGGCCGGTCAGGGCAGCGTCGTCTTCGTCGCCGGCGAGGCCGGGGTCGGCAAGACGTCGTTGACGACCGCCCTGAGCGCTGCCGTCGCGGAGAGCGACTCCGCCGTCCGGGTGCTGCGGGGCACCAGCGACAACCTGACCACGCCGGCGGCGCTCGGGCCGGTCCTCGAGGCGATGCCTCGGCTTCTCGGCCTGGTCGAGGGTGGGGCCGTCGTCGACCGGGTCTCGCTGTTCCGGCAGGTCCGTGACCTGCTGGCCGCCACCCCGACGCTGCTGGTCCTCGACGACGTGCAGTGGGCCGACGAGGCGACCCTCGACCTGCTCCGCTACCTGGGCCGGCGCCTGGAGAGCCTCCCGGTGCTGCTCGTCGCGGTCTACCGCACCGAGGAGGTCACTCCGGGCCATCCGCTGGCCGTCACCCTCGGCGACCTGACCAGCTCCTCGGCGGTGGTCCGGATGACGGTGCCCCCGCTCACGCCGTCGGGAGTGCGGACCCTTGCAGCCGACTCCCACCTCGATGCCGACCAGATCTTCGCGCGGACGGGCGGCAACGCCTTCTACGTGACCGAGCTCCTCGCCTACGGTGAGTCGCAGCTGCCGCCGACGGTCCGCGACGCCGTGCTCGCCCGGGTCTCTCGACTGTCCCCCGGCGGGCGCCAGGTGCTCGCCGCGGCGGCCGTGCTCGGCCAGCCCTCCGAGCTCGCTCTGCTCGCCGAGGTCTCCGGTCGGCCTCCGGCCGCAGTCGACGAGTGCGTCGCCTCGGGGCTGCTGGTCGGTGACGGCCGCGGGTGGGACTTCCGGCACGCGCTGGCACGCCTCGCGGTCTCCGACTCGCTGCTGCCCTCGACGGCCGCCGGGCTGCACGCTGCTGCCCTGCGGGCGCTCCCGGCCGCGGGCCAGGCCGACGACCGGCGGATGACCTTCCACGCCGCCGCCTGCGGTGACCAGGACGCCGTACGCCGCCACGGCCCGCGCGCCGCCGAGCGCGCCGCTCGCCTGGGGGCACACCGGGAGTCCGCGGAGCTCTACCGCCTCTGCCTGCGCTCCCACCCCGTCGGCGATCCGCAGCGCTTCGAGCTCTGCTCGGTGCTCTCCTACGAGTGCTACCTGACCGGCGACCTCGTCCAGGCCCACGAGGCCCGGCTGGAGGCCCTCGACCTCGCCGAGGACCTGCGGGACCGGGGCGTGACCGAGCGCTGGCTCTCGCGCCTGGCCTGGTTCCTGGGCACCAACGAAGAAGCCGAGGCCTGGGCCGTGCGCGCCATCGGCACGCTCGAACCGCTCGGAGCCGACGCCGAGCTGGCCATGGCCTACAGCAACAAGGCTCAGCTGGCGATGCTGGCCAACGACGAGCAGGCGGCCGTCGAGTGGGGTGGGCGAGCCCTCGAGCTGGCGCGGAACCTCGGCGACGGCGACGTGGAGATCCACGCACTGAACAACGTCGGAGCAGCCCAGGCGCTGGCCGGCGATGAGCACGGTGGCCTGACCCGCATGGAGCAGAGCCTCGACCTGGCCATCGCCGCCGACGCCCACGAGCACGCCGCCAGGGCGTTCACCAACCTGGGCAGCACCTCGGTCACCGCCCGACGTTTCGCCGAGGCCGACCGGCAGCTGGAGGCGGGCATCGCCTACTGCGCCGAGCGCGACCTCGACTCGTGGGAGCACTACATGACGGCCTGGCGAGCCCGCCTGCTGACCGAGCAGGGACGGCTCGACGCCGCCGAGGACCTCTCGCGCCGTCTCCTGGCCCGCCCGCACCTGGCAGCGGTCGTCCGGATCCCGGCGCTGGTGGCGGCAGCCCAGGTCGCCCTGCGGCGCGACCAGGACGCTGATGGGCTGCTCGCCGAGGCCTCCGAGCTCGCCTCCCGCACGCAGGAGGTCCAGCGGCTGGTCCCTGTCGCCACAGCCGAGGCGGAGGCGGCGTGGCTCTCGGACCGCGTCGAGGACATCCCTGCGGCGTTGGAACGTGCGTGGCAGTCCTCGGTGGAACGACCCCAGGCGTGGGCCCTCGGCGAGCTGGCCTGGTGGTTCCGGGTTGCCGGGAACCCGCGCGAGTCCCCCGTCGAACTCCCGGAGCCCTTCGCACTGATGCTGACCGGGCACTGGCGCGAGGCCGCGGCGCGGTGGAGCGAGATCGGCGCCCCCATGTGGGCGGCCCTGAGCCTGGCGCGCCTCCCCGATCTCGGGTCGGCCCGCCGTGCGCTGGACGTCCTCGACGGCATCGGCGCGCCCGTCGTCCGCGCCGCGGTCCTCCGCGACCGGCGGGCCTCGGGCCTCTCGCTGCCGCGTGGGCCGAGGTCGGCCGAGCAGGAGGCTCGCGCGGGTCTCACCTCCCGGGAGCTCGAGGTGCTGGCCCTGCTGGTCGAGGGCCTCTCCAACGCCGGGATCGCCGAGGCGCTGGTGCTCTCGCCCAAGACGGTCGGCCACCACGTCTCCTCGGTGCTCACCAAGCTGGGTGAGCCGAGCCGCGCCCGTGCTGCGGCGGCCGCCGTACGCCGCGGAATCGTCACGCCGTCCTCCTGAGGGCTGCCCCGACCTGGGGAGGCCCCCGCGCCAAGATGGGGAAGACGTCCGATGTGCGGGCGCTCCGGGCGGCCTTGACTGAGGTACCACCACAACAAGGAGAAACTGCCATGCCCCTCTACATGGATGTCCACCGGCTCGGCAACCCCGTGACCCTCGAGGAGGTCGCCGCAGCACATGCGGCCGACCTGAAGACACAGGACGAGTTCGGCGTGCACTACCTGCGGTACTGGGTCGACGAGGCCGAAGGCCAGATCTTCTGCCTCGTGGACGCACCGGACCCCGAAGCGGCGAACTGCGTGCACAAGAACGCGCACGGTCTCGTCGCCGACGAGCTCCACGTGGTGCTCGAGGGCCAGTAGCCCCGGGGCCACGACCCGGGCCGGGCGTTCGCCACGAGCAGGCGCCCGGCTCGCTGCCTGCGCTCAGACCTCGCCGCGTTGGCGCAGCACGGTGTAGGTGAGCACGGCGGCGGCGATCGGGCCCTCGCGGACCCGGCCGTCCAGCACCGCCTGGAGGAGCTCGTCGACGGGGACCCACACCTTCTCGATGTCGGCCTCCTCGGCGCGCAGCTCGAAGTCGCCACGTTCCTCGCGCGAGAGCCCGGTCGCGAGGTAGATGTGGTGCAGCTCGCCGGTGATCCCCGCGCTCGGATAGAGGCTGACCAGGTGTCGCCACTGCTCGGCCTTGAGCTCGGCCTCCTCACGCAGCTCGCGCACGGCAGTGAGCTGGGGATCCTCCCCCTCCTGGTCGCACAGGCCCGCCGGCAGCTCGACGAAGACGCCACTGGCCGCATGGCGGTATTGGCGGATGCAGCAGACCCGCTCGTCGTCGTCGATCGCGAGGACCAGCGCCGCACCCGGGTGCTCCACCACCAGCCGGCCGAAGGTCTGGTCGGGGTGGCCGGGACGCTGCACGATGTCCTCGCGCAGCACCACCACCCAGTCGTCCCGGTGGATCTCGCGCGAGTCCAGCACGGGCCAGGTGAGCGGCTCGTCGGCGAGCTCAGGCACGGTCGAGTGTCGGATCGACCGTCTTCTCGGTCGGCTCGGGCTCGTCCATCGTGACGTCGTCGTCGACCGCCCAACGCCGCTTGAGGGCACTCTCGTCGATCGGGATGAGCAGCTCGCGCTGGCGCTGGATCGCGGCCTCGACGAGGCCGGCGAAGAGCGGGTGCGGCCGGGTCGGCCGCGAGCGCAGCTCAGGGTGGGCCTGGGTGGCGACGTAGTAGGGGTGCACGTCGGCCGGAAGCTCCACGAACTCCACCAGGGAGTTGTCGGGGGAGGTGCCGGAGAACACCAGGCCGGCAGCCTCGAGCTGGTCGCGGTAGGCGTTGTTGACCTCGTAGCGGTGTCGGTGCCGCTCCTCGACCCTGGCCTGGTCGTAGGCCGCACGCACGACCGAGCCCTCCTTGAGGTCGGCCGGGTAGAGGCCGAGCCGCATGGTCCCGCCGAGATCTCCGGCGCCCTCGACGAAGGCGTGCTGCTCGGCCATGGTCGCGATGACCGGCTCGGGGCAGTCGGGGTCGAACTCGGTGGAGGCCGCCTTCTCGAGCCCCGCCTGCTGCCGCGCGAACTCGATCACCATGCACTGCAGGCCCAGGCACAGGCCGAGGGTGGGGATCTTGTGGGTGCGGGCGAAGGTCAGCGCACCGAGCTTGCCCTCGATGCCGCGGATGCCGAAGCCACCGGGCACGCAGATGGCGTCGACGTCGCTGAGCTTGCGGGCAGCGCCCTCGGGGGTCTCGCACTCGTCGGAGGCGATCCACACGATGTTGACCCGGGCCTCGTGGGCGAAGCCGCCGGCGCGCAGGGCCTCGGCGACCGAGAGGTAGGCGTCCGGGAGGTCGATGTATTTTCCGACCAGGCCGACGGTCACCTCCTCGTTGGGGTGGTGGACCCGCTGCAGCAGGTCGTCCCACAGAGTCCAGTCGACGTCGCGGAAGGGCAGGTTGAGGCGGCGTACGAGATAGGCGTCGAGACCCTCGCGGTGCAGCACCTTGGGGATGTCATAGATCGACGGGGCGTCGGCGGCGGTCACCACGGCCTCCTCGTCGACGTCGCACATCAGCGAGATCTTCTTCTTCACCGACGCCGGCAGCTCACGGTCCGAACGGCACACGATCGCGTCCGGCTGGATGCCGATCGAGCGCAGGGCTGCCACGGAGTGCTGCGTGGGCTTGGTCTTGAGCTCCTGCGACGGCCCGATCCACGGCACCAGCGAGACGTGCAGGAAGAAGACGTTGTCGCGACCCACGTCGTGGCGCACCTGACGGGCGGCCTCGAGGAACGGCAGCGACTCGATGTCGCCGACGGTGCCGCCCACCTCGGTGATGACCACGTCGATGTCGTCGCCGCCCATGGCAAGGACCCGGTCCTTGATCTCGTTGGTGATGTGCGGGATGACCTGGACGGTGTCGCCGAGGTAGTCGCCCCGCCGCTCCTTGGCGATCACGCTCGAGTAGACCTGCCCGGTCGTGACGTTGGCGATCTGGCCGAGGTCGGTGTCGAGGAAGCGCTCGTAGTGCCCGATGTCGAGATCGGTCTCGGCGCCGTCGTTGGTGACGAACACCTCACCGTGCTGGAACGGGTTCATCGTCCCGGGGTCGACGTTGAGGTAGGGGTCGAGCTTCTGCATGGTGACCCGCAGTCCGCGCGAGCGGAGGAGCCGGCCCAGGCTGGAGGCAGTCAGCCCCTTGCCCAGGGACGAGGCGACGCCCCCCGTGACGAAGACGTGCTTGGTCTGCTGCGGTGTTACCAAGAGGGCTCCCCGTGGACTCGACGGGCGCAAAAGGTGCGGTGTTCCACGGGGTTCGACCCTATCAAGATTTCCTGGGGCTTCGTGACACGACACCTCGCGTGGGCTTCCCCGGCTGGTGGTCGGCGTGCCCGCCCGACTCCCGGGCGACCTCCAGCAGCTCCTGCGCATGGGCCATCGCGGTGTCGGACTCCTCGAGCCCGGCCAGCATCCGCGAGAGCTCCTGGACGCGGCCGGCGTCGTCGAGTGCCAGCAGGCCGGAGGTGGTCACGCTGCCGTCGCTGCTCTTGCGCACGACGACGTGCCGGTCGGCGAACGCCGCAACCTGAGGCAGGTGCGTGACGACGAGCACCTGGGCCGTCCTCGCCAGTGCCGCCAGCCGCTTCCCGATCTCGACGGCAGCCTTGCCGCCGACTCCCGCGTCCACCTCGTCGAAGACGAAGGTGGGCACCGGCCGCGTGTCGGCGAGCGCCACCTCGATGGCCAGCATCACCCGGGACAGCTCGCCCCCGGAGGCGCCCTTGGTCAGCGGCCGGGGATCGGAGCCGGTGTTGGCGGCCAGCACCAGCTCGACCTCGTCGACGCCGGTCACCGAGAAGTGCAGTCGCCGGTCGTCGATCTGCAGACCGAGCTCGTCCTCGACGTCGTCGAGTCGCACGTCGAAGCGGGCGTGCGGCATCGAGAGCGAGTGCAGCTCGGCCGTCACGGTCTTCGCGAGCCGGGTGCCTGCCCGCTGGCGCAGGCGGGTCAGCTCGGCGGCGTCGGTGGCCAGCGTGCGGCGCAGGTCCTCACGGCTGGCGCGCAGCTCCGCGATGAGCTCGTCGGAGCCGTCCAGGCTGTAGAGCCGCTCGGCAGCGCTCTGCGCCCACTGGAGGACCTCGTCGACGGTCTCGCCGTACTTCCTGGTGAGGGAGGTGAGCGCCGCCCGCCGCTCGGAGACAGCCGCGAGCCTGGCGGGATCGGTGTCCACCGCCGTGGCGTAGGACGCCACGTCGGCCGCCACGTCGGCCAGCAGGTAGCTCACCTCGGCGACCCGGTCGGCCAGCGCGGCGGCCTCGGGGTCGTGCTCGCGCACGCTCTCCAGCGCGCGGCGCGCAGCCGCCACGGCGCCCAGGGCGTCAGGAGCCTCCTCCTCCGAGGACAGCGCCTCCCGTGCCGCCTCGGCGGCCGCGCGCAGGGTGTCGGCGAAACCCAGACGTGACTCCTCGGTGGCCAGCGACTGCTCCTCGCCGCTCTGCGGGTCCACGGCCTCGATCTCCTCGAGACCGAGTCGGAGCACGTCGGCCTCGCGAGCACGCTCGCGCGCAGACCCGAGCACCTCCCGGAGCTCGGCCTCGACCTCCCTGAGGCGGGCGAACCCCACCCGGTAGCGATCGAGGACTCTGGCCAGCTCGGCGCCGGCGAAGGCGTCGAGCGCCTCGCGCTGCGCCTCCGGCCGGAGCAGCCGGTGCTGGTCGGACTGGCCGTGGACCGCGACCAGGACCTCGCCCACGCGGGCCAGCGCCGACGCCGGCACCGAGGCGCCACCCAGGAAGGCTCGCGAGCGACCCTCCGCGGAGACCTGGCGACCCAGCAGGAGCAGGCCGGACTCGACCTCGCCGCCGTGCTCGTCGGCGAGCGCGCCGAGCGCTTCGTCGGCACGCACGACCCCCTCGACGCGGGCGGCGCGGGCACCGGTGCGCACGGCCCCGGTGTCGGCACGTCCACCGAGCAGGAGGCCGAGCGCGGTGACGAGCATGGTCTTGCCGGCGCCGGTCTCGCCGGTGATCACGGTCAGCCCTTCGCCGAGCTCGAGGACGGACTCGTCGATGACGCCCAACGAGCTGATCCGGATCTCCTCGATCATGGCGTCGTCGTCACCGGTCGCCGGAGCGCCGTCGTCGCTCGACGGAGCCGCGCCACCCCTCGACGGGCAGGCCGAACTTGGCCACGAGGCGGTCGGTGAAGGGGGCCTGGTGCAGGCGGACAAGACGGATCGGCCACGTGCCGCGGCGTACTTCGATGCGGGCACCCGGCGGCAGGTCGACCGTGCGTCGACCGTCGCACCACAGCACGCCGGCCCCTGCGGTCTGGGCGAGCACCTCCACGGCCATCACCGAACCGGGCGCCACCACCATCGGGCGGGCGAACAGGGCATGGGCGCTGATCGGCACCATCAGCAGCGCCTCGACACCGGGCCAGACCACCGGTCCACCGGCGCTGAAGTTGTAGGCCGTCGACCCGGTCGGCGTGGCGCACACGACCCCGTCGCAGCCGAACCGGCTCAGCGGGCGGCCGTCGACCTCGACGACCACCTCGAGCATCCGCTGGCGGGCGGCCTTCTCGATGCTGGCCTCGTTGAGCGCCCAGGTGCTCGCGATCAGCTCCTTGTCGCGATAGACCTCGACGTCGAGGGTCAGGCGCTCCTCGCTCTCGTAGTGGCGCCCGACGATCATCTCGATCATCTTCTCGACGTCCTCGCTCTCGGCCTCCGCGAGGAAGCCGACGTGACCGAGGTTGACGCCCAGCAACGGAGTGCGGGTGCCGTGGGTGATCTCGGCAGCGCGCAGGATGGTGCCGTCGCCACCGATGACCAGGGCGAGCTCGCACTCGTTGGGCCCGAGACCGTCGGGCCCGACTCGCTCGACACCGTGGTGCTCGGGGAGGTCGAGCTCCTTGGCCTCGTCCTCGAGCAGGCGGACCACCAGGCCGTGATCGACGAGTGCAGCCACGACCGCGCCGGCGACGTCTCTCGCCTCCTCGCGCCCGGTGTGCGTCAGCAACAGGATGCGGCGCACCTCTGACGGTCCGGTTTGTTCGGTCTCGGTCACGGGTTCACCTTCTCACCCGGCACCCCCAGGGTCGCGGATCGGGCCACCTCGGCCTCGATCGCGCCCCGGTCCACGCCCGCGGCGCCGGATCTCAGCCACAAGAAGAACTCCACGTTGCCCGCCGGCCCCGGCAGCGGGCTGGTCGTCACGGCCCTCGCCCCCCAGCCCCGCCGTGCCGCTGCCTGCGCCACGGAGGCGACGGCGTCGGCGCGGTGGCCGAGGTCGCGCACCACTCCCCCCTTGCCGAGGCGCTCCTTGCCGACCTCGAACTGCGGTTTCACCATCAGCACCAGGTCGCCGTCGGGCCTCGCCACGCCGATGAGGGCATCCAGCACCAGCTCGAGGGAGATGAAGGACAGGTCGCCGACGACGAGGTCCACCGGCCCGCCCACCAGTCCCGCGTCGATCTCCCGGATGTTGGTCCGGTCGTGCACCCGCACCCGCGGGTCGTTGCGCAGGGCCCAGACCAGCTGGCCGTAGCCGACGTCGACGGCCACGACCTCCGCAGCACCGGCGCGCAGCAGCACGTCGGTGAAGCCACCGGTGGACGCGCCGGCGTCGAGACAGCGCCGCCCCTCGACCTCGAGTCCGAGCGGGGTGAAGGCGGCCAGGGCGCCGAGCAGCTTGTGGGCGCCGCGGCTCGCGTAGTCAGGGCTGTCCGGGTCGTCGCGGACGACGAGATCGGCATCCGTGGTCACGCCGGTCGCGGGCTTGCTGGCCACAGCCTTGTTGACGCTCACGCGACCAGCGGCGATCAGCTCGCTGGCGTGCTCTCGCGAACGCGCCAGGCCGCGGCGGACGAGCTCGGCGTCGAGCCTCAGGCGCCGAGGCGGCACGACTCAGGCCTGGGATGCCTGAACCGGCTCACCGGCTCCGCTCAGCACCTGGCGCAGCGACTCGTGCGCGCGCTCGAAGACGGCCACGTGCTCGGAGACCGGCACGTCGTCGAGGCCACGGAGCGAGGCGACCACGGCATCGACCGCCTCGTCACCCGTCGGCTCCGGGTCGCCATGCTCCGGGTCGCCATGCTCCGGGTCGCCATGCTCCGGGTCGAGGGCGTCGGGCTGGTCGTCGCTCACCGTCTCGGCGTACCACTGCGGCGTCTGGGTCATGGGCGACACGCTACTCGGGAGGTCTGGCTGCGTCGGTCTCGACAGGCTGGCCCGTGTCGTCGAGATGACGCCACGCGGCGACGGCGACGACCCGCCACCAGTCTTCCGCCGACCCCTCCCCCTGGAGGGTCAGCCGCGCGTCGTCGACGGACGCGCTCCAGCCACCGAGGGTCACGGCGTCCTCGGCCACCTCGGGGGCGGCATGGGTCTGCGCCAACGCCCTCAGGTCGCGGCCGATGAACGTGGGCCGCTCGCCCTCACGGGCACGCACGAGCTCCTCGAGCCCGGTCACCCCGGTCAGCACCAGCAGGCTGTCCCAGCCCATCTTCGCGGCGCCCTCGATGTCGGTGTCCAGCCGGTCCCCCACCATCAGCGGGTGCTCTCCGCCGACCCGCGCGATGGTCTCCTCGAACAGCGGTGCCATCGGCTTGCCGGCCACCTGCGGCTCACGCTGGGCGAACTCCGCGACCATCCGCACCAGCGCGCCGTTGCCCGGCCCGACCCCCGACGCGGTGGGGATGGTCATGTCGGTGTTGCTGGCCACCCACGGGAGTCCGGCGCGCACCAGGATCGATCCCTGGACGACGCGCCGCCACGGCATGTCGGGGCCGTACCCCTGGGCCACTGCGACCACGCCGTCGCCCGGCTCGGTGACGGGCTCGAGCCCACGCTCACGCAGCGCCTCGAGGAGTCCCGGCCCGCCGATCACGAAGACCTCGGCGCCCGGCTCGAGCTGGGCGCTCAGCAGGCGTGCCGCTGCCTGCGAGCTGGTGACCACGTCCTCGTCATGGGCGTCCACACCGAGGTCGCGCAGATGTGCCCCCACCTCCGCAGGCGGACGGGCGGCGTTGTTGGTGACGAACGCGAGGTGCATGCCGCCCGACTGCGCCTGGTTGAGCGCCTCGGAGGCGTGTGGGACGGC
This sequence comes from uncultured Actinomycetota bacterium, assembly GCA_963843075.1. Lineage (GTDB taxonomy): Bacteria > Actinomycetota > Actinomycetes > Propionibacteriales > Nocardioidaceae > Marmoricola. Next base: position 2,233,518 of record CAWJJD010000001.1, on the reverse strand, counting down.
GTCAGGACCGACATAGACGACGCCGTCCAGGTCGAGCACGGCGACGTCGTACTCCGCAGTGAGTGGCCGGGCGCTGGACCCCAACCCGGTCACGGACGCCTCACTTGGTGTCGAGCGACTTCTCGAGCGCGGCCGCCCGCTCCGCGGCGTCGGTGTTCGCATCGCCGTCGACGGCCTCCGTGCGGTGGAACCAGGTCAACGCATCGGTCGCCCGGCCCGCCTCCACCAGGGTGTCGGCGTAGGCGTAGCGCAGGCGAGCCACCCATGGCTCACGCGACTTGGAGAGCAGGTGGGAGTTCTCCAGCGTCCGCAGCGCCGCATCGATCTCGCCGCGGTCGCGCCGGGCGCCGGCCTCGACGATGGTGAGCTCCGCGAGCAGCGCCGGTGAGAGCTTCTCCCGCGGGGCGTTGCGCACCAGCGCGAGCGCCTTGTCGGGACGTCCCAGCGCGCGTTCGCAGTCGGCCATCATCGCGACGTAGTCCTGGACGCCGTTCATCCGCTTCGCTGCACGCAGCTCGGCGAGCGCCTCGGCGAACTCGCCGGCGGCGTAGGCCGCCTCGCCCACGGCTTCGCGCACGACGGCCAGTCGGCTCGCCCGGGCACGCGCGGCCAGGGTGTGCTCGTAGGCGGTCTTGGGGTCGGACTCGATCAGCAGGCCGGCGGCCGCCAGGTGACGTGCGACCCGGAGGGCCAGCTTGTCGGGCAGCGACTGCAGCTGCGCCTGCACAGAGCGGTCGAGCTCCTTGCCCGTGATCTCCTCGGGCAGCGGCGGCCCGTCGTAACGCGCCTGACTCTCGGTGCGGTCCTCGTTGCGTGCAGCGCGATCATCCCCGCGGTCACGGCTGAAGTCGCGCTTGCCGCCACGTTCCGGCCTGCCTCCGCGGTCAGGCTTGCCGCCGCGTTCCGGTTTGCCGCCCGAGCGGCCGCCCCCCTGGGGTCGGCCCGGCCGCCCGCTGCTGGCGCGGGGCTTGCGAGGCTGGCGATCTTCGGGCACGACGGCTCCTGTTCGGACATGCGTTAGCTCTGGGAAAAGACTAAGGGCCGCCCCAATGAAGGGGCGGCCCTTAGCAACGTTATGTCCGGCGACGTCCTACTCTCCCACGACCTCCCGGTCGCAGTACCATCGGCGCTGAACGGCTTGACTTCCGGGTTCGGAATGGAGCCGGGTATTTCCCGTTCGCTATGGCCGCCGAAACTCTATGGAGTTATGCAAAAGCCATGTGATCTCTCTGTAGAGATCGATCATGACTCCCGACCGTAACTCGGGAGCCACACAGTGGACGCGCAACATCTTTGAGGGACAAGCCCTCGGCCTATTAGTACCGGTCGGCTAGGCATTACTGCTGTACACCTCCGGCCTATCAACCCAGTCGTCTACTGGGGGCCTTACCCGGTTGACCCGGTGGGAAACCTCATCTTGAAACGTGCTTCCCGCTTAGATGCTTTCAGCGGTTATCACTTCCGAACGTAGCTAACCAGCCGTGCTCTTGGCAGAACAACTGGCACACCAGAGGTTCGTCCATCCCGGTCCTCTCGTACTAGGGACAGCCTTTCTCAAGTTTCCTGCGCGCGCGGCGGATAGGGACCGAACTGTCTCACGACGTTCTAAACCCAGCTCGCGTGCCGCTTTAATGGGCGAACAGCCCAACCCTTGGGACCTACTCCAGCCCCAGGATGCGACGAGCCGACATCGAGGTGCCAAACCATCCCGTCGATATGGACTCTTGGGGAAGATCAGCCTGTTATCCCCGGGGTACCTTTTATCCGTTGAGCGACGCCGCTTCCACATGCCAGCGCCGGATCACTAGTTCCGACTTTCGTCCCTGCTCGAGATGTCACTCTCACAGTCAAGCTCCCTTGTGCACTTACACTCGAAACCTGATTGCCAACCAGGCTGAGGGAACCTTTGAGCGCCTCCGTTACATTTTAGGAGGCAACCGCCCCAGTTAAACTACCCATCAGGCACTGTCCCTGATCCAGATAATGGACCTAGGTTAGATATCTAATACGACCAGAGTGGTATTTCAACGTTGACTCCACCTGAACTGGCGTCCAAGCTTCAAAGTCTCCCACCTATCCTACACAAGTCGAACCAAACACCAATACCAAACTATAGTAAAGGTCCCGGGGTCTTTCCGTCCTGCCGCGCGTAACGAGCATCTTTACTCGTAGTGCAATTTCGCCGAGTCCATGGTTGAGACAGCGCCCAAGTCGTTACTCCATTCGTGCAGGTCGGAACTTACCCGACAAGGAATTTCGCTACCTTAGGATGGTTATAGTTACCACCGCCGTTTACTGGGGCTTAAGTTCTGCGCTTCGCTCCGAAGAACTAACACGTCCCCTTAACCTTCCAGCACCGGGCAGGAGTCAGTCCGTATACATCGTCTTACAACTTCGCACGGACCTGTGTTTTTAGTAAACAGTCGCTTGGGCCTGGTCTCTGCGGCCATCATTGCTTCTTGCAGCAAGTGCAATAACAAATCCGGCCCCCCTTCTCCCGAAGTTACGGGGGCATTTTGCCGAGTTCCTTAACCATGGTTCACTCGATCGCCTTAGTATTCTCTACCTGATCACCTGAGTCGGTTTGGGGTACGGGCGGCGCACAGCTCGCTAGAGGTTTTTCTCGACAGCATAGGATCATCCACTTCGTCCATACGGACTCCCCATCAGGTCTCAGGCATGTGCAACGCGGATTTGCCTACGTTGCGCCCTACACCCTTAGCCGTGGTCTACCATCGCCACGGTTGGACTACCTTCCTGCGTCACCCCATCGCTTGACTACTACCGGTTTGGGTCGTGCGCTCCGCCTGCATCGTCCCGAAGGATCCCGCAGGTTTTGGGCACTTAGCATCACCGGGTTCGTCAGGGTCGCTGTTTTGCCGGTACGGGAATATCAACCCGTTGTCCATCGACTACGCCTGTCGGCCTCGCCTTAGGTCCCGACTTACCCAGGGCAGATTAGCTTGACCCTGGAACCCTTGATCATTCGGCGGAAGAGTTTCTCACTCTTCATTCGCTACTCATGCCTGCATTCTCACTCGTGTGGCGTCCACAACTGGTTCACACCGCTGCTTCACTCGCCACACGACGCTCCCCTACCCATCCACACACCTGGACCACAAGGGCCGGGTTATTGCATGAATGCCATAGCTTCGGTGGATAACTTGAGCCCCGCTACATTGTCGGCGCGGAATCACTTGACCAGTGAGCTATTACGCACTCTTTCAAGGGTGGCTGCTTCTAAGCCAACCTCCTGGTTGTCTTTGCGACTCCACATCCTTTTCCACTTAGTTATCGCTTAGGGACCTTAGCTGATGGTCTGGGCTGTTTCCCTCTCGACAATGGAGCTTATCCCCCACTGTCTCACTGCCGCGCTCTCACTTACCGGCATTCGGAGTTTGGTTAATTTCGGTAAGCTTGTGGGCCCCCTAGACTATCCAGTGCTCTACCTCCGGTAAGAAACACGCGACGCTGCACCTAAATGCATTTCGGGGAGAACCAGCTATCACGAAGTTTGA